>NZ_RBEE01000014.1 GCF_003725795.1 Pedobacter jejuensis | reverse complement strand
CCTATTTCAGGACGAGACATATCAATTTAATGAAACCGAGTTTTGACAATATTGCCATAAGCCAATTGAATTATTCAAACTGCTATTTGAAATGATAATAGCGCTGACCACTTTATTGTAAATGTAGCAATGGGAATAGATGGTAATGGAAAATATTTCGCATTTTACGACAGTTCAACCAATTGGATTTACGTACTTAGTTCAAAAAACAAACTGTATTATAACTCTGCTGATGGAAAAATAAGCGGGAAAACTATGAGCCAGTATGGTAACCGAACAGGTCACCATGATTTCATACTAACGCAGGTAAGAAGAAGCATAGCCAAATAAATCATGAAAAAATTAATTACATTATTAAGTCTCCTCTTTACAGTTCAGATAGTTTTTAGTCAAAATCCTGGAAATCAGTCTACAGAGCCTATTAAAGAAATAATTTTCAAATTTTTTGAATGGGATAATATCAAAGATAATCTCAAACCTGGTTCCCAAAAATATTCCTTGACCAAGGAAACAATTACCGGCAATATGAAGAAAATCTCAATTGATAAAAAAGGTGTTGAGTTATATCTTAATCGATACAGGACATCTGGTCTTTTTTCAGAATCTTACCTCAATAACTTAAGGCAATATTTCTATGAAATTGGAAAAACATTAGATAGTAGCCCTAAAATTGAAAGAAGTGCAATTATTAAGGTTGATGGGATTGGCCTTGATATACCATTGCAAAGCTTAGAACCTGAACTTATTTTAGAACATTACAAAGAAGGGGTTTTAAAAGAATTCGCAATAATCAGCAACAAATGTATTGCGCAATTCTTTATACCTAAATATGAGACAAAATTAATATTTACGCTATCAAAGATTAATAATAACTGGGCAATAGATTACATCGGTTACTATCAATAACCATTATGTATGAAATATAGAAGATGTAATGGATACCACTCTAACACTAAAGATAAAGTACCTCTGGTTTGAATAATTAACAATGATAATTCGAACCCTAAATCATTTAAAGGGTTAGAACTAATAGCTGCTGTTCGCCGACAAGTGGAACGAGCCCTCGCTGGCGCACGCGTGCCACGTGTGAATAAATTGCAATAATCAAGACATTACTAGGAGAAGTAATTACAAATTCTAAAAAATTACTAAGTAAATATTGTAACATTGTAGGGATATGTATCTGCCTGGTGTATGTAGGTTCAAGCGTGTGGATTAAAATTACCAAGCTAAAGTGAAACCAGTTTCTCATTTTATAAAAGCCAATTGATTCGTTGAAATTGGTATTTTCGATGGTCTTTATAGGCTTAAATGCATAAGCGAAAGGTGTGCGGCAGAGAGGGGGATTAAATCGAGCTTAAGGGTAGATATAAAGTCGTTTGCTAATAGATTTTTTCCAAACTATAAATTCTAAACGCACTTACAATAATTGTTATCCAATGAAAATGAAGCGAATTGCTGCATAGCAAATTAATTTAGCCGATTGACCAGTTCGTCTGAAAATAATTATCTTCGTAAAGTATTATCGATATTTAGTATTTAACATAAAAGATGAGCGTATTAAAAACCAAATTAAATGCTAAAACTGATGCTCAACTCGTTTACTATATTGACCATGTAGGCAGACATACTGAGGACGCTGTTAGATGTGCCTTCAATATTTTGCAAGATAGAAACGTTGAATTGCCTGTAGATACATTGGAAAGGATAGAAAAAGAGCTCGTATTGCAAAAAGAGAATAAAAAAAAGGAAACGATACATCATTGGAGAAGCAATGTCGTAGAAGATCCAGAAGCTCCTGAATACTATTCACAATCGGCAATATATGTATTTTCGATTCTTTTCTCTGTTTTTTTCGGCTCATTTATGCTGGCATCAAATTGCAATTTTGCTGGAAGAAAAGGTTGGCAGGTTATAATTTTTGGTTTTTTATATACTGCGATTGCATTAATAGTCTTATCATACATAGATTTCAATATTGGATTGATTGGACCTTTCGTCGTCAATTCTTTAGGCATATGGATTATGTATGAGGCGTTTTGGAAACGTGACATCGGCGTGGAAAAAAAATATAGAGCAAAACCTATCTGGAAACCACTGATTATTGCTGCAGTTATCTTTACTCCAATTTTTTATTTTATAATTAAAATTACTCATTAGCAGAAAGGGAAGGGTCTGAGGGCATAATAGTCAGATTTATTCCAATTTCCGGAATATCGACCGCATAGTTTCTTTATCCAGACTTTCCATATCTATCAATTTTAAGTCTTTCACCATTTTTAAAGTAGAAGTTTTGTATTCTTTAAAATGAGGTGTTTGTAAATGTTGCTCATAAGCGGCTTTGTTTGCATAAATCTCTACAATCCTTACCTGTGTAGGGTATTCTTTTTGAAACATTGGGAAAATAGCAATCACGCCTGGTTCTTTAGCTATGGAAGCACCAGATTCTTCCTTTAAAATAGATTTGTATGCTTCTAGATGTTCAGGAACAATTTCTATTTCTGAAATACGAATCATCATATCGGGTTTGATAATAGGAAGAATGGGCTGAGCGATATTTCTAAGTAACGTATTAGCCTGTGTCGTACTGACGATTTGCTGGATGATGATGCTCACTTCCTTCAATTCGGCATCTGAAATGCCTGTATTTTTGCCCATTTTAATATGGGATTGTAGTTGGCTTTCTACGCCTTCCATGGATGCCAGTGCGGCGATTGTAATCAGTTCTCTTTTTCGAAGATCGAGTACCTTACTCGCAAAAATATCTGCAAACAGGTGTTCTTTTAGAAAAGCATCAATACGCGGAGCAAATTCTCCAAAACCGGGTGCTGGCTTGGTTTGAGGTGTTTTGGTTAATTCTTCCAAGGTTTTACGACCCTGTTCATATTTATCCTTAACGGTGTTCTCGATAATTTTCTGTCCTTCGGTATCGGAAATGTTTTTCGCTTTACGCTCAGCTAATAAATCAGAAAAAGTGTTTATAGCATTTAAACTTCTTGGGAAGCCACAGTGCGTACAGTTGAGTGAGTGTTTCCTTAATTTCATTAACTGTCAAGCCATTGTCCAGGCCAGTTGCTAGTTGAATTTTAAGCAAGTCTAATTTACCTGTTGCCGTTGCAGCAGAAATGCTGGCAAGGCTTTTTTCCTGTTGAGTTAAAACTGACATATTTTGTGCGCTAATGGTGGAGATAAGTGTGTTGGTAATTAAAAATAGCAATCCAACCTTCCAGCTAATTCTTTTCATTATTTATTGATCTGTTTGTGTGCGTTATTGTATTCTTCATCGCTAACTGCCTCAAGCCATTTATTTTCATTTGATAAAGGGCTGCCATTGGTGGCTAGGTGAGAAAACCAACTGTTGCTTGTGGCGCCATGCCAATGTTCTATGTTTGGTGCAATTTCCACAATGTCTCCAGCCTTTAGATGTCTTGCTGATTTTCCCCGCTCTTGGTAAAGTCCTTCGCCACCAACTACGATTAGCAGCTGACCGCCAGTATGGCTGTGCCAATTGTTTCTACAGCCTGGCTCGAAGGTTACATTTGCCAATGGCACATTAAGGTCTTTATTATTGGTTAAAGGAGCCAGATACGATTTGCCTGTAAAATATTTTGCAAAGCCGGTATTTTCTTCTCCCGTTGGGAAATCGCTTATTTTTGGAACTTTAGTATTCATTTTATTTTCAATTTTTTCAACTTTTGTTTGTGCTTTCAACTGTAGCGCACTAAATAAGGCTATTGTGGCAATTATTGCAATTTTTCTCATTATCAACTGCATTAAATCTGTTTAACAAATTTGGCAGGTATCCCAGCCACAACGGTGTTATCATCAACATTTTTTGATACCACCGCACCTGCAGCAACCACAGCATTTTCTCCAATCGTAACTCCTGGCAAAATGATTGCATTTGCACCTATCCAGGCATTTTTTTTAATATGGATTTTACCTGGCACTAATGCACTTCTTTCTGTTGGTGCCAGTGGATGACCTTCAGAAAGTAAACTTACTTTAGGGCCGATAAGTACATTGTCTTCAATCACGATTCCACCCAAAGTCAAAAAAGTACAGTCGAAGTTGATAAAAACATTTTTTCCGATACTTAGATGTCTGCCATAATTTATGTACAATGGCGGAAAAACGGCTACCGTTTCATCAATCTTTTGTCCGGTAATTTGACCAAGAAATTTTATAATGGTAAGCGGATCGGCGCTACTATTCATCTGCAGTAGCAATTGAATTGTTTCATATGCTGATTTTCTGAGCTCCGCTCTCCCTGGATGGGTAGAGGTTATCGCCTCACCATTTCTTAAATCATCGAATACTGAATTATCTGAATTATTCATATTATCAAAGCACCAAATTTCCGACCAATTTAGTTCTGATTTATGGCACTAATGGCGCCAAAAATGTCAAATATTACCTAATTTAGTTTTCAAATTCTATTAAATGATTGAAACGCCCGAGCCAAGAGTATTATCATTATCCCTTGAAAGTGTTGATGATGCAACCGAAAGACTTTTAAAAAAATACCATGTCCACTTGTACTGCCATAGTGGAAAGCTGGATTTTGTTTTCAATGAAGAGCACATGACCTGTGCATCTGGTCAGTTTTTATTTTGGTTTGCCGAAAGCAAATGGAATTTGGTAGAAGTGTCGAAAGATTTTAAGTCGACTGTTTTATTGGTAGAAAAAGATTTTTTGATAGATAATGTTCCTGATCAGGGTTGGAGCATCAATGCCCAGCTCCACTCCAGAGTATTTCCTGTTAAAGACATCAACTCAAAGGCGGAAAAAGAAAAGATACTTAACAATTTTAAATGGCTAATTCTTCGTTTCCAGGAATCCGAACATCGCTTTTATGAAGAGGCGCTTAAATTACAGATGCGTCTGTTTATCCTCGAAATGTGGCATAGCTTTGCTAATGAATACGAACGTCGCCGTCACAGTTTGCAAACCGGAACGCTATATGAACGGTTCATTAAACTACTACAGCAACATTGTCTTACCAAAAGGGAAGTGCAGTTTTACGCCAATGAACTGAATATTACGCCGAAATACTTAAACTACCTATGCAAAATTCATTCAGATCGTACTGCTTCTGATTGGATACATAGCCATGCAAAAGAAAGGATTATTTTGCTGCTACAAAACACAAATCTTAACATCTCCGAGATAGCCGATGAAATGTGTTTCAGCAGTACTTCATTTTTTACACGGTACGTTAAGAAGCTGTTTGGGCTAACGCCCACTGACTTTAGGGCAAGGTTAACTTAGCGTTAATATTGGTTCTAATTTTCAAACAACCGGCTGAAATGATTTAGTTCTTTTAGCTCAATTTTTGAAAATACAGAAAACGGCATTCAGTAGCAAAAAAGGTTATCTATTATGGGCAAATAAAAGTCGGTTTATCGCTGCATGCTCATCAAGCCTACAGTAACACTGCCTGGGCTATAAAATACAACCAATTCATAGTTTATATGATTTGGAAAGGTTCAGTTCCTGGTTTTTTATCATTTTAAGCCTAAGCTTTAGCATTAACGATTTGGTCAAAAGCCAACTTACTACTTCCTTCTCCTCTTCCTGTTTGTCTGTACCTTCCAATCCAATTGTAGGTTTTGCCATTGTACCATCTTGTTCTTTGCCAGGCCCGACTAATTATGGTACCAGAGTAGGGGATTTCTTCCTCATTAATAAAGTATGGGGCAATCTGTTCTGTTAAAATAATTCCTTTAGCCTTAACGGTATCGATTTGAGGTAAACCGAATTTTGGCAGGGAAGCTCTTTGAAAATGAATATCTTGGTGGCTTCCAGGTAGTTGCGCTGGAAGAAAAGGAATCCAGTTTTCGGGTACGAAGTTGCCCAGCTTGTAATGAATTAAGGCATCAGATTGGGGTAGAGGCTCCGGTAAAACATTGTCCTTTTTTGCAGCATCGTGTCCGCTTATACCAATACCCGTTCCATCAGGAATAATTTCTTCAATTCCCCACACCATATTCGCCATTTCATCGCGTATAAAGTTCACCTTTTCTAAAGGTGCGCTTTGTAGGGAATTGGCCAATGTAGAAGGCAGAAAAAATTGATTATTATAACTTCCTATATGATCTTTGTTGCTCAGATTAAACATGCTCCAGCGCTGCCATTGCTGGTCTAATCCTGCATCAGCTGCCTGAATTAAGGTGCGGTCGCCGAATACGTCTTTTACGACAAAGCCATCAATTTCGCATAAGGTATTTGTTTTCATCCGATACGGAATTGCAAACCAGTCGTTGCCATATACCAAACCAAACTCGGCAAATAGCAGCAGAAGTTGGTCGGTTGTTTTAGCGTTTATGTCTCCAAAGTTGATTGTGCGGTCTTCCATTTCCCAAAAACGTTGGTTTGGCATACCTTTGAAAGTGGTGGCAGTCGGAATAAATGAAATGGCGCTTTCTGTTGTTAAACTTGGTTCATAATCAGCTTGCTCTAACTTTAATTCGTTTTGCTCCAGGTTTACATCAAAGTTATACCAATCCAAATTTCCATTATGGTATTCAGGACTTTCTAAGACCAAATGAGTACCATCTGCCCTAGGTGCAGCCGTTGTGAAGCCATAACTTAGTTTTTGTCCATCCCAAGTTTTCTCCATATTATTTTCGGGTTGGGTATAAATTCGTTGATACCAACCTTTAAAATTTGAAATAAGGATATCCATCGCTGCTTGGTCTACATTAGATATGCCAACTTTGCTACTAAAACTTCCATCAAGAATATCAGCCAGTAAAAGTTCACCATTAATAGAACGTTTTATGGTACTATTTAGTAACTGTTTACTGCTTTCCTGGTTGGTAAAGTCAGGGTTATTATCTTCTGTTAGAGGATACGTAGTTACATATTTGGGATAATATGTTGATTTTTGAGTTGGAGTATGTAAGCTTATAAAATATTGAGATACCTGAATTTTCAAGGCTAAACTAAATGGAACTTGCTCCCTTTCAACCTGAGCTTCCATCGGAAGCTCATCACTATACAGCTTGGTTGGGTTTTGCTGAAGCGCCATTCTATCAATGTGGAGTTGTTTAGTAATTAGTCTGGCATCTATTGCAGAGCCCGCATCTTCACTTTCAAACTCACCCATTTGCCACTGCCTGGTTAAAAACCACAACCCATCATGCACAGCAGCTTTTAAGCTTTCATTAAAATTTTCCGTTCTTGGCCTTGGTTCAAGTCGGTTATAGGCAGTAATGGATGAAATCCTGTAATCCTTAACTAACACATCAGGCGAGAATTGTTTAATTTGGTCGGTGAGTTGAATCATGGTAATTTGATTTTAGTTTCCAGATTTTTAACATTTAAGAATTTCTCAGATAAATTCAGGGAGTAATCCAGGGAAATATTAGTGAAGCGACTTGCGCTAAACTCGGCCATGGTAGCCGGTAGTAAGGTTGTCAAATTAGGCATGGTGTCTACATCATCTGGTTCAATTGCACGTTCTTTAGCCCGTTGGAAAGTGTTTAATATCGTATTGGTTAAATCATTCCAATTCCATTTGCCGGTTTCATTTGGGCTAACTGCTAATAAAATTGCTTGCGGTGGACTACTATTTGGTTGATTATAATTGAAGGTTATTCCACTCACTTCCTCCCGATTAGGAATGGTTTCTGTCCACTCGTCAAACAATAATCCACTTTGAGCATTGTTCGGGTTAAATCCTTGCGGTGCATAATGAACATAGGCAATCGTGTCGCTGAGCAGTTCTGTGTTTTTAGGAAATTCGACTGAAAGCCAGCTATCATTCTCTTTATAAGGAAGCTGCAAAGGTTTTCCATTTAAATCATTCTGATTAAAATTATTGTGCAGTAATGTTACCATTTCCAGCGTATGCATTTTTTCACGAACTAAAGATGCGCTGTGTAGAAATTCTGCGACCGGTAAGTTCATGCCCAAACCTGCACTTTCGCCTGCAGGTGGGTTTACAGCACTTTTAGCGTAAGTCAATAATTCATCTGATGAAGCATTTGCAGCTACGATTTCTGCTTTGTTGCTAAAACTAAATTTTGGAATAACCATAGAGTTGTCGCCCAAAATTATTTGAATCATTTTTATGAGCTTCTTGCTTTCCTGCTCGGCTTCTCCGGTTGGATTTAATTTGGCGTTTTGCGCTAAATAGGATTGTTGCACTTCAGTTAATCTTAATAAAACGGTTTTTGCCTGTTCGATAAGCAACTTAGCAGCGTCTGCACTTTTATCAAATACCATGTTTGGAAAGGCGAAATTAAAATGAACGTCGGCCGTTGCCTTCAGTGTTTCTCTTAAATTTTCAAGTGTCGTATCGGTTAAGCTAATTTGTATTGCACTAAGGGTATTTTGAAGGGTTTGAATGGCTGCTTCTAAATAGTTTTGATATAAGGCTGCGGTTCTGTTTTTAAGTTCTGTCAAGTCAATCTTAGTAGGATTATCGTTTGGCTGAGTTTCGGTGACTGTTGTAGAAACAAAATCTATGGCGTTAAGTGGACGGCCATTTCCAATTAATTGACGGATATAGTTCGCAAATGGTAAAATTTCGGCAAAGGACTTCTTTGACAAATCGTTCGGACTACCACTATCAGAAAATAAGATGGTAACTAAGGTATTATCCGGCAAAGATTGCGATTTGAGAAAGGAATAGCGTATTCGGCTTTCTAACTCAGATGCACCCGAAGTTTCCAGTTTATTGCGAATAAGCAATACAAAATCTAAGGGTTGCAAATTTAAATCTTCCAAGCTTACAGCGACATTAATTACATTATCGGCTGAATCTTTTGCCGTTACCAGGCAGCGTATATCGGCAGGATTACCTAATAATTCCCCAATCCAATGGTTTAATGCAGGCTCTGTTATCGATTTTGCACTTGATTGTACATTTGACCAAGGATTTGTAGAAAGGGTGGCATCTAATGTTAGCACGATTCTGTTGGTGAATGTCATTTGTGTACTGCGGGCGGTATTGATGACTTCCACCTCAGGTGGGATGTTTCCAATTGATACAGATTGCATAACTGCCGCTGCCCGTTCAAAATTACCTGTAGCCATTTGGTAAGCACTTTCTGCCGTCATCAAATCTTTAAGTGCATCAAGTGTGTTTTGCAGGTTATTTTTTTCGAACTCCAAGGCTTTAATTTGCTCGGCATTTAGCGCTGGCAGATTCGCAACACCAAATGGGAAAGGTAAGATTACGTTGGCTAAGTCCAGGCCGTTTATTACCTCGTAATTTACTATAGTTTCTTCCGGTCCGCTTGTATTGCCCTCTTGGGGAATCTTGGTTTTTTTGATGGGAAAGGCTTTTCTAAAGTCGGGTTTTAATTGATTTAAAATTACCGGATTTACTTTTTTCGTGCTCCAATCATGCAAACCCCGTTCAAACTGATAACCTAATAATGCCTCAAGTGTTTGTCCGTTTCTAATGCCTTCTAGTATGGCTTTTGCCCTGCGAACCCGTTCAGACGAAAGGTTTACCGATAATAAATCTGCCTCGTCTCTATTTGCATGCGTTAAATAACCATTACGCAGTATTGCTGCTGCGGTTGCATGGTTTAAACTTGGGGCATGCACATATCCGCCATTTTCATTTTCAAGGTATAAATTGTCTTCTCCCTCAATAAGTCCTGCCGGTAAGGCGTTTTCTGATATTTTTTTACGGGTATTGCGCATTTTAACATTTTCCAAATAACCGTAACTGCCTAAATACAATCCTGTTTTGCGTTCTTTTATACTTGATGCTGTATTTCGGTGGCTTACAATTCGTTGGTCGAAAAGAGCAGTTTGCCAACTATCCAGGCGATAGCTGAGTGTATCTACATGTTCTATAAATGCTCTTTGCAAACGTGCTGTTGGCAAATCTTTTAAAATTTCAAGCGCCCATTTATTTTCTTTTAAATTTCTGGTGATGTTAATATCTAGAAGTGCTTTATGGACATGATTAAATAATGTGGCGCCAGACTGTTCTGTATTGATGAGTTTATTTACCGGTGCTTTATAAATTTCCCAAGGACTTACAGAGGCTGATGTACTCATGTTCATAAACTTTCTGCTTTGCAGTAATTCTGAGGCATTAATATTTTTGGTCGCTAAAAATTTAAAAATACTGTGGTTGGTTTCCAGCAACAATCCATTTTTTAGCATCATAAGCAAAAGTGAACTGGGTTTGTCCTTGTCGCCAAAATCCTGTTTTTCTAAACTGGTCTCATTATCTATATTGGCCAGTAACCAGTCGATGTAATTTAAATCTATATCATCCTGATAAGGCTTTATTTTTTGCTCTTCAGATAAAGGTTGCGCATCTACCAGGTTGTATTTATCCAATCGGGTATTGTAATGTTGAAAAATGATTTCTAGCAGCATTGGTGGTGTTTTTTTTGCACCATTTTCCTTCTGTGTTTTATAGCCCCAAGATTTTAGCAGGGTATTTAAACTTGATGCATGAATTGCCATCATCATCGTATCAGCAAAATATTTTCCGTTGATGCTGAATTTTTCCAAATTTTCTAGATAATCATAACTGTATCCTTTACGTTGGAAAAGCTCCACAGAGGAAGGATGCAGACCAAGAATTTTTAACAAGGTTGCACCTGCATCGCCATTTTTTGATATGTGCGGTAAATTATCGGTTTTATCCTTCCATTTAGCCGCCATATAAGTTAATATCTGATACATTTTTTGGTAGAAGACCTTACTGCTATCGGGTAAATTTGATAGACTATATTCTATCCGTTTGGAAGGATACGACCAAGAGTTAAAGTCACTGGTTACGATTATTCCGTAAGGTTGATTTCCTACACGAATGGAAGCTAATGGACCTCTTCCAGAAACGTAATTTATGAAATGGTTTCTTAATAGTTCTTTATCCGGTTCATCCAAAACACCATTAAGCATGCTGGTAACAAAATAGCCGAGTGTACCGGGATGTAATGCGGTATTCATTGCGATGGCTTCGCTATGGTCGGTTAGGTTACCGTTATTAACAGATTGAAAAACTTCATAATCTACACCAAAATATTCTGCAAGTCTTTGTCCGTCAGTTGCTTCTTTAAAATTATCAGATGGTGTAAACAATATATGGTCTTGTTCTGCCAGAAGTATAAAATCTTCTAATGATTCTTGCCTTTGATAACCAGAATCTTCATTATCTGTGTTATTGGTTGGTGTACCTTGTTTAAGTAGGGCAAAGCCTTCCTCACTATATTTATGATTATCAATTAAAGCTTCAAATAATTCCTTACCGTCTTTTTCATCTGCCGAGCTTTTTAAACCTACAACCAACAACTGGTCGTATCCAAGTTTTACATCTTCATCACTTTGTGTAATCATAAACCCTAAACCTTGCGCTACAGCGATCTCAAAATCTGCCATCCAGGCAAAATCTTCTCCATATTGGATTCGGTTTTCCAGGTCATCTCGGGTAAATGACGGGTCGTTCTCATCTATAATAGGCGCTGGGCCAACAACTACAATATCTTTTATTTGGTTTCCAACCAAGTGAAGCATTTCTTTTCCTGCTCTATAGCCCATTAAAACAAACCTGTCTGGTAACACATTTGTATGGGGTGCTTTTGTCCAGCTATCTGGTTTAGTTTCCGCATCAGCGAAAATCAGCGCTTCGGGTAATGATAAATCTGCCCGTTGATTCCAATTGGTTGGTTTGGTGCTTTTGGCTACCCAAGTGGCTCTATTGCTTCCAAATCTACTCCATAAATTTTTCCAGGCATTGTTTGTAAGTTCTTTATCGTTCGAGTTTTTAAATAATATTTCCCAATGTTTGCGTCCAAAAGTAAGCTCACTTTCAGTAAGCATTTTCTCATGAGTAGTTATCGAAATGTCATCAGGATAAATCCTTACCAAGAGCTGTGTGCCTCTGAGCGTTTTTCTGTATTTGGTTTCTAACCTTACCGGAAATAAGTTTATTGGAATATCGTCTTGCCATTCTTCTATTAACTGTTCAGGCTGTTGTTTAAGGTACAAACGTTCTATAACCTGGTTGGTCGTGTTCGTAATCGATTTCTTGTCTAGGCTACGTTTCTCAATTTGAGCATGTAATGCGCTAAGCTGCTCCTGATGTTTTTCATTTGGATTAGCTTTTAGTTCGCGTTGCAAATTAATGTATTGCAGTTGCAGTTTATACAACTCGTCTGCAGCTTTATCTCTTTGCGCCTTTATTTCCTTAATTTCTTTCATTGATTCAAGATATCCCATATTCGTAATCAAATTTGCGGGTTATATACTTTTTAACATTTCTTTGGCGTGTATGGCAATCATTACGGGTTTTTGATAAAGAATATGACCCATTCTAGCCGAATTTTGTCCCCAATCATCCACAGTTTCAGGTGCGGCAGGTTTAAAATCACTATTTGGTTTAACATCGATATTGATAAAACCATTCTGTGGACTGTATTTGTCCCAACTCAAATCATCCCAACTTACTTTATCACCGCTCTTCTCGTAATTTATATCCATCCCGAAACGGGGTTCGCCAGGTATTTGCTGAATGATAAAATACCATCCCCAATCATCTGATTCAATTGTAGGCTCATCCTTTCCTTTTGATTGTGGTACCGTCAAATCAAAACCAAAGAATTTTATATCCGGATTTATTTCTGCCTTAAACATTGGGAATTTAATTTCTGAAGCCATTTCTGTAGTAGTAGCCACAGGATTAATGATTGGCTGTTTAGTTGCATCGATTACGCCGCTTGCATCTTTAAAAATATGAGCTTTTTGAGCATAGATAATGGTGTTCGGGTACTTCTTCAGCAACTCACCTCTAATAACTAATACGACCTGTTCTCCATCTGGAGCTTTTCTTTTAGGGTGTGTACCTAAAGCGCTGTTGCTGTACCATTTATCAATGGGTTGTATATCTTTAAATTCTTCTTTAAGTTGGTTTTCATCCAGGTTGTTATGGTTGGTTATGATCCCCTTAACATCCCAAAACTGTCTAAAGTAGCTACCTCTTTTATCGGTTGGATATTCTCTCCAAAGCAATTCTTTACCAAATTCGTGGTTTAATCCAACCATGTACGATTCGATAAACTCTGGGTTTGTTACCAATAAGGAGATGGTGTTTTGAGGAATGAGCTTTAAGTTAGGAATCAATAACTCTGAAGATATATCTCTTAGCTTTTCGTACATCGGTTCAGGCATATCTGGATAAGCCATGGCCGGCACCAGATTTTCGAAATTGAACAACCATTTTTTATTAAAAGTATAAATTACAAATGATGCCAGCATTTTGGGGAAAACTTTCCGTGGATCTATTGCTTCCTGCAACTTTAAATGTGCATTGTCTATGTCAAAACGGCTAAATGTTTTTTCAGGGTTTTTGATAGCCTCTCTATAATTTAAATCTATTGCAGCAGCCCGGAAATTTGCAGCTTCCACACTATCTTTTCCATTGCTACCAGGGGTAAAAATGCTTACAAACTGATACGCCAAGCCTTCAGCGTCTGTTGTAGTTTCCTGGTTTTCAGTTGTAACCTCAGTATCGCCATTATTGGTTTCCACAATCAGCGGGTTACTTTCTCTAAAAATAAATTCTGGTTGTTCTGGCAAATGCTCCAAAGTTTCTGCCATTACCTCCGGGTTGTTTAAATCTTTCGGATTAAGAGGACTGGCCTTCATTTTAAGGAGTTTAAAATAAGCACCAATAGTAATAACTGCGGCAATAATGCATGCATACCAGGCGCCAGTGATTACCCCGAAGATAAAAATTGCGGCAAGCACCAGTAATAAGCAGATTAGGAGATGATTTAAAATCCAAATAAGAATGGGGTTATGATTTTTGGCTGGGATTGAATTCAGCTTCTCATCAACCGTTGGCAAGCCAACAGGGATTATTTTTGGAGGTGCGGCTGTAATTTTTCCCTCATTTATATCTGTTAGCAAACCAGTATGTGTGAAACCCGGATTTGCAACTGCGATCTTTCTGAAAAATGGGCCACGAGGTCTTAATATTCTACGTAATGTGGAGCTTACAGCAGCAGCAGGTAATAGGCTGTCTTCTAATTGATAGCTAAGTGTTGTAGGTGAGCCTTTTACTTTTTTCAACAAAGGAGATAAAAATAGCAATGACTGACCGGGTGTGAGTTTACTTGTAAATTTTGTTTTGATAACATAACTTACATTCATGGCAAAAGCAATAAGCTTAATTTTTATATTGGCTTTCTTAACTGATTCTACCTGCTTCCAGGCATCAGCAACATATTTTTCCTGATCCTTTTGTACAACATTGGTTCCAAAGCCGGCTGCAACCCGGTTTCTTGGATCTTTATTGAGTTCATGCAGCCAACTACTTTTATCAGTATCAATTTGGTTTGTAAGTGCATGATTCTGGCCGTAAATTGGTGGGCTAACCACCGGATCACTAACGGTATTTGATGCGTTTTTAAGGGTTTCCGGGAAATTTAAAATCGATTGAAGTTCATTAAAAAATGGTTTTCCGATATCCAATTGTTTGGGTTCGGAAACCGTTGTTGGTGCTTTTAATGCGCCTTCTAATCCGATAATATTTAAGGTTGTTGTTTGACCAATATCAGTAGCTTCCGTCATGCCGAAACCTGGTGCGCTGCCATCCATATCGCGGATTCCTAAGCGGGAATCCATAATTCTGGGTTCCAGTATTTTTACTAATGATTCAAAATCCTGGTTTTCGCCAGTTCTAAAAAACCAGTGGTAATAAACGGGGAACTCAATGTTATTTGAAGTATTGTTCCAAGAGGCTTGCTGAGCGTCAATACTGGTATTTTCTAAGCCTAAACCAGAGAGTCTGCCCGTTTCAAATGCCGGAACTAAAAATGCCCGATAGGCGGTATTGCTATCTAATTTCCGCGGACACATTAACCTACTAATAATCTGGTCGCTGTTAGGGTTGTCTAAATCGTTAAGCGTTTTTAAGAATGCTTCAAACTCGGTTGTAGAATCATGGCCTTCATTTACATGCACATGGCTCCATGCCCATATTTGGTTGGCAGGTGGAAGATTATTTGCACTTTTAACCGTAACGGAAGCCAATGGTAATTTGCTTTCGTTAAATGTAAATTCTCCTGTTCCTGGCTGCTGCTCATCTTTCAAAACTATCAGGGAAAGCCAAGGTCTGAGTTTATCGCCATTTGCTTTTGCTGGTGTATATCGCCACAAAAAATCTTCATCGTAAAACTCGATAAACGGCAAATAATTGGGCTCGAAATTGCTAATCCAGTTTAGCGGTTCTGTGCGCACTACCATTGCTGGGTTTATGCCAATAATATCACCAGGACCGAGTAATTGAAAATCTTTCAGTTCTACCTGATCGTTTACTTTAACTTCAATATTAACTTCAGAGCGGAGTGTGCCAGAGCTTGCCCCATTTCCAAGATTATCAACCGTAATAATACGACCAGCAATGCCTTTACGCAACCATGAGCCAAAGGTATATTTTGCAACTTTTATACTCATCTTTAGTTTAGTTCAAATTGTGAAACGACTTGCAACTGATTCTTTAATGCCGGATTTTTTCTTAAAAGTTCATCATGCAAAGCATAGGCTTCTGCTTCAGAATTTAAGTTATCTGTACCGCTAAAAGCAGTTAAATCTTTTGTGTTGACTACGCTGTATAACCCGGTGTTGAATTCTACTTTTGCAGGTTTAATTACGGCTGTTTTACGACTTACCGAATAAGCATTTTTGCTGATTGCATTTCCTTTAGAGAAAATATTGAAAACCTTATCAAATAGTTTAAAACCGGCAACTTTAATTAGTAAAGCAATTCCTTTCTTCCGGTGAACATAGCTTAATTCATAAATGACTTCTTTTTGTAACTCTGTACCATGAAAAATCTCATTGGTGGTTTGGAAGAAGATGCCGCTTTTCATGCGATTGAACGAACTTCGAGAAAGCTTTTCACTATCTTTTAGCTTGATGAAATTTCCGATTGCAAATTCTTCAAATGTGGGTTGGGTTGCAGAATTATCGGTTACAGAAATAGTAAAATAGGTATCAACGGATGGTTTATTATGACCGAACTTATTGATTTCCATATCTAAAGGAGTAACTTTCTGGCTAAGCGATAGAATGGTAAACGGATGGATGATAATCTTTCCATCAGGCAGTTCGAGTTTACGTAAAGTAACATTAGTATTTGTGTTGGCTGGTAAATCAGCTTTCCAGTTACGGTCGTCCTTTATCGCATCTACAATAAGTTTTTTAATGTCTATTGATTCTTCTAGTTGAGGCGGAGCCTGTTCGCCCCAGGATACATCAAATTTAACGCTTACTTTAACAAACAATATTTTTAAACTGGCCTTACCAAGTGCTCTCCATGGTGTTGGCCCGCTTAATTGTCCGGCAAGGTGTATTCCGGCAATTTCGCTGCTTCCACGCCGAAGTGCAATACCCGCTTCAATTTGGGCAATAAAATAGAAAGGATTAAACTGTACCAATAAATCATATCCCAAATAACCAAAAACATTAAAGCTGCAGGCTTCGGCGTAAAGTTCTACACGGGCACCAGATTGTACTGAATTTGAAGTTACTGCAAAATAAGTAGCTACACTAATTCGAGGATTTTTACCTGAAAGCAAGGAAATGGTTATCCGCTTCATGTTCCTTAAATCGGTTGGTACTTCATTAAATGACGGGTGGAATCCACCAACTGATAAAACAAAGATTGGTTTATCGCCCCATCCAATTCGCAAGGCCATTTCTCCTGTTAGCGTGAATGCTAACAGGCGAGAATCGAACAACACAGCATTAAAGGAAATACCCTGACTAAAATCGATAATGCCTAAAAAGTTAACTTGTAATTTCAGTAATGGCGCTTCCTCGGTTGGGAGGATGCAACGCAGAACACCCAGAATAATTAGCTTTGTCGCCGGGATATCGATGATAATACCCATTTCTAAAGAGATTAGGGTAGGTGTGCCCCAACCGATTTTTGCCATCGGTGCAATAATGAATGTTCCTTCCGATATCGGAAAAACCTGTTGCAAATCGCTAATGATTCGGGTAATGTTGTTTACAATATCCTGTGGAAATAAAATACTTTTTACTGCCCCGGTTCGGATACCTTCTTTCAATGCATCTACTTCTGTTCTTCGGTTTACAGCTAATAATCCACCAACACCAATAAGGGTAAAGCCAAAGCCAAGTTGAATTGGCACAAATTCAGCAGTAACTAAAATGAGTAATGCGAAACCCTCGCTACCATCCGGCATTTTTGTAGAAATAATAGCGATTGCTTTAAGGTCTATAAAACCTTGAAAAGAGAGTTCAAGCGCACCAATATATTCACCTTTTTCTACATTCAGGCCTAAAAATCCACCACCTTTAATTACGCCTGTATCAATTGATAATCCAATACGTGTTGGTGGAACGAAACTACTGCCAAGGTTGGCAAATGACATGTTTCCATCTAAATTATCAGGAAAACTTATTGGAAAATTTGTACCTATGCCATCTATAACTGCAACTAGCGGACCTAAATTGGTTTTTATAATAACGCTTAAACCAACGTTAAGCTTCGAATTTTCAAATCCTAATTTAAAGTATATGCCTTCTATAAGTAATAAAGCTAGATCGATATGAAGCGGAATTAATAATTCGAAACCACCACTTCCTTCTAAGCGAAGTCCATTTGCAGCGTCCCAATTTGCTTTTAAATCAAAACTAGCTTCGGTTTTTATATTTGATAAAATAGATTTAATGAAACCATCTCCTTCTGAAAAGTCGATAATCAGCTTTCCGCCTTCAATAGCAACATTTACAGAAGGGGCAATTTGATTTGTTCCATTGTTTAAAGCTGTATTTAGAGATACACTGGCATTAATGCTTTTAGCTTCAAGTCGTGTTCCTTTCGTTAATCCCAATAACATAAAAGCTTCGTTATTGCTTTTCTTTGCGATTAAAGATAGGGATGTATCCATTAACGCAGAGCCACTTGCGGGTTGTAGAGTTAATATCAAAGGATACTGCAGCTTACCCTTTAATCCGGCATTAAAAGAACGCGTATTTTGTATTTTCGCTTTCCATAAATCAGAAATTGAATAGCTTTTTTCGAAGGTGTTATTGCCACTAACCTTTGCTTCAAATTTAATTCCTGGAGGATTGATGGAGGTATCTAACTCTGCTTTAAAATAATCAGATTCTAAAATTAATGGTCCCGAACCGATTTGTGCAATTTCAGCAGGAATACCCAGACTGATAAGGAAAGCCCTGGTTCTTTCAAAGATTTCTTTCCCGGTTAAAGAAGCCAAACCGAGTTTATAAGTTTCTTGTAGATAAGCCTGAGGATTTGAAAGTATCTGTAAAAGTCTGTTTAAATATATTCTACGAGGCACAAATCCTGGAAGTGGTGTATTTAAAACCATTCCTGGTGGTAAAGTGATTTCTTTATCTATTGTACCAATTAAGTTTAAAGAACGGGTTAGTAAGGGTAAATGCTCACCAAGATAACCAACAAGGCAATATTCTAAAATTCTGATAGGTAGTTTATCTGCAAGGGTTTTAAGGTCTGCTTGTATGCTTGCAGGTAATCCTAATATCGCTGTATTTAAGGCAATACCTAATTCTTTAATTTTCAGAATTATATCGGTAATTTTCTTTATTAATTTGGCGCCGTCTGCGATAATATTAGGAATATTCTCATTGTGACTTGAAGCTTCCAAAGCGGCTATTAAAGCAGGTAAATCAAGAGCTAGTGTTTTAACTTCGGCAAGTTTGGTATTGATTCCGGCGTTATTTTCGATACTTTGAGGTAAAGGAACGCCAAGTTTTGTAAACAAATCTGGATTTAGCAAAGCTGGAAGTGGCTTAAGTGCTTTTGCTAATGCTAAAGTTATGGATTCAATTGTACCTGCTGCTGCCATAAACATTGAATTTTTTAGGTTACAACTTTTCCTAAGAACACGCATTTATTCTGCATTACTCAGTTAAAGTATAAAAAATGGTTACTAACCTTTACAAAAAATTCACTGTGTGTTGTTATTTGGTATCAGGAATAAATGAACAATGAGTGTTCATATCTAAAAGAATGTTGAGCTGACTATTAAGACGTATGCCAAGCTAGCTTATTATATGTTTAAATCCAAAGGAAATACGAAATAATTTATATAAAATATTGATGCTCATTAAGTTTGCTGAAAATATCCGTTTAATATTTTGGTAGGTTTTAGTCGAGATAAGTTTGATATTCTATATATTACTCTTGATTTTAGGGTGGTTTTAACTAATTTGACATTTTAAATAAGTTAATAGAATATACCATATCGATGTAAATCGACAAACATTAAGTTAACTCTAAACCCATCATGGGCGATAACCCAATGAAACAAAAGAGCGGGTTTGATTAAATAAGTTTGTTATTTACTTTAATTCTTTTTTGTCACATAAAAGACTTCATTCTGAATGGTTGTATACAATCCTTTGCTAAATTCCGAATCGGTTAACAGTGTTTCATGGTGGAAGCGATAATAGGTAACTAAGTGCGCTCAGATTGAAGGTTTCAAAATGGAATTTAACCCATTCTAATCAGGAGTAATCCACTGATAATAATCTTATTAAATCGAAAAACAAAACGGTTTAAGTGCTGTTTCTATTGCTGAAAATGACTAAGCATACTAACCAGGCCTCACTTGGTAAAAATATCAAATGGCCACTACAATCACTGAATTTTTTTATGGCCGATTTACAAGCTGGTGTGGGTCCTTTCTTAGGGATTTTTCTTTTGGCACATCACTGGAATGCTGGTTTAATAGGTTCGGTTATGACAATAGGGGGTGTGGCAGGCATGATTATGACTATCCCCGCAGGTGCGTTGATTGATGCGACGAAAAAAAAACGCTTCTATGTGGTGCTTTCGGCAGCCTTTACCATAATCTCCTCCGGCCTTATCTTACTGAGCCAGAATTTTTGGTTGGTGAGTATTTCCCAGGTCGCAACGGCTATTGCTGGATCTGTCATCGGACCAGCAATTATAGGCATCACACTTGGCATTGTTCGCCAGAAAGGCTTTAATAAACAGAACGGTTACAATCAGGCATTTAATCATGCGGGAAACGTAGTTGGTTCGGCGCTTTCAGGCTTTTTGGGTTATAAATATGGTATGCCGGCCATTTTCTTGTTGGCTGGTATTTTTGGTTTGCTGTCCATTTTATCCGTTTTGATGATTCCTGCAAAAGCAATTGATGATAAGGCAGCCAGGGGAATGAAAGAAGGGGCGGGTGAGGATAAAGCAAGTGGACTCCAAGTGTTGCTGCAATGCAAACCTCTATTAATCCTGGCCGCTGCGCTGGCTTTTTTCCATCTTGGTAACGGTGCGATGTTGCCTTTATACGGTTTAGCGGAGGCGGAAAAACATTCGGGTAATGCATCGATGTTTGTTGCAATGACAATTGTTATTGCACAACTGACCATGATCGTCACTTCGCTACTGGCGATGAAAATGTCGGAAACAAAAGGTTATTGGCTGGTTCTTTTTATCTCCTTTATCGCATTACCCATCCGGGGATTGATTGCCGCCTATATGGTTAGTAATGTTGGTATTTATCCTGTTCAGATTTTGGATGGTATTGGTGCCGGACTGCAGAGTGTTGCTGTTCCAGGTTTAGTTGCCCACATACTAAATGGAACGGGTAGGGTTAATATAGGCCAGGGTGCAGTTATGACTGTTCAAGGGCTTGGCGCTTCTTTTAGTCCGGCAATAGGGGGCTGGATAGCAAACGGAATTGGCTACAGCGCTACCTTTATGATTTTAGGGGCTTTTGCCATCGGATCGATACTGCTTTGGGTAATTTTTTCCAATACCATAAAGGAGTCTTCTTCATAAGATAGTCTTAAAAACAGCACAAATCAGTTTATTAAACATTTATTAAAAAAAATTATTTCTTTTGCAGGAAATTTTGAGTTTATAGAATATAATTAACTGATAGAAAAGAAAACGGAATATTCGGAATGCAACAGGTTTTAAATAGAAATGAAAAAAACAAATAACCCCTGATGAACAATGCCGCCATCTGGATTATCTCTGGGCTATCTATAGCCGGAGTAATTATCCGTCCATTTAAATGTTCTGAGGCCTATTACGCCATTACGGGAGCCATCCTGCTGATCATTTTTAAGTTCTTGAATCCCGCTGCTGCGATTTCTGGTGTGCTAAAAGGACTTGATGTTTATCTTTTTTTGATAGGCATGATGCTGCTTGCAGAGACGGCCAGAGAAGAGCGACTCTTCGACTGGTTAGCTGCCCACGCAACACTTTTATCAAAGGGCTCTTCGGTTAGGTTATTCGCCTTAATTTATCTTGTGGGAATTTTCGTGACAACCTTTTTATCCAATGATGCCGCAGCAGTGGTATTGACTCCAGCTGTTGCAGCCGCGGTAAAGGCTGCCAAGTTTGAGAAACCTTTACCCTATTTACTCATTTGTGCCTTTATTGCAAATGCAGCTTCTTTTGTTTTACCGATTTCAAATCCGGCAAACCTGGTTATTTATGGTGAACACTTGCCTGCGCTTGGGCAGTGGCTTAGTTATTATACCGTACCATCAATTGCAGCCATTTTGGTGACCTATTTTAGCTTGTATTATACCCAAAGAGAAGATCTGAAGCAAAAAATAAACCTCAATATTTCCCTTCCACCATTTGAGGATGGTGCAAAAGCAGCAATGATTGGTATAGGTTTTACTGCTGTATTGCTTCTAGTTTGTTCAGCACTGGATTATCCTCTAGGCCTGCCCACCGCAGTTACCGGCATTTTAACATCTTTATTAGTGCTGCTGAGATCAAAAAAGTCTCCTGTAAAAATAATTAAAGGAGTATCCTGGGGCGTGATTCCCTTGGTAGCAGGCTTATTTATAATTGTTGAAGCCCTTAATCAAACTGGTTTGACTTCAACCATTACTGCCCAACTAAATGTCGCGGTTACAAGATGGGGCGATGGTGCAGTGTGGCTTGTTGGAGGAATAACAGCTTTAGGTTGTAACTTAATGAATAATCTTCCAGCGGGGTTAATTGCTGGTAATGTAATGCAGCAAGCGCATTCCTCTGGACTAATTCAACGTGCGGTTTTGATCGGGGTAGATATAGGCCCAAATCTCTCTATTACCGGATCTTTAGCAACAATACTTTGGCTGGTGGCCCTTAGAAAAGAAAAGCAGGATGTAAGTGCCTGGCAGTTTTTGAAAATTGGTTCCGTTGTAATGACTCTCGCTTTGCTATCAGCACTTGCCTGTCTATTTATCTAATCTTTTAAGATTTATTTTAGAAATCATAGGCTTGCTGAGTTTATAGACAGAGCCACTAGTTTACATTTACACATCCTTAAAAGCCCAGACCGATACCACCACTTGCCATACCATAACCTCCTGAAAATCCGTAGGAAGCATAAATTCTGAGAACTGGCAGTTTTATCTGAAAGCCAACATCGCCACGAAATGTTTTTAAATAGGTTGTGTTCAGATTGAAGGGATCTGAATAGGTAATGTATGCAATTTGATTATCCCTTATGCTGTTTACGATGGGAAAATTACCCTTAAGGCCGAGTTTAAATCCAGATACGCTATAACCGGCAGATATAAATGGCGTGAAGAATGAAAGCTGTTTGGATAGCGTGGCCTGAATTATATATTTGTTGAATCTCGAATATATCTCCTGAGTGGTAAAATCAGCTACCTGTTGCTCATTTTCAGGTACCATGCCCTCTGTCGGATATAACTTTAGTGGCAAGCTGTAATTTAGCGTATTATAACCGAACAGTAAAGATAAATCAAAAGGTATTGGGGATGTCTTTTCGTTGATAAAGTCTCTGATCAGGTTATGTTTTATCCCAACTCCAAATAAGGTTACAGAACCGAATCGTTCTCCGAATTTTATTTTCGGTGCCGCCCGTACCATGAGTTCGGTATTAGCAAAAAATCCAACATTGAGCTGAAGCTGAGGCGTTGGAACAATATTTCCGATAACTGCGCTCGGTAGCTGGAAAGAAATCAGCTTGTTGTTATTTCCGTCAAAAAGATCCACCAGCGGACCATTATTCTCTGTGTCTCCGGTAAAAGTCGGCGAAACTGTCCTGGTAGCATCCGCAGGGCGAAGATTGCTTCATAGCCCGATTTCGCTGACATCGAAAGATTGTTTAGAGGACGGTACGAAGGCTCCTGTTGCTACAATTCTGAGGTCAAAATGCAGAGGTTTGAGTGTTTGAGCGGTATTGGTCCACGCACTGTTCATACCAAGACCCAAACCATAGAATAACGGCCGGGCGTAAGCATCGACAAGTTTTTCCGCATCTGCAGGACCCGATTTTATAAGTTGCTCAAAATTAAACTGGGCGTGTAGGCTCAGCGGTAATAGAATGATAATTCCGAAGGATCTTAGTAAAAATTTTCTCATAATCACAAAACATCAATTAGTTTCTGCATACTTCTGTTCAAACCGAAAAAAAGGCAAAATGTTTAAAAATTGCCGGCTGTTGCACAAACAAATTAATTCGACCTAATTGCACCAATTTCGATTATTTGCAAGCTCATTAATAACTAGCTTATTACAAGAAAAACATTTTAGGCGAAGTGGGGCCAATTTAAAGCAAATTATCCATTGATTTCGAAAAACGAATTAAAGTCAATCAATCTATGCTCATACAGGTAAAATTATAGTTATACTAGTCTAAATGAAGTCTAAAAATATATATTTGAATTAACCACATATAGCTCTAAGATCCTACCATCTCAATCCCTTTCTTCATTAAAGATTTAATCAATGAAAATTAATTTCGAACATCCTGTGTGCTGCAGAATATGGCTCTCCGTTATGTTTTTGTTTTTAGTTACATTGGTTCAGGCCGAAACGCGTCTGGATACTCTAAAAGCGCAATTAAATAGTGTGCTTTTGAGGAAGCCCTTATATGATAAGTTAAAGCAAAAAGAGATTTTGAACGTTTTTGAAAAATTTAAAAAGCAGGATGAAACGTTATCTGGGCGTTACGGATTGTACATGGGGCTTTTCGAAGCCTATAAATCTTTCAATAATGATTCTGCATATGTGTATTGTAAAAAGGCAAAGCAATGTGCAGAATTATTGGAGGATAAAAATAAAGTCAATTATGCCAAAGTCAATTTAAGCTTTGTACTTATATCATCAGGAATGTTTAAGGAAGGTCTGGATACCATGAAAACAGTCCGGGTAAATTTTTTAAATCAAAAAGAACGCTATGAATATTATTATCTGGCAGCGAGAGCAAATTTTGACCTAACCGATTATAATAAAATTGACTATTACGGCCAACTCTATACCCAACGGGGCTTAAATTATTGTGATTCCATCATAAACAATTATCCTGAAAATTCATCAGAATATCTATCCGGATTGGGGCTCAAGTTACTAAGAAGTAAAAAATATGCTGCCGCGATATCTTCATATCAAAAATTGCTGCTAATGAAAAGCAATTACCGCGACAGTGCCATCAATTACAGCTGTCTCAGCTATTTATATTACAGTATAAATCAACCTGAAAAAGGTTTAGAATACCTATATGAATCGGCTATAATTGATAACGTTCATTCCATTAAAGAATCACTGGCGTTGTTGAACTTGGCTAAACAAATTTACCTGCTGGGCTG
Source organism: Pedobacter jejuensis (assembly GCF_003725795.1). Classification (GTDB taxonomy): domain Bacteria; phylum Bacteroidota; class Bacteroidia; order Sphingobacteriales; family Sphingobacteriaceae; genus Pedobacter; species Pedobacter jejuensis. The sequence continues at coordinate 134,505 of NZ_RBEE01000014.1, read as the reverse complement.
GATTAAAGAGGCGTTTAGCTACATACATTATTCAATTGAGGACAATAACTTCTATGGAGCAAAACAACGTAAGGTTGAAATCAGCAATATCCTTCCCATCATCGAGCGCAGCAAAATCGATGATATTGAAAAACAGAAACGATCTTTGATCATATATGCTTCGATCATTACCATTTTAATTATTCTTACCATATATTTTGCTACTACTTATTTCCGCCAACTTAATAAATTGCGCAAAGCGGATAAACTCATTATCGAACAAAACCTGGATTTGAATCAGGCAAATAGTCAGCTGCGAAAAATTAACAAGACACTAGATGTAGCCAATCAAAGCTTAATCAATACCAATCAAAAACTCGATGAGGCAAACTTGATTAAAGAAGAATATATTGGTTATTTTTTTAATGTTAATGCTACATACATCGAAAAACTTGATAGGCTTAAGCGTTCACTCGAAAAGATAATTAATGCTCAACAGTACGATGAAATTCAGGTTATTCTCAATAGGCTAAACACCAATTCGGAAAGGGAGCACTTTTACAGAAGTTTTGATGAGGTTTTTTTAAACCTTTTCCCTGATTTTATTGCTCAGTTTAATGCTCTTTTTGATGCAGAACATCAAAGTCAGCCTGTTCATGGCCAGTTGCTTAATAATGAGTTAAGAATTTTCGCTCTTATCCGCTTAGGTATAGATGAAAATGAAACGATTGCCAAGATATTGAACTACTCTGTTAATACCATTTACACCTATAAAACTAAAGTTAAAAATCGATCTTTAATTCCAAATGATGAGTTTAAAGAAAGAATTCTATCGATTAAAGCGATAAAAATGGAGCTAATAAATGATGTAGTTTGATTAACATTATAGTTAATCTCTGGCACACTAACTTTTTGCTCTTTTTTGGAAGTACCGTTAGCATCCTTCGCTAAATCCCTGCTACATCTCACATCAAACCACGCCATAAAATGGTTCTGATAGCTATCAATCAGCTTCCCTTATTAATATTTGTCTAAGCTAATTTATGTTTCAATAATTTGATTATCAAATACTTATTATATTTAAAGTTAGATTATTTTTAATATTTCATATTTCCTCTATTGCATTTCATTATCAACTGCTATTACTTTGATTCGTGTTCTCTTACCAAAGTTTGCACCTAACCAAATAATAACCAGTTAACTATTATGAGAAAAAATTACTTATTTAAGTATGGATTAATTTTGCTTTTTCTGTTCATCGGCTTTACAGGCTATGCGCAGCAAAATGTATTTACCGGCAAAGTCGTAGATGAGCAGAACCAGGCATTGCCCGGGGCATCTGTTCAAATCAAAGGTACCCAGCAAACATCACTAACAAATGATAAAGGCTTATTTACCTTTAACTTAAATCAAAATTCGTTAACGATTCAGATAAGGTTTATAGGTTATGATCCGGCCGAGCGTACCATTTCTCCTGCCAGAGAAGTGGTTATTCAGCTTCAGCTCGATGCAAAATCACTCTCTGAAGTGGTAGTAGTCGGCTACGGAACGACTAAAAAATCAGACCTTACCGGTGCCGTAGCCAGTATTGGAGCAAAAGATTTCAATCAAGGTGCTATTACCAGTCCGCTACAACAAATTGCGGGGAAGGCAGCCGGGGTAACCATTACGCAAACCGGCAGCGAACCTGGCAGTGCTCCCAATATCAGAATTAGAGGGATAACTTCTATACAGGGTAATAATAATCCATTGGTGGTGATTGATGGTGTGCAGGGAGATGTTGGGTTGTTGAATCAGATTCCTCCAACGGAGATCCAAAGTATTGAGGTGCTTAAAGATGCTTCGGCAACGGCAATATATGGCTCCAGAGGTGCATCGGGTGTTTTGATTGTAACGATGAAGAAAAGCCGCTCTGGCACATCAATTGAATATAATGCTAATTCTTCGATTGATGTAGTCACTCGCCAGCTTAAAATGCTGACTGCCCAAGAGTGGTCTACCCAGGCTGCAGCCAGAGGAATTCCTGCCAGTTCAAATTTTGGTGCTGATACCGATTGGTTCGGTTTACTAACCAGAAACGGAACCACACAAAATCATACGCTAACACTTGGAGGTGCCCACGATGGCTTCTCTTATCGCGCTTCGCTAGGTATGATTTTGCAAAGGGGTATTGTTATTCGATCGGATAATCAGCGTTACATTGGTCGAATAGAAGCAACTCAGAAGGCTTTAGATAATAAACTATCCATTACGATGACCCTGAATGGAACCAATTCAGAAAATAATGGTAGTCCAGGTTCTATTGGTAGAGCAGCATTCACTTCCAACCTGATTTCTAATGCTTACATTTCCAGACCGACTGACCCGGTTTACAGACCAGATGGCAGTTATTTTACTGATCCAAATCTATTCCAGCCGCTAAACGTTTTAGCTGCTGCCAATACCATTATCAGCGAATCCGAAACAAACCGTTTACTCGGTTCGGTTAGGATTAACTATAAAATTTTCGATGGACTTTCTGCTGAAGCCTTTGGAAGCTGGCAAAAGACTAACGGAACCTCTGGTAATTATACGCCTGCAGTTTCTACAGTAGCAGCTGCGATAGACCAAAAAGGATATGCAAGTGTAAGCAATGGAAATTCAGATTATAAGCTGATGGATTTTCAGTTAAATTATTCTAAAGACTTCGGAAAGCACCATTTTGATGCCGCTGCGGTTTATGAGTGGCAAGCACAAATGGATTCGGGAAGCGGAAGTGCAGCCCGTGGCTTTGTCAACGACCTTGCTACCTATAACAATTTGGGGCTTGGTGATTTTTCAAAAGTTCAGGCTGGAGACTACTCTTCTTACCGGAACCAGCGTCGCACTGTATCGGTTTTGGGTCGCTTCAATTATGCTTTCCTTGACCGGTATTTACTGACCGCAAATTTTAGGAGAGATGGTGCTACAGTATTTGGCGCAAACCATAAATGGGGAAATTTCCCATCTGCCTCAGTTGCCTGGAAGATTGATCAGGAGCCGTTTATGAAAAACCAGAGCATATTTACTACACTAAAACTTAGGGCCGGTTTTGGAATTACTGGTAATCAGCAGCCATTAAATGTTTTGCAGTCTCTGCAAATTGTACAAGGTTCAGGTACGGTATATTTTGCAGGTAATGTGCAAACCAATTTTAGAACTACCCAGAATTCTAATGCCGACCTGGAATGGGAACAGAAAAAATCTACAAACATAGGATTGGATTTTGCTTTATTAAAAGGTAGGCTAAGTGGTAGTTTTGATGTGTATAAAAACGTAACGGATAAATTATTATACGCCTATACCGTACCTCAACCTCCTTTTCCTACTGGTTCAATTCAAGCCAACGTTGGGAGTATTCAAGGTAGGGGCATCGAAATGGCATTAGGTTATGATTTGATAAGCAATGCTTCTACTAGGTTAACCCTGGGTGGAAACCTGACTTTAATGGATTCAAAGGTAAATAACCTGAGCGGTTCTTTAAATGGGGTACCGCTAATAACCAATAATGTTGGATACGGTGGGCAGAATGCATATCTGGTTGTTGGACAACCCATAGGCGCCTTTTATGTGCTGCAACACCTTGGGGTTGGTACAAATGGTGCTGAAACCATCGTTGATCAAGATAAAAATGGAAGAATTGATGCCGGAGCTACGAGCCCTGACAGGATTTTTGCAGGGCAGGCACAACCCAAATATACCTTTGCCTTTACGCCGAGTTTTAGTTACAAAAATTTTGATGCTTCTCTTTTAATTCGCGGATCGGGTGGTAATAAACTTTACAATAGCTTAAGATCAAACCTAAGCTTTTTAGAAAATCTTGGTAAATCAAATTTGCTTGCCAGTGCAATTGATGATAATATGTTCACTTCTGCCTTTCCTTTAGCTTCAGATTATTGGCTGGAAGACGGAAAGTTCATTCGTTTAGAGAACGTTAATTTGGGTTATAAAATTCCTACAAGTAAATCTAAACACATTAGCGCCGTTCGCTTTTCACTAACAGGACAAAATTTATGGCTCATTACAAAATATTCCGGAATCGATCCTGAAGAAACCGGAGGAGACAATGGAATTTATCCAAGGGTTCGCAATTTCGCATTAGGGTTAAACATCATTTTAAAATAACAACATGAAAAAAATTATATTTTACACGCTTGCTGCCTTGCTGTTGGCATCAGGTTGTACAAAAGTCGACGAAAATATTTACGATAAGTATACTGCAGATGAGTTCTATGCCGATCCTAAAGGTCCAGATATTGCATTGGCAAGTGTTTATGCCCGAATGCCTCAATTCGGTGGTGGAGATAATGGCTATTATGACACCAATAATATGTCTACCGATGAACAGGTTGTGCCACACAGGGTTAGTGGTGATTGGGGCCCTGAAAATGCATACCTCTACACCCGTGCATGGACACCAACTTTAGGTCAGATAAACACCACCTGGAACGCTTGCTACAATTCGATTTACCTGGCGAATCTGGCAGTAGACCAATTGATTAAGGCGAATGCACCGGCCGCGAAGATTTCAGAAGTAAAAATTCTCCGAGCATGGTTTTATTATTTGCTTATTGATGACTTTGGCGATGTGCCCTTTTATACCGACAATAATATTACCACTGCACAACTTAAAACTCAAACCCGGTCTCAGATTTTTAACTGGATTGTAACCGAGATTACCTCAAACGCTGATCAGCTGCCGGAAACTAAAGGGGGTGTTTTTTATGGTCGGTTTAATAAATGGGCTGCTTATACCTTTTTAGCGAAAATGTATCTGAATGCTGGTGTTTACACCGGAACACCTAAATGGGCAGAATGCCTGGCGGCTTGTCAGAAAGTAGCCAGTGGTGGATACACGCTTCACCCTGGTACATCGAACGCATCGAGCCCTTTAGGAAACCGCTACTTTGAATTATTTGGAGATGTATGCCCTGATGATGAAACCATTTTGGCAATCTGGCTGAAACGTAATGTTATTGGAAACAATGTACTTGCTTTAAGAAGTGTTAATGGCCCAAATGGTCTTGCCATGTTTGGTTTTTCGGGTTGGAATGGAACGATTGTGCCTGAAGAAACATATAATAAATATGCAGCCGAAGATATCAGAAGAAAACAATTTTTAATCGGACCTCAACCTGGGGGAGTAACTTATACACCAAAGGTTAGCTCTTTGATTAATCCTGGTGCTGGTATTACGGAAGGGGTTAGGGGAGTCAAATTTTATCCTGTTGCACCAAATGATGGAAGTGGTAGTTCAAATGATTTTCCAATATACCGCTATGCAGATGTTTTGCTTATGATTGCAGAATGCCATTTGCGTCTAGGAAATGCAGCTGCCGCCAAACCTTTTATTGATCAGGTAAGGCTTAGGGCAGGACTTGCGGCACTTCCAGGTAATCCCTCATTAGAACAAATTTACGATGAACGAGGATTCGAATTGAATTGGGAAGGACATAGAAGGCAAGATATGATTCGATTTGGTACCTTTACCCTCGCTCACGGATTGGTTCCTGCTGTTGATTCCCATTGGCAACTTTTCCCCATACCAACTGCTGCGATGAACGCAAATCCTAATCTAAAACAAAACCCTGGCTATTAATTTCTTTTGCGGTACGGTAAAAGCTTGTACGGCTGTAATTGTTAATTTTATTTATTTCTTATATATGAAGTTCCCTTATTTATTTTCACTTAGCGTATTAACATTGCTCATTATTTTAAAGTCAGATGAGGCAAATGCACAACAAAATTTTACCTATCCACCTCAGTATGGCAAGCCATTTAAAGGTGTGCCGGATAGAAGGGATGTAACGCTCTATCAGGTAAATACCCGGTCTTTTAGCGCATCAGGTAATTTTGCAGGGGTAACAGCAAGATTGGATTCCATAAAATCATTGGGTGTGAATGTAATTTATTTGATGCCCATTTATCCCGTTGGTAAGCTTAAAGGTGCTAATTCTCCATACGCCACCCAAGATTACGATGCTGTAGGCAAAGAATTCGGTACACTAGAAGATTTACGGACACTTGTTGATGGTGCACATAAACGAAATCTTTCTGTTATGCTCGATATCGTTGCCAACCACACCTCCTGGGATCATCCTTGGATAAACAAACCTGATTATTATGTTAAGGATAGTTTAGGTCAGATAAAATATCCTGAAACCTGGAAAGATGTTGCCCAATTGGATTTTAAAAACCAGGAACTTCGCCAATCTTTGATACGTTCAATGAAATCCTGGGTTTATAAGGCCAACATCGATGGTTTCCGTTGCGATTACGCTGATGGTCCACCGTTGGATTTCTGGAAGCAAGTTAACGATAGTCTTAAAACCATTAAAACACACAAACTGTTGATGCTTGCCGAGGGAGCCAGTTCTAAATATTTTAGTGCAGGCTTTGATTATAGCTTTGGTTTTAACTATTTCGGTAACCTTAAGGCCATTTACAACAGAAATAAATCCGTTAAATCTATAGATGAATTAAACGTGCGTGACTTTAACGGTGCCGCGGAAGGCCAGGCTGTGGTTAGGTATCTTACCAACCATGATGTAAATGGTTCGGATGGAACACCTTTAGATTTATTTGGTGGACAAAGAGGGTCAATGGCTGCTTTTATTGTTGTTGCTTACATGAAAGGAATTCCAATGGTTTACAATGGGCAGGAAATTGCTACACCTTTCCGCCTGACTTTTCCCTTTACTGGTCGGAAAATAGATTGGTCTTTAGCCAGTCAAAATCAAAATGTCACCGCCGAATATAAAAAGGTAATTGCTTTTCGCAATAAAAGCGAAGCGATACGCCGCGGCAGCCTGAAGAGTTTTAGTAGTGATGATGTTTGCGTATTCACCAAAAAAGGGACAAAGGAACAGGTTCTTGTTTTCTCAAATCTGCGCAATAAACCGGCTAATTATATCATACCATCCGAGCTTAGAGCGATAAAATGGAGAGATGCTTTTTCCAAAAACACTTATAAATTATCAGAATCCATCGAGCTTAAACCTTATGAATACCTGGTTCTGAACAATTAACCTAACATCTATTAAACATGATATTGATCAAAAAACAATTAATCACGCTCTTATTGTGCCTGATAACCTTTGGACAGGCTTTTGCAGCAATAACAGTGAGCCGGGTTGAGCCACAAAATTGGTGGACAGGTATGAAAAATACACAGTTTCAAATCCTGCTTTACGGTCCGAATATTAGTACCGCTTCAATAAGCCTGAATTATCTAGGAGTTAAAATTAAGGAAGTTGCAAAGGTTGAAAACCCGAATTATATTTTCTTATACCTGGAAGTATCAAAAACTGCCAAAGCGGGAAGCCTGCCCATTACTTTTAAATCAGGAACGGAAAAATTTGTATATCAGTATCCATTATTGAACCGAACGGATAAATCCGGGGCTAAGGGATTTGATGCATCAGATGTGCTTTATCTTATCACCCCCGACCGTTTTGCTAATGGAAATCCGTCAAATGATAATTTAGATAGCGTTTCGGTAAACCGCGGTAGTCCGAATGCCAGGCATGGTGGCGATTATGCCGGAATGCTTCAAAAGCTGGATTATATGAAAGATTTAGGGATAAGTACCGTTTGGTTAAATCCCATACAAGAAAATAGAATGCGTGGTGGCTCTTATCATGGTTATGCAATCACCGATTTTTATCAGTCTGATCCAAGATTTGGCAGCAATCTGGAGTTCAAGCAATTGACTGAAGCAACTCATAATAAGGGAATGAAAATGGTGATGGACATGGTGCTTAACCATTGCGGCAGCAGCCATTGGTGGATGAAAGATTTACCATCCAAAGACTGGATAAACAATGATGGGGTATTTCTTCAAACCAATCACGCAACAGTTTCAGTAATGGATATACATGCTTCGCAAACCGAGCGAAATACCTTTTTAAATGGTTGGTTTACCCGTGGTATGCCAGATTTGAACCAACGCAACCCGCATCTTGCAACTTATTTAATTCAAAACAGTATCTGGTGGATTGAATATGCAAGGATAGATGGCATTCGCCAGGATACTTATTCTTATATGGATTTTGATTTCCTATCTCGTTGGAATAAAGAAGTTTACCAAGAGTATCCTGATTTTAATATTGTAGGTGAAACGTGGTATAACAAAAAAACATCACCTGCATGGTGGCAGGCAAATTCCGTTCTGAATAAGAACAACTCCCAACTAAAAACACCTATGGATTTCTCTTTAACATTTACCATGCAAAAAGCTTTTGATGGGGTAAGTGATAATGGATATTTAAATGAATTATTCGAAGATGTTGCTCAGGATTTCGTTTATGCTGATGCCTACAATGTACTTACATTTTTAGACAATCATGACCTTGGAAGATTTTCACGAAAAGAAGATACAGACTTGAAGCGCTACAAGCAGGGATTGGCTTATCTGCTAACCATGCGTGGAATTCCCCAGTTGTATTATGGTACTGAGGTACTTATGACGGGTACTAAGGAAGATGGGGATGGTCGATTAAGGGTAGATTTTCCGGGCGGCTGGCCTGGAGATAAAAAAGATGAATTTAATAAAGGCGGACGTTCCCCTATCCAGAATGAAGCTTGGGATTATTTGCAGAAATTATTACAATGGCGCAAAACCAGTTTGGCCATAACAAAAGGTACTCTAATTCATTATGCTCCAAAAAGTGGAATATATGTATATGGGAGAATTCATAATGATAAGACTGTTTTGGTAATATTAAACAGTGCAATTAAAGATCAGGATATTACCCTTGAGCGTTATAGCGACTTAACGGGCAAATTCAGCAAAGGTAAGGATGTAATTGCTGGCAAAACTTTTCAACTTAAAGATAAAATTTCAATACCAGCAAAGGGTAATTATATACTAGAACTGGAGCAATAATTTCTGGCTAGCGTAGGAGATTGTACTGTAGGTGATTTCTCTCAACAAGATGACACTTATTTACGCGTTTTACTATTTACACTTTCTATTGATTAATGAATTTTAGCTGATTGTTAAATTTTTTATGAGATGGCCGGTTAAGAAAACTATGAAATGGTCTTCTTAACCGGTTTTTGTGTAAAGTGAAACTGCTGTTCCAATTCATTTATCTTCCTATTGGTAGCAATAATTAGCTTAAAGTTTTACTTTCAAAATATCTGGATACCCTTTAATGACTGTCTTTAATAACGCCTATGCATAGTCGTATTCATCCTTTAATAAATAAGATTTAAGTCGATAAATTAAAGAATTTAATCTTTCAGATATCCTAATAATATCGCAAAAGCAATCCAAGAAGCTTGACTAATGATTGCATATCAATCCATATTCATAGGATGCAAAATTGAATTTGGATTTATCCAGATTGTGATATCCAAAAGGTTTATAAACTTTCTTAAAAGTCCCAAAAAACGTTCAAATTCATGTTCTGGCAGATTATCAGTGTGGCATTTCAGGTGAAATGGCATTGATTAAGATTTTAAAACATCTGAACTTATTTTTGGTTAATCAAGTAAATTGTTTTTAATTTATGGAAACGGAATCTTTTACAAAAACCCATCAGGCTACTACCGTAACGCCCCGTACGATTACCCTAAGCATCAACGGTCAGCAGCACGCCTTGACTATCTTGCCTTATGTAAGTTTATTAGATGCCTTGAGGGAATACTTGGATCTCACGGGCACTAAAAAAGGTTGTGATCACGGGCAGTGCGGTGCATGTACCGTAATCTGTGATGGAAAACGGATTATTAGCTGCCTCACTCTGGCAGTGATGAAGGAAGGCGCAAAGATTACGACTATCGAAGGGATAAATCATCCTATACAGCAAGCATTTATCGATCACGATGCCTTTCAATGTGGGTATTGTACTCCAGGTCAAATCTGCAGTGCAATCGGTTTGCTGGAAGAAGGAAAAGTAAAAAGCAGGGAAGAAGTGAAGGATTCAATGAGTGGTAACCTATGTCGTTGCGGTGCCAATCAGCAGATTATTGACGCAATTATGCAAGTCAAAGGAGGTGATAATGAATAATTTTGATTATCAAAAGGCTGCAACAGTCTCTGATGTTGTTGGCAAATCAACCTTTGTCGCGGGAGGAACAAATCTTATTGATTTGCTTAAGTATAATCTTACCAATGCAGCGACGCTCATCGACATCAATACCATTGGCGAGCATCATGATATTTTGGAAATAGAAGATGGCGTCCGTTTGGGTGCACTAGCAACCAATGCGGACACTGCATATCACCCCATAATTGAACAGCGTTATCCCTTATTGTCAAGGGCTATTCTGGCTGGTGCCTCTGCGCAGATTAGAAATATGGCGACTAACGGAGGTAACCTTTTACAACGTACCCGCTGCTATTATTTTTATGACCCCCATGCACCATGCAATAAGCGTTTGCCCGGTTCAGGATGTTCTGCCATTAACGGTTATAACCGTAACATGGCTATCCTGGGTACAAGTGAAAATTGTATAGCGGTCTTTCCTTCAGATATGAGTATTGCACTGTCTGCTTTAGATGCAATAATTAATATCAAAAGTGAAGATGGAGAGCGTTCGGTAGATTTTGCTGATTTCCATCGACTGCCGGGTGATACGCCTCCAATAGATAACAACCTGAAACCTGGAGAATTCATTACCAGCATAGATTTGCCATTGAAGGGATTTGCAAAAAACTATTCGTATTTGAAACTCCGAGACAGGGCTTCTTATGCCTTTGCGCTGGTTTCGGTAGCTACGGGACTTGAACTTGATGGAGATACCATCCGGGATGTAAGAATTACATTAGGTGGGGTTTCACATAAACCATGGCGGGTGAAAGATGCAGAACATTACCTTATTGGCAAGAAAGCCGATAGGGAAAACTTCTCTGCTGCCGCAGATATTATCTTGCAAGGGGCAGTTGGATTTGCTCATAACACCTTCAAGATTAAACTGGCGAAAAAAGCGATTGTTCGCAACTGCATGATGGCTCTTGATCCATCCACACAATTACCAGGCGCACAGCCATCAGCATAAATACCATGACTCAAATAGGACAACCAATTAGTCGCCTGGAAGGCAAATTAAAAGTTACTGGCGCTGCGAAGTATTCTGGTGAATACAAAGTACCCAACCTTTTATACGGTTATGTGGTAAGTAGCGCAATAACCAAAGGTAAAATTATAAAAATACACACTGAATCTGCTGAAAAAATAAAGGGTGTTGTAAAGATATTTACTCATTTGAACAGGCCTGGTAAGGCTTGGTTTGATATGCAATATGCCGATATGGACGCTCCACCCGGAGCTTCGTTCCGTCCGTTGCACAATGATGAAATAAAATTTAACGGACAACCTATCGCTTTGGTTGTTGCTGAAACATTTGAGGCAGCCAGAGAGGGTGCTTCAATGATAAAGGTAGATTACCAGGAAACGAAATTTCAGACAGATTTGCATTCAAACCTAGCTGCTGCGAGAGATGCAAAAAAAGGAATGGCCACATTGCTTAAGCCACCTCCGCCAAAACCAACTGGTGATTTTGAAAAAGCTTATGCAGAATCGGATTTCAAAGCCTCAGGTGAATTTATTCATAGTACTGAACACCATAATCCAATGGAACTTTTCACTACGACTACGCTTTATGACGGTAAAGGAAAGTTAACAATTTACGACAAAACACAAGGGACGATAAATTGTCAACTATATGTAGGTAATGTTTTTGGTTTGCATTTTAAAAATGTGAGGGTAGTATCTCCATTTGTCGGTGGAGCTTTTGGCTCTGGCTTAAGGCCCCAATATCAATTGTTTCTTTCAGTAATGGCAGCATTGGATTTAAAGCGGCATGTTAGGGTTACATTGGATAGAAGCCAGATGTTTTCATTTGGTCATCGTCCCCAAACCATTCAGCACACCCGGTTTGGTGCAACTCAGGAGGGCAAAATTACGGCTCTTAATCACACTTCCGTGGCGGAAACTTCTCAATTTGAGGATTATACGGAAAATGTAACAAATTGGTCATCAATGATGTATCCTGCCGATAATACACTTTTTGAACAAAAGTTAGTATCCTTAGATGTAAATAGTCCCATGGATATGCGTGCACCAGGCGGCTCTACCGGACTCCATGCCATTGAAGCGACCATGGACGAAATTTCTTACAAGCTTAATATCGATCCGCTCGAACTTCGTTTGATCAATTACAGCACCTTTAATAACGCAGAAAAGAAACCTTATTCCAGCAAAGAGTTGAAGGCCTGCTACTTACAGGGTGCCGAAAAATTTGGATGGTATAAGCGCAGCCCTCAACCCCGCAGTATGAGTAGGGGTCAGAAATTGGTAGGTTACGGTATGGCCACAGGTATATGGGATGCCATGCAATTGCCTGCAAGGGCAGAAGCCATCATCACCAAAGATGGAAAATTGCATGTTAAAAGCGCTGTAACTGATATTGGTGTAGGTACGCTTACCGTGATGACACAAATAGCTGCTGATGAATTTGGTTTGAATATGGAAGATGTATTATTTTTTTATGGCGACAGTAAGCTGCCATTTGCTCCAATTCAAGGAGGTTCTTTTACTACAGCCACTGTTGGTACAGCAATAGTATTTGCAAGTAAAGCGCTCAAAAAGAAACTGCTTAAAATAGCAAAGACTAGTAATGAAGCTTTTAAAAAAGCTGAAATTGAAGAAGTGACTTTTAAGAATGGTATGATGATTTATAAAGACTGCAGCATTTCATTTTTGGAAATTATAAATACAAATAAAGATAAGCCAATTCGTACAACCAATTTTGGTTATCCTCATGCTTTAAAGTTGAGGAAATATGCCAGGGCGGTTCACAGTGCATCATTTGTTGAAGTTGAGGTGGATCAAGAGCTTGGAACAATTAAAGTAACCAGGGCATTAACTGCTGTTGCTGCGGGTCGTATCATCAATCCTAAAACTGCTCGCAGTCAGGTGTTGGGCGGAATGGTCTGGAGTATTTCCAAGGCACTAATGGAAGAAACCATTATGGATGCTCAGCTGGGCAAATACATCAATCAGAGCTTCGCAGAATATCATATCCCGGTACATGCAGATATTAATGAACTTGATGTTCTTTTTGTTCAAGAGGATGATAAAATTATCAACGAATTGGGAATTAAAGGAGTTGGAGAAGTCGGGCTGGTTGCGATGCCTCCAGCTATTGCCAATGCAATTTACCATGCAACCGGTAAAAGAATTAATCGGTTTCCAATCCATTTTGATGAACTAATGGAAAGCTAAATCATTCTATGACAAGCATTTGTTGGATTGATAACTTACTTAAATACTAGGTAAGCTATGATTAAATAAATCATGTAAGTTATATTTGACAATTTAATGATTGTCAATTTAATAATTGGTTATACATTTGCTTAACGGTGTTAGATTATTTATCACCTTATATTCCACATCATGGGAAGCAAAGAAAGAATTTTACGACTAAAAGAAGAAACCAGAACCAGTATTCTGGATGCGGCCTTGAACATTGTTCAAACGGAGGGTTGGCAGGCTTTGAGTATGCGTAAAATTGCCGACCAGATTGAATACACCGCTCCAATTATTTACGAATATTTTTCTAACAAAGAAGGTATTTTGCTGGAGCTAACCAGAAGAGGTTATCAGATTTTAGGGAAAGATATTAGAGAGGCGAGGGATAGTCATGAGTTGCCCGAAGACCAAATGCAAGCCATGTGGGTTGCGTATTGGAATTTCGCCTTTTCGCACAAAGAGTTTTACCAACTGATGTACGGCGTGGATATGGTTTGTTGTACCGTGAAAAGTGCAATGCCCGAGGCGGAAAATGTAAGTAACATGCTTGGCGAAGTAATCGAATCGCTATTTAAAAAGAAACCTGTATCCGAAAACGATATTTGCACAAAATACTACACGTACTGGTCTATCATTCACGGCTTAATTTCCATTAACTTGGTTCGCCCGAATGGCAGAACAACAGATGAACTAAACCAACAAATTTTAAAAGATGCTATAAAAGGCATCACACTTTCCATTAATAGTTAAATTTTTTTACCCTGTAATTTAACACTGTTAGATTATTTATTCACCATAAATCCACTATAATTTTTATAATATGAATGCTATCCATCGTCTGTTTATTTTACTTAACACCGTTAAATCATTTAATAAAGTTAAGTCAATGTTAATTTTGTCTACGCTAGCTATTGTTTTAGCTAGTTGTAAATCGGCACCCGACCAATCGGCTGCTGCACCACCGCCACCCATTTTACCGGTAAGTTTGGTGAGCGAAAGTTCGCAAACTACGTATATTGATTACCCGGCCGCCATTCAAGGTGCTGTTGATATTGATGTTCGTCCTCAGGTTAGTGGCTATTTACAAAGTGTTCTAGTTAATGAAGGCGCTTACGTAACTGCCGGGCAAACACTATTTAAAATCAATGAAAATCCTTATCGTGAGGCCCTAAATAATGCGAAAGCTAGTCTGCATGCAGCCGAAGCTGCGATTTTAAATGCCCAATTGGAGGTCGACAAATTAACACCATTGGTACAAAATAAAGTGGTATCAGAGTTTCAGTTAAAAACTGCAAAAACTGCTTACAAAATTGCCCAGGCAAATGCAGAGCAAGCAAGGGCAGGTGTCGCTTCAGCTAAAATCAACTTAGGCTATACCAATGTGAAGGCTACGGTAAGCGGCTATATTGGTCGTATCCCTAAAAAACAGGGTAGTTTGGTTTCGCCAACCGACCAGATTGCACTAACCCAATTATCTGATATTCATGAGGTTCATGTTTATTTCGCTCTGGCCGAGAATGATTTCAACAGCTTTAATGTGAACTATCCGGGTAAATCTCCGGCGGATAGAATTAAACATTTGCCGTCAGTAGAATTGCTTTTATCAGATAATACTACTTATCCCATCAAAGGAAAAATCGATATGATTGATGGTCAGTTCGATAAAAATACTGGCGCTATTACTCTGAGAGCCACTTTTTCAAATTCAAGTGGAACATTACGTTCTGGAAATACAGGTAAGGTTAGATTGGGTTTGCAACATAATGATGCGATTTTGATTCCACAGGCGGCAACTGTAGAAATGCAGGATAAAGTTTTCGTTTTCGCGGTAAGCAAAGATAACAAAGTAAGCAAAATGCCGATTACGGTTATCGGAAAAAGCGGTGCCAATTATCTGGTAAAAGATGGTGTTAAATCTGGCGACCAAATCGTGCTGAGCGGTTTAGACCGCTTGCAGGAAGGACAAGTGATTCAACCAGAAAAGGGAACGGATAAGGCAGCAAGATTAAAACTGAAAGACTAAAGCTTAAAGCGCATAGTGATTAAATAAATAATAAAAAAATGTTCAAGATATTTATACAAAGGCCGGTATTGGCAACCGTAATTTCCATTTTATTGGTGATTTTGGGTGTACTTGGCCTTACAAAATTGCCTTTACAACAGTTTCCTGATATTGCACCACCATCGGTTTTGGTGACAGCAGTTTATCCAGGAGCAAATGCCGAAACAGTTTTACGTTCGGTAGCACCATCGCTAGAAGAATCTATAAATGGTGTAGAAAACATGACTTATATGAGTTCAACAGCCAGTAATGATGGCTCTTTGGCGATTACAGTTTTCTTTAAACTAGGTACCAATGCAGACCAAGCTGCGGTAAATGTTCAAAACCGGGTAGCGCAAGCAACCAGTCAGCTGCCTGCAGAAGTGGTGCAGCAAGGTGTTACCACCGCGAAACAGCAAAACAGTTTCATCATGGCGATTGGTTTGTACACAGAAGACGAGGACAAATATGACCAAACTTTTGTGGCTAATTATGCGCAAATCAACATCATTCCTGAAATAAAACGTATTCCGGGTGTAGGTTCTGCTGCAATTTTTGGAGGTGTTAAAGATTATTCGATGCGTGTTTGGTTAAATCCAACACAAATGACAACCTATAAAGTTACCCCGAACGAGGTGATGAAAGCCATTCAGGATAAAAGTTTGGAGGCTGCACCAGGTAAATTTGGCGAGAAAAGTAAAGAAGTTTTCGAATATGTAATTAAATACAAAGGTAAACTAACCAAGCCCGAAGAGTATGAAAATATAGCTATACGTGCCAATGCCGATGGTTCTATTTTGCACCTGAAAGATGTTGCGAGAGTAGAATTGGGTGCTTATTCTTACAACAGCATTACCCGCTTAAACGGTAAAAAAGGAATCGTAATTGGTATCATTCAGTTGGCTGGTTCCAACTCGAACGATATCCAGGTGGCGATTAATAAACTGATGGAAAAATCAGAAAAAACCTTTCCTGCCGGAATAAAGAAGAATATTTTTTACAGCACAAAAGTTTCCCTAGACCAATCGATTGAGCAGGTAGAACACACTCTGGTAGAGGCTTTTATCTTGGTTTTCATCGTTGTATTTATCTTTCTACAAGATTTTAGGTCGACGTTAATTCCTGCTATTGCCGTTCCGGTTGCCATTTTGGGTACGTTTTTCTTTATGCAATTGTTCGGTTTCTCGATAAACTTACTGACTTTATTCGCTTTAATCCTGGCCATTGGTATTGTGGTAGATGATGCGATTGTCGTCGTTGAGGCGGTGCATGCAAAGATGGAACACAAAGGTTTAGGTCCGAAAGCCGCAACCCACGAGGCGATGCACGAAATTACCGGAGCAATTATATCCATTACTTTGGTTATGGCTGCGGTTTTTTTACCTGTTGGTTTTATGGAAGGTTCTACAGGTGTTTTCTACCGACAGTTTGCCTTTACCATGGCCATCGCAATTGTAATTTCTGCGGTAAATGCGTTGACTTTGAGTCCTGCTTTGGCTGCCTTATTTTTAAAAGATAACCATTCTGCACATGCTGAGCATTCTGCTGTAAAACCGAATTTTAAACAGCGTTTCTTCAACGGATTTAACCATAGTTTTAATTCCCTAACCAATCGTTATGTGGGAGGTTTGAAATTTTTAGTCCGCAACAAATGGCTAAGTTTAGGTGGTTTGGCGTTAATCACTTTGGTTACCGTTTTCATGGTTAAAACCACACCAGCGGGTTTTATTCCAACAGAAGACCAGGGATTTATTGCCATTGCAGTAAACACTCCATCAGGAACTTCTTTGGATGGAACACAAAAAGTGATGACTCAGGCAGAAGAGGTTTTGAGTAAATTGGATGCCTCGAGAGATGTAACTGCGGTATCAGGATTTAATCTGTTAACCAATTCAACCAGTCCATCGTCGGCTGTAGTTTTCGTGCTGCTTAAACCTAATGAAGACCGTGGAAAGGTGAAAAACATCGAGGAGATTATGAACCAGGTTCGTGGAAAACTTGGCGCCATTTCTGGTGGAAGTTTCTTCGTATTCAGTTTCCCAACTGTTCCGGGTTTTAGTAACGTAGAAGCTTTGGATATGGTTCTGCAAGATAAAACAGGCGGTAAGCTGGATAAATTCAGCGGAATCTCTCAACAATTTATTGGCGAGTTAATGAAACGCCCGGAAATTGCTGTGGCCTTTACCAGCTTTAAAGCCGATTATCCGCAATTGCAATTGGATATCAATGATGAAAAAGCCGACCAATTGGGTGTGAATGTGAAAGATATTTTGCAAACCATGCAAACCTATTTTGGTAGCGCACAGGCATCGGATTTCAACCGTTTTGGTAAATATTATCGTGTGGTTGTTCAAGCTGATGTGCAGGATAGGGCAGACCCATCATCTATCGACCGTGTGTTTGTAAAAAGTAACCGTGGTGAAATGGTTCCAATGAATACTTTAGTGAAACTAACCCGGATTTATGGTTCGGAAACAGCATCGAGGTATAACTTATTTAATTCCATTTCCATCAATGCGATACCAAAACCAGGTTTTAGTTCTGGTGATGCCATTAAAGCGATTGAAGAAGTTGCAGAGAAGCAATTACCAGCAGGTTATAGCTATGAATTTTCTGGTCAAACCCGAGAAGAAATCTCATCGGGAGGGCAATCAACGGTAATATTTATGTTGTGTTTGGTATTTATTTACTTCCTCCTTTCTGCTCAATATGAAAGTTATATTTTGCCTTTAGCGGTAATTTTATCCATTCCTGCCGGAATATTTGGTGTGTTTGTAGCCATCGGTTTAACGGGAATTGAGAACAATATTTATGTTCAGGTGGCCTTAATTATGCTCATTGGTTTGCTGGCTAAAAACGCCATTCTGATTGTAGAATTTGCGGTTCAAAGGCGAAGAGGCGGACAACCATTGGTTGCATCAGCTTTAGAAGCGGCAAAATCAAGATTGCGACCAATTATCATGACATCGCTTGCTTTCATTGTTGGTTTAATCCCGATGATGGGCGCCACAGGTCCATCGGCTCAAGGTAATCATTCGATAAGTATTGGTGCTGCCGGAGGTATGATATCAGGTGTAATTTTAGGTTTGTTTATCATTCCGGTACTCTTTATCATCTTCCAATCTATTCAAGAAAAAATTTCAAAAAAATCACAAAAGGTTGTTGCTCATCATGAGGAAGAACCTGTAAATCACGTTGTTTATGAAACGGTTTAATATCATTACCATCCTGCTCCTTGCAATTATCTGGAGCGGATGTTCGATTTCTAAAGATTTATCTCTGCCTAATGTTGCGCCAGGATTATTTAGAAATACACTGCAAAAAGATTCTTCGAGCGTTGGCGATTTGCCTCTAAAAAGCTTTATCAACGACCTTACCGTGCAAAATTTAATTGATACGGCTTTGCTGAAGAATTACGATATGCAGATTGCACTAAAAAATATTGATGCTGCTGAAGTATTATTTAAACAATCAAAATTGGGCTATTTACCAGAATTGAAATTGCAGGTGGCGGCGAGTTCAAGTCGCCCATCTGATAACAGTTTAAATGGATTAAGCCTGAACCAATTTACGGGTTCAACGCACATTGAAGATTACAGTGCTAATTTGGGTGTGTTTTGGGAGGCTGATATCTGGGGGAAAATTCGCAATCAAAAAGCTGGCGCTTTAGCCAGTTTTTTGCAAACTGAAGAGGCTCGGAAGGCGGTTCAAACCCGTTTAGTTGCCAACGTTGCGCAAGGTTATTATAATTTGTTGATGCTTGATGCACAACTGGAAATCGCAAAAAAGAACTTAAAACTGAATGATAGTACCTTAAGAATTATCAATTTACAGTTTGATGCCGGACAGCTTACTTCTTTGGCAATTCAACAAGCGGAAGCACAACAGTTAAATGCTGCACAGTTAATTCCGCGTTTAGAACAAAATGTAACCTTGCAAGAAAATGCTTTAAGCGTTTTAATCGGCACGCTGCCACAGGCCATCAATCGTTCGAGCCGCTTGGATAAAATAACCTTACCACAGGATTTGAATGCTGGTTTTCCATCGGCTTTGCTAAGTCGCAGACCGGATATTAAATCAGCGGAATTGGCTTTAAATGTAGCCAATGCAAGAGTTGGCGTAGCCAAAGCAAGTTTATATCCATCGTTGGTTATTACAGCAAGTGGCGGTGTAAATTCATTCAAAGCGAGCAATTGGTTCAGTATGCCCGCATCTTTATTCGGTATGGTTTCGGGCGGTATCACACAACCAATTTTTCAACGTGGTCAGTTAAAATCTAATTTAGAGTTGGCAAAAATCGATAGAGAGAAAACGGTAATTCAGTTTCGCCAATCGGTAATTAATGCAGTAGGAGAGGTTTCGGATGAATTGACTAAAGTTGAAAAGCTGAAAACGCAATACAGCATTGCTGAAAAAAGAGCGCAAACCTTACAACAAGCGTCTAAAAATGCCAGCTTATTATTTAAAAGTGGCATGGCGAATTATTTAGAAGTGATTACAGCACAAGGAAATTTATTGCAAAGCGAATTGGAATTAACTACGATTAAAACAGAACAGCTGAATGCGGTTGTGGGCTTGTATAGGTCGTTGGGTGGTGGATGGAATTAGAAAGGTTTCAGGCTGCCGTCCTTTCGACCGTAGCGGAGAAATCGTTTTAATGTGGTATTTTTTGTCCTGGCCGGGTGGGCTTTTTTCTTTTGACCGCAAAAGAAACAAAACTCCCGGCTGAAAATTTTTCTTTTTAAGTCGGTGTTTTGGCTTGGCTAGTGCATCCCGAAAAATTTGTTAGGCCGGATTAGAGTAGAACGGAGGTGGAGTGGTAAGGCTTAGTGGAGTGGAAGTTTAGGACTTGTAGGTTTTCTTCATGCTGAATTCATTTCAGCATCTTTATTACTATTAAAGTAGTATAGATTTTTAATTGGGTATTTTTTTGTTCTGGCCGGACGGGCTTTTTTCTTTTTCTTGATAAAAAGACCAGCGGAGCTAGCTTGAACACCAAAAGCAAATAGACAATGGTGAAAAAACAAAAATCAAGGCTTGGAACTGATGTTGAATAAGCCACTCGAAACTTTAACGGCAACAGCGGTAAGTCCGATGAAGAATCGGACTTACCGCTGTTTTGGTTATTTGGGTAATGAATGTTTGTGCACAAGTTTCAACTGCTTATTCTGCCATCATTTCCTAGGCCGGATAGCGTGGTGGAAATAGCAAGGTTTTAATGCGGCCGTAATGCGATTATTCAAAATATGGTTTTTAAAGGCAAAACTACTTGGATTTTGGTTAAAAGCACAACCCCTACTTTCCCTCTCTTCAAGGAGAGGGATGTGCAACAAGTAGAAAAACCACTGCCATTAACAGGGTGAGGTTTAAGACGCCAAATTTAATCCTTTTCTCAATTACATTTTCCTTTCTAATATATTCCCTTCACTATAAAATTACATATAGGCTCTCCTTTATTCTGCCATCATTTCCTAGGCCGGATAGCATGGTGGAAATAGCAACGTTTTTTGATGCGGCTGATATTTCGACAGTAGCGGAGAAATCTTTTTAATTTATCATAGTGTAATCATGCTGTTTTGAGCCATGCATTTAAATATCGGAAACATATTATTATATAGAACTTATCAAAACATTTTTGAGTTTTTAACTATTACCTCTTAAAAAGTGTTTAATAATGGCGAAAAAATTTAAAAACAAAGTTGCTTTAATAACTGGTAGCAGCCAAGGAATAGGGGCAGCCTGTGCACTGCGGCTGGCAAAAGATGGTGCGGATGTTATTCTAAACGGGCATAAGTTTGATGAGCGTGGCGAAAAACTCATCAGGCAAATCAAAGCGATGGGTAGAAAAGTAAGCTTTCTGGAAGCAGACATTAGCAGTGTTGCCGAAGTTGTGAAGCTTATAAAAGATGCTATAAAAATTTTTGGAAAACTAGATATACTCATCAATAATGCAGGACTAGAAACAAAATCGGATTTCTTGAGTGTAAGTGAAAAGGATTATGATAAAGTTATGGATACCAACCTTAAAGGCGTTTTTTTTGCTACCCAGACTTTCGCTAAATATTGTAAATCAAAAAAACGTGCAGGAGTGGTTGTTAACATGAGTTCAGTTCACGAGGAAATCGTTTTTCCTAACTTTGCCGCTTACTGCGTAAGTAAAGGCGGACTTAAAATGTTAACGAGAAACTTAGCTTCCGAGCTTGCGCCATTACGAATCAGAATTAATAATGTTGCTCCGGGTGCAGTATCCACTCCAATAAACCAGGATTTGCTGAATAATAAAAAGCAGCTTAAAAGCGTTCTCGAAAATATTCCTTTAAAGCGGATGGGAAAAGTGGAAGAAGTGGCGGCAGTGGTTGCCTTTTTGGCTTCAGATGAGGCTGCTTATGTAACCGGTTCAACCTATTTCGTCGATGGCGGCTTAACTTATCACTACGAGGAGCAGTAAGCTTTTATTTCTGGATCCCATACAGGTGCGCTGATCAAACCAGATGAGTGATAGCCTATGGAAAGTTTCCAGACTATTTGCTACACTGGAATATTTCAAATTAAAATCAACTGGATTTAAGTGCCTGTTTTCTCAAAAAGCAGAAAATGTTGCAGCGGTAAAAAGGTGCCGTTTTTTACCAGCTTAAAACCATTGGCCCCAAGTTCTTTTTTCGCTTGTTTTACACTCATTTTATGTTCAGGTTTGATGGCTACTGTGGGGTCTTCCTCTTTGTATTCAAGTAAAAGCAGCTGGCCATTGGGTTTAAGTGCTTTCCTTAATGCGGCCAAATAGGCCGCAGGGTACTGTAATTCGTGGTAAACATCTACCATAAATGCCAAATCGATGGAGTTATCCGGTAAATTAGGTGATTTTTCCGTACCCTTGATTACTTCAACATTAGGTAATAGGTCTTCAAGTGTTTTTTTCTTAAGATAGGCAATGGCTTCATCCTGAATCTCAACGGCATAGACTTTTCCTTTTGGAATTCGCTTGGCAACCCGAAAAGTGTAAAATCCTGATCCCGCACCAATATCGGCAACTACACTATTGCTCTTAATCGGTAGGGAAGCTAAAGCTAAAGTGGTGTTTTCTTCCTGTGTTCGGCTGTTGCGTTCTAACCATTCTACTCCTTCAAAACTCATTACGTAGGCAATCTCTCTACCCATATAAACCTTACCAGTACCATTGGCAGAAGGCTTTTTGAAAGTGTAAGTTGATTGTTCTTGGGCAAATGCCGTATGTAGCGATATCAAAAAACCAAAGGGAAGTAAAAGGTGTGATATTTTCATTGCGATATAGTTTACAGGAGGAACGGAATTAGCGCACAAAAGTTTAAAATAGTTGTTTCTAAAAACATTGAATAGAATATTAAGCTAGAAACTTAATACAACAATTATTTGCCTGATATTTCTTTTGGCTTTTTCTTATTCTTTTTTTGCTTTTACTAAGTACATCCAAACTCGGTATGCTTATTTTTTGACTACAATAATCTTATTAAGGAGTGCAGATTGAGATCCATTGGTTAAAGAGACCACGGTGCCATTTTTCCAATACTGCGCAACGTTCGATTGTACGTTTGAATTTCCATCCCTGTAACCTGCTACATAAACATCAGTACCCGAAATTGCTATTGATTGTCCAAAAGCGCTTTCTGGGCCATTAGATAAAATTACGGGTGTTCCGTTTTTCCAGTATTTTGCCGTAATTGCACTATTTAGGCTACTAGCCCCAAAGCCGGCGATGTAAACATCATTTCCCGAAACTGCAATGGAATTTCCTCTAATATCGGGTGTACCATCATTAATAAGAATAGGTGTTTCTGCGTTTTTGCTGTAGCGGGTTTGTGATTGACCTGAACTGTTGTACGTTTCAGACCATGCCATATATACATCACTACCTGATATTGTGATCGCCTGGTCAACGGCTGTTCTAGTTCTATCGGATAAGTCAAATAATTGCCCGTTCTTCCAATAGCAAGTAATTGGGTTAAGCCAGTCCAAATTTCGGCGCTCGCCAATTACGTATACATCATTTCCTGAAACAACAATGCCTGATGCGATGGCCTGCTGTATATTCTCTGTTAAAGTTAAAGGAATTCCGTTTTTCCAGTATTTAGCTTGGTAGGTGGATGTGCCTGATGCAATTTCCTGTCCGGCGATATATATATCGTTTCCCTGAATAAAAATATCATTTGCAAATGCATCCTTTGTTCCATCTGTTAGGGAAGTAGCTGTGCCGTTTTTCCAATATTTAGCTATATATTTTCCAGATGCATTAATTTCATAACCAACAAGATGAACATCACTTCCAGAAATCACCATAGCCCTTGCATCCGATGAACCGCTTCCACTCCCAAGGTTAACAGAGGTGCCGTTTTTCCAATATTTAGCTATGTTGCCTTCTCTTCCGGCTACATAAATATCAAAGGCAGATGTAGCAGGATCTATAATTTCGTCCTTTTGTCTTTTCTTACATCCTGAAAATAAAAAAATTATTATTGTAAATAGTGATGCGATATATAAATATTTCCTCATAAAATTACTTTCGATTTATGATAAACAGTTGTAAATGGATTTGGTTTTATGATATTTTTTGTTTTGAATGTGTAAGTAAGTATTGTAAACTTAGTTTTTGCTTACGGGTTACCTAACAGATGCGTAGCTCTCGGAATTTGTGTCATTAATTGTGTGCGACAAAAAACATGCAACTAGCGAGATACAATCGAGCGTTAGTTCCTGGTAATCTCCAATTTTACATTTTTAGGTACATTGGCATTAGTTAGATTATTATTTGGAATCACATCTATCAATTTTATAGTATGATTTATATCGCCTAATTTAAATTTTGCATTATCGCTAATGCCTGCAGTTTTGCAATCGAAACCGATGCAAAGGCTTATATTTTTGGTTTGTAATCCAGATTTAACAGTTAGTAAAACAACTGCTTTTCCGGCTATCGTACAGAAGGCATTAATTGGACAACGACTATCTTCAATTGCAGTAATGGTAAATGTAGCTGAACCAACATTCCGGGGCGTATTAATGGTAAAATCTTGAGTTTCTGTAACGGCATCGATACCAGATTTTTTCTTACAGCCTGATGTTATAACAAGTAATGCGATACATAAAAAGTAAAAGTTTTTCATTTGGAGTTTTTCTTTCTTAAACGTTTAATTCGCGAAAAACGCTACACCTAAATATTTCTATTTAGATCATCTATTAAATTAATTTATTTAAACTATATAGAAGATTGATAGCCCGCAATTAACATTTCGATTATGCAAAAAAAAGAATGCATTAGATTCTAAAATCTTAATAATCGAATTATTATTAACCACCATATTTCTTTGAGTTAGGTGCTTAGGGTTAAATAGTATGTTGTGTATTGGGTTACATCATTTCTCATAATGTTCACTTCAGACAGGGCCTATGTTAATAGATTTATATACATTTATAATACCTGTGTTAGCGTAAGATAGAAGATAGGCTTGCCACATTATCCGGAGTTTTAGGTTTGATGCTGGTCGTGGATGTCGACCAATTTTATGCTTATAAAGATATTTGGCAAAATAACATCAAGGAATCGTACATATAAATTTCACAACATAATTTCAGTAGGTATGAAAATCATTAATTTTAGGTTAATAATTATGTTTTTATGCTGTTTGTATGGCCTTAAAGCTTACAGCCAGCAAATAGATACTGCCAAAGAAAATATGGCGATAAAGCTGCTTATAGAAAATTATGAACAAGCCTGGAATCGACATGATGCCAAAGGGTTGGCAGATAACTATACCTTGGACGCCACCTGGGTAAACTGGTTTGGTGCCTATTATAAAGGTAGAGCTGATATCCAATTCCATTATCAGCAGGTTCATAGTACGTACTTTAAAAACACTCGATACTATACCCGCTCCATAGAAGATATTACCTATCCGCAATCCGATTTCGCAATCGCTCATGTGCGAACCGGTTTGGATGGAGATGAAAGGTTTCCAGGTCAAACTTTTGAATTCCGCAGGCTGATCTTACTTGTAAAGCGTGATGGATTATGGAAAATCCTGGCCGGTCAAAATGCCAAGCTGGAAAAAAATATAAAATAATGTCCATAATATTCTCTTCATCCCCCTTGCTCAAAAATTCGCCGAAGAAAGCAGGTCGTTCACACTTTTTTATTTTTGCTTTATAGCTAAAAAGTCCTGCTTAAACATATTCCCCATAGTTATAAGGAACGCCTACCAGTAAGATTTCTACTTTTTGAAGATATATTTTGATTTGTATGAAGATACTAAGAAATAGTAGATACTTCATTTGTGGATGTATTTGATTGTTTTGTTTTCTGTTATATAGCCTGCAGGAGAATACTTAGGTATGACAATGGTTTTTCAAGATTGGATTTCCTTATAAAGTAAAGGTCTATTTCTGCAAACAGTGGTTACGCGAATTTCTTTAATACCACTATTTTTTATCTGCATCCCGGAGTTTTAAATTTACTCGCCAATTTCAGAAATCTAGGAATTTTTGCCAGCAAAACCAAACCAGTTTTTTAACTACAGAATGAAAATGTTTTTAAGAAAGCACTTTAAACGATTATTAGCTAGTTAATTTCTTATTTTCCAATAATTCTTTTCTCTATTTGTATTCAGTCTAAATAAAAATCATATATTTGCGCTGTAAAAAAAATGCCACATGGTTCGGACCCATGTGGCTAACCGGAAAATCCAGTTCACCTTTAATCGCTATTAAAAGTCATGCAAATTAAGAAAATTTTGCTAACGGCAATGCTATGTGCCAATGTAATTTTCACTTATGCCCAAAATCTCAGTTCCATACTTTCTGGAACAGTAAAAACAACTACAGGAGAGATTCTTCCGGGCGCTACCATTAAAATTTCCAAAACTGCTTATGGCTCGGTAAGTGATGCCAGTGGAACATTTCGAATCGTAAACATCACACCTGGAAAGTATAGTATAGTTATTAGTGCAATAGGATTCGCCACGCAAAAAAGAGAAATAACTTTAACTACAGGGAACGAAACAAAAATAAGCTTTTTGATAGCAGAGCATGCAGCCCAGATGGAAACCGTAAATGTTGTCGGTCGTACGAAAGCGCAGGAAGTGAACAGGCAGGCCTTTAATGTAACCGCAATTGATGCCGCAAAATTGTACAATACCACATTGGATATTTCCGGGGCACTTGACCGCGTAGCTGGGGTTAGGGTTCGTGAAACCGGTGGGGTTGGATCAAGTTTCAATGTATCCCTTAATGGGTTTTCAGGAAATCATATTAAATATTTTATCGATGGCATCCCAATGGATAACTTCGGATCATCCTTCCAGATCAACAACATCCCAATTAATCTCGCCGAACGTGTAGAAGTTTACAAGGGTGTGGTGCCCATGTGGTTGGGTTCTGATGCTTTGGGTGGTGCGGTAAATATTGTAACGGGTAATAAAAACAGAAACTATGTTGATGCTTCCTATTCCTTCGGCAGTTTCAATACACACCGTTCTGTGATTAATGCTGCAGCCACTTCAAAAAGCGGCTTTACCGTTCAGTTAAATGCTTTTCAAAATTATTCTGATAACAATTATAAAACAGAACTGCCACAGCGCTTACTTGCTAATGTGCAGGGAACTACCGCAACCTCTTTGAGGCGGTTTAATGATACCTATCATAATGAAACATTAATTGCTAATGTAGGTGTAGTGGGTAAATCATTTGCCGATAATTTACTCTTGGGTATTACGCTGGGTAAAAATTACAAAGAAATCCAGACTGGTGCCCGTCCGGATGCTGTTTTTGGACAGCTGCACAGACGAGGAACGATCATCATGCCATCTCTAAAATACAAGAAAACCAACTTGCTCAAAGGATTGGATGTTACCTTAAACGCTAATTATAACCTAGGTTATGAAAAGACTATCGACACAGCTTATGCTGATTATGACTGGGACGGTATTCGCGATCCTAAAGCTACAATGGGCGAACGTGAGGGGGGACAGCTTTCAAAGTTTTCGAACAATAATGGTTTGGCAACAGCAATGGTCAGTTATCAATTAGCAGAACACCATTCTGTAGCGGTCAACAATGTGTTTTCTACCTTCAACCGGAAAACCGATAATATCCTGTTTCCTGCCAACAATGCGCTTGACCCTGCAAAAAAGGTAAATAAAAATGTGCTTGGATTTGGGTATAGCTATGACGTAGATAATAAGTGGAGTACCAATCTTTTTGGAAAATACATTTACCAGAACAATATCATTGGAAGTAGAAATATCGCATCTTCTACCAGCAAGTTAGGATATGGTTTGGCCCTTGCTTATTTTATCAATCCAAATCTGCAGGTGAGATCTTCTTACGAGCTGACCAACAGGATGCCGGAAGCGACAGAAATATTTGGTGATTTAGAGAATCAGGAAGCCAACCCGGCATTGAAACCAGAAAGAAGTGATAATCTGAATCTGGGTGTGGTGTATAACTTTCAAATCAATGAAATTAATCGCTTTTCGGTTACGGCAAATGGCGTATACCGCTACTCTGCAGATTTTATTTATAACCGCTTTAATAATAACCAAACCAAAACAATCGCAGATAATAGAGAAGGCGTAAGAACACTTGGTGCAGACGCAGACATCAGATATTCTTATAAAAACTGGTTGTCGGCAGGTACCACAATTACATATCAATTCTTGCAAAATCTTCAGCAGTTTGAGCCAGGTTATAATGGCGTTAGTCCGGTCTATCTGGATCAGATGCCAAATATTCCGTATCTGTTTGGGAATGCTGATGTAAGCGCTTCGTTCAGGGATGTTGGTAAAAAAGGGAACAATCTAACAATCGGCTATAATTTACTGTATGTGCATGCTTTCTGGCTGTACTGGCCAAGCCTAGGCGGAAGAAGTACAACAGATGATAAAAAGGTGATTCCGATGCAACTTGCCCATGATTTTAATTTCGTGTATAGCATGAAAAATGGTCGTTATAACATCTCTCTGGAAGCTAAAAATATAACCAACAAGCCATTGTTCGACAACTTTAGCCTGCAAAAACCTGGTCGCGGTTTTTACTTGAATCTTCGATACTTCATTAATAAAACAAAATAGTCTTCATAAAACATCAATAAAAATTAATATGAAATCAACAATTACTAAGGCGCTAGTTGCGCTGGCACTAACAGCAGCATTCAGCTCATGTAAAAAAAATGTTGGAGAACCCGTTGCTGAAAATCCCGGAAATTATGTTCTTGCGGTAACACCGGTAGCTTCAACTGGCGTAGCCGACTATCTTTTAACGGCTGCAAATTTGGATCAGGGTACTGTCTCCATCGTAGGCAATGGTGTAGAACAAGATGGTACATACCGGTATTATGTTACTTTAGGAAATAAATTTTTTAGTATGCTTTACGGTCAGGGTAACCCTGGTGCAGTAACGGTTTATGATATTAAATCTGGTAAATTAAATAAGCTAAACGACTTTACAGCGGCAACTGTACAGGCATTTGCACCAGTAAACAAAGATATATTAATGGTTAGAGTACCCAGAGCGTTTGCTGCAACCGGTGCAACACTAGCCAACTGGTACATCGTTAATTCGGAAACCAATGCGCAAACGGCTGAGGGTACCCTTGATGCAGTAGCGCCATCAGGAAATGGGGAAATTGCGCACTTCAGCTGGATTAAACAAGTAGGTAATAAAGTATATGCACCTTTCTTTTCTATCACTGGTCGTACTTTTGAAACAGACTATCCAAATCAGGCCGGTATTGCAGTTTACACTTATCCGTCTATGCAGTATGAAAAAACGATAAAAGATACCAGAACCAGTTTTATTGGCAGGTATTTTACTGATGGACTTGAAGTAGTGGAAAATGGTGATGTTTATGCTTTCTCATCTTCTGTAGCTGTGAAAGGTGGTGTGCTCACCTCAACCAAGCCTTCATCCATTACAAGGATCAAATCTGGAACGTCAGAATTTGATTTGTCTTATTTGATGGATGTTGAAGCTGCATCAGGAAATAACGTAATCACCAACTGGCTATATGTAGGTCAAAATAAATTTGTGGCGAACATGGAGCCTAAGGCAACTCGTGGAGCTTATACTGCCGGAAAAAGATTAGCGATTGTAGATGTTGTTAACAAAACGGTAAGCCCGGTAAGTGGTTTTCCTGAGGCGGCTAACATTGCGAGTATGACACATACCAATTATTCTCCAAGAGATGGTAAAACGGGTTATATCGGTGTTAACTTAACGGATGGAACAACATGGGTTTATAAAGTGGATGCATCTAATAATACGGCCACAAGAGGCTTAAAAGTAGAAGGCGGGTTGATAACAGCCATTCAACGTGTAAATTAATTAGAGAATAAATACAGCAATCATTTGTGGAAAGTTTCGACAAATGATTGCTGACCTTGATCATACATTTAACATCTTTTGGTATTCGCTATAGATTGACTGATTTTCTTCACCCGCCTTTCCATTAAAAAGAATTATTGATCCTGCATTCGTGCAAACTGATCCCAATTTTTATGATAACCACTACGTTTTTATTGCTGTTGATTTCTTTTGAATGCTGGTACCTCACATCCGGGCAAATAAAGTTGACGCATCCACCGGTTTATATACAGCATATCGTTGCCAATGCTTTGCTCTTTCGCATTTCCGGGGCTGTTTTATTCCTAATTGCAACCGCATCATTTATATTTAACCTTGGCCTCGCTAGCGGTATAGCCTCAGTAATCTTTGGTTTGATGGCTGCAGGAAGTTTAATTGTAGTGCTTCAGCCCTTTCAGTATTTAAGGATAAAAGTAGTTGCGGTGCTGTATTTCTCTATTTTACTATTAGAAATTTTCATATAATTTATGCCGGCAAACAAAAAGCATCTCACCAAATCGCCGTGGCTACGGTTAGCCAAAATTTTGGTAGGCACGATAGGCGGCTACACCGTTATGTTCTCCTTTCATTTACTAATCTGCAAAATTCTCCCACAGAAGGAAGTGGTAGTGACTTCTTTCATCACGGGTTACATCCTCTGGGCCATACTTTTACTAATGGCTTTTCTGGTCAAAAATATTGGGAAGGTTTTCGCAATTTATCTTCTACTTACATTGGTTTTTTCAGCTATATATACTTTCGTTTAAAATGGATAATAGAAAATACAACATATACTTCCATACCCATACCATAAGTGGAATTATCATATGTGCCCTTTTATATGTGATATTTTTTGCAGGTTCTTTTTCCTTTTTTAAGGAGGAGCTAAGTGCATGGCAGAAAAATACATCTTATGTTAAAGCCCGCAAAACCATTTCAAGAGATTTTGATTACGTGATTGATTCGCTAGGTAAAAAAAATAACTTAAAAGGAAGAGATTTCGATTTTTTTATCCAGCGCAATGATATCGGTGCTTACGTATCTGTAACGGCATCGAACGACACCACGCTGAAAAAGAAAGTTAAACCCCAAGCAGCAGGTGAAACTAAAAAACGTCGCGGGCGGGGCAGAGGTGGCGATGATGATTCTATGTACTTCATCTATAATTTCTCGCAGCAAAAGGCTGGTGATTATCAGGAAGCCTATGATATGGGGGAATTTTTATACCGATTACATTTTCTTGCCCAGCTCAACGCGGTTCCCATCCGTTTGGGTGCACCATTCGGTTACTTACTGGCAGGCATTGTTTCGTTTATTTTCGTTTTTGCACTCATTACTGGGCTTATGCTGCATTGGGAAAAAATCTCTTCCAATTTCTTTACCTTCAGGCCATGGGCAAAGTGGAAAACGCTTTGGACCGATTTGCATACCGCAATCGGGGTGATAGGATTTCCTTTTCAGCTTGTTTTTGCGGTAACCGGGGTGGTGCTTATTGCCAATACTTTTTTGATAGCTCCTTATACAAAATATTTATATAAGGGTGATAGTGCCGCATTATACCATGATTTGGAATACAGTGATACCACAAAATATGCTTACTCCTACAACCCCCTAAAAACCACATTTGGTTTGAACGAACTTATCGTCAAAACAAACAAGAAATGGCCAAATAGCCGGATTAGTAATGTTACCATTAAAAATTATGGTGATGAGAACATGCACGTCATCTTAACTGCAAAACCTCATGCTACCGAAAGCTTTTCCGGAACAGGAAAAATGGTTTACCGCGTTCGCGATCACAAAATTATCAAAGAAATATCTCCTGAAAAAGGGTCAACTTATATTGATAAGGTGAAAAGTTTGATTTATCATTTGCATTTCGGCGATTTTGGTGGAAAACCACTACGGGTTATATTTTTTGTGTTGGGTATTATGGGTTGCCTGGTGATAATTTCTGGCATACTTATTTGGCTTGTTGCCAGGGATAAAAAGAATGTACCGCACCACAAGCGAGTGTTTAACTTTTGGACAGCCAACATATTTCTGGCTTCTTGCTTAAGTATGTTGCCCGTTACGGCTTTAACAATGATAGGCTTGCTGTTTATAGACAAGCCTAATCAAGCGGATATTTATCACATCTATTTTTATTCATGGTTGGTATTATCAATCTATTTTATTGCCAGAAAGAATTTGACGATTACCAATCACCAAACTTTAGTGCTTTCCGGAATTTTATGTTTCCTATTGCCTTTGACTGATGGATTAAAACGTAACAATTGGTTTTGGAATACTTTCAGCGATGGTAGATTTGATATCTTGTTCATAGATGTATTATTTTTAATCTTATCAATACTGTCATTTATTATCTTGGTAAAAATGAGGCAGCATAATAATCTAAAAAAATCAATATCATCATAAGGCATCTTTGTTCTGGAAACTCCACATAGCTTGACTAAACCCTGAGTTCGATTATTAATTATCGTTCACGTCATTAATAAGCTGCTTTTATTTATTAACGTCACCCTAAATTTATTTCATGGTCTTTTTTGCAGGAAAGATGCTGAAATAAATTCAGCAAGACGTGTCGTGCAAGCAATACGGCATTAAAACTGCAAATTCTTTGAGTTTAATAATCGAACTCGAGTTAAAAAGAGATATTGTAGAAAACTCAATCAATTCATCCTCGTTGTAGCAATTTTTAAGTATTATCAGCTCATTAATTTCGCCAAAATAGGTTCAGCTGACTGCGGTTTTATCCGAAATAGCCTGTATCGCTGATTAGTTTCGTAAATGCTGCTAATTACAATTTTCTAATTGTCAGTTGTTTTTAAAATCGATTGAAGAACTTCGGGTTTTCCGTCTATCTGCTCCTGATATGTTAAGCCTAGAATGTTGGCAACGAGTGGATAAATGTTTACATTTTCAAATGAAGGAATTTCAAGGTTATTTTTAAATGCAGGTCCCCAGGCAATAAAAGTTGCATGCATATCCTTAACAATGCTAGGGTCAAAGCCATGATATCCTGCGCCCGGCTTTCTGCTGGAAAAAACTTTTGGCCAGGTGGGGATAAGCAATATATCTCCAATTCTATTCATCCGGTCATCACTGGCACCGTAATGAAAATGTTCTGGCATTTCACTTTTCAGATAAGCTTTATAATCCTTTTCTTCCCGTTTTAGTTGTTCGTATAAAGAATTTATATCTGCTTTATTTTTAGCATGAATATCCATCATCGTTCCAGAAGAGGCAATGATATACTTTGCTGTATCTATTGCTTTTGGTGTCGCTATGGGGTTTTCTCTATCAACTGCTGTCATACCATGATCGGAAACGAAAATGTAATTGACTGGCAGTTTTGTAGATTGAACCACTTTTGTTAATTCAAAAATGATGCTGTCCACTTCCTTTACTGCATGTTCGGCTTGCTCGGAGTTTGGTCCAAAGCTATGACCGGCATGATCTGGCTCCGAAAGATAAAAAGTAATCAGGTGTGGTCTTTTCTCCTCCGGCATCATTAACCACTCTTTTACTTTGGCAATGCGCTGAGCAACCGGGATTTTTTCATTGTAATCATAATAGTAACTCGGATGAAGACCTTTTATTTCCGCTTCCGAACCAACCCAGAACATACTGGCTGCAATCATTTGCTGCTGTTCTGCAAGCACCCATAATGGCGTTCCTCCATACCATTTCCCATCTTTAACTTTGTTTTTAGCACTCATTGAATACCTTTCATTTATTTTTTCATCTAAAAAGCTGTTGTTAACAAGGCCGTGATGTGAAGGATATAAGCCGGTAACCAGGCTATAGTGATTTGGAAAGGTAACAGAAGGAAAAGATGGAATCATCGAAGCCGCTTTAACTCCATTTCTACCCATATCCAGTAAATGGTTTGCTTGATATTTCTTTGCATAATCCCAACGAAAGCCATCTGCAGATATAAGAATTACGTATGGTTTTTTCTGTTGTTCAAGTGAGTTTTTTCTTTGTGAGGTATGTTGTGCTGTGTCCGATTGCGCACTTGCCGTTAATGTGCCAACAAGCATCCATAGAAAAATAAAGCCTGTGGTTTGTAATTTAAATTTTATCATTAT
Source organism: Pedobacter jejuensis (assembly GCF_003725795.1). Taxonomy (GTDB): domain Bacteria; phylum Bacteroidota; class Bacteroidia; order Sphingobacteriales; family Sphingobacteriaceae; genus Pedobacter; species Pedobacter jejuensis. The sequence goes on along the minus strand of NZ_RBEE01000014.1, from coordinate 100,747 downwards.
TCGGTTACTTGTATATTTCGTTTAGAACTGCTGCTAATCTTAAACCTGCTTGTGCGAGTCTTTTCTTTATTATCTCTGAGTGTTGAGGGTAATAATCATAATCAAATTCAGGGTTTTGGGCAGCTTCAGCGTAAAGCTGTGCAGTAATTTGATAAGATTCAAAAGCCCATTTCGACAGTTCATCTTTTTGCCAATTTCGGGTTTTTTTTTTATTGATGATATCGCAATCTGTTGCAAGCTCATTATAGCTCATGCCAGCATAATCAATCAATCCGCTATCCCAAAGTCCGTGCAGGTTTCCTTCTTTACGCATGAGTTTAATTTTAATTCCATTACCCCCAGAATCTTCAGAATGTCCGGTGTGCATGGGTTGATGGATATCGCCAACCAAATGGACCAGAAATTTAAGCGCAAATATCTTATCCTGCTTGGGTTTTGATGGATCCTTCAAATCTGCAATACAATTGATAATTGCTTTATAAATATTTGGTTTATCCATGGTTTTTAGTTGCATGGTAAAATCTTCGTAGCTTAATCCTTCAGGAAGATTTACATAATGCCACGGTGCAGTGTATGCAAATTGTTTATAAGATCTGATTTCATCAGGATAGGTACTAACCATGGCCAGGTTTTCACTTCCTAAAAGGTCTTTTACAGCCGCACTTGCCCTTTTGCTTAAATGATTTTGGGCAATTTTACCAATAGCACGGTGACCAACTACGCCCCATGACATCAATAGAACGGCAAATGAAAGGCTTAGAACAGGGATAATAATTTTTTTTAACATCGTTGAGAATTAAAGCAGGGGAGATAAGACCTCCGCAGTATCTGTTTCCTTGAAAGGAATATTTAAATTTTTAATAGTTTTTGCATCCAAACCTACGTTGCTTACTTCAATTGTTTAAGGCTATTTGAACCCATATGTTCGATGGTGAAACGCCAGTATTCATTTGATGTAGTTACGTAAGATGTTTCCGAAGGGATGTGTGCTGCCCGATTGGTAACACGTAAAATTGTGTTTTCTTGCTCTTCGATTGTTCTTAACAAAGTCACTATTAAGAACTGTGCTTTTCTCGTGCCGACAGAAAAAATAAATAGAAGACAAGTAATAATCGGTGTCATATCTAATTTTTTTGAATATTAATTTCTTTAAATAATTGGAAGTCAAAGTTCTTCCTTTATGTTTAAGTTTATGTTAAGGATATGTCAACATACGTTTTGACAACCGTATTAACCTTGTTACGAGCTTTGTTTATTGTAGAATAATAATCTTTAAGAGATGAAAACGTAGCTCAATTTCTTTCATGTCTTAACATTAACTTAACCTACAAGGGTTTACTTTGCTATAAAAAGTATTCAACATGCTAAAATTCATTCCGTTAGTCTTTTTCTTTTCCATAATATCTCAGAAATTAAATGCTCAGGTTGAAAATTTGCAAACTTTTTCTGGGCAGCAACAAAAAACGCCAATAGAATCTCTTGTTGAGTTAAAGAAAATTTATGCAAAGGCAGTAGAAAATGGCGATGCGGTTATGGAAGGTAATTGTCTGCAGCAAATGGGTAAAGTATGCTATCATCAAGGACATTTTAGGCAAGCGCTTGATTTTTTTTTAAAAGCAGACAAGATTTTTAGTACGAACGATAAACCCCTCTCTCTTGCCGCAAACCTTTGCGATATTGGGGTGCTTTATTATTACATCAAACAGCCAAATAAGGCAATGAAGAATTATTTGCTTGCACTCAACATTTACAAAAAGCAAAATGAACTAAAGGGACAGGCAACAGTCTATGGTCATATCGGGCAGCTTTACGAAAAGCGCCAAAAATACGATAGTGCATTTTACTACCAAAACCTCGCTTTAAAAGTAAATGCAAAAACAAACGATATCAGCGGCAGAGCAAAAATTCACGAAAATTTAGGAAGCATTTTTGAAGATTTGGAGAAATATGACCTCGCCGCCGAGCAGTTTAAAAACTCACTCAACTTGTATCAAAAATCGCACAACGAACTCGGTAGTATTGAGGTAATTAATAATCTAGGCGATATTTTGCGCAAAACAGGTAAGTACACAGAAAGTATAGCCGAAACGCAAAGTGCAATGAAACTTGCCAAAAAACTTGGTAACATGTATCAATTAGCTTCCTGCTGTAGAGACTTAGGTAAAGCATACGAACTCCTTAACCAAATGGACAGCGCTTACCATTATGTGAAATTAGGTTATTCATACACAATAGATTTATACTCCGAAGATGGGGCCAAACAAGTGGCTTTTTTGCAAGTGCTTTATGACATCAACAAAAAATCAAATGAGATTACACGTTTGCAAAATGATAAGAAAGTTAATCGAATTATTGCCTTTTCAGCTACAATAGTTGTTTTGTTAACTGTTGTTTTAGGATTCGCCATTTTTAGTCGGCAGCGCCTGAAGCTAAAAGACCAGCGAATGCTGGCCAAACATAAAGAAATTGAACACGATTTGACCAGTTTAGAGTTAAAAAACCTGCAATTAGAGGAGCAAAATCTAAAGCAACAATTGGAAGTTAAAACCCGCGAGCTTTCTACCCATACTTTAAACTTGATTAAGAACAATCAGTTTCTCGAAAACCTTCGAAATACGCTTCAATTGATGGTAAAAGACGATAAGCGTGATCAGAAAAAACAAATGAATCTGATTCTTGCAGAGATTAACCAAAGCTTTAACCATGAGCGAAACTGGAAAGAATTTACGCTGGCCTTTGAGCAGGTTCACCACCAGTTTTTAGAACAGCTGAAAAAATTTAGCAACGAACTTACATCTGCAGATATGCGCTTGATAGCCCTGCTCAAAATGAATCTGGATTCTACAGACATTGCAACCTTGTTGGGCATATCAACCGATAGCTTAAGGGTATCCCGATATCGGCTTAGAAAGAAGCTAAATTTGGCTCAAGGCGAAAATTTATCAGCATTTATCCAATCGCTTTAAGCGTTACATTCAGCCTGCTAAAATTACTTTTTTCAAAGGTTTATTCAACTTAACAATTTGTTAATGTAACGGTAATAAAAGCATAACGGAGTTTTTATTATGTTTTAAATAATTGAAAATCAATGTATTATATTTTTGTGTTGCTTTTATGTATATGGTACTGGTAACGATGTTGCCTTTATGTAACCCTTAAAATTTCCAGCTGTGATTTCGTGTTTACACCTTTGTTCAGTCGATAATAAAAAGACAATACCAAACAAATGAATAAACTTTTACAAATTCTGTTTTTTCTTATTTTTGTTGCAGGCACAGCAAATGCTACAAAAATAAAAGGTCACGTTTACGATAAGCAAACCGGAGAGGCTATTGTAGGTGCAACAGTAATACTGGAAAACCCCAAACGAGTAACCAATACCGGACTGGATGGCACTTTTGAGTTCAAGGGAGTTTCAACTGGTTCAGCAAAAATTAGTGTAAGTTATATTACTTACAAAACCATCACTAAAACCTTCACCATAGAAAAGGAAGATAATGAACACCTGAAATTCTATATGGAAAGTGATTCCAAAAGTTTAGATGATGTTACCATTAAATCAAATGCGGTAAGTTCTACCGATCAGGGTGCTCGCCGCTTAGAAAAAAATGCTACTCAAATCATGAACATCGTATCTGGTAGGGCAATTGAGATTTCTCCTGATTTAACCGTGGCAAACGTGATGCAGCGTATCTCTGGTGTTTCCATCGAAAGAAATAGTAATGGCGACGGACAATATGCCATACTTAGAGGTATGGATAAACGCTATAACTATACGCTGGTGAATGGAGTTAAAATACCAAGTCCTGATAATAAATATCGCTACGTTCCGCTAGACCTTTTTCCTTCGGATTTATTGGATCGACTAGAAGTTTATAAAACCCTTACGCCAAATTTAGAGGGTGATGCAATTGGTGGGGGAATTAACATGGTAATGAAGAATGCACCTGGTAAATTTCAATTGGATGCTAGCCTTTCTTCTGGTTATAGTCAGCTTTTTATTGATAGAAAGTTTGCGAGTTTTAATTCATCTGATATCAAATATAAATCGCCTTACGAATTAAATGGGAAAGGCTATAATGCAACTCAAAACGATTTCACGAAAGGAACATTAGATTATAAGTATAAAAATCCTGCGCCAAATTTAATCGGCAGTTTATCACTAAGCCAAAGGTTTTTAGATAATAAACTTGGCGTTGTTCTGGCAGGCAGTTATCAAAATACTTACCGCGGTAGCAACAGTACTTTTTACAACACCGCTGTAAATGGGACGGATGCTTATTCAGTTATCACCAGCAAAAGCTACAGGGAGTTTTCAGAGCAACAGCAACGTACTGGCTTACATGGAAAAGTAGATTATATATTCAATAAAAATCATCAGTTAAGTCTTTACAATGTATATGTAAACTTAAAAAATGAGCAGCTTAGAGATGCGGTAACCACAACTTATAATGGGGTTTATAATCCTACTTTAGGAAATGCAGAATTGGTTTACAATACCCGTAGCAGGTTAACCGAGCAGCAAATTTACAACAGTACTTTGCATGGCGACCACAAATTTTTTGATGAAAAATTTAAAGTGCAATGGTCGGCGGTATATTCATCTGCTAAAAACGATGTGCCGGAAAATACCAGTATCAGCTTAAATGGAATCGAGCAGAATTTTCAAAGCAGGCGCCTGAGTCTGGTAAATACCAATCCGGTTACCCACAGATGGGAACGCAATACAGATGAGGATTTAGCAGGATACCTTGATCTTACTTACCGTTTTAATTTAGGTGAAAATAAACTGGATGTTATGGCTGGTGGTTTATACCGCGATAAGCAGCGAAGCAGTTTCTTTAACAACTACAACCTTGCGCCATCAGCCGCTGATGCGAGCAAAATTTATGGTGTAGATTATCAAAATTATACCGATTTGAATTTGATTGTGAGCAACCCAACTGGCGCTGTCGCCAATGCATTAACTTATGATGCATCAGAAAAAATTACCGCTGGATACGGTATGTTCAAATACATCTCAGCTAAGCTAGAAGTTACTGGTGGCGCAAGGGTAGAGCATACAATTCAAGGTTATAATTTGCTCTTCCCTGCTGGAGAAACATTTCCAAATGGGCAGCAAGTATATACTGATGTATTGCCAAGCTTAGTGGCAAAGTACTTTTTAAGCGAGAAATCGCAATTACATGCATCCTACTATAAGGCACTTAATCGTCCAGGTTTTTACGAGATTGTTCCAGGTAAGGTGGTTAATGAAGAGTTTCAGGAACGCGGTAATCCTAATTTAAGGCGTGCACTTGCTGATAACTTTGATTTGCGATACGAGCTTTTTCCTGGCGCATCTGAGCAGCTTTTGGTTGGTGCATTTTACAAGAGAATTATAGACCCAATCGAATATACTTTTCAGGCTGATGCTACACGAGGACAAGACATTTACTACACGCCGGGAAACTTTGGTACAGCGAATAATTACGGTGCAGAAGTAGATTACATTAAATATTTTAGCAAAATAGGAGTTAAGGCGAATTATACCTACACGCATTCCAGAATTACTACACCAAAAACTACGAGAGTGATTAATCCGGCAACAGGTGATATACAAGCAGTTTCTGTTGACCAGGAACGCCCGCTTTATGGACAGTCGGAGCACATTGCAAACGTTTCATTATTGTTTAAGGATACCAAAAAAGGCTGGGATGCCCAGGTTGCAGGTGCTTACACAGGTCCTCGCATCAATACGGTTTCTCAATTCTTAAATAATGATTTATGGCAGGAGGGTTTTATTCAGATGGATGCCTCAGCAGAAAAAAGATTTAAAGGTGGTATTAGTGTTTTTATAAAGGCGAATAACATTTTAAATACACCAACTAAACTATTCATCAAAGGTACCAATCCGGAAAACAGCAAAATCAACGAGCAGTTGGTAGAAGATGGACGGACATTGGTTAGAAGTGATTATTACGGTCAGAATTATCTGATTGGTTTGAGATATAAGTTTAATTAATTAAGAATTTTAAAAGATAAATATGAAAGCGAATCAAATTTTCAAATTGCTAATTTTGGCGCTGATGGTGCTCGCAGGATGCGAAAAAGCTAATATCGATGTTGATACTACGGTGGTTGAAGGCTCTGCGATTGGAGAAGTTTCAGGCGTTTGGGCAAAAGGAAGTACACAAGTAATTAAAGGCGATATCATAATTCCTGAAGGAAAAACACTTACCATTGAAGAGGGCGTTACGGTGTTGATGGATACGGTGGCAAAACCAGAAATTATTGTTAAGGGAAATTTATATGCTTTAGGTACTGCAAATAATCCAATTAAATTTACCGTAAATGAATTTTACAAAACGGCTCAAAAAAAATTCGGCAAATTGTGGGGTGGTATTTTGGCTGGCCCAACCTGTGAAGAATTAGTGTTAGACCATGCAATTATCGAATACGCAGGCTCCACTACATCAGATGCTTCAACTTCTGTTAAGATGGGTCTTTATAAAGCAGTTGCTGGCGAAAATCTTCCGGCGCTATGGTTTTCAAATGCAAAAGGTAAACTTGTTGTACAAAATACAATTTTTAGAAATCTTCAGGAAGACTGTACCTACATTGAAGGTGGTAAAATTATTTTTGCCAATAACATTTTTTACACCACAGGCGTAACCGGCGGCGAAGCGATGAATTTTAAATCGGGTTGTTTGGCAGATATTGCTTACAATTTAATTTACAGCACAAACACCAATGCCCTAAAATTATCGAATACGGGAGATAAAACGCCGCAAGCCTACATAATTGCCTACAATAATACGATGGTAAATACGGGTTGGAGAAGACCTACAGCAAAAGGTGGTTCGGTTTGGATGGAAAGTACCGTTCGTGCTGATTTATACAATAACCTATTCGCTAATACCCGTTTTGGTGTAAAAAGAGATCCCAAAAAACCTGAAGATAGCCGCTCAACTTATAGCAATAACTGGTATTACGGCTACGACCAACTTACCGTTAACCAGTTTCAGCCAGGCTCTAATGATGTTATTGGTGGAAAAAACGATGTAATAAGCAAAGTTGCAGGTGCTAACGATCCTAAATTTGTTAATTATCCTGTAAATACTGCCGTGAGCAATGCTGATTTTAATACCTCATGGGATTTTCATCTCCAGGGAAATTCTCCTGCTTTAGGCAAAGGCATTACTAATTTTACACGTCATCACTCAATGGGCATTGTGATGAAAAATGGTATAACTTACACTTCTCCTGCTCCAGCTACTTTTGTTGGAGCTTATGGTACTAAAATTTAATATGAAGAATAAAAATTTAATAAACATTGCAGGAATTCTAATCTTAAGCCTTTGCTTTTCTTGTAATGGTATAGCGCAAAAAACTGACACCACAGCAGTAAAACCACTATATGTTTCTGATCCGGTAGATTTCGATACCGATGATCCGGCTATATGGATCAACCCTGCAGATCCTGCAAAGTCTTTAGTGATTGGCACCGATAAAGATGTCAAAGGGGGTTTATATGTATTTGATCTCAAAGGAAAAATCATATCATCAAAAACAGTTAGAGGTCTTCAAAGACCAGACAATGTTGATGTTGCTTATGGTTTGATGCTAGGCGGAAAAAAAACAGATATTGCGATAACCACAGAACGCTATACCCATAAACTTCGAATTTATTCGTTACCAGATATGAAGCCTGTAGATAATGGTGGTATTCCTGTGTTTGTTGGAGAAACTGAAGCAGAATTTAGAGATTTAATGGGGATATCGATTTATACAGCTCCGGATGGAAAAATCTACGCAATCGTTGGTCGTAAATCGGGTCCAAAAGAAGGTGGTTATCTATGGCAATATCAATTAAGCGATGATGGTAAAGGTAGTATTAAAGTCAATTTGGTAAGAAAATTCGGGAAATACAGCGGTAAGAAAGAAATTGAAGCTATAGCTGTAGATAATGAACTTGGTTATATTTACTATTGCGATGAACAGTTCGGGGTACGTAAATATTATGCAGACCCAGCTAAGGGAAACGAAGAACTATCTTTATTTGGGCAGGGAGACTTTACAGTTGATAATGAAGGTATAGCAATCTATAAAACCGCAGGAAATAATGGATATATTTTGGTTTCGGATCAAGGCGCAAAACAGTTGAAAGTTTACAGCAGAACAGGTAAAGTTGGGGCTTCAAATCTGCATCCATTACTAACCACCATAAAATACTCGGCCAACCAAACAGATGGAATTGATGTAGTATCAGTACCTCTAAATTCAGATTTTAAACATGGATTACTGGTTGCAATGAGCGATGATAAAACATTCCATTTTTATAGGTGGGAAGATATTGCTGGTAAAGCTTTAACGATTAATCCATAATCGCTAAAATGGTTAGAAAGGTTAAGGCGATCTGAATTTTTTCAGATCGCCTTTTTATTTTCTAAAGCTTTGGATGCTTCCGGTAAAAATTTCAAATCGAAGGCTATCTGAACTCATCAACAAGATAACCTCATTGCCAACAGTAAGATATTGGTAATTTAATATTTGAAGTATCATAATTTGTCAAAAATTAAATGGATTTTACGAAAATAGTATCGATGAATATCTACCAATCCAATTTAATTAAAGCTACCGCCTGGCGCTCTAATTCTACAGGAACAGATATTTCGCCTCCAGTTATATCAACCATCTTTTTTTGAACACATTTTAATTTAGCCGATTTTTTCAAAGTGTTAATTTGTGCTTGTGTAGGTTTGCCAGGTGAACCCATAGCTTTCCAAACTTCATAAGAATTACTGTTTTTACTGTCTATCAAATAGATGCTCATCATTGCTTTTGTTGAGGGCAGGTTATTTACCCTTAGCTTAAGTGTTTCACTATTACTTTTCTTATCATCATCATGATAATTCCAGGTCATGATTGCAATGGATTTTTCACTCTTGGTTGCCAATGCACCAATGTCTGATTGTTCTCCGCTTACACTTGATTTTAGCATGTCATCAAGTTCATACATTCGGTTACCTTGAACTGCTAAGCGCATATTACCCATTTGTCCAAACATTCTGAAAACATTTAACACTGGTTTTTCAACTCCATTGGTAGCTAAATCTCTAAATCCAAAAAACCAGGGTTGGTTTTCAAATTCAAACGCCCAAGATACTGCACCCAGAAAATTGACTTTTGTTAAATCGGCCAGCATATACTTTCTAGCAAATACAGCTGCGGTGTAACTAGAGTAGGCGGTACCATTGCGGTAAGCATTTTCTGGGTTGGTTGCCATTCCGCATGCGGCACAACCTTCGGGGTCTGATTCTCCAATTATAATGGGTAGATTTTTTGTATTAGGGTACGAAGCAGCAATCTTAAATCCAGTATAAATATCATTAAGCTGCGCGGCCATGTTCATTTTTACATACCCATTAACAAATTTTGGTGAACCTTTTGCATGGAAAAGAATGGCTTCTAATGGTGCACCTTTTTTTCCTGTTGCATAGTTTATGCCATTGGTACAATGTTCGATAAAATTATTAAGCCATTGCTGAGCGGTTTTACCTCTTGTCCCTGCGATGTTTGGTCCTCCAATTCTTGCAGTTGGCAAGGCCTGCTTTAAACCATCAGCAGCATAATCGTATAGTTTAAAAAATTCTTCCTGTGTACCTTTCCAATAATCTCCGTTTGGTTCATTCCAAACTTCCCAGTACCAACTTTCTACTTCTTTCTTTCCATAACGTTCAATAGAATGTTTTGCCCACTCGTAAACCAATGTGCGCCACTTGTTGTAGTCTTTTGGTGGATAAGCCCATCCTGTAATGATATCTTTATATGGGTCTCCAGGCTTCCAATGGTGTTTGTATGGTTGCGGATGAGTGGAAAGTGCCTCAGGCATAAAACCTATTTGCACTAATGGTTTCATCCCACGGCTAACATAACTATCAAAAATCTTATCAATAATTTTAAAATTATAAATCGGGTTACCATTAGCATCTTCTGTATAGGCATTGGTAGAACCCCATTTTAAATCAGGAATTCCATCTCCGGTAACAAGCAAACTATGCGTACGAACATAAACCGGGTTTTTGCTCGTAGCAGCAAGTTGAGTTAAAAGTTTTTTTCCATCCTTCATGTAAGTATAATTTGGTTCATCATAACCAAACCATGACCATACTGGTTTCATTGGAGCTATTTCTTTGTTAAAATCTACATCAATTGTAGGTTTTTGAGCAAATAGGCGAAATGGCAGAAGAAAAATTAATACCAGCGATAAGCATTTTATCGGTATTTCTTTAAACGGTAGTTGCATATTTTTTAGCTTTCTTCGGATGATTTATAGGTTAAATTAATCCAAACTTTGTAAAGCAAAAGTATTAGCATCGAAAGTAAAAGTTATTTTAAGCATAAAAATCTACTTTAAGATATTATTTACCTCAGCAATAAAACGCTCAACTTTCTTTGTGCTAAAAAAACTTTGAAGCACTATAGCTTCTTCTTTTTGGGTGCCAGGTTTTAAAAAGTAAACCTGCACATCTGTTCCTGAATATATGAAATTGGTAGATTTTCTTACAGTTTGTATACCATTAAAATCATCAAAAGAATAAGATTTATTGCCCAGCCCTGTAGGGTTGGTTCTGGTAAGTAAGCGAGTATTTTTATCAAATGTAACCTCTGTAAATCCTGCAAGAATAATAATCGGACCGCCAATCAGTGTAAAAATTAAAAAGCAAATTCTACCAATATCGTAACCATGACCTAGCCAGGCATTTGGTGTAAGTTCATGAATACCGATTGATAATAGTGTAAGTCCTAAGATAACACTTCCAACTTTATTCTTTTTTATGGTGTAAGAACCACCTTGTACATTAAAAAATTTATAGCTTTCAATGTTTAATGGCTTGAAATCATCAGGACCATCATGTAGCTCCAGGTAGCGGTGAATTGGTGTAATTACTTCATCTACAAATGCTAAGGCATTAGGGTCATCATTTTTTCCATAAGCGCTAGATACCAGTATACCTTTGCCGTACCGATTCTCTTTTTTGAATACTTTGTATTTGTAAGAACCTAATTCGGTAACCGGGTTAATGGCATATATACGAGAAAATGGAATGGAACTTATGGGTATAATACCAAAAAGTTTTTTGCGCATTATACCGCCGTTAATATCAAATTCTACCGATGTGCCGGCCCAGCCAACAAATAAAATTATTACAATTACCAATACCAAAAGCAATACATAAGATGATTCCAAAGTATTGTGTAAGTAATTGATGTAAACAAAATATCCTGCTGCAAAAATTATAGCAAGTATGGCGGCTAAAATATAGGAAAGGCCGTATGGATAAACAGTGATTCGATCTGGCTCAATTCTCCAGCGGGTTTTGGATAGGGATTTTAGTGACAAGGGAGTTAGATTTAGTTTTTAAATAAACGCTTATGGTTAATTTATCAAAAATTTTGATTTTTAACTTAGCTAAAGTTAAATGTTTAAAAAGATATATGAAATCTCTTCTTTGTTTTTTGAACTAAGATGCTAAAGAAATTGGTATAATATAGAATATCATCAAAAAGATACGGACTAAGTATTCTATTTACATCATAATTTTTCAATTCTTGCTTTCATCAAACGTTTGCGCATCATTTGTTTAGCGCCCTTTTTTATTTCATAAATAATTATAACCAAGTCAATGTAAATCTAAAGTTTTGGCATTAATTCTAATTTATGTTGATTGGAATCATTAATTACCAGAATAATTTTAGATAAAACAAAACATTGCTTATCAAACGTTTGCGCTTCATTATTTTATAAAACTTCGTTCTCATCCTCCTATATTGGACTATTCAAACTTTTATCAATCATGAATTCTAAACTTCAGTTGAATAGGTGTTTGGCAGAAATCCCTAAACCATTTCATACTGTAACCACAATAAATAAGCTAACCAAACTAACCACAACAATATGATAACGCATGTTAATATCTCGCAGACCAATTCGGTTGTCAGGATTAAAAACTAACTAATCTGTTTACCATAAAATAATTAATATTAAATAATCGATAAACCAGATTTACCTACCTAATATTTGTAGGAGGGCTAAATCAGAAACTTACCTGTAAAATTAAAATAATGGAGCGTAGAGAATTTATTAAAAACAGTACAATTGCTGCTGCCGGTGTAACCATTTTACCCACCGGAAGTTTATTTGCATCGAGTGACTCTTCAAAAGTTAGGCTTGGATATATTGGCGTTGGAGCCCGAGGTATGAGTCATATATCTGAAGGAGCACTTCGTGATGACGTTGAAATTGTTGCGATCTGCGATACGCAAGAGCGTTCACTAAAAATTTGCAGAGCGTTTATTGCAAAAAAAGGCAGACCTGCAGCTGTTGAATATACTGGCAGTGCAGATGCTTATAAAAAAATGCTGGATAGGAAAGATATCGATGCAGTTATTATCGCCACGCCTTGGCAGTTTCATAAAGAACAAGCTGTTGATGCAATGAAGGCGGGTAAATATGTGGGTTGCGAGGTAATTGCTGGTTTAACCGTTCAAGATCATTGGGACATAGTAAATACATCAGAAAAAACAGGCATGCCTTACATGACTTTGGAAAATGTTTGCTATCGCAGAGATGTTATGGCTGCACTAAATATGGTTAGACAAGGTGTGTTTGGAGAGTTAATTCATCTTGAGGGAGGTTATCAGCACAACCTAAGAAATGTATTGTTTAACAATGGTAAAGATTACTATGGTGGAGGAGTAGAATTCGGGCCAAATGCTTTAAGCGAGGCACAGTGGAGAACTCAATTCAACATCGACCAAGATGGCGATTTATATCCAGCTCATGGAGCAGGACCAGTTATGCAGTATGCCAACATCAACAGAGGAAACCGTTTTACCAATTTGGTTTCGTTTAGTTCCAAAGCCAGAGGCTTGGCTGCTTATGTTGAAGATTTAGCTCCCGGACATCCAAATGCAAAAATCAACTATAAAAATGGCGATGTTACCACAACTTTGCTAAACTGTGCTAATGGAGAAACTGTGCTTTTAAGCCACGATACACATTTACCAAGACCATATTCTATTGGTTTCAGAGTGCAAGGTACCGATGGTATTTGGATGGACGTAAACAAATCCATATACATCGAAAAAGATTCTAAAGGAGATGATAAATGGCAGCCAGTAAAAGAATGGTTTGATAAATACGACCATCCACTTTGGAAGAAATATGAAAAAGATGCACTGGGTGCTGGCCACGGTGGTATGGATTGGTTTGTATTTAATGGATTTATACAGGCTGTTAAGCTTAAAAAACAAACGCCGATTGATGTATATGATTCTGTAACGATGAGTGTTATTGTTCCGCTTTCTACAAAATCACTCAAAGAAGGAAATATGCCGCAAAAGTTCCCTGATTTCACAAAGGGTAAGTGGAAAGAAAGAAAAAACACTTTCGCACTTGATGATAGCGGCTTTTAATATAAATTGTAGATCGATAAAATTTAAGGTGTATAAAAAATACCTGCAACACAAATAATAAGTTAATGATTGAAGAAGTTTTAACAGCTTACGGGTTAAACGCAGAAAAGTGTGAAGTTGCTGCTTTTGGTAACGGATTAATAAATAAAACCTGGAAAGTTTCTACAGGCAGCAAACAATATATATTACAAAAAGTAAATACAAATGTATTTCAGTTTCCTCAGCTTATTGCAGAAAACACGTTGATGTTAAAAGATTATCTGGATAGGATTGCACCACAGTATTTATTTATCGCCCCATTAAGAACAATTACTCAAGCCACACTTTTTGAAAAGGATGGAGCCGTTTATAGGCTCTTTCCTTTTGTTCAAAACTCATATACTATTGATACCGTTACCGAGGCAAAGCAGGCCTATCATGCGGCAAAGCAATTCGGTAAATTTAGCAGAGTTTTAGAAACCTATAACCCTGAAAGTTTAAATGTTACCATTCCTGATTTTCATAATCTTAGCCTAAGGAAGCAACAATTTTTTGATGCATTGAAAAGTGCAAACCATCTTAAGTTAATTACAGCAGCAGAAGAGATTAATAAAGCAAAAGACTTCCTTTGGATTGCAGAAAAATTTGAAGAATTAACCGCTGATAAGAAATTAAAAACCAGGGTAGTTCATCACGATACCAAAATAAATAATGTGCTTTTAAATATCGATACTGATTTAGGAATTGGTGTTATCGATTTGGATACCGTTATGCCAGGTTATTTTATCAGCGATGTTGGTGATATGATGAGAACATATTTGTCGCCCGCTAATGAAGAAGAAACGTTATTGGATAAAGTTATTGTTCGAGATGATGTGTTTTTAGCGATTTATAAAGGCTACATGGAAGAAATGCGCCGAAGTTTAACCAATGCTGAAAAGCAATTATTTATTTATAGCGGTCAGTTTATGATTTATATGCAAGCCCTTCGATTTTTAACAGATTTTTTGAACAATGATATTTATTATCCTATTTTCCATCCAGAACACAACTTGATGAGAGCTAAAAATCAATTGGTTTTACTATCAAAATACACACAATCTATTGCCAAATTCGAACAAATTATTTATGATTATGAGCAGGAATTAAAACTTCAGCGTATTTAAATTTGACAACCTAGGCTTAGTTCGCACCTCTAAAAAAAACTCACAAATAACGATAACTAAATTCTCGACAACAATAGGAACCAAAAACAATATTTGTTTGTTCTTAATTCCTTAATGTTTTAAATTAAAACCCTGGATAATTAAAACCAATTTAGAAAAACATTAAGGAATTAAAAACAAGGTTTGCTGGTTCTTAGTTCCTTAATGTTTTCATATTATAATAATTTATTTATCAGAAAATTAATATCTTTAAAATTTTCAAATTACACAACTCTTCCCGGATATTGTTTTAATGCAATCTCTAAACAGTCCATCGCTTTGTTTAAATCATTGGTATTTAAAACATAAGCCATACGCACCTCATTTTTACCAGAACCTGGTGTAGAATAGAAACCTGTAGCTGGTGCCATCATCACTGTTTGGTTCTCATGATTAAAATCTTCCAAAATCCATTGGCAAAACTTATCCGAATCATCAATCGGGAATTTAGCAACCACATAAAAAGCGCCACCCGGATTTGGACAAAAAACACCCTCAATATTATTTAACCTATTAACCAAAGTATCTCTGCGCAAGGTATATTCGGTGTTTACCTTTTCAAAATAGCTATCTGGTGTATCAACTGCTGCGGCACCAGCAATTTGCTCTACCATTCCCGGACTTAACCTTGCCTGTGCAAATTTCAAACCCGAAGCAATCACATCTTTATTTTTGGTAATTAAACAACCTAAACGGGCACCACAAGCGCTGTATCGTTTGGAAACGGTATCCATAATTACAACGTTCTCATCCAAACCATCTAAATGCATTGGTGAGATAAACTCCCGTCCATCGTAACAAAATTCACGATAAGCTTCATCAGAAAATAGGAATAAGTCGTATTTCAGGCAGAGTGTTTTTAAAGCCTCCAATTCTTCTCTAGAATACAAATAACCTGTCGGATTATTAGGATTACAAATAATAATGGCCTTTGTTTTTTCAGTGATTAGCTTCTCAAATTCTGCAATAGGAGGCAAAGCAAAACCATTTTCTATGTACGATAAAATGGGTTTTACTACAACGTTACTCATACACGCAAAACCATTATAATTTGCATAAAATGGCTCCGGAATAATAATCTCATCGCCCTCATTTACACAAGTTTGCATTGCAATTGTAATCGCTTCAGAACCTCCAACCGTAACTAAAATGTTTTCAGGCTTAATGTTATAGCCTAACTTATTGTAGTATTCAGTCAATTTTTCGCGATATGCTAAAGTACCTTCTGAAGGTGTATAAGCCCAAACATTAAAATCAATATTTTTAATGGCATTCAACATTCCTTCTGGTGTTTCAATATCAGGTTGACCAATGTTTAAATGATAAACCTTTTTACCATCTTTTTTCGCTTTGTCTGCAAATGGTGTTAATTTTCTGATTGGCGATGCAGGCATCTGCACACCTTTTTGTGAAATTTTTGGCATGGCGTAAAAATAAAAAAGTCCCGATTAAAATCGAGACTTTTAAAATATTATGATGTAAAAATTATTTAGATGCAGCAGCAACTGTTTCGCCTTTGATGTAAAGTACTTTTACAGGCGTTTTAGCATTTGATGTAACTGTAACCGTTTTTGTAAAAGGTTGTGGCGCACCAGCAGCACTAAAAGTAACCGAAATCGTACCGGTTTCACCTTTTTTTAATGGCACTGTTGTATATTTTGGAACTGTACAACCGCAACTCGCTTCAGCTTTTGTAATAATTAATGGCTCTTCGCCAACGTTAGTGTATTTAAAATCGTAAGTTACAGGTTTGTTAACCGTAATTTTACCAAAATCATGGGTTTCTGCTTCAAACTTAAATTCAGCCGGTTTAGCAGCAGTTTGTGCGTTAGCCATCAAACCAAAACCCATTGCAAATGTTAATAGTACTAATATCTTTTTCATGTTTATGTGTTGATATATGATTTGAAATATTTATTATAACAAATTTAATATTTATCTGCTAAAACAAAAACTATTCCAAATATATTTTCCCTATCCATATATAATTTTACAGTTGATGATAAAGGCAAACTTTTAATTTTGTATATATTTGCCACAACCAATATTTGATTACGATGCAGAATGAAAAACTGACAACCAACTCTATCGATGCTGCTGAACTAAGTTTTAACGATTTTAAATCAATTGTTGTAAACGATTATAAAATTGCCTACGAAAGCAGGCAGGCCAGTGTTTTAGGTCGCAGAGAGGTATTAACAGGGAAGGCGAAGTTTGGCATTTTTGGCGATGGTAAAGAGGTGCCGCAGGTTGCTATGGCTAAAGCATTTAAAAATGGTGACTGGCGTTCAGGCTATTACCGCGACCAAACCTTTGCCTTTGCTGCCGGGATTTCAACAATAAAAGAATTTTTTGCTCAATTGTATGCCAACCCAACTGATGGTGCAGATCCATTCTCGGGCGGTAGGCAAATGAACTGTCATTTTGCAACAAAATCAATTAATGAAGATGGAAGCTGGAATGATTTAACTAAAATCAAAAATGTTTCATCAGATATATCACCAACGGGAGGTCAAATGGCTCGATTGGTGGGTTTAGCTTATGCGTCAAAACTATTTAGAAACAACAAGGAGCTAGATTATTTAAAGAACTTTTCGGTTAATGGTAATGAAGTGGCTTTTGGTACAATCGGTAATGCATCTACATCAGAAGGTGTATTTTTCGAAGCTATAAATGCTGCTGGCGTTTTGCAAGTGCCAATGGCAATCTCCATTTGGGATGACGCTTACGGAATTTCTGTTCCTGCTAAATATCAAACCACAAAAGAAGATATATCTGAAGTTTTAAAAGGATTTCAACGTGATGAAAATAACGCAGGTTACGAAATTTATAAAGTTAAAGGATGGGATTATCCTGCATTATGCGAGGTTTATGAAAAAGCAATAAATGTTTGCCGAGACGAGCATGTTCCTGTTTTAATTCATGTTACCGAACTTACTCAGCCACAAGGACATAGTACTTCTGGATCTCACGAAAGATATAAATCAAAAGACAGATTAACTTGGGAAAGCGAACATGATTGTATTTTAAAAATGCGTGAGTGGATGCTTGAATCAGCTATCGTATCAGAAGAAGAACTTTTAGAACTCGAAAAGGCCGCCAAAGTTTTTGTTCGTAATGCCCAAAAGGAAGCATGGAATGAGTTTTTGGATAGCATGAAGCCTGAACAAAAACAAGTTGTTGATTTTATTTTGGCAATGGCAAAAAACCAGCCAGAACTTGCTAAAATTTCATCTCAACTGGCTTCAACCGCCGATGCGCAACGTAGAGAAATATTTGTAGCTGCACGTAAAGCAATCCGTTTATCATCAAAACAAAATTCGCCAGAACGCGAAGATTTGATAAAATGGTACCAGAGCCAGGATGAATTAAATTACAATCGGTACAATTCTAAACTTCATACAGGCGGCAAAGACAGTCCTGAAAAAATTAAAGTTGTAGATGCTGTTTACGATGAGTTTTCTAAAATGGTAGATGGACGTGAAATTCTTAATGCTTGCTTTGATGAAAACTTTGCTCGCGACCAGCGTTTGGTAGCTTTCGGCGAAGATTTAGGTAATATTGGTGATGTTAATCAAGGTTTTGCAGGTTTGCAAACCAAATATGGCGAATTAAGAGTAACCGATACAGGCATTAGAGAAATGACCATAATGGGTCAGGGAATTGGGCTTGCTATGCGTGGTTTAAAACCAATTGCAGAAATACAATATTTAGATTATTTAATATTTGCTTTGAATGTGCTAAGTGATGATTTGGCTTCATTATCTTACCGAACAAAAGGTATTCAAAAAGCTCCTGTAATTGTTAGAACAAGAGGTCATCGTTTAGAAGGTGTTTGGCATTCTGGTTCGCCTATTAGCATGCTTTTAGGCTCATTACGTGGATTGCACTTATGTGTTCCTCGAAATATGACTCAAGCTGCAGGCATGTACAACACACTTTTTAGGGCAGATGAACCGGCTGTGGTAATCGAATGCCTGAATGGTTATCGCTTAAAAGAAAAATTGCCAAATAATATTGGCGAATTTACTGTTCCGTTAGGACAGGCTGAAGTAATTGAAGAAGGAACAGACATTACTGTGGTATCTTATGGTTCTACCTTGAGAATTGTACAGGAAGCAGCGGAAGAATTGGCCGTGTTTGGTATTTCGTTGGATATTATTGATCCGCAAACGTTATTACCATTTGATATCAATCATGTTTGCTCTTCATCGCTTAAAAAAACCAATAAGCTATTAGTGGTTGATGAAGATGTACCGGGTGGAGCTTCAGCATATATTCTCCAACAAGTTTTAGAGATACAAAATGGATATTTTCATTTAGATGGTCAACCAAAAACCTTAACGGCTAAAGCACACAGACCACCATTTGGCTCTGACGGAGATTATTTTAGTAAGCCTTCTGTTGATGATGTGGTTGAAACAATCTACCAAATGATGCATGAAGCAAATCCTGCTAAGTTTCCGGCACTGTATTAATCAAACAACAACAAAATGATATCGATTCTCACCTTTGCTATGTCAGAGGTGAGATTTTTTGTTTTAGCTTATCCATAGAAGTTTAGTGTAAATAATATCAAAGAAAAAAATTATATTACACCTTGATTTAAGAAACCAAATCAGTCCCTGTAAATTATTTATTCTGTATTCCCAATCAACGCGTAAACTTTTACATGCGTCTAATTTCTTAAATCAACAAATTGCTATATCATCTAAATTGTGATTTAATTAATGGAGTCTTGGCGCTATAAAATTTTTAATAAAATAGTTTTAAGGATACTTCTTGCCGTTATATTTCTTGCTACAAGCTACAAATCACATGCACAGGTTTCGTATAAACCGAAAAGTTTAGACAGTCTTTTAAAACTTAATCAAACTTATCGCAATATAGATTCTGGTAAAATTGATTTGTCAATAAAAATACTTCAACAATACATTTGGAAAAAAGACTTTGAAAAGGCTGAAGAATCTTTAGGTATTGTAGTCTCAATTTCCCACAAACTCGATTTAGCAAAATTTGCAGGTATCGCTTATACAAAAATGGCTCGTCTTTATCATAGTCATACAAATATTCAGAATGCTGAGAACTATTATAAAAAAGCTATAAATGAATTTTTAAGTGCAGATCAACAAATTGGTGCTGCAGGTGCTTACCTAGATTTGGGTGCATTGTACAATTTGATTCCAGATTATGCAAAATCACTGGCGGTCAGTCAAAAAGCTGTTTCCATTTATTTGAAAAATAACAGTAAGGAAGAGTTAGGCAGCTGCTAGGTTAATATTTCTGAAATTTATCAAGATTTAGATCAACATAAAAAAGCGCTTCAATACCTTAGAATGGCGCTTAATCTCTTTAATCTAAAGGGTGAAATTTCCAGAGGTGCTGCAGTTGCTTAAATGGGTATAGGGCTTTCTTATTTTCATGCTAGTCCTGTTGAGTTAATGAGCATGGATATTTTGCCCAACCAAAATTTAAAAGGTGCATTAGACAATTTAAACAGAGCTTTAAAGATTGCAGAAGAAGCGAGGGTAGAACAAGATTTAATCGCATCAATCAAAATGAATTTAGGAATGGTTTATGAACGAATGGGAGCAAAAGACTTAGCGTTAAAATCCTATTTAACATCTATATCTATAAATAAAAATTCGGATGATAAACGTGTTTATGCCAAGAGTTTGCAAGCTTTAGGTAACTTCTACAACAATCAAAAAAAATATAAGGATGCAATAAAATTACTAACTGAAGCACTAAATATTTCGAAAACAAGTAGCTTTTTGGATATAGAAAGAGATGCGAATTTGCAGCTTAGCCAGGCGCATAGTAATTTAAAAAACTACGATGAATCTTTAACTTTTTACAAACAATATGTAATCGTAAAAGATAAAATATTTAATGCTGAAAAGGAGCGAGAAATAACACGTAGACAAATGCAGTTGGATTTTGCGGTTAAGGAAAAGGATTACCAACTAAAGCAACAAATCACCGATGCTGTATTACAGCGGCAGGTTTTATTTGCTAGACAGCAGCATCAGAAACTTATTTTAAGACAACAGGAGCTTGATTTGAGTGACAAAGAAAAAATGTTGCAACAATTTAAATTTATTCAAAATCAAAAAAATTCGGAAAATGAAAAGAAAATTCAGAGCAATGATTATGAGCGTTCTAAGCTAATATCGCAGTATGATGCTATAAAAAGAGAGAAACAAATATCTAAGCAAGAGCAGCAAATTAAATATGATGAAAAATTAAAAATATTCCTTTTTGCAGCGTGTGGACTTGTTTTATGCACATCAGGTATTATATATTATAACCAGAGAAAAACCACTAGGCTAAATAAAATAATCAATAAGCAAAAGCTAGAATTGGAGCAATTAAGTAGAGTTAAGGATCGTATTTTTAGCGTGGTAAGTCATGATATGCGAACGCCTGTAAATTCTTTAATTGCTTTTATAGAGCTTCTGGAAGATGGGAATTTAGAGCAGGCTAAGTTTAATCGTTACGCAGGTTTGCTAAAAAATAGTTTAACCTATACGTCATCCATGATGGAGAATCTTTTGAACTGGGCAGCTAGTCAAATGCAAGGCTTTAATCCATGTTTAGAAGAATTAAATATATTTATTATAATCGAAGATGTTATTGATTCGTTAAAAAGCACAGCTGATTTTAAACATATTACTATTGAAAATAATATATCTGAAAGTATTGTCTGTAGAGCTGATGTAAACATGTTTTCTTTAGTATTACGAAATTTAATCAGTAATGCTATCAAATTTACCCCTGAAAATGGGAAAGTTATATTAACTGCAGAAATTTATAATGACGAATTGCAGATTTTGGTAACTGATACCGGGATTGGTATGTCTGCAGAACAAATAAATCATATCAATAAATCTGATTACCAAGGTGCTGGAGTTAGTACCCCAGGAACAAATAAAGAAAAAGGGACGGGTTTGGGTTTATTGCTATGTAGAACTTTTTTGGCCTTGATGGATGGTAAACTTACGGTTACATCTGAAAAAAATCTAGGAACTACTTTTACCTTGTGGCTAAAAAAATGCTAATTTTTATTTCTTAAACCGAGAAAGTGTTTTTTTATCGATAACACTATCTAATAATTCCTGTCGGTTTATGGAGCTAATTGGCACGATAAAGTTAGATGTTAAATGAACTTCATGAGCAGTTATTGTTGAGATGTGATGTACATTTATAATATACTGTTTATGTACCCTACAGAAATAATTTGGCAATTGTTTTTCTAGATTTTTTAATCCCACCAAAATGATGTGCTTATCGTTTTTGGTATATATTTTCGAAAAATCACCCATACTTTCTATGTAAACTACATCGCTATAATTAAGTTTTGTGATGCCTTTTGTTTCTTTGAAAAAGAAATATTCTTCAGATGAATTTGGTACATCTGAATAAGTATTATCCACTAACTTTCTCAACTCTAAATATTCAATTGCTTTATTTGTTGCTTTAAGCAAGCGCTCAAAATTTGCGGGTTTAACAATAAAATCTAGTGCATCTAATTCGAAACTCTCTGCCGCATATTGACTGAAAGAAGTTATAAAAATGAAAAGTGGTTTGTTTTTTAAAGTTTTTAAAAGTGCCATTCCTGATAGTTCAGGCATGTCAATATCCGAGAATACAATATCAACATGATTGGTTGCTAAAAATGCGGCTGCCTCAATTCCATTATCACATATTGCCGAAATGCTTAATGGCGCAATTTTTTTAAGGTGCATTTCAATTGCATCACGCTCTATTTCGTTATCATCAACAATTAGGCAGCTATATATCATTACAGGGATGGTTTATTAAATCAAAACATAACATTTGTAACGTATGTTTTACCTAAATGTAGCTTTTTTTTAATACTGTATAGCAACAATAGCCAAATAAAATTATGCTTTTTATTTTTAAAAACGCATCTGTTTTTGAAACCCAATATTTGATAAATAGTATTTTGCTAAGAAAGAAGTATAATGAATTTTTTAAAAAAAGTCTTTATATCACACACGCCTTGTTTCTCAAAAACTGGTCTGCCAGTACCAAAGCGGCCATAGCTTCTACAATTACTACTGCTCTAGGAACCACGCAAGGGTCGTGGCGGCCTTTGCCTTTAATTTCTGAGGCCTCGCCGGCGGCATTAATGGTTTGTTGGTTATGCATAATGGTAGCAACAGGTTTAAACGCCACTTTGAAAGTGATGTCCATTCCGTTAGAAATACCACCTAAAATACCACCAGCGAAGTTTGTTGTGGTAAGAAAGCCCTTTCCATCTGGGGAAGGGTTTGGGATGGGGCGGTCATTGTGTTGCGAACCCAACAATTCACTTCCGGCGAAGCCTGAACCATATTCGAAACCATGAACAGCATTTATGCTAAGCATAGCTTTACCTAAATCGGCGTGTAATTTATCAAAAACAGGTTCGCCTAAACCAGCCGGACAACCTTTTATAACACACGAAATCTTACCACCAACGGTATCGCCATCTTTCCTAACAGCATCTATAAATTCAATCATTTCATGTGCTGTGGCAGGGTCGGCACAGCGAACAATGTTTTCTTCTCTAATATTCAGCAAAGCTGACAAGTCATTACTTTCTAAATTTGGAGCATTAATTTTTCCAACGGAGGTTACATGCGCAAAAATCTCAATGCCTTGTTGTTTTAAAAATAGTTTGGCAATTGCACCAGCAGCTACACGAGCAGCGGTTTCGCGAGCGGAAGAACGTCCACCGCCACGATGGTCGCGGATACCGTATTTTGCATCGTAAACATAATCGGCATGGCTTGGGCGGTACACATCAACATTATGACCGTAATCTTTAGAGCGCTGGTCTTCGTTTGGAATCAATAGAGCAATTGGCGTTCCTGTACTTTTTCCCTCAAAAATACCAGAGAGAATTTGAACCGTATCACTCTCTTTTCTTTGCGTAGTAATTTTCGATTGACCAGGTTTGCGTTTATCCAATTCGGATTGAATAAAATCCATGTCGATATCTAATTGTGCCGGGCAGCCATCAATAATTACTCCAATGGCCACGCCATGAGATTCTCCAAAAGTAGTGATACGAAAAAGTTGCCCGAATGAATTGCCTGCCATTTTATTTTAGATGTTAGATTTGAGATATTAGATTTGAGATTTTCCCTCAAAAAATATCTAAATCTTGTTATATTTCTTTTTATTGTTTTTGAGTCTCACATCTGGAGTCTCAATTCTCATATCTCTTTCACTTCAAATCCTGCCTTTTTCAAATCCTCCCAAAAATACGGATAAGATTTTTCTACGACTTGCATTTCTTCAATTTCTACTTCGTTAATTAATAAAGCAAGCGGAGCAAAAGCCATTGCCATGCGGTGGTCTTGGTAAGTAGCAATGGTAATTTTTTCAGGGAAATGAAGTTCATCTGTATTTAAGGTGTAAACTAAATTATTTTCAGTTAAGGTCACGCCAATTTTTGCCAGCTCATTTTGTAAAGCGGCAATGCGGTCCGTTTCCTTTATTTTTAAAGTTTCAAGTCCCGTAAACGACATGTTTTTACCTAAAGCAGCTGCAATAACGATAATCGTTTGTGCCAAATCTGGGCAAGTTTTTAAATCTAAAACCTGGTCAGTTTCCAATGATAAACCTAAGTTGCTGATTGAAATTCCGGTTGCTGTTTTGCTTGTTGCGATGCCAAAAATCTTCATGATTTTTTGGATTTGGCTATCACCTTGTAGGCTTTTTTCTTTTAAAGCAGGAAGACTGATTTCAGCTTCATCGGCCAAAGCTGCAATGCTATACCAATAAGATGCAGCACTCCAATCTGGCTCAACAACCAAAGTTCCAGGTTTAAATGCCTGTGGCTTTATGGAAATCGAATTTTCATTCCATGAATGTTCAATGCCAACTTCCGCCAGCATATCCAAAGTCATATCAACATAAGGCTTTGAGGTTAATTCGCCCTCAATTTCTAATGTTAAACCTTGAGGTAAAGTTGGAGCAATCATCAGCAATGCTGAAATATACTGACTGCTGATATCGCCTTTGATTTTAACTTCTGCAGTTTTTTGATTCAGCGGGCCTGTAATGTTTAACGGTGGAAAACCATCATTTTCTGCATAAGAAATATCTGCACCAATGGTTTTCAAAGCCTCCGCCAAAATGCCAATCGGGCGTTGCTTCATCCGTTCGGTTCCTGTTAATAAAAAATTACCATTTTTAGCAGATAGATAAGCAGAAAGAAAACGCATTGCAGTTCCCGCCGGACCAACATCTACGGTTTTTGACTCTTGAATTTCTACTTCCAATTCTTCTTCAAGAGTATTAAGTATGCCATTTAAGGTTACCGTATCTGCCGCGTTTGATAAATTTTCTACTTTAACAAGTTGTTTACTTAAGGCGCTGATAATTAATGCTCTATTGCATTCGCTTTTCGAGCCTGTTAACTGGATTTCCGTATGAATATTCTTGGCTCCTTTAAAAGAAACTAAGGCGTTTTTCGACATTTTATTCTGATTTAGCCCCACTCAACCCTCCCCAGGAGGGAGGGCTTTACAGTGAGCAGGTATTTTAATATTATAATCTATTGCGAAAAATTTCTCGCAATGACATGGTACTTCAGACTTTGCTCTTCCGTCTTTCGTTTTTCGCCCTCAGTCTTTCAGCTTTGTACTTTAAGCTTTCACTTCAGTATGTTGTTCGGCAGCAATTCCTTTTTCGGCTTTGCCTGCATTCATAATTTCAGTTTGTTTACGGATTGATTCGCCGTGCATCAATTCTAAGAATTTCTCTGTGAAGTTTAAGTCTAATTTTAATGCTTTAGCAAAGGCATGACCTTTTTTAATGATGGCATCCCAACGGTTTACCTGTAAAATCGTTACCTGATTATCGCGTTTAAATTCACCGATTTTCTCAACAATTGCCATACGTTCAGCTAATTTCTGTAATAAAATATCATCAATTTTATCGATGTTTTTACGTAAATCAGCCAATTTATCAACGAAAGCCTCGTTTGTAGATTCTGGTTCGCGAACTGTTAAACGGTCAACCAATTCTGATAAAGTAGCTGGTGTAACTTGTTGTTTCGCATCCGTCCATGCAACTGATGGGTCAACGTGTGATTCAATCATCAAACCTTGCATGTCTAAATCCAGCGCTTTTTGCGAGATGTAAGGAATTAGTTCACGGTTACCGCAAATGTGACTTGGGTCGTTAATGATTGGCAATTCAGGGCATAAAGTTTTCAACTGGATAGCCAATTCCCACATTGGTTCGTTACGGAAAGAACTTTTTTCGAATGAAGAAAATCCACGGTGTATAGCACCAATTTTAGTAATTCCTGCGCCGTTAATACGCTCGATTGCACCAATCCACAATTGTAAATCTGGATTAACAGGGTTTTTAATTAATACAGGAACATCATGACCTCTTAATGCATCAGCAATTTCTTGAACAGTGAATGGATTAACGGTAGAACGTGCACCAATCCAAAGGATATCAACACCTGCAGCCAAAGCCTCTTCAACATGTTTTGCATTTGCAACCTCAACAGCAGTCGGTAATCCTGTTTCTGCTTTAGCACGTTTTAACCATTCCAAACCAATACTTCCGATACCTTCAAATTCTCCCGGACGAGTACGTGGTTTCCAAATACCAGCTCTTAAAACTGATACTTTACCAGTCGCCGCCAATAAATGTGCGGTAGTTAATAATTGTTCTTCAGTTTCTGCACTGCAAGGACCTGAAATAATTAAAGGTTCGTTGTTAACGTTTAACCAAGTGTTTAATGGTTGGATGTTTAAATTAAGTTTCATGATTTATGGCTTGTTTGTTAGTCCGAAGTCCGCTATAGGATGTCCGGAGTTATATTTTTATATATTAATTGTTAAATTGTTGACTCGTAATTCGTAAATCTAAAATCGTAACGCTTTCAGACTTTATCATTTTTTAAATACTCACCGAGTATGTTGAAATTCGAAGTGTATTTTAGTGCTTTTCTAACGGCTTTATCATACTTTTCGGTACTTGGCCATTCTAAATCGACGTAAAAATAATATTCATTTCTCTTACCCAGCACCGGCATAGATTGTATTTTTGTTAAGCTTACCTCTTGTTCTGCGAAGATATTTAACACTGTTGCTAAAGAGCCGGCTTTATGGCCAACCTGAAAACAGATAGATGCTTTATTTATTTTCTTTCCCTCATCTGTTTTATCTTTTTTAAGGATGAGGAAACGGGTGTAATTTTTTTTATTTGATTCTACGCGACGCTCTAAAATATTTAAACCGTAAAGTTCTGCAGCTAAGTTGTTTGCTATAGCCATAGTGTCGGTTAGTTTTTCTTCTTGAATGCGCTTTGCACAAGCCGCAGTATCGTTGCTTTCTACAATTTTAATATGCGGATAATCATAAAAGAAATCGATGCATTGACGAATAGCGATAGGGTGTGAGGTTACGATTTTTATATCCTCAAACTTTACACCTGGTAAAGCCATTAAGTGCAATTGAATCGGTAAATAAACTTCTCCAACTACCGAGAAACCGTAATCGCGGATTAGTGTGTAATTTGGTAACAAGCTACCAGCGATAGAATTTTCGATGGCCATGACAACGAAGTCAGCATCGTTTTTTTCTAGCTTGTCGCAAGTTTCTTTAAATGAGTTGCATTCTACAGTTTCGATGTTTTTACCAAAGATTTTGTAGGCTGCTTCTTCATGAAAAGATGCTTTAATACCTTGAATTGCTACTCGTTTTGTCGTTTCCATTTTTGCGTAAAACAAAAAAGTCCCGGCTGTTTGCCGGGACTTTCTTATACATTTTAATATTGTTATCTATCTTTTTGCATATTAGCCCCGGCTCTTACTAAAATAGTAAAAGTAACCAAAGTAATATGTGTTGAATAATTTCATTTTTGTTTTTGAATGAGCCAAATGTAATAACAAAATTTAATTTGTCAATAGGAAATTGAAAATAATTTTAATAAAATTTAATTTTGTTTTTCAAATTGTTTTTAAATACTTTTGAATTCCTTCCTTATTGTTATAATCATTACAAGTCTTGTACAGCACCAGATAACACATTTTAAAACTTTTTAATTCAAAATTTATGAAAAAACTTAGTAATGTAAGTTTATTGATTTTGGGTGCTGCTAGTTTTTTTGCTTGTAAAAAAGACTTAGTACTTGAGAAAGATAATCTTAAAAAAACAGAACTTAACGGCCCTGTCAGATTAGAAACATTAGCGGGTAATGATCCTGATCCTGGAATTACTGACCTAAATACTAAATACCAGGCAGACACCCTTTTTTGGAAAAAAATATTATCTCAAAGACCCAACAAATCATTTTTTCTTGAAATTAAATCTAAATAACTTCTAATGAAAGCACTTTCATCTTTACTTTTTTCGAGTATATTTTTTCTAAATCTTTCTTCTAATGCTCAACTCACAGCTACCGTAACTACAAACACAGGTGGTGCAGCGAATTGTGACCCTCGCGTCATTACTGTTGTCCCATCTGGTGGTTCAGGAGATTATGAATATATTTACAGAGTTGCTCCAGGGCAATCGGGTTCTGTAATAACACAAAATACAGCAAATTACACAGTTACTCCCGTTCCTTCCTTGCCGACAACATATAGGATTTCAATTACCGATAATGTGACATTAGAAACAGTTACTAAAAAAGTTACTGTTAGCCCATTATTATCAGGAGAATTTAATGTTCGTATTCCAAATGCTTTTACCCCACTTTATCCAGATGGAGTAAATGACAGATGGGAAGTAAGAAATTCCGGTAATAATACTTCTAATGCAAGTAACTTCATACCCTATCCAATTAATGCTTATGCTTATGAATTAACAATTTACAGCTCTAATCCTGGAGCAATTTATTATCAAGCTTCGGGTAGTTCAACTAACCCAGATTCTGGAATTAGTTCATTATACGGTATAAATACAAATCAGATATATTGGGATGGAACTATTCCTTTTAATGGAGGGAGAGTTCTGGGCAGAGTTGGTACATACTACTATACTTTAAAACTATATAATTGTAGCTACCCAAGTGGAAAAGTATTTCAGGGTTACATACAATTAGGAAATTCTCCGCACTAATGAAAAATGTATTATATGTATTTCTTATTGCTGCATTATTAAGTTGCAAAAAGACTGAGGTTAATAAAATTAGCCCGCCTGTAATAGAATCTGTTCTTCCAAAATATATCAAAAATAGCGATGAACTTTTTGTAATATTGAAATTAGGTTCTATTTCGTTATCATCGGATATCCGAGTAAAAATTGATGGCGTTGAAATACCTGGCCAATTTGGTGGTAATGGATTTACAATTAAATTTAAGGTACCAACGAATTTTTTTAGCGATCAAAAAATTTGTGCTGATATTCAGGTTATTGTTAATGGACAAGAAAGTCAGAAAATTGAAAAAGCTATTTTATCAGAGTTTTATCCAAGATTTGATGTTTCTACCCCAGAAGTAATTAGGAAAGGGGAAGAACTTACAATATATGGTTATAATTTTTCTTCTGAAGTAAATAAGAACAATATACAATTTTTAAATGCAGCAGGAACTTTCGATAATGGTATTATAACCTATTCAGACCAAGAAGTAATCAAAGTAAAGGTACCTACGACTGCCGTGTCAGGTAGTTTTGTAGTTAGTGTTATTACTAAGGATCTGAAAAATAGAGTTGTTGTATTAGATAGTCCAAAATCAATAAGGGTATTAAATAACTAGATTTTTATTATATACGAAATTATAATATCCTAACTAAAAAGGGATAGGACAATTAAACTATCGCTTTTTAGTATTTATTTCGGTACTTTACCCTAAAGGTAAAAGTAATTAAAGCAAAAAAAATAGTTTGCCAATAAGAAAAAATAATTTTAATAAAATTTAATTTTGTTTGAATTGGGCTGTTTTGAGGATGAGTCTTTTCTTTAATGAATTTTGATAAAAAACAGATTTTTATAATGATTAGACCTGAATTAAAATAAATAATGTATTTTTAATTGGAAATGCGCATCTGTGCGTGTTAATTTACAGTCTTACATTAACGGTCGTCACTCTGAACTTGATTCAGAGTCTTACTTGTATGGCGGCTTAGCATGAAGGATGCTGAAATAAATTCAGCATGACGAGTGCCCAAAAAACAAATGCAAAAAGCGTTTAGGTTAAATCGTTAACTAGTGATGGATGTTTCTTTTTTAATTGTTTTGATTTTTTAACGAAAATAGGGGAATAAATAATCTTAATTCCTTCTGTCATATATCATCTAGAGATAATGGTGCAATTTTACCATCTTTGATATCTTTGGCTTCTTTTAAACCTTGTTTAATACCATTGAGCAATTTCTGCTTTTTAGAGCTTAATATTACTTTTGCATCAATTCTTTTAAGAACCTCCAAAAGAAATTTAGTGTCGTTATCCTTTACTTGTATGGTTAATGTTGTCATAATTAAAATTGACCTCAATCAAAAATACGGATTAAATTATTGAAATAGAACGTAGAAATATTTTTTCCCAAGCAGCTGTTTCGTAAATATATATGATGAAATACTTTGGATTTAAACCTATAAGGTTTCAAAGACCTTATAGGTTTAAAAACGATTGAAATGGGCGGTGCAGAACCAGTTATTTCGAAATCGATTAAATATAGATATATAAATCTTGT
This sequence comes from Pedobacter jejuensis, assembly GCF_003725795.1. Classification (GTDB taxonomy): domain Bacteria; phylum Bacteroidota; class Bacteroidia; order Sphingobacteriales; family Sphingobacteriaceae; genus Pedobacter; species Pedobacter jejuensis. The sequence goes on along the minus strand of NZ_RBEE01000014.1, from coordinate 70,425 downwards.
AACACAACCCATGATTTAAATTGTGGGCAATACAACGAAATTCCTATCCAGTAGAACTTAAAGTTCTTTGCTCTTCGTTAAAATCTTTAACCTTATTGTCTTCTTGATTTTGCTTTTTCAATTCTTCCGCTTCGCGTAACTCTCTCTGCATAATCTTCGCGATTTTTGTGCTGCCATCATGGCTCCAGCCCGGTGGGTTTATAATATATCGCACCTTATCCATAAAAGTCGGTGCATTTTTTACATCAGCAGATAAGGCAATAATTTCATGGAAAATAATATTTACAGGACCAGTATCTTTAGGTTGGGTAGTTAAACCATATTTTATTTTGTCTTCCTCCAGTTCGGCCTGAAAAGTGCCAAACCATCTATCCCAAAGGATTAAAACCATGCCCATATTTTTATCCAAATAACGCACATTACTGGCGTGATGAACCCGGTGGTGAGATGGCGTTACAAACACATATTCATACCATTTCGGGAAGTTAATTTTGTATTGCGTATGAACTAAATTGCCATAAATCTGCGTAACGAGATATGCAAAAAGAATGTCCATTGCGGTAAAACCCATAAATGCCAGTGGCAAATAGAAGAATACGCGGTACAAAGGTTCGAAAACCGTAGAACGGAAACCAGTAGTTAAGTTGAAATGTTCTGATGAGTGGTGCGTAACATGCATTGCCCAAAAAAAGCGAACATAATGGCCAACGGTATGCAAAAACCAATATAGAAAATCTTGCGCTAGAATTAAAACCAACCAATAAACCCAGATGTTGGAAATTTGGAATAACCTAAATTGGTAGCAGTATTCTAACAAGAAAAATGTGGCGGTTTTCATGCCCAAATTAATCACTACTGCAGCAGTCATTAAATAAATATTGGTCCAGGTGTCGCGTTTGGTATATAATTTTCTATCGTGGGCATAGCTGAAATACATTTCAACCAAGGTTAAAACGATTACAAAGCCAAATAATCCTCCTACAGAAATATCACTTCCGGTAAATTTCATCTTACAAACTATTATAATAATCTAAACTGCGTAAAATGTCGGTTGTAGTTACACGGCAGTTAAACATGCATTTCCCAATAGTTTCTAATAAAGAAAATAAAATGTTACCATCTTCATTCTTTTTGTCGCTCTTCATTAGCTCTAAAAGCGTATCGAAACTCTCTCTCTTAATGTTGTATTTTGGATATAACGATAAAATATAATCGCTAATATCTTTTAACTCTTCTTTGGTTAAGCCACTGTTTTTTACTGATAAAGCTGCCTCACAAACAAAACCAATGGCAATTGCTTCGCCGTGGGTAAGTGGATTTTCATCATTAGCCAAAGAATAACTTTCAACCGCGTGACCAATTGTATGACCAAAATTTAAGATCTTACGTAAATTTTTCTCATGCGGGTCGATGGTAACCACATCATTTTTAATTTCTGCCGAACGGTAAATATCTTCAGCCGATGGCTTTAAATAATTAGTCGTTTTTAACTTTTCGTAATAAGCTTTATCAAAAATTAAACCATGTTTAATCATTTCGGCAAAGCCTGATAAAAGCTCCCTTTGGGGCAAAGTTTTTAAAAATTCAGTTTCGATAAAAACCATTTGCGGCAGGGTAAAAGTACCCACCATATTTTTCACGTTATCGATATCGATACCTGTTTTGCCACCCACAGAGGCATCAACCTGAGAAAGTAGGGTAGTAGGTACATTAATAAAATCGATACCACGTTTATAAGTTGAGGCAATAAAACCACCCATATCGGTAATCACGCCACCACCTAAATTAATCATCAAACTTTTACGGTCGGCCTCAAAATCCAGCAGGGTTTTCCAAATGCCAATACAAAAATCGATGTTTTTATTTTCTTCGCCTGCTGATGTTTCAATTAAATCGAAATCGGCAAAATCATCCATCAGCGATTGAAAAACAGGCAAGCAAATTTCGCTTGTATGTTCATCAGCCAGGATAAAAACTTTGCTGTATTTATTGCTTTCTAAAAGGATTTTGAGTTCGGCAAATCCACTTTCGAAATAAAGCGAATGGCCAGCGCTGGTTAGAGTTTCCATTAAATTACTTCGATTTTATCTTGTCCAAACGTAATGATATCTCCAACTCTGACTTTGTATCGCTTACGGAATTCTACCTCGCCGTTGCATTTTACCAAGCCATCCATTACTGCAGCCTGAGCATCGCCGCCGGTGCCAACCAATCCTGTTGCCTTTAGCAATTGGATTAATGGAATAAATTCGCCCTCTAATTTGAATTGTATCATTTTGTTGCAAAAATACGATTATTTCGAGGTTTTACGTTCGTAGAATGGATGCTTTTTATAATTTTGCATCCATCTGACTTATTAATATCATTTAAATGGATTTATCCCCGAATAAACAGCCAAATTTCGACAATACCGAGGTAGCTTTCCGCCAAAAAACTAACGGAGAACTCAAAAAAGCTTTTTGGCTTTTTAAAATGATTGGGAGTAATTTCTTAACAAAAGTTGGTCCGCCGATAACCAATTTCTTTTTAAATATTGGCTTACCGATTCAGGGCGCCATAAAAACAACTATTTTTCAGCAGTTTTGTGGTGGCGAAACCATTGCCGAATGCGATAAAGCAATTGCTCAATTGGCAAAAGGTGGTGTTGGAACCATTTTAGATTATTCGGTTGAAGGTGAAGATGAAGAGCGAGTTTTTGACGAAACCTGCCAGGAAATAATCCGCACCATTCTTCGTGCCGATGGCGATAAAAACATTCCGATTACGGTTTTCAAAATCACCGGAATTGGGCGTTTTGCATTACTAGAAAAGTTAGATGCAAAACAAACCTTAACCGCAAGCGAGCAAGCTGAATTTGCAAAAGTGAAATTGCGTTGTGAAATGATTTGCCGTACTGCTTTCGATAAATCTGTGCCGGTTATGATTGACGCAGAAGAAACCTGGATTCAAAATACAATTGATGAATTGGCTTTAGATATGATGCGTAAATTTAACCAGGAACGCATTATTGTGTACAATACCTACCAAATGTATCGCCATGATAAGCTGGCCGATATGAAAGCTGACCACTTGATTGCAAAAGCTGCCGGATTTATTCTAGGCGTTAAAATGGTTCGTGGTGCTTACATGGAAAAGGAGCGTAAACGTGCTGAAGAAATGGGTTATCCATCACCAATTCAGCCTGATAAAGCGGCATCTGATAAAGATTATAATGAATCGCTGCGTTACTGTGTTGATCATATTGAAGAAATTGCCATTGTTTGCGGAACGCATAATGAGGATAGCAGTCGACTGTTGACTTACCTGTTGGATGAGAAAAAAATCGTTCACAACCATCCTCATGTATACTTTGCGCAATTGCTTGGAATGAGTGATAATTTAAGTTTCAACCTTGCCGATGCAAATTACAACGTAGCGAAATATGTTCCTTATGGCCCAATTAAAGCGGTAATGCCATATTTATTTAGACGAGCACAAGAAAATACCTCAGTTGCCGGGCAAACTGGTAGGGAGTTGGGATTGATAGAAAGAGAACTGCAGCGAAGAAAGCTTTAGTTATTAGTTAATGTTTTCTAATCATTAGCTGATTTTTTGGAAATGAACGTTCAGTAATTCTTAGGTTCAAGCAGTCCCGCTTTACGCTAAATCGCCAGTGAAAAACTGGCTGATACCGCTCCAATCGGGTTTAGGAACAATGGATTGTTCCTGTAATGATGCAATTTTCCCACGATTGAAATCGTGGGTTAAATTTTAGGTATTCAAAAAGTAACGAAAAAAACTATACGACTAATAACGTAACCCACAATTTCAATCGTGGGCATTAATACATAAACCAGAATTTTAACTACGGGTATTATCCACTTCGAAACTTTGTTTACCAGTTAATAAATCGTAAAACAAAATAAAATCGCTGGCTAAACTATATAAAGGGTATTGAAATGTGGCTGGTTTATTTTTCTCGAAAAAGTAATGTCCAACCCATGCAAAACTATAACCCACAACAGGCATTAACAAAAAGAATCGCCATTGGTGGAATAGAAAGCCTGTAAAAAATAACAGTGCAATTAAACCTGTACCAATAAAATGCATCACACGAGAGGTTGTATTGGTATGTTGTGAAAGGTAGAATGGATAAAACTCCTTTAACGATTTAAATTTTTTATTGCTCATTTAGATAATTCCGTTAGCTTTTAAAAAGGACTCTAGTTGAGCAGGTTTCTCTATCATTAATAAAGTTTGTAATCCAACTTTTTTGGCACCTTCTATATGTTGCGGACTATCATCAATAAATAAAGTTTCAGCCGGATTCAGGTTGTTTTCCTTTAATACCTGCTCAAAAATATTGGTATTTGGTTTACGCAATTTCATGTGCTGAGAGAAATATGCTTTCTCGAAATAATTGTCGTAATCATTTATTTCGAAAGTTGTTTTCAGGTAATTAATAATCCAATTGTAATGAATTTCGTTGTTATTGCTTAATAAAAATGTGCGGTATTTATCCTTAACTTTTAAAAGCAAATCGTGGTTTTCCTGTATGGTGCCAATTAACAAACTGTTCCAGGCTTCATCAATTTGTTCATCAGTAAGATCAGGTTTATTCGCGGCTTTTCTAATCCCTGCTCTAAACTCTGCAGGCGAAATTGTGCCTGTTTCAAAATCATCAAATAATTGGTTGTGTGCTTTGTGAGCAAAGAAAGTTTCAATATCAGTTATGCCTAATTTTTGAAAAGATGCCTGAGCAATTTTGAAATCTATGTCGAAAATTACGTTACCGTAATCAAAAATGATATTTTTAATGTTTTGCATTGGTTTATTTTTGGATGCAAATATCTTTAATTAAAAGCTTATTTTATGGTTTAACATATATTTTTAATTTTTGTGATTTCAATGCTTTTATTGTTGCTTAACGAAAAAATAAACAACCAAAATTCATCACTATCATTGATAGAGATTTTATTCACAACTCCTTCATTTCCAAATTTATCAGAAATGAAATCATTTAGTTTTACTTCTAATAAATCAGATGTTGGTGTTTCGTTGTCAATTAGCATAAGTTAAATTTTATTATTGTAAAGCGAGAAGGTGATTAAAAACATGTATTAAAATAACTTATCGCTTGTAAGAATATTTAATCAATAACACTAAAAAATGGAATAGTAATTGTAAAATAATGCCCAATGTAATTCATAAGGCGTCTGCAATTGTAGAGAAATCTGAAAACCAGGCGTACTCTAAACTATGAAATTGCATTTATTTTTTGCTAGAAATTTATTAAATAGATTTCAATGCAACTACTAAGAGGGGTTTTTATACCCCTCTTTTTATTTTTTAACAGTTATTGTTCTTCCTGTTACTAACGTAAATTCATAAATTCTGTATAATCCATCATCAGTTATATCGATGCTTTCTACTAATCCAGTTTTACTAAAAGTGTCGGTAACTAAATCACCTTTTTTAATTTCCTGCAATTCTTCACTACTAGTTTCACTATTCAATCGCTTCATATTGTAAAGATAACTTAAAGGTTACTAAACGCTGAATAACAAAAGAATTTTGTTTCTAAGTTGATTTGTGTAACAATACTAAATTTATTGGTAAAATATTGCTGAGATTGTAATACCTTTATTGCTTGTAAATATTTAAATATCAATTTTTATATTTCAAATATCGAAAATCAAACAATTGGATAATAATACACCGAATATTCAGGCTGATATTGACGCGATTAATAACATCCCGGCAGTTGTAAATATTTTAAAAGTTATTTGCAGTACAACCGGTATGGGTTTCGCTGCAGTAGCTAGGGTAACTGATGATAAATGGGTTGCATGTGCCTTATTAGATAAGATAAATTTTGGATTAGAACCTGGTGGAGAATTGTCGCTCGAAACTACCATTTGCAATGAAATTCGTCAACATCATAATCCTGTTGTTATAGCAAACGTTTCAGAAGATGAATCTTACGTCAATCATCATACACCTCTTTTATATGGTTTTCAGAGTTATATTTCTGTTCCGATAAAGCTTCAGTCAGGTTCTTATTTCGGAACCTTATGTGCTATTGATCCTAAACCTCATGTTATCGATACACCTGAAACTTTGGGGATGTTTAACCTATTTGCTGAGCTAATTGCTTTTCATCTCGATGCAATAGAGCAGGTAAAATTATCAGAGAAAAAACTTATTGAAGAAAGGCATGTTGCTGAATTACGGGAAAATTTTATCGGTATTTTAGGTCATGATTTAAGAAATCCATTAAACGCGATATCAAATAGTGCTCAGCTTCTAAATCACTTATCAAAAGAAGAAAAAATACAAAAAATCATCAGCATAATTCAGAGGTCATCTCACAGGATGAATGGTTTAATAGAAAATATGCTTGATTTTGCTAGTGGAAGATTTGGTGAGGGAATTTTACTAAATAAATTGAAAAATGAATCTTTGGATAGTACTTTAGCTGAAGTAATAACTGAATTAGAAGCCAATTTTCCTAACCATACCATTGAAGTTAATTTTGATTTAAAACATCCTGTAAATTGTGATGGAAAGAGAATTGCACAGCTATTTTCAAATTTGCTAGGTAATGCATTAAGTTATGGAAATATTGCATCTCCAATTTATGTAAATGCTTCAAGTGATAAGGAAGAATTTGAATTATCGGTTACCAATTCTGGTAAACAAATTTCTACCGCTGCAATAGAAAGATTATTTCAGCCATTTTCTCGTGGTGATGTAGAGCCAAATCAAAAAGGATTAGGTTTAGGGTTATTTATTGTATCAGAAATTGCTAAAGCGCATAATGGTAAAATTTTTGTAACGTCTAATGATGAGCAGACATGCTTTACCTTAAAAATACCTTTAAAATAGTTATTTCATAACTCGAACATAAACTTCCACTATTTCTCGGTTGATATTTAAATTTTCAATCTTTTCTATTCCACTTTGCGTTAGAGTATCTTGATTTAGTGTAACCTTAAAATTAAAATCATGATTTTCCCATTCTCTGGCGCTGCAATATGCCAGGTGTTCTTTGTAATTGTCGCCATTTAATGAATAGGTACCACTTCCCGAATCAAAAGTTGCATCAGTTCCTTTTCCTTTATTTAAGTCATGTTTAAAAAAGGCGAAATGCGTGTCGTTTAAGATTTTAATCATTTCCACATTTTTTGGTGGCGATGTATTCACCGTATCACCTTTTGTAATCGATAGGCTTGAAACTAATTTCCAGGTACCATTAATTTTTGAGCCAACTTTATCTATCTCTTTTGGAGACTGATTGCAGGCTGATAAGAATAGGATTGTAATAAGCAGAGGTGCGTAAATTTTCATAGGGATATTTGGTTTATTTAAAGCTAGAATAAATTTGAATAGAATTGCATATCTTTCATAACAATGTTATTATTATGAGAAGAATATTTTTACTTGGCTTATTATTTATTTCTTGCCATCTTTTTGCTCAACACGAGCTTAGTCCGAGGTTAACCTACCCGGGTTTGTTTGAAAAAGTTCAGTTATCAGGTATTTATCCTGACAGTAAATCTTTTGCTGATGCCATACCAAAACAAAAACCTGCAACGATTATAGATACTTATTTATCGGAAAAAGATAAGAGTGACTTTGATTTAAAGGTATTTGTAAATAAGTATTTTAGCTTACCAGAAAGCCATACTGCGGCTTATCAATCAGACATTAATGCCGGAATAAAAAAACATTTGGATACACTTTGGCAAGTGCTCAAAAGAAATCCTGATACAATTTCTTCCATCACAACTTCTTTATTGCCATTGCCTAAACCATACATTGTTCCGGGAGGGAGGTTTAGGGAAATTTAGTATTGGGATTCTTACTTCACCATGCTGGGTTTACAAAAGGCTGGTAAAACGCAGGTAATTAAAGATATGATTGATAATTTCGCATTTCTTATCCGTAAATATGGTTTTATTCCCAATGGTAACAGAAGCTATTATTTAACACGTTCGCAACCTCCATTTTTTTCTTTGATGGTTCAGTTGTTAGCAAAAAGTGATGCTAAAATAAAGCTTAGTGATTATAAAGATGTGCTAGAACTTGAATATAATTTTTGGATGAAAGGTGCTGAAAACCTACAGAAGAATAAAGCAATAAACCATGTTGTTAAATTACAAGATGGAGTAGTATTAAACAGGTACTATGATGCAGGCAATTGGCCAAGGGAAGAATCGTACAAAGAAGATTTTGAGGCTTCGAAAAAAACCAAACAAGCGCCTGATGCCTTTTTGCGTAATGTGCGTTCTGCAGCAGAATCTGGTTGGGATTTTAGTAGCAGATGGTTTGCTGATGGAAAAAGCTACAGCCAAATCATTACGACAGATTTGTTGCCGGTTGATTTAAATACTTTGATGTTTAATCTGGAGAGTGTAATAGCAATGGCGAATCAGCAATCTGGAGATGTAAAGAAGGCAAATTTGTTCCTTACGAAGGCCAAAAACCGCAAAGCTGCTATTCTTAAATATTTCTGGAATAAGGATTTAAATTTCTTTACCGATTACAATTGGAAGAGCCAAAGTTTTTCTAAACAGGAAACGCTTGCTGCAATGTTTCCATTGTATTTTAAAATCGCAAACCTTGCTCAGGCAAAGTTGGTTGCTTCAAAACTCGAAGCCAAATTTCTAAAATCAGGAGGATTGACAACTACATTAAAAACCACTGGCGAACAGTGGGATTCGCCTAATGCCTGGGCGCCTTTGCAATGGGTTAGCATTGATGGATTAAATAATTATGGTTACAGGAAATTAGCGCAAACAATTACGGATAGATGGGTTAATCGAAATATCGCTGTTTTTAAGCAAACGGGTAAGTTGATGGAAAAATATGATGTGGTTAATCCGAACAGTATTGGTGGTGGCGGAGAATATCCTCTTCAAGATGGTTTCGGGTGGACAAATGGAGTTTTATTAAAACTGCTTAAATAATAATTTAACACAGAGTCTTAGGTTTTTTCTTGCCACCGAAGCACAGATTTTCACGGAATAAAGTGTACCATGTTCTGAGGTTTCTGCGTTTCTGTGGCAAAATATCTAGGGCATTATTTTCTTGCCACCAAAGCACAGATTTTCACAAAAACAGATTCTGGATTTTTTGGTAAAACTTGCAACAAATGAGATGAAAATTTTTATTCCCAAATGGAATGCTTAATTAAAAGTAAAGTCGGCTTAATGTCATTTATAACGCATACCTTAACCAAATGGGCGATACACTTAATTTTATACTTGGAGTAGTTTTCATTCTTGGAGGCATTAGCGTTTTTTGCGTAATTTTTGGCGGCAAAAAAAGTTAATATTTAAAACACTGCTTTATTTTCCATTAATGCATAGATGTTTGGGCCATTGGCTTGATTCATCAGGGTTTAACTAAATATGTAATAATTTAGTTGACTTCTATTTTTCTAATTTATTACTGCTAACTTGATGGCATAATAAATCCATCCCTAACCAATTATTATGAAACGTTTTAGCTTCTTTCTTGTAGCTGCAATAATTTTGCATCTTAATCTCTCTGCTCAAAATACAAACACAAATCAAGTAAAAATTTCCAACGGAATTGTAGAAGGCACATCAGAAAATGCAGGAATAACCACATTTAAAGGTATCCCGTTTGCAAAAGCACCGATTGGGAATTTACGTTGGAAAGCTCCAGAGCCAGTAAATAATTGGACAAACGTATTAAAAGCTGATAAATTTGGGAACAACGCTATGCAAAAGAAACCTTTTGGCGATATGGGTTTCCGTTCATCGGGAATGGGTGAAGACTGTTTGTACTTAAATGTTTGGACACCCTCAAAAACTTTTAAAGATAAATTACCTGTTTTGGTTTATTTTTATGGTGGCGGTTATGTTGCAGGTGATGGCTCTGAACCTCGTTATGATGGCGAAGCGATGGCAAAGCAAGGAATCGTGGTGCTTACTATAAACTACAGGCTAGGTATTTTTGGTTTCATGGCGCATCCAGAACTTACTAAAGAATCCTCAAATAAATCATCAGGGAATTATGGTTTGCTCGACCAACGAATGGCTTTACTATGGGTACAAGAAAATATTAAAAATTTTGGTGGCGACCCTAAAAAAGTCACCATTGCTGGCGAATCTGCAGGTTCCATTTCGGTTTCTGCACAAATGGCTTCACCGATTTCTAAAAATTTGTTTGCTGGTGCAATAGGAGAGAGCGGTGCAATGATTAATCCGACACTAGCACCTGTAACACTCGATGCAGCAGAAAAAAATGGATTAGCATTTGCAACAAAAATTGATGCAAAATCACTAGTTGATTTAAGAGCAATGACAGCAGAGCAGTTACTCGATGAATCAACCAAACCAGGTGCTTTTAAAACCGCTGCAAATATCGACGGCTATTTTCTTACAAAAAATTTAGTCGAAACATTTTCTGCAGGCGAACAGGCAAAAGTACCATTGCTGGCAGGATGGAATTCTGCTGAAGTTCCATTCCAGGCATTGATGGGAGGCGATGCTCCAACTACTGAAAATTATTCTAAGAAATTGAAACAACTTTATCCTAATGATGCTGATGAAGTTTTAAAATTGTATCCCGCCACAAATCCTGATGAAGTTGTTGTTTCGGCAACAGCATTGGCAAGCGATAGGTTTATTGCTTACAGCAGTTGGAAATGGCTTGATTTGCAGGCGAAAACTACAGATAAACCAGTTTACAGATATCTTTTTTCTAAATCAAAACCTCCTATGACACCGAAATTTGCACAAGCTGTACCTGGTTTGGCTGGTGGCATAAGTTTAAATTCAGGCAATACAAAACCGATTTCAAAGCCCTTAACTTCTGATGGTGCTCCACATGCATTTGAAATTGAGTATGCAATGGGCAATTTAAATTCTAATCCGGTTTACGCATGGGCGGCTGAAGACCAGAAGATATCAGATACAATGCTTAGGTATTTTGCGAATTTTATAAAAACAGGTAACCCGAATGGTAACGGATTACCGAAATGGTCGCCAGTTAAGAAAAACGCTGCATCATACATGAATATCGGTTTAAATACGGCTAATGAATTGGAACAAGAAAAAGAGCGAGCCAGATATTTATTTTTAGATAAAACCTACGTAAAATAATTTCTTAATTGGCTTCGAAAAGATAACCACTATAGGCTAAACCTTTGGCAACGCTTTTAAAATTATCTCCAGAATTCATCGGAATGTGTGGGAATTTATTTTTAAATAAACTTTGAATGGAAGCAACCATTGATGTTCCACCTGTAAGAAAAAGGCAATCTATATCTGTAGGATTTATTTTATATGTTGCCAAAAATTTATCTAAATATTCGCTTATCCTCTGCACATCTTTTTCAATAACGTTTTCATAATCAGTCAAAGAAATTGTTTCATTAATCTCTATTCCCATATTCGAATAAAAGAAATTTGAGGATAACTTATCAGATAATTCAATTTTGGTTTTTTCTATGGATTGAAAAACAGAATATCCTAAGTTATTTTCTATCAGGGTAATAAGATTTTTGAACTTCCTGTCGTTGCCCGAGAAATAATAATAATCTTCAATATCTTTTTGAATGCGTTGGCCATTAAAGAAATTCATTTTATCCCAAGAGCAAATATTTGCAAATAAGGATTTTGGTACATTTAAAATTTGTCCACGAGTTGCTTCATATGTTGTATTTTTTCCAAAATAAGGTGTTCCTTTCTCCCACATAAAAGCCGAGTCTAAACTATCACCTCCAATATAAATTCCGCCAGATGCTATCATATCTTTTCTTCTATCTGTACTGCCAACTTTATCTGGGTCGAGGATTAGGTAAGTAAAATCTGTTGTACCACCGCCTAAATCGGCAACCAACACTTTCTCTTTTTTAGCTATGGTTTTTTCATAAGCAAAAGCAGCCCCAATCGGTTCAAATTGAAAACGAACATCTGTAAATCCTGCGTTTTCTGCTGCTTTATTTAAACGCGTTTGTGCTAAAGTATCTTTCTGTGTATTGTCATCATCAAAAAATACAGGTCGGCCGATAACTGCCTTAGTACAATTGTAACCGGTAATTTCATCAGCTTTTGCTTTTAAATCCTTTAAAATTAAGGTTACTAAATCAGATGCATTATACCTTTTATTTTGGATGCGTGTTTCTGTAAATGTGCTTCTGGATAGAATTTGTTTAATAGATTTTATAAAGCGACCCTTCATTCCATCATTTAAATACTCTTCTATCGCTTGTTCGCCAACAACATAATTTGCTTCATCAGATATAGAAGTTGCATGCTTAAAGTAAATAAGCGATGGTATTGAAATTGTGGCTATGATTTCCTTCTTCTCTTCATCATAAATAGAAAGGGCAGAATTGGTTGTTCCAAAATCAATTCCATATAGAAACTTACACATCGCTTGAAAAAATTATTGTATTAAATTAAATCGGGTTGCGAAAGTATAAAAAATAATGATGGAATGTACTAGTTTACAATTAAAGACGATGAACTTTTACCAGTAATATCATAATACATCTCTCCATTAAGCTGATTTATTTGAACCACAATATCTCTAATTGCCGTTTTACCAGATAAATCGCTAGGCACATTTGCTGAATAAGTAAAAGTATAGTCGCTAAAATCAGAAATTTCTCTGGTAGAGGTCATGTAGTAATATCCACCTTTGCTTGCACCACGCATATACCAAAATAAAATATCTGGTTCATTATAATTGGTATGCTTAATTTTTGTTGAATAAACTTGCAATCGAACAACATCTGGTTCGGGAATATCCTTTTTGCATGCGATACAAAAAACACATAGTATTGCAATTAAAAAATAGTTTTTCATGGTACAGATAACAACAAATCGAAACTTATATGGTTTTATATTTTACCAAAACATTAATTTATTGTATTATTAATATTACTAATAATCAAGTAGTTTTGTTGTCAATTCATTGGCAGATATGTAATTTTTTATAGCTTTGGGGCTTAATAAACAATTTGCCTTTTTAATCGTTTGTTATTAAAAATTTATTCAGAAAACAAAAGGAGCATCTTTTTGACAATAAAACTTATATTTTAATGCCAAAAATTTAAGATTCTGTTTTCTTAGTAGTAGTAATTAAGTGTATTATGCTGTCTTAATACAAACAAGATACTTTGATATAAAATGATACAACTTGAAAATATCAAGGGTAGTTATAAAAGGGATAAAGCGCTAAATGCCAACTATCCTATTCGAGTGCTCATTATAAAAGAGGCAACAGGTTTATTGTGCATGAACTCTGGTGATTATGTACTTTGCCCCGGACGAGTTTTTTTCATACCCGAAGAAGGCATAATCCGTTTAGAAGGAGAGCTCACTTCAGCATATTGGTTAAGTTTTAGCTCGCTTTTATATTCAGAGTTTTTACTTCAACATAGAGATTCGCAATCGCGTAATCTGTTTATGGCTTTGTCTTTTAAAGATTTGAGCAGTCCTCAAGCTCTTAAGGCATATAGCCTGTTAGAGCAATTGAAAAGAGAAATTTTAGCAGAAAGAGATGTTTCTTATTTAGCGCAATATTTATCTTTATTGCTTGGATTTTCGGCGGTTTTAAATGCCGAATTAATGGACTTAAGTATTGATGAACTGCAACAGGTTTTAAGGTTCAGAGCAATATTAGAGCAATATTTTAAAAGCGAACGGACCACAGAGTTTTATGCATCAGGAATGGGTATGTCATCAAGAAAGCTTAACGCCTTTTTAAAGAAAGCTTTTGCTAAAAATTTGCCTGAATTGCTTTTTGCAAGATTAATTCGTGAGGCAGAAGAGCTTTTAATACATACAGACTATTCTATATCAATGATTGCTGAAATACTAGGTTTCGAACAGACCAATTCTTTTGTAAGCAATTTTAAACGTTCTAAAGGCATTTCGGCATTAGAATTTCGGCGATTAAATTAACCTTTTGGTCTAGCAATAAAACTAAGAAATGATTGAAACTGAGCTTTATGTTTCAGTTTATCCAATTTAAAATAAAAAGCTCCTCTTCTCGAACTTGATTTATCTTTTTCAGTTTGTTTAATTAATAAACCACTTGCTGTTATTTTTCGAATAAAATTTCTATTATCAATAGGTGAATCATACACCTGCTCATACAAATTTTGCAACTGTGGTATGGTAAATTTTTTAGGTAGCAATTCAAATAATATCGGGTGCAACGCAGCTTGATAACGAATTTTATCCATTGCTGCTTTAACCATTATATTATGGTCAAAAATAAGTTCTGGCACTTCTTTTATTTTAAACCATTCTGCATGGTATTGGTCGTTAATTTGTTTACTGTATTTGTTTATATCAATTAGTGCAAAATAAACTACAGAAATTGTTCGCTCAATTGGGTCACGGTCGGGTTGACCATAAGCTTGCAATTGTTCCAGATAAACATCGTGCAAACCAGTAAGTTCTAATAAGATGCGCTTTGCAGCTCCATCTAAATCTTCTTCCGGACCAATAAAACCGCCCATTAAACTCCATTGATCCTTAACAGGTTCTATGGCTCTTTTTATCACTAGAAGTTTAAGCTGTTCGCCATCGTATCCAAAAATTATACAATCTACAGCAACAAGAACAGGGTTTTGGTTTATATATTTGGCCATTTTTATAAAAGCGTTGTTAAAATTGGATTTTTGAAGTTATCAATAAATCCTATAATATTTGAATATCCGGCAAATTCTTCCGAATCATGCGTTGTTGTTAGTACAATACATTTCATTCCCGCATTTTGTGCAGATTCTACTCCTTTTGGAGCATCTTCAAACACAAGGCATTCTGCAGGATTTACACCAAGTAAATTTGCTGCTTTTAAAAAAGTTTCGGGGTGTGGTTTGCTGATTTCAACATCATCAGCACTAACAATGCCATCAAAATAGCTTCTTATTTTTAAACCATCAAGCACAAAATCTATATTAAATAATATTGCTGCAGAACCTATTGCCATGCTAATCCCTTCATTTTTTGCTTGTTCTAAAAATTCATCAAGTCCGTCAATTAACTTAAGATAAGGGAAATAACCTTCTTGATAGCGTCTTTCTTTTTCATTAGAAAGGCTTATGATTTCTTCAGGCGTGAATCTATCTTTTCCGAAAATGCGTTCTAAAACCTCAGGGTTTTTGCCATACATTTCTTTTTTAACCGACTCATAAGAGTTATTTTCACCCAAATCTTCCGTAATGATAGAATGCCATGCTTTTGTATGATATTCCATATCATTTATCATGGTTCCATTTAAATCGAAAATAATTGCTTTGGGCTTGAAATCTAAAACTTGCATATTGTGAGGCTAAATTATATGATTTTTTTGACGTGATAAATGTTACCTTCAATTATAAAGCAAATTATACTTATAATCGTTGAAATAACGTTAATTTATTTATTACTTTAGCCTTAACCAAATTAAATCCTTATGAAAAGAAATATTCTTTCAGCAATATCAATTGCAACATTATGTTTATCTACCACAATATTTTCTTGTAATTCTTCAACCGAAAAAACAACAACAGAAAATACCAAAACCGACTCAGCTACTTACAATGCTACAATTGATGGAAAAACAGTTTCAATTTATACTTTAAAAAACAAACAAGGCGCATCAGTTTCTATTACAAATTATGGTGGGCGAGTGGTTTCACTTTTGGTGCCAGATAAAAATAATAAACTTACTGATGTTGTTTTAGGTTACGATAGTATTGGTGCGTATCGTAAAAAAGGCGAACCGTTTTTCGGTGCATTAATTGGTCGTTACGGAAATAGAATCGCTAAGGGAAAATTTAGTTTGGATGGCAAAGCATATCAATTGCAACTAAACGATGGTGTAAATACTTTACACGGTGGTACAGATGGATTTTTCTCTAAAGTTTGGGATGCGAAATTAGTTGATTCACAAAAATTAGAACTTACCTATTCATCAAAAGATGGTGAAGCCGGATACCCTGGTAAATTGGATGTTACTGTAACTTATTCATTAACAGATGATAATGCATTAAAAATTGATTATACAGCTAAATCAGACAAGAATACGATTGTTAACTTAACCAACCACGCTTACTTTAATTTAAATGGTGAAGGAAATGCCACAATTTTGGATCATGAATTATTGATCGATGCCAATGCTTACACTCCGGTTGATTCTACCTTAATTCCAACTGGCAAATTACAGCCTGTTGCGGGTACAGCTTTTGATTTTAATAAGGCTAAAACGATTGGTAAAAACATTGGAGATAAAGACCAGCAACTAACATTTGGTAAAGGCTATGATCATAATTTTGCTTTGAATAAACATGATGATAAAAAAGCGATTGCAGTAGTAAAAAGTACCGTTACTGGTATTGCAATGGAAGTTTACACCAGTGAGCCAGGTCTGCAATTTTACAGTGGAAACTTTTTAACAGGTAAAGATACCGATGGAAAAGGTGGTAAATCTTACCCATATCGTTCGGCTTTTTGTTTAGAAACACAGCATTTTCCTGATGCACCAAATCATCCTAATTTTGCTTCAACCGTATTAGAAGCAGGTGATGTTTACAAAACCACAACCACTTACAAATTCTTAAAATAAATCGGTTTTTATAATTTATAAAATGAAGAAGCAGTATTCAGGAAGAGGTTTTGTTTTTCCTGAATACTGAAATTTGAGGTATATTTTGTTACCAGTTTAAACCAATCGTTGTATGGTCGGCTTAACAAAACAACGGGCCAATCGCTGCCATACATAATTCTTTCTGTTCCAAAATGTTCAAATATTACATCGAAGCAATTGAAAATTTCTATTTCTTTCCAGTTTTTCCAATCGGCCTCAACAAGTAGGGCAGATATTTTGCAACATACATTTGGGTTTTGAGCAAGCGTTTTAATGTTTGCGCTCCATGTTTTTAAGTTTTGACTTTTAACATCAGGTTTTCCGCAATGATCTAAAACAAAAGATTGGTTTGGTATTTTATCTACCAGCTTAATTATATTGTGCAGCTGATTATGGTAGCATAACAGATCATAAGTATAACCGAATTTCTGTAGCAGTTTTATTCCATTGGCAAAATCATCAGCCAGAATAAAATCAGCGTTTTCTGCCTGCAATACGTGTCGCCAACCTTTAATTTTTTTAAATGCCGACCAATATTTCAATCTTTCTTCTAAGTTTTCGCTTTTTAAATCAACCCAGCCAACAATACCTTTAATGATGTCGTTTTGCTCGGCAAGAGTAATCAAAAAATCATTTTCGCTTTCAGTTTGATTGGCCTGAACCGCAATACAACCTGTAATTTGTAAATCGTTAAAAGTTCTGATTAAATTTTTTGGCGAGAAATCTTTGCGAATGGCATTCATCTCTTCATTAATCCATGAATCTCTTATAGGATCAAAATTCCAAAAATGTACATGAGCATCAATCATTTTTGAAAGATTACAGTTTGAAAATATTTTCCATCAATATCCATTTTTCGCCAGGTTTAGCACCAGGCATCGCTTTTTGATAATTCCACATCAGTTTTTCCCACTCCTGAACCTTTGGATTTTCTAAATCGGATTTGGTTTTGGCTTCGAATGAGAAGGTCTCATTTACCTCCATTATCATAAATAACCGGTTGGCAAATAGGTAGATTTCCAAATCTTCTACACCTGCCGATTTTATGCTGTCTAAAATTTCTGGCCACACGGCAGCGTGATATTTCTTATACTCAGCAATAAGCTTATCATCATCGATTAAATCGAGTGCAAAACAGTGTCTTTTCATTATAAGTTTTCTTTGTAAGCTACGGCAGTTTGTTTGCTGCTACCCAAACCATCAATTCCCAATTCTACAACATCACCAGGTTTTAAATACCAAGGCTCTGGTTTTTGGCCCAAACCAACTCCAGCTGGTGTTCCTGTGGTAATAACATCGCCGGGTAAAAGCGTCATAAATTGGCTAATGTACGATACCATGAACGGCACATTAAAAATCAGGTTTGATGTATTTCCATCTTGCAATGTTTTGCCATTAACGGTTAACCATAAACGTAAATTATGCACGTCCTTAATTTCATCTGGTGTGGCAATAAATGGTCCGATAGGAGCAAAAGTATCACAGCTTTTTCCTTTAACCCATTGTCCGTTTCTTTCCAATTGAAATTCACGTTCGCTATAATCGTTGTGTAAAACGTAACCTGCAATATGTTCCAAAGCATTTTCTTCCGAAACATAACTTGCTTTTTTACCAATCACGATAGCAAGTTCAACTTCCCAATCGGTTTTTTTGCTGTTTTTAGGAATTACTAAATTATCATTCGGACCAACAATTGCAGAGGTGGCTTTAAAAAACAAAATGGGCTCTGATGGAATTTGTGCATTTGTTTCTGCTGCATGGTCTTTATAATTTAAGCCAACACATATTATTTTTGATGGACGAGCAAGGGCAGCACCCAAACGTACACTTTTATCAACTTCTGGTAGGTTAATTGTTTGAATATCAGCCGCTAATTTTTTAATCGCATCACCTGCAAAAAACTCTTCATTATAGTCATCTACCAGCGAAGAAACATCATAGTATTTATCATTTATAATTACTCCGGGTTTTTCAAATCCTGCTTCGCCAAATCGTATTAATTTCATTGTATAATATTTATTATTGTATTTTTTAGTTGTTTAAAGTAGTAAAACCACCATCAATAGGGTAATCGCAACCGGTTATAAATGAGGCTTCATCACTGCATAAATATAAAGCTAAAGCACCAACTTCCTCTGGCTTCGCCATTCTGCCAATGGGTTGGGTTTTAGAAAGTTTTTCGAACATTTCCGGGATATTATCGGGATAGTTTTTTTGTAGAAAGCCATCAACAAAGGGTGTATGTACACGAGCCGGAGAAATTGAATTGCACCTAATATTTTCGTTAATGTAATCTTTCGCGACACTCATAGTCATTGCTTTAACTGCACCTTTTGCAGCGCTGTACACAAAGCGATCAGGCAAACCAATTAATGATGCGATTGAGGCCATATTGATAATTACACCGCCACCTGCCAACCTTAATTGCGGAATTGCAGCGTACAAACAATTGTAAACTCCTTTTACGTTCACTTTCATAACGCGATCGAAATCTGATTCTTCGGTTGTATCTGCCTTGCCAATATGTGCAATGCCCGCATTATTAACCAGAATATTTATTTTGCCAATTTTCGCAAAAACTTCTTTAACGGCATTATGGTCGGAAACATCGCAGGCGTAACTAAAAGCTTTTGCGCCAGCTGCAGAAATTTCGTTTAGAGCTGTTTCGGCTTGTTCTAAACCAAGTTCAATGATGTGTACTTCTGCGCCTTGTTTGGCGAGAATAGTTGCAATTGCTTTTCCAATTCCGCTTCCTCCACCTGTTACTACTGCTCGTTTATTTTGTAATGAAAACATCTATCTAGGGTTATATTTGATTATGCAGTTAAAATAGCAATTTTAGTTTTAAAGTAATGGTATCTACCTTATATCTATTAAACTTCCACCTTACAAATTAAACAGATTATTTTGAATTAAATTTTAACTTTTTATCTAAATATTGGCTGATATTACCATACTATTTAAATTTGGAAGCGACATTTTGCAAATTGAAGCGATGTTCTTGTATAATTTGGATAATTAATATATGGTTTCGTAATTAAAAAAACATATATATTTGGTATTGGTACCTTCGCTTTTTAGGCCTTTTATCTAATATCGATTTAAGTTAACTGAAGCTATTAACAACCATTTATAAACTAATTTTAGACATTGGCTTTGCAGAAAAATTCGATTAGAAATACGCTTAAATTCTATAAAAACTGCCTTCACGTCCTCAAAAATTAAATTTTTTAAGTAAATCCATGTAAACGTAATTAGCACACATTAAATCAATTAATAAAGCCAAATATAATGAACCAACACACACAGCAGCAAATTGTAACAGAAGGAGAGCCATCATCAGGCAAAAAATACTTATTGCCACTCATTTTAATTACAAGCTTGTTTTTTTTCTGGGGATTTGTTCATAACCTGGATCCTGTTTTAATTCCTCACCTTAAGAAAGCATTTCGCCTTACTGATTTAGAAACATCGTTAGTTGATTTTTCGGTTTTTATAGCCTATTTCTTAATGGCTTTACCTGCTGGTTACGTTATGCGCAGGTGGGGCTATAAAAGCGGAATAATTTTAGGTCTATCGCTCTTTGCTGTTGGTTGTCTATTATTTTTACCTGCGGCAGATACTCGCCAATATGTATTTTTTTTAGGGGCATTATTTGTAATTGCTTGTGGGTTAACGTTTTTAGAAACTGCAGCCAATCCTTACGTAACCGTTTTAGGTCCGCCAGAAACAGCAACCCAACGGTTAAATTTTTCTCAATCGTTTAATGGTTTTGCCGCATTTATGGCGCCAATTGTGGGTGGAAAATTTATACTTTCAGGCGTTAATTATACCGATAGTGAACTAGCAAAAATGCTTCCAGAAGTTAAGGAAGCTTATTTAACACATGAAGCAAGTAGTGTTAAAGGACCATATTTAATTTTGGGTTTGATTATTATACTGGTAACCATATTATTTATTTTCACAAAATTACCCGATATTAAAGAGGATAAAGAACTAACGGAAGGTAAGGATAGAAGTGCCTTGGCAAAAATAATACACGCTTTACGCCACAGTCATTTGCGCTTGGCTATCATAGCTCAATTTTTTTATGTTGGTGCGCAGGTTTGTGTGTTGAGTTTTTTTATCAGATTTGTTACCGTATCTGCTAATATTGATGCATCTGAAGCAAGTTGGTATTCTGGTGCGGCTGGACTAGCTTTTATGGTAGGTCGGTTTGCAGGAACCTTTTTAATGAAATATTTTGCTCCGAATCGTTTATTAATGTTTTATGCATTAACAAGTGCTTTGCTTACCTGTGTAGCAATATTTGGTAATGGAGCAATTACCATTTATGCTTTAATTGGTGTAGCATTTTTTATGTCTATTATGTTTCCAACTATATTTAGTATGGGTATAGCTGGCTTAGGCTCAGATACAAAAATCGGCTCATCGCTTATCGTAATGTCGATAGTTGGTGGTGCCCTGCTACCATTGGGTTTAGGTTATATTTCTGATATAACAAAAAACATTCAATACGGATACTTAGTTCCGTTATTATGCTTTATAGTTGTTCTCTTTTATGGTTGGAAAGTTTGGAAGCCAATACAGATTGAAGGAGAAATTAGCTTAAAGGATTAATTATTAAAAATTTTTATCAAGTACTAATTTATATGGATTTACAGTTAAAGGATAAAGTTATCATTGTTACGGGTGCTGCGAAAGGCATTGGACGTAGTATTGCAGAAGTTTTTGCTAAGGAAAGTGCAATAGCTGTTATCGTTGGCAGAAAAGCTGAAGATAACCAGAAGGTTGTTGAAGCAATTGCTGCGAATGGTGGACAAGCAGCTCAATTTGTTGCAGAACTTTCTAATCCGAAAGATTGCGAAAAAGTTGTAGCAGAAATCGTAGCTAAATTCGGAAGAATTGATGGCTTGGTAAACAATGCAGGCGTTAACGATGGCGTAGGATTGGAAAATGGTAATTACGAAGATTTCATGGCATCATTACATAAAAACGTGGTGCACTATTATTTGATGGCACACCACGCTTTGCCAGAGTTAATTAAAAGTAAAGGTTCAATTGTTAATATTACTTCGAAAACTGCAGAAACCGGCCAAGGAAATACATCGGCTTATGCAGCCGCAAATGGCGGAAGAAATGCACTAACCCGCGAATGGGCTGTAGAATTACTAAAATATGGTATCCGGGTTAATGCGGTTGTTGTAGCCGAATGTTGGACTCCTGCCTACGAAACCTGGGTTGAAACTTTGCCCGATGCACAAGCCAAATTGGACGAAATTACATCAAAAATTCCTCTTGAAAATAGGATGACAACTGCAGAAGAAATCGCTAACATGACAGCCTTTTTAATTTCAAATAAATCAAGCCATACCACCGGACAAATTATCCATGTTGATGGTGGATATGTGCATTTGGATAGGGCTTTAGCTAACGCGTAATAAATTATTGAATGATAGATTGAGTGAATGATAGAATAAATTGCAGCCTTTTATAAATGATTGAATGATAGATTGAGTGAATGATAGAATAATTGCAAAATTTTTATAAATGATTGACTGATAGATTGAGTGAATGATAGAATAATTGCAAATGTTTAATCAATGAATGAATGATAGATTGAGTGAATAATCGAGTGATATAAAATCGCATTAAACATTCACTCATTCTCTCATTCAAAATTCTCTCATTCAAATTTCGCATTAAACATTCACTCATTTAAAATTCACTCATTTAAAATTCTCTCATTCAAATTTCGCATTAAACATTCACTCATTCTCTCATTCAAAATTCACTCATTTAAAATTTCTTTCATTCAAAATTTCTCTCATTCAAAATTCACTCATTCAAAATTTTCTCATTAAATAAACTAAATGAAAACCCTTACCTGCATCACTCCCGGAACTTTTGAATATTCGCAAACGGAAAAACTAAAGCTTAAAAAAGATCACGCTATTATCAAAATAAAACGGATTGGCATCTGTGGAACCGACCTGCATGCCTTCGAAGGAACACAACCATTTTTTAATTATCCTCGAATTTTAGGTCACGAACTTTCCGGAGAATTGGTTGAGGCTGATGGTGCTGATGGTTTTAAGATAGGTGAGGCGGTAACTTTTATTCCGTATTACAATTGTGGCGAATGTATTGCCTGCCGGATGAATAAACCAAATTGCTGTGTGAAAATGGAGGTTTGCGGTGTTCATGTTGATGGCGGAATGCGAGAGTATCTGCAGGTTCCTTCGCGTACACTTTTGCATGGCGAAGGTTTAAGTTATGATGAATTGGCATTAGTAGAACCTTTAGCTATTGGTGCTCATGGTGTTCGTAGGGCCGATGTAAAACCTGGCGAATTTGTACTGGTTATTGGCGCCGGACCAATTGGTTTGGGCACAATGGAATTTGCCAGAATTGCCGGTGCAAATGTAATTGCTTTAGATATTAACGATTCTAGATTGGCATTCTGTAAAGAAAAATTAGCTGTTCCATATGTAATCAATGCTTTATCTGCTGATGTTATTGAGCAATTAAGTGCAATAACAAATGGCGATATGCCTACTGTTGTAATTGATGCAACCGGAAATCAAAAAGCGATAAATAATGCTATAAATTATATGGCACATGGCGCAAGATTTGTATTAATCGGTTTACAGAAAGGCGATTTGGTTTTTAACCATCCAGAATTTCATAAAAGAGAATCTACCTTAATGAGCAGCAGGAATGCAACTATAGAAGATTTTGAAAATGTTATTAAATCAATGAAAGCTGGTTTGGTAAATCCTACCAATTACATTACCCATCAGGTGAAATTTGACAACGTAAAGGAAGATTTTGCAAGCTGGTTAGACCCGAAAAATGGGGTGATAAAAGCAATGGTAAGTATGGAAGATTAACAATCCATGTTTCATAGTGGCTTTGATAATCAAATCGTGATTACTGAAGCTTTTTCATTCAAATCAATCTGCCATGGTGTTCCAAGGTTTTATTGATAACGCCCACTAATAGACATCACTTTATTTTATTAGTACTATCAGCTTCCTTTAGGCTAAAAATAGCCATCATTTAACATTGGATTTTAAAATTTGTTTTTACCATCAAGTGTTTAAACTATGGGTGCGTTAACGATGGAAGCGGCATCCTTTTTGGTTTTTCTCCAAAAAGATACAGCGGACAGCGTGTTAAAACGCCAAAATAGTTATTACAATGTTTTCTTAAAAAAAAGGACAATTTTCTTTTAAAGAAAATTGCCCTTTTTTATTAAGGTTTGAACTACCAGAATTTAACGTAAATCAGTGTAATTAAAAGTAATGTAACTACAATTAAAACTAATGTTGATGGCGCAACTTTAAACATCGATTTATCTAATTCGAATGCTTTTGGATTCACTTTCGGACCTAATAAACTCAATCCAACCATCACAATCATGGTAAATAAGAATGATAGGCCCATGCAAATTAAGAAAGGGATTTCATAAATACCATCTTTGTTTAAGTAGGCGGTGTATAAAAAGTTTTCATGCCCAAACCATATTGGCGCATAATTATTAAACACCACTGAAAGCAAAAATCCGGTTACTAAACCAGCAATTGCGGCCGTACCTGTTGTACGCTTCCAGAACATCCCCAAAAGGAACATGGCAAACACACCCGGACTAATAAAGCCCGTATATTTTTGAATGAAGGTAAAGCCACCCTCGCCACCAATTCCTAATAAATCATCCCAGGTTAAAATAACCGACATTACAATTGCTACAAAAATACTCACTCGCCCAACGATAACTAATTTTCTATCATCAGCATTTTTATTGATGTATTTTTTGTAAATATCTAGTGTCCAGATTGTTGAAATACTATTTGCCTTACCTGCTAAAGAAGCCACAATAGCTGCTGTTAACGCCGCTAACGATAACCCTTTTAATCCGTTAGGTAAGAAAGTTAATACCGCAGAGTATGCGTTATCTGCAATTACCTTTCCATCGGGTGCCATTTCATGCTGTAATGCTCCATTTCTATGCAAAACATAAGCTGCAATACCAGGTAACATTACAATAATCGGCATACCCAATTTCAAAAATCCGGCAAATAAAATACCGGTTCTAGCTGTTTTTAAATCGGCACCTAAGGCTCTTTGAGTAATGTATTGATTGCAACCCCAATAGTTTAAATTCACAATCCACTGACCCGCGAAATACATTGCAATACCAGGTAAAGCCAAGTATTTATTCACATATTCTTGCGATGAATTTGCATCAGGCTTAGCCAAAATCATTTTAAAGTGATCTGGAGAATCCTTCATCAGCATTTTAAAACCTGCAATAGCATCTTTACCTAAGCCGAAATGATCACTAACCATTGTTAATGCAATATAGGTAGTAACCAATCCACCGGCGATTAAAACGATAACCTGAATTACATCTGTAAAGCCAATCACTTTCATCCCACCAAGGGTGATAATTAAAGAGAATGCAGCCAAACCAACAACAATATATTTAAAATATGCTGGGTCTACCATGCTGCTAATGGCAATAGAACCTAGGTATAAAATTGACGTAAGGTTTACAAAAATGTACAGGAATAACCAAAATATTGCCATGATTAAACTCACCGTTTCATTATACCGTGTTTGCAAAAACTGCGGCATGGTAAAGATTTTATTTTTTAGGTAAACCGGAATAAACCACACAGCTACAATGATTAAAGCAATAGCAGCAACCCATTCATAAGCGGCAACGGCCATACCTACCTGAAAGCCTTGTCCACTCATACCTATAAATTGCTCGGCAGAAATGTTAGAAGCAATAAGTGATGCACCAATTGCCCACCAGGTTAAAGAGCCTTCGGCTAAGAAGAAGTCGTGACTTCCTGACGTGGCTTTATTTTTCTTTCTACTATAAATCCAAAATCCGTAGGCGGAAATTAGAATAAAGTAGAAGATGAAAACGGTATAATCTACCGTAGAAAAAGTATTCATAATTCGGGTTTATTTGGTTAGTTATTTATAGAAGTTATCGTTCCACTGAAGTTCGTTTCTAAATTGATTAATTTTTGTGTCTTCGCCAATATTAATATACTCAATGCCTGCAATATTTGCAAAATCAGATAGATGTTCTGTAGTTAAATTTTGGCTGTAAGCAGTGTGATGTGCACCACCGGCATAAATCCATGCAGCACAACCCGTTTTCATATCAGGAAGTGGTTTCCAAAGCACTCTCGCAACTGGTAAGTTAGGTAAATCGTATTCAGCTTCTACTGCTTTTACTTCGTTGACTAACAGACGGAAACGATTGCCCATATCAATCAAAGATGCATTTAATGCATCGCCACCCGCAACATTAAAAACCAAACGGGCTGGGTCTGCTTTGCCGCCAATTCCTAATGGATGAACTTCTAGACTTGCTTTTCCTTTTGCTAATGAAGCATCAACCTCGAGCATGTGTGAGCCTAAAACCATCGAATTTGCCGGGTCG
Organism: Pedobacter jejuensis; assembly: GCF_003725795.1. GTDB lineage: Bacteria > Bacteroidota > Bacteroidia > Sphingobacteriales > Sphingobacteriaceae > Pedobacter > Pedobacter jejuensis. The sequence continues at coordinate 44,357 of NZ_RBEE01000014.1, read as the reverse complement.
AAATGGTAGGTATAATCTTCCATAAATGCATTTCCGCCAGCTAAACCTGCACCCATAACTTTGCAAGCACGCACCAAAGCAGCTGTTTTCCAATCACCTTCACCAGCGAAACCGTAGCCATCGGCCATTAAACGTTGTGCTGCGATTCCAGGTAATTGAATCATTCCATGTAAGTCCTCAAACGTATCTGAGAAGCCTTTGAAATTACCATCTTCTAAAAACTTTCTTAAACCCAATTCAATTTTAGCGGCTTCGTAAACAGAAGAATGTCTAGCGCCACCAGCTTTTAAATCGTCGGCGATTTCATAAGTTTCTTCATATTCTTTTAATAAATTCTGAATCGCTTCTTCATCTATTTGATTAATTATCGCTACCAAATCGCCAATGCCATAAGTGTTTACAGAAAAACCAAACTTCATTTCAGCTTCTACTTTATCGCCATCAGTAACGGCAACATAGCGCATGTTATCCCCAAAACGCACAAACTTAGCGCCTTGCCAATCATGCCAGCCAGCTGCAGCACGGCACCATGTATCAATTTGAGATGCAACCTCTTCATCCTCCCAATGGCCAACAACAACTTTTCTATCCTTTCTCATGCGTGTAACCATAAAGCCAAATTCTCTATCGCCGTGTGCACTTTGGTTCAGATTCATAAAATCCATATCAATGGTATTCCACGGTATATCACGATTAAATTGTGTATGTAAATGAAGCAGAGGTTTTTGTAACACATTTAAACCTCTTATCCACATTTTAGCAGGAGAGAAAGTGTGCATCCAGGTTACAACGCCAATACAATTCTTATCTGTATTTGCGCTTTGTAAGGTTTCAAAAATTTCATCTGTATTTTTTACAATAGGCTTAAATACAACAGAAACAGAAATTTTCTCATTGTTATTTAACGATTTTGCAACTTCTTCTGCGTGTATTGCAACTTGTTTTAAGGTTTCTTCTCCGTACAAATCTTGGGTACCTGTAATAAACCAAACCTGTAATTTTTTTAAATCAATCATTTTATTATGGTTAGAAATTAATTATTTTTTCTTTTTCTTTATTTGAAAAGCAGGCTTCGGCTTTTATCGGTTCCGATAGTCCTGCTTTCCGTTTTATCCCGATGAAAAATCGGGATGTTCACTCCAATCAGGTTTATTTTACTTAGGTAAGCCTTTCAAACTTAAACCCGACAGCAGCGACAGCCTCCGATTTTTTCTATCGGAGCTATAGCGAATGGCGGGGCTATGGTAACTGAAGCAATACTGCAATTGCTTTACAAATATTTTTTATAATCTTTTTAAGATGCTCTTTTATCCTTGCTCCTTCATCATTATGCTAAACCTATTGCCCGTAATAAGCTCCATCACCATGTTTACGCTCGTAATGTTTTTTAATTAGTGAGTCTTTTAATCTCGGTGCAGTTGCATTTATTTGCTCGGTAAGTATGGCCATTTTTGCAACAGCTTCTAGTACAGCGCTATTGTAAACAGCTTTTTCAGCTGTTTTACCCCAGGTAAAAGGAGCATGATTACCAACTAAAATCATTTCGACTTCTTCATAGCTCAGTCCCAAACCTTCAAAATGATTCATGATTTGGAAGCCCGTTTCATACTCGTAATTCCCTTTAATCATTTCATCATCCATTGGCGGAGCGCAAGGAATATCAACCGTTAAATGGTCGGCATGGGTGGTGCCGAAAATAGGAATTGCCCTTTGTGCTTGTGCCCAGGCTGTGCCATAAGTAGAATGTGTATGTACAATGCCTCCAATATTTTCCCAATGTTTGTAAAGAACAGCGTGGGTTTTGGTATCAGATGATGGACGTAAATTTCCTTCAACAGTATTTCCGTCAAAATCAACAATTACCATTTTTTCTACAGATAAATCCTCATAAGGCACACCGCTAGGTTTTATTGCAAAAACGCCTTTGTTTCTATCGGCAGCACTAACATTACCAAATGTAAAAAGCACCAAACCTAGTTTTGGCAATTGCATATTTGCTGCATAAGCCTGCTCTTTTATATCTTGATAGTTGCTCATGATAGGTACGGTTTTACATCTTTTTTATTGTATTTTTCAATATATCGCCCTAAGCCTAAATACTGTTGGTAATGCTGGCGATAAATTTTCGTATTTTGAATCTGAGGATGGTATTCTTTTTCAAAACCAGTTCCCATGGCTGCCATGGCAGTTTCTATATCTGGGTAAATGCCTGCTGCAACTGCTGCAAACATTGCAGCACCTAAAGCGCAGGTATGCTCAAAACGGTGAATGCGAATTGGCATTTCTAGAACATCGGCCATCATTTGCATAATATAAGCCGATTTCTTAGCTACACCACCAATTCCAATAATTCCTTTTACAGGTACACCCTGGTCTTCAAATCTATCAACAATGCTTTTTGCACCGAAACAGGTGGCAGCAGCCAAAGCTCGGAAAAATCTTGGTGCATCGGTTCCTAAACTCAAACCTGTTATTGCACCTTTTAACTCTTGATTGGCATCTGGAGTTCGTCGTCCGTTTAACCAATCTAATGCTAATTCCGGGTAATCATCAATAGGTAATTCTGAGGCTTGTTTACTTAAATTCGCAATTATCTTCTTTTCTAGTTCTTCTTTTAAAGCTAGGGCAGTATGCTCATCAATTAATGTAGATTCGGACAGTAAATTATTTATAGGCCAGCTTATTAAATTTTTAAACCAGGCATAAACATCGCCAAAGGCCGATTGACCAGCTTCTAAACCTGCCATACCCGGAATAACCGAACCGTTTACCTGACCGCAAATTCCGTTAACCAGTTTGCCTTCAATATCTTTATTTGGCGCAACCAGAATATCACAAGTGCTGGTTCCCATTACTTTACTTAAATAATATGGTTCAATTTGTCCGCCAACTGCACCCATGTGTGCGTCGAAAGCTCCAACACCTATAACTACATCGGTACTTAAGCCTAATTTTTCTGCCCATTCTGAACTTAAATTTCCTGCTGATACATCTGATGTGTAGGTATCATTAAATAACGAGGCTCTGAAACCTTTCAATAGTGGGTCTAACGTTGCAAAAAACTCTTCAGGGGGTAAACCATCAAATTCTTCAGCCCAAAGCGCTTTATGTCCTGCTGCACAGCGACTGCGTTTCATATCCTTGATATCAGATTGTCCGCTTAATAAAAATGGAATCCAATCGCAATGTTCAACCCAGGAAACGGTGTTTTTTCTTACCTGTGCATCGACCCTTAAAGTGCGCAATAATTTAGACCAAAACCATTCTGAAGAATAAATGCCGCCAACATATTTTAGGTAGTTAATTGGAAATTTTGTAGCGTGATTGTTAATTTCTGCTGCTTCTTTTACAGCGGTATGATCTTTCCAAAGCACAAACATTGCATTTGGATTTTCAGCAAATTCGGGTTTTAAAGCTAGTGGTGTTCCTGTTTCGTCAACAGCCACGGGACTTGATCCAGTTGTATCCACTGAAATTCCCTTTACAAAGGCTGCGATATTTTCACCTCCAGCTTTTGCAATACATTCTTTAATGGTATGTGTTAAGCCTTCAACGTAATCTAAAGGATGTTGCCTGAATTGATTTTGGGATGGCTTACAATATAAACCCTTTTGCCATCGCGGATAAAGAAAAACTGAAGAGGAAATTTCCTTTCCATCTGCGGTATCAACCAGAACGGAACGGACAGAATCTGTCCCGTAATCTACTCCGATTACATAATTTGCTGTGCTCATAACAATAAATAAATGTCTAATTAACGTTTATTTATTTGAATTAAAAAATTTTTGTGGAGATTATATCTATATTATGTTTGAATGAGTTATTTATTTCTCGATTTTTCGAGTGGAATATTTTAAATTGTAATCTGCATAGATCAGCGAGAGGTTTTAGGTTATTTTATTCCCGCAGGGCTCACAGATTTTCGCAGATGTGGTGCAAATAAAATAACTACCAAGAATCACTTTTTATCTGTGGCTAAAATTTTACAACGATTTTCTCAAATTCAAGTAAAATGGAACATGAATCTTTTCCCTGATATTATTTAAAATACAATTTGCGGCTTCCGTTCCAAGCATTGCAAAGTCTGTAGAAATGGTTGTAATGCCGTTCAAAATAATTCTTTTCAAAGGTATTTCATTGTATGAAATTACGCCAACATCCTTACCAACTTCCATCTCGAGTGCAAGTAGGCGTTCAATAAGCGTTACCAAATCATCCTCCATTAAACTAATATAAACTTCGCCTTTGTTAATTTCTTCAACTAAAATATTATCTACAACCTTATGATTGAAAGCATATTGCTGACAAAATTTATAAAAACCATCTAAAATTTCTTTTGGGAAATATGTGTTTTTTGGGAAGAGGATTTTTAAAGTATTATACTTCGAAAGTGGTACAAGTGCCTGTTCTAAAGCACTGTAAATATCTTGGGCAAAATTTTCATAAACTGCTGCGTAATCATCCGTAATTCCAGGCAAAAGTTTATCTAAAATGACAAGTTTTTCTCTTGGTATTGCATTGATAATATCCTGTGCTTTTTCGTCTCCTTCGTTAAAATGAGGAATGATTACGTAATGTGTATAGCCTTCTTTTTTGTTGTTTAGCAAGCTTTTAAAAAGCGAAAAATCATTATTGTAAATGTATAGATCAATTGCTGCCTGCTCTCCAATGGCTTTGGTGAACGAATCGTAAATAATTTTTTTATGCGTACTAAGTTTGTTAAACAACAAACAAATTTTAAGCTTTCTGGAAAAATCGGTATTTATAACAAAATACCCTTTTCCGGGGATAGATTCTATAACACCTAGTTTTCTCAATCTACGATAGCCCTTTTCTGCTGTATCTCTCGATATTTCTAAAACAAAACTGAGTTCGTTTATGGACGGCAGCATATTGCCTTGCGTTATTTTTCCAGTTTCTATTGCGTATAAAATTGTATTAACCAGTTGCTTATACTTTGGTGTAGCAGAATATTCATCAATAATAATATGGCTAATTAAATCTTCTGATTTCAAAACGAAGGAATTATTTTCATCAAATATAACAAAACGCAATGCTTAACAGCATGACAGTACATAACAGTTAAGTTTATTTCAATTTCTACATTCGAAAACCAAATATAAAACCAATAGTATGCAAGCAATTTTAGGCGTAATTTTTCATTTTATCGGAGGTTTTGCTTCCGGGAGTTTCTACATTCCGTATAAAAAAGTAAAAGGCTGGGCCTGGGAAAGCTATTGGATTGTTGGTGGCATATTTTCCTGGTTAATTGTTCCGCCTCTTGCAGCATTTCTAACCGTACCAAATTTTACAGCAATTATATCTGGTACAAGTGGTAGTATTTTGTGGTTAACCTACTTCTTCGGTATTTTATGGGGTATTGGCGGTTTAACTTATGGTTTAGGCGTCCGTTATTTAGGTGTTTCATTAGGCAGTAGTATTATTTTGGGCCTTTGCATGGTGCTTGGTTCAATTTTGCCATCCATTTATTTTGATTTCTTCCCTCAGGCCGGTAAAGACACTTTTACAATGTTTATCACAACAGATTGGGGAAGAATGGTTCTCCTCGGCTTGTTAGTCTGCGTTTTGGGTATTATAATTTGCGGCAAAGCGGGGATGATGAAAGAAAAAGAAATTAAAACAGATGTTACCGACCCGCATGGAATGGAAGTTAAAACTGAGTTTAAATTTGGTTTGGGCTTATTTGTTGGCATTGTTTCGGGAGTATTAAGCGCTTGTTTTAACTTTGGTATTGAGGCGGGTAAACCAATGGCCGATGCGGCAAATGCAGTTTGGAAAGCTATAAATCCTGCTGAAACCGGAAACTTTCTTTTTCAAAATAATGTAACATACATTATTGTACTTTGGGGTGGCTTGACTACAAATTTTATCTGGTGTATGGCTTTAAATGCAAGGAATAAAACTTTTGGCGATTACACAAAGGCAAGTACTCCATTGTTAAAAAATTATATTTTCTCAGCGCTCGCTGGTACAACCTGGTTCTTGCAGTTTTTCTTTTATGGCATGGGCGAAAGTAAAATGGGCAATGGTGCAAGTTCCTGGATTTTACACATGGCGTTTATCATTTTAATCGCTAACGTTTGGGGCTTAATATTAAAAGAATGGAAAGGTGTTTCCAAAAAAACATTCACTACTGTTATCGTGGGGATTTTAACCATCATCATTTCTGTACTTATCGTAGGTTATGGAAATTCAATTAAATAAATTTTAGAAAAATAAAATATCAATATAGATGTCTGTTAAAGAAACAAATTATAAGTACGTAAGCTACTTATGGGATGAAGAAGAAGCTGCTAAATTAGCTGGAGATGAAGTAGCATTATTAATTTACCGTTCAAATTTATTAGGTGCCGATTTGCGTTTAACCAATTACGGTGGTGGCAATACTTCATGTAAATTATTAGAAAAAGACCCGCTTACCGGCTCAGAAACTGAAGTAATGTGGGTTAAAGGTTCTGGCGGCGATTTAGGTACATTGAAAAAAAGTGGTCTGGCTGCGCTTTATGTCGATAGATTAAGAAGTTTGAAAAACATTTATCGCGGCGTAGAACATGAAGATGAGATGGTTGAATTATTTAATCATTGTATTTTCGATTTGAGTTCAAAGGCACCATCAATTGACACACCATTACACGGATTTTTACCTTTTGCGCATATAGACCATTTACATCCTGATGCCGCTATCGCCATTGCAGCAGCAAAAGATGGGAAAAAAATTACTGAAGAATTATTTGGTGGTACAATCGGTTGGGTAGAATGGAAAAAACCTGGTTTTGAATTGGGTTTAACCTTAAAAAAATGCTTAGATGAAAATCCGGGTATTCGTGGTATTATGCTGGGTTCTCATGGTTTATTTACATGGGGCAATACAGCTTACGAAAGTTATATCAACACTTTAGAAGTTATCGAAATTTGCTCTGATTATTTAGCGCAGAATTATGGTAAAAAAGGTTTAGTGTTCGGCGGACAAAAAATAGAAAGTGCCGAGGCGGATAAACGTAAAAATCAGGCTGCTACTTTAGCACCAGTATTACGTGGTTTATGTTCTTCAAAACAACATATGATTGGTCATTTTACCGATGATGCCCGTGTTTTAGAGTTCATCAATTCAAATGATTTAGAACGATTGGCACCTATGGGAACAAGTTGTCCCGATCATTTTTTGAGAACTAAAATAAGTCCGTTAGTTTTAACGCTTGCGGCAGATGCTGATTTATCGGATACGAAAGCTTTAAAAGAAACTTTAGAACCTGCTTTCGAAGATTATCGGGCGATGTACACAGATTATTATGAAACCTGTAAACATCCAAATAGTCCTGCAATTCGTGATACAAATCCGGTTGTAATTTTGTACCCTGGTATCGGAATGTTTACTTTCTCTAAGGATAAGCAAACCGCAAGAGTTGCAGCAGAATTTTATATCAATGCAATTAATGTAATGAAAGGAGCGGAGGCAATCTCTGAATATACTTCTCTGCCACATCAAGAAGCTTTTAACATTGAATATTGGTTGTTAGAGGAAGCAAAATTACAACGTATGCCAAAACCAAAACCGCTAACCGGAAAAATTGCTTTAATTACAGGTAGTGCCGGTGGAATTGGAAAGGCAATTGCAAAGAAATTTGTTGCTGAAGGTGGTGTGGTGATTTTAAATGACATGAATGCTGAACGGTTAGAAGCTGCTGGTGAGGAATTTAAATCTCAGTTTGGAAAAGATTCTTACGCAACTGCTATTTTAAATGTAACCAGCCAGGCAGATATTAATGCTGCTTTTGATTCGGCTGCACTTGCATTTGGTGGAATTGATATTGTTGTAAATAACGCAGGTTTATCAATCTCTAAAACCATTGGCGACCATACCGAACAGGATTGGGATTTGCTTTATGATGTTTTAGTTAAAGGGCAATTTTTTATTACCCAGGCTGCAACAAATACGATGCAAAAGCAAAGTATTGGTGGTGATATCATTAATATTGTAAGTAAGAATGCATTAGTAAGCGGTCCAAATAACGCAGGTTATGGAAGTGCAAAAGCAGCTCAGCTACATTTAAGCAGATTAAATGCCGCCGAATTGGGAGTAGATAATATTCGCGTAAACGTGGTAAATCCCGATGCAGTTATCAGCGACAGCAATATTTGGGCTGGTGGTTGGGCCGAAGGCAGAGCAAAAGCTTATGGCGTTACCGTTGCCGAATTGCCTGCTTATTATGCAAAACGTACTTTATTAAATCAAATTATTTTACCTGATGATATCGCAAATGCATGTTTCGCTTTTGTGGGCGGATTATTACAAAAATCAACAGGAAATGTTTTAAATGTAGATGGCGGAGTTGCCATGGCATTTGTAAGATAGTTGAAATATTCTCCTCGGTCTGTGTCCCCACAGACCGAAACAAAGAATTAAATATTACCTAACCTCAGTTTGTTGTTTACAAGCTGCTTTAATCGAATACCAATGAATATTGAGCATAATCAAATAGAAAAACATAACGATTCCCTTTTAACCGCTCATCAGCGTAAGCTTAATTTTTTGAAAGAGGAATGGTCGCAAATTGATTTAGAAAGTGTGATTCGAAAACTTGTTGATTTTCAAATCGCAATACCAAGTTGGGCACTAGGAACTGGCGGAACACGTTTCGGAAGATTTGCCATAACAGGTGGTGAACCCCGAACTATTGAAGAGAAAATTGAAGACGTTGGTTTGCTTCATGCATTAAACGGAGCAAGTGGCGCAATTTCGCTACACATTCCATGGGATATTCCACAAAATGCAGAGGCTTTAAAAAGTTTAGCCTCAGGATATGGATTAAAGTTCGATGCCATGAATTCGAACACATTTCAAGATCAGGCTGGAAGTGCACACAGTTATAAATTTGGTTCTTTACAAAACGTAAATAAAGATATTCGCAAACAAGCAATAGAACATAATATCGAAGTTATAAAACATGGAATTGCACTGGGTTCTGATGCTTTGACCGTTTGGCTTGCAGATGGTTCTTGTTTTCCTGGTCAGTTAAACTTTCGCAAAGCTTTTGAAAATACTTTAGAAAGTTTACAAGAAATTTATTCGGCTTTGCCGGATGACTGGAAAATGTTTGTTGAATACAAAGCCTTCGAGCCGAATTTTTATTCAACCACTGTGGGTGATTGGGGACAATCGCTCCTTTACGCTTCTAAACTTGGTAAAAAAGCATATACTTTGGTAGATTTAGGTCACCATTTACCCAACGCAAACATCGAACAAATCGTTTCATTACTGTTGATGGAAGGTAAGTTAGGTGGTTTTCACTTCAATGATTCTAAATATGGCGATGATGATTTGACAGCGGGTAGCATTAAACCTTATCAACTATTTCTAATTTTTAACGAATTGGTTGAAGGTATGGATGCCAAAGGAATGAACCATGCAAAGGATTTAGGTTGGATGATTGATGCTTCTCACAATGTGAAAGATCCATTGGAAGATTTATTACAATCGGTTGAGGCAATTATGATTGCTTATGCACAAGCTTTATTGGTTGATAGAAAATCATTAATCGCCGCACAAGAAAATAATGATGTTGCTAAAGCGCAAGAAATTCTGCAACATACTTTTCGAAGTGATTTAAGAGCATTGGTAGCCGAAGCAAGGTTACGAGCAAATGCAGCATTATCGCCAATTGGTTTATACCGCGATTTAAGTGTTCGCAAGCAATTGGTTGAAACCAGAGGTTTAGGAACAGTTGCAACAGGTTTATAATTACATAAGAAAACATGCCAAAAGCCGTTGCAGCCATATTTGATGTAGGAAAAACAAATAAAAAGTTGTTTTTAATCGACGAGAATTATAATATCGTTTACGAACGTTCTGCCCGTTTTGTGGAAACGAAAGACGATGATGGAGAGCCCTGTGAAAATTTGGATAGTTTACGTTCATCGGTTTACGATTCACTAAACCAGGTAATGCAGCTCAAAGAATTTAATATAAAAGCAATCAATTTTTCAACCTATGGCGCAAGTTTCGTTTACCTTGATGAAAACGGTGAGCCACTAACACCATTATATAATTACTTAAAAGAATATCCGGAAGATTTAAAAAATCAATTTTATGAAACGTATGGAGGTGAAGAGAAAATTTCACTAGAAACGGCTTCACCTATTTTGGGTAGTTTAAATTCGGGTATGCAATTATATCGCCTTAAAAGGGAAAAGCCTGATGTATTTGCAAAGATTAAATTTGCTTTGCATCTGCCACAATATTTAAGCTATTTAATTACAGGTAAAGCAGTTGCCGATATAACTAGCATTGGTTGCCACACACAACTTTGGGATTTTAATAAAAATACATATCACGATTGGGTTTTGGCAGAGGGGCTAGATAGAAAATTTGGAGAATTTACTCCTGCAGACTCTAGCTTAAAAATGCGTTTCGAAGGTTTGGATGTGAAAGTAGGAGTGGGTTTGCATGATAGTTCAGCAGCGCTAATACCATATTTGGCTAATTTTTCTACACCTTTTATATTACTATCAACAGGAACCTGGTGCATCAGCTTAAATCCCTTTAATCAGCAAACTTTAACGGCCGATGAATTAAAGCAAGATTGTCTTTGCTATATGCATTACAAAGGAAAGGCTGTAAAAGCATCGAGAATTTTTGCCGGTTATGAACATGAATTGCAATTAAAAAGAATTGCCGACCATTTCGATAGAGCCGCTTACATTTTTAAGCACCTGAAGTTTAATCCTGCAATGATATTAAACTTGGCAAATAAAATTCCCGAAAACGCAATACTTCAAACAGAATTTTCTGCTCATTCTGCATTTCCCGAGAGAGATCTAAATCAGTTTAAAACTGCCGAAGAAGCTTATCACCAATTAATTTTTGATTTGGTAAAGCAACAGGTTTATTCTTTAAAACTTATTTTAAATCAAGGTGTTAAAAGAATTTTTGTAGATGGTGGTTTTGGTAAAAATGCAATTTACATGCACTTATTGGCTACGGCAATTCCTGACATTGAGGTTTATGCATCATCAGTTTCTCAGGCAACTGCGATTGGAACTGCACTTTCTATCAATGATGCGTGGAACTCAAATCCCGCACCTACCGATATGATTCAACTAAAATATTATTCTGCTATTCAACGCAGCATACAATTATAAATATAACACAAAATGAGCTGGAAATATAACGCAGATTATCCTTCTATCGATGATTTAAGAAATAAGGCAAAATCTAAAATGCCACGTTTTGCTTTTGAATATTTAGATGGTGGGTGTAATGAAGATGTAAACCTATTTCGAAATACGGAAGACATTAGAAATCTAGAATTGCTACCTTATTATTTAAAAAACTTTACAGAGGCATCCCTAAAAACAACCCTTTTCGGGCATACTTACGATGCTCCCTTTGGTATTGCACCAGTTGGTTTACAAGGATTAATCTGGCCAAATGCTCCAGAAATACTAGCCAAAGCGGCTTTTGAACATAATATTCCATTCGTATTGAGTACAGTAAGTACGTCTTCTATCGAAAGAATAATGGAAATTACAGAAGGCAGTGCTTGGTATCAGTTGTATCATCCTGCAGAAAGTAAAATTACTGATGACATTATAAATCGTGCTGAAGCAGCTGGTTGTAAGGTTTTGGTAATTCTTTGCGATGTGCCAAGTTTCGGTTTCCGACCAAGAGATATTCGTAACGGATTGGCGATGCCGCCTAAAATGTCGCTAAGAAACATGCTGCAAATTGTGGGCAGACCAGAATGGGCTTTAAAAACTTTGTTTCATGGTCAGCCAGCGTTTGAAACCATGAAGCCTTATATGCCCAAAGGATTAAACATGAAACAGCTTGGCCTATACATGAATAAGACGTTTTCTGGTAGATTAAATGCTGAAAGAATTTCTTCTATTCGCAGTAAGTGGAAAGGTAAACTAGTGTTAAAGGGTGTTGCAACCGAAGAAGATGCGCAAATGGCAATAAGTTTAGGTTTAGACGGTATTATTGTTTCTAACCATGGAGGCAGACAATTGGATGCAGGACAATCTTCCATCAAACCATTAGTTCCCATCGCTGAAAAATACAAAGATAAGATTACGGTGATGATGGATAGTGGTATTCGCTCAGGACCAGATGTAGCAAGAACGATTGCTGCTGGTGCCGATTTCACTTTTTTAGGCAGAACTTTTATGTACGGTGTTGGTGCGCTAGGAAACGAAGGTGGCAACCATACTATTGGAATGCTGAAAACCCAACTTAAACAAGTTATGGATCAGCTCGGTTGCGAAAGAGTAGAGGATTTGCCAAAGCATTTATCTAAATCGCTTTAGACTTATGGCTATAGATTTACGAAGTTTCGAAGGGCAATGAGCCTAGGAAACTTCGTAAGTCTTGGTGCATAATCGTAAATCTAAAAAGCAACTAAAATTCTGCGTTTTTAGGAAAACGAGGAAACGCAATTACATCACGAATATTGGTCATTCCGGTAACAAACAATACCAAACGCTCAAATCCTAAACCGAAACCAGCATGTGGCGCTGAGCCAAAACGGCGAGTATCTAAATACCACCAAAGTTCATCCTGTGGTATATTCATATCTTCCATACGTTTGGTAAGTCTATCCAGGCGTTCTTCACGTTGAGAGCCGCCAATCATTTCACCAATTCCTGGAAATAAAATATCCATTGCAGCAACAGTTTGTCTTCCTTCAGCATCCGGTTCGTTCTGACGCATGTAGAAAGATTTTATATCAGCAGGATAATCGGTTAAAATTACTGGTTTTTTAAAGTGTTTTTCTACTAAATAGCGTTCGTGTTCGCTTTGTAAATCAGCTCCCCATTCATCAATTAGGTATTTAAATTGCTTTTTTTGATTTGGTTTCGATGATTTTAAAATTCTGATGGCTTCTGTATAAGTTAAACGTTCAAAATCATTTGCCAGGCAGAAATCTAGTTTTTCTAAAAGACTAAATTCACTGCGCTCGTTTTGTGGTTTTTGCTTATCCTCTTCCGCTAAACGTGTATTTAGAAACTCCAATTCATCTTTGCAATTATCTAAAGCATATTTAATAACATACTTCATCATGTCCTCGGCAAGTTGCATGTTATCCTCCAAATCAGCAAAAGCAACTTCGGGTTCAATCATCCAAAACTCAGCTAAGTGGCGTGTGGTGTTAGAATTTTCTGCCCTGAATGTAGGTCCGAAAGTGTAAATCTGTCCGAAAGCCATGGCAGCTAATTCCCCTTCCAGCTGACCAGAAACCGTTAAATTAGTTGCACGAGCAAAGAAATCCTGAGAAAAATCTACCTTTCCATTTTCAGTTCGGGGCGTGTTGTCAAAATCTAAAGTAGTAACCTTAAACATTTCTCCGGCACCTTCTGCATCGCTAGCTGTTATTACCGGAGTATGCATATACACAAAACCACGCTCGTTGTAAAACTGATGTATTGCAAATGCTAAAGCATGGCGAACTTTAAAAACGGCATTAAAAGTATTGGTACGGAAACGCAGGTGAGCAATTTCACGTAAAAACTCCAAACTGTGTTTTTTAGGCTGTAAAGGAAATTTTTCAGGGTCGCTGTCACCTAAAATCTCCACTTTACTTGCTTTAATTTCTACACTTTGTCCTTTTCCTAATGATTCAATTAACATTCCTGTTGCAGCAATTGAAGCGCCTGTGGTTATCCTTTTCAACAGCTCATCGGGTAAATTATTAAAATCAATAACTACCTGGATATTGCTCATGCAACTTCCATCATTTAAAGCAATAAACTGATTATTTCGGAAAGTTCTAACCCATCCCATAACCGTTACTTCTGTGCCAAATGCAGTCGATTTTAATAAATCTTTAATTTGCTGTCTCTTAATCATATTCTTATTTGTAAAAGGCGCAAATTTAGAAAAAAAACTTTACCTGTTGGCAGTTCCTAGATTTCAATTTGTAATTTCTAATCAACATCCATTAAAAAACTCCTGCCTCTTAGCTTGAATCCTGATTATCCTTTAATCCTAAAATCTAAATAAATTTATGATCTTATCCTCCTTTATCTTATAATCCCAAAATCCTAATAAATCCTAGTCTATTGTTGTTGTTGTTGCTGCTGCATTGCCTCCATATACTGCTGATAGCTGTTTTGCTTTCTTGCAGAAGTTACCGTTGCTGATGGTTTTGAGTAATTAACTTCTTTTGGTTGAAAGTAGTTCTCATTTTCATTAAAATCTTCGTCATTATAACCTACAGAAACATTAACTTCCATAATGTGTTCAAAGCCACCTTTGTAAACACCTTTAACTGGTGAGCAATCTGTAAAATTTCTACCTACGGCCAAGCGAACATGGTTTTCATTTGCGATGCAATTGTTAGTTGGATCGAGCCCTAGCCAACCATATTCTGGTAGGTACGCTTCAGCCCAGGCGTGTGTTGCACCTTCGCCTCTCATACCATCTCTATTTGGGCAAATGTAACCACTTACATAACGGGCAGGGATACCAGTCAATCGGAGCATTGCAGTTAAAACATGCGCAAAATCCTGACAAACACCTGCTTTTAACTTCATAATTTCTTCAATAGTAGTATCTACTGCAGTAATCCCCTTAATGTATTCGAAATTATGAAATACATGCTCGCAATATTTTATGGCAGTTTGGTAAGGCGTATCATCATCATTTTTAATAGATAATGCAGTATCCTTTAAAGCTACAATCCCATCGAAATAATCTTGTCTTAAATAATCAATATAAGGCACTTCGAATTTCAGTAAATCCAAACTGGTCCATTGCTCGCTACTAAACATATCATCTTGCGGTAATGGTTTTGGAAAAGTTTCTACACAAACCTTCGAAAATATTTTTAATTGATTGTGCGGTTCATTTTGTGTAAAAGTTCCAACTTCATTTCCATAATAATCAATAAATATTTCAATTTCAGGACTCCCAGAAATATTCAAATCATGCTGAACAACTTTCTGAAAATCATCTTTAATCGGGAATAAAATAATCTGATTTGCGCTATCCCGAACAGGCAATTCGTACTTGTAATTGGTAATGTGTTTAATTTTAAATAATGGCATAAATGCTTTCGTTAAATTATTTTTATTTGAACCTACCGGGATGAATTATGAATTTGCAAAATAATATTCATTTAAAGAATTTCCGATACCAAAAACTTCAGATCTGATTTGCGTTAAATAATCATGTAACTGCTCTTCGCCCATAGTATTTACCGAACTATAGGTAATCATGCTTTTTAATCTCCCTATTTTAAAGGATAGATTATTATAATGTTCGATATTATTTTCGCTTTTTAAACGGCCGAAATACCGTTCGATATTGTTCATAGAATACAGTGCCGAACGTGGGAAATCATTATTTAACATTACCAATTCGATAATATTTTTCGCATCAAATCCTTGTCGATAGGTTTTTAAGTACAGTTCATAGCCGCCTAAAGATAGGAGCAGGTGTTTCCAATAAGCAATATCGGTTAACAAATCTGGATTGGTGGTTATCGAACTAAATTTGATATCCAAAATATCAATTGATTGAATACTTCTTTCGAGATGCTTTCCGATTTTCATAAAACTTCTGCTTTCTCCACGCTCCATAGCACTATCGGCTGTGCCGTGATATAACATTACTTGTTTAATCAGGATATCCAAAGCGGTTATAGGGTCGTCTTTTTGTACATACCACAACAACTTTTCATCTTTTACGGTGTGGTAATATTCATTTAAGCATTGCCATAAATCTTTTGGAATATGCTCTTGCACACTTCTTGCATTCTCTCTGGCAAGTGTAATAATATTTAAAATCGAATTTGGATTTTCTCTATTTAATAAAAGGTATTCTATAACAGCACGACTATCATGCTGAATGTTTAACAATTCATTTTCATCATCAGACGAAAAAATTCTAATTACAGGTTTCCATGTGAATTCCTGTATGGTATCTTGAGATGAAGCGTAATTTATTTTTAACATGCGCAACATACCGTCGCTGCGCTCCACGTATCTGCTTAACCAATATAAGCTTGAAGCTACTCTACTTAACATATTTGTATTCTAAGAAGTTAAAACCCATGTATCTTTACTGCCGCCGCCTTGCGAACTATTTACCACCAGCGAGCCTTCTTTCAAAGCAACTCTTGTCAACCCACCTGGTACAATCGAAATACCATCTGGTCCGTTGAGTGCAAAAGGCCTTAAATCTATCCGTCTTGGAGATAGTTTTCCATTGATAAAACAAGGCGCAGAAGACAAGCTAATTGTTGGCTGTGCTATAAAGTTTCTTGGATCTTTTAAAATTTCGAGTTTATATTCTTCTGTTTCTTGTTCGCTAGCTGCATGTCCCATCAACATCCCGTAACCGCCGCTTCCATTGGTTTTTTTAATAACCATTTTATTGATGTTCTCGAAAACATATTCCAGTTCATCGCGATTGCTTAATTGGTAGGTGGGTACATTTTTTAAAATGGGTTCTTCATTCAGGTAATATTTAATCATATCTGGAACGTAGGTATAAACGGCTTTATCATCAGCAACACCATTCCCAACGGCATTTACGATTGCAACGTTACCTTTTCGATAAGCGCCCATTAAGCCAGCTACGCCTAGAACACTATTCGGATTAAATACCAAAGGATCCAAATAATCATCATCAACGCGGCGATAAATCACATCGATTTGCTGTAAACCGATGGTTGTTTTCATAAATACCTTCTGGTTTTTTACAACCAAGTCACGCCCTTCTACCAATTCTACACCCATCAACCTGGCAAGTGTGGTATGTTCATAATATGCAGAATTGTACATTCCCGGACTAAGCATCACAATCGTAGGGTTAGAAACTGCCCTTGGCGAAAGTGCCATTAGGTTTTTGTATAAAATTGCCGGGTATTCTGTAACGCTTCTAACACCACATTGTGGAATAAGATCAGGAAAAAGCCTTTTGGTAATTTCTCTATTCTCGAGCATGTAACTTACTCCTGATGGCGTACGGAGGTTATCTTCTAGCACGTAAAAAGTTCCGTCATGGTCGCGGATTAAATCGATGCCAGCAATGTGTATGTAAATATCATGC
Source organism: Pedobacter jejuensis (assembly GCF_003725795.1). Lineage (GTDB taxonomy): Bacteria > Bacteroidota > Bacteroidia > Sphingobacteriales > Sphingobacteriaceae > Pedobacter > Pedobacter jejuensis. The sequence continues at coordinate 27,283 of NZ_RBEE01000014.1, read as the reverse complement.
AATACATTTACATTATGCATCTCACGCAAAAAATGCGGACAAGAATAAATTACGTTCGTTGGAACAATCTTGTCCTTCAAAATAAATTGATTGCTGTAAACATCTTTTAAAAAAAGGTTTAAAGCTTTTAAGCGTTGTTTAATTCCTTTTTCAATAAACGACCATTCACTAGAAGTAATGATACGTGGGATGATGTCAAAAGGAAAAATTTTCTCTATTCCTTCGCCGCTATCATAAACCGTAAAGGTAATTCCCTGGCTCATGAATAATTTTTTAGCCAGTTCTTCCTTTTTGTTCAGATTGTCAAGAGATTCTTTAGAGAAATTATTAATGAAATTTGAATAGTGATTTCGATAGTTATCACTATTCAGGAACATTTCATCGTAAGTGTTGGGGTGATTTAAGTAATTTTTTATAAAATATTCTATCATATAACTTAAATATTTGCTTAAAGTATGATTTTGAAAGTATAATTACCAAGTTTTTTATAAAAAAATTAATTTTAATAAATTAATTGGCTATTTTTTTAATTTATTTTTACTGATTTATAGGTAATTACATATTAATTAAAAAATAAATTAAAAATTTGAATAAAATTATTTGAAATGTTAGAGATCTTCGTATATTTGTAATGCTCGTTAATTATTATTATATATTTGGTTTAAAAAAAGCGCTGGTAACGGCGCTTTTTTTATAAAAACGTTCAAAACAGGATATTCATAATCAACATAAACCAAACAACCTAAACTAAATTAAGCTTCTTTGTAAAAAGAAGCTTTTTTTGTTTTTTAAGTTTGAGATACGATTGGGTATAAAGATTAATAATTCAACTTAAGGTTTAATAATTTGTCTGACGTTTTTTATCCAATTTATAATCTACCTGATTATATTTCACCTTAAAATAGTTTTGCAACAGAAAAAGCTACCTTAAATTTAATTAAGATAGCTTTTCTAAAATTTTTATTTCGTTGCTTATTGTTCCGAATAGGTAATTTTATTAACATGTTTGTCAATTTCCCATCTTCCTGTACCTTCTTCACCAATAACTTCAAATAACTCTAAAGCACGGCGAGCTTTATATTCTTCTTCACGTTGTTCTTTCAAGAACCAGTTCAAAAATTCCATCGTAACAAAATCTTGTTCGTTTTGGCATTTTGCATAAATGTTTTTAAAGCTTTGGGTAATGGCAATTTCAGCTTCCAAGGCATCTTCAAAAACTTCTCTAAAGCCTGCAAAATCTGTTTTAATTCCATTCACCTCTGGTGAGATGGCATTTCCACCCATATCTAAAACGTATTTGAACAATTTTAACTGGTGCATTCTTTCTTCTTCAGATTGTTTTGCGAAGTAATCTGCCGAAAAATCAAATCCATTCTGGTCGCACCAAGACGACATTGATAAATATAGTGATGAAGAGTGTGCCTCTTTTTTTATTTGCTGATTTAAAAGTGTTTCAATATCCTGTGATATTAAACATTTAATACGCATTAAGTCTTTCATAATTTTACTTGCTTAACTAATAGTACAAATGTAACATCTTAATAAGCATATTGTGTGCAATATTTGCTATATGAAATTAGTCTAAATTGTTGTAAAGAAGATGTAAGATATAAGATGGATGATGGGAAATGGATGATGGCGTAGGGTAGATGGAAAATAGAAGAAGTAAGTACTCAGTTGATTGCTAATTTTTTCCTATTCCATTAACCAATATCGCTAAACAACCAATCTATGTAAGCAATCGCTAATTAAATGATTGAGCTTGAACATAGTAAAAGTACCTTGTAATAATTCCTTTAAGGCAACAATTTCGCAAGCGTTCAACAAATAAATATGTTCGCAGCCATTAAAAGTTACGAGTTCAAAATCAGCTTTATGGGTATTTAATAGAAGTGCATCAATATCAATATCTTCAACTACTTTTTTTAATTTGCGAAGTGATAGACAATTGTAACGAGCAAACTTACCACCGAAATCAACAAAAAAGCAGTTTAACTTATCAGATTGATAAATAGAACCTTGTTTAGTTGAGAATACGTTAATCAGTTCGTTAATATTGATACAAGCTTTTTCCATCTGATGCAAAAATTGCTATTATTTAGATTAAATACAAATAAAAATGGAAATAAATTCTTGATATTACATCGTAAAGATTTAAGCCGCGATATGATAAATCATGTGATGATAACTTCCACCAATAAATTGTTTTTCATCACTAATCTCGAAACCTTTGTTTTGATAAAGCTTCAATGCTTTGTCATTATTGGTTTCAACCAGTAAACCTACTTTTGTATGTCCTAATTCTGCTGCCCAATTAATGCCGGCATCAATTAATTGTTTGCCGATGCCTTTACCTTGTGAGGTTGGGTTAACACTAATTGTGTCTAGATAAAATTCGCCAGCTTGCGTTTCGGGTTCTGGAATAAAATTTTCTAAACCACAATGAAGGGAAAGGTAAGTTAAAAAATTAGTCCTGAGTTCTATCAACTTTGCACCGTTATAAGCGTTTATGGAACCTAGTACTTCATCGTTTTCATTAGTATAAACTAATGTATTTTCAAAACTATACTGGTTATTGGCTTCTTTAAAGAAATGTTCAAATAATTTTATTGTAGCACCATGATTATTCGTATTGCTGAATTTGTAAGCTAGCTCGCCCATTGCCCGAATAATTAGCGGGGCAACAGCTTTTGCATCGCTAATTTTTGCTTTGCGAATCATTATTAAATATCGCTTAAATTAAAAGTTTCTGCTACACGGATTCCTTTCTCAGTTCTTTGCAGGGTACAACATTCATGAATTGGATCGTGCTCCAGATACAGAATGTAATTATGGTCTACTGCTTCTTCCAAAAAAGCTTGTTTTTCGGTTAGTGTTTGCAACGGAAACATGTCATAAGCCATTACATAGGGAAGGGGCAGGTGACCAACCGATGGAAGTAAATCAGCCATGTAAACAATGGTTTTACCTTTGTAATTTATTTTAGGAAGCATCATGGCATCGGTATGTCCATAAGCAAAGCCAATGTTAATTCCTTTTCTCCATTCAATATTTTCTTGCTCTGAAATGAATTTTAATTGTCCGCTTTGCTGAATCGGCAAAATGTTTTCTTTTAAAAAAGACGCCTTTTCTCTGGCATTCGGTTCAACAGCCCATTGCCAATGTTTTTCATTGCTCCAATAAGTTGCGTTTTTAAATGCTGGAATAAGCTTTTCTCCATCACGAATTACTGCGCCGCCAACATGGTCGAAATGCAGATGGGTTAGAAATACATCGGTAATATCTGCTGTACTAAAACCTAAATTTGCTAAGGATTTATCAATCGAATCATCGCCATGCAAATAATAGTGGCTAAAAAACTTTTCATCTTGCTTATTTCCAATTCCTGTATCTATTAAGGTAAGGCTATTACTATCTTCGATTAAAAGGCATCGCATAGCCCAAGTACAAAGGTTATTAGCATCAGCGGGGTTTGTTTTTTGCCATATTGCTTTTGGCACAACGCCAAACATTGCGCCGCCATCAAGTTTAAATAAGCCAGTATTAATGGTGTGGAGTTTCATTTAGGGTTTAGGGTTTAGGGTTTAGGGTTTATTAGAAAAATAGCCTATAAAAATACAAAACCCTTTAGAACAAACTAAAGGGTTTTGATTTATTATGATTTTATTTATGGAAAATAAACTTAACGATTAAATTGATTAAAATTATAGACTTGCAGTATTTCTGCATTCTTCAGCCTTAAACCTTCAGCCTTCAACCATAAACCTTCCTTACAAATGTATCACTTCTCCGTAAGCATCAGCGGCAGCTTCCATAATGGCTTCGCTCATGGTTGGGTGCGGGTGAACAGATTTTATCATCTCATGACCTGTTGTTTCTAATTTACGAGCAACAACAATTTCGGCAATCATTTCAGTAACATTAGTACCAATCATGTGGGCGCCTAATAATTCTCCATATTTAGCATCAAAAATAAGTTTTACGAAACCATCTTTTGCGCCTGCAGCACTTGCTTTACCCGATGCAGAAAATGGAAACTTACCAATTTTCAACTCGTAACCAGCTGCTTTTGCTGCTTTTTCTGTATAACCAACTGATGCTATTTCTGGTGTGCAATACGTGCATCCAGGGATATTGTTATAATCTAATGGCTCAACATGCTGACCAGCAATTTTCTCTACACAAATAATTCCTTCAGCTGATGCAACGTGAGCTAAAGCTTGTCCGCCAACTGCATCACCAATAGCATAATAACCTTTTACCGATGTATTATAGAATTCATCCGTAACAATTTTTCCTTTTTCTGTTTTAATACCAGTTTCTTCTAAACCAATGTTTTCGATGTTGGCAACAATACCAGCTGCAGATAGAACGATATCCGCTTCGATAGTTTGCATACCAGAAGCCGTTTTTACCGATACTTTACAGCCGGAACCGCTCGTGTCAACAGCTTCAACAGAAGCAGAAGTCATTACATCGATACCAACTTTTTTAAGGCTACGTAATAATTGTTTAGAAACATCTTCATCTTCAACAGGTACTATGTTTTCCATAAATTCTACGATAGTTACTTTCGTACCCATTGTAGCATAAAAATAGGCAAACTCAACACCAATCGCACCAGAACCAACAACAACCATGCTTTTAGGTTGCTCAGGTAAAACCATTGCCTGGCGATAACCAATAATTTTCTTACCGTCTTGCTTCAGGTTTGGCAATTCTCTCGAACGTGCTCCGGTTGCTATAATAATATTTTTAGCTGTTAATTCTTGTTGAGAACCATCAGCACCATTAACCTCTAATTTGTTTCCTGGCTTAACCTTACCAGTACCCATAATTACGTCAATTTTATTTTTTTTCATTAAAAATTGAACGCCTTTACTCATACCATCGGCTACACCGCGGCTTCGTTTTACTACTGCTGCAAAATCTGCTGTGGCACCAGATGTTGTAATTCCATAATCAGCAGCGTGATTAATATATTCAAAAACCTGTGCACTTTTTAAAAGTGCTTTAGTTGGGATACATCCCCAGTTTAAACAAATTCCACCTAATGATTCACGCTCAACAATAGCAACTTTTAGTCCTAATTGAGAAGCTCTGATTGCAGCTACATAACCACCTGGGCCGCTGCCTAAAACAATAACGTCGTAATTCATCTGTTTTTATAGTTTATTTTTTACTTGTAGATATAAACTTCTGCAACTTATTAACAATTTAAGTAGTTAATTATAGAAGGTTTTCTCTACACTAAAGAGATTTGTATTGTAAATGTTTTGTATTTCAAGTAATCTTTGGTTAAAGAGGTCTTCGCTGAATGCAAATTAATCCCGCATCTATATAAATATCTGCATTACGTTATTGGTGATTTAATCTTGCACACCAATCGTCAAAACTAAAAAAAAAATGTTAATTGATTGGGTGATTATTTAGATACAGAAATAAATTATCCAGAATTTACAATTAAAGCATATAAAGCTTAAATATTTTATCGTAAACCATTTATTTATATCATTTATAAGTTTTTGAGATGCGTGTTTGCTAATAATTTACAACTGATTAGGTTAATTGTTAATATGCTCATAGTGAACGCCTAAATAATTGATGTTAATTGTTGAAAAGTATTGATAGAATTAATAATTATTTAACATTGGATGTTAAAATGTGTTAAAAATTAATAAGTACATTTGCGGCATAAAATCTTCCCCGATTTATTATTCAAAAAAAACAAATTTAAAAATCAAAGTATGAAGAAATCTTTACTTTTAAGATTAATGCTTGTTATTGTGGCTTTTGTAGCGATTACCTTTAGTGTTAATGCACAGGTAACTACATCATCTATGACAGGAACCATTAAGGATGACAAAGGCACTTTGCCTGGCGCAAGCATTAAAGCTACGCACACGCCCACAGGTACTGTTTATACGGTATCAACTAATAACGATGGTCGTTTTACAATTGGTGGTATGCGTGTTGGCGGACCATACACAGTTGAAGTTAGTTTTGTAGGTTACAAGGCTGATAAGCAAACTGAAATTTACTTAAAATTAGGTGAGCCGTATTTATTAAATTTAACTTTATCAGATAATAGTTCAACTTTATCTGAGGTGAAAGTTGTTGGTCAGGGTAACAATACAATCCTGAATTCTAGCAGAAATGGTACATCAACTGTTATAAGTAAAGCTCAAATTCAGAGCTTGCCTACTATTACTCGTAGCGTAAATGATTTAACGCGTTTAACTCCTCAAGCAAACGGCACTTCAATTGGAGGTGGTAATTATCGTTCGAATAACTTTACTGTAGATGGAGCTAACTTTAACAATCAATTTGGTATTGGTCAGAATATCCCAGCGGGTGGTTCTCCAATATCTATAGATGCATTAGAGCAGATCTCAATTAATGTAACTCCATTCGATGTTCGCCAAACTGGTTTTACAGGTGGTTCTGTTACTGCAGTAACTCGTTCAGGTACAAATAGTTTTCAAGGAAATGCATTTTACACAATGCGTGGCGATGACCAACAAGGTAAAAGAATTGGTGAATCATATAGAATTCCAACTCTTCAGAAATTAGATGAGAAAAACTATGGTTTCAGTTTAGGAGGTCCAATTATTAAAGATAAATTATTCTTTTTTGTAAATTACGAAAAGAAGCATACTATAGCTCCAGGAACAACGAAAATTGCTTCTACACCTGGCTTAGCATTTGGTGCACCAGGTACTCCATCATTTGTAGCAAAACCAACTGCAGACTTTTTAAATACTGTATCTTCATATTTAGATGCTAAATATGGTTATAAAACAGGTCCATATCAGGGCTATTCAAATATTAGTGATAACGAAAAAATGTTTGCCAGGTTAGATTGGAACATTTCTAAAAATCATCGCTTCAGTGTTCGTTATAACCAGGTAGAAAGTCAGTCTCCTTCATCTTTAAGTACATCTACTACAGGTTCAGGTGTTACTTTTGGGGCTACAAATAACAGAGGATCGGTAAATGCTTTATCTTTCTTTAATTCAAATTATTATCAAGCAGCTAACTTATATTCAGGTGTTGCGGAATTAACTTCATCATTTGGAAGCAAAGTTACGAATGTTGCACGTGCAACATATTCTCACCAAAATGACCCTAGAACTTCTGATAGTTCTCCTTTTCCTTTAGTAGATATATTAGATGGAGCGAATGTTGCTACAACATTTGGTTATGAGCCATTTACTTATGGAAATTTAAGAGATGTTAAAGGCTATACATACAGTGACGATTTAAGTTTGGCGCTTGGTAAACATAATATAACATTAGGTTTACAAGCAGAATTTAGTACAACTAAAAATGGCTTTCAACGTTTCGGAACTGGTTACTACGTTTTTAACTCATGGAATGATTTTGTAAATAATGCAAAGCCTTCAAATTATGCGGTTACTTATCCTTTGACAGCTGATGGTTCTCAAGCTTATCCAAGCTTTAAGTTCAATCAATACTCTGCTTATTTACAAGATGAATTTACTGTTACAGATCGTTTAAAATTAACTGCTGGTTTGCGTGTTGAGCAAGCAAGTTACCCTGATGTTACTGAAGTTAGAACACATCCATTAGTAGCTGGTTTAAATTTTGCAGGTCAAAAAGTTGATACTGGTTTATTGCCTGAAAATAGAATATCATATTCTCCACGTTTTGGTTTTAACTGGAATGTATTTGGCGACCGCTCTTTCCAAGTAAGAGGTGGTACTGGTATTTTTACAGGTCGTATTCCATTCGTTTGGATTGTTTCTCAATCGGGTGATGCAGGCTTACTTCAATATACACAAACCTATTCTGGTCAAGCAAATACACCATTTTTTAATCCTAGTATTGCACCCAATTTACTTTCAGCAGCGCCAGCCGCAGGAACGTCGATTCCAAGTAGCATTAGTGTAATGTCTCCAAATCTTAAATTTCCCCAAACTTGGAAATCTAGCTTAGCATTTGATATTAAGTTACCTTGGGGTGTAGTTGGTACATTAGAAGGTATTTATGGAAGAGATTTGAATGTTGCAGTTGCTCAAAATATTAATTTAGTTAATCCAACTAACTTAGCGATAAGTGGTTATGGAGATACAAGACCAATGTTTCCTTCAGCAGGTTTAGCTCCGACAACTTCAGGAGGTGCATTTGCTAGACAAAATGTTTCTTTAACTGCAGCGGGCCAAGTTGCGACTACTGCAGCTGCAACAAGTTCATCTGGCTTCAATGTTATTAGAATGACGAATGCCAAAGGTGGTTATAATTGGCAAGCTACTGCTCAATTAACAAAGCAATTTCAAGGTGGACTTTCTGCCATGGTAGCTTACACCAGATCAGATCAACGTAACTATGGTGATGGTGGTGGTGACCAATTATTAAACTTATGGTCTATTCCTCAAACTTCGAGTAATCCAAATACGCCGACTTTAAGTTATTCTAGTAACTTAAATCCAGATCGTTTCATTGCTAATATTTCTTACAGAAAATCATATTTTGGAAATTTAGCTACTTCATTCTCTTTATTCTATGAAGGTAGCCAACAAGGTCGTTTCTCTTATACTTATAGTTCTGACTTTAATAGAGATGGTCAATCTGGGAATGACTTAATTTACATACCAAGAGATGCTTCTGAAATAACATTCGTTGCGATCCCTGCAGGAACTAATGGTTACGGAAGAGCTTATACAGCGCAGGAACAAAGCGATGCATTTGAAGCTTATATATCACAAGACAAATATTTAAGTAAACACAGAGGTGAGTATGCTGAACGTAATGCAGGTACGTCTCCTTGGAGGAATCAATTTGACTTCAGATTAACCCAGGAAGTCTTCAAAGATTTTGGTAAAACTAAAAATTCTTTCCAGTTTACTGTTGATATATTTAACGTAGGTAATTTGTTAAACCGTAAGTGGGGAAATGTAAATTTTGTTAATCAAAGTGCAATTTTAGTTCCTCAGAACGTTGCAGCAATTAACAATACAACCAGACCAACATTTAGAATGGGTGCGACAAGTAATGATTTAACTAGAAGTACTTTTGGAACTTCTCAAACAATAGCTTCAACCTACTACATGCAGTTTGGTGTTCGTTATAATTTTAACTAAGATTTAAAATTTAATATAGTTGAAAGTCCCGATGAAAATCGGGACTTTTTTTTATAAATAAAATTATTGCGTGTTACTTAAATCTGTAAAAGATTACATTAATAGATACAAAAAAGCCGTGCAGACTTCGAAATCTGCACGGCTTTAGTATTTTCGGTCTAACTAATTATAAACAAACCTTCCTTTTTCGCTATTTATTGTCACTTGCTTTTTGTCGCCTTTTTCTACACGGCCAATTATTTGAGCATCCACATTAAAGCTTTTAGCAATTTCAATAATATTAGCGGCTATTTCTTCAGGTACGTAAAGTTCCATGCGGTGGCCCATATTAAACACTTTGTACATTTCTTTCCAATCAGTGCCAGATTCTTCCTGAATCAATTTAAATAGGGGTGGAACTGTAAATAGATTATCTTTAATTACGTGGATATCATCATTTACAAAATGCAATACTTTAGTTTGAGCGCCGCCACTACAATGCACAATACCATCAATTTGATTTCGGTAATGTTTTAAGATTTTTTTTATTATTGGAGCATAAGTTCGGGTAGGAGATAGCACAAGTTTGCCAACGGTTATTTTTCCAAAACCATCGATTTCGACTTCATCGGTTAATTTTTTATTTCCAGAAAAAACCAAATCATAAGGCACAGCAGCATCGAAACTTTCTGGATAAGTGTTAGCTATTGTTTTATTAAATACATCATGACGGGCAGAGGTTAATCCGTTAGAACCCATTCCACCATTATATTCCGTTTCGTAAGTAGCTTGACCGTATGAAGCCAGTCCTACAACCACATTCCCAGGTTTGATATTGTCGTTGCTAATTACGTCATCACGTTTCATGCGGCAAGTTACCGTAGAATCTACAATAATGGTTCTAACTAAATCGCCAACATCTGCAGTTTCGCCTCCTGTTGAGTATATAGAGATGCCCTGTTCGCGTAAATCAGCAAGAATTTCTTCTGTTCCATTAATCACGGCAGCAATAACTTCGCCTGGGATTAAATTTTTATTTCTACCTATTGTTGAAGAAAGCAATATATTATCAGTTGCACCAACGCAGATTAAATCGTCGAGGTTCATGATAATAGCATCTTGCGCAATGCCTTTCCAAACAGAGATATCGTTGGTTTCTTTCCAATATACATAAGCCAAGGATGATTTGGTACCTGCACCATCGGCATGCATAATGTTGCAATAATCATCTTCTCCACCTAAAATATCTGGGATGATTTTACAAAATGCTTTCGGGAAAATTCCTTTGTCGATATTTTTGATGGCATTGTGCACATCTTCTTTTGAGGCCGAAACGCCACGTTGATTGTACCTGTTATCACTCATGTTGCCGCAAAGATAAATGAAAAAGTCCGGAGTCCGAAGACTGAAGTCAGATGTTTTAATTTCACCTGTAAAATAATAGAAATGGAAAATGAGGGATATAAGATGGGAGATGGGTGATGTAAGATGGGTGATGGGAATTGGAATCCAAAATTATGAAATGTAAGGGCATTCAAGTTTGAATGCTATAATCTTAAAATCCTATTATCCAATAATACCTATTCTCTAAAACATTTAGATTTTGAACACCTGAATCTTAAAATCCTATCATCCTAAAAATCTTAATAAAAAAAGGGCGTAAAGTTTAACCTTACGCCCTATACCTTAAACCTTACGGTTCAAAATTTATTTCATGAATAATAATTCTCTGAATTTTGGTAAAGGCCAAACGCTATCATCAACAATTTGTTCTAATTTATCTGCATGGTAGCGGATAACTTCGAAGTATGTTTTAACTTTCTCATCGTAAGCAATTGCTTTTTCACGAGTATCTTCGATTTTGTTGGTTAATTTACGTTCTTCTAACATCGCATCGATATTGGTTTTAACAATTTCTAAATGTTCCGTTAATTTTTTAACGATGTCTAATGAAACTTTGCTATCAACACCAATTTCTTTTAAACCTTTAACGTTAGCAATTAACGAGTTTTGATAGGCAATTGCAGCTGGGATAATTGCAGTGTTTGCAACTTCGCCCATTACACGAGCTTCAATTTGTAATTTTTTATAGAAGTTTTCCAACATGATTTCATGACGAGCATGAATTTCACGTTTGCTGTAAATTCCTGTTGAGTTAAATAAATCAGCAGATTTTTCAGTTAAATAAGCATCTAAAGCTTTAGGTGTAGTTTTGATGTTTGATAAACCGCGTGTTGCAGCTTCATCTTCCCACTCCTGACTGTAACCATTACCTTCAAAACGAATAGATTTCGATTCTTTAATGTATTTTTTGATTACAGTTAATAATGCGATGTCTTTTTTATCACCTTTCTTGATTAATTTATCAACTTCAGTTTTAAATTTAACCAACTGCTCTGCCATGATGGCATTTAAGATAGTCATTGGTGCAGAAGAGTTAGCCGATGAACCAACAGCTCTTAACTCAAATTTATTACCAGTAAAAGCAAAAGGAGATGTACGGTTACGATCTGTATTATCCAACAAAATTTGTGGAATTTTAGGAATGCCCAACCAAAGCGCATTATCTTCTTTAATTTTTTTGCTGATGCGTGAGTGCTCAATCTCATCTAAAACATCGTTCAATTGAGAACCAAGGAAGATAGAGATAATTGCTGGTGGCGCTTCATTTGCACCTAAACGGTGGTCATTACTTACCGATGCAATACTTGCACGTAATAAATCTGCATGTTCGCTAACAGCTTTAATTGTATTTACAAAGAAAGCAAGAAACATTAAGTTGTTTTTTGGCGTTTTACCAGGTGCTAATAAATTTTTACCTGTATCTGTAATTAACGACCAGTTGTTGTGTTTACCCGAACCATTGATACCCGCATAAGGTTTTTCGTGCAATAAAACACGGAAATGGTGACGACGAGCAACTTTTTCCATCAAATCCATCAACAATTGATTATGATCGATAGCTAAATTGATTTCTTCGTAAATAGGTGCACACTCGAATTGAGAAGGCGCAACTTCGTTATGACGGGTTTTTAAAGGAATACCTAATTTTAAAGCCTCATTTTCAAAATCAACCATGTAACTAAATACACGCTCAGGAATTGAACCGAAGTAATGATCTTCTAACTGTTGTCCTTTAGCAGACATGTGTCCGAATAAAGCACGACCAGTTAATAATAAATCCGGACGAGCATTAAACAATGACTCATCAACTAAGAAATATTCTTGTTCGATACCTAAAGAAGCATTTACTTTAGTAATGCTTTTATCGAAATATTGGCAAACATCAACAGCAGCTTTATCAAGCGCAGCTAATGCTTTTAACAAAGGTGCTTTATAATCCAAGGCTTCACCGGTATATGATACAAAAACTGTAGGGATACAAAGTGTTTTACCAGCTTTACTTTCCATGATGAATGCAGGCGATGAAGGATCCCATGCAGTGTAACCACGAGCTTCGAAGGTATTACGAATACCACCATTCGGGAAACTTGATGCATCTGGTTCTTGTTGAACTAGGGCGCTTCCTGCAAATTTCTCGATAGCACCATCGCCACTTGGCTCAAAAAATGAATCATGCTTTTCTGCAGTTGTTCCTGTTAATGGTTGGAACCAGTGTGTATAATGTGTTGCGCCAGCACTCATTGCCCAAGCTTTCATAGCTGTAGCAATTTGATTTGCGTCATCAGTGTTAATTAATTCACCCTGGTTGATGGATGATATTAACTTCTCATACACGTCTTTAGATAAGAAATCTCTCATTTTTCTCTTATCAAATACATTAGCGCCAAAAAAGTCAGAAATTTTTGCTGATGGTGATTTAACTTCTGGTGAAATTCTGTTTTGAGCCTCTTTTAATGCGATGGTTCTTAAGCTTTTCATTAATTTGTTATGTTTTTTGTCAAAAATAGTATATTTTCTTAATTTTTATGAAACAATTCAATTAAAATTCTAAAAATTATTGAAAATGAAATTAAAAAATGTTTTTGATGTTGATTATTTCATTTTTCATAAATAAAATTGATGTTTCAGCGCTTTATGGAATTATGAGTTTTCCTACATCATCATAATAAAAAACTAAAGCTATGTTCAACTCTTCATTCAATGTTTACAAAACCGAGTGGCTCGATATTGTATTCGCAGGCAGAAACAAAAATTATGGTGCTTATGTACTTAGAGCACAATCATCATCAATTTTAACAAAATCGCTCTTTATAGCGAGTTGCGTTTTTGTGCTCTTTTTCATAACACCATTTATCTATGGTAAACTCTTTCCAGAGAAAATCGAAGCAACAACGATTACGAAAACAGTCGAATTAACGGATGTAATTCATTCGATGAAGAAACCTGAACCAGAGAAAAAGGTAGAGCCTGAAAAAACAGAACCCATAAAAGTAAAAACAGTTGCAATGCCATCTAAAATTGTTGTTGTTGATGAAATTGATATTCCTGAACCTCCAACTATAAGTGATATTCAAAACGCAGTTATTAGTGATAAAACTCAGGATGGCGAAATCAAGCCTAATTTAGTTATCTCTACAAATACTGGAAAAGGTGATGGAGATGTTAATGGCAATGATAGCGGTACTGCATCAGGAAATGAAGTTATCGATTTGCCAGGTGTAGATGAATATCCAGAGTTTGAAGGTGGAATGAAAGCATGGGCAAAATACATTCAGCGGAATTTGAGATATCCTTTTGAAGCGCAGGAAAAAGGAACAACCGGTAAAGTATTTTTAAGCTTTGTAGTTGAAAAAGATGGCTCGATAAGTAACGTAACTTTAGTAAGAGGAATTGGCTCTGGATGTGATGAAGAGGCAATGAAAGTAATAAAAAAATCGCCTGCTTGGAAACCTGGTAAAAATAAAGGAACGCCAGTAAGAGTAAGATACAATTTGCCGATAAATTTTACGCTAGGAAATTAGTAATGTAAGAGGGAGGTATGTTAGATGGAAGATGATGGGGAATGTGAGATGGAAGAAGGTAAAATGGAAGATGAATTTTTTCCATTTCCCATCATCCATTTTACATCCATTTCCCATCTTACATCCTTAAATTTTTTCAATCCATTTTCTGGCATTCACAAAAGCTTCCATCCATGGCGAAACCTCATCTTTACGTCCTTTTGGATAATTTGCCCAGTGCCATTGAAATAACGAGCGTTCAATGTGCGGCATCATTACCAAATGGCGACCAGTCGTATCACACATCATCGCTGTATTGTAATCAGAACCATTCGGGCTTGCCGGATAATTGTCATAAGCATATTTAGCCACGATGCTATATTTATCTTCAGAATAAGGTAAACTAAATCGACCTTCACCGTGTGATACCCAAACACCCAATGTACTGCCTGCTAAAGTTGAAAGCATTACCGAATTATTTTCTGCTACCGTTAAAGAAGTAAAAACACTCTCATGTTTATGGCTTTCGTTATGAAGCATTTTTGGTTTTTCTTCATGGTCTTTGTTAATTAAACCAAGCTCAACAAATAACTGGCAACCATTACAAACGCCAACTGAAAGTGTATCTGGACGGGCAAAGAATTTTTCTAAGGCAACTCTGGCCTTTTCATTGTACATAAATGCACCAGCCCATCCTTTTGCCGAACCCAACACATCAGAATTGGAGAAACCACCAACAGCACCAATAAATTGGATGTCTTCGAGTGTTTCTCTGCCCGAAATTAAATCTGTCATGTGTACATCTTTAACATCGAAACCTGCAAGAAACATTGCATTTGCCAATTCTCGTTCAGAGTTGCTTCCTTTTTCGCGAATTATCGCAGCTTTAGGTTTTGGGTTACTATTATCGAAGATTGGTTTTTTCCCATCAAATTGCTTAGGAAAAGTATATTTGAGCGGCTGATTTTTATAATTATCAAAACGTTCTTTAGCTTTAACAGGACCGCTTTGTTTTTTATCTAATAGGTACGAAGTTTTAAACCAAACATCACGTAAATGATCAATCTTAAAACTTAAACTATCTGTAGAGTTTTTAATTTCTAACGTTGATTTTGAAGTTACTTCACCAATTTTGAAAAACTCTACATTGTTTGAAGATAATATCGATTCGACACTGGAATCTGCCTGGAAAACCAAAGCAATGTTTTCAGCGAAAAGTAATTTGATTAGGTCTGATTCCTGCAAGGCAGATAAATCTACATTAGCGCCTAAATCATTATCTGCAAAACACATTTCCAATAGCGTGGTAATTAAACCGCCACTACCGATGTCATGTCCGGCTTGTATTTTCTCGTCTTTAATTAACTGTTGAATAGTGTTGAAAGCATTTTTTAATTTTGCAGCATCTTTAACATCAGGGGTTTCTGTTCCTACCTTATTTAATATTTGTGCGAAAGAAGAGCCACCTAGTTTATAAGTGTCATTAGAAAGATTGATGTAGTAAATCGAGCCGCTATCTTTTTGAAGCACGGGCTCAACCACTTTAGTAATGTCATTGCAATTTCCACCTGCAGAAATAATAACTGTTCCTGGGGCAATTACATCGCCATCCGGATATTTCTGTTTCATTGAAAGTGAATCTTTTCCTGTTGGAATATTGATTCCTAACTCAATGGCGAAGTCCGAACAAGCTTTAACGGCTTCGTATAATCTTGCATCTTCACCTTCGTTTTTACAAGCCCACATCCAGTTTGCAGAAAGTGAAACACTTTTTAATCCATCTTTAAGTGGTGCCCAAACAATATTTGAAAGCGATTCTGCAATTGCAATTCTACTTCCTGCAGCTGGATCAATTAAAGCCGAAATCGGTGCATGACCAACTGATGTTGCAATCCCTTCTTTGCCTAGAAAATCTAAAGCCATTACGCCACAGTTATTTAATGGTAACTGTAGTGGTCCGGCAGTTTGTTGCTTGGCAACGCGACCACCAACACAGCGATCTACTTTATTTGTAAGCCAATCTTTTGATGCTACAGCTTCTAGCTGAAGCACTTGCTCTAAATATTCGTTAAGTTTTTCTGTTTGATAAGTTAAAGCTTCGTATGTTCTATCCAGCTTTTTATCTTCCATTATAACTTTTGGCGAACTACCAAACATGTCTTTCAATTCGAAATCCATTGGCTTTAATCCTGTAGTTTCCGATTTGAAAGTAAAACGATGATTATCAGTTACTTTTCCAACGGTGTACATTGGAGAACGCTCGCGATCTGCTATTTTTTGTAAGGTTTCGATATGTTCGTTGCCAATAACCAATCCCATACGTTCTTGCGATTCGTTTCCAATAATTTCCTTTGCAGAAAGGGTAGGGTCGCCAACAGGTAATTTATCTAAATTGATTAAACCACCGGTTTCTTCCACGAGTTCTGAAAGGCAGTTTAGATGCCCACCAGCACCATGATCATGTATTGAAACAATAAAATTTTCTTCACTTTCTACCATTCCACGAACAGCATTTGCCGCTCTTTTTTGCATTTCAGGATTAGAACGTTGAATGGCATTTAGTTCAATCCCCGAACCATGCTGACCGGTATCTGCAGATGAAACTGCTGCACCGCCCATTCCGATTCTATAATTTTCGCCACCAAGAATTACAATGTTATCGCCTTCTTTTGGCTTGTGTTTTTGCGCCTGACTCGCTTTGCCATATCCAACACCACCCGCTAGCATAATTACTTTATCGAAACCTAACTTACGGGATGTATTGCTAAGCTCGTCGATGTGCTCGTGTTCGAAAGTTAAAACAGAACCTGTAATTAATGGCTGGCCAAATTTATTTCCAAAATCAGTAGCACCGTTTGATGCTTTGATTAAAATATCCATTGGGGTTTGATACAACCACTTACGCTCTTCAACACCTTTTTCCCATGGGCGATTGTCTTCCAGACGGGATAATGCTGTCATGTAAACAGCTGTTCCTGCTAAAGGCAAAGAACCTTGTCCGCCGGCTAATCTATCTCTAATTTCACCTCCCGAACCTGTTGCAGCACCATTAAAAGGTTCAACTGTGGTTGGAAAATTATGTGTTTCAGCTTTTAATGAAATTACCGATTCGAAGTTACTTGTTGCATAGTAATCAGGTTCATCAGCTCGTTTTGGCGCAAATTGTTGTACCACCGGGCCTTTAATAAATGCTACGTTATCTTTGTAAGCCGAAACAATATCATTTGGGTTTTCTTCGGATGTTTTGCGGATTAACTTAAATAACGATGAAGGTTGTTCAACACCATCAATTACAAATTTTCCATTAAAAATTTTATGACGGCAGTGTTCTGAATTTACTTGAGAAAAACCGAAAACTTCTGAATCCGTTAATGGTCTTTCTAATTTTTTGGCTAAAGAAACTAAATATTCTACTTCTTCATCACTTAATGAAAGTCCTTCTTGTTTGTTGTATGTTGCTATATCATCAATCTCTAAAATTGGCTCAGGCTTAATATCAATAGTAAAAATGTTTTGCGTAAGCGTGTCGTATTTCTGCGAAAGCATTGGGTCGTAATCCGAATAATCTTCAACTACTTTCTTAAATTCTTCAATTCTGATGATGCCATGAATATCCATATTTTGCGTTATCTCTACCGCGTTTGTGCTCCAGGGTGTTATCATTGCTGCCCTCGGACCAATAAAAAAACCGCTTAGCGCAGTTTCATTTTGTAATTTGGCACCGCCGAATAACCACTCTAATTTTGTAACATCAGTTGCTGATATGGATTGGTTTGTTTGCAATACAAAAACTGTGTCGGATTGATTTAAGAAGAAATGAATCATGCTTTTTTTTTGAAGTTGCAAATTTAGGTTTTTTAAATTTAATGAGTGAAGGAATGAGTGATTGAATGAGATAATTTTGAATAATTGGAAATAGTTTATTTGTTGGATTGCTCGATTGTTGAATGTTAAATGAATTGCTAATTATTTCGTACTTCACCATTCATAATTTTCCTTTCATTAATTCATTTTTTATGCAACTTTGCTCTCATTCAATAATTCATACATTCAAAATTCCATTAATAAATGTTTAACCGTATTCATCATATCGCAATTATTTGTTCTGATTATCAAAAATCGAAAAATTTTTATGTAGATAAGCTAGGATTGACCGTTGTAAATGAATTTTATAGAGCAGAAAGAAAATCATATAAGCTAGATTTAGCTGTAAACGGGATATATCAAATAGAATTGTTTTCCTTTGAAAATCCTCCAGAAAGGCCCTCAAGACCAGAAGCACAGGGTTTGCGGCATTTGGCATTTGAGGTTGATGATATTGAAAAAGAAATAAAGCGATTAAATGACTTAGAAATTGAAACAGAACCGATAAGGATAGATGAAATAACAGGCAAACGTTTTACCTTTTTTACAGACCCTGATGGTTTGCCACTAGAATTGTATGAACAATAAAAAAATAGCCAACAATTGAGTTGTTGGCTACTTAGATACCGATCGAGTATTTAATTATTTTCACAACTCAAAGACCGGTATATACACGGTACATTCAAATTGCTAAACAAACATAGGTTACTGCAGGCAAGATGCAAAACAAACGTTTGTCAGAATTATTAACAGTAACAAATTTCAACTTATATAAATAAGCTTAAATTACTTAATATTCTTAAAATCAATGTTTTGAATAGATTTTATATTGTTGATAACATTTTATTCTAATTTAATTATAAGGACTGCGGGTGGCGAAAAATAACTCAATTTTTAAGTTTAAACAATTTGAAATAAATCAAACTGATTGTGCGATGAAAATCAATACCGATGGTGTACTGATTGGTTCGGCTTGTTGTCAAAATCAACCAAAAAATATTTTAGATATTGGCACAGGAACAGGAGTTATTGCTTTAATGTTGGCGCAACGATATAAAAATGCAACTATTGATGCTGTAGAAATTGATCATTTAGCTGCTGAAACTGCAAAGCAAAATGCAGCTAAGTCGCCTTTCTCAAGTTTTGTGAAGGTTTATAATTGCTCTTATGAAGACTTTAATACTGATAAAAAGTACGATTTAATTGTATCTAATCCACCTTTTTTTGTCAACGATTTAAAAAATGAAGAAGAGCGAAAAGGTATTGCTAGACATGCAGATGAAGATTTTTTTGCTGCGCTGATTCATAAATCGTACGGTTTATTAAGTGATGTTGGTAGCATTTGGTTAATTCTACCGCTGAAGCAAGCTAATGATGTTATTGGTCTAGCTGCATCTGTAGGATTACATGTGATAGAAAAAGTTCATATCTATTCTGACAAAACCAAACCAGAAATACGGCAAATTATTTGTTTGTCGAAACAAAACGATAGATTGAATGAGTACGATTTCTATATTTATGAATCACTAAGGGTCCATACGGCACAATACAAAAGATTATTAGCAGACTTCTTTTTAGCCTTTTAACGATATTTTGTTTAGTATGTAAAATCCTTAAGTTGGAAAGCTTGTCTCGTACGAAATAAATTAAAAAATGATATGAAGCGAATAGGATTGATATCTGATACGCATAGTTTTTTAGATGATGCTGTTTTTAAGCACTTTGATAGTTGCGATGAAATTTGGCATGCGGGTGATTTTGGAGATGATGTTGCAGCACCGCTTGCTGCCTTTAAGCCACTTAGAGGTGTTTATGGAAACATCGATGATATAGCCATTCGCTCTGAGTTTCCTGAACAAAATCGGTTTAGCTGTGAAGGGATAAACGTCTTAATGAAGCATATAGGCGGATATCCGGGTAAATATTCAGCTTCCATAAAATCAGAAATATACACTAACCCACCAAATCTTTTTATAAGCGGACATTCACATATTTTAAAGGTTATGATGGATAAAAAGCTTAATTTTTTGCACATTAACCCTGGTGCGGCAGGAAAACAGGGTTGGCACAAAGTAAGAACTTTGATTCGTTTTTGCGTAACTGACGAAAATATTCATACCTTAGAAGTTATAGAGTTATCAGGTAGATAATGTAAAAAGTACACTAAGTATGGTATGTGGAGTTAAAACACTAGGACAATTTATCATTGAAAAACAAGCAGATTTCCCTTATGCTAAAGGTGAATTATCCAGGCTTTTACGAGACATTGCCATAGCTGCTAAAATTGTAAACAGAGAGGTTAACAAAGCTGGTTTGGTTGACATACTTGGTGATATCGGCACAACAAATATCCAAGGTGAGGAGCAGAAAAAATTGGATGTTTACGCAAATGAGCAATTTATTGCGGCTTTAACCAGTGGTGGTGAATGTTGTATTGTAGCTACAGAAGAGGAAAATGAAATTATTCATATTGAATCTCCAGTATCTCAAAATGCCAAATATATTGTATGTATTGATCCATTAGATGGTTCATCGAATACAGATGTAAATGTTGCTGTAGGTACAATTTTTTCTATCTATCGCCGCAAATCTATTGATGGAAAAGCCAGTTTAACCGATGTTCTGCAAAAAGGTACTCAGCAAGTTGCAGCAGGCTATATTATTTACGGTTCATCTACTATGTTGGTTTACACAACTGGTAAAGGCGTAAACGGATTTACATTAGATCCATCAATTGGCGAATTTTGCCTGTCGCATGCGGAAATGAAAATGCCTGAAGTGGGTTATTTATATTCGATAAACGAAGGAAATTATGTGCATTTTCCTGATGGTGTGAAAAAATATTTAAAATATTGCCAGGTAGAAGATGATGCTACAAATCGCCCTTACACCTCTCGTTACATTGGCTCAATGGTTGGCGATATTCACCGAAATTTAATAAAAGGCGGGATTTATATCTATCCAACAACATCAAAATCGCCAAGTGGCAAATTAAGGTTATTATACGAATGCAATCCGATGGCTTTTATTATAGAGCAAGCAGGAGGGAAGGCTTCTACAGGTTTCGAACGCATTCTAGATATTGAACCAACTGAACTACATCAACGTGTTCCTATTTTTATTGGTTCGAAAACAATGGTAGAAAAAGCTGAAGAAATGATGATGATTTATACCGGTGCACCAAAAATTTTAAATGGCAAAGTTGAAGCGCAGTTAGAAAATTTAGGAATAGTTGGCGGAATTGATTAAGCTATAGCAAAGTTGGCTTATTACGTTCAGCTTCAAAAAAGGTATCAATAGCTAAATTCTGTTTGTTTTGCGATGCCGCAACAGCTAATCTGTCACAACGTTCGTTTTCTGGATGATCGTTGTGACCTTTAATCCAAGTAAATTTTACCTGATGCAGTTTGTATAGTTGAAGAAACCTCATCCATAAGTCTTTATTTTTCTTGTCTTTAAAGTTTTTTGTTACCCAACCGAAGACCCATTTTTTTTCAACTGCATCAACCACATATTTAGAATCTGAGTAAATTGTGACTTGCTGGTTCGGGCTTTTTAGCGCTTCCAAGCCTTTAATTACGGCAAGTAATTCCATACGGTTATTGGTGGTCATTCTAAATCCACCACTAAGTTCCTTTTCATGTTTGCCCGATCGTAAAATCGCTCCATATCCTCCCGGACCAGGATTTCCGCTTGCTGCACCGTCTGTATAAATCTCGATCATAAGGTTGTAAAGTTATGTTTTTAGGTTTAAAATTGCTGCTTATGGATATTTAATAAAAAATATTTCAAATTCAAATAATTGAATAATAGCCATTTAAAATTAGTTGTAAATACTTTATGAAAAAATATTTGCAGGAAATATTAAAAGTCGTACTTTTGTTGCTCTGAAAAAACACGGTGGTTGTAGCTCAGTTGGTTAGAGTATTGGTTTGTGGTGCCGAGGGTCGTGGGTTCGAGCCCCATCAGCCACCCCGTACGGGGCAAAAGATTTTTAACAGTCTTTTGCCCCTTTTTTTTGCCTTCTAATTCTTTGTTAATCAAATAGATACGGTTGAAGTTCTGTGTGAGTTTAGCGGTTCGATGTTTTAGATTAAAAAAATCGAATTTTTCAGAGAACATCGAACCAATCAGCCTTCTTTTTTCGCTAATGTCTGATTTAGAGAAGATTGCATTTAGATTTGTGAAAGTTACAATTGCCTTGTCAATGATCGGTTCCAGCTGTGTAACTGTATATTTGTTGTGCTTGATATCCTCCAGTTTCGCCTCAATCCTGCAGGCTATTTCATCCCCCTCGGCCTTTACATCTCGGTATTCAATTCCACTAATGTCTCCCAATAGCAACAGTTCCCTTGCCCTAGTTACCTTATTATTGGCTTCGGTCAGTGTTTTTACCAGATGTGCCTTATACTCTCTGTTCTCCTGACTGTCCATTGCATATTCATCCAAAATGACCCGCTTAAAAAGTGTAGCAGCTTTAATATTCAAACTAAGTTTATCCAGATAAGTGACAAACTCTTTATTTACTTCGTGAGCCTTTAGCCTACACCCGCATTGAGATGAACAGTGGTAATAATAATAATATGCGTTCCTTCCTCTGGACGCACTTCCACATAAAGTCCGTGTACAATTTGAGCAATATATAAATCCTTTTAAAGGGACTTTGTCGTCCGCCATAATCTTTGTGCGGAAACTTTTCTTCTTGCCGCTAAGCACATCCTGAACTTCATAAAATAAATTTTCTGAAATTATCGGCTCATGTTGACCCTTGACAAAATAGGCCTCCTCATCCTTATACTTGGGAATGAGGATATTCCCGCAGTAAATTGGGTTTCTAACCAATCTTAAAAAGTTGTTCTTGCTACATAAAAGCCCCATTTCTACCGAACGGTCGAAGATTTGCTGCGTTGAATATTTTGCCTTGGAGATTTCATTAAATGCCCATTGCATGATTTCAGCCTGCTTGCCATTCTGGGCAATGTATTTTCTTCCCTGGTCATTGCATTTGTTTATGTACCCAACTGGTGCAAGCCCTGGCCACCTGCCTTCCTTTCTTGCTCTTCTCATCCCATAAAAGGTATTCAGTCCCCGTCTGTCGTTTTCGATCTCTGGTGCGGTCAAATAAATGGCTAGCATCATTTTATTTTCAGGCACATCCATATCCAATGGCTGTTCAATGGCCTGCGGTTCAACACCCAATGATTTCAAGGTACTAATCATATTATAGGCATCTGGAGCATTTCGGCTAAATCTGTCCCACTTGGTGAATAGAACCAAATCAGATTTATTCCGCTGTTTCTTTAATAAAACTATGAACTTGCTCCATGCTGGACGGATGAATGATTTAGCAGAATGGTCTTCGAAGATTATCTTTCTTACAGTGATGTTATTGGTATCGCAATGGCGTTGTAAACGTTCCGCTTGGTCACGTTGTGAATAACCTTTATCTGCTTGTTCATCAGTACTTACCCTTATGTATAAATCAGCTATTTTCATTTTTTAAAGTTTTGGCGAACTATCAATTTAGCCAAAAAATACATGATATCCAATACTTCTTGGGCATCTTTTTTATCTATATTTACGCCACTCTCTGATAAGATTTTTATAGCCTTTTCTGGCGTAATGTTCTGTTTACGAATCAATGTATTTCTCATGAGTTCCTCATTAAAGGAACAATAATGAGGGTTTGGTTAATTTGTTGATGGGTTAGGTTGGTATAACCCTTTTAAAATTAAATTATCTTTTATTACTGATGAAAAAAATTTCTTGCTATAGATACATACGCTTGTTGGTAAGCTTTAATGTTTAATAAAATATCTAATTAATAATTTAGGAACAAATTGGAAATCCGTAGAAAAGGAGAATAGCTACAGATAAAAAATAGCTAACTAATCACTACAATAATTATTACATTTGGTAATCCTGCTTTCATCAATTATGACATTTTAAATAAAGGTAGTAGGTTTAAAAGAACTCTTAATCTAAGTTGACAAATGGACAATCGAGTATATTATGGTCAGTATTCACTAAAACACTGGATTGATTTAATCCTGAAGCAAAATCTTTTACTACCCAAGTACCAACGGTTTTTTGTTTGGGAAGAAAAAGACGTAAGTACACTAATAAACACGATTAAGAACAAGCAATTTGTTCCCCCTATAACCATTGGGGCATTTACCGTTGATGGGAAAAGTAAAAATCTCATTCTTGACGGACAACAACGTCTAACAAGTATTTTGCTTGCATATTTAGGTATTTACCCAGATAAAGCATTTTTTAAAATTACATACGATCGCTTGGCAAGCGATAATGACGATGGTGTTGAAGAAGAACCAGATCCTGAGGAACTTGATGAAGTGTTAGATTGGAATTTAAAAAAACTTACAGAAAAGGGGACTAATAAGGTAGAAATACTAGAAAAAATTATAGAAGGAAACTATAAGCCAGTAAACTTCAATCTTCCTGAGGGCTTTTTGGAGAAAAATTTCCTTGGTTTTTCATTTCTGGTACCGGATGCTGCCACAACCGAGGTTCAGCAAAAATATTTTTCTTCGGTTTTTAGGAATATCAATATCCAAGGCAAAGCCCTATTGGCACAGGAAAGCAGGGCTTCGCTTTATTTCTTGAAAGAGGATTTTGACAAGTTCTTTAACCCACAATTTTTTAGGGAGCTTTCTGTAAAAAATTCAAATGTTGACACAAAAGCAGATTTCGTGCGATTTATGTCTTTACTTTCACAATACGAAAGAAACGCAGGCACAGGGTCTTTGGTAAGAGGTTTTAAGTCAGTAATGGAGGCCTATTACGAAGAGTATATATATTCTATAGTTGGAGAGAATACATCTGGTCTGTTTAAAGAATTCATAGAGATTTTCCCAGATAATATATTTCAGCCTAAACTTGATCTTCTTGCTGAAGCAATCCAGGAACTAGTGATACCAAAACAGTTCCCATCAATCATTGATATGGATATGTATTTGTTCGGTCTAATTTATGAGATTATTTTTGAGAACAAGACCATTGACGTTGACAAAAAGGATAATTTAAAGGCTGAACTAGATGCTCAGATTACGGTGTTTAAAGCTAGTGAGCTTCATAAACGAAATCCAGGGGCACTGAAGTATTTAAAGCAACGTATAACAGCATCAGTGGAGATTTATAAAAAGTATATTCATGAGTAGGCATACAGATTTTATCCTATCACCAATTACAAGCATTTTGCAAGAGGTTGTTTACGCAAACTCGTGTATAGGCAATGGAATTGAAACCTATCCTTTAAGCGATTATATTTTGCAGGCCGTTTTTTTAAAAATGACTGGATTCCAAGAGCAAAAGATGAAATGTATTTGTTGGGATATTGCTACTAACGATTATGAATATAGGTATGATAGATATAGCAATAAAACTCTCGGTGAATGTTCGAAATTTGCTGAGAAAAATATGATTTACATAGATTTATTGAAACAAATAAAAAAATATAATCCTAGTTTTGTTCTTGCTACAGAAATTAATAAAGTTGCAATTCAAACAAGCACAATTGATTTTATTAGAGAGATATTTACAAACTCAAATTTATCAAGTATAGATCAGCGCAGCTTACTTGAGTTCCTCACTGATAATACAATCTTAAATGATACCCAATTTCTTGAACCTACTGCATTACTACAAACTGAACTTCAAGAGAAATATAAGCAGTTGTACACGCATAGAAACCGGTCAGCTCACAACACCCAGTCCTATCAAGAAAACCTGCCAACTTTGACAACATTGTTTGATAAGAAATATAAGTATGACAACTATTTCGTAAGGTTTGCAATATTAATCTTAATTGACACAATCTTTATTGAACTATATAACATCTATTTGGATGGGTTGAAAGAAAACTTCGTATAAATAAACTTATTTGCAATCTACTTAATAGCAAATGTTCAATTTTATATTCCCTAATAGACGCATGTTGTTTCTTCGTGTATTATAATACATCACTATAATTTGAAGAGAAAGGTTCTAATATGCTTGAAATATATCTAATTCGGGGTTGGAGTAGTATCATGAAATAAGCTATCCCGGTAATATTGGAAGCTGTCATTTTCTTTAGCAAAACGATGGTAGTCTATCGCTGCTTGAAGAATGGTTGGATTTGAACTGCAGATGAATTTGGAAGATTGTTCAATAATTAGAGCATTGAACATACAGGTATCTGTAAAGTCATAGGGTTTTGTACGCTCAACATTCCTCAGATAGATTTTCGATTTGGATATGGGAACAATTACTGGAAGTTGGATCAATGCAGTGTGGGTTTTGGCCGGAAACGGAAATAAAAAAGGCATGTCACCAATGCAAATCTGGTCTAAGGGAAAACTGATCAAATTGCCGTTGGTAATCCGATTTGGGTCTTGGCTTAGCGCCTCTTGCATCGCCGTTTTAAAAATTTGTAATCTTGCTAATTGCTTAAATCCAGGGATCTGTTTTACAGAATCTGTTTCTTCATTGGAGAGTACTTTTGATCCTGATACAGTAACAGTCATTTTGCCATTTTCATACACCTGATCAAATAATCGATCGGTGTTAATATTTCTCCAGAACAGGTCGATTATGAAAATATCTATGTTTGCCATGAGCTCAATAAAGATTTCATTGCTAATAGTAACAGATTCAGCTCTGAGCAATCTTATAGCCGCGGGCAACAGATTGTCTATGGTTCCATAAGCTTCCTCAAACAAAGAAATTGGCTTATCAAAACCAAAGTCCGTGCTATTGCGATTAGGTTCGAAGAAAACGCCTCCGCTGCCTTTTCTTTCTCTTTTAATAGTATCTCTCTGCTTGTCATAAATGCTCAGTAGGCCGTCAGTGGCTAAAAAGCCATCGATGAAGTATTGGGGCAGGTAATGATGTTTAGTGGACGATTGCTGTATAGCCTTTTCTACGGAATAGTCTTCCGATGATAATTTGCTATTGTAAATGCCTTCACTTGCTTTCCTTAATTTTTCCTGTAGTCGTTCATATTCTGCTAGCGGTTGAGTCATTGTAATTATTTACAGTAGCGGCGTGATTTGGACAACTTAAGCTTCGTGCTTTTTGCTTCAATAAAGTTAAAATTTTTTCTGCCATTTGAAAAAAGATGTTTCATAGGTATATTGCATATACCAATAAATTTGACCCCCTTTCGCCAATTTTAAATTGACCCCCAGAGTTGTTGCTTGAAAAAAGCAGAAGTTGTTGTGGAAAAAGGCTTTTTAGAATCGATCTTTTAAGTCCTGTTTAACAACTGTTATTTTACAAAAATACGTTTTCAATCTTAGAGTTTCTCCTTCTCATAGATTCACCAAATAATTCAACTCTTATTGAGTGATGAACGATACGATCAAAAACAGAATCTGCTCTTGTTTTCTCACCAAATATATCACACCATTTTTTCACTGGTAGTTGTGA
>NZ_RBEE01000013.1 GCF_003725795.1 Pedobacter jejuensis | reverse complement strand
CGGATCAATTGGATCTACAACCGAGGCAACGTTTTTAATCTGTGTTGTGCCTGCCGGAAGTGTTGGTATAACCGTTGCCTGGAAGCTCAAGGTTAAGCTGCCGTTTGCAGGAACCGTCAATGCCGACCAGTTAATTGTATTGCCGGTTAAGGTTCCGCCATTGCTAATTCCTGTAATATTGGTCAAGGTTGCAGGAACAGCATCACTTACCGTTACACTTGTTTTTGCAGTGCCAAAGTTATTCGTTAAAGTAATATTGTAAGTCAGTACATCATTTGGTTTTACGCTCGAAGGGTTGCCAACAATTGTTTTCGTTGAAGTAATCTTCCCTTCCGTTGGTACCACAACTTCCGGTAACTCAGGGTTGTTCGGATCAATAGGATCCACAACCGAAGCAACGTTTTTAATCTGTGTTGTGCCTGCCGGAAGTGTTGGTATAACCGTGGCAGTGAAGCTCAAGGTTAAGCTACTGTTTGCAGGAACTGTCAAAGCCGACCAGTTAATTGTACCATTTGTTAATGTTCCACCGTTGCTAATTCCTGTGATATTGGTCAAGGTTGAAGGAACAGCGTCACTTACCGTTATACCTGTTTTTGCAGTGCCAAAGTTATTTGTTAAAGTAATATTATAAGTCAGTACATCATTTGGTTTTACGCTCGATGGATTACCAACAATTGTTTTCGTTGAAGTAATCTTACAAGCAGATTCTGTTAACACAATAGGATCAGAAGGAGCAGAACAACTGCCATTACCATTAATTGCTACTGTATAACTACCTACTGATGTTACCAAATAAGTCTGTTCAGTAGCACCAGAAATCGCTACACCATCTTTATACCATTGGTTTGCAGTTGAAGCAGACGAGGTTAAAGTAGCGCCAACAGATGTACAAAATATAGTTGGTCCTGTTATTGTTGGCTTAGCTACGTTGGGATTTACTGTAAGTTGGAAGGTTTGTGAACTGCCAGGACAGCCTATGCCTGTATTTGGTGTAACTGTTATGTTTGCTACTAATGGTGTAGTACCAGTGTTTATCGCGTTAAATGAAATATCTCCGCTACCAATTGCGGATAAGCCAATTGCAGGATTATCGTTTGTCCAGTTATATATAGTTGTAATCGGATTTGAGGTTGTGGAATTTGAATATTCAAGCGCTTGCGTTCCAGTAAATGAAATTGCCTTAAGTTCACCATTACAAGCTGTTTGAGCAGAAACTGCATTTACAGTTGGCTTCGTAACAACTTTTAACGTTACCGTTTGTGCAGGCGATATACAGCTTGCAGTTGTTACTACTACTGAATATATTCCTGCCATTGCAGAAGTAATATTTGTTAAATTTTGCACTTTTCCTGTACGGGTTGATCCATCGGGATAAGTCCAAGTGTAAACAGTGCCTCCAATAGCATTGATATTTAACACTGCGTTATCCCCAACACATACAGATTCACTAATTGGATTATTGTTTATGGTTGCTTGTATAGTTTGAATAACAGTTACATTTTGTGTAGTCTCTGTACCACATGCAGTCTCTTTAATTTTTATAGGATATGTACCTGTTGGCGTATTAGGAAAAACGTTTGAGGATTGCCAATTAAGTCCATTATCAATGCTATACTCTAAGGTAGCCCCAACAATAACAGTACTAGCAGAAATCACTAAATCACCTTTTCCATTTGGGCCACAAGCAAAACCACCACTATTTATTGCGTCAAAATCTATGCTACTGCTAGCGTTAAATGTAATGGGTTCCAAATTAACTAGAATACAGTTTTCACCTTTCACTTTTAAACCTACAGTGTAATCTCCATAAGGCATATTAGTAAAGCTCTGTGCAGTGCCATTAGCATCAATATTACGCGTAGTTCCTGGTGTCGTTCCTGGACCAGTTAAAATAACCAACTCATATTCTTGAGGCCTATTAAAGGTACCATTTACGGTAAAGTTAAATGAACCACAAGTAGCTGTTTTGGTTACCCCAGTTATAGTTGCATCATAGCCATAAGAATCGACATCAACGCTAACGCCTTCATAACATCCACTGGCTGTAGCCGAAGAATGGAGTTTTACTGTATATTTACCAGATGGCCAATCATTTACTCCCGTGGTATATTCTAAAAGGTAATTTTGATTGAAAGGTCCCGGAACCAACGAACCTGTCTTTCCAATAGGAACCAAGCTATTATTGGAAGACGTAACTTCATAAGTTAATCCGGTTGTTTGCTGAGGAACGCCACCCAACTTGACTAATATCTGCGCTTTATTTAAAACACACTTATTTGGAATACTGTAAACAAAACTTGCATTTGAATTGCCCGCTGTTAAATCAACTGTAAAATCTAAGATTCCGCCTGGCCAGATTTTTCCATTATTATCAACAACATACCAATTTACCTTTGTATTCGGAGTAAAATTTATGTAAGTAGGTCCATCATTTTGATTGTTAACTACAATTGTTTTAGTGTTTTCGGGATTAGATGTGCCATTATCGGTAAAATAAATAGTAGCTGGAACTGATACTAAACTTACCTCCATAACACGATATTCCGCCTGAGCTATTCCACAAGTAGCAAAGGGGATAACATCTGGTCCCTTCTGTAAAACGGGAAAAACTTTACTTGTTCCATCACAAGTATTACGCAGTATATATTCTAAAGTTTGCCCTGGCAAAACGGTGCCTGCGGCAAACGTATAAGACCCATTCGGATTATAGGGTTGGGCTGCAAATGTTGTCGAAGTGCTTACATTTCTTACTTCAACCGTATAAAAAGACCATTGGGAAGAAGGTAAATAAACATAGTTCCCCGTAAAAAATTGGGAGGCTTTTATTTGATATCCTCCTGCAGATGTGCTGGTATTTTGAAGCGTTAAATAAACATAGTCTAAATTATATTGAGTGGCTGGATTCGGTTGATTAACAGTTAAAACACCAGTTGTATTAATTATTGTTGAGGTTATACAGTTATTATCTTTGACCCAAAACTTATACGAACCAGCAGCAAGTCCTGAAAAAGTAGGCGAACTTTGAAAAGTTGTTGGTGCTGTTGTTTGGTCAACTGCAGTAATTCCGTAACTTAAATTACCACTCCCGCCACTAGCAGAAACAGTTAATGTACCTACTGTGCTACTTGTACACCCTGTGATAGAAATCGGCGATACCGAAGCTGTAACTGGAGTATAAGTTTCTGTAACTGTTATAGGTGCAGAAGTTACAATTGTTGCATCATCATTATTTCCCCTTGCTTTTACGGTATAAGTATCTGCGGGCAAGTCTGTAAAAATATTATTTGAAGTCCAACCACTGCCACCAAGTGGTCTTATAATTGTTGTTCCTTTTAACAATTGATAACTAACAGGACTAGCTAGTCCGTTCGTGGCAGCCGTAATGCTTGCACCATTTGGACAAGTTGAATTGGTACCGCTTGCTGTAACACTCTGCGCCTTAACAGAATTACTTAAGATTAATGATAGGCAGAAGAAAGCAAAAAAAAATGATAGAAAAGATCTATTTAAATTTTTTTTCATAATTAAGATTTTGAGATAAAATCTTCATTATGACAATATCATGCCAACCAAATCTCTCCAAAAGGTAACCTCTAACCAAAGTCAGATTAAAAATGCAGGTAGGTGGATTTAAAATTGCTAAAACCAATTTTATTACGACATAAAAATTGTATTTTAACTATTAAAATCATGTAAGCATATAATTTGTTGGAAGTTATAATAGGGATTAAATTCCCCAAATATTCTCAATATCCCCAAAATTGTAAAATAAAAACTACATTTTTTTGTGATTATAAAATACTGGCGCCAATTTTAAGTTCGACATAATATTAAAAATTTGGATTTGAATCAGAACGAAATTTTCATCTAATTGATGAAAATAAGTGTGTCTAAATTGTATGAACATTATTTTAAGTTGACGTAAAATCCAAGAATGATATTTTAACTGCCAATAGTTAGGAGCTTGTTTGGAAATAGGTAAACGCTAACTAAAATAATATGAAATAACAATTTGATTTAAAGATAAGGCAGGTTATTGCAATTATTTATACATTATAATAGCTCCCAGTGAAAAGAACAATTGGGTTTAGCAAATGAAGTTTAGTTATTCCTCTATATCAGATTTAAAATAATTGCAGGATAAATACCCAAAATTAGTGTAATAGCTACTGAAACCAATAAAACAACCTTGTATTGCGAAGGTGTAGAAAGTTCTGTATCTGCACCATCTTTAAACCAAACAGCTACTATAACCTTGAAATAATAGTAGAAACCAACCAATGCATTTAAGATTGCAAAGCCAACTAGGATAGTGTGGTATTCTCCCATTACATTTAGGAACATTAGATATTTTCCAATAAAACCTGCAGTTAGAGGAATACCTGCCAATGATAGCATGGCTACGGTTAACGACAAAGCAACTAAAGGGTTTTTCTTACCTAAGCCATTGAAACTTTCAAAGCTATCGCTACCTGTTTTTTGTTTCACCAAAATTAATACTGCGAAAGCAATGATTGATGCAAATGTATAAGCTGCTGCGTAAACCAAAACATTGCTCTCAGAATTTTTAGTTAATACGATTAGCGAAAACAATAGGTATCCCGCATGTGATATACTGGAATAGGCCAGCATGCGCTTAAAGTTTTTCTGAAATAAAGCCGTTACATTGCCAATAAATAAGGTTAAGCAAACGATAACCATTAATGGGATCACATAAAAGTCGTGAAGTGGTGCGAATGCTCCTGCAAATAACCTTAAGAAAGCGGCAAAACCAGCTGTTTTAACCACCGTACTCATAAAAGTGGTAATTAGAGTTGGCGAACCTTCGTAAACATCAGGTGTCCAGAAGTGGAACGGTGCAGCGCCAACTTTAAAGCATAAACCAATCATCATCAAGATTACGCCTGGATAAAATATTGGAGAAATTGCTTTACTATTATCTACCAAATAAGCTTGAATTTTATCTAAATCGAAAGAACCTGTACCTCCATAAATTAAAGTGATACCGAACAATAGAAAACCGGTAGAAAAAGCACCCATTAAAAAATATTTCAATGAGGCTTCATTTGATGCAAAATCCTTTTTACGAATTCCTGCAAGAATATATAAACTTACCGACATGATTTCCAATCCTACAAACAACATCGCCATGTTTTTGTACGATACCATCATAATCATTCCCGCCAGGGCAAAGAGGATTAAAGTATAATATTCGGCTATGTTATCGCTCTTAGCGTGGAAATAATTTTGTGTTAATAAGAAAATTAAAAGTGTACCAATAATGCAAACGCCAGAAAATGCCAAAGCGAAATTATCAGTCTGCATCATACCGAAATGAACTGCATTGCCATTCCAGGAAGCGAAAGTAAATCCTAATGCAGTAAGTAAGCCAACCACGGTAAGCGGCAATAATGCTTTATTTGCTTTAAACAAACCTGCATAAAGTACAATAAAAGCTGTTATACTAATGGTTATGATAATATTCATTGCTTATTTTACTGATGTTAATTTTTGATTTACCTGTTCTAATAAATGTTGTACAGATGCCTCTGTTAAGTGCAATAATGGTTTCGGATAAACACCCAAAATTACGATTAAAGCACAAATGATATAAAGAACCAATTTTTCAGTTCCTTGGATATCGGTGAATGTAAGGGTTAATTCATTGGTTTTGCCAAGCATTACATTTTGGTACATACGTAACATGTAAACGGCTCCGAAAATGATGGTTAATCCTGCGATTGCGGCAGCCCAAATGCTATAGTTATACACGCCCATTAACAACAAGAACTCACCGATAAAACCATTCGTTCCTGGTAAAGCTACTGTTCCTAAAACGATGATTAGGAATGCAATCGCCAATTGAGGTGCTACTTTAGCAATACCGCCTAGTTCTTCAATTTTGTTGGTTTTCAGACGGGAAAAGATAATATCCAAAACGAAAAATAAACCCACTACATTAATCCCGTGACTTAACATTTGAACCATCGCTCCTTGCATACCTTGTACACCAAGATTTCCAAGGTTAAAGGACGCAAATATGCCTGCAGCGATTAAGCCAACGTGAGCGATAGAGGAATAAGCTACCAAACGTTTCGCATCTTTCTGCGTGAAAGCTATAACTGATGCATAAACAATTCCAATGATAGAAAGAACCATTGCTAAACAAGACCAATCCTGAACACCAGTCGGAACGATTGGCAATAACCATCTGATTACGCCATAAATACCCATCTTCAACATAATACCGGATAGTAACATTGTTCCTTGAGTTGGCGCAACGGTGTAGGTATCTGGCTGCCACGTGTGGAAAGGAAAAATCGGCATCTTAATCGCGAAAGCAATAAAGAAAGCCCAGAAAATCCATCCTTGTTGTGCTCCATCTAAATTTAAAGCATAAAATGCTTGGATATCGAAATTGTGAGCAGGGTTTTGTAGGTACAAATAGATTATACCCATCAACATAAATAATGAACCCGCAATCGTGTAAACGAAAAACTTCATGTTGATGCGAACCCTATCTTTTCCACCCCAGAATGCGCAGATGAAATAGATTGGAATCAAAGCTGCTTCCCATCCAATGTAGAATAAGAAAGCGTCCATTGCGGTAAATACCAATAACAAACCAGCTTGCATAAATAGAATTAATGCGTAAAAAGCTGATGGATTTTTATAATCGTGCTTGTAGCTGGATAGAATAATAATTGGCACCAATAAGTTGGTAAGCAACACAACCAACATGCTGATTCCATCGATACCAGCATGAAAACGAATGCCTAGATCGGCAATCCATGGTAAATTTGCCTCAAACTGGGTACTTGCATTTGGTATGAAATTACAAGCAATAAACACAGCCAAACCTAAAGATGCAACCGAAATTACGGTCGAAACTATTTTAGCAGACTTACCCGAAAATGCTGTAATTAGAGCACCAACAAGCGGAAGAAATATAAGTAGTAAAAGTTGTTCCATTATTTAATTTTGAACCCTTTTTATATGTAATAAAATGTATAAGCAAGCAATGCGATGATACCAAATACCATCATAAATATGTAGAATCCTACGTTTCCACTTTGTAATAAACGAACACCTTTACTAGCCTCGTTTGTACTCCATCCTAATCCATTCACTATTCCATCGATAAATTTAGTATCAACAACCCTGTAAAAGAATTTAGAAAAAGCATCCAATGGTTTTGTAATAATGAAATCGTAAATCTCATCTAAATAAAATTTATGATAAGATAATTTCGCTAGTGCTGAGCGTGGTGCCTCATCAGCAACCGGAACACGAGCACCTTTAACATATCTAGTGTAAGCATAAAGCAAAGCAATAACTGCGGAAACAACCGAAACACCCATTAAAGTAAATTCAGTTGAGTGACTTAAATCTAACTCGTGTTGCGCAACACCTGCACCTGTTAACCAATGTGCCAACCACTCATTACCGCCAAATACATGTGGAATGTTGATGGCTCCACCAATTGCAGCTAAAATAGCTAGAATTACTAATGGTGTAGTCATTGATGCCGGCGATTCATGAACATGACTTTCTTCATGATGTGTACCTCTGTACTTCCCTGAAAAAGTTAGGAACATCATTCTGAACATATAGAATGCGGTCAAAAATGCAGTTAAAACACCAATGCCCCAAAGCACCGGGCTATATTGAAATGCATGAGCTAAAATTTCATCCTTTGAGAAGAAACCTGAAAATGGTGGTAAACCTGCAATTGCGATGGTACCAATCATCATGGTTAAGAACGTTACCGGAAGTTTTTTTCTTAATCCGCCCATGTGTCGCATATCCTGTTCATGGTGCATGGCATGAATAACCGAACCGGCACCTAAGAATAATAATGCTTTAAAGAATGCGTGGGTTAATACGTGGAAGAATGAACCTGTATATGCGCCCACACCTAATCCTAAAAACATATAACCTAACTGAGATACAGTAGAATAAGCCAATACTTTTTTGATATCCGTTTGAGTTAGGGCGATAATTGCAGCTACCAAAGCTGTCGCCGCACCGATAATGGCAATGATGTGTTGCGTTAATGGGGCGAGGTCGAACAATACGCTCGAGCGGGCAATCATGTAAATACCTGCTGTTACCATTGTCGCCGCGTGGATTAAAGCAGAAACAGGTGTTGGTCCGGCCATTGCATCGGGTAACCAGGTAAATAATGGCAACTGTGCAGATTTACCGCAAGCACCAATAAATAACAAAATGGTGATTAAAACTATTGTTTGGTTACCTGGCAGCATATTAGCTGCTTGAGGAAATATTTTTGAGAACTCTAAACTTCCGAAGAAGTTGAACATTAAGAATACACCTAATAAAAAGCCCAAATCGCCAATCCGATTCATTACAAAAGCTTTTTTAGCTGCTGATGCATAAGCGCTATTGGTGTACCAAAAACCGATTAGTAAGTAAGAGCATAAACCTACACCCTCCCAGCCGATAAACATTACGATGTAGTTCGACCCCAATACCAGTAATAGCATGAAGAACACAAACAAGTTTAAATAAGAGAAAAACTTACCAAAACCTTCATCATTGTGCATGTAACCCGTAGAATAAAGGTGAATTAAAAACCCTATTCCAGTAATTATTAACAGCATGATTGAACTTAGTGGGTCAACCAGGAACGATAAAGGAATGTGTAATGTACCAGCACTAATCCAATCGAATAAAAATACTTCGTGAGATTTTTGTGTATCGCCTTGTAAACTAAAGAAAATAATTACGCTGATGATAAAGGAGGCAAAGATTACTCCGCTCCCGATGATACCAACAAGTCCTTTAGATAAAGAATTTCTGCCCAGTCCGTTAATTACAAAACCCAAAAAAGGAAGTAACGGAACTAACCAAATCAATTGTTCTATTGTCATTCTTACTATATATTTACCACTTAAGGCGATTTAAAACATTAATATCTATCGATTTTGTATTTCTATATACCATTACGATTATTGCCAAACCAACTGCAACTTCTGCAGCAGCCAGCGCCATAATGAAGAATACAAAAACCTGACCTGATGGGTCGTTACTATGAACCGAAAAAGCTGTTAAAAGCAAGTTTACTGCATTCAACATCAACTCAACCGACATAAAAATTACGATTGCATTTCTTCGGGTTAATACGCCGATTACACCAATTGTGAAAATAATTGCACATAAATAGATGTAGTGATTTAGCGGAACGCCTGCCATTTGTGTAGTTAAATTTTCCATTATGCCTCTACCTCATCTCTTTTAGATAATAAAACGGCTCCAACCATTGCTGCCAATAGTAATAAAGACGATAATTCGAATGGTAACAAGAATGGGCCAAAAAGCTCTTTACCCAAGTTTTCTACCAAACCTAATCCCGGATTTTTCAAAATAAGCGGACTTGTAATTGTTGCAGCCTTAAAAGAACCAACTAAAGTTACCACTAAGCAACAACCTGCAATTAAGCCTACAATTTTTATCAAAGGCGATTTTACAGGCTCAGTTTCTTTATTTAGGTTGAGGAGCATCAGTACGAATAAGAATAATACCATGATTGCACCCATGTAAACGATGAAGTTTACAACAGCTAAAAACTGTGCATTCAACAATACGTAATGTACCGTGAAGGTGAAAAAAGTGAGAATCAAGTACAAAACGCTATGGATTGGATTTTTTGCAAAAATCACCATCAGCGAAAAGATGATACTTAATGTGGCTACGAAATAGAATACTTGTGTACTCATTAATTTGTTATTTGTTTGTACTCCTCGTCATTGCGAGGCACGAAGCAATCTCATTTTTATTGCCATTGCTTTAGGATTGCTTCGTTCCTCGCAATGACGATTGGTCATATTATTTTTTCATTTCTAACGGAGCCTCTACCAATTTATCTTTTCCGTAAATAAAATCCTTACGTAAATAATCTGCTGGTACAATTGGTCCATCTAAATAAATCGCCTCTTTTGGGCAAGCCTCTTCACATAATCCGCAGAAAATGCATCGCAACATGTTAATTTCATAAGTTGCAGCATATTTTTCCTCACGGTATAAATGCTTTTCATCATTCTTGCGCTCTGCAGCAATCATGGTAATCGCCTCAGCCGGACAAGATAATGCACATAAACCGCAAGCAGTACAACGCTCTTTACCATTTTCATCACGTTTAAGCGAGTGCATACCTCTAAAGTTTGCCGAAAACTCACGCTCTACTTCAGGATATCTTATTGTTGCCTCTTTTTTAAATAAGTGACTGATGGTGATGCCCATACCTTTTGCAATTGCAGGCAAATACATGCGCTCCATAAAGCTTAAAGGTTTTTGCTCCAGTACTTTTTTCTTATTACTTAATGATTCCATAATTAAAACTTCTCAATAATTGCAATCACAACGCCAGTTATAATAATATTGGCAATTGCCAAAGGTATTAAACCTTTCCAACCTAAATTCATCAATTGGTCATAACGGAAACGAGGGATTGTCCATCGTACCCACATGAAGAAAAAGATGAAGAATACTATTTTTGCAAAGAAAACTGCTGTACCGAATAATGGTGCCCAGGTTGGACCTAACCAAACTGCCATTGAATCCATCCCAGGATAATTGTAACCTCCAAAATATAATGTTGCCATTACAGCTGATGAAACAAACATGTTGATGTATTCAGCAAATAGATAGAAACCTAATTTCATGGAAGAATACTCTGTGTGGTAACCACCAATTAATTCAGTTTCACATTCTGGTAAATCGAAAGGTGCACGATTGGTTTCTGCAAAAGAACAAACCATAAAAATTAAAAAACCTAGCGGTTGATACCAAACATTCCAATTTAGGCCGTGTTGCTGTTCAACAATGGTTTTTAAACTTAATGTATTGGTCATTAAAAGCAAAGCAATGATGGATAATCCCATTGCGATTTCATAACTGATGTTTTGCGATGCCGCACGAATTGCGCTTAATAAAGAGTATTTATTATTTGAGGCCCAACCACCAATCATCACGCCGTAAACTCCCAGAGATACGACACCGAAGATGTATAAAACACCAACGTTAATATCAGCAACTTGCAATGGAACCATTTTGCCTCCAATTTCCATAGGACTACCCCACGGAATTACTGCTGTACCAATACAAGCACAAAGTAATGCCAATCCAGGACCAATAATGAATAACCATTTGTTTGATGAAGTCGGGATAATTTCCTCCTTCATAAACATTTTAACACCATCTGCTAATGGCTGCAAAATACCAAAAGGACCTGCTCTATCCGGACCTAAACGGTCTTGCAAATAAGCCGCCACCTTACGTTCTGCATAAGTAGAATACATGGCTACGACTAAACTGATACCGAAAATTACCGCTACCAGAATAAATTTTTCTATGATAAAACCTGTATCCATTAGTATTTTACTGTTTTATGTAACTCAATTTCATTTGCAGCCTGTAAAGCCTGATTTGGCTGAATTACATGCAAAGGTTTTAGTGTTTCGTAATGGTTTGATGCAATAACCGAAGTATCATCTATATGTGTTGGCTGCTCGATAATCCAATCTGAAGTTGCCTTTTTATCAAAGCGACAAGTATTGCAGATGAACTCTTCCACCTCACCATACTGGTCTTTACGAGCCGTAACACGTAACACATCTTCACCTTTGTACCAAAGTGTTACTTTACCATTGCATTTTTCGTGGTCGCAATTACGATGTGCATCAACTGGTTTTGTAAACCAAACACGGTTTTTAAAACGGAAAGTTCTATCTGTTAAAGCACCAACCGGGCAAACATCAATTACGTTTCCAGAGAAATCGTTATCAACTGCTTGTTGGATATAAGTGGAAATTTCAGAATGGTCGCCACGGTTTAAGATACCATGAACACGTTTATTTGTAATCTGGTCGGCAGTGAAAACACAACGGTAGCACAGAATACAACGATTCATATGCAATTGAATTTTGTCACCAATATCGATACGGTCGAAAGTACGGCGCTCAAACTCATAACGAGTTTTTTGTAATCCGTGTTCGTAACCTAAATTTTGTAAATCACACTCACCTGCTTGATCACAAACCGGGCAATCTAATGGGTGGTTAATCAATAAAATTTCTACTACACCGGCACGTGCCTCCAAAACCTCTGGAGAAGTAATATTAAGCACTTCCATACCATCCATTACTGTTGTACGGCAAGATGCAACCAATTTTGGCATAGGGCGTGGGTCTTTTTCAGAACCTTTTGTTACCTTAACAATACAGGTACGGCATTTACCACCACTACCTTCTAATTTAGAATAATAGCACATGGCTGGCGGAACAATATCACCTCCTATTTGCCTTGCAGCATTTAGAATAGTGGTTCCGTTGTCAACCTCTACAGTTATCCCATCTATCGTAACCTTAACTTTATCACTCATTATTAAAATTCAAAAGTGAAAATTTTAAATTAAAAACCTTCAAAAAGTTTAAGCTTTATCTTTATTTAAGTTGATTATTATAGAAGCTAAAATTCTGGAAATTTCATCCGCTTCTCTTAATAATTCATTTACTTTTTCTTTATTGGTTTGCGCAATTTCTGTATCTCTAACTAAGCAAATCCAGTATTTAGTTTCATTTGCAGACTTTAACGCAATATTGTAAAAATTCTTAAAATCCTTACGCGAACTTCCCGCTTTTCCTTAAACTACATTTGCCCCAATTGATGTAGCGCTTCTTAAAAATTGGTCGAAAATTGAAAAGTATAATCTATCAAATTTAAGACTAGATATAAAATTGATTATCGATTTTGAAAAATGATAACTTCTTATTTTTATATCAAATGTCTTTTCTTCAGACATTTTTTACTTTTTAATTCTCACTTTTTACTTCAACAGTTTTTTCAATTGGCACAGCATAATTTGCTATACCATAATTTTGCTGCTGACTTTTGATTGGCTCTTTAATATGCCATTCAAACTCATCTCTAAAATGACGAATTGCACTAGCCACTGGCCAAGCTGCAGCATCACCTAACGGACAAATGGTATTTCCTTCTATTTTACGTTGAATATCCCAAAGCAAATCTACATCATCCATCGAACCATGACCATGCTCAATTTTATGCAATACCTTTTCCATCCATCCAGTACCTTCACGACATGGCGAACATTGTCCGCAACTTTCGTGGTGATAAAAACGAGCGAAATTCCAGGTGTTACGAACAATACATTGGTCTTCATCAAAAGCAATAAAACCACCAGAACCCATCATTGTACCAGTTGCAAATCCACCTTCCGATAAAGATTCGTAACTCATTAATCGAGGTTCGCCATTAGCGTATTTCAATGTCAAGTTCGCTGGTAAAATTGGCACAGATGAACCCCCAGCAACCGTAGCCTTTAAACGTTTTCCATTAGCAATACCACCGCAATATTCATCCGAATAAATAAATTCTTCAACTGGTAAGCCTAATTCAATTTCATAAACGCCAGGTTTTACTAAATTACCTGATGCTGATATTAATTTTGTACCTGTACTTCTACCGATACCTATTTTTGCATATTCTTCACCGCCATCATTAATAATCGGTACTACGGCAGCAATTGATTCTACATTGTTTACCACAGTTGGGCAACCGTACAAACCTGCAATTGCAGGAAATGGTGGTTTAATTCTTGGATTACCTCTTTTACCTTCAAGTGATTCTAACAGTGCAGTTTCTTCACCACAAATGTAAGCGCCACCACCCGGCTGAACATATAATTCTAAATCGTAACCTGTACCTAAAATATTTTTACCTAACCAACCGGCAGCTTTGGCCTCTGCTATTGCCTTTTCCAGGATGCGAATTTGAGGCATCATCTCTCCACGAACGTATATGTAGGAAACTTTTGCACCTAAAGCAAAACTCGAAACAATCATTCCTTCTATTAAAGCATGAGGAATGTGTGTCATCAAGTAGCGGTCTTTAAAAGTTCCCGGCTCAGACTCATCAGCATTACAAACCAAATAGCGTGCAACACCTTCTGGCTTCGCCAAAAAACTCCACTTCATCCCGGTAGGGAAACCAGCACCACCACGACCGCGTAAGCCCGATTTTTTTACTTCTTCAACAATCTCTTCAGGTGTTAAAGTTTTCAGGGCTTTTTCCACAGCACGATAACCGCCTTTTTGGCGATAGACATCAAGTGTGTTGATACCTGGTACGTTAATATGCTCAAGTAATAGTTTACGACTCATTTTATCAGTCAATTAGTCATTGGTCATTTGTTCATTAGTCGATAGCCGAAGGACTAAAGGTTCAAAACTTTTACCTTATGACTTCGTCCTTAAATCTTCAATCAATTTATCTACACTTTCTTCAGTAAGGTTTTCATAAAAAGTATATTCCGGGCTAATTTGTAAAACCGGACCGAAACCACAAGCGGCTAAACACTCAACTCCTCTAAAGCTGAATAAACCATCTGCCGTAACTTCACCTTCTTTAACACCTAACTTAGTTTCTAAGTGGCTTAATATTTTTTCGGCGCCAACCAAACAACAAGGACCAGTACGGCAAACCTCCAAAGCATATTTACCTTGTGGTTTTAAAAAGTACATGGAGTAAAATGTTGCTACCTCATAAACTTCAATTGGCTGAATGTTTAAATATTCAGCAACTTTATCCATTGCTGGTGTACTAACCCAAAGGTATTCTGCTTGTACCAAATGTAGCAATGGTAACAAAGCTGATTTGTGTTTACCTTCAGGGTAACGGCTTTTAACATCATCAAATTTGGCAAGCAATTCTGATGAAAACTGTACAGGTGTTTGTTCTTCTACTTTAAGCATCTAATTCTCCTGCAATAATATTCATACTACTCATGTTGATAATGGCATCGGATAATAACATACCCTCACTCATTGGTGCAAACATTTGGTAATTTATAAAACTTGGTCTGCGGAAGTGCAAACGATAAGGCGTACGGCCACCATCATTAATCAGATAGAAACCCAATTCGCCATTTCCACCTTCTACAGCATGATAAACTTCTGCTTTCGGTGCATCAATTTCACCCATCACAATTTTAAAGTGATAAATTAATGCCTCCATATTGTTATAAACTTCTTGTTTTGGCGGAAGATAAAAATCAGGAACATCAGCATGGAAAATGCCTTTTGGTTCTGTTTTTAATTTCACAACAGCTTGCTCAATAATTCGAACACTTTGCCACATTTCTTCATTACGAACCAAATATCTGTCGTAAATATCACCACTTGTTCCTACCGGAATTTCAAAATCAAAATCCTGATAAGATGAGTATGGGTCTGCAACGCGAACATCATAATCTACACCAGCCGCACGAAGAAGTGGGCCTGTCCAGCTGTATTCTAAAGCAGTTTCCTTGCTTACTTCAGCAACGCCAGCTGTTCTATCGATAAAAATACGGTTGCGTGTTAAAAGATTTTCAAATTCTTTTAAAGCAACAGGAAATTCTTTTAAAAATTTATTAATTTTCGCAAAGGCGATTTCATTGAAATCTCTTTCAAAACCACCGATACGACCAATATTTGTTGTTAATCGAGCGCCACAAACCTCTTCAAAAATTTCGTAAATATGCTCACGAAATTGGAAAAGGTAAAGGAATGTTGTAGTTGCACCAGTATCCTGACCAATAATTGTATTACAAATAATGTGGTCAGAAATGCGAGAAAGCTCCATAATAATTACGCGTAGATAATCTACACGTTTTGGCATTTGGATATTCAGTAATTTCTCAACCGTCATGTGCCACCCCATATTGTTAATTGGCGATGAGCAATAGTTCAAACGGTCGGTTAATGGTGTGATTTGATAAAATGGGCGATGCTCGGCAATCTTTTCGAAAGCACGATGAATGTAGCCAATTGTAGATACGCCGCTCACAATACGTTCGCCATCTAATTGCAAAACATTTTGAAAAACACCGTGTGTAGCAGGGTGTGTTGGACCTAAATTTAGGGTTACCAACTCACTTTGCGGGTCGTTATCTGTAAATACCGGATGGTTATGATTCATATTTTACCTTCCAAAAAATTCGTCTTTTTTATCCACTCTGTTTGGGTCTTCCAATGGGTATTGTTTTAACATTGGATGAACACCTAAATCATCCATATTTAAAATACGGCGTAAATCTGGATGACCTTCAAACTTAACACCAAACAAATCATAGGTTTCGCGTTCCATCCAGTTTGCACCTTTCCAAACAGT
The DNA here is from genome assembly GCF_003725795.1 of Pedobacter jejuensis. Lineage (GTDB taxonomy): Bacteria > Bacteroidota > Bacteroidia > Sphingobacteriales > Sphingobacteriaceae > Pedobacter > Pedobacter jejuensis. Next base: position 20,676 of record NZ_RBEE01000013.1, on the reverse strand, counting down.
TGTTGCTGTAGGAATAGTTGGATTTTGCTCTGAAATAAAAACCTTAATCCTGATTCTTACACGCTCTACCATATTGTTTAAGTGGTAAACCACTGCAATACCATGGTTTTGACCTGGATAGTGAACTGCTGTAATATCCGTTAAGAAATTAAATTTTAATTCGTCTTTAAGATACGAAAGCACATTGATGATAACATCTTTGTAGGTTACAAAAGTTAATAAACCATAAGGCTCTGAAACAGCAGTAACTTTTTCGCCAAACTTTTCAGTCAGCTTAACGTGGATATTGTTATTTAGAGTCGTTTCTTCCATTATTTAATGCCGTATTGACCTAAAAGTTCTTTATAATAATCAGAGTTTCTTCTTCTGCCAGATTCGTTTCTAACCAAATCCTGGATGCGTTGGAAACCATCTAAAATAGCTTCTGGTCTTGGTGGGCAACCCGGAACATAAACATCAACCGGAATAACTTCATCAATACCTTGCAAAACAGAATAGGTATCGAAAATACCACCACTACTTGCGCATGCACCAACAGCCATTACCCAACGTGGTTCTGCCATTTGGATATAAACCTGCTTAAGTACTGGAGCCATTTTTTTGGCGATAGTGCCCATTACCATTAAAACATCGGCCTGACGAGGAGAAAAACTCAGACGTTCTGCACCAAAACGACCTAAATCGTAATGAGAACCCATGGTTGCCATAAACTCGATTCCGCAACATGATGTTGCAAAAGGTAAAGGCCATAATGAATTTGAACGAGCCAAACCAATCACTTTATCCATCGAAGTGGCAAAGAAACCAGAACCCTCTATACCGGGAGGCGCATCAACTATATTAATTTCACTCATGTTTATTAACAAAAAATGCTCATTCCTTTGCAGAATGAGCAACAAATTTACAATATTTTAAAGCCAAATAACTAGCTTAAGTCGATTTAGAACCTTTCTAAATTAGTTAATAATTTGGGGTTCCGAGCTGAAAGTATAATAATGCAAACCCTTAACTAAAATTTAATTCCAGTCTAAAACTTTTTTCTTGATAACGTAGATAAATCCCAACAATAGCGTTCCCATAAAAATGAACATTTCTATCATCCCGTCCATCTTTAATGCTCTAAAATTTACTGCCCAAGGATACATGAAGATAACTTCGATATCAAAAAGCACGAACAAAATAGCGACTACGAAATACTTGATTGAAAATGGCTGACGAGCATTACCCACTGATTTGACACCAGCCTCGAACGTTTCCAACTTATCACTTGTTTTACGCTTTGGGCCTAAATAGTGTGTTGCAACCAACGTGGTTACCACAAAACCTAAAGCTACAATTACTTGAAATATAATTGGTAAAAAATCTATCGAGGTGCTTTGCGCTTGCATAATATCTAATTTCTAAATGCAAAAGTAAAAGAAAAAGGCAGAGTAACAAAACTCTGCCTTTTCTAAATTATTTAACCTTTAAATTATTTGCCTTTTCCTTTTGGAGCCGGTGCAGCCAATTCTTTTAGTTTTGCTGCTGCAAAAGTTCCGCTTGGATATACAGCTACACTTTTATCGAAATATTCTTTAGCTTTTGCTTTATCTTTATAGTAGTAGTAACCACCTAAAGTATCATAAGCTTCTGATAAACGTTTTGGATAAGTACCAGTCGTAGCTATCTCCGGTTTAGCAGTTACTTTGTTGATAAATTCCTCATAATAAGGAACCATTAATCCTTTGGGCTCTTTATCATCATCTAATAAACTATTGATACGAGCTCTTGTTAAGTAAGCATCATATGTTTCTGGAGAAATCTGAATTACTTTTGCAATTGCTGAATCTGCCTTAACTAAAATGTCTTTAGAAGGATTTTGTTTAGCGCTATATTTTGCTCCGTAATCAAAGTAATTCGCCATTGCATTATAATAGTAATTATACAACGAACCTTTTCCATTAGGATTAGCTTTTATTGCCTTTTCATAAACCTGGGCAGATTTTGCATATTTTTTAGCATCATATAAGCTTTTCGCAACTTCTGATAATGCATCAGCGTTTGTAGAATCTTTTTCTACAGCTTTAGTGATATTAATTAAAGCCAAACTATCCTGACCAGCTTTTAATTGTGCTTTACCTAAGTAAAGGTAATCGAAAGTTAAAATTTTGCTTGTGTCTTTTTGTTTTGCAAAATAATCTGTCATGTTGGTTAAAGCCAACGGATAATTTTTATTTTCATAGGCAGACCAACCTTTTAATCTTGATACGATAATTGCTTTAGGATCATTAGCCGGAACTTGAATTGACGATGCTACTTGTTCCAATGCAGGGAAATCCTTTGCATAGAATAAAAACTGCATATAACGTAACTGAGATTCTGTAGATTTATCAGTTAAATCAAGATATTTTTTATAATACTCTACCCCTTTCGCAGCTTTCTCTTTATCAGTACCAAAGCTACTCCACTGTAAGTATAATTCTCCTAATTCACGATAAGCAGGACCATAGTTCGCATCAGCTGCAATTACTTCTTGAAGTTCTTTTTCGCCCTCTGCAAAAGCACGAGATTCTTTATACATTTTACCAACCTGAGTTTTAGCTCTTCTATTTGTTGGATCTATGCTACTTACAGTAAAGTAAGGTGTCAATGCTTCAGAGTTTTTCTTTTGTAATGCGTAAGCATCACCTATTGCAATAAATACATCAGCATCTTTATCTTTTGAATCTAATTCATCAGCTTTTGTAAGATTAGTAATTGCATTAGCAAAATCTGGTTTAGAAACCTCATCACTTGGCTTATCTTGAGCCAAATATGCTTTACCAATAGCTAAGTATGTTTTGTAATCTTTTGAGTTAGCAGAAACTGCTTTATCAAAATTTGTTTTAGCCGAAGTAGGATTGTTAGATAATAAATCTGCCTCACCCAAACCAGCATAATTTGATGCATTTTTAGCATCAGCGGCTACACCTTTATTAAATACAACTCTAGCCGAATCAATATATCCAGTTTTTAGATATACCATTCCAAGATTGTAGTAATTATCACCATTCGAAGCTTGAGAGTTCACTAAAGATTTAAGCATTGATGATGCTTTTTGGTATTGCTCAGCATCAATGGCTTTTTTCGCGTCAGCTAAACTTTGAGCAAAAACTGCAGAACCCATCAACACCAAACCTACATTTAAGGTTATTGCTTTCTTTAAAATTTTCATAGTTCTTTAATATGTTTTTAATGGTTGTAAAGCTTATGCAAGCTTAATCTGATTTTTGTTTTTAATTATTGATTGATGTAATTCAATCGTGGTTCAATTTACTAAATTTATTTATAATTAATTTGCCTAGGCATAAGCTTGTGAGGAGCTAATTCTGATTTAAGCACAATTAACTGACCTCTTTGGCTCCTTAACCACACTGCAAATCCTGTGCCTAAACCATCTCTACCCTCGCAATCTATTATATTTATATTTCGTAAAAATGGGTAAATACCATTTATAAGATTGTCTTGCGTAGGCTTATAAAACTTATCTCCCCCAATTTTACCTTTATCATTTTTTAATCCTAAGGTTTTAATTTTGTCTTTATTCGATACAAAAACTGTATTTTTTTCCGACAACCAGTTTATACCTAAAACACCAATGAAGCTTTTATCCTTCGCGATTAACTGAATAACTTCGTTAGCCGTATTTTTTGCATACACATTTTTAGGTGGAAACTGTTTAATACCCGCTAATTCTTTAAGATACTTGAACGTACTTGAATAGGCATTATCAAACATTAATTTTCTAGATGAGCTTTTTCCTTGAAGTATGTCAATAACATCTTTAACGTTAATAACACTATCAATATTATCTTGATTTGTGATTAAAGCTATCCCATCTACAGCAAAACGTGATGTATTTATTTTAATATTACGTTGAGTATAATATTTTTCCTCTTGCTTTGTTAATAGTCTAGGCAAAATAATTACTCTTACACTATCATTTAAAAATGCCGGAATAATTTTCTCTTCGGGTTTAAATGTTGCGAGAAAATTGGCATCAGGATAATCGATTTTAAAAATATCAATTTCTCTCTGAACTAATGGACCAACAGTTTCATCAACAAGAATCTTCATTGTGCCGCTTGTACGAGTTTCTTTTAATTCATCCTTTTTCTTTTGTTTACAAGAAAATAATGATAGTAAAGCAAATAAGATAAAAACGTTCTTCATTAATTAATCTCGTTTTCCAAGGCTTAGTAAACGTACAAAAGCATAAATTATCAAAAAAACACCAATTGCAATTTTATAAGGCTGACCAATATTTAGTGGCAAGTTTTTCCAAAAGATGCATGCTAGGCCTATGCAGCAGTAAAATACAAACATGATAAGGCCTAAAATGAGCAAAAACCGCTGTTTAGGCGATTTTTGCTTAAAAATATCAAAATTTAACATTTACTAATTAAGAGTAAAATTAATGTTGATGTTGTATTTTACACGTACTGGTTTGCCGTTTTGAATTCCAGGAACCCAACGAATACTATTTTTTAATACGCGTTTTGCTTCCTCATCGGTTCCGCTACCTAAACCACGAGTAACCTGAATATCTGTAAGTTCTCCATTACGTTCTACAACGAATGATAACCAAACTTTACCCTGAACATTGTTCTCCTGAGCCATTGGAGGATATTTAATCGCTTTACCTAAATACTCGTAAAACTTTTTCATACCACCTGGAAACTCTGGTTGCTTCTCGATACTAACGAAGTCATAAACTTTATTATCATCAACTGCAACAGCCTCAGTACGTTTGGGTCCCTCACCTACCGGTTCAGCGATAACAATATCAGCTGTTGGATCACCTTTAATATCTTTTTGACCAGGATCTGCCTCTTTCAATTTTTCAACTGTAGGTGGTTCCTCGTTTACTTCAATATCCGGTTTTACAATCGGAGGTGGCATTTTTACCTGATCCACTTTTGGTGGTGGTGGCTCTACCGGTGGTGGTGGTGGTGTTTTTGGATCCACTGGTGGCGGTTGAGCTAAAACCACTTCTTGGGCTTTCTCCTGCTTATCTTCAGGAATAGCGCCTTTAATTAGGCTGTAAATTTTTGGTGAAAAAAACAATACTAAAAACACTGCAGAACCCCAAATTAAGGCTTTAGTAGTATTAGCAGCGTTACCTTTACGCAATTGATACGCTCCGTAAGCTTTGTTTTTATCAGCAAAAACGACTTCCAGCCATTCCTTTCTAAAAATATCTAATTTCGACATAATTACTGATTTTATTAATTATAAAATACCTTGTTCTTTCATAAAATCCTTCTCACTGTCAAGGATGTTGTCATCATCAATCTGACGAGATTTTACTTTCATAATTTCCAGTTCGTCCATCATATCAACAAAATCTTTGAATGTAGAACCAGAAGTAGGTTTTACAAGAACCGTAAATTCCCCTGGTACACCAGAAGCATTTGCTTTCTTTCTGTTTTCTTCTATTGACGCTTCAATTTGGCTGAAAGACTCAATAGTTGGAGCACTTTTACCAGCTTCTCCCATATACCATGCTATTTTATTATTTTTTCCTAATAAAACAGTCATTGTTTTGGTTGCTTTTAATGCCAATCTGTTTTCTGGCATTTTTTCATTTTTATCTGGCTTGGTGATATCCATAGCTTGTGGCGTAGATATCGACGTAGTTAAGATAAAGAATGTAACCAAAAGAAACATCAAATCCACCATTGGGGTCATATCGATCCTTGGTGTGGCTTTCTTCCCGCCTGTGTTTAATTCTGCCATTTCTTAATTCTTCTTTTTAGCTTCTGAGTTGGTAACCAACAAAAACTTGTTAACGTTCTGTTTCTGCAAAATATCAACAACCTTTTTAACAGTTGGGTATTCCTCTTTGGCATCACCTTTAATGCTGATTCTCATATCAACATTGTTAAGTTCTTTTGTTGCCTTACGAGCATTTAATACCCAAGCGTTTAATTGATTGTCGGTAGAATCAGTAGGGATACCAGTTTGTACTCCCGGATTCATACGGTCGCCACCTGGCATATTAATAAACTGCTTCAAGCTACCCATAGGAACTCCGAATGTACCGATTACAGAAAATCTATTTTTCTCCTCTTGGTTGAAAGATATTTTATACTGCTCTCCCATTAATTCTAAAGTTCTTGCCCTTACTTTTTGTCCTGCTACTTCAAAGAAAACCTTTTTCTGCCCTATTGTTAAAATGGCATTATTTTCTACCGGTACCTTAAATTCATACGTAGATGAAGGTGTTGATACGGCTAGTGGTTCTGGTTGCCTTGCTGTAGCAGTTAAAATAAAGAAGGTAAGCAACAGCGCAGCAACATCGCACATGGCGGTCATGTCTGTTACGGTACTTGTTCTTTTAACTTTTATTCTAGGCATAATATTTACTAGTTTTTAATAATGATGATCTTTTTTCCGGTTTTCCATAAAGCCGGTAAAAATTATTTCAAAATTCTTATTTATGTGAACTAGCGTATGTTTGAACGATGCTAAATCCTGCTTCGTCAATTGCATAAGTTAATTTATCAATTTTAGAAGTTAAGATGTTATACATGATAATTGCTAAAGTTGAAACTGCGATACCAGTCATTGTATTAATTAACGCCTCAGAGATACCTACCGCTAATGCTGATTGATCTGGAGCACCTGAATTTGCCAAACCGGCGAATGCACGAATCATACCTGTTACTGTACCTAATAAACCAATTAATGTACCGATAGATACTAAAGTTGCAATAATTGTTAAATTTTGCTCTAACATTGGCATTTCTAAAGCTGTTGCTTCTTCAACTTCTTTTTGGATAGCTACGATTGATTGCTCAACATCCATGTTTGTGTCTGCCTCAACTTCGCTGTATTTTTTTAAGCCTGATTTTATAACTGCAGCTACAGAACCTTCTTGTTTATCGCATTCTGCTTTAGCAGCTTCGATGTTACCTGAGTTTAATAATCCTTTTACCTTAATGATAAAAGTATCTAAACTAGTTTTACCGCTTGCTTTACCAATTACGATTAAACGCTCGATAGAGAATACAATTGTAGTTAATAACAATCCGATTAAAACAGCTACAATTGGACCACCTTTATATGCAGTACCTGGATAGTTGTTTGGCAATGGTAAGTTATTATTGTCTCCTCCGATAAAGTTGTCAGAAGCTCCTAATACGAATTTCCAGATAATGAATCCAACTACGATACAAATTGGAATAACGAATGTTGCAAATACATTTGAAGCACTTGAAGAGCTCTCTTTTTTAATAGTTGTTGGTTTTGGTGCGTTTGCCATTTTTTTTAATTTTTAGTTTTAGTTCTTGTTTTAAATTTTAGCTGTTTTTCTTTTGTACTACACACAACGTAAGTTTATTCGTTTTTGTTGCGAAAACAAATTTATAAATTGATTTTAAATTACAAATTAATAAATCAATAAACAATTAAATCGTTACTTAACTTTTTAGTTTACGGTATATACTAGGTAATATAACAAAAAAATTGCCTCAGCCCGAGGCAATTCTTTCACAATAAAAACTAAAAAAAAATCGAATTGCAAATTTTTTGGCTAAAAAATGCATTTAAAAGTGCATTTAACACATTTTAACCTCTTCTTGGGCAAATTTTGGTTCGTTTACCTGCTCAAACTGTTTAAAATTCTTTGCAAAAGCATCAGCAAGTTCGTATGCTTTTAAAAAGTATTCTTCAGGGTTACTCCATGTTTTTGATGGATCTAAAATTTCATCAGGAACGTTAACACAATGTAAAGGCATCATTAATTTAAACACATGGTGCATTTTATAGTTGTTATGATTCAGATTTCCATTTATAGCAGCAGTGATCATTGCCCTTGTATAACTCAATTTCATCCGTTTGCCAACACCGAAAGGTCCACCGCTCCAACCAGTATTTACCAACCATACATTAACATTCTGCTCTTTAATTTTTTCTCCAAGCAATTCGGCATATTTTGTAGGATGTAAGGGTAAAAAAGCTTTGCCAAAACAAGCGGAAAATGTAAGTTGTGGTTCTGTAATGCCAGCTTCGGTACCGGCAACTTTTGCAGTATAACCACTTAAAAAGTGAAACATTGCCTGCTCTGCATTTAGTTTAGATATAGGTGGTAACACGCCAAAGGCATCAGCAGTTAAGAAAAATATATTCTTTGGTGTTTTCGCAATTGAAGGTATTACTGCATTATCAATATATTCTATTGGATAAGCAACTCTTGTATTTTCGGTTTTAGCAATATTTGAAAAATCTACATCATAGCTGTTTGGAAAGAAATTAATATTCTCTAGCAATGAGCCAAATTTTATGGCTTTGTAAATCTGAGGCTCTTTTTCTAATGTGAGGTCTACACATTTTGCATAGCAACCGCCTTCAAAATTAAAAATAGAATTTGCACCCCATCCATGTTCATCATCTCCAATTAAAGCCCTTTCTGGGTCGGCAGATAAAGTTGTTTTACCCGTTCCTGAAAGACCAAAGAAAATCGCTGTATCACCGTTTTTGCCAACATTTGCTGAGCAATGCATAGAAAGCGTGTTGCTATATACCGGTAAAAGAAAATTCAATACAGAAAAAATTCCCTTTTTTATTTCACCTGTGTAGCCGGTGCGGCCTATTAAAATCATTTTCCTTGAAAAATTGATTATCGAAAAATTTTCTTGCCGAGTTCCATCAACTTCTGGATTTGCAACAAACCCTGGGGCCGCTATAATTGTCCATTCGGGCACTAAGCCCAAATCTTCTACCTTCGGGCGAAGAAATAGGTTATTCGCAAAAAGATTTTGGTATGCAGTTTCTGTAATAACTCTTATCGAGATAGAATAATCAGTGTCTGCACATGCACTTGCATCTCTTACATAAATGGTTTTTTCATTTAAATATTCAGTCATTTTACGGAAAAGAGAATTAAACTTATCCATACTGAATTTGATATTTACATCTCCCCACCAAACTAAATCTGCTGTAACACTATCAAAAACTATAAATCTATCTTTAGGAGATCTTCCCGTAAATTTTCCGGTATCAACTGCTAAAGCTCCCGATGAAGCTAGAATGCCTTCATTATTTCGCAGTGCCTCTTTTACCAATTCGGCTGCTGTTAATTGATACTTTATACCCAAACCAGCCTGAAGATTTAAATAGCTTAAATCTGGCGTTTGCAGTTCCATTTTGCTCATAACAATAAGTTAGTTAGTGCAGCAAATGTAAAGAGATATTTTACAGAAAAAAGAATTTTTAAAGTGCTTTTTTTTACATATTGTAGCTTGTACACTATGATTTAAACATCTATATATCAATAGATTATATCAATATAAATGACTCAAAAAAAATCAAAAAAATACACTAAGCAAGCAAATTATCCACCTGCTTTTTTCACTTTATAACCATCCTTTTGAAGGATTAACATCACCTTATCCCTTACATCACCTTGGATAAGGATTTCACCATCTTTTACAGAACCACCAACACCGCATTTACTCTTTAGCATTTTGCCTAAAATTTCCAGATCTTCCGTTTTTCCTTTAAAGCCAGTTATAAGCGTTACGGCTTTGCCACCACGATTTTTTTTATCGAGCATTACCCTTAAATCTTGCAATTTATTAGGAGAAGTAACCGTATCATCAACCTCTTCCTGATATTCGAATTCAGGATTGGTAGAATACATGATTCCGCCTAAATCGCTTAAGCTATTTTTTTTTGGTTTCATTATGAGAATAAATTATTTACTTAAAAATTATGGGACTATAACTTCTAACGAAAGTGGATTAATATTTATTTCTATTTCGCTACCCATAATTAAGGGCTCTCCATCTACATGAACCGGACCATCTTTTGAACGAGATATTTTAATATTTTTACCCTTTATAATCTCAATCATATCCGAATTTTCTGCCTTACCTTTTAACATGATATAACTTAATGCAGGTAACTTTAATAAAGAGAAAGGCTTAATGATGCAAACATCAAGCAAACCATCTTTTACCGATGCACTTGGAGCTATGTAAACATCATTACCATATTGAGATGAGTTTGCAACCGTAACGGCAAATGCTTTCCTCTCGTAATCAACACCATCAATATTTAAATTATATGTTTCGTTTTTATAACTGAAAACTTCCATTAAGCTTAACTTTACATAGCCTGCCAAGCCACGTTTTTTATCTTTAGAGAATGCCGAACTTAAATGAGCGTCAAATCCTATACCGGCCAGATTAAAAAAGCATTTATTATTGAAAGTGGCTGTATCAATTTTATCGGTTTTTAAATTATTAATAACCCGAATAGCCTCTTTAAGATTTCGTTGTGGAATATTTAAGAAACGAGCTAAACCGTTTCCAGAGCCTAACGGAATGATTCCCATTATTTTTTTGTATTCAAGAACTTTTGAGGCCACTTCATTGATAGTACCATCGCCACCAGCTGCCACAATTATGTCAAAATTTTTATTTAAAGCCTCATCAACAATTTCGCTTGCATGACCAATATATTCGGTTATGCGAAAATACGCATTGAACTTTTCTTTATCCAAATACTTATCTATAAGTGTTGGAATAGTAGATTTTGCCTTTCCGCCAGAGATGGGATTGAGGACGAATAAAATATTTAATTTGACTTGCAAAGCTTTAGTATCAGAGTACAAAATAATCTATAATTTTTGAAATAAAGAAAATATGCTAATTTTGCAGCGTTAAAGTGGACTGATTTGCGATGTTTCGATATTTGAAACGGGATTGCTACCACTCAAAAAAAAGTGCTAATACCTTCCTACATACAAGCAAACCTGTTTACAGGGAACATTAGCGCTTTAAAATTGTTTATTTTCATTTTAAATTTATTTAATAAATGTCGTATTTATTTACATCAGAATCTGTTTCTGAAGGCCATCCCGATAAAATTGCCGACCAAATTTCGGACGCTTTAATTGATAATTTTTTAGCTTTCGATTCAGAATCGAAGGTTGCTTGTGAAACTTTAGTTACAACCGGGCAAGTTATTTTGGCTGGCGAGGTAAAATCTAAAACATATTTAGATGTTCAACAGATAGCTCGCGATGTAATCAAGAAAATTGGCTACACGAAAAGCGAATACATGTTTGAAGCTAATTCTTGCGGTATTTTATCGGCAATACATGAGCAATCTCAAGATATTAATCAAGGTGTAGATAGAACAAACAAAGAAGAACAAGGCGCCGGCGACCAAGGGATGATGTTTGGTTACGCAACAAATGAAACTGAAAATTACATGCCTTTAGCGCTTGATCTTTCTCATGCATTATTAATAGAATTAGCCAATTTAAGAAGAGAAAACTCAGAAATTACTTATTTACGTCCTGATGCAAAATCGCAGGTTACTTTAGAGTATTCTGATGATAACAAGCCACAACGCATTGATGCTATTGTGATATCTACCCAACACGATGATTTTGTTAAGCCAAATTCTGACTCTAAACAAGATAAAGATGCTGCTAATGAAGAAATGTTGGTTAAAATTAAAAGCGATTTAGTTTCGATTCTGATTCCAAGAATTAAGGCAAAATACCCTCATTATGCTCATTTGTTTAATGATGACATTACTTATCACATCAACCCAACAGGTGTTTTCGTAATAGGCGGACCGCATGGTGATACAGGTTTGACTGGTAGAAAAATTATTGTTGATACTTACGGTGGAAAAGGTGCACACGGCGGTGGTGCTTTTTCGGGTAAAGACCCAAGTAAAGTAGATAGAAGCGCTGCATATGCAACTCGTCATATCGCTAAAAATTTAGTTGCTGCAGGTTTAGCCGATGAAATTTTAGTTCAAGTGAGTTATGCAATTGGTGTTGCAAAACCAACTTCAATTAATGTGGTTACTTATGGTACATCTAAGGTAGATTTAACCGATGGCGAAATCAGTAAAAAGGTGGAAGCTATTTTTGATATGCGTCCGTACTTTATCGAACAACGCTTAAAATTAAGAAATCCTATTTATAGCGAAACTGCTGCTTATGGCCACATGGGCAGAACTCCAGAAACTGTTACCAAAACATTTAGAACACCAAATGGTGAAGAAAAAACGGTAACAGTTGAATTATTTACCTGGGAAAAATTAGATTTCGTAGATAAAGTGAAAGCTGCGTTCGGTATTTAACAAACCATATTTTCATACAAAAGCCCCGCTATCAATCGGGGCTTTTTTTGTTATAAGCCGTTTGTTTCCATATAAATTTTCTCTTTCGGAGAGATATTTTCATCTTCAATAGCATAGGATTTTATTCCAGTGATTTTCATCTCATCGATAACATCTACGAAATCTTTAAATGTTGCGGTTTTAGTTGGTTTGATGATCACAATTAAATATTTGCTGGGATTGTTTTGATGTAATTTAGCCACAGCTGACTTATTGATTAAAACCTGTTCTGCTATCAAACTAACTTTACTATAATTCAGATTAGCGTTTTCTGTTTCGCCCATGTAATATGCAGCTTGAGCATTTTTCCCAAGCAATATTGTCATCGTTCTTGATGCCGGGTACGGGCTTTCAATGTCGGATTTAATCGGCTTAGAAATATCTGCTGCCTTTAAGTCGGTTAAAGATGTAGTAAGCATAAAGAATGTGGTGAGTAAGAACATTAGATCTACCATTGCAGTTAAATCTACTCTTGGAGCAGACTTTGTTGTTCTTCCCTTTTGGGCCTTGCCGTTGCTGGAAATTTCTAGATTTGCCATTTTGTTTAGGTTTTTAAACATGATGACATTTGATACCGTTTTGCATAAAAAAAGGTGATCAAATTTCTTCAATCACCTAAATAATTTGTTACGTACGATTACTTTACTGATTCAATAACTCCGCAGCCAATTCTTGGTCCAGAATTACCTGTTGGTTGTGTAGTGTAATCATCAGTTCCACCGTGAACAATAATGCCACGACCAATAATACCTTTTAAGTCGCCGTCTTTCACGTTCCATCTATCAGTAGTTACCGATACGGTTCCATGACCTTTACCATCCAATTTGATATTTCCAATATCACCAGAATGATATGCCGCCGAACCCCATTTACCATGATTCTCTTTTGTTGGATTCCAGTGTCCATGTGTATTCATTCCCATATCGCCACAATCTCCATGTTCATGGAAATGTACTGCAACATTACTATCTGCTTTGGAGGCGAAATTTATTTCTAAATCCATTTTAATTTCTCCGTTACTTAATTCGTAAAATTTAGCGGTACCAATGGTTTTAGAATTATCTGCAGTTTCTGATAACGTTGCAGAGGCAATTTTTTTTTCTGTTTTGTTGCATGCGCTGAAAATTGCTAAACCTGCAACGGCTAAGGTTAGAAGATATCTTTTCATAATATTTAGTTTAATAATTAACAGATTGATAGTCATTTAGTTTCGATATAATATTAAAACTCCAAACCATTTATAAAACCAAGTGTTTAATAGGTACTAAAAATCAATCAATTATGGAACAGCCAATCGCAATGAATACTTTAAGTCAGATTTTAGAAAAATTAAGGCTGAAAGGAAAAGATAACGAATTGAAAATGACCGACCACGGCAAAATGCAAAGCCAGGCTGGTAAAATTTACAGACCAGAAGATTTAACTATCGTAAAAACCTATAGATTTGAAGGTGATTCAGATCCTGCAGATAATTCAGTTCTTTATTTATTAATGGATAAGGATATGCAAATCGGTTACATTATTGATGCTTATGGCATATACTCGGATAATGACGGACCAGGCTTTGACGATTTCTTGAAAAAAATTCCTACCGAAAACAGGGATGAACAGGAACTGTTTAGTTAAATAAAACCTACATATAACTTTAGAGGCGCAGAAATATCTGTGCCTCTTTTTTTTATAAATTTTTATACCAATCAATTTTATTTTACAAAACACTTAATGGCTTTCATTGAAAAATAATCAACTCATTTTATAAAATTTTACGCCAGAATATTAACTTTATCCTCTTATCAACTCATCCTTGAAAATATTTAATTTAGTTTTTTGTATTCTATTTGTAGTTTCGGCAGCGCTCCAGTACAATGACCCTGATCCCTACATTTGGGTTCCCATTTACTTATTCGGTGCATGGCTATGTTATCAAGCCATTATAGGAAAGTACCATTTAAAAGCTTATCTAGTTGGCATTGGTATTTATGTACTTTATGCACTGTATCTATTATTTGATAAAACCGTTGGTATCAAAAACATGATGCAGAGAATATTGTTCAAAGTATGAAAGCCACAAAGCCTTGGATAGAAGAAACCCGTGAATTTGGCGGCTTAATGATTCTAGTTATCGCATTATCAATAAATTACTTTTTCTATCGAAAGAAATCTGCTACCTAATAACTAAATTTTATTTTGACTTCAGGCGATTTTCTACAGATTGAAGCCAATTACTTTTGCCTTCTATAGCATAATACAAATAGGTGCCTAAAACAAAAATACCCATAGCAATAAGAAATGTCACCATCATTTTATTGCTGGCACTAACTTGTCCAGGTGTTCTGCCTTGATCCATTATGTAAATTAATTTAGAGGGATAAGTTGAAGCATTAGGAATGCTATCAATTTGCATATAAACGCGGTTTATATTCTATTGTTTTAAAATATGATGTACAGTTGCTGAAAAGTGGATAAACTTATGTTATTAATAGATACAATTAATTATTAATCAAGCTGAGTTTGTTTAAGCAGTATGTAGCTCAGCACACTAATGCGTATTTATGCTTTGATAGTTTGGTAAATACGTAATGCGACGCAAAACCAAACATTTTTTATTTAGAAGGGTTAATCAAAAACTAATTTTAAAATCTTTGAAAAATTTCAAAACCATAGCCATACTAGGAGGAGGTCCGAGTGGCCTCTTTATGTTAAAGAGAATTGTAGAATCGGGTGATACTGCAATTAGTATAGATATTTTCGAGAAACAAGCTCAACTTGGCGCCGGCATGCCTTATAGCAACATGGGTGCTAATGATGAACACATTACAAACGTATCAGGAAATGAAATACCTGAGTTGGTAACATCAGTTTCAGAATGGGTTACCACATTGCCGCAAGATACTTTAAACCGTTTCAATATCGACCCTGAAAAGTTTAATGATTATAAAGTAATGCCACGATTACTTTTCGGTCAATACCTGTCGGCACAGTTTGATTTATTACAACAAAAAGGAAAAGAGTTAGGAATCGATATCGATATTCAACTAAATACTGAAGTTACCGATATAATTGATCATCCTGAAGAGGATACGGTAGAGGTAGAATTTAAAGACAAGCCAAGCAGAAAATACGATAATATTATAATTTGTACCGGACATAACTGGCCTAAAAAGAACGAAGGAAAAATTCCAAATTATTATGACTCCCCTTATCCACCAGCAAAATTAAAGTTTAAAGTAAATCATCCGGTAGCTATAAAAGGTTCATCACTTACCGCAATTGATGCAATAAGAACTTTAGCAAGACATAACGGTATGTTTGCCCTAGACGGTTCTGGTAAATTAAAATACAGCGTTGCTGAAGATAGTAAGGATTTTAGACTAGTTATGCACTCCCGCAGCGGAATGTTGCCAGCAATAAGATTTCATCTTGAAGATTCTCACCTTTTAAAAGATTCTGTATTATCTAAAGAAGAAATTTTGGCCAATCAAGTCGAAAACGATGGTTTTTTATCTCTGGATTTTGTTTTTGACAAGAATTTTAAACAGATGTTTATCGAAAAAGAGCCAGAATTTTATGCGAAGATTAAAGACATGAGCATAGAAGATTTTGTAGCTTCTATGATGGCTTTAAGAGAAAACTTGGAGCCATTCCAACTTTTGAAGGCTGAGTATATCGAAGCTGAAAAATCAATAAAACGTAAAGAATCTGTTTATTGGAAAGAAATGTTAGCGGTGCTAAGCTTTGCTATGAATTATCCTGCAAAGCACTTTTCGGCCGAAGATATGCTAAGGCTGCAAAAAACACTTATGCCATTGATTTCAATCGTAATTGCTTTTGTTCCTCAAAGTTCGGTTGAAGAGATGATAGCTTTATATGATGCCGGAGTTTTAGAACTTATCTCTGTTGGTGATGATAGTAAAGAAGAGCCGAATCAAAAAGAAGGTGGTGCGATTTATCATTACACTGATGATAAAAACCAAAAACAATCTGTACACTTTAAAACTTTTGTTGATTGCGTTGGTCAACCACACCTTCCCTTTAAAGATTTTCCCTATAAAAGTTTATTGGATAACGAAACCATAAGCAAAGCAAAACTTAAATTCAGATACGCAGAAAAAGGGCAAAAAGCTTATAGCGAAGAGCAGGAGAATGTAGAAAGGTACAACAACGAAGATTATTATTTAGTTGTTCCCGGCATTACTATTAACGATAATTTCCAAATAATGGACAAATATGATGCTTTAAACGAGCGGATTTATATCATGGCAGTTCCATATATTGGTGGCTATAACCCTGATTATTCTGGCTTAGATTTCTGCGAGGCTGCTTCAGCAACAATTGTTAAAAGTTTGCTAAAACCTGAATAGCAGTTAACTGTTACCTTTATTCCTTTACCTAATTTAATTAAGATGAATACTGAATATTTTCCTGTACCGAAACTATATATGCTATTACTAGGTTCAAAAGCACCTAAAAGAAATGTAGAACAACATGATTATTTTTTCGGTATTGCTACATCATTAAAAGAATTAGTACCGCAAATAAAATCGTTTTGGCCCGAAGCCGGCTCAAGCATACATGTAGATGGCTGGAGGGAAGTAAATCATGTTGATGGTTATGCTGTAAAAATAGTTGCCAGAACAGAAGCGACAGCACCGTCTGATAACAAATTGTTTTTTATTAATCTGGGTGGTTATCAAACTAATAAATTAGAAGAACAGCATTATGTCGTATTAAGTGTAAACTCCGATAGGGCGCATGCTGTTAAAGAAGCTAAGAAAACTGTTTTTTTTAAAACCAATACCATTAAAGGCGCAAATTCTCACATTGATGAAAAATACGGAATTGATGTTGACGATATCTATAGAATCGAGGATATTTTAGACGTAAAACAAAAGGAAGAATACCACATTCAGATTGAACCGGAAAGCAATTTACCCGAAGATGAGATACATTTAGGATATTTTAAGTTGGATAAGCTTTAAATATTATAAAACGTCTGGAAACATCATTTTATAATAGTCCATTATAGTGATGACTTTGGAATCAGTACTGTTCTCCATGCGTGTTCCTCTTTTTACAAAAATGAAATTGGTACTAAAAAAATTTTCGTCATTCTTATCTGTCGATATTCCCTGATAAATAAAAATCCAGGCATCGAGCTTTGGAATGTCCCAAAAGAAAGATTCCCCGTTACCTCTGGTATCGCTCTGTTGGTAAGCAGGATAATTCTTCTTTAGATAAGATATAATTGACTTTGTTTCTTCCTGATTAACAGAGCTATAGTTAAATCCTAAATAGTTATTCTTCTGTTTTGAGCTTGTAAATATTGAAAGTCTATTATAGTCAGCCAGATTTCCATTGGGATAATCATAGGTGTTAAGTTTTACATCTCCGATAGCATACCCATCCAACTTATTAGTTGTGAGCGATGCCAGTCCGTAATTAGGATCAAAATCTTTCTTTAGTTCTTTGTCTTGAACCACCAGGGTTGCGATGTCCGAATCAAGCTTTAAAGAGAGAAGATCTGTTTTTGTTTGCGACTTACAAGATAGGATAATCGTGACTATCAGAATTGCAAAGGAAAGTTTCATAGGCTGGTTTTTAGTAAACGGAAGGTTGTCGTTTGTTTAAGTCAAAGTAAATTGTCTCCAAATAGAGAAACTGGATTTTGATATATTAAAAATTTGTTCCTTGGCACGTAATAGTTGGCCATCATTATAGCAGCCTAAGTGTAAAAATATGCGGCAGCTATTTTACCCTCCGGTATTCAGCGCTGTCTGCACCAACTTGCATCACCAATACATCTCCTCTAAAGTGGTAGTCGGAATCTAATTCTTCATTCCCAGTTGCTTTTCCTTTATAAAAGATTTTGTTTTTGGTGATTCTATAGTTCTGTTTCGAAACCACTTTTCTGCTCCTTCTCCGGTTGTTTGAAAAAAAGCTCCTTCACGGGTGAATTCCAAATGCATGTTTCCAATTGATTTTCCATTATTGGGAAGTTTGATTTCGCCCACCCAGCTTCCGATTATTCTATTTTCATAATCGGCAGTCTGTGATCCGCAACTTAATATAGCGCACACAAACAGTAGCATTACTGTACCTTTCATCAGAATAAAATTTTTCTTGTTTTTCATATCACCAATTGAGTGTTATCTGCCTTAAGTACTTTTAGATTCCTGAAAATAAAATCGAGTGGGCTAACCGTTTTTTTACGGTACAACCTAAAGTTTACCTAGCCCCAATTGGTCTTACACGAACAATCAATATATTTTGCATTAAAACAATATAGTGATTTTAAAATTTCAACCAACAAAAAAGCCCTACATTTCTGTAAGGCTTTCTGTGATCCCGCTGGGATTCGAACCCAGGACCACTACATTAAAAGTGTAATGCTCTACCAGCTGAGCTACGGAATCATTCCTCTTCTTAGGAGGGGCAAAAAAAGCCTCAACTTTTTCAAGTCAAGGCTTTTTTGCGGAATGGACGGGACTCGAACCCGTCAGCATTCAATTCTTTAGTTTTTTGAACTGATTTAGCCATGTTTTTTATGGTAAAGTCCGAAATATCTGGACGGAATTTGGACTGTTTATGTTTTACTTAATTGCGTAAAAGTCTATTATGAGCTTCTTCATAGACTTTTGCATGGTTTCAATATATTTTTTCATCACTTCAATCTCCCCTTTTAGTTCGGAAATATTAGTAAGAAGAGATTCTTTTGGTTCAGAAGTCCGAAGGTCAGAGCCCTTTCCATCAAAGAACCATTCAGTACTCATCTTCTTTTTCTTGTAAAGCATGTATGCGGTATTTAAACTGATAGAGGTTTTTCCACTCTCAATTTCAGAAATATTTTTCTGTGAGCATTCACATACCTCAGCTGCATCATACTGTGAACCGATGTGTTTTTTCCTAAATGCAATGAACCGGTTCTTTAACTGATCTTCTAATGTCATTAATTAAGATTTCTATTTTTAAAGTATCTGGCTCTCAATTTTCGAAATCCCAATTCACGCATCTTATATTTTATCATTTCCTGATAAGTTATTTTGATAGAGAAATCGATTTTGATTTTTGAGATACCTGTAAGTTTAAAATTATTTGAATCTTTATCCATTGTCAGCTAAACCTGGAGTGAATTTGAATCCACAACTTTTACAAGTTGCTTTATCCACTTTGTGGGTTAATGCCAACAAGATAAATACAATTCCTAAGGCGAAGAAGCATACACCAAATAAAAGGGAAAATCCACCGATAGCAGATTGCCATAGATACCCCAGATAGTATAAAGCCGCTCCTAATAAAGTCATGGAAATTCCAAGTCGCCACTTTCTTGTTCTATCATCTACTTTAACTTTAAAGCTTTTACAACTTGGACATTGAATTTGATTTGCCATTATCTTTTGTTAATAATTTGTACAACACTGAAAATTTGCTCTATGTCGTTTAGTGATAAAACTTCATCTTCATATTTTGGATTTAAAGAATGTATTGTTATCATGCTATTTTCAACATCATGAGCGACAATTTCCTTAATCAGTATTCCTTCAGTTTTATGAACGATTACCCATGCATCGTAATTATGTGTATGAAGTTTGTATTGCCACTGATGCCTTGATAAATCTCTACCAACAACAATCCAGCCTTCATAAATATTGCTTCGCATTTTAGAAGGTTCAGATGTTTCCATGCTATCACCTTTTACTTCAAATGCCATGTAATCCCCACTATGTCTTTTATGCACGTCAATTGAAATAGTATCCATGTCACTATAATACTCTGGGTCCTGCCAACCTCTCATATATCCGGCATAAGCCTTTGCAGGTACTATTGGAACTCTCATCCTTAAAGTTCCATCCCCCAGCTCTTCAAACTTAGAGCCATCGTTATCATAATCATTTGGATCGGCAGATAAGTGTAATGGTTCTGCTTCAATTCTCGGATTCGAAAGTTTCATGCCTGGCAAAAACATTTCACCTTCATTTAAAACTATATACTTTTTGTTAACAAAGTATTTCTCACACATCTCATCGATGTATTTCATCGGAATATCTCTCTCACCTTTTTTGGCAAAAGTTAATTGAGGAGGAGACAAATCTATACTGAGCGCTAATTGCCTGCTACTTTTTACTTTTTTTAATTCTATGAGCTTATCCACAACATGAAAGAATCGCTCAACTAATGGGTCCATTTATAGATGTTAATAAAATGTTAATAATTATTTTCACAAATAATTTGTAAATGTTAACAAAGTGTTTACATTTGTTTCATAGGTTAAACAAAAGTAAACAAAATAAAACAACATGCAAGAAGTGCAGAAAGATATTACTATGCCTAAGGTGGATAAACCGCTTCAAATTGACCCCTCTTCGCCAATCTAAAAAGTTCCCCTTAGCCGAGTTAATTTGATAAGGTTCGCCAAAGGAAAAAGACCCCTTTGCGCCAATCCAAATTGACCCCCTTGAAATTGCAGATTCGTTTGTGCTAAATGGTTTATAGGAATATGTTTTTGTTTAG
>NZ_RBEE01000012.1 GCF_003725795.1 Pedobacter jejuensis | reverse complement strand
CAAATTTATTGGTATATGCAACAGGGCCTTCAAGACAGCTACTCCGTTTAAATACATAACTGATAATGCAAAAGCCACACTACTCTTGAAGGACAAAGCCACAGGACAAGTACTATTTACTTTGCCTGATGTAGAGCTTAAAAAAGGATTTGTCTATTCGGTTTGGGCTAAAGGATTAAATGCCACGACAGTTGATACTCAGAAAATAAGCCTTAAGGTTTCAGCACACTAAGGATAAAATTCTACTTTACTTAGGCCTGGAGCTGCTTTGCCCCAGGCTTTTTACAACAAGGCGTTGCTCATCACGAGCCCACCCTTTATAAAAGTTAGTTTGAGTATACAGGGACGTCTAAAAGAAATTAAAATACGTATTATTTCTCCACGAAAAAGTTGGTAATATATGTTCTCCAAATAACGGATTGGGAAAGAAAATTAAAAAATCTTCATCTTTAAAAATTAGACTATTTATATCTTGATATACTCGATTAATTGGGTTCGATTGAAAGCCTTACAGCCTACTTAAAAAATCGCAGTATCGTATTTTTTAAAGTAAATTTTCAGATTAAATTCTGTCTGATCTCATATTTTTTTATATCTACAAAACCTTGCATGATTTCCTTAAAAATGGCCTTTAAGCAATCTTGAGTTTGTTAATCTAACTTCCTAGATATCCTTTCTAAAAGTGTTAATAGAGGTATAATTTGTTCAATTTGATTCCCTACAAGTGCACATAGAGAGGATATCATTTTTGATTCCTCTTTTTTTGTTTTATATCATATTGCCTGTAAGAAAGTTCCAATTTCTCTTAGATTGTTTATAGCATTTCCTAAAAATTTTGATTTAAGGATATATTCTTCAAATTCTTTTGTAGAATAGTTTAGATAGGTTTTAAACTACTATGTTTTTTAAATAAATAACCAATAATAATGGCATGTAAATTAATAATTATATATTTGCAGCCTTGAAAAGCAGCAATTTATCTGATTTCATGTTATTTTTTGTAAGCCCTAGGAATAAGGCTTTTTTAATTTTTGAAGACAACCTAAACCACGTTGATGCTTAATTTAGTTCTCTTTGGCCCTCCGGGGGCGGGTAAAGGTACCCAATCCGAAAAATTGATAGCAAAATATCAATTGTTACATATTTCAACCGGCGATTTGTTTAGAGCACATGTAAAGGGAGAAACCAAATTAGGAAAAAAAGTTAGCCAGTTATTGGCAGATGGCGAATTAGTACCTGATGCAATTACGATAGCCATGCTTGAAGAAGAGGTAGATAAAAATCCTGATGCAAAAGGATTTGTGTTTGATGGTTTTCCACGTACAGTGCCTCAAGCTATTGAGCTTGATTTATTTTTAGAGCGTAAAGGCAGTAAAATTGCCGGTGTTATTGCTTTAGATGTAGATCAGGAAGAATTAACAAAACGCATTGCAGAACGCCACAAAGTTAGCGGCCGACCTGATGACGATGCTGAAAAGTTGAAAAAACGTATTTCAGAGTATTTTGATAAAACTATTCATGTATTGCCTTATTATGAGGAACAAGGAAAGTTGAACAAAGTAAATGGAATTGGAGAGATTGAAACAGTTTACAATGACCTTTGCTCGGTTATTGATAAATTCTAATACAATATTTAAATAATTGCATCCGCAAAAAAAAGCATTAGTTGTTTTTTGCGGATGTTTGTTTTTTAGCGATTTTTACATATAAAAAATCGAGAATATAAATGCAGTAATTTTATCGTCGATTTCAAAATTTAAAATCGTCAATCTAAAATCGTCAATCAATATGTCACAAGGTTCAAATTTCGTAGATTATGTAAAGATTTGTTGTCGTTCTGGTAAAGGCGGGGCAGGTTCAGCACATTTGCATCGTGATATTTTAACATCAATGGGCGGTCCTGATGGCGGCGATGGCGGTCGTGGTGGCCATATCATTGTTGTTGGCAGCAGTAATATTTGGACATTACTACACCTTAAATACCGCAAACACATCATTGCTGAAGATGGTTTAGCAGGTGGAAGTTCACATAAATTCGGGCGCCAAGGTAAGGATGAAATTTTAGAGGTTCCACTTGGAACCATTGCTAAAGATGCAGAAACCGGCGAAGTGCTTTTTGAAATTACTAAAGATGGCGAAACCAAAATTCTAACACCTGGTGGTCGCGGAGGTTTGGGTAATGCACATTTTAAAAACTCAGTTCAGCAAACACCACGTTTTGCACAGCCCGGCGAGCAAGGAAAAGAAGTTTGGAATATTCTCGAACTTAAAGTATTAGCAGATGTTGGTTTAGTTGGTTTTCCAAATGCGGGAAAATCTACTTTACTTTCGGTAGTTTCAGCCGCCAAACCAGAAATTGCTGATTATCCTTTTACTACAATCGTTCCAAACCTTGGAATTGTAAGTTATCGTGGAGGAAAATCATTTGTGATGGCCGATATACCCGGAATCATTGAGGGTGCATCGAAAGGGAAAGGTTTAGGTTATCGTTTTTTACGCCACATCGAGCGTAACTCTGTATTGTTATTTATGGTTCCTGCTGATACGAGCAGAACGATAAAAGAAGAATATGAAATATTAAAAAGGGAATTGGAATCTTACAATCCTGAATTAATGCAAAAACCGCATGTTTTAGCCATTACAAAATCTGATATGTTGGATGAAGAATTAATGGATGAAATGAAACAGGATTTGCCTAAAATTCCATCTATATTTATTTCATCGGTGGCCGAAAAAAATATCTTGGAATTGAAAGATATGCTTTGGAAAGCTATTGACGCGTAGAAATCAAAAATCAAAAATCAAAAGTAAAAAGTAAAAAGTAAAAAGTAAAAAGTAAAAAGTCCGAATTCAGAAGAATTTGTTAATGGATTTTGTATTCTAAAATGACAGCTAACTCATTTTGCATAGCTAGCAACTACGTTCTCATTCTATCAACAATTAAACCCACCCATTCTTTTAAAATAAACTGCCAGTATGCAAAAGCTCCGGCATCAGGTAAATAATAATCAGAAATGTCATAGTTTTCTTTTCCAAAATAATCAGTAGGATAATAATCCAACTTGCGATTAAAGATTTTGTCAAAAATCATTTTTGAACGCGGAATATGCCATGCACTGGTAATCACAAGGATCGATGGATTTAGCTTAGTTTTGCTTATCAGCTCAAAAGTATATTTAGCGTTTTCAATGGTGTTTTTGCTTTTATTTTCTACTAAAATTACTGAATCAGGAATGCCAATATTTTTCAGGTATTTTGCAGTTAAATCTGCTTCAATAGATTCTGATCCAATCAACTTGCCAGAGCCACCGCTGATTAAAATTTTTTTGATAATACCTTTTTTGAACAAATTGATGGTTTGTATAAGCCTGTCTCCACGCTCATTAACAGCTAAATCACTGTGCTGTGTTGATTTTGAGAACCCGCCCAACAAAACCCCAAATTCATACTTTGCGGGTTCAGGATATTTAGCTTCATAGAGGTTATAAACTTTCCCAATCAAAAAACGATTAGAAAAAATGAACAATAGTGCAAAGGCAACTATTAAGAGCTTCTTTCTGTTTTGTTGTCTTTTCGCAAAAATTGCGAATAACAGCGTAATCAAAATCCAAATGATTGGCTGTAGTATAAAAATTAACAATTTAGAAAGAATAAAAGCCATAGAGCGAAATTACAGCTCAAATGTATAATCTAAATCAATTAAATGATAATTTAACAGAGTATCTAATCAGACAATTGTTAATTAGATACTCTGATTGTAGGTAAGACCGTTTAATAATATTAACAAAGCATTATGCTTGTTCCTCGTCAGTTTGACCATTTTGATGTGCGCTATCTAAGATGTCTTTCACATCAGATTTGCGTTTTTTTTCAACTTTATGTTTAAAATGTGGAATTTCCTGTTCTACAATATCCTCTTCAATTGCCTCCACGCCGAATACTTTTTCCTTTAACAAATTATATTTATCTTGAAAACCATAACGTAAATTTTTCGCACCACCTGCAATTTTTCCTCTAGTATTTGCCCCTCTATCTGGTGCAAACAATATGCTAATTATTGTTCCAACTGCCAAGCCTGCAACCATTGCTAAGGCAACTTGGGCAGTATTATTAGATTTTTTTTCAAAGTATTTTCCGATTAACTTTCTGTATTTCATAATGATAAGATTTATATAAGAAACAAATGCACTGATGTAATGTTTCGGAAATATGAAAAGGGTAAATATGTATAATTATAGCTAAGTTTAAATTGGCTAACGAGTAGATTTGATGAGGGAATTAGTCGGGTTTTCGTTAATAGTAAGATGAGCTGATTGCTGTAGACCTGATTAAAGTGGAAATCCTTTTTTGAAGCACTTAATGAATGTAATTATCCTGTAGTTTCTTCATGCAATAGCGTACAAAATAACCATTACAGCTGTCAAAAAAGATTGAAACGAAAAGCAGGACTATCGGAACCGATAAAAGACAGAATAAGCTTTTCTAACTAGTATTCTAAAAATAAAAATATATGGTAAAAGCAACAATTAACAAAGAACATTACGCTTGTTTGGTAACAAATGGCTCGCACGAAGTTATCATCGATGAGCCTTTAGAATTAGGAGGTACAGATAAAGGTTTTGCCCCAAAAGGTTTACTAATGGCATCTTTGGCGTCGTGTGTGGCCATAACGTTACGAATGTATGTGGATAGAAAAGGTTGGGCGGTTGATAAAATTGAGGTGGAAGTGAACATGGGTATCGAAAATGCAGAAAATATTTTTCTCGAGGAAATTACATGCACCGGCGATTTGACTGATGAGCAGAAACAAAGGTTGGAAGACATTGCGGCTAAATGCCCGGTAAGTAAAATTCTAACGGCAGGAAACGAAGTTCGCTCAAAAGTGTTGTAAGCAAAACGTGCAAAACTCGTTTACTTATTGCTAAAAAGCTTTGATATATTTGTATGCCTTCAGGTTTGTATGAAGTGATAAAATATTTATGGCGACTGAAATTAAATGCCCCAACTGTGCCCATGTTTTTCCGATGGAAGAGGCCATGGCCGAAGATTATAAGAAAGAGCTGCGAGAGAAAATGGTAAGTTTTACCAGGCAAAAAGATGAAGAATTTCAGCGAAAACTGCAAGCTTTTGAATCGGAAAAGCAACTTCAACAGAAAGCTTTCGATGCCAAATTGGTAGAAGAGAAAAATAAATTGAAAGTTGATTTGGAGGAAAATCTGCGTAAAAGTATCGCGTCTGATTTTGAAACCAAATTACAAATGCTGGAAGGAAATGCCCGGGATAATGAAGAAAAATTAAAGCTGGCCCGTGAAAAGGAATTGGAGTTTCTGCGTCGCGAGCAAAGTTTGAAATTGAAAGAGGAAGAAATGGAATTAGCCTTTCAACGTAAAATGCAAGAGCAGCGTAACGAGTTGGTTGAGCAAATCAGGAAACAAGAAGCCGAAAAAAATAGCATTAAAGATACCGAACATCAGTTGCGTTTACGTGAGCTGGAAAAACAGCTTGATGACCAGAAAAAACTGGCTGAAGAAATGAAACGCAAAGCTGAGCAAGGCAGCATGCAGTTGCAAGGCGAAGTGCAGGAATTGATTTTAGAAGAATTGTTGCGCAGTAATTTTCCGTTCGATTTAATTGAAGAGGTTGGCAAAGGTGTGCGTGGTGCCGATTGTGTACAAGTGGTGCGTAATCAGTTTGGGCAAGAATGCGGCAAAATTATCTATGAAAGTAAACGTACCAAAGATTTTGGCGGCGATTGGATTGAAAAGCTGAAGAAAGATATGCGAAGTATGGGCGTTGATGTTGCTGTAATTGTGAGTCAATGTTACCCTAAAGGCATGGACTGCTTCGGTCAAAGAGATGGTGTTTGGATATGTTCTTTTGAGGAAGTGAATGCAGTGGCTTATGTGTTGCGTGATGGAATTTTGCGCTTATCATCGGCCATGAAATCACAAGAGAATAGGGGAGACAAAATGCACATGTTGTACGATTATTTAACCGGAGCAGAATTTTCTGAACAATGGAAAGCCATCCGTGAGGGTTTTATGAGCATGAAATTATCTATTCAACGCGAACGCGATGCCATGGAACGTTTATGGAAAGCCCGTGAAAAACAATTAGAGAAAGTATTGTTGAACGCTACACACATTCGAGGTTCTATTGAGGGCATTGCAGGTAGCGACAGCATTCAATTGAGCTTAACTGATGATGACGATGATACATTGTTATTAGAATAGTTTTGCCACAGATAAACAGGATGAACACAGATTAAATTCAAGCTTATATTTCCTTAAATGTCTTATATGGTAAAAGTAAAATGAATGACTATGAATGTGAGTTATCCATAATAAGATTTTGAATACCTAAGGCACTAAAAGAATATGTAAGCTTAGATGTCTTAGGTGGTGATGTTGGTAGCAATAAAAACAAACATTAAAATTAATTACAGAGATTTCTCCGCAAGGTCGAAATGACGGTCGAAAAAAAATGAAAATAACCACGAATAGTTTTACCACAGATAAACAGGATGAACACAGATTAAACTCAAGCTTATATTTCCTTAAATGTCTTATATGGTAAAAGTAAAATGAACGACTATGAATGTGAGTTATCTATGATAAGATTTTGAATACCTAAGGCACAAAAGAACGTTAAGCTTAGGTGTGCTAAGATGTCTTAGGTGGTGATTTTAGTAGCAATAAAAACAAACATTAAAATAAAGTACAAAGATTTCTCCGCAAGGTCGAAATGACGGTCGGAAAAAACAAAGGTGAAAATAACCACGAATAGTTTTACCACAGATAAACAGGATGAACACAGATTAAACTTAAGCTTATATTTCCTTACATGTCTTATATGGTAAAAGTAAAATGAACGACTATGAATGTCAGTTATTCATAATAAGATTTGAACACCTAAGGCGCAAAAGAATATGTAAGCTTAGGTGTGCTAAGATGTCTTAGGTGGTGAATATAATAGCAATAAAAACAAACATTAAAATAAAGTACAAAGATTTCTCCGCAAGGTCGAAATGACGGCCGGAAAAAACAAATGTGAAAATAACCACGAATAGTTTTGCCACAGATGAACAGGATGAACACAGATTAAACTCAAGCTTACATTTCCTTAAATGTCTTATATGGTAAAAGTAAAATGAACTATATTTAAATCTGAATCATCCACTAAAAGATTTTAACAACCTAAGGAACAAAAAAACATTAAGCTTAGGTGTGCTAAGATGTCTTAGGTGGTGATTTATAATAGCAATAAAAACAAACATTAAAATAAATTATATACAGTGAATAAAAAACGAAACTACAAACCCTTTAAGCGCTCTACATTATTAACAACACTTTGCTTTTTGCTTATTGGCATAACTGCCTTCGCACAGGAATTAAAATCTCCTGATGCTAATCTGGTGGCTAAGTTTGCGCTTGCAGATGGTGGCGTACCAACATACAGCCTGAAATACAAAGGCAAAGATGTTATTAAAAGCAGCAAGCTTGGTTTAGAACTTAAAGATGGCAAATCTTTAATGAATGGCTTCTCCATAACCGATACCAAAACCAATACTTTTAACGAAACCTGGAAACCGGTTTGGGGAGAAGTGAAGGAAATCGTAAATCACTATAACGAATTGGCGGTTACCTTAACACAAAGGGAAACCAACCGTTTTATCATTATTCGTTTGCGTTTGTTTAATGACGGTTTGGGTTTTAGATATGAATTTCCAGAACAGAAATACCTGGATTACTTCGTAATAAAAGAAGAAAAAACACAGTTTGCATTGGCCGGCGACCATAAAGCATTTTGGTTGCCCGGCGATTATGATACTCAGGAATACAGCACCATGACTTCGAACTTATCAGAGGTACGTAGTAAAATGAAAGTTGCAGTTACGCCAAATGCATCGCAAACAACGTTTTCGCCAACAGGTTTACAAACGCCTTTAATGATGAAAAGTAAAGATGGATTGTACATCAACATTCATGAGGCAGCTTTAATTAATTACTCTTTAATGTCATTAAATCTTGATGATAAAAACATGGTTTTAGAATCATGGTTAACGCCAGATGCTATAGGTGATAAAGGTTATTTACAAGCGCCTTGTTTATCACCATGGAGAACCATTATTGTAAGCGATAAAGCGGGCGATATTTTAACTTCTAAACTAACCTACAACTTAAATGAGCCTACAAAATTTAAAGATGTTTCGTGGATAAAACCAACTAAATATGTTGGCGTTTGGTGGGAAATGATTACCGGAAAAAGTACCTGGGCTTACAACGATTTAACCAGCGTACAATTGGGTGTAACGGATTATTCGAAAACCAAACCTAACGGAAAACATGCCGCGAATACTGCTCATGTAAAAGAATACATCGATTTTGCCGCTAAAAATGGCTTAGATGCGGTTTTAGTTGAAGGCTGGAATGAAGGTTGGGAAGACTGGTTCGGTAAAACGAAAGATTATGTTTTCGATTTTGTAACGCCATACCCCGATTTTGATGTGAAAGAATTGCATCGCTATGCGGCCAGTAAAGGCATTAAAATGATTATGCACCATGAAACATCTTCGTCGGTTCGTAATTATGAAAGGCATCTTGATACCGCTTACAAATTTATGAAAGCCAATGGCTACGATGCCGTAAAAAGTGGTTACGTAGGCAATATGATTCCCCGTGGTGAGCATCATTATGGTCAGTGGTTAAACAATCATTATTTATATGCCATTGAAAAAGCTGCCGAATACAAGATAATGGTAAATGCACATGAGGCTGTTCGGCCGACAGGTTTGGCTCGTACGTATCCAAATTTAATTGGCAACGAATCTGCTCGTGGTACCGAATATGAGGCGTTCGGCGGCAACAATGCCGACCATACCACAATCTTGCCATTCACACGTTTAATTGGCGGTCCGATGGATTACACGCCTGGCATTTTCGAAACCAGAGTAAGTGCCTACAATCCTGATAACAAATCTTTCGTTCACACCACATTGGCTCGCCAGCTGGCTTTATATGTAACCATGTATAGTCCGTTGCAAATGGCTGCAGATTTACCAGAAACCTACAATAAATATATGGATGCTTTCCAGTTTATTAAAGATGTGGCTGTAGATTGGGATGATACGAAAGTTTTAGAGGCTGAACCTGGAGATTACATCACATTTGCCCGTAAAGCGAAAGGTAAAAATAACTGGTTTGTTGGAAGAACCAATGATGAAGTTGCCCGTACATCAAAAATCGATTTTAGCTTTTTAGATGCAGGTAAAAAATATACTGCCACGATTTACGCTGATGCGAAAGATGCGCATTACGAAACCAATCCAAAAGCTTATACCATTCGTAAAATGGAGGTAACCAATAAAACAAAATTGACTCAATATTGTGCACCAGGAGGTGGTTATGCAATTAGCATAATGGCAAAATAAGTGTAGGTTTAACCGCAAAGGCGCAAAGTTTTTCGCAAAGCACACCAAGTGTATTTGTTATTAAGAGGGTGTATCATTTTTAAAAAAAAGATGAACACCCTCTTTTTTTATTAGTTAATCGGCGGCTTCTTCATTTCGAGGCACGAAGCAATCTCTATCTGAACTATTTTTTTATATCTTCAAGTTGACAATGATAGGATATCGAAAAAACCAAAACTTAATTTTCTTTGCGTTTCACTTTGTGTACTTTGCGGTCAATTTAATTACTTTAAATCTGTCAACATGGCTAAAATCAAAAACCACATCGAACTTCAATTTTTAAGTGAACCATCTGATGTAAATTATGGTGGAAAAGTACATGGTGGTATGATGATGAAATGGATTGACCAGGCTGCTTTCGCTTGTGCATTACAATGGAGCCAAACCTATTGTGTTACGGTTTATGTTGGTGGAATTAGGTTTTTCCATCCGGTGCATATTGGCCACTTAGTTAAAATGGAAGCAAGGATAATCTACACAGGTAAAACGAGCATGCACATTGCTGTTGATGCTTTTTCGAAACCAGTGGGGCAGGCAGATTTTGTTAAAAACACACATTGTATTATTGTTTTTGTAGCTGTTGATGATAATGGTCAACCAAAGGCAATTCCATCATTTGCCCCAAAAACGGAAAAGGAAATTGCCATGCATGGTTATGCCATTAAGCTGATGGAATTGAGAAAAAGTATTGATAAAGAAATGGAACCTTATATTGTTTAACTAGTTTATTGGTAAACTAAAATAGAAGCTAGAACCTTTATTAACTTCGCTTTCAACCCAAATTTTACCTTTATGTCTTCGTACAATTTCTGCACTTAAATACAATCCGATACCGAAACCTGCAATGGTGTGATTGCTTTCTACTCTATAATATCTTTCGAAAAGTTTATCAATATCTTCAGGTTTGATTCCTATTCCATTATCTTTTATGTAGCACTCTACTGTATCATTATAAGTTCTACAATGTACATCAATATTGCCGCCGCCCGGAGAGTATTTTATTGCGTTGTTGAGTAAGTTAGAAATTACGTTCCCTATCTTATCTCTATCAGCATTAATTTCGACCGATTTATCAATATCTAGAGTAATGGTATGCGAGCTTTGCAGAATTCCGGCATCCTCCACAACTTCCTTAAAAAGTTCTCCTAAATCAAATTTGCGTTTATCAACTAGTAATTTTCCAGATTCTAATCTCGAAACGTTTAAAAAACCATTTATCATTACAGTCATTTTTTTAATCTGATTGTAAGCTTTTTCAAGAGCTATTGTAGCGAAGTTATCTTCAGATTTTCTTGCTTTAAGTTGCAATACCTGAACAAAACCATTTAAGGCTGTGAGTGGTGTTTTTAGTTCGTGGCTAACCATGCCTATGAAATCGTTCTTCCTAAGTTCATCAAGCTTACGCTCTGTAATGTCCATAAAAAGGCCAGAATATTCACTTGGTACCCCATTTTTATTTTTAAAAACTTTACCTGTAGCTTTTACCCATTTTACTACACCAGTTTGCAAATTTTTTACCGAATATTCCGAATCACTAGGTTCTTGATTTTCAATTGCATTACTTAAAGCTATAGTAAGCATGTTATGATACTCTGGAAGTATAGCTTTCATAACTAGTTCGAGATTTGGCTTTTGATGTAAAGGAATGCCTAATATGTTCTTTACAAAATCAGACATAGTTATTTCAAGCGTTTCGGGGTTTATACTCCAGGTACCCATATTAGCTGTGTCTATCGCTTGCAATAATCGTTCTTCAGAATCTGATAAATCTTTAACCCTGTCTTCAACCCTGTTTTCAAGCTCACGGTTTAAGTTGCTTAGGTTTTCCCTTGCTTCGTGCAATTCTTCATTCGTTGCATTCAGTTCCTCATTTGATGAAGCTAACTCTTCATTTATAGTGGCTAATTCTTCATTTAAAGCCTGTTCTCTTTCTAACGCAATTTCTTTTTCGGCGGCATCCCTTAATTGTTTTTGATTAATTACCCGTTCTGTAACATCAATAGCGGTATGGAGAATACAAAGTGTTCTGCCTTTATCATTTTTAATAGCCCGATATTCAAAATCAAAATAAAAGGTTTTAAGTGCGCCATCAATAATTAAATCTGCTGCGGTATCTTTTCCAGAAATTATAAGTCCTTCGTTCCAAACTTTTTTAAACATTTCTAAAAAGGGTTGCCCTTTTAATTCGGGTAAAGCTTCGCCGAGTGGTTTGCCAATTATGCTTCTATTTTTACCCCAAATGGTTAACATACTATCGTTGGCCATTTGAACGGAAGCATCTTCACCAATATGAATTGCAGTTGCTGTAGGTGTTACATTAAATACATCTAACAGTTGCTCTGAACTTAAAAACAAAGAATCTGAACTCATAAATTGGCGGGGTAATCTTTATCAAAAAAATTAAATATCTGATAATAACAAGATCATTAACGATATGTTTGCTTTTTGTTAAAGCTTTATGCCGACGGCTTTTATATGTCGTACCGAACTTGGAGAGGTATAATATTTTATGCTTTATAACCTTAGTTTGATTCTTAAACTTAATATTTTGCTACTTTATCCAGGAATTGCTCATACGACACATCTTGCTGAATTTATTTCAGCATCTTTCCTGCAAATAAGACCCTGAAATAAATTCAGGGTGACGAACACTAAAAATGCAGCTTATTAATAATGTGAAGGAAATTAATAATCGAACCCAAGTTTATAAGTGAATCTTAACATAACTGGATTAAGTAATTGCTGTATTTTCTTAATTTCTTAATGGTCTAAAATATTAGTTAACTTAAATTCGTTAGCGTAATAAAATAAAAAAATTACCAGTATCGCATTGCGAAAAAATATTGATAACAAAAATTTAACCAGCCACAGGTAAGGTAAAGCAAAATTTACTGCCTTCGCCAATTGCACTAATTACCCAAATTTTACCATCTTCGGCCTCGATAAAATCTTTAGAAATGGCTAAACCTAAACCCGAACCAGATTTGTTTTGCCCATCGGTTGGTACCTGAAAATAACGTTCGAATAATCGTTTTTGATATTTTTCGTCAATACCTTTTCCGAAATCCTGCACAGAGAACTGAATGAATTTATCTTTTTGGAAAACATCAATTACAACTTTCGATTTTTCGGAGCTGTAGCGTAAAGCGTTGGATAGAAAATTGACCAAAACCCATGCAGTTTTCTGAATATCAGCATTTACATTTGGAAGATTTTTATCGCAATTTAATTCTAAGTGAATTGATTTTTGGTCTGCCTGAAACTTAACAGCATCTATTGCATAATTTACAATATCTTCTGGTTTGGTGATGGCAAAGGTGAGTTTTAAATTCCCGGTTTCTACTTGTGATAAATCCAATAGCTCGCTGGTGATTTTTAACAATCTATCACTATCTTCTTTAATGTGGCTCAACAACTGACTTTGCTCTTCATTCATTTCACCAACACGTTCATCATTTAAGAGTTTTAAACTCATTTTTATGGATGAAAGCGGTGTTTTTAACTCATGCGATACCGTTGCGATAAAGTTGGTTTTAGCCTCATCCAACTCTTTAAACTGTGTGATGTTTTTTAATACATAAACACTTCCAGCCGATTTAGAAGATTCGAACAAGGTTTTGCCTTCTGTTATATCATAATTTGGGATGATGATTTCACGATTTTCGAGCAAGAAATACGATTCTTTTTCATCCGCGTAAATTTTAAGTGTTTTATTGTCCGTTTCTGGTTTGATAATTCTTTTTAAAAGTTCGTTCTTTTTCATCAATTCAGTAGCATTCTGACCAACGATTTTCTCTTCGTCAAGGTTCATCAGCTTTGCTGCTAAATGATTTAAAAACAAAATTTCGCCTTTTTCATTTAAACCAATAATGGCATCTTGCATTTGGGCAATTATGGCCTCGATTCGTAGTTTTTCTGATTTTAATTTAGATAGATTGCTGTTTTCCCATTCGTTTAATTTAACCACCATACCGTTAAATGCATCTGCAAGTTCAGTAAATTCATCGTTATTATCGAAAGTTAAACGTTGCTTGTAATTTTTGCGACTAATACCCCGAATTGCTGCACTAAATTCAGCCAAAGGATTCGCCACAAAACCAGGGAAATTAACGATGAAGGTGAAGAGGATAATAAAACTCAAAGTTGCTGCAATCATGATGTACAAATTTGCCCTGCCTGCGGCCTCATTAGCGAGTTCATTTTTTGCATAGATTGCTTTTAGATTCAGTTCTTCAATCTTTTGAAGTGCCGAACGCAAATCTCTTATGTTTTTTTGCTGTAAGCCTAGATTGGCATTCTGTAGTTGATTAAAACTGGATTCCAGTTTGATAAAAGCATCCTTTTCTCCTGTTTCGGTGATATTATTGCCTTCATCTTTCAGGTTTTTTGCAAAGCTTTGGGCTACCTGTGGCGATAGGGGAAAGGCATGCTCATCGACGATATTTCGCATGGCAGCAATATATCTTAACGATTTGTAATTGTCTTTCAGGATAACTTTTGATTTATCTGAAAGCTCATTCAGGAAGAACAATGCGATTAATCCGAAGGATAGAACGATGATGAAGAGAAATCCGAATCCGAGGCGGAGCTTGGTTTTTATTTTCATGGTTTTTGTTTTTTAACCGCAAAGTTTGCGGAGTTTTTCGCAAAGAGACGTAAAGCTACTTGCTTTAAACTTTGTGTTCTTTGCGGTTGCATTTTATTTTTACCCCCTAAGACACCTTAGTAAACCTAAGCTTATATGTTCTTAGGTGTCTTAGGTGGTATATTTTTATTACGATTGGTATAACTAAATCTATTTCTTAAATTTTACCACTTTAGTAAACCTAAGCTTGGATATTAATAGGTTTATTAGGTGGTATATTTTATTTACGAAAGTATAACCAAATCTATTTCCTGACTGGCTAAATTACGCAACAGTTGGTTAAAAATTGCCGTTCGCATAATCACTTGAAAAATATTTAAATGTGGCTTGCCAATACAAATGGTGGTTATTTCTTTTTCAGTTGCCATGTTAATAATACTTTGGGTAACCTGATTGCTTTTGATTTTAATTACTTCGGCGCCTAACTCTGTAGCCAGCTTAAAATGATTAATTAAATGTCGCTGTTTATCCAGTTTAATCTTATCGAAACTTTCGGCATCACTTTGTACGTATAAAACC
The DNA here is from genome assembly GCF_003725795.1 of Pedobacter jejuensis. Lineage (GTDB taxonomy): Bacteria > Bacteroidota > Bacteroidia > Sphingobacteriales > Sphingobacteriaceae > Pedobacter > Pedobacter jejuensis. The sequence continues at coordinate 420,615 of NZ_RBEE01000012.1, read as the reverse complement.
ACCCATGGAGACCGATAATAAGAGGCCAGACGAGCGGTTTTTCTAATTACTACACCTGCAGTTTCTGCATTGGATGATATGCAGGCTAAAAACCTTTCTGGTCGTAATTTGATTGATTTTGGTATTTCAGTTTGGATTTTTCGCTCCACCTGATGAACCACTTCTTTCAAAGCGAGTTCTCTTAATTGTAAAATTTTATCGGCCTGAAAAAAGTTTTCTAATGCCCTTTCAATTTTACTTTTATCATATATTTTTCCCTCCTTTAGTCTGGTAACCAGTTCATCAGCAGTTAAATCGATGTTTACGATTTCATCAGCAATTTCTAAAATTTTATCGGGAATTCTCTCGGTAACATTGATGCCGGTTATGTGCTCAATTTCTTCGTTTATACTTTCTAAATGCTGAATATTTACGGCTGATATTACACTAATTCCGGCTTCTAATAAATCGAAAACATCTTGCCAGCGTTTGGCATTTTTACTTCCCTCGGCGTTGGTGTGCGCCAGCTCATCCACAACTACGATTTCTGGATGCCGGTTTAAAATGCCTTGCAAATCCATTTCATCAATTTCCTTACCTCTGTAGAAAATATTTTTCCTTGGGATTAAGGGCAAGCCAGCAACCAATGCCTCGGTCTCTGCTCTTTTGTGAGTTTCTACATAACCAATGCAAACATCAATTCCACTACGCAAAAGTGCATGCGATTCCTGCAGCATCCGATAGGTTTTGCCCACACCGGCGCTCATCCCAATGTAGATTTTGAGTTTACCTCGTCTTGATTTTTTTATCAGCTCGAGAAACTTTTTAACCGAATCGTCTTTCATGGTTTAATGAAATATGTAAAATGTAAGATGGATGAGGGCAGATGAGCGACATGGAAGATGTAAAATGTTCGAGACGGGAGATGGATGATGGGAAATTTGCAAGATGTATTAATATATTGAACGACATTATCCCTCTTCCATTTTCCATCATCCATCCTTCCATGTTCCATCTCCCCTCATCCATTTTCCATCTCTAAAATGCTACTGCAATACTTGCTGTTAAAGTTGTATTCGCATTTACTGCATTGTTTTCTCGTACAAAAATTTTATCCTTGCTATCATAAGTTTTACCCTCTAAACGAATTACTGCATTCTGAATTGGCGAATAATCTAAGTTTAAAGAATAACCGTTTGTTTTAAATCCGTTAGGAGTTCCTGTCGAAATAAAAATACCATTTTTATCTTCATAATATTCGTATCGGCCAGCAATTGCCCATTTATCAGCAAATTTATATTGTGCAATAACCACTGGTGAAATTACTTCGTTTTTGTCGCTATTGCCTTTTAATTTTTGTTGTGTACCATAATCAAAACCAACTGTTAGTCCAAATTTATCAGTTACCTGGTAAATTGCATAAACATTGTGGTAAAAACGATTCACACGAACAGAATCTGCTCCTTCAGTTCCTAAGTAATTGCTATAGTTTAAGGTAATTTTATCGGTTGGTTTCCAGGTTAATTGCAAGCCACCAGCTGGTTTATTATTTCCATTTTGGCGGGTAATTCTTTGCCATCCATTTAAATAAAGTAAGGTAGCAGTTAATTTTCCATCTTGCGTACCGTAAGTTAGTTTCGCTCCTGATTCGTAATATGGTGTATTCTCTGAAGAAATGTTTCTGGTTAAAACCCAACAATCTTTAGAAATGGCACTTTCGAAACCGATGTGCGATGAAAATATACCGGCATCTACCCATAAATTTTCTGATTTTGATAATTTAACACCTGCATTCGCCTCAAAAATGTTTTTCAAAACACCAGGTTCTGCAGCTAAATTTGCGTTGGCATAAGTTCCGGCCATAACGGCTACGTTTGCTCTAATGTTGCCGCTATCGTAAGCTGCTTTTATAAATCCTAAATTTAAATTTACTTCGTTGCTGCGGTTGTGAGAATAAATAAATCCCGGACGATTATTGTCGGCAGGTTTGTTAAAATCGTAGCCATAGTAAGTTTCTAAGTATCCAGAAAATTTAACTTTTGGCTCGTCTTGAGCGAAAGCGGTAAGGGTTGCTGTTAATGTTGTTATAAGAGTGATTAGTTTTTTCATTATTATATTAGGATTACACCGTTTTTGTGATTTTATTGTTATTATCATTTCGACCGAAGTGGAGAAATCTTTTTTGGATGAAAATTAAGATTATAAGGATTGCTCCGCTTCGTTGCACTCCAGTCGAAATGACGAGCTTGTTAAATTTTTTTTTTAGAATCGTTATTGCGAGGTACAAAGCCTGCCTGCTTTAATAGGCTGTATCAAATGCATTAATTCCTTCGTACCTTGCAATTACCTGTTAAGCCATTATAAATTATCTAAGGCTAAATTCAATTTCAATACGTTTACCGATGATGGACCGAATAAGCCAAATAAAGGTTTTAAAGTGTTCATTGCTACCATTTCTTTAACCTTTTGCTCGCTGATTTTTCTAGCTTTAGCAACTCGTGCAATTTGAATGGCAGCACCTTCTTCAGAAATATTTGGATCTAAACCACTTCCTGATGCAGTAACCATATCTGCCGGGATTTGAGATTTTTCTAATCCTGGGTTGTATTTTAGAAGTGTATCAATTCTCGATTGAACATCTTTTAAGTGATCCGGATTTGATGGTCCTTTGTTTGAACCTGCAGAACCTGCTGCGTTATAACCAACGGCTGATGGTCTGCCCCAGAAATATTCTGGTTTGGTAAACGACTGACCTAAAAGTTCGTAGCCAACAGTTTTTCCGTTTTTAGTGATTTTTTCTCCTCCACCATTTCCTTTAGATAGTTTGCCTGCAAGTGCAATGCTGATTGGGTATATGATGCATAATAATACGATTAAAACTAAGGTTAAGCGTATCGATTGTATGATGTATTTTTTCATGATTTTATTTTTTTTGTTCTTCAAACTCTAACAAATTTGTTTTGCTATTTGCTATTAAATTTGTCAGAGCTTAAGGCACATTTATACAAATAATCCAACTAGTAAATCAATTATTTTAATGCCTATAAATGGTGCTACCACACCGCCAATACCATAAATAAACAGGTTTCTGCGTAATAAAGCGGTTGCGCCAATTGGTTTGTATGCCACGCCTTTTAATGCCAATGGAATTAAAATCGGAATGATAATCGCGTTGAAAATAACGGCCGACATAATTGCACTTTCCGGAGAATGCAAGCCCATAATATTTAAGCTTTGCAAAGCAGGAATTGAGGCGATAAATAATGCGGGTACAATGGCAAAATATTTCGCCACATCATTGGCAATAGAAAATGTAGTTAACGTTCCGCGGGTAATTAATAACTGTTTACCGATTTCTACAATTTCGATTAATTTTGTTGGGTCGTTATCTAAATCAACCATATTTCCTGCCTCTTTTGCGGCTTGTGTTCCGCTATTCATTGCAACACCAACATCGGCTTGTGCAAGTGCCGGAGCATCATTTGTACCATCACCCATCATGGCAACTAGTTTACCAAGGGCCTGTTCATCTTTAATGTAGTTCATTTTATCCTCAGGTTTTGCCTCAGCAATAAAATCATCTACACCAGCTTTTTCGGCAATGTATTTGGCAGTTAAGGGGTTATCACCAGTTACCATTACAGTTTTAACACCCATTTTGCGTAAGCGTTCAAAACGTTCGCTAATGCCTGGTTTGATAATATCCTGCAATTCGATAACACCCAAAGCTTTTTCGTTTTCAGAAACCACTAATGGCGTTCCACCGTTTGTTGCGATGGCTTTAACGTGGTCTTCAATATCTGATGGGAAAATATTTCCTGCTTTTTCTACAATGTTTCTAATCGAATCAAAAGCACCTTTTCTAATGCGTCGTCCATCCACTGTATCCAATCCGCTAGAACGGGTTTCGGCAGTAAATTTGATAAACGTAGAACCTTGAGGTGTACCCGAATTTTTAAATCCTTGTTCAGCAGCCAATTCGATAATCGATTTTCCTTCTGGAGTTTCATCAGCTAAAGAACTCAGTACACAAGCATCCGTAAAATCTTTAATAATTACGCCTGCAGTAGGATAAAAGTTGGTTGCTTTACGGTTACCAATGGTAATGGTTCCGGTTTTATCCAAAAGCAAAACATCAATATCGCCTGCAGTTTCTACCGCTTTACCAGATTTGGTAATCACGTTGGCTCTTAAAGCTCTGTCCATTCCGGCAATACCAATGGCCGATAATAAACCGCCAATTGTGGTTGGAATTAAACATACGAAAAGCGAAATTAAAGCTGCAATGGTAATTGGTGTATTGGCATAATCTGCGAAAGGTTTTAAGGTTACGCAAACAATTATGAACACCAATGTAAAGCTGGCTAATAGAATAGTTAAAGCAATTTCATTTGGTGTTTTCTGACGTGATGCGCCCTCTACCAAAGCAATCATTTTATCCAAGAAGCTTTCGCCAGGTGCGGTACTTACTTGTACTTTTATCTCATCTGATAATACTTTTGTACCACCAGTAACGGATGATTTATCGCCACCAGATTCGCGAATTACCGGAGCAGATTCTCCTGTAATGGCAGATTCATCAATGGTTGCAATACCTTCGATAATTTCTCCGTCAGTAGGAATGGTATCGCCTGTTTCGCAAACAAATACATCGCCTTTTTTTAACTGGTTAGAAGAACGGATTTCAATTGTTCCATTATCTAAAAGTACTTTTGCAGGTGTTTCTTCACGTGTTTTACGTAAGCTATCCGCTTGTGCTTTTCCTCTTGCCTCGGCAATGGCCTCCGCAAAATTGGCAAACAGAACGGTAAGCAAAAGCACGAGGAAGATGAAAAAGTTATATAAAGGAGAGCCTTGTCCGCTGTTGCTGAAAGAGTAAACCGTAACGTAAGCCATTACAAGCGTACCCACTTCTACAGTAAACATAACTGGGTTACGAACCATTACCCGTGGGTCGAGTTTGATGAAAGATTGTTTTAATGCAGTTTGCACTAAAGCAGGTTCGAACAATTTATTATTGGGTTTCATTTTAATTTATGTAAGATGTTTGATGTAATATGTTTGATGAAAGATGGAGGATGTAAAATGGATGATGTTTTAACACATTTCCTTACCCATCTTCCATCTTACATTCTACCTAATTAGTGTAAAATATTCTGCCAACGGACCTAAAGCCAGCGCCGGGAAATAAGAAAGTGCATTCAGTACTAAAATCACAGCAAAGGTCATCAACGCGAATGTTTTTGTATCTGGTTTTAATGTTCCTGCAGATTCTGGGATGAATTTTTTAGCACCTAATAAACCTGCAATAGCAACCGGACCAATGATTGGTAGGAAACGACCAAGGAAAATAATAACACCTGTTAATACGTTCCAGAATACGTTGTTATCTCCTAAACCTTCAAAACCAGAACCGTTGTTTGCATTAGATGATGTAACTTCATAAAGCATCTCAGAGAAACCATGAAAACCAGGGTTGTTTAACCACGCTTTTGGTTGTACTGCCCAGGCTGCATCACCATAATTGGTAAATACATAACTGGCAATTGCTGTTCCTGCTAAAATCATAAACGGACTTAGCAACGTAATAATTGCAGCAATTTTAATCTCTCTGGCCTCTACTTTATGGCCTAAAAACTCTGGTGTTCTACCCACCATTAAACCCGAAATAAATACGGCGATAATCAGGTAAATGAAATAGTTCAATAATCCAACACCACAACCACCATAAAATGCGTTAATCATCATGCCTAACAATTGCCATGTGCCCGACATTGGCATTGTACTATCATGCATGCTGTTTACAGAACCTGTAGAAATAATGGTAGTAACAGTTGCCCAATAAGCTGAGGCTGCTGGTCCGAAACGAACTTCCTTGCCTTCCATTGCGCCTGTTGTTTGCGAAATGCCCATTTTAGCCAAGGCAGGATTACCGCCAAGTTCTGAACTTATCATCGGTATAAGTAACAGGAACAACCCAATCGTCATTACACCGAAAATAGTCCAGGCTAATTTTTTTCTTCTGATGAAGTAACCAAATGCAATGACCATTGCTATCGGTATAATTACCTGTGCAATAAGTTCTACCATATTGGTAAAGTAGTTAGGGTTTTCAAATGGATGCGCAGAGTTAACACCGAAATATCCACCACCATTTGTTCCTAAATGTTTAATGGCAATCATTTGTGCCGCTGGTCCGCGAGAAACATTAACCGTATCGCCCTGAACAGAAATAAACTGGTCTTTACCTTCGTAACTTGCTGGTGTACCATTAAACGTTAAAATTAAAGCCATAATGATAGATAATGGCAATAATAAACGGGTAATTGCTTTTACAAAAAACTCCCAGAAGTTGCCTAATTGTGTTGCAGTTTTATCTCTAAAAGCTTTAAACAATACTACCGCTGCGGCAATACCAGTTGCAGCACTTACAAATTGAAGAAACATCAACACATATTGTTGTGTTAAATAACTTACACCGCTTTCTCCCGAATAATGTTGGAGATTACAGTTGGCTACGAAACTAATGATGGTATTAAAAGCCAAATCAGGTGTCATGCCTGGGTTTCCATCAGGGTTAAATGGCAGCTTATCTTGAAATATCAATACAAAAAAACCATAAACCAGCCATAAAACATTGATGGTTAGTAAGGCTTTCAATTGTTGTTTCCAGTCCATCTGTTCTTTAACGTTGATGCCTGAAAGTTTGTAAATTCCGTTTTCGAGCGGTTTTAAAAAGTCTGTCCAGACTTTCTCTCCTGCGAATACCTTTGCCAAGTATTTTCCCAAAGGGATGGCTATAATTAAGGTAAGCAGGAAGGTGGCAATAATGCCGGTTAATTCAGTGTTCATTTTTAAATGTTTTTTAAATTGCCTTTAAGGGAGGCTAAAATTTTTCGGGTTTAATCAACACGTAAATCATATAGATAAATACGGCGATTGCGATGATGAATAGTGCTAACATTTTCTTTAAATTTTTTCAAACCAATCAATAGAAAGGTAAGTTGCCCAGCAGAGCAGGATTAGAATTAAAAACAGGATAATTGTCATAACTTATTGATTTATGAAATGCCTATTGCCAACTCTTGTGCCGTTGAGTATAGTTTTATGATAACCTATTGATTATTAGTTATTTATATTTAATTTTTGTTGAAATAGATGTTTTAGGCATAAAAAAACCCTTCCATTTTGGAAGGGTTTTTACTTTTTTGGAAAGGCATCATCAAATTTAAAATTCTTTGTTTAGATTCAATTGCTGTAGCAACCTGATGTATAATGTTATCCCCTCTTCTATTTCGTCAACAAGTATAAATTCATCAGCCGTGTGGGAGCGGGAAGAATTTCCTGGTCCGATTTTTACAGATGGCACATTTAGCCAGCCTTGATCGGAACTTGTTGGAGATGAATAGGTTTTCCTGCCAATACTCAATCCAGATGCTACAATCGGGTGATGAACATCAATATTCGATGGTCGCAATACATTATGCCGAACTTTAAACTGGCAATCTGTATGGTTTATAATCGTGTTCAGGATTTCTTTTTGAGTATAGTTATGGTCGAAGCGAATATCTACAATAAATGAACAATCTGATGGGATTATATTGTGTTGAATGCCTGCGTTTATTTGGGTAACACTCATTTTTACGGCTTGCGGTAAGTTATCTTCAATCGGGAAACGATAATTTATGAACCAGTTAATGTCTTTTATGGCTTTATAAATGGCATTATCGCCTTCATCCCTAGCTGCATGCCCGGCAACACCTTTTGCATGACAATCTAAAACCATCGATCCTTTTTCAGCTATGGCCATTTCCATACAGGTTGGTTCGCCAACAATTGCAAATGAAATTGGCTTTAAATGGTTTAAAATGCTTTTTATGCCTTTATCGCCAGAATTTTCTTCTTCAGCAGTAGCGGCTAAACAAAGGTTAAACGGTAAGTTTTCCTGTTCGTAAAAATAAAGGAAGGTTGATATTAAGGAAACCAAAGGTCCGCCAGCATCATTACTTCCCAAACCATAAATCTTGTCGTTTTCCATAATTGGTTCGAAAGGATTTCTGGTGTACTGGCCATTGGGCCTCACCGTATCATGATGTGAATTGAGTAATATTGTTGGCAGCGTTTCATCAAAATTTTTATTGTAGCACCAAATGTTGTTGTGCGTTCGAAACGTAAAAACATGATGTTCATTTAAAAAGGCCTCAATTAAATTTGCTGTTTCCAGCTCTTCTCCACTAAATGATGGCGTTGCAATCAGGTTTTTTAGCAGTTTGATGGCTTTAGTGTAAAGCTCGTTTAAATCGGGTGTTGTAACCACATTTTGCTCAGTACTAAAATTCATTTTGAACGGATTTAAATTGATTAAAATGATTGTTTTTTTCTGCAGAATAGTTTGGGAATTCTATAATATTTTCCGGGTCGAAAAGCATGGCTGTACAAAGGCAGTTTCGCTTCTTTTTCCTTTCTAAAATATCAAAGTTCACGCAACTTTCACATCCTTTCCAAAAACGCTCATCATGGGTAATTTCTGCAAAGGTTACTGGCAAAAATCCTAATTGTGCATTCATGTGCATAATAGCCGCACCAGATGTTATGCTGAAAATTTTTGCATTTGGATATAACCTGTGCGACAATTTGAAGATTTTTTGTTTGATGCTTTTGGCTACTCCAGAATTTCTAAATTTCGGAGAAACGATTAGACCCGAATTTGAAACAAATTTGCCATCTTCCCAGGTTTCGAAATAGGAAAAGCCAACCCACTCACCATGATTTGTTACAGCAATAACTGCTTTACCACAAACCATTTTTTCTATTATTGATTCGATACTTCTTTTAGCAATACCCGAACCTCGGGCAATAGCACTGTTTTCTGTTTCCGATTTTATTTCTTCGGCATAAATAGTATCCCGAAAGTTAGCAACACGTATAAATATTATCTGATTATCCATTTTTTTTAAATTTCATACGCTCGCTATATCAAATGCAGCACCTGAATATTTAAAAGCATAAAAAAATGAACTTTAACGGGTAAAATAATAGAAAAATATTTCTGTTGATTTTTGGCAAAAAAATAAACCCTTCCGTTTTGGAAGGGTTTATTTCATTTTAAAAAGGAATATTATTTGAACGATTAATTTAGAATTTTCCTTGTTGATTTAGCAACGCAAAATACTTATCTAAATTTACACCCAGTGATTTTTCCATAGAAGCCTTAAAATCTGCAGGGGATGGATGTTTATTTTTCCATTCGCTAAAGTAAGCCTGAAAAGCTTTATCAAACTTTTCTGAACCAGTTTCTGTTTCCAGGATATACAACCACAATGCTGTTTTTGCATACGAAATCAAACCATATTCTTCAGATGTTTTAAAGTCCGCTGCTGGTGTTTCTATAGCCGATTGCATAGGTACATTTGCCAATGCACCATAAATACTTGCAAGAAATTTATCAGTTGGCAAATCTTTTAAACTAGCCGGAATGGCATCGCCAAAAATAGAATTTGATTTATATTTTTCTGCTTCATATCTGAATTGATAAAAAGTATTAAAACCTTCATCTTGCCATGTGTGCATGCGCTCGTTACTGCCTAACATACTCATAAACCAATTGTGCCCAACTTCATGCGTAATTACACCATCTAAACTTTCTTTTTTCGCATCAGGACTAGTAATCAGTGTTATTGTTGGGTACTCCATACCACCGCTGGCGTTGTTTTTTGGTCCTTCAATTGCTTGTACCACAGGGTATTCGTATTCGCCAATCCATTTACTATATTTTTGAGTTGCATCTTTTATATAATCAATGCTGTTAACCCAAAGTGTATTTTTTTTATTGTGGTAATAGCTAAAAGCATCAACAACTTTACCCGATGCAAGCTTCACTGTATCGTATTGAATTACCAAATCTTTATCAGCAAACCAAGCAAAGTCAGGAACGTTGTTTATTGCATAAGTTAAAGTTTTGGTAGCCGATTTAGATTTTGGATTGTATAGCTCGGGTTTATCTGTTCTAACTGATGTATTTTTTGTTCCAATACGTTTATAATCTGCTAGTTCGGTTGCATTTTGCATTACGCCGGTTGCACCCACAACATAGTTTGATGGCAATGTTATATTAACCTTATAATTTGCGTATTCACTGTAAAATTCGCCCATGTCTAAATACGGAAATTCATGCCATCCATCTTTATCAAATACGGCAGGTTTTGGGTACCATTGGGTTACCATAAATTCTGTATCGGCGTAGCCCGAGCGAGAAAAATAACTAGGCAATTTTACGTTAAAATCAGTGCTTATATTGATGGAATCTCCAGGTTTTAAAGATTTTGGAAGCATTACTTTAACGATATCAATATACTGTGGGTTTGGGTGCGCTTCGGTTTTTGCAGCTTGTCCATCCACTTTAAAATTTAAACCATCAATGCTTCCATAAGTAATATTTTGAAGTTTTTCTTTACGTGAAGTATCATTTCTTATTTGCTGAAAAAGCGCTGTTGATTCGTTTTTATAAGCATTTGGCCAGATGTGAAACCAAATAAAATCAAGAGTTGTGGTAGAATTGTTTTTGTAGTTAATAGTTTCAAATCCTTTTAAAGATTTTTCCTTATCGTTCAAAGTAACATCAATATTGTAGTTTAAACTTTGCTGAAAATATGGTTGCTGTGCAAATAAAGTGAGCGTTAGAAATGAGGTAATGATGGTTAGAAAAAATTTATGCATGCTTTGATTTTTATGAAATGTAATAACCTGAATTAAAGACAAATGATTTGTTAGAAGGTTTAAAAGTTTAAATTTCTTTGATCTGGTATTCTTCAATCTTACGATAAAGTGTTGTTAATCCAATTCCTAATAATCGCGAAGTTTCCGTTTTGTTTCCTTTTGTATGAACGAGCACTTTTTGAATATGTTGCTTTTCTATTTGCTGCAAATTGTAATCATTTTCCAAAGGAGAAAATTCATAAAATTCGGGCGGTAAAGCCGATGTGTTTAGCGTTTCACCGTCTGATAAGATAACCAATCTTTCAATAATATTTTTCAACTCTCTAATGTTTCCCTTCCAGTTATGTCCTGATAGCAGCGCTATAATTTTATCATCAAACTTTAACGCTTTACGGTTTACTTTATCAGAAAATTCTTTTAGGTAATGTTCTGCTAAAGCCAAAATATCGCTTTTACGTTCTCGAAGAGGGGGTAATGTAATGCTAAAAACCGAAAGGCGGTAATATAAATCAGAGCGGAATTTTCCGGTAGATGCATCAGATTTTAAATCCTTATTGGTGGCTGCCAAAATTCGCACATTCACTTGTTGCGTTAATGTATCTCCAACCTTAATAAAACTTTGATTTTCTAAAACCCTTAACAATTTGGCCTGCAAATCAAGGTTCATTTCCCCAATTTCATCCAAAAATAAAGTGCCTCCATTTGCTTCTTCCAACAATCCTTTTTTATCTTTATTCGCTCCTGTAAAGGCACCGGCTTTATAACCAAATAGTTCGCTTTCTAATAACTCCGGACTAAAACCGCTACAATTTAAAGCAACAAACGGTTTCAATGCTCTTGGGCTTTCGTAATGAATTGATTGTGCGAAAACTTCTTTTCCGGTACCAGTTTCGCCTAAAAGTAGAACAGTAGTGTCAGTCTTGCTTACTCTCCTGGCTAATTCTACAGCCTCTTTTAAAGCTTTTGATGTGCCAATAATGGTGCTGAAGCTGTGTTTCCTCGTGATCTTATTTTCAAGTTCGAACACTCTTTGCTCCAGATTCGATTTCTCCATTGCCTTGTAAAGCAATGGTATAATTTTGTCGTTATCATCGCCTTTTACCAAATAATCAAAGGCTCCATTTTTTATGGCGGTAACACCATCAGCAATGGTTCCGTAGGCGGTAAGATTTATAATTTCTACAAATGGTTTAATCGCTTTTATATCCTTAACCAAGGCAACGCCATTATAATCAGGTAGCTTTACATCGCTGATAACCAAATTTACATCGTTAGTTTTTAAAAGCTTTAAGCCCTCTTTTCCGGTATTGGCTTGCAAAGTTTTAAACCCTTCCAATTCTATAATCCGCGATAGCAAACTGCAAATCTTCTTTTCATCATCAATGATGAGCACAATCCCATTCATAGGTTAAATTTATGAGGCAATATTAAGAAATTCAAACCGATATTGTTTTATGATTTTTATGTTGATAAGGTTTACGTTTACAAAATCTGCTTTTCAACTTTAAATACTCGGATAATGAAAATTCTAAAGATTATTTATATCAATTGGATTAAATTTCTGTACCATTTTTGTTTTCTGCACTTCAAAATAAAACCATTTTAGCATCTTTGAAATACAACAAAGCAAATTGTATGTTTAAAGTTATAACAGCCATCTTTATATTTGGTTTTTTTGCAGTTACAGGTTCAGCTCAGCAGGTTCGCCCGGCAAAATCGGCGGAAATTTATCGGGAGTTAAAAACGCTGAAGCAAATTCCTAAAGTCTTATATTTAGCCGCACATCCTGATGATGAAAATACGGGATTATTATCGTGGCTGATAAACGATCAAAATGTAGAGACAGCCTATTTATCGTTAACCAGAGGCGATGGGGGACAAAATTTATTGGGTACCGAGCAAGGTGCAGCATTGGGTTTAATCAGAACGCATGAACTTTTGGAAGCCAGGAAACTGGATGGCGCTCAGCAATTTTTTACGCGAGTTATCGACTTTGGTTTCTCTAAAAACACTAACGATACTTTTAAACAATGGGATGCAGATAGCATTACTGCGGATGTGGTTTGGGTGATACGAAAGTTTCGTCCTGATGTAATTATTTGTCGTTTTCCACCAACTGCAGCAGCAGGACACGGGCAGCACGCAGCATCGGCTGTTATTGCAGAAAAGGCATTTAAAGCTGCTGCCGATAAAAATATGTTTCCTAGCCAATTAAAGTATGTAAATGTTTGGCAGCCAAAGCGTTTGCTGTGGAACACGTTTCGCTTCGGTAGTGTAAATACCACATCCGAAAATCAATTTAAAGTTACTGTTGGCCAATACGATGCGCAACTTGGTATGGGATATGGTGAATTGGCAGGATTGAGTAGAAGTTTGCACAAAAGCCAGGGAGCAGGAACACAGTCTGTTGCAGGTATAAGGAACGAATATTTTACCCATGTTTTAGGAGAACAGGCGAAAACATCTCTTTTTGATGGAATAGCGCAAACGTGGATAGCTAAAGGCAATGCAGATATTGATCAGTCACTAGGTAGAATTATTGCTGAATTTAATTTTAACCAACCTGAATTAAGTTTAAAGGCTTTGCTTGCTCTGCGTAAAAAACTTTTGGCTTTAAAGGATGTAAATCTGAAAAAAGATAAGCTTGCCGCAGTCAACAACATCATATTAAATTGTTCTGGTTTTATGGGTGAGATGGTAACAAACCAGGCCGAAGCAGTAGCAGGAGATAGCTATAATTTTAATTTAAACTTGATTGCAAGGACTTTCAATCCTGTTATTTTAGAGGAAGTAAAATGGCTAAATCAATCAGAGAACTTTAACACCAAACTATCAGCAGATTCGCTGATTACGATAAATCATAAAATTCAAATTCCGGCAGATGCTGCATTAACAGAGCCGTATTGGATGGCAAAACCTGCAAAAAACGCAGCAACTTTTTCGGTTGATAATGATACCTTAATTGGTTTGCCTGAGACAGAATCTGCTTTAAATGTTGCACTTTCTTTAAAAATTGGTGACGATAATTTTCAGGTTAAATTACCTTTATCATTCAAAAAATTAGATCCTGTTCGTGGCGATGTTGTTGAAGCATTAAGGATTGTTCCGGCATTAGAATTAAAGTTTACCCAACCTGTTTACTTAATTAAAAATAATGAAGACTTGCATGTTAGTTTAAACTTTAAAGCCAATTCAGCTAAAAAGTTTGATAATGGAATGGTGAATATTTTTTATAACGGAACGCGTTTAGGTGGTGGCGAATTGAAGCAAATAAATGCAACAAATATTACAGTAGATTATACAATTCCAAAAGCTAAACTTGCTGAAATAAATTCAAACCGAATACAATTAGATGCAAGTTATGCTGTAGATGGTAAAACTTACAGCAAGAAGCAGGTACTTATTCAATACCCTCATTTACCATCTTTACAATATTTTGCTCCTGCGAGTGCAATTGTAATGAAAAGTGATTTTTTAGTTGATGCCAAAAAGGTTGGTTACGTACAAGGGGCCGGAGATTTTATCCCAGAATTTTTACGTGTAGCCGGTATTCAGGTTGATGTTTTAAAAGATGATGATTTCTACGGAAATTTTGATGATCCTACTAGTCAAAATAAACTTTCTCAATACGATGCGATCGTTTTGGGTGTTAGAGCAAATAATACAGAGAAAAAACTAGCCAGATGGATACCTTTTTTATGGGCTTATGCAAAAGCTGGTGGTAATTTGGTCATGCAATACAATACCAATCAGGATGTTGCAGTTGATAAGTTAGGTATGTATCCTTTCAATATTTCAAATAAGCGAGTAACTGAAGAAAATGCTGAGGTAAAAATCTTAAACCCAAATCATAAATTACTAACTTATCCAAACAAAATTACATTAGATGATTTTAAAGGTTGGGTACAGGAACGTGGCGCTTACTTTCCTGATAAATGGGATAAGGAATATGAGCCTTTATTTGAAATGAATGATACTGGTGAAGAGCCTTTGCAAGGTTCAACCCTTTATGCAAAATACGGTAAGGGCAATTTTATTTACACACCATTATCTTTTTTCAGGCAATTGCCAGCTGGAAATGTTGGTGCAGCAAAGGTGTTTTTTAATTTCATATCTGCTCAACCAAACTAATGAAAAACCAACTCAAAAACTGGAATACCTGGTACATATTATTGGCAATTGCATTAATATTCCAAATCCTATTCTACTATCTTTTTACTAAATTTTGGGCATGAGTAATATCGATTGGATAGTACTCCTTTTTACACTTTTTGCTGTAGTTGCTTACGGCGTATTTATTGGTCGCGGGCAAAAAAGCAACGAATCTTACTTAAAGGCAGATAACAAAATGCCATGGTATATTGTGCTTTTGGGCATAATGGCTACACAAGCAAGCGCCATAACATTTCTTTCTGCACCTGGGCAAGCCTATACCGATGGTATGCGTTTTGTGCAATATTATTTCGGTTTGCCTTTGGCAATGATTGTAATTTGCATCACTTTCATCCCGATTTTTCAGCGCTTAAATGTTTACACAGCTTACGAATATCTAGAAAATCGCTTTGATAGAAAAACCAGGGTCTTAACCTCTCTACTTTTTCTTTTTTCCAGGGGATTATCAACCGGAATAAGCATTTATGCGCCAAGCATAATTCTATCCAGCGTATTAAACTGGAATATTTATTTAACCAATGTTTTAACGGGTGGCATACTTTTAATATACACTTATGTTGGTGGTGCTAAGGCTATTGCACATACTCAAAAGCTCCAATTCTTAATTATTTTAGGTACAATGGCATTTGCAGGTTATTTGCTTGTACAAAATATGCCAAATGGTATCGGTTTTAAAGATGCACTTTACCTTGCCGGCAAATCTGGTAAGTTAAATGTAATTACCACTGATTTTGATTGGAAAGATAAATACAATATTTGGAGTGGTTTAATAGGTGGTTTTTTCCTGGCACTTTCTTATTTTGGTACCGATCAAAGTCAGGTTGGGAGATACATTACAGCTAAAGACAATACAAATGCAAAAATGGGCCTTTTGTTAAATGGTTTGGTTAAAATACCTATGCAATTTGCCATTCTTTTAATTGGTGCTTTATTGTTTGCTTTCTTTTCTTTAAAACCAGCTCCAATTTATTTCAATGAACGTTCTTATCAATATTTAAAAGATACAAAACCGGCACAGGCTGCGGCTTTTGAAAAGGAGCATCAGGTGTTGCAGCAGAAGTTTAATGCCGAGTCAAAAGCGATTATCGAGCTTAAAGAAAGCAAATCGGTTGCATTGAGCAATAAAATTGAAGATTTTAAAGAAACACAATCAGAAGTTAAAAACTTGCATGGTAGGGTAGAGGAGGCGATAAACAACTCAAATTATAATGCTGAAAAAACCGATACCAATTATATCTTTCTATATTTTGTTAAAAACACACTACCTGTCGGGATGATAGGATTACTCTTTGCTATAATATTTCTAGCCAGCTGGGGATCTATCTCTGCAGCATTAAATTCACTAGCGGCATGCTCATTAAAAGATATTCATCTGATATTTAAAAAAGAACTTCCTGATGATGAAACTGAATTAAAATATAGCAGGTTACATACATTGGCCTGGGGTATTTTTAGCATTGCTGTAGCCATGTTTGCTACCCAGATGGGCTCACTTATAGAAGCTGTAAATGTCTTAGGGTCGCTATTTTATGGCCCAATTTTAGGGATTTTCTTAGTAGCTTTTTATTATAAAAAAATCACCGGACCAAATGTATTTCTCGCGGCAATCTTATCAGAAATTGTGGTTATTGCCGTTTATAAGTTTGATATCGTATCCTTTCTGTGGCTCAACGTAATTGGTGCGGCTGCGGTAATACTTTTTTCAGCTATTGGCTTATTGTTTTATCGTGCTAAAGCACTAAATTAGTAAAGTTAAAAAACAACAAATCAGATTAATAATTTAATACTATGAAAACGATGATTAAATCGGTTACAATGCTTTTAACAGCAATAACCATTTCAGTAAGTGCATTTGCTCAAGAGGCAAAAAAACCAGCTAGTCCGGCGGCAACTGCTACAGGAAAAGTAAAAGATGCTACCATAACAATTGCATATAGTAGTCCATCTGTTAAAGGACGTAAAATTTGGGGTGGCTTGGAAGCTTATGATAAAGTTTGGCGTGCAGGTGCTAATGATGCTACAACTTTCGAGACAGATAAAAACATAATGGTTCAAGGTAAAGCATTACCTGCAGGGAAATATAGCTTTTTCTTAATTCCAAAAGAGAGCGGTACTTGGACAGCTATTTTTAATAAAGAACCTAAGCAGTGGGGTGCATATAAATATGAAGAAGCTAAAGATGCTTTACGTGTTGATGTAAAAGTTAAGCCTTTAAAAGCAACCCAAGAAACATTGGTTTACAAAGTAACAAAAAGCGGTTTTACCATGGATTGGGATAAGATTTCAGTTCCTGTCTCAATTAAATAACTTTTGATTCTCTTTTGAAAAGCTTGGATGAAAATCGAGGCTTTTTTTATGCGCTACGTTCCGCGTCTGTGCCTAAACCGAGAAGCTCATGTGCAGAAATTTTTGCCACAGAAACACAGATTATTCCAGAATTTATTGTAAAACAATTAATTTATTTCCGCCCGTTTCGATAGCAAACTTTCTGCTAATTTCTCAAATAATTTAATTCTCTAGCTTCTGAGCCTTCTGTGTTTCTGTGGCAAAACAAAAAACGCTTATGAAAATATTTTTTGCTACAGAAACATAGATTTTCACAGGATTCACTGCGAAAATACTTACTGTATATGTAGTTAAGGTTTGAAAATTTAGGTAGCAAATTTGCTAATATCTTCATAAACAGTCCTTAACTTTTAATATAAGTATCCGTGGGATGGTAATACAACAAATATTTTCAATTTGACTATTTTTTAACAAACCAATTTCATTTAAACATGTTTATAATCTAAAAATAACAAGATCATGGCTCCATTAGATTTAAACTTGCAACAAGACGCTACTCTAACCAACAAAAACAATCAAAATGCTGATGACAATCAGTTTTACGATTTACACCCAGAAGCCTATAAAGTAAAAGGACCATCACCAGAAAAAATGAAATCAGTATCAACTTCATTACGCTCTTATGGTCACGGCTTATATGGATTATTATAGTCCAAACCTCAATTAATTACTTTTTAAGTTTGTAAATAAATATAAACTTAATAGAATACTGGAAATCAGTTCTGTATTAGTGTAAACACTATAAGGAGCTGATTTTTTTTGAGTCAGTTTATTTGTTCATCATCATTCCCACCATTAAACTTTTATATTCAAAGTATAAAAGATTTAGATTCTGCTTATTAGAAGCGTTAACTATCTAAACCTAATCTAGTAATTCAAATTTTTTTTTCAGGAATCGATGGTAAAAATGGATCTTTTAATTTATTTAAAAAAAACCAAATGAAACTATATTTCGTATATAAAATTCTGGAAGACATTGTGCTAATTTAAACTACGTTAATGTAGTGGTTGATAATTTATCATACGTGTAGATGCAACGCTCTAAATTTTAAACTATTTCAGATAACTATCCGATTTTTTTCTTCACGCATTTTTGTTATTTTAGTTTAGTAGATATTTAAAGCCGCGTATAAATACCTTATTTTGAATATATAGGAAAATTTTCGTTAAAATTTGAAATAGTAATCCGTATATTTCATTTAGAATTTACCCTAATATCTGTGAAATATATTTACACTAAAAATCCATATTGTACATTTAAAAATAAACACTAAATTACATTTATGTATATTTAATTAGTAAATACAAAAAAATATATTATAATTATCTTTTGCATTTTGCACATGCAATAACATTAGTCTGATCGGCATAAATGAATATTCATTTCTCCGATATTAATAATTGAGATGATCCCAAATTAATTATTACAATGGTAATCATAAAGAATTACGCCAATCCTCGCCTAAGCTTTTTCTTAAAGTTTATCGCTATCATAACACTATTCTGTGTAAGTATATTTGGAACATCATCTTGTAAGTATTTTTCTAAAGAATATCCAAATCATGATAAGCATATTGATAGTATTATCACACAAGCGGAAAAGATAAAGGATTACCAACGAGCTTTTTCTTTTTTAGATTCTTCCTTTATGGTTTTAAAAAAGCCAGGCTTTAAAGATCAGTTTAAGGTGTTGTATTTTAAGCAGCGTAAATACCTACAATTAGCAATTGAAAAAAATAATCACCAAACCTTACTAAAGGCATCTAAATATGCAGATAGTATGATTTTGATAAAGCAAACATCAGACCGGATGCGGCCAAAGAATTAGACAATCTTGTTAAAATATTGAAAGAAAACCCAACCATTTGGATAGAACTTGGTTCGCATACAGATAGCCGTGGAAATGATGAATACAATCAGCAATTATCGCAAAGAAGAGCAAACTCTGCAGTTCAGTACATTATTGATTGTGGTATAGATAAAAACCGTATTTCTGCAATGGGCTATGGCGAAACTCAGTTACTTAACGGATGCTCGAATGGCGTGAAATGTAGCGCTGCAGACCATCAGTTAAATAGAAGAACCGAATTTAAGATAGTTAAACAATAAGGGGTTAAACTACATTAATACAAACAAAAACACGAATAAACCAAAAGGTCGCAGCTATATGCCGCGACCTTTTTTTTGGTTAGTTTTTTTTACCATCTTAGCCACCTAAGCATATTTGAACTTTACTAGTCTATTTTCTTAATTTTTAAACTAATTTTCCTGAGTTGATGAATCTACTTATTTAACCAACTTTGAAATCTAGGCATATTTAAACAAAATTGAATAAATGAAAATTAGCGCAGGTTTAATGCTGTTTCGAAATACGAGTAGCGGACTGGAATTCTTCCTTGTTCATCCCGGAGGACCATTTTTTGCTAAAAAAGATGAAGGATGGTGGACAATTCCCAAAGGTGAACTTTTAGAAAACGAAGAGCCTTTAGCCGCTGCCCTTAGAGAATTTGAAGAAGAAACCGGCTTTAAGCCTTCAGGAAAATTTATTGAACTAAACCCTATTATCCAAAAAGGTGGTAAAAAAGTACTGTGTTGGGCTGTAGCATTCGATGTAGATGCATCCAAATTTGTAAGCAACACCTTCGAAATTGAATGGCCACCTCGCTCGGGCAAGACGAAAACTTTTCCGGAAGTTGACAAAGCAAATTGGTTTTTTTATGATGAAGCCGCCAAACTTATTAATGAGCGACAAGTTGATTTTTTAAATCAAATTAAGACTATTGTTTCTAAGTCCTAACCAAATTATTACTCAACAAATTTAAAGTCTGCGCTTAATATTTGATATTTGTTTATGGAAGAAATACATATCGGTTGGATTGGCTTAGGCAATATGGGCATTCCAATGGCAGAGCAATTTGTTAAAGCAGGTTATCGGTTGTCCGTTTACAATAGAAGTCAAGATAAAGCCGAAGCGCTATCAAAATTAGGTGCTAAAACTTCGTCATCACCTAAAGAATTACTGAGCAGTACGGATATGGTAGTCATTATGGTTTCTGATGATGAAGCAATAAGCCAAATCTTCACTAACGAAAACGGTTTGCTAAGTGACAACACCACTGGTAAAATTATCATAAATATGAGTACGGTTTCACCGGGTGTAAGTATTGAAATGGCTCAATTGTGCAAAGAAAAGGGAAACTTTTATTTGGATGCACCGGTATCTGGTAGTGTAAAGCAAGCCGAAACAGGAACTTTGGTTATTATGGTGGGCGGCGAGGAGAAACCCTATCACTTGGCTAAGTCTATTTTAGAAAAACTTGGTAAGTTAGTGATGCATGTTGGCGCTATTGGCTCGGGTAATAATGCAAAACTTGCCATAAACTCCTTATTGGCATTGTATGCACAAGGTTTGGCAGAAACAATTCTTTTCGCAAAAGATAAAGGAATTGAAACAGCAGATTTATTAAATTTGATTAGCAATGCAGCAATTGGAAACGTATTTACCAAAATCAAAGGCGATGCTATTTTAAGCGATAATTACAAAGCTGCTTTTGCTCTAAAGCACATTGTTAAAGATTTAAAATTGGCCCAAGCAGAAGGATTGGCCACACCTTTAGCTCAAACTGCACTAAATACATTTGCGAATGCAGAAGAGCAATTTGGAGAGGAAGATATAATCTCAGTCGTAAAAGCTATAAAGCGATAATATCATTAAACATATAATTCAGTTACTTGTTGTATTTCAACTAATTGATAAAAATATGAACATTACCTTAGCACAGGCAGAATCTGTAATTACAGCTGCGAAACAAAAAGCTGCAGAAATTAATACTAAAATGAATATTGCCGTTGTTGATGCAGGAAGCAATCTTGTTGCTTTCGTACACATGGATGGTGGTTGGATTGGTTCTGTAGATATTTCTATTAAAAAAGCTAAAACAGCGGCTTGGTTTCAAATGGATACAAAAGCACTAACACCTTTGGTTGGTCCTGGGCAGCCATTATTTAACATTGAGCATTCTAATGGAGGCTTAATTACCTTTCCAGGTGGTGTAATATTGAAAGATGCATCTGGAGAAATTATTGGTGCAATTGGCGTTTCAGGAAGTACAGTTGATGATGACCATGTTGTTGCTGAAGCAGGAGCATCGGCAGTTAAATAGATTTAAATTGGGTGTATCATAAAAATGATTTGTTCTTCTGATTTAAGGATTACTAATCTTAGCTTAAACATAATAATTAGACTAAGGTTAGTTTTTTAAGAACTAAAATATTTTATGATGCAGCCTTTTTTCTAATTAAAAAATTGTAATTTTAATGGAACATCCCGCTTTTAATTCACTTAAAATGAATGGGATGCCTACGCTATTAAAAACTTTAAACAACCATGTCCTTATCGAATTTGATAAAGGAAATTTTGATGAATGGTGTATTTATGTAACTAAAAATGGTAACAAGCGTTATCCACCTTTAGATGTTGAATACTTTTATCGACTCCAAGAACTTTCCAAGATATATTCAGCTCAAAAAATTTATAACGATTTTTTAAAAATCTATTTGTTTGCTGATAAAACCATCATACCAAATGTTTTAAAACTTATTGATTTGCTATCAAATGAATATGGAGAACATGCCGAAGAGATGAACATCTGGTTTACGGTTATTTATGCTGGCATGGTAGCAGAAGAAAATAAAGAACATGCAGTTTTAAAGAAACGGATTAAACGATTGGGCATGCATCAACTTCTTGTTGAAAATGTATCGCCAGATTTTGCAGCTAATTTTTCGAAGGGAAAAAAATGGCGGGATTTGGATGTTATTATGAAAGCATTGGGGTTTTAAATTAAGGAAACTGGATAGTTCATAATTAAAACTTCATTTATTTCGCCTCTTTTTTGAGCGTTAGAATTTATCATTCGTCTGGCTTTTACCCTTACAATTGTGTTGGCTGGTTTGCTATAAAGTTCGTCGAAGAACAAATCACTAGGATTTAAATTTTTTGGATCAGAATTGCTTAAAAGCCATAAGTGCTTATTTTTGGTTAGGCGTTCCGTAAAATCCGCTAGATTTTTTTGCTGTTCATCATCAAAATTATCTTTCGAATATGCATTAAAAGATGATGTTTTGCTTATAGGTTTGTAAGGGGGGTCGAAATAGAAAAAACTATTTTTCGTAGAGTGATTCAAAGTTTCAGTGTAATCGCCGTTTAGAATGGTAACGTTTTTTAGCAATTTGCTAATTGCAAGTATGTTTTGAGGGTCGCATATTTTTGGTTTGATATATTTTCCAAACGGAACGTTAAAGCCATTTTTACTGTTTACTCTGTACAACCCATTAAAACATGTTCGATTTAAAAAAATAAAAAAAGCTGCATTATCGATTTCATTATGTTTTTTCAGGTTAAATTCTGCTCTTATATTTAAGAAGAAATCTTTTTTTTCTTGTTCCAATGTTAAGGAGTAATAGTTTCTTTCCTGCTCTTTAAGTGCTTCTATTAATTCTTCTGGTTTATCTTTTATAATTCTGTAAACATTTATTAAATCTGTATTAATATCGTTTATTATTGCTTTTTTGATATTAAATTTTTGAATGAACCAAAAGAAAACTGCACCACTACCTATAAATGGTTCAATGTAAGTTAGATCTTTAATTAAGGATATGTTTTGCGGTAAATGTTGCTCGATGGCGGGAATCAGTTGTGTTTTACCACCAGCCCATTTTAAAAATGGCTTAGCTAAATTGTTTGGTTCAGTGGTATTTTTCAACGGAAAGCCTTATATTATTTACTTTGCAAGTTATAAAATTAGCAACATTTTGATGGGAAAAAATGTTACTAATTATTAATATTACCCAATTAAAACCTTGCTACCATTTATTTTAAGTATTTTTGAAAATCATTGATCGGTCGGATCCTCTCGGCTAAAAAATTAAATCTGTTAAAGCAGTTAAACCTGCTTTATTTTTAGGTTTTCTTTAAATATCAGGATTAAAAAAAATATACCAACTACACAATGTGCTTGGTACAAAAATAAATATATGGAAAATCAAGAAATAGAATTTCAAGCAAAAATGTACGCATATGCAATAAATAGTGCTACAAAAGAATACGGTTTTAAAAAAGATGAAGGCTGGAAACTTAACTTGGCGAATGCAGCTGAAAAATTGGAAATAGAACAAAAATACTATCCAACAGTTTCTACTCAAATTGATTCTAAGTCATTACTACAATTATCAGAATTGGTAAAAACTGTATTAAATGAAACGCCAATTTTTGCAAAAGACCCTATACACACTTTTGGTGCACAGCATTCAGATTCTGAATTTATTGTTGCGTATAATCCAATCCGAGTACACCGCTAACTCTTATTAGTTTCCTTCATTTCTTAAAATTTGCAGCGGTGGTTTATTCAAAATACTTCTGCTGCTTAATATTCCCGTTATTACAATTAATAAAACTACACTGCTAAACAATAAAAATGTTGGTAGTAATGGTGGGATAAATGTAGCATCGAAACTAAATTTTGCTAAAGCCCAGCTGCCACTTATCGCCAAAATTAAGCCTGCAGCTGCGGCAAATAATCCTAAGAAAAAATATTCAATTGCATTTATCGCTAAAATTTGTTTTCTGCTTGCGCCCATAGTTCTTAGCAAAATGCTTTCTTTTATTCGTTGGTTTTTACTAGTAAGTACCGCTGATACCAATACAATCCATCCGGTAACCATACTAAAACCTGCCATAAATTGAATTACAAAGCTAATCTTACCCAACAATTCATCTAACAGTTTAAGTACTAAGCCCAAATCAATTACCGAAATGTTTGGAAATTTGCGAACCACTGAACCTTGAAAATTTGCTGATGTTTCGCTATTAGGCACTCTTGTCATTAACACATGAAACTGCGGTGCCTGTTCTAAAACGCCTGAAGGAAAAACTACTCGAAAGTTGGTTTGCATTCTGCTCCAGTTTACTTCTCTTAAACTACCTACAACTGTTGGCAAAAGCATGCCCTGAACGTTGAAAACAATTTTGTCATTGAGTTTGACTTTAATGCTTTTGGCGAAATTCTGATCAAGAGAAATGTAAACTACATCGTTAGCATTAACAACTTTTCCTATCCATTTTCCATCAACAATTTTTTCGGCTGCCGTTAAAGTATCCTGGTAAGTTGCACGGATTTCATTCCTAAATGCTCTTTTATTAGTGCTGTCAACACCTGCCTTTTTACCATTAATTTCTTCAATTCTCATCGTAATTACCGGTACCTGATTCATCAATGGCAATTTAAAAGATTTAGCCACATCGGTAACTGCTGCTTTCTGAGTGTTCTGAATATCGAATAAAACCATATTTGGCTGTGATGCGCCTGAAGATAAAGTTACCCTGTTAATTAGAATTCCCTGAACAAAATAAAGAGTACAAATAAATGCAGTTGATAAACCGATAGAAACCGTAAGCATTAAAGTTTGATTGTTTGGTCGGTATAAATTTGCAAATCCTTGTCGCCATAAATAGCTTAGCGATGCCGGCATTAACTTGCGCACCAGGAACATTAATATGCTAGAGAAGGCCATTAATAAAAGGAAGGCGATTAAAATCCCGACTGTAAAGGCAATGGTTTGCACCCAACCCTGCATTTGTAGGTAGGTAAAGCCAACTATAAAAACAACCATTAGCAAATAAACCACCCCTTTTAATAAATCTATTTTTTTAGATGTATTGGATTCGAAAGTTGCTCTGATAGCATTTAGTGGAGAGATTCTTCTAACCGACAAAAGTGAAGGTAATGCAAAAAGTACGGATATGACTAAACCAAGCAATAATCCCTGCCCAATTGCCGACCAAGAAACCTGCATCGTAATTTCTACAGGAAGAAAATCTTTTAAAACGATTGGTAGTAGAAATTGAATCAAAGTGCCTAAAATTGATCCAATAACCGCTGCAATTACCCCGATAAAGGCAACTTGAATAAGGTAAATTAAAAAAGCATCCCAAGATTTTAAACCCATGCAGCGAAGGGTTGCAATGGCTGATAACTTTTCCTGAATGTAAACGTGTATGGCGCTTCCAACACCTACACATCCTAATAACAATGCAATAAAACCTGTTAATGCTAAAAACCGATTCAAATCTCTGAAACTTCTTCCTGTTTGTTCTTTTCTTTCTGCTACGGTATCTAAATCCAAACCCTCTTTTTCTAACTTTGGCTGGAGCTGTTTTATAACCGCTTCGAGTTCGTTAGGATTGCTGAATTTGTAATAGTATTTGTAATTAATCCTGCTTCCGGTTTTTATTAAACCAGTTTTATCTAAATATTTTAAAGGGATATAAATGATTGGCGCTACACTAGATGAGATTCCGGTTTGTCCTGGTGCTTTATCCAAAACGCCTGCAATTTTAAAGGTTAAATCTCCAATTGAAATAGAATCGCCAGTTTTTGCGTTGAATTGCAGCATTAAAGTCTTATCAACCAAAGCATCTCTACCGTTAAAAAATGTTTTAGCCGCACTTGCCGGAGTAGTTTCGATGGAGCCATAAAAAGGGTAATTTCCTTCTAGAGCTTTCATTTGTACTAATCTGCTTCCACCACTTTTAATAAAATACACCATAGAACCAAAGGTGCTTTCAGATGCACGGTCGTTACCCATTGTTTTAAGCATTTGCTGTGTTTTTTTACTTACAGCTTTCCTGCTTTCTACAATTAAATCGGCACCTGTTAGTTCTTTAGCTTGTCTATCAATATCATTTTGAAGATTATCTTTAAAAGAATAAACGGCTACTAAAGCTGCAATTCCTAAAATTATCGATGAAATGAAAAGCAATAGCCGCGATCGATTTTTGCGACTATCTCTCCAAGCCATTTTAAATAACCATGAAACGGGAACGCTTTGTTTT
The DNA here is from genome assembly GCF_003725795.1 of Pedobacter jejuensis. Taxonomy (GTDB): domain Bacteria; phylum Bacteroidota; class Bacteroidia; order Sphingobacteriales; family Sphingobacteriaceae; genus Pedobacter; species Pedobacter jejuensis. Next base: position 394,508 of record NZ_RBEE01000012.1, on the reverse strand, counting down.
GGAAGTTTATTAAGCATAACTAGGGTTTTCGTCGGCTATAATCAGTCCGCCTTTCATTTTAATTACTCTATTTGTTCTGGCTGCTAAATCAGGGTCGTGGGTTACAATAACTAGAGTAGTTCCCGCATCTTTATTTAAATCAAAAAGAAGCTTTATAATTTTTTCGCTCGTTTCAGCATCTAAATTTCCGGTAGGTTCATCAGCAAAAAGTAGCGCAGGTTTGTTTGAAAATGCTCGGGCTAAAGAAACCCTTTGCTGTTCGCCACCAGAAAGTTGAACAGGGTAATGGTGACCTCTATCCGCCAAACCAACTTTGTCTAACAGTTCTAAAGCATGCGATTTTATATTTTTCGCTCCGCGAAGTTCTAAAGGAACCATAACATTTTCCAATGCGGTTAAGGTAGGAAGCAGTTGAAAGTTTTGAAATATAAAGCCCACATATTGGTTACGAACTGCCGCTCTTTCATCTTCAGATAGTTTATCTAAAACAACGCCATTAAGCTCAACACTTCCTGTACTTGCTCTATCCAAACCTGCACAAAGGCCAAGTAAAGTAGTTTTTCCACTTCCCGAAGGCCCGGTTATGGCAACAGTAGAACCTGCATCTATCGAAAAGTTGACATTGTTTAAAACGGTAAGCTCACGACCAGCGCTTTGATAAATTTTACTTACATTTCGGATATTTAGTATGCTTTCCAATGGCTAAAGAATTTAAGTTTTGGGTTGAAACGCAAAAAACATAATGCGCCCTTTTCCGTTAAAGATAATGACTTTTGATTTTAAGAGATAGAATAAATAGATATGTTACGAAAACGCTTAATGGTATTAATTGTTTTGACAGGAATATTACAGGCCTGCTCCAATACCGATACTAAAAATAAAACTGAATTAACTGATTCTGCTAAAAATACTAAGGGAGATACTACCCAAACCATTAAAAACATTTTATTTTTTGGTACTAGCTTAACCGCTGGTTATGGTCTTGACCCAACTGAAGCATATCCGGCTTTAATTCAAAATAGAATTGATTCGTTAAAAATGGCATATAAGGTTATTAATGGTGGATTAAGTGGAGAAACCTCGGCTGGAGGAAAGGGTAGAATAGATTGGCTTTTGAAACAAAAAGTAGATGTATTTGTGTTGGAACTTGGCTCAAATGATGGTTTGCGTGGTGTTCCTGTAGCCGAAACGACTAAAAATTTGCAGTTCATCATAGATCGGGTAAAATCAAAATATCCTGATGCTAAATTAGTAATTGCAGGTATGCAAATGCCACCAAGCATGGGTAAAAGATATACTACCGATTTTAAAGATATGTTTCCTCAATTGGCTAAGAAAAATAACATGAGTTTAATACCTTTCTTGCTGGAAAATGTTGCTGGTGTAGCTAAACTTAATCAGGCCGATGGAATACACCCAACTGCAGAAGGTGATAAAATTTTATCGAATAATGTTTGGGTAGTTTTGAAACCATTGCTGTAAAATGTTGAGATAATTATTTTAAGAAAATCCTGATTAGACAAATATTCGTTTATTCTGTTAACTGTTAAAAGCGCACAAATAAAACGCTCGCTATGATAAATTTCCTTAAAATTATATTCTCTGCACTATTCATTTTTATGTGCTACAAAGTAATCTCCACTTCGTTAGAAAGCAATTTGTTTGAGCAATGGGATTTTTTGGGCAGTATACCATGGATGCGTGCTACCCTTTGGGATTTTTATGCTAACATTTTCATTATCACGCTGTGGATGTTTTATAAAGAAAAAAGCATTATTCTTAAAATCTCTATCACAATTTTGTTCGTATGTTTGGGTAGTATAGCTACTCTAGCCTATGTTTTAGTTCATTTATTTAAACTAAAAGATGGCGAAGGGATAAAAGAATTACTTAGCAAAAGGTAGGGTGTGAGATTTATGGTGTAAGGTACTTTGCTAAAGTTCAGTTATACGAGCATGGCTTTTGGCCTTAAACCTTTTACCTTAACTTTATGCCTTTTCAAATAGAACACTTACTTTTTATTGCTTTAGTTTCGCTAATTGCCTGTTGCACCATTATGTTTTTGGTATGGCTTTGGGCGAAGAAAATTAAAAATGCGGGAGTTGTAGATGTTTTTTGGGCGCTCAATTTCCCTGTAATCACACTAATTACTTATTTTTTATCTGAAGGATTTGAAACCCGTAAAATCTTAATCTGTTCGATTTTTTTGTTGGCAGAGTTGCGTTTGGGTTTACATTTATGGCAGCGGGTTATTGGTCATTTAGAGGAAGAAGAGGGTAGATACCAACAACTTCGTAAAGAATGGGGCGATAAAGTTGAGCGGAATTTCTTTTTCTTTTTTCAGTTTCAGGCCATTTCAAATGTTTTATTGACCATTCCAATTTTTATCATTACCGCAAATCCATCTACAAAAATTTCTATTTTGGAGTATGTAGGCTTAGCCATTTGGGCAATAGCATTTATCGGCGAAATGGTGGCCGACCAGCAATTGGCTGCCTTCAAGAAAGAACCGAAAAACAAAGGCAAAGTTTGCGATACAGGATTATGGTATTACAGTCGCCACCCGAACTATTTTTTCGAATGGCTCACATGGATGGCTTATTTCATCTTCGCATTGGCATCACCGTGGGGAATTTTAGCTATAATCAGTCCTTCAATAATTTTATATTTATTAACCAGAGTTACCGGTGTTCCGAATAATGAAGAACAAAATTTAAGGAGCAAACCCGAGGCTTATAAAAAATATCAACAAACAACCTCTTCCTTTTTTCTCTGGGGGAAAAAGGATGGATGATGTAAAATGGTTGATGGACCAAATCCATAAATCCTTTTCCATCGTAAATCAATTAAATTCCATTTTACATTCTCCATCTTCCATAATAAACCCATTTTCCATCTTACATAATTTTCCATCTTACATTAATATTAACCTTTTCCATACTATGTGGTACGATAAACTTTTAGAAAACGATAAACTTCCTGATTCTGCTTTGCGTTTGGGCATTAGAAAACTTTGCAAGCAGCGCTTAGATGATGAAACGCTTGGCGATGAAGAATTGCAGCAAGAGAAGTTTATGGATTTGGTGACCGAATTAAAGCAATCGCCAATTGCCGTAAATACTGCTGAAGCCAACGAACAACATTACGAATTGCCTACGCAGTTTTTTCAATATTGTTTGGGTAAAAATTTAAAATATAGTAGCGGTTACTGGAAACCCGGCGTTAAGGATATCGATACATCAGAAGATGATATGTTGGCTTTAACCTGCAAAAGAGCAGATTTGCAAAATGGGCAAAACGTATTAGAATTGGGCTGCGGATGGGGTTCGCTGTCTCTGTATATGGCGGCGAATTTCCCGAAGAGCACTTTTACTGTAGTTTCAAATTCTGCAACTCAGAAAATTTTTATCGATGAAACGGCAAATAAAAGAGGCATTCAAAACTTAACGGTTTTAACTGCCGATATGAATACGTTCACCATTGCTGATACTTTTGATAGAATTGTTTCTGTAGAGATGTTCGAGCACATGCGTAATTATAAATTCTTGCTCAACAAGGTTTCTGGGTTCTTAAAGCCAGATGGAAAGTTGTTCGTTCATATTTTTACACATAAAACGCTAGCTTATAAATTTGAGGTGATTGACGAAACCGACTGGATGAGTAAGTATTTTTTTACGGGTGGAATTATGCCTTCAAACCATCTGTTTTTTTACTTCAATGATGATTTAAAAATCGATAAGCACTGGGGTAGTTAATGGCACAAACTATGGTAAAACATCTGAGGCTTGGTTAAGCAACATGGATAAGCACAAGGCCGAAATTATGCCGATTTTAGCAAATACTTATGGTAAAGACCAAGCCGTAAAATGGTGGGTTTACTGGCGATTATTTTATATGAGTTGCGCAGAATTGTTTAATTACAATAAGGGAAATGAATGGATGGTTTGTCACTATTTGTTTAGCCCCACCCAAACCAACCAAAGTGGAGTGGCGCCAGGTAGCCATCAAATTGCTAAACATTAATAACGCGTTGATATGGAAGATATGAACGGGAGGCCGGGAGGTGCTAAACTCGCCATTATTGGCTCTGGAATAGCGGGGATGGGTTGTGCCCATAAACTGCAACATAAATACGATATTACTGTTTTCGAAGAGGCAGATTATGTTGGAGGTCATACCAATACCATAACACTCGAAGAAGACGGTAAACCCATTTACCTGGATTCTGGTTTCATGGTTTTTAATTATCAAACCTATCCAAACTTGTGCGAACTTTTTAAAGAAATTAATGCGCCTGTAATCAAAACGGACATGTCTTTTAGTGTTCAATTTTTGCCTAAAAAATTAGAATACAGCGGTTCGAGCTTAAATCACCTTTTTGCCCAGCGGAAGAATATTTTTAATATTTCTTATCTGAAAATGTTGATGCAAATCAATCGTTTCAACAAGCAAAGTGTCGAGATTTTAGATAAGCCTGAATATCAAAATCATTCCATTGGCCAATTTTTTAAAGAATTTGGTTATAGTGATGATATGCTTTGGCAATACCTGATTCCGATGAGTGCTGCGGTTTGGAGTGCACCAATGGAACAGATTGTGGATTTCCCTGCAGTAACATTAATTCGTTTTTTTAAGAATCATGGTTTTTTAGGCTTAGATACCCAACATCAATGGTACACATTGGAAAATGGGAGCCAGGCTTACCGTGAAAAACTGATAGCACCTTTTCGTAATAGAATTAAAATCAACAATAAAATAGTTTCGGTTAAGAGATTAGACAGCGGAAAGGTCGAAGTAGAAAATGCCAAAGGCGAGCGGTTTGAGTTTGATAAAGTAATTATGGCCAGTCACGCCGACCAAACCTATAAAATTGTAAAAGGTAAAACGGATCTAGAAACCGAGTTGCTTTCGAAATTTAAATATCAATTGAATAAAGCAGTTGTGCATACCGATGAGGCGCAAATGCCAAAGGCTAAGCTGGCTTGGAGCAGCTGGAATTATCGTGTAGAAAAACAGGGAGGAAAACTTTTGCCAAGTACCATTTATTGGATGAATAATTTACAAGGGGTTTCTAAAAAAGCAAATTATTTTGTTTCGATAAACCCAACGAAAAGCCTAAATCCTGATAAAATTATTAAAGAAATTGATTACCATCATCCCTTATTTGATGTTCCAGCTATGCAGGCCCAGGCAAGATTGCATGAATTAAATGAGAACGGTCCTGTGTATTATTGTGGCAGCTATTTTAAATATGGTTTTCATGAAGATGCATATAAAAGTGCGGTTGATTTGTGTAGGGGAATGTAATTAGCAATGAGTTTTACTTATAATTCATTATTTTAGAATTGTAATACATTGTTAACTAATCTCTAATATGAAAATTATCGGAAAAATTAATCACTTTGCCTAATTTCACTGCCGTCGTGCTTCAGCCGACGGACACTTGTTTAAAAATTGACTAAAGCTAAATGTCACATCTTACATCTACCATTTACACCGCCAAAGTAATGCATAATCGCATTGCGCCAAAAAAGCACTCTTTTTGGTATAACGTGTATATGTTTTACATCGATTTGGATGAAATAGATTTGCTTGTAAAAAATCTTCGTTGGTTTAGCCGTAATAGTTTCAACTTGTTTTCTTTTAGAGATGCTGAACACTTACAATTACCGAGAGAGAATCCGGATAAAAACAAAACCATTAGGCAACATTTAGAAACATATCTACAACAAAACGGTGTTGATGGGACAAATCTGAAAATTAAACTGCTTACCAATCTGAACGTTTTAGGCTATAATTTTAACCCTGTTTCTTTCTATTATTGTTTTGATGATGCCGGGAATCCGGTGTGTTGTGTTGCAGAAATTAGCAACACTTACCATGAAATGAAACTTTTTTTCTTCGGAAAGGATGAATTTGATGGCGAAACCTTTAAAAAAATTACAGTAAAATATTTTTATGTTTCACCATTTATCGACCATGATGATTCCTTCGATTTTAAATTGAAAATCCCATCAGAAAAACTCGATATTAAAATAGATGATATTGATAAAAAGGGAAATAAGTTTTTTTACACCACATTAATGGGAACTGAACAGCCACTTAACAATAGCAATTTATTGAAATGTTTCTTTTCAATTCCATTAATTCCGCTGCAAATTATGGGCATGATACACTGGCAGGCTTTGAGATTATGGCTAAAAAAACTATCTTTTCATCCAAAAGCAGAAAACCCTGAGCTGCAACGTAACGTATATAAACCTTACAAACCACAAACAAAATAGATTTTAAAGATTATGAATTCGCTTGTCGCCTCCAAAACATCAACAGGTTTTTTCGAAAAAGTGGTGCTTAACGCATTATCTAAAATGACTTTGGGCAAATTAGAACTTTCCTTGCCTAATGGAGAAACTTTGACATTTGGAAACGGCGAAGACAAAATTTCAGCAAATATTCAGGTTAACCATCCAGATTTTTTTAAATCTATTGCTCTGTATGGTGATATTGGCTTTGGCGAGGGTTATACTTCTGGCTTATGGGATACCTCGAACATCACCAATGTAATTAAATGGGTTATTTTAAATATCGAAAACGCACCATCCATCACCGGGAGTAAAGTAAAATCGGCAGCTTTAAATTTATTTAAGATTGTAAATAAGCTCACACATGTAAGGAGAGCAAATACGCTTGCAGGTTCTCAAAAAAATATTTCAGAACATTACGATTTAAACAACGATTTCTTCGCTACTTTTTTAGATAAAACCATGACTTACTCAAGCGGTTATTTTCTAAACGAAAATTTGACTTTGGAGGAATCGCAATATGCTAAATACGATAGGCTGGCCAAACAATTAAAAATTAAACCAACCGACCATGTGTTGGAAATTGGTAGCGGTTGGGGTGGAAATGCTATTTTTCTAGCTAAAAACTATGGTTGTAAAGTAACATCGGTAACCATCTCGAAAGAGCAACAAAAACTTGGGATAGAGCGTGTAAAAGAAGAAGGTTTGGAAGATAAAGTGTCTATCATTATTCAGGATTACCGCAACATTGAAGGTGTTTTTGATAAAATTGTTTCCATTGAAATGCTGGAGGCTGTTGGTCATCAATATTTAGAAACGTATTTCGCAAAGTGCCAATCCTTATTAAAACCTGATGGAATTTTTGCTTTTCAGGTGATAACATCGCCTGATTGCCGTTACGATAAATTAAGAAATGGTGTTGATTGGATTCAGAAACATATCTTTCCCGGCTCCTTGTTACCATCAGTTGCTGCCATAAATAAAGCCATTAACAATACTGGCGATTTAACCATGGTAGATTTGAAAGATATGGGTTTAGATTATGCTAAAACTCTTCACCTTTGGTTTATAGAATTTAACAAACACCTCGATAAAGTAAAAGCCTTGGGCTTTGATGAAACCTTCATTCGCAAATGGAATTACTATTTAAATTACTGTGAAGCAGCTTTTGCTATGCGCAATATTAATGTGATGCAATTGGTTTACTCACGCCCTAACAATACAGGCAGGTAAGATAAGATGTAAGATGGTTTTTGATGTAAGATGGTTTGTGATGTAAGATGGTAGATGGAAAATGGGCGAGATGTTAAAAAGAGTGAGCATCATTATCTCTTTTGTAAGATGGTTGTGATGTAAGATGGTAGATGGAAAATGGTTGATGGCCGAGATGTGTTAAAATAGAATAACATTATTAATTTTCGTATCCCATCTTTCCATTATCAATCATCCGTCTTCCATCATCACTTATTTCCCTCACCCATCATCCATTTTACAAATCTCCATCTTCCATTATAACATATTTCCCTCATCCATTTTCCATTTTACATATCTGCATCTTTTTTTACCGATAAAAGTCGCACCTTTGCCGACTATTTAAACCAAACGGCGTAAAAAGTATATGTTGCTTTTGTAACAAATACGACCTTGTGCAGACTAATTAAAAAAGACTATTATTTTTATGAAACGAATTCTACTATTAACTTTCATCCTCGGAATATTTTTTAACGCCCATGCACAATTTGGTCTCGGTGGAGCTCAAAAGGCAACTGTTGCTGGTCGTATTACCATAACCGTTTTAGATTCGGTTAGTAAAAAGCCGATCGATTACGCAACAATCTCACTTTTATCTGTAAAAACATCAAAATCGGTTAACGGAGGTGTTACGGATGAAAAAGGGAAATTAATTTTACAAAACGTTGCTCCTGATGCCTATAAGTTAATGATTGGCTTTATGGGTTACAAAACCAAAACTGTGTTGGTTACAACTACTCCGGCAAAACCCGATGTTAACTTGGGCAATGTCTTAGTTTCATCAACAGAAAATAATTTAGCAGATGTACAAATTACTGGTACAAAAGCAATTATAGAAAACAAAGTTGATAGAATGATTTACAACGCCGAGGCTGATGGAACAAATGCTGGTGGCGATGCTACAGATGTAATGCGTAAAGTACCAATGCTTTCTGTAGATGCAAATGGCGATGTACAACTTCGTGGCGGTGCAGTTCGGGTTTTAATTAATGGAAAACCATCGGGAACGATGGCAGCGAGCGTTTCAGATGCTTTAAAAATGATTCCTGCTGAACAAATTAAAAGTGTAGAGGTGATAACAAGTCCATCAGCAAAATACGATGCAGAAGGTTCGGGTGGTATCATTAACATTATTACTAAAAAATCAAATGCTCAAGGCGTAAGTGGAAGTGTAAATGCTTCAGTAGGTACTCGTCAAAACAACGGTGCATTTAATTTAACTGCTAAAACTGGTCGTTTAAGCGTTAATACAAGCTTAGGTGCAAATGTAGCTTATCCTCAAGATTCAAGGACAGAATTTGTTACCAATACAACTTATTTAAACGGCACAACGAATAATATTTTACAAAGTGGCGTATCTAGATGGAGTCGTGAAGGGTACAATGGAAGTTTTGGCGTAGATTACGATTTTAATGCATACAACAACATTAGTTCGAACGTTAAATTCAATCGCTTTTCAAACGGCGGACCAGGTTCATCAGATTACATCATTAATAACATTCCTGCTACCAATATAAGCAATATGGATATGACGCGTAACAACATGGATTGGAACGTAGATTATAAAAAAACTAGCAAAAAAGAAGGCGAAGAATTTACCATTTCTGGTCAGTTGTCAACTGGTCGCACGCCAACTAGTTTCAGCAATATTCTTACTTCGGCAGCTTTTCCAAATGGAATAGTTACTTCTAGCGATAATACAGCAAAAAATAATGAATACACCGCTCAAACAGATTATACTTATCCATTCTCGAAAAATACAATTTTAGAAGTTGGTGCTAAAGGAATTTTTAGAAACGTAAAAAGCCAGTATGGTTCATCAGAAAGAGATTTTGATTATAACCAGGATGTAGCTGCGGCATATGGTGTTATCGCTTTTGACCTTACCAAGAAAATTAAATTTAAAGGTGGAATAAGGGCAGAATACACTAAAATTGATTTCAATACGCAAACCAGCGGCTTAGAAAAAAACGATTATTTTAATTTGTTTCCAAGCTTAGTTATATCTCAAACGCTTAAAAAGGGCGGTACCGTAAAATTTAGCTACAATAGAAGGGTACAAAGACCAAGCGAAAATTTCTTAAATCCGTTCAGAAATGAAAGCGATCAATTTAATATAATGCAGGGTAATCCTCAGTTAAGTCCTGAATTAAGTCAGAATTTAGAATTTGGTTACAATACTTATATTAAAGGTTCGATCATCAATGCGTCTATTTTCTACCGCACTACAGGTGGTGTAATTGAAAGTTCAATTTCTCCACTGGTAGAAAATGGAGTAACCAAGGTTTTATCATCATACATCAATGTTGGTAGGTCAGAAACGTATGGTTTAAATTTATTCGGTTCATACAATCCGAAACCTAAATGGACATTAATGAGTAATTTCTCTGCAAACACGTACGAGGTTACCAATACAGCAACAAATATTAGTACCGGAACATTCTTAAACTATAGCTTGTTTGGTCGTTCTGCTTACGGTTTTGGTAAAGGTTATAACTTCGAATTGTTTGGTGTAGCTACATCGGCACGTAGAACTTATCAAGGTAAAACAGACCCGTTCTATTTCTATGGTGCATCAATTAAAAAGGATATACTTAAGAAAAAAGGAAGTATTGGTTTGAATACGCTAAACCCTTTTACAAAGAATTTGCACATCAAAACAGAAAACAATTCTGTTAATGCTGTAGGAAATGTTTTCCAGAGTACAAATATCTATTACCCACTACGCTCTTTCGGAGTTAATTTTAGCTATAGCTTTGGTAAACTTAAATTTACAGAGAAAAGCAAAATTAAAAATGATGATATTAAGCAAGATCAGCAACAACAGCAAGGCGGTGGAATGGGAGGCGTTCAACAGTAATTTGTAAACTCAGTCAAACATATAGTAAAAGCTTTCGGTGCAAACCGGAAGCTTTTTTTATTTCTTTTTTACTTTTTTCAAAATCATTAAACTCAAAGGATTCATGGGGTAACCACTAATGTTATTTTGCAACATCACTACCGATTGATCGTAAAATACCGGTACTACCGGCGAGTAATCCATTACCATCTGATCCATCTGGCGATACAATTTAAAACGTTTTTCATTATCAGGTTCGTAATAGCTTTCTTCAAATAACTTATCAAACGTTTTGTTGTAAAATGCGGTATAATTTGGTCCGTAAGGAACCTTGTTTTTTGAGTAGAACATCGAAAGGTAATTCTCCCCATCGGCATAGTCAGCAATCCAGCTGCCGCGAAAAAAATTTACATTATTTTTCGACATTAAATCTCTTAAACTGGCACTCGGACTAACATCAATTTTCGTTTTAATACCAATGGCACTCAATTCGCCTTGTATAAATTCTATTAAATCTTTGTAGGTTGTGGTGGTATTTAAAGTAATTTCCATTAAACCTTTACCTTCGGGATAACCAGCCTCAGCTAAAAGTTTTGCAGCAAGTTTTGGGTTGTAATGATAGCCATGAACTGCAGCACTATCAAAGCCGGGCATTCCTTTAGGAATAAAGCCCGAAGTTGCCGGAATACCAATTCCATTTCTTAAATACTTAATTAATTTTTCTCTATCGATGGCATAATTTATTGCCTGCCTCACTTTTTTAAATCGCAGTGGCGAATTTTTAACCATATCCAAGGTTGAATCAACCAAAATACCTACATATTCTGTACATAAATATGGTCCTTTTCTTAAAGAAAATTTCCCTTTGTATTTCGATGTCATTTTGCCGCTTTTGGTTAAAATATCATCGCGATAACTGCCATCAACGCTATAATAAAAATCGAGATCTTTTTTTAAGAAACTCATAAAACCACTTTGCTTATCTGTAATAAACGATGCTTTTAATGCATCTACGTATGGCAAACGGATTCCATTTTTGTCCTTTTCCCAATAATGATCGTTCTTTAAAAGCACTAAAATCTCGCCTTCTTTCCAATATTTAAAGCTAAAAGGGCCAGTGCCAACCGGGTGGCTCCTGAAATCTTTTCCATAATGTTCAACCACTTCTTTCGGTACAACCGAGCAATATTGAGAGGTAAGTAAACTCATAAAAGGAGGGAAAGGGCGCACCAGTTTTATTTGAAAAGTAGAATCATTCAAGGCGATAAAATTTCGTTGATCTTTTACCTTATCGCTAAATATCCAGCCTCCCGATGATGCAACTTTTGGATCTATCAAACGATAAAAACTGTACGCAAAATCACTCGCTGTAACTTTTCTTCCTTTCCCATTTTTAAAAATAGGGTCGTTATGAAAATATACATCGTTACGCAGATTAAACGTATATGTTAAGGCATCGGCAGAAATTTGCCATGTTTTAGCAATACAAGGAACTGTATTTAAGGTAGAATCAATTTGAACCAGTCCATTAAAAATCTGGTTGGTCATCCAGATGGCGTTTTGGTTACGAGCAAAAGCCGGATCTAAAGAAGTTAAGCCTTGATCGAGGTTAATATTGAAAGTTTTTTTATTGCCATCATTAGATTTTTCATTGCAAGAGAGTAATGCAATGCAACAAAAAATCCAAAATATATATTTAAATGAGCCTTGCATGCGGTAAGGAATGTTATTTTTGCACAAAATAATAAATTAAACGCAGATGTCTTTTTTAAACGATTTATTTATTGGGCTGGATGCCGCCAAGCAAGAAGAATTACAAGATCGTTTGGATATTGTTGAGCATAAAATTAAGTTTATGGATAAAATGCCGGTCGCTTTGCTAGATGTAAACAACAATCCTAGTTATTTTTTAGCAGAGGAAATTACATTAGCAGGCGGAATGCTTGAAACGGATATTTTTAGCGCCGCATTTATTATTTATTATCAACCAGGTAAAAGTTTAACAGATTTAATGCGTGAAATACCTGCCATATTAAATGCTGAATGGCAGGCCGTAAAAAACAATCGAATTATTTTGTTAAACGATGATGTTAACCGAAATGTATCTGCAGAAAATGCTGTTGCCTTGGTAGAGGATATGGCTGAAATGATCCACCCCGGGTCATTTATATTTGGGCATGAAGGTGATAAATGGATTAGATTTGGGGCTTAAATTAGGTTGGATTTATTTTTGAAAGTAAAAGGTTTTTAAAAGACTGCAATCCAACACAGATCATCTTAAACAAAAACATCTAAGTACTGATTTGTATTCTTCGCAGACCAGAATTCCTGGTTTACGCTAATCGTATTTGATAAACAATTATTTTATATTCCTGTAAGTTGTATTTTTGATTAAACTAATTTATATTAGGCTATGATTAATTCTATAGCTTATGAAAAAGTTGTGTTTAATCATCCCGCTCTTGTTAATCCCATATTTAATTTTTGCAGATTATGGCTGTCTTGTTCCAGGATATCCTGAACTCTTAACTTACCAATCTAATCCACCTGGAGGGATTTTTTCTAATTCACCAGGTCAAATTTATCCGAGTTCGGGTTGTCAGTGGACATTAGATAGCACTTTGCCGTCTGCAGGTTGTGTGGGTCATGGTCGTGGTGGGATTAAAGGAACATATTATCAAATGTGCCCAATAGACGACTTTCTCCCTGCATTCTTTATATTTACTGCTGGTATTGCTTTTCTACAAATCAGAAGAAAAACATCAGTAATCAAATATGAAGATATCTATAATCACAGTAGTTTATAATGGGACAACCTACATAAAAGATTGTATAGAATCTGTTATCAGTCAAACCTATAAAAACATAGAATACATTGTAATAGATGGTAATTCTACGGATGGAACCCAACTAATTATTGAACAATACCAAAAACAAATTGCAAGGTATGTTTCAGAAAAAGATAGCGGTTTGTATGATGCATTGAATAAAGGTATCAGCTTGGCAACTGGAGATATTATCGGTATTTTGAATGCCGATGATTTGTTTGCAACTGAAAATGTTGTAGCACAAATTGCAACTATTTTCGCTAAGAATCCATCTATTGAAGCTGTGTACGGAAACCTTAATTACATTCACCCATTTAATAAAAACGTTATTAGGCAGTGGAAAATCTAAACAGGCAACTGATGCTGATATAAAAAAAGGTTGGATGCCCGCACATCCAACTTTATACCTAAAAAGAAATCTCTTCCAAAAATACGGACACTACGCTTTAAACCTGGGTACAGCAGCAGATTATGATTTAATTTTAAGGTTTTTTTATACTCATAAAGTTAAAGCACAGTATCTGCCGTTATTGATGGTGAAAATGAGAATGGGTGGTGTAAGTAACAAATCTTACAAAAGCCTTTATCATGCTTTTATTAATGATTATAAAGCTTTAATCAATAACCAATTACCCAATCCGCTATTGATTTTATTGTTGAAAAAATTATCAAAAATTAAACAGTTTTTTAACTAGAAAAACAAAATATTAAAGTTAGCTTTTTGAAGCAGTTTAATTTTTTTGTTGTATAATTTTTAACGTTAAACAATATAGAGTAAGCCTTTGTCTCTAATTCAAATTACTGAAAATAAACTAATTACAATGTAACATCATATAATGGCAAATCATTATATTTGTTATTAAACCTTCTACATTTTGCTTCTACATTTTCTAAATGCATATTCCGTATATTTTTATTTGGCTATAACTTTTATTGCTGCGGTTATTGTTATGTACAGCATTCCTTCTGTTATTTACATATCCACCAAATACAGCTTATTCGATAAAAATGATATGCATAGGAAAACGCACCAACGAAACATTTCTCGTTTAGGTGGTGTAGCAATTGTGGCAAGTTTTACCATAACAACCTTGCTTTTTTCTACGTTGGTCAATTTTGAAGAGGCTAATTTTTTAATTACTTCTTGTATTATTCTTGCCGGTTTAGGCTTAAAGGATGATGTGCATGGAAGCAATACAAGCACAAAATTTATTTTACAACTCTTGGTTGCCGTAATTCTGGTATTCTTTGGTGGTTTTCGCTTAAGTAGCCTATATGGAGTATTGGGGATTTGGGATATGCCCTTGTTTTGGGGAGGTATTTTTTCTGTTATCTTGATAATTTTTCTCAACAATGCCTTCAATCTTATCGATGGTGTCGATGGACTTGCAGGTTCCATTGGTATTATTGCAAACCTCATTTTTGGTGTTTTATTTGCCTTGATGCATCAATTGCCTTATGCATTTATTGCATTTTCTTTAGCAGGTGCTATTGGTGGTTTTTTAAAGTATAACTGGTATCCGGCAAAAATATTTATGGGCGATACCGGAGCATTAATAATCGGATTGGTTACTGCTGCATTGGCCATAAAATTTATAGAACTTAACAAAGTAACCGGAGATAATACACCGCTAATTTTATCTGCACCGGCAATTGCAGTATCAATTTTAATTGTACCAATTTTCGATTCGTTAAGAATTTTTACTGTTCGTGTTCTTAAAGGGAAATCTCCTTTTACAGGCGATAGAAATCATATTCACCATCGTTTAGAAAGATTAGGATTGAAACCGCCTTACATCATTTTTGCCACTGCAGGATTAAATCTTTGCATGGTTGCATTGGGTTTATTAATACGCCATTTAGGAAACTTCTTTCTTATCTTTTTTATACTTGGATTATGTTTATTACTCGATTTTTTCTTGTTTTATAGATTAAGAAAAATTGGTCGGTAACAATTAGTACTCGCTCCATAAACCGCTCTTAATAAATTATCACATTTATATGTATTTCTTTATCCGCTACTATCTCAAAATAAACATTAATTTTGTGTTTTAAATTTTATAAATGAGAATAGCAGTAAATGGTTTTGGCCGCATTGGGAGAACCTTCTTACGTTTGGCACTTGCCGAGGGTTTCGAAGTAGTGGCAATTAACGATTTGTCTGAACCAAAAACAATGGCTCATCTCTTTAAATATGATACCGTTCATGGTGTATTTAAAGGCAAGGTTTCTGCAAAGCCCGATGCATTAATAATCGATAACTTGTCCATCCCAATATTTTCGTTTAAACAAGCTGCTCATTTGCCTTGGTCGGCATTAAAGGTGGATATCGTTGTAGATTGTACAGGTAAAAATTTAACTTACGAAGATGCCGAAGGACATTTAATTTCTGGAGCTAAACAGGTAATTATTTCTGCTCCTGCGGCTGATGATATACCAATGGTGGTATTGGGTGTTAATGATGATAGCATTGACTTAACCAGTAAAATTCTTTCGAATGCTAGTTGTACCACAAATAATATCGCCCCAATGATAAAAATTTTGAACGATAAATGGGGCGTTGAAGAAGGTTACATTACTACAATTCATTCGATGACTGGCGACCAAAACCTGCACGATAGTAATCACAAAGATTTGCGTAGGGCAAGAGCGGCTTCTGCTTCCATCATACCCACAACAACTGGAGCAGCAAAGGCAATAACACATATCTTCCCTGAATTGGATGGCAAATTGGGCGGTGCGGGCATCCGAGTTCCCGTATTAAATGGTTCTTTGACAGATTTTACCTGCGTTTTAAAAAATAAAACTACCATTGATGAGATTAACAAAGCGTTTAAAAATGCCTCTGAAAATGAATTTAAACAGGTTTTAGAATATACGGAAGACCCGATAGTATCTGTTGATATTATTGATAACCCACACTCTTGTATATTTGATGCCCAATTAACATCAATAGTTGGCGATTTGGTAAAAGTTGTTGGTTGGTACGATAATGAATACGGTTATAGTAGCCGGCTGGTCGATTTAATAAAAAAGATTGAAGCAGTTAAAAAGGGTTCACTAGTTCAAATTCCAATTAATCAAACCGAACCAATTCATTAAACAAAATTAAATCATTCATTCCCTTAATTAGTATGGTAAAATTCATCACCAAAGAAGAAGTTCTTCCGCTAAGAAGCCTGGTTCTTAGAAATGGTAAATCTTTTGATTTTTGCCACTTTGATGGTGATGAAGCTTATGACACTTTTCATTTAGGTTACGAAGTAGATGGTGAAATACGATCGATAGCAACCTTTATGCGCAATGATTTTTTTGAAGGAGAGGGTGAAGGTTACCAGTTGAGGGGTATGGCAACACATCCCGATTTCGGAAAAAGAGGTTATGGCGCTGCCTTAATAACTTTCGCTATTGAGTATTTGAAAGAATATAAAACTGCATATTTGTGGTGTAATGCCCGTTCTTCTGCAGCAGTATTTTATAAAAAAATTGGCTTTACAACCGAATCGCCTGAGTTTGATATTCCTGGAATAGGTTTCCATTACGAAATGAAATTAAATTTAAATCAAAAATAATAAAGCATGAAAACGATAGACCAGATTAACTTTAAAGATAAAAAAGCGTTAATAAGAGTAGATTTTAATGTTCCGTTGGATGACGATTTTAAAATTACCGATGATAAAAGGATGCGAGCTGCATTGCCAACAATAGAAAAAATTTTAAATGATGGCGGCTCAGTAATTTTAATGTCGCATTTAGGTCGCCCAAAAGATGGACCAACAGATAAATATTCATTAAAACATATCTTAGGAGATTTATCTCGCATGTTAGATTTGGAAGTAAAATTTGCAGATGATTGTATCGGTGAGTCTGCTGTTAACCAAGCTAAAAATTTATTTCCTGGTCAGGTTTTGCTTTTAGAGAATCTACGTTTTTACAAAGAGGAAGAAAAAGGTGATGTTGCTTTTGCTGAAAAATTAGCGGCATTAGGTGATGTTTATGTAAACGATGCGTTCGGTACAGCACACAGAGCACATGCATCTACAGCAGTTATTGCTCAGTTTTTTCCTGATGCGAAATATTTTGGATATTTAATGGCATCTGAATTAGAAAATGCAGAAAAAGTATTGAATCATCCTGAAAGACCATTTACGGCAATTATGGGTGGTGCAAAAGTTTCTGATAAAATTCTATTGATTGAAAAATTATTAGATAAGGTTGATAATTTAATTATCGGCGGCGGTATGGCTTATACTTTCGCGAAAGCGCAAGGTGGTGAAATCGGTACTTCATTGTTAGAGGCTGATAAACAAGAGCTTTCTTTGGAATTGATAGAAAAAGCAAAAGCTAAAGGTGTTAACCTAATTCTTCCTTCGGATACCGTAATTGCTGATAAGTTTGCGAACGACGCAGATAAGAAAGATGTAGATTCTGGACAGATTCCTGCGGATTGGATGGGATTGGATATCGGTCCAAAATCAATTGCTTTATTCCAAGATGTTATCAAAAATTCTAAAACTTTGTTGTGGAACGGACCAATGGGTGTTTTCGAAATGGAAAATTTCCAAGCCGGAACCAAAGCCGTTGCAGAGGCAGTTGTAGCTGCAACTAAAAATAATGGTGCATTTTCTTTAATCGGCGGTGGTGATTCTGCTGCGGCGATTGCAAAATTTGGCTTAGAAGATGAAGTGAGTTATGTTTCTACAGGTGGCGGTGCCTTATTAGAATATATGGAAGGTAAAGAATTGCCAGGTGTTAAAGCAATTAATGAATAAGATTAAAATATTTTAAAATAAAATGGTCAGGTTATTAACTAATCTGACCATTTTTATTAATTATTATTTCAATACCGCTCGATTTATTTAATATTTCCCGTACTTCTTAAGGCCCAATAAACTAAAACAGGTTGGAAGAACAACCTTCCAAATCTTTTTGTATCTGTATCTAATCCAAAGGCACTTCGTTTATTTCTGTATTGAGCAATATTGCCTGGAAACACCGCTGTAAATAATCCTGCAGCGATTTTACCTACAGTTTTTTTATGTTTTTCTGGTGCAAAAATTAGTGCCGTACCTAGTGCAATTTCAACCAGACCAGATTGTATTACCGTATCGTCTTTCTTTAATGGAACCCAATTGGGCACTTGTGCCTGAAATGCTTTTCTGGCAAAAGTTAGGTGACCAATTCCTGCGAATATTAAACCTGCACCTAATGCGATTTTAGCTATTTTTTTAGTGTTTTCTTCTTTCATACCCCTTCACAATTGTATAAGCTAACGATTTTGATTGAAGAAAGTTGACAAATTTTTTAAGTACCTACATTAGAATTTTTTCTGGTAACCTACACCTTCGCCAACAGCTTCAAAACCATGTGCCTTTCTTATTTCCTGCTGCTGTTCGGGTGTAGCATTTTTTAGTTTTCCTTCGGATACAGCGATGAAAAATTCCTCCATTTTGCCTGCTGGTTGAAAGGTCATAATCATTCTTCCCAAACCCTCACTCGTTTTTGAGAACGAATGCGGAATGCCTCGTGGTCCAAAAACAGTATCTCCCGGTTTAGCCTCGTGTAACACATCACCAACTTTTATTACAAACTCACCTTCTAGTACATACCAGATTTCATCTTGGGCATAATGAAAATGAAGTGATGGACCTCCTTTTTTTACTCGGGTAGATTCATAAACATACAAATCTCCGTTTGTATCTTTTGATGAAACCTTAGTATAAAATGTATCTCCTTCAAATAAGGTTATGGGTTTCTCAAATCTGTCTGCGCCCGCTTTTACTTTGAAACCTTTTCTATCTTCTGAAGAAATAAATAGTTCAGAAAAACTTCTGAATGGAAGGATAGTAAGGGATGTTGCCGCCGCCGCTGCTTTAAAAAATGAACTTCTTTTCATAGCTGATGATTTTAATATTAAAAATACCTATTTTTTTCTGTAATGTATTGTAAACCAATTTTTTAATTATGATTTAAGCATTAGTTATTTTAATATTACGTTTTTATTTAAATGCAGATGAGCAAATTATTTGTTTAGCGTCCATTGAATAGAAAATTACCTACTCTGTTAAACGTTTTGTGCATAAAATTTTGGGTAATTAGGCGAATATGTCATTAGCTTTGGGCTTTTAAATTGAGAATTTGAAAAAAAATATTTTCAGTGACATTGATTTATATAAATACTAATTTTTGTACTTAACTAGCTTTTTACCAGTGATTAAGCAGTTTTTATTAAATTTAAAATAGTTTCTTTTCTGTCTGTTTGGGGGGCAAAGTGGGAGAAAGTATATGTGGAAAACTTTTTTGTGGTAAAAAGTGGTAAAAAGTGGTAGAACTATTTACTTTTACACTACATAAAAAGTGTAAATACCACTATGACCCATCTTTTAGGAGAATTTGATTGTAAGCTTGACGCAAAAGGCCGTTTGATGGTGCCTTCTGCGCTTAAGAAACAATTGCCTGATGTGGAGCGTGAAGGTTTAGTTGTAAACCGTGGTTTCGAAAAAAATCTAGTTATCTATCCAAAAAGTGTTTGGGATAAAATTGTTAGTCAGTTAAGTGAATTGAATGTTTACGATGAGGAAAACAGAAAATTCATAAGAGCTTTTACTCGTGGCGCAACCGAACTTAGTCTTGATGCAGCCGGACGTGTACTCCTTCCAAAATCACTTACCGAATATGCTGGTATTGGTGCTGATGTAATGCTTGCTTGTCAGCTTGATCGTGTAGAGGTTTGGGATAAACAGGCTTACGAAGATACCCTAGATAATACGCCGGCTAATTTCGCCAGTTTGGCTCAAAAAGTAATGGGTAGCAAAAAAGGAGGTAATGATGGAGAATAATTACCACATTCCTGTAATGTTGCAACCCTGCATCGATGGTTTAAATATTAAGCCCAATGGCATTTATGTTGATGTGACATTTGGTGGAGGAGGCCATTCTAAAGAAATTCTAAAACATTTAGGTGCAGAAGGCAGGTTAATCGCCTTTGATCAGGATCCGGATGCTCAGGCAAATATTCCTAATGATAGTCGCTTCATTTTTATCGATCAAAATTTTGGGTTTTTAAAAAATAATCTTCGCTTAAATGGTATTAAACAAGTTGATGGTATTCTCGCCGACCTCGGCGTTTCTTCTCATCAGTTTGATGTGCCTGAGCGTGGTTTTTCTATTCGTTTCAATGCAGATTTAGATATGCGGATGGATCCAAATGGGAACTTAACAGCTGCTGAAGTTTTAAATACTTATTCAGAAGATAAGCTTCATAAAATTTTTGGCATTTATGGTGAAGTTAAAAATGCGAAATCTTTGGCTCGTGCAATTGTTACGGCTCGTTTAGAAAATCCGTTTACAGATATAGATAAATTTAAAATTGCCATTGCTGAATATATCCCGAAAGGAAAAGAAAATAAATACTTGGCGCAGGTTTTTCAGGCTTTACGAATTGAAGTAAATGCAGAGATTAAAGTACTTGAAGATTTTTTGCAACAAGCAGCTGATGTTTTAAAGCCTGATGGAAGGTTGGTGGTTATGTCTTACCACTCGCTTGAAGATAGGCCTGTTAAAAATTTCATGGCTAAAGGTAAATTTCAGGGAGAAGTAGAGAAAGATTTTTTTGGCAATCAGCAGAAACCATTCAACGTAATTACCCGCAAAGCGATAATCGCTTCAGACGAAGAAATTGCCCTTAATAATCGGGCTCGTAGTGCAAAATTAAGAATAGCAGAAAAAATATGAACAAGTTCAGAGCAGATGAAGAAGAAATCGGGCCTGAACCTGAATTAAAGGTTAAAACCGAAAAAACTAAACCAGAAGACGATAAAAAGTTTAGCGAAACTTTCATCGGTAAGTTTTTTACGGAAGGTGTAATATCAAAAGAAGCAGCTACAGATGCTTTGCCTTATTTGTGTTTCTTGGCACTCTTAGGTATGGTTTACATTGCTAATAGTCACTTTGCGGTAAACAATGTTCGCAGAATTGATAAATTAAATAAAGAAGTAAAAGAGTTGCGATGGGAGTACAAATCGCTTAAAGCCGACCTGATGTTTAAGAGCAAATTAACAGAGGTTGCCAAAAAAGTAGATACCCTCGGAATAAAAGAATTAATAGAACCACCAAAAAAACTAATTGTTAAAAGCGATGAATATTAGAGCAAATATCCTGCTTCGTGTATATCTGGCATTTGGCTTAATTGTGCTTTTTGCCTTGGCGGTATTTTTACGTCTCGGTCAGGTGCAGTTTATACAAGGGCATAAATGGAAAGCTATGGCCGATAGCCTTTCTACACGCTATATGACTGTTGAGGCTACCAGAGGTAACATTTATTCTAACGATGGTAGTTTGCTTGCAACTTCTGTTCCTGAGTATGAATTGCATATGGATATGTTTGCAGGTGGTATTGCCGATGATAAAATTTTTAACGAAAAGGTAGATTCTCTAGGAATGAAACTTGCCGCTATTTTCCAGGATAAATCAGCCAAAGATTATTCAAGAATACTACGTAAAGGCAGACAAGATAGCGCCCGCTATTTATTAATTCACCGCAAAGTGGGGTATTCTGATTTAAAAACAATCAGAACTTTTCCGCTTTACAACGTAGGTAAGTTTAGCGGCGGTTTAATTGCCGTACAGCAAAACAAGCGAATTTTACCATTTAAGGCTTTGGCTGCTCGTACCATTGGCTATAAAAATGCAAATGTTAAAAATGGTGTTGGTTTAGAAGGTGCATATACTGAATACATAAATGGTGAAGGTGGAAAAAGATTGATGCAACGTATTGCTGGTGGTGTGTATGTGCCTGTAAATGATGAGGAAGAAGTTGCCCCAAAAGATGGAGCTGATATTATTTCTACTATCGACATTAATATGCAGGATCTTACCCAAAACGCACTCGAAAAGCAATTGATAGCAATGAGAGCAGACCACGGAACTGCAATCTTAATGGAAGTAGCAACAGGTGAAGTTAGGGCAGTAGCTAATTTTTCAAAAATTGAAGAAGGCGTTTACAAAGAGAAGTTTAACTATGCAATTGCCGGAAATCAGGATCCAGGTTCTACTTTCAAATTAGCTTCTTACATGGCGCTTTTAGAAGATAAACTGGTAGATACAAATACATTAATTGGAACCGGCTATTATCAAATTCCTGGAAAACTGATTACGGATTCGCATCCAAAAATAGAAACCGTTACGGTTAAAAAAGCATTTGAAGAATCATCTAACGCAGCAATCGCAAAATTGATAAACACCCATTATGGAGATGATCCAATAAAATTTACAGATCATTTATACGATTGGCATTTAAACGAAAAAATGGGTTTGCAAATTCCTGGTGAAGCAATGCCGGTAGTTAAAAATCCAAAAACAAATAAAAGTTGGGGGAAAATGACCTTGCCTCAAATGGCATACGGTTATGAAATGCAATTAACACCACTTAAAATGTTATCGTTTTACAACGCAGTAGCAAATAATGGAAAATATGTGGCTCCAATTTTCGTAAAAGAGATCAGAAGGTTAGGTAATCCAATTGAACAGTTTAAAGCTAAAGTTATAAATGAACAAATTTGTTCGGATGTTACCTTGAGCAAAATCAAAAAAATGCTCGAAGGTGTGGTTACTGAAGGTAGCGGCAAGCAAATTGTTTACAATCCTTTATATAAAATTGCTGGCAAAACTGGTACAGCTCAGGTTGCAGATGCAAATAAAGGTTATAAAGCAAACAAGCAATATCAGGCATCGTTTGTAGGTTATTTCCCTGCTGATAAGCCGAAATATTCTTTAATTGTGGTTATAAATGATCCTAAAGGTGCTTATTATGGTGCCACGGTTTCTGGTCCAGTTTTTAGAGAAATTGCCGATAGGATTTATGCCAGCGACATGCAAATGTATAACGATGTACCAACACGTTTGGTCGGTAATACCATTATTCCTCCAACCAAATCAGGACAAAGTAAAGCAACTCAAAAAGTTTACAAAGCCTTTGGTTTTAAACCGCTTTTTGCTTCAAAATCAGAATATTATAATACAATTGATACCAGTGCAGGAACTATTTTCCAAGAGAACAACGAGCGTAAAGGCGTGATGCCAAACGTTTCGGGCATGGGCTTGAAAGATGCGCTTTACTTATTAGGAAACGCCGGACTTAAAACCAGAGTGACAGGTTCTGGTAAGGTGATTAGGCAATCGGTGCAGGCAGGAGTTAAAGTTGGCAAAGGTTTACAAGTAGATATACAGTTAGATTAAAAAAAGGAATGATAGGTTGATTGAATTAGAGAATGATAGAATTAAGCGATTTGCTCAACATTCACTCATTCAAAATTCACTCTTTCAATAATTAAAAAAAGGAATGATAGGTTGATTGAATTAGAGAATGATAGAATTATAGCGATTTGCTCAACATTCACTCATTCAAAATTCACTCATTCAATAATTAAAAAAGGGAATGATAGATTATAGCGATTGGCTAAACATTCACTCATTCAAAAATCACTCATTCAATAATTAAAAAAAGGAATGCAATTACAGGATTTACTATATGGTGTAACAATAAAGGAATTAGTCGGCAGAACTGATAGAACGATTAATGCCTTAAATTTCGATTCACGTAAAGTAACGAATGATGATGTTTTTTTTGCAA
Source organism: Pedobacter jejuensis (assembly GCF_003725795.1). GTDB lineage: Bacteria > Bacteroidota > Bacteroidia > Sphingobacteriales > Sphingobacteriaceae > Pedobacter > Pedobacter jejuensis. The sequence continues at coordinate 370,658 of NZ_RBEE01000012.1, read as the reverse complement.
TTGTTGGTACAGCAGCTGATGGTCATCTTTTTATAAATCAAACGGTAGATCAGGGTGCTAAAGTTATCGTTTGCGAAAACCTTCCCGAAATTGATAATTATGATGTAACCTATGTAAAAGTTGATAATACCGCTATTGCCTTAGGTATTATGGCTGGTAATTTTTACGGAAATCCATCGGCAGATTTAAAGCTAATCGGCATTACCGGAACCAATGGTAAAACCACAATTGCCACCATTTTATTTAAGCTTTTTAAAGATTTAGGTTATAAAACCGGACTACTTTCTACAGTAGAAAATTACATAAACGATGTTGTTGTAGCAGCAACGCACACTACACCAAATCCAATTGCATTAAATGCTTTGCTTCGCGATATGGTAAACGCGGGTTGCGATTATTGCTTCATGGAAGTAAGTTCTCATGCAGTTGCGCAACATCGAATAGAAGGACTAACTTTTTCTGGTGGAGTTTTTTCCAACCTGACACATGACCACCTCGATTTTCATAAAACTTTTGATGAATATTTAAAAGCAAAGAAGGCATTTTTCGATGTATTGCCAAAAACTGCTTTTGCATTAACCAATATCGATGATAAAAACGGTATGGTAATGTTGCAAAATACAAAGGCTTACAAAAAAACTTATGCACTAAAACAACTTGCAGATTTTAAATCCAAAATTATTGAGAATCAATTTAGCGGTTTGCATTTAGATATTGACAATGAAGATGTTTATTTCAAATTAGTAGGCTCATTTAATGCTTACAACTTGCTTGCTGTTTACGGTACGGCTATTTTGCTTGAACAAGATAAACTTAAAGTATTAACCTTATTAAGTCGATTAACCGGTGCCGAAGGTCGTTTCGATTACATCGTGTCTCCTGAGAATGTGATAGGAATTGTAGATTATGCACACACTCCTGATGCGGTTCAAAATGTGTTAAGTACAATTGCAAACATTAGAAAAGGAACGGAACAGGTAATTACCGTTATTGGCTGCGGTGGCGATAGAGATAAAACGAAACGCCCGGTTATGGCTCAGGTTGCATGCGATTGGAGCGATAAAGTAATCCTTACATCTGATAACCCTCGTACAGAAAACCCACAAACCATTATCTCTGAAATGGAAGCTGGCGTTTCACCAACGAACAAACGTAAAACTTTATCCATTTTGGATAGAAAGGAAGCCATAAAAACTGCTTGCCATTTGGCAAAAAGTGGAGATATAATTTTAATTGCCGGTAAAGGGCATGAAAAATACCAGGAAATTAATGGTGTTCGAAACCATTTCGATGATAAAGAAATTTTACTTGAACAATTAAACCCTCGCAGCTAATGTTATATTTATTATTCGAATACCTATATAAACATTACGATATTCCTGGATTAAGGTTGTTTCAATACATCACCTTCCGTGCCTCTGTTTCAATTATTTTATCACTAATAATTACCACAGTTTACGGTAGACGATTAATTGATTATTTACACAAAAAACAGGTTGGCGAAACGGTTAGAAATTTGGGCTTAGAAGGTCAAATGCAAAAACAAGGTACGCCTACAATGGGTGGTATCATTATTTTGCTTGGTATTTTAATTCCAACATTACTGTTTGCAAACATTACCAATGTGTATGTTATCTTAATGATTATCACTACTATTTGGATGGGCGCAATCGGCTTTTTAGATGATTATATTAAGGTTTTCAAAAAAAATAAAGAAGGATTAGCTGGTAAATTTAAAGTTGTTGGTCAGGTTGGTTTGGGTTTAATAGTTGGCTGGACTATGTACTACCATCCAAATATTGTAGTGCGAGAAACCGTACAAGATAATGTTAAAACAACGAACGCTGCGCCAATGGTTTTGCGCCAGAAGGGTGAAACATTTTACTATACCCAAGATGTAAAATCAACTAAAACAAACATACCTTTTTATAAAAATAATGAATTTGATTATGCCAAAGTGCTTAAGTTTTTAGGTACAGGATATGAGAAATATGCATTTTTAGTTTTCCTTGCTTTTACCGTATTTATCATCACAGCGGTATCAAACGGTGCTAATATTACCGATGGTATTGATGGTTTAGCAACCGGAACTTCTGCAGTTATTGGTACAACACTTGGTATTTTAGCTTATGTGTCTGGTAATGTTGGCTTCGCCGATTACCTGAATATTATGTACATCCCGAATTCAGGCGAATTAATGATTTTTGCTGGCGCTTTTGTCGGGGCATGTGTTGGTTTCTTGTGGTATAACTCTTATCCGGCTCAAGTTTTTATGGGCGATACCGGCAGTTTGGCAATCGGCGGCATCATCGCTTCTTTCGCCATAATGATTCGAAAAGAATTACTGATTCCGATTTTGTGTGGTATCTTTTTAATTGAGCTGGTTTCGGTCATCATGCAGGTATCATACTTTAAATACAGCAAAAAACGGTTTGGCGAAGGCAGAAGAATTTTATTAATGGCACCGCTACACCATCACTATCAGAAAAAGGGATACCATGAAGCAAAAATTGTAACCCGCTTCTGGATTATTGGAATCATGTTAGCCATTATGACTATAGTAACACTGAAATTGAGGTAGAATTAGTTTTTCGTAGTTCGTTGTTCGCTTAGAAAAACCGACTACAATACAAACAACGAGAAACTAACAACAAAAAAACAAAACAATGAACTCAAATCTAAATAACACATCAAGCAATCCTGAGTCAGCAATGGCAGGGCAGGGCCGTGTTGTTATTTTGGGCGCAGGAGAGAGTGGTGTTGGTGCTGCAAAACTTGCAATGCAAAAAGGTTTTGATGTTTTTGTTTCAGATTACGGTATTATCACAGATAAATATAAAGCAGCATTAGAAAAATTAAATGTTCCTTTTGAATCGGAAAAACACACCGAAGAACTTATTTTAAACGCTTCGGAAGTTATAAAAAGTCCGGGTATTCCTGAAACTGCACCTATAGTAAAGAAGTTAAAAGCTAAAGGAATATCAGTTATTTCAGAAATAGAATTTGCCAAACGATATTCCAATGCCAAAACAATTTGCATTACGGGTTCAAATGGAAAATCGACAACCAGTTTACTTACTTATCATATTTTAAAAAGCGCCGGATTGAATGTTGGCTTAGCCGGCAACATCGGTAATAGTTTTGCTGCTCAAGTTGCTGATGAAAACTATGATTGGTACGTTTTGGAGATATCGAGTTTCATGCTTGATGATATGTTTCAGTTTAGAGCAGATGTAGCAGTTTTATTAAACATTACACCCGATCATTTAGATAGATACGATTATAAACTAGAAAATTACGCCGCATCAAAAATGCGGATTACACAAAATCAGACCCACAATGATGTTTTTATTTATTGTGCTGATGATGAAGAAAGCTTAAAGGCAATAGGTAATTCAAATCCTCAAGCTAAAACTTACACCTTTTCAATATTTAATACAGTTGAAGCAGGTGCATACTTACAAGATAATACAATACACATCCTTACAGAACCAAATAACGAATTTACCATGTCTATTTCAGAATTAGCCTTACAAGGCAAGCACAACATTTACAACTCTATGGCATCGGGCATAATAGCTAAGGTGTTAGAGTTAAGAAATGAGACCATTCGTGAAAGTATGGGCAGTTTTAAAAACATCGAACATAGATTGGAGCATGTAGCCAAAATATCGGGAATTGATTTTATCAACGATAGTAAAGCAACAAATGTAAATTCTACCTGGTATGCTTTAGAAAGTATGACTACAGATGTTGTTTTAATAATGGGTGGTGTTGACAAAGGCAACGACTACAATATGCTTAAAGATTTGGTTAAAAGTAAGGTGAAGGCAATTGTGTGTTTAGGGAAAGATAATAAAAGAATTCACGATGCTTTTGAAGATGATGTAGAAGTTATTGTAAATACTTTTTCGGCAGAAGAAGCAACGCAAATTGCTTTCCATTTAGCCAAACGTGGCGATGCGGTTTTACTTTCTCCTGCTTGCGCAAGTTTCGATTTATTTAAAAATTACGAAGACCGTGGCAACCAGTTTAAAGCGGCAGTAAAAGAATTATAAAAGGAGGTTAACAGATGTTCCAAACTTTACTTAATAAAACAAAAGGCGATAGATGGATTTGGTTAATCATCATCCTGCTTTCGCTAATATCTGTAATGGCAGTTTATAGCGCTACAGGTACACTAGCTTACAAAAGGGGCGAAGCGGTTGAAAAATTATTGCTAACCAAACATTTAATATTCGTATTGCTTGGTATTGGAATGATTTACATTTCGCATTTATTAGATTACCGTTATTACGCTGGGATATCTAAAATCTTAATGATTGTAACCATTCCGTTATTGCTTTATACCTTGATTTTTGGTGCTAATTTAAATGATGCATCACGCTGGGTTAAAATTCCGGTAATTGGCTTAACTTTTCAAACCTCTGATTTTGCAAAACTTGCTTTAATTACATTTCTAGCCAGAATGTTGACAAAAAAACAGGAAGATATTAAAAATATTAAGGAATCTTTTTTGCCTATAATGGGATCAGTTTGTGTAGTCTTTGGTTTAATTGCTGTTGCAAATTTATCAACTGCTCTAATGCTCTTTGGCGTTAGTATTTTACTTTTGATAATTGGTCGTATCAGTATTAAACAGATTGCTATAGTTTGTGCAGGCGGCCTTGTTTTATTAATGTTTATATTCTTTTTAGGTCCAAGGCGTAAGACTTATATGTCACGTATAAATTCGTTTATACATCCTGAGATGCAGCATTCAGACAAAACTTTCCAGGCCGACCAGGCAAAAATTGCTTTAGCGACTGGTGGTGTATTTGGCAAAGGACCAGGTAATAGTACACAACGCAACTTTTTACCACACCCTTATTCTGATTTTATTTTCGCCATTATTATTGAAGAATGGGGAACATTTGGAGGAGTTGTAATTATGACACTTTACCTGGTGCTTTTGTATCGATGTATAAAAATTGTAACCAGAGCGCCTAAAGCATTCGGAGCATTACTTGCTGCCGGGTTAAGTTTTAGCTTAACCATACAAGCTTTTGCCAATATGGCTGTAGCGGTTGGTTTAGGTCCGGTAACAGGTGTACCACTGCCATTAGTAAGTATGGGTGGAACATCGATGATATTTACCAGTGTGGCTTTCGGTATTATTTTAAGTGTAAGCCGCGATGTTGAAGAAAATATTGCAGGCAAAACCGGAACAGATAAAGCAAAAGTTAGCAATAAAGTAATAGTTGGTGAGATTCCGGCATTTGGATAGTAAATTTAAATGAGAGAGTGATTGAATTAGTGAATGATTGAATGAGAGATTGATTGAATGAGAGAATGATTGAATAAAGCATCCCAAGGTTTTTTTAATTAATTTATTTAAATAACAATGGAGCATGCAACTAAAGTAGATTTTGTTACTGCAATAAAAGCTAGAACAAAAAAGCTTGTTTTAGATTCAATAAGGTTTTATCAATCACTTCCAAAGACAGAGGAGGCTAGAATAATTGGAAGGCAATTTATTCGATCCGCATCATCAGTTGGAGCGAATTACAGAGCTGCATGCAGAAGCAGATCAAAGGCTGAGTTTTATGCAAAACTCAGTATAGTTGTTGAAGAAGCTGATGAAACAGCATTTTGGATTGAAATTTTAACAGAATCAAATATTACAGATTCTTTTAATGCTCAACCGTTATTAAAAGAAGTAAATGAAATTTTAGCCATTGTGGCCAAAGCAAGAAAAACATTAAGTACTAATAAACAATAATTGAATTAAGATGATAGAATTATTGAATGAAGCAATCGCTTGTAACATTCTCTCAATCACTCATTCAAAATTCACTAATTAATTAAAAATGAATAATTCCCCAAAAATTATCATATCAGGAGGTGGCACAGGCGGGCACATTTTTCCCGCCGTTGCCATTGCCAATGCATTAAAGCGCATTGTGCCAACCTGCGAAATATTATTTGTGGGCGCAACTGGTCGTATGGAAATGGAAAAAGTTCCTGCAGCCGGATATAAAATAATCGGACTAAATATTAGTGGTATTCAACGCGGTTCAATTGTTAAAAACCTTGCACTTCCATTTAAAGTTTTGGGCAGTGTAAGTAAAGCAATGCAGTTGATAGACAACTTTAAGCCGGATGCTGTTGTTGGCGTTGGAGGATACGCTTCTGGTCCGCTATTGTACGCAGCTTCGTTAAAAGGAATTCCGTATCTAATCCAAGAACAGAATTCGTATGCAGGAATAACCAACAAATGGTTAGGAAAAAAGGCTTCCAAAATCTGTGTAGCGTTTGATGAAATGGGACAGTTTTTTCCTGCCGATAAAATACTGAAAACGGGAAATCCGGTTCGGCAAGAAGTTGTTGATATAAAAGGTAAACATTATTCTGGCGCCGAGCTTTTAAAGCTTGATCCTCAGAAAAAAACCATTCTAATAACTGGTGGAAGTTTAGGAGCAGGAACTTTAAATAAAAGCATTGAAAAACATTTGCCAGAGATTTTAGCTCAAGATGTGCAAGTAATATGGCAAACAGGTAAGTTCTACTACAAAGGAATCATCGAAAGATTAGGGATTGATTACCATCCAAATGTTCGGATTTTAGAGTTTTTAAACAGAATGGATTTGGCTTATGCTGCTGCAGATGTAATTATTAGTAGAGCAGGAGCAGGCACCATCGCAGAATTATGTTTAATTAAAAAACCAGTGATTTTAGTGCCTTCGCCAAATGTGGCCGAAGATCATCAAACTAAAAATGCATTAGCCTTGGTAAAAAACAATGCCGCAATATTGATAAATGACAGATCTGCTGAAGATACATTGGTAACAGAAGCTTTAAAGCTTTTAAATGATAAAAACACTTGTGCTACTTTATCTGATAATATTGGAAAAATGGCGCTTCCAAATGCTGATGAAATTATAGCCAATGAAGTTTTAAAATTGATAAGAAGATGAAAGCATAAAGCTTAAAGATAAAAGCAATTACAAGTCGTTATTGCATTTAAGAAAGAATCTTGAAGCTAAAAAAATTAAACGATTAGAAAGAAAGCTTTAAGCTCTAGTCTTTCAAATTAAGCTTAAAAAAAATATGGAATTAAGTAAAATAAATAGGGTGTATTTTGTTGGTATCGGTGGTATCGGTATGAGTGCTATTGCCCGTTATTTTGCTAAACGTGGTCAGGCAGTTTGTGGCTACGATAAAACACGTACTAAGCTTACAGAAACTTTAGAAAGAGAAGGAATTTTAGTCTCCTATCTTGATGAGCCATCAGCCTTGCCATGTGCATTTTTAGATAATCATGATGATAGTCTTGTTGTTTACACACCGGCCATTCCGCAAGATTCGAAAATATTAAATCACTTTAAGAATAAGGCTTTCGACCTTAAAAAACGTTCTGAAGTTTTAGGGATAATTAGTAAAGGGATGTTTTGCATAGCGGTTGCTGGTACACACGGTAAAACCACAACTTCATCAATTGTTGCCCATATTTTAAAAGATACGGGTTACGATTGTACGGCATTTTTAGGTGGTATTACCAGTAATTATAGCAGTAATGTTTTGTTTGGAAACAACAATGTTGTGGTAGTAGAAGCTGATGAATACGATCGTTCATTTCTAACTTTGCATCCTGATATAGCCGTGATTACTTCAATGGATGCCGACCATTTAGATATTTATGGTGATAAAGGTAAATTGGAAGAATCATTTCAATTATTTGCTGCACAAATTAAGCCCAATGGAAATTTATATGCTCATGAGGGTTTACCTTTTAAAAATAGTACAAGCTATGCTGCAAGTTCAACTGCGGTTGCTCGGGCTGAAAACATACATGTAGAAGGCTCAAAGTTTGTTTTTGATTATCGTGATGCTGATCATAATATCGAAGATTTAAAGTTAATGTTGCCTGGCAAGCATAACGTCGAAAACACGACAGTCGCCATAGCAATTGCATTACAATTGGGTATAGATTCAGAAAAAATTAAACAGGCAGTCGCTAATTTTAAAGGTGTAAAACGCCGTTTTGAATATGTTGTTAACAATAACAATCAAATTTATATAGATGATTATGCCCATCATCCTGAAGAATTAAAAGCTTGCTTTGACGCAGTTCGTCAACTGTATCCTGATAAAAAATTATCTGTTGTATTTCAGCCACATTTGTTCACACGTACGCGGGATTTTGCCGATGAATTTGCAAAAGTTTTAAGCACCGCCGATGAATTGATGCTTTTGGAGATCTATCCTGCAAGGGAATTGCCAATTGAGGGCATCAATGCTCAGTATTTGCTCGATAAAATTACTTTATCTGATAAGAAAATTTGTGGAAAAGATTTTGTTATTCAGCATGTTAAACAAACCAAGCCTGAGTTACTTTTAACAGTTGGCGCAGGTGATATAGATACATTAATCGAACCATTAAAAAATATATTAAACAATGCTTAAGCGGATAAACTGGAGCGCAATTTTTACTGGCTTTGCTTGGCTAATTAGTCTTGCAGGCGTAGTGGTGCTTTTAAGTTTCATCAACATAAAAAAGCAAACCGTTAAGTGTACAGAAGTTAAAATTTTAATTCCTGGAGCAGATAACTTCATAGAAAGAGAAGAAGTTGATCAAATTTTGCGTGAAGATCAGGGTGTTTTGGTAGGTCGAAACTTAGAGCAAATCAATATTCATCAAATTGAAAAAAAACTACAATCAAATCCATATATCGGTTTTGCTAAAGTTTATGCAGATATGGATGGCGTGCTAAGCATCGAGATTAAACAAAGACAACCTGTACTTAGGATTTTAAACGCTTCGGGACAGGATTTTTACATTGATAACGATGGGTTAAAAATGCCAATTTCGCCAAACTTTACCGCCAATGTACTTGTTGCTACGGGAAACATTCAGGAAGTTTTCGGTACTCGCGTTGATACCTTAAGGACGCAAATGGCCCGTGATTTATATAAAACTGCTCAATATATCAAACAAGATACGCTTTGGGATAATCAAATCGAACAAATTATTGTAGATGCAAAAAACGATATAGAATTAATACCAAGAGTTGGTAACCAACGTATAATATTAGGTAGCGCTGATTCTATCGATAAGAAAATGAAAAACTTATTGGTTTTTTACAAAAAGGCGATGCCACAAGTTGGCTGGGAAACTTACAGAACAATAAATATTAAATACACCAATCAAATTGTTTGCGAGAAGAGAGATTCGTCTTTAATTGCTAAAAAGGCGAAAGTATTTACTGCTGCAGATAGCATTAATATCACCAGGAAGGTTTCAGATTCATTGATTAGAGACGTAATTGCCGATGCAATTAAAACTCGTGATAATAATGAGTCAGATAAGCCCTCTGTTGCGGTCATTAAGCCTAAGCCAACTATAGTTAAGCCAAAGGTTTTAGTGGTTAAGACAGTAGATAAAAAGGAAAAGGCGAAAACAACCGAGGTTAAAACAGAAACGAAAAAGATAAATCAACCGCAAAAGACTTCGGTAAAGCCAAAGGCTGATGCGAGCAAAAAAGTGGCAGATAAAAAGAATTAACAAGATCCCTCTGATAACAAAATATATAACTCAACAAAATTAACGAATATGGACAAGGCAAAATTTACCAGTCAGTCTCCAATTGTAGTTGGCCTGGATATCGGTACTACAAAAATATGTGTTATTGTAGGCCGCAGAACACAGCATGGCAAAATAGAAGTTTTAGGCATTGGCAAAGCCGAATCTGCTGGTGTAACACGTGGTGTGGTTTCTAACATTCAGAAAACAGTTCAAGGCATAGCGCAAGCAGTAGAAATTGCAAGCGGACAATCAAATGTAGAGATACAAGTGGTTAACGTTGGTATTGCTGGGCAGCACATTAAAAGCTTGCAACACCGCGGTATTTTAACCAGAAGGGAATTAAATAACGAAATAGGTAAGAAAGATATCGATAAGTTAATCGACGATATGTTTAAACTGGTTATGCCTCCAGGTGAGGAAATTATCCATGTTTTACCACAGGAATTTACCATTGATAACGAGCCGGGTATTAAAGATCCGATTGGTATGGCTGGTGTTCGCTTGGAAGCGAATTTCCATATCATTTCTGGTCAGGTTACTGCCGTTAAAAATATCATTAAATGCGTAAATAACGCAGGCTTGCAAACCCAAGATTTAATTCTTGAGCCATTAGCTTCTTCTGAATCGGTGTTGAGCGATGAAGAAAAAGAAGCTGGTATTGCATTGGTTGATATTGGTGGTGGTACAACAGATATCGCGATTTTCCATGAGGGTATTATTCGTCATACAGCAGTTATTCCATTCGGTGGCAATAGCGTTACCGAAGATATACGCGAAGGTTGTTCTGTAATGCGCAATCAAGCAGAATTATTAAAAACGCGTTTCGGTTCTGCGTTGGCCGAAGAGAATAAAGAGAATGAAATAATTTGTGTGCCGGGATTACGCGGTAGAGAACCAAAGGAAATTTCAGTTAAAAACCTGGCTTATGTTATTCAGGCTCGTATGGAAGAAATTATCGAGCATGTGTATTATGAAATCAAAGCATCAGGTTACGAGAAAAAATTAATTGGGGGTATAGTAATTACTGGTGGTGGGGCTTTATTGAAACACTTAAGTCAGGCCGTTGAATATGTTACGGGTTTAGATTGCCGTATTGGTTATCCGAATGAGCATTTATCTAAATATGAAGATATGCCAAAAACCATATACGATGATTTAAAAAGCCCAATGTACGCAACCAGTGTGGGTTTGTTAATTAAAGGAATTCAAAAAGCTGAGGAGCTGATAGAAGAGATGAAACAACCAGGTGTTTTTGTAGAAAAACCTAAAACAGCGAAAGAAAAAGAAAAACGCGGACCAGGTTTGTTTGATAAATTGCTTGCTAAAACCAGAACTTTCATTCAGGATGATATGGACGTTAGTGATGAAGATTACCTGAAAAGCTAATTCTTTTTCAACAAAGGATGAGTTTTCCACATTATGAACAGTTGTGGAAAACGTATGTGGAAAAAGTGTTAATATTACGTTTGGTAATGAACAGAATTTAAGAATTTTAAACAACTGATTCATAAGATTATGCAGTTCGAAATGTTAAAAGATAAGTCGTCAATCATCAAAGTAATTGGTGTTGGGGGCGGTGGCGGCAACGCAGTAAACCATATGTACCTATCGGGTATTACTGGTGTGGATTTTATTATTTGTAATACTGATGCACAGGCATTGGAGTCAAGTCCTATTCCAAACAAGGTTCAATTGGGTGCAAGCTTAACTGAAGGAATGGGCGCTGGTTCTATCCCTGAAGTTGGTAAAAACTCAGCTATTGAGAATATAGATGATATCAAAGCCATGCTAGGTAGTACAACTAAAATGTTGTTTATAACTGCAGGTATGGGTGGTGGTACAGGTACGGGCGCTAGTCCGATTATTGCTAAAGCTGCAAAAGAACTTGATATATTAACTGTAGCAATCATAACCACACCATTTTCTTTCGAAGGTAAACGACGTAGGTTGCAAGCCGATGAAGGTATGGAAGAGTTGAAGAAATATGTAGATTCTTATCTGGTAATTTCTAATGATAGACTACGCGAAATCTTCGGTAATTTAACTTTAGGTTCTGCATTTGGTCAGGCTGATGATATTTTAACAACAGCAGCAAAAGGAATTGCCGAAATTATTACCGTACCAGGTTACATCAACGTTGATTTTAAAGATGTGCGTACCGTTATGAAAGATAGCGGTGTTGCCATTATGGGTAGCTTTGCTGCAGATGGTGAAGACCGTGCTTTACAAGCTGTTGAAGGTGCTTTAGCATCACCATTATTAAAAGATAATGAGATTGAAGGCGCACGTTATATTTTATTAAACATTAGTTCTGGTTTACGTGAAGTAACTATGGATGAAGTTTCGATAATTACGGACTACATTCAGGACAAAGCTGGCTTATCAGCAGATTTAATTTGGGGTAACTGTACGGATGAATCTTTAGAAGATAAACTATCGGTAACAATAATTGCAACTGGTTTCCAAACCTCAGAGCAACGTGTTAACGAAGAAAAAAATAAAAAGAAAATATCACTTTTAACACCAGAAGAAGCACCGCTTGTTCGTGCTGTAGAACCGGTAAATTCTTTTATCCAGCCGAAATCAGTACCATCTTACGAGCCTGTTTTAAAAGCTAAAGAAGAAGCGCCACAAGCCGATTTATTTGGTGGAATGTTTAGTAAACCAGAAGCGCCAAAATATCAGGAGCCTGAAAACAATGTAGTTCGTCATACTTTAATAGAGGAAGAGCCACAAGCAGAAGCACCAGCAGAAACGGGTTTTGAATTCGAAATTAAGGTATCTGAAACACAATTTGTTTTCGAACCGATAGAAGAAGTTCAAGCGCCTGAACCAGAACCAGTTGTTGGCTTAGATGACAATCAAAATGATGAATCTGTAGAAGAGCAGTTAAAAAAATCGAGAGAACGTATAATGCGTTTAAAAGATTTAAGTATGAAGCTTCGAACAACTAATGGTTTACAAGAATTGGAGAACGAACCTGCTTACAAACGCAAACAAATGCAATTGCAACAAGTTCAGCACTCTTCAGAATCTCAGATTAGTCGTTTTACTTTAAGCAACGATGAAGATGGTGGAACGGAGATTAAACCGAACAATTCTTTCTTGCACGATAATGTTGATTAATATAAACCAAATATAATTTTAAGGCCTCGATTTAACGTCGGGGCTTTTTTGGCATAAAATTAGATTGTTAATTTTCTTTAATTGACATCGCAAAGATGAATCGGGTTGATTTTAAGCTGAATAAACCTTAAATTCGCAACAATTTAAATACAATAAACACATATTACATTGGATATATTTGATAAGATAACGAAACACATGGGTCCTTTAGGGCAACACCAAAAGTGGTCTCATGGGTATTTCTCGTTTCCAAAATTAGAAGGAGAAATTGCACCTCACATGCAATTTAACGGAAAAGAACATTTGGTTTGGAGCTTAAACAATTATTTAGGTTTGGCCAATCATCCTGAAGTTAGAAAGGCAGATGAAGAAGCTGCGGCAAAATTTGGAATGGCTTACCCAATGGGTGCTCGTATGATGAGTGGAAACTCAAAATATCATGAGCAGTTGGAGCAGGAATTAGCAGAATTTGTTGGTAAGCCTGATGCATTTTTATTAAATTTCGGATATCAGGGTATGGTTTCTATCATCGATACTTTGGTCGATAGAAATGATGTTGTGGTTTATGATGCAGAATCTCACGCTTGTATAGTGGATGGTTTGCGATTGCATATGGGTAAACGTTTTGTTTATAAACACAATGATGTAGATAGTGCTCGTAAACAATTAGAGCGTGCAACTAAACTAGTTGAAGAAACTGGTGGTGGTATTCTATTAATCACCGAAGGTGTTTTCGGAATGAGCGGTGCTCAGGGAAAGTTAAAAGAACTTATCGAACTTAAAAAGGAATTTACTTTCCGTATTTTGGTTGATGATGCACATGGTTTTGGTACTATGGGTAAAACAGGAGCGGGTACGCACGAGGCACAGGATTGTATTGAAGATATCGATGTTTATTTTTCAACTTTCGCAAAATCTATGGCTGGTATTGGTGCTTTTGTTGCTTCAACAGTTGATATCACTAACTTTCTAAGATACAACATGCGTTCGCAAACTTTTGCCAAAGCATTGCCGATGCCAATGGTTATCGGTTTGTTAAAACGTTTAGAACTTTTGAAAACGAAACCTGAACTTAAAGATAAACTTTGGGAAATAGCGATGGCCTTACAAAAGGGTTTACGCGAGCGTGGCTTAGATTTAGGTATTACGGATACGGTTGTAACACCAGTTTTCTTAAAAGGTGAATTATCGGATGCAACGGCCATTACTTACGATTTACGTGAGAATTATGGTATTTTTTGCTCAATCGTAATTTTCCCTGTTATCCCGAAAGGTTTAATAGAATTGCGTCTTATTCCAACGGCAGTTCATACACTTGAAGATGTTCAGCGTACACTTGATGCATTTAGCGAAGTAGCTGAAAAGCTTGAAAGTGGTTATTATAAGGAAAATCAGTTTGCTGCAGTTTAAGCATCTATAAAAATTTTACAATGCCCTTTAATTTAGGTTAAAGGGCATTTTTTATGATCGATTGTCTGTATTACATTGTTTTACAGTGATTTAACTCGTTAGTTTTCTGAATCAAGATACGTAATAACATTTTTTGTGGATAAAATTGCTAACTAACAGCTTGATTTTGTGTGCTTAAAAGTTTTTTTATTTAATTAAACACATTAAATTAGTATTAGAAATTAAACCTAAAATTTACAGGAGCCACAAAAAAATGAAAAAATTCGAAGAAGTAAAAAGTTTAGTAGCAGCTTTGGAAGCTGACGCAGACAAATTTTATAATAAAGGAAACAGTGCAGCTGGTACAAGAATTCGTAAAGGCATGCAAGATTTGAAAAATTTAGCACAAGCTATCCGCCTAGAAGTTCAGGACGCAAAAAATAAAGCATAGGCGGTTATAACATATTAAATAAAAAAGGGTCTCTCAAATATATTTTGAGAGACCCTTTTTTTATATCTATCAACCTGATTTCGAGTCTTAAACTCAATAAGAATGCTGTTTTATCGCTTTATTGATTGTACAACACTTCTTCCTCAATTTATTTCAGCATCTTTCCTGCTAAAAAGACCCTGAAATAAATTTAGGGTTAGGTTAACTAAAAAAAGCAGCTTTAATCATGTGAAGGAAAATTATTAATCTAATTCAGGTTACTAAGTTTGTGATTTTATCGCCGTATTTCTTGTACAACACGTCATGCTGAATTTATTTCAGCATCTTTTCTGCAATAAATCCAACTCTAATTTTATTAATTAAACATTCCTATTCGGAGTATCTCTGCGCAAACGTTTGTCTATAAAATATATTCTCCTCGATAGCATATAGATAATATTGAGAATTAATATGCAAATACTATTGATTCCCTTCCATATAGCTGAGATTTTATGGTCGCGGTTATTTTATCCGCACTCATAATAACATTTTCTGATGGTGCAAAGCCAATCTTTATCCAACTACAAAGTAATACTAAGTAGAAATACAGAATTACGCCTTTTTAAAACCTTTTATTTTTATAAAAGTCAAACGTTTGTCTGCATTTTGTATCGTCAAAAACTGCTCCTGACTTCCTATTTAATATATTTTTACCTCAACTAAACTACAAACTAACTAAATGTCTTATGGTAAAAAAAATTAAAAGAAAAATATTTCTAACCAATATTTTTGCTTTTCTATCGCTAATCAGTTTTGCTCAAATTAGCATTAAAGGTGTTGTGAAAGATAGCAGCGGACAACCACTTCCTGGTGTAAGTGTTCGTGTAAAGGGAACTTCAGTTGGAGCCGCAATTAGTCCTGATGGGGTTTATCTCATTAGCGCACCTGCTAATTCTACGCTAACTTTCTCTTTTGTGGGATATAACACGCAAGAGATTACAGTAAATAATAGGAATGAAATTAACGTAACGCTTGTTGATGCGCCGTCATCCAATTTAGATGATGTGGTAGTGGTAGGTTACGGCACTCAAAAAAAGGTTAACTTATCAGGAGCAGTAAACACAGTCAATACTAAGGCAATCGTAAACAGACCTGTAACTTCGCTTATTAATGCGCTTCAGGGAACCGTACCGGGAATGGCCATTAAATCTACTCCAGGAGATGTTGGCGCTGATTTAGGAAGTATAAATGTAAGAGGTAGAGGTAATTTAGGCGCATCAGAACCATTATACGTTGTAGATGGAGTAATCGTACCTTCCGGAGATTTTGCCCGTATCAATTCAAATGATGTAGAAAACATCTCCGTTTTAAAAGATGCATCATCGTCTTCGATTTATGGCTCCAGAGCAGCTTACGGAGTAATTTTAGTTACTACCAAAAAAGGAAGTGGTGCAGCTAAAGTTACCTATAATGCTTATTATGGAAATCAAACTGCTCTATACCTTCCTGATTTCGTAGGTGCTTACGATTACGCCGTGCTAAGAAATGAAGCTGCTGCAAATGCAGGAAAATCTGCAGTTTACTCCGCCACAGTATTAGATGTCATCAAAAATCAATCTGACCCGGATAGATATCCAGATAATGATTGGTTTGCATTAACGCTTAAAAAAAATGCGCCAATGATGGAACACCAACTTAATATTTCGGGTGGAGAAAAAACCAGGTATTATTTAAGTGGTGCATATTTTACTCAGAATTCATTAATTCCAGGTAAAGATTTAAAGCGATATTCTTTGAGAACAAATATTGAAACGCAGGTTTCAGAGAAATTTAAAATCAGTACAAATTTATCGTTTGTAAGAGATGGTTTCGACAACGAAAAAGGTGCAGTTAATTTTACTACGTTATCAAGAGAAACACCGCTTTTAGTAGCAAAACAAAGCAACGGTCAATGGGGAAGCGTTAATGGTGGTATTATTGATGCCACCTTAGCTCGTGACAACACCTTAAGAAAATTAGAAGAAGGTGGAAGAAATTCTTACAACACTAACCGCTTCATTGGTAATTTAAATGGAACATACACTCCTGTAAAAGGTTTAGAGATTGGCGGTTTGTTCTCCTACAATTTCTACAACACTTTGAATAGCGAATTCATTAATACAATGAATCCTATAAATAACTTCTTTACCGGATTGCCAATCGCAAGTACAGCGGTAACCACCAATCAACTCACAGAATCTTGGGAAAATACTGGTAGGATGTTAGCACAAGCAACTGCCAATTATGAGAAAACAGTGGGCAAGCATTATTTTAAAGCTTTGGTGGGTGCATCTTACGAAAATTATAATAATCGGACCATCAGTACCATTCGCAAAAATTTTGTAAATAACGATTTGAATGCAATTAATGGTGGTTCGCAATTACCAGAAAATACAACGGCAAGTGGGGGAATTCAACAACGTGCTTTTGCTTCAGTTTTTGGCAGATTAAACTATTCATTTAACGATACGTATTTATTAGAAGCTAGTTTAAGAAACGATGCATCATCTCAATTTGCTCCTGGCAATAGAAGTGGTTTGTATCCATCTTTTTCTGCAGCCTGGCGTATTTCAAAGGAAAGTTTCATGCAAGATGTTAAAGCTGTTAATGAGTTGAAGCTCAGATTATCATACGGTAAATTGGGTAATATCAACAACGTAGGAAATTATGATTTCTACGATGGTTTAAATACGGGTACCGTGGTGATTTTGGATGAAACGAAGCAAGATGGTGTTTATCCAGGTAAAATATTTAACAGCTTGCTAAGTTGGGAAAAGGTTGATATGTACAATGCTGGTTTAGATGCAACTTTGTTTAAATCTTTTAACTTCCAATTGGATGTTTTCAATAGATTAACGGAAGATATTCTCTTAGAAAACCCAAACATTCCATCAGAAGCGGGATTGGTATCAAATTCGACAACAAAAGAAGCACCATCAGTAAATCTCGGTAAGGTTAGGAACAGTGGATTTGAACTTTCGTTAAGTTACAATGGAAAAGTTAATGATTTTACCTATTCAATTGGTGGTAACGTAAGTAAAATTTGGAATAAGGTAGTTGATTTAGGTGGCACTAACGAAACACCACCAAGCGGTTATTACATCAATAGGGTAGGGCAAGCTATTGGCTCATTCTACATGTATCAGTCTGACGGTTTATTTTCTTCAAATGCTGAAGTTGCATCACATGCATTTCAATCTACAGCTACTAAAGCCGGCGATATAAAATATGTTGACCAAAATGGTGACAAAAAAATCGATGGAAATGATCGGGTAATTACAGGTAATGATGTTCCGTATTTTATATATGGAATTAATTTCACGGCAAATTATAAAAACTTCGATTTATCCGTTTTGGGTCAGGGTGTAAATGATGTAAAAGTTTATTTAGAGAATGAGGCATCTCAGGCATTTTTTAATAGTGCAGGTGCAAAATCTTATGTTTTAGATAGATGGACGGCCGCTAACCCAAATCCAAACGCCGTGTACCCAAGAGTTTTAAGCTCTGCAGACAATAGCCAAAACCTTGTTCAATCTGATTTCTGGCTTTTTAATGCTGATTATTTTAGGGTAAAAACAATTGCTTTAGGTTACAGCTTACCGAAAAAAGTTTTAGATAAATTAAAAATTGGAGGATTAAGGGTTTATGCATCAAGTAACAATCCATTTACGATAAGAGGAGATAAGCGATTGAAAGATTTCGATCCTGAAACACCTTCAGCAAGAGCATCTTATCCAACATTAAAAACTTATTCTTTTGGCATCAACCTAACCCTATAAACACATGAAAAAGATATTTTATATAACATTTGTTTTTGCAGTAATCGCGATGGGTAGCTGCAAAAAATCAGACTTGGATTATGTTCCACAAGACCAACTATCTAGCAATTCTTTTTGGAAAACCGAGAAAGATGCCACACTAGCTTTAAATGCTTGTTACGGATATTTTAGCAATGCATATACCAATGCTTATGATGATGGCGCTAGCGATAATGCTTATGCGCAATACCCTTGGGAAAGCAATGCCACACCAATTGCTGCTGGAAATATAAATGCTACAATAGACCAAGGCTATGGAAGCAGATATGTTTACATCAGAAGGTATAATTATTTTTTAGATAATGTAGCTAAGGCACCACTATCTGCAACGGTAATGAAAAGGTATGTTGCAGAAGCCAAAGTGCTTAGAGCAATAACTTATTACGACTTAGCCAGAATATTCGGACCAGTACCGTTATTAAAAACTGCTTATGCCGAACCATCTGAAACTGCTGTTACACCAACGCCGGAAGCTGAGGTAATTAATTTTGCTATCAGTGAAATTCAATCTGCGGTAGCTGATTTGAATCCAGCAATTGTACAGAGTGGAAGAATTACTGCTGGTGCTGCCTGGGCTTTTCTTGCCAGAATACAGCTACAGTATCAAAAATATGCTGATGCAGTTGCAAGTGCAGAAAAAGTAAAATCTTTAGGTTATCAACTTTTTAGAAAAAATACATTAACTGCTGATGATTTGACTGATGATTTTAGCAAGTACATAACCTTCGCTGATGCGGCAGATAAAGATAAATTTTATAAAGGATTAGCAAGTTACGAGCAACAATTTTGGGCAGCTAATGAACTTGATAATAAGGAGTTGATACTGGCATCTCAGAATATTTCCAACTCATCTTATGATTATGGAAATGGTTTAAGAACCCTTTTTCCACCGAGTGATTTGGGTGGATGGAGTTCAATTACGCCAACGCAAGATTTAGTTAATGCGTACTGGACTAAAAGCGGTGATGCATTTACACCACCAGCAGCAAATGTTAGAGCAACAAAATACAATAATGGAAAACCAAATGCCGCTTATAACGATGAATTCAAAAATCGCGATACCAGATTGTATGCATCTATTTTATTTCCAGGAACACCATGGGGAAGAATTAATGCAGGTTTCAGTTTCGCTTGGGGTAAAGGTGGTGGAAATAATAGTGTAACAGGATATAACTTTAAAAAACTGGTTGATCCATCGCCAGAAAGTTCTCAAAACGAATGGGATGGTGCTCAAGATTTTCCTATAATAAGATATGCAGAGGTTTTATTGGCTTTCGCAGAAGCCAAAAACGAATTAAGTGGTCCTGATGCAACAATTTATGCAGCACTTGATGATATCAGAACCAGAGCAGGTATGCCTGCCGTAAATCAAACAGCAATAAATACAAAAGAAAAGCTACGCGATTTTATTAGAAATGAGCGAAGAATAGAATTGGCTGGTGAAGGACAAAGGTATTCGGACATTCGACGCTGGAATATTGCTAAAGATGTTATGAAAACAACTTATGACATTACAAATAGCATTGTACAAACCAGGATTTGGGATAATAAATTTATGTTAATGCCTTACCCACAAACTGCAATAGATAGAAACGCTAATTTAAAAGCTGCTCAAACCACTAAGGGTTACTAGTCAAATGCAATGAGCGTCCCAAATATTTTTCATTTGGGACGCTCTTTATATATTAAACAACATTTTTTTTAAGCAACTACACTTAACTTTTCTATCTCTTTTATTATTAAATCTTCTAAAGTTGAACTCGCTTTAATAAGCGGCAACCTTACGGTATCGCCACAAACTCCTAAATGTTTCAGAGCAGCTTTTATCCCGGCAGGATTGCCTTCAGCAAAAGCTAACCGTGTAAATTCTACCAAACTTAAATGAGCCGGTTGAGCTGCTTTAAAATCTCCTGATAAACAATGATTCACCATGGTAGAAAAGTGTTTTGGAATTGCATTGGCAATAACCGAAATAATTCCAGATGCACCTAAAGCAATCATTGGTAAAGTAATAGGATCATCGCCAGAAATCAATAAAAAGTCTTCAGGTTTATCACGCATAATTTGATTAAACTGATCAAAACTTCCTGATGCTTCTTTTGTTGCAATGATGTTTTTAAAATCATGCGCCAGTCTGCAAGTTGTTTCCGGAGTCATATTACTCATCGTACGTCCCGGAACATTGTAAAGAATTAAATCTAGCGGAGAAACTTCTGCCAAATATTTGTAATGCTGGTAAATACCTTCTTGTGTAGGTTTGTTGTAGTATGGACTAACAGAAAGTATTGCGCTGTAACCAGTTGCATCAAAAGCTTTAATATCTTCAGCAACAGCTAAGGTATTATTGCCACCGATACCTGCAACCAAGGGTAATCTATTGTTATTAATTTCAGCAGTATAGGCCCACACCTTCTTCTTCTCATCTTTAGTCATTGTAGCGGTTTCGCCAGTTGTACCTAAAGAAACGAGATAATCTATCCCTCCATCTATCAAATGATTAATCAGGTTTTTTAAACCATCATAATCAACTGACCCATCTGTGTTAAAAGGTGTAACCAACGCCACACCAGTTCCCTGAAATTTGTTCATTTTTTTGTAATTATTGAATTTTGAATGAAAGACTGAATGAATGTTATTCCATCATTCATCCACTAACCCATTCATGCTTTCATTTTAATTTTATCATTTCTAGTAATTCGGTATCGCTGATTATTGGAACGTTTAGTTTTGTAGCCTTTTCTAATTTCGACGGACCCATGTTTTCACCAGCTACCAGATAATCCAACTTAGAAGATATGCTGCTTAAAATTTTCCCGCCATTGGCTTCAATTAAATCTTTTAGCTGCTCTCTGCTGTATTCTTCAAAAACGCCCGAAATTACAAATGTTTTTCCAATTAGTGCATCACTATCCAAGGTTATTACTTTCTCTTCGATTTCGAATTGTAATCCAGCTGCTTTTAATAATTCTATTTGCTTTAAGTGTTCTTGTTTTCCAAAATATTCAACAATACTTTCAGCTATCCTTTGTCCGATTTCATCAATGGCAATTAGTTCTTCTAAACTTGCTTTGGCTAAATTATCTATGTTTTTAACCCCGATGGCAAGTTTTTTTGCAACGGTTTCGCCAACATACCTAATGCCTAAACCGAATAATACTTTTTCAAAAGGCATTTGTTTTGATTTCTCGATCCCGCCAAGCATGTTTTCTATTGAGCGTTCACCAAATCGGTCGATACTTTTTAACTGTTCAGATTTTTGGTAAATGGTATATAGGTCGCTAATATGGTTTAATAATCCTCTTTTGTAGAAAGTTTCAATCGTTTCATCGCCCAAGCCATCAATATTCATCGCTTTGCGACCAATGAAATGCTGAATTTTGCCGATAATTTGTGGTGGGCAACCTTCATCATTTGGACAATAATGTACGGCTTCTCCTTCTTTTCTGATTAGTTCTGTGCCGCATTCGGGGCAATTGTGTAAATATTTAACCTTTTCGGTTCCCGATTTTCGTTTATCCAGATTTACTCTGATAATTTTTGGAATTATCTCACCACCTTTCTCTACATAAACGGTATCGCCTTCATGCAAATCAAGTCGTTCAATTTCATTGGCGTTATGTAATGTAGCTCTTTTAACTGTTGTGCCAGCCAATAAAACAGGTTTTAAATTGGCAACAGGCGTAACCGCACCGGTACGACCGACCTGATAGGTTACTTTCTCGAGGATGGTTTCTACTTCAGCAGCTTTATATTTATATGAAATTGCCCAACGAGGTGATTTTGCTGTAAAACCCAGTTCTTGTTGTTGGGCGTAACTATTAACTTTAATTACAATTCCATCAATATCATAACTGAGCTTAAAGCGCTCTTCCTCCCAATGGTGAATAAAAGCCAAAACATCATCAATGTTATTAACTAACCTGTTGTGCTCGCAAACATGAAAGCCCCAATCTTTGACGGCATTTAAACTATCCCAATGGGTTTTAAATTCGTTTTTGTCTGTGTAAAGGAAATAAATAAATCCATCTAAAGGTCGCTTTGCTACTTCTTTGCTATCCTGCATTTTGATGGTTCCAGAAGCAAAATTTCTTGGATTTGCATATTGAATTTCACCAAGCTCTTCTCTCGCAGCATTTAAGCGTAAGAAAGCTGCTTTGTGCATAAAAATTTCACCCCGAATTTCGAAATGTTCAGGGGCGTGTTTTGCTTTTAGTTGATGTGGGATAGTGTGTATGGTTTTAACATTATTGGTAACATCATCGCCCTTTGTACCATCGCCACGGGTTACTGCTCTTATTAGTTTTCCATCCTGGTAAGTTAAACTGATGGATAAGCCATCAAATTTTAACTCGCAAACGTATTCAAAATTATCACCAATTGCTTTTCTAATGCGTTCATCAAAATCACGTAAATCTTGTTCGTTATAAGTATTCCCCAATGATAACATTGGATATTTATGCTGAACTGTAATAAAATTTTTGGTAATGTCGCCACCAACGCGTTGTGTTGGTGAATTTGGATCTGCAAAATCTGGGTTTGCCTGCTCCAATTCGGCCAAAAGCTTCAGTTTTTTATCGAATTCAAAATCGCCAATTGTGGGCATAGCCAACACGTAGTAATTGTAATTGTGCTGATTTAACTCAGCAACCAAAGCATCCATTTCTTCTTTTACGGTAGATTGCGACATGTAGCAAATATAAAAAAAGGGTTGAATTGGTTAATGAAAAGGCTTATTTATTTGGAATTTTATACCAATTTACTTTCAATTGAATTGAAAATATCCATAAAGTCTTTCTGTAAGATTTCTTTAAAGATGGAAAGCTGAAAAGTTAACTCACTAACTTGATTTTCTGTTAAAGTTTCTGGCCACAGTCGCATGCAAATTCTATTTAATGCATAACTGATGTTTTCTAATTTTTGATAACTTAATAGATATTTACTGCTGATAAATTGATCAAGAAATTTAAAGAATGCTTCTGGATTTTTCAATTTACAGTGTTCTAAAAAATCGCTTAATGATGATTTGTTTACTTCAATTAGTTTGTCGTAAAAATGATTAACATGTATTAAATTGTGTTCGATAAGAAGATGATCAAGCAGCAATTCCAGACCGATATGTGCTAAGAATGATGGTCTGATGGGTGTGTTTTCTACTACCGGAACAATTAACTGCTTTAGTGCAGCTGTTTTTTCTAAGAAAAATTGTGAAGAATGAAAAACCAAATCGACAGCTAAATGTCTTTTCCAGCCTTTCAATAGCGATTCTTCATCAATATTACCAATAAACAAAAATTCGTTTTTTTGAGGATATAGGTTTGCTTCTTTCGATGCGTTTTTTACCAAATCAGGCAATACAACGCCCATTACCACATTGGCGTTGTTGTTAAACCTGTCGAAGTAAAAATGGGAAAGAAAGTTCATTTTGTAAATATAGTTTTTATCGCTTCGAAATTTTGGTTACTAAAATATCTTAACCACAATATAACATTTCAGTTTGACAAAGAGATTTAGGCTTTATAATTCTACTTTCAGCTTTACACTCAAAAAACTATCTTTGCGCAATAATTTTATACCATGACAAATTTTGTTGCAGAGTTACGTTGGAGAGGCATGTTACACGACATTATGCCGAATACTGAAGAAAAATTAAACGAAGGTATGACTTCTGGTTATATCGGATTTGACCCTACTGCAGATTCGTTACATGTTGGTCATTTGACTCAAATCATGACGCTAATTCATTTTCAAAATGCTGGTCATAAGCCATTTGCCTTGGTTGGTGGTGCTACAGGTATGGTTGGTGATCCTTCAGGAAAATCAGACGAGCGGAACCTTCAAACCGAAGAAATGATTGAGCACAATCTTAAAGGTATGAAAGCGCAATTGGCTAAATTTTTAAAATTTGAGGATGCTGGCAATGGTGCAGTGATGGTTAACAATGCAGATTGGTTTAAGGATATGAACTTATTTACATTTATTAGGGATGTTGGTAAGCACATTACCGTTAACTACATGATGGCCAAAGATAGCGTTAAACGCCGTTTAGAAGGTGATTCGGGCTTATCATTTACCGAATTTTGTTACCAGTTAATTCAAGGTTATGATTTCTACTATTTATGGAAGAATAATAACTGTTTGGTGCAAATGGGAGGTTCAGATCAATGGGGAAACATTGTCACCGGAACAGAATTGATTAGAAGAAAAGACGCTGGAACGGCTTATGCCATTACTACTCAATTGATTAAAAAGGCCGATGGTACTAAATTTGGTAAAACAGAAAGTGGAGCCGTTTGGTTAGATCCAGAGAAAACATCGCCATATAAATTTTACCAGTTCTGGTTAAACGCATCTGATGATGATGTAAAAAAATGGATTAGAATTTTTACATTAAAAACTAAAGAAGAAATTGAGGCTTTAGAAGCTGAACATAATGCAGCACCACATTTGCGGATTTTACAAAAAGCTTTGGCTGAAGATATAACAGTAAAAACCCATTCTTTGGAAGCGCTAGATACTGCCATTAAAACCTCAGAGTTTTTATTTGGAAACGGTTCTTTAGAGTTTTTGAAAAGCTTATCTGCAAATCAGGTTTTAGAAATGTTCGAAGGTATACCGCAATTTCATATTTCAAAAGTAGAATTGGCTAGTGGCATAGATGCTGCAACATTGTTAGCAGAAAAATCTGCTGTAGCTTCATCAAAAGGAGAAGCGAAAAAATTAGTTCAAGGTGGCGGAGTTTCTGTAAACAAGGAAAAGGTTTTAGAATTCGGACAAATATTTAATGCTGAACATTTAATTAACGACAAGTTTATTGTTGTACAAAAAGGTAAAAAGAACTATTTCTTACTAATTGCAGAATAAAGAAGAAAATATATACATTTCAGACAAAATGTATATATTTGAGTATAATTGTCTGTTTTTATGAAACGAAAACTTGAAAGTACTAATCTAGCCGAAGAACCAATGGGCTTGTACACCGCTACGGTTTCAACACCTATGGTGGCAATGATGGGTAGTCAATATGCTCATCCAACTGATTTTGATCTACTTAATCTGGCTAGAAAAGGCATTTCTAAAAAATCGCTTACTGCTTTAGCGAAACAAATTTCTTTAACTATTGAAGAAGTTGCAAATGTGTTGCACATTTCTGAAAGAACTTTACAACGATACACACCAACAACATTAGTTAAAACTGAACATGCTGATAGAGCAATAGAGTTGGCACGTTTATACGAACGCGGTACCGAAGTATTGGGAAGCATTAAAGCATTTAATGTTTGGCTTAAAGAACCAAATCTTGCCCTTAACGGTGAAATTCCCTTTAATTTGTTGGATACCAGAATTGGCTTTGAAATGGTTTTAAATATATTAGGCAGAATAGAGTACGGCGTATTTAGCTAATGGTTTTATATAGAATTAGCAATTGCTTACACGCAAAAGATTTTAGCGGTACTGGTGCAAAATTATATGGTGGCAGGTGGAATTCGGTTGGAATACCATTACACTATATGGCTAGCAATAGAGCGTTGGCTGCATTGGAAGTTTTGGTAAACAAAAATTCGATGATAAATTCTAAAAATTTTTGTTTAACCGTTTTTGAACTACCAGAAAAATCTATTAAAACGCTGGAGATAGAAGATTTGCCTGAAGATTGGAAAAGTTATCCGGCACCAAATAGATTGGCTAAAATGGGTGATGCTTTTGTTAATGAGAATAAATATTTGCTATTAAAGGTACCATCTGCTATAATTATTGATGAGTATAATTATATGATGAACGTTAATCATTCATTAGCGGATAAAATTAAAATTATTGAGGTTAAGCCATTTAACTTTGATAACAGGCTTTTATAAATCTATTGAACCAATAAATTACAGCCTCTGATATCTGCATTATCAAAACGGCCTAAAACCTCAAAGCTTTTATCACTAATTATTCTCCCTAAATCTTGCGTAGCAATAAATGAGCATGAATTAATATTAGCTAAATCAATTACATTTATACCACCTGTTTTCCCATTTTCTATTAATGTTAAAGGGTCGTTAGTGTCCCTAATCAGAATTTCCATCCAATTCGGACATTTAAAAATTCCTTCACCTAACGAATATGCCTGAGATAACAATTCGGTCATTCCGTATTCGCTGTGTATTGCTGGTACGCCAAAACCTGTTGTAAGTTGCTGGTGTAATTCATCTCTTACCATTTCTTTACGTTTACCTTTCATGCCACCAGTTTCCATTACAATAAGTTCAGGAAATTCTATTTTATAGTGCTCAATAAAATCGAGCAATGCGTAGGTAACACCAATTAAAACAGTTTTCTGATTTTCTGATTTTAAATTTATGAGTGTTTCAAAAAGTTCATCGTGGTTGTACAAAAAATAACCGCTTTGTGGATGGGTGCTTTTCACAATCAAATCATTAACCATATAAATTAAAGAAGAACCCGAACGTTGCTGATAGGATGGAAGGAGTGCTAAAAAACAATATTCTTTTACATCGCCATAAAATTGATTAAAAGCTTGTAGGTAACTTTGTTCATAAAGTTTTACATCAGTAACATAATGGCTGCTTTGAACCATTCCTGTGGTGCCGGAACTGCTGAATGTTATTTCTACTGGCTCGGTATTGCTTAAAACAGACTGTGTTTTAAAAAAACCTATTGGTAAAAAGGGGATGTCATTGATGCTGTTTACATTGTCGGTATCAATATGCAAATGATGAATATATTGTGAATAAACTTTACAATTTTTAGCTTGAAACCTAAATATTTCTAAAGCTAAGGCTTCAAATTCTACAGCATTTTGAATGGAAAAGATATTTTCAGGAGTAAGATTCACAAGGCAAAAGTACAAAGCCTTATGCTAATTTTTCGTCAGTTTTTTTAATAAGCATTGCTTTGCGAAATTGATACCCGCAATAGCCACTTATACCTGCCACAAGTCCACCCAATATTCCGGTAACCAATAATAAAACCCACCATATTTTTACGCCGGTCATTATTGCAACGCGGCTTGCCAAAACATTATCATTTGGTAAACTTTTAAATAATGCATATCCAATCCACAATAAAAAAATAGCAAAAAACGATTGCCAGAAAGCAATTTTACCTGTTTTACCAATAATACCACAAGTGGCAAAAGCAATTACAATAATAATCCACCATGGGGCTATCATTTGAAGCAGAAAACAAACAATTAATATAACTAGGAAAACCATTTTATTTATTTAGAAATTTTTAAACGAGAGATAATTGTACCAGATTTATCATCTGGAGTTTGCATAAAGAATAAATCATAAAGTTGGCCATTTGCCCAGGTATCAATCATGTTATCATAAAATTTACTACCCGGATTACCTGATTGTCCACCAGGATAAACGCCATGGCCTTTTGGTTTTTTCCCTAATTCAATAACCATTCTCCATGATGGTCCGTTCGTTTCGCTGATGGCATTGATGGTACTTTTAGCTCCGCCTATAAGCAAAACTTTTGAGCCAAAGCCTGGAATTTTTGCCAGATGAGGAACATTGGTTTGTTTAACATTTGCCCAATTCCAATCTTTATTTATTGGTCCAAATCTGCGTTCGAGGCTATCACAACTGTATTTGAAAGCTTCATTAACTAAATCTGAAAGTTTTTCTACCGACGGTGTTTTAACATTATCAAACCATTTCGCATTTGGTTGATTTAAAATCATTTCTACAGTTCTATCTCTTGATGGATATCGCATGGGTATGCCTTCCACTTCAAATTCATCGTTCCAGATATCGTAACTTAATCGCTTGGTCCAAATTTCAAATACACTGGCTGCAATTTCATTGGCATCATATCGCTTATTCCATTTTGTTAAGTAACTGTAAGCTTCTTTCTGTGTTGCATTTAATTGCTCATTATTAACCAACGGCATTAATGCTGGAATTAAATTTTGAGCCATAATGCTGTAATTATCTGTTTGCATTAACCGAATGCTATCGGCATTAGCTTTAGTCATTGCACCAAGTCTGTCGTTAATGCGTTTACCACGTTCGTAAGCTCCAAATTCCCAATTAATGTAATACGGATATGTTTTATCTGTTGAAGATTGATTAGCAGAACTTACAAAGCCTCGCGATGGATTTTTAACCGTTGGATTTTGAGCAGCCGGAATCCAGCCTTGCCAATCATAAGCTTTATCTGTTCCATCCAATATAAATTTACCCTGGTCTTTCCATTTCAAAGGAAACTTGCCGTTTGGTGTGATTGCGATATCATTATCTATACTTGCAAAGACAAAATTTTGTGCAGGAGCGGTATAAAATGTAAGGGCTTTTCTATAATCATCATAATTTTTACCACGGTTGAGGTAATAAAAAGTCATCAATTCATTCGATTCGTCATGTGCTATCCATCTCAATGCATTGCCAACAGGAACATTATTTGCCCTACTGTATTTGGGCTTTTGGAAATAAACAACAGGACCGTGATGGGTATAATACACAGTATCAATCTCATCTTTAGCGCCACGAATTTTTATGGTTTCTAAGCGAGAACTGGTTGGTTTCCACGCATTGTTAAACCAATATTCTTTATGTGTATTATCCTTAAATTTTATCTGATAGAAATCCAACACATCAGCCGCCACATTAGTAACGCCCCAAGCAATTTGGCCGTTAAAGCCAATAACCACTCCTGGTGCACCTGGTAATGATACGCCATAAGTATTTACACCTGGTGCATGCAATTGAATTTGATACCAAATGGATGGTAAGGTTAAATCTAAGTGTGGGTCGTTTGCCAGAATAGGATAACCTGATTCAGTTTTTGAGCCCGATAATGCCCAATTGTTACTTCCTATACCTTCAATTTTCTCTTTTGTTTTTACATCACCAGTCTGCGCATTGGTAAATGATTCGGGTGTTTTTGGAGTAGGAAGTGGGTTGAAATTCCATTTTGTACCAACCGGGATAATAGGGTCTTCACGAAAAGGATAGTCAGGAAATAAGTCTTTAGTAACATCTGGTCCGAATTTTTTCATGATGTTCGTCATGTAAAATTCATCAGAACCCATAGCCAAAACAGCCGACATTTGTTTAAGCAACAATGCACATTTAATCGGCGACCAATTTTCAGGTTTAAAATCCAAAATTTTATATTCTATTGGATAATTGGCGTGAGACAATGTTTTAATATAAGCGTTAATCCCATCAGTATAAGCCAAAATCATTTCTTTAACTTTAGGGTCGGCCATCATTCCTTTTAAAGAATTTTCTGCGCCATATACCATACCCATTCTCCGTTGATATCTATCTACTTCGATGGCTTTATCACCAACAACTTCGCTAATTCTACCAGCTGCAAAACGGGTTTGGAAATCCATTTGCCAAAGGCGATGCATAGCCGTAACATAACCCTGCGCTAAATATAAATCATGGTCGTTTTTAGCAAAAATGTGTGGTATCATTCTATCATCAAACACAATTTCTATTTCATCAATTGCGCCTTTAATTTTTGCTTTATGATTAAACATGAAATGGTTATTTTCAGCATTTTGCCAAAACCCCATAAATGGATTTAAGAATTTGAGTAGTGGGGGTGTGCTGCCAATTTTTGTATTTAGTAAAAATGCCAATGCAATTGGAATGAGAATGCAGCAAAGCGCCTTGATTTTATTCATAATGGTTAGCCAAGATCGATATTTAGTAAATTAGTTGTATGGCAATATCATTGCAAATTACGATAAACTAAATATGAATCAAAATCATAAAATTGATATTAAAATTATTATGCTAACATAATTTGTTTAATTCAAAAAAAGGGTTTAGGTTTAACTAACTAAATATAAGGAATAACCAAATAATAAACATCTTATGAGCAAACTTTCTACACAGATTTTCTATGTGTTTTTACTTGTGTGCGCAACAGGTTTTGCCGTACAAGCTCAAAACATAACCGTAAGCGGAACCGTAAAAGATAAACAAACTAGAGAACCATTAGTTGGTGTAACTGTGGTTGTTAAAGGTCAATCGGGTGGAACGGCGACAAATACTTCAGGAGCATTTTCTTTTACTACGGCAGCAAAAGCTCCCTTTACGTTATCCGCTAGTTATGTTGGATATGGAACTATAGAACAGCAAGTTACAGGTGCAACAACCGGCATAACTATAGAAATGGAAGCAGGAACCATTTTAGGTGGCGATGTTGTAGTTTCTGCTTCAAGAACACCAGAGCGAATTTTAGAATCGCCGGTTTCAATTGAGCGAATGAGTGCTGCATCGATAAGAGAAATTGCTGCACCATCATTTTACGATGCCATTAATAATATGAAAGGTGTTGAAAGCAGTATGCAGAGTTTAACTTTTAAATCAATAAATACTCGTGGTTTTAACTCCAATGGCAATACCCGATTTAATCAGTACATCGATGGAATGGATAACCAGGCGCCGGGCCTTAATTTTTCGGTAGGTAATATCGTTGGTATCACAGAGCTTGATGTTGATAATGTTGAACTTTTGCCGGGAGCTTCATCGGCTTTATATGGTGCAGGAGGTATCAATGGAACTTTATTGATGACTTCGAAAGATCCCTTTAAATATCAAGGTGCAAGTTTTCAATATAAAACAGGTGTTAACCACGTAAATGATAACAATTCTAGCGTTCAGCCATACAATCAATTGGATGTGAGATTGGCCAAATCATGGAATAATAAATTTGGAGTAAAGGCAGCTTTCTCATTTCTGCAGGCTAAAGATTGGTTCGGTAACAATTATTCGAACTTTGATCGCAATGCTAGAACTGCTAAAAGTGGCGACCGTAATAGCGATACGAATTATGACGGTATAAATGTTTATGGTGATGAAGTAAGTCAGAATATGCGCAACGTTGCTCAAAGTGTTGTGGCTGCCGGTACTGCAACTTACATAAGAAATTACGGTACTGCAACTGGAGGATTGGTTCCAAGTCAGGCGCAGATTAATACTTTCTTAGCCTCTAATGCTCAAACCCAACCATTTTTTGTTGGGTTAAATACTCCCGGTTTAATACCGAATCAAAATGTATCCAGAACAGGTTATAATGAAGAAAACTTAGTTGATTACGATACTAAATCTCTAAAAGTATCTGGTGCAGCTTATTATAATATAACAAATACAGTTCAGGCTGTTGCGCAGGCAAATTGGGGAACAGGAACATCAGTTTACACTGGTTCTGATCGTTATTCATTGCGTAATTTTAATATTGGCCAATACAAATTGGAAGTTAAAGGACAGGATTTCTTTGTAAAAGCCTACACTACGCAAGAGCGCTCGGGAGATTCATACATTTCTTCTATTTTGGGAAGTTATATCAATGAGGTTTCTAAACCATCAACAACATGGTTTCCTCAATACATTGGCAATTATGTAGGTGCTCGTGCTGCGGGTCAAAGTGATGCATCGGCTCATGCAATAGCAAGAGGCGCTGCAAACCAAGGTCGTTTTGAACCTGGAAGTGCTCAATTTGAAACTGCGAAGCAAAGAATTATGAACACCACCATTAGCTCGACAGATTTTACAAAAGGTATTTATGGTGCTAAGTTTGATGATAAATCCAATTTGTATCATTATGAAGGGATGTACAATTTCACCAATGCATTTAATAATGTTGTTGAGTTTCAGGTTGGTGCATCTTACCGTTTATATGATTTAAATTCGGCGGGTACGATTTTTAATGATTTAAACGAATCTATCGATATTAACGAGTACGGTGCTTTTGCACAGATTGGTAAAAAGTTATTTAACGATAAGGTGAAATTTACCTTCGCCGGGCGTTATGATAAGAGCATGAATTTTGAAGGTCGTTTTACACCACGTATCACAGGGGTTTTCACAGTAGCTAAAAACAATAACATTCGTGTATCTTATCAAACAGGTTATCGTAATCCAACAACACAAAATCAATACATCGATTTATCAGTTGGTGGTGGTTCTCAGCGCTTAATTGGTGGTTTGCCAGAAATTATGTTCGGTAAGTATAACCTAAACGGCAACAAAGCATTTACTGATGTTAGTTATCGTGCTTTTGTTGGTTCGGCAGCAGTTGGTACACCAAACCCAGCTTTATTGCAACAATATACCTTTGATGATAGAGGTGTTCGCCCGGAAAGTGTTCAATCTTACGAGTTAGGTTATAAAGGCTTAATCCTTCCAAACTTATTAATTGATGCTTACGGTTATTATAATATGTATAAAGACTTTATTACCGCTGTAGATGTTTACCAAAATGTAGGTACGTTAGCTAGTCCAACTTTTGTTAAATTTGGTGTTCCTGTAAATGCAGCCGGCGAGGTTACTTCGTATGGTGCAGCTTTGGGCTTAGATTATTTGGTTGGAAATTATAATTTTAGCGGAAACGTATCCTACAATCAAATTGGAGATCTTCCTGTAAACTACATCAACGATTTCAATACCCCAAAAGTTCGTTTCAATTTAGGCTTTGGAAATAAAGAAATCATTAAAAACTTTGGTTTTAATGTGTCGTACCGTTGGCAAGATAAATTTTATTGGAACTCATCATTTGCCTCTGGTGATGTTCCTTCATATAGTTCTGTTGATGCACAGGTTAGCTTAAAAATCCCATCGGTTATGTCATCAATAAAACTGGGTGGCTCGAATATTTTAAATAAATATTACATTACCTCTTATGGTAACCCGGCAGCTGGAGCAATTTATTATTTAGGCTTTACTTTCAATCCTTAAAATCAGTAAAATATTGAAGCCCTCATTATTTTGCGTAATAATGAGGGCTTTTTAGTTGAATAACATTTTGTGTGTTCGGCCTTTATCATAAGCCATAATTATATACACCATATCATTTATAAAGCCTTTTTTATCAATTATTACCTTGCCTTTTGTAAAATATTTGTATTATAGTACTTTCTTAAGCACATCCCAGTTTAAGGGCAATTAAATATTAATTTTGAATAAATAAGGATGGAAGACACACAAGACAAATCGGGCGAGGTTAATGATCTTATTGATAAAGAGCAAGAGATACAGCATTTAAATAATCCGGTTGATATATCTGTAAAACCAATTGTTAAGCAATATTTAGGTACAGTTAAAAAAGTAAAAAAAGAAGGCAATCGTTTTTATTTTTCTGATGGTGATGCTAGAGTAGAAATTAGAGTAGTTAGCGATGAAATTATTCGCGTTCGTTTGGCACCGCATGGTGTTTTTTTAGATGATTTTTCTTACGCAGTACCAGAGGTTGATCAAAAGGTTTCTGTATTTAAAATGCAGGAGCAAGAGGATAGCTACACCGTTTCTACCCATTCGGTAACATGTAAAATCGATAAGGCAAATTTTCATATTTCGTTTTCTGATAACGTTACTGGTACGTTGATGGTTGATGAAGCAAACTCCATGCACTGGGAAGAAAATACAGATTTTGGTGGCTACTATATTTACGCCACAAAAAAATGCCATCCCGAAGAAAATTTCTTTGGTTTAGGCGATAAATCTGGAAATTTCAATTTACGCGGACGAAGATTCGAAAACTGGAATACCGATGCTTATTCCTTCGGTTGGAATCAGGATCCATTATACAGAACAATCCCATTTTATATTGGCTTGCATAACCAGGCGGCTTATGGTATATTTTTCGATAACACTTTTAAATCATATTTTGATTTTGGTAGCGAAGATGTAAATAAAACCAGTTTTTGGTCGGATGGTGGCGAGTTGCAATATTACTACATCCATGGACCGCACATGATGGATGTTGTTAAACGTTATGCCAGTTTAACGGGTACACATCCAATGCCTCCAAAATGGACTTTAGGTTACCAGCAATGCCGCTGGAGTTATTATCCAGAATCTAAAGTAAAAGAAATAGCAAAGCAATTTCGCGAAAGAAAAATACCTTGCGATGCCATATATCTCGATATTGATTATATGGATGGCTATCGCTGCTTTACCTGGAACAAGAAATACTTTCCAGATCCTAGGAGGATGATAAAAGAACTTTCGGATGATGGTTTTAAAACCGTTGTAATGATTGACCCCGGAATTAAAGTAGATGATGATTATTGGGTTTTCAAAGAGGGTAAAGAAAAAAGATTTTTCTGTCGCCGAAGCGATGATTATTATATGGAAGGCCACGTATGGCCAGGTCGTTGCCAATTTCCTGATTTTACCAACCCAAAAGTGCGTAGCTGGTGGGGTAATTTATACAAAGAATTGGTAGATATGGGCGTTGCAGGATTCTGGAATGATATGAATGAACCTGCGGTTTTCGGTTCAGGAACCTTCCCGAACGACGTTCGCCATAATTATGATGGTTTCCGTGGCTCGCACCGTAAAGCGCATAATGTTTATGGTATGCAAATGGTGCGCTCTACGTACGAAGGTTTGAAAAAACTTATGCGTAATAAACGTCCATTTACGATTACCAGGGCAGGTTATTCGGGTATGCAACGCTATGCAAGCGTTTGGACAGGCGATAACCTTGCAAGCTGGGAACACTTAAAAATGGGCAATATCCAATGTCAAAGGCTATCGGTTTCTGGAGTACCTTTTTGTGGTACAGATATCGGTGGATTTAGCGGAGAGCCTGATGGAGAACTATTTACCCGTTGGATACAGCTTGGTACATTTTCACCTTTTATGAGAGCACACTCCGCAGGTGATACCGCAGAACGCGAACCGTGGAGCTTTGGAGATTTCTTCGAAGATATTAACCGCAAATTTATCGAACTAAGGTATCGTTTAATGCCTTACTTGTATTCTGTTTTTTGGGAACATCACCGTTATGGCTTTCCTATTCTAAGACCTTTGGTAATGTTAGAACAAGAAAACATTAGCAATCACTTCCGCCAAGATGAGTTTTGTTATGGCGATAAGTTGCTGATTTGCCCGGTTTTAGAACAAGGTGCAGTAGCACGAACAGTATATTTACCAAAAGGAACCTGGTATAATTACTGGACAAACGAGGTTTTAGCAGGTGAAAGCGAACATTTTGTAGAGGCAAAAATAGATAGTATGCCAATGTTTGTCAGAGCCGGATCTGTTTTGCCAGAATACCCGGTAATGCAGTATGTAGATGAAAAAGTAATAACCGAAGTCATATTAAACATATACTATAGTGATTACGAAGTGAATTCATTTATGTATGAAGATCATGGTGATACTTTCGCTTACGAGCAGGATATTTATCTGGAAAAGAAATTTACCGTAAAAGGAGATGGCGGAGCTTTAAAAATTAATCAACTTACCGAGGGTCTATACACACCAAATTATGAGTTGTATGCTTGTAACGTTTTCGGCATTAATTTTAAAGTAAAAAAAGTAAGTGTTGATGGCAAGGAGGTAAGTGATTTTATTATCGATGATAATAACAACTTACATTTCAAATGCAACAAAACCTTCGTTGAAATACAGATTTTTAGTCTGTAAAATCATAACCCCGAAAACATTAAAAGGCTTTCGGGGTTATTAAAATCTAACCGAAATTTATGGTAGCAGCAAAAAAAGCATCTGCAAAACCGCTAGCTAAAAAGGCAGTTGAAGTAACATTACCTAGCATTGATAAAAATTTGCCTGTTTGGCCGTATAGCCTATTTACAGATTATGATGTTGATTTATTTCTAGTTGGCAAGCACTTCCGCCTTTACGAAAAAATGGGTTCGCATTTGTTAAGCGTTGAAAATACGGCAGGTGCGTATTTTTCTGTATGGGCGCCAAATGCCATCCGTGTTAGTGTGGTAGGAGATTTTAATGAATGGAACAATACTTCGCACACGCTAAATAAAAGATGGGATAAATCTGGTATTTGGGAAGGTTTCATCCCCAATTTGCAAAAGGGTAATGTGTATAAATATTTTGTTAAAGGTTTTGATGAATCTGAACATTTAAAGGGCGATCCTTTTGCGGTGCGCTGGGAACATCCACCTCAAACAGCCTGCATTATATGGGATACTGATTATAGCTGGAAAGATAAATCCTGGCTAACAAAAAGACCAAAAATAAATGCATTAAATCAACCCATTTCTGTTTATGAATTGCACTTAGGTTCGTGGCAACGCGACCCTAATGAGCCTGACCGGGTTTTAAATTGTAGAGAAGTTGCTGCGGCGTTGGTTCCGTATATTTTAGAAATGGGTTTTACGCATGTAGAATTGATGCCGATAATGGAATTTCCATATTTTCCAAGTTGGGGATATCAAATTACAGGATATTTCGGTGCAAGTTCAAGGTACGGTTCGCCGCAAGATTTAATGTTCCTTATTGAAGAGCTGCATAAAGCGAATATTGCCGTAATACTAGATTGGGTGCCATCGCATTTTCCAGGCGACAGACATGGTTTATA
Organism: Pedobacter jejuensis; assembly: GCF_003725795.1. GTDB lineage: Bacteria > Bacteroidota > Bacteroidia > Sphingobacteriales > Sphingobacteriaceae > Pedobacter > Pedobacter jejuensis. The sequence continues at coordinate 333,970 of NZ_RBEE01000012.1, read as the reverse complement.
CGAATTTGATGGAACCCATTTGTACGAGCATGCAGATATGAGAAAGGGCTTTCATCCGGATTGGAAATCTTACATCTTCAATTACGACCGGAATGAAGTACGTTCATTTTTAATAAGCAATGCTTTGTTTTGGTTGGATAAATATCATGCCGATGGATTAAGAGTAGATGCCGTTGCATCCATGTTGTATTTTAATTTCTCCAGAGAAGATGTAGATGCAGCAACAAATGAATATGGCGGAAGTGAAAATTTAGGTGCAATACAGTTTCTGCAAGATTTAAATGTTGCCGTTTATGGTAATTTTGAAGGTGTGCAAACCATTGCTGAAGAAAGTAGCACTTACCATGGCGTAACACATCCAGTACACGAAGGCGGTTTAGGCTTTGGTATGAAATGGATGATGGGATGGATGAACGATACCTTAAAGTATTTCAAAATTGACCCGATAGAACGAAAGCATCATCAAAATTTACTCAGTTTTAGCATGACTTATGCTTTTACAGAGAATTTTATGGTTCCTTTTTCTCATGATGAAGTTGTTCATGGTAAATCGCCTATGTTGTATAAAATGCCAGGAGATGAATGGCAAAAATTCGCAAATTTGCGGGTACTTTACGCTTATATGTACACACACCCAGGAGCAAAACTTTTGTTTATGGGCAATGAGTTTGGCGATACCAACGAATGGAACTTTACGCAATCTTTAGATTGGCACTTGCTACAATACCCACCACATAAAGGAATGCAGGAAACCGTTAAAGCATTAAACTTTTTGTATAAAAAAGAACCTGCCATGTACCATTTTAATTTTAGTTATGAGGGATTTGAATGGCTGGATGCTGATAATCGAGATGAATCGGTATTTGTTTATATGCGTAAGGGACCAAAAGCGAAAGATACTTTAGTTATTGCTTTAAACTTTACTCCGGTTGTCCGCGAAAATTATAAAATTGGGGTTCCTTTTAAAACCAAATGGAAGGAAATATTTAATTCAGATGATATCGTTTATTATGGAAGCGGAATCAATAACCGAGGAGATATAGTTCCAGTTGAAGATGGTTACAACAATCAGCAATTTTCAATTTCTGTTACTTTACCACCATTGGCAGTTATAATATTTAAAAGTAAGTAGTATTCAAATATTTAGAATAGAAAAAAGAGGAAGCAATTAAACTTCCTCTTTTTCATTTCCAGTAATTTCGCTTTCAATCTCGGTAAGTTCATAAGCAAAAGCGCCATTTTTTGGTACAATTGGTGTTTCTCTGCCCACACTTAATGCTTTTATAAATGATGCCCCAAAATAAAATATTAAAGAAGAATAAAATACAAAAAGCATAATTACTACAATAGAGCCTGCAGAACCATAAATATTGCTGATGTTGCTTAATGGCAATAAAATGCGTAAAATATATTTTCCTAAGGTAAATAAACAGCCGGTAAGTAAACCACCAGACAAAGCGGCTCTCCAGGTTGGTCGTCCGTTAGTTAAAAAGCGAAACAACACGCTAAACCATGCCGTAACAATGATTATAAAAATAAGTTGATTGATAACCGATGTGGCAACCAATTCAAAAGATGGTGAGTTGGTTTTAAGATAAGAGCCTATTATCGCCTGAATACTATCGGCCAATAAACCAACTAAAAACAACATGCCTGCTAATAATATAATGGTAACCGATATGGCTCTTGATTTTAAGGTATTTAAAATGCCTTTTTTATCTTTCATGGCAATATTCCAAATCTGCTCCAACGAATTTTTTATTACGTTAAAAAGTGTTGTTGCAACAAATAAGAAGAATACAAAGCTTATTAGCGTAACGTACCAGGCTTGGTCGATTCCACGGATGTTTCTTAATGTAAGCCTGATTTGTTCAATACTTTCATTGTCGAGAATGTTGCTTAAACGTTGAAATATATGGGTTACGAACAACCTTCTGTCGGTAAACATTCCGAAGAGCCTAATTAAAATAATTAGTATTGGCGGTAGAGCAAAATTTGTAAAAAAAGCTGTTGCACCAGCTAAGCGTAAAGGGTCATTTTGCTGAAATATATTAAATGCCTTTCTCAAAGTTGAGAAGAAAAACTTCAATTCGTTTGTAATTGATATCGGCATTGGGCTTTATTAAACTAAGAAGCCCGAAAATACTAAAAATAGTTTATTCGGGCTTAGAAATAAATGTTATTAATGTTAATTTACTTTGGTGAAAACCAATAAGGTTTGCTCACCCTTAAGTAGTTGCAATTTACCCTCGGCCATTTTTGCATGATCTGTTTCTTTCAGTGCATTCAAAAAAGCTCTTTCTTCAGAATCAGTTTCCTGGCACATCATTTTTGTGCCATACACATTTTTTACGGTTACTTTATCATCTGCAATCTCTGCCTGTCCGCCATAATTATTGCAAAAAGATTTGCCGGTTACTTTTAAGCTATCGCCAAAATTTAAAGTTGCTTTAGCGCTCTCTGGAAGTTTTTTACCAGTTAATTCTGATAATTCCCATTTTGTATTGGTTAAAGAAGCGGGGTCAATTTTTTCTAAACAGGATGTTAAACAGCAGATTATTAATCCGAGGATGATTGAATTTCTCATAATGTATTTGATTTGGTTAGATGCTACATAAACTAAACCAATTGATTTAGCGTAATAAATTTGAGCTAAACTTAGCTTTTTTTCTTTAAGAATTCGGTTTTTAATACCAGAATTGTTCCATTCACTTTACCTTCAATTGCTTTAGGGTCATCAGTTAAGCGGATATTTTTAACCGCTGTTCCTTGCTTGATGTCAGCCGCCATTCCCTTCACTTTTAAGGTTTTTATTACAGTAACTGAATCGCCTTCGCTCAATGTATTTCCGTTGCTATCTTTGGTTTCCATATCCTAATTTAGGATGCGAAATTAGAGTTAATAATCAAAACTAACAATTAAAGAACATAATTTTAACCTAAATTTCTTAACCTTTGTAAATAAAAGCTATACTTACAAAAAAACCTTAATACTCATGAAGACGACCTTTTTAGCCCTTATATTATCTGTAATTTTATTTTCTTGTAAGCAAGAAAAGTTAGAAAAAACCTATACCCCAAGGGCTTTAGTAAATGGAGAGAGCTTTAATGAAACAACAAAATCAAAAGAAGATGCCCTTAAGCTAGTGAAAGTTGATTCAGGCAAAAAAGATGGTGATGTTTATGCTATAACTTTTAAAGACACATCAATTTTTATTCAAGATAACCCTAAGCCTTTGGTAAAGCAGTTTAAAGCCCCTAGGTTTTTAAATACTCAAAAAACTGCTGCAATAGTTCAGGTTGCAGATGGAACAGGATTGGTATCGCCATTTTATATTGTTGCATTAAAGGATGGAATACCTGAAGTTGTAAAATTAGACCAAGAATCGAATGGTGCTAACGACAGCAAATTTACTGTTGGACTACAGGAAATCAGCTTGAGTACGTTTTTAATTAATAATGATTTCGTAGTTACTATAATTAATGGAAGAGTATATCCTGTAAAAAGAGAGCATGACAACGAGCGAATTCAAGGTAAATTTTTACTAAACTCTGCAGATAAATCTACACTGGTCTTCGCGATGGAAAAATCCTTATATCAGGTAAATTATTTAACCGGAGAAACATTTGATTTGCCTGTTTCTGCAGAAACGCTGAATCCTCAAACGATTATAAAAAATATTCAGCAAGATTTCAGTTGGCAAAAAAATAATAAAGGAACACTTTTTTTAAAGAAATATGATAACGATAGGATTATCGATATTAGTGAGTTTGGTAACTAGTATCATTCATTGTTCTAAATGTGAGGTTTATTCTTGGCTGGCTAACTTTTTTTGTTGTTGGTAGTCGGTGCAACCAATTGGTTTGTGTTTCATCAGCCATAACCAATAAACTCCCATTTGCCAAAAGTATGCCTATGGTTTCTTTGGTTTGTTTATGCTTTAATAAAAACTTCCTTTCTGCACCAAAACTTATTGATGCAATTGTAGCATTTTTAGCCAAGGCTTTTTCATCATCGCTATGATAAGCCATACCTTCATCACCATTATGGTATAAATTTAACAAGCAGGAATTAAAAGTTGTACCAGTTTTTTCTTCTGCTATTTTCTTAATTGCCAAAAGTTCTGGCGTCCATGGCAAAGCTGTTTTCGATGCTTTTGAATAGGTATAAGAGTATTCACGATCTCCGTACCAGGCAACTTTCCTTTTGGTTATGAGGTGCTTTCCCATAATGAAGGCTTCGTCATTCTTCCAATTAATAGTATTCCACAATACATCGAAGTATTGATTTGCTTCTATTTGCGAGAATAACTTACCATAATATTTAACTGTACCGCCATAAGGCAAAAGGTTTGTATTGCTGTTTATTGTGTTGCCGAATAAATCCATTTCGTTTAACCTTTAATTTGCCACATTGGTTTTTGTTTTAATATTTCCTTATTCACCGGGCAATTTTCATCATGGCAACCTGGCAAATAACCTATACTCATTAAAAACTCGTTCACAATTTCTCCACCTGTAAATTTAAATGTCTTTTTAAAAATCTTTATCCACTCTTCTTTGGTTTTAGGATGATGGTATTCCAGCCATTTTTCAAACGATCCAAATTCGCTTTGCAGTATGCTAATGGTTTTTGCATTTTCAATTGCTGCATTTATCTTTAATCGATTTCGTATAATTCCGGGATCATTCAACAGCCTTTCCCAATCGCTATCGGTGTAAGCTGCAACCTTTTTTATGTTGAAATTATCGTAAGCTAAACGAAATGTTTTTTCTTTTTTCAATATGGTTTCCCAGCTTAAACCGGCTTGATTAATTTCCATAACCAGCCTGCCAAATAATTCATTGTCATCATGTATCGGGAAGCCGTAATGATTATCATGATAATTTTTATGCAAAGCCTTTCTTTCCTCAGGTTGCATTAGTTCAATAGCGGTACAATACGACATTTTTAGTTTTTATAAAACGGTTGATTATCATTAATTAAAAGATGCCCTGAATTTTAATGGCGAAAGATTGGTTTTAGTTTTGAACAACTTACTAAATGATTGAGGATGTTCGAAGCCAAGCTCGTAAGCTATCTCACTTACAGATAAATCGGTTGCTGATAATTTTTCTTTAGCCTTTTCCATCAATTTATTGTGAATGTGTTGCTGCGTACTGTGTCCGGTTAGTACTTTTAATAAGCTGCTTAAATAATTTGGGGAAACGTTTAATGTTTCCGCGATGAATTGTACACTTGGTATACCCTTTTTTGCAAGTTTATCACTTTCGAAATGGTTGGTAAGAATGTTTTCCAGCTGGTTAAGTATGGTATGATTTGATATTTTTCTGGTTAAAAACTGGCGGTGATAAAATCGATCTGAATAAGTAAGTAAAAGTTCTAGTTGCGCCAGCATAACGTTCTGACTGAATTTATCAATATTTGAGTGATATTCTTGTTGAATGTTTTGCATGATTGCCGCAATTGTGTTTTCTTCCTTCTCCGAAAGGAAAAGCGCTTCATGTACAGAATAATCGAAAAACTCGCTTTGCTTAATAATTTTGGCTAAAGGAGTATTCCATAAAAAATCGGGATGAACAAGTAACATCCATCCCGATTGGTTTAAAGTTGTATGTTTTTCTACTTCAATACGAAAAATCTGACCTGGCGAGATAAAAAACATGATGCCTTCATCAAAATCATATTTTTGCTGTCCGTATCTTATTTTAGCATTGAAATTTCTTTTCAATGCAATGGAATAAAAATCTAAAAGAATACTGTTTTCGCCTTCAGGCATGCTTTTAACATCAGCTAAGTTTATTACACTAATGAGCGGATGCTCTGGTTTTGGTAATCCCCTAAATTTATGAAAATCACTAATCGTTTTAAATTTATGAAATTGGAGTTTCGCCATGGTCTAAGTTAAATATTATTGATTAAAGGCGAGGGCAAATTCTTTGGCATAATCTGTCATTTTTACTTTACCCATTACAGCAGGTTTATTTTTGTAATAATCTTCTGCAAGTAATCCGCTATGTAAGGCAGCATACATTTCTACCAGGCCTGATGCAATTTCTGGATTCATACCAATAGAAATTAAACCTTTCAATGTTTCTTCATCCGATACAAGTATCCATTTTAAATCTGGTTTGCCAATGGCTTCACCTAAAATTCTTGCAGTTTCGTTACCTGATAAGTCTTCGCTTCCTACAGATCGTGCTTTTCTACCGCTAAATGGAGTAATTAATTCTTCTGCTATGGCGGCTGCAATATCAACTGGAGAAACCCATGGAATGATATCATCGCCGCCATAATTTGCAACAATTGCATCATTAAATTTTATCATCTCTATATAACTAAGTAGATTATAATAAAATGAGTTAGGGCGCATGTGCGTGATAGCAACGTCTGCAGGCAATTCGTTTAATATCAGTTCGACATAGTGTGCACCAGCTAAAATGCCGTTTCCTTCAGCTAAATTTCCACCAATTGTACTTAAATTAACAACACGCTTTACACCTGCGTTTTTAATGGCATGAGCATAATTTTTGCCCAAATCTTTGTAATAAGCTAATAAATCTAAATTTGGATCGAAATAATTGCCGGGAGGTACCATAGTGTATACTGCATCTGCACCGCTAAAAGTTTTTGATAAAAACTCAACGTCGTGTAGAGAACCTATTGCTGCGTTTGCACCAAGTGATTCAATTTCTTTTTGCTTTTCAGGCTTGCTGCTGATAACTGTAATGTCATGCCCTTTTTGCACTAATGCTATGGTTAGTGGCTTGCTGATGTGTCCTAACGAACCTGTTATAATAATTTTCATTTTCTATTATTTGATGTTTCAAATTTCTGAAGAATCAAACAACTAGAAGTAACCAAATCTACTGTAGTTGTAGTCGAAAAAATAATTATTTAAGTTTAAGTGGTGGTCCAACTACATTCATTCCATTGTCAGAAAAAATCTTTGCAATCTCTGCTTGGTTTGGTTCATGTTTTAAATTCGCCATCGCTAAAAAGAAATTTTCAAGTTTTCCTGCGGGTTGCAATATCACTATCATTTTCCCCCTTTCAGATACCTGTGTCCATGCGTGCGGAATTTTTCGAGGCAAAAAGATGCTGTCACCAACTTTTAAATCATACGTATCATCACCAACTTTAAAATAATATGCACCTTCTATAACATAGAAAACTTCATCCTGAGCATCGTGAATATGTAATGGTGTGCCTTTGCCTTGCGAAAGAGAGGTTTGTTCAAATATTGCTAAAGCGCCATTTGTATCGCTTCCTGATATTTTTACATCGAGGATATTAGCATTTACGCCCTTCAATTGCATGTGGCCGTGAATTCTTCCTTCACCCGAATTTATTTTAAATCCTTTTGTTACATCTATAATTTTTGTTTTCAACTGAGAAAACGACAGGGCAGGAGCGGCAATTAAAGTTGCAATTGCTGCTATAAATTTGTTTCTTTTCATATGCTTGACTTATTAAAGTGTTTATTAATTCACTAAAAATTGAGCGCCTGACATTCTGAAAAGAATATGGAGTGCTTTACTGGTAAGCAGTTGTAATTTTTTTTAAACAAGCGCAATACATTCTACAGAAATTAAAATTCCGGCAGGAAATGGCATTACCTGCGGCGTACTCCTTGCAGGGGCATTATGAGGAAATACATCTTTATAAACTTTATTTAAAACACTGAATTCATTTCCAGTTACCATAAACACAGTTGTTTTTAGAATTTTATCCATGCTGCTTCCTGCTTCTTCGAGTATAATTTTGATGTTTTTAAAAGCTTGCACTGCTTGTTCTTCAAAGCTGCTGCTTAAGCTTGATGTATTTGGATTGATGCCTGTGGTGCCTGAAACATATATTAAATTGCCAGCAATAACAGCCTGTGGGAACACTTCCGTTGTTCTGGGTACTTTAGTTGTGTTGAAATTTTGCTTGGTAATCATTTTTATAAGATGAATGTTCAAATATGTTACAGCAGATTTATCGCATCATGAAGAATGAATTTGTTGGCATTTATGTATAACTCATTAAATATAAGCATAATAACATGTGGTAACAATTATTTAAATTAAAGGGCCTTATTCATACTTGGATATCACCACTTACTTAAATCTATACCTTTAGCGAACCGCGAAATCCCCTTCCGGCATAGTAAGATTCTGCTCCGTTGTGATAGGTAAATACGTTATCATAGCGGCAATCACAAAAAATTGCTCCACCAAGTTTTCTAATCTGGTTGGGGGTTTTTACCCAGCTTGATGTTTTGGTGTCAAACTTTCCGAGTTGTTGCAAGTATCGATATTGTTCTTCATCTAAAATCTCAATACCCATATCAGCAGCCATATTAATAGCACTATTTTGAGGCTTGTATTCTTTTCTTGATTCCAGGGCTTCATGATCATAGCAAATACTCCTTCGGCCTTTAGGACTTTCTGCCGAGCAGTCGAAAAAAATGTACTCGTTGGTTTCTTTATTGTAAGCAATAACATCTGGTTCGCCACCTGTTATTTCCATCTCTCCAAGTGACTTAACTTTTTCAGCATTCGCCTCTAACTTAGATTGTACCTCAGCCCATTCAATGTTTTCATGGCGAGTCATGTTTTTCTCGAAACGGATTTTCAAAATGTTGAATAGTTCCTCGTTTTGTTGGATAGACATTTCATTTTTCATAATTAATAATTTTCTTGGTTTGTTTTTAAAATCAATAATCTTGAATTAGAACAAATTGGTTAAGAATGTTTTCAGCTATCTTGGAAACCATAACTCCTTTTCATCTACTCCAATAAATAGAATTCTATTTATCTTCGAATTTTTATTTAAATTAATCATTTCGAATGGTTATGTTTCGACTTTCTTCTCGTTCGTTTAACAGCCTATTCATCCTCCACTATGCTTTACGTGTCAATGGGATTTATTTTTTCAACGTGAAAATATTTAAATCAGGATTTTCTTTGTCTGTTTCTTCAGATTTTACAAAATTTAATTTTAAAAGAAGCTTTGTTGAATTCTGATTGTCGCGATGCGTAAACGCAAGAATATTCCTAACCTTCAATGTGTTAAAAACATAGTTGATAACTATTTGTGCCGCTTCTTTCATTATTCCTTGATTCTGAAATTTTGTTACAAGCTCATATCCAATTTCGCAGCTATTTTTCTCACCTGAAAAGTTAAAAAGACAAATAGTCGCGACAAATTTTTTTGTATCTGTAAAGGTAATTGCCCAGTAAAATGCCATGGTTTTTTCAATGTTTTCATTAACCTTGTTGATAAAGTTTAGGGCATCTTCAATTGTTTTGCTTGGTGCTCTATCCAGATATTTATTTATTTCTGCGTCAGTACGCAAAGCAAAAATATCCTGCTGGTCGTCAATTGCTAATTTTCTAAGCGTTAGCCTTTCACTTGTCAAAATTGGAAAAGGTTTGAAATTTTCGTTTATCATTTTGTCTTATTTACTTCGCCAAGTCATGGATGTAACGGTCGATTTTTAGCAGAATAGTTTCTTGGCCTTCTGAAGTAAAACTCCTATTATGTGCAGTTTTTATTCGGTCAATTCATTAAATTTTTGTCGTAATTGTCGGTTCTATAACGTTAAAGGCTTGGCGCAGTGGCGGCTTTCTAGCGTAAAAGTTCAATCGAAGAACTGGACTTGAATTTAGCACTTATGTCGCCATATTGCCAAACAGATTTTATGGTAAGTTTTTCTTTCAGTTGTCATAATTGTCTTCGTAAGATGTTGATTAGTTCCTCTGCTTTATTTAGTGTCTACCGTTTTTATCTGTCAGGCTACAATTTACGATTGTTTTTAAATTATTTTATGTTTGTTTTGTTTTCTAAATAAGGATAACTCAAAATATGACTTGTCTCAAAATATCTATACCATTTCCATAACTTCCAAACATTGATATTATAATATTCACTTGTTCTATATAGTATTGCTTTTTGAAATAATGTATTTTCTTCTTTAAATTTGTCAAAAGCATTATTTAATTCTAACAATTCTTCCTCTGCTGTAGTAAACTTCGACATTTTCAATGTGTATTTAAACTCTCCATTTAGAGTTTGAAAATCTTCGCTAGAACCATAAGGCGATCTACCACTAAATACTTCTCCCCACATAGTAAATACATTGCTGAAAAAAATTACCAAGAATAGAAAAAGTATTAGATAGGATAGTCTGCGTATCACTTCAAATGGGAAAAAGCTTACATTGCCAATTTTGAATTTCATATTCTTTTAATTTTATCTTCATCTCCTTTTAAGTATCTTTCTTGATGTTCAGAAATATTAACCTTTAAATTTTTATTTTCATCTTGAATTTGTTGAATTTTGCAATCAGCCCGCCTGAGACATAGCAGCCTGGTTTGTAGTAGTGTTTTCTATTTATGGTCAGTCAATGCTACTTTAATTCCAAGTCCAATCATTGTTAGTCCACAAATTTTATTTATCCAATTTGATACTTTTTTGTTAGTTTTCAATTTGCTAAAAATTGAAGATGCAAAAGTTGCCAATATCAAACACTAAATTGTAACGCCAAACCCTTGTTACACGCAGTTTCGGTCAGCAAGAAATGGTCTATCAAAATTTCCACCATGGCTTCTTCTCTTGGATGTTTTCTTCAATCTCTTTTTTAGTTGTGATTTGGTCAATATTCATTTGCTTTATTTGAGAATTGTCGAAAAATAAAACACCGTTATCATTCATTCCAATGGGAAATTTTGTCCTTTCCTGCCAATCGTAATTGTGCAATTCTTTAATCGGTTCCAAATCTTTTTTGCTTTCAAAACTTTCTCTTGCTTTCTGAATGATGTCCGTTTCTATGTTGGTGGTTGCACTATGAAATAAGTCTATAGCATGTTCAGGAATATTCAGAAGAAAAACTTGTGTCTTTTTGTCAACATGGTAGATGTCTAAAACTTTAAAATAAGAGTTAGATGTCAATACGATGTGTCCGACTTTAGATGCCTCTGGATTAAATGCGGAAAGGTCTTTACCGAATGCAGACGCAATTAAATATCTAAAGTTTGATTGAAGTCCACCGCCCATAAAAGTCATGTCCGTAAAACCACGTTCCATAATTATTTGTCCAACTTGGTACTTTGAAATAAGATTTTCACTTAGTTCTGTGTCCCGATAAAAAAGTGTCAAACCGGAAAATGTTTTATTAAATACGTCTTCTATTTTCTTATTGTCCATTTATGTAGGGTGTTCGTGAAAATTGCATGTAACGTTTCGGGTATTGCCGAAGGCGGGGTTTTCGAAGAACAATCTGTAAAGCTACGATAATGTTTATTCGGAGCAGAAAAGTTTCTGCTATCACGAGCGCCCCGCTTTTGCAAGGTGCTGTGAGTACCAATTATTTTTCTTCTGTCTCAGGAAACCACCAGCCTTCGTGTTTATGTTTATATTCTTTTCCTTTGTCGTCAATAATTTTTATTTCGCAAATAAATGGATTTTCCTTTTATCTGTCGTCACCTGCATAAGGTCACATTTTTAGTAATTCAAATTCTATTGTCATTAGGTGCTGTTATAGGGCGTTTTTCTTAGAAAACTTTCAACCATTTCACTTTTTTAGTTAGCTGTTTTATAGTTAAAATCTTTGACGGCTTTGGTTTCGTTAATTCAGATTCAAATTGTCTTTCTGCTGAATAGTTCATACTCCAACCTGATGTCCACGAAGGTTTGAACAAATAACCTTTGCCGTCATAATTCTTTATTTCATACTCTAATTCCACCGTAATATTTCCATTAATTTCATAACTGTCGGCATAGTCTTTATAAAATAAATCTGGCATATACCAAGTTACATCTACTTTGTCCTTCCACTGACCGAAATTACAAATTAGAACTTCTGCATTTTCAAAGTCTTTAAGTGTCGGTTTGTTATTTTGATTAAGTCTTGTTGTAGCTACTAAATTGTAACCAGTCTCAGGATTATTGTCAGTTGCTAAAACAACAGCGCCGCCATAATTTCCATTTGTCAATTTAAAAACTAAGCAGTCACCTATTGCGAAAATTGGGGTTTTTAATTTTTCTCGTTTTCTTGGTTTAACTTTTGGTCTGTCTGATTTTATTTTTTCAAGGAATTTTTCAAGGGCAATTTTTCGCTTTTTAATGTATTGTTCACTTGCTCCAAGGTCAAGCCAAATTTTCAAGTCAGCATCTGATATAATTATCTCTTCAACTGTCGATAATACTTTTGGGTCAAGCGATTTTGTTTCCCATTGGGCTAAGGCAAGAGCAAACCACAAACTGTTCTTTTCTTCTTCTATTTCAAGAATTTCCCACTTGTCGTCTACGATTTTTTTGGAAATGATGTCGGGTTGTCCTCCTTTATTATATAAGTCGAAAAACTCACTGTAAATGTCAGCAAATGCGTCACTGTCTTTTATGGCTGTTCCCCAAGTCCCCATTTCTGTATCGTCCTTTTAAAATGTCCTATAACGATTTTGGCTTAGCGAAGGGGCGGATTTTTAGCACAAAAGTTCAATAGAATTACCTCTGTTGAACCTTGCACAAATAGTTCACAGAAGTACTTCAGCCGTCATATTGCCAAACCGATGTTAGCGGTTCGTTGTTATTCGAGTTCATTTAAATCATTAATAAATTCATCTACTTTGGTTTCGTCTGTCGCCCAAGAAGTTATTAGTCTAATTGCTGATTTAGTTTCATCGATAGCCGCCCATTCGTAGAACAAATATTTTTCATTTAGTTTGCTAATAAGTGTTTTGGGCAAGATGGGAAAAATTTGATTAGTTGTTGATTGTGTTAAAAAAGAATAACCTTTCTCTTCCACTGCAGCTGATATTTTCATTGCCATTTTATTGGCGTGTTTGGCTAAATCGAAATATAAATCGTCTTTGAATAATTCAAGAAACTGAATGCCTAACAACCTTCCTTTTGCCAATAATGCTCCTTTTTGCTTTAAAGCATAGTCGAATTCTGGTGCTAAATGCGGTTTATTAAAAACAATTGCTTCTCCTAATAGAGCACCATTCTTAGTGCCTCCAATGTAAAATATGTCTGTCAGTTTAGCGATGTCCTTTAGTGTCAAATCATTGTTTTCAGCAGTCAAAGCGTGTCCCAATCTTGCACCATCTAAAAAGAGCAATAAACTCTGTGTCTTACAAAATTCGGACAACTGTTCTAATTCTTCCTTATTATAAATAGTGCCAATTTCGGTAGAATTTGAAACATAAATCATTTTAGGTTTTACAACGTGTGGTCTTAAAGAATAGGCTTGCAACACTTTTTCTATGTCGCTAGGCTTTAGCTTTCCATCATGACTGTCGACCGTAATTACTCTATGTCCTGTTGCTTCAATTGCGCCTGTTTCGTGTGCAAAAATGTGTCCCGTTTTAGCACTTATTACGGCTTCGTGAACTTGTAAAAGAGTCGAAATGACAAGAAGGTTTGTCTGCGTTCCTCCCGAAACAAAATAAATTGTTGCGTCGAAATTATTTATCTTTTGTTTTAATAAATCTTTTGCTTGAGCTGAATATTCGTCTTCGCCATAACCCAATTGAGGAACAAGATTAGTTTCTATTAATTTATTTAAAATATTTGGGTGCGCTCCAACAGAGTAGTCATTTTTAAAGTTGTTCATTCTTATCTATCAATTAATTCGGTTGTTTACTGTTTAAAAAGTTGTTTGTTTTGTTTCACGGCATCGATCTACGAAATTACCACTAAAATTTCTGGGCTTTGCGTTCGACCGGGATTTCGAAGCACAAAAGCTAAATTTATTGCTAATTGTTAATTGAAGAACTACTGTTGAATTTTGCACTTCAGCCCGCCTGACGCAAAACCCTTGTTATAGCCATTTTTTATTCTTCGTGATTTTTTATCCATTCGTCAAATTCTGCTCTTGTTACTTTTTGTCCGTAAGCCCAATTGTTGTCAAAATATATTCCTTCAATTTTAGCACGTGCAAATTGCGAACTTTCAACTGAAAGATTTTCAAAATGTGCATTTGTCAAATGGGCTTCTCTAAAGTCACAAGTCTTGATATTTCCATTTATTAACTTGGCGTTTTTTAAGTTCGTTCTTTTAAAACTTGAATAAAGAAAACAATGCTCAAATACTATGTCTTGTAAGTGCTGGTCGTCAAAACTTTCATTCTCTAAATCTAGGTCAACAAAATATCTTTGTCCATTTTGATATTGTTCCAAGATACTTTCTGCAAAATTTGTCTTATTCATAAATTTTAGCTCCTTTAAAAATGTCTGCAATTATCGACCATTCTGGTTTGTTGGCATTTACATTTATTTTCATATTGTCGTAATAACCTTGAATATCTTCTGTGTATCCACTTAACGCTTCTAAAAAGTCAGGCAGTGTTTTATTTTCCCAACTTTCAGGATTGTCCAAAAAGTCCTTGCGTAATAAGTCAAGAAACTCAACGAAGCTTTGTCTGTCCGTTACTTTAAAGTCGTTAAGTGTGTCGTTCATAAAATCGGCTATAACTCATATATACATCTGACATCGTCAGAACTATCCATCCAACTTCTCTGCAGATAGGTCTGATAAATGTTATCCAATTAAAAGTATTAAAAAAAATTATAAATCGTCAACTGGACTTTTAAATTGTTGCAAGCTTTTTTTCCTACGTGGAAATAAATTTCAGTCGTTTTACTGCTGTAGTGTCCTAGTAATTCCTGTATATACATTAAATCAGTTCCGCTTTCTAATAATTGGTAGCATAACTATGTCTAAGCTAATGCAGGGTTACAGGTTTTGTCATTTTTACTTTTTCTAAAGCTTGTTTCAAAACACTTTGTAAGCTTGTCTCACTATACATCTCACCACAACTTTGTCCTTTTTGGCCTGTGTATTTTTTCTATAACAACTTGGGTTTCTTACATTACCAATACGGCAGCTCGCCAAATAACTTTTCTTTAGCCATTTATTTTTCCTCCCGTTTTACCAATAAAAATTCATTGTCGGCCAAAACGAGCAAGCCATACTCATAGCAAAAGTTATAAGTTTTTCCGCTTTGTGTTTGGTAAACAGAAGTTAAATAATCTAACTTAAAACCATTATCAAGCAATATCTTCCGGCTAATTTTCTTTGTTTTCCCTTCTGGATTTAGTTTAGCCAGAATAATTCGGTTTTGCTTAAGGATATGATTTACCTTCTTAACAATATTGCTGTCTGCTGCCTTAAGGTTGTTGTTATAATTGTTGCGGCATAAATCATCACAATATTTTTTGTCGGCACGGCCTTTAACAGGTGTACCGCAATCGAGACATAAACGTTCCATAATTTTTTTATTTATTAATTATGGGATGATGCTTAAATCTAAAGAATTTGTGAAAATAAATCAAATAGCAAATGGTTTTTATGGGCTTAAACAATGATTATCCGTTTTTAAACGTTTATAAACGACTATAAATAATTAATTTACGGTTAAGTTTTCCCATCTGTTGCAACTTTGTTCTGTCGGTAGTCGTGGTGACTATCGTTCTTTAAACATTCAGAAACTAAATTAGAAGATCATGGAAAATGGAACAAACAAAGTGGTATTAAGCGGTTTTGCAGGTGCTGATGCAGAGGTTAAAAATTTATCGGGAAAACAAAAATTAGCTAAAGTAAGATTAGCCGTAAATGATTACCACAAAAATGCATCTGGCGAAGCGGTAAAAAACACACAATGGTTTACGTTAACTTTTTGGAATGCCAATGCAGATTTTGCTGAAAAGCAAATTAAAAAAGGAACATATATTAACATTGAGGGTAAATTAGTAAATAATTTCTATGAAGCTAAAGATGGCAGCAAACGCTATTCAATAGAAATTGTGGTAAGTGGGGTTTCTACTAAAGAAACCGAGGTTAATTGATACATAGTTTCGCAACATGTAGTTCGTTGTTAACGCCTAAAAGAAAATAATATGAGGTGTTTTAAGTATAATCTGGCTTTTTCGTCATTTTCTACTTGATAACTTGAATTCGATTATTAATTTTCCCTCATATTATTAGTAAGCTTGTTTTTTTAGTTGACGTCGAGGCTGTATCATAAATACAAAATGTCATCCTTAGCCTGTCGAAGGACTTGCATATACTGCCGTTTGAGAGGTTCCGACAAACTCAACGTGACAAAACTCAAGGATAAAATGATTTATGATACAGCCTGCTTTCTTGCAGGAAAGATACTGAAATACATTCAGCAAGATGCGTTGTACAAGGAATACGGCAATAAAACAGCAAAATATTAAGTTTAAGAATCGAATTCAGCTTGATAGGGAATCTTAATGGGGCAAGCTTTTTTATATCTACTACATTAAGATTCCCACCTGCATATTGCTTGCATATAGAAGGACGATTTAAGGGCAAAGCTTAAGAAAAAACAAGCGCTACAATTTTACAGAAAGACCTGCGTAGAAATTGCTTCCAGGAGCGGGGTTAAAGTACCTGTTGTTTGCAGCGTTTAAATCATTTCCTAAACTGTATTTTTCGTTTAGCAAATTATTTGCGCCTCCAAATATTTCAAATTTAGTTTTACCAAGCTTTAAATTTCTAATGCCGGCCTTTAGTTCTATTAAATTATAACGTTTCGCAAAAACAGAATTTGCATCATTTAATGGAATGGATGATGTATAGTTATGCTGACCAAACAAATAGATCCCATCATTAAATAAAAATTCTAAGCTACTAACCACAACACTTTCGGGCACACCCGTAAGTTTATTTCCTGAGTAGTTCGAATTTCCGTTTATAAAATTTTCGAATCGATAATGGCTGTACGTATAGCTGCTTCGTAATTGTAAACCATTTAAAAAGCCTCCTGCATTTTGAATCAACCATAATGCAGATTCTAATTCAATACCTTTTTGTTTGGTACCGCCAGCGTTTATAAAAAATTCTGTATCATTTGCATTCAAGCGTCTTACGATTGCATCTTTAAGTTCATATTGGAAAATATTTGCGTTTGCATAAAACCGATTGTTAAGTGGTTTATACCTCAAACCGATTTCATAATTCCAACCATTTTCGGCTTGTAAATCATTATTAATATTATTATCTGATGAACGAACTTCTGCAAGGGTAGGAGGCGAGTAGCCTTTGCTAACAGACGCTCTAAGTGAAACCTTCGGACTAAATAGGTAAGACAAAGCTAGTTTTGGCATCAATTCCGCATCAAAATTTCTTTTTTGTTCGTTAATAATAGTTGGGAAAAAACGTTCGTATTTATAGTTGAAAAAGTTAATGCTCGAAGCCAGCTCAATTAATAACTTGCTATTGATATCGAAATTAAACCGAAGAAAAGCAAAATCTTGATTGGCTCTTAAATCATCATAAGCCATCAAAGCCGAAGGTGTGCCAGCATTATTGTTATAGTTTTTCACCTGTGTTTTTGTTCCCGAACTTTCTATACCACCCTGAACATTCCATTTAAAACTTTCATTGCGCTGGGCAAATTCTAAAAATGTTCTAAAGCCTAAAGTGCTTTCGTAACGCTTCTCGTAATTGGTAATAAACGGATTTTTAAAATCAGTATATGAAGTAAATAATGCAAAAACGTGGCGGAAATTTTTATTAATTTGATAGGTATTCGATAATCCTCCAAAAATGGTTTTGTTATAAATCGCCGCTTGTTGTGTTATGGCTCCAGGTATGGTTGGTGTTGCAGGTCTGGCCAATTTAGGGTTTTGCTCTAACTGAACAGCCGTTAATCCGCCAGGTGTTTCGTAGCCTAAATCACTATAAAAAATAAAAGCTTTTAAAAAACCGGAAGCATTATAATTCCATTGTTGTGTGGTTTGGAAGTATTTTCGCTCTAAAGCACTATTTTGCCGGTAACCGTCGCTACGTTGATAGCCCTGAGCAACGCTAAAACTATAATTTTTAAATGTTTTAGAAATGTTTGCCGTTTGATGAAATAAGCCATACGAACCTCCTGAAACCGATGCACCAATTTCATTCTGATTATCCGGAGTGTTAATTAAAATTGCACCTCCGGTATTTGCACCATAAATACTTGCATCCGGACCTTTGTAAATCTCTAACGAACCTAAAGATGCAACATCTAAAAGGTTTAAATAGGTATTTCCACCAGCATCGGTAAGTGGAAAATCATCAACATAAATTTTAATATTCCGAATGCCAAAAGGCGAACGTAATAAACTTCCGCGTAGCGATAACCGATAACTGCCGGGAGAACGTTCTTCCATTCTAACACCCGGAACCGTATTGAAAATACTTACAGGCGAACTGCTTTGTTGATTGCGAATTGAATTGCTATCAACTAAACTTACTGCAGAAACCGACCTTAAAATTGGCACTGCGTTGTAGTAACCTTTTATAACAACATCATTTAATTTGTTTAAAGAATCTGATTTGACAGTTTGAGCCTTAACAAAAACTGTAGAAAGAAGTAAAATAAAGGTAAGTGCTGATTTCAATAGGATGTTTGATTTTGAAGATAAAAAAAAATCGCAGGTTATTTGGCAAAATTACCAATAACCTGCGAATGTAATAAGGATTGAAAAAATTATTTTGCGGCTACTTTCCAAACAATTCCGCTAACATCATCGGCAACTAGTAAAGCACCATCTGGTGTCAAAGTAACACCAACAGGTCTACCATAAACTTCTCCTTTTTCAGCATCAGCCACAAATCCGGTTAAAAAATCCTCAGCATCAGCAATTGGTTTACCATTTTTAAAAGGTACAAAAGCTACTTTATAACCGGCCAATGCAGAGCGGTTCCATGAACCATGCTGCCCAATAAAGGCACCGCCTTGGTATTTTGCAGGGAACTTATTCGCTTTATAAAATGCTAAACCTAAAGAAGCAGTGTGCGAACCAACAGGAACATCAGGAGCAATTGCTTTTTTCACCAATTCAGGGTTTTTACCTTTCATTCTAGGGTCTTCATTTTGACCATAGTAAGAATATGGCCAGCCATAAAATGCGCCTTCTTTTACGCTAGTAATATAATCAGGAACTAAATCATCACCTAATCTGTCACGCTCGTTTACTGCTGTCCAAAGCATATTTGTACCGGGAGCCCAATCAACACCAACAGGGTTACGTAAGCCACTAGCATAAATTTTCTCGCCGGAACCATCAGGATTTACTTCTAAAATACTTGCTCTGCGAACCTCCTTATCCATTCCGTTTTCCCCAACATTACTACCCGAACCAACTGTGATGTAGATTTTACTTTTATCAGCATTTGTTATTAAGTTACGTGTCCAATGATTATTGTAACCACCAGCAGGTAGGCTTAAGATTTTCTTACCTTTTCCTGTGATTTTTGTATCTCCGGTTTTATATGGATATTGTAACAATCCATCCGTATTTGCAACATAAAAATTGTCGCCGATTATTGCCATTCCATAAGGCTGGTTTAATCCAGTTAAAAATGTCGAAGAGGTTTCTGCTTTTCCATCTTTATCCGCATCGCGATATAACACGATGGTATTTGCGCTTTTTCCCGGAACTTCCGATTTGGATTTACCGGTTACTGCACCAGCTATAGCCTCGGTGGCACTTCTTTCAGAATTTGTAAGCACCACTAAAACATCGCCATTTGGAGTAAAAATCATATTTCTAGGACTTTTTATTCCTGATGCAAATTTAGTCACTACAAAGCCTTCAGGAGCAATAGGCGTTTTCCCTTCTGGCCAGCCGATCACTTTACTAAATTTACTTTTGGCATCTTTTTCATTAGGTGCCGGAAGTTTTAATTCAGTTATCGATGTTTCAATTGTTGTATCAGAAGCTAAACTATCAGCTTCATTTTTAGAGTTCGAATTGGATTGGCAACTGGCCAAAGCAGCGGAAGAAAATAGCGCCGCATATAAAATTTCTTTTTTCATACAGTTATATTAGTAAGCAAAATGGATTTAGTTACACCTTGCTTAATAACAGAAAAATTGAAAGGTTGTTTGTATACATTGAATACTATTCAGAATATTTATGTTAAGCCAAAATCTATTGTTTAAGATTGATAAATAACATTGATGTGTTCCTTAATTCAATCGATTATTTTATCTTTAGGCGATTTTAAAAATTAGGGTTTCTAATCCAAATTGAAATATTTTATTTACATTAATTAGTAAAATTCGAATATAACATGTCTAATACATCAAAAATTATCTACACCAAAACAGATGAAGCGCCTATGTTGGCAACTTACTCATTGTTACCTATTGTACAAGCGTTTACCGCCTCAGCAGGGATTGATGTAGAAACCAGAGATATATCTTTGGCAGGTAGAATTTTGGCAAACTTCCCAGAATATTTAAAAGACGACCAAAAAATTGGTGATGCTTTGGCAGAACTTGGTGGTTTAGCTACAACGCCTGAGGCAAACATTATAAAATTACCAAACATATCGGCTTCTATACCTCAGTTGGTTGGAGCAATTACCGAATTGCAAGCTCAGGGTTTTGCAATTCCTAACTATCCTGATAACGCACAAAGTGAAGAAGAAAAAGCAATAAAAAGTAAATATGCGAAGGTTTTAGGTTCGGCTGTAAATCCTGTTTTACGTGAAGGTAATTCGGATAGAAGAGCACCCAAAGCAGTTAAGAATTATGCTAAAACCAATCCACACTCGATGGGTAAATGGTCTGCAGATTCTAACACTAAAGTTGCTAGCATGACGGAAGGCGACTTCTATGGTTCAGAAAAATCAGTTACCTTAACAGAAGCAAGTCAGTTTAAAATTGAATTTGTTGCAGAAGATGGCTCGGTAAAAGAATTAAAAGGTTTGGCACCATTAAAAGCGGGCGAAGTTATTGATAGCTCTGCTTTGAGTTTATCGGCATTAAAAACTTTTGTTGCTAAAGAAATTGAAGAAGCTAAAGCAGCTGGAGTTCTTTTATCAGCGCATTTAAAAGCAACGATGATGAAGGTTTCTGACCCATTAATTTTCGGAGCTATTGTAGAAGTTTACTTTGCAGATGTTTTTGCAAAATACGCTGATTTATTTAAGGAGTTAAATGTTGAAACGAGTAATGGTTTAGGCGATGTTTATGCTAAAATTGCTGGAAACCCTAAACAAGCTGAAGTTGAAGCAGCATTGGCTGATGCAATTGCAAATGGTCCGGCTTTAGCAATGGTAAACTCTGATAAAGGCATTACGAATTTACACGTTCCATCTGATGTTATTGTTGATGCATCGATGCCTGCAATGATTCGTACTTCTGGTCAAATGTGGAATAAAGACGGCAAACCTCAAGATACTATCGCCTTAATCCCAGACCGTTGTTATGCAGGTGTTTACACGGCAACAATTGATGATTGTAAAACTCATGGGGCTTTTGATGTAACTACAATGGGTTCAGTTCCTAACGTTGGTTTAATGGCTCAAAAAGCTGAAGAATATGGATCTCACGATAAAACATTTCAAGCTGCGGCAAATGGAACTATCCGTGTAACGGATGCTGATGGTAAAGTTTTCTTCGACCAAAAAGTAGAAAAAGGTGATATTTTCCGCATGTGCCAAACCAAAGATGCGCCAATTCAAGATTGGGTTAAATTGGCAGTCAACAGAGCTCGCTTATCAGAAACACCCGCAATTTTTTGGTTAGATGAAAACAGAGCTCACGATAGAGAAATTATTGCTAAAGTAAATAAGTATTTAAAAGACCACGATACAACTGGTTTGGACATTCGTATTCTTGCACCAATCGAAGCGACTAAGTTTACTTTAGAACGCATTCGTAAAGGTGAAGACACCATTTCGGTTACAGGTAACGTATTGCGTGACTACTTAACAGATTTATTTCCAATTTTAGAATTGGGTACTTCTGCTAAAATGCTTTCTATTGTTCCTTTAATGAATGGTGGTGGTTTATTCGAAACCGGTGCAGGTGGTTCTGCTCCAAAACACATTGAACAGTTTATTGAAGAAGGCTATTTACGTTGGGATTCATTAGGTGAATTTTTAGCACTTCAAGCTTCTTTGGAGCATTTATCACAAACACAAAACAATGCAAAAGCACAAACTTTAGCCGATGCTTTAGATGAAGCAAATGCTAAATTTTTAGCTACTGATAAATCGCCAGGTAGAAAATTAGGTACGATTGATAACCGTGGTTCTCACTTTTATTTAGCATTGTATTGGGCAGAAGCTTTGGCAACACAAACTAAAGATGCAGAGTTACAGGCAAGATTTGCACCGCTTGCAAAAGCTTTAGCCGAAAACGAAGCGAAGATTAATGAAGAATTAATCGGTGCTCAAGGTAAGCCTCAAAACATTGGAGGTTATTACAACCCTAATGATGAATTGGCAAGTAAAGCGATGCGCCCGAGTGTAACATTAAATAAAACATTGGCTGCTTTGTAAGTCAATAGATATAACACAAAAACCCCACTAAAATTTTATTGGGGTTTTTGTTTGTTGGAAAGATAGATTCGTAGGTTAACCAATGAATATCAAAACTATAATGTTTTATCTTGAGATTCCTTAGATTTTATTTTTAGAATCATAAAATGGATGACGAAAAAAAATGAGGAACTTCCAACTAGTATAAAAAAAAGAGTGAATTGATTGCTTTTTTTCTTCTCATAATTATAAGCATTGTATTCGTCAGCATCAATTCGATAGATGTCGGGAAATCTGTTATTTAAATCTGATTTTCTAATAAAAACAGAAATATATTCTGAATCTTTAAGTACAGAATTCAGTCTTTCCATGTTATTTTCGCTGGATTGAAGTTTGGTGATATTTTCAAGTAGTTCAAAATTTTGATTGACCTGTTTCAGCTTAAATCTTATAACGGCGTAAGTGTATATATCTTCACCGAAATATTTTTTGGGTACTTTCTTTATCTCAGTAGATACTTCGGAATTTTCCAACTTACTTTTAATTTTAATCAATTCATTTGCATTAAAGAAAAGATCGTGAAATAGAATGTATATTGACAAACTCAGTAAGAAAAATCCACAAAAAAGAGCTTTTGTAAAATTCATTGTATTATCTGGATTTTTTTGTAACGGTCGTAGAAAATAGAGAAACAGAGGTCTTCAGATTAGGTGATCGTTTTCTTTTAAAAAATTTTTCAACCTGAGAGAAATAATCTTCTCCATAATATTTTAAAAAATCTCCATTTGGCTTTAAAATTAGAAAAGCATCGCAATTATCGTGTAGAGTGAAGATATTCTCATAAAAAAATCCTGAGTCTTTTTTAAAATAATCTCTTTTTTGAAACAATTCTTTAGGGTCTGCATTAGGATAAAAAACAAAAAAATCAATAGCATTATTTGCCATGCACAGTTGAGATGAAATTCTCTTTTTATTGTCAATAACCCTAGAAACATCTGTATCATTTAAGCCGGCTAATAGACAATTTGATGCTCCTTGTACATAATTAATTAATATAGCCGTATTAGCTTGGATTTCTACATTAAGCTCGTTTTCTATATCTTTTTTAATTGTTTTATAGGTAGTGCTATCTAACTTTCCAGAGAATACCCTCACGCTTGCTAAATATCTTGCATTTAATTTTATATTAGTTTCAAATTTTGACGGCTTTGCATCTTGACCATAACTAGGGAGTATTTTTAATGAAATTATAGAGAGAATCAAGAGATATTTCATATTGCATTTTATGTTAAATTTACATTTTAATTTCCTTGTAAAGAAAAACCTTCTCGCCTCACCATTTGTTATACTTATAAATAATAGGAGAAAATATCATGGACAATAACGAAAATAAAGGTTCGCAAGATAAGATTCACAGCACTACCGAAAACAGCGAAATCAATAAAGAAAATTTATCTTTTGATGAGCATAAACAAAGCTACGAATTGGATGTAAAAGGAACAGAACCAGATTACGATCATCCAATGGGATACGAAACCGTTGCCGCAGGTGCTGTTGATGATGATTCAACTTATGATGAAGCAAATCCGTACGTTGGCGATGAGTACGCAAGAGAAGAAGATATTGCCGATGATACTTTAGAAGAAATTGGTATGCATTTAGATAATGGCGAAAGTGTAAAATTAAGTCCTGAAGATGAAATTTTAGCTCATACACCTGAAGATGATCGTGATGATTTGGATGAAGAAGGTTATCCGATTAATGATGCACCAGAGAAATAATTAAAAACTTTCAGTTGGCAGTGTACATTATTGAAATGATGTTTGCTGCTAACTGAATACTAAAATCTGCAAGTTGGCTACGGATTAATATCTAAATTAAAACGTTTGCGCAGTTCGTCTAATTTTGGGTTTTTATTAACCAGATAATCGTATTTCTCGCGATTACCATACAATCGATTCTCAATTTTACGCTCCATCAACTTATAAGTAACTTCTATCCCGAAGTTTTTCAGTTTATTTCTTAGGTAATTAAGCAATTCTACAGATTCTTTCTGAACGAACTGTTCTTGTGTTTTACTCTCAACAGAAATTTCTATTAATTCTGGTTTGGGTAGTGCAGGAGCAAAATTATTTAAGATGGTAAAAAGGTTAATTTTATCTGTAGCTTTTAAAATCTGAATATAGCTGTTCCAAACTTCTAACAACTTTTCATAAGTAAAAGTTTCTCTTGCTTCACCAGTAGCCTTTTTAGGACCAGAATCTTCTTCACCATTTGCTAAACGCTCTAAATCGTTTAATGATGGAATGAATGTACTTGTAGCGTTTGCTTTTGGAATGTTTATTTTAATAGAAGTGGCCGAAGAAATTGGGCTTAATTTTGGCGTTTCTTTTAAATGATTTTCGTCTTCAGCTTTTGACTGGTCTTCGCTTTCAGCTTTAATCTTTGGACTTTCAGCTTTTGGATGGTCTTCGCTTTCAGCTTTAACCTTTTGACTATCAGCCTCAACCTTAGTTACATCAGTTTTTTTTTTATCCTGACCTTGGTCAGTTGCTGTGTTATTAATGCTTAAAGGTTGTTGCGCTAAATTGACGACTGATCGGATATGGCACATTTTTATAAGCGCCAATTCCACCTGCAATCGTTGATTTTTAGAGTTTTTATAATTTAAATCGCAGGTATTAGCAAGATTTAATGCCGTTAATAAAAACGACAGTTCGGTTTGCCTGCACTGATCTAAATATTTTTGCTTTATAGTTTCGCTAACTTCTAATAGTTTAATCGTTGCTGCATCTTTACCAACCAATAAATTACGGAAATGTGAAGCTAATCCATTAATAAAGTTATTTCCATCGAAACCGTTATTTAAAATCTCATCAAATAGTAGCAATGTTTGGCTAACTTCTGCAGCGGTTAAATAGGAGGTAAGTTTAAAAAAGTAATCGTAATCTAAAATGTTTAGGTTATCAATTACAGCTTTATAGGTGATGTTTTTATTGGCGTAACTGGCAATCTGGTCAAACATCGAAAGTGCATCACGCAAACCTCCATCTGCTTTTTGTGCAATAATGTGTAATCCATCCGATTCAAAAGCGATGTTTTCCCTTTGTGCAATTGCCGCTAAATGGTTGGCAATGTCTTCTACCTGGATGCGGTTAAAATCAAAAATCTGACAACGAGATAAAATCGTCGGCAAAATTTTATGCTTCTCTGTTGTTGCAAGAATGAAAATTGCATAAGCAGGTGGTTCTTCTAATGTTTTCAGAAATGCATTAAAAGCATTTGCCGAAAGCATGTGCACCTCATCAATAATATAGATTTTATATTTTCCGGCTTGTGGAGGTATTCTAACTTGCTCAATTAAACTACGAATATCATCAACAGAATTATTTGATGCAGCATCTAATTCATGGATGTTAAAAGAGTGCCCTGTTTGGAATGAAACGCAGTTTTCGCATTGTCCACAAGCTTCCATTTCTGCTGTAGGATTGGTACAGTTTATGGTTTTTGCTAAAATTCGGGCGCAGGTGGTTTTACCAACTCCACGAGGACCGCAAAACAAAAAGGCTTGAGCCAACTGGTTATTTTTAATTGCATTTTTTAAAGTGCCTGTAATATGCAGCTGACCAACAACGGTTTCGAACGTGGCTGGGCGATATTTACGGGCAGAAACAATAAAATTTTCCATAGGCACGAAAATAGGAAAAATTTAGGTGTTGTTGGATTGAAATGTCTGAATGTTGAAAAGTTGAGTTTATATGCAGATTCGTTCATAGTTATCAATTAACAAAACACAATTCAACGCTTATCTCTAAACCCTAAACTTACTTTATTACTGCTTTCAGTTCATTTCTATATTGTGAAGCACTTTTGCCCGTAAATTCTTTGAACAGTTTATTAAAATGGCTAAAATTATTAAAGCCACTTTCAAAGCAAATGTTAGCTATGCTGATAGGTTTTTCTGCTAAGAGTTTTGATGCGTGTACAATGCGGTATTCATTCACAAACTTTGTAAACGTTTTTTTAGTGATTTTTTTAAAGTAGCGGCAAAAAGACGGTACAGTCATGCTCGCCATTTCAGCAACTTTTTCTAAACTAATCTCCTCCAAAAAATGATCTTTAACGTAATTAAACACCATGTTAATCCGGTCGTTATCTTGGACTTGCATTTCCATCGAAAAGCCCGAAGCATTTAAAATTTTATAATCCGAAGATTTTTCCAGCTCTTTTAAAATTTTTAATAAACTTACCAATCGCTCAAATGGCTGCTGGCTTTCCATTTTTTCTATTTTTGTGCCAACAGCTTTAATGGTTTCTGTTCCGAACGCAATTCCACCTTTGGCTTTATCAAAAAGTTCAAAAATTGGTTTCACTTCTTGGAGCATCAAAAAATCATTACCAAGAAAATCAGGTCTCATCTGAATCACAGTTTCATTTTTGTTTCCGGTGTGTGTATCCGTAAATCCGCAATGCGGTAAATTACTACCAATTAAAATTAAATCACCTTCGGTATAATAAGAAACATGACTACCAATTTGCCTTTTGCCCGAACCTCCATTTACAAAAACCATTTCTATCTCGGGGTGGTAGTGCCACAAGTGCGCTTTATTGTTCGCATTCTCATCATATTTTGAATAGTAAAAAGAACTGCCGAAAGAAGGTTCTACGATTTCAAAACTTGGTTTAATTTTTTTCATTCCTTAAACAAAAATATATATAATAATATGCTTAATTGTTTATTTAATGTTAATTATCTAAAATTTGGGTTAATATAGCATAGATATCAGAACATATTGAATCATGTATGTGCTTGAAACAGTGGTAATTTAGCATTATCAAATAATTACTAACCCCCATAAAATTATTGATTATGAAAAATTTACTAAAAATCAGCCTTATTGCAGCAACAATGTTTACTGCTTCTGCAACATACGCAAACGAAGATGTTTTTACACTTACTGTAAAAAGCGAGGATAACAAATCCATTCGCTTCTCTATTGATGAGGCATCAGATATTAAGTTATCTATAAGAGAATTAAATAGTCAGGTTTTGTTCGAAGAAAACATTCATTCTGAAGGCGCTTCTACTAAAACTTACGATTTAAATGCATTGCCTGATGGAGAATATGTGCTAAATGTAGCCTACGAAGCTAAAGTTGCTGAATATACAATCGTAATAAAAAATGATAAGGCTGTCGTTTCTGCACCCAAAGTAACTGAACTTTTAAAGCCTGTGTTTACTCAAGAGCAATCTATGTTAACATTATCTTTAGATAACGCAGATAAAGGTCCTGTTGAAGTTCAAATTTTAAACGAATATAATGAAGAACTTTACAATGAAACATTTACTGATAAAGCTAAATTAGTTAAGAAATTTAACACTAGTAAAACGTTTGGTAAAGAATTAACTTTTGTTGTAAGAGCTAAAAATCAGGAAGTATTAAAAACAATTGCAATTCGCTAATTCAAAAAATATTTTTATTAAAAAGGGGATAGTCTGCTAGATTATCCCCTTTTTCTATTTTGAAAATACTATGATAGATTCGATGTTATCTGAGTAAAGATGAACTGTGTTATTTTCCCCAATTTACCTGGATGTTGTTTTCTTTAGCATAAGCTTTTCCTTTGTCCATTAATGCATTGTAGTTTTGTTCAAAGCGTTGGCCGTATTGCTGGTCTATTTTATTTACAATTTCATCTTTTACGGTCTGACTACCATGCTTATCACAAATTTTAGCATATGTTAGGTATTCATTTTTGTAAACTGGTATTACCATTTCATACAATTGCATCGATAGTTTTTTAATCTCTTCTTCATCCTTACCAGAAGGAGAAAGTGCTTTAACTTTTTCTAATGATTGTTCGAGGTATAGAATTTTATTTTTGATACCTGTTTCGGCCTCATTGCCCTTTTTCTTACTTGATGGGATATCTGGAAACTCTGTTGTTTCATCATTAATGTGCCGTGCTAAATCTGGGCTTGCGAAATCATTAATCATGTTGGTGTTAAGGATTGCTATATCGAAGAATTTTTCGGGCGTTTCAGAACAGGCTGAGAACAATACCGTGCATAGCGCTAAAAAGTAAAAAGAAATTTTGTAATTCAATGTTAGGGATCTGTTCATCATAAAAAGGGAGTTTTGCTATAAATTTAGTTTTTGTGCAATCAAAAACTAAGCCGATTTGCTCGGATTAGAAATTTGAAATTGATGAAAGAACTTTAGAAAGTTAAGTTTGGTGCACTAATCGCAATAGCTGAGAAATTTTTAGGCTGTGAATCAAACAGATATCATAAACTTTTATTTAAAAACAATGCCAATTTTTTTAACTAAACGTTTGATTTAAAGAAATATATTGCTACTTTTGCATCCCCGTAATATACCTCGGGATTAAAAAAATTAAATTATATAACAATGAATCAGTACGAAACTGTTATCGTTCTAACCCCGTTGTTATCAGAAGAAGTTGCGAAAGAGGCATTAGCTAAATTCAAAGCTGTTCTTACTGATGGCGGTGCCGAAATTGTCCATGAAGACAATTGGGGTTTGAGAAAATTAGCGTATCCGATCGCTAAAAAATCTAACGGATTTTTCAACTTAACCGAGTATAGTGCTCCGGGTGACTTGATTGCTAAATTAGAATTACAATTAAAACGCGATGAGCGTGTGCTTCGTTTTTTAACCATCAGGTTAGATAAACATGCAGTAGCATACAACGCAAAAAAACGCAGCGGTGCGTTTAACAAAAAAACTAAGGAGGTTGCAGCGTAATGGCAAGAGAACAAATACAATACGTTACTGCCCCTAAAGTAGAGGATAACCGTAAAAAATATTGCCGTTTCAGAAAAAACGGTATTAAATACATTGATTACAAAGACGCAAACTTTTTGTTAAAATTTATTAACGATCAAGGTAAATTATTACCACGCCGTTTAACTGGTACTTCGTTAAAATTTCAACGCAAAGTGGCTCAGGCCGTTAAACGTGCTCGTCACATCGGTTTGTTACCTTTCGTTGCTGACCAATTAAAATAGGAGGATTTGATATGGAAATTATTTTAAAACAAGATATTAAATCATTAGGCGAGAAAGACGATATCGTTACGGTAAAACCAGGTTATGGTCGTAACTATTTAATTCCGCAAGGATTTGCATCTTTAGCTACAGCTTCTGCAAAGAAAGTTTTAGCTGAAAACTTAAAGCAAGCTGCTTTTAAACAAGATAAAATTAAGAAAGATGCTGAAGGTATTGCTGAGCGTTTAACTGATGTTAAACTTTCTATCGGTGCTAAAGCTGGCGAAAGCGGAAAAATATTTGGTGCTGTTAACACTATCCAAATTGCTGAAGCATTAAAAGCTCAAGGCTTTGATGTTGACCGTCGTCGTATTACTTTCGAAACTGACCCTAAATTTGTTGGTGAATATATTGCTAACTTAAACTTACACAAAGAAGTGAAAGTTCAGGTTCCTTTCGAAGTAGTTGCTGAATAAGCAATTCTTTAATCATAAAAAAAGTCCTTTCAGTTTTGCTGAAAGGACTTTTTTTTGATGTAAAATGTAAGGATGTAAGATGGAAGGATGTAAGATGGAAAAAATGTAAAATGGAGGAGGTATGATGGTTGTTAGTTCAGCTCTAATATAATAATTTAACCAATTTTACAATTTATCATCATCCATTTTCCATCATCCATCAACCATTTTCCATACACCATCATCCATTTTCCATCCCCACATCTTCCATCCTTTTTTATCCCTTCGGTGTTGTCGGTCTAATTTCGATTTTACTTGGTAGCGTTCTTGCTGGCATAGCCAATAAATCAACTACTAATTTACCCATATCTTCTGGTTGTATTTTCCATGCATCGTCTTCCGCATTTGGATTATGATCGTTAAAATGGCTCGCTACAGAACCTGGCATTATGGTGCTCACTTTCACGCCGTATTTTCTCAAATCAAGCATCACCGATTGGGTAAATCCTGTTAAGCCAAATTTACTAGCGTTGTACGCCGAACCACCAGCAAAAAAGTTTGTTCCAGCCAAACTAGATATGGTTATAATCGTTCCTTTAGTTTTCTTTAGTTCTTCTACCGAAGCTTTAATACCATAAAATACGCCTGTTAAATTAGTATCAATAGTTTCTAGCCATTGCTCAGGACTAATTTCATCTATTGGTGCAAAATGTCCGATACCTGCATTTGCAATTAAAACATCCAATTGACCCCATTTTTGTACAATTAAATTAACAGCCTCTTGTTGCGACTGAAAGTCTTTAACATCCGATTCTATTGCTAAAATATCGCCATGCTGTACCAATGATGATGCGGCTTCGTTTGCTGCATTTAGCGTTCTACTGGTGATGGCAACTTTATAGCCATTTTTTAATAACGCTTCCGCTATTCCAAATCCTATTCCTTTACTTCCTCCTGTTACCAGGGCTACTTTTATGCTCATAATAAATCTTTATTTATTCAACGTTCGAAAAGCAAATATGTTTAATATTCATTTAAATAAGGTTGATCAATTGTCATTAACCTTACTATCAAATTATCATGAGATAAAGATTTTATTAACTTTGCCAAATGGCAAAACCTAGAGTTTCAAAAGCAAAAACCAAGCATCCATTCATCAAAAAAGCGACAAATATTGCCACTAAGGTTTTTATCTACTTTTTGCTGGTTTCGGTATTTTGGGTTATTGCACTACGTTTTATTAATCCACCCATTACGTTATTAATGGTGCTACGGAATTTGGAACGTAAAGCAGATGGTAAATCTTTTAAAATAGAAAAGAAGTGGGTGAAATTTGAAAATATATCAAATAATATGAAACGGGCTGCAGTATCTGCCGAAGACCAATTATTTCTTCAACATATTGGTTTTGATTTTAAATCCATAGAAAAGGCTTTTGCAAGCAATGCCAAAGGGAAAAAAGTGAAAGGTGGGAGTACCATTTCTCAGCAAACTGCTAAAAATGTTTTTTTATGGCCTGGTCGCTCTTGGATAAGAAAAGGTTTCGAAGCTTACTTTACACTTTTAATCGAAATTTTTTGGAGTAAAGAACGCATTCTAGAAGTTTACCTGAATGTAATAGAAATGGGCGATGGGATTTATGGTGCGGAAGCCGCTGCTCAAGAATACTATGGAAAATCGTGTGTTAAATTAACACGAAATCAGGCTGCATTAATTGCCGCATGCTTTCCAAATCCTAGAAGATGGTCGCCGAAAAATGCAACACCGTACATCAGGCATCGGCAATACTTAATTTTAAGAAATATGAAGAGGCTTGGGCCGTTAGATTTTTAAAAGGATGGATGATGTAGAATGGAAGATGTAAAATGGAATATTTAAAAGGGGAGATGGATCTGTAGCTTTTTCTCAGTTCCATTATCCATTTTACATCCTTAATCATGATCTCTATTCCACTTAACTTTTAATTCACCCTTTTCTTCAAAGGCTTTTAGGTGTAACACAATACCTCGCATTCTGGCGTCGCGTTTTTGTTTTCTGTCAAGGTTTTCATCTCCTTTCGGATTTCTTAAAGGAATATCCATTTCGATATTGGTTCCAGCTGTTAAACCATAAATTCCTTTAACATTTAGGTTTAAAACACTTGAATTAATTTGCATCGGACTAATTTCTATTTTATCT
Organism: Pedobacter jejuensis; assembly: GCF_003725795.1. Classification (GTDB taxonomy): domain Bacteria; phylum Bacteroidota; class Bacteroidia; order Sphingobacteriales; family Sphingobacteriaceae; genus Pedobacter; species Pedobacter jejuensis. The sequence goes on along the minus strand of NZ_RBEE01000012.1, from coordinate 302,050 downwards.
CCTCTAACGGTTAAAGTGCCATCTAAATTCGGGATTTCAATATTTGATAAATTGCGATTTGCAAAAGCAAGTTTACCTACTTTTTCCAATGGTTCGAAATTAACTAAAGCGGCGTTTTTAAGGTTAAAAATAACCTTCCCATTTATAGACCTTGGAAGGATTTTTCCTGCTTGCGATATTCTGCCCGATATATTTACCGTTGATGACAAATAACCTTTCAGGTTTTTATTGGTAATGCTGTTTTGTCCGAAATTATCAAAAGAGTAAAAAAAATCTTTAACACTTACATGGCTAATCTTTGAGCTTAGTTTGAAATTATTCGAGTTTGGTTCTTGAATAATCGTGCCATTTAGATTGAGTAAGCCACCTGCATGAGCTACACTTATCTTATTGAAATAAATGCCTTCTCCCCGAAGTGCAATATCTGCATCTAAATTTTTCGCAGTAAACTTATCATAAATAGCTTTATCAACAACCAAACGAATATTCATTTTCGACACTTCTAAAACATTGCTTAACTGCTTTGACGCCGTTTTCGTTGGGCCAGTTGATTTAGCTTTCTTCAGCGCAACTCTCGGACCTAAGAATGGTAAAAACTCATTAAGGTAAAGCTGTGGGCTATACATTTTAAGGTTTACAACTATTTTATCCGGGTCGGTATAATACAAATTAGCAAAATTAGCAATATCACAATCTACATTCAGTTCACTTTTGCCTAACTGGAAATGACCATTTTTTATCGATAAATTATTCTGATCGAAATTGATGTTCAAGGCACTTTTAACCAAATGCAATTTGCGTGGGATGTATAGAATATCTGCATCGGCTATTTGAATTTTGCCCGAAAAAACGGGTTTAGTGAACCGGAAATTATCAATATCGGCTTTGCAATATAAACTTAAATTGGCTGTGCCATTTTTAAATTCGAAATCATTTGTACCAATAGAGTTGTTGAGGTTGGATAAGGGAAATTGCGACGTAACCAATCCTGTAGCAATAGGGCGAGCCAGGTTGTTTACTGTAAATAAATCTATCTTTAAAGGCGCATTAAAATAATTGGCCGTTAATTTTACAAATTTTATAGATGAGTTTTCATCACCAATTGTACCTCCAACAGTATCTTGATTGGTAAAAGAGCCATCAAAATTGCAAGCAGTTAGCGTTCCGGCTGGGATGGTTACAACGTTATCTCTTACTTTTATTCCAACTTTAATTAAAGGGTCTTTGTGAACCGGGTTTCCATCATCAATAATATTACCGCGGATTGATACTGGTTTTTCTATTCCGAATTTTAGTAGTTTACTAGAAATATTTGGTGCCAGTAGTAGAGCCACATCTTTGTATAAAATATCATCAACAGCAATACTAATTGCAAAACCTCCAGATTTCTCTTTCAAATTAATTTTAGCGCCGATGGTAAAAGGATATTTGCCAATATCAAGTCTTTTAGGCTCGATTGTAACCTCTTCGGTTTCCTTGCTGTAATGGAATGATAAAGTTCCTTTTAAGATTTTATCCTTTAAAAAACTTCCTCTCTTGGTATTAAATGAGAAGCTTTTAACCAAAGTGTTTAACTTCATTGTTCCAACCCAACCAGAATCAGGATAATTAATTTTTCCGTTCACTTCGTTAATCGCGAAATCGAAAAGTTTGTGTTTCTGCTGATTATCTACAACAAAATTTACATTATTAAAATCTATCTTCTTTACTTCTAATGCCGCGGAATTACCTTTTTCAGGTTCAGTACTTTTACTCTTTTTCCTAAATAAATTGGTGTTGCTGTAACCATTACTATCGGTAAAAAGATAAACAGAAGCGTTATTAATTGTAATTCTGTTAATTTTTGTATTGCCAGCAATTAACGAAAAAACGTTTAATGAAACATCAATATCTTCTGCTTTTAGTAGTTCGTGTTTATGAATATTAACCAAGCTATCTTTAAGCGAAACATTTTTTAACGATACAGATATACCAGGAAAACCTTTTAACAAGGTTGGTTCCATATCAGACGCAGTTACCTGACCGTTCAGATTTTTATTTGCTTGTTCTAGTATTGATGCAAGAATTTCTTTTTTATTTCGATTGATGTAAAATGCACCAGCAAGCCAGATTACAATAATCAGACCGATAAAAATAGATAAAATTCTTAATGAAATTTTAAGCCAACGTGCCATACAAATTATTTATAATCTGTAATATAAAGCTTTTATAAACAATATTGTTTGCTGCCGTAAAATTATTTAAATAAAGATTTACTTAAAAACATTTTACAGTAAATGCGCAAATACTGAGGCATGCCAGCTATTCTTAAATGGAACTTCCCACTTGGTTTGCAATTCATCTAAATTTTGAACCATGTTGTTAAAAACAATGGTTTCAGGCGTTACATTTTTGATATTTACCAATGTTTCAAAATCTTCTTTACCTTGAACGTGTACTTCATTATCAATTTTATAAGCAATGTTAAAGCGATTAAATAAATCGACCTGATAAGCGAGTTCAATATCTTTAATAATTCTCACCGAACTATCAATAGAACAACCAGTAACGTTAGCCTGACTTTCATCAACGGTTAAAATAATAAAAAAGCCATACCTGATTTCTGCTTTTGCCAGCAATTCGTTTCCATGTGCTTTCCATTGACTAGTAAACGCTTCGAGTTTTTGCAGAATTTCTACTTCTTCGGTAGAAGTGAACTTTCGGTTGCTTTGATATATCCAAACCCTGGATTGTGGAGAAAAAATCATAAACAAATTTATCAATTTAATTAACTTGTTATCATCAAACTGCTTTCCCTATGAAAAAGTTTACATTCTGCTTGAAATTACTTTTAATTCCTGCCTTTTGTTTGTTTTTGACAGCTTTTTCCCTCAACGATACGTTGGAAGATTATACTTCATTTTTACAGAAAAGCTTTAGCGACCACTATGATTTTAGTCAGGAAAATAGTGTAGTGAAGAAGTATGAACTAAATTTTACCAACAATGGATTCTGCAGATATAAACGCTATTTTACGAATGGAAAAATAGAATATTTTGCTTTTAAACTCGCTAAGTTTAAGGATTTGGATTACTACGGAACAACTACATCCGGTCAGTTATATTTAAGAACCAAAAATGATGATGTTATTGTACAAACTTACAATGATAAAAAGGGCGATGTAGATTCGATGGGAACCTGTGTAGTTATTCCATTAAAAAATATTGAAGCCGAAGATTTAAATCAAATCAGAGAAAACTTAACAAAGATTACCAAGCCTTAAGTTTATAAATTACAATCCATTTGCCCTTGCTGTAATTTCTGCAATGTCTAAAACCTTAACCTCTTGTTCTTTATCTTTTAATTTAACTCCATCGCTTAACATCGTCATACAAAAAGGGCAACCTGCTGCAATAACTTGCGGGTTAGTCTGTAATGCTTCATCAATGCGCTCTACATTAATATCTTTGTTTCCTTTTTCAGGTTCTTTAAACATTTGTGCTCCACCAGCGCCACAGCAAAGTCCGTTACTTTTGCAACGTTTCATCTCAACCAATTCGGCATCCAATACTTCTAGTGCTTTTCTTGGCGCTTCGTAAATTCCATTTGCACGACCAAGATAACAAGGATCGTGATAAGTAATTTTTCTGCCTTTGAAGCTTTCTCCACCTTCGGCTTTTAACTTGCCATCGTTAATTAAATCCTGTATTAATTGCGTGTGGTGAATTACATCGTAACTACCGCCTAAACCGGGATATTCGTTTTTAATGGTGTTAAAGCAATGAGGACAACCTGTAACAATCTTTTTTATGTTGTAGGCATTTAGTACCTCAATGTTAGTCATGGCTTGCATTTGAAACAGAAATTCATTTCCAGCTCTTTTTGCAGGATCACCAGTACAACTTTCCTCAGTGCCTAAAACAGCATATTTTATTCCAACGTGATGCAGGATTTTACAAATGTCGCGGGTAATTTTCTGTGCCCGCTCATCGTAACTTCCAGCACAACCTACCCAAAATAAGATTTCAGGTTCTTCTCCTGCAGCCATTAATTCGGCCATTGTTGGGACTTTAAATTCCATTTTAGTATCGAGTATTTGTAGTTAGTATCGAGTAATTAGTATCAAGTATCGAGTATCAAGTATCAAGTATCAAGTAGCGAGTTTCAAGATTTGATGCCGTGTTCAGTTTTTTTATTTATTAATCTAGTTTCCTTCTGCCCAGTTGAATCGGTCTGCAGGTGAGTATTTCCATGGCGCCTGGTTATTTTCTATATTTCCCATCATTGCATTTATGCTCGCAGGTGCTTGTGATTCTTCCATTACAGCAAATCTACGTAACTCCATAATAATTTGTAAGGGATCTATGTTAACTGGGCAAGCTTCTACACAGGCATTGCAACTGGTACAAGCCCAAATTTCTTCCCTGCTAATGTAATCATCCAATAAAGCTTTTCCGTCATCATGACCAACACCATGCTTGTCGATATTTTTACCAACTTCAGTAATTCTGTCGCGGGTATCCATCATTATTTTTCGGGGAGATAAAAGTTTACCTGTAATGTTTGCCGGACAAACCGAAGTACAACGTCCGCATTCAGTACAAGTGTAAGCATTCATCAAGTTTACCCAACTTAAGTCGGTTGCATCTTTAGCGCCAAATTTTCCTGGCTCAGTTTCAGCAGGTACAAAAGATGGATCGAGCATGGCTTTAACTTCATTAGTAACCGAAGCCATATTTGTAAATTCACCTTTTGGCTCTAAATTAGAATAGTATGTATTTGGAAAGGCAAACAAAATGTGAAAATGTTTCGAATAGGGTAGGTAATTCAAAAAAGCTAAAATACCTGCAATGTGAAACCACCAACAACTGCGCTCCAATATAATCAAGGCATTTTCGGTATTTGGCAATAAAGGTATTAAAAACTGACTTACCGGGAATGAACCAGCAGTAATATAATGGCCTGCACCTAATGTTTGAAGTTTTGCGTCGGCTGCATTCATTATTAAAAATGCAGACATTAATAAAATTTCAATGATTAAAATGTAATTGGCATCAGATTTTGGCCAAGCAGTCATTTCTACACCTTTGAAGCGTTTCATGTTTAAAATATTCCTTCGGATAAAGAAGATTACGCAAGCAAGCAAAACTGTAAAAGCAAGCACTTCGAATGAGCCAATTAAAAAATCATATAAGCCGCCTAAACCATGGAAAACACGGTGAGTGCCAAAAAGCCCGTCAATCATGATTTCTAATACTTCAATATTGATAATTACAAAGCCAGCATAAACAAAGAAGTGTAATATAGCTGGGATTGGACGAACAATCATTTTAGATTGACCGAATGCAACCCGCATCATGGTGATGAATCTTTTTGTAGGCTGGTCGTTACGATTTACATCTTTACCCAATCGGATATTGCGAATAATTTTTCGAAAATTAACTGTAAATAGCGCAATAGCTGCTAGTGTTAAAATCAGAAATATAATTTGGCTTACCATATTTTATAGCTTAATAACGCTAAATTAGGATATTTAATTTGAATAAATTACTATGCATGCATAAAATAATTTAAAAATATGATAGTTTGTATTGATTCTAAATTTTATTGTATCTGTTATTTAGAAACGCATATAAAAATTAACAAATTGATTATCAGCAATACATGTGCTATTTTAAAATAAAATTTTGCTTTTAGAAAAAGAACACTACATTTGCAATCCCAAACGGATGGTGCCATAGCTCAGTCGGTAGAGCAAAGGACTGAAAATCCTTGTGTCCCTGGTTCGAATCCAGGTGGCACCACTTCCAAAAGCCTTTCAGAAATGAAAGGCTTTTTTGGTTTAAAGGCATTTTTTTTGCTAAATATTTTACAGGTTTATTGCATTTGAAAAAAAAGATACTACATTTGCAATCCCAAATGGGAGGTGCCATAGCTCAGTCGGTAGAGCAAAGGACTGAAAATCCTTGTGTCCCTGGTTCGAATCCAGGTGGCACCACTTTCTAACAAAAAGCTATTCTATATGAATGGCTTTTTTTGGTTGTTAGCTTTTGTCTTTGCAGCCCAGTCAAAATTTGAGTTGAAATGTTCTGTATTTTGTGATACTAATCTTCAGAAGGTCATCAATTATCGACTAAATAAGGCCCTACATCTACTTTAACAAATCAAAATTTATTTAATTTTTATATTTATTTCAGTTGAACGATTTAAAATTAAGAAAACGGCATTTCGCCGATTTTTTTAAAATTTATTTGATTGTGTTAAACATCATAAAATATTTTCAGTTGGTAGAAGGACTGAAATAACCTGTGGCATTAAACATCCCTATTTGTTACAGCGAAGGCCTTTCAGCAATGAAAGGTCTTCTGTTTTAAACGTTAAATTTTTGCATTTAACAAAACTTCGGCAACTATTTAAAATTATAAGTTTAAATTAGTACACGTATTATTTGGTAAATACCTTTTGCCTAAACTTTTAACCAAGTTTAAACGTATATACCATTTTATAAATTTGATTATCGTCCGTTATGATACCACAGCGCATAAAATATTTTTCAGCGGTTTTAATCGCATTTGTTTCTATAACCTTTGGCTGTAAAAAAAGTGATCCAGCACCTGTAGTACCTCCAGTGCCACCAGTTACCACTATTACAGGTACAAGAGATGAGCTTACTAAGGATTCTATCTTTTTGTATGCCAAAGAATTGTATTATTGGAATACATCCTTACCAACTTACGATGCATTTAAACCCAGAAGCTTTAGTTCAAACGAAACAGAATTATATGCTTTAACGCAGTACTCGCTAAATCCGACTACAGGCCGGCCTTACGAGTACGTAAGCAATAGCACATCTCCAAAATATTCGTTTTTTGATTACGGTACTACGGGTAAAAAAGCTTCTTTGAAGGCAGATGTAAATGGTACAGAAAACGATTATGGTTTTTCTGCAGATTATAATACATTAACCGATTTGCGGGTAAAATATGTCTATCCGAATTCTCCAGCTAGTCAGCAAGGCTTAACAAGGGGTTGCAAAATCACCGCCGTAAATGGCAGAACTTCGCTTTCCTATACATCAAACAACCTTACCTTTCTAAACGATGCTTTATTCGGTACAAACGCTAGTATAAGTTTAACTTTTACAGATTTAGCAGGAGTTTCTAAAAGTGTTACGGTAACAAGAGCCACCTATACGGTCAATCCGATTTTATATACCGGAGTTTACACCGCCGGCACTAAAAAGGTTGGTTATATTGTATTTAATAGCTTTACCAATAATGCCTCAGCTGCAATAAATTCGGCTTTTTCAAATTTTGCAAGCCAAGGCGTTACTGAGCTTATTGTAGATTTAAGGTATAATGGTGGCGGATACGTTAGCACAGCAACTCAGTTGATAAATATTTTAGCTCCTGCTGCACAGAATGGAAATGTGATGTACACAACCTATTATAATACCTTTCTGCAAAATTTAACGGCTACTCAAAGAAAGGCCTCTATTTTGGCTCAGCAACCTTTAACTGATGACCAAGGTAAACTCCAAACTTTTACAAGTGGCATAAACGGTAAATATGCAACCTATGCAGATTTGGATTATTCATCTACCTCATCAGATAATATTGAAAAATTCGCCAAATCGGGTACACTAAATTTAAGCAGGGTTTATTTTATAGTAACAGGCGCTACAGCTTCTGCAAGTGAGTTAACCGTAAACAGCCTAAAACCTGTAATGGATGTAAAGTTAATCGGCACAACAACTTATGGTAAACCAGTTGGCTTTTTTCCAATTAAAATTGATAAGGTTGATATGTATATTCCCGAGTTTGAAACTAAAAATCAATCAGGTACAGGTGGTTATTATGCTGGTTTAACCGTTGATAAAGACGCGTTTGAAGATTTAACCAAAGCTTGGGGAGATGAAACGGAAACTTTATTATCTTACGCCTTACTATACCCAAAAAACGGAAATTTTGTAACCACACCAGCTAGAACGGGAAGTTTAAGTACACAATCTGCATCACTACAATCAAAATTATCGGTTGCAGAAACTAAGGAAGTTTCAGAAAGCTTAGATCAAAATAGTTTTAAAGGAATGGTTAAAACTCCTCGCCATAAATTTTAAACCTAATTAACTTGAGCTCGATTAATAATTTTCCTTAACATTTTTAATAAGCTGCTTTTTTTAGTTTATGTCATATTGAATTTATTTCAGGGTCTGATTTGCAGGAAAGATGCTCAAATCAATTCTGCAAGAAGTTAGTACATGCTATACGGAGATAAAACAGCAAAATATTAAGTTAAGAATCAAACTCAGGCTGGTTAAATAATTTTATAAAAAAAAGCTGGTCGAAACATTTACATGTCGCGACCAGCTTTTTTATTTCGGTTTGTTGGTGTTTTAAAGCAATATCTTATTGGTGATGTCTTTATTTATGGTGATATAACCCGGATATTTCACAGGTGTATTGCCTATCATAAATGTTGGTTTAATCTTAATCGTAAGTAAACCTAATTTCTCATCACTTTTAGAGCCTCTCTGAGCAGCTTTCATAATATCACTTAAAACGTTTCCGTTAGAAATTAAGCCATAAATATTGCTACCCATTTGTATTGGCACGGTAACCGTTTGTCCTTGCGGAATGCTAACCGCCTGGTTTACGAAACCTTCGGCTAAATCTGTATTGTTTACCAAAATTTTATATTCAAACTGATTAATTGCCGCAAGGTTTGCAGATGGATTTGTTATCTCCAAGTTAAGATTTGCTCTTAAAGGAATATCTTTTCTAAGCAAACCTAAAGCAACACCAGGTAAGCTTGCCAAATTGAAATCTTGTTGGTCTATTAAGCGTTTTAAATCAGTTCCTGCTAAGGTAATTTGGTTTACATTCTTAATTTTATAGGTGCAATCTTCGAGTGCTTTAATTTGTTGGGCCTGCTTATTTATCCCGCAACTAAATATCGAGATGGTTAATAAGCAAAGCAATAGAGTCTTTTTCATGTTAGTCATAACGGTAAATTAATAAAACTATTTTAATGATTTAGTAATTCTTATACACTAACCGTTTCAATGTCGTCGCCTTTATCATCCTCTTCATTATCTTCAGACTTATCTGAATTTTGTTTCGGCTCCTCGCTTTGCTCTTTATCCGCGTCCTCTTCTTTTTCAGTCGATGTAGGTTCTTCAGCCTCCTGCTCTTTAACTTTAGTGGTTGTACTCTCTTCTGATTCGGTTGAAGGAATGATGGTTTCTACTTGCGATTGAGCATCATCAGATGGTTTTGGATGTGCTTTTGATTCTTCGGGGTTGTTATCTAAATTTTCCATAATAATTCTTTTACCTAACAAAGGTTTGTGAATTGCCTTTTGTTTTGCAATCGTAAAATATTTCCGGAACCTAACTTAGAATTTAAGCGTTTTTTAAGAAGATGGTTTCTATCACATTTGCCAAATCATCGCATTTATCGGTGGTTTTCTCTAACTGACTTAAAATATCTGATTGCCTGATTAAAGAAATTGCATCCGCTTCGTTATCAAAAAGCAACGAAATTGCCTGTTCGTAAAGTCTGTCGGCTTTGCTTTCTAATTGCCCAACATTAAAGCAGATATCTACAATGAGTTGCTTGTTTTTAAAATGTTTTATTTCCTTTATCGCGATAGCCAACTCACTACACATTTTTGCGATAATTTCCCCCAGTTTCAACATTGCCTCGTTTGAGGTATCGAGTTGATAAAGTTCCATGTTGAGCACAGCAGCTAAAATATCATCAGCAATATCATCTATTTTAGTGGCAAGTGCATGTACATCCTGTTTATCAAAAGGAACAATAAAATTTTTATTAAGCTCTTCGTAAATTTTATCAGTTGCTTTATCTCCAACCAATTCTAAAGCTTTAATTTCTTTTGCAAGCTTTATCTTTCCTTCTTTATCTTTAGAACGGATAAAAAGCACCAAAGCTTCAGAAATGTTAAACAGGTTTGTTGCGCCTTCTTCAAACAGTGGTTGAAAAGTTTTATCCTTTGGAATAAATAAGCTAAATATCTGATTCATGTTGACTATTAAATATTAGTAAATGTACCTTTGGTATATTAAGTAAACATAAATTGTGTATTATTTTGATAAGTTTTAATGTATAAGTATGGGTCTTCTAATCAGGAAAATTGAGAAACGGGATAATCAGGAATTGGCTGAGTTAATTCGCGTAGTTTTTAGAGAATTTAAGATAGATAAACCTGGCACAGTTTACACCGACCCTACAACAGACGATTTATTTGAAGTTTTTGAAAAAGAAGGTTCGGCTTATTGGCTGGCAGAAGAAGATGGTGTATTGCTTGGTGGTTGCGGTATTTATCCAACAGATGGATTGCCAGATGGCTGTGTAGAATTGGTGAAGTTCTATTTATCTGCAGCTGCAAGAGGAAAAGGAATTGGAAAAATGTTAATGCAGAAAAGTATAGAATCTGCACAGCAATTTGGCTACAACGAAATGTATTTAGAATCTTTCCCCGAACTTGCCACCGCGATTGGCATGTATGAAAAAGCTGGCTTTAAAAAACTCGAATCGCCACTTGGCAATTCGGGGCATTTTGCTTGTAATGTTTGGATGCTGCTTGTTTTATAAATTTAAGAATAGAAAATAGGCAGTTGGGATAAATTAATAGCATGTTGGAATAACAAAATGAGATTTAAAGAAATGTATGCATAGGTTTATAGCATGAAGAAAACTAAAACCACATTAATTCATTTAGTTTGCTGGATAGCCGTATTGGCCTATTTTTATGGAGAAACATTAATTAAAGGTGTAACATTAAGAGAATCAGCTTTCGATATTTCGATGAATTTTATACAGATTGTAGAATTTTATATTTGCTATCTGTGGGTTTATCCATCATTCTTAAAGCGAGGAAAAATTGTTCAGCTTATTGCAGCGCTAATATTTACCATCGCTATTTTTATTGGAATGAGGTATTTAATTGAACAAATTTTATATTTCGAATGGTTTGGGATGAAAAACTATTCTGACGATACTTTGGCGACTAAATATATTTCTGATAATATTTATTATAGCATAGCCTTTTTCGTTATTCCGGCTGCGGTTTATAGTGTTGTGCAAAATTTCAAAGCAGAAACAACCAATAGGCGACTAAAAGATGAAGTGGTAAAAGCCGAACTTGCATTTCTAAAATCGCAGATAAATCCTCATTTTTTGTACAATACATTAAATTATATCTACTCGCTCGCAATTCCAGTTTCTGATAAGTTGGCAAATGCTGTATTGCGTCTTTCTGATTTGATGCGTTATACGCTGAATGATAGTCCTGATGGGATGATGAGCCTTGCCAAAGAAGTTGACTATTTAGAAAGTTATATTGAACTTTTTAAAATGAGATTTGAACCCCGCTTTTATGTCAATTTTACAACTGAGGGTGTTTTACACCAAAAAATTGCAGCTCTAGTGTTAATCCCTTTTGTAGAAAATGCTTTTAAGCACGGCACAATTGATGATGAAAAACAACCCATTCGCATTAAGCTTAAGGTACAAAATAAGCGGTTAAGCTTTGAAGTAAGCAATAAAATTAGCCATGCTCAAAAAGACCTTTCAAGCGGTATTGGTTTGGTTAATATACAACGAAGGTTAGATTTAATTTATCCCGAAAAACATGAGCTGCTTATTTCTAACAACGGCAACACTTATAAAACCACTTTAATAATACATTTATGATTCGCTGCCTCGCTGTAGATGATGAAGCCTATGCTTCGGATATCATTGCAACATTTATCAATAAAACACCCTTTTTAACTTTGGTTGCCACAACAACAAATGCATTTGAAGCATTGAGTTTGGTGCAGGATGGAAAAGTTGATTTAGTTTTTCTAGATATTCAAATGCCCGAATTAACTGGCATTCAGTTTTTAAAAATTTGTGGTGATAAATGTAAAGTCATTTTAACAACAGCCTACCCCGAATATGCTTTAGATGGTTTTGATTTAGATGTGGTAGATTATCTTTTAAAACCAATTTCTTACGAAAGGTTTTACAAAGCGGCACAAAAGGCACAGCAAATGATATCGCCCACACCGCAAGAAGCTGTTCAGCAAATTACAACAACCAGCGATTTTATTTTCATAAAAGGCGATACTAAAAACAAGTTTATAAAGGTAAATTATAACGAAATTCTGTACATAGAAGGACTGAAAAATTATGTTTCGGTTTATACTGCAAATCAACGTATTATTACGTATCAATCTTTAAGAGAATTAGAAACGCAGTTGCCGCATCCACCTTTTTGCAGGGTACATAAATCATACATTATCTCCCTCGAAAAAATAAAAATGGTTGATGGAAATGCATTGTATATCGGCGAGCAATCCATCCCGATAGGAGATACTTACCGGGAAGAATTTTTTAAAATCGTAAAGGAGAAAAAATGAAGTGTTGCAGATGAATTGTTGAAACAATAAAACAAATGAACTAACTCTTTCTCATTCAATTTTTTTAAGTTTGTTGCATAAAAGAATACAAAAATGCAGGAAACCAATTCGCTCAATCAAGTTGCAGAATTTCATACAACTTTTAAACATCCAATATTAGAAACACCAGTTATTCCATCAAAACAAAGGGCAAATCTTCGTATTTCGTTACTGGCAGAAGAATTAAAAGAGCTGCAAGAAGCTGTTGAAAATGATGATTTAGTTGAAGTTGCTGATGCACTTTGCGATTTACAATACGTTTTGGCAGGCGCTATCCACGAATTTGGTTTGGGTGGAAAATTTAAAACGCTGTTTGATGAAGTTCATCGCTCTAATATGAGCAAGGCTTGCAAAACGGTTGAAGAAGCCGAGCAAACCATACAATTTTATGCAGATAAAGATGGTACAGAATCATATTATAAAGAAATCGACGGCTTGTTTTTAGTTTTTAGAAAATCGGATGATAAGACCTTAAAGTCTGTAAATTATTCACCAGCTGATTTAAAAACAATATTAGTCTAACCTAAGAAAAGAGCGATTGAAAAGATTAAAGGCTATGATTACGGAGCTTAAAAGCTCAACAAGCATTCAGGATAAAAATGCTGAAGATTTAATACGCCAATATATTTTCTATTCGCCTAAAATGCCCTTGCGTTTGCACCAAGAGCAAATTTTGGCCACATCAAAAGCATTTACTTTACCAGTTGCCGATACCTATTTTACAGGTGCAGAACTAACCATCAACTGCTTTAGCTGGGGAAACGGAAAAACAAAAATTTTGCTTACACATGGCTGGGCATCAAAAGCAGCCGACTTTTTTGAGTTGATTACGGAACTTCAAAAACTGGATGATGTTGAAATTATTGCTTTTGACGCACCCGGAAATGGAAGTTCTGAATCAGAGTTTTCCAACCTGATGTTGTATGCAGAATCGGTAAAATCGATACATGAAAACTACGCAAAAGTTGATGTAATCATTGGTCACTCGCTGGGTTGCATGGCAAACGTTATTGCAATACAGGAAAGCGAAATACAGTCGAAATTATTAATCAGCATTGCACCTTTAATTAGATTGAAAGAAAATTTTGAGCAAAGCATGGATAGTGTTAATATTCCTGCTACCGCTAAGGCTAATTTTTTTAAGAATTTCAGCGATGAATTTCCTGTTGCGGTAGATTATTTCAATCTTGAAGAACTTTATACACTACAAAATAAGCTGCCTCATTTTTTAGCCTACGATAAAGAAGACCACATTTCACCTTATGCTTATTTAAAACCATTTCTTGATAAAAACCAGACAATCGAGGCGAAGACTTATGAAGGTGCCGGACATTATAAAATTTTAAAATCGCCTGAAGTAATTGCTGATGTGGTAGCAAAAATAAAATCTACCATCTGATTTTGTTCCTTCATTTTCTGATTATATTGCAATAAATGAAAGAAGAGAACTCAAGCTTGGAAACGCATGAACTTAACCCTTACGATTATGTTTTAAAGGATTTTAACCTGAAAAACCTAAGCACTGTAGTTATTCTAAAACATTTAAATCAACACATTAATACCGATACCAAAGGGTTTTACAGTATTGTTCCTGAACAATTGCAGATAGATTTCGGAGCATTTAGTTATGAAACATCTTCAGCATTTTTTCCGATTGTACAGGTTCAACAAAATTCTAGTTCGGTAAAACTGTCTTGCAGATGCGATGCACCAAAAAATAAACTTTGCGAGCACCAAGCCCAGGTTTTGTACAATATTTTACAACGGCCAGATTTATTGATTTTTTTTGATGAAAATCTTCGTCGCCAAAAACTAAAAAAAATTGCGGCTGATTATGGCTTAGATAATGAAGATAATTTTGATGCGCTTTTTAATCTTAAGATAGAAAACGACACCTTAATTATCAAACCAAAAATGGCTTCTTTGCAGGCCTTCAATGCAGAAGCAAAACAAAATCTTGAATTAGCCTTACTACCGGATAAACAAAAAATACCTGTAGCTGCTGCGCTTGATACAAGCAATTTAATTTTGGTGCTCGGTCAGCACCGATACTACAACAACTTAAATATCGAACTTTTTGAGGCGAAAATAACCAAAAGTGGTAAGCCAAAAAATCCTTTTAAAAGCATAAATCCTGCAGATTTAATTTTTAATACAGAAGAGAGTTCTGAACTTAAATATTATAGCGGCATTGCAAAATTTCAAAACAACTTTGCTACAGAACAAGTAGAGGTTGAGTTGGCGGCATTAAAGGCGATTGTAAAAAATCCGCTTAACATTCCTGCATATTTACATGATGCAAAGATATCTCCAAATATCCAGGCTACATCTGTAGTTCCTGTTCAGTTGCACATTTTAGATGTTGATTTGCACTTAACCGTTAATCAAAAGGATGATTTCTTTGAAATTAGCGGCAGACTAATTATAAAGGGAAACTCCTATTCGCTCGATAACCTTTTTATCCGATATAACTATTTTGTTCAACTTAAAGATCAGCTTTATTTGTTAGCCAGGGCCGATTTGGTAAAAGTTATCGGTTTCTTCATCAAACAGAGTAACAGGCTAATCATTCATAAAAGCAAATATCCAGCGTTTCAGAAAAATATCCTGATTCAATTGGAAGGCAATATTCATGTAGATTATTCCTATCTGCGACCAGCAACGCCTAAGCAAATGGAAGAAAAAGGATTCGATTTGGAAATCGAAAAGCTTATCTATCTTTCCGAATCAGAAGATTTTATTTTGATTACACCGGTAATGCGTTACGGAAATCTAGAAATTCCGGTCCTTTCAAAAAATAAAATTCAGGCTCAAGATAAGTTGGGTAATCTGTTCACGCTTCACCGCAATGAAGAAGAAGAATTACAGTTTACGGGAGAAATTATTCGCCAACACCCTTTCTTTTATGAACAGGAAACCAACGATTCTTTTTACTTGCATCGCAAACGCTTTTTAGAGGAATTGTGGTTTCTTGATGCTTTTGAAGCCTGGCGGAGTAAAGGTATTCATATTTTAGGTTTCAATCATCTTAAAAACAATAAGCTTAACCCTCATAAAGCTGAAATCAATATTGAAGTATTAAGCGGAACCGATTGGTTTGAAACCAAGGTGAAAGTAAAGTTTGGCAAGCAGAATGTTGCTTTAAAACATCTTCATAAATCCATTAGAAATAAGAGCAAATTTGTAACGCTCGATGATGGAACACAGGGCATTTTGCCCGAAGATTGGATTGCGAAATTTACAGATTACTTTACCGCCGGCGAAATTGTTGATGATACTTTGCTTACCCATAAAATAAAATATGCTTCGATAAGCGATTTATATGAAGATGCAATGCTTAATGGAAGCGTTCGGGATGAGCTGAAAAGTTTTAAGCAGAAGTTTGAAGGGAATGATGCTATTAAGGAGATTACGATTCCGAAAACGTTGCAGGCAACGCTTCGGCAATACCAAATAGATGGTGTAAATCGGTTGAACTTTTTAGATGATTTTAATTTTGGGTCGATATTGGCAGATGATATGGGGCTTGGAAAAACGATTCAGATTATTGCTTTTATTTTAACGCAACGAGAGAAAGTTAAGCACAATGTAAATCTCGTTGTTGTGCCTGCTTCCTTGATATTTAATTGGAAAGCAGAGGTTGAGAAATTCGCCCCATCCATTAACGTGAAAACAATTTATGGTAGCGACCGGATAAAAAGGACAGATACTTTTGATGATTTTGAAATCATCTTAACCTCTTACGGAACCTTGCTTTCCGACATTCGATATCTGAAAGATTTTCATTTTAATTATATTTTTCTGGATGAATCACAGAACATTAAAAACCCGGAATCGCAGCGTTATAAAACTGTAAGGATGCTGCAATCCAGAAATAAAGTAGCCTTAACCGGAACGCCTGTAGAAAACAATACTTTTGATTTGTACGGACAGTTGTCGTTCGCTTGTCCGGGCTTATTTGGTAGCAAACAGCAGTTTGCAGATTTGTATTCGACACCGATTGACCAATTTAAAGACAGTAAAAGAGCTACAGAATTACAGAAAAAAATTCGCCCTTTTATTTTGAGGAGAACCAAAGAAGAAGTTGCCAAAGAATTGCCAGATAAAACTGAAATTATTTTATACTGCGAAATGGGAGAGGAGCAGCGTGAGGTTTACGAAGCCAACAAAAAGGAAATTCAGGATTATATCATGAATAAAACTGAAGATGATTTGCCCAAAAACGCCATGCATGTGTTAAAAAGCATAACCAGATTAAGGCAAATCTGCAATTCAGCCGCTTTGCTTGCCGATGGAAAATCTTACATACAGGCCTCATCAAAAATTGATGTGTTGATTGAGCAAATTGAATTGAAGGCCGATAGCCACAAAATACTGGTATTCTCGCAATTTGTAAGCATGCTTGATTTAATTAAGAAACAGCTGGAAATTAAGGGAATACAATACGAATACCTTACCGGGCAGACTAAAAACAGGCAGGAGGTTGTGCAATCATTTCAAAACAGCAAGGACATTCCTGTATTTTTAATCAGTTTAAAAGCCGGTGGAATAGGTTTAAATTTAACCGAAGCAGATTATGTTTATTTAGTTGACCCATGGTGGAATCCTGCGGTTGAAAATCAGGCAATCGATAGAGCTTACCGCATAGGGCAGCACAAAAATGTAATGGCTGTTCATTTAATTTGCCCGGATACGATTGAAGAAAAAATAATGAAATTACAGGCGGTTAAAAAGGATTTGGTAAAAGATTTAATTCAAAGTGAAGGCGGATTGTTTAAAAACTTAACTAAAAAAGAGTTGCTGGGTTTATTGAGTTAAACATTATTTTAGCTTAGGTTCCACTCCATAGTCTGGGTTCTCACAAACTATAACAAGTTATATTAACTTTCCTTCATACTATTAATAACCTGTTTTTTTTAGATAACGTCACCCTGAATTTATTTCAGGGTCTTATTTGCAGGAAAGATGCTGAAATAAATTCAGCAAGACGTATCGTACAAGCAATGCGGAGATAAAATAGCCACACAGTGGTCTGTGTCCTCACAGACCACAATAAGTTGTATTATTTTTCCTTCACATTATTAATAAGCTGCTTTTTTTAGTTAACGTCACCCTGAATTTATTTCAGGGTCTTATTTGCGAAGGAAAGATGCTGAAATAAATTCAGCAAGAGGTGTCGTGTAAACAATATGGCGATAAAAGAAAACGTATAAAGTATAAGAATCGAATTCAGATTACAAAGATTTCTCGGCTATACGCTCGAAATGACGTCGTATATTCCCGTCATCTCGATTGGAGCGCGGCGGAATAGAGAGATCTTTGACCAATAGTTTTGCTAATTGTAAATCTGAATTCGTTTATTATTTTTCCTTCATATCATCAATAAGCTGCTTTTTGTAGTTTACGTCACCCTGAATTTATTTCAGGGTCTTATTTCCAGGAAAGATTCTGAAATAAATTCAGCAAGAGGTGTCTTACAAGCAATACGGCAATAAAATAGTCACTCCATGATCTGTGTCCTCACAGACCACAATAAGTTATATTAATTTCCCTTCACATTATTAATAAGCTGCTTTTTTTTAGTTAGCGTCACCCTGAATTTATTTCAGGGTCTTATTTGCAGGAAAGATGCTGAAATAAATTCAGCAAGACGTGTTGTACAAGCAATTCGGGGATAAAACAGCCACTCCATGGTCTGTGTCCTTACAGATCATAATAAACTATATTAAATCGTCACCTGAAACTGATATCCCAAAAACTCAGGAACATTTAAACTTTCTACAATTTTCCAGCTTGTTTTTTCATCAAGAAATGTAGGCTCTTTTAAACCGGCTTCTCTTGCAGCTTTGGTATAAAAATCTTTTTTGGTGGGATGTGTTGGTGAACAGGCATTATAAATTCTACCGAAGGCTTGCTTTTCCAAAATAGAAATGGCAATTCCTATCGCATCTTGTTGATGGATTAAGTTAACAGGAGCTAAACCGTTTGGCACATTGCTTTTACCGGCAAAAAACCTTCCAGGATTTCTATCAGGTCCAATTAATCCCGCGAAGCGGATAATGGTGTAGTCGTTCGGGCGTAAAGACCTAAAAATTTGTTCTGCAGCTAATACAACCTTACCAGAATCTGTGTCGGAATTGGTTTCACTATCTTCATTTACAATTTTATTTTCATCACCAAATACACTTGTAGAGCTAATCATTATCACCTTACGAGCTTTGTTTTCAGAAGCTTCTAAAATCGATTCTATCTTCTCAGGGTAATCGTTTAATTCTGCCGAGTTCCGTTTTGGTGGGATACAAATAAATAATACATCCGTTCGTAAGAAACGCTCATTTGTCAAAACGCTATCGGCGGTGAAGTTTATTAAGTAGGGTTCTATTTTTTCAGCACTAAGCGTTCTCAATTTTTCAGGCGTTGTGGTAGAACCTTTTACATCAAATCCACTCGAAATTAGAGATTTGGCTAAAGCGAAACCGAACCATCCACAGCCTAAAATGGAAACGGTTTTAATTTCTTTTAATAAATCCATATACTATTGAACTAATTAACCTTTTTCAACATTATAGCAAGCCCTGCAACGAGGCTCGTAGCTTTCTTTTTCACCTAAAAGTAAGGTAGATTCATCGGAAACGGTTCTGTAACTATACAATGCCGGATTACCACAGCAAACACAAACTGCATTTACTTTGGTAACATGTTCGGCAATTGCCATCAAAGCGGGCATTGGTCCGAAGGGTTTACCTGAAAAATCCATATCCAAGCCAGCAACAATTACCCTGATGCCTTTCATCGCTAGTTTATTGCAAACATCTGGTAATTCGTTATCAAAGAACTGTGCCTCATCTATCCCAACAACTTGCGTATTTGTACCCAACAATAAAATTGCCGAAGCGCTATCAACAGGTGTAGAATTTATCGAATTTAGGTCGTGAGAAACTACTGCACTTTCGTGGTAACGCGTATCGGTACGGGGCTTAAAAATTTCGACATTTAGCTTAGCAATTTGCGCCCTTTTTAGTCTGCGGATTAACTCTTCCGTCTTCCCGGAAAACATAGAGCCGCAAACAACCTCTATACTTCCCGAAAATTCGCCTCTTCTCCTAAAATTTTGTTCGCTAAATAACATGCTAATATATCGTTTGCCCTATCTTTCTTTAATTTATAAACCGAACAAATATCATAATTATGTGTTATTTTTGAATACATAGTTACCAACATAAATCACCAAAAAATTCGTTTAATAATTTATGATGAACCAACAAGATATTTTTAGAAAGATTGGTAGTATTTTGACTGAGCTTAATGAGCAATACCAATTTTTGGCTCAGAACCCTGAAAAGTTAAATGAATTAGAAGTTGAACTTTTTCTGGCTAACGCCGATTTTCTTTCGGATCATGTTAAAATTGTAAAAAAGTTAAATGCTTTGGTAGAGGATAAACCTGCTGAAACGAATACAGGGTTTTTGTTAGAAGAGCAAAATACAATTGTATTGCCTGAAGTACAAAGCTATAAGCCAGAAAGTGAATCTTTTCAGCCTTCTGAACTGGAAGAAATCGTTGCTGCAGAAGAGGAGGAAGAAAGAATTGACCTTCAGCCTGAAGAAGAAATTTTGGAGGAGGAACATATACGCGAAGAAACTGCTGAAAAAATATTAGAACATAACTTTTTTAAGCCCGACCAGGATTCTAATAGCTTCGAATTTGTTTTAGGTAGCCATAGTAATGATGATAAATTTGATTACGAAGAAAAACCAACAAATGAAATTTTCGATAGAGTTTTAAGTAAAGAGGAAGAGGAAATCCTGGCGCAAAAAAAGAGAATTCATGATAAGGAACAGGACACTGACACCTATGAACCAGTTGCCGCCCTTGAAGATGAAATAGGACCAGAGCCATTTTTGATATCTCATGATGAGGAATATGCTGTAAATCATCCCGAGGTTGAATCTTTACATGAGCAACCGGAGGAAGAACCTAAGGAAGTAGAAGATGTAAATAATTATGATGATGATATCATCTCACCACCTGTTGAAGATCGCCCAGCCTTTATTCCTGAAGCAGTTCCGGTTAAACCAATGGTTGAACAAAACATTCAGAGTAAACCTGCACCTTCTTTAAATGATTTGCTTGCGAAAACAAATGCAGCTCAGAATGAAGTGGAGAAAGCGCCCATTTTAGATTTAAAGCAAGCCATAAATTTAAACGAGAAACTTTTGTTTATAAAGGATTTGTTTAGCGGCTACAACATGGCCTACTCTGAAGCATTGGATATCGTAAACAAAATGCCAAATTTTGAAGCCGCCGATGGCTTCTTGCAAAAGAATTATGCTACGAAATACAACTGGGCCAATAAACAATCAACTGTTGATCAGTTTTACGAATTGTTGAATAGAAGATTTAGTTAGTAAGTAGAAATTATGGATTTACAGTTAAAAAATAAAACGGCTTTTATAAGTGGTTCTACCGCAGGAATAGGTTTCGCGATAGCCGAAAGCTTGTTAAAAGAAGGTGTTAATGTTATTATCAATGGTAGAAGTGAAGAAAGTGTAGATGCTGCGGTTAAATTGCTCCAAAATATTTCTGGTACTCAAAGCGTAAGTGGAATAGCTGCTGACTTTTCCAAATCTAAAGAAGTTGATTCGCTTATTGCCAGACTTCCCGAAATTGATATACTAATTAATAATGCCGGCATTTTTGAACCTAAGGCTTTTGAAGAAATTTCTGACGAAGATTGGTTTAGATTTTTTGAAGTGAATGTTATGAGTGGTATCCGTTTATCCCGTCATCTTTTTCCTCAAATGTTGAAGAAAGGTTGGGGACGAATAATCTTTATATCAAGTGAATCTGCTGTTTTTATTCCTGATGAAATGATTCATTATGGAATGACCAAGACTGCCCAGCTTGCGGTTAGTCGCGGATTGGCAGAATTAACAAAAGGTACGCAGGTAACGGTTAATTCTATTTTACCAGGCCCAACGAAATCTAAAGGTGTTGGCGGCTTCATAGAAGATTTAGCAAAATCAGGAAATCTTTCCGTTGCTGAAGTTGGAACGGATTTTTTCAAAAATATGAGACCCACATCACTTTTGAAAAGGTTTTTAGATGTACAGGAAATTGCAAATACGGTAACATATTACGTTAGTCCACTTGCATCAGGAACAAACGGTGCAGCAATTAGGGTAGAAGGTGGCTTAGTTCGCTCTATTCTTTAAATAAACCTATTTTGTTTTTGTCATGGTTTGTGTCTCAACAGACAATTAAATCACTATTTTGGTCTGTGAGGACACAGACCAAGGAGTAGATTTGGTTTTCAGTTGCCTGTTATTACTTGACAATTGACTGTGTGCAAGCTTAAATCCACTATTGGAGCTAAAAACAATAATTATATCCATTTTGACAGGCAACCCGCAACAGAAAACCCGCAACAAAAGAGTTGAGTATTTCGCAGACAAATTATACAAAGTTTAGAGGTATTTTGGCAGGCAATCCGCAACAGAAAACCCGCAACAGAACTTAAATAAAGCCCATTCTGTTTGAATCAAGTTTTAGGAAGATGAAAATCAATATGGTGAAACTCCATAACGATGAACCGCCATAACTGATTAAAGGCAGTGGAATCCCGATTACGGGGATGATTCCAATCGTCATCCCGATATTAATAAAAATGTGAAAGAATAGAATGCAGGCAACACTGTAACCATACACTCTGGAAAACGTTGACCGCTGCCGTTCTGCCAGGTTAACTAATCTAAGCAGTAGAAAAATATATAAGGCAATTACAACCGAACAACCTAAAAAGCCCCACTCTTCTCCAATAACAGAGAATATAAAATCGGTAGTTTTTTCAGGAACATAGCCATATTTAGTTTGTGTGCCTTGTAAATAACCACGCCCAGTTAATTGCCCCGAGCCAATGGCAATTTGCGATTGTATCACATTATAACCCGCCCCTTTATTATCTGTTTTTAAACCAAGCATCAGTTCAATCCGGCTGCGTTGGTGTGGTGCCAAAACCTTTTCATAGGCTATTTTAATCAGAAAAAGATAGGCGATAGCAATTAAGGTAACGAATACGGTCGTGATAATCAGCTTTTGTTTTCGCCGGTTGGCATAAATAAAAAGTCCGCCGATTGCAATTAAAATTATAATTAGTGCTGCAGTTGGTACCAGGAAATCGGCAACAAATAATACAATCATACCCAGAAATATCAGCAAAAAGTAACCTGATAAACCTTCGCGGTACAAGGGAAACATAAAGGCTAAAAATACCAATGCAGAACCCGTATCTGGCTGAAGCATAATTAAAAGCAAGGGAGCGGCTACAATAATTCCGGCAATAAAAATCGACTTAAAATCTCTAAATTTTGGATTGAAGGTACTTACATATCTGGCCAGTAATAATGCCGTACCGAATTTAGCAAACTCCGACGGCTGTAACCTAAACGAACCTATCGGAATCCAGGCTTGATTACCACCAACATTTCTTCCGATAAACAATACAACAACTAGCAGCACCAAAGTTCCACCGTATATAAAGGGGGCAAATACGTTAAAAAGGCGACCATCAAACAATAATAAGGACAAGCCTAAAATTAAGCCTGAAATTACATAGATGAGTTGCTTGCCATAATTACTACTAAAATCAAATGCTGCATTCGCATCATTGTGTGGTACAGATGCGTAGATATTTGTAAATCCGATTACACAAAGCGCTATGTAAATTAATACCGTAATCCAATCTACATTGAAAAAAAACCTGTTGCCCTGTTGCTGTATCATCTTTTATTGGATTCGGGTTTGGTTGCAATTATAGGTTTCTTTACCAGCTGAGCCGAAAGTGGGCGTTTAGCGGTGACGGCTTTTAATTTTAAACTATCGTTAATGCGCTTAATAGAATCTGTTTTTCTTATAATTAAACTGTCGGCTTTGGTAAGCTTTGCTTTCTTGGTTTTATCAATAAGCAATGGCAGGAGGTTTTGATTTTTCATCCACTCCGCTTGCGCTATTCTATTTCCACTTATGGCACCTTTTAAATATTTCTCTACCATATAACTGGCAATAGGTGCAGCGTAGGTACTTCCGAAACCTGCATTTTCTACAATTACGGCAATCGCAATTTTTGGATTATCTCTGGGTGCAAACCCAATAAATACGGAGTGATTTTTTCCTCTCGAATTTTGAACGGTACCGGTTTTACCACATAAAATGATATCCGGGATCCTAGATAAAATGGCTGTTCCCCAAGCGGTATTTACTGCATCCTGCATGCCATCAATAACAGGTTCAAAATGTTTTAAATCTATGCCTACGTAATTTTTAGTTACATATTCTTTCTTCACAAGCAATTTATCGCCCATGGCTTTTATTAAGTGTGGCTTGATGTAGTAGCCGCGATTTGCAATCACAGCCATTGCATTTGCAATTTGTAATGGCGTTGCGGTTATCTCACCCTGGCCAATGGCTTGCGAAATTACATTTGTATATCCCCATCGCTTTCCATAAATCTTATCGTAGTGGTCTGAATTATAGAAATATCCTTTTTGTTCAAAAGGCAAATCGACTCCAAGCTTATCTCCAAAACCAAATTTGGCAACTTTATCCCTCCAATCCTGATAAGTCAAACGCTGGTTTTTCATGCCATTTTTGGTAATCAGCTTTTGAAAAACGTAGCAGAAATAAGTGTTACAAGAACGGGCAATGCCTCTTCTTAAACTTATGGAACCATCAAAATGCTCACATTTAATTCTGCGGTTACCGGCTTGGTAATAATGCGGACAAAAAAATGTTGTATTTGGATCGATAACACCTTCTTGCAATCCGATTAAAGCATCAATTGGTTTAAAAGCGGAACCCGGAGGATAATACCCTTGTATTGGTCTTACAAGCGATGGGCGGTAAGGATTACCAATCAGGTTCATGTAATTATTGCCCTGACTTTTACCAACCAGTAAGTTTGGATCGTAACCGGGGCTACTTACCATTGCTAAAATCTCTCCAGATGCTGGTTCGATGGCAACAATAGCACCAACTTTATTGTTCATCAGTTGTTCGCCAAGTTTTTGCACCTCTATATCTATCCCCGAGATTAATCTTTCTCCAGAAACTGCATTGATATCATATTTACCGTCGGCATAGCTGCCTTGCGGGATGTTTTTAGCGTCATAAACGGTATTGATAACGCCTTTTTCTCCACGTAACATTTCCTCATAAGAACGTTCTAAACCGCTTTTGCCTTTATAATCACCAGGGCGGTAGAAACCTTCTGAACGGGCTATATCTGCGCTATCTACTTCTTTAACATAACCGAAAAGTTGTCCGCCGACACTATCCGGGTAATGTCTTATTGTTCTATCCTGAGTAGAAAAGCCAGGGAAACGATACATAATTTCTTGCAGGCGGGCGTAACTTTGAACCGAAATTTGTTTGGAAAACGGAGTGGCTTGGTAATTGGATTTTAATTTAGCCTTCCGCATGTTTTTTCGGACTTCCTCTACTGAAATATCGAGTGCATTTGCTAGGGCCAGGGTATCAAAAGATTTAACTTCATTAGGAATAACCATCAAATCGTACACGGGTTCGTTTTGAACAATTACCCTCATTTTTCGGTCAAGAATTGCACCGCGAGCCGGGTATTTAAACTTTTTCTTAAGCACGTTACTTTCAGCCGCAACAAAAGCTTTATCGCTTACAATTTGAATGTAGAATAATTTCGCCAATAAAATTATGGCAATAACAATAAACAAACCCTGAATGATATACTTTCGATTAAATAATTGCTCCATTAACGAGATGTTCTTTTATAGAAAATAAACTCTACCAGTAAGATTAATAGGAGCGTAAAGATACAACTTAAGCCGCATCTCATTAAGGTATAACCAATTTCTGTTAGCCTAAATGTTTCTAAAAAGAATAATACCAGGTGATGTGTTATTACACACAAAAAAGCATAAAGAGCAAACCATTGAAAACCCATGTAACTTAATGATGGTTCTGGGTCGTCAATCGCATCTTTATTTAAACTTACTGTTATAAATGATATTCTAACAAAGGCTAAAACCACACAAGCTGTAGCATGAACCCCCATGGTATCATAAAAAGCATCGAGTGTTAAACCTGTACCAAAAGCCAATACATACAACAAAATGTTTGGTATACCGAAGGGCAGGAGCAACAAAAATAACACGTATACAAATGGCGTTGATAAATCGTAAAAGCCCATGTTTTTAAGCAAGAAAATTTGCACAAAAAGTAGGATTAGCCACCTGAAAACATTTACTATGATTAGTCTGCTATTCATTTGGCTTTAACAGGGGTTTCTAAAAGTTGTTGTTCTTTTGCCAGTTTGTTCTTTATTACATAAACGTATTGCAAGGTGCTAAAATCATTAAATAAATTTAACTCTGCCGATAGAAAATTATCATTTGTTGCAATATTGGTTTTGCTGAGTTTTCCAACTAAAATACCTTCCGGAAACTGACCAAAACCTGAAGTTACGACCGTATCACCAACATTCATTTTTATATGGTTAGGAACTTCCTTTATAAATGCCTTTCTGATATCGAAGTTATTATCGCCCCAAACCAAAGAGCCTAATGCGTTATCTTTTTTAATTACAACGCTAATTTTAGTGTCTTTATGCAGTAAAGATTGGATGGTAGCCAAATGCGCTGAAACATCTCTAATAAAACCAACAACGCCTCTTTGTGGAGATATCACCGCCATTCCGGTTTCTATTCCATCGAGTGTACCTTTGTTAATCGTCATTACATTATTTCGTAAGGTAATAGAGTTTTTAACAACCTTTGCGGCTAAATAGGTGTATTGTTGGTTGGTAACCGTATCAATAACCTGTACTTCTTTGGTAGAATCTACGGTGGTAAGCGCCAACAGTTTAGTTTTGAGTTTAGCGTTTTCTGACGCAAGACTATCATTAACCACGCCTAAGTTTAAATATCGCTTAAAAACATTTAATCTTTCGTAGGCTGTGCCAACAACCTCATTGGTTGAATTTAATGTTGCGCTTCGTTGGTATGCATTATTTTTAACGGTAAGGTAAACACCAATTAAAAAAAAGATAAAAAACAAGAAAAATGCGTTGTATCTGCTTATGAAAATCCAAAGGTTACGCATATCAAGAGGTAAAATGGGAAATGGAAGATGGGAAATGGCTTAGTTTCATTTTCCATCCTACCTTATCCATGTTAGTTATTGCATTAAGAATTTATATGTTCCGATGTTTTTTAGTGCGATACCGGTACCACGTACAACTGCACGTAATGGGTCTTCTGCAACGTGAACTGGTAGCTTTGTTTTGGCAGCAACACGTTTATCCAAACCTCTTAACAAAGCACCACCACCTGTTAAATAAATACCGGTCTGGTAAATATCAGCAGAAAGTTCTGGTGGCGTTATCTCTAAAGCTTTTAAAATTGCCTCTTCAATTTTCGAAATGGATTTATCTAAACAATGTGCAATTTCAGTATATGAAACGGTAATTTGTTTTGGTACGCCAGTCATTAAATCACGACCCTGAACCGCGAAATCAGCAGGAGCATCCTGTAATTCTGGTAAAGCGGCTCCAACTTCAATTTTAATTTTCTCGGCTGTTCTGTCTCCAATCATAATGTTATGCTGGCGACGGATGTAATTTACAATATCCGAATCAAAATTATCTCCCGCAACGCGGATGGATTGGTCGCAAACAATACCCGATAATGCGATAACCGCAATTTCAGTAGTACCGCCACCAATATCAATAATCATGTTTCCCATTGGTTCTTCCACATCAATACCAATACCAACCGCTGCGGCCATTGGTTCATGAATGAGGTAAACCTCTTTAGCGCCAGCGATTTCAGCCGAATCTCGTACAGCACGTTTCTCTACCTCTGTAATGCCCGATGGAATACAAATTACCATACGTAAAGACGGGAACATCCAGCCTTTACCACCGTTTAGCATACGAATCATGCCTTTAATCATCGCTTCTGCAGCGTTAAAATCGGCAATTACACCATCTTTCAACGGTCGAACGGTTTTAATGTTATCGTGGGTTTTACCCTCCATTTGCATCGCCTGGCGACCAATGGCGATAACTTTGTTTGTAGTACGGTCAAAAGCAACAATTGATGGTTCATCTACAACCACTTTATCGTTATGTATAATTAGGGTATTCGCTGTTCCCAAATCGATGGCAACTTCTTGCGTAAACCAGTTAAATAATCCCATGTATAAGGTTCGTTATTTTAATTTTGTTAAATCTATACTATTCCTAATGTAAAAATAGCTTTTTTATTGTTTTAAGTTTTATTTTCATTGTTCATTTTAATCGAATTAGTTGTAATTAAAATGATAAGAAAATCAAAACCAGTAATTCTTCGGTTTAAACAGTCCCGCTATCCGTTTCATATTTTTGTTAAAGTTTGTAGTTGAACTTAGTTGTTGCAACAAAAATATTTCTCTACTATCGGGTTTATTTTACTTCGGTTACTGCTACTATTTACGTAGCAAATTGCCTAAAGCAACGTTTTAAATATTTAATCTTTGTATTGGAAATGAATGGAGATTGCTTCGTTCCTCGCAATGACGACGAGGGGGAAACGCTCTACCTTAAACCTTCTACCTTTCACCTTCAACCTCGAAAGCCTTCAGCCAAACACCCAACCAACCAAACACCTAATCACCCAAACAACTAGTGTTTAAAATGTCTAATGCCAGTTGTTACCATTGCAATGCCTTTTTCATTCGCTTTTGCAACAGAATCAGCATCTTTAATCGATCCACCAGGTTGTAAAACTGCAGTAATTCCTGCTTCGGCAGCAATCTCAACACAATCAGGAAAAGGGAAAAATGCATCAGATGCCATCGAGCTTCCTTTAACGCTAAAGCCAAATGCTGCAGCTTTTTCAATCGCTTGTTTTAATGCATCAACACGCGATGTTTGTCCTACGCCACTTGCAATTAAAACATCATCTTTTACCAAAACAATGGTGTTCGATTTTGTATGTTTTACAATTTTATTTGCAAAATATAAGTCTTTTAATTCCTGCGCTGTTGGTGTTTTTTCGGTTACGGTAACCATTTGCTCCGGACCTTCGATAATCAAATCTTTATCCTGCTCAATCACCCCGTTCAATAATGTTTTGAATTGTTTTTTGCTTAATTCAACATCATTACGTTGCAAAATCACACGGTTTTTCTTTTTGCTGAATAACTCAACAGCCTCAGGTTGGTATGAAGGCGCAATCAGCACCTCAAAAAATAAATTGTTAATCTCTTCTGCGGTTGCTAAATCCACTTCAACATTAGTAATTAAAACGCCACCAAAGGCAGATACCGGGTCGCAAGCCAATGCATCTAACCAGGCTTGTTTAACCGTTGGGCGAGATGCAATTCCGCAAGCGTTTGTATGTTTTAAAATGGCAAAAGTTGGGTCTTCGAATTCATCAATTAAAGCAACAGCAGCATCAACATCTACCAGATTGTTGTAAGAAAGTTCTTTTCCATTCAATTTGGTAAACATGGCATCTAAATCGCCATAAAATTTACCACCTTGGTGTGGGTTTTCACCATAGCGCAAGGTTTTAGATGTATTTACACTTTGCTTGAAAACATCAAGAGGTTCTTCAGCATTGAAATAGTTAAATATCGCAGTATCGTAGTGAGATGATGTGTGGAAAGCAGTTTTGGCAAAGCTTTTACGTTGTGCTAAAGTTGTTTCGCCATTTTGAGCTTCCAACTGCGCCTGCAAAGTAGGGTAATCATTTTTTGAAGCAATGATAACTACATCGTTGAAGTTTTTAGCGGCAGCACGGATTAAAGAAATGCCACCAATATCTATTTTCTCGATGATTTCATCAGCAGTTCCGCCAGCTTTTATGGTTTCTTCAAAAGGATATAAATCAACAATTACCAGGTCAATTTCAGGAATTTCGTATTCTGCAATTTGTTGTTTATCTCCATCTAAACCACGGCGGTTTAAAATGCCTCCAAATACTTTTGGGTGTAAGGTTTTTACTCGTCCGCCTAATATAGATGGGTAGCCTGTTAAATCTTCAACGGCAGTAACAGGCAGATCTAAATCTTTAATAAATTGCTCGGTTCCACCTGTAGAAAACAGCTGTACGCCCTGAGCGGCTAATAATTTTACCAATGGCGCTAAACCATCTTTATAATATACTGAAATTAAAGCATTTTTAATCTTAATCGAGTCACTCATTCTACTGTAAATTTTGAGCCGCAAAGGTAGTAAAATAGGGTGGTTTTTTTGTTATGTTAACAGGGAAAAAAACGATTGTATGAGATGGTTGTCATTGCAGGCATTTGTTCGGCTCATCGCCGCCGAGGGGCTCCTTCTTTTTTCTTGATAACTTCCTATCCCAAAGTCGTCATTGCGAAGCCTGTTTTTCACAGGCTGTGGCAATCTGTTTATATTAAGTTTTTCGCTCTGGATTGCTTCGGCTCGCCGCCGCCGAGGGTCTCTTACCTTTTTCTTGATAAATTCCTATCCCAAAGTCGTCATTGCGAAGCCTGTTTTTCACAGGCTGTGGCAATCTGTTTATATTAATTCCTTCGCTCTGGCTTTTTTCGGCTCACCGCCGCCGAGGGGGCTCCTTCTTTTTTCTTGATAAAAAAGAAGCAAAAAATCAAGGCCTGCATCTTTTGTTGCGTAAAGCAGGCTCAATCTTATTAGCGGTAATTTTAGGCTTGTCCTTCACACAAACCCAATCAGCTGCAAATTTCCTTGTTTGTGCAGGTTGAAAGGTTCTACAAAGATTTCACCGCTTTCCGCTACCAAAATCTGCTATGCCGGATAGCAGGGTGCAGAAACTTGTCTAATCCAAAAGTCGTCATTCTCGCGTATGCGGGAATCTTAATTCAAAGGCTATAACGTTTTATCTTCCCCTTAAATGGGAAGGGTAGCAAGGTGCAGAAACTTGTCTAATCCCTAAGTCGTCATTGCGAAGCCTGTTCTTCACCAACCGTGGCAATCTGTTTAGTTACGGTCCTTCGCTCTGGCTTGCATCGGCTAACCGCCGCCGAGGGGCTCTTACCTTTTTCTTGATAAAAAGGTAACCAAAAACCGAGCATTTCTGCGAGCTCATGAATGCAATTAAAAACAGCAGTGACTAATGAATAATCAAGGCTTGGATCTGATGTCGGCTATCCTCGTCGAAACTTTCATTGCGGCAGCGCAAGCGCCCGGTGAAAAATCGGGCAGGACGCGCTGCCTTGTGCTGTGGTTTATGAAAGTTTTTGCATAAGCTTTAACGTTTTACCCTTCCATCAGTTCCTATGCCGGATAGCAGGGTGCAGGACCAGTCGCTCAGATTTGTCATGCTGAGCCTGTCGAAGCACCTTCCCATCCCTAAGTCGTCATTGCGAGGTTGGTTCTTCACCAACCGTGGCAATCTGTTTAGTTACAGTCCTCCGCTCTGGC
This sequence comes from Pedobacter jejuensis, assembly GCF_003725795.1. Classification (GTDB taxonomy): domain Bacteria; phylum Bacteroidota; class Bacteroidia; order Sphingobacteriales; family Sphingobacteriaceae; genus Pedobacter; species Pedobacter jejuensis. The sequence continues at coordinate 271,163 of NZ_RBEE01000012.1, read as the reverse complement.
TGTGTTCGGTTAGCCACCGAAAGGCTTTTTTCTTTTTCTTGATAAAAAGAAACAAAAATCAAGGTTTGGAACTGATGTCGGATAAAATCGTCAAAGCTTTTATTGCGGCATCACAAGTCCCGACGAAAGGTCGGGAAGAACGCGATGCCTTGTGCTGTGGTTTATGAAAGTTTGTGCGTAGGCTTTAACGTTTTACCCTTCCATCAGCTCCTATGCCGGGTAGCAGGGTGCAGAAACTTGTATAATTCCGAAGTCGTCATTCTCGCGTATGCGGGAATCTTAATGCAAAGGCTATAATGTTTTCTCTTTCCGTCATTTCCTGTTCCGTAGAGCAGGGTGCAGACCCCATCTGCCCGTTGGAAACCTTCCCATCCCAAAGTCGTCATTGCGAGGTTGGTTCTTCACCAGCCGTGGCAATCTATTTAGTCACAGTCCTTCGCTCTGGTTTCGTTCGGCTCATCTTCTGTAAATTCTTAGCACATGTTTGTTTCAGACCAGTTTGCGAGCTAAACTATACCAGGATGAGCGCATCATACCAGCTTAGGTATTGCATTGCCTTGGGTGAAGTAGTGCCGAAGCATTTCGGAAGCATTCTGGAAGTAGGGTACAAGCGAACATAGCGGAAACACGGACTGCACATGGACTTGAGTCGGACCTGTTACGGATTAGACGGCTGAAAATAAATGGAAAAATTTGGTATATTGGATTGATCAATCCCTTGGTTAAATCAAATATAATCAATTATGGCTACATTAAATGGGATTGTTAGATTTTCCGGCCAGGTGGGAGATCTTATTTTTTATCGGAGAGGCAAGAAAGACGTTGTAAGGCGTAAATCTGGCACGCATCAACTTTCTGAAAACAGTAAAAAAAGCGCTAAAGATTTTGGCGAAGCCAGCAGAAATGCAGCCTATATCCGCAAAGCTTTTGCGCCAATGGTAAAGGCTTATGGCTATGGTGATCTCGCTAGCAGACTAACTAAAAGGATCACTTCGGTTTTTAACACGATTCCAAATTCAGCTGCGGGAAATAAAAAACTGTTTGACGGAAATCTAAAATTAATTGAGGGATTTGAGTTTAATGCTGATACCCGATTAGACCGGCTCTTGCTTCATCAGCCAAAGGTTTCATGGGCACCAGATGGTTTGATTGAACTCGTATTCCCTAAAATTGAATTGAAACATTTGGTAAAAACCGCACCGCAATCTGATGCCTTCGTTATGCAGGTAATGGTATTCGATTGGAATGTACACGACGGCGCTTACGAAATTCTGAAAGTAAATGACTTGAAAGTTGCCTTTAGTCAAGTTCATTTCCCTGGTGCTAAACTCCATGTACCCGTAGCGCAACAAGGCGAGCGGATTTTACTGGTAGCCATTGGCATCTGTTATTTACAGGAACAGTTTAGGAAAGAAGATCGCCGTTATTTTGCCTGCCAAATTAGCCATTGTTATCATATCAAAGATGGTGTGGAAGTTGTATTTACTGAGCCGATTAAGGAAGAGGCAGTGCCATTAGAAGAAGCGCAATCTGGTTTGAGCTGGGAATTGGGGGAGGGATAAATTTTGGCGTAATTGCATTTTACTATTGTATGGAAGAAACAGTAGTTCGGGATTTCCGAATTACTGCTGAAAAATGGATTTTGATAGATGAAATTCTTCCTTCTCATAAAGGTTTTTTATTTGTGGTTGAAAAATACGTAAATAGCAGAATTATTTGGCAAAGCCAGAATACCCTTATAACCTGAATTCGATTCTTATACTTAATACGTTTTCTTTTATCACCATATTGTTTATACGACACGTCTTGCTGTATTGATTTCAGCATCTTTCCTGGCAGATAAGACCCTGAAATAAATTCAGGGTGACGTTAACTAAAAAAAGCAGCTTATTAATACTGTGAAGGAAAAATAATATAACTTATTGTGGTCTGTAAGGACACCGACCATGGAGTGGCTATCTTGAATTTTGTCACGTTGAGTTTGTCGAAACGCCCCCAAAAAGGCAGTTTTCGAAATTTCTTCGACAGGCTCAAAATGACATTTTGTATTTATGAAACCGACTTGACGTTAACTAAAAAAAAAGCAGCTTATTAATAATGTAAAGGAAAATTAATGAACGAATTCAGATTTACAATTAGCAAAACTATTGGTCACAGATCTCTCTATTCTGCTGCGCTCCAATTGAGATGACGGGAATATACGACGTCATTTCGAGCGTAGCCGAGAAATCTTTGTAACCTGAATTCGATTCTTATACTTAATACGTTTTCTTTTATTGCCGTATTGTTTATACGATACGTCTTGCTGAATGGATTGCGGCATCTTTCCTGCAAATAAGACCCTGAAATAAATTCAGGGTGACGTTAACTAAAGAAAGCAGCTTATTAATAATGTGAAGGATAAATAATATAACTTATCGTGATCTGTAAGGACGCCGACCATGGAGTGGCTATCTTGAATTTTGTCACGTTGAGCTTGTCGAAACGCCCCTAAAAGGCAGTTTTCGAAAGTTCTTCGACAGGCTCAGAATGACATTTTGTATTTATGAGACCGACTTGACGTTAACTAAAAAAAGCAGCTTATTAATTCTGTGAAGGAAAAATAATAAACGAATTCAGATTTACAATTAGCAAAACTATTGGTCACAGATCTCTCTATTCCGCTGCGCTCCAATCGAGATGACGGGAATATACGACGTCATTTCGAGCGTAGCCGAGAAATCTTTGTAACCTGAATTGGATTCTTATACTTAATACGTTTTCTTTTATTGCCGTATTGTTTATACGATATTTCTTGCTGAATTTATTTCAGCATCTTTCCTGGCAAATAAGACCCTGAAATAAATTCAGGGTGACGTTAATAAATTAAATTTTGCAATTGATTTTACCTCACCCTATTAAAGTTTCTGTTTTGGCTAGTGTTGTGCTGTCCCTCTCCTTGAAGAGAGGGATTTAATGACCTGTGAGAGAAATCCAAAGTTCAAATAACTTTGTTGGGAGTTTTTGAACGATCTGCTGAATTTATTTCAGCATCTTTCCTGGAAATAAAGTCCCTGAAATAAATTCAGGGTGACTTTAATAAATTAAATTTTGCAATTGACCTTTACCTCACCCTATTAAAGTTTCTGTTTTGGCTAGTGTTGTGCTGTCCCTCTCCTTGAAGAGAGGGATTCAATGACCTGTGAGAGAAATCCAAAGTTCAAATAACTTTGTTGGGAGTTTTTGAACGATTTGCTTGAGTTCCCTTCATTAAAATCAGGTCTTACCGAAGAACGCCTTCAATCCCAAGAGATGCCAGTAACGAGGTTTTAAGAATAATTTATTATCAATGTTGTAATGATTTGGAATTTTCATCTGTATTGCAGTATAACGTGAGATTTTTTAAACAGTCAATTCTGAATTCAATAAAAAGATATATTGCTAAAAATATAAAAGGTGCAAGGAAGCACCATAGATTAATTGCTAACCATCGAAGAAATTTCTGACGAGATTTGATTCTGCTTGATAGCTGTTATCCTTACCTTAATTGTTAATTCGAAATAATTATCCTCATCTATAAAATGTTCTAAACTATAATCGTTACCATAAGCAAATGCAAGACGGTTTTTGATGTTATCTAAGCCTGAACTTAAGCCATAGCTTGGTGGCGTGGATAGTATTTTATTTCTGCTTGCTATTATTAAGTTATTATCATCGATGAAGATATCTAAACTTGAATGACCGGCAGAACCAGACAAGTCGCCGTGCTTAATCATGTTTTCCAATACGGTAATTAGTACAAGGGGAATAAAGCTAAGTTCTGTCGTATCCGGTGCGTAAGCTAATTCAAGATTCATGCAGGGATTAGTTAACTCGTGCAAGTGAATTAAATTTGCGCATTGCGTAATCTCCTCGCCCAGATTGATGTATTCGCCCGTATCATTGGAGGAGGCAGCATACGCATGATATCAGCAAGGTAAAGCATTGCTTCTGCATCTTTCTGCGAGTGGTGTTTGAATTTCTGGTACACAAATTCAAGCGTATTAAACAATAGATGTGGGTTAATCTGTGCTTTTAAGAATGCATTTCTTGATTGTACGAGCTCTTTTTCGGTTTTTTCCTTTTCTAAAAGAATCCTGAAACGCTGCCTTTCAATGCGCTCTTTTTCGGCTTTCGTATTGATAAAGCTGATTAAAAAATAGTAACCGGTTCCGAAGAACATAAAAAATAAGCATCTCCAAAGTACGGTCAATGCTCTGGTTAGGGGTTCACCCATTTCTTTACTGAATACATGTGTGTATTTAAACAAAAGGGTATCCACACCATAAATCAATCCGACAAAAAATATTGTTTCTAAAAACATAAAAACCGGTAGTTTCCAAAAAGCCTGTTTCGGATTTTTCAGGCTCAACATCAGCACATGCGCATGTACATAGAAGATGGAAATATTGAGGGTATAGTGGATGGCATAGTTACTGAAATTGCCGAACTGACCATAGATTAAACCGATGATAACTGACTCCCAAAATATAAATACCGCCCAGGCAATTAAATGTATCTGGTACTTTTTAAGCATGCTACTAAAAATCTGAAATGGACCTGTTAAGCTATTCATAAAGAAAATTACACCATCTATGTAAACCTTGATTCTTCAGCTGCCAGTGGCTTCTAGTTTTCGAAAAAAAGAAAATTATGAAGACTCAAAAGCTAATCAAAAGGACCATTTTTGTATTCAAAAAAAAATCATTGTTCAATTCATTTGAAACTGATCCTACCGGAACCAGCGCCACTTTAACTGCAACATCTACCGTTCCTGGTTTAGGGCAATAGCCAAAATAAGCAGCCGCTATTTTTTGCGGCTGCTTATAATTACCCGCTCGTTGTAAAATTCTTTAAACTCATTTATGTAGATATCGCCCACGTTAAAACTTAACTGATTGGTAAGTGTAATTCTTTGCCCCTCGATATGCTGTATGTGTGGTATAGAAATGATATAAGCTCTATGTAATTGTATAAATTGTTTACTAATGTTTAACTGTTCTCTCACATCTTTTAAACTCAGGTATGCTATGATTATTTTTTTATCGGTATGAATTTTAACGTAGTTGTGAAAACTTTCGAAGGCAATGATATCGGCATATTTTACCATAATTGCACGATGGTCTTCCTCTTTGTTTTTAACTAAAAAGCTTTCGCTGTTTGCCAGATTGTTTTCGGAAGCTTCGTAGTCGTTGCCGAAAAGCCGGGTAATGGTTACCAGAAACTTTGCATAGCTGTATGGTTTGGGCAGGTATGCATCACCTTCAGCCTCATAAGCTTCGAAAGCATATTCTTTATGGGATGTGGTAAATATTAATTTCCTGGATTTCCCTCTTATCGCGTGAGCAAGCTCTAGACCGGAAATCTGCGGCATGTTGATGTCCATAAAAATCAGATCGACAGGCTCTGCCCTTGAAAGCTCTTTCAAAGCCAATACCGGATCGGTATAAGAATTAACCAGACGCATATTTGGTGTATCTAAGATGTACTTTTCCAAACCCTGAAGCGAGCTTAGCTGATCATCTATGGCAATGCATCTTATCATGTATTTAAAAGAGGGTAATTTATTTATCACGAAATTACGCCTTTTCGTAACGAAAACCGAAGCTTTTGTACCGAATCTGCTTTATAAAGCCGTGAAATTTTATTTGTTCAAATTCTCAGTCGCTGTTTCTGTGACAATTTTTTCTTTTTAATTGTTGAAACAAAACATTTTAAGTGAAAACTATTCATCTAATACGCAAGATAAAATATTTTGTTGTATTGCTGTCTTTGTTTTGAGTCTAGATATGGGTTAATTGGACGAAAATCCTGTATTGATACGAAGAAATCATTCGCAATCAGCAACGTGCTGTAAAGAAAATTTACCTGTTTATACCGAAAACAGACCGTTCTGTGTAAAGTGCCTGATGGTTGAAAAAAGCCTTGCTAAATTTGACTGTTGATATGATAATTTATCGACACTAACCAAATACATAACATAGCAAATTAAAAGAAGTGTTTTGCTGAAAACTTAAGACTGGGCTGCTGCGAAGTTATTTCTTCAATAGCATTTGTACGAAGCTGAATAGTTTTAAAAATGATTCCCGCATTTGATAGCGCTCTCAAAACCGCAATTTAACGAGGAAGCTTCAAACAGTAGATGAGCTGTTTGATGCTTTATCAAAGCAGGTTGGTGCGAAAATTTCAGAAATGAGTTTCGAGTTTAGGCACTGCCTACATCGAATTTTATGGATTACCCTAATCTTGGTTAGGCCTCGTTTAATACCTTAGCCGAAATTACTTTTAGCCACTACCTTACAGATTCAAAATTACTTTTAAACATTATTGCTTTTCGTTTAAAAATTTGCCTGATTTATAAATAATCTAAAAACCCTATTCTTGAAAACGCTCCTCTACATCTTGCTCAGTCTTAGTCTTTTTAATCTCACGCCAAAAAAGTCTAAACCCAAACCACCTGTTTCTACCTGTTATGGTTATAGTCCTTGTGCAGCCTGCTCCAATTGTAGTGCCTGTAAACATTGTAGCGCTGGCGGAAGCTGTGGTGTTTGCTCATCCAGTTCAGCGAAGGCCATCCGTACATTTACTTCTAGCCCTAAAAGCAGTAGTAAAGCTTCTACTTATGTTGGGCAGTGTAAGGCGCTGACTAAAAAGGGTAGTCGTTGTAAAAGGAGTGGGAATGGAAGTGGGTATTGCTGGCAGCATGGGAAATAAAGTTTTCGCTATTCAAGGAAGTCAACATAAGTTAGATTTACTCATTCAATGCATTTAATTTGTGATTTACGGTTTACCGTTTTTATCTTAGAATTTCCTTATATTATCATATTTTAAGTAATCATTTATTGAATTACATGTTAAGCATATTTAAGAATATTCAGATTAAATTTCTAATTTCGGAAAATAAGATTATTAAATGTCTAAAAAGCTTCTCTCAGAACGTGATATTTGTACTAAATTTATTTCTCCCGCCATCGAAGATGCAGGCTGGAATAAACTAACTCAATACCTAGAAGAGGTTTCTTTTACTGATGGAAAGATCTATGTTAAAGGAAGATTAACCACACGTGGAACTAGAAAAAGAGCGGACTATATTCTCTATTACAAACCAAATATTCCAATTGCGATTATTGAAGCCAAGGATAATAAACATTCAGTTGGCTCTGGAATGCAGCAGGCATTGGAGTATGCTCAAATTTTAGATATTCCCTTTGTCTTTAGTTCAAATGGTGATGGCTTTCTATTTCATGATAAAACAAACGAAATCAAAATTGAACAAGAACTTAACCTTGATCAATTTCCATCACCCGAATCACTTTGGGAAAAATATAAATTACATAAAGGGATAGTTACAGCAAAAGCCGAACAAATAGTTGAGCAAGATTATTTTTTCGACGGCTCTGGTAGGCGACCAAGATATTACCAGCAAAATGCCATTAATAGAACTTTGGAGGCTATTGCAGCAGGTCAAAATAGAATTCTTTTGGTAATGGCTACCGGTACAGGTAAAACTTATACTGCTTTTCAAATTGCTTATCGTTTATGGAAATCGAAGACCAAAAAACGTATCTTATTTCTTGCAGATCGTAACTCTTTAATAGATCAAACTAAAAGAGGAGATTTTAAGCATTTTAAAGATAAAATGACGGTTATCAAAAAACGCCAAGTAGATAAAAGTTATGAAATTTATTTAGCCATTTATCAAGGCTTAACGGGCAGCGAAGAAGAAAAAAATATCTTCAAACAGTTTACTCCAGAGTTTTTTGATTTAATAATTATTGATGAGTGTCACCGTGGTAGTGCAAGAGAGGATAGTGCATGGCGTGAAGTTCTGTCTTATTTTAAAGCAGCCACTCAAATTGGCTTAACAGCTACACCAAAAGAAAGTGACACCACCAGCAACAGCGAATATTTTGGCGAGCCTATTTACACCTATAGTTTAAAGCAAGGTATTGATGATGGTTTTTTAGCGCCTTATCGTGTGGTACGCATCGGCTTAAATGTAGATTTAGAAGGTTATCGACCAGAAATGGGTAAAACAGATATTGATGGTAACGAAGTAGAAGACAAAATTTACAACCGTAAAGACTTCGACCGTACCATGATTATCGAAGAACGTACTGAGTTGGTGGCTTCAAAAATTACGGAGTTTTTAAAAGGGTATGATCGCTTTGCAAAAACAATTGTGTTTTGCAGAGATATAGATCATGCCGAAAGGATGCGCTCTGCTTTGGCCAATCAGAATAGTGATTTGGTATCCAAAAACCACAAATACATCATGCGTATTACTGGCGATAATGATGAAGGCAAACGTGAGCTCGATAATTTTATCGATCCGGAGGCGGTTTATCCGGTAATAGCTACCACTTCAGAATTAATGACTACTGGCGTTGATGCAAAAACTTGTAAAGTAATTGTATTAGATGCAGAAATTGGCTCGATGACCAAATTCAAACAAATTATTGGTCGAGGAACAAGGATAGATGAAGAACACGGTAAACTCTATTTTACCATCATGGATTTTAGAAACGCAACGGATAAATTTGCAGACAAAGATTTTGATGGAGATCCAATTCGTGTGAAGCCATTACCCCAAGATGCCGATTTAGGAAACATCATTGATGAAGAAGATGAAGATACCACACCAATTATTGATGAATTAAGTGGAGAGAATATTACCGAACAGCTTACACCAAAAGAACCGCCTACCGTTAGAGAGCCAGCAGAAGAATACAAAAAAAGCAAAAGAGAGAAAATTATAATCAATGGGGTTGATGTTTCGGTTTTGGTAAGTAGAGAATTACATTTTAATAAAGATGGAAAGCCGATCACCGTTAATTTGCATGATTATTCTAAAGAAATGTTACAAAACAAATTCCACAGTTTAGAAGAATTTTTAACGGTATGGAATGCTGCAGATAAAAAAGAGGTGTTGATTAATGAGTTGGCAGAGCAGGGCGTTCCTGTTGATGCTTTGTTGGAAGCAGTAAATCGAGATTGCGATTTATTTGATATCATTTGTCACGTCGCTTTTGAGCAAGAGCCGCTAACTCGTAAAGAACGAGCCAATAATGTAAAGAAGAGAAATTACTTCACCAAATATGGCGAACAAGCTCGCAAGGTGCTAAATGCCTTGTTAGATAAGTATGCTGATGAAGGTATCGAAAACATAGAAAGTATGGAAGTGCTAAAAGTAAATCCGGTTGCTTCTTATGGTTCGGCATTAGAGATTATACAGAGCTTTGGCGGTAAGCCAAATTATTTAAAAGCAATTAAAGAATTAGAAAATCAATTATATCAAATAGCTTAATCAATTTAACGCACTCATTTATGCAATTTAAACAAACCACCATTTTGGGGCTTTTCGATAGTTCCCAAAAGCATTTTATTATTCCTGTTTATCAAAGAGCCTATTCTTGGGATAACAAAAATTTGCCTATTTTCCTTTCTGATTTAAAGGAGCAAATTCAAGGAGAAAATGGATATTTCTATGGAAATATTCTACTGGAAACAATAAAAAAAGATATAGAGTACGAGATAATAGATGGGCAGCAAAGATTGACAACTATAGTTATATTCATGCGATCTATACTAGATGTTTTATCAGAAAGAGATTTGTCAGATTCGCCAGATTTCGACATTCTGCAGAAAAAAACAATTTATCTAAAAAATGGTGGAAATGTTAAATTAAGGACAGTAGATTATGATAGAGCGTGTTTTGAGACACTTATAATAGATGGTCACAACAAATTTCAACTTTCCTCCCCTTCGCAAAATAGAATAAACGACGCTAAAAAATACTTTAAGAAAGAGCTTGGCACTGTAAGTACCGGTGACCTTTTAAAAATTATTGATTTACTAGAAACTACCGAAATAACCTCTATTGAACTTAATAGTAAAGCAGACTCTGCCCTGATGTTCGAATTACAGAATAATAGGGGAAAGGATTTGACTAATATGGAGAAATTGAAGTCTTATTTCATGTATCAAATGTATATCAATAGTCCAGCTGATGAAACACAAAATAACGTTGAATACATTGCCGATATTTTTAAGTCTATTTATTTAGTTATAAATGATATAACTAGTTTAGATGAGGATAGTGTGCTGATTTATCATTGCAATGCATATATTAAGGGTTTTCCATACAGAACAATTGAGGATATTAAAGAAGTATATCTAAAATCAAAGAATCGAATATTATGGATGAGGGAATTTGTAAAAGAGCTTTGTATTTCATTTGACAATATAAAAAAAATGGAAAAGTCTAATCTTAAATATCTAAATGATTTACGACGTTTAACGATTCCCAGGTTTGCATATCCATTCATAATTAAAGGTTACAAGTTTTTTGAAGGTGATAGCACAAGACTAAATAGCCTATATCATATTCTAGAGATTGTTACTTTTAGATATAAATTAGTTAGTAGCAGAGCTGATTTTTTAAGTAGAATCAATGAAATACTATTAAGTTTTAATGGTGATCTATTGAACCTGAAAGAACATTTTAGAAATAAGTTTAATGAAACCTGGTATTGGGGAGATGAAAAAGTAAAAGAAGTACTTAACGGTTATATGTATCAAAATCCTACTATTCATTACATACTTGGGAAATATGAAAACCATATTCAAAATAAAGGATATGTTGTTGAAGGAGTTGAAATAGAGTCTGTTAATATTGAACACATAAGTCCACAAACTCCACCTGACAACAAAAAAATTGCTCATGGATACGAAACCAATTCAAGAAACAGGTATAATGAAGATTTCGAAAACGAATATATAAATTGCCTCGGCAATCTTCTGTTGATTTCTGAAACCCATAATAAGTCAATAGGTAATAAGCCGTTCAAGGAGAAGATAATGAGTTACAATCAGAATCCCCTATTTAATCAACAAGCAGAAATAAAAAAGTTTGTTAGAGATGAAGCAGAACCATTGTGGGATAAAGATGCTATCGATAATAGACATTTAGCTATAGTAGATAATTTTGCTTTAGATAAATGGAACTTTAATAATGTTGTTATAAAATAGATATCTTAATGTGCACCATATCCAATAAGGTAAAACTCTGCACTGGTAATACTAAAGATGTTACTAAGCTGAAAAATTATTGGATTTTGAATCGCTTCGTAAAAGGCAAGAGCGATATAGTGCTTGGCGAAGTTATAATGCCTTATTTTAATCCATCGGTAGATGTTGGGCTGAATGAAGATACTTTGCTAAAATTATTAAATGAAGGAAATGTTTTTGATTTTGATATAGAACTGAAAGATAAAGACTTGTTGCATTTGGCTTTTAAATTTAACGGTGACGAACAACACAACAACTATGGTTTCGAGTTTAAAAAAGGCAAATGGAAAAATGTCGGGCATGATTTTTTAACATGGATGTGGCATCATGAAGAATATAAATACGGAAAAATAAAAACGGAGTACAAAAATAAATGAGTAACATATCAGGAGTAATTAGTAGCATCCGCCAAATCATGTGGCAAGATAATGGTCTAAATGGCGATGCACAACGAGTGGAGCAGTTAGGGTGGATGTTATTCCTTAAAATTTTCTGTGATAAGGATAAAGAGCTGGAAGTTTTAAATGACGACTACGTTTCGCCAATACCAACCGAATACCAATGGGATAGTTGGGCAGCCGACGATGAAGGCATTACTGGCGATGAACTACAAGAATTTGTAGACCGTAAACTTTTCCCTGCTTTGCGTAACATCGATATCAGTACCGCCAACAAAAGAGCCATTTTAGTACACGAAGTTTTTGATGGCAACAACAATTACATGAAGAGCGGTATCAATATTCGCAAGGTGTTGAACAAACTTAACGAAATCGATTTTAACAAAGCCAAAGACCGTCATGCTTTTGGCGATATGTACGAAGCCATTTTAAAAGACTTACAAAGTGCAGGTAAGAGTGGTGAGTTTTATACACCAAGAGCCATTACCCAATTCATTACCGATATCATTAACCCACAATTGGGCGAAAAGATTTTAGACCCTGCTTGTGGTACTGGTGGATATTTAACATCTGCTATCGAGCATTTAAAATTGCAAGCTAATAGTGTAGAAGAACGTAACCAAATACAAAACGATATTATAGGGTGGGAATATAAACCTCTACCTTATTTATTAGCAACCACCAATTTAATATTACATGATATTGAACTGCCTAACATTACCTATCGGGATAGTTTAGACCAACCACTTAGCGAATACAAAGAAAAAGACCGTGTTAACATCATTTTAGCCAACCCGCCTTTTGGGGGTATTGTAGCCAACAATAACGAAAACAACTTTCCGCAAAATTTTAGAACCAAAGAAAGTGCCGACTTATTTTTGATTTTAATGATCCATTTGCTAAAGCAAAACGGCAGGGCAGGTATTGTATTGCCCGATGGCTCGCTTACTGGCGAAGGTGTAAAACAACGTGTGCGCCAAAAATTGTTAGAAGAATGCAACCTGCATACAATCGTGCGTTTGCCTAATTCTGTTTTCCAACCTTATGCTACCGTAGCTACCAATTTATTGTTTTTTGATAAAGGCACACCCACCAAAGAAGTTTGGTATTATGAACACCGCCTACCCGAAGGACAAAAATCTTACAGCAAAACCAAAACCATACAAACAAAAGAGTTTGACCCGATTAAAACCTGGTGGACCAACCGCCAAGAAAGCGATATTGCTTGGAAAGTAGATATACAAACCATTATTGATAGAAATTACGATTTAGATATCAAAAACCCAACCAAAGCAGAAGAAAGCCACAATTACAGCAGTGCCGAATTAATGGAAATGCTGCACCAGTCTTTTGATAAAAGTAATTCATTGTTAGCGAGTTTAAAGGAGGCGGTTAAATGAGTTTAGGGAAAGCTATAAAAATGGGGTTTGCGAAAACAATTAATATTGCTGATGATAAAACCTATACGATTGCTGGTGTACAATCATACGGAAAAGGGATAGTAAATAGACGTACAGAGATTGGGGTCAATCTTAAAATGAAGAAGTATCAAGTTATTGAAGAAAACTTCTTAATGTGGTGCAAAGTTGATACAAAAAATGGTGCATTTGGGATTACTAAAAAAGAACATGTTGGTAGTTTAGCTTCTACGAATATGGCACTTGCTAAGATTGATTTAGAAAATTTTAATCCTAAGTTTTTAGAGAAATTGTTTTCTTTTGAGTTTTTCCATTCATACATAACGCACCTTTCCTCAGGCACTACAAATAGAAAGTATTTAACTCCCGATCAGCTCTGTTTGAAAGTTGAAATTCCAAATCTAACATTAGAAGAACAAAATAAATTTATTGAATTATCAGATAAAATAGTTGATTTAGGAATTCCAAACGAATTAAACAACCAACTTTTTTTAGTTAAACAACTACGCCAAGCTTTTTTATCAGAAGCTATGCAAGGTAAACTTTGTCAGTCTGAACCTGTCGAAAACCAAGAGACAGGTCAACAACTTTTAGCTCGTATTAAAGCCGAAAAAGCACAGTTGATAAAAGATAAAAAGTTAAAGAAAGAAAAAGAATTACCACCTATTAAACCAGAAGAAATTCCTTTTGAAATACCAAATAATTGGGTTTGGTGTAGGTTGGGAGAGATAGCATACATTACTAGTGGAAGTACTCCTTCGAAGGATGATTTTGTTGAGAGTGGAATTCCGTATTTAAAGATGTATAATTTAAGGAAACAGAAAATAGATTTTCACTTTAAACCACAATACATTAAAGAAGAAGTTCATAATGGGCAGCTTAAAAGATGTAGAGCCTTTCCTGGGGATATCATAATGAACATTGTTGGTCCTCCTTTAGGAAAAATTGCAGTGATACCTGAAGAATTAACAGAATGTAATTTTAATCAGGCAGCTGTACTAATTAGACCTTTGTACAAAGAAATGAATTGGTTTGTTTTTTGGTATTTAAATGAGATGAGTGCCATAAACTCTATTGATACAAAAGGAGTTGCTGGACAGGCAAATATTTCTGTAACTCAAGCTCAAAATATAAAAGTTCCGCTCCCATCCATATTAATTCAAAACCAAATTGTAGCAAAACTTGATGAATTAATGAAAACCTGCGATGATTTAGAGAATAGTATAAAACAAAGCCAATTACAAAATGAGCAATTGTTACAACAGGTTTTAAAAGAGGCTTTGGAGGCCAGGGAAGAAGTAAGTATTTAAATAAATTATAAATTAAACAAATAAAGAAAAATGAAAAAATCTAAATTAATGTTCTCTCTGGCTCTAGGAGCCTTGTTTTTTAGTGTTAATGTGTATGCCCAAGATGCCATTACCTGGAGCACACAACGTAACGGTGCAAAAGTAGCTGATACTGTTGCTTTGGGAGATTATTTGCCACTTAAAGATGATGTGGTGTATGTAGAAACGGTAATCGAGATACCAAATGTAAGTCAAAAAGAACTTTTCTCCAGAGCAAAGTTGGCTATTCAGAAAACCTTCACAAATAGTAAAATGGGTACTTCAAACTACGATGCCGAATCGGGTATCTGCAGTATCAATAATTTTTACGACATCAGTGATATGACGGCTTTTAGTGCCTTGGCTACAAATAATCCTGTTACAGATCAATATAATTTTAATGCATTGCTATCCATTATCGTAAAAGATGGTAAGTATAAAATTAAAATGGAAGTTCCCCAGTTCTCATATGGGCAAGCTTCAAGGTATAAAACCTATTCAGACTTTCAAGGCAATGCCGTTCCAGTCTCAACTTTAGCTAATAATAAGCAAGGTAATAAACGCCAACGTATGAGGGTGCTTAAAACTTTAAACGATAAAATGCTTGTTACCTTCAATCTCGTACAAAAAGAAATGAGTAAGAAGTTAGATACTGATTTTTAGTTCTCAGTCGAGCTGTAGCGTTATTTGGTACAGCTTTTTTTAAGAATTATATTAAGCAAAGCCATTTGCAAAATGATTAATTATTGCAGTAAATTTTAATTGAGGCATTGGAGGTAGCAAGTATTTAACTAAAGTAAAAATTAAGCAAATAAAAAACATTCGTAACATGATAAAATTTAAATTAACAATACTCTCAATTCTAACACTATTGCTATTTTCATGCACTAGTAGTGAAAGTTCAGAGAATAAAATATCATCTGAAACCGAGCCGACTAACTATGCAGAAACACCTGTAAATGCTCCTGCTAATAATGATTCACAGGCAAGTTCGGTGTTGCCTCAAAGGCATGAACCAATTACAACAGAAGAGAAAAAATATAATGGTGATGGATCTGTCACTGTAACTAGAATTACAACTGATGGGGTCGAAGTTAAAAAAAGTGATGAAACTTTTTTTCCAAATGATGTGAATGACAGTATCCGAGCGCCTGGAAAAGAGTTTGTGACAAGCAATTTTGATGAAGCTTATAATTATGCTAGAAAAGCATATTTGAGTTCTGAAGATGTAGAAATTGCTAGTGAATATTTAAAAAAAGCAATGTCTTATTTCGAAGATGCAGAAAGTGATGCAGATGATGTAAGTTGCGACGATGCAAGATCTTCAGCTAGCGATGGGTATAGCTATGCTAAAAAGGGCTATAATGAAACTGATCCAAGTGAAATTGAAAGTTTTGCTAAAAAAGCAATGAACGAAGCTGAAAATGGTAAAAGTGCTATGGGAGATTGTAAAAGAAACAAAGAGAGAGGTTTCTAAAGCAATTAACAAGTTATCATACAAAAAGATCCGTTATACCTTTATTAATTTAAAACTAAGCCAAATGCTACATGAGCAATTATTGAAACAAGTTTTAAAGAGGCTTTGGAGGGTGAAGAGGAAGCTACTATATAAAATGTAATTAACAATAAAAACGCTTAAATGAAACCACCTTCAATCATTACAATAGAAAATAATTTATTTGAAACATCTGATTTATTAAGCATACTTAAGAATCAAGGTCACACTTTCGACAATACTTTTGGCCCAGAGGGAGAGTACACTTTGAAAGGCTTGGTAGATGGGATAAAAAGTGTGGTTTCTGATTTAAAATTTCTCACCAATCATCCAAATATTTTTATTCGTTTATCTACTAGTTCTGAACGTACAAACTTAGCGGCAAATTTTCAAAATTTAAAAACCTATTTAGACAGTTCGAATTTTAGTTATGTAATAACCCATCTAGAGGCAATAAAAACTGTCTTAAGACAATATAATTTAAGGACTAATAAAGAATACTTTGCAGAATTTCATCAACAGTTTGATCTTTTAAAGATTAAGTATTCCGAAATTGAAGAGCTCCTAGTAACTGCAAAAAAAAGTGCAGAACTTGCCGATAAATCAAAGTTAGAAATTGAGGCATCGAAATTAGAATTTGATGAGAGTTTAAAACTGTATGACGAAAATTTAGAAACCTTTGACAAAAAGATTCTGGAATTGAAGGAGACAATTACAGAAGCTGACGCTACGCTTGAAAATATAGAAGAAATTGAAGAGAAGTCAGCAGGTCACCTATCATTGATTGAAAATCATAAAACAACGATTTTAGATTTTTTGGCGAAAATAACAGATAGGGAAAAAGATCTTGATAAACAAAACTCCCTCTCAAAAGACTATGAAATAAAATTAGCAAAATATAAAGAAGAACAAGTTAAAATCCTTAAAGAATCAAAAGGTTTAATAGATTCTGCTAAAAAAGCACTTGAATATAAAACTGCGGAAGGAATGAGTGCAGCCTTTCAAGAAAAGCATACTAAGGCTGTTGAAGGAAAAGTTTTAACTGGGTGGGCCGTTGGAGCAATTTTGTTTGTAATCTCAGCATTAGGTATAGGAATTTGTTTTCTTATAATTGAAAAGCATGATTTATATTCTCTTCTTGGTAGGGTAAGCTTAATGTCACTATGTGTTGTAGCAGCGACTTTTTGTGCAACTCAATATAATAAACAAAAGAATTTAATTGAAGATTATGCTTATAAAACAGTTCTAAGTAAATCCTTTATTGCTTTCGCAGAGGAGTTAAAGAAACACGATAAAGATGACTACGGTTCAATGGTTCAAAACATGTTGAAGGAAATTCTGCAAGACCCTTTAAGGCAAAGAGAGAAAACTAGGGAATTGAATCTTTCAAGTATTAATTCAAAAGATTTAGAATCGCTGGCAAATGCAATATCAAAAATAACTAGTACAGGAAAATAGTAATAAAATTATGCTCTCAAAACTCAACTCATTTAAAGAAAAAAGATGCTTTCCTTTTTAGGCAAACCGAAATCTTAAATCAAATATTAACATTCAAAAGGAAGTTATTTTTTTGCAAAAAAAAATACGAATAATCAAAAACTTGCTTAGTTTTAAGTGCTTAGTGTAATTTTTATATAATATAGCTTGGTAATATCAAATTGATAATTATCTTTGAAAACTTAACTTATAAGTGAAGAAAAAAATAACCATTATTCCATTTGAAGAACATAATGCATGTAATCTATTTTCTATTCGTATAGATGATGATGAATGTGAAATGATGAAATTCGCCAATAAGCTTATCAAAGATGAAAAACGAGACGACTTACAGAAAATTGCTCATCAATTCGCAAAAATCGGAGAGTTTGGAGCCGAAGAAAGGTTTTTCCGTCCAGCAGGCAAATTTAAAGATAATGTATGGGAGCTGCCTCGTCACTATATAGTTAAATCAAATTACCGGCTTTATTGTTTAAGATACGGAACTAGTGTTGTGATATTGGGAAACGGAGGTTTAAAGGAAACGAGAACCTACCAGGAAGAGCCAGAACTACATAAGTTTGTAATTCTTCTTCAGACAATAGACGAAAAAATTAAGCAGCTTATAATCAAAGGAAAACTGTCCATCGCTAATAAGCAAATTACTGGAAAATTAGAATTTTTCATTTAACCAAAAACAACCAACATATATGTTAAAAAATCCATTAATGGAACAGCTAAGAAGCGAAATAAGTGTAGAAGATAAAGCACTTATAGACGACTCTTTTGCGCTGTCTAACCGGATAGCATACCTTTTAAAGAAACACAAAATATCACAAAAAAATCTTGCTCAAAAGCTTCAGAAGAGGGAATCTGAAATTAGCAAATGGCTAAGTGGTGGTCATAATTTTACCCAACAAACACTAACAAAAATCTCTTTAGCAATAGGTGAGCCTATCTATCAAATACCAGGAGCAGAAGTTCAAATTGAAAAGGCGATAGATAGCATCCACATTTTTAAGGCGATTATTTCAAAATTGGTCGAGTTAAAGAAAATTAGCCACACACATTTTGAGAATTATAGTGAAAAAGAAGTTTCGTCACTATGTGTCGGTGCTTCTGGAGTAATTTGTAAATCGGCTACCGAACAAGAAAAGGCAAATTTTTCGCCAGCCAACCTACATAAAAGTGATTTCAAGAATATTGAAAAAGCAATAAGCTAAGTGTCATGAAAATTAAAAAACCCAAAATAGATATATCGAAACTTTCTGTTACTCAGATTATTCCGAAAACAAAAAGTATTGTGAACGATCCTGTTTTGATGGATATAAAAAAGCCTACTGCTAGTTTTCAATTAGAAATGACGCCAATGTTCAACCTAGCAGAAGATGCTATTAAAATAGAACTTTCAGTTTCCATTGATTTAAATAAAGGTAAAAAACTGCATGCTCAAGTTGCTGTATTTTCTTATGACTTTTATTACCAGTATAATAATTTAAAGGATTTGTTAGACGAAGAGGGTGAAATTGTTTCAGAGATTTTTCTTACCTGTTCTAATTTAAGTTACTCAACTTTGAGAGGGATTATCTATTCAAATTCTGCTAAAACTTGTATAGAAAACATTTTGTTGCCAATAGTTACCGGAACACAGTTAATGGAAGGTGCTGTTAAAAGTCATTAAAAGTCTTGCTTTTAGCTCTAAAACATATTCATATTTAACCTAGCAGTAGTAATATCAATATTATTGTAGGGAAGTTTTATATAGATAATGGATGCAAACTATGCATTAAGATAGTTCTAAAAACTCTTTGCATATGATAAATCAAACGATAGGTCAATTGGAACTTTTGGAAGAGCTTTTTTAGGTACATTGTCAGAAAATATTCTTAGAATTCTTTCCAGAAGATAAAGAATTCAATGAACTTTTGGGTACGTTGAAAATCGTTGAGACATATGTAAGTAGAATAACATTAGCCTATTGTCTTTGTTTAATTGAAATATCCGTAAAGTCGATTTAAAAATCATTGGAAAAATAGGAAATAGTTTAGCGTAGCAACTTTCTGCAGCATTTGAATATTCTGAAATTCCAAAATGGGTTCGATTATTAAAATGTTATAGAGTACTTTTTCTCAGCGAGCCAACTTTGTGTGCTAAGATTGGTGATATTTTCAAGTTTGGTTAACACAATAATCTTTTATTTAAATGGTATTTTAGGTATGGCACGATGAAAAAAAGGAAAGCTGATTAAATATTGTTTAGAATGCACGTATGAGCGATTTCAATAAATTAAAGTTCCAGCAATTAGAAAATAAGTTTGCTAATGAGTTTGCTGATGTAAATAATAAACAAATCTTATTTTCTGGAGCATTTGGTTCTGGTAAAACAACTTTTTTAAGAGATTTTGCAGCCGAAAACTCAGATACAATTTTCACTCACATTTATCCAGTAAATTATACTTTACACAGTAATACAGATATCTACGAAATATTAAAATATGATATCATTTTAGAGCTAATAAGCTTAGGCTGCTTTAAGAGCGAAGATGTTGATAGTCTTTTGCAATACACATATGCACTCTCACAGACGGCAGATGGTGCTGTTAAAAAGGTTCTTAATCTTTTTTCGAAAACAGGTAAAAAACTTGATGACCTTCAAGGAATATTTAAAACATCTATTGACAAATTTTCAAAAATTAAGAATAATTTAAGCAACCCACTCTTAAGTGTTTTGGATTTCGGCAATGAAGTAGATTCATTAAAAGGTTATGAGTATGAAGACTTTATTACTTCAGTAATTAAAGAAAAACTCTGTAATTTTAAAAAGAACGTAGTACTGATAGTCGATGATTTAGATACAATAGATCCCGAGCATCTATTTAGGCTGATTTCAATTTTTAGGGCACATATAGATCACCATACTAACGAAAATAAGTTCGGGTTTGATAAAATTATATTTGTAGCAGATGTTAATAATCTAAAGACAATGTATGCACACCGCTTTGGTTCGAGCGAAAGTTTTAGTGGTTATATTTCTAAATTGAGCTCTAAAGATATATTCTACTTCAATCCATCAAAAGAATTATACACGAATTTAAATGGGTTTTTATCAAGGATTTATGTTACACTTGAAGGAACAGGCGGTAAACTGCCTTTGCTTCAAAATAGCAGTGATAACACTAAGCTATTAGCTGTCTATCTTCTTGCAAACCTTGTGAATATAAATATACTAAACTTAAGAGATTTAGTAAAAGAGAATGTACTGCATTATAGTATTGATAGCTATATTGATAGGTATCAATCTAATTTATATCATCTGGATATTTATCCAATATATACGCTAATTAAATACTATGTTGCTAATCCAACTTTAATAAAGTCGACTTTTACTCGTATTGAAGATGATCCCCTTGGCTTAAATCAAGTTTTTCAAGGTGTAAGAAATTATGAATTCATGTATTCCAATTTTTCAGTTCCATTTTTAGAGGTAATTTCGTATTTGCCAGAATTTAAAGAAAAAAAAGAAAATGAAATTTTTGAATTTAAGGTTGATGGTAAATTATTCGAGATTAACCCTTTCAAGCAATCAATGTCAAGAAAACTTAGTTTTAGAGTTAAAGATGAAACTATTTCTGCAAGAGATTTTTTTCTGTTAGCAGGTTATTGTCTCTCACAATTTCAGAAAAATATTACAGACCTGTAAAATCAATTATTTTCTCACAACTTGATAACTACAAATGAAAAAGCTTTTTCCATGTAAAGCCAACTGAAAGCCTTTTTGCTATTTGCAAGGCATCAAATTATTCGGTCTACGCTTCGATTAATGTCAAAAGAGGTTCAGTCTATGTTGGTATTTCTGGTAGAAAAAGTGATGATCTACCAAAAATTATGATTGCTTGCTGCGGTAGGCATTAGAGAAATGCTTACAGGCTAATAATAAGCCTATTTCTTTATCTTCTTCACCAGGCTCTCTATGATTCTTGGATAATGTAAATGTTCCAGTTGTTGTCCTTTAAACTTAACCATTTCTAAATTATCGTTTTTATCGATTTTATATTTAGCCTGGTAAATGTATTCCCCTTCATCATAATGTTCATCTACATAATGTATGGTGATACCACCTTCTGTTTCGCCGGCTGCCATAACAGCGTTGTGAACATTGTCGCCATACATGCCTTTGCCACCAAATTTTGGAAGAATAGCCGGGTGTATGTTTACGATTCTTCCGGGATAGGCATCAATTAAATTTTTTGGAATAAGCCATAAAAATCCGGCAAGCACGATAAAATCTATATCAAGATTTTTGAGTAAATCGATAACCTCATCGGTTTTGTAAAATTCGTTTTTATCAAAAATATGACTAGGGATTTCGAAATTATCTGCTCTTTGTAAAACATAAGCATCGGGATTATTGGTCAACACCAAAGAAATTTCTGTATCGGCACTGCGTTTAAAGTGCTCCATAAGTTTTTGGGCGTTAGAGCCCGAACCCGAAGCAAAGATGGCTATTCGTTTTTTCACTCAAATTCTGTTTCTCCAAAAATAGCATTTTTAAGTAGCTATTCTTAAATGCTGGTGTTTTTTCTAATTAAATTTTGGTTGTGTACATCATAATTTTTAGCTTACATTTGTGCTGCATTTAAGCGGATAAAAAAAATCTTCAAAAAAAATGAAAGTGTTTTGTAATTTAAAAACATTAATCCTATATTTGCAACCCGAATTAAAGGAAACGAATAAGAAAAAATAAAGGCTAAATTACAATGGCAAATCATAAATCTTCATTAAAAAGAATTAGAGCAAACGCTACAAAACGTTTACGTAACAGATATCAGGCTAAAACTACACGTACTTTTATCAAAAGACTACGTGCTGCAGAAGATAAAAAAACTGCTTCAGATTTATTGCCTAAAGTAATCTCTATGCTAGATCGTTTAGCAAAGAAAAACGTTATCCACAAAAACAAAGCAGCTAACAATAAATCAAAATTAACGAAATTCGTTAACGGTTTAAGCTAATTTTTTACGATATTAGTAGAAGGCATCCCAACCAAAAGTTGGGATGCCTTTTTTTTATCCAAAAAAATGGCAAATTACGATCAAAAAATAGGCATAAAACTTTGGGCCGAAGAAGACCGGCCAAGAGAAAAGCTTCTGCTTAACGGGCGAAGGTTTTTAACCGATGCCGAACTTATTGCTATCCTCATTGGCTCGGGCAATAAAAATGAAACTGCTGTAGATTTAAGTAAGCGCATCCTCAGCTACTACGAAAATAACCTAACCAAACTCGGTAGGGCATCCATCACCGATTTATCTAAGTTTAAAGGCATTGGCGAAGCGAAAGCAATTTCTATTGTGGCAGCGCTTGAATTGGGACTTAGAAGAAAAGAAAACGTAGAGGAAGAGTTGGTACAGGTAACCGCTTCAACCGATGTGTATAAATACCTTCAACATACTTTTGCCCACCTTAACCATGAAGAGTTCTGGATATTGTTGCTGAACAGTGCCAATAAAATTATGGGCAAGCATCTTATTAGTAAAGGCGGACAAGCAGCTACGGTAGTCGATCCGAAAATCATCTTCAAAGTTGCAATTGAAAATAGTGCGGCTTATATTATTCTTGCGCATAACCACCCATCCGGAAATTTAAAACCCAGTGAAAGCGATAACAAACTAACCAGGAATTTAATAGCCGCTGGAAATATGCTGGAGTTGAAAATTGTAGATCATTTAATTTTTACCGACAGGGAATTTTTTAGTTATAAAGACGAAGGTTTGATGTAAGTTGTAATTAATAAAACAATTGTTACTTAACCTTAAATCAATATTGGAGCTAAACATTTTTGTAATTTGGCCAAATGAAAACTCTATTAAATTTTATAACCTGTTTGCTTATAACAAGCGCTTCTTTCGCCCAAAAAAAAGAAACACCCATCAACATTATAACCTACAATGTTCGTTATAATAATCCTGGAGATGGTGTTAATGCCTGGCCAAACCGTAAAGAAAATGTTAAAGCATTGGTGAAATTTTATGATGCTGATATTCTTTGCGTACAGGAAGCCTTAGCCGATCAGTTTGATGCTTTAAGTGAAAATACAAATTTCGCCAGTCAAGGTGTTGGCCGGGATGATGGTAAACGTAAAGGTGAGTTTTCGGCAATATTTTATGATAAAACCAGATTTAATAAAAAGGATGGAGGCACTTTTTGGTTGTCAGAAACGCCTAATGTACCTTCAAAAGGTTGGGATGCGGTTTTGCCAAGAGTTTGTACCTGGGTTAAACTTTACGATAACTTAAATAAAAAAGAATTTATTGTTTTCAATACGCACTACGATCATGTTGGTGTACAAGCCAGGATTGAATCTGCTAAATTAATAAAGCAAAAAATACAGCAAATTGCGCCAAAGTTGCCTGTAGTTTACACCGGAGATTTAAATGTAACACCAGAAACGGAAGCCATAGCTACTATAAAATCTTTTCTGCAAGATGCTAAGGAAGTATCTGTAGAAGCACCTTATGGTCCGGCGGGAACATTTAACGCATTTGATTTTAACAGCGAGTTGAAAAACAGAATCGATTATATTTTTGTAAATAATAGCTTAAAAGTTCAAAAGTTTGCTGTACTTAGTGATAGTAAAGATAAAAGATATTATTCTGACCACTTACCAGTTTTTGTAAGGCTATACTTTAAGTAATTATTTGAATACTAACCACTTATTTCCTTTCCAGTTTCAATTGTTTGGTAATCATTATCATTACCATTACCTATTCGAAACCCTTGCATTCATTATTGGTGTTCGGGTATATTATTATCTAAAAAAGGGAATTCAAGATCCAATTACCGATGAGAACCGGTTGTGGATTATGCTGGGAGCAATGCTTGGGGCTTTAATTGGCTCGAGGGTTATTGCTGTTTTAGAAACGCCTTCAACATTAAATCAAATTACATTTTTAACACTTTACCAAAGCAAAACCATTGTTGGTGGTTTGCTAGGTGGTTTGTTTGGTGTAGAATTGATAAAAAAAATCATTGGTGTTAAAATCGCATCCGGCGATTTGTATGTGGTGCCAATTATCATTGCACTACTTATTGGCAGGCTAGGCTGCTTTTCGATGGGTATTGATGAACCAACTTATGGCATCCCCACCAGCTTTTTTATGGGTATGGATTTAGGCGATGGCATCAAAAGGCATCCGATAATGCTTTATGAAATGCTATTTCTTATTTTACTGCTATTCATATTTCAATCGCTTAAAAGAAAAAATATGATCAATGGCGATCGTTTTAAACTGTTTATGGTTTTGTATTTTTTCTTTCGCTTTTTGGTTGAGTTTATAAAACCTTATCCACCTTTATTTCTAAATTTAAGCAGCATACATTGGTCGGCATTGTTTATTTTTATTTATTATTATAAATTCATTAGCAGAATAGCAACTGCCGCATTTACCAATCAAGTACAAGAATATGGCTAATACCAGAGATTACGTTTACTACGATTACACAAAAAGCCTTTGTCCAGAATGCCTGATGCTGTGCGATGCAAAAATTGTATTTCAGGATGCAAAGGTTTTTATGCTTAAAATTGTAAAACCCATGGTGATAGTAAAGTTATGATTGCGGATGATGTGGAGTATTACAAGCAAATCAGAAATTATAATAAGCAATCAGAAATGCCATTGAAGTTTAACACCAAAGTACATTATGGTTGTCCGTATGATTGTGGTTTATGCACCGACCACGAGCAGCATTCTTGCTTAACCGTTATAGAAGTTACCGACAGGTGTAATCTGGCCTGCCCAACCTGTTACGCCATGTCATCGCCAAACTATGGCCGGCACAGAACGTTAGAGGAAATTGAGCGTATGCTGGATGCCGTGGTTGCAAATGAAGGTGAACCCGATGTGGTTCAGTTATCAGGCGGGGAACCAACCGTTCATCCTGACTTTTTTGCAATCCTGGATTTGGCAAAAACGAAACCTATTAAGCATTTAATGGTGAATACGAATGGTATTAGAATCGCTAAAGACCTAAATTTTGTAGCCAAACTGGCAAGCTACATGCCCGATTTCGAAATCTATTTGCAATTTGACAGTTTCAATGCCGATGTGCTTACGAAATTGCGTGGGGAAGATTTAACCGAAGTCCGTAGAAAAGCCATTGATAACCTGAACCAATTTAATGTATCAACTACGCTGGTAGTGACCTTGCAAAAGGGGTTAAATGATGGAGAAATTGGCGATATCATTGATTATGCTACCAAGCAAAAATGTGTTCGTGGAGTAACTTTTCAGCCAACACAGGTTGCCGGCAGAAATGACGATTATAACGACCAGGCAGGAAGAATTACATTAACCGAAGTAAGAAGAAAGATATACGAGCAGTACCCAACCTTTACACCTCAGGATTTAATACCCGTTCCATGTAACCCTGATGCACTTTGTATGGCTTATGCCTTAAAAATTGGGGACGATGTTATACCTATGACGCACTTAATCAATCCGGAAGATTTATTAAACAACTCAAAAAATACCATTGTATTTGAGCATGATGAAAAACTAAAAGAGCACATGCTTAATTTATTTAGCACGGGTGTTTCTGTAGATTGCGCCGAAGATACTTTTGGTGAATTGATGTGTTGTTTGCCAAGGGTCAAATCAGATAGCCTGAGTTACGATAATCTTTTTCGTATTATTATCATGAATTTTATGGATGCGCTTGATTTCGATGTTCGGGCGGTAAAAAAATCTTGTGTACACATTGTTAGTGAGAAATATAAAATTGTTCCTTTTGAAACGATGAATATTTTTTATCGTGATAATAAAATAGATGCCATAAGAGCTAAACTAAATATGAATTGATATGATAATTCTACTATTACTTTATGGGTTGGCAATTGTAGTGTTATTCGTAACTGGCATTATCATGATGATTGTTAGCTCATCCAATAATACATCGGTAAAGCCGGGTTTAAAATTACTTATTGCATCTGTTATTATGGTTGTAATAGGACTTGGAGCCTGTGCTGTTCTTTTAGCAAACGGTTAGCTATGGAAATTTTTGTTATTTACTGGCTGTTGGTTGGTGTACTTTTCACCATTGGGATAGTTCAGCTCATTATGAAGTCTGTAAAAAACCAACCGGTAAAACCTGCCTTAAAATTAATTATTGCGTCGGTAATCTTGGTGGTTGTTGGTGCTGGAGCATGTGCTGTGATACTTTCTAATCTAAGTATTGGTCATTAGGCTAAATAGGATATTTATTTCTAGCAAGAACCAAGAACGACGAAAAGCTTAGCGATGGTAGTCTTTTCACGAGCCATAGCCATGCATTAAATTTTTCCCCCGCATATCACACAGGTATTCGCATATCTTTTTCTGCGTAGATCAGCGTAATCTGCGGGCAATAATATTGTGGTACTTTATTATTGGCATCATCCAGCTGATTATATGCGAGGTGAAAAATAGATTTTTCCCGCAGATGCCGCAGATACTCGCAGATCTTTTTCTGCGCAGATCAGCGTAATCTGCGGGCAATAATAAAACTGTGTTTTTGGGTCATTCATCTGATTATGCAATAGGTAAAAAAAAATCCCCCGCAGATACTCGCAGATTTTTTTGCGTAAATCACCGTAATCTGTGGGAAATAATCATCTGATGCTTTTCGTTACAATACAGTCGATGACGGAATTTTTTATTACATCAAGTTTTCTCGTTTAGGTTCCTGCTTTACGGTTTAAATAATATCTTTGCATTTTATAAGTTTTCGGGAAGTGGATTGTTACACAGTGTGTCTCAAATCTGTTATCTTAAATCTCAAACCTCAATAAATGAAAATATCATATAATTGGCTTAAGCAATTCGTTAAAATAGATAAAACGCCTGCAGAACTTTCTTTAATCTTAACCGATGTTGGTTTAGAAGTAGAAAGTGTTGATAAAGTTCAGCCTGTTATCGGTGGCTTGGAGGGCTTGGTTATTGGCGAGGTTTTAACTTGTGTACAACATCCAAATGCCGATCGTTTGAGGGTAACAACAGTAAATGTAGGTGCTAAGGAAAACCTTCAAATTGTTTGTGGTGCGCCAAATGTTGCTGCCGGACAAAAAGTTGTTGTTGCAACCGTTGGAACGACAGTGTATCCTTTAGAAGGTGAGCCTTTTAAAATCAAAGAATCGAAGATAAGAGGGGAAGCATCGCAAGGAATGATTTGCGCTGAAGATGAAATCGGTTTAGGGAAATCTCACGATGGCATTATGATTCTACCTTCAGAAACCCAAATTGGGATTCTAGCAAAAGAACATTTTAAAATGGATGATGATTTCGTTTTTGAAATCGGATTAACACCAAACCGTGCTGATGCAGCTTCTCACTTAGGTGTGGCTAGAGATTTGGCCGCTTATTTTAGAAGTGAATATGAAATGCCTGATTTATCATCATTCAAAGTTGATAACGAAAATTTAGTTATTCCGGTTGAGGTTGAAGATGTTGAAGCTTGTCCGCGTTATAGCAGCTTAACCATTTCAGGAGTTGCTGTTCAGGAATCTCCAGATTGGCTTAAAGATAAATTAAAGGTGATTGGTTTAAGACCAATTAATAACGTCGTAGATGTTACCAATTTCGTGTTGCATGGTTTAGGTCAGCCTTTACACGCCTTCGACGCCGATAAAATTGCCGGAAAAAAGGTAATCGTTAAAAAGGTAAATGAAGGAACTCCTTTCTTAACCCTTGATGATGTTGAGCGTAAATTAAGTTCAGAAGACCTAATGATTTGCAATGCCGAAGCTCCAATGTGTATTGCCGGCGTTTTTGGCGGTAAAACATCGGGCGTTGATGCCAATACAAAAAACATATTTCTAGAAAGTGCGTATTTCAATTCGGTTTCGGTTCGTAAAACATCGAAACGACATGGGTTGAAAACTGATGCTTCGTTCCGTTTTGAGCGTGGTACTGACCCTGAAATTACCGTTACTGCATTAAAACATGCTGCCATTTTAATAAAGGAAATAGCAGGTGGTGAAATATCTTCATCTGTATCTGATATCTATCCAAGCCATATTAAACCCTTCGAGTTCGAGGTAAGTTATAAAAATATAAATAAACTGATTGGGGCAAATATTCCGTCTGCAGAAATTAAACATATCATCACTGCTTTGGGGATTTCGGCAACCAATACATCAGATGATACTTTGGCTTTAAGAGTTCCATCATTTAAGGTTGATGTTACCCGCGAATGCGATATTACCGAAGAAGTATTGAGGATTTATGGGTATAACAATATTGCAATCCCAACTAAAATTAATGCATCGCTGGCCAACACATCTAAACCAGATAAAGAGAATACACAAAATGCGATCGCCGATATGCTTACTGCTAATGGTTATGCTGAAATTATGTGTAATTCATTAACGAAATCTGCTTATTCAAAAAACTTAGATGAAGCTGTATTTATTTTAAATCCTTTGAGTAGCGATTTAAATGTGATGCGCCAAAATTTATTAATGCCTGCATTGGAAAGTGTTGCTTATAACCAGAATCGTAAAAATGCTGATGTTAAGTTTTACGAATTTGGTAAAACGTACCATTTAATAAATGAAAAGTATGTAGAACGCCCTCGATTATTGTTGCTGATATCTGGTGGTAAAGAGCGTGAGCAGTGGAACCAAAATGCGAAATCGGCCACATTTTATAATTTAAAAGCTGCGGTTGATGCTATAATCTCACGTTTAGGGATTTCATCCTATCAAAGCGATGTGCTGCAAGATGAAAATTTTGCTTATGGCATCAAATATTTTAGAGGAGATAGGGCTTTAGTAAGTTTTGGTGCGGTATCTAAAGCAGATAGAAAGCAGGCAGATGTAAATGCAGAAGTTTTTTATGCAGATTTTGATTGGGCTGCACTGCTTGATATTGTAAAGAAAAATAAAATCGTAAATAAGGAAGTTTCTAAATACCCACAGGTTAGAAGAGATCTTTCTATGTTAATCGATAAAAATGTAAGCTTCGATACTTTAAAGGGAATTGCCTTTAAAACCGATAAAAAGCTGATAAAGGAAGTTGGTGTTTTTGATGTTTACGAAGGAGATAAATTACCTGAAGGGAAGAAATCTTATGCTTTGAATTTTATTTTGCAGGATGAAGAGCAAACCCTTACCGATAAGCAAATAGAAAATACCATGTCGAAACTAATTGCCAATTTAATAGGGCAGGCAGGGGCAGAAATTAGGAAATAAAATTTAAATTCGTATTTTTAGAAATATATTCATGGCTTCTGTTGCAGATCAATTAGATAAAGTATTACAAAAAACGGCTCGCATTATTGAGTTGTGTAATGCTTTGCAGGAAGAAAATGATTTATTAAAGCTTGAAAATCAATCGTTAAAAGTTGCGCTTGATACTTCGAAAAGCAAACATATTGATCTGGAAGAGAAGCTCAAGGTTACTAAAATTGCTAAAAGTATTGAGGGCGCAAGTGAAAAGTCGCTTGATATTAAACAAAAAATTAACGATTTTGTGCGGGAGATTGATAAGAGTATCGCATTGCTTAAAAAATAAGTGATGAGGCAAAATCAGAAACTAAGCTAAACAATGGGAGAAATCTCGATTAAAATAACCATTTCCGACCGTATTTATCCATTAAAGGTAAATGTGGAAGAGGAAGAAATTGTGAGACGGGCAGCAAAAATGATCAATGAGCGCATAAAAGATTATCAGGATAATTATGCGGTTAGAGATAAGCAGGATCTTCTTTCTATGGCAGTTTTGCATTACGCAACTGCGGTATTAAGAACTGAAAATAAGGTGCAAAACCAAGATACTGCTGTTGCTGATAAAGTTGAAGAATTGGATGTTTTATTAAACGATTTCTTTGCAAAATAGGGTACGTTCTTTTTAAGTATTCGTTGTTATGGCGCAAGCCATAATCTGATTATAAGGTGCTGAATTGATTCAGTATGACGACAACTTATTATAAATTAGCATAAAAACATAGCCGCGGCTAGTTTTTTGAGTTTCAAATTTTATAAAACTTAACACTTCAATATCTATGGGGTTAAGAGGGCGTATTTCATCTGCTATGGCACCTGAAAATGGCTTAAATCCCAATTATGCTTAGTTGAGGTTTAAAATGTATGAGACTTTAAAAAATTAGTCGCGGTTTTTTTTACTTAAAAAACAAAATGGAGATAACGGAAATTTTAGGATACATATTCGCCGTAATAGCAGGCTTAGGTATCGGTATAGTAGTAGGCAGATTTTTACTGCGCAGCTTACTTAAACAGCAGGAAATTGCTGCACAGAGCAAGGTTAAAAAGATTTTAAAAGATGCAGAGAACAATGCAGAAATTTTAAAAAAGAATAAACTTTTAGAAGCAAAAGAAAAGTTTTTGCAAATGAAAGCGGAGCATGAACAAGAAGTAAATGCTAAAAACAACAACATTAACCAGCGTGAAAATACCATAAAGCAAAAAGAGCAATCGGTAAATCAACGCATGGAAAACTTTAATAAAAAGGAAGCTGAACTGGATAAACAAAAAGTTCATCTGGAAAAACAAACTGAACTAGCGATTAAAAAACAGGATGAAGTTGAAGTTTTAAAAAATCAACACCTAACCCAGTTAGAGTCAATTGCTGGTTTATCTGCTGAAGAAGCTAAAAATCAGTTGGTAGAAAACCTTAAAGAAGTAGCCCGTACCCAGGCTATGATTCAAATCAAAGATATCGTTGATGAAGCTAAGTTAACTGCAAGTAAGGAAGCGAAAAAAGTAGTTATCCAAACCATTCAACGTACGGCGACAGAAGCTGCTATAGAAAACTCCGTATCAATCTTTCATATCGAAAGTGATGAAATTAAAGGTCGCGTTATTGGTAGAGAAGGAAGAAATATACGTGCTTTAGAAGCTGCTACTGGTATAGAAATTATTGTAGATGATACACCTGAAGCCATAATCCTATCCGGTTTCGACCCGGTTAGAAGAGAGATTGCCCGTTTGGCTTTACATCGTTTGGTTACTGATGGTCGTATCCATCCGGCTCGTATTGAGGAGATTGTTGCCAAAACTAAAAAGCAAATTGAAGATGAAATCGTTGAAATCGGCGAACGTACTGTTATCGATTTAGGTATCCACGGTTTACATCCTGAACTAATTCGTATGGTTGGACGTATGCGTTACCGCTCATCATACGGACAAAATCTTTTACATCACTCGCGTGAGGTAGCTAATTTCTGCGCCACAATGGCAGCAGAATTGGGCTTGAATGCGAAGATGGCTAAGCGTGCTGGTTTGCTTCATGATATTGGTAAAGTGCCTGATGATAATCCTGAATTGCCTCACGCAATTTTAGGTATGCAATTGGCCGAAAAATATAAAGAACATCCAGAAATATGTAATGCAATTGGTGCTCACCACGATGAAATCGAGATGACTTCGATGATTTCGCCAATTATTCAGGCTTGTGATGCGATTTCAGGCGCTCGTCCTGGTGCTCGTAGAGAAGTTGTTGAAAGCTACATTAAGCGTTTGAAAGATTTAGAAGAGCTTGCACTTTCGTATCCAGGTGTAGAGAAAACTTTTGCCATTCAGGCTGGTAGAGAACTACGTGTGATTGTAGAAAGCGAAAGAATTACAGATGCTCAGGCAGAATTATTAGCGGCAGATATTTCAACCCGCATTCAAACGGAAATGACGTATCCTGGTCAGATTAAGGTTACCGTAATCCGGGAAACCCGTTCGGTAGCTTTTGCGAAATAATTGTTGAGTCGTCACTCTGAATTTATTTCAGAGTCTTTATGATATGATGCTGAACTAAATTCAGCATGACGATGCATGAAATAAACAAAATTTAAAGCGATGGAAATTCCATCGCTTTTTTATTGACTAATTTTTTCATCAAGCTGTATTATTGTTTTGGTATGTAGCGTTTGATTAACAAGGTGCGTTTAAGAGTAAAAACATCAATATGAAAAAAATATTAAATCTCTCTTTGTTAATGATTGTGATGTTCAGCATTAGTTGTAAAAAAAATAGTAATGATGAAAAAATTGAAATCGATACTAACAATTTAACTACTTGTCCGAAAGATTTCAATTGTACCTATTTGTATCATGATGCTGCAGATTTTGGCGAACCCTTTTTTTTAAATCTTAAAAAAGGAAGTTACAAGGTTTTTAAATATAGTGCCTTATTAGGTTATGGAAACTATGCCAAGTATGTTTACATGCGGATACCGATGAATGTTACACAGTTCAGTCTAACTAACAAACAAGTTTTAGCAGGCGAAGTAAAATTTGCTAACCCATGCACGTCATGTAATACCATTGGAGTAAAAATTGTTGGTGGTAGCTTTAAAGGAATTAAGACCTCAACATCTTTTGGAGTGCCAAAATGGTTACTTGATGGTCAGTTATATCTTGGCTCGATAACGCCATCAGCTTATAGAGATACCATTAGGATTAAACAATATTTTACATTGGATCCAACTGGTATATAAATTCAGAAGTAAATTATTTTTCCATCGTTGGTCAATGCTCCCGCAAAAGCGATGAAAAAATTTCAAGCATTCAAGCCGAAATATAAACCTTATAGGTTTTTAAAACATATAATATAAATGAAAATGAAGCGATGGATATTCCATCGCTTTTTTTATTTTTACATAATGAGCAAGCAAACCATAAAAACTGAAATTAAGCGCCCGGTTGATATTTATTTTGATAAATACCAGGAAAGCCACAATAATGAAACCAACGAGGTTATTCATTGGATTTGCGTTCCGTTAATCATCTTTAGCTTATTGGGTTTGGTTTGGTCAATACCTTTTCCGCATCTTGGGTTTTTAGGGAAGTATAACGGTTTTGTAAACTGGGCTTCTTTTCTGATTGCATTTTCTGTTTATTATTATTATCGTCTTTCTCCTGTGTTATCATACATGATGTTGCTCGTAATTATTTTAATGAGCTGGGGAATTGTTTCTTTAGAGCAATTGGAGAAAAATGGCGGTCCGGCAGTTTGGTTAATTTGCCTGATTATTTTTGTTGGAGCCTGGATTGGACAATTCATTGGTCATAAAATCGAAGGTAAAAAACCATCGTTTTTAGATGATGTTAAGTTCCTGTTAATAGGCCCGATTTGGTTATTGCATTTCATTTGCAAGAAAGCAGGTATTAAGTACTAGTCTTAACGTTGATCACATTAAATTAACCTTTAGCTAAACAAAGCTTAATTAACATCTAACATACAGCTAACATTGTGGTAATAGCTTTGCCTAAAATTAAATACAGGCAAATTGAACTTACTCACTACTTTTAAGGGCGCAGCATTTACGATGCTGATTTTATTTTTAAGCATAGCTTCTTATGCGCAAACCGGTAAAATTTCAGGTAAAATAACAGATAAAACTACGGGTCAGACATTGGTTGGTTTATCTGTATTAATCGAAGGAACTTCTATTGGTACAACAAGTGATGCAGAAGGAAATTATGTTTTAAATACGGTAAAACCAGGAACATACAGAATAAGTTTCTCTTTCATTTCCTTCAAAAAGCAAGTTATCCCGAATGTAATTGTAACCGCTGGACAAACCACAACCATTAATGTTATAATGGAAGATGATTTATCTACATTAAATGATGTTGTAATTACGGGAACCAGAAAAACAGGAACTGAGGTTTCTTTACTGGCAGAATTAAAAAAATCACAATCAATAGCTAACGGCGTATCATCGCAAACGATTCAAAGGTCTGGCGATACCGATGCTGCCCAGGTTGTTAAACGTGTTCCGGGTATTACTATAGTTGACAATCGTTTTATCAACATTCGTGGTTTATCAGAACGTTATAATAATGTTCAGCTTAATAATGTAACGGCTCCA
Source organism: Pedobacter jejuensis (assembly GCF_003725795.1). Taxonomy (GTDB): domain Bacteria; phylum Bacteroidota; class Bacteroidia; order Sphingobacteriales; family Sphingobacteriaceae; genus Pedobacter; species Pedobacter jejuensis. The sequence goes on along the minus strand of NZ_RBEE01000012.1, from coordinate 237,105 downwards.
AGTTTAGAAACAGATGTAAGGTCTTTCTCGTTCGATTTAATTCCAAGTAATCAAATAGACAGAGTATTGGTTTATAAAAGTCCATCAGCTGATATCCCTGCAGACTTTGCCGGTGGTGTAGTGAAGGTTTTTCTAAAAAGTATCCCTGATGACGATAGATTAACCATCGATTATGGAACAAGTTACCGTGAAAATGCAACCTTTAAAAACTTTAAAAGAACCAATACCGGTAGTTTATATTTCACAGGCTTTAATACAGGAGATAACGATTTACCGGTTAATTTTCCTTCAAATTTAAATGCCGTTAATGCCAGTAAGCTTAATGCAGCAGGACATGCGCTAAGAAATAACTGGGTTCCAGATGAGAATACTGCCAATTTAGATCAGAAATTAAACATTTATGGCAGTAAACGTTTTAACATCAATAATAAGTTATTAGGTAACATTACAGCCATTACGTACAGCAATAGCAAAACAAATAATGCTGTGTTTAGAGGGAATTATGAGGTTTATGATCCAGTTTCTAAAATCGCTGAAGAAAACTACCGTTACAATGATGATCAATATACATACAATGTGCGTTTAGGTATTGTACACAACTGGGCATTCAAATTAGATAATAACAACACATTCGAATTTAAAAACTTATATAACCAATTAAGTACTTCTCAATACGTGAGTCGTGTAGGTGCAGAAAAGCAGCAAGCCTACGCCAATTTCGCATCGAACGTGCTTTATCGTGGTATTTACTCAGGCCAATTATCGGGTATTCATAAATTTAATAATGAAACCACAAAGTTTGACTGGGTTGCGGGTTACAGTAAATCATTTAGAGATCAGCCAGATTATTCTCGTTACAGAACTTTAGATAATGGCGATGGAACATTTAATATTTTCGTTCCAACCGGTGGTGCTCAACCAGAGTTTTTAGGAAGATTTTATTCAAAAATGAATGAAGACATTAAAACCGGTGCATTTAATGTTGAGCAGGCTTTGGCTCCAAAATCAGAAGGATTTAAACCTTCGGTAAAAGTTGGTGGTTATTATGAAGATAAGCAAAGAACTTTCTCATCCAGAAATATTGGTTATGTAAGAGCGAATTCATTAACGTTTGACCAATCTTTATTAAAAGGAACCATTGAAGAACTTTTCGACTGGAAAAACATTAATACCACTACAGGAATCAGATTGGATGAGAAATCTAATCCGTATGATAATTATGATGCTTCAAACAGATTGTTAGCTGGTTTTGCAAATTTTGTTTTGCCTTACAAAGAGAAGTTTACAATCGTAGCCGGAGCAAGAGTTGAAAACAACGTTCAAAAACTAAATAGTTTTGATGCTGGCGGACCGGTAAATGTAAATAACGATATCACCAGAGTTCTTCCATCTGCAAATGTTCAGTATAACATAACTGAAAAATCTCTTTTAAGATTGGCTTATGGTAAAACGCTAAACAGACCAGAATTTAGAGAGATAGCACCATTTTCATTCTATGATTTCGACCAAAATTTTAACATCTCGGGTAACCGTGATTTAAAAACGGCCAAGATAGATAACTATGATTTAAAATATGAGTTCTATCCATCAACGAGTGAGTTGATTAGTATCTCAGGTTTTTACAAAAAGTTTAAAGATGCGATAGAGATGACTGCTGTTCCTGGATCTAATGCTCAATCTTTTAATTTCAGTAATGCTCAAAATGTTAGAAATATAGGTGTAGAATTAGAAATGCGTAAATCTTTGGCGGGTTTAAGTTCCTCTAAATTTTTAAATGACATTACTCTTTTGGTAAATGCATCCTATATAAACAGTAAGGTAGAATTTGATGGTGCCAGTGCTTTTGGACAATCGAATAATCGCCCGATGCAAGGTCAATCGCCATACATCATCAACACTGCTATATTTTACAACAACATTAAATCAAAGTTTCAGGTTAATTTATTGTATAACGTTGCCGGCAAGCGTATCGCATTTGTGGGTACTGATTTAATCAGAGATATCTATGAAATGCCTAGGAATGTGATTGATTTAGTGGTAACGAAAAATTTCACCAATAAACTTTCTTTAAAAGCCAACTTTAACGATTTGCTAAATCAAAACTTCACCTTAATGCAAGATGGAAATCAAGATGGCACTTTTGATAAATCAGTTGACCAGGTAACCGTTCAATTTAAAAGTGGTCGCCAGGTTGGCTTAACCCTTTCTTACAAATTATTTTAACAAAACTCCATAAAAGACATAAAAAATAAAAAAATGAATATGACAAAGCTTTACAAGCCAAAATTTGGTACTAACGCCCTAAAAACACTAGTTTTTGTTTTGGCAGGGACATTAATTTTTAGTTCATGTAAAAAAACTACCATCATTGAATATAATGAAGCTGGAAGTAATGCAGGTACAGGAACAGGTACAACACCTGTTAAACCTATCGTTGAAGTAGCGACTGGTAGTATTACAGTTAATACCAGATGGACAAAAGATAATATTTACAGACTTAACGGATTTGTAAGAGTTGGTAGAGATGTGAAAAATAAAGCAGGATTAGCTGCAGTTGAAGGTGTTACTTTAACAATTGAAGCTGGTACTGTAATTATTGGTGATAGAGAAACCAAAGGCACTTTAGTAGTACAAAGAGGAAATAAAATTATTGCAGAAGGTACTGCATCTGCTCCAATTATTTTTACTTCGGAACGTTCTGCAGGTTTACGCGAGCCAGGAGATTGGGGTGGTGTTGTTTTATGTGGAAAAGCTTCAAATAACCAAGCTGGTGGCGAAGCAGAACTAGAAGGTGCTTACGAAGGATGGCATGGAGGTACAAATGATGCTGATAATTCTGGTATTTTAAAATATGTTAGAATTGATTATGCTGGTACGCCAGTTTTTCCAAATCAAGAAGTTAACTCTTTAACAATGGGTTCTATAGGTTCAGGAACTGTAATCGACTATGTACAATGTTCTTATGGTTTAGATGATGCTTTTGAATGGTTTGGTGGAACCGTAAATGCAAAACATTTAATTGCATACCGTGGTTTGGATGATGATTTCGATGTTGATTTTGGATTCCGTGGTACAGTTCAGTTTGCTGTGGGTATTCGTGACGCTAATTCAGCCGATCAATCGGGTTCGAATGGTTTTGAGGTTGATAATGATGCTTCAAGTACAAATGTTACGCCATATACATCACCACAATTTTCAAACGTTACTATTATCGGTCCGAAGAAAGATGCAACTAAAACCATTTCAACTCAATTCCAAAATGCAATGCATTTGAGAAGAAATAACAAAATTAAAATATACAACTCTGTATTTACAGCTTACCCTAATGGTTTGTTTATTGATGGAGCAACTACATTAGCAAACGCTGCAAATGGCGAATTGGTGTTGAAAAACAATGTACTTGCAGGTGTTGATGGTTGGGGAGCTAACGGTTATGGAACTGGTGGTACTACCACTTTTCCAAATCCTATAGGTGTTGAAACTAAATCGACTGGTAATGTTGGTGCTCAAACCATTGATGTTTGGTTCAAAACTGCTGCTTTTGCAAATGAAACGTATCCAAAATGGGGTGATTTAGGAATTGATGGTAGCATTTTCGACTTAGGCGCTACACCTAAATTTACATTAAATACAGGTTCTATATTATTAGCTGGCGCAAACTTTACAGGTTTAACTGGCTTTGATGTTGTAACACACCGTGGTGCTTTCGGAACAACAGACTGGACTGCAGGTTGGGCAAATTTCACCCCACAAACAAACGTTTATTAATCAAATACAATATTGCAAAAAAAAGCCGGAACGAACATTCCGGCTTTTTTTTGTTTTATTATTCGCTTAATTCTGTAACTGCAGGCTTTGCTTTTTTAGCAATTGGTTTTACAGGTAATGCTTTTTCACTTTTAGCAACTATAACTTCTTCTTTAATAAAAGGTGCGATTGAATCTTCTTTAGTGGAAATGTTTATTTTTTTGGAAAGCTGTTTCGCAAATCGTTCGATAACTTTATCTGCTTTTTTTGATTTTCCGTAGTTTCCCACAACTTCGTTAAAGGCACTTGTTAATTTTGCTTCTATTTCTTTACGTATCTTTTTGCTTGCCGATTGCTTTTTCGACTTGGATTTATTCTTCTTCATTTTGCTGGACGTGATTTTCCCAAAGATAAAATTTCAGAAAGTTAAATTAATATTATGATTATGTTAACTGTAGGATAAGTGTTAACAAGCAAATTATTTAGCTATACCTTTAATCAAAACAAAAATCGATTGTTATGAATATAGATTATATTATTATTGCAGTTGTGGTTGTTGTTTTAATCATCCTGCTTATTTTATTTTTGCGAAGAAATAATAAAGATGAAAAGGAGTTTGAGCAAGATATTATTCAGGAAGAACTAAATCCCGAAAAGCACAAGGGCGACAAAACTTAAACGGTTTTTGTTAGATAAGCGAGCCTGCAGAAGCGCTTCCTCCCATATCTAATGCACTTTGAAATTCTTCAAGGTATTGTAACAGATGTCTTTCTGCCGTTGCAAAAGATGTAAACGATGCAGATGGCTCATGGGCATCACTACTGTTGTGGTTCTTGTAAAACAAACTGGTTTGGAATACGAAAATATCCTCTTTATTTACCGGAGACATGATTCTGGCTTTAACCGGATTGGCGTGTATCTCTGTGAAATATTCTTTTAAAATGGTGTAAATTACAGGAATCATATACTTCAATTTTAATTAATAGAGATTAAATGGTTTTTGGTTCCTAAATAAAAGCTTGCTGGTGTGAGTTATTAAGCATTTTATCATCTCCTCTGAAAATGCAAATTACATTTAAAGCATTGGCAAACCATATCTAAACAGAATCTAAATTAGTTTAAATAGACAAACTTTAATGCTATTAATTATTTAATAACATTAAGTTAACATTAATTTAATATGTAAAAAGGCTTTATTTATTGGGTAAATAATTGTACACTATAGTATAGTTTACATTTTTTAATTGAGCAGATAGTTGCCCTATTTTTAAGTCTGTAGCTTGCGGTGTTGGTTCACAGAAGGCGTATCTTCTGCCATTGTATAGCAAATAATCTCCTTTCACCGGCTTATCGAAACTTACAGCCATGGTTAAATGTGTTGGATATAAAATGGCAACCATTGGCAGGTTATAAATTTCTTTTACCAGATAAAAAAATAAAGCAGCCCGGTCGTCGCAATCACTATATTTTGTAAGTAAGGTTTCTTCAGGCGATAAACGTTTTTCTTTACCAAAATTTTCTTCGTCGTTCTCATACAAAAAGGCATACCGGGTAAACCTCATTAAATAATCTACACCTCTCTTTTGCTCCATGCCTTTCAGGTTATCTTTTAGCATGGGTATCAACGAGCTATGCGTTTCTCTGCTGAGTGGGATATTAAAATAAGTTTCAAAATCAACGCCAGGATAATTGGCAAAAATTGCTTTAACATCGTTATTAACTTTTAGCTTAAAGTGATAAACTTTTTGCTTGTAACTAAAGTCAATTGCTTTTTCTACATATCTATCTGGATTAAAATCCGGCATTCTGGTTACCTTATATGAAAAAGAATTTTTGGCTTCAGGAACTAAAATATTTACTGGTTTATAGGTATTAGCTTGTTTAAATAATTTGCCATAATCGTGGTAATTAAGGCACATATATTTTTTATCATTAATCATAAAGAAAGGGATATCACTTATATCTTCATCGTTTCTTACATAAAAAATTATTTGTCCGTTGCCCACGGCAAGTCGGGCATCATAACCACATTTACTTAATAAAAACCATTTGTATAGCGTATATCGGCTATAATTTTCTGCCTTCGGACTTATCTCCTCTGCTGTTTTACGAATTAACTGATAATAAATCCAGTCATTAAGTTTGTACTTTTCTTTATAGCTCGTTAAAGCTGAAACTATCGGTTGATAATTTCCCTTGCTAATTTCTGAGTAAAAACTATTTATAGTTTCGGCAGAAGCATTTGGAGAAGAGTTTACAACAATGGAACTATCTGCAGAGAAATTGAAAGTGCCATCAAAAAAATCGAAAGCATGGTTTTGGGCCTTTGCTGTTGTAAATGATAGCATTATGATAAAACATAAAGCCACGGTTAAAGAATATGTATTCGCCCACTTTTTCAATGCATTATATTTGGTAATATTAAATTTACATATTATTAATAATAAATTAACAATTTATTTATGTTAAGAGTTGATTTACGCCTAACGCTGATTTAATATAGAATTGAATTGCTAGGTTTTAGCTTTTATAAATTTAAATTTTACAAAATATCAAAAACTACAGATATAAATTATGCGTATATCTAGGTGAGCGAATGAGTAAAAGGATTTGCAGAAGTTAAATTCTGCATTTCCTTTAATTATCCTTGTTACTGATGTTAAATGTAAATCGTTGATTTTATAACATACAGTTAATATTTAGATAATGCCATAACCTCATATTTGCATCATAAATATTTGGTTAGTATTTATAAAGTTTAGGTTAGTTGATAAGAAAAAACCCGGGTGGATATCCGGGTTTTTCTATTTTAAGCTATAAATTTTTACCTAATTTTTCTAACATTTCTGGTGGTATGTTATGCGTATCAACCAACAGAAAGCCATCAAGGCAATCAGAAAATTTTGGGTCTATATTAAAAGAAATAATTTTTGCATTGATATTCATGTACTGCCTTAATAAGACCGGTACTTTAATATGCGAATTTTCAATATCACCAATAATACTATCTAAATCTTTAAACGAATCGCTGCTATCTACCAATGTATCGGTTGAAATAGGCAATAAATCGGCTTTAAATTTGTTGCGTGGTTTAACGTATTTTGCCATCTCATAATCGAAATGATTTTTGGTAATGTAATCAACAATTAGTGCTTTACTAAATTTAGAAAAATTATTGCTGATGCTTACCGGGCCAAACATGTATCGGTATTGTGGATTATCGATTAAATATTTTAATATTCCTTTCCAAAGTAAAAATAAGGGTAGTGGCTTGCCTTGATATTCTTTTCTTATCCACGAACGGCCAAGCTCAATTCCTTGCCTAAGCATTGGATAGAATTGATCTTTAATTTTAAACAGTTCCGAAAGGTAAAAACCACGACGGCCCATGCTTTCTAAAATTTCATCGCCTTTACCTATTCTATAAGCGCCAACAATATTTTCTAAATCCTTATCCCAAATAAAAAGGTGGTTATAGTAAATATCATAATTGTCTAAATCAATTTTTTTATTGGTTCCTTCGCCTACTTCGCGGAAAGTAATTTCACGCAGGCGGCCAATTTCCCGTAAAATATTAGGGATTTTTAAGGTTGGAACAATATAAACTTCGTAGTGCTTTTCTGTCCATACTTTGAAATCTTCTAATGTAGCTACCTCATCTTTTATTAAGTTACGAGATGTTTCTTCAATGATTTCTGCCGGTTTCTTTTTAATCTTGAATAATTTAAGCGGGTTGAAAAGCTTTTTCTCCGTGTCTAATCCAACACCCAAAGCATAAGTACGGGCTCGTAAAAAGTCCATAAGCTTATTGCTTTTATTCATGTGTGAAATTTCGTCGAGTGCAATGGCTTTTCCTATTCTAACACGAATTGTTCTTCCATGTTTATTTAAAAACTCAGAAGGTAATTTCGCCGTACGAAGGGTGGGGTGGATGAAACTTAGAATGTTAAAGAAAACCCCGTTATTGCCATGGAAATAAATTGGCACAACCGGTACTTTTGCTTTTGCTATTAATTTACCAACCACAGGATGCCACATTCTATCTGTTACTTGCTGTGCATCTAATTTAAAAGTTGACACTTCACCAGCAGGGAAAATACCAATTGGTGTACCACTACGTAATAAATCGAAAGTTGTTTTTAACCCACTTATGCTGGATGAATGTTGTACATTTTCGAAAGGATTTACGGCAACAAAAAACTCATCTAAATTCGGAATTTTCTTTAAAATAAAATTAACCATCACCTTCGCATCTGGCCGAACGGTACATAAAAGCTTCACCAAAGCTAAACCCTCAACACCGCCGTAAGGATGATTTGCTATTGCAATGAATGGACCGGTTTTAGGTATGCTATTTAATTCATCTTCATCAAAATCAATGGTAACGCCAATGGTTTCTAAAATTTTATCTACAAACTCCAAACCATTGAAGTGCTGATTTTGAGAGAAAACATCATTAATGTCGTTCAGTTTCATGATTTCCATCATCAAACCCGCCAAACCCGGAACCCCTAATTTATCTATCTTAGTCGCCTTAGCAAATTCTGAGGTAGTAATAATCTTCATAAAAATTAATTAGCTTGTTGATATGCCGAACAGCAAGTGTTTTGCAATTCCAAAAATAAGATTTATATTTATAATACACATGTCATATCGCATATGAGAATTTGGCTAAACAAATACTTTGATTTTAGTAAAGGAGAATTTAACGGTTTGTTGCTTCTTATTATAATTATTGTGTTATTGAAAGCGACGCCATTGTTAATATCTTCCTATAAGCCGGTTTTAAAAGATGACCCAAGCACACTGGCTTCCATTCAAAAGATTAGCATTTCAGATGAGGAAAAGTTTCAATACAATCGTGATAGAATTGAAAACTATTCTTATAAGAAAGCACCTTCAAAATTATTCAAATTCGACCCAAATACAATTGATGCGGCAGGTTGGGAATCATTAGGGCTATCACCAAAACAGGCTCAATCTATTGTGAATTATAGAAATAGGGGAGGCAAATTTTACAAAGCTGAAGATTTGAAAAGGATGTACACCATATCCCCAGAAATGTACAATAAACTATTGCCATATGTTGAAATTGAAAATCAAAATGAAACGTTTGCAAAGAAAGATTTTCAATACGAGAAAAAGGAATATGTTAAGCGAGCGCCAGTTGTTGTAGAAATTAATCAAGCAGATTCTGCTAGCCTCGACCAAATTAAGGGTATTGAACCGGCTTTTGCAACACGAATTTTAAAATACAGGGAGCGTTTGGGCGGTTTCTATAAAAAGGAGCAACTGAAGGAAGTTTATGGTTTAGATTCGATAAAATACAACGAGATAAAAGACCAAATAGCAATCAATCCATCAGCGATAAGAACTATAAATATAAATACTGCTGACTTTAATGCGCTTAAAGCGTCGCCTTATTTATCTTTTAAACAAATTAATGCCATTATCCAGTATAGAAAACAGCATGGTAATTATAATAGCATAAACGATTTAAAGAAAGTTGCGATACTTACACCGCAGGTTTTAGATAAAATAATTCCATATCTATCTTTTTAGGAAGCACCATTAAACTATCCTTTAAATCCGTATTCAGCATTAAAACTCACTCCATTAAGTTTTATTTAAATATTTACTTAAAATAAAATTATTATTCTTTTTTGAGGTTTATCAATGTCTAAAATTAAGATTCAAACGAATTGAACCAAATACCATTTCGTTCTGCAATTTGACAAATATTTATTGGTAAATAACTATCAAATAAATGTTTATCATTGCCATTTCTAACCATAAAAAATAGATAATTAATGAGCGTAAGCTATAATTTTTCAGAGACTGAAACCCAGGTAAATGTTAAGGCGATGGTAAAGGATTTTGCTGAAAAACACATTCGCCCGAATATAATGGAGTGGGATGAAGCACAAACTTTTCCTGTAGAATTGTTTAAGCAATTGGGGGAACTTGGACTGATGGGTGTTTTAGTGCCAGAAGAATATGGTGGTTCGGGTTTGGGCTACCAGGAATATGTTGATGTAATTGTTGAAGTATCAAGAGTTTGTGGCTCCATCGGTTTATCCTTAGCAGCTCATAATTCTTTGTGTACCGGGCACATTTTAGCTTTTGGTAATGAAGAACAAAAACAAAAGTGGTTGCCAAAATTAGCAACTGCCGAGTGGATTGGCGCATGGGGATTAACAGAAGCTAACACAGGTTCGGATGCTTTAAGAATGATGACTACCGCCGTTGAAGATGGCGATGATTATATTATTAACGGTGCAAAGAACTGGATTACACATGGTAAAAGTGGAGATGTAGCTGTAGTTATGGTACGTACCGGCGAGCAGGGAAGTTCGAAAGGAATTTCTGCAATAGTTGTAGAGCGTGGAACGCCAGGTTTTTCTGCCGGTAAAAAGGAGAACAAACTAGGCATGAGGGCATCAGAAACTACGGAAATGATTTTTGATAATTGCCGAGTTCCGAAAGCAAATTTGCTTGGTAATATTGGTGATGGCTTTAAACAGGCAATGAAAATTTTAGATGGTGGGAGAATTTCCATCGCTGCATTAGGTTTGGGTATTGCCAAAGGTGCATTTGATGCATCAGTATCTTACTCAAAACAACGTCAGCAGTTTGGGCAACCAATCTCCAGCTTTCAGGCCATTAGTTTTAAGCTTGCAGATATGGCTACTGATATTGAAGCAGCAGAATTATTGATACGCCAGGCGGCAGATTTGAAAAACAGGCATTTGCCCATGACTAAAGAATCGGCAATGGCTAAATATTTTTCATCGGAAGTTGCTGTAAGGGTTTCAACAGAAGCGGTTCAGATTTTTGGGGGATATGGCTACACCAAAGATTTTCCGGTAGAAAAGTTTTATCGTGATAGCAAATTGTGTACAATAGGCGAGGGCACATCAGAAATACAAAAGATTGTTATCGCTAGGGAAATATTATCAAAGTAGAAGGGTTTAAATCTTCCGCTTTCAACCTTATTAAAAACCAAATATATTATGAGTAATCCGGATGGCTTAAAAGCCTCCGGATTTTTTTATGTCTTTTTGTTTCAGAAAATTATTAGCAAAAATGATTGTTTATAAGCCTAAAACGAAGAACGATTGACTAATAACCTTTAAGAAACTATTGTGGCATGTCTTTAGAAGAAACAATCTCGTCTACAACATACACCGAGAATCCTCTCCATGGCAACGTACTTTTATATTCTTTATAATGTAATTCGTAAAATTTGCCACTATTTGCCATCATTTTCTGTGCTATTTCTTCATTTGCAATAGAAAACTCGAACTCATTGTTCTGTAGTGTTCCTGTTTGTCTGGATTTTATACCGCTTTGAATTAATTTACCTTCATAGGTTTTAAATAAGTATCCCTTTTTTACCACATAATTCAACTCACCAGCTTTAACACCTTCTCCGAAAACGAAGAAATATCTATAATAAGCCAAGGCAGCAACTATTAGTATTGCTATAACTATAATAATTGAGATTGTTTTTTTACCTGTAGTCATTTTGTTATTTATTGATTTTTTATTTAAATGTAATAAAACAAAGTATAAAGTTGTTTTAAAAAATCAATAATTTTTATTGGTTACAGATTATTTATTTTTTGCATGCTTTTCACGCAGATTTAAAGATTTTAGCTTGGATTTTCAGCTTTTAGCAAAATTTCTAGATGAATTTTACTGTTTGGTATATTTTTTTACCTAAAAAATTAAATTATTACTATTTTTTATTGATTTTAAGTCAAAAACTAAATTGTTATTTAGTTAAAATCAATATATGGTAGATTTATTGTTTAATATTTATCAATTAAATATAATTTTTATTTTTTTTTATGATTTTTATTTTGTTTTTTTATAAAATCAAAAACTAAACAAACTTATTTTAATATTTTGACGTATTTTATCAAGTATTTATACTTTGTTTGATAAAAAAACTACGTTTTGATGTAGAATTTGTAAAAAATCAGACCCGGAGTGAATTTTTCTTGAAGTCAAAGCTTTTTAATGGGCTTTTATTGATTTTTTTTAGGATTGATCTTATATATAATACGATTTCCTCATTAATAATTAATCAAATTACCCTAAAACTAAAAAGTATGAAAGAAAAACTACTCGTTTTGTTCCTTCTAATTGTGTTAAGCATTTCGGTACATGCACAACAAAAGAAGATTACAGGAAAAGTAACATCAACAAAAGATGGACTTCCTCTACCCGGTGTTTCTGTTGTTGTACCAGGTGCAAGAATTGCAGCGCAAACCGGTGCAGATGGTATTTATAATATTTCGGTGCCAAACAACACCAATTCTTTAACATTTCGTTTTCTTGGCTATGTAAGCAAAACAGTTTCTGTATCATCATCTGGTACTGTTAATGCTGCGATGGATGAAGATAGTAATACATTGAATGATGTAGTTGTTACCGGCTATGGTACTGTTAAGAAACGTGACCTGGTGGGTTCAATTACCTCGATAAAAGGAGATATGGTAGCAAACAGACCTGTACAAAGCTTTGACCAGGCTTTGGGTGGTAAAGCAGCCGGCGTTCAAATTTCTATTCCTAACGGAGTATTGAATAACCCACCTGTATTCCGTATCAGGGGAACAAATTCAATCTCTTTAAGTTCATATCCCTTAATTATAATCGATGGTGTTGCAACCTTTACTGGAGATGCCAGTGGATCTAATGCTGCGGGTAATGCTTTAGCAAGTATCAATCCTAATGATATTGAGAGCATGGACATCCTAAAAGACGCAGCTGCTACAGCTATTTATGGTAGCCGTGCAGCCAATGGTGTGGTTGTAATTACTACTAAAAAAGGTAAATCCGGTAAAACAGTTGTTACGTACGACGGTTGGGCAGGGTTGACAAATGTTCAGCGTTTGCCAGATATGATGGATGCTTTTCAATACACTGATATTAAGAATGAAGGTTTGCGAAATGCTGGTACATTCAATGCAGCTACAAATGCTTATGCATTAACAAACGGACCAGATGGCCAGCCAATTAATACAAACTGGTACGATTATGCTTATCGTCAGGGCGTTTCTTACACTAATTCATTGAGTGTTTCGGGTGGTTCAGAATCCACAACATATTATATGTCTGTGAATTATACTGACCAACAAGGTATCATTGTAAAAAATGATTACAAAAGATTGGGTGCTATATTTAATGTTGACCATAAAATAAGTCAGAAATTAAGTGTAGGTGCAAAATTACAGTATGCTAATGAGGAAAATTTAGCAGTAATTAGTTCTGGCTCATTATCTGGTCAGGCATTTTCAACAGCAGGTTTGGGTCGTGTTGCATTGGTTAATGCACCCAATGTATCTCCATATTCAAATACCGGTGGGTATAATTTAACTGGAAATAACTTAGGATTAATGAATAATAAGGTTTCTCAAGTTGGTTTTTACAATCCGGTTGTTCAAATTGATCTGGATAGATCTTACAACTATTTAAATAGAATTCAGTCTAATGCTTATGTTCAGTACAAGCCCGTTTCATGGGTTACTTTAAGAAGTGTTTACGGAATAGATTATCTATTCTCTAACAATGATTCATTTGCAAATCCGTTTAATGGCGATGGTTATAATGCAACGCCAGCAAACGCCGGATCTGCAACATTAAGTTACAGCCAAAACAAGCGTTGGGTTTGGACAACAACTGCTCAAGCTGACAGAACCTTTAATGAAGTGCATAGTTTTTCATTACTTGTTGGTACGGAGCAACAGAGTACAAAAAACCGTTTTTTCGGAGCAACAAGAACTGGTTTATCTGATCAGGCATTTAATGATTACACAGCAGGTTATGCGCAATTCACAAATACTTTAAATCCAGGTACAGGGTATGGCGAAAACTATTTATTCTCTATTTTTGGACGTTTGAGCTACGATTTCAAAAAGAAATACATTTTGAATGCTACTTTGCGTCAGGATGAATATTCTGCATTTGGTCCTGATAAAAAAGCCGGAACATTTTACAGTGTGGGTGCTGGCTATGAAATTGCTCAAGAAGATTTCTGGAAAAACAGCGGCATCGGAAAAGTATTCAGTAGTTTCCGCTTTAGAGGAAGTTATGGTGAAGTGGGTAACTTCAACGGTTTAAACGACTATGCACCAAATTCTTATTACAGCGCTGGGTTATTTGGTGGAGCACCAACTTTGAATTTCAGTCAGTCTGGTAACTCAATTATTGGATGGGAAACTAGTAAGAAACTAGATGTTGGTATCAATTTCGGTATTTTAAGTGATAAAATCACATTTGAAACAGCTTACTATAAAAACAATATAGATGGCTTGATATACAATGTTCAGCAAGCTCCATCGGCTGGATTACCTAATAATCCAGCCTTGAATATAGGTTCAATGTATAATAAAGGATTTGAGTTTACGGTAAATGCTCAGGCAATTAATACAAAAGATTTTAGTTGGACACCATCATTTAATTTTACTTACAATAAGAACTTAATTACTTCATTAACGCCAACAATCGACCAGTTTACCACAGCAACTTCGGGACTGGAAACTGCAAGTATCTCAAAAGTTGGAGGCTCTTTGGGAATGATATATGTAGTAAGAACAGCTGGTGTAGATCCGGCTACAGGTCGCAGGATTTTTATTGCTGCGAACGGCAGGAAAATGTTGTATGATCACAGCTCTCCGGTAGCTAGCCGCTGGAGATATGAAGATGGAACAATAGCGCCAGGAATAAGTGCTTCTGACCAAACCGTATATGGTAATTCACAGCCTAAATTCTATGGTGGTTTTATCAATAACTTTAGATATAAAAACTTCGATATGGGTTTAACAATCACTTATCAGGCAGGCTTTTACATTTATAATGGTACCCAGGCTTCAATCATGGATCAACGTTTTTGGAACAACTCTGTAGATATCTTAAATCGCTGGACTACTCCAGGTCAAATCACTTCGGTTCCCAGAGTTGTTGCCGGCGATAACATGTCAAATGGTTCAGCGGTTCCTTTAGATATTAATGTTTACAAAGGGGATTTTATCAAATTAAGGGATATCTCTTTGGGTTACACACTTCCAAACAGCTTACTTGCAAAATTAAAAATTACAAGTGCCAGAATTTATGTTAGCGGACAAAATTTAATTATTCTTACTAAGTATAATGGAACAGATCCTGAGGTTTCTTCAAATGGCGGTGCAAACGGATCGCAGGGTATTGAGCGTAACTCAGTAGCAAACGGACGAGTATTTACAGCAGGGTTAAACTTCAAATTTTAAGATTATTAACATGAAAAGAAAAATTATATATACTCTAGTATTGGCTGCCGTTATGGCAACATCTTGCAGAAAGGAGTCGAGCTTAAATCCTAAGTCGGTAAATGCTGTGGATTTTGAATCCTCTTTTAGTACACCAGACAGAATTAAAGCCCAGGTGCTTGGAATTTACTCCGGGTTAAAAGCTAATGATTTTTATGGCGGACGTTACATCGTTTACAACGAAGTACGTGCAGACAATTATATTAACTTAACAACAAATGCGGTAACTGCTTACCAGGTTTGGAATTTTACAACATCAAATAATGCCCAGGAAGTAACTGGCTTTTGGAATGCTGCATATTCAGTTATTAACCGTTGTAACTTGTTTATAGATGGTATGGCGGCAGGTGGAGCGGCAACCGTTGGAACTGCATTAGCGGCAAATTATGTTGGTGAAGCAAAGATGGTTAGAGCTATAGCATATTATAGCTTACTGCAATTATATGCAAGGCCTTATTGGGATGGCAATGGAAGTAAACCAGGACTTCCTTTACGATTAAAAGGTAACTCTGGCGCTGGAGATTATGATTTAGCAAGAAGTACAGTTGGACAGATTTACACGCAGATTTTAGCAGATCTAAATGATGCAGAGGCCGCTTTACCATTAAGTTACACTGCTGCTTATGATAATACAGTAAGAGGACATCGCAACACTGCAATCGCTTTTAAAACTAGAGTATATTTGAGTATGCAACGCTATACCGATGTTATAACTGAAGCAAATAAGATAGTTAGTTCAAGCGCACCTTACACCGCGACCACTGGGGTAGCAAATGCATTGCAGGCAAATGTTGCCAATGTATACAAAACGCCTTATACAACAACGGAATCTATATTGTCTTCTCCGATGACTGTAGGTGCGGACATTGTTGGCGGTCAAAATGCGCTTGGCTCATACTTTTTTTCAGTTAGGGAGTATAAGTTAAATGATGCAGGAATTGTTGCAGATGCGGGTTGGAAAACAACTGATGCGAGAAGAGCATTAATAACGTCAGCAACGGTTGCAAACGTTCCTAGTCAACTGATGGCGAAATTCCCTAGTTCACCTTACAGCGATTACGTTCCTGTAATTCGTTATGCAGAAGTTTTACTAAGCTTAGGTGAGGCAATTGCCAGAAGTACAAATTCGATAGATGCAAGAGCAATTAGCTTATTAAATGCCGTAAGACAACGTTCTGATGCCACTACAACATTTACTGCAGCTAATTTTGCAACACCTCAAGCACTATTTGATGCTTTCTTGAAAGAAAGAAATATCGAATTTTTGGGAGAAGGCTTAAGAAGTCCTGATTTATTGAGACTAGGCTTAGATTTGCCAGCAAAGGGAACTGTTTCTGCAGTGCCTGCTAGCGACAGAAGATACATTTTTCCTATATCTCAATCAGAACTTTTATACAATAGGTTAATGACTGATAACTAAAATAACATATTTCATTTATACCTTAATGCCTCGAATTATTTCGGGGCATTTTTAGTTTTGGTAATCTGTAACGCTTTAATAAACTATTTTATAAAAATCTTTCTCATTTTCAATTATTTACTTACATTTGCATCCCTTACAATAAGGACGAATTAAAAAACCACGAGAGGAGGTATTTCAGCGTTATGATCATTATCAACATTAAAGACGGCGAATCATTAGATAAAGCCCTTAAACGTTTCAAGAAAAAGTTTGAGAAAACTGGTGTATTGAGAGAACTACGTAGCCGTCAGGCATACGAGAAAAAATCTGTAGCCCGTCGTACTGAAATTAAACATGCTGTTTACATTCAAAACATGAATTTAGATACAACTGTATAGTTGTTTAAAATATAAATTTAATTAATGCCTTCAGGATTTTTCCTGAAGGCATTTTTTTTTGAAAAAATTTGTTGTTAATAATTTCTTAATATTAAAACTATTAGTAACTTCATTCTTAGTGCAGGATTAATACATACTACGTGTTATTAAAAAGTTTTCTTACATATTTATCTCACGAGAAACGCTCATCTGCGCATACCATAACTGCTTACGAAGCAGATTTAAATCAGTTTAAGATTTTTCTGAAAAAAGAAATTGATTTAGATTTTTTATCCGTTAAGCACACACACATCAGGAGTTTCATGGTTCATTTATTGGAAGATAAATCAATAGAGAGCACCATCAATCGAAAAATTTCAGCCTTAAGAAGTTTTTATAAATTTTTACATCGCGAAGGTAAAATTCCACAAAACCCAATGCTTTTAATAAAGGCACCGAAAATTCCAAAACGGTTACCAAATTTTGTCGAATCAAAAAAACTAGACAGCCTGTTAGATTCTGATGTTCATTTTGATGATAGCTTTAAGTCGGTTAGAGATCATTTGGTTATCGAATTATTATTCGGTACGGGAATGCGTTTGGATGAACTTATACAGCTTAAAGAAACTGATGTAGATTTTTATTCGGGAACGGTTAAGGTTTTAGGTAAGAGAAATAAAGAACGAATAATCCCAATAAATAAAGAGCTTATTAATCAAATAAATAGCTATGTTGAACTAAAAAAGTTGCAAAACTTCAGCAACATTCAATCTTATTTAATCGTTACTAATACTGGCGCTAAAGGTTATCCAAAGTTGATCTATCGCATCGTGAGCTCTAATTTAGCATTGGTTTCTACTAGTATTAAGAAGAGTCCGCATGTATTGCGACACAGTTACGCAACCAGTTTATTAAATGCTGGTGCTGATTTAAACGCGATTAAACAGCTTTTAGGACATGCAAGTCTAGCTGCCACACAGGTTTACACACACAATTCAATCGAAAGATTAAAGTCAATTTATAAACAAGCCCATCCAAAGGCATAAAAAAAGGAGGAAAAATGAAAATCGGAGTTCAATCAATCCACTTCAGTGCAGACAGTAAATTGTTAGATTTTATACAGAAGAAGGCTAATAAGCTCGATCAGTTTTTTGACCAGATTATTAGTGGTGAAGTGTATTTAAAGTTAGAAAATGTAGATAACGAGGCTAACAAGATTAGTGAGATAAAGCTTATTGTGCCAGGTGGAACCTTATTTGCAAAAGAACAATGTAAATCATTTGAAGAGGCAACAGATTTGGCAATTGAATCGTTAAGGAAGCAAATTACCAAGCATAAAGAAAAAACAAGAAAAAAAATTAGTGAACAAAAATCAGTATTAATCGAAAGCGAAATATCTGATTACTAAGCAACTATTTCTTTTAAAATTATATTAAAAATAAGCAGGTTTATAAGCCTGCTTATTTTTTTTTAAAATTATTTTGAATAGAAATATAATTGTGTAGATTTGCATTCCAATTCGGAAAGGGGGTTTCCTCAAATAAAGAATTGGTTTGTTCTATGAAAGTTTAATAATTTGTGAAATACCCATTTAATTGGTTGAAAAATCAATTTTTTAGGCATAGAACATAAACAAAAGCCTCCTTAGCTCAGCTGGTAGAGCAACTGACTTGTAATCAGTAGGTCATTGGTTCGATTCCGATAGGAGGCTCTTTTTTGTTTTAGATTATAGATTGACGATTATCGATTGAAAAGTCTTAATTTGTGAATCATTATTTCGTAAACAAAAAGATGGGGAGATTCCAGAGCGGCCAAATGGGACAGACTGTAACTCTGTTATCGCAAGATTTCGAAGGTTCGAATCCTTCTCTCCCCACGAATTAGTGTAAGAATGATTAAATTTTGAATGATAGAATGGTTACATTCACTCATTATATAATTCACTCAATCAATCATTAAAAAGCGGAAGTAGCTCAGTTGGTAGAGCGATAGCCTTCCAAGCTATAGGTCGCGAGTTCGAACCTCGTCTTCCGCTCTATAAAGAGTGAGCAGTTGGTGGTTAACAGTTTGCAGTTTGAACTGAAAACTGAAAATTGGTTACTGAAAACTAAAAAGCCGACTTAGCTCAGCGGTAGAGCACTTCCTTGGTAAGGAAGAGGTCATGGGTTCAATTCCCATAGTTGGCTCAGGTAAATTAAGCTTTGTTAAATCTGTTACAAACAGAATGGGCAAGGTTTTTTGTGTTGCATTGCATCAAAACAATAAATAAAAATAATAAAAAGTTAACCTACTAATTAGTTATAAATAAAATGGCAAAAGAAAAATTTGACCGTAGTAAACCGCACTTAAACATCGGTACCATCGGTCACGTCGATCACGGTAAAACAACTTTAACAGCAGCTATTACAAAAGTTTTAGCTGATGCAGGTTTATCTGAGGCACGTTCATTCGATTCAATTGACTCAGCTCCTGAGGAAAAAGAAAGAGGTATTACTATTAATACTGCGCACGTTGAGTATTCAACTGCAAACCGTCACTACGCACACGTAGATTGTCCAGGTCACGCGGATTATGTTAAAAACATGGTTACAGGTGCGGCTCAAATGGATGGTGCTATTATCGTTGTTGCTGCTACTGATGGTCCAATGCCACAAACTCGTGAGCACATCTTATTGGCTCGTCAGGTTGGTGTACCTTCATTAGTTGTATTCATGAACAAAGTGGATATGGTTGATGATCCTGAATTATTAGAATTAGTAGAAATGGAAGTTCGTGAATTATTATCGTTCTACGATTTCCCTGGTGATGATATTCCTGTTATTCAAGGTTCTGCTTTAGGTGGTTTGAACGGTGATGCTAAATGGGTTGGAAAAATTATGGAATTAATGGATGCTGTAGATAGCTACATTCCAATTCCTCCACGTTTAACTGAACTTCCATTCTTAATGCCTGTTGAAGATGTATTCTCGATTACTGGTCGTGGTACTGTTGCAACTGGTCGTATTGAGCGTGGTGTAATCAACTCTGGTGATCCAGTTGAAATCTTAGGTATGGGTGCTGAGAACTTAAAATCTACAGTTACTGGTGTTGAGATGTTCCGTAAAATTTTAGATTACGGTGAAGCTGGTGATAACGTTGGTTTATTATTACGTGGTATTGAGAAAACTGATATCCGTCGTGGTATGGTAATCTGTAAACCAGGTTCAGTAACTCCACACACTGATTTCAAGGCTGAGATCTATGTATTATCAAAAGCAGAAGGTGGTCGTCACACTCCATTCTTCAACAAATACCGTCCACAATTCTATTTCCGTACAACAGATGTTACTGGTGAAATTTCATTAGCAGAAGGTACTGAAATGGTAATGCCAGGTGATAACGTTACAATTTCTGTGAAATTGATCAATGCAATCGCAATGGAAAAAGGTTTACGTTTCGCAATCCGTGAGGGTGGTAGAACTGTAGGTGCTGGTCAGGTAACTGAAATAGTAAAATAAAAATAGGGAAAGCTTAAGGCAAAAGCTGAAAGTTTTCCTGAATAAAGTTATAAGCATAAAGCAACAGGTTTAACCCATTAGCTTTATGCTTTTAACTTCTACACGGGAATAGTTCAACGGTAGAATAGAGGTCTCCAAAACCTTTGATCAGGGTTCGAATCCTTGTTCCCGTGCTTAAATAATGATTGATTTTTGAAATGAATGAATGATTGAATTTGAAAGGCTATCTCCAGATTTTATCACTCAAACATTTCTTCATTCTCTCATTCAATAATTTTGATATGGCTAAAGTAGTTCAATTTATAAAAGAATCGTACGATGAAATGACTCAGAAGGTTACATGGCCTACCTGGGGAGAACTTCAAAATTCTGCGGTTCTTGTTTTAGTAGCCTCTTTAATTATTGCATTAATCATATTTGCAATGGATAAAGGTTCAGTTTTCGTTTTAGATACTTTTTACAAATCACTTTCTAACTAATATACTAATGAGCGATCTTTTAAAGTGGTATGTTGTAAGAGCTGTAAGCGGTAAAGAAAAAAAGGTAAAGCAGTACATTGATGCTGAAATTAGTCGTTTAGGTTTTTCACATTTGGTTCCTCAGGTTTTAATCCCTATGGAGAAATATTACCAAATGAAAGACGGAAAGAAAATTGCAAAAGAGCGTAATTTTTATCCTGGATATGTATTAATCGAAGCAACTTTAGATGGTGAATTAGAACACATCATAAAAGGAATAAATAGTGTTATCGGATTTTTAGGTGATAAAGCTGGTAATCCAATCCCAATGCGCCAGGCAGAAGTTAACCGTATTTTAGGTAAGGTTGATGAAATGAGTGAACAAGGTGAGATGATGAATGTGCCTTTCTACGTTGGCGAAAACATCAAAGTTATGGATGGACCTTTTAATGGCTTCACCGGAGTTATTGAAGAAGTTAACGAAGAGAAGAAAAAATTAAAAGTTATGGTTAAGATTTTTGGTCGTAAAACGCCATTAGAACTTAACTACATGCAAGTAGAGAAAGAGTAAAATTTATTTTACAAAATATATTGTAGGACTGCAAGATTATCCATATCTTTGCAGTCCTTTTGGTTTTGTATAGAACCGTCTAGGAAATTAAATGTTACATGCTTCCAATATTTAACATTGAGTTTTAAATAAACAAAAAACACAAAATGGCAAAAGAAGTCAGTGCAATGATCAAATTACAGATCAAAGGCGGAGCTGCAAATCCATCGCCACCAGTAGGACCTGCATTAGGTGCTAAAGGTGTTAACATCATGGAGTTTTGCAAACAGTACAACGCTCGTACCCAAGATAAAGCAGGTAAAGTATTGCCAGTTGTAATTACTGTTTATGCTGATAAGTCATTCGATTTCATCATCAAAACCCCTCCTGTAGCCATCCAGTTAAAAGATGCTACTAAATTACAGAGTGGTTCTGCTGAGCCAAACCGTAAAAAAGTTGGATCGGTGACCTGGGACCAGATTAAAGTTATTGCTGAAGATAAAATGCCTGATTTAAATGCATTTACAATCGAATCTGCAATGAGTATGGTTGCCGGTACAGCACGCAGTATGGGAATCACCGTTTCTGGTGACGCACCCTGGAATAATTAATTAAAAACAGTTTACAACAGTGGCGAAATTAACTAAAAATCAAAAAAAGGCACATGCTAAAATAGAAGCTGGTAAAGCTTATACTTTACAGGCTGCTGCTGCTTTGGTAAAAGAAATCACTACTACTAAATTTGATGCATCAGTTGATATTGATGTTTCTTTAGGTGTAGATCCACGTAAAGCCAATCAAATGGTACGTGGTATTGCTACTTTACCACACGGAACAGGTAAAACTGTACGTGTTTTAGCTTTAGTAACTCCTGATAAGGAAGAAGAAGCAAAAGCAGCCGGCGCAGACTTCGTAGGTTTAGACGAATATGTGGCTAAAATTGAAGGTGGTTGGACCGATGTAGACATTATTATCACTACACCAGCTTGTATGGCTAAGGTAGGTAAATTAGGCCGTGTTTTAGGTCCAAGGAACTTAATGCCTAACCCAAAATCAGGTACAGTAACTAACGATGTTGGTAAAGCTGTAACTGAGGTTAAAGCAGGTAAAATTGATTTTAAAGTAGACAAAAGCGGTATTATACACGCTTCAATAGGGAAAGTATCATTCCCGGCAGATAAAATTTATGAAAATGCAATGGAGATTATCTCTGTAATTTCTAAATTGAAACCATCTGCTGCAAAAGGAACTTATTTTAAAAGCATTCACGTGTCTTCTACAATGAGTCCTGGAATTGCAATTGAAACCAAATCAGTAGCGGGGATTTAATCATGAACAGAGAAGAAAAAAACGAAGTAGTTGCAGAACTACAAGGACAAATGCAGGAGTATGGCAATTTTTACATTGCTGATACCTCTAGCCTTTCTGTTGAGCAGGTTAATAATATCCGACGCAAATGTTTTGAAGGTGATATCATTATGAAAGTTGCTAAAAACTCTTTAATTCGCAAAGCGATTGAAGGTTTAGATGGCGATGCATCAGAGATATACGAAGCCCTTAAAGGTTCATCATCATTATTATTCTCAAAAACAGCAAACGCTCCGGCTAAGCTGATTAAAACTTTGAGAAGAACATCTGATAAACCATTGCTTAAAGCAGCATATATAGATTCATCAGTTTATGTTGGCGATGACCAATTGAATAACTTAGTAAGCTTAAAATCGAGAGAAGAGCTTATTGGCGATATCATTGGATTATTACAATCACCAGCTAAAAATGTTGTTTCTGCGCTTAAATCAAGCGGAGGCAAAATTGCAGGAATTGTTAAAACTCTACAAGAAAGAGAAGGTTAACGAACACCTTAAGTTCGCAATTAAACAAAATTATTTTACGTAAATTTTTAAAATCTTAATAAAATGGCAGATTTAAAATCGTTTGCTGAGCAATTAGTAAACTTAACCGTTAAAGAAGTTAACGAATTAGCTCAAATCTTAAAAGACGAGTATGGTATCGAGCCTGCAGCTGCTGCTGTAGTTGCTGGTCCTGCTGCTGGTGGTGATGCACCTGCTGCTGCTGCAGAAAAAACATCTTTCGATGTAATTCTTAAAGAAGCTGGTGGCGCTAAATTAGCAGTTGTTAAACTTGTAAAAGACTTAACAGGTCTTGGTTTGAAAGAAGCAAAAGACTTAGTTGATGGAGCACCAAAAGAATTAAAAACTGGTGTTACTAAAGACGAAGCAGAAGCTCTTAAAAAACAATTAGAAGAAGCTGGAGCAGTAGTTGAAGTTAAGTAATTACTTAATTTAGCTAAGCTAAAAATGTATTAGACACCGACTGAAAATGTTGGTGTCTTTACCTGTTTATAAACATCTCATTTTGCTTGGTTAATGAGAACGTTTCAAACCCGAACCAAACAAATAGTTTATTCTTAAACTAAAATCTTTTAGTCCATTGGCAAAGACAGTCGAACAAAGAGTAAATTTTGCAACTAGTAAGCACATTATAGACTATCCGGATTTTCTGGATGTGCAATTGCAATCATTCAGAGAATTTTTCCAGATAGATACCACATCAGACGATCGCTCTAGCGAGGGTTTGTTTAAAGTGTTTGCTGAAAACTTTCCAATAACAGATTCAAGAAATATCTTCGTTTTAGAGTTTCTTGATTATTTTGTTGATCCGCCACGTTACGATATACACGAGTGTATTGAGCGTGGATTAACCTACAATGTTCCATTAAAAGCAAAGCTTAAGCTTTCTTGTAACGATGTTGAACATGAAGATTTTGAAACCATTATTCAGGATGTGTACTTAGGTACTATCCCGTATATGACACCAAAAGGTACATTTGTTATCAACGGTGCAGAACGTGTTATCGTTTCGCAATTACACCGTTCTCCAGGTGTGTTCTTCGGCCAAAGCCGTCACACTAACGGAACCAAATTGTACTCGGCACGTGTTATTCCTTTCAAAGGCTCATGGATCGAGTTTGCTACAGACGTTAATAACGTGATGTATGCATATATCGATCGTAAGAAAAAATTCCCGGTTACCACTTTATTACGTGCTATCGGTTACGATTCTGATAAAGATATCTTAGAACTTTTTGATCTTGCTGACGAAGTAAAAGTTAGTAAATCAGGTTTAAAGAAATACATCGGTCGTAAACTGGCAGCAAGAGTATTGAAGAAATGGGTTGAAGATTTTGTAGATGAAGATACAGGTGAAGTAGTTTCTATCGACCGTAATGAAGTGATTCTTGAAAGAGAAACCGTTTTAGAAGACGAACACATTGATATGGTTATCGAGGCTGGCGTAAAAAGCATCATCTTATCAAAAGAAGATGGCGCAAGTCAGGCTGATTATACCATTATATATAATACATTACAAAAAGATACCTCAAACTCTGAAAAAGAAGCTGTAGAAAACATCTATCGTGCTTTGCGTAACGCAGAACCACCTGATGAGGAAACAGCTCGTGGTATCATTGATCGTTTATTCTTCTCGGATAAACGTTACGATTTAGGTGATGTTGGTCGTTACCGCATCAACCGTAAATTAAAAATGAATACCCCTGATGAGGTTAAAGTTTTAACGAAAGCGGATATTATCGCCATTGTTAAATACTTGATCAAGTTGATCAACTCAAAAGAAGAAGTGGATGATATTGATCACTTATCTAACCGTCGTGTACGTACGGTAGGTGAGCAGTTGTACGCACAATTTGGTGTTGGTTTGGCTCGTATGGCCAGAACAATCCGTGAGCGTATGAACATTCGTGATAATGAGGTTTTTACACCAACTGATTTAATTAACGCCCGTACGTTATCATCGGTTATTAACTCTTTCTTTGGTACAAACCAATTATCTCAGTTCATGGATCAAACAAATCCATTGGCAGAGATTACGCATAAACGCCGTTTATCGGCTTTAGGTCCAGGTGGTTTATCACGTGAGCGTGCCGGTTTCGAGGTTCGTGATGTGCATTATACTCACTATGGTCGTTTATGTACCATTGAAACTCCAGAGGGACCAAACATTGGTTTAATTTCATCACTTTGTGTGCATGCAAAAATCAATAATTTAGGTTTCATTGAAACACCATACAAACGTGTTGAAGATGGTAAAGTTATTGTTGACTCGGACGTTATTTATTTATCTGCTGAGGATGAAGATGGTAAAACCATCGCTCAGGCTAATGCAGAATATGATGATAAAGGTGTATTTACCACGCCACGTGTTAAAGCACGTTACGAGGGTGACTTCCCGATTATTGAGCCTGAGAAATTAGACTTAATGGACGTTGCACCAAACCAGATTACATCAATTGCAGCTTCGTTGATTCCGTTCTTAGAACATGATGATGCGAACAGGGCTTTGATGGGATCGAACATGCAACGTCAGGCCGTACCATTGTTACGTCCTGAAGCCCCAATTGTAGGTACAGGTTTAGAAGGTCGCGTTGCTCGTGACTCAAGAACTTTGATCAACGCAGAAGGTAACGGTGTTGTAGAATATGTTGATGCTAACGAAATTACCATTAAATATGACCGTAACGAAGATGATCGTTTGGTTTCATTTGAAGGTGATAGCAAAACTTACCGTTTAATTAAGTTCAAAAAAACCAACCAAAATACTTGTATCAACTTAAAACCAATCGTTAAGAAAGGTCAGAAAGTTACAAAAGGACAAGTGCTTTGCGAAGGTTATGCAACTCAAAATGGTGAATTAGCGTTAGGTAGAAACTTGAAAGTGGCTTTCATGCCTTGGCAAGGTTTCAATTTTGAGGATGCGATTGTAATTAACGAACGTATTGTTCGTGATGACGTTTTCACTTCATTACATATTGAAGAGTTTGAATTAGAAGTACGTGATACTAAACGTGGAGAAGAGGAATTAACACCAGATATCCCTAACGTTTCTGAAGAGGCTACTAAAGACCTTGATGAAAATGGTATTATTCGTGTTGGTGCTGATGTAAAAGAAGGTGATATTTTAATTGGTAAGATTACTCCAAAAGGAGAATCGGATCCATCACCTGAAGAGAAATTACTACGTGCAATTTTTGGTGATAAAGCGGGTGATGTTAAAGATGCGTCTTTAAAAACTCCTCCTTCAATCCAAGGTGTGGTAATTGATACTAAATTATTCAGCCGTGCTAAGAAAACTACAAAAGCTGAAGAGAAATCGGCAATTGAGAAATTAGACAAAGGATATACAAATATCACTGAGAAATTAAAAGCAGAATTAGTTGATAAATTATTCACTATTGTAAATGGCAAAACATCTCAAGGTGTATTTAATATTTATAAAGAATTATTGGTTGCTAAAGGCGCTAAATTTACTCAGAAAATTTTAGCCGATCTTGAGTTTACTCACATCAGCCCTAACAAGTGGACTACTGATGAGGATAAAAATGAGATGATTAAATTATTGCTTCACAACTACGGTATCCGTGTTAACGAAGAACTAGGAGCTTACAAACGCGATAAATTTGCGATAAGTGTAGGTGATGAGCTTCCATCGGGTATTGTACAAATGGCAAAAGTTTATGTTGCTAAAAAACGTAAGTTAAAAGTAGGTGATAAAATGGCGGGTCGCCACGGTAATAAAGGTATTGTTGCACGTATTGTACGTGACGAAGATATGCCTTTCTTAGCTGATGGTACTCCGGTTGATATCGTGTTGAACCCGCTGGGTGTACCTTCACGTATGAACCTTGGTCAGATTTATGAAACTATTTTAGCGTGGGCCGGTCAGGAATTAGGTGTTAAGTTTGCAACTCCAATTTTTGATGGTGCTACACATACTGAGGTAGAAGAGTGGATTGCTAAAGCGGGAGTTCCTGCTTCAGGGAAAACTTACTTATACAATGGTTTAACAGGTGAGCGTTTCGATCAGACCACAACTGTAGGTATTATCTACATGTTAAAATTAGGTCACATGGTTGATGATAAGATGCACGCCCGTTCAATCGGACCATACTCATTAATTACACAACAACCATTGGGTGGTAAAGCTCAATTCGGTGGTCAGCGTTTTGGTGAGATGGAGGTTTGGGCATTAGAGGCATTCGGTGCTGCTAATATTCTTCAAGAGATATTAACCGTTAAATCGGATGATGTTATCGGAAGAGCCAAAACTTACGAAGCCATTGTTAAAGGTGAAAACCTACCAACACCAGGTGTGCCAGAATCATTTAATGTATTGGTACATGAGTTACGCGGTTTAGGTTTAGATATTACGTTAGATTAACTAAGCTAAAAGCTGAAAGCTGAAAGCAAAAAGATGAAAGCTTAACTGCACAGTCTTTAGCTTTGAGCTTTAAGCTTTGAGCTTTAACCTTATACAAGAGATATGTCTTACAAAAAGGATAATAAATTAAAAAGCAATTTCACATCAATCACGATTAGCTTATCGTCTCCGGAAATTATTCTGGAACGTTCAAGCGGTGAGGTGTTGAAACCGGAAACCATTAACTATCGTACTTACAAACCTGAACGTGATGGTTTGTTTTGCGAGCGTATTTTTGGTCCGGTAAAAGATTATGAATGTCATTGCGGTAAATATAAGCGTATCCGTTATAAGGGTATTGTTTGCGATCGTTGTGGTGTTGAAGTAACTGAAAAGAAAGTACGTAGAGAGCGTATGGGTCACATCGCATTGGTGGTTCCTGTAGCGCATATCTGGTATTTCCGTTCTTTACCTAACAAAATCGGTTATTTATTAGGTTTACCTACTAAAAAATTAGATTTAATTATCTATTACGAGCGTTATGCAGTAATTCAGGCAGGTTTAATGGCTGAAGAAGGTATCAATTATATGGACTTCTTAACGGAAGAAGAATATTTAGATATTTTAGATAAATTACCTAAAGAAAATCAATATCTTGATGATAAAGATCCTAATAAATTCATCGCCAAAATGGGTGCTGAAGCATTAGAAGATTTATTAAAACGTATTAACTTAGATACTTTATCTTACGATTTACGTCACCAAGCTGCTAACGAAACATCTCAACAACGTAAAAATGAGGCTTTAAAACGCTTACAAGTTGTTGAAGCTTTCCGTGGTGCTAATACGCGTATTGAGAATCGTCCTGAATGGATGATTGTTAAAATCGTTCCGGTTATTCCACCAGAATTACGTCCATTGGTACCATTAGAAGGTGGTCGTTTTGCTACTTCAGATTTAAATGATTTATACCGTCGTGTAATTATCCGTAACAACCGTTTAAAACGTTTGATCGAGATTAAAGCACCAGAGGTAATTTTACGTAACGAGAAACGTATGTTGCAGGAAGCTGTAGATTCATTATTCGATAACTCACGTAAAGTTAACGCGGTAAAAACTGAAGGTAACCGTGCTTTGAAATCACTTTCAGATATCTTGAAAGGTAAACAAGGTCGTTTCCGTCAGAATTTATTAGGTAAACGTGTGGATTATTCAGCTCGTTCGGTAATTGTTGTAGGGCCTAGCCTTAAATTACACGAGTGTGGTATTCCTAAAGATATGGCTGCTGAGCTTTACAAACCGTTCATTATTCGCAAGATGATTGAGCGTGGAGTTGTAAAAACAGTTAAATCTGCAAAGAAAATCGTTGATAGAAAAGATCCATTGGTTTGGGATATCTTAGAAAATGTATTGAAAGGTCACCCGGTATTATTAAACCGTGCACCAACCTTACACAGATTAGGTATTCAGGCTTTCCAGCCAAAATTAATTGAAGGAAAAGCAATCCAATTACATCCACTAGTTTGTACTGCATTCAACGCCGATTTTGATGGTGACCAGATGGCTGTCCACTTACCACTAGGTAACGCAGCAATTTTGGAAGCCCAGGTATTGATGTTGGCAGCACATAACATTTTAAACCCTGCAAACGGTACGCCAATTACAGTACCATCTCAGGATATGGTTTTGGGTCTTTATTATATTACTAAAGGCCGTAGAACTGATGAAACTCGTGTTGTAAAAGGACAGGATTCAAATTTCTATTCTCCGGAAGAAGTTATCATTGCTTACAACGAAAAAGAATTAGACTTGCATGCCTTTATTAAAGTAAGGGTAAATGTTAAACAAGCTGATGGCTCTATCGTTAATAAATTAACTGAAACTACTGTTGGTAGAGTGTTATTCAACCAAATGGTTCCTGAAGAAGTTGGTTATATCAATGAATTATTAACCAAAAAATCTTTAAGAGATATTATTGGTGAAGTAGTGAAAATGACTGGTATGGCTCGTTCTTCTCAGT
Source organism: Pedobacter jejuensis (assembly GCF_003725795.1). Lineage (GTDB taxonomy): Bacteria > Bacteroidota > Bacteroidia > Sphingobacteriales > Sphingobacteriaceae > Pedobacter > Pedobacter jejuensis. The sequence goes on along the minus strand of NZ_RBEE01000012.1, from coordinate 207,508 downwards.
TCTTAGATGATATCAAAGAATTAGGATTCCGTATGGCTTTCCAAGGAGGTTTATCATTTAATTTACAAGATGTTAATATTCCTGTAGAGAAACATACATTATTAGAACAAGCAGCTGCTGAAGTTGAAGAGGTAAGAAACAACTATAACATGGGTTTCATTACCAACAACGAGCGTTACAACCAGATTATCGATATCTGGACCCGTATCAACAACAGGTTAACTACTTTCGTTATGACTCAGTTATCGTCAGATAACCAAGGATTTAACTCAGTTTACATGATGCTTGATTCAGGTGCACGTGGTTCGAAAGAGCAGATTCGTCAGCTTTGCGGAATGCGTGGTTTGATGGCGAAACCTCAAAAATCAGGTTCAGGTGGTGATATCATTGAAAACCCGATTTTATCAAACTTTAAAGAAGGCTTATCGGTATTAGAGTACTTTATCTCTACTCACGGTGCTCGTAAAGGTTTGGCAGATACGGCGTTAAAAACAGCTGACGCGGGTTACTTAACGCGTCGTTTGCATGATGTTGCTCAGGATATGATTGTTAATTCTGTTGATTGTGGTACCTTAAGAGGTATGTACACAACAGCATTGAAAGATCAGGAAGATATCGTTGAGCCATTATATGACAGGATTTTAGGTCGTACTTCATTGCACGATGTTTATAATCCATTAGATAATACATTATTAGTAAGTGCTGGTGAAGACATTAACGAAGATGTAGCTAAACTAATCGAAGAGTCTCCATTAGAAGGTATCGAAATTCGTTCGGTATTAACTTGCGAGAATAAGAGAGGTGTTTGTGCATTATGTTATGGTCGTAACTTAGCATCTGGAAAACGTGTTCAAAGAGGAGAGGCAGTTGGTGTAATTGCAGCTCAATCAATCGGTGAGCCAGGTACACAGTTAACACTTCGTACATTCCACGTGGGTGGTACTGCATCAAACATTGCTGCAGAATCAAACATCGTTGCTAAGTTTGATGGTGTTATCGAATTTGAAAATATCCGTACTGTTGATACAAAAACAGAAGACGGTATTGTACAAGTTGTATTAGGCCGTTCAGGTGAATTCAAGATTGTTGAGCCAGGAAGCGGAAGAATCATTGTAACAAATAACATTCCTTACGGTGCATTCTTATTCGTTAAAGAAGGTGATAAACTTTCTAAAGGCGATAAAATTTGTTCATGGGATCCATACAACGCGGTTATTCTTTCAGAATTTGCCGGTAAAGCACAGTTTGATGCAATTATAGAAGGTGTTACTTTCCGTGAAGAATCAGATGAGCAAACTGGTCACCGTGAAAAAGTGATTATCGATACACGTGATAAAACTAAAAATCCATCCGTACAAATCGTTGATAAGAAAGGCGAATTTATTAAAGGATATAACATTCCGGTAGGTGCTCACGTTTCAGTTGATGAAGGTGAAACCATTCAAACTGGTCAGATTATAGCTAAAATTCCTCGTGCAACTGGTAAAACCCGAGATATTACAGGTGGTTTGCCTCGTGTAACGGAATTATTTGAGGCTCGTAATCCTTCAAACCCAGCTGTAGTAACTGAGATTGATGGTGTTGTAACTTTAGGTGGTGTTAAACGTGGTAATCGTGAGATTACAATCGAATCTAAAGATGGTGAAGTTAAAAAATACCTAGTTCCATTGTCTAAACACATCCTTGTACAGGATAATGACTTTGTGAAAGCAGGTATGCCTTTATCAGATGGTTCAATTTCTCCAGCAGATATCTTATCAATTAAAGGTCCGGCAGCGGTTCAAGAATACTTAGTAAATGGTATTCAAGAGGTTTACCGTTTACAAGGTGTGAAAATTAATGATAAGCATTTTGAGGTAATTGTTCACCAAATGATGCAGAAAGTTCACATTGAAGATCCGGGTGATACTATTTTCTTAGAAAACAATGCAGTTGACCGTTGGGATTTTGCTGACGAGAATGATGCAATGTACGATAAGAAAGTTGTTGAAGATGCAGGTGATTCAACTGATTTCAAACCAGGTCAAATCGTATCATTACGTAGATTAAGAGACGAAAATTCTCAATTGAAACGTAAAGATTTGAAACAGATTACGGTTAGAGATGCAAGACCAGCTACAGCGAGTTCTATCTTACAAGGTATCACAAGAGCGTCATTAGGTACTAAATCGTTCATTTCTGCGGCATCGTTCCAGGAAACTACGAAAGTATTAAATGAAGCAGCAATTGCAGGTAAACGTGATAACATGTTAGGCTTGAAAGAAAACGTAATTGTTGGACACTTAATTCCTTCAGGAACAGGTGTACGTGGTTACGAAAGAATCATTGTTGGTTCTCAAGAAGAGTACGATAAATTATTAGCTTCAAAACAAGAAGAAGTAGAAGCATAATTTTTTAATACATTTAAAATTTAGTCCTCCACCCAAAGTGGAGGACTTTTTTGTTTGGAATAGATTTTGTAATTTTATTAAAAATATTACCGAATGAGCGTTACAGAAATACAACTTTTTCAAATATTAAAAGCGAAGTTAGGTGAAGCTGAAGCGGAACAGTTAGTTTCATTTGTACAAGCTGAAGTTGAGAACAAACGAGAGATTTTAGCTACAAAAGAGGATATTGCTAATACAAAGAAATATATCTTGCAAGTAAAATCTGAACTTTCCAAATCAATTTATTTGGTAGGTCTTATTCAATTTTTAGCTATAGTTTGTTCAGTATTTGGTATTATTAATTTTATGATCAAATAGAAATATAGACAACTTATTATAGAAACCTGAGCTCGATTCTTAAACTTAATATTTTGCTGTTTTATCGTCGTATTGCTTGTACGAAACGTCTTGCTTAATTTATTTCAGCATCTTTCCTGCAAATAAGACCCTGAAATAAATTCAGGGTGACATTAACTAAAAAAAAGTAGCTTACTAATAATATTTAGGAATATTTAATAATCGAAATCAGGTTACAGAAGATTACATTTACTTCCGCTAATACATAGCGGAATTTTTTATTTTTGACACATTATGGAAGAACAACAAAACGAAAACCAATTAAATATAGAGCTATCAGAAGAAATTGCTGAAGGGATTTTTTCAAACTTAGCAATCATAACACATTCAAATACGGAGTTTGTATTAGATTTTATCAGAGTAATGCCTGGATTGCCAAAAGCTAAAGTAAAATCTAGAATTATTTTAACTCCTGAACATGCCAAGCGATTGTTGTCTGCTTTAGAAGATAATATTCTAAAATTCGAAGCTGTTAATGGGCGGATTAAGACTCAAGAAGAACCTCCATTTCCAATGGGCTTCGGCGGACCAACTGCGCAGGCATAATATTTATTTTAATAATTCCTTACAAATATTTGATTGCTATGTTAGCATAATATATATTTGTTATATAACCATATATAGATGAAAAAAATTTTATTGAGCGTAATATTATCCGCCCCTTTATGGGTTTTTGGGCAGGGTTTTCAAGTTAATTTACAGGGACAGAAACAAATTGGTATGGCTGGAGCAGGTTCTGCATTAGCGTTAGATGAAGCTTCAGTATTCTTTAATCCTGGTGCGGTTAGTTTTCTAGAAAAGAATTCTATCTCAGCCGGAGTAAATCCATTACTATTTAAATCTGCATTTCAGCGAACGGGGTCTAATGTAACCGAAGATGTTAAAAATAAAATCGCACCTCCATTTGAATTCTATGCAGTTTGGGGTCCAAAATCGAACAAATGGAAGTTGGGTTTGGGTGTTTATACACCTTTTGGTGGTTTGGTAGATTGGGGAGATAACTGGTCTGGCAAATATGCACTTACATCTTTAAATTTAAAGGCAATTTATGTACAACCAACATTAAGTATTAAAATTACCGACCAGATTGGTATAGGAGCTGGTTTTGTTTATAATCATGGCGATGTTAATTTACAGAGAGCGCTCCCAGTAAACTACCCTGATGGTCGTTCTGGTAAAGTGACTTTGGATGGAACCGGAAAAGGCTACGGTTGGAACGCAGGTATTTACATTAAAACGCTAAGTGATATCACTTTTGCAATTGTTCACAAATCAAAAGTGATAACAAAATTAGAAGGTGGTTCGGCAGAATTTGACGTGCCTAATTCATTAAGAACATCATTTCCTGCTGGAAATACTTTTAATGCAGAATTGCCATTACCCGCAACAACTACCTTAGGCATTGGTATTCCCTTATCAAAAAGTACTTTATTGGCATTTGATGCCAGTTGGGTACAATGGCATATCTATCAGGATTTAGCTTTTGATTATGCTACAAATACTTCCGCACTTGCCGATACAAAATCAGCCCGTAATTATCGTGATGGTTCTTCATTTAAATTAGGTATCAATCATCAGGCATCAGATAAGTTGGCTTTAAGAGCAGGTGTTGGTTATGCATTTACTCCTGTTCAAAATGGATATGTTACACCAGAAGCACCGGATGCAGATCGTTACATTTTAAGTGCTGGTGCAGGTTATTCCGTGACATCTAAATTTGAAGTTAATGCATCCTTCTTCTTTGAAGACGTTAAATCGCGTAAACAAAAAAATATTGAAACTGGCTTAGATGGTACTTTCAAAACTTTGGTTTATGCACCAGGTATTTCATTAACTTATAAATGGTAGGAGCATCGAAAATGAAAAAATATATATTAAATAGTTTTTTAGCGGCTGTAATTCTTTTTGCAGCATCTTGTAAACCAGAAATTGACGCAGTTGCAGGTACCTCAGCAGGGCAAGCAAACTTTAGCAAATACATTGCGGTTGGTAATTCATTAACATCAGGTTTTGCTGATGGTGGCTTATATCTTGAAGGACAAAAAGTTGCTTATCCAAACCTTATTGCAGCACAGATGACTACTGTTGGAGGTGGAAGTTTTACTTCTCCATTTTTTACAGATGCTCAAGCAAATGGTTCTGGTTATTTGACATTATCAGCACTAGTAAATGGAACGCCAACTTTAACTCCTGTAACCAATAATCTTGCAGTTAGGGATGCATCAGGAAGGTTAACAAAATACACCGGAGAGGTACAGAATTTAGGTATACCTGGTATGCGTGTTGATTTGGCATTTGCTGCTCCATTTGGTGCTGCAAACCCTTACCTGGAGCGTTTGTTATCAGATACACAGGTTGGAACGGTAAGTTACTTCCAGTTTATTCAAGGTAGAAATCATACATTTTTCTCTCTTTGGTTGGGTAATAACGATGCTTTAGGCTACGCAACAAATGGCGGTGTAACAACAGATGCAACAAATGTTTTAACTGATAAATCTACTTTTGCGCTTTTATATTCCAATTTAGTGAATACATTAACCGCAGGTGGACAAAAAGGTGTTGTAGCTACCATTCCAGATGTAACCTCGATCCCTTATTTTAATACGGTAACCGTGGCGGCATTATTAAATGCAGCTAAAGCAATTAATCCTGCGGCTGCTGCAATTTATATCCAAACAGGAGCAGGAGCGGTAAGGACTGCAACTGCGGAAGATTTAATTCGTTTGCCATTTCAATCTGCAGGTTTATTTGGTGTTCCAAATGCTTCAGGTTTGCCTTATGGTTTACACCCTTTAAATCCGATAGCAAACAACTGGGTTTTAGATAAAGACGAAATTGCGAGGATTAAAGATTATGTTTTGAGCTACAATAGCACGATAAAATCATTAGCAGATAGCAAAGGTTTAGCCATTGCAGATACTTATACTTACCTAAACCAAGTTAAAACGGGAATCGTTCTACAAGGTGTTGGTATTAATTCAGCCTTTATCACGGGAGGCGCTTTCTCTTTAGATGGTGTTCACTTGACGCCACGTGGAAACGCAGTTATTGCAAATGTTTTTATTGATGCCATTAATGGAAAGTATGGTTCGAACATTCCTACGGTTGATATTACGCAATACAGGGGGGTGAAATTTCCTAACTAGAAATTATTTTTAAAATTGAAAAGGCCTTGATTATTTCAGGGCCTTTTTCATTCAAATATTTTTATCAATTAATTCAATAACCTGCTCAACTTCATCAGGTTCAAACCAGGTAATCTCTTCATCTCGCCTAAACCAGGTTAATTGTCGTTTTGCAAATCTTCTGGTATTCTGTTTAATGGATGAAATGGCATCATCAAAAGAAATTTTTCCATCAAGATATTCAAATAACTCACTGTAACCAACTGTATTTAGGGCATTGTAATTTCGGTATTGCACTAATGATTTTACCTCCTCCAGCAATCCTTGGTTTACCATAGCATCAACCCGTTGATTAATTCTATCATAAAGTTTCGCTCTATCTGTGTTAAGAGCAATTTTAATGATATTGAATGGTCTTTCTTTTTTTGTAGCAGAAAGCATCGATGATAGTTTTTTTCCTGTTGAAAGAAATACTTCCAATCCTCTAATCATTCGCTGCGGATTGTTCTGATCTACTTTATCAAAATACTCTGGGTCATAACTTTTTAGCTGAGTCTGAATTGCCTCTAAACCTTCTTCTTCAAATTGCTTATTTAGTGTTGCTCTGATTTCAAGGTCAATTTCTGGCATTTCATCTAAACCATTAATTACTGCGTTAATGTAAAGACCTGAGCCACCGACCATTACAGCTAAATCGTGGTTTTCGAAGATCGTATCGATAACTTTCAAAGCTTCTATTTCAAAATCGCCTGTGCTAAAAAGTTCTTCTACTGTATGAGAATTAATAAAATGGTGTTTTACAGCCGCTAATTCAGTTAAACTCGGTTTTGCAGTTCCAACTTCCATTTCCTTAAAAAACTGGCGAGAATCTGCAGAAATAATTTCTGTGTTGAAATGCTTTGCCACCTCAATTGCCAAAGCAGTCTTGCCTATTGCGGTTGGGCCAACGATCACGATTAATGTTTTAGATTTTTGGCTTTCTGGCATATGGTTAAGGTATAAAAAAAACTGTCGAATATTAAATTCGACAGTTCATATTTTTTAAGCTAAATATAAAATTTAGTAATCGTCTTTATGGGTGTCTTCTTCGAAACCTTCGCTGTCTGAAAATTCATCAAATTCGTCTGCTACTTCAGTTTCATCATCTTCATCATGCTCTTCCTCATTAATTCCCATCTCGCCCATTGCTTCTAATTCATCTGTATCTTCAGGAACAAAATTTAATTCATTCAGGAAATCAAATTCGCTAGGAGCCGCAATTCCGGGATCGACTATGGATGGACTGTTAGGTGTTAAAATTTTTGGTGCTTCGCCAGAACTTTTTGCTAAAAATGGATATTGAATATTTGGATCAGCATCCAAAATAATTTTAACAAGTTCTACATGAAAATCAAATGGGCGATCGAAATTGTAAGTGTAATAGAATTTTTGATGAGGATCTTCAATAAATCCACTTAATTTAGAGTTTTCCATTAAAACTACTCTGTCTTTTTTACGTTCGCTAGGTAAATAAGCAATTTCATCACCTTTTAGCCAATTATCGGTGCTTACATAAAATGATGAAGATTTTTCTGCATTATATCCAGTAGATTTATGAATTGCTCTGTGCAAATCTTCAAAGGTCTGGTTAGATTTAATGTCGATCTCTCTCACTACATCGTCAAAATCTTCGAAAGTAATTTTAAATTTATAAATTGCCATTATTGTTAATTGGTGCTGTAAAAATAAAGTTAATTTGTTTATCGCAAAACAGTATCTGATACAAAAAGTTGTTTTTGATTACAAATTATCTATTAACAGGATTTAAACCCATTTGTTTCGCCATATTTATCATAAAGTTAAACGCTTCATTATAATCGTTTGTTATCTCTCCTTCTAAAATTGCTTCACGAATAGCCGTTTTTATTAGTCCAACTTCTTTTCCTGCTTCTAGTGCAAAAGTTTCCATAATATCATTTCCTGTGATGGGAGGTTGCCAATTTCTTATTTTATCTCGTTCTTCAACATCTTTTAGTTTCTGTTTAACCAATTCGAAATTACTGCGGTATTTTGTTTTCTTATATTCGTTTTTAGTGGTAACGTCGGCATTGCAAAGCAACGTTAAGCTTTCTATTTCTTCACCAGCATCGAAGAGTAAGCGACGAACGGCGGAATCTGTTACGATATCCTGAGCTAAAACTATAGGTCTTAAATGTAGTTGTACCAGCTTTTGCACAAATTTCATCTTCTCATTTAGCGGCAACTTTAATTGTGTAAAGATTTTTGGAACCATTCGTGCACCTTTATCTTCATGTCCGTGAAAGGTCCATCCATGTCCTTCCTCAAAACGTTTAGTCGCAGGTTTGGCTATGTCGTGTAAAATTGCTGCCCAGCGTAACCATAAATCATCGGTATCAGCACAAATGTTATCTAAAACTTCAAGTGTGTGGTAAAAATTATCTTTATGGCCTTTACCTTTAATTACATCGACGCCATAGAGTTGTGCCATTTGAGGGAAAATTATGTGTAGTAATCCCGTATCGAAAAGGAGTTTAAAGCCAATTGAAGGTTTTTGCGATAATATGATTTTGTTTATTTCATCAGTTATTCGCTCTTTTGATACAATATTAATGCGCTCTTTTTGGGTTTTAATTGCATTTATTGCCGCTTCATCAATTGTAAAATTTAATTGCGATGCAAATCTAATTGCCCGCATCATTCGAAGCGGATCATCTGAAAAGGTTACTTCAGGATTGAGCGGCGTTCGAATTATTTTCTTTTCTAAATCTTGAATCCCATCGAAGGGATCTAAAAGCTGACCGAAATTGTTCGCGTTTAAATTAATGGCAAGTGCGTTTATGGTAAAATCTCTGCGAAGTTGGTCATCTTCTAGGGTTCCATCTTCAACAATAGGTTTTCTTGATTCTAAGCGATAGGATTCTTTCCTCGCACCCACAAATTCAATCTCTAAATCTTGAAATTTAATGTTCGCCGTTCCGAAATTTTTAAATACGGCAACTTTTGTATTTAGTTTTTTTCCGACCGCTTCCGCATAATCTATCCCACTACCAACAACTACAACGTCAATATCTTTTGATGGTCGATTCAGAAATAAATCGCGAACAAAGCCGCCGATGACGTAAGCTTCAGTTTGGTTTTTATCGGCGATGGTCGATAAAGTTTTAAAAATCGGATTTTGTAAATGTTGTTGCATTAATTGTATCAAGGCTATTTGCTCAAATTGGTAGTGTATTATTTTTTATAAAAAAAAATAGATCAACTAAAATCCTTTACCAAACTGAAATGCAAAAATAGCAAAATTACTTACGAATAAACTCAAATTGACCACCAGGTGAAAGTTTCATAATTGTTGATGGTTTTCTTACGGTTCGGTCTTGCTGCTCAAAATCTACTATATAATCAACCGCTTCTGTAATTTGAGGATTTACATCATCAAAGTATTTTGGAGATGGTTCGCCACTTAAATTTGCCGAAGTAGAAACGATTGGTTTGCGAAATCGTTGAATAAGTGCAGTACAGAAATCATGTTTCACAACCCTAATCCCAACGCTTCCATCTTCGTTTATTACATTGGCAGCTAAGTTTTTTGCGCCAGAAAATATAATGGTAAGCGGGTTTTCTGCGTATTCAATTAAATCATAAGCCACTTCAGGAACTTCATCAATGTAGCTTTGGATCTTATTATCGTTATCTAAAAGAATTATTAAACTTTTCTCTTTCGGACGGTTTTTAATTTTTAGTAATTTATCTACCGCATCAGGGTTGGTTGCATCACATCCTAAGCCCCAAATGGTGTCAGTAGGATATAAGATTACACCACCAGATTTAAGCGTTTCTAAAGCTTTGTTAATTTCTACTCTAAGCATAACACAAAGGTAGTTTTTAAAACAATATGTTAAATCTCCTAATGGCTCTAATATTTAACATTTGAGGTAAAACAAAGGCTTTTTTCGAGCGTTGTACATTAACAATCTGAGTGTAAAAAATGAGCTTATTATTTGACTTTCAGATTAAAAAAAGGTATTTTTATATAGGTTATTAAACACAAAACACATTATAAATGAAAACATTCCAAAAACTATTAATGCTATTTACGGTAGTAATTGCATTAGCAGGGTGTTCGTCACTCCGCACCGCATCCGATTTTGATAAGGATGTTGATTTAAGCAGCTATAAAACTTATAATTTTTATGATAAGGGGATAGCAAAGGTTAAGCTGAATAATCTTGATAAAAGAAGATTAATGGCAGCAGTAGAAACTCAAATGAATGCAAAAGGTTTCACCAAATCTACCAGTCCGGATTTACTTGTTAATTTAGTAGTTGTTGCCCGTGAAAGAACAGATTTTTACGGTCCTGGCTATTACGGTGGCTGGGGTTGGGGTGGCGGCTGGGGCTGGCGAGGTGGTTGGGGAGGCTGGGGAGGCTCAACCTTTGCTAATCAATACATCGAAGGCACAATTATTATCGATTTCTTAGATCCTGCAAAGAAGATATTGTTCTGGCATGGTCAAGGTTCTGGATTTAATTTAGGTAGCTTTAACAAAAGAGAAGAGCGTTTGAATACTGGAGTAAAAGAAATTTTAGCTCAGTATCCAACCAAAACGATGGTTACTAAATAATTAAGTAATATTTAGGCTAGAATATTTTTATAACAATTCATTAATTGTTGAGTTACCAAAGGGCTGTTGAATTTTTGAACAAATTCCAGCCCTTTTGCTTTCATCTCTTTTTGTAAAATAGGTGATTCCAGAACTTTATTTATCTCCAAAGCCAATTCATCCTTGTGATTTGGATTAATATAAATGCTATCTGGTCCGCCGGCTTCTTCCAAACAAGATCCAGTTGCTGCAATTGTAGGAATGCCTGAATACAAAGCCTCGATAATAGGAATGCCGAAACCTTCATAAAATGATGGATAAACAAATAAGTTTGCCATTTGATAAATTCCAGGTAAATCTGCAAAAGGGATATTTTCAAGAAAGATTACTCTTTTCTGAAGTTCTAGTCGTTCAATTTCCTGTTTAACGACTTTAAAATAAGTTGTCTTTTTACCAATGACAACCAATTTATAATCTTCGTTAACATCCTTTAATGCCTGAACGATTAGCTTCAGGTTTTTTCTTTCTTCAATGGTTCCTACATTAAGAATAAATTTTTCTGGCAGTTTATACTTTGCTTTAATTCTACTTAAAGTTGCTGTATCAAAAGGTTTTTTAAAACTATCATCGCAGCTTTGATAAATGACTTCAATCTTATCTGCATTTACGCCGTAGAATTCGACCACATCTGCTTTCGTTTTTTCACTTATGGCGATAATTTTATCTGCCCGTTTACAAGCCGATATACTTTTCCATTTGTAAAGTTTTCTATCTATAAAACTGTAGTACTGCGGATAGCGAAGAAAAATTAAATCGTGAATGGTTACTACAGATTTAATCCTGGTATGTTGAATGGCAAAGGGAATTTCATGACTTAAACCATGATATAGCTGTACATTATCTTTAGCTAAATCTTTTAAAATATTAAGGCTTCTCCATAAAAAGTTACCACTTTGCGGAAGTTTTAAAGTGACATTTTCATTTGATAAAAATGAATCAATTTGTTTGGCAGATTTTACTTTTGGCGAGTAAACCAAGTATTCGTTTTCAGGAAATTGCTTAGCCAAAGCTTCTATTAAAGAGCGGCTATAATTACCCAGGCCTGTTAAATTGTTTGCTGCCCGCTTACCATCAAAGCCGATTTTTAGCTTAAAGCTCAAAGCCGAAAGACCAAAGCTTGATTGCTCAAGTTTAGCGCTTTCGGCTTTTGTAATTTGCTCTTCGCTTTCAGCTTTCACCTCTGTGCTTTTAGCTTAAACAGCTACATTATTCTCTCTCAACGCATCGTTAAGCGAAGTTTTTTTGTCTGTACTTTCTTTACGTTTACCAATGATTAAAGCGCAAGGAACTTGATAATCTCCAGCTGGGAATTTTTTGGTATAACTACCAGGAATTACAACAGAGCGAGCTGGCACAATACCTTTATATTCGATAGGTGTTGGTCCGGTTACATCAATAATTTTAGTTGAAGCTGTTAATACAACATTAGCACCTAAAACTACTTCTTTTTCTAATTTAACGCCTTCAACAACAATTGCTCTAGAGCCTAAGAAACAATCATCCTCTATAATAACAGGAGCTGCTTGAACTGGTTCTAAAACGCCACCAATGCCAACACCACCACTTAAATGTACACGCTTACCAATTTGCGCACATGAACCTACAGTTGCCCAGGTATCTACCATGGTACCTTCATCAACGTAAGCGCCAATATTTACATAAGATGGCATCATAATTACGCCTTTAGCTAAAAACGAACCATAACGAGCACTTGCCATTGGTACAACACGCACACCAGTTGTTTTATAGTCGGTTTTTAAATCCATTTTATCGTGGTAAACAAAAGGACCGCTTTTAATTTCTTTCATCTCACGAATCGGGAAGTATAATATTACAGCTTTTTTTACCCACTCATTAATGCCCCAAGAGTTTAAAACCGGTTCAGCAACACGAATTTCGCCTTTATCTAATCCCATAATTACGGCTTCGATGGCTTCGCAATAATTGCTATATTGTAAAAGGGTTCTATCTTCCCAAGCGGCTTCAATTAATTTCTTTAAATCTGAATACATGTTGTTTTTAAATTTTACGCAAAATAACTTAAAATTTTTGGTTTTTTAGTTTTTTGGGCGTTTGGTTTTTTGAGGTATGGTTGCTTAACTTTGGTTTTTAATCTTTTTGAATTTTATTACAAACAGAATAATTTACGATTAGTTTAATTACAATAGATTAAATAACCAACCACTAATGGCAGAGACAGAAAAACTTAGGATAGATAAATATTTGTGGGCGATTAGGCTTTTTAAAACCAGAAGTTTGGCAACAGATGCTTGCAAAGCAGGTAGAGTTAAACTGAAAGGGCAAAACATTAAACCATCTGCAATTGTAAAAATAGGTGAGGTTTATTCGGTATCGAAAGGTATTGAGAAGAAAATAATTGAGGTTGTAGAATTTTCATACAACAGAACAGATTCGCCAACGGCTTTAACCAAGTATAAAGATTTAACACCAGTTGAAGAAACGCATGCTTTTAAATCTGCATTTCATTCGCCAAATTTAAAGCGGGATAGGGGAACTGGAAGACCGACTAAAAAGGATAGAAGGGAAACTGATGATTTAATTGGTGGTTTATTTGAGGATGACGATGACTAATGCAGTTTTCAGTTTTCAATTCTCGATTTCAGTCCTCAGTTTTTAGCTGATGAACTTCTTTTGGTTGGGTATTAATACCTGCATACTGTAAATTAAAATATCTCATTCTGTAACTCATCATAGCTGTTTTGCCTAATCTTTCTATCAGTTTATAATTGGCAATAGCACCTACAGCGGCGCCCACGAATGGCAACATTTGTGCAAGTTTTGCTAAGTCGATGTAATCGCGATATTGCTGTTGAAAAGTTAGCCAGTCAAATTTATTAATGTCTGTAGGTAGCAAATGGGCTGTGTTGTCCCAATTTTCCATCTTTAAAAAAACATTCTTGCTTTCTTCCTTGCTAGAAAATGCCAGTTGAAAAATATGCAGCATAAATAAGCGTTCGCGATAATCCTTAACATCATAACCGTACAAAGCAGCGATATCAAAAAGCATTTTCATTTTAATGCCGAGTAACAAAGGGAAATCTGCAAGGCTCATTAAAAATCCACCTGCACCGGTAATTCCGCCCTCTGTAGCCCCGGTTTTTTTATACCCATCTATCTTCTGTTTAATTAATGCTTCCCGATGCATTAGCGTCAAATCGGCTATGGGTTTTGATGTGGTGAAGGTAGAGCCGAAAAGTACAGCTTTAACCATCTGCTTTATTGCCACAGTTATTCCCTCATGCATTTTATCAGGAATGTAGCTATTAATTTTCTTTTGAACTTTATCTGTAACTTTATTAAAAAGAGATGGCTTTTTTAAGGTTTTATACTTCCAAAATTCCAATTCGTTGGTTATTTTTTGATTATAAGTCATGCTGTTTTTAATAGTTAGATTTTAATAAAGAACTTTTGTTTCAATAATTTTGAATCTAATACTCAATTCGCATAGGTGAATGTTCCCACAGCTTAAACGCCTCTATTGCTTCATCTCTCATTAACTGGATAATTGGAAGTGTTCGTTGCTCCATCGGTTTTTCCAATTCTTCATAAATAAATTTATCGTCAAAGCCAATGTGTGCGGCATCTGCTTTGGTATTGGCATAATAAATGGTTTTAATTCTCGACCAATAAATTGCTCCTAAGCACATTGGGCAAGGTTCGCAACTGGTGTATATGGTACAACCATTTAAATCAAAAGTATTGAGTTCTTCACAAGCCAATCTTATTGCCGAAATTTCTGCATGGGCAGTTGGGTCGTTTGTAGTGGTTACTTTATTAGCCGATTGAGCTATAACTTTTCCGTCTTTTACAATTACGGCACCAAACGGACCGCCAATATGCTCAGTTACGTTTTGTATGGATAGCTTAACGGCTATCTGCATAAACTCTTTATGTTGTTCAATGTTTTCCATGCTTAATTTTAAACAAAAAAAATGCCCCGATTGTTCAGGGCATTTCTATTATGTGATTTTGAAGATTCTTATTTTTTAGTGTAATCTGCGTTTAAGCCTTTAATAACTTCAGATGTAACATCTAAACTTTCATCAGCAAATAAAATTGCACTATTACCTTTAGAGTACGTTAAAACCATTTTATAGCCTTTTTCTTTTGCATATCCTTTTAAATAAGTAGCAACTTTATCGTATAATTTTTCATTTTCTGCAGCTTGCTCATTTTGTAAAGCACCACCTGCATTTTGCTGGTATGTTTGTAATTCTTGTTGTTTACGTCCCAAACGCTCCTCTGTTGATTTACGAACATCAGCAGCTAAAGAACCTGCAGTTTGTTGATATTGAGCAACTTCTCTTTGAAAAGCCTGAGTTTTAGCCTGCATATCTGCTTGTGCACTTTTCGATTTACTTTCAAACTTTACTTTTAAGTCTTTATAGTAATCGTATTTAGTTAATAACGAATCCGAATTTACAAATACGATTTTTTCATCAGCAGAAACAGCTGTGGTACTATCTGTCTTTTTAGTTTCAGTTGTTTTAGCGTCTTTGTTTTGGCATGCAGAAAAAGCAGTTATTAAAGCTGCAGTAGCAAATAAACCAAAGGTTTTGAAGGTTCTTCTTTCCATTATTATTTAATAAATTTCAGCAAAGATAAAAATGATAATTAAGTATGCAATAAATACTTTTAGGGCATAAACTTTTATATAGTAATTGTTTACAGTTTAAGTTAACGAAGCTTTACATTTATATATTATTTGAAAAGCAGATGCTGAAGTTCATTTTAACGGTATTCCCGCCAGCCGCTTTACTTCGCATTTCAGCCAAAGGCTGATGCTACGTGTTCGCTCTTGTCGGGTTTAGGTGGCGCAGTCCATGCTAAAATTTGCAGTTGCAGGGTGCAGAATTAGCCTAAAAGCGAAAGATTTAGTTATTTAAACCAGATTGAAATGAAAAGCGCCCGATTCTTCATCGGGCCTTGTAATGAAAAGCGGGACTAACATCTAATTGAAACACAGGTTTTGCTTTCCAAAACATCATTTAAACTGCCATGAAGGCTATTTATGCTTAGTTAGTGTTGGTTCCAAAACTTATCCACATATTAGTTTTATTGCCGAAATTTCCGTATTTTTGATTCTTATTATGTTTAAATAAAATATGAGCGAAGAACAAGATTTAAAGTCAAATTATTCGGCAGATAATATACAGGTTTTAGAAGGTTTGCAAGCGGTGCGTAAGCGCCCTTCAATGTATATAGGTGATACTGGTGTTAAAGGTTTACACCATTTGGTTTACGAGGTTGTAGATAACTCTATTGATGAAGCTTTGGCTGGTCATGCAGATACAATCGACGTAAGAATTTTAGAAGGAAACTCGATTAGAGTTGAAGATAATGGTCGTGGTATTCCAACCGGAATTAACACAAAAGAAAACAAATCTGCATTAGAAATCGTAATGACGGTTTTACACGCAGGTGGTAAATTTGATAAAGATACTTACAAAGTTTCTGGTGGTTTACACGGTGTTGGTGTAAGTTGCGTTAACGCATTATCAACACATTTAACAGCCGAAGTGCATCGTGAAGGCAAAATATGGATGCAGGAATACAATATTGGTAAACCTTTATACGATGTTAAGGAAACAGGTACTACTGATAAACGCGGTACGATTGTAACTTTTAGTCCGGATCCTACAATTTTCACCCAAACAACTGAATATAAGTACGATACATTGGCTAGTCGCTTACGCGAATTGGCTTTTTTAAATAAGGGTATTAAATTAACCTTAACAGATGAGCGTGAAACTTTAGAAGATGGAAATTTTCTTTCAGAAGTTTTTCAATCAGAAGGTGGTTTAAAAGAGTTTGTTACATTTTTAGATGGAACCCGTGCATCTTTCTTGCCAGAACCAATTTATATCGATGGAATTAAAAATGGTGTTCCGGTTGAATTGGCTTTTCAGTATAATGATAGTTACTCTGAAAACGTTCACTCATACGTAAACAACATTAATACGCATGAAGGTGGAACGCACATTGCAGGTTTCCGTAGGGGTTTAACACGTACTTTAAAAAGTTATGCAGATAAATCGGGATTGTTAAAAAACCTGAAAATGGAAATTACCGGTGATGACTTTAGAGAAGGTTTAACCGCTGTTGTTTCTGTAAAGGTGCAAGAGCCGCAGTTCGAAGGTCAAACGAAAACCAAATTGGGTAATACCGAGGTTATGGGTGCGGTTGATATTGCTGTTGGTGAAGCATTAGGAGCTTATTTGGAAGAAAATCCGAAAGAAGCTAAAATGATTGTTAATAAAGTTATTTTAGCTGCTACTGCTCGTGCTGCTGCTCGTAAAGCACGCGAAATGGTTCAACGTAAGAGTGTAATGGGTGGTTCGGGTTTACCTGGTAAACTTGCCGATTGTGCTGATAGCGATCCTGTAAAATGTGAAATTTATTTGGTTGAGGGAGATTCCGCGGGTGGAACAGCTAAGCAGGGTCGTGATAGAAACATTCAAGCAATTTTACCGTTAAAAGGTAAGATTTTGAACGTTGAAAAGGCCATGGAACATAAGATTTACGAGAACGACGAGATTAAAAATATGTTTACGGCAATTGGTGTAAGCATAGGTACGCCAGAAGATGATAAGGCTTTGAACATGACGAAATTACGTTACCACAAAATCGTAATCATGACGGATGCTGATATTGATGGTAGTCACATTACAACCTTGATTTTGACATTCTTCTATCGTTACATGAGGGCTTTAATTGAAGCTGGTTATGTTTATATTGCATCTCCACCACTTTATCAGGTTAAAAAAGGTAAGGAATTTGAATATTGCTGGAACGATACAGAACGTGATGCGGCTGTACAACGAATTAAAGGAAATGGTAAAGAAGATAGTGTTCACATCCAACGCTACAAAGGTTTAGGTGAGATGAATGCAGAGCAACTTTGGGATACTACTTTAAACCCGGCAACCAGAACACTATTACAAGCAACTATAGAAAGCGCTGCAGAATGCGACCATACTTTTTCTATGTTAATGGGCGATGAAGTTGCACCACGTAGAGAATTTATTGAGCGTAATGCGAAATATGCGAAAATTGATGCTTAAAAAAGCTGAAAGACTAAAGCTGAAAGTGAATGAAAATAAAAACCTCTGTCAAGTTAAAACTTGAAGAGGTTTTTTTTATTTTAAAATTTATATACATCGCTTTCTTATGTATGTTAAAATTTATATATTTGATTCATGACAGTTAATAATGAATTATTTAAAGGCACTTTGCAAACGATAATCTTAAATCTTTTGGTAGAAAATGAAAGGATGTATGGTTATGAAATTACGCAGAAAGTAAAAGCAATAACACAGGGAGAATTAATGCTAAAAGAAGGCGCTCTATATCCAGCCTTGCATAAGTTGGAAGCTGATGGTTTACTAGAAACTACTACCGAAGTTGTAGATAACAGAGTGCGGAAATACTATGCTTTATCTAAGGATGGAGAAAAGGAAGTTATTAACAAACTTCAGGATGCCAAAGATTTTATTGCTCATCTGCAACTACTATTAAACCTGAAACCTAGTTTTTAATGGAATTAACAATGGAACAAAGGCAGGAGATTAGTGATTATATTTCTACTGCTGTAAAGTATAGAGAAACCTATTACGAACTCTACGACCATATTATTAATGCTCTAAATGATAGTGATGAAGTTTATTGTTTAAATCATGTTGCGATAATTATAAATCGAGATTTCGGCGGTTTCAAAAATATTCAGTTAACCGAAACCAATTATCAGAAACAGCTTAATAAGAAGTATATTTCATATTTCAGAAGTGAGATGCTTAGCTCATTTAGTTATCCAGGTATTTTGAACAATGCCATGATTTTTGCTTTATGTATTATAATATATTTTGGAAAAAAGAATCAACCATTTAATCTGGGGTCCATGTTAGTTGCTATTCAACTATCACTTTCGATTATTTGCTTATTTGGGTTTTACAAAATTGTAGCTAATAGATTGAAATTTCTTAGATATTCTATATTAGATAATTTCTTAGGGTATTTATGTTCCTTTGGACTTGTTTTAATAAACTCATTTTTGTCCGTTTTTATATCAAAGGATGGACTATTTGATATAAGCGTTGATTCCAAGTTGATTTTAGCTCTGACATTATTCTTTTTTGGTAGTTTATACGCAAGAACTTTCATTAAAATTTACAATCAAAAACTTAATGTTTTAGCTATTTAGTATGAAACTTTCAAACCAACAACTGGCACAAATAAGAGAATTCATTAGCAAAAAAGGATTCACCTATATAGATGTTCAAATGGAAATTTTGGATCATGTTGCCTCTCAAGTTGAAGAATATATGACTAATAATCCGGAGTTGAAATTTGATGATGCTTTAAATGAAACACACAAATCTTTTGGCCTTTTAGGTTTTAGTAGCCTTGAAGATAGCATTACTAAAATGTTGCACAGAAGATACAAAAAAATATTATTGAGCAACGTAGTTGTTTTTTTCAATTTTAAGTATTTTCCAATTACTTGCCTGGCGTTTTTCTTACTATATAAAATTCAATATTTTACCCAACTCACGGAGTTAATTTATCCAATATTTATAATTGTAATGATTTCATTAAATGTAGTATTGTATGTTCAATATTTTAAAACTTATTACCTAAAGAACTACTTAGCATGCAAATCCTCTGCTATTTATCTTTCAGCTTTAAGCGTATTTGTCTGTTTTGCAAGTGCCTTCAATGATCTCAAAACGCCACTTTTTTTTCAGAATATGGATATTAATTTGCTTTTCATGCCAACCTTAATCAGCTTGTTTTTTATTTACATTTTTTCAGCAATTAAAACAGCTAGAATTGGAATTGCTGAAAGTAAAATATTAATGCAAAAATATAAGTTAGCTTTAAGGTAAGATATAAAATAAAAACCTCTGTCAAGTTAAAACTTGAAGAGGTTTTTTGTTTTAAAATTGATAATTATTAAAGTCAACTATCAAACTTCCAGAATCTAAAATCCATCCAGATTTCAGATTCACGGATTTAACTAACCACCTGCAAAAGCAGGTTTCTACTAAAAATCAAAGACCTTTGTTTTATAAGATATAATAAGACCCAACTGGAGCCAATTCCGTTTGAGGCTTATCTTCATATAATTTATTATCATCCAACATCTGGCATAAATCTCTTTCTATCGTTCTGCAAATCGTCGTTGTCGGGGTATCAGTTGGTTTGTTTTCGAATGGATCTTGTAAATGAACAGCCATTTTTTCAACCAGTAAAAAAAACGCGGCAATTGCAACAACTAAAGGCACTTCCATATATCCAAAGTATTCTATTAAACCGAAAGGCAATAAAACAATAAATAAATGGATAGACATGCTAATGTATTTGCTATAAGTTACCGGGAAAACCGTGTTCTTAATCCGTTCAGAACCCCCCATATGGTTACATAGTGCAGATATTGTTTTATCGATTTCTATCTGTTGATATTTGTTAATCAAGCCTTCTTGCAAAGCTTTCTTTAAATCCATTCCATGCAACTCCAATAAAGTTGTAGTAACATTTTTACGGTTCTTTATAAAAGCCATTTGTTCAGGAGTTAGGTACTCTTCTAATCCTTTTCTAGGGCTAAAACCTCTTAAAGCCTGACTTAAAGCGAAACACCAGGCAATTTGGCGTTTAATAAATTGTGCTTTAAACTGCTCAATATCATCTTGATTGTATGGATTATCTACAAAAGATAATATTTGGCGGGCGATGGATCTGGAATCGTTAACAATTGCTCCCCATAAAATTCTAGCTTCCCACCATCTATCATAAGCCTGGTTGGAACGAAACGCAAGTAAAAGGGATATGATTGTCCCTAGTAAAGCTGGTACAGCAACAGGAATTGATATTCGGGTAACGTGAAAATTCTGATATAGAATTACGATACCAACTGAATAAGCAATTACAAAAAGCAATTCTTTTTTGATTTTTCCGAATATATAAGTGAGCGGAACATTATTTCGTAACAGCATGATATTTAAATTAAAGGGTGATTAATTACGCATTTACTTCTTGCATTTCTGCCTCGTAAATTTTTGTTTCAATAAGATTCTCTGAAGGATGTACTTTCATAACATTTAGATTAAGCACCTTACAACCAGAGCGTTCACCCAAATATTTTGGGTTGATGCTGTACTTATTGATTGGAGTGAACTTATAATCTTTTAAAAAGGCAATTGCATCTACATCAAAGGCTTCTAAAAAATTTTTAAAGGCTGCAACGGTGCTACCATAAAAATATTCTATACCAATGGTGTTAATATTGCCTTGATATTTATTTTTATATTCATTTAGAAGGGAATAAAACTCGTCACTCACGTTTTCATAATCGCGGCTTCTTCGACTAAGCATAAGCATATCAGTAATAGAATCTGAAAGTTTAAATGCATGAACAAATATTAAGTTTAGTTTTTCGCCCTCTAGATTTTGAACTAGTGCATCAATTGCTTTTGTGCTTTCTAAATTGAAGTCGGTAGGGATTAATACTGTTTTCATAGCTTATGTTTTTAAATAAATAGATTAATTATTTATACAAGTTTAAGCCAATGATATTACAGCGAAATAAGAGTGAGATTAAAATTTGATTAGAATTAGGATGGAAGATGGGATTATGGATGATGGATGATGGGGAATGGATGATGGGGAATGGAATATGGAATATGGAAGATCAAGGATGAAGGAGCAAAGAGTAAGGATAAGAATCTGTTTTAGGTGTATCTAAAAAACCAAGCAACCAACAAACCAAGCAACTAACCAACCAACAAACCAAAAACCCAACTACCCCTTAATAGGTAAAATGATTTTGATTTCTGTACCAATTCCTTCTTTTGATTTAATTGCGATGCTTCCTCTATGGAGCCGGATAATGTTTAGTGATAAAGGTAAACCCACACCGTATCCTTTAAATTTATTGGTATTCGAAGCACGGTAAAAAGGTTCAAAAATATGCTGGATATCTGATTCAGGAATACCTATTCCCTGGTCGGTAATGGCTATAGATAATAAATTGGTTTTACTTTCGAGCGTTATGGTAACAGGTTTATAATCAGAATATTTGCATGCATTGCTTACCACATTTGTGATTGCTAGTTTAATTAGATTTTTGTTAACCCTTAACGTTATTAAATCTTCATCATCTGGTAAGGTGCTAAAATCTATCTCTATCTTACTATTAGGATGAACTTGATTTACTGCATCTTTTATTTCCCAAAGTAGTTCATCCATTCGAACCATTTCCCAAGGTTGGTTTTTGCCGTTAAAGCCCGATTGCGCTAAACCTAATAAACTGGTTAAAATGGTGTTTAGTCGCTCAGATTCATCTTTAATTTTTAGTAAAGCATTGTGTTGTTTTTCCGAATCATCTTTGGCTTTCATGGCCAGTTCAACCTCACCGCTAATAATGGTTAATGGTGTCCTCAACTCATGTGAAGCATTGCTTATAAAATTGTTTTGAGTTTCGAAAGCGGTTTCTAAGCGATTAAGCATATTGTTAAACGTTTGAGCCAGTTGCGACATTTCATCGCTGCCATCTTTAACATCTAAACGCATGTGTAAATTTTCTGCTTTTATTTTTTTAACACTTTTAATTACATTTCTTAAAGGCATAAGCATGTAATTTGAAAATTTCCAACCAACTAAAAATGACAAAATAACGGAGAGAAAAAAACCTATAATAAGGATTTTTTGTAAATCTTTTAATTCTCGGAAACCGACAGGATCGTTTGCTGAGACAATAACAATGTAGCCTTTTTGCGGATTTTTAAAATATTTACCAGCATAGAAATGGTTATCTGCACGGTATCGTGCTGTAAAACCAGCATTTATTCTATCATAAAAACTTCGCGGTAAAACTCTATCTACTTTTATTTCAGGCTTTCCTGCTTCGATAATGAATTCCCTTTCTGCCGGCAAGCGCTCCAAATATTGGTTACGCATTTTGGCATAAACATCATTATTATCATCTTCATAAAGTTTAATTTGAGCAGCGATATTTACTCTTGCCTCCAAACGCTTGTAAAAATCTTCGAATGCGAAATCGTTAGAAAAATACCAAACAAAGCCACTCAACAATGAAATAATTACGGCTGATAATATGGCAAAAAGTAAGGTAATCTTTTTCGCGATTTCCATTATCTTTCTTTTAAAACATAGCCTAAACCAACGGCTGTATGTATAAGCTTATGCTCGGAGTTTTTATCTATCTTTTTACGTAGGTAATTTACATAAACATCAACAACATTAGTCCCAAGATTAAAATCGATATCCCAAACACTTTCTAAAATATCAATTCGCGATAGGATTTTTGATTTATTTTTCGCCATAAATTCGAGCAAGCGATATTCTGTGGCTGTTAATACAATTTCTTTTTGATTGCGTTTAACCGTTTTTGCGCTGACATTAATTTGTAAATCGGCAATGGTTATAATCTGATCTAGCGATACTATTCCACCGTATCTCCTTAATAAGGTCCTTATTCTGGCGAAAAGTTCAGCAAATTTAAAAGGTTTAATGAGATAATCATCCGCTCCATTATCCAATCCGTTTACAATATTTTCTGTTGTACCTAAAGCCGTTAACATAATAATTGGTGTATTTGGCTTTTGCTCCTTAATTATTTTGCAAAGCTCAAGTCCATTAATTCCGGGCAACATAATATCCAGCATAATTAAATCAAAGTGATTTTCTAATGCCATTTGCTTACCAATTAATCCATCAGGTGCTACACTAACGTTAAAACCTTCGTCGGTTAAACCTCTCGAAACCACAGAAACTACATTCGGTTCGTCTTCTACAAGCAGTAAATTCATCTGATGGCAAATAATTTAAAAAATAGGGTAATTCAAAATCTTAATTTAAGAAAACTCAATTTAACTGTTTTTTTAACGTAATGCCGACATAATTGTTTTTTTATCAAGGGAACCAAACAAAAAAGCTTCTTAAAATTAATTAGGAAGCTTTGCATTTAGGTATAATGAAACTTAAATTTCTTTCTCAGATTTTTCCTTCAAACTGGCTAAACCGCTTTCAAAGTCTTTTCCAATCATTTTGTCCATTCCGCCCATAATCAAGCACATCCATTTACTTATTAAGTTATTTTCGCCACTCATTGTCCAGGTAACTTTGTTCCCATTTCCTTCCGGTTGGATGTCAAATTTTGTATCTGCATGGCTTTCGAAAGGTTCTTTAAATAGTAAATCGATATCAACCTGTTTGTTTGGTTCTACTTTTATAATTTTCATTTGTCCTGAACCAATTTCTTTTCCAACCCAAGCATATAAATGTTCTGGCTGTTCTGGTGTGCCAGCAAATGATACTTTTGCAGTAGGTTCCATTTTGGCCCATGGATTCCATTTATAAAATTCGTTAAAATCAGCAATGTTTTTGTAAATAACGCTATCGGGAGCGTTAATTGTTGATGATCTAGATACTGAATAGGTTTTGGGCAAGAACATCCCGCCTACAAGAATTATTATAGCCAATACCACAATAATTCCCAATAAAATTTTTAAGATTCTCATATTAAATTTATTTGGTTATCTAAATTTAAACATAAACCTCTTTAAATCATAATGTTAATTGGTTTGATTTGAATTGCACTTACTTGTACAATTTGAGCGTTAATTTATCATAGTTAATTACCGCTTTGTATTGCATTAAAATATCTCCCCCGATTATTCCCGAAATTGGTGGATGCCCAAATTGCCGGTAAGTTTCCGTAACCGATTGCAAATCGATAGCAACAGTTTCATAATTTTTAATCTTTAGCGAGCCTATTTTGACTTCTGGAATGGTAGCCTGGATAGTTGTAGTAGTTGTAAAGAGTGTAGCCGCATTTATCTCATCCGATACGTGTAAAGTTTCGGAAAGATGCTGCTCTATCAAAGATTTGTCGAAAACACTTCGTGATGCTCCCGTATCTAATACAACGAAATGCTTTTGCTTAAAAACAACAATTTCCACCAAAAGGTGGAAACCATCGTCTTGTAAGTTTATAAGTTTTAATGGAATTTTGATTGATTTCATTCTATTTTTACCACCTAAGACATCTTAGTATTTCTATTTGATGTATGAGGTTTTTATTAGGTGTTTTAGGTGGCTAAATTTTTATAGGTGTTTAAGATGATTAATTTTATTACACCAATTTCATATCTGCCAACACGCTATTCATGTTTCTAACGGCATCAGCGCTTTTATTAAAAGCAGTCTGTTCTTCATCGGTTAATTTAAAATCTATAATTTTTTCCCAGCCATTGCGGCCAATAATTACAGGAACACCTAAACAAATATCTTGCTGACCGTATTCGCCTTCTAACGAAACACAGCAGGTAAATAATTTTTTCTCATCGCGTAAAATTGCTTCAACAAGTGCTGCTCCAGCTGCTCCAGGAGCATACCATGCAGATGTACCGATTAAACCTGTTAAAGTTGCACCGCCAACCATGGTATCTGCAGCAACTTTATCCAGCGTTGCTTTATCTAATAAATTGCTAACCGGTAAGCTTTGATAAGTAGCCAAACGCGTTAATGGAATCATAGTTGTATCGCCATGGCCACCAATAACAAAGCCTTGCAAATCACTCGGGTTGCAATTTAATGCCTGTGATAAATAGAACTTAAATCGAGAACTATCTAAAGTTCCGCCCATGCCAATAATTCGGTTTTTTGGTAAGCCTAACGATTTTAAAGCCAAATAGGTCATCGTATCCATCGGGTTACTGATAACGATAATAATGGTTTCTGGAGAGTATTTTAAAATGTTTTCGGCAACACCTTTAACAATGCCGGCATTTATTCCGATTAATTCTTCTCGCGTCATCCCTGGCTTACGTGGCAAACCCGAAGTAATTACGACCACATCAGAGCCTGCAGTTTTGCTGTAATCGTTTGTTACACCAGTAATTTTTGTATCAAAACCCAAAAGTGTAGCTGTTTGCATCATATCAATGGCTTTACCTTCGGCAAAGCCTTCTTTAATATCTAACAGAACAAGTTCATTCGCTAATTCTTTACGGGCAATATTATCTGCGCATGTTGCGCCAACTGCGCCCGCACCTACAACCGTTACTTTCATATTTTCTTATTTTTGGTTTTGCTGTTCGTTAATTATATCGAAGTTAAAAATAAATATAGGGTTAAAAAACCCTTTTCAAAACTTTATAATTACCCAACTGTTAATAGTTGAAATAAAATTATGAAATCGAGAAAAATCTTATTTCTATACATGTTAACGCTTTTGACTTCAATTTCAGTTTTAACATCTTTCAAAAATCATTATAAAAATTCCAATATGGATAATAAGCCTGTTGATAAGATCGATTTTAAAAAATTTCAGGGA
This sequence comes from Pedobacter jejuensis, assembly GCF_003725795.1. Lineage (GTDB taxonomy): Bacteria > Bacteroidota > Bacteroidia > Sphingobacteriales > Sphingobacteriaceae > Pedobacter > Pedobacter jejuensis. The sequence continues at coordinate 181,561 of NZ_RBEE01000012.1, read as the reverse complement.
AAGTGGTATTCGCTTACTAGCATTCCAACAGCTTTAGATAAGAAATGGCGCAAAACAATTGAAAATTATACATTAAAACATAATCGCTTTGATGTTTTTACAACATATTATAAAATTGGAAATCCGGAAGAGCAATCTATAAAATCCAAATTATTCTTTTATGCCGATAAGCCTGATGGCGACATGAAAGCTCAGTTTTTGTGGCCATTCAAAATCAGTTATTTTGTGCTTGAATTGCCAGATGATTACAGTTATGTGGTTATCGGTCATCAAGACAAGAAATATTTATTTATAATGAGCAGAAAACCCACCATAGATAAAAGCTTGATGGCTGCCATAATTGAAAGGTGCAGAAAGAGTGGATATGATGTTGATAAACTGGTAAGTCAGGAACATAATTAATAGAACCAATTTAAATTAACTACTATGGAAAATAAACCTATTTCAAATATTGATTTAAAGGCTTTTGAGGGAAAATGGTATTCTTTATATTCAATTCCAACCTTGATGGACAAAAACTGGAAACAAACTACAGAAACATATACTTTAACAGAAGATGATCATTTTGATGTCTTAACTACCTATCGCAAAGAAGGTAAAGATGAGGAGAAATCCATTACATCAAAATTATTCTTTGAGGATGAGAAAGCTGATGGAGATATGAAAGCTCAATTTTTGTGGCCATTTAAAATAGGTTACTGGATAATTGAACTGGCAGATGATTACAGCTACGTTGTTGTTGGGCATCCCGATAAAGAATATCTTTTTATTATGGCCCGCGAACCTAAAATGGAAGCAGATTTATTGGTCCATATTATCGAAAGATGCAGACTTAAAGGCTACGATGTTAGTGAATTGGTAAGTCAGGAGCATTTTTAATAGATATAATTCGATAAGAGAATGAAATCGACAGTTTGGTTTCTATTCTTTCTTATCGATAAATTCTATTCCCTGTTGAATGTTTTTATCAAGCGATAAATTATCAAAATTATCTTGCTTAGATACACGAATATCGGGTACAATTTTTTCATAATAGTTCCCATTTCTATCGCTATCATATGAGGTTGTTAGCGCCATTGTAATATTAAAAGGCAACTTACAGGCAATGTTTCCTGTGGTTGCCCCGTAAGTATTTTCCCCAATAAAATTGGTGTTTGGTCTGCCTTTAAACGCCAATGCAACAACTTCACCCGAACTTGCTGTAAATATGCCTGTTAAAATACTCACTTTTTTTTTATCCAACAATTCGCCAATCGGATTGATAAAAGATACCATTTTTGATTTCTCAATTAATTTTCCTTTATCTAATCTAAGCTTACTTTCTTGCTTTTTATCTTCATTTAGTGAGCCACCGATATCATTGTCACCTAAAAAGTCATATAGCGCAAGCAGCATAGGCCATGAATTGCCACCGATGTTAAATCGCAAGTCGATTATCCAGCCTTCAATATTATTTTCAGCTTTAAAAGCAGCTATTTTGTTGTATAACGGCTGTGCTATATTATGAATATTCTTTGCGCCTATATCAAAAGACAACATTGCGGGGATTAATATATAGCCATATTTTTCATTAATCACTTTTACTTCAAACGCTGGTTTGGTATCATACTTCTTTTTCCATTGCTCACTATAATCCTCCTTTAAAATATTTTTCACTGTGGCAGAATACTTATTTTGTTTGTAGTATACATTGCAGTGTGTAGCCCCTATTTTATCAAATAGTTTTTTAATTTCAAGCAGGGAGCTTTGAAAAGTATTGTATTGCCTTAAATCCTGCTCAGTTTGCGATTCTATTAATTTCCAGTTGATGGTTTGCTTGTGTAGATATCCACTTTTTAGGGTTGAGAAAAGGTTATCATAAAATATTTTAATACTGTCTTGCGGTGTTATCTTTTTTTGTGCATCCGCAGTAAGGGATAAACTCAATACAAAAATTACGGCTAATATTCTCTTCATCTATTTCAAAGATTAATTGTTAAAGTAAAGACGAGTTTATTCCAATAATGGTTGCAAATGTTAAAAAATTTCATGGATAATTAAATTATATCCGCTAATATATAACACTTAAAACTTACGATATCAATGCTGTTATTTTGCATTTTTTGTTGATAAAATTTGACAAATCCACCTCTCAAATTTGCTATTTTTGAAGAACCGTAAATTTTCTATACGGCTAATCCTTTACCGCAAAATATGTATTTAATTTTTGATACTGAAACCACTGGCTTGCCTCGTAATTACAATGCGCCAATTACCGATACCGATAACTGGCCACGTTGTATTCAAATTGCCTGGCAACTTCACGATGAGATGGGAAAGATGGTGGAGCATCAGGATTATTTAGTTAAGCCTGAAGGTTTTAACATTCCGTATGATGCAGAGCGAATTCACGGTATTTCTACAGAACTGGCAGAAGAACAGGGCATTCCATTATCCGAAGTTTTAGAAAAATTTAACACAGTATTATCGAAATCAAAATTTATTGTTGGCCAGAATGTTGGTTTTGACGTAAACATCATGGGTAGCGAATTTTACCGTTTTGGTATAGAAAATCGCCTTGCAGAAATGCCTGTTTTAGATACCTGTACCGAAATTACGGCAAGCTTGCTAAAGTTGCCTGGTGGGCGTGGGGGTAAGTTCAAATTGCCAACCTTAACAGAATTGCACGCTTACCTTTTTGGCGTTCCTTTTAATGAGGCGCACAATGCTACTGCCGATGTGGAAGCAACCACACGCTGTTTTTTAGAATTAATTAAAAAGGAAGTATTTACCAAAGAAGAATTACAGGTAGATGTAGCATATTTCCCACGTTTTCGTGAGGTAAACCCTGCGTCAATCCCTAGTTTTGGTATCCCGCATGTTAATCTAAAATCAGCTTCTGATGCAATTCGCAAGCGTTTGCAGCAATCAGAAGGTGGTGGTGTATCCAAACAAGAACTTGCAGAAAATAAACAAGAACTTGCAGCAGCAACATTTGTTCATCTACACAACCATACACAGTTTTCGGTTTTACAAAGTACCATAAGCATTCCAGATTTGGTAAAAGCTGCGGCAGCACAGAAAATGCCTGCAGTTGCCATGACAGACCATGCAAATATGATGGGTGCTTTTCATTTTGTTTCAAACGTTTTAAATCATAACAAAGCTGCAGAAGCCAAAAATGCAGCAGCTATAGAAGCTGGTGAAAGACCAACCGAGGTAATAATGACACCTATAATCGGTGTAGAATTTTTTGTTTGCGATGACCATCTGAATAGAACTTCGAAAGATAATGGTTACCAAATGGTTTTTTTAGCGAAGAATAAAAAAGGCTATCATAACCTGGCAAAAATGTCGTCCATCGCTTATACAAAAGGCTTTTATTATGTTCCGCGGATTGATAGAACTGTTGTAGAGCAATATAAAGATGATATTATTGTGCTATCTGGAAACCTTTCGGGAGAGATAGCTAACAAAATTTTAAACATGGGTGAAAACCAGGCAGAAGAAGCATTGCTTTGGTGGAAAACTCAATTTGGAGCTGATTTTTATGTGGAGGTCATGCGCCACAATCAGGAAGATGAAACCAGAGTAAATACTTCTTTAATTTCTTTGGCTAAAAAGCATGATGTAAAGTTAGTAGCTACAAACAACACATATTACATAAATAAAAAGGATGCCAATGCGCATGATATTTTGCTTTGCGTAAAAGATGGCGAAAAACAGGCAACTCCTATTGGGCGTGGTCGCGGTTACCGTTATGGTTTACCAAACCAAGAATATTATTTTAAATCTCCTGATGAGATGAAGGCACTTTTCGCTGATTTGCCCGAAGCTATTTTAAACATTCAGGAAATTGTTGATAAAATTGAAAGTTACCAGCTTGCCCGAGAAGTTCTGTTGCCAAAGTTTGATATTCCTGAAGAATTTTTGGTAGCAGAAGATGAAGCGGACGGAGGAAAGCGTGGTGAAAATAAATTCTTACGGTACCTTACATACGAAGGTGCAAAAAAACGTTATGCTACTTTAACGCCCGAAATAACTGATAGGTTGGATTTTGAATTGGCTACAATTGAGAAAACAGGTTACCCGGGTTATTTCTTAATTGTACAGGATTTTATTGCCGAAGCCAGAAGGAGAGATGTTTCTGTTGGTCCTGGTCGTGGTTCGGCGGCAGGTTCGGTAGTTGCTTATTGCTTGTGGATTACCAATATCGACCCACTAAAATATGACCTGCTTTTTGAGCGTTTCTTAAATCCCGATAGGGTTTCAATGCCCGATATCGATATCGATTTTGATGATGAAGGTCGCGGGCGTGTAATGGAATATGTTATCAATAAATACGGTTCAAGTCAGGTCGCCCAAATTATTACTTATGGAACAATGGCTGCCAAATCATCCATTCGGGATACCGCAAGGGTTTTGGATTTGCCTTTGTTTGAAGCTGATAAAATAGCCAAACTGATTCCAAATATGAAGCTGGCTAAAATCTTTAACCTTGATGAAAAAGCTTTAAAAGATGCTTTACGCCCGGATGAATACGAACGGGTTCAAGAGTTGAAAGCGATGGGGCTTGCAAAAGATTTAAGTGGCGAAACCATACAACAAGCTCAGGTTTTAGAAGGCTCTTTAAGAAATACTGGTATTCATGCCTGTGGTGTAATTATAACACCAAGCGATATCACAAACTTTGTTCCTGTTGCTACAGCTAAGGATTCTGATTTATATGTTACCCAATTTGATAACTCGGTAGTAGAAAGTGCCGGATTATTAAAAATGGATTTTTTGGGCTTGAAAACCCTAACGCTTATTAAGGATACTGTAAAACTGGTTAAAAAAAGACACGATATTTCTCTCGACCCAGATACTTTTCCAATCGATGACGTTTTGACTTACGAACTCTTTCAGCGAGGCGAAACCATTGGGATTTTTCAGTACGAAAGTCCAGGTATGCAGAAATATATGAAAGAGTTGAAACCAACTGTTTTTGATGATTTAATTGCCATGAACGCCTTGTATCGCCCAGGACCAATGGAATATATTCCAAGTTTTGTTAAGCGTAAAAATGGTGAGGAAGAAATAAAATACGATTTAGATGCTTGTGAAGAATATCTGAAAGAAACCTACGGTATTACAGTTTATCAAGAGCAGGTGATGCTTTTATCGCAAAAGTTAGCAGGTTTTACCAAAGGCGAGGCCGATGTTTTGCGTAAAGCAATGGGTAAAAAGCAAAAGGATGTTCTGGATAAAATGAAACCAAAGTTTGTAAAGCAAGCAGCTGAAAAAGGACATGATGCAGCAACTCTAGAAAAAATCTGGAAGGATTGGGAAGCTTTTGCTTCTTATGCATTTAACAAATCCCACTCTACATGTTATGCCTGGATTGCTTACCAAACAGCCTATTTAAAAGCACATTATCCGGCAGAATATATGGCTGCGGTGCTCTCAAATAACATGAGCGATATAAAACAAGTTGCTTTCTTTATGGAAGAATGTCGCCAAATGGGAGTTGTTGTTTTAGGTCCTGATGTTAACGAATCTGATTTAAAATTTTCCGTAAATGCGAAAGGTGAGGTACGTTTTGGCATGTCGGCAGTTAAAGGTGTTGGCGAAAAGGCAGTAGAAAGTATTATTGAAGAACGTTTGGAAAACGGACCTTATGCCACGGTTTACGATTTTGCGAAACGTTCTAACACCAGAATCGTAAATAAAAAAGCTTACGAAAGTTTTGTTTATAGCGGCGCTTTCGATGCTTTTGGCGGTCATAGGGCTCAGTATTTTTACATAGGTCCGAACGATAAAATGAATGGTATTGAGAAGATTATTAAATACGCCAATGATTTTCAAAATAATGAAAGCACCTCACAAGGCTCATTATTTGGAGGTTCAAAAGCAGATATGATTTTGGAGCCAACATTACCTGTGGCGCCAGAATGGGCGTTAATGGACAGGCTTAAATATGAGAAAGATGCCATCGGAATTTTTCTTTCTGGCCATCCATTAGATAACTACAAACTAGAACTTGATAAATTTTGTACTCATGGTGTTCGGCAATTAAGCATCATCAATAAAGTTCGGATGGGCGATACAAACGAAGATGTTCTGGCAGAATTTGAAAAGCTTAAAAACCGCGAATTATGCGTTGGTGGTTTAGTGGTAACGGCATCGCAAAGAATTACAAAAACCGGTAAACCCTTTGGTACTTTTGTTTTTGAAGATTACGAAGATGCATCGGAAATGGCCTTGTTTGGAGAGGATTTTTTAAAGTTTAAATCTTTTTTAACGGAAGGATATTTCTTACAGATTAGGGGCAGGGTAGGTGAACGTTTCGGCAAAGCTGGTGATTGGGAGTTTAAAATCACTTCGATTAATTTGATGTCTGAGTTGAGGGATAAATTAACTAAAAGCATTACCATTCAGGTTCCTATCGAAAGAGTAAATGATGATTTGATGCGTCAGATTGAAGCGATTTTAGCAGACAATAAGGCAAACTCTGAGCAGCAAAACTGCCAGTTAAATTTCGCCGTTTTTGATAGCGAAAAACAGATAATGTTAGATTTACCTTCAAAAAACTTAAAAATTAATCCGAACAACAAATTCTTAGAACAATTGGTAGGTTTGAATGTTGTGAATTATAAGCTTAATTAAGCTAGAAGGCACCGCTATCCGTCATGCTGAATTTATTTCAGCATCTTTTTTGAAGAGAAGACTGTAAACAAGTTTAGAGTGATAGTAGCGGCAAAAGCGTTTAACTAATGTCAAATTGGCAATACATTATCGTTGGCATTACAATTGAATACATATATTTGAACATAAAAAAATAATTATGGCATTAGAAATCACAGATGCAAACTTCGAGGAGCTTGTATTAAAATCAGATAAACCCGTATTAGTAGATTTTTGGGCAGAATGGTGTGGCCCTTGTCGCATGGTTGGTCCAGTAGTAGAAGAAATCGCGAAAGAATATGACGGCAAAGCTATCGTTGGTAAAGTTAACGTAGATAACAATCCGCAAATTTCAATGCAGTTTGGTATCCGTAACATTCCTGCTTTATTATACTTTAAAGATGGTCAAGTTGTTGATAAACAAGTTGGTGCTGTTCCAAAATCAGTATTGGCTGAGAAATTAAACAAGCAATTGGCTTAATAAGGTAGAAAGTTATAAGGCCGAAGGTTTAAGGTATCTAAATTTTTAGAATCTTATCCTTAGTGGCTGATTAAATAATCTTTCTATCTCTTGTAACATATTTAAAACCCGAGTTCATTTATAGAAATCGGGTTTTTTATTGCGATAATATTTTTGTTCTTTAGTTTAAAATTTATCATCACCTATGAACACATTCACCAACAAAACATTAGGAATAGCAGGGTTTTCAATCAGTTTAATGCTTGCGAATCCTGTTTCGGCACAAAATCCTGTAGAAACCAATCAGCCATCAGCAGATTATAAGCCAGCATTTGAAGGCCAAACCCGGATTGGAAGCGTAAAAACAAATACTCCATTAAACATTACTGTTATTAACGAGAAATTGGAAAATCCATGGGCAATTTCTGTTTTACCGAATGGCGGTTTTTTAATCACTCAAAAGAAAGGTACAATGGTAATACTTGGCGCCGATGGTACGTTAAGCAAAACGATTACCGGCTTACCAAAGGTTGATCCATCAGGACAAGGTGGGTTGCTTGATGTAACATTAGACCCCGATTTTGCAAAAAATAGAATGGTTTATTACGCTTATTCAGAGCCACAAGATAAGGGTGTTTTGTTGGCGATTGCTAAAGGAAAGCTCTCAGCAAATGAAACTGCTTTAGAAAATCAAACTGTAATTTATCGGGCCACACCATCTTATGGAGGTAAATTGCAATATGGTTCAAGGATCGTTTTTGATAAGGATGGCTATTTATTTGTAAGTACAGGCGAACGTTCGGGTAGCGATATTCGTATTCAGGCTCAATATCTAAATTCCTCTCTTGGTAAAATTCTTCATTTGACTAAAGATGGTAAGCCAGTTCCAAACGGACCTTTTGCTGGTAAAGCAGACGCCAGACCGGAAATTTATGCATTAGGTTTACGTAATCCTGATGGTTTAGCCATTAATCCTCAAACTGGAGATTTATGGGAAGCAGAATTCGGACCAAAAGGAGGTGATGAGGTTAATCTTATCAAACCAGGAAAAAACTATGGCTGGCCAATAATTACTTATGGTACAGAGTATAGTGGTAAAGCGGTTGGTGATGCCATTCAGCAAAAAGAAGGCATGGAACAACCCGTTTACTTTTGGAATCCGAGCATTTCTCCTGGTTGTATTGCTTTTTACAATGGCACCGCAATTCCCGAATGGAAAGGAAATCTTTTTGTTGGTGGTCTAGGTGGCTCTCACATTATTCGATTGGTGTTAAAAGACAATAAAGTTATCGGTGAAGAAAGATTATTAGAAGGAAAAGGCGAACGTTTCCGCGACATGGTTGAAAAAGATGGAGCGCTTTATTCGGTAACCGATAATGGAAAACTTTATAAAATAGCAAAGAAATAAGCTTCGATTGATATACTATAAAGACATTTAATCTAGATATTCAACATTCTAGATAAAACTTTTAATAAGCTTTGATTGCTATGCACTAAAGAATATTTAATCACTTTATTTAATCTCCAAAATCCTAAAATCCAACAATCCTTAAAATCCTAGTCAAAACCTTTTACCTTATTTATTATCTTTGCCAGCATTATGGCTCAAAAGAATAACGACGAACAATTTAAAAATGTAATATCACACGCTAAAGAATACGGTTTCGTATTTCAAAGCAGCGAAATATACGATGGCTTAAGTGCCGTTTACGATTACGGCCAATTGGGTGCCGAATTGAAAAATAATATTAAATCGTACTGGTGGAAGGCCATGGTACAAATGCATGAAAACATTGTTGGAATTGATTCTGCAATTTTTATGCACCCAAAAGTTTGGAAAGCTAGCGGACATGTGGATGGTTTTAACGACCCGATGATTGATAATAAAGATTCGAAAAAACGTTACCGTGCCGACCAGTTACTAGAAAATAAAATTGATGAACTTTATGCTGAATTGGCTAATTTCTCGGCAGAAAACAAAGCTAAATTTGAAGAATTTCAACAAGAAATTTTAGGGTTGAGCGATGAAGGACAAGCAAGCTGGGTACCTAGTTTTAAAGATGAAGATGGTATCTTAGAAGTTGCTAAATATCCTTTTATTGAAGAGGCAAGCTGGAGATTTGTTAAGAAAGGTTTGGCACTCGAGGTAGAAATGAACCTTGCGCTAAAATCTGAAAACTTGGCACAACTTAAAGATTTAATCGTTGATTACAAGGTAATTTGCCCAATTTCAAAAACCTCTAACTGGACAGATGTTCGCCAGTTTAACCTGATGTTTAGTACACAGTTTGGCGCAATGGCTGAAGGTAGCGATGAAGTTTATCTTCGTCCGGAGACGGCACAAGGTATTTTTGTAAACTTTTTAAATGTTCAAAAATCGGGAAGAATGAAAATTCCTTTCGGTATTGCACAGATTGGTAAAGCATTTAGAAACGAAGTAATAGCCCGCCAGTTTATCATGCGTATGCGTGAATTTGAACAAATGGAAATGCAATTTTTCGTTCGCCCGGGTGAGGATAAAAAATGGTTTGAGTACTGGAAAGAAGCTCGTTTGAAATGGCATAAAGCTTTGGGCACTGCTCCAGAAAAATACCGTTACCACGACCATGTTAAATTAGCGCATTACGCTAACGCTGCAACAGACATTGAGTTCGAATTCCCGTTCGGATTTAAAGAAGTTGAAGGTATTCACAGCAGAACCGATTTCGATTTAACACAACATCAGGAGTTTTCTGGTAAGAAATTACAGTATTTCGATAACGATTTAAACGAAGATGGCAAGCCTTACGGCAACTATGTGCCATACGTTATTGAAACTTCAATTGGGTTAGACCGTATGTTTTTGCTTACAATGATTAATGCATTTGAGGAACAAGATTTAAGCACCGAGGATAAACAGGATAGCCGTACGTTATTGCGTTTACACCCGGCTTTAGCTCCTTACAAAGTAGCCGTTTTCCCTTTAACTAAAAAGGATGGTTTGCCAGAAAAGGCTCGAGAAATTATTGATACTTTGAAATTCGATTTCAATTGTATTTATGAAGAGAAAGATGCAATTGGTAAACGCTATCGCCGTCAGGATGCAATTGGAACACCTTTCTGTTTAACAATTGACCACCAAAGTTTGGAAGATAATACAGTTACCATCCGCCATCGCGATAGCATGGAACAGGAACGTGTTGCCATTGCCGATTTAGGCGATATTATTGGTAAAGCTGTTAGCTGGAAAACGCTTTTAACTTAAAAAATTCGTCATGCTGAAATTGGTTCAGCATCTATTAATAATATTATTTAGCCGCGGGTTTATAGCCAGCGGCTTTTTTTTGTGATTAAATATAATTTACCACCTTAGACACCTAGAACATTTAATTATTAACAAAAATAAAATTTCTTAATCCTTACATTTGATTAAATTTCAAACCATCAATATGAACATTCCTCAAAAATTCTTTGCTCGCCAACATGAAATTGCTGCAGATTATTTAAAAGAACTGGATAAACATCTTGATGACATTGTATCTGGCAGGGCAACTGAAATGTTTGAGGTTAGAGATTTCGCTGCATTATTACATGTCCATCCTACACATTTCAGCAACACTATAAAATCAGCAACCGGCCATTCACCTTGTTACTTTTTTGAAGAGCGGCTGATGGAAATTTCGAAATCAATGTTGCAAAATGTGAGTACGCCGATTGCAGAAATTGCCAGAACCTTAACGTACGACCCATCCAACTTCACCAAGTTTTTTAAACATTTTTCCGGTCAAACACCGAAACAATATCGGGAGGCCTATTTCCAGTCGTTAGTCCAAAAAAAGGAAATTGTCACCATATAAAACTTAAGTACTCACCATTTTTACTTAAGCTATCACCATTTTTACATCGGGTTTCCACATAACTTTGTTTATCAAATAAAAACAAAAATGGAAACACAAAATAAAATTGTTCTGGTAACCGGTGGCAGCCGTGGATTAGGAAAAAATGCCGCGATTCATTTAGCCAAAAAAGGCCTAAATGTTATACTTACCTATCAATCTAAAAAAACTGATGCAGATGAGACCGTTAAAGAACTGCAAGAAATTGGCGTAAATGCAGCCGCTTTACAGTTGGATGTGGCGAACAGCAAAACATTCGATGCCTTTTTTAGTGAAGTTGAATCCCTTCTAAAATCAGTTTTCAATGCTGATAAATTTGATTATCTGGTTAATAATGCAGGTATTGGCATCCATGCATCTTTTGCCGAAACTAGCGAAGAGCAATTCGATACTTTAGTAAATATTCAATATAAAGGTCCATTCTTTTTAACCCAAAAAGCATTGCCATTGATGAATGATGGTGGCGGAATTGTAAACGTTTCAAGCGGGTTGGCTCGTTTTGCTTTACCAGGTTATGCAGCTTATGCATCAATGAAAGGTGCTATGGAAACGTTAACCAAATACCAGGCAAAAGAACTTGGCGCAAGAGGTATTAATGTAAATATTGTTGCACCAGGTGCAATTGAAACCGATTTTGGGGGAGGAGCAGTGAGAGATAATGAAGGTTTAAATAAAATGATTGCATCACAAACGTCATTAGGTCGCGTAGGTTTACCTGATGATATTGGCCCGGTTGTGGCATTTCTTTGTACAGAAGAAGCCAGATGGATTAACGCACAACGCATTGAGGCTTCCGGCGGAATGTTTATCTAGTTTTCCTGGCTACCTGTATTGCCACATTGAGATTGTCGAAATGAATTTTCAATAAACTTGGTGTGGCAATATAAATTTTCAATTTTCTATCTATTAATCGGCATTCGATTCTTAAGCTTAATATTTTGCTGTTTTATCGGCGTATTGCTTGTACGATACGTCTTGCTGAATTTATTTCAGCATCTTTCCTGCAAATAAGACCCTGAAATAAATTCAAGGTGACGTAAACTAAAAAAAAAGCAGCTTATTAATAATGTGAAGGGTAATTAATAATCGAAATCAGGTTATGAAACAAACTATCTATATCATTGGAATTAGGAAATAAAACATTTTAATCGGCGTTATCCATTAAAACTTGTTAATGAATCGTTTTGCTATTTGTTTTCTTTTCTTAATTGTTGTTAATCTTGCAGTTTGTGCGCAAAGCTGGACAGATTCCGAATTTAAAAAGGCCAACACAGCAGGGAACGCTAATTATTTAACCAACGAAGAAAAAAACATCATTCTCTACATGAATTTAATTCGCATTGATGGAGAGAAATTCTATTATACTTTTCTGCAAGATTATATTGATAATTACAACGAAAAAGTTAAAAAATACCGCAACTACAATGACCTAAAGCTTACCAAAACCAATTCATATTATCTATCACTGCTTAAACAAATTAAAGTTAAAAATCTCCCGCTATTTTATCCTGATGAACAATTAGCTTCATTAAGCCGAGCGCATGCAACAGACTTAAACAAAAATAATTTAGATACGCATGAAAGTAGTAACGGTACTAAGTTTAGTCAACGTTTAGCTAAATATTTCCCAAATAAGCCAATGAGTGAGAATATAGATTTTGGATATTCAAATAGTCTGGATATTGTTTGTCACCTGTTGCTAGATTGTGGGGTTCCTGCTCTTGGTCACAGGTTAAACCTACTCGACCAAAAATATAAATTCAATACAGTTGGTGTAAGTATTCAGCGTCATCCATCTTATTCGTGGTGTGCCGTTATCGATTTTGTTGCGCAACCCATGTTTTCAGCCAATCGTATTCCATAAAATGATTTCTATTAAAGTTGTTTAAGAAACATTTTGTAAATACACACTTATTTGTTAGGTCAAAAAATTATCTTTGCCGATAAACTTTACAGACACTAAGCGTAGAGCATATTAACTTCATCCAACTGCCCAAAAAATTAGTACGCAAATGCGCAAAGCGATTTTAGCCTTTATAGATTTTTTTTACCCACCATTTAAAGGATTTATTTCTCAACACAACTTCAGGTATTTAGCAACTGGTGGGAGTACCTGGTTGTTAGGAAACGTAGTTTATTATCTTGCTTTCCATTATCTTTTTCATGCTGAAGATATTGATTTTAACCTTTTCTCATTAAAGAGAGAAACTGCCGCTTTAGCAGTAGATTTTTTGGTTGTAATACCTTACAGTTTTTTATTAAACAGGTATGTTATTTTTACACATAGTGAGGTTAAGGCACACATCCAGTTGCTCCGATTTTTAAATTTAAATCTCGTTAATATCTTGTTGACTTTTGCTATGCAGAAATTCTTCATCGAAATATTAGGTATCTATCCAACTGTTTCTAAGGTAGTTGTATCGGTATTGATTGCGGGTTTTAGCTATTTATATCAGCATTATTTTACATTTAGCGTAAAAAAAATCAAAAAATAGTTACGCAACATTACATAGGTATTTTATTTCTGTGGCAGGAAAACTTTAGTTCTCAAAACTATATTTACTTCACCCTGTTAATTTATAGAAGGGCTTTCTTGTTTAGGTAAATTCAACCACCTAACTTAGCACGCATCTAACTTTTTATAATACTGAATGAGCAATTTTAATGATTTTAATAATGCGCAGGTAGCAAAATTACCTAGGCATTTAAAGCAATTCATCGTTGCCCAAAATTACGAGAAATATACACCTGTAGATCAGGCCGTGTGGCGTTATGTTATGCGCCAGAATTATAGTTACTTGAAAAATGTAGCGTACTATCCATACATTAAGGGCTTACAAAGTGCTGGTTTAAGTATAGAATACATACCCGATTTGCAAACCATGAATGATAATCTTGGTAGAATAGGGTGGGGTGCTGTAACTGTTGACGGTTTTATACCACCTGCAGCTTTTATGGAATACCAGGCATATCGGGTTTTAGTAATTGCTGCAGATATACGCCAAATCAATCATATTGAATACACTCCAGCGCCAGATATCATTCATGAAAGTGCCGGTCATGCACCCATTATCGCAGATACCGATTACAACAATTACTTAAGTTATTTCGGCTCAATTGGTGCAAAAGCAATGTTCTCGGCAAAGGATTTTGAGCTTTATGAAGCCATTAGAAAATTATCTATTTTAAAAGAGGCGATAGATTCTGATGAAGTTCAAATTGCAAAAGCAGAAAAGGAACTTCGGTACATTAGCGAAAATATGGGCGAGCCTTCAGAAATGGCATTATTGGGTCGCTTACATTGGTGGACAGTAGAATATGGCTTGATAGGAACCTTGGAGAACCCAAAAATATACGGTGCCGGTTTACTTTCTTCCATTGGAGAAAGTGCATCATGTATGCAAAATGATGTAAAAAAACTGTGGTATAATATGTACACAGTTAATTACCCTTATGATATAACTAAAACACAGCCACAGCTTTTTGTTACCGAAACCTTTCAAAACCTTATCGATGTATTAGAGCAATTTGCTGATACTATGGCATTTAGGAGAGGTGGAACAGAAAGCATTATGAAAGCGATTAGTTGTAAAAATGTTGCAACTGCCGTTTACAGTTCTGGTTTACAAGTGAGTGGTGTTTTTACAGATGTTGGTGTTAGTGCAAATGATGATGTAACTTTTATCAAAACTACAGGTCCGTCGGCTTTGGCGTTTGAAGGAAAACAATTAGAAGGGCATGGCAAGGATTATCATAAAGATGGTTTTTCATCGCCAGTAGGTAAATTAAAAAGTGGTAATAAACCGTTTGAAGATTATTCCTTGGAAGAACTTAAAACCATCGGTATTTTTATAGGCGAAATTGCAGATTTAACATTTGAAAGCGGCATTAATGTTAAAGGTATCGTAAAAGATATTTTAATTAAAAATGATAAACTGATTTTAATTGCTTTTACAGATTGTACAGTAAAGGAAAGTAATGGGAATATATTATTTCAGCCAGATTGGGGTGTATATGATATGGCGATTGGTGAGAAAATAATTTCGGTTTTTAATGGGGCAGCTGATAAAGATGCGTATGAAGAAATCACTTTAATAAGTAATGCCAAAACACATAAAATTTCATACGATAAGAAAACGCTTGAACTACACAATCTATATAAAACCGTTAGAGAAATTAGAGCGGGTAGCCAAGGAATGGAGAAGTTAAATCAAATTTTTGAGCAATTAAAAACCAGCCATAGGCAGGATTGGCTATGCGCATTAGAAATTTTAGAACTTGTTTATCATAAAAAAATCTACCATCAATTCGAAAAGGAATTATTAATTTATTTGGAAATGAAAGCCGGACGAGAACCCGAACACACTAAATTAATTAATGATGGGTTACATGTTATTAAAAATCCTGTTTCGCAACTGATAATAGATTAATTAGAAATTAATTTTAATTGATTAAATTTGATTATGATAATAGAAATTCAAACACCTGTTACCAAAGAAAAGGTACAAGCTGCAATAAAAAAAATATCGGAAGGTTCTTCAAAAAAAACTTTGCGCAAACATTTTGGCAAGCTTCAACGCGGCTTGGACGGATTAAGTTATCAGAAAGAAATAAGAAATGAGTTTATTTAGTTTTGTTGCTGATACTAATTTTCTTATCAATGTACATGAGGGTTTAGAAAAGACAGAACCGTTTTTAGATGGCACTGCAATCGTTTCAGTAATTTCAGAGATTGAATTATTAGGTTGGCACTTACTTAATAAAAAAGATAAGTTAAGCCTAGAAGCCCTTTTAGCTGATTGTGTAATTATTGAACTAAACTCAGAAATAAAAAATATCGCAATAACTCTAAGGCAAAATTATAAAATAAAAACACCTGACGCTATCATAGCTGCAACCGCAAAGTTCCTACAAATGCCTTTAGTCACTTCCGATAAAGGTTTTGCTTCAGTAGCTGATATAGAATTAATATTGATTTAATCTAATTTCTTAGCGACTAAATACTAACCCCAAACAGATGAACATTATAATTACTGGCGCTAGCAGCGGTATAGGTTTTGAAACCGCTTTAGAGTTTAGCTTACATAACGATAATAAAATAGTAGCTATTGCCCGGTCTGCTGAAAAACTTCGCAAACTTTTAGAAATTGCTAGAAGTATCAATCCAGACTGTACACTTTTACCAGTAGAATTTGATATTGTAAACGATGACTATGCCGCATTGATTCCTTTCTTAAAAGAACGATTGGGCAGCATTGATATTTTGATAAACAATGCAGGCTCGCTCATAAACAAACCATTTTTAGAAACTACAGAAGAGGATTTGGGTGAGATGCTACAAAGCAATGTGATTTCGCATTTCCGAATGATACAAAATGCAATTCCTTTAATGCAAGCAGGGAGCCATATTGTTAATATTGGTAGTATGGGTGGTTTTCAAGGTAGCGTAAAATTTCCAGGTCTATCTGCCTATTCTGCGAGTAAGGCAGCTCTGCATACTTTAACCGAATGTTTAGCATTTGAGTTGGCTGATACAGGGATAAAAGTAAATTGTTTGGCATTAGGCTCGGCACAAACAGAAATGCTCGAAACTGCTTTTCCTGGATACCAAAGTCCGGTTATGGCTTTTGAAATGGGTAAATATGTAGCAGATTTTGCAAAAACTGGTCATAAATTTTTTAATGGCAAGATTTTGCCTGTAGCAGTTACTACTCCATAATTGAATAAAAATTATAAATTTCTATAAATTCTTCGTTATTTAGGGTATTGATAATCAATCAAATAATCAAACCCTATGGAAACAAACAATCCCTATCAAACAAATCCAATCCAAGTTGAAGATGGTAAAACGGCAAGTATAGTCAGCTACATTACAATTATTGGATGGTTAATTGCCTATTTTGCATTGCACAAAGACAAAAAAACTTCGTTAGGAAGTTTTCACCTTAAGCAATCTCTTTTAATCAATTTAATTTATGTTGGGTTGAACATCATTCAAAGGATTGTATTATTTGCTACGGCGTCACCTACATTGTACTATCTGTTCTCCATTCTATATGTAGTTTTATTTATATTATGGCTAATTGGTTTAATTGGCGCTATTCAAGGGCAAAAAAAACCAATCCCATTTATAGGAGAAAAAGCCGAAGCTATGTTCCCGAATATTTAAAAATTATAGTCTATTGTAAACTTATTGCCCAAAAACTTAAACGGTTTTTGGGCTTTACTTTTATACGATTTTTCAACAATCAACCCGTTTTAAAGAAAAATTTCTATCTTTGGCATCAACATATGAAGAAAATATTAATCGTAATTTCGTTTTTCATTTTGTCTGCTACTGCAGGAAAAGCACAAACAACACTACCCATTCAATACCAAGAATTAGTAAAAACTTTAGTTGCTAATCTTCCTAAAACCTCTGAGAAACCTCTAAAAATTTCTAATTCAACCAATTCTACGAGCCTTATCGATTTTGCAAAAAGTATGTTAGGTATTCCTTACCGATATGCAACAAGCAATCCAAAAGTTGGGTTTGATTGTTCTGGTTTTGTGAGTTATGTTTTTAGTAATTTTGGATTTAAAGTACCACGTTCTTCAAGAGAATTTAGCGCAACAGGAACCGAAACAAGCATTGAAAACGCTAAAGTTGGAGATGTTTTAATTTTTACCGGAAGCAACTCTAAAGTGAGGAGAATCGGTCATGTCGGTATCGTTTATTCAATTGATGATTCAGGGATAAAGTTCATTCACGCTTCTTCAGGTAAGGCTCATAGTGTAACCATAACAGAATTTAACGGTCATTATAAAAGCCGTTTTATGAAGATTGTGAGTATTCTGTAATCTTACTTTTTATACTTCCACATTCTAGTTTTACCTTCCGAAATCCATTCTACAGCTGTATCAAGGCGCTTTAGTCTGGTAGCTTCGGTTTTTGCATCTAACAACCATTCTACATATTCTTTTTTATTCGAATAACTAAAATTTTGGAAGGTTGCCATCGCTGCTGGATCTTCTTGAAGTGCATCTATAAAATATTGTGGAACTTCTAATTCCTTCGATGCGGATTTTTCTTTGGTCGGCAATTTTATTCCCGCTTCATTTAGCTCAATGGCTTGTTGTACGTAGGCAATTATGATATCATCATCGGGTAAATCTGCAAATGATTTAATTTCTCCTAACCAGCCCATAGCATCTGAACTTTTTTGGAATATATGATAGTCATCATTCATTAATGAAGCCTTCCAAAAGCCCATAACACAGTGATTTTTAAAGGCTGCAAAATGGCAAACAGTTCCTTTATATTCAAAAAAAGGCATGCTCCATTTTATTTTTTCTTCAATTCTGGTATCGGCTTGATGTATCAGTTTCCTTAAATGTTCTAAAATAGGAATAGCAAATTCTTTTGAATTCGAGATGTATTGATCTACGGCAGCAGTTGTATTCATTTTGGGTTGTTATACCTAAACTTAAATTAAAACTATTTTTAAAGCAAGCTCTATATCGCCGCTACTTAAATAAACCTTTGCCAATTCATGCAGTTCTCGCTCTCGGTTAAAAGCATCACCTATCGTGGCGTCTAAAACTTCTTTTACAGCTGGCAAATTGATTATTGAATCAACTTCTTCAATATTTGGCAACTTCTCTACGTTTCCTAATTTGCCCAAATCATTACCTGTTAATACGGTAGATAATCGGACGGATTTTGGTAAACTATCTATTCCAATACCCAGCGTAGTTAGTGGTTTTGCAACTTTAAATAAATTTTCTGAAGTAACACGGCAATACCAATCTCCTCCTAAACGGGCAACTAAATCTATCTTTTGCTGATCTATTTTTCCGTTTTCATCCAAGATTTGTTCGTTAATATGAATGAGTTTAATTTCGGCCAGAACTAAATTGCCGGCACCATGATTTTCACCCAAAGGGATAACCTCATTAATAACGCATTCAAATTGTACAGGTGCTTCGGCTACTCTTGGCGGACTAACAATTTCCGATTTTAACATCGTAAAACCTGCCTTTTCAAATTCATTCACACCCTTTGCATATTCAGTGCTAGCCAAACTCATTTGCTGAACCATGTCGTAATTCACAATATTAATTACGCATTCTTTTACTTGAAGAACATTCTCGAGTGTATGCTTTGTGGTATTATCGCGAACACGCCTAGCCGGAGAAAAAATGCAAATCGGTGGTTTGGTACTAAACATGTTAAAAAAGCTAAAAGGGCTTAAATTAACGTGGCCTTCACTATCAATTGTAGAAGCAAAGCATATTGGGCGAGGAGCAATAGCGTATTGTAAATAATCTTGCAATTGAACAGCAGATAAATCGGACGTTTTTAAGGTTAACATTATTTCTTCTTCAAACCTAAAATCGAAAATTCTGTATTTGCTTTTATAATGGTATTTGTTAGCGCACCTAAGCCTGTAATTTCCATTTCTACAACATCATCTGGTTGTAACCATTGGCTTTTATAATTCGGGTCGTTTAGCATGCCAGTACCATTTAACTCCAGAAAGCAACCTGTTCCAACAGTTCCTGAACCGATTACATCGCCCGGTAAAATATCAACTCCATAAGCACAACGTTCAATAATTTCGGCAAAAGTCCAATCCATATCAGCAGCATTTCCTTTTGACACTTCTATTCCATTTACACGACAAGTCATCTTTAAATTATAAGCATTGCCTGTGTGTCCATCTTTTGGGGCTACTTTATATTGTTCAAGTTCATCTGGCGTAACCAACCACGGCCCAATAACTGTAGAAAAATCTTTTCCTTTTGCCGGACCAAGATTTAACAGCATTTCTTCCATTTGCAGTGTCCTTGCACTCATATCATTCATAACCATAAACCCGGCAATATATTCATCAGCTTCTGCAGCGGTGATGTTTCTGCCTTTTTTACCAATTACTATGGCAAGTTCGAGTTCAAAATCTAGTTTTTCAAAATGGTCAGGCATGCATTCAATATCTCCTGTACCTTGAATGGCGTTATGATTAGTAAAATAAAATATTGGATATTCATCAAACTGCGGAATCATATCTACTTTTCTATTTCTGCGGGCGGCTGCTACATGCTGGCTGAAAGCGTAACCATCTCTACAGCTAGTAGGATGTGGAACCGGAGCCAAAATTTCATAAAAAATTTCTTCCTTCGCTTCCAAACTTCCATCTTTTATTTGGGTATCAACTTTTTTAGCTCTTTCCATTAACACATCACCTCCCTGTAAAAATTCATTCATGTTGTCGGGAAGTAATTTATCGCAGCTATTTAAGTTATAAATGTGGCCGTTTATATAAACGCCAAGATGCTCGCGGTCTTCGGTTTTGTATGATACTAATTTCATCTTTTTTAAATTTTATTTTTAGTATTCAGATGGAGCCGAAATAATTAAAATAAAAATTCTGATTATTTCGGGTTCGTATAATTTGGTTAAAATACGCTGTAAAGCTAATCAATAGCATTATATTAAAACTATGAATTATTTTTTTTTAAAAATCTAAAATCATCTTTTAAATAAATTGCTTACTTTAGCAACATCAAATCCATGATTTTAAAAGCATTACATATCAATCTTGTAAACGATGCAATTGCTGCACGTCGTTATAAAATGCTATCGAAATTAATCATGGCTCAATATTCTCTGTAATTTCTATTAATTGAAACGCATTGCCGTTTTAATTGTTCTTTCTTAAAGATTTTCTTCTAACCGTAACATAAATAATTATGCCTGTTTATCATAAATTGGGGCAAATTCCTGCAAAGCGACATACGGTTTTTCGTAAACCCGATGGAAATTTATACGCCGAGGAATTGGTTTCAACGGAAGGTTTTTCTAGCCTTTATTCACTTGTTTATCACTGCCATCCGCCAACAATTGTAAAGCATCTGGGTGAACCGTATAGCGTTGAGCCTAAAATTGCCAGAGAAAAACATTTAAAACATACCAGCTTAATTGGTTTTAAAATTAAGCCTGAGGATGATTATTTGCAAAGCCGTAAACCAGTTTTGGTGAACAGCGATTTACACATCGTTTTGGCTGCACCAAGAAAATCAATGACGGATTATTTCTATAAAAATAGTCAGGCTGATGAAATGATTTTTGTGCATGAAGGCTCCGGTAAACTAAAAACGGGTTTTGGAGAAATAAAATTTGCTTATGGCGATTATCTTATCATCCCCAGAGGTACTATTTATCAATTGGAGTTTGATACAGAAGAAAACCGATTGTTTATTGTAGAAAGTTTTAGTCCGCTAAGGCCACCTAAAAGATATTTAAATCAGTTTGGTCAGTTGATGGAACATTCGCCATATTGCGAACGTGATTTAAGATTGCCAGAAAATCTTCAAACGCATGATGAGTATGGAGATTTTAAGGTACTCATTAAAAAACAAGGACTAATTTATCCCTATACTTATGGTACACACCCATTTGATTATGTAGGTTGGGATGGTTATCACTATCCATACGCATTTTCGATACACGATTTTGAACCAATAACTGGCCGCTTACACCAACCGCCACCAGTTCATCAAACCTTTGAAGGACATAATTTCGTAGTATGTTCTTTTGTTCCCCGCAAGTACGATTACCATCCAGATTCTATCCCTGCGCCATACAACCACAGCAATGTGGATAGTGATGAGGTGCTTTATTATGTTGATGGTGATTTTATGAGTAGAAAAAGCGTAGTAAAAGGTCAGATTACGCTCCATCCTGGAGGTATTCCTCACGGACCGCATCCGGGTACAGTAGAGAAATCTATCGGTAAAGAAAAAACAGATGAACTTGCTGTAATGATTGATCCATTTAAACCATTAATGCTAACGCAAGATGCTTTGGATATCGAGGATGAAAACTATCATAAAAGTTGGCAGGTTAATGTGGAATAGTACCAGGATTAATAAGATTTTAGGATTATATGGGGTAGTACAAGGATAAATAAGATTTTAGGATTATAAGATTAAGGTGATAAAACAGTGCTATTAGGATTAAATCGATTCAAGGATTTATAGGTTGAGGTAATAAAACAAATTATCAGATTAATTGAATTAAGCATTTATAGAATTGAAGTGTTAAAACATTTCAATTTTAAACATTCAAACTTTACAACAAATACAAAATGGAAACACTAACATTTGCAGAAAAAATATCGAAGGCACAAGATTTTCTGCCAATAAATGGAACAGATTATATAGAATTTTATGTTGGCAATGCTAAGCAGGCGGCTCACTATTATAAAACTGCTTTTGGCTTTCAAAGCTTAGCTTATGCAGGTCCGGAAACTGGTGTTAGAGATAGGGCATCTTATGTTTTGCAACAAGGAAAAATCAGATTGATTTTAACAACAGCATTAAAATCAGAGCATCCTATTTCTGAGCATGTTAAAAAACATGGTGATGGTGTTAAAGTTTTGGCACTTTGGGTTGATGACGCTTATAGTGCTTTTGAAGAAACCACAAAAAGAGGTGCTAAACCTTACCAAGAGCCACAAACATTAACCGATGAATTTGGTGAAGTTAAGTTAAGTGGAATTTACACTTATGGTGAAACCGTTCACATGTTTGTTGAGCGAAAAAATTACTCTGGTGCATTTTTACCAGGTTATCGGGTTTGGGAAAGTGATTATCAGCCAAGTGATGCAGGTTTGTTATACGTAGATCATTGTGTAGGGAATGTTGGATGGAACCGTATGAATGAAGCCGTGAAATGGTACGAAGATGTGATGGGTTTCGTAAATATTTTATCGTTTGATGATAAACAAATTAATACCGAATATTCTGCATTAATGAGTAAGGTGATGAGTAATGGAAACGGATTTTCTAAATTCCCGATTAATGAACCTGCTGAAGGCAAGAAGAAATCGCAAATTGAAGAGTATTTAGAATATTATGAAGGTGAAGGCGTTCAGCATATTGCAGTTGCAACAAAAGATATAGTTCAAACCGTTAAAGAATTAAAATCTAGAGGAGTTGAATTTTTAAGTGCGCCACCAGAAGCTTATTACGATATGATGCCGCAACGTGTTGGTAAGATTGATGAAGAAATTAAAATTTTAGAAGATTTAGGTATTTTGGTTGATTGCGATGAGGAAGGTTATTTATTGCAAATCTTTACTAAACCAATTGAAGACAGACCTACATTGTTCTTCGAAATTATTCAACGAAAAGGTGCACAAAGTTTTGGAGCAGGAAATTTTAAAGCGTTATTTGAATCTTTAGAACGCGAGCAAGAGCTGAGAGGAAATTTATAAATTAATTTTGCTATAGAAACGCAGATTTTCATGTAAATCAAATTTTTCTTCTGTGTTTTCAGTGTTTCTTTGGCAAAAGATGTACCTGTAAAAAAAATATGCCACAGAAACGCAGATTTTCACGGAGCATTTTCATCCTGGAATCTTTGTTTTTGTGGCAAAATTTATATTCGCTAAAATAGGTAGTTTATAAAACTTCTCCCAAATGTTTATAGTTTGATTTAATTGTATCAAACACTTCATTCATTTTTCCACCAAGCATCAATTTAGCCATAGATTCTGTCATGCCTTTAATTTGAGCCCATTCAATTTTTGGGGGCATTGCCAAGGCGTTAGGGTTTGTCATAATATTCAGCAATACCGGACCATTATCTGCAAAAGCATTTGCAATTGCATTTTCTACATCATCAGGGTTTGATATGGTTAATCCTTTAAAACCCATTGCTTGCGCAACCAAAGCAAAATCAGGGTTTACCATATCTGTTTCGCTATCAGGTAAACCATCTACTTCCATTTCTAATTTCACCATTCCTAATGCTCTATTATTGAAAACAATTAATTTTATGGGTAAATTGTATTGTTTAATGGTTGCTAAATCGCCCAAAAGCATTGATAATCCACCATCGCCACAAAGTGCAATTACTTGCTTTTCTGGATGAGATAATGCTGCACCAATAGCCATAGGCATTGCGTTAGCCATAGAGCCATGATTAAAAGAACCTAGCATTTTTCGCTCGCCTGTTGCCTCTATAAATCGAGCACCCCAAACACAGCACATTCCGGTATCAACCGTAAAAATTGCATCTTTATTGGCTAATCTATTTATGGTTTCAGCAACAAATTCTGGTTGAATTTTATCTTCCTCCCCATTATCTTTAACATAAACCTGTTGATTCTCTTTTACCTTTTTATAAAAATCAAGTTGTGCATTTAAATAACTACTATCCTGTTTTTCATCTAGCAACGGTAATAATGCTTGTATCGAATCAGAAATATTGCCACATAAACCCATTGTAAGTTTTGCTCTTCTGCCTAACCGTTCAGGTTTTTCATCAATTTGGATAATCTTATTTTTTACCGGCATAAAATTAACATAGGGAAAATCCGTTCCCAACAGCAGGATAACATCTGCTTCATGCATGGCATGATAACCTGATGGTTGACCTAAAAGCCCAGTCATTCCTACTTCATAAGGATTGCTATACTGAATGCCCATTTTTCCACGGAAAGAAAATCCTACAGGTGCTTTTAATTTAGCAGCTAACGCCACAACTTCATCATGTGCATCGGCGGCACCGATTCCGCAATACAGCATTACCTTCTTTTCTGAATTAAGAATTTTAGACAATTCTACCAATTCATCATCAGCCGGGCGGATTACCGGATTATTTCTGAAAAGCTGCATGGAGGTTGTACTTTCTACGGCATCCAGTTCTGCAACATCTCCAGGTAAACCAAACACGGCCACACCTTTTTTATGGATAGCATGCTGCATAGCCGTTTGAAACATTCTTGGAGCTTGTTCTGCCGTTGTAGCAACCTGATTGTAATAACTACAATCATCAAATAACTTTATGGTATTGGTTTCCTGGAAGAAATCTGTACCAAACTCAGTTGTTGGTATGGTAGAAGCGATGGCAATTACTGGTACATGAGAACGGTGTGCATCATACAACCCATTAATTAAATGTACATGCCCTGGACCGCAACTACCTGCACAGCAGGCAATTCCATCAAGCTCACTTTCTGCAGCTGCAGCAAATGCACCTGCTTCTTCGTTACGAACATGAATCCATTTAATGTTGCCATTTCTTCTTACAGCATCATTAAAATAATTAAGGCTATCGCCAGTAACAGCGTATATTCTTTTTACGCCAACTTCAACCAGCATTTCCACCAATTGCTCTGCAACATTTTTACCCATAACAATAAGTTTAAAATTAGGGCCTAAACAATATGATTAAACCTTAATTTATAAATAGAAAAACAGAGTTTATTGTTTTGCGGGATTGGATTATTAGAACACTTAATTAAAATCCTGACTTACATCAGACGAATAGTCTTGAAAGGTTTAAACAATAAATTGTACAACACACTTCTTCACTAAAACTTCATAATTGAAACGCACCTTTGAAATAACAAAACACAAGAAGCGATTTCCGTTTTGTTAAATTCTAAAAACTCATAATTAGTTTTTTAGTTTTCCGGTTACCCTTATCTGATACCTCATGTATTGCAAAATACATGAGGTTTTTTTGTGCCAATCATTAATTGATCATAACCAATATAAATCAAACTAACCCAACTTTTGCCGTTTAATTAAATATGCCTGCAAAATCGGATAAAAGCCTTCATTAATGTCTGCATCAATTAAATCAATTTTATATTGAGCACATTTTAACGCAATCTGTTGTCGGTAATTAGATACAGCGGCTTTGTAAGTTTCCTTTACCTGATTGGTGTGAACTTTAATCATTTCTCCAGTCTCCATATCTATAAATTGATGTGGGCGATTGTCGAAATTAAAATCTACTTCTTTTGATTTATCAACCACATTGAAAACTACAACTTCATGCTTATTAAACTTTAGATGTTGCAAAGCATCAAAAAAATCATCAGTGTTATTGCTTTGTGCGTTGAACAAATCGCTAAAAATTATTACTAGCGAACGTTTATGAATAAATTCAGAAACCTGGTGCAAAGCTTCACTTAAATTGGTTTTAGCATTTACTTTCGGTTTTTGCAGTAAGTTTTCAAGCTGGCTGAATAAATATTTTTGATGAACAGTTGTTGATTTTGCAGGCGAATTCATCAAAATTTCTTCGGCAAATAAACTTAAGCCGAAGGCATCTCTTTGTTTCTTTAGCAAATACATTAAAGATGCTGAAGCCTGAATGGAAAAAGTGAGTTTGTTATTTTTAGGCTCAGGAAAATACATTGAAGATGAAACATCTATCACAAATTGACAACGCAAGTTTGTTTCTTCTTCAAATCTTTTACTGTAAAGTTTATCCGTTTTGGCAAATAATTTCCAATCGATATTTTTAACGTTATCTCCGGTATTGTATTGGCGATGCTCAGCAAATTCGACAGAAAAACCATGAAAAGGGCTTTTATGCAAACCTGTTATAAAACCTTCTACCACCTGCTGAGCTAGTAATTCTAAATTGCCGTAACTGGTTTCGTTTTCATAATTAATTGCCTGCATACTGTAAAGCTAATAAAAAACATTAACTGTTAAAAAATGGCGATTTAATTATTGCTTGATGTACCGTTAGGTAATTTTTGATGGTGAAAAATTAGAAGTTTCTTCCCTAGAATTCCATCTTACATCATCCATTTTTCCTATTTTTGAACCATGAAATTTTATCATTTACTTTTTCTCGGTTTTGTAATCATTTTTACCTCGTGTAAGCAAGAAGAAAAAGTTCATCACTATATTAAATTTAACAAAACCGGAGAATTATATCAGTTCTTAAAGTGGTCGCCAGATAATCGTTTTCCGTTAGTAAGCGCACATCGCGGCGGACCAATGCCTGGTTTTCCTGAAAACTGTATTGAAACATTTGATAATGCAACTACCTATAACCCAATGGTAATCGAGTTTGATATTGCTTACAGTAAAGATTCGGTTTTGGTAATAATGCATGATGATAAGCTGGATAGAACTTCAACCGGCACAGGACCAATTGGCAATTACACTTATGAAGAATTGAAAGCCTTTAACTTAAAAGACAATGATGGTAAAGAAACTAATTTTAAAATACCAACTTTGGATAGTGTTTTGAGCTGGAGCAAAGGTAAAGTGCTTTTAACCATCGATTTAAAAAAGGGTGTTTCTTATGCAAAAGTGATTGAAAAAGTAAAACAATATAAAGTAGAAAGCAATTCCATCATCATTACCTATTCGGCAAATCAAGCTCAAGAAGTTCATCGTTTGGCTCCAGATTTAATGATTTCTGCATCTGTGCAAAAAAAGGCAGAGTTAAAGAGACTAAATGGTTTGGGCATTCCGAATAATCGAATTGTGGCTTTTGTCGGTGTTGCTGCACCTGATAAGGAGTTATACGAGTATCTTCACAACAAAGGAATTACAACTATTTTAGGGACAATGGGTAACATTGATAAGAGTTCAATCACAAATCCTGCTAAAAACGTTTACTATCATTTGGTGAACAATGGCGCCGATATTTTATCATCAGATAATATTGGGCAAGCCGCTGAACAGCTCGATAAATTTAGGTATAATAAAAAGATAAGTTCAGCGTACATTAATTAGATTAGCAGACTTAACTTTACCATCATGCAATTGCGATGTAAAAGCAATATTGATGCTCGACGATAATATCGATTGTGATAGGATTGTTTGATACGACACAATAACGACATAGTTATAAATTACACAATGAGTATTTCTGTTAAAAATCTCTCCAAACATTACGATAAGCAAAAAGCAGTAGATGCTATTAGTTTTGAAGCTAAACCTGGACGGATTTTAGGTTTCTTAGGTCCGAACGGTGCAGGGAAATCAACAACCATGCGTATGCTAACAGGTTATTTAGCGCCAACATCTGGTAATGCTGAAATTTCAAACTATGATATTTCAACGCAATCCATGGAGGCAAAAAAACATATTGGCTATCTTCCTGAAAACACGCCACTTTACACAGAAATGTATGTGAAGGAGTTTTTAAACTTTGTAGGACAAACTTATCAGCTAAAAAATTTATCATATCGCGTTGATGAAGTAATAAAAATGGTAGGCTTAACGCCCGAGCAGCATAAAAAAATCGGCATGCTTTCAAAAGGTTATCGTCAGAGAGTTGGTTTAGCTCAGGCGATTATTCACAATCCTGAGGTTTTAATTTTAGATGAACCAACGTCTGGGTTGGATCCAAATCAACTGGTAGATATTCGGGCTTTAATAAAAGAGTTGGGCAAAAATAAAACCGTTATCATTTCTACACATATTATGCAAGAAGTTGAGGCCATCTGTGATGATATCATCATCATTAATAAAGGTAAAATTGTGGCAAATGATACAATTGAAGGGATTAAGTTGAATAATAATCAAGATTCATTAGAAAATATTTTTAGAAAGCTGACTGCATAATTTAAGCTACTAATCAATCGCTTTACAAACTCAATTATATGCATCAATATTTAGTTATCTTCGGCATTTAATATCCTATGTACGCAGTATTTAAACGCGAATTATTTAGTTTTTTAAGTTCAATGGTTGCTTATATAACCATTGGTGTATTTATATTGGTTTCAGGTCTGTTGCTTTGGTTTTTTCCTGATACCTCTTTGCTGGATTATGGTTATGCAGAACTTAGCGGTTTCTTCAGCCTGGTTCCGTATTTATTTATGTTTTTAATTCCGGCCATTACCATGCGTTCTTTTGCCGAAGAAAGGCGTGAAGGAACTTACGAGCTTTTAATAACAAAACCCATTACGCTTTGGCAAATTGTAACAGCTAAATATTTGGCATGTTTGGTTTTGGTGCTCTTCGCTTTAATTCCAACTACAATTTATTATTATTCAATTTCGAAATTGGGCTATCCCGAAGGAAACATAGATTCTGGAGCAGTAATTGGCTCATATTTAGGTTTGTTTTTATTGGGTGCTGCATACACATCCATTGGCATTTTTGCATCAGCATTAACCAAAAACCAAGTTATTGCTTTCGCAATTTCAGCTGCCTTATGTGCGTTTGCTTACTTAGGATTTGATTATTCAAGTCAGATCTTTGCTATGCAAAATTTCGAAACCACAATTTCTTCATTTGGCATCAATCAACATTATCAATCGATTAGCAGAGGCGTTTTAGATACCCGCGACTTAATCTATTTCGTAAGTTTTGCAACCCTGTTTTTATTATTTACAAAACTAGCAATGGGAGGGAAGCGATAATGAATAGGTGGATTAAAATTTTATTTTTTGTTTTGGCTCTGCTACTCCTGAATGTTGGTGGTAAATACCTTTTCCATCGCTTTGATTTTACTGCAGATAAGCGATTTACCCTGAGTGATAAAACCAAAAATCTGCTTAAACGTACAGAAAAGCCAATAGTAATTACGGTATTTTTAAATGGCGAGTTGCCAGCTGCATTTAAAAGGTTGCAAAGTTCTGTTAAAGATATATTAAGCGATTATAAAGCATACTCAAAGTCGGATTTGAAAATTGTATTTGTAGATCCTTTGGAAGGATTAAATGCTGCAGACCAGGATACGGTAATCAATAATCTTTATCAGCAAGGAATAGAGGCAACAAATTTAACGGTGAAATCCGAAAGTGGCTTAACGCAGAAATTGGTTTATCCGATGGCAATGATTGAAAGCAATGGTAGGCAGATGCCTGTAAAGTTGCTTCAAAATATGGATGTTGGTGGAAGTTATGAAGATAACATTAATCATTCAATTGAAAACCTGGAGTATACCTTCACCTCAAGCATTAAAAAAGTAATTAATGGCAGTAATCCGCGGATTGGTTTTACAGAAGCTAATGGAGAACCTAATGATTTACAACTTTATGATGCAATGCATAGTTTGGCAAACAGCTATGAAGTTGGTCGTGTAGATTTAAATACCATCGATAAAGCTGGTTTAGATAAGCTCAAAATAATGGTTGTGGTTAAGCCGCAAACAGCATTTTCAGAAACAGAAAAGTATAAAATAAACTATTTTGTAATGAATGGAGGAAGGGTATTGTGGAGTATAGATCAGGTTTCAGCAGAATTAGATAGCTTACGAGGAAGTGGTAAACAGATGGTTATCAATAAAAACCTCAACCTTGATGACATGCTTTTTATGTACGGTGCCAGAATTAATTACAACGTTATTGCCGATAAAAATGCTGCAGAAATTCCGGTATCAACTGGCAATGTTGGTGGTCAGCCACAAATTAATTTAGTGCCGTGGATCTATTATCCAATTTTATTGCCAGATACTTCGGCCAGTCTGGTTAAAAACTTAGATGGAATAAAATCAGAATTTCCAAGTACTGTTGATACCATCGGCTCTAAGGGTGTAAAGAAAACATATATTTTAACAACATCAGGATTTAACAAAGTTTTTAACGTGCCTAAATTGTTTTCATTGCAAATGGTAGCCGAACAACCTGATCCGGCAACTATGCAAAATCCATTGCAAAGTGCAGGTATATTGCTCGAAGGTAGCTTCCCTTCAGTATTTGCAGCCAGGCCTTTGCCATCTGGAATAACCACAGCATTTACAACTGCAACCGTAAATAAACCCAGTAAAATGGTGGTAATAGGTGATGGCGATATTTTTAAAAATCAGGTGGTACCGAAAGATAATTCACCGCTTCCATTAGGTTTTGATAGATTTACCCAACGTACCTATGGTAACAAGGCGTTGTTATTAAACATTGCCGATTACTTTGCTGATGATGATAATTTAATTGTATTGCGTAATAAAGAGGTTAAAATCAGATTATTAGATAAGGCAAAGGTTAAAATTGAAAAAACAAAGTGGCAAATCATAAATATTGTTGTACCCTTGCTATTGTTGATATCCTTCGCGATTTTTCAACATTATTACCGTAAGCACAGGTACGCGAAATAATTTTTATATTTTTGAAGAAGACTAATTGATATTATGAGATTTATTGTATCCACATCAACTTTATTAAAACATTTGCAAACTGTAAATGGTGCATCTAGCAGCAGTACAGTTTTACCCATATTAGAGAATTTTCTTTTCGAAATAAAAGATGGTAATTTAACCATTTCAGCTACTGATTTACAAACCAGTATGACTACTGCTTTAGCCGTTGAATCGAAAGAGGAAGGCAAAGTTGCGGTTCCATCTAAAATTTTATTAGATACGCTTAAAACATTACCCGACCAACCAATCGCTTTTAATATTGATGATACCACATTTGCAATAGAAATAAGCGCAGGAGATGGTAAATATAAATTAAGTGGTGAAAACGGTGATGATTTTCCTAAAATTCCTGTTGTAGAAAACGCATCTTCAGTAAGTTTGCCTGCTTCGGTTTTAACAGAAGCCATTACCAAAACAATTTTTGCTGTAAGTAATGATGAACTTCGCCCGGCAATGACAGGTGTGTATTGCCAATTATCGCCTCAGCACATTACTTTTGTTGCAACTGATGCACATAAATTGGTGCGTTATCGCCGCATGGATAGCAAAGCTGATAAAGCAACTTCATTCATTTTGCCAAAGAAAGCTTTAACGCTTTTGAAAGCCGCTTTGCCTTCAACCGATATTAATGTTTCTGTAGATTATAATGCTACAAGTGCATTTTTTAAATTTGAAAATATAAACCTAGTGTGTCGTTTAATAGACGAGCGCTATCCTGATTATGAGGCAGTTATTCCTCAAAACAATCCAAATAAATTGGTAATCGATAGAAGCTTATTTTTAAATACCCTTCGTAGAGTTGTAATTTTTGCAAATAAAACTACGCATCAGGTTCGTTTAAAAATAAATGGTAGTGAATTAAATATTTCATCAGAAGATTTAGATTTTGCTAACGAAGCACACGAGCGCTTGAGTTGCCAATACGATGGTGAAGATTTGGAAATAGGTTTTAATGCCCGTTTTTTAATAGAAATGCTTAGCAATTTAAGCGGCGATGAAGTTACTTTAGAACTTTCTACACCAAACAGAGCCGGATTGTTAATTCCTCAAACAAATGACGAAAATGAAGACGTTTTAATGTTGGTAATGCCGGTAATGCTTAACAACAGTTATTAAACTACTATTATTTTAGTTTTCATAGAACAATGGCTTGGTTTTTGACCAAGCCATTTTGTTTATTGCCAAATACAACTACCTATGAAAATCTTTACAAAACGTGTCTCAAACACTTTCCTGCCTATTCTATTTATTTTTAGCCTAACTCTAATTTCTTGTAGCAAGAACGAACCCGATGTTATTGTGCAGGGCCAAGCCAAGATTAAGCTTATTAATGCCGTTGAACCCGAAATAAAGCAAGAAGTTTTTATGGATAATGAAAAGCTAACAACCGCTCCATTGGCATTTGGAGAAACTAGCGGATACATTAAAATTCCTTCAGGCAACAGAAATTTAAGTTATGTTGGGAGCAACAATATAAATACAAATACCAGCTTAAATTTTACGCCATCCATCACATATAGTGCCTTTTTAGTGGCAGATAGAAATGGTAATAAGCAAATTATAAATTATGAAGATAACCTGAGCAACGCAGATTTATCAACCGCAAAGGTTAGGTTTATTAACTTAACCCCATTTTTCGCTGCTGGTATAAACGTTAGCATACAGGCAGGTTCTCCATTTATAAATGCATTATTATTTAAAGAAGATTCAAATTATTTTAATGTTGATTCGGGTGCTGCTTTAAGGTGCAATGTAGTTGGCTCGGGTTCGGTAAAAACCGTTTCAGCATCTGATTTATTGCCAGGGAAAATTTATACCATTTGGTTCAGCGGACTTACAGCGGCAACGTTAGAACCTCATATTATTTTAGATAATTAGTAAAGCAGATATTCGTTTATCATTAACTTACAAAGTTTATCTTTGCCGGTAGTTATTATAAAATGTATGAAAATTAAACCATCTCAGTTTTTCAAGATATTCATTTTTATGGGCGCTATTTGTTTAATGATGGCATGCGTAAAAAATGATAATTTTGAATTAGATACAAAAGTTCGGTTCTTTAATGTAGTAGATGGAGTTGCGCAGGATTTTTATTTGAATGGCGTTCGTGTATCAACTGGTATTAATTATGATGCTAATAGTGATTATATTGTAACATTTGGTAATAAGGAATATACCATTATTTCTAAGAACACTGCAACCCAGTTAAGTAACGATACAGTAAAAAAAACTTTAGAAGTAGGGAAAAACTATTCGGTATTCTATTCAAAAACAACGGCAAAGGATTCAGTTTTGAAAGTTTTGGAAGATGATTTAACACCTGATACTTCGGCATCTAGATTATTTTTTATTAATGCTGGTTTTACATTACCCTCGAAAGTGGCGATAACAAATAAATCATCCAGTTTTTCCATCACATTGGGCAATGGCGAAACAAATGGGTATATTAAAATGCCAACGGGGGAAAATTCAGAACTGTATCTTAATCTGGTTGGTTCATCTGATGTTGATACCATTCCCTCTACAAATTTTTATAAAGGCAAAACGTACACAATTGTTATCGATGGTGTAAACAAAGGGAATGATGTTGGAAAACTTAAGACTCGTTTGATTGTTAACAACTAAATTAAATAACTTATAAATCTGGAATAGTCTTTTTATCAGTTTGATATTCCTACTTTTGCATAAAATTAAAAACATTGGAATTACTACAACAACTTTGGGATTTTATAGCCCACATAGATGTTCACTTAGCAGAAATCATTCGCGATTATCAGACTTGGACTTACCTCATTTTATTCTTAATCATATTTGCTGAAACAGGCTTCGTTGTAACCCCTTTTTTACCTGGAGATTCTTTGCTTTTCGCAGCAGGCGCACTAATTGCTGGTGGCAATACAGGCTTAAACATTTGGTTAATGCTGCTCATATTAATTGTTGCTGCCATCGCCGGGAATACGCTAAATTATAAGCTGGGTACTGTTTTGGGTTCTGGTGTATTTAAAGAAGATAATAAAATTTTAAAGCTGAAATATTATCATCAATCTCACGAATTTTTTGAGAAACACGGTGGTAAAGCGATTATGCTAAGTAGGTTTCTCCCAATTTTTAGAACCATTGCACCTTTTGTAGCGGGTATAGCGAAAATGCCATTCGGTAAATTTACCTATTACAATATCATTGGTGGTGTGGCATGGATTGTTGCATTATTGCTAGGAGGTTATCTTTTAGGACAAATTCCTATCATCAAAAATAACTTTGAATTGGTTATACTTTTTATTGCTGTTGTAACTTTCGTGCCCGCAATTTGGGCAGCAGTTAAAAGCAGAATGGAACCAAAAAAGATAGAAGAAATTATAGAAAGCGAAGATTCTAAATAGGATTTAATAAATGATCTTATAAGATTTTTTTGTGTTGGTTCATTGAGCTTCGCGAAGATTCGGGACAAGTTGTCGAAACGTTCCACTGTTATTCCTAAAACTACTTGTGGAAGCTCTGGGTTACAGTGCAATAATGAAAATTTTGGCTCTTTACAACTCTCTTCCTATAGGTTTTCCGTTTTGATATTTCATTTCCACATCAGTTTCTAGTTTCTTTTCAGTTTCATCTGGTTCGATTCGTATTAGATTTTTAAGTTCAGGTTGCCCTGCATCAACCCAGGCAGAATACCAGAAAGAACCAATTTCTAATATGGCAGAACGCATTTGCCTTTCAACCATTTTCTCCATTTTATTGTGATAAGCTGTAGCGTAAGCCAAAGAGTATTGCTTTAAAACGGTGTTATTTCTTTCGGAAAAACTATATTTTTTATCTGATGGAAAAGATTTTGACAGCTGTGCCTCAAAAGTAATGACTGTGTCAACCAAGCCATTTGTGTGTTTAACAATCTTCCAAGCCTCTTTCAATGGGTTTTCAATATAATTAGCTTTACCAACAATGAAATTATAACCGGTAGAAAATAATTCAGGTAAACGACTTTCCCAAAATGCATGGATGCCAACCTGGTTTGTTAGTTGTCCGTTATGGTTGGCGGTGGTGTGCAATGGAACGTGTGCGTCGCCAATGTAATGACCTAAATCTGCAGAATACTTTAAAATTTTAATTGAATCTCTGTTTGTAAATGCCTTTACTAAACTATAGTAAGTCCGCTGAATTTGCCAGGGAACAATGCCATTCGCATTTAAATGTTTTTGCCCGTATTTAGATAAAGCATCATTGTATTTTTCAGGGATGCTATCTATGGAATTTTCATAATTTTCTACATCTAAATAATGACGAGGAGCTTCTAATGTATCTGCATACCTTCGTTTGTCCGGGTCGACAGCGTGTTCGGTGATGTATTTAATGTTCTTTTTGTAGAAACCTATCATGCCCGATGGCAAAGTAAATATCGCCAGGTTATTGATTCTCTGATGTGCAAAGAATCCCCAAGAAGTACAAACAAAAAGTGGGATGATTAACGCAATGAACATCGTTAATCTTTTCATGATTGAGAATTTATTCTTGAGTTTTTAAACTCCAAATTGATTTAAATGGTGGTCTAAGTGTTTATAAAACATATTGTTCCACTCTGATTTTGTAAGCTTGCCAAATGAATGCGATTCTTTGCCATCAAAATGATTTTCGCCTAACTGTTGTGTTTTATTGATGTATTCTATTAATCGTTGTTTCTCTTTTTCAAATTCTTTTTCATCCTTGATAATAAATTGAGGTGCAGTTTGACTGCTTTCAGGATAAGGTTTTTCACTAACAACTTTGCTTTTTACTAAGTTTTTTAAAATGAATTTCATAAATGCTCCTGGCTTTGGATAAATATTATCGTAAACCAATTCGTAGCTCACATTGCAATGAGCCAGCATTTGTGAAACACTCATTTTGCCCCACAATGGAGTTGTGGTAGGTGTAAGTTTATTGATTCTATCAATAACTTCACTGGTTATTTCGGCTTGAAAAATATTTTTCATGTTTTTTTAATTTAATTCTAATTCCTCAACATTTTAAATGAAAACCAACCTAACAATGCTATAATTACAGCCATTAAAACCCAAAGCCAAGTTTTATTTTCGAATAATGGTTTTTCGGTTTTGATAGAGTATGCAGGATTTTGTTGTTCTTGGCCAATAGCTACAGAAGTTAAAATGGCAGGAATTTCATTTTCGAATTTCTCAATTTCGTAACTTGGCGATGTTACTTTTTCATTTCCATAATATAAGGCGTAATTATATGTCGGATTATCGAAACGTACGATGATTTCATAAACATTCCCTTTAAGTTCCAACCCGCTTAAGCGGAGTGGTTTGTTATCGTTATTCTGAATGGTAATTTTTAATCTTGATGTGATGGTATTTTCGAAATGATATTCGGGTTTCTCC
Source organism: Pedobacter jejuensis (assembly GCF_003725795.1). Taxonomy (GTDB): domain Bacteria; phylum Bacteroidota; class Bacteroidia; order Sphingobacteriales; family Sphingobacteriaceae; genus Pedobacter; species Pedobacter jejuensis. The sequence continues at coordinate 145,318 of NZ_RBEE01000012.1, read as the reverse complement.
AATGAACTAATTGTGCCTTCAAAAAGATTGGCATAATTGTATTGTATGCCTTTATCGGTTTTGAAACTATCGGTTGCATACTCAATTTTAATCGAACGATAGAAATCAAAATCACTTTGGGCATTTAATTTCAGATAAGCTATTGGAACAGCATTTTCTAAAGTAACATCAATAACTGTTTCTTTGTTAACCGCATCGTTTTTGACTACAAAAGTTTTATATTTTACATCTTGATAGATTCCTTTTATGGTATCGGTTTTCGAAATTTTTGCTTCCAATAATTCAGGCTGAACAGGGCTTTTCAAGGCAACTCTGAAATACTTATAGTTAGAATTTGGGAAACTCAACTTGGTAAACTGATAATTCGTATCATTATTTTTGATAGAAAGAATACGGTAATCTTTTAAGATTGAAAACCATGTTAGATTATCGTTACTTCCATCGAGTGTTATTTGCCAATCGAAATTATCTTGTTTGAAAGACAAATTAATTTGGTTAATCGTGATAGCTGCGTCAGATTGAAAAGTGTAATAATATCCGTTTGGATTTGAACTCTGATTAATTTGTTTAAAGGCAATCTCTTTATTATCAGTCTTATCACCTCGTTGCTTTAGAAGGTAGGGAACCTCAATGGTATCTTTCCCGTTGATACCGAAAATTCTTAAATCTTCAAAACCAGCATTCGCATTTTTATACAATTGGTCGGGCAGTTTCATGCTATGCCAAACAGAATTTACGCCGGCTATATCCCGTTTAAATTTGTAAGTATTAGTTTGTGCTTTTGCGGCAATAATAATTAGTAAAAGCAATAAAAGCAGGTTAATCTTCAACTTTAACATCATCAATAATTAAATGTTTATACTTGTTATAAAGGAATGAAATGATGAGCAAAAGCACACCTAACGATACAAAAACGATGGTTTTGGCAATTGTACCTAAAGAATAGATATCGTAAAAGAAGAGCTTAATTAAAGTAATGCCAAACAATACCATTGCACCAATACGTAAGTGTTTTTTGTTTTTTGCTAAACCTATACCAATTAAGAATAAAGAATAACTACCCCAAAGGATGCTCAAACCTAATTTATAACTTTCTTGGGTGCCTGATAATTCTAAAACGTTAATCAATTCACTACTGATAATCCACAAAATGGAAATATAAAGTAGATAATCGAACATGGTTTTAAAATCCTTTTTAAGTAATGCGGATTTTTGTAGTTGATAACATTGAACAATCAGCAATGCAAAAAAGACCATTGAGATATATCTGATGCCAATATTGAAAGCACTGATTGTGAAATATCTGCTATCTGGAAATAAGTAATTATCTCTAAGCTCGCTTAAAGTATAAAGTCCGTGGGTTAAGAATAGCACCACAACTAATAAATTGATGGTCAAATTTGCAATTGCAAGTTCGCTATTCTTCAATTTTTTAATATTGAAATAGGTTAATATTGAAGCAAAAAATAGTGTATATATGTAAATCCAGGCAGTTTTAAGTGTTTCGTAATTGTAGTTGAACTCGTAGTTTGGTTCATCAGTACCAATTCTTTGATGCAGCGTAACTCTTGTCGATTGTATCAGGTTATCGAAGTATTTAGAAATCTCTAATCTAAAGGTTACATAAACCGTTAAAAGCAAGATTGATGGAATAGCGTAACTCAAAATCTGCCTCATCCATGGCCACTCGGCAGGTTTTTCGGTTTTGTTTTTGCTCACGCTAAACATCCAGATAAAACATCCGATGAAAATACAAGAGCTTAAAAAACCAACATTTAATATTGGTGTGATAGCTGAATCATTGCCATAGTAATCAAAGTAGCTGGTCCAATCTTGTAGCAGACTAAAAAATGCCAGAAAAATCAATGGAAAAGATAGCTTCTCATAAATCGTAATGTTTTTAATTCGAGCCAAATAAAACAACACAGCGGCCTCAACCGTCCAAAATATGGTTACCCAACCGCCATTAAGTTGCACAGGTATAGCGATAGTGATAAATGTTAATACCATAGCCAAAATCAGGTAGAACAGGTTTTTATCGGCTAGTTCTTTTTTATAGATAATTAAACTTACCACAAAGTGGATAATGGCATTGGCTAGTGTAAACAAGCCTAATAATTCTACGCTATTCTTGTTTTCTGCAAGGATGAAATAACCGATTCCGTAGTAAATGAATGAATTTAAAAGTAGAATAACCACATCGCTGAAGCCAAAAATTTCTTTTCGGGTTACCTTATAAGCGAGGTTGGTAATGTAAAATGTGAGGAAGAATATGGTCGAAAATAGTAATGATAATCCAAAGAATTTATTGTCTGAACCCAAGTCCATTCGCCATGAAACAAAAATTACCCAGGTTAAACCAAAGGATGCATAAAACAAAGGTTTCCAGTATTTCTTGAAACTTAAAATTAAAATCCCTATGTTAATAATGGCCATATAAGAAAATAGCACTCCAACTTTTCCCGAGCCATCGCTTAGTAAAAATGGAACTGCATACGCACCAACTAAACCGATATGAGCGATAACCTGTTTATTGTATTTTATAGCTGCTACAACGGTAAACGATGTAAAAACGACCATCAAAATAAATGCTAAGGCCTGGGGAATGAGCGAATAAAAATCGTAGGCTGCATAGGTAATAAAGTACATTATGGCAATTGCACCGCTGACTAAAACCGCCGAAAAATTTTCATATTTCTCTTTTAATTTGATGGCAAAAGCCATTAAACCCGCACCAACTGCATAGCCTAAAACTATCCTAGTCAGCGGACTAATCATATCATGGTCGATAGCGTATTTTGCACCAATGCACACACCAAGAATTAAAATCAGGATTCCGATTTTACTAATTAAATTTTCTCCGATAAATTTTTCGAAATCGGATTTAACCATGTTTTCACGTTTAAACGTATCTGCAAAATTGCTTTGCGGTTGGTTTACTCGTGGTTGAAATGGACTTGGAACAGAATTTGGCGCTGCCGAGTTTTGAGCAACAGCATTAGGAGGCGTATTTCTAGGTGGCGGTGCAATTACTACCGGAGGCACTTTTTGCGCTTCAATAATGTGAGTTGTTCCAGATTGGAGCGCTCTAACTTGCTGTTTTAAAGCTTCAATTTCAGCTTCGAAACCTTGTTGTCTAAGTAATAAATTCTCCAGCTTAATTAAAAGCAGGTTTAACTGTTCGGAATTATCCATTCTATATTGTTGATGCGTAATTTATGATATTAAATATAGGAATGAATTCTACAAGGTTAAGGAAAATATTTTATTGATGGCAACAATTCAATATCTTTACAAAAATAAATTATGGAATTATCTTGCCCAATATCAGCAGAAAGAGTGAATGAAAATGTTGTGAGAATTGTAGCCTTTATGGTTGCAATATTGGCAATTTGTAGTATCTCATTTTCAAATTATTGGGCAATTGTATTATTGTCTTTTGATTTTGCTGCAAGAGCATTTGGTTCAGGAAAATATAGTTTGCTGAAATTTGTAGCCATCCGAATTTCTAACGCTTTATCTTTAAAACCTCAAATGAAAGATTTAGCTCCCAAAAAGTTTGCTGCAACTTTAGGCTTTGTATTTTGCTTGTTGATTACCGCAATGTTCTTGTTAAGTTTCTACAAATTGGCTATGATGTTAACGCTAATCATGACTGTTTTTGCCTTGCTGGAAAGTCTTTTCGCCATCTGTGTTGGCTGCTATGTTTATACCTTTTTGCAAGTGTTGAAAAGGAATAAAGCTTAAGTGTTTTGGTTTTTTTAATTCAATTATCAGTCTGACTTTTTCGAAGACCTTGAAGATAATGTTTCGACGATTTGTCCCGAATCTTCGGGAAGCTCAACATGAAAACTAAAAATTATTTCTTCAAAGCTACTCTAACTTTTGGGGCAATCTGAGTTCCAAAAATCTCAATCGACTTCATCATTGCAGCGTGCGATGGTCCGCCAACATCCATATGTGCCGAAAAGCGGGTTAAACCAAACGTTTCTTGCATAGCTAAAATTTTATCTACTGATTGATTTGTGTCGCCGATAATTAAGGCACCATTTTTATCAATCCCGGCATCAAATTGACTGCGCTGGTAAGGCGCCCAACCACGCGAACGACCAATTCTATTCATTTGTGCTGAATAAAGTGGGTAGTAGTAATCGGCAATTTCCTGATTGCTTTCTCCAAATAGCGAATGCATGTGTACACCAACTTCAAATTTATTCATATCATGACCATAAGCCTGATAAACCTTTTTATAATAATCAAAAAGTGGTTTAAATTGAATGGGTTGCCCGCCAATGATGGCGAACATAACCGGCAAACCTAATCTTCCTGCTCGTTCTACTGATTCAGGTGTGCCACCAACAGCAACCCAAATTTTTAAATTATCGTTAACGGCTCGTGGTAAAACTTCCTGATTAACCAATTCTGGTCGGAATTTACCTTTCCAATTTAGTTTTGGTTCTTTATTGATTTTTAAAAGTAACGCTAATTTTTCTTCGTAAAGTTCATCGTAGTCTTGTAAGTTATAACCAAATAATGGAAATGACTCTATAAAGCTTCCGCGACCAGCCATTAATTCGGCTCTGCCGTTGGAAATTAAATCGATGGTTGCAAAATTTTGATAAAGTTTAACCGGGTCTGATGAACTCAAAACCGAGACAGCGCTGCTTAGTTTAATGTTTTTGGTAACTGTAGCTGCTGCGGCTAAAATGATTTCAGGACTTGAAACTGCATAATCTGGACGGTGGTGTTCACCGATTCCATAAAAATCTAAGCCCACTTCGTCCATCAATTTAATTTCTTCGATAATTTCCTGAAGTCTTTGTTGGGCGGATTGAATTTCTCCTTTTGCGTTGATTTGCAAATCGCCGAACATGCCAATGCCTAGTTCCATAATTATTAAAATTTATAAATCAAAGGTAAGCGGTTAGCAGAACAGAATTTTTGATGTATGGTAAGAAATGAGTTTGTAATTAGATTACCTGAATTAATGGTCAATTACAAAACAAGTTTGCAGGTAATTGCAAATTGTAATTTGCATCATACAGCTTAAGTTTTTTAGGTGTACCAGAGTAAAATAAACCCGATTGCCGTGGATGCCGATTTTTTCTATCGGCAGAAACAAAAGCGGGGCTATTGGAACCGATTAGCTGTGACAGTGCTTTCCAAATATTTTTATTTAATTTTCACCATATAAGGAATATAAGTTCATATAAGCTCAATAGCATAAATATAACTAATATCTCAGCCTCAATCTTAACCTCAGCCTCAGCCTCAATCTCAACCTCCTTACTCTATCTTTTTCCCCTTCATCGCTGTCGATATCGCAGCATCCATCACACGCTCGGCAAATGGGCGAGTAAACTCATTTAACTCATCTGCTTTCTTCAAAATTGTGTCTTTTTCTTGCGTTGTTAAAGCAGTTTTTAAAGCCTCGATATGAATTTTAGTTTCTGCAATTTCTTCAGTAGTTAAATGTTCAGCATGTTTTTCGATGAAACGCTCAGCGGTGTAAAGCAGCTGTTCGCCTTCGCTACGTGCTTCAATAAGCATGCGTTGTTCTACATCACTTTTGGCGTTGGTAATGCTGTCAATCAACATTTTCTCTACCGTTTCATCGCTTAAACCATAACTTGGTGTAATTTCGATTTCCTGTTTCACGCCAGAACGTAATTCAATGGCCTGAACCGTTAAAATTCCATCGGCGTTAAGCAAGAAATTTATATCTACTTTCGGTAAACCCGCAGGCATGGCCGGAATTCCCTTCAAATCGAACTCGGCAAGCTTACGATTCTCTTTAACCAAATCGCGTTCGCCCTGATAAACAGAAATTTTCATGTTAACCTGCCCATCAATCGAAGTGGTATATTGGCGACCAGCTTTTGTCGGAACTTTGCTGTTGCGGGCAATAATTACATCCATTAAACCACCCATAGTTTCGATGCCCAGTGAAAGTGGCGTTACATCAAGAAGCAAAATATCAGAGCGGTTTCCTGCTAAAATATCCGCCTGAATGGCAGCACCAAGTGCTACAACCTCATCGGGATTGATATTATCTTGTGGTGTTTTGCCGAAGAAATTTTCGACCTGTTGCTTAACAAAAGGTGTGCGTGTAGAGCCGCCAACCAAAATTACCTCATCAATATCTGTAGCGGTTAAATCGGCATCTTTCATTGCGTTTTTGCAGGCGGTAATGGTTTCTTCGACCTTGGCAGCAATCAGTTGTTCGAAAGTTTGTTTATCCAGTGTGCACCAAATTTCACCAACTTTTTCGTTGTATAAATTTTGCGTTGATAAGGCTTTTTTGGCTGCCTCGGCTTTTAAGCGCAAGGTTTGCATCAAAATATTATCTTGCGCAACGGTATTAATATCCAGATTATTTTTCTCCAGCCAATAGTTTAAAATGGCACGGTCGAAATCATCTCCACCCAAATATGTATTGCCATTGGTTGCCAAAACCTCAAAAATTCCATTCTGAATTTGCAGAATCGACACATCAAAAGTACCGCCGCCCAAATCGTAAACAGCAATGGTTTTTTGTTGTGATGGGTCTAAGCCAATGCCATAAGCCAGACTTGCAGCGGTTGGTTCGTTCACAATTCGCATTACATCTAAGCCTGCAAGCTTACCTGCATCGCGTGTTGCTTGCCGCTGGCTATCGTTAAAATATGCCGGAACCGTAATTACAGCACGGTTTACAGGTGTTTTCAAAGCGTGTTCGGCTCTCGCTTTTAGCTCTTTTAAAATCTCTGCAGATAGCTCAATGGGCGTGTAAAAGCGGTCGCCAGCCTGAATTTTGACTAAGGCATCGGTATCATCATCAATAATTTTGTAGGAAAAAATAGCTGCATGGTCGGCCACATCTTTGTAAGAGCGCCCAAGTAATCTTTTAACCGAAAAAATCGTATTTGCAGGGTCGGTAGTTAAGAATTCTTTCGCCTCGTTGCCCACAATGGCTTCGTTTTGCTTATTAAAATACACCACTGATGGCACCAATAATCCCTTCCCGGCATCGTTTATAACCTGTGGATTTTTATCGGGATTAATGAAAGCAACCAAACTGTTTGTGGTACCTAAATCTATTCCGACTATAATTTCTTCCTTTTGAAACGAACCTGTAGCAAGGTTAATTGATATTTTTGCCATGCGGCGAATTTACGGAGATTGTTGCAATGTTTTAGGTTGAAATGTTTTAATGTTGTAAAGAAAGTCGGAAAGTCGGATGATCGAAGTCGGAAGATAATAAAGGCAAGTTGGAGAAAGTCGGAAAGTCGGATGACCGAAGTTGGAAGACAATATAGGCTAATTGGAGAGAGTCGGAAAGTCAGATGACCGAAGTCGGAAGATAATATAGGCAAGTTGGAGAAAGTCGGAAAGTCGGATGACCGAAGTCGGAAGATAATATAGGCAAGTTGGAGAAAGTCGGAAAGTCGGATGACCGAAGTCGGAAGACAATATAGGCTAATTGGAGAAAGTCGGAAAGTCGGATGACCGAAGTCGGAAGACAATATAGGCTAATTGGAGAACTTCGGTAAGTCGGATGACCAGAATCGTTAGCGAATAGTTTTTAATCCTTTCTAATCCAAAAATCTAATAATCCCTGTAAATCCTGCCTTATCCTGAAAATCCTAAAATCCTGGTCAGAAAATGAGCGCTTCGGTAATTCTTCGGTACCTGTAGTCCTGCTTTTGGTACAAGCCAAACAGAAAAAGTCTGGGCTTTCCCCGACAATCAGGTTTATTAATGAAGTGGAGATGCTTTTGGGGATAAACCAGCACTTGAAATAGATGCTGTTATTGATAATTGAGGGGAATATTGCCATTAATGATTTGCAAAAACTTTGCGAAGTACGTAAGGGCATAACATATGATTTTAGGAAAAAGCGTTAAATCGTTTCCACAAATTTTCAATAAACCACTTAACCAAATAATTTGCAGCCGAGATGGAAAGAGTGTTGGGGCAGGCCTCAAATTATTGTAATAACGATTTGGCGAATTTTTACAAAATCAGATGCAAGGCTTGATTTTTGTTTCTTTTTATTAAGAAAAAGAAAAAGGCCCGTCTGGCCAAGACAAACTATATCCTCTGGCTTCGGTATAAATACTTCGGACTATTTCCTATTCTTCTCCTCAATCCACAACGACATATATTTGGTGCTTTGGACCGTATGATGATTTAAAATTTGCCCATAAAAATTCTTTTGGCGATGAATTGTTAAATCAAGATTTTCAATAATTGTAATAAAATCATCTATAAAGTGCTGAGCAGAATATCGTTGGTTAATGATTTGAATTCCATTTTTTTGAGCAAAAAGCCATTCAGTTTTATCCTCATATAAAATTGCAGCTTTGTTAACGAATGCTTCCAAATCATCTTCAATAAAACCATTCCAATCTAAAGCGCCTTTCATTGCCTCAGCGCCAATTTCTGTGGTTACAGATGGCGTACCTGTTTGCATAGCATCAATAAATTTTCCCTTTACACCAGCGCCAAACTGAATAGGAGCAAGTAAAATCCTATGTTTCGCAATGGTTTCTTGTGCATTTTTAGCCCTACCGCGAATAAAGAATTTTTCATTTTTATTTTCCAATTGCAGAACTTTTTGCGATACATAAGAACCATAAATATGCATACTCGCATTCGGAAGTTTTTTCCTGAGCGCTGGCCAGATTTTAGTTTTTAAAGTTTGAACAGTGTTCCAATTCGGTTTGTGAAGAAAATTGCCGATAAAAATAAAATCAGCCCGCTCTTCGAAGGAAACCCAGTTATTAACTAGTTCTAGAGTGATTTCTCTTTCCAAAAAAGGCAAATAATAAAGCAACGAATGATTGATGTTAAACTTTTCTTTCAGGATTTCCATTTCTACTTCTGAAATGATTAGTGATAAATCACAACGTAAAATTGACGCAATTTCCCGCTTTGCGGTATCTGAAAATAAATTTAAACCTTGGCTTTTTTTATCACTTTGTTGGCGGGCAACACGTAGAAAGTGTAAATCTTCGGTATCTAAAATTCGTAAAGCATTTGGGCATTCCTGTTGCACACGCCAACCGTATTGTTCTTCAACCATAAAACGGTCGAAAAGCACAATATCCGGATTGCAAACTTTTAAAAATGAATTGAAACTTTCATCATTGAGTTTGATTTCTTGTTCAGCTACGTTTCTACCAGCAAAATCAAAGCTAAAAACGCTTTTCGATGCAGCTGAGGCAAAAGTAATTTGATATCCCTTTTGCAAAAACAAATCAACCAATTGAATCATTCGTGTGCCCGCCGCCGAAGAGGTAGGCTCAGGCCAAACTAATCCAATAATCAATAACTTTTTTGCATTCATCGTTTAAAATTTCTGCAAAATAAACATAAGCCATGATTTAAATCGCGGGCTGTGCAAGAAATTCTTAATTTTGCAATCATTAGGAATTACCAGATGTTAGGATTAAAACTATTAACCGACCCACGTTGGGCAGATATTGCGGAATCGAACTTAGAAGAAATTTTATCAGACCATGCCTGGTGCGAACAAAAAGCGGCTACAAATGCAATTACTTTAATCACTCAAAACTCTGAACATCAGGATTTGGTGGAAGAATTAACCGCCATTGCAATTGAAGAAATGCAACATTTTCAAATGGTAATTGATATCATTAAGCAACGTGGTTATACTTTGAGCAGAGAGCGAAAAGACGATTATGTTGGTCGCCTGGTTAAATTTAGCAAGAAGGATGGTAGCCGTAACCAAGCTTTTATTGATAGGCTTTTGTTTGCTGCAATGATTGAGGCTAGAAGTTGTGAACGCTTCCGCGTGTTATCACTGAATATTAAAGATGAAGCATTGGCGAAATTTTACCACGAATTAATGGTTTCAGAAGCTGGTCACTACACTACGTTTTTAAATTTTGCCCGAAAATATTCGGTTGATGTTGATGTAGATAAACGATGGAAAGAATGGTTAGATTTTGAAGGCGAGCTCATACAGAGTTTCGGCAAGCGAGAGGCGATACATGGGTAAGTCAGTTTTCAGTTGATAATTTTCAGCTTGCATTAGGCGATAGCAAACTGAAAACTGTTAATTGAAAGCTGCCAACTCTTTCTTATGTATATTCCACAACCAAATCACAATATCCTGATAGCTGTCGATTCCTTTTTTCTGGTTATTCAATTTTAAAAAGCTGTCAAATGCGGCATCCATATAGCCGAACATTTCTCCATTGTATTTCCGCCAAAATTCTTTTTCTGTTTTAAAATCTGCTAAAACACCGGCGGATAATTTATCATGAAGTATTTTGTAATCGTCAGGAGATTTCATTCTAATTTCGAACAAAATGTACCTTAACATTTCGTAATTGGCAGAATATTGGTAATTCAAATCAGGACTATTTCTAGCAGTTAAATAACCCAAAAGATTGGCTTCATCTTCATAAGAAATACCCAATTGGTGTGCAATTTCATGGCAAGAAACATAGGGTTTAACAAAATCAGGAAGATTCATATTCATGTTTGCCTCGCCTGTTAAGGGTGCATAATAACCCTCAATGCCAACTTTACTGATTATCCATGAATTTAAGACCGCTTTTAAACATGGATTTTTATAAGTGAATAAAGCATTTTTTTGCTCCATCAAATTATAAGCTTTTGTCGAATTGACTTCTAAATCGTTAATACTGTATATTGGTGTTTTTGGAAGTTTTAACTTTAAAGCATTGGTCTTTTTAACAAAGTAATCGCCAAGCAAAACCAATTCTTTAACCGTATATTTTTCATTTCCAATACCTAATTCTTCACTTACACTTGGTCGACTGTAATTTAAACCCCAAACCATTTTGAAGATGATGTATAAAATCAAAAAGAAGTTTAAAATTTGTAATGGAATAAGTATCCTGTGTTTTCTATGTAGCGATTTTCTGTTTTTGTAAAATCTGAAGGTTTTATAAAGTACGAATCCGATTAGAAGCGCATAAACCATATCGCCAATGGCAAAAGGGAAGATGGAGGAAATGAATCGTAGAGAAGAAGATATATATGGATAAATACCCGTCGAATAATATTTTTGAATGAGGGAGGGCAATAAACCTAAGATGTAAATCAGAATAGAAATACTGATTAGAATGGTAGATTTGAGGAATGTGGGACGAGTTATCATTAATATTTATAATGACCTCTTAATGAATAAATATGTAATATACCATCGACAATATCATAAATTATCCTATGCTCATCATTTATTCTTCTTGACCATTGACCAGATAACTGGTATTTTAATTGTTCTGGCTTTCCAATGCCAGCAAAAGGTTTTTCTTGAATGGCAAAAAGTAATTGTTCAATCTTTTTAAGAATTGCTTTATTCCCAGATTTTTTCCAAAATTCAAAATCAACAATTGCTTGTTCATGTAATTCTATATGCATGCCGATAACTGGTTTAAATCGGGATGCAATAAATTAGGGATATTTATTTTACTATTTCCAAATGTCTTGAATTTCGATTTTTTGACCAGGTTTGCCAGCCTTTCTTGCATTTACTCCCTTAAGCACCTTATTGACAAATTCTGGATTATAAGGACTTTCTTCTGTTTCAAAATCAATTTCCAAAGCTTTCATAACAGCTTTTAAAGCTGTAGCTTGTTCTTCGTTTTTTGGATGTATGATTAATGTTTCCATGTGATATTGCTTAATAAACAAATATAACAATTCTATCTTGCAAAAGTTAGTCGTTTGCCAATCTGGTCGGTTGTGAATCTGCCTTTTTGGTAGGCCAAATTTCCCGATACAAAAGTGTGGGTTATGCTTGCCTGGAAGGTATCGCCATCAAAAGGACTCCATCCGCATTTGTAAAAATTGTTAAGCTTGGTTACTTTCCATGAATCTTTTAAATCAACCAAAACTAAATCTGCCCAATAACCCTCGCGAATGAAACCACGTTTTTCGATATCAAAGCAAATGACTACGTTATGGGCAGTTTTTTCAACTATTTTTTCGAGTGAAATTTTGCCTTGCAAATGCATTTCCAGTAAGGCAGGTAAAGCGTGTTGAACCAATGGACCGCCGGATGGTGCTTGCGAATAAGGCTGATTTTTTTCCTCTAATGTATGTGGCGCATGGTCGGTAGCGATAACATCAATATTATCATTTAACACACCGGCGAGAACACCTTTCTGGTCATCTTCTGTTTTAACAGCCGGATTCCATTTGATGAAATTTCCTTTAGCAGCATAATCTTTATCATTAAACCAGAGGTGATGAATACAAGCCTCGGCTGTAATTTTTTTATCTTTAAGAGGTATAGAATTATCAAACAAAGCAATTTCTTTTGCGGTAGAAATGTGTAAAATATGTAATCGGGTTTGGTAACGTTTAGCCAACTCAACCGCTAATGATGAGGATTTATAACAAGCTTCTGCGCTACGAATTAATGGATGCATATCGATTGTTAACTCGTCATTGTATTTTGCTTTAAATTCTGCAAGGTTATGGCGAATGGTTGCCTCGTCTTCGCAGTGTGTTGCAACCAAGATTGGTGCTTTACTGAAAATATTTTCTAAAGTTTTTTCATTATCAACCAACATATTTCCCGTTGATGAACCCATGAAAACCTTAATTCCGCAAACGTTTTTTGGGTCAGTTTTTAAAACCTCGTCGATATTATCGTTGCTGGCACCCATATAAAACGAGTAATTGGCTAGTGAAGTTTCTGCTGCTATTTTATATTTATCGGCTAATAATGCTTGCGTTAAAGTATTTGGAACGGTGTTGGGCATTTCCATAAAAGAAGTAATCCCACCAGCAACAGCGGCCATGCTTTCGGTAAAAATATCAGCTTTATGTGTTAAACCCGGCTCGCGAAAATGCACCTGGTCATCTATCATTCCTGGTAAAAGGTATTGCCCTTCGGCGTTAATTTCAGTAGCATCGGGAGCAGAAAGATTTTGACCAATCTTTGCTATAAATCCATCTTTAATTAATATATCAGCAACAATTTGTTGTCCCTCGTTTACAATTGTGGCGGCTTTTATCAGGTAAGAATTCATGGTTTCAAAGTTAAAAATAGATTTGAGAAGTTAGATATGAGATTTGAGAAATAACAGATTAGTTTTAGGCAGATAAAAGGTGGAAAGGATGTTTATTGTACTGTTTTATGTTAAATAAACCTGACAGGAGCGAGCACGTAGAGGTAACCCTTTCGGTTATCATCGGAGTAAAGCGGATGGCAGGGCTGCTGTAACCCAAGAATTACTGGAATTGCTTTTCAAAAAAAGAGAAACCATATAAGAAACTTAAGAGCATTTAAGTTTTCAGCGCTTTAGCTTTGGTCTTTAAGCTTTTAGCCTTCAGCTTAAAAAACCTATCTTTGTGCGCTATGGCAAAATCGTTTGAAGAATTTAAGTTAAATAGGCAAATTTTAAATGCAGTTGCCGATGCAGGTTACACCGTTGCCACGCCAATACAGGAAAAAGCAATTGCACCAGTGTTATCTGGACAAGATATTTTCGGTATCGCAGAAACAGGGACCGGTAAAACTGCGGCTTTTGTTTTGCCAATTTTAATGCAATTGAAATACGCTCAAGGCGATAATCCGAGAGCTTTGATTTTATCGCCAACACGCGAATTGGCGATGCAAATTGCCGAGCAAGTAAAATTATTTTCTACTTATACCGATTTACGCTCGCTGGTAATTTTTGGTGGCATTGGTCCGAAAACACAGAAAGAACAAATTGCAAAAGGAGTAGATATTTTAATCGCAACGCCCGGCAGATTCCTCGATTTGTATTTAGATGGTGATATCAACACTCAAAGTTTAAAGTTTTTGGTGTTGGATGAGGCCGATAAAATGATGGATATGGGCTTTATTGGGTCTATCCATAGAATTTTAGAAATTGTGCCGCGGAAACGCCAAAACTTACTCTTCTCGGCAACGATGAGTGAATTGGTGCAAAAAATTGCTGGCGATTTCTTAAATAATCCGTTGGTGATTGAGGCATCGGCACAAGCTACACCTGCTGCAAATGTTACGCAAGCGTTGTATTACGTTCCGAATTTTAAAACGAAGATTAATTTATTACAGCATTTATTGAAAAATGATGAGACTTTTAGTCGCCTGATTATTTTCTGTAAAACCAAAACGGTTGCCGATAATATTTTCAGTTTTATTGAGCGTAGATACGGTGCAGATAATGTTCGTGTGATACACGCAAATAAGGGACAAAATACCAGAATTAACTCTATAAATAGCTTTAAGGAAGGTAATATCCGTGTTTTGGTGGCTACGGATGTGGCCAGCAGAGGCATCGACGTGAGTGATGTGAGCCACGTAATTAACTTCGATGTACCAATAATTATTGAGGATTATGTGCACAGAATCGGGCGTACGGGTAGGGCTTTTGCCAAAGGCGATGCCATTACTTTTGCCACCGATGCAGAAAAATATTACATCCGTAAAATTGAGAAACTAATTCGCCAATATATTCCGGTTGCAGAAATTCCGGAGGGCGTTTATATTGATGAAACACCTTACGAAGAACGCCAGCATATAGCCAAGGAAATAGATTTACAGAAACGTAAAGATGACCCAACGTTTTTAGGTGCTTTCCACGAGAAAAAACATGCGGCTGCGATAGATAAAAAAGCCAGAGAAAAGGCAAAAGCAAAGGCTGGAAAAGAAATTAAATCGTTTAAAAAAGGGAAGAAATTCGATAAGAAAAAGTAATGAGGTTAAGGATTACGCCTTTAAATATTGTTGGGGCAATAGCGCTCGGTTTGGTGGTGGTAAATTTATTTGCCGAAAAAGTTAGCGCACCACGACAAATTGATATGAGTGGTTTTTACCTCATGATTCTAGGCTGTTTAATTTTGGTTACTTTTATTACCGATTTAATTTTTCGTTTTACGCTGAAAGATTTAAAAAGGATTTGGATGATAGAATCGATTTTTATAGTGCTCACGGCAATTTTGATGGTAATCATTCAAAAGCTAGCGTAATCGACAGGTAAAAAAACTGGAGTAATCATTTCAGTGGTATAATCAATTTAAAAATTAAGCATCTTTGCAATCGTAAAAATAAATCGATAAATCTTAATCAAATTTGTTGGTAGAGTCAATTTTGAAAAATGAAAAAAGCAGAAATAAAAATAACAGTTGAGTTAGATGAGGGCAATAATCCCGATAACATTCTTTGGGAAAGTACAGATTCTGGAAATGCAGATAAAGTGCCAGCAAAAGCAATGTTTTTATCGGTTTGGGACCATAACTATAAAAACACTTTAAAAATAGACCTTTGGACAAAAGATATGCCGGTTGATGAAATGAAACGTTTCTTCTACGAAACTTTACAAACCATGGCCGATAGCTTTTTAAAAGCAACAAACGAAACCTTAATTGTTGAAGATTTACGCGATTATTGCGCTCATTTCGCCGATAAAATGGGGATTGTTGAGGGACAGTAGTGGTTCATTAGTCATTAGTCATTTGTCCGAAGTCCGAAGTCCGAAGTCCGAAGTCCGAAGTCCGAAGTCCGAAGTCCGAAAAAATGTGGTTAGGTAAGTTAGCTATAAACTATTGTCAATTCAGAAATATTATTAATCAAAATCTGTGTAATCTTGAAATTAGTGTAATCAAATCGCAGGAAAAATCGTAAATCAAAATGTTAATCTTAAATAAATTCAGAGCCTTTTTGGGTGTTTTACTTTGTATCATCGCAAGCTTTTGCCCAATGTTGAAAGTGCCGATTAAAGGCAATTGGAACCTCTATCAATCTGATGCCCGTTTATTTATCATAACCTATGCAATAATTGCAATCGCTGTGCTCTTTTTATTTATTAGAAAAGCAGGAGCATTTAGATTTATCAGTTTTGTAATGGCTATTTGGTATATTCTAGCGGTTATTGCGGTATATTTTACAGCAAATAATTATACCAAATATGGCTTTGCCAATAAATTAATCGGCAAGGTTGTTCATTTTCAGTGGGGGTGGATTGTGTTTTTAGTTGGTGTGTTATTTATGCTCTTTAGTACAAAGCGAGGCGAAAAAATCACCAACCAAACTATTGGCCAAATTGTGAAGTAAGCTTATTTACCTCATATCCCTTTGCCTTGCAACGGGCAACGATTTCATCATGGGTTTTCTTTGGCATGCTTTTACTGCGACTCATGATGAATAAAAATTTATGGTCTGGATGGCCAACTACAACATAAGAATAATCTTCAGCCAGTTCTATAATCCAATAATCTACCTTAATTGGCCAAACAAACTGCGCTTGAAGTTCACCGTTATTTCCTTCTTCTGATGGAAACATTTTTGAATTTCTGGAGTACACCTTTTCATCTTTAGGTTTTTTATAAGTGGTCAAAACACTGTAATAGCCATCTTTATTTAAGGTATATTTTGTAGTAGTTTCTCTGCTACCTTTGTCAAAAATTGTTGGTATAGAATATAATGAATACCAGGTTCCAGAATATTTTTTTAAGTCTAACTTGCTAACAGGCAAATTTTTATCTGCCGGAATAAAGCTAAAAAGAACCAATAGGATGGAGCAAATCGTTTTCATAACATCAATGGGTTTGATGTTATTTACGATACGATTAAATAAATAGTTTTTTTAGAATTGGTTTTTTGTTCTCCAGATAAAACCGTCAAGAACATAGTGTGTAGCTTGTGGCAATGCTAAAAGTGGCACTAATAAAGATAATAATTCATTTCCTGTAACTTTAGGTAGTGATGAAAACGGTTTAAAAACAGATTGATGCTCCTTCCATATCAAACCGTCCCAAAGTCCTTCTTCAAGGTAAGCCAATGTAATTAGTATGACAATAAAATAAAATATTCCAAAGTTGCCAAAACATAGTTGCATCAGTTTACTTTTAAAACCAACTTTTTTGAGTTTCTTTTTCTCGAAAAACCATATAAGAGCCATATAAGGAATTCCATGAGAAATGACGTTTAATGTTGTAAAAGCCATATCACCATTGAAGTAAACAATACCAAAGTACCAAGACAAAAAAGTTCCAAGAATAATTAGATTTCTAGGGATATTTAACTTTCTCTCACGGACGATTATCGTCAATTCTTTAAAAATATAAATGGTAATTATTGAAATATATGCATAGCCAGATATTTTAAGGATGCTGTCGTTCTGGAATGTGAAAAAATCACCATCTACAAACCAATTGAAATTTCTTGTACTGCTGAGGTGCCAATAAATTAAAGGGTATAATGTTGCGGTGTAAATTGCGACTTTATCTATCAAAGTTATTAGCTGGTTGTGTTTTTCTTTTCTCGAATACAGGCGCATAAATCCATATTGTTGCCTTATGAAATGATACACAGCTAGATACGCCAATATCCGCCAGAACCATTGGCCGTTGAATTGATAAATAATAACGCCGATAATATAACAAAGTATTGGAATGGTGATGAGTAATGCACTTTGTTTTCTCAAGTTTTCAGCATTAAAATATGTTCTGTAAAGGGTACTGTAAACATGGGCAACATCAATAAAAACAATTAAAAACACCCAATATGCTAGTGGGAAATTTTTGGAGTTTTGAAATTTTTCCGGGAAAATAAGTACTAACAATAAAGAAAAAAATGCCGGCGATAAAATAAAAATAATGTCGCTAAGCGCAGAATTTAACCAAGGTTGATTCTCTCTATTTTCCTCCATCTAAAATTTGTTTTGCTGCTTTTATTCCTTGATGAAAGGCTTCCTCAAAGATTGATATTCCGCTCAAATCACTGTGTGCGAAGAAAATTTTATTCTCGATTGGAGCTCTTGCTTTTTCTAAGTTCTCACTCCATATAAAGTTTTTTGTTGGCGCAATCATCCCATGTCCCCACACCCAAAAATCTATGTTTTCAATCGCCTGTGTTATTTCAGGATGTATGACTTCCAGTTCAGGAATTACAATATCCAGCCACTGCTCATAGTTTCTTGAATATGCAGCAAGTCTGGCCACGGTTGGTTCAAAATCACACAATGGTAAGTAATAGGTAATAACTTTTTTATCCTCCGAAATTTTTAAATGCTGCTGTGCTGAATTTACATAACCAACTGAAGCTGTATTATATGCTACGTTATCCCAGCACAAAGCTCTGCCCTTAGATTGTGGCAATTCATTAATGGTAATATTTGCAATTAGCCATGGAGAATAGCTGAAAGTGCTATAATCAATAAGCCTTTGCAAATTTTTTAGCAAGCGGTTATTTATGAATTGAGGTGATGATAAAATGATTTTTTCGGCTTCAATATTTTCGGTAATATTGGTATCAGGATTATAAACTGTTGCCAGAATATTTCCATTTTCCATCAGGTTAATATTGTAGCATAAAGTAGATGTTTTGATATGTTCCTTAAGCTTGCCGGCAAGTTGTTTCATTATCCATCCGTTTCCCTCCGGCCAGGTTAAAATGGCATTTTGTTCTGCATTTGCAGCATTTCCTCTTCTCGATGCAAAGTAGTGTAATCCGGCCCAGGCAGAAATTTTATCTAACTTTTGACCATAATCATCTTTACAAGCATAATTTAAGTACCAAAGCAAGTATTTTGAAGTGTAACCTTTTTCTTCAAGATACTTTTTAAATGTTATTTTGTCTAGTTCCCGGTAGATTTTGTCTGTGGAAGAAGAACTTATCGGGATATTGAATAGAAATTTTCCGTCATTTCCCTTTGTGTTTTTCAGTTTGTTTACAAATGCCAAAAATTCTTTAATTTGATGTTTATCTTCCTCTGGTACACCAAAATCAGGTATTAACCCATCTTGCCATTCACCATTTATCAATAATCTTTCTTCCGGCTCGAACGTTAAAAAGTAATCGTTGTAATAGGGTATATTGTTTTCAAAATGAGTGATTACGTTTATCTCTTTCAAAAAATCAATAAGCAAATCATCATCATTGTTGGCCACTGTGATGTAATGGGCACCGACCGGATAGGAGGATGTTTTGTTGGTTCCATAATGCGAATTTCCACCCGGATGGTTTTCCAGTTCAAGAACTTCGAAATCTTTTTCGCCATTCTTTTGAAGCCACCTTGCAGCCGATAAGCCTGAAATCCCACTACCAACGATTAAAATTTTTACTTTCCTAAAAACTGTGGCTTCGGGTAATTTAACCTTATCACGCAGTATATGACCAGCTTTTGCATTGGGTCCGTTCAGGCTTCCCTTAATATTGTATTTGGATTTGATTTTCGATAAGCAACCGTTTAAGAAAATCCCTCCCGTGATTAAACCGACGCTTAATAAAAACGAGCGTCTTTTTAAATAAGTAGATAAATCAGCTTTATAAGACGTTTGCCCACTCATCTTCGAAGTATTTTACTAGAATTTGGTTATTTAATTTATTCACCTCTGTTTCAACTTTTGCCATATCCTTTGGAAAAAAAAGCATCAGATCTACACTTTCTTTTGAAACAAATTTTAGTCCCGGAATATAATTTTGAGGTTTTTTGTACGGATTTTCAGGTTCGGTCGCTATGATATAACCCCATTCTCCGAAGGACGGAACATAATTGTGGTATGGAATGGTTTTTAAACCAACACTTTCTAATGTTTTATTAACTGTCCAGAAAGATTTTGGTGCGACATATGGTGAAGTTGATTGAACAACCATTAAGCCCCTGGGTGATAAAATACCTTTGACCAGTTTATAAAAGGAATTTGTGTATAATTTGCCAACGGCATAATTTGACGGGTCCGGAAAATCGATTACGATAAAATCAAACTTTTTGTGCTGTGCTTTAATCCAGCTAAATGCATCAGCGTTAATTACTTTTACTTTTTTCGATAATAGCGCATTTTTATTTATATCCAAAAGCATTTTATTAGATTGAAATAGACCAGTCATGCCTTTATCCAAATCTACAAGGGTTATAGAATCGATGTTGGGGTATTTAAGGATTTCCCGAACGGCGAGTCCATCACCGCCACCCATTACCAAAACATGTTTTGCATAAGGTAATGCCTGAAGCCCTGGGTGAACTAAGGCCTCATGATATCTGTATTCATCATCAGAACTAAATTGCAGATTCCCATTTAAGAAAAGCCTTAAAACCTTGTTTTTCTTCGTCAAAATTATTCGTTGATAAGGTGTGCTTTTCGAGTAAATAATGGTATCACTATAGGTTTGGCTTTCCGAAAAACTTGTTATTTTATCTGCATAAACAAAACCAATTAGGAGAATAATAATACTTAAAATTGAAGTGCTTTGCAGGTATTTTGAGGCTCTTATCTCTTTTTTGAAACTTACGCAAACGATTAGTGCTACCGCAACATTTAACATGCCGAACATGTACGCTGTTTTTACCAAACCTAAATGCGGAATTAATAGTAACGGGAAAATTAGAGACGCAAGCAGCGCACCGATATAATCAAATGTAAATACTTTTGAAACCAAATCTTTAAACTCGTAGCGGTCTTTCAAAATCCGCATAAGCAATGGAATTTCTAACCCAACCAAAATACCGGTTAAGCTTACAAAACCGTATAGCACAATCCGAAAGGACGCAATGCTTTCAAAAACTAAGAATAGAACTGTTGAACTAAAACCTCCAACTAAACCGACCAAAATTTCAATCTGAATGAACCATGAAAGAATATTTTTTTCAAAATACTTGGAAATCCAAGAGCCTATTCCCATTGAGAAAAGATATACGCCAATTATTGTAGAGAATTGGGTTACCGAATCGCCAAGTAAATAACTGGCAAGTGTACCAGCAATCAGCTCGTAAATTAATCCACAAGTTGCTACAACGAATACAGAAATTAATAAAAGTGCCGGAAGCTTTTTATTCATGTTAACTGTGTATGGCCGAGCTTATGATAAGCGCTATAGCAATAATAAAAGCTGCAAAAACTACCGCTAATGCCATATTTTGCTTTTCTAAAATTTCTTTCCAAATATTTTCAGGCGTAATTTTTTCTATAATCCAGAAAGCTAAAAAAAGTACAATTATTCCTATTATGGAATAAACCAAAGAGGCGACGATGTACTTCATGCTGATTAATTCATTTAAAGTCATATTGTTTCTTATTTATGATAAAATCTATTTATGTGACCGGAGTTAGTCCTGTTACCATTGAACTCTGTGTTTTTCTCTACGCTATCTTTATAAAATGCCAGGCCGGTTAAGCCACTATAGCCGTAAAAACCGATTAGTATCAGGATGACAAAAAGATAATATTTAATAGGTTTTAGATTCATTTATTCTTCATTTACAAAAGGTGAATAGTCGCTGTTATTCCATCTGCGTTTTTCAAAGTTTCGCATTATGTACCAGCAAATAGCAGGGTAAATGCATAGCAGGAAGATTGTTATGAGGGTGTTACGCCACATGGTAACATTACTTGTAGCTTTAATATAAAGGTTGTTTCTGTTTATATCTCCTGATGATGGATAAACATTCAAGTGGTATTTCCCTTTGGGTATTTCTGATAAAAGGATAGACTCTTTAGTCGAGCCTTCACTCCAACTTTCGCCTTCTTCATAACCATGGTAATATTCGATGCCCTTGCTTACTTCCCAAGTTCGGTTATCATTTTCGTTAACCAAAACAATTGTGGTTTCCAGCCAATTATTATCAACAGCCGATGCAATTTCGAATGATATGTTAGATGACTCGTCCTCTACCGCGAATGATGGGGTAATAAAAGATTTAAATTCATTAACATCTTGCGTGTTATTGTGGCTGATTAAGAAATCATTATTTAAGAGTTCTTTTTCAGGTTTTAGTAATCCTAGCAACAAATGTATAAGCAGAACGAGTACAATCGCAATTCCTGTCATTTGTAATGATGATGTCCATCTGTCATAGTATTTAGATGGCTGGTTAGCTCCAATGCCAATTCTCTCTGGTAGTAGATTCTTGTCAATGCCAAATATTTCTGCTATCGTTTCAGGCTCTAAATATTCAGCGATATAGTAATCTTTAGCGTTATCAATATTTTCTGCAACAACCATATAAGGTGGTGCAATATATTCAGTTGCTTTAACTTTTTCGTTAACAACATCCCAATCAACTTCGCCAAGCATGGCAGTAACCATTGGCGTGTACTTGTTAAACAGTGTATACTCTACATCTTTATAGCCTACGGTTGTTCCATGCGAAATTGGCTCCTTAAAATCGACAATAAAATCTTTACCACCTATTAAATTCCAATGACCATCAAATTCTGATATAGTGATATAGCCTTTATCTAAACTTGTTAAAATGTACTCCCGCCAGTGGTAAATTGTTCCAGCCTCCCTTTTTTCGAGATAAGCAATTAACTTGAAATCAGTGTCTTGGATGTTGGCGGTGCTGCCAAGTTTTAGAATAGGAGTTTTTTCGGGTTTAGTAAGTTGTTTGTTTAAACGCGAAGTATGTTCGTCAATAATGTTTAGGTAAGAGAAACAGGAATCACATACAATGTACTCGCTTTTTGGCAAATCATATACAACGATACTCTGCTTGCAAACAGGGCAATCAATAGTTGCTGATAATTTGAAAAATGATTTTGTCGGTTTTTCCATTAGCGAACAATTTCAGTTTTCTTTATTTCTTCACCATCAAAAAAACTTAATACGGCACTATAAATGGCTTTAACTTTTTTAGTATTGTCTTTTTGGTAGTTTGATAAAAAAATATCAAATGTTGCCAGTTTAAATTCCGGCCATGTATGGATTGATAAATGAGATTCGGTTAAGCAAATAACTGCAGTAAAACCGCCATTGGGAAAATCATGATAAACTTCTCCAACCTTTTCTAAGCCATTTTCAGCTATTAACTGGTTGAATAGACTTTTACAATCATCAAAGGAAGAGAGTTGTTCGTTGTTATCAGTTGTAAATTCTGATAAAATATGTAACCCCGGATTATAGTTCATTTGAGCGTTTAGTATAATTCAAAATTATAAATTTTTTTAACCCGTAAAAGGCTTGAGAAAATAAATTTATAATTCGTCGGCCGTAAAATAATCTTCATCATTTTCTTCCAAAGGAATGTAAATTCTTTCCCATTCATCACCATCTACAATTTCCCAGGTGTGACCAATGCCTTTCGTATCATTGGCTATTAAAATTGTCCCAGGCTCGATGATGAACGTTTTTCCGCTGCTAACTGTAAATTTCAGTTTTCCTTTTATGGTAATCACGAATTGTCTTCTTGGAGCCGGGTGAGAAATGTTTTCGAGTGTCGAAACATCCGTTTTTGAGAAAAAATAGCTGGCTTTAATGTGTTGTTTTACAGGGATTTTGCCAGTTTCAAAATCACAATCGCCGTTTTTTGTATTAAATAAATGGATAGCTTTTAAATAGCTAGGTGTATCGGCTTTTTCTGTTGAAGTATTCATATTAAAATTTTAATTCTGTTTGTCCTTTTTGAGAAATTTCTCTTTCATGTTGCAATAACCATTGTTTTCGCCATAAACCACCAGCATAACCAACTAATTTACCGCCACTACCAATAACCCGGTGACAAGGAACCACAATGGCAATGTTGTTTTTGCCATTTGCTGCTGCTATCGCCCGAATGGCTAATGGATGATGCGCAGAAAACTTGGCGTAAGAAGTGGTTTCGCCATAAGGAATGGTTAGTAAATTTTGCCAGACTTCTTGCTGAAATTGCGTTCCTTTCTGTTTTATTGGAAAATCGAAATCCTTTAAATCGCCTCTGAAATAATCTTCTAATTGAGTTGCCACCGTTTTGGTTAAAGCACTTTCTTCGATTTTATCGATAGCTTTTTCGGAAAAAGTAATTTCCGTGATGAAATCATCTTCTGCAAAGACAGTAATTTTTCCAATTGGCGATATTATAGATGATGCGTAATTCATGAAATTATTTTTTGCCACAGAAATATTTTATCCACGGCTTGATATTGTTGAGCTATTTATATAATTGATTCTTGAAATATTCATGGTTACTTATAGTTTTTGCCACAGAAACACAGAATCCACGGAATTTGGATGCTAAATATTTTTATAATCTATTTTTCAACGACATCTGTGTTCCGTAGCAAAATTTTTCATCAGCATCTGTGTTTATCTTTTTTATCTGTGGTTAATTATCTTCGGAGACAAATTTTTCACCAGCATCCGTGTTTATCTTTTTTATCTGTGGTGAATTATCTTCGGAGACAAAATTTTTTCACCAGCATCCGTGTTTATCCTTTTTATCTGTGGTTAAATTATCTTCGGAGACTAAATTTTTCACCAGCATCTGTGTTTATCCTTTTTATCTGTGATTTATTATCTTCGGAGACAAAATTTTTCATCAGCACCTGTGTTATCCTTTTCATCTGTGGTGAATTATCTTCGGAGACAAAATTTTTCACCAGCATCCGTGTTTATCCTTTTTATCTGTGGTTAATCATCTTCGGAGACAAAATTTTTCACCAGCATCTGTGTTTATCCTTTTTATCTGTGATTTATTATCTTCGGAGACAAAATTTTTCATCAGCATCCTTGTTTATCTGTGGTTAAATTATCTATGTGGCAAACCATTACTACTAAACAATATTACAACAATCCAACAATTTTAACTTCAATTATTTATCAATAAAAGTATCTTTGCGGTTATGCAACTGGCCAAAGAGGTTAAATATTTAATCCACAAGGAAGTACTGTTAGAGTGGCGCTCAAAATATACCATCAACGGGATATTGTTGTATGTAGTTTCTACCATTTTTACCTGCTATTTATCTTTTGTAAGTCTTGGCGATAAATTAACCTGGAACGCCTTATTTTGGGTAATCATGCTTTTTGCATCTATAAACGGAGTATCAAAAAGTTTTTTGCAAGAAACTAAAGGTCAGCAGCTTTACAATTATATTTTGGCTAGTCCGGCGGCAATATTAATTTCAAAAACTGTTTATAATATTTTATTGATGCTGGCTTTAACCACCATTGCATTAGGTTTTTATACATTAGTTTTTGATTCTTTTACACCACCAGATTTGTTGCTTTATTATGTTGCGGTAATTATTGGCAGTATCAGTTTTTCAACGGTTTTTACTATGGTTTCAGCTATTGCAAGTAAGGCTGGAAATGGTGGTATGCTTATGGCGATTTTAAGTTTTCCCATCATCATTCCTGTACTGATATTATTAATCAAACTGGCTAAAAATGCGGTCGACGGCTTGCCCTGGGAGAATAGCTACGATGAAATTGGGATGTTACTTTTGGTAAATGTACTTACCGTTGCAACCTCTTTATTGTTATTTCCTTACCTTTGGCGGGATTAAATTGGAATGATTGAATTATAGAATGAGTGAATTGATATAGCTTGAGAAATGATTGAATTTTGAATTAGTGAAGGATTGAATGGAATGCAATCAATCAAAATTCACTCATTCAAAATTAAAATATAAAATGATTGGTTATTGGAATTGAGGGTAAACATTCACTCATTCAAAATTCACTCATTCAAAATTAAAGTATAAAATGATTGGTTATTGGAATTGAGAGTAAACATTCACTCATTCAAAACTCACTCATTCAAAATTAAAATATAAAATGGTTGGTTATTGGAATTGAGGGTAAACATTCACTCATTTAAAACTCACTCATTCAAAATTAAAATATAAAACGGTTGGTTATTGGAATTGAGGGTAAACATTCACTCATTCAAAACTCACTCATTCAAAATTAAAATATAAAACGGTTGGTTATTGGAATTGAGGGTAAACATTCACTCATTCAAAAATCACTCATTCAAAATTATATACGTATGAATAAAACTTGGTGGAAAATCTTAGGTTCAGTTCTTGTAATTTATACTGCAATTGCAGGATTATTGCTTGGTGTTCCGCGTTTGCCTATTTTAAATGAATCTATCAGGAATTTGTATTTCCATGTACCCATGTGGTTTGCAATGATTGTATTGTTTTCTATCTCTGTTTTTTACAGCATTAAAACGCTGAGCTCTAAAAGTGAAATTGATGATATGAAAGCAGTAGAAAGTGTAAATGCCGGCATCATTTTCGGACTTTTAGGTTTGGTAACCGGAGCCATTTGGGCAAAATTTACCTGGGGCGATTTTTGGAGTTTCGACCCGAAACAGAATTTTGCGGCCATATCCGTTTTACTTTATTTCGCTTATTTAATTCTTCGCAACTCGATAGATGAAGAACAAAAAAGAGCTAAAATTTCGGCTATTTATAACATCTTCGCTTTTCCAATGATGGTGGTTTTACTTTTCGTTTTACCACGATTAAAAGATTCTTTGCATCCAGGCAATGGCGGCAATCCAGGTTTTAATAGTTACGATTTAGATAGCCGCATGCGTATGGTATTTTATCCGGCTTGTTTAGGATGGATATTAATCGGTTACTGGGTTTACACCATCCGTTTCAGATTACGTTCACTAGAAAACAAAGTGCAAGCAAACAAGGATTAAAGAACAAAGATTAAGGAACAAAGAGCAAAGATTGAATTTCGTTATTCTATCTAAGGCATCCAAAAAACCAAACACCTAACAAACAAAAAAACAACATGAAAAAAATACTTTTCTCACTAATTTTAACACTTGTAACGGTACAATTATTTGCACAAGACAATGGTGTAGAAATGGCCGATAAAATGCGTACCGATGGCAAAATCTATGTTGTTGTAGCCTGTATTGTCATCATTTTGTTCGGTTTGCTGGCATATCTATTTTCTATCGATAAAAGATTAAAAAAAATAGAAAAAGAAAACCCGACTAAAAACTAAGTTTAAACAGTTTAAAGCTGTTTTTCTTTACTAAATCAAGTAGTGTTGGCCATACACTAAGTATTTTTTCATTTGGATATATGCAGTTTTTTTAGGCAATTTTGCGGCATACTAAATTCATAAAAAATAAATAATGGCTAATCTAGCAGACGAGAACAAGTTTTTTGCTGATGTATGCAAGAACTTTGACAGTGCGGCTCAATTCACCAATCATCCGGAGGGTTTATTGAACCAGATTAAAGCATGTAATAGTGTGTATCGTTTTCAATTTCCAATTCGCAGAGGAAACGGTTTTGAAGTTATTGATGCATGGCGTGTAGAGCATTCGCATCACATGAGTCCAACCAAAGGCGGTATTCGTTACAGCGAAATGGTTAACGAAGATGAAGTAATGGCACTTGCAGCCCTAATGACATACAAATGTGCTATCGTAAACGTGCCATTCGGCGGTGCAAAAGGCGGTATCAAAATCAACACCAAACAATATAGTGTAGCTGAGCTTGAAACGATTACCCGTCGTTACACCACAGAATTAATCAAGAAAAATTTTATCGGTCCTGGTATTGATGTTCCTGCACCAGATTATGGCTCGGGCGAACGTGAAATGAGCTGGATTGCAGATACTTATATGACCATGAATCCTGGTCAGCTAGATGCGCTAGGCTGTGTAACCGGTAAACCAATTGCTTTACACGGTATTCGTGGTAGAAAAGAAGCTACTGGTCGCGGTGTTGCTTATTCTGTACGCGAATGTGTGGATGTTGCCGAAGATATGGCTAAAATTGGTTTAAAAGCTGGTTTAGGCGATAAACGCGTTATTGTTCAAGGTTTAGGTAACGTGGGCTACCACTCGGCTAAATTCCTTGCAGAATTCGGAGCAACAATCGTTGGTTTATGCGAATATGAAGGCGCAATTTACAATCCAAACGGCTTAAATGTTGATGAGGTTTTTGCTCACCGTAAAAATACGGGTTCAATTTTAGGTTTCCCTGGTGCTACTGATTTTAAAAACTCGATGGAAGGTTTAGAGCAAGATTGCGATATTCTTGTTCCGGCCGCTCTAGAAAACCAGTTTACCGAACTTAACATCCGCAACATTAAAGCAAAAATTATTGCTGAAGGTGCAAACGGACCAACAACGCCAGAGGCTGAGGCTATTTTTACAGAAATGGGTGGTATCATTATTCCAGATATGTACTGCAATGCTGGTGGTGTTACCGTTTCCTATTTCGAATGGTTAAAAAACCTTTCTCACGTAGCATTCGGACGTATGGAAAACCGTTATGCGGCCAATTCAAACGCAAATTTAATTGCTACTTTAGAAAATTTAACTGGAAAAACTATCCTTCCAGAGCATCGCTTAATGATTGTTAAAGGTGCATCAGAAATGGAATTGGTAAACTCTGGTTTAGAAGATACTATGATTCATTCTTATCACGAAATTCGTGAAACCTTGAAGAATAAGCCTGCAACTCAGACTTTAAGAACTGCTGCTTTTGTCAATTCAATTGATAAAATAGCCGTTTCTTATATGAATTTAGGTGTTTGGCCTTAATAAGGTTGAAGGAATAAAGGTGAAAGGTTTAAGGCTTTTCCCCTCAATAGATAAATAATAAAATCCTTGTAGATGTAAAGTTTGCAAGGATTTTTTTTTGGGATTTTCGTTTGTTTCATTTACTAAAAGGCAAATTATTCACTTCATCGTCATTGCGAGGCACGAAGCAATCTAAACAGAAAATTACAATCACTTAATTTTAGATGCAAGGATTTTTTTTTGGAAATGAACGGTCCTGTTTTAATAGTAGTGGGTTGGCCCCGCTTTTCATTACAAGCCCAATGAAATATTGGGGCTTTTCATTTCAATCGGGTTTAGGTACAAGGGTTTGTTTAGCATGTTCACTAAGTCAAAGTAAATGAGTGAAAGTTGATGAGCTAAGTTAATCTGAAGATGTAATGCTTAATTCCTCTAAATCGAGGCGCCATTCTTCTTTTCTAATAATGTCATCATCAAAATCTTTATTACTTTTTAAATGGTGTAGTTCATCACGCTGAACTTTAATTAAATCAACCATAATTTCATGGTAAGCTTTTAAATCCCGCTTGTCAATATCACCTTTTTTAAATGCTTGTATGGTGTCTTTTTTCTCGGCAAGCGAATGTTGAAGCTCGGATTTTAAGTTAACCATCAATTCATTGTGCGTACATTGATATTGATAGTCGGCTTTTAATTTATCTAATGAAATGTCGATAAGTTTCAGCTTAATTTGATTGGTCTGTTCCTGCTCGCTAAGCTTGTGTTTCATTTCAGGTATTTTCAATAATTTCACAACCAATGGCAAGGTTAATCCCTGAAGCACAAGCGTGATAAATATGACAACAAAAGTGATAAAAAGAATAAGGTTTCTTAGTGGAAATGGAATCTGTTCAGAAATCATCACCGGAATGGAAAGCGCTGCAGCTAGAGAAACCACACCCCGCATACCGGCATAAACTATCACCATCGAAGAATGCCAAGTCATACCTTGGTATCGGACTCTGGTTCTTTTATTAAACAACATGGTAATTCTTGCAGTCGAAAACAACCACAAAAAGCGTACAAGCAATGCCAGGAACGTAATTCCCACACCATAGCCAATCGCTTTTGCAATTGGATATTCATCGCCCAAACCATTTACAATATCTGGTAAAGCCAAACCAATTAAAATAAACACCACGCCGTTAAGCATAAAAGTCACAGCCGACCATACCGAAACTGCTTTTACCCTGGAGTTGGAAGTTAAAATAATGTGCGATTGACTGGATAGCAATAATCCACCAGAAACCACCGCCATAACCCCCGATGTTTTAAAATGTTCGGCAACGATATACATGAAATAGGGGGTAAGCAGTGTCAAAACAGTATCAATATTTTCGGTTGTAGGCAACCAACGATGAATGACATAAAATATCGCACCGATTGCCAAACCAACTATAATACCACCTATTGCAACCGTCAGAAAATCTACCACAGCAACATGCATTACGAAGGTTCCGGTAACAACAGTTGCCAAAGCAAACTTAAATACAATTAAACTGGATGCATCATTAACTAAACTTTCACCTTCTAAAAGTGCCGTAACCATTTTAGGTATTTTTACGCCTTTAAGCACTGCTGCGGCTGCTACTGCATCAGGTGGTGAAATAATCCCGCCTAACAAAAATCCCAGTGCTAGAGTAAAACCGGGAATAAAAGCTACTGAGGCATAGGCAACCGCAACCGAGGTAATAAACACTAAACCAACGGCCATTAAAAAGATGGCACCTTTGTATTCCCAAAAGTTTTTCCAAGAGGTAAACCATGCAGACTCATAAAGCAAGGGTGGTAAAAACAGCAAAAAGACAATTTCTGGGTCGATTTTTATATGCGGAATTCCCGGAATGAAACCAATAATTAAACCAGCAATTACTAAAAATATAGGGTAAGAAATCTTCAATTTCTGACCAACCATAACCAAAAGCGTTACGCCAAGTAGTAAAATGAGGATTAAAATAAGGTTATCGTGTAGCATTAAATCAATATGTTTGGTGAAATGGTATTATTTTAACAAATTAAATTTATAAAAATTAGATGGATTGTTATGTGCGGAGAACTTGCAATCGTGATTTAAAAATAGCCCTAAAAGTTTTTTAATAATTGATAAAGCGCATTGATGTTCTTGTTAACCAATTCAAGTTTACCATCTACCTTTATTTTATCATTACCTGTAAATTTTCCATTAGCATTCAATCGAGTTAAATTTTTGGTATAACTGCTGAAAACCGGAATGTTAATTTGCTTATTCAATTTAGTAAAATCGACCATTAATGACGCGAAATTATCTGTAGCAATTTTTTTGGTGTTGATTGATTCAGTTTTTTTCGTAGCGAAAACGAGTTGTTTATCATCGCCACCAATAAATACTTTATAGAGTGGAAAGATTGCTTTGTTCACCAATCCACTATCTGTGTTAATGATGTTTTGCTGGCTTAAATATTTTTTTAATCCGTTTGCATCGGCATCAATACTCAAAAGAATATTCGGAACATCTCGTTTCTGCATGGTTACTTTTTCAACCTTTTCAAAATCATCGTTGTATTCGTAAGTTATCACCGAATCAGTTTGTTGGGTAGAGTTTATCCACTCAAAATCTAAACTTCCTTTATAATACTTCAATAAACTATCTCGCTGTAAATTGAAATTTTTTAGCTTTAAAGTTTTCTCATTATCCGCTTTAAAATCGGCATTTAAATAAAATTTGATTGCACTGGTTTCATTAAATGGCTTATGCGTTGATGTAGCAGTTGGCACAATTCCATTCGATGAAAACTCATGTGCAAAATTTATTGCGCCATCTTCAAAATCAACCGAACCCGTTAATTCTTTTGCCGCGTAAGCAATATGATTTGTAGCATTTTTTAGCGAGTTAAATTTGCTATCTCCAATTTGTATGAATTCTTTTTGGTTTAAAATATCTCTCAAAATGGGTTCAAGATTATCTGTTTGTGTAGACAATGCTATGGCTGCATATTGCTTATTAAAAAGTATATTGAATTTAGCAAAGCTGTTTTTAGCTAGATAATAGTCAGAAGTTTTAGTGATGTTAAGTTTTAAAGTTTGCTTAATGAAATTAGAAAATTCTTGAAAATCATCAATTTCAAATCGCGAAAAAACAGTTGTTTGTGTTTGATTTTCTATGGTGTATAAATAAATACTTGCAGGTATTTTTAATCCAAAATCAAATTTATTTGCTTTATTTTTTTTTAATGTGGTGTCAGTTTTTAAATAATAACCGGCGTTAGAAATCATGTTCAATGCCAGGCTTTTATAAATTTCATCCACACTGATTTTTATTAATGCCGTCGCATTTTTTGGAATAGCTACCTGATTGGCTTTGTATTGCCTGTATTTAAATGTCCCAACAAAGAAAACCAGCAGCAGAATTATGATTAGTACTATTATTTTTAAAAATCTCTTCATAGTTAATGTTGTCACAGATATTTTTTGCCGCAGAATCGCAGAATAAAAACCCTGCTCATAACTCCGTGAATTCCGTGTTTCCGTGGCAAATATTTATTTTGCGTTTCTTTAGTTATAATTCCAGAGAGTTTTTTTGCCACAGAATAGCAGAAAATCACAATAAATCTTGAGTCTTTTTTCTGAAGTTAGAAGCAGTTTAAATTTAATGAAATTATATTTGTCTGAGATTGCTTCGTACCTCGCAATGACGGTATGGCGGTCGTCATTGCGAGGTACGAAGCAATCTCATAAGTAAATATATTTTAAATAGTTTATTAGTGTTTCCGCGGCAAATCGCTTTAGTTAAAAGCAAAACTATTTAGCTGCATTTTCAATCAACGAAAATAGATACTTCAATGCGTTTTCATGGCCATTTGGTATTTCTGCACTAATATCTGCCGATACCAGATTGCCTTTAATTGGGTTAGATTTCATGTAAACATTGCCCATCTTGCCCAAGGTTTCATTAAATTTTTTCGCAGTTTCCTCGCCACCAATTTCATCATTTGGTACTTTACCAACTAAATTTTTAGCGTTAAACAAAAAGCTGAAGTTATTTTTCGCAAGCAAATTTTTGTGTGTTTTACTAATAGATGCCTTGTAAGTATTATTGCTAATGCCTTGCATTTCAGCTAATGAATTTCCGAAAAATACAATGCCGTCTTTTATCATAAAGTAAATATCAATCGGACTTTTCTTCTCTTCAATTTTGTAAATGTTTTCGTTAACACTCACATAATTTTTATTTATGCCGTATTTAATCAATTTATTCATCAGGCGGTTGTCTTCAGAAGAAAACATAAACAGGAAATCGGGCAGAGTTTCATTTTTAGTTTTGGTTACTTCTTTTCGGTTGTAATCATCATCATACTCGTAGCTTGTAAAGGTAACTTCTTTTGTGTTCAAACCATTTATAACAAATAATGCGTCGCCCTTAACTACCTTGCTAACAGCTTCTTCATCCAATAAAAGTGAAAATAAATCCGTTCCTAATTCTATTTCTTCGTCCATTCTAGCGCCAAGAAAAGCACCATAAGTTTGTTTCATTAGTTTAGGGAATTCTTCTAGATAAGCTTTGGTATCGATAGAATAGCCCATAAAACCAATTGCTTTTTCGCTATCAATGTATTTCAAAAAGTTTTTATTCAACTTTCTGTTCATGATTTTTTTGTAGGCATCTGCTTGGTCTTTCGCCAACTCCAATCCGGTGGAGATGCGGAAACTTGTTTTATCCATAAAAAGTTTGGCATTTAAGCTGCCGTAACCTTGCATTAAACCAGTTTTGCCATAAGTGCCAAATTCTGGTACGATTGAATTATAAACGTCTTGTAGACTCGAAACCCAAACTTCTGCAATGGCCTTATCATCTAAACTTGCAGCGTATGATTTGTTATTTTCTATCGATTCGTAACTGGTATTGAAGATTTTATCCGCTTGTGCAGTCATCCATACAAAGACCAGCTGTTTCTTTTTAGCATCTTGTTCGGTCCTCTTTTTTTGATAATCATCGTATTGTTCGTCACCATTTGCATTTTGAATAGCTGCAACAGCACTATCCACGTCATTACGTTCTCCGGTTATAGGCAAATCTCCAATTTCAATTTCTTCTACTACTTTATTTCTTTTTGGTTTTACAGCAGCCTTTTTCTTTGCGGGTTGCTTTTTATTCTTGTTTTTAGCAGAAGTTTTTTTAGCCGATGCATTTTTATATGTTTTAGCTTTTACTACCGGCGGAGCAATCACTTCCTCAATAGCAGGCTCAGCTGTTACAACCATAGTAGAATCTACTGCAACCATTGCGCTATCAGCTATAGCAACATCATCATAGTTATTTTGGTATCTAATTTCTTTAATTCCATACCTGGCAGAATTAGTTGAATCAGCAAAAAATGAACTCCTGATGCTGCCGGTAATAAAATACATCATGTCATTATTCCATTTGATGATGCTTGTACTATCAGGCAAAATCATAGTTTTAATTGCACCCTCGGTTTTAAATTTCTTGTCCTTATCGTTAATCAGGCTTTCGAATTTTGCTGCGTTTTTTAACGGAATCAAGAAACAGTTGTAGGTTATACTGTCGCTTAACTGATTAAAATAGTACATGTTTTTCTCCAGATTAATTCCGAAGTCTTCTATGCTCGTAAATTCTTTATCCAGCGATTTTGATGTTTCAGTTAACAACTTTTTGACTACAAACGATTCGTTAAAATCTTTAACAAACATTAATTTGAAAACATTATCACCTTTTATAGTGGCCACGGTAAATGCATTTGCCGGAATTTTTTTGACTAAATCTTGAGCGTATGTAAATTTGGCAAGAAATAGTAGAGAGATTGCAATTAAGATGTTTTTCATTTTATTTTGATAGTTGTATTTGATTGGAAACATTCATTTTTCCGTTGATTAAATCGGTTATATTACTTTTTAACATTACTGCTTTGCTCGATTTTGAAAGCTTTGACGATGGATTGCTTGTACTTGCCACAGGCGATTCGAAGCGATAAATGCTGGTGTAAGTTGCGCCATTAAAAACGGCCTTATCTTTACTTTTTAATTTATTAAATTCTGTTTTTGCAGTTCCAACAGCCTGATATTTCCTGCTAAATGTTTTGGTGGTTTTGTTGAAGCTGTAGGATGAAGTATTGGTAGCTTTAATTTTTTGCTGCGTTAAAATGTTTTTAGTAATGTTATTGATATTCGAAACATCCTTAAAGGTAAAACTTATGGTTGCGATGTAATTATTAAAATCGGCAGTGCTTTTAACATTGCTTATTCCTTCCGATTTTTTAAGATAGGCAACAGCTTCAGCCAACTCTTGCTGTATTTTCTGTTTACTAGGCACTTTATAACCTTGCACACTATCCAACAGCATTACCGAAGCAACTTTAGTTTTACTCTGGCTTAAATTTATAGTAAGTACAACATCGCCCGTTCCGTTATTGCGCATGGAAATTTCCTCCACAACTTCGAAACAAGAACTGAAAACAGGTACTAAAAATGCAAATAATAAAAGCTTGTAGAACTGCTTAAGGTTCATATTAATCCAATTTAATTGGTTTACTTGGAGATGTAATAAAAAAAGGATTGACTTGTTGAAGGCTCAAACTTAAGAATTAAACTTCGATTTTTATAAAGTGAAGAATTTATTGATGAAAATTTTTAGAACCTATTCTTATAACAATCAAATAAATTTCACATCTATAAAGCTATCAGCTAATTGTCAATATAAAGACAAGAAAAATGTAAACGAGCGTTCGCTAAGCCTATTTTTCTATCTTTGTTGCCAGCTTTTACAATAATACAGGATATGAAAAAAAGTGCAATAATCGGACTAATCACAATTGCAATTTCAATTGGAATTTTATTCAGCTTAAATGCTAATACCGATACGTATTCAAATTTTAAAGAGGCTTCAGCTTCAGAAAAGGAAGAGCATGTAATGGGTTATTGGGATAAATCTAAAGGTACTTATTATGATGCTTTTAAAGATGCTAATCACTTTTCTTTCTTTATGAAAGATGAAAAAGGCGAAATCCGTGAAGTAATTTACAGCGGCACCAAACCTCAGGATTTTGAAAAATCTGAAAAGTTGGTTCTAATCGGTAAAATGAATAATGATAAATTCTACGCGTCTAAAATTTTAATGAAATGCCCATCTAAATACAACGATAATTTAGTTGAAATTAACAAAGATGGTAAGGTTGATGAAGTTGGTGTAAACGGCGAGAAAAAATATAATTAATTTTAATGGATATTCAATTTGTAGGGGAAAACCTGTTGCCGGGTAAAATCGGGCAGTTTTTTATTGTGTTGGCGTTTTGTGCTTCGTTACTATCAACAATTGCATATTTTTATGCTAGTCGCAAAGAAAATTTAGAAGATAAATCTTGGAGAAACCTTGGTAGAATTGGATTTCTTGTAAATTGGTTTAGCATAATTGGTATTGGCGTTACATTATTTTACCTTGTACTAGGCCACTATAATGAATACAGCTATGTTTACTGGCACTCTTCTAAAGAACTACCTATTTATTATATTATCTCAGCTTTTTGGGAAGGTCAGGAGGGAAGTTTCTGGCTTTGGGCTTTTTGGCAATCGTTTTTAGGGGCTTTACTTATTTGGAAGGCTAAAACTTGGGAGCGCCCGGTTATGACCGTTGTGGCTTTTTCGCAAGTGTTTTTAACCTCAATGATTTTAGGCGTCGAAATTTTCGGTGAACGTATAGGAAGTTCTCCTTTCATCTTATTAAGAGAATCACTTGACTTAAAATCAATGGCTCCTGTTGTTTTCGCAAACCCGGAAAACTTCAAAAATTACCTTAAATTTATTACTGATGGTAGGGGATTAAACCCATTATTACAAAACTACTGGATGGTAATTCACCCACCTACATTATTTTTGGGCTTTGCCAGTATGGTAGTTCCGTTTGCTTACGGTATTGCTGGTTTATGGCAAAAACGTTATAAAGAATGGATTAAGCCTGCTATGCCGTGGACGCTTTTTGCGGTAATGGTTTTAGGTACAGGAATTATAATGGGTTCGTTTTGGGCTTATGAAGCATTAAACTTCGGTGGCTTTTGGGCATGGGATCCAGTAGAAAATGCTTCATTAATTCCGTGGTTAACATTAATTGGTGCCGTACACGTAATGATTGCATATAAAAATACCGGTCATGCTTATTTCACAGCTATTGCCTTGGTTTTTTTAAGCTTTCTACTTGTGCTTTATGCATCATTTTTAACCCGAAGTGGAATTTTAGGCGATACATCAGTTCACTCGTTTACCGATATGGGAATGTTTGGGCACCTTATCCTTTACAATGTTGTATTCGCAGTTTTAGCAATTTACCTAATTGTAAAAAGATGGAAAGAATTGCCTATTACAACTAAAGATGAAGAAACTTACTCTCGTGAATTTTGGATGTTTATTGGTGCATTAGTTGTAACCGTAGCATGTATTCAGGTGATATTTTCTACTTCTGTTCCGGTATTTAATAAGGCTTTTGGTACAAAATTTTCTCCACCAATTGATGCTGTAAGGTATTATAATCAATGGCAAGCGCCATTTGCTGTCCTAATTACTTTAATATCAGGTTTTTCTCAATATTTAAAATACAAACGAACTGATCCTCGTAAGTTTTACAGCAGTTTGATTTCGGCAATTTTATTCGCCATTGTATTAACTGGTGGTTTGGTTTACATTACTGGTATTTACACCAATACCATGTATATTTTAATGACGTTTAGTTGCATTTTTGCAGTGATATCAAACGCAAATATTTTATATCAGGCATTTGGTGGTAAAGTAAAATTAGCAGGTTCTGCCATTGCGCACATTGGTTTTGCATTTTTAATTTTGGGTGCATTAATCTCTGCAGCCACTAATAAGCCTTTATCTATCAATGCAAATAACTTTATCCCGGTAAAAGATTTCGAGAAAACCGAAAAGCCTGGAGAAAACATTATGCTGTATAAAAACGAACCTAAAAAAATGGGTAAGTACACAGTAACTTATGTTAGCGATACGGTGGAGGCACCAAATACGATTTATGCGCTAAACTTTAAAGTTTACGATAAAGAAGGAAAGCTGAAAGAAGATTTTAATCTACATCCACACGTTCAGGATAATGAAAAGATGGGATTAATTGCTTCTCCCGATACTAAGCATTATTTAACATACGATGTTTATACCCACATCACCAGTGCTGCGATTAAACAAACAGCTCATGATGATCATGAAGGTCATTCTGATGATGAAAATTATAAAGCGCCGCGAATTGTTAAAGTATCTACGGGAGATACCATTCATACTTCGAGTGGAATTGTAACGGTTAAAGCATTGAATAACAAACCCACTGCTAAAGATTTAGCATTAGGAAAAGGAGATTTTGCAGTTGGATTGCCTTTGGAAATTAATGCTAGTGGTAAAATTTACAATACCGAACCTATTTTTCTAATTAAAGGAAACAACACATTTGATTTTGTACGTAAAGTTGATGAGTTGGATTTGAAATTCCGTTTTTCAAGGGTTTTGCCTGATGAAAAGAAAGTAGAGTTGCAAATCTTTGAAAAACCACAGCAGGCAAAAGATTGGATAGTTTTTAAAGCAATTGAATTTCCTTACATCAACTTATATTGGGCCGGTACAATTATAATGGTTATAGGTTTCTTATTGTCGATTTTTAGACGACAAAAGGAAGCTAAAACGGCTTAAATCTGATGAAGATTGTTATAATAGGTTCTGGTAATGTTGCTACCCATCTTTCTTTGGCATTAAAAGCTGCAGGTGAAGAAATTGTACAGGTTTTTAGTTTAAACTTAAATAACGCAGAAACATTAGCTAAAAGAATTCAAGCAGAACCGATTAGCAATATATCAAAGATCAATCGATTGGCGGATTTGTATATTATCTGTGTTAAAGATGATGCAATAAGTGAAATTGCAAAAGAATTTAATGATATTGATGGTTTAGTTGTTCATACCTCTGGTAGCACAGATATTAAAGTTCTGTCATCTGAATTAAAGCATGTCGGTGTTTTTTATCCGCTGCAAACTTTCTCTAAAACTAAAGATGTTGATTTCGCTAATATCCCTGTTTGTATAGAAGCTACAGATGCAAAGCAGCTCGACATCCTAAAAAATATCGCTCATAAACTCAGTTCTAGGGTTTATACAATTGATAGCGAGCAAAGGAGAGTGTTGCATTTGGCGGCAGTTTTTGCATGTAATTTTACAAACCACATGTATGCCATGGCAAACCAAATTTTATTAAATAATAACATAGATTTCGATATTATTAAACCATTAATTACCGAAACTGCCGATAAAATTTTAAATGATTTACCAGAAAATGTACAAACTGGTCCGGCTGTAAGGAATGATGATAACACAATTAATAAGCATTTAAACATGCTTGCAGACCTGCCTAAACTGCAGGAAATTTACATAACCTTAAGCAATAGCATTAAATTATCTCACAAAATAGTATAATTGTCGGTTTGCTTATTACTTTTGCACAATAATTATGAGCATTTTTAAACTTAAAATAAATTTTGAAGAAGCAGATCATCAATCAATAGAATTACCTATTGCTGCGGGAGAATCTGTTTTGGATGTTTGTCTGGATAATGGAATTGAGTTGCAGCACAACTGCGGTGGTGTTTGCGGCTGTAGTACTTGCCATGTTTACGTAACTAAAGGTATGGATAGCCTTGAAGAAATTTCGGATAAGGAAGAAGATTTTATAGATAGAGCGGTTAGACCAAGAATTACTTCTCGTTTAGGTTGCCAATGTGTGGTTATTGATGGCGATATTGAAGTTACCATTCCTGACCAATCTGATTTTATGGGACACTAAAAATTCAGAAATCTTTAATCTGAAATCAGAGAACCATTTGAAATTTCAATTTTTAACAAATCAACAACACTAACAAAACATGAACAACGATAAATTTGATTTACCAATTTACTGGAATGATTACGAAGATATTGCGATGTCTTTATATGAGAAATTTGGTGATGAATTTGGTGAAACTAAAATATACAGAATCCGTTTTACAGATTTATTAGAGTGGGTATTACAATTGCCAAACTTTAAAGGCACCCGCGAAGAAAGTAATGAAGGTCACTTGGAACAAATTCAAACCGCATGGTGCTACGAGTGGAGAGATAATCAGGATTAGGTTGAGGTAGATAAAGGCTGAGATTGAGGTCAAGGTTGAGGTTGAGATTGAGATTGAGATTGAGGCTAAGATTGGGATCGAGGCTAAGATTGGGGTCGAGGTTGATCGCGATTTGTTGAAGATAAGGCATAGACATATAACATTTGGTTTACTTTGAATAAGAATTTTATAATCTTTAATCGATAAATTTTACACATAACTCACCTCGTATAACTGACAACGCCTAAAACACAACCCCATAATATATATCTTGCAACACACATGTTTCTCCAAAAGCTAAAAAACATAACAACTTTTATTTTCGATGTTGATGGCGTTTTAACAGATGGTTCTGTTCAGGTTATGGATAACGGACAATCGTTGCGCACTTTTAACATCAAAGATGGCTATGCAATGCAATTGGCTGTCAAACGAGGTTATCATGTTTGTATCATTTCTGGCGGCGATGGAATTGCGATGGCTAAACGCTTTCATAATTTAGGTATCACCGACGTTTTTTTAGCTGCTGGCGATAAAGTAGAAATATTCAATCAATATATTGCGGATAGGAATATTGATGCTTCAGAAGTTCTTTACATGGGAGATGATATTCCTGATTTAAAGGTTATGAAACTAGTTGGGTTACCAACATGCCCTGCTGATGCTGTAGAAGAGATAAAAGAAATTTCAGAGTTCATATCGCCGTTTAATGGTGGTAAAACCGCTGCTCGAGATATTATTGAAAAAGTAATGAAAGTGCAGGGTAAGTGGCTTGATGAAAATCCAATTGCTGCCGATTCGGGTAAATAAATCACAATAAATTTTTTCTGGGTTGAGTAGAATGCAATTGATGATAATTGCAACAGTTAAGTTACGTTTCGTAATTAAACTTTATGATTATTCTTCATTCCAATACTTCAAAAAATTTACCCTAAAAACAGATATATAGATTAATGTCTATCTATCAAAAAAAAACAAAAACATGAAAAAATTAATGATGATTTGTGCGTTGTTATTCTCTGTAATAACTTACGCAAGTGCACAACAAGGTGGCGGTCGTATGGGCGGAACACCAGAAGAAAGAGCAAAAAGAAGTACTGATCAATTGGTAGAAAAGTTAAAGCTTACTGAAGATCAAAAAACAAAAGTAATGGCGATTTATACTGCTCAAAATGCAGAAATGACCAAAGCTAGAGAAGCAGCTGGAGATGATATGTCTGGCATGAGAGAAAAAATGACAAAAATGAATGCTGAAACCAATACAAAAATTGAAGCCGTGTTAACCGACGAGCAAAAACCAGCATTTAAAACCATGTTAGAAGAACGTAAAAAAGCAATGGAAGCCCGTATGAATGGTGGCGGCCAATAATTGATTTTATACAATAATATTTTTAATAACAAAAGCGGCTTTATGTCGCTTTTGTTATTTTAGCAGAAATTTTTAAAAATGCTATTTAATACACCAATTATACTTGCTTCTAAATCTCCACGAAGGCAAGAACTTTTAAAATTAATGGGCTTGAACTTCAAAGTCGAATTGAAAGATGTTGATGAAAGTTATCCAGAAGGTTTAAATCCAGCAGAAATTTCGGTTTACATTTCAGAAAAAAAGGCTAAAGCGTTTAAGGCTGAAAA
Organism: Pedobacter jejuensis; assembly: GCF_003725795.1. GTDB lineage: Bacteria > Bacteroidota > Bacteroidia > Sphingobacteriales > Sphingobacteriaceae > Pedobacter > Pedobacter jejuensis. Next base: position 104,317 of record NZ_RBEE01000012.1, on the reverse strand, counting down.
TGAAATTGTTATAACTGCCGATACAATAGTTGCAATCGATGGAGAAATTTTGGGTAAGCCAAATGATAGATTACATGCGCAACAGATGTTGCAGAAGTTGTCTGGCTCGGCACATGAGGTTTATACAGGTGTAACCATTGTAAAGGGCAGCAAATTATATTCTTTTTATGATGTAACGGAAGTCATTTGCAGAGTAGTAACCAGTGAAGAAATTGATTTCTACATAGATAATTTTAAGCCATACGATAAAGCTGGAAGCTATGGTGTACAGGATTGGTGGGGCAATGTTGTTGTCGAAAAAATTAATGGTTCTTACACAAATGTAATGGGCTTACCTACGGAAAAGCTATATAAAGAGTTACAAAAATTTATTTAATCTTCATCACTTTGTGGAATTTCCCTAATTGCTTCATCATGATTTAAAATAAAAATTATGAAAACCACACAATTTGAAGTTACAATACAGGAACCATGTTTGCAAAACTGGGATGAAATGGAAAGCCAAAACCAGGATAAGTTTTGTGTTTCTTGCAATAAATGTGTGATAGATTTTTCAAACTACAGCAATGCTGAAATTATTAGCACGCTAGCCAATTCAAAAACCGAAATTTGCGGAAGATTGTCTCAAAATCAACTTAATCAATTAAACTACTATTTGATTGCTGTTCCTTCAAATAGAAATTGGATGAAGTATTTAGGTGTTCTGGCCATTGGGGCGAGTATTTTTATACAGGATGTTAATGCTGCTGTACCTGTAAAGTATCCTAATTCAATTTCATTATCTGATGTAAAACCCAATTTAAAAGACGAAAAACCATCACTCAATCGTGTGTTTTATGGATATGTTTTTTTTGGAGATAATAAACCTGCTGCAGGATTAAAATTGCAGATTAAGAACACAAACTATACAGCAGTAACTGATAAAAATGGTCGCTATGAGTTTAAACTGGATGACAACTTTGATCGTAAATCAAATGTTGTAATCATCAAGGAATCTGATTATGTTACGGAACTAAAATTGAATTTCAATACCTCAAAGCAGCAAAATTATTATCCAGCAAAGATGCAATCGATGATTTTAGGGAGGATGATGTATGTGCCAAAAAAATCTTAATACATTTTACAACAAACTAGCCAATACACCCATTTTTAAATCATAGGTAGATAAAGTTAATTGATTGATTTTCAATCTGCCCATGGTATAATTTGCCAAAAGTGCTGCAACAACGCACATGTCAACTCGTAAAGAAATCATTCCAGGCATAGCTGCTCTTTCTGCGTGGGTAGAATTTATTAGCTTTAAAGTAATTGAGATATATTCATCAAAGTTAAAGTCATAAGTTTTTGCTTCGCTAACATTAACTGGATAATTATATTTTTTTATTATCAATTCGGCAAATGTTTCGAATGCACCTGCCGAACCGATAAGCACTTTGGGTTGATGTTTTTCGCAAACCTCGAACAAATCGAGAAGCTCATTTTGAACTTTTGCGAGAATTAAGTTTTTCTCTTCATCGCTAATTGGGTCTGACTTAAAATATTGTTGCATTAGCCGTGCTGCACCAATGTTATAACTTTTTTTCCAGATTAATTTTTCGCTATCGCAAAGGATAAACTCTACGCTACCTCCTCCAATATCCATAATTAAAGAACAATCTTTAATTGCGCCACTTAATTTTACACCTTCATAAATTAGAGTAGCTTCTTCATCGCCAGATATAATTTCTATAGCAATATTGGCTTCTTCTCGAGCTGCCAAAACAAATTTTTTTCCATTTTCGGCACTTCTCACTGCAGATGTAGCAGTGGCTCTTACCTTATCAACATTGTATTCTGTAATAATTTTTCGAAAATCTTTCAAAGCATTTATGCCTCGTTCAAATGCTGCGGGAATAATTTGATTATCATTTATTTTACCTTCGCCAAGTTTAACAGGCATATTGGTTTTAAATAGAACTTTAAAATTTTTATCAGTTGATTCTGCAATAAGCAAATGGAAAGTGTTTGTTCCTAAGTCGATGATAGCAAAGCGCATATTTATAGTTTTTCACCCAAATATCGAGGTATAATTTTAAATATCCACGCAAATATCCGCCACCTTTTGCTTACATAAATTACTTCCTTCTTATGTTCTATTCCATCAATAATCTGTTTCGCAGCTTTTTTTACAGTAGTAACCCAAAACAGGTTATCGCCTTTTGCCATAGCTGTATCTACATAGCCTGGTCTGATATCCAGAATGTTAATAGGAATTTTCATTTTCCTGGCTTTCATTGCTAAGCCTTCCAGATAATTAATTTGGTAAGCTTTTGAAGCACTGTAGGCAGGGGCTTTATCATTTCCTCGTAAACCAGCTACAGATGTAATTGCAGCAATTTGTCCGGAACCTTGTAACTGGAAATAATCGAACGCAAAGGTTATCACATTTGTAAATGATCGGACATTTGTTCTTATAGTATCCTGCTCTATTAAATTATCAAGATTTTCATTTATTTCGCCATATCCTGCGCTGTAAATTAATATATCTAATCCGCCAAGTCTGTAAATTAAATCATTTAGATTTTCAACCAATTCAAATTCATCATTCACATCGAAACAAGAACCAAATATCTTTGTGGGATTTAAATTTTCTATCTCATTAAGCAAGGTTTGGCGTTTGCCGGTTATACCAACCGTATAGCCCTTAGCCGACATTTGAATTGCAAGCGACTTGCCCATGCCAGAAGTTGCACCAATGATTAAAACCTTTTTCAAAATAAGAGGGATGAGGTTGTTATACTAATTAAAAAGTAGATTTACGATGGTTCGAATGATAAATTAAGCTTAACACAGATAAGAGAAATCATTAATTCTACTGCAAAGCTCAGTTTTTATACCAAAACCATTTTATCATTTCTTTAAAGCTAGCTTTTTTTCCATACAATAAAATACCAACTCGGTAAATTCTTGCCGCAAACCAAACTGTACCAATAAAACCTATTATCAAAATACCCATTGATAAAGCTAATTCCCAACCAGGCACGCCATAAGGCAAGCGCACAACCATTGCAATAGGAGAGGTAAAAGGTATCATTGAAAGCCAAAAGGCAACACTTCCATAGGGATCATTCGTAACTACGCTTAACGATAGTGCATAACCTAAAAGGAGTGGCATCATTACCGGCATCATAAATTGTTGGGTTTCGGTTTCACTATCAACAGCTGAGCCAATTGCTGCATATAGTGCGCTGTAGAAGAGATAGCCGCCTAAAAAGTAGAAAATAAATACGGTTATAATTTTTCCGAAATCGAGGTTTTCTATACTTTTTTTAACGTTACCAAGTGGACCATCGTTTATTGCAGCTGCTTGTATTTGCTGTGCAGCAGGATTACCAGTAGAGACTTTTGAACTCGAAGCAACGATTTTTTTAGCATCATCTTTACTTACAAAAACACCAACAACCAATGCAGAGATAGAAAATGTGAGTACAATCCAAAGTAAAAATTGCGTTAATCCAACCATTGCAATGCCTATAATTTTACCCATCATCAATTGAAAAGGCTTTACTGAAGAAATCATAATTTCAATGATTCTGCTTGTTTTTTCTTCGATAACTCCACGCATAACTTGTACACCATAAAGCATAATAAACATAAACATCAATACACCGGCAACAAATGCGATGATTGTACTTGCACCGGCACTGCTATTTTCTTCTTCGCCGGTATCACCAATCTTTTTTGTATCGATGGTTACTTTGCTTTTCAGGTTATCCAAATCGGCTTGTGAAATTCCTGATTTTTTTAATTTATAATCTCTAATTAAATCTTCAATAGAATCTGAAATTTTGCCATCTAATGATAAGCCTGCTTGTTTTTTCCCAATTAGCTGAATTCCTTTTGGATTATCTACATTAAAATCAGGAAGTAATAAAACGTAATCAAATTTGCTTTTGCTTAGATTTTTTTTGAGACTTTCAAACGATTGATCTACATATTCGAACGTTACGTTTTTATTAGAAGTTAGTTTTTCTGTTAATGTTTTATTCTGGTTAACAACGGCAATGGTATCTGTTTTATCATTTATTCCTTTTATCGAAAAATAGATAATTAATCCATAAAAGCCTGCAATAATCAGTGGTGTTAAAAACGTCATAATAATGAACGATTTTTTCTTAACCCTTGATAAATATTCTCTCTTTATAATCAGTAAAATTTTATTCATGGCTTACTTTTTAACACGTTCAATAAAAATATCATTCATACTTGGTATCACTTCTTTTAAATGATTTATGCGAACCTGCGGAAGCAAAAATGCTAAAACTTGATTAACAGATGCGTCACCTTTGAGCTTAAATTTTAGGCATTTCCCCTCTTTTATATCATTGTGTTCAATAACATCAAACAACTCTAAGTTCACTAAATCTGCTGCTCCGCTATATTCAATTTGATAGGTATTGTTTCTATAACTTGCTTTGATATCATCAACGGAACCATCTAAAATTTTCTTTGATTTATCGATTAAGGCAATATTATCGCACAGTTCTTCAACGCTTTCCATTCTATGGGTAGAAAAGATAAATGTTGTACCCTTTGCATTTAATTCCAGTATTTCGTTTTTAATTAAATCTGCATTTACCGGGTCGAAACCAGAAAAAGGTTCATCGAGTATAATTAATTCGGGGTTGTGCAAGATTGTGGCAACAAACTGAACCTTCTGCTGCATGCCTTTGCTCAAGTCTTCAACTTTTTTATTCCACCAACCGCCCATATCAAACTTTTCGAACCAAAATTTTATTCTGGTTGTTGCTTCGGCTGTACTCAATCCTTTAAGTTTAGAGAGATAAAGAATTTGCTCTCCGATTTCCATTTTTTTGTACAAACCACGTTCTTCTGGTAAGTAACCAATTTGGTTGATGTGATTGGAGTTTAGTTTTTTTCCATTGAAGATAACTTCACCACTATCGGGCGCAGTTATTTGAGTTATAATTCTTATTAATGATGTTTTTCCTGCACCGTTTGGACCCAAAAGCCCGAAGATTTTACCGCGTTCTACTTCTAAACTTACATCATCGAGTGCACGATGGTTTGCATATTGTTTAACAATATTTTTGACGCTAAGCATAGTTAATTTCGTTTGTTTATTAGTCGTTAAAAAGGACTAAAGGTTACAGTGATAAATTTATAAATTTTATTCTTTTGATTTTGTTGACTACATAGTTTGATAAATTGATAATTTTTTGTTTTTCTTTTAGACCATTAAGGCATTAAGAGTAACTCGGGAAATGTGATTATAAGTGATATTTATTTCTTTTAGACCATGAGGCATAAGAATAAATCGGGAAATGTGATTATAACTGATATTTATTTCTTTCAGACCATTAAGGCATTAAGAATAAATTGGAAAATGTAATTATAAGGGATATTTACTTATTTTAGACCATTAAGGCATTAAGAATAAATCGGGAAATGTAATTATAGTGGATATTTATTTCTTTTAGACCATTAAGGCATTAAGAGTAAATCGGGAAATGTGATTATAAGGATATTTATTTCTTTCAGACCATTAAGGCATTAAGAGTAAATCGGGAAATGTGGTTATCAGGATATTTATTTCTTTCAGACCATTAAGGCATTAAGAGTAACTCGGGAAATGTGATTATAAGGGATATTTATTTCTGTAGACCATTAAGGCATTAAGAATAAAAATGGGAAATGTGATTTGAATTTTAAAAGCATTTTGTTCTTATAGTCTAAAGTTTAAAATAGATTCCAATAAAAAAACCGATGCCAAAGCATCGGTTTTCATTTATTATATTGATATTTTTTTATTCAAAATACTCTTTCATTCTATCAAAAAAGCTTTTTTCATTTTTACCAGGTTGTGGTTTGAAATTAGCAGAATCGCGTAGTTTTTCTAAAATACTGCGTTCTTCGCTGCTTAAAGCTTTTGGTGTCCAAACGTTGATGTGAATAATTTCATCACCTCTTTGGTACGAATTAACTTCAGGTAAACCTTTACCTTTTAAGCGCAATAATTTTCCGCTTTGTGTTCCTGGGTCGATTTTAATTTTTGCTTTACCATCAATGGTTGGTACTTCAATGCTTATACCTAAAGCTGCATCTGCAAAGCTTAAATGTAAATCGTAAACAATATTATTTCCTTCGCGTTTTAAAGTTTCGTGGACAGTTTCTTCAATTAAAATAATTAAATCTCCCGGAATGCCACCATTTGGTGCTGCATTTCCTTTACCACTCATGCTCAATTGCATGCCTTCGCTAACACCTGCAGGTATATTTATGGTTATGGTTTCTTCGCCACGAACAACGCCATCACCATGACAAACATTACATTTAGCCGTAATTTGTTGTCCACTACCATTACAAGTAGGGCATGTAGATGCAGTTTGCATTTGCCCTAAAATGGTGTTTGTAACTCTTCGAACCTGACCGCTTCCGCCACATGTACCACAAGTGCTTACTGATGATTTATCTTTTGCACCGGTTCCATCACATGTTTTGCAGGCAATTAGTTTATTTACTTTTATTTTCTTTTCAGCACCGTGAGCAATTTCTTCTAAAGTTAATTTAACTTTTATGCGCAAATTAGAGCCTTTAGCTACACGGCGACCACCACGTTGCTGACCTCCGCCTCCGCCACCAAAAAAGCTTTCGAATGGATTATGACCACCAAAAATATCTCCGAAATTACTGAAGATATCATCCATGTTCATATTTCCGCCGCCATAACCGCCAGAAGCACTGCTTCCCACACCAGCATGACCAAATTGATCGTAACGCTGTTTTTTCTCTGGATTACTTAGCACTTCATAAGCTTCGGCAGCTTCCTTAAACATATCTTCTGCAGCCTTATCACCAGGGTTTTTATCAGGGTGATATTTAATGGCCATTTTACGATAAGCTTTTTTAATCTCATCTGCCGGGGCGCTTTTATTTACGCCTAATACATCATAATAGTCTCTTTTACTCATCTCTATTTATAGAATGATTGAATTTTGAATGATTGATGAATTTTCGAATTTCATCATTCTGTATCTTTTTATTTACTAATTGTTTTAATGATTGAATTTTGAAGGATTGAATTAGAGAATGAACTAATCAATCACTCATTTTCACATTCAAAATTAGTTATGCTCCTACTACAACTTTCGCAAAGCGGATGACATTATCATTTAATGTGTAGCCTTTTTCAACCTCGTCAATAACTTTTCCTTTTAATGCATCATTTGGTGCAGGGATATTGGTTATAGCTTCGTGAAAATCAGTATTGAAATCTTTATTGATGCTTTCTACATCTTTAAGACCCTTTTGGGCTAGTGTATTTTTTAGTTTTGTGCTCACCAACAAAATACCTTCTTTAACTGGAGCAACATCTGCAGCTGTATCCATTGCTTTCAAAGCCCTGTCAAAATCATCCAATACAGGCAAAAGGGATACAATAACATCTTTGCCTGCTGTTTGTAACAACTCTACACGTTCTTTTTGAGTACGGCGTTTGTAGTTATCGAATTCGGCATATAAACGTAAATATTTATCGTTAAGTTGTTGAACTTCAGCTTGTAATTTTTCTTCAGCAGTTTGCTCTTCTACTTGTTCTACAGTTTCAGGAGCTTCAGAATTTTCTAAGTTTTGAGCCTCAGTATTTTCTGCTGAATTTTCAGTATTCATTATATTTTCTTCTGTATCGTTATTTTTCTTCTTATTGAACATAATATTAAGCTGAATTTTTTGTGGTAATCGCAACAATTTTGCCATAAACAGAAATCAGCCAAGCTGGCAGAATTGTAATCATTTAACTGATCAGTTTGACAGCAGACGTACAATTGCCGATTGTTGATTTACGATTTTGGCAGGAAAGGGGAATTTTGATTAATAGAAGAGTAATTACGATTTTAGATTTATAGATTTGGTATAATGTCAATCTAAAATCGTAATTCTATTAAGCTATTTGAGCATCTTCAATCACGATTCCATTTTCGCATTTAATAATTCGTGAAGGATAAGTTCTTATGATTTGATAATCGTGTGTAGCCATTAAAACGGCCGTACCGTTTTGGCTTATCTGTTTTAAAAGCGTAACAATTCCTTCTGATGTTTCAGGATCGAGATTTCCAGTAGGTTCATCTGCAAGAATGATTTCAGGGTCGTTTAGTAAAGCCCGGGCAATTACAATACGTTGTTGCTCTCCACCTGAAATTTCGTGAGGCATTTTTTTAATTTTAGAGCGTAAACCAACTTTATCTAAAACATCTTTTATGCGCTCATTAATTAGATTTGCATCTTTCCAGCCTGTGGCTTTCAAAACAAATTCTAAGTTTTTTTCTATTGTACGGTCGGTTAGTAACTGGAAATCCTGAAAAACAACACCCAATTTACGTCGTAAAAACGGAACCTGATTCTCTTTTAAGTTTTTTAAATCGAAACCTACAATATCTCCGTTTCCGTTACCAATGTGCAAATCGCCGTATAAAATTTTAAGCAAACTACTTTTACCAGAACCGGTTTGACCAATTAAGAACACGAATTCACCTTTTTCTATATGTAAATTTACGTTTGATAATACTAAGTGTTTTTGTTGAAAAACATCAACATTGCTTAAATGAATTACTGCGTTTTCTGCCATGTTATATTTCTAATTTTGCGATTTGTCCGAAGGGCAAATCTTTAACCATTTCCATTATATATTCTTGCTTATCGCCTAAACCAAGTTTAACAAGCGATTTATCGGGTCTATCTACTCTAAAGTAAGCTAGTAGCGTAAACTTATCGTCTCTAAGCTGAACATAATCGGGAATTTTGGCTATGCCTTTAACTTTAATGATATACATTGTGTCCAAAAATAGCTATTTAAGCTGAAAGCTGAAAGGTAAAAAAGCCAAAGCGTAGATGCAATGTGAGTTGCTTGTTAGTTCGATTTTTATTTTCTTTCATATTATTGAAGCTGCTTTTTTAGTTAACGTCACCTTGAATTCATTTCAGGGTCAATTTTGCAGGAAATATGTTGAAATATATTCACCAATACGGCGATAAAATAGCAGGCCTGTTAAGTTTAAGAATCAAATTCAGGTTCTATAAGCTATTTAAATTGTTTCCAACGGCGTCAAAGCTTTGTATCTAAACCCGATCGAAGCGAGATGCTACCGATTTTTCATCGGGAGCAGAAGCGTGAGCGGGGCTGAAAACCTCCAAGCGCATATAACCCTAAATTTCCAAAAATTTTTTTTAGATTATTAATAAGTGATTCTCAACTTTTAATGTCGTTTAAATAATTATAAATCTAAAAGAGTAGGTTTTTTTTGGAAATGAACGTACGGTTTTTCATCGGGAATAGCAGTCCTGTCATTCGCTGTAGCCCTCATTGAAGAAATTCGGGGCTGCCGCTCCTGCCAGGTTTAGAATGAAAGGATAGTGCAATTAAAACATCCTTTAAACCTGATTTGGATTGTTAATTATCCATCACATTAGTAATAAGCTGCTTTTTTATATAACGTTACCCTGAATTCATTTCAGGGTCTATTTTGCAGGAAAGATGCCGAATTAAATTCAGCAAGACGTGTCTTACAAGCAATACGGCGATAAACACAGCAAAATATTAAGTTCAAATCAAACTTAGGTTTCTAAGAGTTAGTACTACTTAAATCAACTCATTCAAAAACTCAACGGTATTTACATCATCAGCATAATCCCAAAGCTTAGGGTGTTGACTTTGCCCAAAACCATATGTTTTCAAATTCAATGGAGAATTTGTGATTACGCATTGAATTTGTGCAGATTTATCTTTAAGTTTTTCCTCAACCTCCTTTAATTCGTTATATTCTTCATAAAATAAAACAGCCAATGGTGAAGCCAAACTTTCATCTTCTTTTAGTAATAAAAAGCCATTATCAAAATGTTTTGCGGTATTTACTAGATATATAGATTTGTTGTAATCGTAATTGTTGTTGTATTTAAAGTGATTTATTGTAGGCTGAAAGCTTTCTATGCCTTCATAAAATTTTGCAATATCGTAACCTTTTGGATAATAAATTTTAGAAACATTTCTGCAGCCTAATCCAAAGTAATCAAATATATCAGCACCTAAATTCTGGATATCATCAAATGATTCATCTCCATTTAATACAGCCACACTATTTCTGTTTTTCCTGATGATGTTTGGAACTTTACCAAAATAGTAATCAAAATATCGGGATGAATTATTGCTTCCTGTAGCAATAACGGCATCAAAATCTTTTAATCGTTCTACGTATTCTATTCTATCTTCGAAACCAGTTTCTGTATTTATAAGTTCTGAGATGATGGTTTTGATTAATTTATCATCTGATGAAGAAAGCTTTATTAGTGCAATATTTCCAGTTGCCAGAACGGTCAAAACATCGTGTAGCCCAACCATGGGGATGTTACCCGCAAGGATTAACCCAATTTTTTTTGGCGAATTACTAAATTTAATCGATTTAAACCACTCGTCAATATCATTATCGTTAAGCATTTCTGCGAAAGATGAAACTGATTTTCTTACATTTTCTTCCGTGAACCAGGCGTTACTGTTTTGAGCAGAAATGATAGAATTTTCTAAAATATCAGTAGGATTGGAAAGCGCTTTGCCCAAACGTTTATAGGCAATAATTACTTTATCTATATTTAAAACTGACATATTTAGAATTATTATTAAATGATTAAGTGCTATATTTGCAGCGCAAAGGTAAACTAAGCAAAAGAATTAGACGAAAACATGGCGATTAAAATAACAGACGAATGTATAAATTGTGGGGCTTGCGAACCAGAATGTCCTAACAACGCAATATATGATGCCGGTACAGCTTGGCGTTTTTCTGACGGTACCAATTTAAACGGAATTATTGATTTTGGTAATCAACAAATTGAAGCTGATGCATCGCAAGAAGCAGTTTCTGATGAGGTTTATTATATCGTATCGGATAAATGTACAGAATGTAAGGGATTTCATGATGAACCTCAATGTGCCGCGGTTTGCCCGGTAGATTGTTGTGTAGATGATGAAGATATCCGTGAAACAGAAGAAGAATTGTTAGCGAAAAAAGCCTGGTTACATCAAGAAAATTAAACTTTTAGAATAACAATTTTTATAATATTTAAGTCCCGATGCAAATCGGGACTTTATTTTTTACAGCTAATTAATGGCTTTGTAAATTATCGAGTGAAATTTTCCGGCAATTTCGCCGTGAGAAAATGGCCACTGCTGAACATAAATTTGAGCAACAATTTTCTTTTTTGGATCTACCCAGAAATTGGAACCAAAGAAACCTCCCCAACTGTAGGAGCCAACGCTTTTATTAGAATTTTTCGCTCCTTTTGCAGTCACAACTTCAAATCCTAAACCAAATGTATTATCTCCGAAAGGAATGCTTCCTATTTGGTTGGTAGTCATTAAATTAACGCTGTTTTCCGAAAGTATTCTTTTCCCATTATACGTGCCACCATTCAGTAACATTTGCAGAAAAACTCCATAATCTTTTGAGGTGGAAACCAAGCCCGCTCCGCCAGCGAAATAACCGTTTTCATTAATTGGATAATTAATTGTTGCTCCTGGAAAAGTACCATCTTTCCAAACTTTTACCTGATGTGTTTTTTCGTCTTCTGTATAAACAGTGGCTAATCTATTCTGTTTACTTTTAGGAAGTGCGAAATACGTATCAACCATATTAAGTGGCACAAAAATTCTTTGCTTAAAAAAACTATCTAAGCTTAAACCTGAAGCTACTTCAACCAATCTACCTAAAACATCCATGCTTAGGCTATAATGCCAGCTTTCTCCAGGTTGATTTGCAAGCGGTAAGGCTCCCAATTTATTGATTTCTGTTTCTAAAAGTTTTTTATGAATAACAAAACCGGCTTCGATGCCCGCTTTTGCATATATCGCATTCATCTCCGGAGATCCAATTTGGGCATAGCCAAGCCCGGAAGTATGGGTGAGTAATTCTCTGATGGTAACTTCGTGATTTGCTGGTTTTGTAGTATAGCTCGAATCAGAAGGATTAAACTTATCTAATACTTTTGGATTTTTAAAAGCTGGAATGTAATTCGAAATCGGATCATCCAATTTAAATTTACCTTCATCAAATAAAATCATCACAGCAGTACAAGTAACAGCTTTAGTTTGCGAGGCAATTCTTAAAATATCATCGGTTTTCAACGGTCTGTTCAAATTATTACCGAAGGCTTTATTATACACAGTTTTACCATCAACAGCAATGTTCGCGGTAATGCCTTTAATCCATCCTTTGCTTAAATACTCTTTAAATAAAGCATCTATTTTTGAAAGCTCAACAATTGAAACTTTTTGTTGAGTAGTTTGCGCAACTGCTGAACTCCAAATAAGGAAAGCAATAAGGATATTTGAATATATAATCTTTTTCATGAACGATATTGATTAATCGATATCGCTTTTGTTTGGAATAATTAGCACCGGGCAAGCCGATTTTCTGGCCACATGCTCCGCAACACTGCCCATTAAAAAGTGGTATAAACCTGTTCTGCCATAAGTGCCGATTACAATTAAATCAGAACCCCATTCATCAGATTGTTGAATTATACCATGAGCTGCAGTATCAACTACACATAGGTAGGTAGTTTTAATTCCGCCAGAAAATTTGTTTTCCATTTCCTTTAATAGTACGTGACTGTTTTCATCGCTATTATCATAAGTCTCTAAAAAAACAGGAGCAAGGGTTAAATCAGGATTAACGTTTGCTGGTATAGGCTCAATGATGTTAACCAGTGCAACTTCTGCATCAAATTTGACTGCAATTTCGTAACCTGCTTTAGCCGCTTTTTCAGAGCAAGTGCTATTATCAACGGCTATTAGTATTTTCTTAAAGTTCATGGTAAGGAGATTTAGTTTTTATCTTCATAAAATTAACAAAATTGCAATCAAAATGTTAGTCGCTTACTGGAATTTCTTAAGTTTACCTCAGAATTGTGCCAATAATCAAAATGGAAAATCAATACGGTATTTGCAGAGTTGCAGTCGCACCTTTAAGGGCAAGCGCATCTGATAAAGCAGAAATTGTTTCGCAGCTACTTTTTGGCGAACATGTTGAAATTATTCAGAAAGAAGAGCGATGGTGGCTAATACAGAATGGTTATGACGGTTACGAAGGTTGGATGGATTTTAGGCAGCTGGCCCCTATAACACAGCAGGAATTTATTGAAATGCAAGATTGCAAATTCCTATCACCTTTAAATTTCGATAATACTTTAACAGCAACTGATGGAAGCTTGTATCATTTAAGCCCGGCCAGCAATTTGCCATATTTAGCCGATGGATATTGTTATGCTGGTAAGGAAAAGTTCAAATTAAATTTTATACCTCACGATAGTTCAAAAGCCAATTTCAAAGCAGAAGTTGAATCAACAGCTAAATTTTTTCAAAATATTCCGTACCTGTGGGGAGGTAGAAACTTATTCGGTTTAGATTGTTCTGGCTTTGTACAAGCTGTTTTTAAAATGCTTAACATTAAATTAAACAGAGATGCATCTCAGCAAGCGGAGCAAGGAGAATTAGTAGGTTTTTTAGCTGAATGTAAACCTGGCGATGTAGCATTTTTTGATAATGCCGAGGGAAAAATCACCCATGTTGGTATTATGCTAGGTCCGAATGAGATTATTCATTCTTCAGCAAAAGTAAAAATCGACCCTATTGATGACCAAGGGATTTTTAATAGAGAATTGGGCGTTTACAGCCATAAACTTAGAATTATAAAGCGTTTTGTGGAATAAGCATTAAAGTTGCATCATGGTATAAAACTGATTCTATGGCAACCTCCGTTAAAATTTCAATTAACAATCCTTGTAATAAAAAATGGTTAAACATGCAAGCTAATGAGATCGGCCGATTTTGCAGTTCATGCCAAAAGTCTGTTATTGATTTTACCCAATTTTCTGATCACGATTTAAAAATTTGGCTAACTAAAAATCAAGGCCTTAGCTGCGGAAGGTTTAAACCCGAACAAATTAATCGGTTAATTGAGATAAAACCCATCTTTTCGATGGATAGATTTAAGCCAAGTTTAATTGCTGCCTCATTAGTTGCCTTTTTAAGTATTCCGAAGTTAAGTGGCGCAATCAATAAATCTTATCCAACACATCAAACCGATGCAAAGAAGTTTGCAATCGAAAAAAGTGTTTCGCCACTCGAAAATGATTCTATCACCATAAAAGGAAAAGTTATTGATAGTGATGAAAGTTTGCCAATAATTGGTGGACGTGTGAGAATAAAGGGAACAACCGTTGCTACAGTTACCGATAAGGATGGAAATTTCGAAATCAGAGTAAACAAAAACCGCTTCAAAAATGGACTGATGCTAGAATGTATTTATATAGGATTTGAAAGCCAGAATTTTAAAATAAATCTAAAAAAAACTGAACCCCTTACCATCACCATGAAAATGAAATATAGTATTTTAGGTGGTTTCGGGGTGATAAAGACACCAACTTTTTTAAATAGGGTTAGTCGCTTTCTTAATGCTTAAAACATTATAATCCATCTCCAAAATCATTATTTGCTTATCATCCCTGATAAGATAAACATCCCGCCATTGCTCCACTCATTTATGAATGGAGTATTTAGAACAAATTCCAAATCAGTTTATAATAATGAAGATACTTTTAATGCTCATCACTCTTTTTGTTTTCACTTATAAAGGTTTCAGTCAAAACAAATTATCTAAAAGCAAACAAGCCAGCGATGCTACATTTGTTTATAAAATTAATGACAACGAGGTTGTTAGCGTTTTAAATAAGAAAAAAGCTAATGATAGTTTTTACCACACTTTAATCAGCCCTGATTATTACAAAGATTACAAAAAGACCGATTTACCTTACGGAAATTACCTGCTTGTAAATGCCAGCGGAGGTGCTATCAATTCGAGTTTACATTGCGAAAACAATGTTTTACTACAATTTATTAATAACGAAAAGGATTTTCAGTTTTACATAACAGATGTAAAAGGAAACCTAATTACTAGTGCTTTTGTAGAAATTGACGGTAAAAAACGAGCTCAATATGATGCTAAAGCGAAACTATATAGAAGTACGTATACCAAAGAAGCTGGCAAACCAAAAGAAGAAGGTGTTATTAAAGTGGTGCACGATGGGATAAGTAATTTCTTTGAGTACGATGTTGCTGATAACAATTACTATGATGATGATAGGGAAGACTGGTCTTTCTTTAAAAAAGTAGCTTATTCGTTCCCGACAAAATATTTTTGGCAACCGTTTAAATCGGTTTTTAAAAAGAAAAGAAGTGTTAAACCATTGTTTTCGGGCTACATGGTTTTTAGCAAACCGATGTATAAGCCGCTCGATACTGTAAAATTTAAAGCTTTTATTATTAATGCCAACGGCGGAAACATCAAAAACAGAGCGGCAGATGTGATTTTACAAACTGATGGTGCTAAAAAAATATTAGCTACCATCAACCCATACAAAAATGGGGGTTACGAATATAGTTTCGTGCTTGCAGATAGTTTAAGCCTAAAGCTGGATAGAAATTATGGTGTTAGTTTGGAAGAAAAGTCTAAAAAGCCGAGGAAAGCGCTTCGCATCAGCAATAATTTCCGTTATGAAGATTATGAACTTAAATCACTTGATTTTTCGCTACGAACAGATAGAAATGAGCAAACAAAAGATAGTTTAATTACTGTTTATTTTAAAGCAACCGACGAAAATGAATTGGCAGTGCCTGATGGTAGAGTAGAACTTACATTAACTACTGGTGATATAAGTTATTATACCGATAAAAAGGTTTTTGTACCTGATACACTTTGGCAAAAGACTATCACGCTAGATCCTGTTGGCGAAACTAAACTTGTTCTTCCTACTGATATTTTTCCCAAAGCGAACCTTAGGTTTAATTTAGATGCGAAATTCTTAAACAGTAACAACGAAGTGAGAACGGCTTCTAAATCTCTAACCTATAACGATTGGAAGAGTTCGAAGAAGGCCGTTAAACCAATTGAAATAAAATCTGAATTTAGAAAAGACAGTTTGGTTATCAACTATTTGGTAAATGGTAAAAGCGAAAGTCAACTAGCTAAAATAATTAGCTATGCAGAAGATGATGTAGTGATCAATTCGCAAAATATTACCTTGCCTTATATGGCAAAGACCGATTATAGAGCCGAATACATCGAAATACAAACCCCAAAAGATACTGCAACCATTTATATCACATCATTAAAACCCGAACTGCAAATTAACGCCGTACAAAATAAAGATAGTTTGCGTGTGGTGGTTATTAACGAATATAAAGTGCCTTTTTGGTACACTATTTTTGCAGATAATAAAGTCTTTTTAAGAGGTTACACTAATAATTTAGATACGCTGATAAAAAACGATAGCCGAAAAGCTAGCCATATACGCATCAATTATTTTTGGGATGGAGATGAAGAAACAAGGGAAGTAAGCACATTTTACAATCCTTACCAGTTAAATTTAAAATTGATTGCGCCGGATATGGTTTATCCTGGGCAAAAGGTGAATATGTTAGTCAAGGTTACAGATATTAACCGCAAACCTGTACCCGAAACAGATGTAACGGCACAAGCTTTCACATCCAAATTTAAGGATATTCCGAATGTTAGATTGCCGTACATGGGAAGGAAATATTTGGTGCACAAATCCAATAAAATAAAGGTTGAGGCTGACGAAGCCAACGGCAGTGTTAGTACCATTTTAGACCAGATGGCTTGGACTAAATGGAGCAAAAACTTAGGGTTAGATACCATTGAGTATTTTAGGTTTATGCATCCCGAACCAATTTATAATGTAATTGAAAGCGCTAATGATACCACCACACAGGTTGCGCCTTTTGTGGTTTTTGATGGTGCCATTTTACCTGCTAACATTGTTTATATTGATAATATTCCTGTGTTTTTTAATCAGGCGCAACAATTACAGCGTTACTCTTTTGTGGTAAAACCAGGTTTTCACGATTTTAAAATCCGCACTGCGGATAAACTGATAACATTAAAAAATTACAACATCACCGCCGGTAAAAAAACAATTTTCAGCGTGTTGGCAGATACCACTAATGCTTTGGTTACGGTAAGCAAGCCAACTATTCTTAGTGCATCCGAAAGCCAGGAATTGGATAATTACATGCTTAAGGTTACCAATAATTTTGCGCTCCAAAAACCTACTATCTCGGCTGCCACTTCTGAAACTCGGTTACTGATTAACCCTAATAATCGCCCAGAAAATCCATTGTTAATTGGCCCAATAAGAGAAAATGCCCTAGTTTTCGATAATGAAAAATTCAAACAATCTTTTACCAAAGAAACGAGTTACACCTATACTTTTGAACCAGGATTAATCAAACAAAAATCAAATGCCACAAAATATGCTTTTGATACTAAACTATCTGCATATACAGGCAATGGCAATACAAAATTTGCCGATGAATATGCTGTAAAAAAGAATGAAATTGATAAAATTTGGTTAGATTTTATGGATTTGAGAAGTAGAACAACACAACTTTTCTACAATGCAAGTTTAATCGGACACAAAGGTACAGGCAAGTTGAGGTATGACATTGATACTGCCTTTACAAACCACATCCCATACGTTAAAAATCTATTCATTTATAAAACTAACCAAGCCAACTATTTGCGCATTCATAAAGGTGAAATAAATACAGATGTATTGGATAGCGGCAAATACAAAATCCTGTTTTTATTAAAGGATAACAGCTATTTTATTGCAGATGGTATCAATATAAAAGCAAATGGTGCAAATTATTACAAATGGAATTTCTTAAAAATTGCAGCAGCCGATGCTTTCAGCACAAAAATGGATAGTATTATAAAATCTACGCCTAAAATAGGGAATTACAGTAGCGAAGGTGGAACCTATGTTTCAGAAAAAATCCAAACCTTTTTTAATAGTTATTTATTTGATAAAAATGAGCTCAAAAACACATTGCAAGGAAGAGTTTTATCTAGCCTAACTAATAAACCAATATCAGGTATTGTCGTAGAGGTTGTAGGTTTAGATATAAAAACCATCAGCGATGCTAAAGGATTTTTTAGTTTTAAAACACCAGAAAAGGGAGCTATAAAAATATCTACCACAAGATATTACGATAAAGTATTTGATATAGTAAATGGCTCAGTTGGAGATATTTTACTTGATACAATTGATAACAATTTGAAAGGCGTTGAAATAGTTGGTTATGGAGCGGTTAGAAAACAAAATATGACTGCTAGTGCAACGATGTCTATAAGTTCTAACGATGAGCTAAATTATGCCTTGCAAGGTAAATCTGCTGGCCTAGAACTTCAAGAAGTTTCAATGATTTCAATAAGAGGTTCGTCAACATTATCTCCCAACAAAAAACCATTAATTATTTTAGATGGATTGCCTTTTGATGGCGATATTAATGTTTTGGATAAAGATTTAGTAAAAGATATTACTATCCTTAAAGATGCCAGCGCAACTGCAATTTATGGTGCTAGAGCTGCAAATGGGGTAATCATCATTAAAAGCAAAAAAGGGAATTTAGCAACCAACCTTGCCGGTGAGCCAGTTGCACAACAACAAACTATGCGCAGCAATTTTAATGATGAAGGCTTTTGGCAATCAAAATTAATTACTGATGAAAACGGTGTGGCTAAGTTTACCGTAAAGTTTCCGGATGATATTACCAAATGGACAACACGGGTTATGGCTATGAATGGAAACAGGCAGACAGGCTACACGGAAGGAAACATTAAATCTTTTAAATCGCTAAGTGCAAATTTTGTTTCGCCGCTTTTTGCAACTATTGGGGATAGCATTAAAGTAATTGGCAAATTGATGAACTATACACCAATAGAAGAGAGCGGAGTTCGAAAATTTTTGTACAACGGCAAAGAGTTTAAGAATAGCATAGTAAAGTTCAAAAATTCTCACATTGATACGGTTGGCATCAACGTGACCTCGAAAGATAGCTTAAATTTTGAATATACTTTGGCACAAGAGAATGGATATTTTGACGGCGAGCGAAGAAAAATACCGGTATTTGAAGCCGGCGTGAAAGAAACGAAAGGTTACTTTTCAGCTTTGCTTAAAGATACCACGATCAATTTTGGTTTCGATAAGCAACTTGGAAAAATTACGATTAGAGCAGAAGCTTCTATTTTTCCAACATTGTTGGATGAAATGACCAAGGTGCGTAATTATGAATATTTATGTAATGAGCAATTGGCGTCGAAATTGAAATCGTTACTGCTAGAAAAACAGCTTAGAAAGTATTTAAACCAAACTTTTGCCCACGAAAAGGATATCAATTTTATTTTAAAGAAACTCTATCAAACTAAAAATCCGCAAGGCACATGGGGTTGGTGGCAAAATAGTAACGAAGAAATCTGGATTAGTTTACATGTTGTTGAAGCACTTTTGCTAGCCGAAAAACAAGGATATAAAATAGAGCTTAACAAAGATGTTTTACGGAGCTACTTGATTTCTAAAATGCAAGAAAGTCCTAATTATAGTCAGCTGCAAACCATAAAGCTTTTAAAACTACTTGATGATAAATATGATTTTAAAGCTTGGCTATTGGCTTTCGAAAAACAGGAATTAGAAAAAGAACGGAAACGAGAAGAGAGTATTTCTCCAGAACTTTTGACCGTGAAAAACAGAATATCCTACAAAAGCACTTATTCTATATTAGAAATGATGTTGCTTAAACAAAATGCAGGAATTCAAATCGATTTAACAGATTTACTTAAACTGAAAAAGCAGACCATGTTTGGCAGTATTTATTGGGGCGAAGAAAATATCCGTTTTTGGGATAACAGTATTGAAAATACATTGCTGGCATATAAAATATTGAGGAATGCTGGTGGTTACGAAAATGAATTGGAGAAAATTACATTATACTTTTTGGAGCAGCGTAAAGATGGGCAATGGCGAAATACTTATGAAGCTTCGTTGATTTTAGAAACCATTTTGCCAGAATTAATTTCCGGAACTAAAAAGGATGAACCTGCCTCAATCAAAATTAACGAACAAACGGTAAATCAATTTCCTTTTGATAAAACCATTAATAATCCTACGGATTTAAAGGTTGCCAAATCAGGAAAAATGGCTGTTTATTTTACCGCTTATCAGCAATTTCAAAATGCTAAACCACAAAAAATAGATAAGGATTTTAAAGTTAATTCTAGTTTAATACAAAATGGAAGCTTTGTAACTAAATTAAAAGCAGGAACTTTAACAAAACTGAAAGTCGAAGTAGAAGTTAAAGCTGATGCAGATTATGTGATGATTGAAATTCCTATTCCAGCAGGATGTTCTTACGAAAACAAAGTGCAAAATTTTTGGGGTATAGAAACACATAGAGAGTATTTTAAAAACAAAACATCAATCTTCTGCTCAAAACTAAAACAGGGAAAATATACTTTTGAAATAGATTTAATGCCGAGGTATTCTGGTTCGTATGTTTTAAATCCAGCAAGAGCAGAAATGATGTATTTCCCTGTTTTTTATGGAAGAGAAGGGATGAAGATGGTTGGGATAAATTAGAAATTTGGTCATTGCGAGGCACTAAGCAATCTTATTGCACTAGTATAAAAAAATGAGATTGCTTAGTAAGATCGCAATGACGAGAATAATAGGGAATTAGATTTCCATCTCCCAAACCATCACTTGCCTATCATCACCTGTAGAGATTAAATACTTTCCATCATTGCTCCAAATAATTTTGTTGATGGAATGGGCGTGACCGACGCCAGATTTTTCTATACTTAAGGTTTTATACAACTTAAAATTTTCTGCATCCCAAAGTTTAATGCTTTTATCTTGACTACTTGTGGCAAAATAGGGGAGTGCTGGATGAAATGCAATATCATAAACCGTAAACATGTGTGCTGTGATGGACTGCTGTAATTCGTAATTCGGCAAACTCCATATTTTTAATTGTGCATCGCGACTGCCAGAAAGTAAATATTTTCCTGTTGGGTGATAAGCTAAAGAAGTTACAGGCAAAGAATGACTTTCTAACGTTTGCTTTAAACTATAATCGTTTAAATTGTAAATTCTAATTAGATGGTCTTTGCAACCAAGCGCAATTTCTTGTTCATCTGGAGAAATTGCTATCGTTCTTACGGTATCGTATGCAGCCTGAAAACGGTAAATTTCTGTAAAATCAGTTAACGACCAAACTGCAACCGTACCATCTTCGCCAGTTGTAATCAACTCGTTTTTTGATTTCACGGTTTTGATGTCGAAAATTGGCTTTAGGTGTGCATTTACACGAATAACCATTTCTTCTTTATGTAAATCGTAAACGCTAAATGCACCACTGCGTTCCCCAACAAATAAAAGATTATCAAAATGGTGTAAGCAATACACAGAACTTTGAACGGGCATTTTAACCTTCAAAAAAGCCATATCCGCTAACGACCATTCGACCACACCCTTATCATTTCCGGCGCTGTAGAATGTTTCGCCGCTCTCAGAATTGGCTAAAGCATAAACAGGATTTTGATGACCAGAAAGGGTTTTTAAGTGTTTGAGCATGGTTTAAGGTTGAGGTTGAGAGCGAGGTTAAGGCTGAGACTGAGGTTGAGGATGAGACTGAGATCAAGATTTGAGCCTAATACGGATATTGTACTCGAATTATAGTAAGATTACGGCCAAGATTAAGATGTAAGCAAACTGTCTCAATCTCAACTTAGCCTTAACCTCAACCTTAGCCTCAGCCTACTTATGTCTTTTCTCTAAATTTTTTGCAATGTCTTGAATGGATAAACCTTTCTCTTTCAATAAAAATAATAAATGAAAAACAAGGTCTGATGCCTCTCCAATTAATTCTTCTTCGCTTTCAGCCAGTGCTGCAATTACGGTTTCTACGCCTTCTTCGCCAACTTTTTGTGCAATTTTATTCAAACCTTTTTTACGCATTTTGTTGATGTAGGAACCTTCAACAGGATTTGCATATCTATCATCAATGATGTTCTCCAATTCAAAAATGAAGTTTTGATTAAATTCTGTTTTGAAACAGCTGCGGCTACCGGTATGGCAAGTTGGTCCGACAGCATCGGCTTTAATTAATATGGTGTCGTTATCGCAATCAACAAAAATTTCTTTCACATACAAGAAGTTATTACTGGTTTCTCCTTTAGTCCAAAGTCTGTTTTTCGAGCGGGAAAAGAAGGTTACTTTGCCCTCCGATTGCGTTTTTTCTAAAGCTTCGGCATTCATATAACCCAGCATTAAAACTTCTAAAGTTTTATAATCCTGGATGATTACAGGCAATAAGCCAGCTGTTTTATCCCAATCAAGAGATGATGTATTGATATTCATTTATTTTAATCTTTTCAGTTACTGCGAGGTATGGGCCAATCTTCCCTGCAAAATAGATTGCTTCGTGCTTCGCAAAAACGAGTGTAAATTTAAATCCTAACAGGAATTTGATTTCTTTTTAATTCCTGTTTCAAATCCGGTATGAGAATTTCACCGTAGTGAAATACTGATGCTGCTAACGCGGCATCAACATTTGCTTTTTGAAATACTTCTGTAAAATGGTCCATATTTCCTGCACCACCAGATGCAATAATTGGAATATTTATCATTTGGTTTACTTTGTGAAGCAAACCGCAATCAAAACCAGCTTTAGTCCCATCATGGTCCATAGAGGTTAATAAAATTTCTCCTGCTCCTAAATCTTCCGCTTGTTTAATCCAGTTTTCGGTTTCCAGTTCGGTAATTAATCGGCCACCATTTAAGTGAACCATGTTTCTGCCATCAACAAATTTAGTATCAACCGCTAAAACTACAAACTGAACACCAAAAGCCTTTGCTAGTTCTTCAATCAATTTTGGGTTACGAACAGCGGCCGAATTGATGCTGATTTTATCTGCACCTGCATTTAGTAAAGCTTCAGCATCAGCAAGTTCGGTAATTCCACCGCCAATGGTAAACGGAATATTCAACTGCCGGGCAACTGATTTTACCATTTCAATCATCGTTTTACGTCGCTCATGTGTAGCCGTGATGTCTAAAAACACCAGTTCATCTGCGCCTTGCTGCGCATATTGAGCAGCTAATTCTACCGGGTCGCCCGCATCGCGTAAATCAACAAAATTTACACCTTTTACCGTGCGACCGTCTTTAACATCGAGGCAGGGGATTATTCTTTTACTCAGCATTTGTTTGGGGTTTCGTTATTGCAAGGAACGATTATCCTAATAGTTCGCTAGGCGCATCGTCACCCTGAATTTATTTCAGAGTCTTTATGTATTCAAGATGCTGAAATGAATTCAGCATGACGACCGATTAACAATACTTCAATTATTATTCAAATTGTTGGGTTAAATCGAACTTAGCATCCTCAAATTCCACTCTTTTATCTCTTCGATGGTAATTCTATCTTCGTAAATTGCTTTTCCAACAACTACACTTCTAATTGGATATTTAGCCAATTCGTAGATATCATCCATAGAACTTACGCCACCTGATGCAATCAATTTTATCATTGGAGAGTGTTCAAGTAGTTTTTTATATAAATCTACAGCAGCGCCACCTAATTTTCCATCTTTGCTGATATCTGTACATAAGAAACGGAAAAAACCTAATGAAAGGCATTTATCAACGTAGTCCATTAGTTTGATTGGCGAACTTTCCATCCAACCTGAGTATTTAATTACCTCGTCTAGCACATCGATGGCAATTACAATACGATTTGCATAGTCTTCTTTTTTGGCAAAAGCATTACTTAAAGATGCCAGGAAATCGGGGTTTGTGATGGCTTGTGTACCAACAATAACACGGTGAATGCCAGCATCAAGCAGATTAGTAACTTGCTCTATCGTACGAATTCCGCCACCATATTGAACCTTCATTTCGGTTTTTTTGATGATTTCGAACAAGGATTTTTGGTTGCTGAAATCGCCTTTTGCACCGTTTAAATCAATAATATGGATGAAATCTGTCCCATTTGAACGATATTTTTCAATCATCTCGGCAATAGAAACATCGTATTCTGTTTTCTGATTGTAATCGCCCTCACGCAGGCGAACAACTTTTCCATCCAAAATATCAATAGCAGGAATTATGTACATTTCTTAAGTTATAAGTTAAAGGTTGAAAGTTAAAAGTCGTTGTTTAATTTCTAAAGCTCAATTGAGGTTTGAAAAATTTTTCAGTATCTGTTCGCCAGCTTTGCCCGATTTTTCTGGGTGGAACTGAACGCCATAAAAGTTATCTTTTTGCACTGCCGCCGAAAACTTTAATCCGTAATTAGCAGATGCGATATCAAAAGTAGGGTTATATTCAATAAAGTACGAATGCACAAAGTAAAATTGTGTATTATCTTCAACACCTTCAAACAGCGAATTGTTTTTCGGATGAACAGCGTTCCAGCCCATGTGTGGGATTTTGATATTCAGCGACTTATTGAATTTTTTCGTTCTCACAGGCACGATACTCAGAAGCGCTGCATCTCCTTCTTCCGAGTGCTCGGTAATTAATTGCATGCCCACACAAATGCCCAGCACAGGTTTGCTAAGTTTTTTAATCGCCTCAATTAATCCTGTGCCTTTCAATTTTTCCATCGCAGCACCGGCATGACCAACTCCCGGAATGATGATGTGGCTATATTTTTCCAGGTCAGCTTTTGTGTTTACCATGCCATATTCGACTTTCAAACGATCTAAAGCGGCTGTTAAAGAGAAAATGTTACCTGCTCCGTAATTTATTATTCCAATCATTTTTCTAAGATTAAAGATTAAAGAACAAAGAATAAAGACCATTAGTCATTGTTCTTTGCTCATTTATCCTTGTTCATTTACAAAAGCCCTTTTGTGCTTGGCAAAACCATTTTTTCCGCATCACGCTTAATCGCCATTTTAATTGCTTTTGCGAAAGCCTTAAAGATAGCCTCAATTTTATGATGTTCATTATCACCTTCAGCCTTTATGTTTAGATTGCATTTTGCTGCATCACTAAAAGATTTAAAGAAGTGATAGAACATCTCTGTAGGCACATCGCCAACTTTTTCGCGTTTAAATTCTGCATCCCACACAATCCAGTTTCTTCCGCCGAAATCTATCGCAACTTGTGCTAAACAATCATCCATTGGCAAGCAAAAACCATAGCGTTCAATGCCTAGTTTATTGCCTAAGCCTTTAGCAAAAGCCTCGCCAAGGGCAATTCCGGTGTCTTCTATTGTATGGTGCTCATCAATGTGTAAATCTCCTTTGGCTATGATTTCTAAATCAACACTTCCATGTCTGGCAATTTGGTCTAACATGTGGTCGAAAAAGTTTAAGCCCGTTTCGATTTTAGCTTTGCCGGTTCCGTCTAAATCTAAATTTATGGTAATATCGGTTTCATTGGTTTTGCGCACATGGTTAATTTTTCTACTTCCAGCCTTCAGCAGGTTATAAATATCTTCCCATTTTTTAGTTTCTAAAACGATAACATCAAGTAAGGTTTCATGTTTATCTAGCGCTTCGGTAGAACCCAACGCATCATTCTGACGAAGGAAAATAGCTTTTGCACCTAAGTTTTTCGCCAAGACAACGTCGTTTAATCTATCTCCAATAACGTATGAATTTTTTAAATCGTAGTCGCTACTAAAATATTTTGTTAGCAAAGCTGTGCCCGGTTTGCGGGTAGGAGCATTATTTCTCGCAAAAGTTCTGTCAATAACAATTTCACTAAAGTTTACACCTTCGCCAGCAAAAGTATCCAACATAAAATTATGGATGGGCCAAAAATTTTCCTCCGGATTTGATAATGTTCCTAATCCATCCTGATTGGTAACCATTACCAATTCGTAATCCATTTCTGCCGCAATTTTAGAAAGATAATATAACGAGCGTGGATAAAATTTGAGCTTAGCAAAACTATCAACTTGTTCATCATCTGGTTCGATATTTAAAGTTCCGTCACGGTCAATAAATAATACTTTCTTCATCTATTTAGAAATTTTTCAGAATGGTTATCAATTTATCATTTTCTTCAATGGTTCCTACCGTTATCCTCAAACAACCCTCGCACAAAATAACTTTCGAGCGGTCGCGAACAATGATTCCCTCTTCCACTAAAGTATCGTAAATTTTTGTTGCATCGGTTACTGCAACTAAAATAAAATTCGCATCCGAAGGATAAACTTTTGTAACGATATTTAAGTTGCTTAACTGGTCAGCAAGTCGCTCTCTTTCCGATACAGATTCTTTAATCCATTCGTTTACTTGAGTGATGTTTTTTAGTGCCTCAAAAGCTAAGTCTTGAGTAGCCTGATTGATGTTGTAAGGTGGCTTAATTTTATTCAAAACATCGATAACTTTTGTTGATGAAAATGCCATACCCAAACGGAGTGCGGCGAGTCCCCAAGCCTTAGAAAAAGTTTGCAAAACAACCAGGTTTCCATACTCGGTTAACTCCTGAATAAAGGTCTTTTGTTTAGCATAATTTATGTAAGCTTCATCGATAACAACGATGCCTTTAAAGTTGGCTAAAATGGTTTCAATATCTGTTCTATTTATCGAATTTCCGGTCGGATTATTTGGCGAACAAATGAAAATTATTTTAGTGTTTTTATCAATTGTTTCTGCAATTTTTTCGAGGTCTAATTGAAAGTTTGGAAGCAGATTTACTTTACGGATTTCTACATCATTTATGTTTGCAGAAACTTCATACATGCCATAAGTTGGTGGCAAAATAATAACATTGTCTTTTCCCGGATTACAAAAGGCACGATATAATAAATCGATGGCTTCGTCGCTACCATTTCCCAAGAAAGTATTTTCAATTGGAACGCCTTTAATTTTACTAATGGCATCCTTTAAATCCAGTTGCAAAGGGTCTGGGTAGCGATTGTAATTTGCGGGTAGGGGAGAACCGTAACTGTTCTCATTGGCATCTAAAAATATTGATGCCTGACCTTTAAACTCATCTCTGGCGGTTGAGTATGGTTTAAGGTTTCTTATATTTTCTCTTACTAATTCGTTAATATCCATTTTTTAAAGGTAAAAGGTAAAAGGTAAAAGGTAAAAGGATAGGCATGGCGCCTTAAACTTTTACTTTATTCCTTCCACTTTGTTCAATCTAATCGTAACCGCATTTTTATGCGCATCTAAACCTTCAGCTGCGGCTATTACTTCTACTGTTGGTCCAATATTTTTTAAGCCGTTGGGTGATAAATGTTGAAATGTTATTTTCTTAACAAAAGCATCAAGTGAAACACCCGAATATGCTTTAGCAAAGCCACTTGTAGGTAATGTATGATTTGTTCCTGATGCATAATCACCTACGCTTTCTGGGGTTAAATTTCCCAAGAAAACCGACCCGGCATTGATTATCAGTGGTATTAGACTTTCAAATTTTTCAGTTGCTAAAATCAAATGTTCAGGAGCATATTCATTAGAAAATTCCATTGCAGTATCTAAATCATCAACTAAAACAGCATACGAATTGTTGATGGCTTTAGCCGCGATTTCCCTTCTTGACAAATTAGCAAGCTGAATGTCAATTTCTTTTAACGTTTCAGATATTATTTTGTTTGAAGTAGAAACCAAAACAGCCTGACTATCAATTCCATGTTCAGCTTGTGCGAGTAAGTCGGCAGCTACGAAT
The DNA here is from genome assembly GCF_003725795.1 of Pedobacter jejuensis. GTDB lineage: Bacteria > Bacteroidota > Bacteroidia > Sphingobacteriales > Sphingobacteriaceae > Pedobacter > Pedobacter jejuensis. The sequence goes on along the minus strand of NZ_RBEE01000012.1, from coordinate 76,717 downwards.
GACGGATTGGCAGTGTCATCTGCTACCACTAAAACCTCTGATGGACCAGCCGGCATATCAATTGCCACCTTATTTTGTACCATCGTTTTTGCGGTAGTAACGTAGCGATTGCCAGGGCCAAAAATTTTATATACTTGAGGCACAGTTTCGGTACCAAATGCCATTGCTGCAACAGCTTGTGCGCCACCTACCAAATAAATTTTCTCTATACCTAAAAGAACAGCGCAATAAGCCAAATAACAGTTAGTTCTACCATCACTTTGTGGGGGTGAACAAACCACTATTTCTTTACAACCTGCAATAAGAGCAGGTGTTGCTAACATTAAAAACGTGCTTGGTAAAACTGCTGTTCCGCCTGGTATATACAATCCTACCTTCTCAATTGCTCTCGATTCTCGCCAGCAAACCACACCAGGCATGGTTTCTACCTTATCTTCAACCTTATATTGAGACTGATGAAAAGTTTTAATGTTTTGATAAGCCGTATCGATAGCATTTTTTGCATCAACAGGGATGGTAGCAGCAATGGCTTTTAATTCTGCTGCATCTAAATAAAGTTTTTCTAATTCAACTTTATCAAAGTTTTTTGCAAAATTATAAAGTGCTTTATCACCATCTTTTTTTACAGAATTTATGATTTCTGCAACACGTTCTTCAACCAATTTATCGTCTTCAATTTGCCGAGAACAGAGTTCTTGTACTTTTTGTTTAGATAAACCTGTATAGTTATAGACTTTCAATGTTTTATAATTTTAAATTAACTAATAGTTAATATGAGTTTATGCAATTTTCACCTAATTTAGGTGATGATTTTCTCTATTGGCATCACCAAAATACCTTCTGCACCTGCCGCTTTAAGACTGTTAATTTTATCCCAAAAATCTTCTTCAGCAATTACAGAATGTACAGCAACCCAGTTCGGTTCGAAGAGCGGAACTACCGTTGGACTTTTAACTCCAGGCAACAAGTCAACAACTTTTTGTAGGTTATCTTTCGATACATTTAGTACTACATATTTGTTTGATTTTGCACTGAGCACCGAACGAATTCTTTGCAATAATTCTGCAACTTCAGGGTTGTCTATTATTGATTTATTTCCGATTAAAACAGCCTCCGATTGCATCACATCTGCGAAGGGTTTAAGCCCATTACTTTTTAAAGTTCCGCCCGTAGAAACGATGTCGAAAATCGCATCACTTAAACCTAAACCCGGACCAATTTCTACCGAACCGGAGATGGTTCTGATATCGGATTTTATACCTTTTTCATCTAAGAATTTTTCTAGAATTACCGGGTAAGAAGTGGCAATAGCTTTACCATTTAAATCCTCTAATTTTTGGATATCACTACCGGTTTGAACGGCAATTTTTAGGGTGCATTTTCCAAAGCCTAAACGTTGTAAATATTCGACATTGGCTTTAGTTTCGGTAATCACATTTTCTCCTACAATTCCTAAATCGGCAATGCCATCCTGAACGTATTCTGGGATATCATCATCCCTAAGAAAAAGAATTTCTAATGGAAAATTTTGAACGGTTGATATTAAAGAACTCTTATAGTTTTCGAAAGAAAGACCACAATTTTTTAATATTTCTACGGATTTTTCGTTTAACCTACCCGATTTCTGGATAGCAATTTTTAGTGTTTTCAAAGTATTGAATATAGAATGAACAAGAAATAATTTTTCGGAAAAAAAGTTTTGAAGTACAAAACAAACATATCATATCGCCTATCGGCGATGATGTAAATGTAAGTGATGGTTCAAAGTTAATTTCATATCTTTATTTCTGCCAATATCAATGCTTTAGCTGACTAGCGGTGGCAAATATAGCGTTTGAAACCGTAAAACAAAAAATAATGGCACTTAATTTGCCAATAACTGCTAATTAAGAATTATATCTAATTGCATTAACTTACACGTGTTGAAAAATCTTCGCTTTCTAATTATACCTTTTATAGTTTGTGTCTCGGCTTGTAACTGGTTTAAATCTCCCCCAGAAATAGGTAAAGTATTGTCTGAACATTTTAAAAACAAGATTTACAAAGATTTTGATACCGTAGCTTATGATAGCGTCTTTGCTAAAACAATGGATAGTTTATCTATTGGTTTTACCAATCCAAAAACGATAAAGGCCTTTTATGAAAGTAATAAGAACCAGCCAAAATTGGTGACAAAATTCTACACCACTGGGGAATTGGATTCCCTTACAGTATTTCTACAACGCAGCGAAATGCACGGTTTTAATCCTAAGATTTTTAAAACTGAAAAAATAAAATCTCTTTTAAATCAGCTTTCAGCTAATCAATTTAAGCATGTTGACGAGAGTTATCCCATCATTGCGCAATTAGAATTGCTCTCTGCAAATGCATATATAAATTACAATAACTACTTAAAATATGGGGTAATAAATCCCCGAAATATTTTTTCGAGATATTATATCAAAGTGCGTAGACCAGATAGTGCAGGAATGGTTGGTCTATTAAGTTCCGAAAACATATTGGATACCTTAAAAGCCGTTCAGCCAAAGTCTGAACAATACAAAGCTTTGCAGGCTGCATATTTAAACTCTAATAACGAAACTGAAAAACGAATTTTGCTATTAAATATGGAGCGTTTTCGCTGGAAAACGCCAGAAATGGGAGAGAATTATGTGCAAGTAAATATTCCTGATTTTAAACTCACCTGGTTTGATAATGCCGACACCGTAATTAGCATGAAGGTTTGCGTTGGTGGAAAGCGAGAAAGCGGTTATGAAGAGAAGTTAAAAGCCTTTGCAAAATCTGGTAATTTAGATGATAAGCCTAAAAATCACGAAACGCCATTATTATACAGTAAAATTAACTCTATACAAGCCAATCCGGTATGGAATATTCCGGTAAGTATTGCACAAAGTGAGATTTATTGGATGGCTAGAAAGGACCGTTATTATTTATCCAACAGTAATATCAATGTGTATTATAAAGGCAAGTTAATCAACGAGCCAAATACCATTAACTGGAACAAATATTCTCGCGATAAATTACCATTCAAATTTAAGCAAGGCTCTGGCGGAGGAAATGCATTAGGAAAGTTCAAATTCATTTTCGATAATAGTTCGAGTATCTATCTTCATGATACCAACAATAAGAATGGTTTTAACTTAGCGAACCGGGCGATTAGTCATGGTTGTGTGCGGGTAGAGAAACCTTTAGAGTTTGCCGAAAAGTTAGTTGGCGATAGTTACACTTACGATAAATTACGTGCCGAAGTTGATTTGCCGCCGATTGATAGTACACACGTAAAATGGTATAAAAAACGTATGGCTGCTAAGGCTGATACGACTAAATCTTTCCAGCTAAAACCAGCCTGGTTTGGTCCGAAAAAACAAGTGCCATTGATTATCACTTACATTACGGCTTGGGCTCAAAACGATAAAATTGAATATCGCCCGGATGTTTATGGTATGGATGAGAAACTTTGGACGGCTATGAAGAAATTTAGATAGAAGATGTAGCTTTGCGGCATGCAGGATACTCCAACCTTTAATCACCAGGCTGATATTGTAAATAGTGCCATTAGGTTTATCACTTCGTGGTTTAAGCAATCAAAATCTATAACCGAAGAACTGAGCGATTTCTTTATTCTTCCCGGCGGAAAGGTGGTTGGTAAAAATGTAATTATAGCTAGATTAAAAGGAATTTTTGGTAAATCCGATGAATATGTTGGTGGTAGATATGATATCATCGATGCTAATTTTGAATTGCTAAATGGTGGGAAGGGAATGGGTTTTGTGGAAGGTGTTGCTGGGTTTAGGGCAGTGGTTGAAAAACGATCAAAAATAATTAGCGGACCTTTTAAGCTATATTTCGCTTTACAAAACGGTAGTTGGAAAATTGTAAATATAGAATTTCCGGGTTTTGCTTATTAATAAGTGGATAAACAAATTAAAATTGGGAACATTTAACTTATTGAAAAAGTGAAAGATACCACCGATGAAATAAATGATTTGCAATTAAAAATTTGGTTGGCTAAAACGCCAAGTGAGAGACTACGTCAATTGTTAGTTGATAATGAGGCACTTTACAAATTTTGGAACAATGTTAAGCCAGCAATTGAGATAGTAGAGGTTAAACATTAACAAGAATTTTTTTAACCATACTTCTGATTTTTTTCTATCTTTGGTTTTTAATGAATTTCCTGTATCCAGGCTTTCTTTTCGCACTATTATCGGTTGCCATCCCGATTATTATTCATTTATTCAATTTCCGAAAATTTAAAAAGGTTTATTTCTCTAATGTTCAGCTTTTAAAAGAGGTTGAGCAACAAAACTCTTCAAAAGAAAAATTAAAAAATCTACTCATTCTTTTCGCTCGAATTTTAGCGATAATCTTCCTGGTACTCGCCTTTGCACAACCATACATTCCTTTAAACAATCAAAAAACAACAGCTTTAAATAATGCCGTAAGTGTTTACATCGATAATTCTTATAGCATGGAGGCTGTTAACAAAGATGGAAATTTACTAGATGAGGCAAAACGCAGGGCTAAAGAACTAATTAAAGGATTTGGAATTAACGATAGATTTCAGCTGTTAACAAACGATTTTGAGGGAAAGCATCAACGCTTATTAAACGAAGAAGAATTTCTGAAAGCTTTGGATGATGTTAAAATTTCAGCCTCAAACAGGAATTTGCAGCAAATTTTAAACCGACAAGCCAATGTATTATCAGGTAATGCAAGTCAGTATAGTTTTCTGATTAGCGATTTCCAGAAAAACATTGCACCCATTAAAAAATTAGAAACCAAACCCGATATTCAATATTCTTTCCTGAAACTAAACGCCACAGCTTTGTCAAATGTTGCTGTAGATAGCGTTTGGATGCTTTCGCCCAACCACCAGCCTGGAGCTAATGAAAAACTGGTGGTTCAGCTCAAAAATTATTCGGAGGAGGAAGCAACAAATATTCCTTTAAAATTGAGTATTAATAACCAACAAAAGGGCTTAAGTTCGGTAACCATCCTGGCAGGAAAAACTAAAAAAGATACTTTAAATTTTTCGGGGTTAAAAGCTGGATGGCAGAAGGGGGTTATCAGCATAAAAGATTTCCCAGTCACTTTCGATGATTCGCTTTCTTTTAGCTTTAAAGTTGATGCAAGTTTGCCTGTTTTGAGTATCAATGGAGTCACCGCAGGGAATTACATCAAAGCACTTTTCGCCGCTGATAGTTATTATAAACTTACCGAAAATGCTGAAAGCAATATTAACTACAGTAATTTTGCCGATTTTGGTTTAATCGTTTTAAATGGATTAAAAAATCCATCTTCTGGTTTAGCACAACAGCTAAAAACATATTTAAAAACTGGCGGTTCAATCGTAATATTTCCCGATTTGGATTCTGATATTCAGGTTTACAATTCCTTTTTAAGCGGATTATCGCTGCCGCAAATACAAAGCTTAAATACTACGGCAGCAAGAGTAGATAAGATAGACTTACAGCATCCAATTTTTAAAACCGTTTTCGAAGAAATTCCGAGAAATCTCGATTTGCCAACTGTAAATCGATATTTTAATTTTGTAGAAACCAATAATGCCAATAAAGAAAGCATCTTGTCGCTTCCTGGCGGCAAATTGTATTTCTCCAAATATGGCGTAGGTAACGGGCAAGTTTATTTATCATCAACAGGCTTAAACGCAAACGATGGCAATTTAGCTCGTCACCCGGTTTTTGTACCTTTGATGTTTCGCCTAACATTAAATAGCGGTGTAGAAAACGCACTGTATTATACCATAGGTAACGATAATACTTTAGCAAGCAAACGCATTAGTTTGGGTAAAAACCAAAGCCTAAAGCTTACTGCAAATAGCTTTGAAACCATCCCCGAAGTAAGACAAGTTGACGGCAAAACACTAATTTATACCGCCGACCAAATTAAAAAACCAGGCTTTTACAATTTGTTACTAGCCGATTCACTTCTAGCAGTGTATAGTTTTGATAACGGCAGGGCAGAATCAGATATGCATTATTTAAGCAAAGCTGAACTTGATAATGTTGCCGAAACAAATAATTTAAAAGTTTACGATACAGATAAAGATGCCGTAAAATTAATTGCTGGTGCCAACAAAATCGGACAAACTTTATGGAAACTTTGCCTAATTTTGTCGCTGATTTTTATTGCAGCAGAAATTCTACTCATCCGATTTTTTAACAATACTAAAAAAACAATATGAATCTCCTTGTTAAGAACGTAACTATTGCCGACCCGCAAAGTAAATTTAACCATCAACAATGCGATGTTAGGGTAGTTGATGGAATAATTAATAGCCTGGGTAAATTAACCGCCGAAAAAGATGAAACGGTTTTTGATGCAACAGGTGCTTTCTTAACGCCAGGTTTTTTCGATTTAAATTGCGTAGCTGGCGACCCAGGTTACGAAACCAAGGAAGATATTTTCACTTTAACCAAAACCGCAAAAGCTGGTGGTTTTACCGGATTGGCACTTTTACCGCAGGCAAATCCAGTGGTTCAATCTAAATCGCAGGTAGAATACATCATCAATAAGGCTAAAAATAATTTAGTTGATGTTTATCCGGTTGGTGCCATTAGCCAAAATAGAGAGGCGAAAGAACTTGCCGAATTATTTGATATGCAACAAGCGGGGGCGGTGGCTTTTTCAGATGGCGACCGGGCTTTGCAGGATGATGGCTTTATGAGTCGTGCTTTGCAATACGCAAAAGGATTTGATGCATTGTTGATGGTTTATCCAGAAAATAAATCCATTGCAGGAAAATCTCAAATCAATGAGAGTAAAAATTCTGTTCTTTTAGGAATGAAAGGTTTACCAGCCTTGGCCGAAGAAATGCATATCGCCCGAGATATTTTTCTGGCGCAATACAATGAAACTAAAATTCACATCAGTAATATTTCTACAGCTGGTTCAGTTGCACTAATCCGCAAAGCTAAAAAGGATGGTGTCCAAATTTCATGTGATGTTACGGCGCACCATTTGGTTTTTACAGAAGATTTGCTAGTAGATTTTGACAGCAATTACAAAGTTAAACCCCCTTTACGTGGTAAAACGGATGTAAAAGCTTTAATTGCCGGCCTAAAAGATGGAACAATTGATGCCATTACTTCGCAACATCGTCCCGAAGAAATTGAATTTAAAAATGTGGAGTTTGAAATTGCACACTACGGCATTATTGCGCTACAAACAGTACTTCCATTATTGTTAAAAGCAGGTTTAGATGCCAATCTTATTGCAGAAAAATTAAGCGTCAACCCAAGGAAATTGCTAAATTTAATTATTCCGGTGATTGAGGAAGGACAAGCAGCTAATTTTACTATATTCTCAGCAGATACAAAATGGATATACAATTCGGATAGCAATCATTCAAAATCATCAAATAGTCCATTATTAGGGAAAGAACTTACCGGAAAAGTTACGCTGGTTTACAATAATAATCAATACTTCAGGGACTAAAGAACAAGGATTAAGGAGTAAAGAACGTATTATATAAAAAGCTAATTATTAAAGATTGGAGATAAATTTGGGTTTAAGTTCTTTCATCTTTGCTCATTTATCTTTGCTCATTTAAATTTTAAAATATGGATAATAGAGTAAAAAAAGCGCTTAGCGCATCGATTAATAAATACGCTGAAGTTTCAGACATCAATGTTGAGGGTTTTGAAACTGAGTTATTTGCTGCCTTTGAATTGGACGCAAATTTTTTAGACAAGGCCACTGCTTTCGATGCAGTTTTTGATTCGCATCCAAAGTTTGAAGAGTTAAGAGAAATTTTCTTCGATTTACTGATGGTAAATTTCTTCAGTAGCGATGTTCAAAAACTAGAAGAAGATTATTTAGAAAGTGATGAATGGGCAAATATTGAAGAAGAAACAATTGACAGGGGAACAGAATTATTAAACTTGCTACTTTATATTAAAGAATGTAAGGATGAAGATTTAGACCCCGAATTGGGCGATTTCTTAAAGGAATTTTTATTGGTGGAAGATGATGAGTTTCAAGATGAGTTTGAAATTTATGAAGAATTAATAAGCAACCAGCAATTGGCTGAGGGTGGTGTAGAAGAAATTTGTAAAGCCGCCCCAACTTTAAATATCAGCGAAGAAATGAAAGATTTATTCGTTCCGTTTATGGCATTTTTCCTGGATACGGAGGGAAGTGCCGAAACTTCAAAAGAATTAATTCAGTTTAGCCGTAACAAATCATTCGATTCTGCTACTTATATATTGATAACTACAATAAATAACTAAAACTAAACATGGAACAAGAAATTTTACAAGAGCAAAAAAAGCCTAATGCTTTAGCTTTTCAAGTTGCAATAACCTTTGCACTTTATACTTTTGCTTTAATATTTGTGATGAATCTTTTAGGGATGAGTGCGCAAATAGAAGAGACACCCATCTGGCAAAAGAGCATATCCGTAATATTATCCTATGGAACTTTCATTTTAGCAATTTACTACGCTCAAAATAAACACAAGCAGGATTTAGGAGGGTTTATAACTTATGGCAGAGCATTCTCTACAGGTTTTAAGGTTGCTGCCTATTCAGGTTTATTTATTGGTTTATTAATGATGCTTTATTACGGAATCGTTGATAAAGGCGCATTACAAGATATTCTTGATGCACAAATGAAAGCCGCAGGGGATAATGAACAAGCGGTAAAAGGGATAGAGATGATGAGTAAATATATGATATACATGATAGCTTTTGGCTCTGCAATAACATATACATTATTTGGATTAGTAATTAGTTTAATCACCGCCGCAATTCTAAAAAAGGAACGTTCATTTTAAACTGTTATCACAAAATAGTTTGTTAATTAAACCCCTTCAAGTTTTTTTTTAATAATAAATCTGCATGCCAAGCTTGTATATCATTTCCGGATGTAATGGTGCAGGAAAAACAACTGCATCATTTACGGTGTTACCGGAAATGTTAAATTGCAAAGAATTCGTAAACGCAGATGAAATTGCCCGCGGATTATCACCTTTTAAACCGGAAAGTGTAGCAATCCAGGCCGGCAAAATTATGGTAAACAGAATTGAAGAGTTATTAAGTAGAAATTTGGATTTTGCTATAGAAACAACGCTAACTACAAAATCTTACTTGCAAACAATAAAAAGAGCGAAAGAATTAGGTTATCAGGTAACGCTCTTGTTTTTTTGGTTGGATGATGTGAAACTGGCAATAGAACGCGTTAAAACCAGAGTTGCTGAAGGTGGGCACAATATTCCTACTGATGTTATAGAACGAAGATATTTTAAAGGAATAAGGAATCTAAAAGATTTTAGCTCTATTTCAAACTATTGGTTATTAATTAACAACTCAAAAGAAAATTTGCAATTTGTTGCTGAAGGTAATTTAAATGATGAAATTACTATCTTTGATCAAGTTGAATGGAAAAAATTTAATCTTATAGCAAATGATAGATAATACTGAACTTCGCGAAAAAATACGTGCAGGCTTAAAATTAACATTCAAAAAGCTAGTAGCTTATAAAGCTAAAAACGATGGAATCTTGGTTTTTTCTGATGAGGGAAAAATTATTAAGGTGCTAGCTAAAAACATAAAACTTTAAGTAAAAACTAATACCTTACAAATATTTCGAACGTGCAAGTTTTATCATTTAATTTGATGAAATTTGCACGTTTTAATTTAAAAGCAGATGTAATTTGGTATTGATGCTTGAATCTCGATACTAATCTCAATACTCAAATCTTGATACTCATAAATGGATATATCAGTTGTAGTACCTTTATTTAATGAAGATGAATCATTGCCAGAATTAACCGCATGGATTGCGAAAGTAATGGCAGAGCATAACTTCAGCTATGAAATTGTTTTGGTTGATGATGGCAGTACGGATAACTCCTGGACGGTTATTGAATCTTTAAAGCTTCAAAATGATGCTATTAAAGGCATTAAATTCAGAAGAAATTACGGTAAATCTGCAGCGTTAAATGTTGGTTTCGAGGTCACTCAGGGCGATGTTATCATTACCATGGATGCCGATTTACAAGACAGTCCTGACGAAATACCTGAATTATACCGTCGTATTAAAGAGGAAAAGCTTGATTTAATTTCTGGCTGGAAAAAGAAACGTTACGACCCAATTACCAAAACTATACCTACAAAATTATTTAATGCTGCAACCCGAAAAATGAGCGGAATCGAATTAAATGATTTCAATTGTGGATTAAAAGCTTACAGAAGCGATGTGGTTAAAACAATAGAGGTTTATGGTGAAATGCATCGTTATATTCCTGTAATTGCAAAATGGGCTGGTTTTACTAAAATTGAAGAACAGGTTGTAGAGCATAGAGCTCGTAAGTATGGCACCACAAAATTTGGCTTTAGTAGGTTTATAAATGGCTTTTTAGATTTACTTTCTATATTTTTTGTGGGTAAATTTGGTAAACGACCAATGCACTTTTTTGGTTCATTAGGGGTTTTAAGTTTTTTAATCGGAACTTTTATGGCCTTGTGGATGATTGGCGTTAAGCTCTATCATATCGCAGCACACATCCCTTACAAAAGAGAAATCACAGATCAGCCTTTGTTTTACATCGCTTTAGTTGCCATTGTGGTTGGTTCGCAAATGTTTTTAACAGGTTTTGTTGCCGAATTAGTTACACGTAACGCACCAGAAAGAAATCAGTATTTAATCGAAAAAGAACTTAAATAAGCTTAAAGATTAAAGCTTAAAGCAAAAAGCGCTTTGGTCTTTAGTCTTTCCGCTTTCAGCTCCAAGCCATGTTTTTCTCCATAATAATTCCGCTTTACAATCGCCCGCAAGAAATTGATGAGCTCTTATTCACCTTAACAAAGCAAACGTATTTACAGTTTGAAGTATTGGTTATAGAAGATGGTTCTACAGATAATGCTAAATCGATAGTAGAAAGTTATTCAAATAAACTTGATATAAAATACTTCTACAAACCAAATGAAGGGCAAGGTTTTACTCGAAATTATGGTTTTGAAAGAGCTAAAGGAGATTATTTTGTAATTTTTGATTCTGATTGTTTAATACCTGCAGATTACTTAGAAATTGTTAAAAATTATCTTTACGAACATGATTTAGACGCTTACGGTGGTCCTGACGCTGCACATGAAAGTTTTACACCTGTTCAAAAGGCGATTAGTTACGCCATGACTTCTCCATTTACAACTGGAGGAATTCGAGGTAATAAAAAACATGTTGGTCAGTTTCATCCACGTAGTTTTAATATGGGTGTTTCCCGTGAGGTTTGGGAAAAAGTTGGTGGTTTCATCTTAACCAGATTAGGAGAGGATATCGAATACAGCATACGTATTCACGAAAGTGGTTTTAGAATTGGTTTAATTCCCGAAGCAAAAGTTTACCACAAAAGGCGTACGAGTTTTAGTCAGTTTTACAAGCAACTTCATTTCTTCGGTCGGGCAAGAGTTAACATTTACAAACACTTTCCAAAAGAATTAAAGCTGGTACATTTCTTTCCTGCCGTATTTACAATTGGCTTTATCTGTACAATACTTTGCAATATATTTTATCAACCTTTGGCTATTGTTGGTAATTTTATATTGTTATTGTTCTTTTTGTTAATATTTTTTCATTCATGGGCGGTAAATAAATCTATAAAAGTTGCATTTTTGAGCATTATTTCTTCATTTATCCAACTAACCGCTTATGGTTTAGGTTTTATACAGGATTTATTTAAAAGAGTGGTATTTAAGCAACAATGATAAACTATTTAAAAGAAAGCACATTTGCGGTTAACGATGTAATCCAGAAAGCCTGGAACATCACTAAAAAACATTATTTCTCCATAGCTACGCTGTGTTTTTTAATGTTTATTACAGCAAGCGCATCAAGTTTAATGGCTTTTTTTATTAAAGATGTTAGCAAGTTTCTAAGCATTGCAATGGTGTTTATTTTTATCATGCTTTATTTCACGATAAATCTTTCGCTATTTAAATACATTTTTCATTTGATGGATGATGAATTAAACGATGTTAAAATTGTAGATACTTTACCAACCAGACAACAAATTATTCGCTTCTTAATAGCAACGCTATATTTTGTTGGATGTATTTTCGGCGTTTACCTAGTTGTAATACTTATAGCGTTTCCGCTGATTTACACAGGATTGGATGTTACAATTGTTAAAAATGTTGCCATTTCAGTTGGTATTATTGCAATTTTCATCACTTGGCTTAGGATTTCTTTTTTCCCGTTCTTTATCATCGATAAAAATAGCAAGCCTTTTGAATCCATAAAGTTAAGCTTAGCAACCACTAAAGGAAATTTCACAAAAATTTTATTGCTTTTGGTTATTTTGGGTGGTGGTTATCTAATTTATCTTTTGCTAAACTATTTGCAATGGCCTATAGTTGCATTTATTGTAAATATTTTGAGCTCTTTTATTATCGTACCATTATCAAGCGTTGCTTTAACCGTAGCTTATCGTAAAATTTCTGGGGAATATCAAGGAGACGAACATCCTGATATCTTGCATAATATCGTTTAACAGCTTAAACGCTTAAAATGGATTTCAAACATTGTTTAATATTATGCATCCAATAAATAAAGAATTAAACATTAACATTAGAAAGGAAAAAATCCTTTAGGGATTTATTTATGGGTTTAAAAGCTATATTAAGTAAACCTTTTGCTGCCTTTGCTGTTTGGCAGATAAGCAAGTGGAAGAATAATGCCGTTGCGGCGCAGCAAAAAATTCTTTTAAAACTTGTTAATGATGCAGCGCAAACCGCATTTGGAAAAGACCATCATTTTTCAGAGATAAGAAATTATTCGGATTTTAAAAAGCATGTTCCTGTTCAGGATTACGAAGGATTAAAGCCTTATGTAGATAGAGTTGTTGCAGGCGAGGCTGATGTACTTTGGAAAGGAAAACCGTTGTATTTTGCTAAAACCTCTGGTACAACGTCGGGTGTAAAATACATTCCACTCTCGAAAGAATCGATGCCAGAGCATATTAAAGCTGCCCGAAATGCAATCTTAACTTATATAAACGAAACCGGTAAAGCCGATTTCGTAAACGGGAAAATGATTTTTTTACAGGGAAGCCCAGTTTTAAATACTAAAAATGGAATTAATGTAGGGCGGTTGTCTGGCATTGTTGCACACCACGTACCCAACTATCTTCAAAAAAATAGATTGCCATCTTACCAAACAAACATTATTGATGATTGGGAAGAAAAAGTTGATGCAATAGTTGAGGAAACGATTCATCAAGACATGACATTAATTTCTGGTATTCCACCCTGGGTGCAGATGTATTTTGATAAACTATCAGAAAAATCTGGAGGAAAGAAGATTGCCGAAATCTTTAAAAACTTTAATTTATTTATTTACGGTGGTGTAAATTTTGAACCATACAGGGCGAAAATTGAGCAAAGTATTGGCAAGAAAATCGATTCTATTGAGACTTATCCCGCTTCAGAAGGATTCATTGCTTATCAGGATTCACAAAAAGATAAAGGACTTTTGCTACTGGCAAATGCGGGGATTTTTTACGAGTTCATTCCGGCTGATGAATACCACAATGAAAACCCTATTCGGTTATCATTAGCAGAGGTAGAATTAAATGTGAATTACGTACTGATACTAAACACTAATGCAGGCCTATGGGGTTACAGCATTGGCGATACCATAAAATTCACCTCAAAAAATCCGTATAAAATTGTAGTAACCGGCAGAATTAAACACTTTATTTCTGCTTTTGGAGAACATGTTATTGGAGAAGAAGTGGAGCACGCACTTCTAACTGTTGCTAATGAAGAAGGTGTAAAGATTACGGAATTTACAGTTGCACCTCAGGTTAATCCGCTTCAAGAAAAATTACCTTACCATGAATGGTTTGTAGAATTTTCATCGCCACCTGAAGATATGGATGCATTTAGCAAAAAGGTTGATTTAGCATTGCAAAAGAAGAATATTTACTATTTTGATTTGATAAAAGGTGGCATTTTACAACCGCTTATTATCCGTACTTTGCAAAAAGATGCTTTTGTTAATTACATGAAAAGTGAGGGGAAACTAGGTGGGCAAAATAAGGTGCCAAGGTTAAGTAATGATAGGAAATTGGCAGATAGGTTAGGAGATTATATTGTTTGATTGATTTATTGTTATATTGTTTGCATGATTCCCTGAAGCAACTTAAAAACGATAATTAATCGCAGCATATAAACGATTTGGAAAATATTTGAGAATAAATAATATGCAAACATTTATACACTATTTTTTGCATTTTGGATTTCCATTTTTTATCGCTTATGGGTTTTTTAGAAAGGATTGGAAGAAAGTTTATTTAATACTAATTGCTACCATGTTGGTTGATTTAGACCATCTGGTTTCAAATTCAGTTTTCCAAGCAAATAGATGCAGTATAAATTTTCATCCTTTACATACATGCTATGCAATGATTATTTATGTGATATTGCTGTTTTTTCGTAAACCGTTCAATATTATTGGTGCAGGACTTTTATTTCACATGCTTACAGATTTTACAGACTGTATGATGATGTTTACTAGTTGTAAACAATGCTTTTCTAACTCACCAGCAATTGAACTTCTTACTAAAGTTTCAAATGCTTTAGGGATTTAAAGGAATAGATTAATAGATATACGATTAATAAATAAAATATAAAACGCTATCTGCAAATATTGGTTTGGTAAGGTTGAGGCTGAATGGCTTCTGTAAAACATAAATGCAAAATTTAACATTTGAATTCTATCGAAATCTGGGTTAAATAAATATCAAATAGCGCCAAGTCAAAAAAAACATAACATAGAATTGTTCAATTTAACAATTCTTTTAATAGGAGAGGAAGAACATCAATTGAACAATATATTAATAAAGCAGTCTATAAAAAACATAACCATTTTAGGTTCTACCGGAAGTATAGGTACGCAGGCACTGGAGGTAATTCGAGATAATCCATCAATTTTTAAAGTTTTTGTTTTATCTGCGTTAAAAAATTCTGATTTACTAATCAAACAAGCTAAAGAATTTAAGCCTGAATATGTAGTGATTTGCGATGAAACGCGATATTTATACGTTAAAGAATCGCTATCAAACTTAAATATTAAAGTTTTAGCCGGAGAAGATGCCTTAGCAGAAGTTGCAGCTTACCCAGAAATTGATATAGTTTTAACGGCTATAATGGGTTCGGTAGGTTTAAAACCAACAATTGCTGCAATAAAGGCAGGTAAAGATATTGCCCTGGCAAATAAAGAAACATTGGTAGTGGCCGGCGAACTGGTTACTCAGTTGGCTAAAGAACATCAGGTTAAAATTTTACCTGTAGATTCTGAACATTCTGCAATTTTTCAATGTTTGGTGGGCGAGGAGCAGAATGAAATTGAAAAGATTTATCTTACGGCCTCGGGCGGACCATTTCTTGGAAAGGATAAAAATTTCTTGGCAAACGTTAAAAAAGAACAAGCATTAAAGCATCCAAATTGGGTTATGGGTGCCAAAATTACCATTGATTCGGCTTCTTTAATGAACAAAGGTTTGGAGGTTATCGAAGCAAAATGGTTGTTCAATTTATCTGTAGATCAGATTGATGTCATCGTTCACCCACAATCTATAATTCATTCCATAGTGCAGTTTACAGATGGCTCTATGAAAGCGCAAATGGGTGTTCCGGATATGAAATTGCCTATTCAGTATGCTTTGAATTATCCCGATAGGCTAAAAAACAATTTTAAGCGTTTTAACTTTCTGGAATACCCAAGTTTTAGCTTTCAAAAGGCAGATTTAGAAACTTTCAGAAATTTAGATTTGGCGTTTACATCCTTAAAAAAGGGTGGAAACATGCCCTGTATTTTAAATGCGGCCAATGAAATTGTAGTAGAATCGTTTTTGAAAGATGAAATCGGTTTCTTGCAAATGAGTGAAGTAATTGAACAATGTATGGAGGAAATTAAATTCATAGAAAAACCACAATTGTCTGATTATTTAGAAACTGACAAACATACCCGTATCTTAGCGGCCGAATTAGTAACAAAAAATAAAATTTAACATCTAACATAAAAATATTAATAATAGCGTATGAATGGTTTGATTATGGCGGGGCAACTGCTGCTTGGATTGTCTTTATTGGTGATTTTACACGAATTGGGGCATTTTTTGGCAGCCAGGGCATTTGGAATTAAAGTAGAAAAATTTTATTTGTTTTTTGATGCGTGGGGTTTTAAACTTTTTAGTTTTAAGAAAGGTGATGTTGAATATGGTGTAGGTTGGTTACCATTGGGTGGCTATGTTAAAATTGCCGGAATGATTGATGAGAGCATGGATACGGAGCAATTGGCTCAGCCTGCGCAACCTTGGGAATTCCGCTCTAAACCAGCTTGGCAACGTTTAATCGTCATGTTAGGTGGTATTATCGTGAACATAATTGTTGGTATTTTCATTTTCTGGATATTAACGTTTAAATATGGCGAAACCTTTACCCCAAATAGTGCTGTGGTAAACGGTATTCAGGTTGGTAAAGTTGCTTCGGATATCGGTTTAAAAAACGGTGATAAAATTTTAGCGATTAATGGTAATAAGGTTATTCGTTTCGAAGAGTTAAAAAGCTCTAAAGTTTTAATGGGTAATTCTTTGTTAACGGTTATCCGTGGAGATAAAACCATTGAAATAAGGGTACCTGATGATTTTTTAAATAAGGTTGCAGATGGTAAAAGCCTTTTTGTAGAGCCAAGATATACTGCAACTGCCGATAGTTTAATGGAGGGTTATGGCGCTATTAAGGCAGGTGTAAAACCTGGCGATAAAATTAAAGCCATAGATGGTGTACCTGTTAATTTTCAAGATGAAGCTAAGCCTTTAGTAATGAAAAAGAAAGGTAAAATGGTAGCCTTATCAATCGAAAGGGCTGGCAAACCACTTCTAATAAATGTTCAAGTTGATACCACTGGTGCAATTGGCTACTATCCAAACTTTGATGAAGTGAAACGCAAAACCATTAATTATGGATTTTTTGCTGCATTGCCAATTGGTGCAAACATGGCCTGGAGCACTTTTATGGATAATGCGAAAGGCATTGGTAAAATGATTACCGGTAAAGTGAGTGCCCGTAACATCAGCAGTCCGATTGGTATTGCAAAAGTTTATGGTAGTACATTTGACTGGGTTAAATTCTGGACTTTAACCGGACTAATTTCTATGGCTTTAGCTTTTATGAATTTATTACCTATACCAGGTTTAGATGGCGGACATGTGGTGTTCCTTTTAATTGAAATGGTACAACGTAAGCCTGTAAGCGAAAAAGTATTAGAAAAAGCACAAATAGCTGGCTTTGTTATTTTAATCAGCTTGATGGTATTTGCTTTCGGTAACGATATTTTAAAAATATTCGGTAAGTAGAAATCAATTTTATAGTATTGCCGTAGATGATGGAATAAACTTTCTACCATCTGCGGCTTTTTAATTTATGCACCATGCCTGATCAAAAATCATTTCCTGATTATTTTGAGTTTTACGAATTGCCTGTTCAATTTCATCCAGATTTGAATGCGGTTAAAGCAAAGTTTTATGCTTTAAGTAAAAAGTTTCACCCCGATTTTTATGCAAATGAAAGTGATGATAAGCAACAGGAGGTTTTAGATTTATCAACCTTAAATAATAAAGCTTACCAGGTTCTAAGCCATCCTACAAAAAGATTAAAGTACGTTTTAGAATTGAAAGGCATCGTAGAAACTGATGAAGGTTATCAATTACCTCAATCCTTTTTAATGGAGATGATGGATGTAAATGAGGCACTTATGGATTTGGAGTTTGAGCCTGATGCCGAGAAACTAGCAAAGGTGAAAGAAGATGTGAATGGTATAGAGCAGCAATTGAATGATGAACTAAATGAACTTACTAAGCAGTTTGATGAAAATCCTGCTGAATCTGAAAGTTTGCTTGGCTCTATTAAAGACATTTTCTATCGTCAGAAATATATTAACAGAATTAGAGAGCGACTTCCAAAGGTTTAGCTTTATGTCTTCGGGCTCAAATTAATTGTAGGTTTACATTAAAAGCTATGCTAGCATAACATAGCCCTTAAAAGGCGATCATCATGCCTTAGGACTGGGCGCAACTATAGCTAAGGATGCTATGGTTTATCCATAATTTTTGGCTTATTCGCTATCCTCCAACAGCCAATTGTCAAATCATTTTTTAGTTTTTGATGAGTCGCTTGTTAAAGGTACTTTCGAAACAAACAATCAGATACATGAGTTCTCTTTCTATTTTTCGCAAGGTTGCCGTTGCCGAAGGTATATCCTACCTGCTTTTATTATTTGTGGCCATGCCTTTAAAATATTGGGCTGGTTTACCATTATATGTTAAATATACTGGTTGGGCGCACGGACTACTCTTTGTATTGTATGGGATGTTTTTAATCATGGCATGGCAGGAGCAAAAATGGAAATTTGGTAAAGCTGTTTTAATCTTTTTGGCTTCCTTATTACCATTTATGCCTTTCGTTGTAGATAGAAAACTTAAAGATGAGCGTTCCTTATAACTCAATCACAACGGGTTGAAATCTATTTTAAAATACTTTTGTGATCTATCTCTTCGGTTAGGGTTAATGTAAATCTGTCTGATATATTTCTTAAAACCGTGCTGTTCTAAAAAACTTGGGGAGGAGTGAACAGTTTCATTTTTCGGTATAGCACCTGTTGAAATAATAAGAAAGGTTTTCAATTAATTTACTAAACAATTGTATATATTTATTTTCTCTATTTATGGCAGTGTATTAAAAGAGAAAGCTATTTTTACACCACCACCAATTCGTTGGGGCTTTGAAGAATAACCATGTTTAAATCTATTCCAATTGTACTCGGTTTCAAGTCTGTAAATAATAAAACCATTTGGAGCGATCTAATCGGCAGCAGAGATTCATTTCCATTAGAAAGCCGAATTTTCCATTCCATTAGTGCAGGATTAATTTTTCTTTCAGCCATTTACTTCCCTTACAATTTATATGCAGGTTTGTATGTAGGCTCTTTATCTGCATTGTTTTTATGTGCATTTTTCATCCAACAATACTATTACTCGAGATTTAAAGCAAAACCGCATAGCACCATTTTGTTTGCTGTTATCGGCATTTTAATTTTTGGAGTCAATTACTTCACAAACTCAGGTATAAACGGTTCAACTGATTTAATATGGCCAGCTTATCTGCTATTGTTGTTGGCCATTTCTCCATACCAAGAACATTTAAGGTGGCTTGCTATCTATATCACCTATTTTTTATTCCTTCATTTATTGGAGTTTTATTATCCAAATCTTGTGCAAAATCCTTTTACAGCTGGTCAAGGCCAGTTCATAGATAGGATTACGGCCTTTCCGTTACCAGTTTTAGTCATTTATATTACCATCAGATTTATAAGAAGGAGTTATGATAGTGAAAGGCAAGCTGCAGCAGAAAAGGCTTTAGCTGTGGAGGAGAGTAAAGTACAGATTTTGGCACAAAAGGAGCAGTTGGAGCAAAGCAATATTGAAAAGGATAAGTTAATGGCTATCATTTCTCATGATTTAAGATCACCTTTAATAAATATCCAATCTTACTTAGGGATGTTAAACAGTAGGAAGATTGATGATAAGCACAGACTAATGTTTGAAACGTCGTTATTACAATCTACTAATGGTGCGGTAGAAATGCTATCTAACTTATTGCATTGGTCTAAAACACAAATGGAAGGGCTTGATATCAGCTTGCAAGAAATTAATTTATTAGTGGCTTTGCAAAGTACCTTGGATATGGGCCAATTA
Organism: Pedobacter jejuensis; assembly: GCF_003725795.1. Lineage (GTDB taxonomy): Bacteria > Bacteroidota > Bacteroidia > Sphingobacteriales > Sphingobacteriaceae > Pedobacter > Pedobacter jejuensis. The sequence continues at coordinate 56,937 of NZ_RBEE01000012.1, read as the reverse complement.
TTGGCATCAAAAAAAGAAATCTTGTTTGTTAATCATATTTCACCAGCTATTAATGTAACAGCCGATATTGATGTTTTACAGCTAGTGGTACGGAATATAATTACCAATGCTATAAAATTTACACCGCAGGGTGGAAAAATTCAAGTAAATGCCGAGCTGGTTCCAAACGAATGTAAAATTACCATAAGTGATAATGGTAAAGGAATCGCACCAGACAAACAAGAAAAAATCTTTTCTATTAATGCAGAATCTACTTATGGCACCAATAATGAAAAAGGTGTTGGCTTAGGTCTTGTGTTATGCAAAGAATTTATAGAAAAAGTGGGTGGTAAAATAGAATTTGAAAGCAATTTAGAGAATGGGTCAAATTTTTATGTGTATATCCCTGCTTGAAAAGAAAGATGAAGATTGTTATATATTGAAAATCAATGGTTAAAATCTATTTTAAAATAATTTTGTGATTTAGCCTTTCGTTACATACATTTGCAGCCCCGCCTAATACAAATGCCCAGCTGGCGGAATTGGTAGACGCGTCGGTCTCAAACACCGATAGGAAACTGTGCCGGTTCGATTCCGGCGCTGGGTACTTACCGGGGTTAAGCCCAAAATCTTGAAGGGTTGCTCATTGAAAAGCAACCCTTTTTGCTTGACTTTCAGTATGTTATCATTGAAAGTCGGATCGATAAAAGCGGTTCTAAACATACCCTCACCCCATACCAGATTATCTTTGAACACCCCTCTAAGTAGCGTATGCTTTTGAGTAATGTTCCCTTTTTCATAGATTTCATATAAGGTTGTTAAATCAGGTAAAATTCGTTCAATCAGGTCATCTTCATTTCTAATTTTTGATGGCTGATTTCCTTTCAAGGAATACTCCAACATCGCCTTCTCTTCTTTAAATTTTTGGAACCAAGTTAGATACGTAGAGCTTTCTATCTCATTATTCATAAGCCGCTCTTCAAGCTTAAAAATTTTTTCATTTAGCTCATTGAGTTCTTTAATTTTAATTTGGTGTTGTTCTTTTTTCAATTTAAGTGGCTCTATCAATAGAGCCTTAGCGGTTTCCTTAATGAATTTCACTTGATGGCAGGTAAAACTCAAGCCCCTAAGAACAGCTTCAAGTGCATCATGTAGCGTATTACCGGGAATGTTATAATTTGTGTGTTCCGTGCAGCGGTAATATAGATAGTAATTTTTACGTCCCTTAGTATATCCTGCAGTCATTCCTTTTCCACACCAACACTTCAAAATTCCCCTCAAAGGGAAATCCTCTGCAGGCTGAATACGTGTTTTTTTTTTCGTTTTGTTCAGAATATTCTGCACCAGCCAATATTCTGCATCTGAGATAATAGGCGAATGAATGGATTTAACAAATTTTTCTGGGAGTTCCTGGAGAGGAGGTACTCTTATTAAACCTGCATATACACAATTCGTAAGTATTTCCTGAATTGCAGATTTACTTGTTCTGGTAAAGCCTAAAGCTTTTACATTTTTATAAATGATATATTGAGGGATACCCATAATTAATTCACGAAAGATGCGCTCAACAATTAAGGCCTCTCCTTTATGGATTTCTATTAAGTTTTTTTTCGTGCCATCGACGATATTCCGATATCCATATGGCGCTCTTCCTAAATATCTTCCACTTTCCTTTGCATTCCGTATTCCTTGCTTGGTTCGTTTTCTGATGTTAAAAAGCTCTTTGTTGGCCATCATATATTCAAAAGCCCTCTTTATAAATACATCTGGATCTGAAGTATCCAAATCAATTCTTTCATTGGTAGAAAGGACTTTTACTCCATATTTGGACTCCAACTCCCCAATCTTCATCAGTGCTTCAGGAAGATTCCTACTAAATCTATCGTGATCAAGAACAATGAGATAATTACATTGTCCCTTATAGTTTTTTAAATAGAGTTCCAATGCTTTGTAGTCCGGCCTATCAAATGTGAAGCTTGATTCACCATTATCTTTAAACAGACCAATAAGGCTTAAATTATTCCTCTTACAATATTCTTTTATTGAGGATTCCTGATATTCTAAGGATTTTGATTGGTCCTTACTACTCAATCTCATGTAACCAATAGCATTCATAGTGTTTCCTTTAAAGCAATTTCTACAATGATGTTTGCTATTAAAGTTAGTAATATCTTTTCTTCATTGGAAATGTTTTCGTGAATTATATTAGAACTGTTATCGAAATTCGAACCAAAATTCTTATCTACGTTGTCAACTATTAATAGTGGCTTAACCCTAAGTAGGTTATGTTTATCCTTAGTATTTTCAGATTTCATTAACAATTTTACTATCAATAATGATATTGAAGACTACCTACTTAACGTAATACCTAGAAAAAAGTCTGGGAGTAAAACAATCACAGTCGATTAATTAAAAGATCTTTGGGATTTTAGAGGTGAAACATTAGTCTTGTTCTTTAATAGTTAATGAATGCAAAAACCTATCTAAGTGACCCCATATTGCCAAATTCATAACGGTATGGTAATTAAATAATTAATATAAATTTAGTTTTCGGCGAAACGGGGTCAATCGCCTGCAGCTTATCCACAAAACCGGAATCCAAGTTCATATTGTGATTTCAGGTTATATGTTTTTTCAGTATGCGGAGAAATGGCCTCGGATCAATGTAATCCTTATTATACTAATACTTTTAATGCGATACACATTGATATAATGTGAGAATATGTTACAAAAATCGGAAATAATCCGATTATCGATTCATATAGGTACATTAAAATAATGCTATAAAATTTGCTTTTAATCGGAAATATTCCGATTTTAGTACAATAATTTGACAGAATGGATTTTAAACATCTAATCAAGCAGTACAACAATGCCCCCATCACAAGACAGGTCATTCTTTATATGCTCAAAGATTATAAAAGACCAAATGACAAGATAAGTGAATTGATAAAAAGCGGTGAGCTGATCTCATTAAAGAAAGGGATTTATATTCCCGGTATAAACACAGATTTGACCGGCCCCGAAACTTTCCTGATCGCAAATCATTTATGGGGGCCGAGCTATGTATCGCTAGAATCAGCCATGTCTTACTGGGGCTTAATTCCTGAACGGGTTTATGAAGTTAAGTCGATTACAATAAAACTTTCCAAAAAATTCAAAACTCCAAAAGATAGGTTTAGCTACCGGTTTATGCCATCACCCTATTACAGCTTTGGAATAAGAAGTATAGAATTGTCTCCAGGACAGGTTGCCCTTGTGGCAATGCCTGAAAAAGCATTGTGTGATAAAATAATTGCCACGGCCGGACTTGTCTTAAGAAGTCCGGTTCAAACACGTAATTTTTTACTGGACGATCTGCGGATAGATCCGGAATGGCTTCACAAGCTTAATCTTAAAGAGATGCGCTCCTGGATTGAGGACGCACCGAAAAAGGACAGTTTGAAAATGCTCGTCAAAACACTTGAGAAATTATGATTAAAGAATGGATTGGGGAATATGACCCAAAAAATACAGAAGATGTACGCTCAGCTTTGAGAGAAATTATGCAGGAAGTTGCACTGGCCGGCCTTTCAAGAACCAATTTCTTTGAAAAGGCAGCCTTTTATGGTGGAACTGCCTTGCGTATATTTTATGGGTTAGATCGATTCTCTGAAGACCTGGACTTTTCATTAGTAAAAGCCGATCCTGATTTTTCTCTTGACCCTTACTTCGATGCTATTGTGGCCGAATTTGAATCCATAGGTATGAAAGTTAGCATCCGTGAGAAGGAGAAGAAAGAAAAAACAAATATTTATTCAGCTTTCCTTAAATCCGAAACCGAATGGAAAGAATTGGTACTGGAAGATATTGTAAAGCAGGCCGGCATAAAATCGACAAACAGATCCATGAAAATTAAGATAGAAGTGGACCGCCGGCCACCACTGGGATTTAAAACAGAAATGAAACTGCTCACACGTCCTTTTTCCTTTTATGTAAAATGTTTTGACAAACCTAGTCTCTTTGCTGGAAAAATGCATGCATTGCTATTCAGAAAGTGGAAAAACCGGGTCAAAGGAAGGGATTGGTATGACCTGGAATGGTATATAAAAAAAGGGATACCACTTGACCTGCACCATTTTGAGTTAAGAGCAAAAGATACCGGGGATTGGAGCAAAGAAGAATTAAGTCGAAATGATGTCATTGACTCACTCCGCGAGAAAATTAAGGCTGTTTCCTTTGACAATGTAAAGGAAGATGTTATACCCTTTATAAAAGATGATGCGGTGCTTGAAATTTGGGGAGAACAGTACTTTAATGACCTGGTGGAGAAATTAAAATTCCAGTAGATATCCTCTTAAAATCTGTAAAAAGCAGAATGTATCTAGATGAGCGAATTAGCTTTAACTATTCTTTTTGGGATGCTTTACAGGTATGCCAGACTGGGATTTTTACCATCCGTTTTTTTTGGTTCCTTGTTATTTGGTATGGCACATTTATATCAAAGTACTGATAGCGATGAAGTTATTGGAATATTTTTACTCACATTTGTTGGCTCAATCATATTTGCATGGATTTATTCAGAGTGGAAATTTAACCTTTGGACAGCCATTTCTCTACATAGTCTGATGAATTTGTATTGGCTGATTTTTGACGTAGATAAAAATGCTTTGGGAGTCACTTACGCAAATATGTTCAGATTCTTAACAATATTCCTGGCAATAGGTGGGACAATTATTTACAAAAAGAAAAAGCAAATTTCTTTTGAAATAAAAAGAAGTACATGGTGGATAAAGATCGAAAATTCTAATGAATAAGTTATAAGTACAACAAAAAGGAATTGTTTTAATCCCATGAATAATATCTAGACTTCTGGCGACTTTGGTTTATAATGGGAACATCTGCTAATAAACGCTAGAGTATTTGCTGTAGAAATGGACTATCGTATGCCTTTATCCATTAACTGGGCATGCTTATTAGCCAAACCTACACTCTTGTGAATAAATCAGAATAGATTGACCTCATTCCACCAGAAATATATTTATTTTAAATTATTGCTTGTCTTTGTTTTAGTGTTTTGGCGAAGAGGGGTCAATTAAATTGGTTTTTGCAGATTACATAAGTTTGGAAAAAAAACATTTGTATACTGAAACAGTTTTTTTTACACCATCCGAGATTCGTGTTAGGATAAAATTATCAGGGGTTGGGATAATAGAGTTTTGGCCTAGAACCAACATATTTAGCTTTAGCCTAATATATGATAACTTACTACCATGACTATTTTCATGCAGCAATAAATGCCGTAATTCTATGATAAACAAATATTTACTGATTATTCTATTGTCTTTAGTTTTTTCTTCAACCCTCGTGGCACAAGAAGCCCAGAACATAGAAGACCTTGATTTTCTATATAATAAGATTAAGGAACTTCACGCTTATAAAGATCAGCTAAAAGACAACAAATCTTATCAGAAACTTTACGAAGGCTTACGTGAAGATTTGAAATCCTCAGATGAATTTGAAATTTATCAGAAATTGCTAAAACTAATTTATCCTATCAAAGATAACCACCTGGGTTTATGGCGAAAGCCTGATTCTACATTTAGGCTTAAATATTTGAAATTGGAAATAGATACTATTTAGATTAAATCGAGATATACCTTATATCCAAGGGATAGTATCGAAGGGATATACGTCAGAGCTGACGGTGCTAAATATGTAATGTTTGGAGAAAGAGAAAATGTCTATTATCTCCAGAATTTCCGGACAGGGATAGTTGAAGTAATTTTAAATAATGCCAGAAACAAAAGTTTCGATGCTATAAGTTTCGTGGGGCCACCTGTTCCTTACGTTCTTTATAGAAATGTTAGATTAGTTAATGGCAAACTTGGTAACATGAACTTCCAGAAATTCCAGCCTGGTAAGTATGCTCCAATGAAGTTTGGCAAGGAAAAGTTCGAGTATAGAGAACTTACAAATAAGGTTGGATATCTTAGACTGAGTAGTTTCAGTTCGAGCAATGATAATCACACTATGGCCAAATCATCTTTTGACACTATAAGGGCGAAGATCATCCCTGAATGTCTCATTGTTGATTTAAGAAATAACTTGGGAGGGGGATATCGAACTTCAAAACAGTTTTTAACTTTTTTGAAAAAATATCATGGCAGAATTTACCTTTTGCAGAACAACAACACAATGAGTAATGCTGAGCAATTTATCCTTGATATCAAGGATAAAAGCGGCTTAACAACTTTAGGTGAGACAACCCGGGGAACGATAACCTATGGTAGCAATTATGGTAAAACCATGATTTTGCCAAGTAAACGTTTTATATTTTACCCGACCGACATGAGAGGCCGGTCAAAGGATTTAGCCTACGAGGGTATAGGGATAAAACCAGACATCCTCCTTGATCCTTTCGGAGATGACTGGATAACTCAGACTTTAAAGTATATTAAAGATAAGTTTAATCCAGTTGATTTCAAGTGAAGTTGTTGTAATAAATGTTCATTTTTCGGCACAAAATATATTGGAAAATCTTTTGACACCTTAAATCTACTTTTAATGAGAACTATATAAATTTATCCAATAAATCTAATAAGTCCTTTGCAAACCTCGCAGGATGAAAATAATGAATATTACATGGAGATTACGACGTCACGCCAAGTCCATGTAGTAGCGGGTTGACCAGTTTTAAAATTGGGCTGCCGACTTCGAATATCTTAGCAACCAATATTGTAGTTCAATTTTGTCCAAAATGCATTGAGTTAAGATTTTATACTTAAATGATCAACGTTTCCGAAATCTCCACACTACGGGGAATGTTGAGTCCTTAAAATATCTATTTTGTTTCTTAAGGGTAGAAAGGACTTTAGAGAAAAGAAAAGTTGCAAGAATAGGTGGGAAATCTATAAAGACAATAGAATTTCGGAGTACTAGAAATACCCCTATACAATTTATAACATGATTTGTCTTATTGAATTTCTTTAATTCCGCCTGAGTAAATAATAATATTTATCAAATGCTAATTATTCGCTATCGCTTTGTAAAATGCTTCACGATAAACCTCGCCTAATGCAATTGTTTTCTCGCCAATGCATATGCGGTTTCTTTCGATACTAGTGATCTTATTAATGGCTACAATAAATGACTTATGAATCCGGATAAACTGACTGACAGGTAACTGCTCTTCGGTTTTTTTCATGGTTTGCAGACTGGTGATCTTTTCTTTTGCAGTATAAATCATTACATAGTTCTGTAAACCCTCAATATATAGAATATCAGCTACATTAACCCTAACCAGTTTGTATTCGGTTTTTACAAAGATTTGGCTAGCTTCTTTTTCCTTTACAAGGAATGAGGTGCTTGGTTTGGCTATCTTCTCCAACCCTTTCAAGATAAGCTGGGCTTTTTCTACAGCTTTATAAAAACGTTCAAATGAGACGGGCTTTAATAAATAATCAACAGCATCATTATCAAAACCTTCCATGGCATACTCGGCATAAGCGGTAGTTAAGATCACCAAACATTTCCCTTTTATGATCTTCATGAACTGTAGTCCGCTGAGCTCGGGCATCTGTATGTCGAGAAAAACCAGGTCTACTTCACCTTCAATTACCTTATTTAATGCATCTAAAGGGTTGATAGTAGTAAAGGTTAAACTCAGAAATGGAACTTTAGAAATATAATGTTCTAAAACATCAATGGCTAAGGGTTTGTCATCTACAATAATGCATCTAATCATAAAGGTCAATTTTTAAATCAACAACAAAAGTATCAGTTTGTGGATTAATTAAAAGCTTATGGCGGTTTGGATAGATCAATGCCAGGCGCCTTTGGACATTGACCAAACCAATTCCGCCAGTTCTGTCTTTTTTGGCAACATTTATCTTATTGCGAAGATGCAAATGAAAAGCCTGCTTATCAATAGTAACTAAAATTTGAATGGGTTCTTCACTATTTTTAAAAATTCCATGTTTAAATGCATTCTCTATAAAATTGATTAGAATCACTGGCGCAATCTTTTGATGTTCTATTTTGCCCACCAATTTGAAATCGATATGTGAATTGCCTTTTTGTCCAATTTTTTGTAGGTCGATCACATTGTTCAGGTAATCTATTTCATTTGCCAATGGCACATAAGGATCATCACTTTCTCTCAACATATAACGCAACACCTCAGAAAGCTTAAGTAGGGCTTCCGGTGCTTCTTCAGATTGTTGTTGGGTAAGCGAATAGATATCATTAATGGTGTTGAACAGATAGTGTGGATTTACCTGTGATTTTAAAAAGGCCAGTTCGGTTTTTAGATGCTCCTTCTCTACTACTTCCTTTTCGGCACGGATGGTTCGCCAATCCATTAGGTAACTCAACAGCAGACCTAAAAAGATATTCAGAAAATTAGCACCTAAGGCAACGATGAAAGCGAAAAACAAGTCGAGATCCATGTCATAGCTTTTCCAGCCGATTAAAGGATACACAATCTGTTCCATTAAGTAGTATAGCGGGCTGAATACAATGATACCGCCTACCAGTGAAAGTATATATTTAAGGATTGTTCCTTTTTTTAGTACATATGGAATCAGAAAAAGGTAGTTTATATAAAAGAACATAGCAGAACATGCAATCTGTAAAGCCTTAACCGGAAGTACAATGGAGAGAAATAACCGCCAATCGAAATGTGTACCCAGAACCCCGGTACCCAGGGCCACCAACAACACCTGCATCAGTACCAATAACCAATAACCGATATGTAGGTAGAAAAATAGTCGTTTGTTCATGGTTTAAAAGTATGTTAAATTAATATTGGCAGGAAAATAAATACACTAAACGGTCAATTTTATTGACAAGATGGGTCAACAAATACACAAGATTGATTTGCTCATAATTCCTTGCTTGTCAATAAAAATGTGGCATTGGTCAATCGCTTTTCTTCTTGTAATCTCAGATATGAACATTTGAGGAATCAAACCAAAAAATAGATTACATGAAAACTATTAAATATTACTTCCTATTAGTTGCCTTATTGTTCCAAATAGTTAATGTACAGGCACAAGGGAAAAACATAATGACTCAAAATCAGAATATAAAGCAATTCATCCAGATATGGGGGCTTGTTAAGTACAAATCTCAAAAAAGCATTGTTGGTAAATTTGATGCAGATAAAGTGTTTCTATCACTGATTGAGTCGGTTAAAAATGCTGATCAAAAGCAATTAAACCAATTGGTATCAACGATGATAGGACCAGTTGATCCTGCGTTCACGGCAAAAGCCCACAGCTACGACCATGATACATTAAGCAGCTACCAGCATTTGCTTAAAAATGTTGACTACAATTGGATTAAAGACAAGAAGTATACGATCGCTGTAAGAAAACAATTAACTGCATTGTCCAACCAGGTTAATCTGAGCGGCAACCATCAATATATTCCTGCAGTTTGGTATGAAAGTGATCTGCCAAATGAGGCTGCTTATACCGATTATACTTTTAACGAAGAGAGAATGAATTTGCTGACCCTGGCAAAGGTTTGGAATGCCATTGAATATCTCTTCCCCTATAAATATATATGATGGACAAGGACTGGAAAAAGGTTCTGACGGCAATGATACCTATCTTCAGGGAGATCAAGGACAGGACCAGCTATGAGAAGAGTGTTTTGATGTTAGAGGTTGCAATTAATGATACCCATGGAGGAGAGTTTATGGAAAACGGTAATTTGAAAATGACCAGTGATATTTTCAAAGTTAGATATTACCCACCCTTTGATTATAAAGCAGAGGCCAAAGGTATTATCGTTAAAAAATTCTTAAACGATTCTTTGGCAAAAAGTAGCTCGTTGAAAGCAGGTGATGAGATTGTCGCCATAAATGGAATAAAAATGGAGGATTGGCTTAAAGAAAGAGGAACATTGCTCCCTGCCTCCAATAATGCCGTTAAATACAGGCAATTGAGTACAGCTAATAATGACAGGGGCGATACTTTTGCATTTAGCAATTTAAAGGGTGAAACTGTAAATGTAAAGGTGAGAAGAGATAGAGCCTATCTAAATCTAAAGCTGGTGATGCTAGATCGTCATAACAGAAAAAGTGTCAAAATTATTGAAGATGATATTCTGCAAAAAAGGGCTAAAGAGAAAAAAATCAAAGGTATAGAATATATTGGTGACGATATTACTTTGTTCAGGGCTGGTAATATCTTTGATAAGGATCTGCCAAAAGACAAAGACCTTGCAAAATTATCAACTGAACTGAAAAGTAAAAAGGCCCTCGTTTTTGACATGAGAAAATATCCTCAGGCACCGGGTCTATTTGGTTACTATTTGCCATTGGTATTAGGTAAAGCACCATTTGCTTTTGCCCGTTATTATGCTGCAGACCTAAAAGACCCTGGCGCATTTATACATAGGGAAGATATTGAAAACTATATGTATGTGTCTAAGGACGGCACAAAACCCATGGGAGAATTGTATACAGGCAAAATCGTAATTTTGACCGATGAAAATGCCCAAAGTATGGGTGAGTGGTTTTCTATGATGTTACGTCAGTTCAATACCAATGCCACCATTATCGGTAGTCAAACAGCGGGTGCTGATGGTGATGTAAAAAGATTGAACCTGCCTGGAGGTTATCGTTTCAGTTTTACTGGTAATGGTATCTTCTATCCCGATGGACGAGAAACTCAGCGTGTTGGTATCAAACCAGATATTTATTTTAAAGTATCTGCCAAAGATTTGAGTGGAGTTGAAGATGCACATCTACAAAGAGCATTGAAGTACATCAGAGAAGGGAAATAAGCATTTAATTTGACGGTCTATGTAAAATTAAGCTGCTTCAAGTATGTATCACTAGCGCGTTACTTTCGCTACACAGAATGTTTAATACTTAGAGCACCTTTCTGGTTTTTTAGAGGTGTTAGAAAGGATTTTGGAGAAAATAAGTTGCAAGAAGACGTTGAAAATCTTAAGAAAAACTAAAATTTTGGTATTCTAAAAATCTTTCATTCTATTGGTTAGGGATGTTGTTGGAACACTTTTTAAGGTAATCAAATCATTAGTCTCTCAATTCGTTCATTGAGTTACCTAATGTCGAATGAATTATAAATAAGATATTTTAATACCTTCGTTTTCTGAGACGAAATTTATGCTAAATATTTTTTGGCCTATCACAAAGCCACCGTTTTTGATAATATTTTAATTTTTATCATTCAAATTTAATTCTTTAACTTAACGTTTGAATAAACTAAGATTGACGCTCATGAAGACCATTATATCCGCTCTGTTTGTTTGCTTAAGCTATTTCTCATTCGCACAGAAAGTCGAAGAAAAGTTGAGCAAAATTTATCACTCGGATTCCGATACCATAAAATACAAATATTCAGCTTATCCAGACACTTTTAAACTAGCTATAGGGAAAGTGGATACCACAAGTCCCGGAACGGACGTATCCAAAGGAATAATAATGACTGCTTTTATAGGAAAGGATACATTACGGATCAATGGCGATAATTTTCCCTACGGAAGGAGAACATATGTAAATGTACAGACGCCAAGAAAAAAGACCGTAGTCATTTTCAGGTATAATGCAGTTTCCGCCAGCTTCTCTCAGCATTACATTGATGAGAATGAGGGGAAAATTTCCTATGAAATTCCTGAAGTATATGAATTGGCTAATATCATTTGGACTTTATCACCGAGCGGAAAAACCGCAACCGATTTACAGAAGAATACCGATTATTATAAAAGAGTAGAAAGATACTTCAGTCCTTATTTAGACCATCCTGTGTTTAAAAAACTTCAATTTCAGAAGAATGAAATTGCAAATAAGTACTACGAGTTCAGAGAAAACAGCTTCATTTATAAATTTGAGGGCAATACGATTGTAAACGGAGGTGTTCATAACTATGTTTTTGGATCTGATTGGGATGGCTTTACCAATCTGTTCACGGATTTACTACCCTTGGTAAAGGATTTTGCTGATCAATCTAATTTCAGAAAATTTTATGTTTCAAATAAGAAGTTTTATGATGATGATTTAAAGCGGGTTGAAGAGCTTTTACCAGTTAGAAGTATGTGGAACTGGCTTGAAAAAGAATTTCCGGCAAGGCATAATGCATATAAAATTACCTTTTCACCGTTGATTGGCGGCTCACACAGCACGCAAAAATATTATGGCATGAACGAGAAAACCAATAAATGGTTCAGTGAAACCGTCATGTTTATCTGTGATGCAAATCGATATGATATTAGAAAGGAATTATCCGAAACAGAGAAAAAAGGTCTGATGTCCGGTATAGTATTCACCGAAATCGACCATAACTATGTAAATCCGGTCAGCTCTAAATATAGCAAGGAAATATCCGAAATCTATAATTCCGAAATATGGACTGATGAAAAAAACAGCTTCTATAAGAATCCGATGTCAGTCTTTAATGAATACATGACCCATGCTGCATTTTGCGTATGGGCTCAGGATAGTTTTGATCAAAAGACAAGTGAATTTGTTATCCAGGAAAGAGTCAAAATGAATCGTGAAAGAAGAGGATTTATTATGTTTGATAAATTTACCAATGCCTTGCTAAAATTCAAAAAAGACAATCCAACGAAGCTTCTATCTCAACTCTATCCTGAAATGATTCATTGGTCAAGAGCGCAATTAGAGAATAAAGTAAAATAAGTTAAAATTAATTTTGTGTTCGCAACTATCTAGTATTAAACTAAGGTTGTCTGAGTTTTTGATAAAGATCATCAAGTGGAATATTCGTTTTTTGAGACAAGCTCCACTTGGTAACTTAGAGATTTAAAATTCTTTAGTATCGAGGATTTTCAATTAAACTGAATTTAATTATGCTATTATTTGCTGTTCCCTTATATTTATTGCTTTCATAGGCTGGATCATTAATGCAGTACTGATCAAAAAGAATTTAAAACAAAATATGCCAATTTTGTTTATTTTGGGAGCATTTTTAGTGTTATTTGGAGAATCGTAGTATGAGTATCTCTTTAACCATTTCCCTTCGTTTTAAGACACATATTTCTCTTTTTATGCTGATCGGGGCATATATAAAAAATAAACCAATTTCCTACAGTAGATCAAACAAGTCATCATAAGCGCATATCTTTAGCAGATTTAAAATCCTGAAAGTTTCTATGCTGCAATTCTGGAATTTTTTTGTTTTTGTATTAAATAAACTGCTAGACAGTTAAAATTGGAAATTTCGCCACACTGTTCTGCATGTTTACCACTTTTAATTTATCATATTGTTGCTAATTGTTTCATTTGATAAATTTAAAAAAAATGAGAAAAGAACTATTTGCACCATTACTTATTCACATGTTTATGATGTGGCTTATTTTGAATATAAACCACATGATGCCATATTTAATGAGCTATCACGGAGAAACTACTGTTGTAAATGGCATTTTAATGTCTGGCTGGAATAATTTTATTAGATTCAATTTCTCTGTACCAAACATTTATCATATAATTATTTGTGTATTTGTTTATGCTCCTGCTGTTGAATTTACCTATTGGTTTGTTTTTAGAAAATATTCACTTCTTTTATCAATAGTTGCGTCCTTCCTATTTGCCTTTATTTTAGCGTTAGTAATTTCCCCAAGTTGGGACTTCTACAATTATTCAATAAATGGTTTAGTATCTGTTTTTTATGTAGCATGCTATTTTATTATATACTCGACAGCACGGCTTTATATATATAAACGCCTTCTAAAAAAAGATATACAACTTGGCAAATCAGAAAGTGAACTCAGCGCCCTGAAAGCGCAAATTAATCCCCATTTTTTATTTAACACGCTTAATTATCTTTATGGTACAGCAATTTCTGAAAAAGCTGAGAAAACCTCCAAGTCGGTTGAGATACTTTCGGAAATGATGCGCTATACAATATCATCTGCGAAAGAAAATTTTGTTGAATTAAAAAATGAGCTCAAGTTCATAAAAAACTATACTTATCTTCAGCAGGTAAGACTGCCCGAAATGAATGCTATTGAGATGGATATAGAAACCGGCAATACAGAAAATTATTATAAAATACCACCTCTATTAATTCTGCCTTTTATAGAGAATGCATTTAAATATGGAATCAGCGTAGATAATTCTTATTCCATTAAAATCCTTATTAAAATTATTGGTGATGAATTGAAGATGTCAGTTAAAAACACAATCAGAAAAGAAAATTTGGAAATTAAAGGAAATAATACAGGTATTGCTAATGCTAAAAGGCGCTTAGATTTGCTTTATGAAGGTAAATATTCATTAGTGTGTGCACAAAACAATGATATATATGAAGTAAACCTAAATATCAAATTAAATTAGATTTTATTTACTACTTGAGGCGATTGATAACAAATTTATTAGTCCGGAAAATTCTTAGCAAAAATGAAGACAATTGCAGTTGATGACGAGCCGGTCGCTCTAGAAATTATAAGTAATCATGCTAAAAAAATCCCATTTGTTGAATTTAAGGGCACGTTTCTTAGTGCGAGTGAGGCCTTAAAGTATGTAGTTGATGAGCAAATACAGCTTGTTTTTCTGGATATTGAGATGCCAGACTTATCAGGGTTGGAATTTGCGAAATTAGTTGATCATCGTGTACAAATTGTTTTTACTACTGCCTATTCCGAACATGCAATAAGCGGGTTTGAGCTTGCTGCCACAGATTATTTACTAAAGCCGATTAATTTTAACCGTTTTCTTCAAGCTTGTAACCTCGCAAACAACAGATTGACTAAGCCCTTGAACGAAACACCAATACGTAATAATGAATTGTTTGTAAAAGATGGCTATCAATGGGTTCGAATCAGCATTGATGAGTTATTGTATGTGGAAGGTCAGGACAATTATGTTAGTCTTTATGAAAGCCAAAAGCATACCATGACCCGCAGTACACTTAGTGAGTTTTTTTCCAAATTGCCCGCTGAAGAATTTGTGCGGGTTCATAAATCTTATGTAGTCGCGATTTCGAAAATCGATAAAATAGAAAGGCACCAATTATTTATTGCAGGAATAAAGATACCTCTTTCTCCTTCCTATCGTGAATCATTAATAAATGTGCTAAATAAATAAAAAAATATTACTTGGATAAACCGATAAAGATTGCCCCTATCTGGCAAGATAAGGTACGAATAAAAGATACAGTCTGTCAACATATTGCAAAATTGGCGATACTATACCATGCCCTCGCAAAAGCGATCTTAAATTTAAAAAAATTTTTGTTTTTTGAGAATTACAGTTTATAATAAGATGCACCCTTTAATCTATCTTCAATCTTTTGTTTAAGAGGGGAAAAGCTTCTCCTGTTAATTTTAAAAGATTTATTTTTAGATTTATAATCAAACTTATTTAATCATACCTTTATAAATGTTGTATGCATTTAAAAAAAATGAGAATATTAAGAGCAAGTGAATTAAAAGATGACCAATTATTCCTTTCTACATAACTCAAATATCTTAATTCATGTAATTGCTGGTTCAATCGCTCTATTACTCGGAATATTAGCCTTGACTTCGATAAAAGGTGGGAAGTGGCATAAGAAAAGTGGAAATTATTTTCTAATCCTTTTGGTAATTGTAGTTCTGACAGGATTAATCGGAGTATTTATCTTCAAACGCAATACCTTCCTGTTAATAATCACAGTTTTGAGTGCTTATTATGGTTTTTCAGGATATAGAATTTTAAAAACCAAAACTAATAAACCGAAATTTATTGATATCTTGGTTGCTATCATCTCACTAACATCGGTTTCCTATTTTTTATACTACTTCAAATCAATGGGAATGTATTGGTCGCCAATCATAATTTATAGTACAGTTGGAGCTTTGTTGTTTATAATCACCTATGATTTCGTAAGGTATTTAATTCCAGAAAAGGCTTATCGAAATATGTGGATCTACGAACACATTTTTAAAATGATTGGAGCTTTTACGGCTTTATTATCTGCTTTTTCAGGAACTGTTTTATACAATTACCAACCATACAGCCAATTTTTGCCCTCAGTTTTTGGAACGGTTTTACAAATTGGATTCATTGTATTTTACATCAGAAAATTTAAAAAGAATAAAAAAATAGTGGCATACCCCCCCCCTAACAAAAACAACGTATATAGCTCATAGGTTAATAGCTTTGATAATCCCTTAGTTTTGTGAAACATTTTATCTCTTTGCCGTAATTGGTGCAAGTAAACTTACAGATGAAAGCAAGATATACATTAGGGGATGAATACTTTCCTTATTTGGGATGATCTTATAAGAAAATTTTTTTGTCCAATGAAAAATTAGACTTAATTGGATAGTCAACTACAGATTAGTCTGATTTACACAAATCCATCTTTCACCACATTTTTCAGCCTCTCCGTCACATTTTTCAAAAGATACATTTTTTTGGAGCTAATTTTATCTTCATAATCTTTATCAAAATTAAAATGAGAAAATTTTTTACTGCCTTATTATTAGTATTCATCTATGGAACGTTATCGGCCCAACAGATTAAGCTGGGTGATAAAAATAAGTTTACTATCTATTCAAAATCTGAAAATTTAGATCACACAATCTATATTCAATTGCCAAAGGATTATGGGAGAGTGAATAAACATTATCCCCTAATAATTTTATTTGATGCGCAGGATCAAAGCCTTTATAACTATACTTCCTCCACAATCGATAGGCTGACATGGACTAATGATATTCCTGAAGCAATTTTCATTGGTATAGTTCAGGATGACAGAAGTAAAGAACTGAATTTTGAGAAAAATGAAACATCGTCTTTGCGATTTTTGGATTTTATAAAAAATGATCTGATTAATTATTTGAGCGAAAAATACCTATTAAACGGATTCTACACGCTCATAGGCCATTCTTTAGGTGGGCAATTTGTAACCAATGCGATGTTAACCTATCCAGAAACCTTCAAATCTGTAATTAGCATTAGTGGTGCATTAAATTATCCGAATAAAGATAACCTGGTTAATTCAAAAATAATCAGCAAACTAAACGATTATATAGCCAATACACCAGATAGTATGTTTTCTCGACAAAAGTATTATTTTTCGACAGGAGACGATGGGTTTCAGGAAAGTGGCTTTAAGTTAGGTGCATTAAAAGTAGATAGTTTACTCAAGGCGAACAAACCAAATTCGAAAAACTGGCGTTTCGACTTCTTTAAGGGATTAAATCATATGACTACTCCGCTAACAAGTCTTCCATCAGGTTTGACATTCATATTTAACGACTGGCATTTTTCGGATAGTTTAGCGATGGATGTATTACTGTATCATAAAAATGATCCATTGAAAGTTTTAAAGTCAAAAACAAAAGCTATAATCAAATCTTTTGGTACTGATATCGCACTACCGTATAATTCATACTACCAGTTTGCGGACTATTATTTAACAAATGGAAAAGTTATCGAGGCTGAAGAATTGACCAGACAGCTTCTTAATCTGTATCCTGATGATGAAGGCGTTTACAGCCTAATGGCAGAAGTGCTAACTAAGAAAGGGGATATAAAAAGTGCAATTATATGTTTGGAGAAGGCGCAGTCTAAATCTTCAATAGATAAATACACTGAAAAAATTAGAAAACTAAAAAACCAATAAATTTTGGAGCAAAAAGAATTAAACAACCTCAAACCTTCTGACTGAATAGCAGGATGAATTATCTTTATTTATTCGTTTTGTGAGACTGTTTAATACGCATAGCTGTATCAAGCATTTAAAATGTATGATTGGATTAAAATTCGATTGTAAAGGATACGGTAAGCCTTAACACGCAAGTAACGAAATAAAAATTTGATCCTAGGAAATAATTGTAAAATGCTTCGCTAGATATGTATTTGTGAGGATTATAGCGTGAGCGACTAAGGAGACATAATCTTGGCAAGTACTATCGATTTGAGTGATGATGAGATTTGTTCCAGAGTTTGCTGTCTTAATAGTAATCAATAATTGATAATCTTATAGTCTGGGATTTATTTGATTTTCTCTCATAATGTACAAACCAAATTAATTTGAGCCCGTTTTGTTAATTTTTAATTATCTGCAAGTCATTTATCAATAGCATATTAAAAATATATTTTCCGCAAAATAGGGTTGATTGAGCGAGGTTTATTGGTTAAGGAACAGATTGATAAAAAAGGTTTGTAAATCTAACAAAGATTATTTCACTAGAATATACGTTTAAAAGAATTTACTTATGTTTGGCTGTCAGCAATTTGTGGTGCATGGGAAAATTGTTGATTCTTAGATCTTAAACCTATTCAGACCGATATTTTGCAGATTAAAAAAAGCCATAATCCAGATAATGAATTCATACAATGGAAAAATTTCAAGAATGGTAACGCAGCTGCTTTCGAATACCTCTACAAAACCCATTCGGCAGGTTTGTATAATTATGGCTCGAAGTTTACCAAAGATAAAGACCTCATCAAAGAATGTATACAGGACCTTTTCGTCGGACTTTGGACGAGGAGACATTCGGTTGGAAATCCCGGGCATATAAAAAATTATCTCTATAAATCCTTTAGGCATGCCATTTTCAAAAAAATCTTTCAGCTAAGCAAAAATGAAACTTACGAGGAAACGGAAAACTATCAGTTTCATGCGGTTTTAAATATAGAGGAAACCATCATCGATAATGAACGGCAGTTACAGGTGAATGAGCAGCTTCAAAATGCAATGGCTAAACTTACAGCGAGGCAAAGAGAAGCTATTTTTCTTAAATTTCATGAGCAATTGAGTTACGAAGAAATCTCCCAAATAATGGGGATTTCGGTAAAGGCGGGGTATAAAATCATGGCCCGTTCCTTAGATTATCTACGTAATAACCTTTCTAAAGATGATTTATTGTTGCTTTACCTCCTACTTCATTTAAAATTAATTAACTGATAATCATATAGATATAACAAATTTTATTTTTTTAATGATTTCTGTGGGGTAAAAAACGGCTGCTGTTGCTAATAAGGTCAAAATAAAGAACAATGAAGAAACAGCTAAGTGATTACAAAGCTTATACTTTAGCAGACCTGATCAATGATGAAAGCTTTATCCTATGGGTACTTCAGCCTGATAGAACAGCTGAAATATTTTGGCAGGATGTTTTGGATACTTATCCTATCCTGCGCCCGACATTTGCGCATGCAAGGGAAATCGTATTGTCGATGCACTTCGAGACCGATGCTTTCGATATAGCTGAGCAAAAACAACTTTGGCAAAACATTGCTGCCAGTACTGTTTTAGTAGAAAAAACAGGCAGAATCTTCAAAATGTGGTATCGGTATGCAGCAGCAGCGGTTGTGGTTGGTATCCTGTTCTGCATTGGCATTTTATATTCTGTTAACTATAAGGTAGATATCGAAACACCTTTTGGCCAATTGAAGGATATCACTTTACCTGATGGATCAATAGTAACCCTGAATGCCAACTCGAGGATTAAATACGATAAAACCTGGAGTAAGAATGATATACGTGAGGTTTGGATCTCGGGCGAAGCGTTTTTAAAAGTAAATCACCTGCATCAGACAGGGAAAATAAAAAATTACGAACGTTTCATTGTGCATACCGGAGCGGTTAATGTAGAAGTTTTGGGAACTTCCTTCAACGTAAACGACAGAAGGGGCCGCACTGAAGTTGCCCTTTTAGAAGGTAAAATCAGTCTGGATTTAAAAACCGGTGGAATAAAACCACTTATTCTGGCGCCCGGTGATATCGCCGAATATACAAACGGTAAACTGCTCAAAAAACCGATTAACGTAGCAGAATATGCATCTTGGAAAGATGGAAAACTATATTTCCGCAATGTTCGGGTGGCTAAGATATTCGATTATTTCGAAGATATTTACGGATATAAGGTGGTGGTAGACGATCCGAAGATTCTGGAGAAAAGATTATCGGGTAACTTAAGTGCCAGGGATCGTGATGTGTTGTTTAAGGCCATTGGCGTTACCCTGAACATCAGTATTATCCCGAAAGCGGATACGAATGAACTGTTTGTTACATCTAAATAAGGCAGAGATCATGAGAAAGAACTTAAAAGTTAGCTTCATTGCCTTGATGTGTACACTATTTTTTAATCAATTTACATTTGGCCAACAGTCAAAACAGGATGAGAAACAGGCTTTAACGCAGATTCTCCTTAATTTGAGCCTACAATTTAAAGTCAATTTTTTATACGAGGAAAGTCAGCTTAAGCAAAAACAGATTGGTTATCAGGCTAGTAATTTTACTGGCAAACCTTTAAAAAAGATTTTAGATGCCGTTGTTTTACCCCTTAATTTATCGTGGTATAAGGTAGATGATAAAAACTATTCTGTTTTTCCCACGGTCTCTAAAATCGCAGCACCTGTGGAGCAGAAGATAACCCCTGATACCGCAGATTCTATTTCAAAAGAACAGGTAAGCGGCCGTTTGCTGGATGAATATGCCAAACCATTGGACTATACCACCGTTACTTTGCTTGTAGCCTCCGACTCCTCTTTTGTCGTTAACACGTTAACGGATCCTGATGGGAAGTTTACCTTTCCGTCGGTTAAACCGGGCGTTTACAAAATTAAAATTTCTCCCATAGGCTATAGTCCTCATACCACTAAGCCGTTTAAAGTTGGCGGTGATGCATCGGTTAGTATTGCTCCAATTGCGATGCAGTCTTCAGGAGAAAATTTAAAGGAAGTTAAAATTACGGCCAGCAAACCCCTGGTAGAAGCTAAAAGTGATAGGTTGGTTTTTAACGTAGACAATAGCGCCATGGCAGTTGGCAATTCGCTGCAGGTATTAAAATCGGCACCTTTTGTGCGGATCTCTGCAGATAACTCGGTGAGTTTACAGGGAAAACGGACCATGATTTTAATTGACGGTAAACCTGTGCCGGATGCGGCATTGGAAAATATCCTGCAAACCTTGCCGGCAGGAAACATCCTTAAAATTGAATTAATTACACAACCTTCTGCTAAATATGATGCCTCCTTTGGCGCTGTGATTAATATCATCACGAAAAAAAGTCAGATTGAAGGTTTCACGGGCGATGTCCGTGCTGATGGCTCAATGGGAAAATATGCTAGTGCTAACTTGAACACCTCCGCTACTTACAAACGCAAAAGTCTTACCCTCAATGCTAGTGGCGGTATTACCAAAGGAACCAATATTTTTAGTATAAGTTCGGAAAGGTTCCAGGATCCTGCCGATCCTTTATACTATTTAACCAATAACTGGTCACGGATATCGCACGATAATCTTTATAATTTCCAGGCAAGCACCGAACTCCAGCTCGATAAACATCAAAGCATCGGACTTTTTGCAAATGGGGGCATCTTTTATTTTCAAGGACCATGGGCAACAACGAATGATTTTGGCCGGAAAAACATCCGTATCGATTCGGTATCGTATACTGATGCTATCTTTAACCAACGTGCCAGTTCTTATACCTATAACTTCAACTATCATCTTTTGTCCGATTCAGGAAAAAATGATCTTGTGGTACTCGCGACCTTTACGCCATGGAAACGTAATCTCTTCCAGGATTTTCCTTCAGTGCTCTATGATGGAGCAGGCAATATCATCAGGATTCCGACCCACTACCAGAATAGGAATAAGGCTGCTATTGATGTTTATATCGGTCAGGCTGATTACACACATGAGTTGAAAAAGCAATGGAAGCTTGAAACCGGATTTAAATTTCAGTACACCAATTCCAATACAAGCGTAGATTATCAGGACAACCGCAACGGTAAGTTTGAACCCAACCCAATATTTTCCAACCAAAGTAACTTAAAAGAATCCATTGCTTCAGTTTATGGAATATTGAGCAAAGATTGGAAGAAAGATAAGTTACAGCTTGGTTTAAGGATTGAAAATACCCGAGCTGATTTTGTGGGCAACTTTAAACAGAATTACAGTAATTTCTTCCCGACATTTCTTTACAAGCATGATTTTAACCAGGATAATAATATTTCCATTTCCTATAAGCCAACCATAAACCGTGCGCCTTATTACGAACTTGTACCCTACACCGTACTGCTTAATCGCTATACCATTGAGCAAGGTAACCCATCTCTTACGCCACAGTTTGATTATACCTACACTTTAAGTACGAATATACATAAGCTTAATTTTTCGCTAAGTTACACCCATACAAAAGGTACTATCGGACTATTCCCTTACAAACAGGACCTTACAACAAAAGTTACTTATTTTACGCGGCGGAATCTTAACCGGGCATCGGACTTTTCGCTTTATTTGTTTTATCCAATCAAAATCAACAATTGGTGGGAAACCCTCAATAGCGGTACACCCATTGGCTATAATACCGCAGAAGGGCAAGTCTTAGGTGACAACTACAAACTGGCTGCTTTTCATTCTGACTTTAAAAGTTCGCAGGTTTTTAAAATTTCAAAAGACCTGAAGCTACAGGTGGATGCCTATTACTGGACCAACTATGTGCAGGATCTTTCGAAAAATAGTGGTTATAAAAATATCGATGTGTCCTTTTTGCTTAGCCTTTGGGAAGGTAAAGGACAGCTCCGCGTAGGTGGAAATGAACTGGTTTTTAAGCGTAACGATTACCTTGTGGAACGTGGTTATGGCACTTTTAATTCGGCAGAACGTGTTAGCAACGATAGCAAACGTGTTTTTGTAGGGTTCACTTATAAATTTGGTAAATCAAAAATACAAAAATCGGATATTAAACTGGGTAATGAAGATGCGTTGAAAAGATTATAAAATTGTTGACTGGATAAACCAATTAATTTGACCCTCTTCTAACTGATTGTAGACAGAATACAGATGTATTTTGTATCACGGAATCGCAGTATCTTCTGTCAATAAGTAGTGCTTTACAAATTCATACCATGCAAAGTTTTATATTTTAGAAACTTGCAGCTGTGGTTCACCGCCCTATATTTTTCTGATTTATCATATGTTATACCAAACTAAATGCAAAAGTTTCTTGCTATTTCCTACAGATAAAATTTCTTGTGTTCGTTGCAAGCGAATGTCGATAGACGCACCTTATCACTTACATTTGGTTTGGTATAATATAAATATTACGGGTAGAAGAAGAAAACCCTCTAAGGGAAATTTTACGGGTAGAAGGAGACCAAAAGTTAAAATAGGTGAAGGGATTTTACCTGGGTATTTTTGTGAAACATCTCCAAACAAAGAAGATGCTAATAATTATTATCTTTAAAGACCTATCAGTACACTAATAAAAAAATAGAGCATATTTGTAATGCATTCATAATAAAACTTTGGTTTTCAACTTCACTTGTGGGTATGTAAAAGGATACAAACTTCATGAGTTTAGTGAACGTTTAACGCCTGTCAGGAAAGGGTGAAATAATCTATATAGCTATCAAACCAAGGTATATAAGATTACAAGACATTAATGTATTTTAAAGCGATATGAAAAAAATACTCGTTACCGGCGGTGCAGGATTCATCGGTAGCAACTTAATTCTGAAACTACTTCGGCATCCCGAAAATAGCGTCGTATGCCTTGATAATTATAATAAAGAAAATCCGCAAGGTGTTAGCGGGAATAAGAAGTACGTTCTAAATATCGAAAATCCGAATTTTCAATATTTAGAAGGGGACATCAGAGATGCTCATCTTCTCGAAAATATTAAAGGTATCGACATTATTGTACATCTGGCTGCCGAGACTGGTGTACGTTCGAGCCTGGACATCCCTGAACACTATGTTGAAAATAACATTGTAGGAACACAACGTCTCTTGGCTTTTGCTAAAAATCAACATATAACGCAGTTTGTTTTTGCCTCTTCCAGCAGCGTTTATGGTGAAAATAGTGAATTGCCATGGATGGAAAATAACGAACTTAAGCCTATTAGTCCCTATGCTTCAACTAAGATTTCCGGAGAATCGTTGGGCCGGGTATATAGCCACCTTTACGGGATTAGGTTTATTGCTTTAAGGTTATTTACCGTGTATGGCCCTTTACAACGAGCTGATTTGGCGATATGCAAATTATTTGACGCATTAGACCACAATAAAGAATTCAGTGTTTATGGTGATGGAAATGACTCGAGAGATTACACTTATGTAGACGACGTAACAGACGCTTTTGTCTCTGCCATTTTCTATCAAAAGTCCAATTTTGAGATAATTAATGTTGGGAGCGGAAAGGCTGTCAGGCTAAATGAAGTTATTAAGATTGCTGAATCAATATCTGGGAAAAAAATAACCCTGAAATTTACTGAAAGACAGGCTGGGGATGTTCGAATAACTTGTGCGGCTATTTCTAAAGCCAAACAATTACTAAATTATAATCCTAAAAATACGCTTTTAGATGGGCTGACAAAGTATAACGATTGGCTTAAATTACAATAAATGAACATCTAAAATATTTTACAATTCATTTTTTGAACAGTTTTTCACACCTGATGACTGTAGCATGTCCAGGATTCAAATATTCCAAGCCTGCCAATTCCACCATAAATTTTAAGCAGAGACTTTCAATAGCTTCGATAGTGTCACTCGATTGAAAAAAAAATCTTAAGAAAGTCAAATTTTGTATTCGAATAGTCACTTTGTATATTTTCTCAAAATTGTTAATGACTAATTTTAGGTATTGAATAACCACACCTTTGGTTGTTCACTAACCAGATAAGCAAATTAGATCAACTGATTGGTTTAGTTTCTTATGGATAAGGAGTATTGGTTCGCAATGTTCCACTTCTTAAATAAGAACTAAAATCATTATAACAGTTGATAATGAATATTTAAAAACCAAATAGCTCTTAATTCATGAATATATCCGACAAATTAAGTAGTCCAAATTGGATCGTTTTTCAACTTATTGAAAAATGCAATTTACGATGTAAAATGTGTTATCAATGGGGTGATACGGGATCTTATCATGAAAAAGAAAAATTAACGACCTTATCATTTAAGCACGTAAAGAAAATTATTAAAGATTGCGCAGGCACAAAACCAACTTTTGGTTTATTTGGGGGAGAACCATTCCTGCATCCCAATGTATTTGAAATCATAGAATTAATTATCGACCAGGGGTGTTACTTATATGCGGCCACAAATGGAACGCTAATTGAAAAGTATGCACAAGAACTGGTCGATTCAAAAATAAACCGTTTGTGGGTATCCATAGATGGTCCGCAGGAAATAAATGACCTTCAACGTGGTAACGGCGTATACAAGAGGGTAATGAAGGGGATTGATAAGCTTACCAAGCTAAAAAAGGCTACTGGTAGCAAAAATCCTGAATTGGGGATTACCTACATCGTTACACCAAATAATGCTGAACATATTGAGGATTTTTTCTTCAACCATATCAATCTCGATGATTTTGCAGGTGTAAGTATCGAAATGCAGAATTTCGCAACCGTTGACAACCATCTTGATTATATTGAGGTCTTGAATTCCGAATTCAAGTTAAAAACCATGGCCCCGATTGCAAGTGGGCTGGTTCAAGACCCTTCTATTTTTGCTTCGCTTGATATTGATCGCATTACCGAACAAATTCATAAGGTTAAAATCTTGTGTGATTCGAAACAAATTATTCTCAATACCTCACCCAAAACGGTAAGCACCGACAACTATAAAAACTATTTTTCTGCACAATGGGATAAAATGGAGGATAGAAAGAGCCATTGTGTATTCCCATTTATTCAGGCAGAAGTTACCGCAACGGGTGATGTAGTAGGGTGCCATACTTTTTATGACCTGCCAATGGGTAACATCTATAACACAGACTTTTTGGATATATGGAACGGAGAACGCTGGCAGAACCTGAGGAAATTTATAAGAAAAGAACTTTTCTCCATTTGCACTTCCTGCTGTAGCTATTATTATAATCCAAGTTCTAACTACTAAAATATGAAAAAAACGCTCGAAAACATCGAAATTGGTCTGATAAGGTTTTCTTTTATCATATTCTGTATTATTTTATTTCCGCTTCTTTTTATAAATACAGTTGTTCATAAAAGACAGATAAAGAAGGATCCATTCTATAAAAGTTATATAGTAAGGCTTTATGAGCGCTATCCTTTAGCCTATGAGGCTTATATATTAGTTATGAATTTTCCTTTATTTTACAACGTTTACAATGTGCTTCCTCCCTTATCCGAAAAAGTACTCCAGGTTGGCTGCGGTACAGGAGCATTAAATATCTACCTTAAAAGGAAAGGAAAAGCTGAAAATCTAGAGCTATACAATCTGGATACCAATATAAATAGCATCAATTTCGGCATCAAACGGAAAGCTTTTACCAGCTTTATACATTCAGATATTAAAAACGCACCTTTTGAGGATGGCTTCTTTAAAACCATTGTTTTTGCAAGATGCCTTCATCATATCAAAAACCATAAAAAAGTGTTTAAAGAATGCGAACGCCTCTTGGCTGATAATGGCACAATTATCATTAGCGATCATATTGATTTATTGCCAAATTCTCCTGACCACAGTTATATGATGAATTCAAATATAGATGGCGTAATCTGGAGATACAACGAAAAAGGACTAAAATCGCACCTCGAAAAAAACCTGCCCGATAATTTAAAAATTAAATCTCTAAAGGCAGTTCGTCAAAAATGCATCACGAACTATAACTCGTTTTTTCCAAATGCCGATGGATTGGTTGTAATTGAAAAACTTAATAATTAACCGCTACGCCATGTTCAACGATAATAAAGCACCAAAGTGGATTGTACTTCAGCTTGTCGAAAAATGTAACCTGCGCTGCAAAATGTGCTACCAATGGGGAGAAACAGGCTCTTACCTCGATTTTGGAAAGGAAAATTTAAAGCTTCTTAGTTTTGAAGTTATCAAAGATATAATTAACGATTGCGGGGATACTAAACCCTATATCGGTCTTTATGGAGGAGAACCCTTAATGCACCCGGAGATATTCGAAATTCTTAGATTTCTGAAAGAAAAAGAAATTAAGACTTACATAGATACCAATGGAACATTGAATGAAAAAAATGCGGAAAAATTAATTGATAGCAAGGTGGATTTGCTATGGATTTCACTAGATGGGCCACCCGATATAAATGACCGACAGAGGGGCAATGGTGTATATAAACGGGTAATCAAAGGGATTGACAGGATTTCTTATTTAAAAAACCAGAGGAATGTAACAACGCCTAAGCTTGGTATTTCATTAACCGTGACACCACTTAACTATGCATACATCAACGAACTGTTTTTCGATAACCTGGATTTATCGCAGATTGGCAGCATTAGCATCGAGTTGCAGAATTTCGCTACAGCCGAAGAGCATTCCGAGTATGCAAAAATACTGAATGAAGAATTTGAGCTCAATACAACAGCTCCGATCGCTAAAGGCCTTGTTCAGGATCCGGCAATATTTTCAGAAATGGATACTGTTTTAATTACAAGCCAGCTGGTTCGCCTGAAAGAAGCGTGCATTGAAAGGGGGATAAATTTTAATAGTTCGCTGAAAACATTGGAGCCAAGCAACTTTAAGAGCTATTTCGAAGGAAATTGGAATGAAATGGGAGATAAAAAGCACCATTGTTCCTTTCCTTTAACTTACGCAGAAATAACGGCCAAAGGAGATGTTGTAGTCTGTCACACATTTTATGATCATATTTTGGGCAATGTCTACGAAACTGGATTCAATGCTATCTGGAATGGTGAAAAATTAAAAAAATTAAGGTCTTATCTGCGCAAGCAACTTCTCCCAATCTGTACTGCATGTTGCAGGTATTATTATAACCCGGCTTCAGGTACAAATTAAAATAAATCTAAAAATAAGAAAATGATAGAAACAATAAAAAAAGTTATCGCGAAGGTAACAGATGATCCAGTTTTGGTTTCAACACTCTCCGAAGATTCTGATATTATAAATGAGGTGGGATTAGACTCATTGCAGATGATAGATTTTATGCTACAAATTGAAGAAGAGCTCGATATCGAACTAGATTTTGATAAGATCGATATCTCACACCTGCATTCGATTAAGTCATTTGCAGCTTTTCTTTCCAGCCATCAGAATAACAACTAGTCTTTTTAATAAACGATGGCAAAAAATACCCTATATCTTGCATCATTTAATGCCGAGCGCTTCTGGCGGAAAGATTCCATGAGTAATTTGCCCTCGTTTGTCGATAAACAGGCCGATACCATAATTGAAGCCATGGATGAAACCCAGTTTTTGTTTTCGAATCATGCCGATGATGTTGTATGCACAAGGTATCCCATGAATAAGCTCCATCGGGAATATCTCTGGGAATTGGGTTTCAAATTTAAAAATAATGAACAACCACTGGAAAATATAGATTTACAAATTCCTGATTTTTCTCAAGGGATGTGTGAGTTGATATATAACCATAGAGATAAGTTTTACTTTAATGGGTTACTTGAAAGTGTTGATTGCCTTTCCCCATTTGCAATTATTCCTTTTGCCGCAGAATTATGTGGACATTTTGCCGTAAATACAAGAATCCCATCTCTTGAGGTAACTAAAAAAGTCAATTCCAAAATCTTTTCTACAGTTGTTGCGCAGGATTGTCATTCAGATTTGGGTGGGCACATCATTAATTCCTCCGAAGATTTAAGGACTTTGGGGCTGGAGCTGCTGGAGCGGATGCCCTTCTTAATAAAAGACCCTTTTGGCGTATCTGGAAAGGGAAATATCCTGATTGAAAAAGAACATACGTTAAACCACATCTGCAAATATTTAAATAAACAAGAACTAACGGGTAAGGAAACCCAATTTTTAATCGAACCGTTTGTCGCAAGAAAAGTTGATTTTTCTTCACAATTTACCATTAATGAAGACGGAAGTTATGATTTGATGGCGGTCCAGCAAATGAACAATAAAGGTTTTAGCTTCTCGGGAATCCAAGGCATATTGCCATCCTTCTATGAAATGCTGGAAAAAAAAGGATACTTCGGTATAGTAGAAAAGGTAGCCGGCAAATTATTTAATGAAGGATATTTTGGTCCGGTATGTCTTGATTCTATGATCCTGGAAGACGGCGCTATGGTGCCTATAGTAGAAATCAATGCCCGCAAATCAATGAGTTTCTTAAATCTTCGGGTTACCCAGTATCTAGCTCCTTATCAAGTCTTTAATAACCTTATTACATTTTCTTTTAGTTCATCGGGTGAGGTAACGTTTGAGGAACTGTATCGTAATCTTGAAGAAAATAATCTTTTGTTTAACTTGAATAACCTTTCTGGCTTGCTTCCCTTATCTGCCAATACTTTTGACATCAACAGCAAACTAAGTCGTGAAATGGTGAAAGGAATGGTAAAGGGGAGGCTTTATGCATGTCTAATCTATAAAAACCATAAGCAAATGGACGAACTCTACACCAGGCTCTTAAATCTGTTTGAAAACTTGAATCTAAGATTGTTATAATGTCGAAAACTAGCCCGATTTCAATTCTATGCGCAGGTCCTGGACTGGGGTTCTATATTCCCGGCATCCTTGCTCACAGGCAATTAAATCAAGCTGGCTTAGCTGCTGTTGTCCATGTTTTCGAAGATTTTTTGGTTGAGCACAAAAAGCAAAATGTTCCAAAAGCGAAAATTAATTTTCACAGAAATTTTTCTTTTGCGCTGATGGGTCAGAATCTCGCGAAAGATCCCAGCTCACACCTGGATGAATACCAGGTCGAACAATTGTTATCGCTTTGGCAGAAGGAAGAGCGCAGGCATTTTATGGTATTTTCCGGCTTTTGGATTCCCCTTTTACGACGCTATGGCGATCGTGTTGGTATAGCGGAATTGTTTATCGATTTGTGCCATGTTGATTCTGCTCCTTCAACCTCATGGAGCTTGTTTGATACCGCTTCGGCCGAGTATAACCACGTATGGTTTAATAATTGGGAAAATAAAAAGGTTTCCTATTACATCGATGTATCAGGCGCACCGGTGATCCCATATGAAAAACGTGGAAAATCTTTTGTGATTCATGGTGGAGGATGGGGCATGGGCACTTATAAAGAAAAGCTGAATGAACTGAACCGATCTAAGCTAATGCTCGATGTTATCGCCTATGAATATGGTGACCTCGACCAGCGGCATGAGTTAAATAATTATTATATGATAGATCCACAGTGGAATACATGGGATCTTGATCAAAACGGTCTGCATCAGTTCCCCCCATTTGGCCAGGCAGATTTTTCAGGAAAGGTCAGCTTTAAAGAAAATTTTCATTATCCAGAGATTTATAACATTATACGAAATAGTATGGCGATTATAAGTAAACCGGGCGCCGGTACGCTTTTGGATTCCTTGTCCTCCGCTACACCTTTAGTATCCCTTAAACCATTTGGGGGTTATGAAAATAAAAATGCGCTATTGTGGGAGCACTTCGGATTGGGGACTTCATTCGAAAATTGGGAAGCCTCGGGTTTTTCCGAAAAACTACT
This sequence comes from Pedobacter jejuensis, assembly GCF_003725795.1. Taxonomy (GTDB): domain Bacteria; phylum Bacteroidota; class Bacteroidia; order Sphingobacteriales; family Sphingobacteriaceae; genus Pedobacter; species Pedobacter jejuensis. The sequence continues at coordinate 26,594 of NZ_RBEE01000012.1, read as the reverse complement.
CAGCGAGATGCACAAAAACCTTGTGGAAATGCGCGCCTCCGCCAAAGATTACATCAAAACCTATATCAACAACTTTATCTATGGAACTTAAATCATCTGTAAAATTTGACCCGGAAACCTTTGATCGGCTGCAAAAAAGAATCAAAGATTTATCCACAACCAAAAAGGCGCTTTTCACAAATCCGACTTATGCATCACCCATTCCAACCGAAGTGGATATTCAACTGACCTACGCTTGTAACCTGCGGTGCAAAATGTGTTATCAGTGGAATGATGACGGCTATTTCCATAGTTATAACAAAGAAATTCAGAACAAGGAAATTGCTGTTGATATTTTCCAAAAAATTTTACAGGAAACCCATCCCGCAAAATCAAGGCTCTACCTATGGGGAGGCGAGCCGCTATACCATACCAAATGGGATGAAATTGCTGACCTCTTAGAAAAAGATAAAAGATACACCGTAATGTGTACCAATGGCATCCTGCTCGAGAAGCGTATGGAGTCTTTGCTGAAAATATCTGATAACTTAGCCTTACTGGTTAGTATCGATGGGCTTGGCGAAGTAAATGATGCATTAAGGGGGAAAAAAACTTTTGAAAAACTGATCAAACAAGTGAAACTGGTCCTTGAAGAGCAAAAGAACGGGAACTATAAAGGTACGGTTTCTGTAAATGTTGTTTTAAATGATGAATTAGTTCCACATCTTTACGAGTTTGTCGAGTATTTTGAAGATTTGGGAATTGATTCCATTTATTTTAATTATCCATGGTTTATCTCAACTGAAAGAGCGGAATTAATGGACCGGTTTTATGCTGAAAATTTTGCCCACCACGACAGTACCCCATCCCACAGCGTTGCCAGTTGGCATTCATATTCTTTTAAACTTAGTCCTCAATCAGCTGAAGTTTTAAATGAACAAATCTTCAAGCTAAACTCCAGGGTTTGGAAATTGCGGGTTAGATTTCAGCAACAACTCGAAGCAAATGAAATTAATGATTTCATACTAGACACCTATGTTCCCAAAAAGAAATGTTATGCACTTTCCAACCGGATTGAAGTCCTTGCTGATGGAAAGGTTGGAACATGTAGTAAATTTTTCCCGGAACTTTCTATCGGGGATCTAAATTCGCATAGCTTACTCGAAATCTGGAACAGTGGTAAGTTTAATTACCTGCGAAATATTTTAAGCAAAGGCCTGATGCCAGTATGTTCCAAATGCGTTTTATTATACCGTAATGGAATATAATCCTATAATTTTCTCAAACTGAATATAAATAACTACTCCCTATCTAAAACATATTAAATATTTAATGATCTACAAATTTTACCTCTCAATAGTTGCGCTTTGCCTATTTTCCTCATATGCTTCTGCGCAGAAACTGGTTACGGTTAAGGGCAAGGTTATAGATTCGGCATCTAAACTACCTGTCAGTTTCGTGACTGTAGCCTTAAAAAGCCATAGCGGAACCGCGATCAAAAGTACCCTCACCAAAGAAGATGGCAGTTTCGAGTTGGTAAATATAAAAAATGACAATTACTCGCTCAACATTCTGGCTTTAGGATATCATCTGAAAACGGTCGCAATAGCTTTAACCGATGTTTCAAAAACTGTGACTGACCTTGGAAATATTCCTTTTAGTACCAAAGATAACCAGCTTCAGGAAGTAGTGATTTCAGGAAACAGGCCGTTAGTTACCCAGGAGGTAGATCGTATTAGCTATGATTTGACGGCCGACCCAGATAGCAAACGTGAAAATATGCTCGAGGTGCTCCGCAAGGTTCCCCTTTTATCGCTGGATGATGAGGATAATGTTAAATTAAAGGGTGGCACTGACTTCAAGATATTTGTAAATGGAAGACCCTCTGGCGTTATGGCTAAGAATCCCACAATGGCGCTGCGTGCAATGAGGGCGAAAAATGTGAAGAAGATCGAGGTTATTACCACTCCCTCGGCTAAATATGATAGTGAAGGAACTGCAGGAATTATCAACATTATCACCAATACTGACCTGGAAGGGTATAACCTGATTTTAGAAGCCTTTGATAATACAATAATCGCTTCAGGTGTCGGTGCCGCATTTACAGTAAAAAAGAACAAACTTGGCGCTACGGGTTATATAGGTCGTTGGTTCAGGGATTATCCCAATACAATGACCACCAGTTACAGGGCTCCTATGCTAGGCTCCATGTCAAGGGTGGAACAGGATGCAGATTCGAAACCCACTGGAACTTCCACCCCTTTCAACGCTGACCTAAGTTATGAGATCGATTCGCTTAACCTCCTAACAGGTTCGGTATTACTCTCGCTTGAAAAACGGAAATATGATGGAGAACAGTTTTTAAGAAGCTACGCTGAAACAGGTAACCTCAGCTATGCTTATAACGTTCAAAATACGACACTTACAGACGATAAAGTAGATGATTTTGGGCTGAATTACCAATTGGGTTTCAAGAAGCATAAAGATATGCTGCTGACAGCATCATACCGATATTCCAAAACCAGCTCGGATTATGATAACACCAACTCTACTGGCCAGGTATTCAATTATTCCGCTGACATAGTTAATCAGCGAAACAACTCTGGCTTGGTTGAGCAAACTGCGCAATTGGATTATATTAAACCTTCAAAAAAACTTAGTATCGAGGGTGGGATAAAACTGATTGCCCGAAGCAGCTACAGTGACTTTAATACAGAAAGAAATTTGGGAAGTATTTCGTTTTTAAGTTCCGATGAGTTTAATTACGATCAGGATGTTTATAGTATCTATAACTCCTATCAACTGAAGCAGGAAAACTGGACTGTAAAAGCAGGTATCCGGCTGGAGAGTACGCTGGTAAATGCAACATTTATAACAGCCAACGCCGATCTAAATGTTAAATATGCTAATTTAGTTCCATCGCTTTCAGTGCAGAGAAGACTTAACGGTGCCTCAGGTATAAACATAGGATATACCCAGCGGGTATTGCGTCCTGGAATCTTACAGTTAAACCCATTTGAAAACCGTTCTAATCCACTTATCTATACTTCTGGTAACCCCAGGCTTCAACCAGTAATCAGTCATAATTTTGACCTCGCCTACAATCGGTCGTCGAAAGGTAATCTCAATATTAGCCTGAGTTATGCCAGATCCAATAATACTATCCAAGAGGTATCGCTATTGGGTAATGACCAAATTACACGGTTTAACTATGAAAATACTGGTAGCAGCAATATACTTGGAGCCAACATCAGCATCAATTACCCCATCGTTAAACGCCTTAGGATAAATGTAAACGGACTGGTACAGCAGGTATGGCTCAAAGGTACAGTGAATGGAAATAATAGCAGCAACAGTGGATTGCAGTATAATACCAATGCAGACCTTTCCTATAACCTGAAAAATGATTGGCAGCTGGGATTAGTTGTAAAGAATTATGGCCCAGTAATTACCCTTCAGGGAAAGACCAATAGCTTTGTAAATTCAACCTTCCGTCTGAATAAAGAGTTTTTCAAAAATAAGCTGGGCATCATCTTCAATGCCTATAGCATTTTTCCCGCTTACAGGATAAGAACATCTACGCTGATTACGCCAGATTTTTATCAGGATGTCAGAACCAAAAAACTGGCAAGGGGGTTTTACCTCAACATTTATTATAATATCGGTCAGTTGAAAGAAAAAGTGGTTAAAAATAAGCGGAACGTAAAGAATGATGATCAGGAAAAGAAAAAAGGAGACCCTAGTGAACTCTGAATCTTTTGATTTTTTTATTTTAAATGTAACTCATGAGGTCAATGGATTATCACCAAAAATTTAGTTTATTACCATCACAAAGAGGCATTTGGCTGGCCAGTCAAACGCAGGAAAGATCTATAGCCTATAATATCACCGGAGTATATTCAATTAAAGGGTATATGGAAATTGAGCTGTTGAAATCTGCGATCAAACAGGTTATTGATAGGCACCAAAGTTTAAGATTGACATTTTCCTTCGATCTAGATGAGCTGAAACAGCAGATCATGCCTATCAAGGAAACATCTACTGACTACGAATATATTGATATTAAAAATGTTGATAACCAGGCAGCTGTTATGGAAAGTTTAATTGATAGCGCCTGTTTAAAGGAATTTGATCTAAGCAGTGGCGTTTTAATTAGAACGAAAATAATAAGTATAACAGATAACGAATTAAGATTGGTTGTTGTTGCCCATCACGTAGCGGCCGATGGGTATTCATTTGGGATATTCATTAAAGATCTTTTTGCTTGCTATAGTCAAAAGCGCATTTTACCTGAATTGTCATTTAAAAAGTTTGTGGAAGATTCCCAATTGATGTATTCCAACGAATATCTACTGGAAAAAAAGAATTTTTGGCTTCAGCATCTCGGTACAAAGCCATCTGTTTTAAATCTGCCATATGATTTCCGTAAACCTAATGCTCAGGATTTTAAGGGGAGGAGTAAAGTTTTTAAACTTTCAAAAGAAAGAACTACCGAGATAGTGCAGTTTGTCGCTTCTGAAAAAACAACAATGCTTGTTTTTTTACTTGGTGTTTTTAAAGTTTTTCTTTACAAGATCACACAACAACAGGATATTGTTGTTGGTGTTCCATTTTCAGGTCGTAACAATTCTACGAATGATCATATCGGAATGTTTGTAAATACGGTTGCGATAAAAAGTATAGTTCAGGAAACGGATACGTTTAGGCAGTATTTAAGAGTTTTAACTAGAAATGTAATCCAAGGCTATAAAAATCAGTATTTTTCTCTTGATCAGCTGTTTGATAGTCCTGAAATCAAAACTGATTTTTATGTAAATCAGCTATTTAACGTCATCATGGTACTTCATGAGAACCTGCGCTCCTTCCAGTTTGGAGATTTGAAGGTTGATTATTGTGAGTTTGAATCGAAAACCTGCCAGTTTGATCTTACTTTCGAGGCAATTGTCGATCAGGATGAACTTAATTTGAGCCTACGCTACAGAACAGAATTATTTCAGGAAGAATCTATAGACCGGTTTATCTCTTATATAAATCTAATACTTGATGCTGTTTTAAAAAAACCTGAACAATCCCTTGAAAATATTTCAGTGCTCAGTTCAGATGAGCGCCTGGTGATAGAAAGTTTTAGGCAAGAAGTTCAATATCCTAAAGATAAAACCATAATTGATTTGTTCCAGGAGCAAGTTGTTAAATCACCTAATGCTGTTGCCCTGATAGACGGAGCAACCATTCTTACCTATCGGGAACTAAATGAACGATCAAACAAGCTGGGGTACTATCTTAAATCCAAGGGGGTAAAACCCGAAACTATAGTACCCATCTTGATGTACCGCAGCTGGGAGATGATCGTATGTGTATTGGGTATATTAAAGGCAGGCGGGGCTTATCTTCCAATGGACCCGCAATACCCTCAGGAGAGGATAGATTTTATGATAGCTGACGCCAATGCTCATATTGCATTGACCAGTTCGGATTGCTTTGCAAACGTAATCTATAGCGAAGCGCTTCTTTGGATAATAATTGATGCAGATTGGCAGGAAATAAATCTGCAGTCAGACCTTAACCCCACTGTTCAATATCAGTCATCCAGCCTTGCATATGTCATTTATACCTCTGGCTCAACAGGAAGACCAAAGGGGGTAATGGTAGAAAATATCAATGTAGTGAGACTATTTTATCATGAAAATCCGTTGTTTGATTTCAGCGCTGAAGATGTATGGCCGCTGTTTCATTCCTTTTGCTTTGATTTTTCGGTATGGGAAATGTATGGGGCATTGTTTTACGGGGGGCGTTTAATTATTGTTAAAGATGAGGTAGCAAAGGATAGCGAACGATTTGCTGATTTTTTAGTTCAGCAAGACGTAACGATACTGAATCAAACGCCCTCTTCTTTTTATGTCCTCCAGGATTTTCTTGTAGATAATGTTCATCATCTGTCACTGAAATATCTAATATTTGGCGGGGAAGTACTAAATCCAGTGAAGTTAAGGTCGTTTGACCAAACTGTCGGTGCAGCTAGGGTAATTAATATGTACGGAATAACTGAAACCACAGTTCACGTAACCTTCTACCAAGTTTCAAATTCAGATTTGTCCAGTTCAAGAAGCATGATTGGCAAGGCAATTCCTACGCTGAATGTTTATATACTTGACCAGCACCAGCATTTGGTTCCAATTGGTAAACCTGGTGAAATTTATGTTTCAGGTCCTGGTTTGGCCAGAGGATATTTAAATCTTCCCGAGCTAACTAAAACTAGATTTTTGAACGACCCATTTAGCCAGCATCCAGGAGAGAGGATGTATAAAACCGGAGATATAGGTAAATGGTTGCCTGACGGGAATATTGAATATTTAGGTCGAAATGATGATCAGGTCAAAATACGGGGGTACAGGATAGAGCCAGCTGAAATAGAAATGGTAATCGCAAAATGCCCGCTGGTCAAAAAAACAGTTGTATTGGTAACCGGAAATAAGTCCAATGAACTCAGAATCGCGGCTTATGTCGTGCCAAGCAAACGATTTGACAGATATGGTATTTTATCATATCTCAACAATGTATTGCCTCACTATATGATTCCAGGGCTATTGATTGAAGTACCAGAAATCCCTTTGACTTCTAATGGCAAGATAGATAAAAAAACACTTCTTGGTTTTGCAGAAACTTACATAGAAGACCGTGATTTTATGATGCCCTGTAGCAGTATGGAAATAAATTTGGCGGAAATCTGGAAAGCTGTACTTAATATAGATCGGATTAGTGTAAAGGATAATTTTTTTCATCTGGGTGGCCATTCTCTATCTGCCATCAGGCTCTGTTCCCAAATTCGCAGAACCATAGGGCTAAATTTATTTCCCAAGGATATTTTCAGCTATCCAGTTTTGCATGATTTGGCCATGTATTTGGAAAGTGCCGATAAAGTAGGCAGCCAGGGAAAAATAACCGCTATAGAAAGGCCGACTAAGATACCTTTATCTTTTGGGCAGGAACGGATGTGGTTCATTGACCAGTCAGAAGGCAGTATCGCCTACCACATATCCGTTGTTTTACGTATAAAAGGTTTGCTCGATCAGCAAGCTCTCTATTCAGCACTTCAATTTTTAGTTGAGCGTCATGAAATATTGCGCACGGTGATAGATTATGAAAACGGACAGGGGTTTCAGTCCATTTTGCCATCCTCACTTTGGAAACTCACCAAGATTGTATTTTCAGGCAATGAAACCGAAGATGAGGTCCGTTCGGTTATAAACCAGTTCATCAACAAGCCCTTTAACCTATTATCTGATTATAACCTTAGGGCTGAACTTATGCTGGTTGGGGAGCATGAGTCCATTCTAATCATGAATTTCCACCATATTGGTTTTGATGGGTGGTCAATCCCCATTCTGCTCAGGGAAATCGGTTCTCTGTACAATAGCCATCATTCTGGAGTTGGTTCGATGCTGGAAACACTGGCTGCCCAATATGCTGATTATGCCATCTGGCAGCGGAAATATTTAACCCCCGAAAGGTTATCAGGTAAGCTTGAATATTGGAAAGGAAGACTTTCAGGCTCAGCCCAATTAAATATGCCTTTCGATTTTAATAAACCTAAAGTTCATAGTAGGGCCGGAGCAACGTTTCTATTCCCAATAAGCGGAAAGGTATATGAAGATTTGCAGTCATATTGCATGAATCGGCAAACAACCTTATATATTACATTGCTCACTGCATTTAACGTACTGTTATCACGTTACAGCGGTCAGGAAGATATTAGCGTGGGTACCCCGGTTGCAGGCAGAATTCCTGCTGATACCGAGGGGCTAATCGGTTTTTTTGTCAATACAGTGGTTATCCGCAGTAACCTAGAGCAGGATCCATCTTTTGATACTCTTTTACAGCAGATAAAAAACACCGTATTAGAGGCCTCCGAAAACGAAGAAGTTCCTTTCGACAAGGTTGTTGAATCCTTAAGCAAAGACCGTCAGCGTGGGACGAACCCTCTTTTCCAGGTGATGTTTTCGATGGTCTACAAGGAAGACAGCAACCTATTGCTCAGTATGGCAGATCTTGATGTTTCATTTGAAAGGACTTTTCAGCCTACTTGCAAGTTCGACCTTTCTTTTTTTGTAGAAGAAACCAAAACGGGACTCGAAGTAAACATCGAATATAGCACTGCGCTTTTTCAGCAAGAATCCATCAGCCGAATGGCTGGCCATTACAAAAGTATTATCGCTAATCTGTTAAAAAACCCGTCAGGTTCGATCAATAGTTTTCCATTATTAACAGATGAGGAGCAACTTAAATTAATCAATAATGTAGAAGTTCCTTACGCCTCAGAAAAAACCATCGTAGATATTTTTGAGCAGCAAGTGATCCGCTCTGCTGATGCTATTGCGCTCATATGCGGCGAAACCCGGCTCAGCTATAAAGTACTTAACGAGCGCTCAAACAGGTTGGGTAATTACCTCCGTAAAAAAGGTGTAAAAAGAGGAGCAATCATTCCAATCTGTATGCCCCGCTGTTGTGAGATGGTTGTGGGCATGATCGGGATACTTAAAGCAGGAGCAGCCTATTTACCAATTGATCCGCAATATCCTAAAGAGCGGATCGATTACCTTATCGAGGATGCTCAGGGAAATATGCTATTGACCCACTCAAACTCTCGTGAAGTATGTGCTGCCAGAAAAGATCTATTACGAATAGAACTAGATGTTGACTGGGCTGAAATCAGTTTGGAACCAGATTCAAAATTAACCTCGGAATGCACGCCAGCTGATCTAGCCTATGTGATCTATACCTCAGGTTCAACCGGGAAACCAAAAGGCGTGATGATTGAACATTTTAATGTTGTAGGACTGTTCTGCAACGATAAATCATTATTTAATTTCAACGGTCAGGATGTCTGGACGCTGTTCCATTCTTTTTGGTTCGATTTTTCTGTGTGGGAAATGTATGGTGCATTGTTTAATGGTTCCAAGTTGGTTATCGTTGAAGAGGAGATAGTGAAAGATGTTTCGCGATTTTCTGCATTATTGGTTCAGCAGGGTGTAACAGTTCTGAATCAGACACCTTCAGCTTTTTATTTATTACAGGATTTCCTTGGCGAAATTGTTGAGCAGCTTTCATTAAGATACGTAATCTTTGGAGGAGAGGCACTTAACCCAGTAAAATTAAAACCATTACATCAGACAATTGGTTATGCAAGGCTCATAAATATGTATGGGATTACTGAGACGACTGTACACGTAACTTTTCAGGAGATTTCCATTACTCATCTTAATAGTTCAAAAAGTATAATAGGTAAACCAATCCCGACTTTGGGGGTATATATCCTGGACCAACATCAGCTACCTGTTCCAATCGGAGTGCCAGGCGAACTTTATATCATAGGTTCTGGTTTGGCCAGAGGATATCTAAACCTTCCTGAAATGACAGACAGTAAATTCTTAGCGGATCCTTTCAGACCGGGCCCAGGAAGTAAAATGTATAAGTCTGGAGACATCGGCAAATGGTTGCCGGATGGCAGTATAGAATATTTAGGCAGAAACGATAATCAGGTCAAGATACGGGGATACCGCATCGAAACCGGAGAAATTGAGAGTGTGCTAATAGAAAGCAAACTGGTCAACGAAGTTGTAGTAATCGTTCGTGAAGACGTTTATGGAAATAAGCTCATTGCCTACTTTACGGCTGCTGATGCGGTATCGACTTTAAAATTGAGAAAGGTCATCAGTAAATGCTTACCTGCATATTACATGCCTTCTGCATTTATAAACCTGCCAGAAATTCCACTAACAAGTTCAGGTAAGATCGACCGAAACTACCTGGCACAACTTTCAATGCATGCCCTGGTGGGAGATGAATACCGAGAACCCAGTACGGAGCTTGAGATAAAAATTGCCGCCATTTGGAAAGAATTCCTATCTATCGATAGGATAAGTTCGACAGATCTTTTTTTCAATATCGGAGGCAGTTCGCTCCTGGTAATCAGAGTTATCGCGCAGATGCGTCAGGAAATCGGTGTGCACGTGGCTATTGCCGATTTTTTTACAAAGAACCTGGCAGATATTGCCGCAGAATGCAATCAAATAATTTCCTTAAACAACCCTTAAAGCATGGAGATTTTTCATATAGGTACGCCCGATCGAAAACTGTTGTCCATTTTTTACCCCGGTAATGAAGCCTGCCTAAAAAAAATGGGTGTCGTCATATGTAATCCTCTGGGGCAGGAATATGTAAGGTTTTACAAGGCTCTGGCAGTGTTGGCCACAGAATTATCAAAAATGGGATTTCCGACATTCCGTTTTGATTATTGGGGATCCGGGGATTCTTTCGGGGATGAAGATGAACTCAACATGGATTCGACAACAGAAGACCTGCAGCTCGTAATAAATGAGATGAGAGAAGGAACAGAGATTGAAAAGATCTGTTTACTGGGTGTTAGATATGGTAGTTTTTTGAGCCTGGCTGCCTTTGATAAAATAAAACCAAGTGCGCTTGTTCTCTGGAATCCGGTTTTGTGCGGTAAAGAGTATATTCTCGAAATAGCGCAATTACATGAATCATTTTTGTCAGGTTCATTTGCCTTAAAACGTCATTCCACGCGCTTCGAAAGTCTTGGCTTTTCTTACGCTACCCAGTTTGTAAAGTCAGTATCTGAGTGTCAGCCTCAACCCATGGGATCTCAAGAAGCTATAGATATCTTAATATCAGCAGATGAATCCTGGCTGGAAAAAAATAACAAAAAAATTGCTGAGCTATTTTCGGGTAAAACGCCACAACTCAATGTGAACCGTATCTCGAAATTCTTCCTTAAGCAGGAAGAAGATGAAAATAAACTATTGGTTCCAATAATTGACATTAATAAAATAATAGACTGGTTAATCAAAATCCAATGAGGGAAGAAATAATTACCATTGGTCAACATTCAGTTGTGGGCATTTTAACTTCCAACGGTCCACATGAAACTTTGCCCACCATTGTAATGGTGAATGCTGGCCTGATTCATAGAATTGGCCCTAATAGAATATACGTAAAACTTGCCCGTTCACTTGCATCTTGCGGATTTCGGGTTTTCCGGTATGATTCAGGAGCAAACGGAGACAGTACTAAAACCGGGGCCGATACAGAAATGGAGTGCATGAAAAAGGTGATGGATCATCTAGAGAAAAAACTGCAGCACAGTGAATTTGTTATTCTGGGCATGTGCTCAGGTGCCGAGCTGGCTTGTAAGGCAGCCTTAAATGATACCCGGATACGGGGCATAGTCATGATCAACGGGGCTGGTCTTTCCAAAGGTAAAATATCAAGCCTTTACCCGCATTCAGAAGATATGATTAGACGCAGGTACTATCTGAATGCGATATACCAACCCCGAAAATGGCTGAAGCTTATTTCTTTGCGCCAAATAACCCCGAGTTTCAAAAAGATTGTTGGTATTCTAGCCAGGCTATTCGTAAAATCTTATAAACATGTGGCAACTGATCCAAGTTCCGAAATCGCTGATCCATTTACCGAACTTTCAAAGAACAAAGTAAGAATACTATTAATCATTTCAGAGGGTAGTATTGTACATGATATCCTTTCACTTTCAGGGGTCGATTTTAAGAAAAATGACTATATTTTTCTTAAAGGTGTAGATCACACCATAACGCCTCTATGGGCCCAGGAAGAATTAAAAATTCACATTACAGCTTGGCTTAGCAATATATTCAAACCAAAAAACCTAACTCATATGCAACATGATAGAACTTAGTAATGTATCCATGCAATTCCCTGTTCCCAGACGGTATATCGATTATATGATGTGGCCCTTAAAAACACGAAAATACTATCCAGTTCTGAAACAGGTTAATATGTCCATAAATGAGGGTGATCGTGTGGGCTTTCTTGGCGTAAATGGAGCGGGTAAAACCACGTTATTGAAACTTATTGGAGGATTGTTATATCCCAGCGAAGGAGCGATTTATGTAAACGGGTTCCATACATGCATGCAAAATCTGAAGGCCAGAAGGGATGTTGGCTTCGTCCTTAACGAGGAACGCAGTTTCTTCTGGCGGCTTACAGGCATACAAAACCTGGAGTTTTTCGGTGTCCTCGACAACTTGCAAAACGATGCGCTACATTACCGTATAAAAGAGTTGATAAAACTGGTTGGCCTGACCGAATCAGGAGACAGGCTTGTCGCCGGATATTCTTCGGGAATGAAGCAAAGGCTCGCTATAGCGCGTGGCCTGTTAGCCGATCCCCGTATACTAATCTTAGATGAGCCCACTAGGGCTTTGGATCCAAAAGCAGTTGAGGAAATCAAAACACTCATATCTGGGAAAATACATGACCAAACGAAAAGAACCCTGCTCATTGCCACCCACAGATTTGACGAGGTAGAAGAACTGTGTAATAAAGTGTGTATCGTCAAAAACGGAAGCGTGATAGATTACAGATCTATTGTGGAGTTACGATCTGAATACCGAACCATACAGGAATATTATCATCATATTATAAAGAAGGAGGAACAAGATGAATTTTAGGAAGATATTTATTTTTATAAAAAAAGACTTTATCATCGAATCGAGCTATAAGTTAAGTTTCGTCCAATCCATGCTCACCTCCATATTTCCCATTATCTCCTTCTTTTTTATCGGTAAACTCTTAGAAGGAACCAGCTCTGTCGCCCTTGATAACTACGGTGGTAAGTATTTTCCATTTGCATTGATCGGGATTGCTTTTGTCAGGTATTTTCAACTTGCAGTCGACACCTTTTCCGGTAGTATCAAGCGGGCACAGATGGCAGGTTGCCTCGAAGCAATTTTAAGTTCACAGACCGACCCAAGATCCATGGTGGTGATGTCCTCATTTTACAGCTTTATTTCTGCGGGTTTCCAGTTAATCGTAATGTTCGTAGTTGCTTTTCTTTTTCTTGGATTTGAGTTCTCTAATACCAATGTCCCTGCCACTTTGGTCACTCTATTGGTTTCGCTCATAATGTTTATCAGCTTGGGCATCCTCTCTGCGGCGGGAACAGTTATCTTTAAACAGGGCGAACCCATCGGCTGGATGTTTGGAGTGGTTAGCGCACTTCTTAGTGGGGCAATGTTTCCCGTGTCGGTTATGCCAGACTGGCTTAAAGATATCGCCGCAGTGTTTCCGCTTACTTATTCTCTGGATGCACTTAGATTGGCACTACTTAAGGATCAGTCCATACTGATGATATCAAGGCAGCTCGTTATTATATCAACCATCGCATTTGCACTTTTCCCTGTAAGCCTTTGGGTATTCAAATGGGCAATTGAAAAGGGAAAGCAAGATGGTACCCTTATGCAATATTAACCATGAATATTTGAGAAAACGATAAATGTTAACACAATATCTGAAACAGTCGTGGAGTAATCCCGTTATCCGGTCATCATTCGCTGTGTTTGCCATATCGATGGCAATAAAGCTATTTGGATACCTTGAAAAGATTCTTGTAGCTTATTATTGGGGAACCAGTGGTATGACCGATATTTATAATGTCGTTGTGGGTATTTTGCTGAGTATCTTTGTCCTGGTGAGGGAAATCATCGAGCCTGGGTTTTTAAGCGGCTTCTTAAGCGCTATGCACCTGAAGGATAGTAAAGGAGCATGGAACCTTTTTAATCTATTTGCCAGGTTAATTTTTTTTGTAATGCTACTGTTGGTTGCCCTGATTTACATAAAACCTGGACTACTTGCGGATCTTTTCGCACCTGGATTCTCCACCTATAAAAAAATGCTTTCCACCCAGCTACTGCGGTTTACATTTCCCGCAATCATATTTCTGGCTTTGTCTGCATTAACTGGGATAGCACTGAATGGAATGAAGAAATTTGCGGTTTCAACCGTGGGAGAGTTATTTTATAAGGTCTCAATCATGCTATCGATTGTTTTTTTCTTCAGCTCATTAGGTATCTATGCGATAGCGGCAGGAATTATCCTCGGCTCATTTTTGAAACTGTTGTCGCATGGGATAATTCTGATTAGGCATGTCTCATTCGGAAAAGTTACGCTTAGATCTCCTTATACTTCACAAATCTGGAAACTGACCTGGCCGCTAATGATTGGTATGCTTTTTTCCCAGCTTAGCAGCTTGATCGATAATGCGCTCGCATCTTATTTACCAGATGGTTCGCTCTCTGCTCTGGGCTATGCTAAAAAACTTATTGAATTTCCCATTGCCATTTGTCCCTATATCATAAGCGTAATCCTATTCCCTTACTTTACCGAATTTTCGATTGCAAAAAAAACGGAGGAACTAAAATCTTTACTTTTTAACTCATTATCCTGGATCTTTCTGCTGTTTTTACCGCTGGCACTTTTTTACTATATGTGTTCATTCGATATTGTCGCACTGGTATTTCAAAGAGGCGCCTTTGATCATAATTCCACTATGCTTACTTCTGCCCCTTTAAAGCTTTACGGGTTTGGAATGGTATTTTTTGCAATTGAAACCATTCTCGTTATTTTCTATTTTGCAGATTCTGATACCAAAACGCCGATTTTTATCGGAATAATCTGTGCTGTAGAAAATATTTTCCTGACATTTATGCTCATCAAAGTCATGGGATACACAGGTATTGCTCTAGCCCTGAGCATTTCAAAAGCGACCAAGACAATCATCCTACTGCTATTGCTTAAAAGAAAATTTACCTTCCCATATAAGCCGATTTTATCATTCATCAGTAAGGTATCTCTGGCCTGTGTATTGACCGCAGCAGTTATCTTCCTTTCAAGATCCGCTTTCAATAACATTTGCGATCCTACTTTTTTCCAACGTATAACATTTATAGCAGTAACTTTCTTAACTGGTGCGATCACCTATATTTTGATTTTAAGGTTATTGGGCATCAGAAAAAATAATCTCTTAATCCTATAGCCTGTCTATGATTATAGCCTATATACTCGGTCAGTTTCCTTCTTATTCTGAAACATTTATCTCCAACGAAATAGAGAACTTGAGAAAAGTGGGTTTTAAGATTGTAATCCTATCCCTCATAAACGTAACTCAAACCAATGGAGCATACACCGGTGAGACCGCGGATATTTATGATAGCCCTCCCTTATCATTCGGAAAATTGAATGCGCACTGTTACCTCATCAAAAAGGATGGAAATAGGTACCTGCAGGTGCTTCTGGAAAATTTGAAAGTTTCCTTATTTGCTCCATGGCAACTGCTCAGGCAGTTGAAAAACTTTTCGACTGCTGTATATTTTCTTTACAGGCTAAGAAGCTTTTCACCCGATTACATACATGCCCACTTTATTTCCCATCCGTGCACCATCGCCTCTATCATGTCAGCACTCTCAAGCCTGAGGTTCAGCTGCACTGCCCATGCAAATGATATTTATACGACACAACCTCTGGAACTAAAAGAAAAGCTTAATCAGGCAACATTTGTGATCACCTGTACAAAATATAATGAAACTTTCCTGCGGAATCTGTATAAAGGACATCGAACAGCTAAAATCGTACAGATTTACCACGGTATAGAACTAGAAAAATGGACAGTAAAGCCCACGGCCCACAAAAAAATAACAGAAATTACTAAAATATTGACAATTGGGCGTCTTGTCGAAAAAAAGGGTATTTATTACCTGCTGGAGGCCATGTACTTTCTTAAGCAAAAGGGCTATAGGATTTGTTGTGACATCATTGGAGACGGACCATATTATGATAAATATGCCAGATATATAACCGACTATCACTTAAATGATGAAATCCGTTTACATGGAGCAATGGAAAGCAAAATGGTTAAAGGCTTTTTACTCAATGCAGATCTTTTCGTTCTGCCTTCTGTAATATGTTCTGATGGGGATAGGGATGGTTTGCCTAATGTGCTTCTGGAAGCGCTTGCGGCAGGAGTTCCGGTAATTGCTACGCCAGTTTCTGCAATTCCTGAACTCATAAACCATGAAAAAACAGGATTGTTGGTCGATGAAAGAAGCACGATGGGCATCGTTGCTGCTGTAGAAAGGTTGATTAATGATCCGGTTTGCTGCGAGCAACTAATAACTAACGGACTCAATAAAATCAAGGAATTTAATATCGCAAGAAGCACGGATCAAATCGTTGCGCTCTTTAAAAGTTATGGACAAAAGAATTAGAATATTATTTGGGCTGGAAGCGGCAGGTTCAGGTACGCTAAAACACCTGTTATATCTGGTCACAGACCTTAATAAAGAACTTTTTGATATTACAGTAATTCTTTCAACCCAGCGTTCCCGGGATGCAAATAATGCCGTGATCAAAATGAAGCAAGCGGGCGTCGAGGTTATAGATATACCTATGAGAAGAGAGATCAATCCCTGGTATGATGGGATTGCTCTTTATCACATATGTAAGCATCTCAGAAATAATTTACCATACCATGTTGTGCATGCGCATAGTTCCAAAGCCGGTGTGCTGTTCCGGATTGCGGCCTGGATCTGGACTGTACCCCTCATTCTTTATACCCCACACTGTTTTTATTTCCAGGGAAAATCTGGCATTAAAAAGTCATTCTTTGTTTTCATTGAGAAGATAATGGGTAGGATCACTTCTCAAATAATCGTCTCTAATATTGAAAAAATTAATGCCTTAATGAATGAAATCGTTCCATCGAAAAAGCTGTTGCACATCAATAATGCCATTAAATACCACGAGTACAACACTGTAGATAAAGCACCCGCCAAAGCAAGACTGGGAATAGCAGAAAATTCCACAGTGGTTGTTTCGATTGGAAGGCTTACGGCACAAAAAGACTGGTTAACCTATATTTTTGCAGCCAATGAAATCCTTAAAACAGACACAGAAATACAGTTTCTTATCGTTGGAGAAGGTGAGCTCTCAACCGAGCTTCAGCAACTTGTGGCACAGCTCAATTTACAACACAAAATTATATTTGTTGGTCAGCATCATTGCATAGAGCAAATTTATTCTATAACCGATATATACATCAGTACTTCCCTTTGGGAAGGCCTTCCTTATGTTATTTTAGAAGCACTGAGGTTTGAAAAACCCATTATAGCGACTAACCTGGGATATGAATTCCTGTTCGAAAATGCTAATGCCTTTCTGGTTCCCGTAAAGGATCACCGCCTAATAGCCAAAAAAATTAAACTGCTTCGATCGGATCCATGCTTAAGCCTGAAAATGGGCGCCCACGGCCATTCATTTTTATCATCGCATGCCTCATTTAATATTTTTATCGAAAAACACACCGCAATTTATAGCGGAGTTACGGCAAGTAGAAAAAAACAGTATTAAATTAAAATTATGTTGACTAAAGACAGCAAAATATTATTCATCAGTAATACAGCACATTTGGGGGGAGCTGAAAGTAGCCTGCTGGATGTTGTCAGTATACTCACTGGTTCATTTCAGGCCATTGTTGCGCTTCCTGGAAATGGAAGATTAGCGCAGAAGCTGCAAATGATGGCAGCACTGTATTTTGTAAAACTAATCCGTTTCAAAAGAAATGGGGCTTTTGGCCTTGCACCTCAACTGTGGCAACTTTTTAAAGGTGTCATCCGGATTTCTAGGATTGTAGTTTCTGAAAAAGTTGGATGCATATATGCCAATACGACACAGGCATATTTATATGCTCTACCTGTTAAACTAATTACCGGAAGGCCTTTAATCTGGCACTTGAGGGATAATCTGCCGGGAGCAAGGCTCACATGGCTTTTAAGTTTTTTTGCCGACAAAATCATATGTGTATCCGATCATCTCCTGCAGCAACTTCCCCACAAGGATAAAGCCTACCTCGTTTATAATGGAATAGATACCCGGAACTGGCGTAGGCCTGTCCGGTCTGAAGGAGGACTTAGAACAGAATTAGGGCTGGACAGAAAAAAATTGATTATTGCCCACATCGGACAGCTCATTCCTTGGAAACGGCATGAATTGTTTATAGAAGTAGCAAGCAAGATTCTCAATCACAATTCAAATGTGCATTGTGTCATTATTGGTAGTGATCTCTTTAATGATTCTACCAGCTATAAGGCTTTACTGGTCAAAAAAATAAAGTCACTTGATTTAACTAACCACCTCACGATGATGAATCACCGGGAAAATATCCTGTGCAAGCTGGCAGATGTTGATGTTCTGGTGCATCTTGCGGAGCAGGAACCCTTTGGCAGAATTCTGGTTGAAGCCATGTCATTGGAAATACCAATAGTTGCGATGAATAGTGGCGGCCCTGCAGAAGTTGTCATTGAAGGGCAATCTGGATTTTTGATGGACAATAGTAAACCGCAGGATATAGCAAAAAAAATCTGCTTATTGCTGAACAGTCCTTCTTTACGCGAAAAGTTCGGAAAAGAAGCGCGAAGGTTGGTAGAAGACAAGTTTAATTTGAACAGCCTGGAGAAAATCCGGGACATAATTTTTTCATTAAATGACTAAGGTACTGATAAATGGGCTATTGCTCAACCAGGATTACTCCGGTGTACAATATTCAATAGAATATTTTATAGAAGCACTAGGCGCGCAGAATTCAAAGAACTATCATTTTACAGTTTTATTGTCTCATAATTATTCCGGAAGCCTGAAAGAAAGGACTAACCTAACATTGAAAAGAATCTCATTTAACACTTCAGGCAGGATGAAAAGAATTTTTTATGAAAACGTGTTCCTTCCAATTTATTTCAGAAGAGGTGGGTTTCGTTTTTACCATTCTCCTGGTTATGTGCTTCCGCTTCTAAAAATCCCGGCGATTGTAACCGTTCATGATATCATCCCGCTTGATTTTCCTAGGTTTAGTAAGGATGAAACAGTGATATATTACAAGCTATTCCTCCGCAGTTCATTGAAGGCCGCATCCGGAATAATTGCAGTTTCCAATTGTGTAAAAGATGATATCATGAGAAAATTTCCAGATATTTTGGCAAGTAAGATTCACGTCGTCCACCATGGAATCCATAGCAAATTTTTGAGGGTATCCAATATAGAAACTCTTGAAAATGTTAGGGAAAGATACCACCTGCCTGAGAAGTATATGCTTTTTTTGGGTAATATCGAGCCCAGAAAAAATCTGATCTCAATTTTTCGGGCATTTGATGTCTTCAAAAATCGTTCTTCCATTCCCTGTAAACTGGTTATTGCCGGCAAGAAAGGATGGAAATATTCAGAGGTTTTTGATTTTTTAGATAAAACCAGCCACAAGGATGATATTATATTTACTGGTTACGTCAGAGATGCCGACATCCCCGCATTATATTCCATGAGTGAGGTCTTTCTGTTTCCCTCTTGGTATGAAGGGTTTGGAATGCCAGCTCTTGAAGCAATGGCATGCGGTTGTCCGGTAATTATTTCCAATAGGGGAGCACTCCCCGAAATTACAGGTAAAAACTGTCTAATAGTAGACCCTTCAGATATTAGCGAATTGGCCGAATCCATGACAAATATCCTATCTAATGGACAGGTAAGAGATATGCTTATCGCTAATGGATTGAAGTGGAGCGGGCAATTTACCTGGGCGCTTGCTGCAACAAAAACTTTGAATATATATCAGTCAATTTCTAGAGAATAATCACCTAATGAATAGAAATGGATCCACAAGCACTCAATCGAAATAAATAGCATTTAAATTAATATATATGAGAGATATTTTAAACATTTATTACAAATCCGTAGAGGAGAAAATAAACAGGAGATATCCTGCTCTTCCATATCAGCTCGCTCAGCTTAATTATCCTAAGAACCTACTTCGTTATGATTCACACTGGGGTGGGCTGGAATCCATCATACTTAATATTTTGATCCGCTTCGAAGTGCCGCGAAACAACTGCCTCGAATTCGGGACTGAATATGGGTATTCGGCAGTAGCGCTTTCCAATTATTTCTATAGCGTAACCTGCGTAGATACTTTTGAGCGTGATGTTAACGCTGGTAAACACACCAATAACTATAATGAGCTCGCGGAAGGCCTTTCCGTCTGGGAAAATATTCAGCTTATTAAATCAGATTTCCGGTATTTAATAGCTGGTAACGATTCTGAATACGACTTGATCTACATAGATATTGTGCACAATTTCACCGATACTTACGATTGTGATATATGGGCATCCAAACATAGCCAATGTACAGTGTTTCATGATACACAAAGCTATCCGGAAGTAAACAAGGCGTGTTATCATCTTGCAGAAGAAACCCATAAGAAATTTTATAATTACGAAAAGTTTCTTGGCCTTGGGATTATAGTATAGATTTAGATCCTAAAATGTTTCAAGTTCTATTAGAATACCATCTGGAGGTGGAGACGAGAAAGCAATATGGGCCTGGTAGCCATCCAAGAAGTTCAGGGATTTATAATACCAGGTATCGTTCAGTATGTTTACATGGGTTGCTTTGATGCGGAAAGAATCCAAAGGCAGGGAAAGGCCACGGCCATCCGCTTTGATCACTGCCTCCTTTAAGGTCCAGTAGAAAAAAAATTTTGAAATGGCATCTTCTGCTTTAATTATATCCTGCCATTCGATAAGGGAAAACTGTGATTTAAAATGTGCCAGGTCAATTGGCCTGACCATCTCTAGGTCGATACCCACCTGTCCTTGAGTAGATACAGCACAAATGGCGTAATTGCCAGAGTGGCTAATGTTGAAATCCAGATCCGTAAGGTTTGGCCGGCCATAGGCATTATAGGTTATAGCAGACAATATACTGTTAGATTGAAAATCAAGTAGGGCTTTTTTTAGCAGTAGTTTACCCAAAAGTGCGCGTTGGATATCTTGCCACTTTCGGAACTTGAGGATTCTTTCCGTGATTTCTACGGGCAAAAGACTGAGCAGATGATGTAGCTTTTCATCTGTAAATTGCTTTGTGAAGCAGGAGTAGTAAATTTTGATCATTGTAATACGAAGTTTATGAAAGCCTATGTGCTAATTTTATGAAACTTTTTTAACCGACAGACACGTTACCTTAACAATAAAGTTTTAGCCCCTGAAAATAGTGGTATTTGTAATAACCTCCACTATCTATCAGCTAATTAATTTGTAAAACCGATAAGCATTTTTAACAAATTCCACATCAATAATTTATATGAAAATTTTTAAAATAACACTTAAGACATTACTAGTTATTGCAGCTCTTTTATTAATAGGAGAGTCTGTTATCAGATTACGGGGTACCGAAAAACTTCAAATATGGTCCCAGTGTAACTACCAGGCCGATTCCATATTAGGTTACCGTTATAAACCCAATTCAAGTGGTATTCTAAGGACAGCGGGGTTCAGCAACAGGTATCAAATTAACGGATTCGGGTTTACCGGCAAACCGTTTCAAGTCATCAAGCGGCCCGGCACCTTCCGGATTATTGTGGTAGGGGCATCAGATGAGAATGGGATAAACACCAATGGTCCGCTCAATTATGTTGGCCTGCTGGAAAAAAAGTTCAGAGACGAGGGGCGCGCTGTAGAAGTCATCAATATGGCTATTGACGGGAAGAACTTCGGAATCAGAAATGTAAGATTGATTAATACCGAATGTCTTCGTTTAAATCCTGATCTGATTCTTTTCCGCTCAGAGTTCCCTTTTAGTGATGGGAAAAAGTTCCGGACCACTTATAAAGACATTCAGATTAATTACTTTGAGGATTATAGACTTGACCTGAGCCAGGCGAAGAAATTTATAGATCAGGAACTTTTGAAAACAGATTTTCGTAATTTTTTATTTAATCACTCTTACCTCTACAGATACTTTGTTAACTATTACATTAAAAAATACCAATCCCAGCGTTGGCTGGATATAATTGGAACCCCAATTGTCAAAAGCAGAAATAAAGCACAAGGTTACGCCCGAAAACAGATTTTCTGGTGTAAGGGAAATGTCGACTGTAATATTCAGCCAGTACAATATACCGAAGAAGAAACGATAAAAATGTTGAAGGATTTGACCAACAGCCTTGCAGCGCACAAAGCAAAGATTTATTATTACTCCTTTGAGTATGCGCCCACGGACGGCAGGATAAAGAAAATATTTGAGGCCAATCACCTTACCTATTTTGAGCCGCAAATAGCCTTTAAAACAGAATTTGATTTCGGGACACTTGATGGGCATGCCAGCCAACAGGGACATAAGGCGTTTGCAGATGCATTATTTAAAAGCATTAGGGATAGCGTGGATATAGAAAAAAAATAGATCTATAACTTAAAAAATGGAATTAAATTTAAAAATACCATTACCCGGTTACGCATGCCTCCAAATGCTTTCGAGACGGTTAATACTTATACAGGATTTAAGGTAAAAATTAACAGAATTGATTTTACATAATTTAGAATTTAATGTAGAAAAGTCATAAAGTATATCAGATTTGTCAAATTGTACATTTTCCGGAACAATAGATTTTCTAATTTTATATTAATAGGCGGCCAAGTCGGCTATTACTAACCAAATAATAATTGCGTGGATTCAAATGACCTTTTTTTTAAAAGATTGATAATGCTTATGAGGAGGCTCGGACCATTCTCTGGCATCGCAAGCAGAAATCTAAAACTGATGCGAAAGCTTTCACATCAATGGAAATACCCTAACAATCTTTTATCAATTGATTTGTAAACTCAATAACATTAGACATCCAGTTGTACACACAATATCTTTAATATCAACATAAAGAATGGATCAGCACACTAAACAATCAATGGTAATGAATAATGAAGGTTCTAAGCAGCATTTTGAAATCCTGGATGGATTGAGAGGTATAGCTGCAGTATTTGTGGTCGCATTTCATTTTATAGAGATGACGATTTCGGATTACAGTAAAATTCTGATTGGGCATAGTTTTCTTGCAGTAGACTTTTTTTTCTGTTTATCGGGATTTGTAATCGCTTATAGCTATGACGGACGTATCAAGAAGCTGGGTAGGGTGCAATTTTTTAAATTAAGGTTAATAAGGTTGCATCCGTTGGTCGTTTTGGGTACTTTATTGGGATTGTTGGGGATGCTGCTTGACCCATTTACCGCTCATGGGAAATTGCCAGGCTATGGCGAAATTATACCCATGGTGATTAGTTCAATTTTGCTCATTCCTTTTCCGGTGCTTGCCGAAAGGGGATTCGCTCTTTTTGCGCTCAATGCACCTGCATGGTCCCTCTTCTGGGAGTACGTTGCTAATTTTTTTTATGCATTAATATTTTACAGGCTCAAACGGAACGTTTTGATTGCAATGGTCGGTATTTCAGCAGTTTTAATTGGATGGCTGATATATAAATCTGGCTCATTGACAGGCGGATGGAATAATAAAACGTTTTGGGATGGCGGAATACGGGTCAGCTATTCCTTTCTGGCAGGAATTTTAGTCTATCGCTTCAATTGGATCATAAAAAACAAATTAGGATTTATTGGCATTACAGCATTACTTGTTTTAGCTTTTATAATGCCATTCTCTGAATGGAACTGGATTTCTGAACCGATCGTAGTTTTGTTTTATTTTCCGTTACTGGTGGCATTGGGTGCGGGGGCATCATTGGCACCCAATTTAAAAAAGCTATGTAACTTTTCCGGAAAAATCTCTTATCCGCTGTACATGGCGCACTATTCTGTTATCTGGATATTTTTAAATTTTTATAACCAAAATAAACCCGTTGCATATATTAATCTCATTATAATACTTGGCGTGATTATTTTAATAGCGTTCTCCTATTTAGTTTTGATTATTTATGATATCCCGTTGAGAAATTGGTTAAAGAGAAGATTTTTATAATCAGGGCATCTGATCACATTATTGGATTTTCACTTCGTTTTCCTTATGCTAGCTAGTGGTATCAAGATAATATACATTATGTACCTAGAACCTAGCATTACGTATATCTATATCGCAACATGGTAGCAATTGATAGATTAATATGTGAAAATTCAGAGGGCTTTAAGAAATAGATTATCTGGTTAAAAATGGATGTCTTAAACACACCCAGCTTTTGTGATGCTATTGGTTTCAAAGAGAATACTTCAGGAGTATTGTTAGCATCTGGGGACTACAATGTTTGAAAAACTAACAGCAAGTGAAGTCCCATCACTTCACTTGGTCTTTTTCCAAACTTGTTCTTAAAAACTAATGAAAAATGAAATAAATCAGCAAAACCAACCTTTAGACCTACGTCACTAAGTTTTAAATGAATTCTAATTTTCAGGTTTAATGGTGCCGCAAATGGTTGTGCCCTAGGTCAATGGTTCACTTCAAAATAAACTACCGGAGATCCCAATCCTAACTTCAATACTTGTGGTAACTTACCGTTGATATCTTTAAATCCATATTTGATAGCGGCTTCAGCACCAATAAGTACGGAGCCTGATTTCGCTAATACATCTGGGTCCAAATAAACGTGCTTAATCACCAAGCCAGTAAACTCCGGCGTTTCAAAATTTTTCATTATCTTTTCGCCGCCTTCAATTTGAGAAAGTAAAGATACTGCAAATTCAGTAGCAGTAGGGCCGGGCCAGATAGAAATTACTGAAACACCATAAGGCTTAAAATCAATAGCCATATCCCAGGTCATTTTATCTAAACCAGCTTTTGTAGCTCCATAAGCTGGGTCAAGATGATAGGATACCGCTCCATAGTAAGATATATTTGCAATCAAAGCCTTTTTTGATTTCAGCAATAATGGGGCTGCATAGAAGCTGCTTATATAGGCGGAACGTAAGCCCACTGTAATTTGGTCAGCCAGCTGGATGCTTTTGGTCCAAAACGGCGGCGGCGAAAGAATATCACTGGCTAAACTAGTGACGTTATTAACGAGAATATCAATATGACCCACTTCTTGCTCTATTCTTTCGAAAACAGCTGCTACATCATCGTCAATAGCATGATCACAATAAATAGCGTGTCCGATTCCTCCGGCATTTGTGACCGCCTTAGCGGTCTCTTCAATTGAACCCGATAATTTATTTGGAGCGTTTTGGGGTCTGCCGGTAATATAAACCGTAGCACCAAATTTACCCAGCGCAATCGCAATACCCCTCCCAATCCCTCTGCTACCGCCGGTTACTAATACAATCGTATCCTTTAATGTAAATTCGTTTTCCATTTCTATTTATTTATTTTCCAAAACTATCATTATATTGATATACTTTTACAATCAGTATACTAAAGTATATCAATAAAGATGAATGATAAAAAACTAAGTGACGAAGAATGTTTACGGGATATGCGGCATATTCAAGATACATTGTATGTGATAAGCGGTAAATGGAAGCTTCCCATTATCATGTCGATTAATAATGGGAATAACCGTTTTAGAGAAATTTCCCGCAGTATTCCTAAAATTACTTTAAGAATGCTTTCTAAAGAGTTAAAAGAACTGGAAATAAACAAGCTTATTACCCGCACTGTTTCTGAAGATTCATCAATCCTTATAACGTATAAGCTTACTGCGTATAGTCAAACATTAGCGCCTTTAATCGAAGAGATGAAAAACTGGGGCCGGAACCATAAAGCGATGATAACAGAAAAAAAGACTTAGTAGGTTAATAAAAGGTTGTAGGCTTCTTGCTAAATCTAGCAGAGGGGTATCAATGCCTTTCACAATATCAGGAAATGCATCGTATTTTAGCTGGCTGCCGCTGGTGACCATATATTAGTAGCGAATGCAATTGTTTGATTTTTGATAGTAATTTTTTTTTGCCACTTCACCAAATCCGCCTCAAGCGAGAATGTTGAAAGAAGGAAAATAGTGTACTCCTTCGCCAAAACCCCACATCAGAAAAATAAAATAAGAAATAGCAACATTAGTCGCTATTCCAGCCACAGTAATCTGACTCGTCCTGTTTATGAATTATAATTCTCAAATTCATACCTTTGTTCAGCTAATGGAGTGGGAAATTCGATTTTTAATTCGAAAAATAATCCATCTGAATTGTGCTCGAAAACATGTTCAGGAAATTGGCTTTCCAGCCGTTGTTTAACATTCGTCAGTCCACATCCTTCAGCGTTTCTTTGAGGTGGCGCCTGGTTCCCAATTAGATTACGGGTGTAGTAGCTTATTTTATCCTTATTAGTAATTATTTCAATTATTGCAGGATGTTCTTCAACCAACAAGTTACCATGCTTAAAAATATTTTCAATCATGGTAAGTAAAATGATTGGCAGTGTTAAAACCGCTTCAACGTGGATATTTATTTGCTTTCGGATATGTAATCTGTTTGCATATCTAAGCTGGTTCAGCTGAATAATATTTTCCATCTGAAAGAGTTCTTTGCTCAACGGAGCCAGACCTTCAATATCTCGCTCCATTGCATAACTCATAATATCCGAAAGACGCAATATTGCATCATCAGCTTGCTCAGGATTATGCCGGGTCGCATTTTTTATAAAGGTAAGTGCATATACCAATAAATTTGACCCCCTTTCGCCAATTTTAAATTGACCCCCAGAGTTGTTGCTTGAAAAAAGCAGAAGTTGTTGTGGAAAAAGGCTTTTTAGAATCGATCTTTTAAGTCCTGTTTAACAACTGTTATTTTACAAAAATACGTTTTCAATCTTAGAGTTTCTCCTTCTCATAGATTCACCAAATAATTCAACTCTTATTGAGTGATGAACGATACGATCAAGAACCGCATCTGCTATTGTTTTCTCACCAATTATATCATACCATTCCTTCACTGGTATTTTTGAGTTAATTTTTGTTGAACGCTTCGGTTGCCTA
>NZ_RBEE01000011.1 GCF_003725795.1 Pedobacter jejuensis | reverse complement strand
TAGGCTTATTGGACATTGTAATCAACAGTTTTTGTTCGGCTAAAAGCTAAACAAAAACATATTCCTATAAACCATTTAGCACAAACGAATCTGCAATTTCAAGGGGGTCAATTTGGATTGGCGCAAAGGGGTCTTTTTCCTTTGGCGAACCTTATCAAATTAACTCGGCTAAGGGGAACTTTTTAGATTGGCGAAGAGGGGTCAATTTGAAGCGGTTTATCCAATCTACCTTGTATTTATCTAAAACTCCAGCCTCAAACTTTTTTCGCCTTTCCTCATATGAACCATCATTGTCCATTCCATTATAAAAATCATGATCTACCAGCTTACTGAATTCATAGTAGGATTGTAGGGGGTATTCGGATGAGGCTATACCTGCTGTGATTTTTGGGGAGATAACGCAAAACCACATCCAGGCACCCAATAATACTAATAGTGAAGTGCCTGAGGATTTGCATACAAAAGATGTACAAACAGAGAAAACAGTAAAAATTAAGAAATACAGCAGATATGAAATGGCAAAAAGGCTCACATTAACATATGATTCTGAGCTAAATAAGCCCTTTATCAAAATGAAAGCAAGGCAAGGAAAAATGACAACCAGAATGATTACATAATTTCCCGCAATTTTCCCCCAGACCAGCGCACGGAGAGATAGTCCCTGTGACAGTAGTATTTTAAAAGTTCCGTCCTGCCGCTCTTTTGAAACTGAGGAAAACGATAGGAATATAATTACAAGTGGAACCAATAATTGAAATATGGATGCTACCGACAGTTCGCCAAAACGAATAACACCGTCCGAATCCTGAACGCTAGCCAAACTCATTTCCGATTGTTTGTGTGCTTCCACCCTGTATGAAATACCTGTGTAACTATTAACACCTGGGTCATATAAACTCAAAGACGTCAACGGCTTGAATAGATACGTTCCAAAGTGGGCCGCCGAATGGGGATTTCGCTCCTTTTCCGCTAATTCATTTTTGAATAAGGTCGTTGCCTCTAAACGTTGCTTTCTAGCGGTCCTAAAGTTTTCGAGTCCGCCAATACAAGCAACTGCCAGCAATGACCAAATGATCAACCCCAACACGATAAATACGTGATTTGAAAATGCAGCTCTTATTTCTTTTGCAGCTATAATTCTCCACATGTTAAATTGTTTCTAGATATAATTTTTGGAGATCACTTGCATTTATTTCAGATGCTAATACTTCATGAACCAGTATCCCATGGCGCATTATGCCGATCTTAGTGCCTACGTTTACTGCGTTAAAAAGATCGTGTGTGGCCATAAGTATAATCTTTCCCTGCTTTCCAAGTCTTATAACTAAGTCAGAAAATTCGTTAGTTGCTTTTGGATCTAGTCCAGATGTCGGCTCATCCATCAACAATACATCTGCATTCTTGGCAAGAGCAATGGCAATCCCAACTTTCTGGCGCATGCCTTTTGAATAGTTACCAAGAGGTTTATAAAACGCGTCAGGCTGGAGACCGACCTGAATCAAGAATTCCTGAAGTTCTTTTGTGGAGTAGTTGAAGCCAGCTATTTTGCTAAAAAAATCAAGGTTTTCTAAACTGTTTAATTTTTCGTAAAGCATCACTACCTCAGGTATGTAAGCAAGAAATTTTTTAACATCAGGGTCGCCTGGTTTTACAACAAGTCCGTTAACTCTTGCCTCTCCTGATGTTGCTTCAGCGAACCCAAGAAAAAGATTAATGACTGTAGTTTTACCTGCCCCATTCTGGCCCAGTAAGCAATATATTTCACCAGGCTCTATCGTAAGATTTAAATTATTTAGGGCAACATTGCCTTGATATTTTTTAGTAAGCCCGATCGCTTGTAACATTGCGTGTAAGATTAAATTATTTGAACACCCGAATCATCTAGATCAGCTAAAATTTGCCATAGGACATATGTTAGGTGATAAATATTGGGGGCTTTGGGATGATTGACATTTTCCAGCAATGGCACATACCGTGTTACAAATTCGTTGCAACGGTCGGTCCATATTTTTTAACGCAGGGTTTTATTTCCTAAATATTCAGGGATGTCAAACTCTCATTAAAAATTATCAGAAAATTAATTTAGGATGCACACCGTGCATCTACAGGGAAACTTGGATTTGGGGGGCTATTAGCTTTTGGAAAAAGAATTGTGAATGGTATGTATCCTATAATAGTTATTACCGAAAGTTTTGGCAGCTGCAATCCTACAGGCACAATAACTTCAACAAAATTGGACGTTCTGTATTTTAACTCTTGATGAGCCAGATAGTCGCAAACAGCACATTTTACATGAAAAACTTTAAAGCTATTCGAGTAAGCCGAACTTGAGGAAACTTGGTCGGGATGATGATGTACTGCCTGAATAACAGGAATCATCAAAAATACGATCAGTAGGATGACTGCCGACAATCGCATTTTTAACTTTAGACCTGTTTTACCCTTGTCTTTCATTATTGCATCAAAGTTGCAAATAATTTATTTAAATAATTGTAATATTTTTTTTACTCTGTTGTAATACCCTTATTTGACTTTGCCGCCCACATCATCATTATTAATACTTCTTTGGTTTTTTTTAATTTCGGATTTCAACGCCCCGAAATTATAATTTAAGCTCAATCCAAATGTCCGGTAAATCTTCTGCCCTGATACCTGTTGTTCAAAGTCTGCTGTGATTATCTTCGTTTTTACGTACCAGTATTTTTGATAAGGATTAACAACAGAAAAAGAGGCAGTTAATTTTTTCTTCAATAGATCTTTCGTTAAACGGAAACTATTATTGATTATAGCATTTCTTCGCCCTTGTAGCATTGGACTTGCACTGACAAAGCTTACAAATGTTCCAAGTCTCCAGTTAGTATTGATCTTATAATTAAGGCTGGCATAAGCTGAACCCTGTAGACCATCGTTTTCATAAATTTTTTTATTAAAACTCCCTTTCATCCAAACGTAACCTAATGCACTGTTGATACTTCCAGTGAAACTTTTTGAAAACGGATAGCTTGTACTAATGTTCATGCCTGTGGTTTTATTTTCACCGATATTTTCATAGGTAGTGTATGAAGCTCCCTCTAGTAGGGAGGTAACCTGTTGGATATTACTATTGGCAAAAGAATAGCTTAAAGCCAGGTTGTAATTTCCTTTACCGAAAATATTGTAGGCAAGTTCAAAATTATGGTTAAGCACCGGTTTCAACTCAGGATTTCCGGTAGTTATAAATTGCGGATCAGATTTGTCTATGAACGGGTTAAGCTGGTAAATTCCTGGTCTCGAAATCCTTTGCGTGTAACCTAAGTTTATAGCGCCTTGTTCAAGCTTTCGCTGAATAGAAATAACAGGTATATAATTTGTATAACTTTCTTTTAAAAAAGATTTTTGTGTACTGAAGTCGGCATTTAGTCGAGTGTTTTCTAATCTAAAACCAGCCTTTACCTCAATTTTTTTTAATTTCAAATGCCACGAGTTGTATAAGCTATAAACGCTCTGCCTGTAGTCAAAAGAATTGTCCGTAAAGCCATCTGCTGAATATGCATTTAAAGCTGGGTTATAAATTTCCCTACCGTAATCACTGAAATTATTCCTTAAAATCGCCTTTGCTCCAACCTCGATTGTAAATATTTTTGCCGGATGAACGTAATCTATTTGAATGGTTTGCTCGCGAGTTCCATTTGAATTAGCCTGTCGGTAACTGTTTTGTTCATAATTGTATCGATTACTGATTTGCACTTCATCGCTTTGCCGGTTGGGGAAATCTTGAAACTGATATGAAAAGGTAAGCAACTGATTTTTTAGCTGTTTAAAGCCAAGTTGATAGTTTATATTCAAGTCAACCCCAGTTTCTCGCTGCGGATTGATATTTAGCAAGTCATAGCTATAGAGTAGTTCGTTTTGGCCATTAACCATCCTTGATGTCTGGCTAGTCTGATCATCATACCTGCTTTGAAACAAACTCCCAGAAGCGGTAATTAAATTAAGACTATCAATCTCAAAACTAATTTCTAAATTTTCAGAACTATAGGCGCCCATATATGAATATGTTCCTTGTTGTAATAGTCGGGTAAACGCTGGTAGAAAGATATCTCTCGAACTTTCCGTTTCTAAGTACCGCTTAAAGTCCTGAAATACGTAAGCTCTCGAAGTTATGCCAAATTTACCTTTCTTCCATGTTAAGGTAGCATTTTCCCCCATTCCCACCATATCATTGTAACTCACGCCTATTGAACCGTTGTAGCCATCGACCAGCCTTTTGTTTGTCACGATATTAATGATTCCCGCTAACCCTTCAGCATCGTATTTTGCGGGAGGTGTGGTAATGACTTCAATTTTTTGGACAGAGTTTGCAGGCATAGCCTTTAAGGCCTCCTTTGGATTACGGGCGACCAATGCAGAAGGACGCCCATTTATAAAAATTTTATAGTTTCCGCTTCCCTTTAACAAGATGTTCTCGTCTCCATCTAAAGAGAGCATAGGAACCTTACTAATGATTTCTAAAACCGATTGACTTTTATTATCTGCATCAGCCTGTACATCATAACTGAGCCGATCAATTTCTTGTCTAACTAGCGGTCTGCTTGCGGTCACTAACACCTCTTTTAAACTGTTTATTGTTGGAGCAAGTACGATCTGTCCAAGGTTAGTCTGGGTATGTAAAGAATCGATTTTAGCAGATATAGTTTTACTTTTATATCCCATCGCACCAATTGCGATTGAATGGGGAAGGTTATCTAATCCCGAAATTTGGAATACTCCATTCGAATCTGTCAATAGTATTTTAGCCGCAGTACCTTTTACTGCATTTTTCACAGTCACGGTGGCAAATACAACAGGCAAAAGAGTTACCGAATCAATGACCTGACCCTTAATGGAATAATTTTGTTGAGCGCATAATTGGCTGCCTGTTATTAATAAAAGAAATAGAATCAATATTCTCATCAAGCGGTATTAGATTTTATCAAGGTATCCTTCAACTTTCCACCTGAAAATTCGATTGTCCTAACTGACAAATAGTGACTATTTGGAATTAAAGTTAAGCCAGTAAATTTCCCTGCCTTATATTCTTTAAGTTCATATTCGTTTAAAAGGCAACTTTTAAGACTTTTAGATATCGTCTCCTGATCTAAATCCTGACCAGTAAAGACTAGTTCATTCAAACGATCCCCAAATTCCTTGTCCCATTTGCCTTCAATATAATCTTTGTTTTCTACAAAGTCCTGATAATTCATACGCTCATTTAACGACATACTTGCCCACCAAACACCCGCGCTTTCCAAACGGGAAGAGCCACCAGCCTGTGAAAAATTCATGGCTTCATTAGGTTTGTCAGCAGTCCAGAATAATCCTTTTGATCTTATGATATTACTGGGGAAATCGTTTTGTAGGTAATTTGTTAGCCGATATGGATTAAAAGGAAGTTTGTCCCTAAAGACCATTGAGTTAATTCCGTACTCATCCGTTTCAGGTACATGATTTTTCTCCAATTCCTTAATCCAACCTGCTGCTTGCGAAGCCTTATCAAAATCAAAAAGTCCGGTATTAAGTATTTCCACAGGAGGCACGATACCAAAAACAGATTGAATAAGCTTTGCTTCAGGATTTAGCTTACTTATTAAGGCACTTAACAGTCCCACATCATTGCTGCTAACCAAATCTGTCTTGTTCAGAATAATAACATTGGCAAATTCTATTTGATCTGTTAACAAGTTTACAATTGTGCGGTTATCGTCATCATCTACGGTAAGATTTCGGTGCAGAAGCAACTCATCACTTCCAAAATCATTGATGAAGTTATAACAGTCTACTATAGTAACCATAGTGTCAAGTGTAGCAAATCGACTAAGATCAATTCCAGCATTTTCATCACTAAAAGTGAAGGTTTGAGCTATTGGGATGGGTTCTGAAATTCCTGTACTCTCAATGAGTAGGTAATCAAATCTGTTCTCTTTGGCCAATTTCTCAACTTCGATCATAAGATCCTCCCTTAATGTACAACATATACAGCCATTGCTCATTTCTACCAGTTTCTCTTCAGTGCGGGATAGTGTTTTCTGCCCAGCGATTAACTTAGCATCGATATTTACCTCGCTCATGTCATTTACAATGACGGCTACACGAAGATTTATCTTGTTGTGAAGGATATAATTTAATAAAGTTGTTTTTCCTGCACCTAAAAAACCACTGAGTACAGTTACTGGTAGTCTATTGTTTTTATTCATTTATGCAATGATAAGAAAGTTTAATATTATCTGCAACTATGTTGCAAATAATATTATTTTGATATGCCCGCATATCTTTTGTTACAAATAAATTTGGTTGTTAGTTAGAGTTTGGTTCACCAATGCCCATACTGGCATTGTTAGGACAGGCAAAGTTGCAGAGACTTTTTAATTGTCATTTTTTTAATGTCTTAATCTTTTATAACTAATTCTTACTTGTTGGTAAACTATATAGCCGGATACAACGTTTAAATATTGCAACTCAATTGCAAATATTATAAATCAATAGTATTAAATCAAGGAAACAATGATTAAGGCAAGAGCGGAAGATAAAGCAATAGCTGTGGAAATATTAAGCACTTCATTTAAAGATAATTTGAGTGTGAATTATATCGTAAAACAGGACAAAAAAAAGCTAAAACGCATTGAAGCTCTGATGGATTACTCTTTTGAAATTTGTCATTTGTTTGGAGATATATTTCTATCTGATGATAAAAAGGCATGTGCACTGGTGCTATATCCAGATAAGAAGAAAACAACTATTAAGTCTATAATGCTTGATTTTAACCTGATTTTGTCCTGCATTGGTATAGAGAACATTAAAAAAACGATCAACAGGGAGGCAATCATTAAAAAGATACCAGCCTAAAGAAACAATGTTTTATTTATGGTTTATAGGTGTCGATCCTGTAAATCAAAATACCGGAATAGGCAGTGAACTTCTAAAAGAAATCATAGAAGATAGCAGGCGAAAAGCAAAACCGATTTATTTGGAAACCTCCACACTCAAAAATCTACCCTGGTATAAGACATTTGGTTTTAAAATTTATAACGAATTAGAATTATCTTATCAACTCTATTTCTTAAAACTGGAACTAACAGAAAAGTAGATGATGAAAGTATTCGGGTCGGAAATGCTCGTAATTACTTTTGTTTTTGCGGTGCTTGAAGTTGTCATGTTTTTTTATCAGTTTATTTATTACTTATCCCGGCCACAGGATAAGCAACGCCTGTATTATCTTGTGTTGCTTTTACTGCTTGTAATCTACAATATAACCGGTGGCCTTTTGCCTGATCCTCAAATTAACATTCCAATTGTTGTACAAAACATTCTTGCCTATGGCAGTGGCTTTATTATGGCCTCCTACTTTCCTTACTATTTTTACAAAGGCTTCGATCTTGTTCGTTTAAGATTTCATGCTTTATATGGCGTATTGCTGTTTCTGATACTTCCCTTCCTGATATTTTTTGTAGTTGTCTATTCTTTTAATGAAAATCTTGATCTTGCGATTAAATATGGTATAATCATTCCCTTTTTCTATTCACTTATTCTTCTCGGAGCCATAACAAGGGCAATATGGTTAAAATATCAGCATAACAAGAGCAGGACAAATTACATGGAGATGATCGCTGTTTATCTGGCAGTGATTCCCTGGGTTTCAATGACCGTGATTGCTTACTTTAATCTCGGACAATTTATTGAAGTGATTTTTACAAATGGTGGTTTTCTAGTTATCACCATTATCTTTATTTCCACTTCTATAAAGCTGGCAAGGAGGGATTACGAGGAGTTACAACAATTAAAGATGGTAGGTATGCATCCTTCGCCTTATTTAGAAGAAAATTGCATTAGTTATGGTTTGACGCAACGCGAAATTGAAATTGTGCAGCTTATTCGAAAGGGATGGAAAAACAAAGCCATTGCTGAAAACTTGCATATTTCAGAAGGAACCGTTAAAAAACATGTTGAAAACTTATTTCATAAAACTGGTGCCACAGGTCGTGTTGAGCTAATCCACAAGCTCGTATTTACAGGAAGACTGTAAAATATCGTAAAAAACTTAAATATCCGTCTAAATACGTAGTGTAAATATGCCTAAATCCGTATTGTACAAGGATGAATATTGCCACAACTTTGTATCCACATTTACTCATAATAAAGTAGCTATGGAAAGAAACTTACTTATCACCTGTCCGATGTGATATAAATAAGCCAGTGAACAGGCGGGGCAGGATTACTTAATAATCCTATTTATGATACGAGAATTTAGTGCCGAACAGCTCGGAGTGCTGAATGAAGGAATGAAGGCAATTTCTGAAAAAAATCATTTAGCGCACTTTAAACTAACCGAAGAATTATTGCTAATACGCAATACCCTCTCTTCTCTCACAGAGTATATAAGAGAACATCCATTTGTGTCTGTTGATGAAGAAGTTGAGTTCCACAAACAAATTTATCCGCAGTTTCGGTGTCTCTACATTTATCATGCAGAAGTACATAACCTAACGCAGGAAGTTCCTGATGGTGATCGAAAAAGTATTAGAAAATACTACCGGACACAGATGGATATTATCGGGCACTACATTCATCATAACCAATTTCACTATAGCTACTTCAAACTTAAAGGAACCGAACTTGATCGCCTCTACTTTACATCTACCACAAACAGGCAAAGCGTATTGATACCTGTTCTTGCAGAACTTAGCGGAGAGCATTCGACAATAATGGGCTACCTATTTGCCCGATTTAGAGCTTATGAACTTTTGTACCATTACATTCTGATGAAGCTTGACGAGTTACAACCAAACCTTCCCGGCAGTCCAGCCAGAAAAACATTGAAGTGGTCAGGTGAAACAGTAAACCTGATTGAATTAGCACATGGTGTACATCTCAACAAGCAGATAAATAACGGTGATATTGGCATAGTGGAATTTTTTGAAAATCTGGGAGAATTTTTTGGAGTGAATTTAGGTGTACCAAAAAAAGGATTCGATGATTTAAAGAAGCGTAAACGTTTGAGCAAAACAAACTTTATAGATCACATGCGTGATGCTATTCTACAAAGAATGGATGATGAAGATGCTTATGACCCCAATAAATCAACTCATAAAGGCAACCATTTATAGTTGTAAATCAGCGTTTTGCAAATGTATTTTTCCCATATGGGATAAGAAGATTTGCAGCCTTTGAACCTTTGCTATTGAAATCGCGGCATAATGTAGTGCCGTGAATAAAAGCAAGTTTATGTTACAACAATTCACATGGCCGCAATTTCTGCTTGCCGCATTTGTACTTAGCCTCGTCTGGTATGTAGGTGTTGTCTTGATTTTTTACCGGAAAGAACTGAAGCAGTTTTTAAGTGGAGGAAGGAGGCAAAAGCAAAATCCTGAACCATTACCGCACCGATGGGACGCCGATACCGAGCCTATAGAAGATTCAAACGAAGAAACATTGATGGGCGAACCACAGCTACCACAAGGAATGACTAATGTTAGCATGGGCGGATTTGGGTTTGCAGTAAGCGAAGATGAAAAGGAAGAGCAATTTGGGTTGGTTCCTGATGTATTGGAGGAGATTAAATCAGTCTTTAATATCCTCTCAAAAGAGGATGGCAACAAAAAAGACTTCTTCAGTTTAATGAAACTTGTGAGTGCCAAATATCCTATGATAGGGTCCAATCCTAATATTGAACGTATCAACGAGTACATTACAGACCATGCGCCCTTTCATCTCTCGGCTCAGGAACTACAAGATCTTTGGGATTAAACTTTCCTTCTCAGGTAATTATTCAATTATTCATTAAAAAGTAACACATGAACAATTCATCTAATAATCATAAAAAGCAACTTTTAGCCAAATACTGGCTACTTTCTATAACTCTTTGTGTTTACAATATGCTATCCAGCTTATCCTTATTTGCTCAAGACGGAAATGCTGGCATACAAGAAGCCACTAACAAGGTTAAAGGGTACTTCGATACCGGTTGTGACCTGATGTATGCCATTGGTGCAGTAGTTGGCATCATTGGGGCAATAAAAGTATTCAATAAGTGGAATGCAGGTGAGCCTGACACTAATAAAGTGGCTGCCGCATGGTTCGGCTCTTGTATATTTCTGGTGGTCGTAGCAACCGTTCTTAAATCTTTTTTCGGTATTTAATCATGGCAAGCATCTATCACATTAATAAAGGCGTTTCTAAGCCAATCGAGTTTAAGGGATTAAAGGCTCAATACATTGCCTATCTGGCAATAGGATTAGTGTTATTGCTAATTGCCTTTGCGATTCTCTACATTATTGGGTTAAGCTTATTTGTGGTTCTTCCACTAATCATCGGTTTAGGTACATCTCTATTTTTCACGGTGTTTCATTTGAGCCGTAAATTTGGAGAGCATGGACTAACCAAATATTTAGCCAAACGAGGCTTACCCAACCATATCAAATTCCGCTCAAGGAGATTATTCACAAACTTAAAATCCAAATAATATGGTAGAAGCGCAAAATATATTACCTGTTTATAAGGTAGAACATAATTGCATTCTTTCGATGCAAGGCGATATTAGTATAGCCTATAAAGTTACTCTACCAGAAATTTTCACACTTTCGGACAGGGATTATGAAGCTTATCATCAGGCATGGATTAAGGCTATCAAAATCCTGCCACAGCAAAGCATTTTCCATAAACAGGATTGGTTTACAGAAGGCAGTTATCAAGCTGACTATGAAAGATCAGGAGACAGCTTTTTATCAAAAGCAAGTGAGCGATTCTTTAATGAGCGACCTTGCTTAGACCATGAGTGCTATATCTTTCTGATTAAAAAGCCAAAAGACAGAAAATTGTCTTCCTCTGTTTATAGCAACATTTTGCGAAAATCTATTGTACCTGTTCAAACTATCAATCCGGTTCTATTCCGGGACTTTCTGGATAGTGCAGGCCAATTTGAGCGGATACTAAAAGATAGCGGTTTTGTGGATCTTCGAAGGCTAACCGATAATGAACTGGCTGGCACAGCAAATGATGCAGGCATTATTGAACGTTATTGTTTTCTGTCTGGCATCGGGCAACAACCCCTTATTCAGGACATTCACATCAAAGATGAAATCCGCATTGGCAATAAGCAGGTAGAGCTTTACACTTTATCCGATACAGAACACTTGCCACCACTATGTGGTAGCCGTATCAATTATGATAAATACAGTACTGACCGGACAAAATTTAGTATCGGATTTGCATCACCGTTAGGAAGCCTGTTGAACTGTAACCACATTCTGAACCAGTATGTATTCATTGAAGATGCCCAAAAAACCATCAAACGTTTGGAGGCCAAAAAACTTCGCTTGCAGTCCTTGTCTGGTTACTCCCGCGAAAATGCAATCAACCGTGATGCAGTTAACGATTTTTTAAACGAGGCAATCGGTGAACAACGATTACCAATCAAGGCGCATTTTAATGTTTTAACTTGGTCAGAAGATACCGAGAAAGTCAAAGACCTTAAAAATCTGGTCAGTTCGGCTATGGCACAAATGGATGCTACGGCTAAGCAGGAAACAGATGGACAGGCGCAAATTTGGTGGTCAGGGCTGCCTGGAAACGAAGCGGACTTTCCAATGAATGATACTTTTGATTCTTTTCTTGAACAAGCCACCTGCTTTTTTAATCTGGAAAGTAATTACCGTTCAAGCATTAGTCCATTTGGTTTGCGTTTAGGCGACCGGTTGAGCGGTAAGCCTGTTCATGTTGATATATCCGATGAACCTATTAAGCAAGGCTATACCACCAATAGGAACAAATTCATATTAGGGCCGAGTGGCAGTGGAAAGTCTTTCTTTACCAACCACATGGTACGCTCTTATTATGAGCAGGGTGCGCATGTGGTTCTGGTAGATGTTGGGCACAGCTATAAAGGGCTTTGTGATCTGGTAGGCGGTTATTATTTCACCTATACAGAAAGCAATCCCATTAAGTTCAATCCATTTTATTTAACCGGTGGAGATGTATTGGATACCGAAAAAAAGGAAAGTATCAAGACTTTACTGCTGGCCTTATGGAAAAAGGAAGATGAAATCTTTCGGCGGTCTGAATATGTGGCCTTGTCGAATGCACTCACACTCTATTTTGACCATCTTGAAAAACGCCCAGACATCTTTCCCTGCTTTAACACCTTTTATGAGTTCCTGTTATCAGAATACATGCAGGTACTGGAAGATGGAAAAGTAAAAGAAAAGGATTTTGACATTGGTAATTTCCTGTATGTACTTAACCCGTACTATCGCGGAGGAGAATTTGACTACCTGCTAAATGCCACGCAAAACCTTGACTTGCTAAATGAGCGGTTCATTGTTTTTGAACTTGATCAAGTGAAGGATCACCCGATTCTTTTTCCCGCCATTACGTTGATTATCATGGAAGTATTCATCTCCAAAATGCGCAAGTTGAAAGGTATCCGCAAAGTTATTTTATTGGAAGAAGCCTGGAAAGCGATTGCAAAAGAAGGTATGGCAGAGTATATAAAATACCTTTTTAAAACAGTGAGAAAGTTTTTTGGAGAAGCCATTGTTGTAACGCAGGAAGTCGAAGACATCATCAGTTCCCCAGTAGTTAAGCAGGCGATTATCAATAATTCGGACTGTAAGATTTTACTTGACCAAAGCAAGTATCAGAACAAGTTTGACAGCATACAAGAACTGCTGGGTTTAACCGAAAAAGAGAAAGCACAGATCCTTTCTATGAACAAAGCAAATGATCCTAAGCGAAAGTACAAAGAAGTCTTTATATCACTTGGCGGGCAATACAGTAAAGTATACAGAACAAAGGTGTCGCTTGAAGAATATTTGGCCTATTCCACAGAAGAAAGTGAGAAAATACAGGTACAAGAATACGCTAAACGATATGGCAGCATACAGAAGGGCATTGCAGTACTGGCAGAGGAACTTAGAAGTAAATAATTAATTATTAACCCAGCCGATGTAAAATAAATACAACGGTCTAAAAATCAAAAACCATGAAAGTAAACATCTTTTTTTTGACAGTGTGTGCAATGATTCTTGCAGCCTGCAACAGCGAGAAAAGCACCCGTTCCTTTATCACAGGCACTTACGTGAGCCAAAGCGAAGGAGAATACAGTATTGCCAGTGATACACTGGTAATAGAAGCATCGGAAAGCAATAATTATATCATTCACAGAAAGACAGGCTTTAAGCGTATAACTGAAGGAAAGCAGGGAAAATTGGAATATGAAACCGAAGAATGGAATGCGCTTTATGATGAGGGAACCAACGCTCTTACGGAAACCAAAAAGGGAAAAGTCATTACTTTTTATCCTGAAGCAAATAAGCTGTTAGTTGGCAAGCGGGAATATAGGAAACTCGGAATAAAATAATCTTGAACCTGCTGATTGTATGATACTGTGAAAAAATTAATTAAAGAAATGGTCATTACGGAGCCTGCGGAGCAGGCTTCATCACCATAAACAACAATTATTAACAGATGAAAATGATAAAATATATGAAAAAGTATATGGTCATCTTGCCCATGAGTGCCATGACCCTTTTTGTTGCCTTGCCCACAGGGGCAAACGCACAGATAGCCGTTCTGGAAGTCATTAAGGCCGGAGTAAAAAAAGTAATCAAGGCAGTTGACCTGAAGGTACAACGCTTGCAGAACGAAACAATTTGGTTGCAAAACGCACAAAAGGTTTTGGAAAACCAACTATCCAAGCTAAAGCTTACAGAGATTGCAGATTGGACCGAAAAGCAGAAAAATCTCTATAGTGAGTATTACGAAGAGCTTTGGAAAATTAAGTCTGCCATTGCATACTACAAGCGCATCAAAGACCTGACCCAGCGACAGGTAGATATTGTAGATGAATACAAATGGGCATGGAACCTCTTCAAACAGGATAAGCATTTTACTGCTGACGAGCTGGATTACATACAAAAAGTCTATTCCGGCATCCTTGATGAAAGCGTTAAAAACGTCGATCAGATATTATTGGTGGTAAACAGCTTTAAAACACAGATGAGCGATGCTCAAAGACTGGAAATCATTAATGCAGCTGCCGATAAAATGGACACCAATTATAGTGATCTTAAACAGTTTAACACACAAAACAGCAGGTTAAGTATTCAACGGGCTAAATCATTGGATGAAGCAGCCAAACTCAAAGAAATATATGGAATCGAATAAGTTTAAAATCTTTTCTTGCACAGCTATCATGCTTGTTCTTTCTATTCCTGCCACCTTTGGACAGACTTTTTCAGAATGGTTTAACCAAAAGAAAACGCAGAAAAAGTACCTGATTGAACAGATTGTTGCATTACAGGTCTATACCGGTTATCTAAAAAAAGGTTATGAAATTGCAGGACAGGGAATTAACACAGTAAAAGATATTAAAGACGGTGAATTTGGTCTGCATAATGTTTTTATTGGTTCTCTCAAAACGGTCAACTCGGCTATTCGCAAAAGCAGTAAGGTAATGGAAATCATTGCTTACCAGGTAGAAATCAGTAAAGCTCTAAGCCAATTAAAATCCAATGAATGGCTTTCTTCTGATCATCAGCATTATGTGCGGAATGTAAAATATAAAGTGATGGAAGAATGCGGAAATGACCTCGAAGAACTTTTATTGGTTATCACTTCCGGCATGGTAGAAATGACGGATGACGAGCGTATCAATAGGCTTGATAAATTACATTCCGCTATGCAGGATAAAGCCGCATTTGTCCAAAGCTTCCAGAATCAGACAGATCTGCTTATCCGTCAACAGGAGCATTCACAAAGATCCATTAACCAAATAAAAAAATATTATGGAATCATTGATTAAAAGATTGATCTGGCCATTCATAGGGTTAGTTGTATTACTGTTTTTAAGTGTTTTTTCAATGGCTGCTAAAGCTCAATCGACTGAAATTCAGCAACTCCTTCTAAATGTGGAAAAGTTGTCTCAACTAAAGAACATTCTTGCCGATATGAAAAAGGGATATACTGTTATCACTAACGGTTATAATGCAGTAAAGAACGTTTCAAAAGGCAATTTTAGCCTTCACGAAGTTTTTCTTGATGGTTTGATGCTTGTTAACCCAGAGATTAAAAAGTACAAAAGGGTTGGCGACATCATCAGTTATCAGAAAGATCTGGTTACCGAATATAAATCAGCTTTTACCCGCTTCAGGGCTTCTGATAATTTTAGTCCGCAGGAGATTGGGTATTTAGGAAAAGTATATAAACAACTCTTCGATCAAAGCTTAAATAACCTGGATCAGCTAACGACTGTAATCACTTCATCTCAATTACGGATGAGTGATGATGAACGCCTACAGGCCATTGATAGGATTTTCGCCGACACCCAAGATAAGCTCATTTTCCTTCGGAACTTCAATCAACAAACAAGCATACTGAACTTGCAACGCCAAAAAGAGAAAGCGGATATCAAAGCGATGAAACAATATTACAACCTTAATTAAACGAATTATGAAAAATAAACTATTCATAAAATCATGTTTTGCATTAGCCGCCTTGCTTTCGCCCCATCTGCTTTTTGCTCAGGGAATGGCGCAGTCGCTAACGGGAATGCAACCCGTCCTTGACAGGGTGTACAATGAAATGCTTCCTCTATGCAGCCGCCTTATCGACGTGGCTCGCGGTATAGCCGGTTTCGGGGCATTATGGTATATCGCCAGCCGTGTATGGCGCCAGATTGCCGCTGCCGAGCCAATTGATTTTTATCCGCTCTTGCGCCCATTTGCATTGGGTATGGCTATTATAATGTTTCCAATGGTAATAGCCCTGATGAATGGCGTATTGCAACCAACTGTTTCTGCCACTGGCGCAATGGTTAAAGACAGTAACAAAGCTATCGCGGCATTATTGAGGGAAAAGGAAAAAGCGGTAAAAAATAGCGATTCCTATAAAATGTATGTGGGTGACAATGGACAGGGAGATAGTGATAAATGGTACAAGTACACCCATCCGAAAGACCCTGACAGACAGGATGAAGGGATGTTCGAGGGTATCGGAAATGATATTAAATTCTGGATGGACAAACAGTCTTACAACTTTCGAAATAGCATCAAACAATGGATGAGCGAAGTACTGGAAGTGCTTTATGCAGCCGCTTCACTTTGCATCAATACCATTCGTACTTTTTTTTTAATCGTACTCGCTATCCTTGGCCCGTTAGTTTTTGGATTTGCAGTATTTGACGGCTTTCAGAATACACTAGCAGTTTGGCTGGCGAGATATGTGAACATCTTTCTGTGGTTACCTATAGCTAATATATTCGGAAGCATTCTTGGAAAGATACAGGAGAATATGCTTAAACTAGATATTTCCCAGATCGGTCAGCAGGGAGATACTTTTTTCAGTAGCACTGATACCGGTTACCTCATTTTTTTAGTGATTGGCATTGTAGGCTATTTCTGTGTGCCAAATATTGCTAACTATGTTGTACACGCTGGTGGTGGCAATACCATTCTGCAAAAAGTAAATATGTTGGTAAGCAGTTCTTCCCATAGTAGTATGAAGGCCGGTATGGCAGGTGGTGGTATGGCAGCAGATGCCTTGGGCGATGGGGCAAGAAAACTTTATCAGGGATTTACAGGCTCCAGCAATGGAGATTACTTCCCCGATAGCAAAGGCGGAAGTCCAAGTCATCAGCATGATCGGCTATCAGGTAAATAAACCCAAATAAATCTCAGCATTATGTTTACACAATTTAAAAATATAGATACTGCTTTTAAGCATATTAAACTGTTCAGCATTTTTTTGATAATGGCATGTACACTGCTTTCTGGTTTTTCCATTTGGAAAAGCTTTGATATGGTAAAGACAGTAAAAGGTAAGATCTACATTCTTGCAAATGGAAAAGCTATCGAAGCTTTCAGTGCAGAACGCAAGAATAATATAGGCGTGGAACTGCGTGATCACATCAAAATGTTCCACCATTATTTCTTTACCCTTGACCCGGATGATAAGGTAATACAGGCTAATATATCCAACGCATTAAATCTCGCAGATGAAAGCGCAAAGAAGGCTTTTGATAACCTTAAAGAACAAGGTTATTATAACAACCTGATTTCGGCCAATATCTCGCAGGAAATAAGGGTGGATAGTACAAAGCTGGATATTAACCAATACCCCTTTCAATTTCGGTGCTACGCTACACAAAAGCTGATCCGTTCAACTTCAACGGTAACCCGCA
Organism: Pedobacter jejuensis; assembly: GCF_003725795.1. Taxonomy (GTDB): domain Bacteria; phylum Bacteroidota; class Bacteroidia; order Sphingobacteriales; family Sphingobacteriaceae; genus Pedobacter; species Pedobacter jejuensis. The sequence continues at coordinate 213,322 of NZ_RBEE01000011.1, read as the reverse complement.
AGCTTATTACACAGGGTTATGTGCGCAATGTTTCAAGATCGGACAATAACCCTCACGGCTTTTTAATACAGCAATGGGAAACCTTAGAAAACAGTGATGAACCTTTAAAGCCTTGACAAAATGAAGTTTTTAAAAAATTCAAAACAAGACCGTAGCAATGATGAAGTGGCACAAAGAATTGCAGAAAGGATCACGATCAGACAACAAAGAATAGCAAATTACCTAAATGATCGAACAAAGGACATTTCTGGTAAATATTTACTGATCTCTTTAATTGCCTTTTGTATCGTGTTTGCAAGCTACTCGCTCTACCTGCTAATAAACGCAGTTAACTAACCAAATTTTAAACTTTAAAAATAATAATATGGAAACAAGACAAAAGGATCACAAAAAAGTGCTGCTATTTCTGCCAATCTTGGTATTGCCTTTTCTCGCACTTGCGTTTTATGCAATGGGTGGTGGAAAAGGCAATGAAGATTTACAGCAGACATCAAGACCTGGTATCAATACCCACTTGCCAGATGCCACTTTTAAAAAGGATGAACCAGTGGATAAAATGGGGTTCTATCAGCAAAACGACCGAGATAGTGCCAATAAAAATGGCATCGAAAACGTAGCAGATCGTTTAGGCTTTAAGCAGGAAGACGACTTTCAAACTAAGCAGATTAATGAGAAGCTCGAAGCACTCAACAAAGAGATTGCAAAACCAGTTGAAACACGGAGTTATCAGGCAACTAACAATATATCTAAATCACAATCAACCAGTTTAAAAAGCGATGTTGACCGTTTAGAAGCTCTGATGAAAGTGATGCAGGATAACAAAAATGAAGATCCTGAAATGGCACAACTAAGCTCTATGATGGATAAAATCATAACTATCCAGAACCCTCAATTGGTACAAGAAAAATTAAGAACCCAACAACCCTACGGTGCTGATACTGCATTTAAAGCTATTTCAGCAGTAATAGAAGGAAACCAGAAGGTGGCGCAGGGCGGTGTTGTCAAATTGCGCTTATTGGATACTATCCATCTAAAAGGTGTTGTCATTCCCAAAAACCAATTATTGTTTGGCTCATGCAATATTACTAATCAGCGTTTATTGCTCAGTATTAAGAATATCAGATTGGGTAATGCAATAATTCCCGTAGACCTTTCCGTATTTTCTTTAGATGGGATGATCGGCATTGATGCACCCGAGGCAGAAATCAGCGAAGCAGCGGGCAGTGGTATTAATGACGCTTTACAAGGAATGCAAATTTTAAGCATGGATCAGTCCTTAGGGATTCAGGCAGCAGGTGCCGGCATAGATGCGGCTAAGAGCTTGTTAAGTAAAAAAGCAAAACGTATCAGGATAAAACTTAAAGCTGGTCAGCAATTATTACTTCGCAATAATCAAATCAGAACGCGGTAATTATTACAAATCAGGAGATAAATGTTAAACATTTTAAAATCATAAAAAAATGAATTTAAATAATTTAGAAAACCTCAAAGAGGAAATGAAGGCATTGGGCTTTAAAGAAAAGCTCATTAACCAAATGGAGGAACAAATGAAAAAGGATGTTCCTGAATTTAAACTGCATGATGCCTTGCCAGCAACTAAGGGACAGGTGGATATGACCCTGTACTTTAAACAGTCAGGCCAGTCAGAGTTCTATTATCTCAATAAATTTGAAGTGGCACACAATCAGGGTAAACCCTTAGAGGAAGGCCAAAAATATATGGTTATTTCGCCTGGAGCAGACGGAAAGAACATGGTCAAAAAAATGGAGAATGTAAGTGAGGCCATTGACTTTTTTAAAAAGCAGGAAGGCAACAGTGAACTTGCACTGGGCAAAGATGCAGCCCATAAAACTACGGTAGCGAGTACGGAGAATGGAAAGGTAAATTATGTTGCAAAAGATTTTCAGCGTACCTTTTATTCTCAACCCATACCACAGACCTTTTGGGTAGAAAAAGGCAAAGGTTTTACAGCGGAACAGGCTGCAAACCTCGTTCAAGGACGTTCAGTTTATAGAGACGACCTATTAAATTTAGGTGGTATTCCCTATAAAGCATGGATGAAACTCGATGCTGATAAGCCTCGCGACCGTCATGACAACTTAACCTTTAATCAATATCATGACCCATCTTATGGCTTTGATCTTGGAAAGGTGTTGGATAAGTTTAATATAAAGGAACTGGAAAACCCGGCCAAAAGAGTATTACTGGAAGTATCTATTAAAAATGGCAACCGACCATTGATCACAACCGTTAAAGATGGGCAGGAAGTGAAGTTGTTTGTGGAAGCCGTACCTCGTTATAGTCAGCTCAATATGTATCAGGAGAATGGAAAGCCAGAAAAAAGGGAGCAGTTCCAAAAGGAGCCTGCCATTTCAAATTCACATGCCAAGGGTAAAGAAAAGGAACATGAGCTTTCTGAAAGCCAGGGACTAAAAAGGTAAAAGCATCATTCCTATCAATTAATCAATATATTCACTATTTAAAAATTAAATTATGTCAGCATTCACGAAATTAAAAGAATTGGTAGCTGCTACAGAAGCAGATGCCACAGCCTTCTATGAGAAGGGAAACAAAGCCGCAGGAACAAGGCTACGCAAGGCTTTTCAGGAAATCAAAGTCTTGGCACAGGAAGGTCGTAACGAAGTTACAGCTAAAAAAGCCGTAAAATAAATTCCCTAAATTTCAGAAAACCTGATCGGAAACGGTCAGGTTTTTTTATGTAAGCTCTTTTTATTTCAGCAGTCCAGCCGCTTCACTCGTTCCTCGTTTCAGCCGCTTCCTGCTTTTCAAACAAGTGGCTTCGTTCCTCGCCACCCGTTCCTGTTTATAAGGAAAATTTCATTCCATTCTTTGTATAACTCTTTATAGGACCGGTTAAAAATTCCCCCAGACTTTTTGGTTAGCAAATTTCTGAACAATCCATTTGACGTCAAGACCAAGCCCTACGGGTTTGCTGAAAAAAAATCTTCCTCTTCCGCTGCGCTTCAGAGCGTATTTTTTTTCGCAAAGTCTTGCCTTACAAATGGATTGTGTTCAGGTGAGGGGGCTTAACAAAAAGCCAGGAGGCCCTGCCGACTGACTTTATAAAATAGAGAGCATGAAAACAACTAACGGCAGAAGCCCACCAGAGAAACCACAGCGGAACTAAAACAGCCACCGCACAAGCCTAAAGCCCAAAATTGGGAGTAATTAAAATTTATCAATAAAATTAAAATTAAGTAATCATGAAAACTACAGTAATCGAAAGCAAAGCAGGAAAAATTAACAGTTCAATACCTAACAGCAAACCCGAAAACAACGGCGAACAGCCAAAAGTTAACGGTTTGCCAGTCAGCAAAGAGTTTGACGGTAAGGCAAAGCCTGAAACGGAAGTAAAAAAAGCGGAAACCCCTGTACAGGTTAGCGAACAGCAAAAACCACAGGCAGACGCACCAAAAGAAGGAAAACCGCAAGCGGGACAGGCAATACCCGAAGCAACGAAAGCAGAAGCTGAACAGCCAAAGGCAGAGCCTACCAAAACAGAGGTCAAAGAAGTAGCACCGCAGAAAATAGCACTGAATTTGGAAAGCACCCTTAAACTGGTGGAAGAGTTGCACCGCAGGAAAATGCAACGTGATAGGCTTTTAGACACTATAGATACATTGGAAGCCTTTGAAATTGCCCAACAGGAAGATGCAGAAGAGACAGATAGCAACCATTTTCAGGGTTGCGTACTAACTATTGAAGATGATGAACGGAGAAAGTTCAGCACAAAAAACCCTGTAATCATTCAGGCAGTAGCACAGTTTGTAAACCGCATGTGCGTTGACCGTTTAGCAGAAATCGAAGCAGGTATAACAATTCCCGCATAACTAATAACTGCCCTTGCAATATGCAGGGGCAGTTATTTCAATCAGTTAAAATTATGGAAGAAGTATTTATAGAACACCTTGACCAAATTTATTGGCAAGGCTACGCAGAACAATTCCGAGAAGATAACCCTGATGCGTATTGGCAACAATTACAGGAATTTACGAACAATTATAAAGTCTCAAAACATGAAATATCAAACCCTTTATTTGATGGTACAGGTTACAGTGCAATCAAACCATCAAAACATATCCGACACAGTAAACGAGGTGGAAACACAGGCGACCTTTTCGCTAAATGACACACCAAAAGTAAAAGTAATGGAGACGGAAATATTATTAACAAGAGTAAGAAACTTAAAAAACACAGATCATGGCGCACAACATTAATTATAATCAGCAAACCGAAAAACATAGCTTTTTTAGCGTGAAGCAAAAAGCGTGGCACGGCTTAGGTCAAATTATAGAAGATTATCCGACCAGTGCAGAAGCAATAAAATATGCCGGATTAGACTATCAGGTAGAAAAACGCCCATTATTCACTTATGACACAGAAAATTTTAATGGTAATAGTGAAGTAGATTTGATTATACCCGAAATAGAAGTACCAGACTTTTATGCAACTATGAGAACTGATACGGAACAGGTTTTGGGTGTGGTGGGCAAGGACTATAATATAGTACAAAACATAGACGCGTTTTCATTCTTTGATAGCATTGTAGGCGCAAAAGATGGTGTGTTATATGAAACAGCGGGCGCATTAGGTAAGGGTGAACGCATTTTTATAACCGCAAAATTACCTGATTACATTCGCATCGGCAGGGATGATTGTATAGAAAAATATTTGTTTTTAACTACCTCCCATGATGGTTATGGAAGTATTACGGCAGCATTTACGCCAGTTCGTATAGTTTGCGCAAATACACTTAATGCAGCTTTGCGCAATCATAGCAACAGTATTAAAATACGGCATACCGCAAGCGCACAGGATAGATTGAAACAAGCCCATCAGCTTTTGGGGATAACTAATATTTTAGCAAATGAATTGGAAGAAGTTTTTAATCATTGGTCAAAAATCAGAATAACAGATACTTCTGTAAAACGGCTGGTGCAATTAGCAATGGCACCGAACAGAGAAACATTTTTAAATGTACAAAGTGGCAACGTTGATGAATTTTCAACAGCCTATAATAACATAGTAAGTAGTGTAATGGAATATGCTCTAACTGCAAGTACACAACAGGAAGCCACCACAAAAGGCACTTTGTATGGTGCTTATAATGCTGTTACTGGATATTTCCAAAATGTGAGAAACTATAAGGATGATGAAAGTAAATTTAAAAGTATCATGTATGGCACAGGTTTGCAACGGTCTCAAACTACATTTAGCCTTTGCGAAGAATTTGCGATACATGGTCTAACAGCACTTAATTAAGTTTCTCTATATAGACTAATAGCCCCTATATACCCGTTAATATTGGGTATATAAAGGGCTTTTTTCAGCGGCTTAAGTGCCTTTTATGTCATTCAAAGTCATTTTATATCTCCCAAAAATAAATATTAAAAGGATTTTTACTTATTAATTAACTTAAAAATGCTGAACTGGTTGGTGATAGATATTGTTTATTTAATCTGTTAACTGTTTTTAATGTTACTTTTAAATGTAAACAGTTAACGACATAGGTCTAACTACAATAAACTTTGGAAAAATGAAAAAAAAATCCTTATTATAGAAAGAGATCAATATATCCAGGATATAGTATCATTAATTTTAACAGAGGCTGGATATATAGCGATCACATCAAAATCGGATGAAGACATCTTACAGGAGATTTTAACATTGATGCCAGACGGTATATTGTTGGACATTATAAAACCAACTAAAGAAGGCACAAAAATGTGCCGTATAATTAAAGAAACGGAAAATACAAAAGATATACCTGTTATTGTTCTATCAACTCATCCCAACTCAATGGCTATAAAGGAAATATGTGCCGATGATGTATTGACAAAACCATTCGACATTGACGAACTGATTGCCATTTTGGACAAACAATTTACTTAATTTTTTTTAGTATTAATGGATTACAAAATTTTGCCAAGCTGTTTCACTAACATCAATACGCCACTTATTACCATAATCACAATTACCCATTTGCGAAAGGCTTCACCGGATAGCTTCTTTAGAAATCTTTTTCCGATCCAATTGCCAACTGAAGCACCTAATCCTAATACTAAGCCATACAGCCAGAGATTTCCTGTTAAGGAACCTAATGCGGTATAACTTGAAACTTGTACCAAACCGACAAAAAAAGAATTGATTGTTTTTGTTGCAATCATCTTTTCTTTTTCCAAACCATAATTTAAATAAAAGGGATTCAAGACCGGGCCTGTAGCGCCAATGAGAGTTGAAAAGAAGGCCACACTAAATCCAAGTGGCATAAAAGCTTTCAAGGACATTTTAAACGAACGTTCACTTTTTCCAAAGCGATATTGAAAAACGCTGCTGATAAGAAAAATCCCAACTACGATCTGCAGCCATTCAACATTAAGACTGCTGAAAATCCATGCGCTTAAGATCGTACCGACAACCGCTGGAGGAACATAATATTTAACGATCTTCCAATGAATGCTTTTCCAGAACAGAATAATCCTCACAGGTTCTCCGATAAGATTGCCAAGGTTGATGACTGGTGCCGTTGATTTTCCGCCGATCAATAGGCTGATAACCGGCACCAGCAATAGAGAACCGCCACCACCCGATAAAGTAGAAATGATATAGGCAACTATCCCTGCAAAAAAAACAATGATGTAGATTACAAGATCATTTGAAAGAATTTCAGACATGGTGTATTATACCGTTGGCGTAAACTGGGCTAAATCATAAATACCTAATTGCTTTTCGATATCTGCTACTTTATTAACCATCGTATCAAAACCATCTTCACCAAAAATTTTATGTTCATTTTTCTCAAAATCTTCGCCCAAGCTGTCATATTCATGCTTTGAAACTATTTTCCTGAAAGCGGGAAACAAAACAGTGTCCTCTCTTGCTTCATGAGGACGGTACATTGTATTGAAATCACCGAGCAACTGTATCAGGTTTTGATTTTCGCCCGCTGATAGAGTTTTCGTTTTGCCTAACTGCATAATCTTACTGGTGATGTTACGTCCGGCATTATGTTGAGCAAGTAAAGTCTGAACCAAATCAGTTAACTGATTTGCTTTTTTAAATCTTGGGAAAAGATAATTCTCTTCCTGTTTTTCATGATAATCCTCTACAAAGGTTCTGATAATATTTGCCGAGTTATATAAGGCTTCTTTGGGAAATGATTTTTTATCTGTCAAATGTATCCTGCAAGTATCATAAATGAGTAGTACGCGGTTTAATAAACCATGTTCCTGCATCAGATCTTCGGGTGGGGAAACTTCTTTTTCTTCATCCCCTTTTTCTTTACATGCCGAAAGAATGGTTATTCCACCAACGCCTGTAATTGCTGCGATCTTTAAGGTCTTTTCAAGAAAATTACGCCTGTTGGAGTTACCATCTTTGGAAAATTCATTTTCTAATGTTTTCATAACTGATATTTTGATTTGTAGATTTTATAGTCCAAAGAATTAACGCCAGCTCCGTAAACAAGCAGATAGATCAGAAGAACTGTCACCAATAAATCTGTACGGTATTCATGAGCAAAAGACCAAAAGTCTTTCCCTATTAATATTGGCCATTTGGTTTCAATAAAGGCAACTGCCATAATGATGATCAATGGAATAACAGCCATACGTATCAATAAACCCAGTATAACAAGGGTGCCGCAAAGAATTTCAAAAGCCCCGGTAAAATGTGCCCAAAACTCAGGATTTTCAAATCCTATTTTGGCAAATCTTCCGGATCCAACTTCTTCGGGTCTTATAAATTTCTGAATACCTTCAGAAAGGAATATAAGGCCAACGAGCATACGCAATGCTCCAATAAAAATAGCTGACGTTTTGAAAATATTTTTCATGATGATGTATCGATAAATAAGGATTGATAAAATTATACCATAGTCACCTAAACGGGTGGTATATTTGCAATATATATGGTATTTAAAATAGCAATTAAACTAAAGACAAACTTTTTAGTCTCAGCAATGAATCAATATTGTAACATGAAGTATGTTTGATGAATAGCCCAATTAGTATTAAGAACAAAATACAGGATGATAAAGTTCTAAAAGCCTCTTCTTTTAAAAAAGAGGTCAGGGTTACAACGCCACATAAACATAACAGCTATTTTGAAATTATTTACCTTTCTAAAGGGAGCGGTTTTCATTACATAGATTCTCAGCGTTATGAGGTTGTTCCGAATAGTGTTTTTTTTGTCCGTAAAGAGCAAATTCATTATTGGGAGCTGGCTTCGGAACCTGAAGGCTATGTAGTAATTATCAAGAAAAGATTAATTGACCAAAGTATAGATAAGGAAATAAAATCACTGTTATACCAGTTAAGCAAGACCGCTGTATTACATATTAAACAAACCGGCTCCATCAACAAATTATTCGAAATACTGATCGATGAAGGTACGATAGAGGATAATTCTTCAAATGCCCTTATCGAAGGATTATTGAAGGCTTTACTGGCTAAAATTTTATCTGAAGGCGAGCATCCATATACAAATAACAGGATAATAGAAAAAGGCCTTTACCATAATTTTCGTGAGCTCCTGAGCCAGGAAAAAACTTTGAAAAATAGTGTAGCTTATTATGCGGGTAAGCTGAATACCTCGCCCCAAAATTTAAACCTGGCTTGTAAGAAAGAGATCAATTCATCCGCGTCAACTGTTTTATCAGAATTTATCATTAATGAAGCAAAACGTTTATTGATTTACACAGACAATACGGTAGCTGAGATTGCGTTTATCCTTAGCTTTAATGACCCCTCACATTTTATTAAATATTTCAAAAGATTTACTACTATTACCCCTCAAAATTATCGGGTAAATCTCTTTTAATACCACACTATTTTCAAATATACCGTAAGATTGGATTTTTACTGGCCTTCTTTACTGGAATATATAACCGCAATAATTTCAACTCATACAATGGCATCAGGAACCAGATATCTATGTACGCTCGGGATCGGCTTTTTAACTTTAATGGCATGTTCAATGAGTTACGCTCAAACGCAGTTAGCTATAAAAGATGTTTCCGCTTTGGTCAAGGACAATCTGCCCCGGTTAAATGCTGCCAGATCAGAAATTGAAGCCAGTAAAAATTTGATAGCTTTTGAAAAACGGAGTCTGATGCCCGACCTGACGGTTGCTTATCAGGCTAACCTGGCAACGTTCAATAATATCACAGGCATGAGCTATCCAAGTTTGATCATGCCTATAAGCGGCCCGCCATCCGTAAATAATGATATTAATTTGGTGCCGGGTTCTGCAGCCACCGCATTGCTGATGTGGAGGCCTGTTACTTTCGGACAGCGGGGCGCTGCTATCGAAAGAGCTACTGCACAATATAAATTAGCTAACGCTGATTACAATGAGCAGGCTTTTAAATATGAGTTTTTGGCAGTTAATGCCTACCTGGATGCCATTTATTTTAAACAGATCATAGTTGCCAATCAGGCAAATATAAACAGATATCAATCTAGCCTTGACCAATCATTGGAACTGGCGAAGAATGGGTTAAGACCAGGTATTGATACACTTCAGTTACAAAGCTCCATTGCCCAGGCAGCGATAGACCTCCTGCAAACCCAAAATAATTACAAACAAAAACTCATTGAGCTTTCCAGTCTAATAGGAAATACTGAAAGAGGTGGTAATCTGGTTCTTACGGACACCTCTTTTCAGGCGATGAACACAGCTATTGATACGGCGGTCAACATCTCCGGCCATCCCTATTACCAATCCGCTTCAGCACAAAAAGAGGTCACAGCATCGCTGCTTGACGAAGTAAAAAAAACATGGCGGCCAAAACTGGATTTTTGGGGCAATGTTTATGGCAGGGGATCAGGAATTGATGTGAATAACAACATCAACAAATCTGAAGGCTTTAATTTAAGCCGCAGTAATATAGGTGTTGGTGTTCAATTGAGTTTCCCTCTTCTTCAGTTTCATCAGTTAAGCAGTAAAAAGAAGCAATATCAGGAACTTTTAAAGGCAGATGAATTTAGAATGGGTCAGGTAAAACTTGATTTAAATAAACAGGCTGATATGGCGCTGCAAAAGTACCAATCTAATGTTGCGGTTTCAAAGAATACGGCAATCCGGTTGAAAAGTGCCCTGGCGGCATATAATAGTTTGAGGGTCAGTTATGACGCCGGCCTGGTAGATTTTACCCGGTTGACACAAGCACAATTTGAATTGCAGCAGGCAGAGATCAATGATACAAGTGCCAAATTAATTATTCAGCGTTCATTGCTGGATATAAGCGTGGCAAAGGGAGACCTAAATTTATTTTATAACAGATAACCAGAATATGAAACTTATTATATCCGCATTAAGGCATCCTATTACCGTTCTTGTTGCCGTTCTTGGTATCGCTTTTTTTTCTTACATCTCTATCAGAAACAGCAAAATAGACATTTTCCCAACTTTAGGCTTACCTACGGTGTATGTCGCCCAGCCCTATGGAGGGCTTTCTCCGGAGCAGATGGAGGGTTTTGTTACCTCCTATTACGAATACCACTTTTTGTATATCACGGGAGTAAAATACGTTGACTCCAAATCCATACAGGGTGCAGCCCTCATTAAAATTGAATTTAATGAGGGAACGGATATGGCACAAGCAATGGCAGAAGTGGTAGGTTATGTAAACCGTTCGAGGGCATTTATGCCGCCGGGCACGGTTCCCCCATTTATTACCCGCTTTGATGCAGGAAGCGTCCCGGTTGGCCAGTTGGTATTCAGTTCAGAAACCAAGTCGTTGGGCGAAATTTCAGATCTTGCCCTGTTTAAGGTAAGGCCAATGTTTTCAACCCTTCCGGGTGTATCTGCACCACCGCCTTTCGGCGGAAATAATAAAACGGTAATCATTAATGTGGATCCTGATAAAATACGTAATTACCAGTTATCGCCAGGGCAGGTGATGCAGTCCCTGGCCACTTCAAATACGATTTCTCCGGCGGGAAATGTACGCATCGGAGACAGTACTTATCTTACCCCGCAAAACAGCGTGATTGAAAACCTGCAGGATCTGGAAAACACCCCGTTACAAAAAGGAAGCGGCACATCGGTATACATAAAGGACATAGCCACAGTAAGTATTGGCTCGGATGTAACCACCAGCTATGCACTGGTGAATGGCAAGCGTTCAGTTTATATCCCGGTAACCAAGCGAGCTGATGCTTCCACCTGGGATGTAGTTAAACTGGTGAAAGCTTCGCTGCCGGATATGCAGGCCGCTATACCCGAAGACATTAAAGTTTCTTACGAGTTTGACCAGTCTGGCTATGTAATCAGTGCTTTAAAAAGCTTATTATTTGAAGGTGGCCTGGGTGCGATTTTAACGGGCTTAATGGTACTACTGTTTTTAGGAGACAGAAGAGGGGCTTTAATTGTAGTTATGACCATTCCCCTGGCCTTATTGTGCTCAGCTACGGTGCTGTACCTGTTCGGACAGACCATAAATATCATGACTTTGGGCGGACTCGCCCTATCAGTTGGAATTCTGGTTGATGAAGCTACGGTTACCATAGAAAACATACACCGGCATCTGGAAATGGGAAAAGATAAGCGGCAGGCCATAGCCGATGCTTGTAAAGAGATTGCAACGCCAAAATTATTGATCCTTCTAAGTATCCTGGCCGTATTTGTTCCTCCCCTATTTATGAATGGGGTACCAAGGGCGATGTTTATGCCGCTATCGTTGGCGGTGGGTTTTGCCATGATCGCCTCATTCTTCCTGTCCCAAACCTTCGTGCCTGTACTAAGCAACTGGATGATGAAAGGCCATCTTCCTCAATCAAGTTCAAATAACCGTTTTGAGCGGTTAAAAATAAGTTATACGGGAACTATTACCCGTATTTCCAAAAAAACCGGACTGATCACACTATTATTTTCTTTGGTATCCACTGGTTTTGTGATTATTTTCTTTCTTTCAATTGGTACCGAACTTTTTCCTGCTGTGGACACCGGGCAGACACAGGTGACTGCCAATGTTGCCATAACCCTTTTAAAGGGAAAAGATTTGGTTATTCAAATGCCCAACCCAAAAATGCTTGCTATTTGGCAACGCAATTTAGAAGATGTGGCGGGCAGAAAGTTAGTTGATGTTTTTCCTGAATTGGAATTTCAGCGTTTCCCGAAACTTTTAACAGATGCATTCGAAACTGGCAATCGTGTTGCAATGGACCAGATCCCAGCTGTTATCGTAGATACAAATGGTAAAAGCCATCAAATTTATGTAGATTTTTCTTACGATCCGATATTCGATTCGATTGGAAATGTTGAATACATCATGGCAACGGTTATTGATGTAACTAAACAAGTTGAAAGCTTTACAGAATTAGAACAAAACAAAGCAGAGCTTCAGGCGATAACAGAAGAATTAGCGACTTCGAACGAAGAACTATCCGCTACTAATGAAGAGTTGGCTACAACAAATGAAGAACTGCAGGAAGCACAAGAAAGTTTACTTATAAAAAATGAAGAACTGGCTGAAACCGAAGAGAACTTAAATCTGGCACTAGCTTCGGGTAATTTAGGTATCTACAGCATCTATCCTTCAACAGGCAAGTTTGATATTTCTAAAAAAGCAAGAGAGTTTTATGGCTTGCCTTTAGAAACTGATGTTTTGTGGACAGATGTTATAAAAACGGTAGTTCCTGAATATTTATCAGTAATTGAAAAAGCCCGTGCAGATGCCCTAGCTAAACACATACCTTTTGACGTTCAATACCCAATCATTCAAGGTTCTACCGGAATTAAAAAATGGGTTAGAGTTGTTGGCAAAAGCATTCCAAAAACTAAGCTTAAAGAAGCTCGTTTTTTAGGTGTTATTATAGATATTACGGAAGAAGTTGAACATCGATTAGTTATCGAAGAAAGTGAAGATCGCTTTAGAAATATGGCAGAAGCAACTGATATTTATATTTCAGTTGGTGATTTATCTCGAAAGGCAACCTACTTTAACAATGCTTGGGTAAAACTTACGGGCCGCACAATGCAAGAGTTGGTGGAATTAGGCTATATAGATTTGGTTCATCCTGAGGATAGAAATATTTATATGGATGTTTATAATAAATCTTTCGACAAACAATCAACTTTTACAGGCGAATTTCGGTTGATGGGCTTGGATGGCGAATATAGATGGCTTTTGGCAAAAGGAACTCCGCGTTTTAATAATGATGGAATTTTTATGGGCTACATTAGTTCTAGTGTAGATATTACCGAGCTTAAAAAGGATGAATTGAGGAAAAATGACTTTATCGGAATGGTAAGTCACGAACTTAAAACACCATTAACAGCCATCAGCGGATTTGTACAGGTACTGCAATCAAGAGCCAGAAAAAGTGAGGATACCTATGCGTTAAATGCGCTAAATAGAGCTTACAATCAAATCAGGAAAATGACTAGCATGATTAATGGTTTCTTAAATGTTTCCCGCCTTGAATCTGGTAAATTGTTGATAGAAAAAAATGTTTTCAGGTTAGATGAATTGCTTGTAGAACTAATCGAAGAAAGCGATATTGTTCAATTTTCTCATGAAATCATATTATCGGTTGATGAACCTATTGAAGTAAATGCAGACCGCGATAAAATTGGTAGTGTAGTATCTAACTTATTAAGCAATGCGGTAAAATATTCTCCTTCAGGCACAAGGGTGGATGTTAAATGTAAAATATTGAATAATAAAGCTTTTGTTAGCGTTAGCGATAACGGAATTGGTATTGATAAAATAGATTTAGAAAAACTTTTCGACAGATATTATCGAGTTGGTAAACACCATACGGTTTCTGGCTTCGGTATTGGATTGTACCTTAGTGCAGAAATTATAGAGCGACACAATGGCAAAATTGGTGTAGATAGCGAAGTTGATAAAGGTTCTACCTTTTATTTTGAAATTCCTTTAATAGAGCATTAATTTCCTATTTTTTATCTAAAATTAAATCTTTTAGACGACTTTCCTTATCCTTAAGTTTCTATTAATCTGAGCTCGATTCTTAAACTTAATATTTTGCTTTTTTATAGCCGTATTGCTTTTAAGACACCTCTTGCTGAATTTATTTCAGCATCTTTCCTGCAAAAAAGACCCTGAAATAAATTCAGGGTGACGTTAACTAAAAAATAGCAGCTTATTAATAATGTGAAAGAAAATTAATAATCGAAATCAGGTTATTATATTTATGCCATAATAACTATAACCAAATATGGCAACTGAAAAACTACAACCAATTACAATAGAAACCATTGTAAATGCTTCAACTGAAAAAGTTTGGGAATTTTGGAATAACCCTGAACACATAAAAAATTGGGCATTTGCTTCTCCCGATTGGCATGCGCCTCATGCAGAAAATGATTTACGTGAAGGCGGTCAATTTACTACAACCATGGCAGCAAAAGATGGAAGTATGAGTTTCGATTTTGGCGGAACCTATACAACTGTTGAAGAAAACAAATTAATAGAATATATTTTGGGTGATGGTAGAACAGTAAAAATTGTTTTTGAAGGTGATGAAGCAACTACTAAAATTACAGAAACTTTTGATCCTGAAACGCAAAATCCTGTAGAAATGCAGAGAGATGGGTGGCAAGCTATTCTAGATAATTTTAAAAAACTTACTGAAGCAAGCTAGTTTTTACTGGCTGATCGATACACCTGTAGAAATTATATGGCTGTAATAATTGAAGCAATTTTTTAGTTTGATTTTGTTTGATGCAAGCAAGTATTATATGATTAGCTCGTGCCTTGCAAAAATGACCTTATAAGATACTGAAAAATTTATTCATAGAACGCTCAGGTTATTAGATATCAGAATGTTATCTTAGCTAAATCACTTTTTTTAAATCATCCTCATGAACCAAAAAATCATCAACCTGTACGATAAATACACGCACAGCCAAATCAACAGAAAAGAATTTATGAAAAAGCTTGCTATCCTTGCCGGAAGCACAGCTTTAGCTGCAACAATTTTACCCCTACTGGAAAATAATTATGTTGCTGCAGCAGAATTTGTAAGCGATGAAATCACATCAGAAGAAATAACTTTTGCGGGTGTTGAGGGTGATATGAAAGCTGTTTTAGCTAGGCCGAAAGGCAAAAAGAATTTAGGTACTGTGTTGGTTATTCATGAAAACAGAGGTTTAAATCCACACATTATTGATGTAACCAAAAGGGTTGCAGCAGAAGGGTTTATCGCTTTAGGGGTTGATGCGTTATCGCCATTGGGTGGTACACCTGCAGATGAAGACAAAGGGCGTGAATTGATTGGAAAATTAGACCCGGAAAAAAATCTTCAGAATTATTTAAAAGGCTTGGAATACCTACGTAAAATTAAAGGTGGCAATGGAAAAGTTGGCTGTGTTGGTTTTTGTTGGGGAGGCGGCATGTCGAATAAACTTGCTGTGAATGATCCAAATTTACATGCCGCTGTGGCTTATTACGGTGCTCAGCCCAACCCTGCAGATGTTGCAAAAATCAAAGCAAGTGTAATGATGCACTACGGAGGTTTAGATGAACGCATAAATGCAGGCATCCCTGCTTATGAAGCAGCATTAAAGGCCGCAAATGTAGATTACAAAATTTTTATTTATGATGGTGTAAACCATGCATTTAACAATAATACATCGCCAACAAGATACAATGAAGCAGCTGCAAAACTGGCCTGGAGCAGAACAATAGAGTTGTTTAAGCAAAAGTTAAGTTAATTTCCCAGGTTAATGAAAAATGCTTTTATTGCTTTAGCAGTATTACTATTCTTTTGTAACTGTAAAAGATATTTAAAGCCAGATGAGGTTGATTTAAACAGGCAATTGAACAAGCCTTCTTCCTTTCCATTTCGAAACTATTTGGGTGTTAACGCATTTGAATGGGATTTCGTTGAAGACAAACAAGAAAACCTTATAAGTGCAAAAAAAATTGAAGTAATAAGATCTTTCGGTGCCATTCGGCATTACCTGGATTGGGAGAGAATGGAATCTAACCAAGGTAAGTACACTTTTAACCCTACTCATGCAGGAGGCGCTTATTATGATGTTATGTATCAAAGGTTAAAAGCAGAAAATATAGATGTTTTAGTTTGTTTAAAAAACGTACCGAAGTGGTTTGTACAAAGTTATCCTGAAAATGAACGAGGTGCAGATAACACACCTGTGCCCTTTAATGCTGATAAAAATGACCCAAAATCTTATATGACTCAAGCAAAAATGGCTTTTCAGTTTGCAGCAAGGTATGGCTCAAATAAAAATATCGATGCCAGTTTAATATCTGTGGACACCAGCAAAAGATGGACGGGCGATGATGCTAATCAATTAAAAATCGGATTGGGTTTAATCAAATATATAGAATGTAATAACGAACCCGATAAATGGTGGGCTGGTAAAAAAGCTCAGCAAACTGCGGAGGAATATGCAGCAAATTTATCAGCATTTTATGATGGACATAAAGGAAAGTTAGGCAAAAACGTTGGTGTAAAATCAGCCGATAAAAATATCCAGGTCGTAATGGGCGGTTTGGGAGATGCAAAACCAGAGTTTGTAGCGCAAATGATTGAATGGTGTAAAAAAAATCGAGGGTTGAAACCCGATGGCAAAATAGATTTGTGCTTCGATGTGATTAATTACCACTTGTACGCTAACGATGCATTTGTAAACAGCGGAAAAGCAACCAGCGGTATTGCCCCAGAACTATCGGAACTTGGTGAAATGGCTGATAAATTTATCAAAATGAGGGATAAAAATGCACCCAATATACCGGTTTGGGTTACGGAAACTGGTTATGATGTTGGCAAAACACCTCAATCTGCTATTCCAATTGGCTCGAAGTCATCATTTATTACGCAAGCAGATTGGAATTTAAGAACGTCACTACTCTATGCAAGGCATGGAATTTCCAGGTGCATGTTTTATATGCTTGATGATGCCGGTGGTGTAAATAATCCTGTGCAATACAGTTCATCGGGTTTTGTGAACGAAAATGGAACCAAAAGGCCATCAGCAGATTACATGCTTCAAGTCAAAAAGTTACTCGGAAATTATTTCTATTTTAAAACCTTGAGTAATCAACCAATAGTTGATTTATACAAACTCAATAAAAAAGAAATGTATGTATTAACGCTTCCAAGCCAAAAAGGATTGAAAGTTACTTACGAATTGGATTTAGGCAATGCTAAACAAGCCATCGTACATTCTTTGCAAATAGGTAAACAGCAAATGCTCGCTAAAACCACAGCTACCAAAAATGGAAAACTAAAAATCGAGGTTGGCGAAACTCCAATATTTATAGAAAAAATTTAAAATTACGGATTTGCCTCTAGTTGGTAGATTAGCCCATTATTTCCAGCTAAAACGACTACGCTCCCTTTTTTCGATTTTTGAACAACATTAAAACTTAAATCTGATATATGTTTCCAGTTTGCTCCTCCATCCAAAGAAATATCAGTACCTGATGTTCCGGTAGCGATTAAAGTATTTTTGGTAATGTAGGTAACTCCTGAGCGATAGCCAAACACCGGAGTTTCAGGTTTTTTCCAGGTTTTACCACCGTCATCAGTTAATAAAATGTTATTGCTGTTATCTTTATCTTTAACATAATTTCCACCAACCGCTACACCAATTTTTGCATTATAAAAATCGATAGAAAATGGTCCGGTGCTATTTTCACCTTGCCAAATGGGTAATTTGTAAGCCTGCCAGTTTAAACCATAATCGGAAGAATAATAGATGTTTGATACTGTTCCGCCGCTTGCTATCCAAACTTTTCCACCAGCTAAAGTTTTTATTGTTGTTCCGCTGGCAGCAAAACCTGCTTCGCCCTTTGCTAATGGAAGTTTTAGATTAGAGGATATATCAATCCACTTTTTACCTGCATCAATGGTTTTAAGCAATTGCATTTTGTTGTTAATGGGGTCGCCAAAAATAATTGCTTTGTTTTTATCCCAAAAGCCCAAGCCATCTAAAAATATTGCAGTATCGGTATTCTTATAAGTTTCAACCCAATTTAAACCACCATCGGTAGTTTTTAGAATATATGCTGGCGAGCCGGCATTAACGGCAATTGCTTCATTTTCATCAAAAGCTTCAATATCTCTAAAATCTAGTTTTTCATAACCTACTGGTTTTATCCAAGTCCAGGTTTCTCCTCCATTAACAGTTTTACCTATTGAACCATTACTTCCACTAACCCAAATAACCTTATCGGTTACAACACTCAATCCTCTTATGCTGGTTTTGGTATTTTTATTTAATGGTT
Source organism: Pedobacter jejuensis (assembly GCF_003725795.1). Lineage (GTDB taxonomy): Bacteria > Bacteroidota > Bacteroidia > Sphingobacteriales > Sphingobacteriaceae > Pedobacter > Pedobacter jejuensis. Next base: position 195,075 of record NZ_RBEE01000011.1, on the reverse strand, counting down.
TTATAGAATAGGTTTGCGCAAAGCAAAAAAAAGGTGCCAAAATTAGGCACCAGAATATTTTCATCATATTTAATTACTTATTTTACTCTTTTAAACGTTTCTGAGCGACCGAGTAGTGAAATTCCAATGTAACCTCTAACGTTCATTACATCATTACCTTTAAGCGATATGTTACAACTGTATGTTTTACCACTTTTAGGATCGTATATTGTTCCATCGGTCCATTTTCCATCATCATAAACAAAATCTTTTAAAATTTCCAGGTTTAATAATGGTCTGCTTTGTAAGGATGATGATGGATTATTAACATCAGTTTTAGGCTTTCCATTAATGTTAGGTTCCTTTAACCAGGCTAATTTGCCGTAATATTTAGCGCCCTTTTTATAAATTTCTATCTGCCCTTCGCCCGATGGATTTAACCATTTACCAACAACAGCATCTTTATTTTGCGCAAGTGCATTAAAACTTATTGCTGCAAAAAGCAGCACCAAAAACTGTAATTTTCTCATAATTAATTTCTATTTAGTGTTTTTAAAGATAGTAATTTGCATTTTCTATGCAAACATAATAAATATAAAAACCACCAAATGTTTTGCAAACAAACTACTTAGAAATAATAGGCAGATATTTTTGGCGATAAGCATAAAAAAGAAATAAATTAAATATTAGCATTACAGCTACCATTGGCAATTCTTTCGGACCTAAAAAAGCATGATACAGGAAAATATTTAAGGTAACCGGGAAAATAATTAATGCAGCCAATGGTGCAATTCTTCCAATAAGGAGTAAAACACCGGCAATTAATTCTGTTATTTTTATTAATGGCATTAAATAAACTGATGCCATAACGCCTGACATAAATGTTGTTTGTTCAGCCGACATTTCAGGAGCCTCTGGCATATATTTAGCAAAATAACTAATAGATGCAAACAAATACATTGCACCTAATAAAACACGGACGATAATTACGGCGATTTTCATAAATATTTTAGTTTAGGATAAGATTTTTTGTATTTACTTATTGAGTTTATTTATAATCGTAATTTATCATCCAAGGAATACCAAATTTATCAGTTACCATCCCAAACAATGCCCCCCAGGAAGTTTTTTCTAGTGCCATAGTTATGCTACCACCATCTGCTAAACCATTAAATATTTTATGTGCTTCCGACTCACTTTGTGCATCTACAGAAAGTGATATACCTGTACCATAAGTTGCTGGAGGCATTGGATCAGTTATATCAGTTCCCATTAAAATACTTCCTCCGATAGGTAATGCAATATGCATTATTTTATCTAGGTCATCTGCTTTCATTCCGTCGCAACCAGGTGAATCTTTGAAACGCTGAATGGTAATGAAATCTCCACCAAAAACAGATTTGTAGTGGTTAAATGCAGCTTCTGTATTTCCGTTAAAATTTAAATAGGTGTGAATTGAAGCCATAATTTAGTAATTTATATGGTTTATGATAAATTAGGTTCGTAGATAACAATGGTTAGTGCAATACTTAAAGGTACACAGATTATTCTATGTATTCTAATTTGCCTATTTTCAACTTAAATAAACGTATGCTGCGCCTGAACGAGGGATTTTAATCGCTCTATTTATTAATTTTCTGTAATCATTCTAATACATTAAAAAATAATTCTCAATGTTAAAATAATTCTGATTACCTTAACGTTATAGTAACATTAACCAAATAATATTTTTATGAGCACATTCCTTTCGATTGTTGGTTGCTTCTACGTTATCTCTCTCTGTATTATGCTTTATGGTTATTACTCGGCTGAACCGATGCCGATAGACTATGAAAAATTATAAATAAATTAAATTTCATAAGGTTCGATTCGTGGTAAAAGATGAATCGATTTACATTGATTTATTTAATGACTAATACAATTCCGTCATTTTTTATTTTGTAGTAGTATTTCTTTTGAGTACTATGTTCGAGAATTTGCACAGCTGTAACTTCTCCAGATTTTCCATTGTCAAAACTTATCGTATCGCCTTTCTTTACACGTTCTAAGTCAGTTGATTTGGTATTTTTGGAAATGTGGATCATTTATAGTTGAGGTTATATATACTGAACGAACAACTGCGATAAATGTTTGATTTATAAGTATTTTGATTCAAGCGGATTATTCCAATGTGTTCAGCACCTTTACAAGTTTTAAACCTGCATTTTACGCTGAGATTTATTTGTCAGGTATTGCTGCGTTTTAATATTCTCCCACATAATTAGTTTATCCTCTACCCTCGTAAAAACTCGAATATCTCCATCTTGTGATATAACTAGCCCAAGTGCCGTAGGATGATTCCAGCAATAAGCAATCATCGATCGATGTCGGGTTCCATAATGCTTTGGATCGTGAGGCGTTAAAGATTTTGAATTTGCAGTTGCAGTTTGTGAAATATAAATTTTTCCAGGCATTTTCTTAGCCCGAAGTACACCTCCAAATCCATTAGCTACCATATTTCTATTAAATAGCACCACTCCATCTACACAACTTTGCGATGAAATGAAGCTTATGGCGCCTTTAATTTCATCATTTGTACCTTTTTTCTGATAATTAGATTGTAATTCGCCAATGTAAGAATGTTTGCTAACCGAACGCCTGCCCGACTTAAAATTGTTTTGGATTTCCGATTCATAGATGTAATTATCTATCGCTGCTTTCGCATGGGCAATCATTGCCAAAGTTAATCGTTCATAATGAATTCGGTATTTAACGTCTAAATCAACACTATTATCGGCGATTAAAATTGCCCCTCCATGTTGGTAGTCCTGAATTTTTATTAGCATTCTTGAAAATGTTTGAATCCAGAGATTATCCAAAAAATCTTCCCATTCTGTATACGGTTCCAATGGATGTTTAGCAATTAAATAATCCTTTATGGCAATTTTTAAAAAGTCGGCATTCTTTTTCAATATTTTAGAAATCGGACCAATTGTTAAAACATCTGGATACCTTTTTACTAAAACATTTTGCTTAAGTGTAGCCAGCAATTCATAATCAAACAGGACATGAAGTGTGCCTATATCACTTATTGAAACCTGAAAAAGCCCTGGTTGTTCAGAGTCTGTATCCGATTCATAATTCAAAAAGTTTTGATAGTGCATCGCTTGGTCTATCATACCCCAAACATAGAGTTTGTTATCATCGCCATAATAAACCGCTAATGTAGATGATGAAGGATCTGCAGCTTTGGATAGCTTCGCCAAAGCTTTGGTAGTCATTGCAACTGGCTTATCAAAGGCAATAAAACTCCATCGCTCTGGTACAATGTAAGCAGGAGGGTTAGGATCTGGATTTTTAGGATCAATGAAAGTAATTGTAACCTTAATAAGATCACTCTCTTCCTTACACATGCTGGCATAGAAAAGGCAATCGAACAAATCTTCCAAAACCTTTATATCTGGCAATGATGCAATAAGTTTATTGATTTTTAATTTATTGTAAACCAATGCGGCAAGATCTTGTGGGTGTGAATTTTCCAAAGTGCTTTTTTTAATACTAACACCACGATCTAAAAATAGTTTATCGATAAGCGTGAATATACTTTTTCTTCAGAATTACATTGATAAAATTGCCAAAAGCACAAAGATTGAGCATACAACCTTAATGAGTAAGACAAGTTTTCTGGTTAAAAACAATGGTATGTGAACATGTGTTTGATAATAGAAACTAAATTATAAAAGCATGATAAATAATGATGAACAAAGCTTATTTGATGAGCAGGGAAATAAAACTCCAGACAATAACGAAATAAAAGGTTCGAACGCAATTAAGGATCCTGATGAATGGACGACGGGAGATGAGCCTATGACTGGTGCACAGGAATCATATCTAAAAACGCTTTCTGATGAAGCTGGAGAAGAATTTGATGAAAAGCTCTCAAAATCAGAAGCTTCAAAACGAATTGATGAATTACAGCACAAAACCGGAAGAGGTTTAAATTCGTAATCCAACATTCCAAATATAATTTTTATAAAAAAAGTCTGCTATAATTATTATTTAGCAGACTTTTTTAATTTGATTCGAGAAGGTAATTTTCTACCCAAAATAAATTTCTGCCGATTACAAAGCTTAATTATTGTGGATTGCTATCTGTTCTCCAGCGGCTGAGACAAATTCAGATTCAAGCTCATCCAAAGTCCGCCATTCTTTTTTTTCATCTACAGATTCTGCATAAATAACGCCAATCTTCTCTTCCCCATCCATTACTCTGTAAGTGCCATTATCCTGAGGCTCAATTAAATAATTGATATTATTAACTGTGATGTTAAAGTTTTCCATAAGTGTTGTTTTTTAATCCTCCAACATAATTTTTCAGCTAAAGTTTTATCCATTTTCTTTCCTTACAATTAAAACTTAAAGCCATTTTATCAAAAACCTTTCCTTCAGCTTGATGTTCTACACTTGTCTCATAAATATAATTGAGACTTACACATGAATTATGGCACATCTAGAAGTTGAACGCAAACCAAAACGCCCATGGTGGGTGTGGTTATTAATAATTTTATTACTCATTGCATTAGCTGTTTTAATATTTAACAGATACAATAGTAATGGTGAAAAATCAGCAACAGATTCTATATCCAATGCCAAATTAAATACAAGAACTCTAAATTTTGGTAAATACGAGGTAAATAATCCTGATTTGAAAATGCCCTTTAGGGTTCAAGAAATCCTATTCATAACAAAAAATTAAAGAATTATGTCTGATAAAGAATATAACCAAAACAATTTACAAGAACTTACTAAAAGCGATTATCAAATTGTAGGAGATGAGCCGAATATCATTGGCTGGGAAGTAAAGAATGAAAGCAATGCTTATATAGGAACAGTAAAAGAATTACTTTTTGACCCTGCGAGTCAGGCTGTTCGGTACATTATTGTTGAACTAGAAGGAACTGGCGTATTGAATGAAGAAACAAGCGTTGCCGTTCCGATCGGTTTAGCAAGATTGCATACCGAAAATGATGAAGTTACGCTGCCCGATATTCATACAGAGCAATTTAGAGCATGGCCAAAATATAATAAAGAAAGCTTTGGTGAAGAAATTGAAGTTTTGATAAGGGATGTTGTTGGTAGTCCTGCTGCGTTAAGAATGGAACAGAAAATAGTTGCTTTTGATAGGAATACATTTTACAACCACCATAATTTCGATAGAGCGATGTTCCAAAGAAATAAAAATCAACCTGAAAATTCTATTGATGAATCGTCATCAAAGAAAATTCAAGAAAACGGAGAGAATGATCCTGATACCGAAAATGGAATGCCGTCAAAGTTATACTAGTCCATACAACTTACTTAATAGACTTATTCTCCATTATCAGATAAGGCGATTAACAAAGCGCCAGCAACCATAGCCGCACCGCCAATTACGATTTGCCAGGTAAGTTTCTCTTTTAAGAATATTACCGATAAAACAATGGCAATTACCAATGAGGAGCGTTCTATAGTTGCTACTGCAGATGCAGGACCTAATGATAAAGCTTTGTAAGAAAACAGTGTTGAAAGCGAGGTGAAAACACCCGCTGCTAATAAGAAAATCCAGGCATTTTTTTCGATGTCTTTCCATTCGTTAAAATTGCCTTGGTAGATTACTACGGCCCATGTAATCAATAAAATTAGTACTGCTTGGATTGCAAAAGCGAGACTTGAATCTACATTTTTTAAGCCCGCTTTAGTTAAAACAATTACAAGTGCTGCCGATATTGCCGCAAGCACTGCCCATACAATCCACATATATTTATTTTTGCTTTAATAACAACAAGCTTTACAAAAGGTTGTAATTAATAAAACATCTACGAAAGCAAATACTTTGATAAAATGAGATGAGGAAGTAATAAACTATTTATTGCGGTACATAAACCACGTATTTGGTATCGAAAAAATCTTCCTCAAAATAATCGGATAGCGGATATAACTCTGCCTTTAATTTTGATTCTTTAATTTCTTCTGCTAAATCGCCACCTTTTAGATATAATATCCCATTCGGAATGGCATTTAAGGAGTCCTTTTTAAACTTACCTTGTATCCATGGATAAAAATCACCTAAGCGAGTTACTGCTCTTGAAATGATGAAATTAAATTTTTCTTTAACCTGTTCTGCTCGCAAATGTTCGGCTTTTAGATTATCTAAACCCAAAGCAGAAGCCACTTCTTTTACTACTTTAATTTTCTTTCCGATAGAATCTACTAGATAGAATTGTGTTTCAGGAAATAAAATTGCCAATGGAATGCCAGGAAAACCACCTCCTGTACCAACATCCAATATACTTTCACCTGCTTTAAAGTTGCAAACTTTTGCAATTCCTAAAGAATGCAGCACATGGCGCTCGTACAATTCTTCAATATCTTTTCTAGAAATAACATTTATTTGAGCGTTCCAATGACTATATAAATCAAATAATTGCGAAAATTGCTCAATCTGTTTATCTGATAAATCAGGAAAATATTTAAAAATTATATCGGGCTTTATTTCGGACATGTTGTTATTATATATAATTTAAAATTATTTCCAGCTTACTTTCTTTTTTCCAAACATGGATAAAAAACCGTTAAGCATCAAAAAGAAGAACAAAAGTATATCTAATATTGGGAACCACCAACGTAAATCACTATAATTTAAACGTTTCAAAAGTTTTGGATAAATCAAGCATCTTATTATCAAGCTTAATAAAAATATGCCGGCTGCTACGTATTTTGCCTCATTACTTAAAAACATACAAGCTGCAAAACTAGTGTAAAATAAAAATTGAAAAATGATTTGCAAACTAAGTATAAACTTGTGCTTTGACTTATAGAATTTGCCAGCACCAAAATGACGTTTCTTTTGGCGGAGATATCCAGCCCAGGTTTTGTTAGGTTCACTCCACACCTGGCTTTCTTTATTTATTCTGATTGCTGTATTGCGAGCAGTAGCATGAGCATTTACAAATAAATCATCATCGCCCGATGGTATATGCATGTGAGCGGCAAAGCCTTTGTTTTTAAAAAAAAGCGATTTTTTATAAGCCAAATTTCTACCTACGCCCATGTATGGCATTCCTTTTAAAGCAAAAGAAAGATAATTTACAGCAGTAAAAAAAGTTTCGAAGCGGATAAGGGCATTTAACAAACTTCGCCTTTTTAAATATGGCGAATAACCTAAAACAATCTCCGTTTGTTCATCTGCGGGTTTCTGCATATACATTAACCAGTTATCGCTTTCGGGTACACAATCGGCATCGGTAAACACCAGCCATTCGCTTTTTGCAGCCTTAATACCCATTGTTACTGCAAATTTCTTACCGGCAATGAATTTATCGTTATCTAAAATCTTTACTATTTTAAGATTGGCGTGCTGCGTTTCGAGTTGTTCCAGGTATTCTTCTGTACCATCCCACGACCTATCATTAACTACCACAACCTCAAAATCCGGATAGTTTTGGTTTAATACAGATGGCAAATATTTTTGAAGATTGCTAATTTCATTCCTTGCGCATATAATAACACTTAAAGGAAATTTAGCTGATTGTGGCAACTCTTCTACAGTAATCTTAGCAAGTTTTAAATGCACAAAAAGAACAAAATACAATTGTACAAACAGACAAATAGCAAATGCAGAAAGTAAACAAATTTCGGTTAAGGTTAATATCACGGTATCAAAATAAATAGGCGCAAATTTCTCATTTTTAATCTGTAATACACTTTTATGTGGATAAAAAATTAAACAAAAATAAACCCTCAAATTTTGCTACTTTTGGCAGATTTTTCAACGGTAAATAATGCCTAATAACGCTCTATTATTGTTAATTAAAGGGATTCGTTTACCCATCAATAAATTATACACTACAAATGAAATTTACTTTACAGGCTAAAGATCCACTTTCCAAAGCCAGAGCCGGAACAGTTACTACTGCTCATGGCGAAATACAAACCCCAATTTTTATGCCTGTTGGTACTGCAGGAACGGTAAAAGCAGTACACCAAAGAGAATTAGAGCAAGATATTAACGCACAAATAATTTTAGGCAATACGTACCATCTTTATTTAAGACCAGGATTAGATACTTTAGAAAAAGCAGGTGGCCTGCATAAATTTATCGGTTGGGATCGGCCAATTTTAACCGATAGCGGTGGTTACCAAGTGTATTCGTTAAGCAAGGTGCGTAAAATTAAAGAGGAAGGCGTTACTTTCAATTCTCATATTGATGGTTCAAAACACCTTTTTACGCCGGAGTACGCAATGGATATCCAACGAACCATCGGAGCTGATATCATTATGGCTTTTGATGAATGTACACCATACCCTTGCGATTATAAATATGCGGCTGAATCCATTAAAATGACACATCGTTGGTTAAAACGTTGTTGCACTCGTTTTGATACTACCCAACCAAAATATGGATTCGACCAAACGCTTTTCCCAATTGTGCAAGGCTCGGTTTATAAAGATTTAAGGGTTAAATCAGCCGAATTTATCGCAAGTATGGACAGGGAAGGTAATGCAATTGGTGGTTTATCAGTCGGTGAACCTGCCGAAGAAATGTATGCAATGACTGAAGTAGTTTGCGATATATTACCCTACGAAAAACCACGTTATTTAATGGGCGTTGGTACGCCAATTAATATTTTAGAAAATATTGCCTTGGGCATTGATATGTTTGATTGTGTAATGCCAACAAGAAATGCCAGAAATGGTATGTTGTTTACAAAAAACGGCATTATAAACATTCGAAATAAAAAGTGGGAAAATGATTTTTCGCCAATAGAACCTGATAGCGATTTGCATGTTGATTTGGTAACAAGCAAAGCCTATCTTAGACATTTGGTACATAGCAAAGAAATGCTTGGCGCACAAATTGCTACGCTACATAACCTGCATTTTTACCTTTGGTTGGTTAAACAAGCAAGAGAAAAAATTATCAGCGGCGAATTTTACGAGTGGAAAAACCAAATGGTTAAAGTATTAGGCAATAAGCTATAAAATGAATTTTATAACAAGCAGAATAAAAATTATCGACCGATACATTATTGGCAAATACCTGGGCACATTTATTTATACCCTGGCCATTTTTGTAATTATAATTATTGTTTTCGATTTATCAGAAAAGCTTGATGATTTTTTAAAAAGTGGTTTGGGTTTTTGGGGCGTCTTGTCTAAATACTATGCAGGTTCGATCCCATTTTACATCAACATGCTATCGCCATTAATTAACTTTATTGCCGTAATATTTTTTACAGCAAAAATGGCCGATCAGACCGAGATTGTTCCCATTTTAAGTGGCGGAGTTAGTTTTAATAGATTTTTATGGCCATATTTTGTTTCAGCAACCATCATATTTTCTGCCAATTTAGTATCCAATCTTTATATACTTCCGTACACAAATACGTTGAAAAACAGCTTCGAAAATAATTTTGTTAAACGAAACGACCCTTCGACTAAATCAAACATCCACATGAAACTGGATGATAAAACCTATATCTATATTCAAAGTTTTGATAACAAAACAAATTATGGATATCGCTTTTCACTAGATAATTTTGATGGTGATGTGCTTACCAGAAAAATAATTGCAGATAACATTAAATGGGATTCTACTAAGCGAAAATGGCAGTTGAGCAATTACTCCATTCGAAAAATTGATGGACTAAAAGAAACCATGATTTACGGCAATGGTAAACTAAAAGATACCATTTTAGATATGCGTCCGGATGATTTTTCTGCTTATGATAACGTGGTACAGAACCTTTCAACACCAGAACTTGCAGAAAAAATAAGGAAAGAAAAAATACGCGGAACAGGAATTATGAACGATTTAATGTTCGAACAATATAAACGGTATATACATCCATTATCGGCCTTTGTACTTACATTAATTGGTGTTGCATTATCCTCACGGAAGGTGCGTGGAGGGGTTGGTGTTTCATTAGGTATTGGAATATTTATCAGCTTCGCTTATATCGTATTTAATCAATTTACTCAGATGTTTTCTACCAAGGGAGGTTTACCTCCTTTTGTTGCCGTTTTATCACCAACAATTGTATTCGGATTGCTAGGTTTTTACCTATTAAAACGTGCCCCAAAATAATGGATGCGAATAAAAAAAACTTACTAATCCTGCATCTTACCGTTTTTGTTTGGGGCTTTACAGGCGTGCTTGGTAAAATGATTTCTATTGATGCTGTACCGATGGTTTGGTATAGAGTTTTAATTGCTTCGATAACATTATTTGCGTGGTTTAGCATTACCAAAACCAATATAAAAATTACGAAAAAGCAGTTTATTCAACTATTTTTAACAGGCGGAATTGTAGCCATTCATTGGATATTTTTCTTTCATGCCATAAAGGTTTCTACGGTTTCAGTTACGTTAGTTTGCCTTTCATCATTTACATTATTTACAGCAATACTAGAGCCGCTAATTAAAAAGCATCCAGTTTATAAAGGAGATATCATAATTGGTTTATTAATTATTGTTGGAATTTACATGATATTTAAGTTCGAAAGTCAATATACTTTGGGTATAATTTTCGGTCTTTCTGCAGCATTTGCAGCAAGTATTTTTTCCACTATCAATTCCACATTTGTACAAAAAATCCAGCCTTCTATCATAGGATTTTATGAACTTTCTGGTGGGCTATTTTGGATAACTTTGTATCGTTTTTACGATGGCTCCTTTCTAAATGTGCCTTTTAATTTGGGCACAAATGACTGGATTTATTTAACGATTTTAGGTACGCTTTGTACCTCCGTTGCATATGTTGCAGGCGTATCTGTTATGAAAACTTTATCAGCTTTTCGGACCGCATTAGTAACCAATTTGGAGCCGGTTTATGGCATCCTTTTAGCCTTCATTTTCTTTAAGGATAAAGAACAAATGACGACCGGATTTTACATTGGTGCCACCATCATATTAGCTTCTGTTTTTCTATATCCTATCTACAAAAACAAGAAAAATCACGCCTAGATTTTAATCAAAATAAGACTTAAAGAAGATAATTATTTATTGCTTAATAATAGATCTGCTCGCCAAAATTTCAAGTTTTATATAAGCGCTCATAAGAACTTTAGCGTTAAAATATCCCTCTTAGTCTATAATTGACATCTCTAACAAGTTTTAGACAAAAACTTATATAAAATGCCTTTATGGCTATAGAAACAAGGTATTTATGCTATTTAACAAATTATCAGATAAAAATATTTTTGTTTAAAATAAATCCCTATATGCTGAGGAATCATCGTTAAAGGCGCAAATTTTCGATTAATTCGAGGTAAATAACGAATAAATTTAATGTTTATTCAAGGCTTCAACATCAAAAAACCACCTCATATTCTAAAGTTATTTTATCATTCTCTATCAAATATTTGCTGTTCCAAAGCCTTCCTTTATAAGAATTTTAATCTCAAACCTAAGGATTATAAGGCAATGCAGTTTTCAAATTTAATCGAATCGATCTTTAAAAAACCGAATTACATTTGACCCACAATTGAATTCTGTATAAAACAAGATTGCCTAATACAACAGAAATTTAACAATTGATTTCTATTTGATGTTTGATAATTTCTAATAACTAACTTATGTAAAACTGTCAATTCGTCATATATAAAATCAGATAATTCTAATGCTTACAATAGCAATATCATATATAAAATATCCACTTTGATTATCTAATTATTGATCTGCAAAGTGATTTCAATTTAACAATTCTCACTATGATTCATTAATTCTAAAATTTAACAATAAAAATCATTCTTGTTAAACTCGCCCATATCTTTAAATTCTTGAGTTTACACCGGGAGAATAGTTAAACATTTAGCACAAAAATTGGAGAACGCTACATACATCATTCATATTTGTTGTACAAATTTTCATTTTTAAATCAATTAATTAGTGTAATTTAAGCACCGTATAATTCAATAAATTATCAGTTACCCGAAACATGCAGAACAAGTTTAAATCGATAGATTAAAATTGAATAAAATCCATTATTTAAGATTAATAAAAAATATATAACAAACTGTAAATCATAAATATAATAACTTTAAATAAAATTATTAATTAGTTAAATAATATTCAATAAAAATCAAAAAACTAATTATTTTAGTAATTTACATAAATGAAATTCAATAAACATAACAGTACACTATTTATCAGTTACTTAGCCATCATTACATCAACAATTATTTCACAATCGGTTTTTGGGCAAATTTTTAGTTCCGACCAAAACCCGCTTAGTGTAAAATGGAACTATATTTGTTCGGGGGGCTTTAAAATCATTTACCCAAGAGAGCTTGAAAAAGATGCACAACGAATGGCCAATACCCTACCATTTATTTATCCAAAGGTTGGACTTAGTTTGCGTCAGCAAAAAACAGCTATCCCTATCCTATTACAGAATCAAGGAACCATTGCCAATGGCTTTGTTCAGCTCGGCCCGAAGAAGTCAGAATTTTATGCGACGCCTCCACAAAATTTTGATAGCCAAGACTGGTTGAATAACCTTGCGGTACACGAGCTTCGACATGTTGCTCAGTTTGACAAATTGACAGGAACACAAGCCCATCCATTTCCTGAGTTGGTTTATTTCGCTTACATGGGTGTGGGCATCCCGATTTGGTTTTTTGAAGGCGACGCCGTAGTGAACGAAACTGCATTAACCAACTCTGGTCGCGGGCGACAACCAAAATGGATTATGCCTTACAGAACCTCACTATTGGAGGGAGAAAAATTTTCGTACAGCAAAGCATATTTTGGCTCGAACAAAGATGTAACTCCAGGCTACTACCAAACCGGATTTTTAATGGTGGCGAATATGAAAGCAAAATATGGAAAGTTTATCTCAGACAGTTTGCTGGGCGACATCAGAAAAAGACCTTTGAGGCTTTATCCATTTTCGCAAAGCTTAAAAAAGTTTACCGGAAAAAACACCAAAAATTACTTCGCCAATACTCAAGAAAATCTTATTGAAAAATGGAAAATTCAGGAAGGAAAAATCTCGGCTGAAAACTACGAAAGTCTGAATCAGAAAACATCATTAGCTACCAATTATTTTCTACCAGTTCGCCTAAATAAAAATCAGATTTTGGCACTGAAAGAAAGTAAGCAACAGGCTCGATATTTTGTTATCATAAACGAAGATAAAACCGAACAAAAATTATTCGGAATTGGTTATCAGGAACAGCCTTGGTTTAGCTATAAAAATAACCTTTTGGTTTGGGATGAAATCCGTTACGACCCGCGGTATAAACAACGAAGTTATAGCGTAATATGTAGCTATAATTTTAAGACTAAAAAATTCAATAAGCTCAGTAGCAGAAGTCGCCTCTTCTCCCCTAGCCTTTCTGCAGACGGTAAAAAAATTATTGTAGCAAAAGTTGACTTGAGCAATCAGTTTAATCTGGTAGAAATCGATGCTACTTCGGGGAAGATTTTAAAAACCTACCCCAACCAAGAAAACGAAATTTTGCAAACACCAAGCTTTGATAAAACCGGAAATCGGATTGCTTACATCAGCGTGAGCGAAAAAGGAAAAAGTTTGTGGTTATTGGAAAATGGCAAAAAGATTAATATCATTTCTGGCAGCAGACAGCAACTGAATAGACCAATTTTTATCGGAGATAAAATTGTTTTTAACGCACACTTTAGTGGCATCGATAATATTTACAGCATTAACATTAAAACGAAAAGAATTAATGCATTAAGTAGCGCCAAATATGGTGCCTTTAATCCCACAGAAACTGAAGATGGTAGTATAACTTTTAACGATTACAAAATTAACGGTTATGAAATTGCGGAAAAATCTCTTATTGAAAAACCTGTTGGTCCTTTAACGTTTGTTGATTTTTCATCAGCAGCAGAAAAGCAAGAAAACGTAGGCAATGTTTTTGAAAAAATTCCAGATAGTTCATTCCAGTCAAAACGCTTTCATCAGGCCTTAAACTTATTGAGTTTTCACAGCATAATTCCGGTAATCGATAATGAATATGTTTTTGGTTTAGAACTTCAATCAAACAATTTATTGAACACGATGGACTTCTATACTGGCGCAAAATACCACCGTGATTTGAAACGATTTGAATACACTGCAGATATTAGCTATAAAGCACTTTATCCAGTTTTTAGCTTGCTATACCGCAACCGACCTAAACGAACGTTCTATCGAGCTAAAAACATTAGTCAGCAAGGCGATTGGCGAGAGAACTATGTGAAATTAAATGCAGCTCTTCCGCTTTCGTTTAATGCAAGAAATCATAATTACACCTTTACACTAAATGCGGCAACAAGTTTTACCCAAAGGTATTTACTCGAAAACATGCCTGGCAATTTTATTCGCGAGCTTAAATTTCCGATGGAATATAATTTTACGTTTAACCATAGCGTCCGCACCACCGAAAGAGATATTGCTCCAGAATGGGCGCAAGTGTTAAGAGCCACCTATAATCACCAACCTTTTGATAAAAATTTGGGTGGCGAAATTATGGCGCTAGAAAGTTTCTTTTACTTTCCTGGTTTAGCTAAAAATCATTCTTTCCTGGCAAGTTTTAATTATCAGAAAGCAAGCGGCGTAAATCAATACGCTACAGAAATTTCGACTGTTTATGGTTACAACAACATCTTAGCGAAAAGTAAATTACAAAACACTTTGCTTTTTAATTATCGTTTTCCCTTTGCCTTTCCTGATTGGGAATTGGGTTCGCTGGCATACATTAGAAATTTTAGGGCTGGTTTGTTTAGCCATTATGAAAACATTGGAATAAACACAGATTTGAGTCAGCCAAAAACTTATGGCGTAGAATTGAATAGTAGTTTAAACATTTTGCGCTATCAACCTGTTGTTGATGTTGGAGCCAGATTGGTTTTTGTTAATAAGATTTACAATCAAAATCCGATATTAGAGTTTTCATTTAATTATAGCTTTTAACCCATGAGCGGAAAAACCATTTTCATCATCATTCTAACAGCAATATTGACCATATTTTTAATGGTTAATACCGAGCCTGTCGATTTTAACTTCTTAGTTACAACTGTTGCGGTATCAAAACTTTTGGTAATTGGCATTTGCATTATTGTTGGTTTTATCATCGGTTTCATCGCCGGCCGACCAAGAAAAACAGTTAGCAGCTACGATGATGAGATTCAGAAAAATAATCCTACCGAGAATAAGAAAGATTTGAGCGACGAAGACAGGGCGTATATTAGCTAGACGAGGATTTACCAGGATTTTAATGATTAAACGATTTTAGGATTTTAACATCTGATTAAAATTGTCATTTAAAAACATTGTATTTCTAGATTTTATAGCTTAGTTTGGTTGAAAGAAAGTCCCTATTTCTAAAAAAATAAATTTATTTATTATGATGAAATATGGCGATATCACAGGTCGAATTATCGGCTGTGCAATGAAAGTTCATTCTTTTTTAGGTTCTGGATTTCAGGAAAAGATTTATCAAAAAGCATTAGGTATTGAAATGTCGATTGAAAATCTATCTTACAAAGAAGAGATGACGATGACTATTTTTTATCGGGAAACGAAAATTGGGTGCAGAAGAGTTGATTTTTTCGTTGAAAACAATATCATGGTTGAACTAAAAGCTGTAAGTGAATTAAACGATGCACACCTTGCTCAAGCAATCAATTATCTTGAGGCATATAAACTTCCCGTTGGATTATTAATTAATTTTGGAAGTAGGAGTCTTACTTTTAAAAGAGTTTATAATACAAAGCATCCGGACAACAAAAACCAGGATTAATGGGATTATTTGATTTTAGCATTAATTTGCAATAAAAATCAGGATAGTAGTATCAATGGTTTAGAATTAAATAATACAATAATTTTTGAATGAGAGGATTAACTCGCCTTCCATACTATTCTCATTTCATCCTAAAATCCTGTAATCCTATTAATCCTAGTAGACGACAGTTAGCCCAGTGCAGTCATAATTTCTCCGTACAGCAGACCACTTCCACCACCATAATGCTGTATAATTTTAACCTTCGGTTGAATAGACAAAATATTTTTCTTTAATATTTCTTCTGCGTCTGAATCAATACCATTACCCAAAAGAATCAAATCCACTTCCTGATTTTCTAAAATAGATATCGCCTCCGCATCGCTACAAACGCAAATACCCTTCCATTCTGGCTTGGCATTAAGTAAGCGATTCATCACGACGGTAATTTCTGTATCTCTGCCAATATAAAGTATTGTGGTTTGCATATTTATCCAAAATAATAAACCTCATAGGTTTTTAATACCTATGAGGTATGATAAAAAATAATTATTAATTCAATTCCATCGGAATATCCATTAACAGAACCTCTGCATCTGCAGAAATTGCTTTAAAACTGATGCTTTCTGTATCCCAGATACCAATTGCATCGCGTTTGCTTAGTGTTTGTCCGTCAATGGTAACTTCGCCGCTAATCACAAAAGCATATACACCGTTTCCAGCTTTTTTGATTTTATATGCTGTTTCAAATCCTTCATCGAATTTACCCAGTGAGAACCAAGCATCCTGATGAATCCAAACATTATCATCTTCTGCATTTGGAGATAAAATCTGCTGAAAATTATTGTGTCGAGCATCAACATTTAAAGCTTTTTGGTCGTAACGTGGTGTAACGTTCTTTTTATTTGGAAACAACCAGATTTGCAATAAGTTTAGCTGAACATCCTCCAAAGCATTAAATTCACTATGGCTTACGCCAGTACCCGCACTCATAACCTGAATTTCACCAGCATTAATAACAGCTGAATTACCCATGCTGTCTTTATGAGCAATAGCTCCAGCCAATGGAATCGTAATGATTTCCATATTATCATGTGGATGCGCACCAAAACCCATTCCACCATCAATTAAGTCGTCATTTAAAACTCTTAAAACCCCAAAATGCATTCTATCAGGATTGTAATAGTTAGCAAAACTGAATGAATGATGGGCGTTTAACCAGCCATGATTTGCATGGCCTCTGGTGTTTTCTTTGTGCAAAATAAACTGTGACATAAATTTCCTTTCTTGTTTATGATACAAATTTAAGCTGTGTTTGGCATGTAGGTATTGATGTAGGGTAAGTAATGGCTAGGATTTTCAGGATTATAGGATTTTAAGATTAATGTGCAATACCGTTCTAAATTTCTGAGATATAGATGCAAGAGTAAGTAATGGCTAAGATTTGAGGATTATAGGATTTTAAGATTAAAGTGCACTACCGTTCTAAATTTCTAAGATATTGATGCAAGTATAAATAATAGCTAGGATTTGCAGGATTATAGGATTTTAAGATTAAAGTGTACTAACGCATTAAAGTTTAGATGGAAAAGTAGAGATAAAAAAAAGCGAGATAGAAAAAACACCTGGTTCCCTATCTCGCTTGTAGTTCCTCCTTCTGAAGGCTATGAAGTTAACGCCTGCTCAATGTCTGCAAGAATATCATTAATATGTTCTAGCCCGATTGATAAGCGAACGGAGCCTTGTTCTATACCCACTATATTTCGTTCTTCTTCTGTTAATTTGCTGTGCGTGCTGGTAGCTGGATGCGTTGCAATGGAGCGTGTATCTGCAAGATTTGCCGAAATGGAAAACATTTTCAATCCATCCATAAATTTGCTGGCGCCTTGAACACCGCCATCAACAACAATAGTAACAACACCACCACCTTGTTTCATTTGCTTTTTGGCAATTTCATATTGTGGGTGCGATGGTAGGAAAGGGTATTTTACCAACTTAATTTTAGGGTGTCTTTCAAGATATTCGGCTACTTTTAATGCGTTTTCGCAATGGCGGTCCATGCGAACGGCCAAGGTTTCTAAACTTTTAGATAAAATCCAGGCATTGAAGGGCGATAAAGCAGGACCACTGTGGCGGGCAAAACCTATCACTTCTGTAATTAATTCTTTGGTGCCTAAAATTACGCCACCCAAAACACGCCCTTGTCCGTCGATATATTTTGTTGCCGAATGAATAGAAATATGAGCACCTAACTTAATCGGCTGCTGTAAATAAGGTGTAGCAAAACAGTTATCAACTACTAAAAGTTGATTGTATTTTTTCGCCAAATCGCCCAAAAATTGCAAATCGATAATATCAATACCAGGATTTGACGGCGTTTCTACAAAAATCATTTTTGTATTTGGCTTAATCAGACCTTCCCAATCTTCAGGTTTGTCTAAATCGGCATAATCGAAAGTTACACCCCATTTAGAGAAAACATTGGTTAACAACTGGTGTGTAGAACCAAAAACGGAGCGGCTAGAAATAATATGGTCGCCGCTTTTTAAGAAAGCACCAAACGTAGTAAAAATAGCGGCCATACCAGTTGCTGTTGCGAAACCATCTTCAGCACCTTCTAAAAGACACATTTTTTCTATAAATTCTGATGTGTTTGGGTTTGAATAGCGACTGTAAACGTTACCCTCCTTTTCATTTGCAAATAAAGCCCGCATTTCTTCGGCATCATCAAATTTATAGCTCGATGTTAAGTAAATTGGCGCAGAATGTTCTTTGTGCGAACTGCGTTCGGTTTGAGTTCGTATCGCTATGGTTTCAAAATTTTCGGATTTCATTTTGTTTTGTGATATGAGTATTGAGATTTGTGATATGAGATTCGAGACCTTAAGCCTAAAACCTTTTACCTTAAACCTTATTTATTTTGTATGTAAAGTTTATTTTCGCAGAGCGGCCTAAGATGTTCGAAACAGAGCAATATTTATCGAAAGTCATGGCTAAAGCACGTTCTACTTTTGCAGCGCTTAAATCGCCAAATAAATCGAAATGAATTTCAATTTCATCGAAAATTGGTGGCATCTCTTCGTCTTTTCGTGTGGCATTAATGGCTATTTTAATATCATCTAAAGGTTCTTTTTGTTTCGTTAAAACATTAACCATATCAATGCCACTACAACCACCAAGACCTACCAAAAGCATCTCCATTGGCCTGAAACCTTTACCTTCGCCTCCAATAGCAGCTTTAGCATCCAATTCTACAGTAAAGCCACTTTCATTTACTGCCTCAAAATTAAATTTTCCGCTTTTGCGGATGAGATTTATGTTCATTTTGTTATTCACGATTATTCAGTATCCAATATCAAGACGCATTTTGCTTTAGTCTTTCAGCTTTTACCTTTCAGCTCTTTTAAATATTATAATAAACTAAATTGTCTTTTTCCAGTTCGGGCAGTTTAACGGGTTCGTTAAAAATTGCAAAAACCGACGAACCGCTACCACTCATTAAAGCGAATGTTGCGCCTGCATCGTATAAATTGGTTTTTATTTGATGAATTTGGGGATATTTTGCGAAAACCGAAATTTCGAAATCGTTGATAACCTTATTTTTCCATGTTGTTGGCGACAAATGTATGATTTCTTTTAACGATTGCAAAGGCTTTTTAGGTTTTACCAAAGCGTATGCGTCAGCTGTGCTGACATGTAAAGGTGGTTTCACCAAAACTTTAAACCAGGCTGACAAATCTACTTCACATTTTTCGAACTCATCGCCTTTATTGAAAGCATAAACTGGCTTGTTTTCGATAAAAAAAGCACAATCCGCACCTAGCTGACGAGCATAATTTTCCATTTCATCTACCGATAAACCCAAATTGAATTTTTCATTAATCAGTTTAATTACAAAAGCGCAATCTGCAGAGCCACCACCCAAACCAGCACCTACCGGAATATTTTTCAAAAGATTTATTTGTTGCGATGGAATATCAAAATCAGCTTTGATGAGGTGATAAGCTTTTAAACAGAGATTATCATTCGCATCTCCAGGAATATCAATACCATGAATTTTGCAAGATGTATGTTCGTTATCTGTAATTTCTACAGCATCTTTTATATTTATTGGATAAAAAACAGTTTCGAGGTTGTGATAGCCATCCGCCCTTTTTTCGGTAATGTTTAAACCCAGATTTATTTTTGCGTTTGGAAAAGATAACATGCAGATTGAGATTTGAGATTTGAGATTTGAGATTTACCTCAAAGTCAAATATTGTTCTGATGCAAACATACAAAAGTCAGGCTTGTTTAAAAATCCATCAATGTAGAAAACTAAAAGATTTCGGGATTAAGATTTTTTACATATTTGTAATTGATAATTTATTCAAGATTAAAATCCCCATCAGGGGTTTGGGGTATATGAAACAATATTTAGATTTAATGCAGCATGTGCTGGATAATGGCGCACAAAAACATGACCGTACCGGCACCGGAACCATTAGTGTTTTTGGTCACCAAATGCGATTTAATTTGCAGGAAGGCTTCCCGATGGTTACAACTAAAAAACTGCATTTAAAATCAATCATTCACGAATTAATTTGGTTTTTAACAGGCGATACCAATATCAAATACTTAAAAGATAATGGTGTACGTATTTGGGATGAATGGGCAGATGAAAATGGAGATTTAGGTCCTGTTTATGGTTCGCAGTGGAGAAGTTGGCCAACACCTGATGGTAAACATATCGACCAGATTACCAATATCATCAATACGATAAAAAATAATCCAGATTCGCGTAGAATTATTGTTTCTGCATGGAATGTTGCTGAAATTGAAAATATGGCTTTACCACCTTGCCATGCTTTTTTCCAGTTTTATGTTGCACCCGCTAACCCCCTAAAGGGTGAAACAAAAGGCACACTTAGTTTACAATTGTATCAGCGCAGTGCTGATATTTTCTTAGGCGTACCATTCAATATTGCATCATACGCTTTGTTAACGATGATGGTGGCACAGGTTTGTGACTTACAAGCCGGAGATTTTGTTCATACTTTAGGTGATGCGCATTTGTATAACAACCACATTGAGCAAGCCAATCTTCAATTAAGTAGAGCGCCAAAACCGTTGCCTACAATGAAAATTAATCCTGATGTGAAAAGCATTTTCGATTTTAAGTTTGAAGATTTTACTTTGGAGAATTATGAGGCGCATCCACATATTAAGGGTGTAGTGGCGGTGTAGTTCATTGGTCATTTGTTCATTAGTCATTTGTTTGGGTGTCTAATAAAACTTAAGAAAAATCATCCTTATAATTCATTTTAAAAAATAAAAACATGAATTATAAATTAGAAGACTTAGAAGTTTATAATCTTTCTGAAGTAATTTCAGATAAGATATGGAACATTGTAATTACTTGGGATTATTTTTCGAAAGATACCATCGGAAAACAATTATGCAGAGCTGCCGATTCAATTAGCGCAAATATTGCTGAGGGATATGGCCGCTATCATTTCAAAGAAAATAAGAACTTTTGTTATTACAGCCGAGGCTCAATTTTAGAGGTGAAATCTTTTTTAAGGAAATCAAAAAATCGAAAACTCATCTCAGACGAGATTTATCAAGTGCTTTATTTGGACTTGCAAACTATTCACTTAAAATTGAATGCATATATTAAATATATCGGAAACAAGCCCGAAATACAATAACCGAAGTAATTACAAGTTAATTTTGCACTATGTTTAAAATCCCTGCAAACTAATGAACTAATGTCCAATGACTAATTAACGAATGACTAATGACTAATGAACAAAAATCTATCTCTATAGCCGTTGCCGTAGGCGAAAACTTCGCCATTGGTAAAAACAACCAACTTTTATGGCATATGCCTGCTGATTTAAAGTTTTTTAAACAAACCACTTCTGGGCATACCGTTATTATGGGTCGTAAGACGTTTGATTCTGTTGGCAAACCTTTGCCAAACCGCAGAAATATCGTAATTACAAGAGATACCTCATTGCACATTGATGGCGTAGAAATAGTAAATAGCTTAGATGAAGCTTTGGAAATAACCAAAAGTGAAGAAAAACCAGTATTCATTGTTGGCGGTGCAGAGATTTATCGCCAGGCTTTACCGAAAACGGATATACTTTATTTGACAACTATCCACCATACTTTTGATGCGGATACTTTCTTCCCTGCAATAGATAGAAATGAATGGGAAACGATTAGTTCTGAGCCACATCAAGCTGATGAAAAGAATAAATACGATTATACTTTTGAGGTTTTGAAAAGAAAGTAACTTTTTTTATTAACCACAGAGAAAAAGAGATTTTCACAGAGGATAAAAAGAATTTACAGAGGACAAAAAGAAACTATGATTAGCTAAAGCAATTGTCAATAGCGGTGATAATTGCGCTCAGCCGAAAATCTTTATCCTATCCGTGCCACCTAAACCCGATATTCGTGGATGCCGATTTTTCATCGGCAGGAACATTAGCGGGACCGAACCAAACCCAAAAGCTACTGCAATTGCTTTCCAAATAAGTCACCTGCTATAACAATACTACTAAACTGTTATAGTAACTAAACATCCTCAATACATCCTCCATTAATAGTAGATTAAGCAATTTACAATTTAATAGCTACCCTTCTCGTGCCATCTAAACCCGATATTCGTAGATGCCGATTTTTCATCGGCAGGAACATTAGCGGGACCGAACCAAAGCAAAAAGCTGCTGCAATTGCTTTCCAAATAAATTTCAGCTTCAAAATCAAAAGCTTCAATAAGTTCTGCGTAACAAAAGTGGCTTTATTGCCCCGTAAAAATTTATGTTAATAAATTATCAATTAAGGGGTTCTATAATTTAAAAATTTAATTAGATTTGCCGACTTGTTAAAAAACAGCGAAAGACAAATTATTTTAAACAAACAATGCAAGGAAAAGGTTTTATTAAGTTTATAGCGATAGTATTAGCTATCGTTTGTGCGTATGCACTTTCTTTTACTTTGGTAGCATCCAGTGTAGAAAAAGACGCAAAAAACTATGCGAAAGGTGATTTAGCCAAAGAGAAGGCTTATTTAGATTCGATGAGTACGGAGAAAGTTTATCCTCTTTTGGGTTTTACTTATCAATCTGTTAAATCTAAAGAAATTAATTTAGGCTTAGATTTAAAAGGCGGAATGAATGTAACGATGGAAATATCGTTAGCAGAATTGGTTAAATCTTTAGCAGATAATACAACTGATGCTAATTTTAACAAAGCTTTACAGAACGCTCAAGTTCAACTAAACGCTGGTGGTAAAGATTACATTAAATTGTTTGTTAATGAATTTGAAAAACTAAGCCCAGGCGTAAAACTTGCAGATTACTTTTCTAACCAGGATAATGCAACTCAATTAAAATCGAGCGCTAGTAATGGCGAGGTTCAATCGTTTTTAGAAAAAGAAGCAACAAGTGCTATCGACCGTTCATTTATCATTTTGCGTTCGCGTATTGATGGTTTTGGTGTTGTTAGTCCAAATATGCAAAAGCAAGAAGGCAGCAATCGTATTTTGATTGAAATGCCGGGTGTGCAGGATAAAGAGCGTGTTTATAAATTATTGCAAGGTTCTGCCGAATTACAATTTTGGCAAGTTTACGAAGTGCAAGAAGTGGTTTCTTTATTAGAAAACATCAATAAAACTTTGGCTTCTACATTAAAAGAACCTACAACTACAGCATCAGCTGATACAACTGCTACCCCGGCTACAGGCGGAAAGTTAGCAGGTTTAGAAAAGTCAGCAACTGATACTACTAAAGGTGGCAAGTTAGCTGGTTTAGGTAAAAAAGACTCAACGGCTGCAAAAGCTGCTGTAGCAAAATCAAACCCATTATTTTCAATTTTAAGCATTCCGACTTATCAAGGAGAAAATGGTCAGCCGGCTTTACGCCCAGGACCAGTTGTTGGTTGGGTTGCACAAAAAGATACGGCTAAAGTTAATGCATACTTCAAAATGCCTGAAGTAGCTGCTTCTATACCTTCTACAATGAAGTTTATGTGGAGTGCAAAACCTATGGAAGGCTCTAAGGTTTTTGAACTATATGCAATTAAAGTTACAAGTGCTGATGGTAAACCAGATTTAGGTGGTGACGCGATTAGCGATTCTCGTAATGATTTTGACCAAAAAGGCAAGCCTGAAGTAACCATGTACATGACCAGCGAAGGCGCTGCAAAATGGAAAAAAATTACTGCTCAGGCTGCAGGAAATGTTAACGATGAAAATGATAACAAATCTATCGCTGTAGTTTTAGATAACAGTGTTTATACAGCTCCAAGAGTTGGTGGAGAAATTCCAAATGGTGTTTCATCTATTTCAGGAAACTTTACGCAAGAAGATACAAAAGATTTATCGAACATTTTAAAGGCTGGTAAATTGCCTGCTCCTGCTCGTATTGCTGGTAGCTACATTGTTGGTCCTACGTTAGGTGCACAAGCCATTCATGATGGTTTAATATCTTTCATCATCGCATTTATCGTAATCTTAGTCTTTATGGCTCTGTATTACCACCGTGCTGGTTGGGTAGCTAACTTTGCTTTATTGTTAAACTTATTCTTCATTATGGGGATATTGGTTTCACTTGGAGCAGTATTAACCTTACCTGGTATTGCTGGTATCGTTTTGGTAATTGGTTTATCAGTTGATGCGAACATCCTAATTTTTGAAAGGATTCGTGAAGAACTTGCGCAAGGAAAGAATGTTGCAACTGCAATTAAAGAAGGTTTTAAACATGCAATGCCTTCAATTATCGACTCAAATGTTACTTTATTTATCTTAGGAGCAATTCTTTGGTTCTTCGGTAGCGGACCAGTTCAAGGTTTTGCAACCACATTATGTATTGGTATTCTATCATCATTATTTGCAGCTGTTGCAATCTCGAGAGTTGTTTTTGATTCATTACTGAACCGTAAAATTGAAATCAATTTTGATAACAACTTTACCCGTAATGCCTTTAAAAATGTGGCTTTCAACTTTGTTGGTCGCCGTAAAATTTACTATGTTATTTCTACTGTAATAATTGTTTTAGGTTTTGTATTCTACTTTAAAAACGGTGGTTTAAACCTGGGTGTAGATTTTAAAGGTGGTAGAACTTATTTGGTTCATTTCGACAAAGCCGTTAACACAGAAGATTTAAAAGTAAAATTAAATCCTGTTTTTGGCAACGAAACACCTGAAGTGAAAACTGCAGGCGAAGATAGTCAGGTAAAAATTACAACCACGTTCCACATTGAAGATCAAAATCCTAAAACGGACAAAGTTGTAGAAGATGCTTTAAATAAAGGTTTAGCAGGTTCTAAATATGAAATTGTTAGCTCGCAAAAAGTAACTCCAATTATCGCTAGTGATATTGTTAATGGTGCTTTCTACGCAGTGTTATTATCATGTTTGTTCATGTTTATTTACATCGTAGTACGTTTCAAAAAATGGCAATATGGTTTAGGTGCAGTAATTGCATTATTCCATGATGTGCTTATGGTACTATCATTCTACACAATTTTAGATGGTGTTATGCCATTCTCATTAGAAATTGGTCAGGATTTTATTGCAGCAATTTTAACGGTAATGGGTTACACCATGACAGAAACTGTTGTTGTGTTCGACCGTATTCGTGAGAAACTAAAAGAATCGGGCAAGGAAGATTTACATGGCGAAGCACGTAACAACTTAATTAACTTTGCTTTAAACAGCACATTAAGTCGTACCATTTTAACATCACTAACGGTATTCTTCGTGCTATTGGTTATCTTCATCTTTGGTGGCGATAGCATCCGTGGGTTTATCTTCGCATTGTTAATTGGTCGTATTATTGGTACGTACTCATCACTATGCATCTCTACTCCTATCGTAATCGATTTGGGAAGTTCTGCAGAGAAGAAAAACTAAGATTTTTATAGAACATATTTAAACGCCTCGATCTAATCGGGGCGTTTTTTTTTGCCTTTTACTTTAAAAGTGTTTCACCGTAAATTTATTACAGGGTCTTTATAATAAATTAGCTCTCTATTAAGATGCTGAAATAAATTCAGCATGACGACTTAGTTAAAATAACACGTTGAGGTTTTTGAAAATCAAAACCAGCAATTCTTGGGTTAGACCTGTCCTGCTGTACACTTTATTTCGCTGCGCTTCATGCTCGTTTCCATCAGGTTTAGGCACTTAAACCTGTACTAAAAACTTCCATAAAACCCATATCGTCATACCAAAGTTATATAAGGGAATGATTGCTACTGAATGTCAAATCTTAAACCTTTTGGCTATCTTTTTGTTACATTAGCATTAAACAATCAGATAAAAAATGGATTTACAACTTCCTAAAAGTGAATACCCTAGAGTAGTTATAGTTGGCGGTGGATTTGGTGGAATCGAATTAGCAAAAAGATTAAAAAACAAACCTTTTCAAGTGGTTATGTTGGATAAACATAATTACCACACTTTTCAACCTTTACTATATCAGGTAGCTACAGGAGGATTGGAGGCAGATTCTATCGCTTTTCCACTTCGTAAAATTTTCAAAGGACAAAAAAACCTAACTTTTAGGGTAGCTAAAGTTAAAGAGGTTATTGCAGCAGAAAATTGTTTGCTAACTGATATTGGAAAAGTTAATTATGATTATCTGGTAATTGCAACGGGCTCAACCAGTAATTTCTTCGGCAATAAAGAAATTGAAGCGAATTCAATGCCAATGAAATCTATCCCAGAAGCATTAGACTTAAGAAGCTTGATTCTACAAAACTTCGAAAAATCACTTATCGAAACAGATAAGGACAAAAAGAGTGCTTTATTAAATTTTGTTGTTGTTGGCGGCGGACCAACAGGTGTAGAAACCGCTGGTGCCATTGCTGAGCTTAAAAAGCATGTTATTCCTAACGATTACCCGGAAATGGATTTGAAAAAGGTGAACATATACCTTGTTGAAAATTCGCCTGAGTTGCTAGGTCCGATGTCTCCACAAGCCCAACAGAAATCAAAAGATTTCTTATTGCAAATGGGCGTTAAAGTAATGAATGAAACCCGCGTATTAGGTTACGATGGACATACCTTAAGCTTACAAGATAAATCGCCAATTTTAAGCTCTACCGTTATTTGGAGTGCTGGAGTAAAAGGGGAAGTTTTAGCTGGTTTGGATAAAGCCGAAGTTGTTCGTGGAGGAAGATTGAAAACAGATACCCAGAACTTAGTGGTAGGTTATCCAAATGTTTATGCTATTGGCGATGTTGCTGCTATTATTGATGAAGAAACGCCAAACGGGCACCCGGGAGTTGCTCCAGCAGCCATACAACAGGGGCATCATTTAGCAAAAAACTTGATGAATATCGTAGAAAAAAAGCCGCTTGAAAAATTTAAATATTTCGATAAAGGTTCAATGGCAACCGTTGGCAGAAATAAAGCTGTAGTTGATATAGGTAAAATTCATTTTCAAGGAATATTTGCCTGGTTTACCTGGATGTTTGTTCACCTGATGACCTTAGTCGGCTTTCGAAATAAACTTATTGTTTTTATCAATTGGCTTTGGAGTTATTTCAGCTATGATAGAGGCACAAGATTGATTATCAGAACATTTGCTAAAGACAGAAGCATCGATTATAGAGAAGAAGCAAAGGAAGTTCATTAGATCATTGGTTCATTGGTCATTAGTACGTTCGTTCATTGGATCATTGGTAATTGGTTTATTGGTCATTGGTTCATTGGTAGTTATTAATTGTTCATTGCCCATTTTCCATTTTCAATTATCCATTTTCAATCACCCATCGTCCATTTCCATTAAATAGTTGTTTAATATCTTCTTTGTGGAAAACTTTGAGCAATTTGCGGTTAAAACCGAATCGATATGAGCCTAAACCAATTTAAGTTAGTAGAATGCCCACGTGATGCCATGCAAGGCTTGCACGGATTCATTCCAACAGAATTAAAGGCAGCATATTTAAATCTGCTACTTAAAGTGGGTTTTGATACCTTAGATTTTGGAAGTTTCGTATCTCCAAAAGCAATTCTGCAGATGGCTGATACCAGTGAAGTTCTTTCTAATTTAGATTTAGGTAACACTTCTACCAAACTTTTAGCCATTGTAGCCAATTTAAAAGGCGTTGAAGCGGCTATTAAACATAATGAGATTAGTTACCTCGGTTTTCCATTTTCCATTTCCGAAACTTTTCAACAACGCAATACAAATTCTAGTATTGAGCAATCATTAGCAACTGTTGAAGAGATGCTTTTGCTTTGTGCTAACAACAATAAAACAGCTGTTATTTACCTATCAATGGGCTTTGGAAATCCTTATGGTGATGTTTGGAACTATGAGATTGTAGAAAAATGGGCTGATATTCTTGTGTCGAAAGGCGTTAAAATTCTTTCTTTAGCCGATACGGTTGGCGTTTCAACTCCAGAAAGTATTACCAATATTCTACCTAAACTTATTACTAGGTTCAGCAATACCGAAATCGGAATTCATTTACACTCCACTCCTGCCGAGCGATTTGAGAAAATTGAGGCAGCTTATAATTCAGGTGTGAAGCGAATCGATTCTGCCCTAAAGGGTTATGGAGGTTGCCCAATGGCTGCTGATGATTTAACAGGTAATATAGCCACAGAAGATGTAATAGCCTATTTAAACAGCAGATGCGAAACTGTGGAACTTAATATGGATAAATGGGACGAGGCAATGAAATTATCTGGAAGATTATTTAATCAATCTTAAATCATGTCATTCTAAACATTTAATAATATTTCCAATTGAAATAGCCTAAATCTTTCCATTCAGCTTAAATTTTAATTTCTCAAATTCAAATATTTGTAAGTTCATCTACCAATAAAGATCAAAGTCATATTCTCTTAACATATCGTTAAACTTTTGATAAGATATAACGTCAAAATGTTAAACTAGACAATGATGAGGATTTTTACACTAACTGTACTGATTTCAATAACTCTATTGGGTTGCAGTAAAAATGAGGAAACCAAACCGATAAATCCCGAAGGACAATATTTAAAAAATATTTATCAGGAATCTGAAATTCGATTAAAGGAAGTAACTTTTAGTACAAGGCCTAATTTTCAAAATCTGCAATATACCTCCGAAAAAACTAAACAAATCGAAGTTGGTACCAATAACCTATCCTTAACCATGGATATTTATCTTCCGCCAAATGCTAGTAGTACAAAAAAACAACCTCTGTTAGTTATGATTCACGGTGGTGGCTTTTCTAGCGGAGATAAGGATGCCTGGAAGGCTGAAGTCTACACCTATGCGCAAGCTGGCTATATATGTGCATCGCTCAATTATAGGCTAACAAAGTCGGGAGGAAATCAAAGTCCGCAATTGAGATTATTTGCAGTTCAATGTGCTTTAGAAGATATACAAAACGGGATTAGATACTTAAAATATAATGCCAATACATATTTCATTGATACAAATAGAATTGTGGTTTTTGGAGGTTCTGCAGGTGGTGTGCTTTCACTTCTAAATGCAACTGAATATGATTCAAATATTGGTATTAACAATTTTCCTGGTCTTTCAAGTAAAACTAATGGTTCTATTTCAACGGGTTCCTCTCTGATTAATAGTGACCCTGCCAATCAACCAGGACTTATAAAATTTGATTCTTACGATTCTCCAGTATTAATGTTTCATGCCAAAGAATATGACTCTGGCGCAGATGGATATACCTGGACACAAAATGCAATACCTACACAGCAAGCAATTAATAACTCGGGAAACACTTGTACTTTAGTTCCTCAGCCGAATATGACTCATACGGTAAACCTATCTTTAGGAGGAGACTATTGGCAGTATCTACAACCTTTTATGTGGGATAAATTAAAATTAGCAGAACTATAAATAGTTTGTAGGTTCAATGCCCAAATAAATCAGGCTAAACCTTTTTTACCATTTTAAAATGCTGTATCCCAGCTTCTTCAAATTGATCGCCCTCTGCAACAAAACCAAATTTTGCATATAAACTCATCGCATCCAATTGTGAGTTTAAATAAACGTAATCCGCATCGGAGGGTAAATCAGATAATGCTTCTGCAATTAGCGCTCTACCTACACCTTGTCCTCTAAAATCTTTCAAAACCGCAAAACGCTCCAATTTATAGCCATTTTCTGTTTTTCGCCATCTGCAAGCACCACAAGGTCTGCCATTCTGTGTTGCCAAAAAATGTGTCGATTCATCTTCATGCTCCCATTCCAATTCGGGTGGACAATTTTGTTCATCAACAAACACAACTTTACGTATAGCAAATACTTTATCTAAATCTTCGGGATGATTAACTTTTTGAACTAGCAGACTCATTATTTTGGTTGTTTAAGATTTTTATTTGTTTTCAATTTCATTTCGTTTAGCTCCTTTGCCACATCTATAGAATGGGAACAATGAATATCGGCCTCTTTCTTTGCAAGTTTCGCAATTGTAACGTAAAATTTATGCAACTGATCTAATTCTTGTTCACTCAAGTCCTCAATATCTACCATTCTATTACTCGCACCTTGCTGTGCAGCAATCAGTTCGTTTAATTTTAACTGAATTGCCTTTCCATCTTTATTTTGTGCCTTTTGAATTAAAAAGACCATTAAAAAGGTAATAACCGTGGTTCCAGTATTTATTACCAATTGCCAGGTTTCAGAATAATTAAAAAGCGGACCAGTGATAGCCCAAATTACTACTATCGCTGTTGCAGAAATAAATGCGAATGAACTCCCTGTGAATTTTGTAGCAGCGTTAGCAAACTTTTCAAAAAAATTATTTTTTTTAGAATCACTTTTGGATTTTTTCATCAAACATTGTTTTCCTAAATATACCATAAAACAAACAAAAGCGCCATAAGCTTTTAAACCTAGGGCGCTTTTGTTTAATTATTGGATGAATGATTTTTGAATGATTGAATAATTAGTCAAACATCAGAATCAATCAAAAACATTATAGCTTATCGTTAACATTAATGCAATTTAAATCTTCGAAAGCACTCGTTAAACGCTTAACAAAAGTTTCTTCGCCTTTACGCAACCATACACGTGGGTCGTAATACTTTTTGTTTGGTTTATCCTCTCCATCAGGGTTACCAATCTGGCCTTGAAGATAAGCTTCGTTCTTTTTATAATATTCTAAAATACCTTCCCAAAATGCCCATTGCATATCTGTGTCAATGTTCATTTTAATGGCACCATAAGAAATTGCTTCTCTAATTTCCTCTTGCGAAGAACCAGAACCGCCATGAAAAACGAAGTTAATCGGTTTTTCAGCAGTTAAGCTAAATTTCTCTTTCACAAAATCCTGAGAGTTTTTAAGAATAACTGGTTGTAATTTTACGTTTCCTGGTTTATAAACACCATGAACATTACCAAAAGCTGCTGCAACAGTAAAGCGTGGAGAAACTTTGCTTAATTCTTCGTAAGCATAAGCAACTTCACTTGGCTGAGTATATAATTTCGAACTATCAACATCACTATTATCAACACCATCTTCCTCACCACCTGTAACGCCAAGTTCGATTTCGATAGTCATATTCATTTTTGCCATGCGAGCCAAATACTTCGCAGAAATTTCCATGTTTTCTTCTATCGATTCTTCTGATAAATCTAACATGTGCGAAGAAAACAAAGGTTTACCAGTTTCAGCGAAGAATTTTTCGCCATGATCTAAAAGGCCATCAATCCAAGGCAATAATTTTTTAGCGGCGTGGTCTGTATGTAAAACGACTGCAACACCATAATGCTC
Organism: Pedobacter jejuensis; assembly: GCF_003725795.1. Classification (GTDB taxonomy): domain Bacteria; phylum Bacteroidota; class Bacteroidia; order Sphingobacteriales; family Sphingobacteriaceae; genus Pedobacter; species Pedobacter jejuensis. The sequence goes on along the minus strand of NZ_RBEE01000011.1, from coordinate 163,613 downwards.
TGCCAATAAATGTACATGTTTAGCTGCCGATACTGCACCTAAAATACATGCTTGCAATTTCTCATTATCTAAAGTTTTACCAGCATAGAACTGCGCACCACCATTAGATAATTGAATCATAACAGGCGAATTTACTGCCTTAGCAGTTTCCAATACCGCGTTAACCGTGTTTGTACCGGTTACGTTTACCGCTGGTAAAGCAAACTGATGTTTTTTAGCCTGTTCAAATAATTCTTGAACGGCATCTCCGTAAATTACGCCTTTGTAGCCTTTTAAACTCATCTCTTGTTAATTTTATTAAGTCCTAAGTTATAAAAAAAATTAACATTATGTAGCTTTTGTAACAACAGAATTATTTGCCTTAGAACCAAATAAGGCAGGTTTAGTGTAACAAACACATTATCCTTAGTGTAAAAGAAACACTTTGGGCTAAATAATCAAATATTAAACAATTATCAATTTTCAATAAACAATTAAGATGAATGATGAAGTTTCAATAAGCAATTTTAAAACATTACAAATCGGAAAGAGTGTTTTTATGGTTGAAATTCGATTCTTAGTTATTCCTTCCCGCTAATTTGACTATGGAGATTTGATTTTTGGTCATTCTCTCCTACCAGGTTTGATTATTGAAATTTGATTCCTGCTAATTTATAAACTTGATTATATTTTTCGTTTCTTTGCAATCCAATTCTTTAAAATAAAATATGGCTTGGTTTAAGAGAGAGAATAAAGGTATTATTACCAAAACTGAAGAGAAGAAAGAAGCACCTGATGGCGTATGGAACAAATGTCCGAATTGCAAAAAACCGCTTCATCAAACCGAACTTCAGGAAAACAAATACGTTTGCCATTATTGCGATTATCACCTTCGGGTAGGTTCTAAAGAATATTTCGAAGTTTTATTTGATAATAATGACTTTAAAGAGCTTTTCGCCAATTTAACATCTGGCGACCCACTAAATTTTAACGACAATAAACCTTACACAGAAAGAATTATCGAAAGTCAGGCCAAAACTGGTTTGAAAGATGCAATTCGTGCTGGTGTTGGTAAAATTGAAGGTCAGGATTTGGTAATTGCCTGTATGGATTTTGCTTTCATTGGCGGTTCTATGGGTTCGGTAGTTGGCGAAAAAATTGCTCGCTCTATAGATTACAGCATTAAGCATAAAATTCCCTTCTTAATGATTTCAAAATCTGGCGGTGCAAGAATGATGGAAGCTGCATTTTCGCTAATGCAAATGGCTAAAACATCAGCTAAACTAGCTTTATTAAGTCAGGCAAAAATACCATACATTTCTTTACTAACCGACCCAACAACGGGCGGCGTAACGGCATCTTATGCAATGTTAGGCGATATTAACATTGCCGAACCAGGTGCGTTAATTGGTTTTGCCGGACCCCGTGTTATAAAAGAAACCATTAAAAAGGATTTACCAAAAGGTTTCCAAACATCAGAATTCGTTTTAGAACACGGTTTTCTAGATTTTATTGTAGATAGAAGGGCAATGAAAGCTAAATTAGGTGCTTTTATTAAAATGATGAATAACTAAATTGGTTCATTAGTCATTTGTTCATTTGTGCAAATCGACTAATTAATATTTAAATATAATATGAAAAGCAGGGCTTGAAGAACTTCGGTTAATTCAGTCCTGCTTTTTGTTTCAAGTCCGCTCCCGATGAAAAATCGGGATTGCGGGCTTTCCACGGCAATCAGGTTTAAATTACTCAGGTTCTGTAATTCTTGGGAAGAGGCAGTAAAAACAACACCCCGCCCTTCGGGCACCCCTCAAGAGGGGAATTCAAACGCCTAAAAACTACAGTGATAATACGCTTTCCTGAGATTTGCCACGGAAACACAGAAGTCACAGAGATACAAGCCGGATTGAACGACGCTATAAACCTGAGCTCGATTATTGGTTTTCCTTAACATTATTAATAAGTTGCTTTTTGCGAGTTAACGTCACCCTGAATTTATTTCAGGGTCTTATTGGCAGGAAAGATGCTGAAATAAATTCAGCAAGACGTGTCGCTAAATTAGGTGCTTTTATTAAAATGTTGAATAACTAAATTGGTTCATTAGTCATTGGTTCATTTGTACAAATCGACTAATTAATATTTAAATATAATATGAAAAGCAGGGCTTGAAGAACTTCGGTTAATTCAGTCCTGCTTTTTGTTTCAGGTCCGCTCCCGATGAAAAATCGGGATTGAGGGCTTTCCACGGCAATTAGGTTTAAAATACACAGGTTTTTTAATTCTTGGGGAGAGGCAGTAAAAAAAAACCACCCTTCGCGCACCCCTCAAGAGGGGAATTCAAACGCCTAAAAACTACAGTGATAATACGCTTTCCTGAGATTTGCCATGGAAACACAGAAGACGCGGAAATATAAGCTGTATTTTATGGAGGATGTTTTAAACAAACTTTCAGAACACCACAAACTTTCATAAGCTCATCTGCAGAAGATAAGCTCGCAGAAACGCCTCTTTTTTATAGAGAATAAAGAAAGAGCCATCCCAGAGCTGGTAAAACATACCAATCTGCAACATTTCCATTAACATCACCACTCCCATCACCTTAATCCTTAAATTAGCCTATCAATTAAGCAAACTGAAATGAATAAAAAACTACTATTTCCAACTTTCCTACTATTTACCTCATCTTTTATTTTTGCGCAAGACAAAAAAATAATCGATAATATCGTTAAAGAGGTTAACGAAAACTCACAATTAGAAAAATTAGCTCACGAACTTCTTGATGTTGTTGGTCCGCGATTGGTTGGCTCACCGCAAATGAAACAAGCGAACGATTGGGCAGTTAAAAAATACAGCGATTGGGGAATCTCTGCAAGAAACGAAAAATGGGGCGAATGGCGTGGTTGGGAAAGAGGCGTAACACATATTGATTTGGTTAGCCCAAGATTAAGAACCTTAGAAGGTACACAATTGGCGTGGAGTCCATCAACTAACGGTAAGGCTGTTAACGCTGAAGCAATTGTTTTGCCTGCCATTACCGATTCCATTTCTTTTCAAAAATGGTTACCAAACGCTAAAGGAAAGCTAGTTTTAATTTCAATGAATCAAATTTCTGGCCGACCAGAAAAAAACTGGGAAGAATTTGCTACAAAAGATTTGTTCGACAAATACAAGAAAGAAAAAGCAGATGCTGCAAAAGCCTGGGCAGCAGGGATTTCTAAAACTGGTTTAAATGCTAAAAATTTAGCCTTAGCGATTGAAAACGCAGGTGCAGCAGGCATCATTATAAACAATTGGTCGCAGGGTTTTGGTGTAGATAAAGTTTTTGGCGCAAATACAACTAAAATCCCCACTGTTGATTTATCGGTTGAAGACTATGGTCTTGTTTATCGCTTAGCAGTAAATGGAAATAAACCGATGTTAAAAATAGAGTCAGAATCCAAAGAATTGGGTGTTGTGCCAACATTTAATACAATTGCAGAAATAAAAGGTAAGCAGAAACCTAAAGAATATGTTATGCTATCGGCACACTTTGATTCATGGGATGCTGCAAGTGGCGCAACAGATAATGGTTCTGGAACAATTTTGATGATGGAAGCCATGCGGATTTTAAAGAAATTTTATCCGAACCCCAAACGTACAATTTTAGTTGGCCATTGGGGAAGTGAAGAGCAAGGCTTAAATGGTTCGCGAGCTTTTGTAGAAGACCATCCGGAAATTGTGAGCAACTTACAGGCATTATTTAACCAAGATAATGGAACAGGTAGAGTGGTTAATATTGGCGGACAAGGTTTTGCTAAATCCAAAGATTACATAACACGTTGGTTAGCTGCAGTACCTGATACCATCAAAAATCAAATTAAAACCAGTTTCCCAGGAATGCCAGGTGCAGGAGGTTCTGATTTTGCATCATTTGTTGCAGCCGGAGCATTAGGCTATTCGCTAAGTTCTACCAGTTGGGATTATGGAACTTATACCTGGCACACAAACCGCGACAGCTATGATAAATTAGTTTTTGATGAGATAAGAAGCAATGTGATTTTAGCTGCAATTATGGTTTATATGGCATGCGAAGACCCTGAAAAAACATCGACAGAAAAAGCAACTGATTTGCCTGTGAACGAACGTACAGGCAAACAAGTTACTTGGCCAGTTCAAACAAAATCGAATAGAAAAGGTGGATTATAAATAAATCATCTAAAAACTTCTTTAAACGGAGCATTTGGAAACGGATGCTCCTTTTTTATGCTATTAATTTTCTTGTACAGACTCATGTTCGATAAACCCGATAAAGTGGAAATACTTTTGTTGCAGTGTTTCGACAAGCTCAGCATGACATAAACAAAAAGATTGAAACGATAGCGGGACTATCAGAACCGAAGAATTACTGCATTTGCTTTTCAAATAATTTTAGCAAATCAGAATAGTAATTTAACGGTCTTCTACAGCCTCAGAACGATAAAAATGTGTATTCTATTCTTCTTTCTTCTGAAACTTGTAAAACAAATACCCAAGAAAAGGAAGAATTAAAATACTTCCTAGTAGCAAGGCCATACCTAAACTATAAATCGTTTTTTCCGGACCGATGGTTTCGAAAAGAGAAATTGCATCGCCGTTTTTTAGGCGAATAAAGTTTGGGAAATGGGCATAACTTATTGCTAGCAAAATCATGGTAACTTGGAAACCGGCTAGAATTCTAAGTACTTGTGTTTTCCCTTTTATCAACAAGTACCAAAGTAAAATCAGCGATAAACTTGCCAAAACGATGGCAGAAAGTCCTACCGGATTTTTGAAAACCCAATCTGTTAATGGTATATTATCTAATTGTGCAGCGATAAAAACCATCGCTCCGAAAACTACTGCAGCGATATTCATGTATTCGGCCTTCTTAATAAACCGACGTTTATCATAAGCTTCTGTAGTTTCGCCGATTAAATAAATGGCTGCCAGAAAACCACAAAGTGCAACCGTAAATAGTCCTACTGATACTGAAAACCAATTTAACCAACTGTAAATGTATGCAGAAGAAAAATCGTTAGCCTTCGTATCGATATGACCTGAAATTAAACTGCCGGCAATAATGCCTAAGAATAAAGGTGTGATAAAGCTGGAGTACCTGAAAATACGATTGTAAAGCCAATGCATATCATCTTTTATTGCATCGTAATGCCGAAAAACAAATGCAGTGCCGCGAGCAATAATGCCGATAAGCATAATTAAAAGCGGGATATGAAGGTAAACCGACATGGTAGTATAAATACGCGGAAACCCCACAAAAAGAATTACAATTGCGATGATAAGCCACATGTGATTCGCTTCCCACACTGGTCCGATAGCTTGATACATGGTTTTGCGGGTTTTACTTCGGTTGTTTGCAGAAGTAAATAACTCAATAATTCCAGCTCCAAAATCTGCCCCGCCCAATAGGAAATAAAGCAAAATACCTAAACATAAAAAAGTGATTACAACGTATTCCATAAATTATCTTTTTGCCACATGTTAACACGGATTTGGCTTAGTGTATCTTTTAAAAATTGTTTATCTGTGGTTATTCTTTTCATCTGTGGCTAATTCGTTTTAACAATCGATTTATCATTGTACAGCACAGGAACCATTTTTATTTGTCGATAAAGCAAGAATGTAACTACAATGCTTAGCGAAAAGTAAATTGCCGAGAAAATATAAAAGGAATATGCAATGCCGGGCATTGGTGTTACGGCATCTTTTGTTCGCATGATACCATAAATTATCCAGGGCTGCCTGCCCACCTCGGTTACTACCCAGCCAGCTTCCAATGCCAAATAACCAAGCGGTATTGCCAATACAAATAATTTTAGTAACCAGCGTTTCTCTAGGAGAGGTTTCTTTCTTAGTAAATTGAAAAAATAAATTAATGAAATAAACATGAGCATAGTACCAATCCCAACCATAATTTGAAAAGCATAATGGGTAATGGCAACAGGCGGCTGTTGGTTTGCCGGAATTTGGTCGAGCCCTTTAACTTCCGCCTTAAAATTACCATGAGCAAGAAAACTTAGCGCACCCGGAATTTTGATTGCGCCTTTTACGGTTTTCTCTTTTTCATTTACTATACCCCCAATAAGTAATGGCGCAGGCTTTTCAGTTTTATAAAGAGCTTCCATTGCAGCAAGTTTAGCAGGTTGCCTTTTCGCAACATCCTTTGCGGATATATCACCGCTTAATGGCTGCAATAATGCTCCAATACAAGCAAATACCGCAGCAATTTTAAATGCTTTTAAATGAAAATCTTTGTTTTGATTTCTTAATATCATTAACGCATGCACACCTGCTACTGCAAAACCTGTAGCGGTAAAAGCAGCTAAACACATGTGTAGTGCTTGTGAAAACCATGCTTTGTTTAGCATAGCTTGTATGGGATCTATGTTTAGATACTGTCCGTTAACAAAATCGAAGCCTGAAGGTGCATTCATCCAAGCATTTGCAGCTACCACCAAAATACCTGAAGCTAAACCACTTACACCCACAACCATTCCGGTAAACCAATGGAACCACTTGTTTAATTTATTCCAACCGTATAGAAAAAAACCTAATGCAATGGCCTCGATAAAAAATGCCGTTCCCTCTAAAGAAAAGGGCATACCGAATATCGGACCAGCATGTTCCATAAACTTTGGCCATAACAAACCCAATTCAAAGGATAACATGGTACCTGAAACAGCCCCAGTCGCAAAAAAGATGGCTACTCCTTTGCTCCAGGCTTTCGTTAAGTTTTTATATCCTTCATCATTCGTCTTTAGCCATTTGTAATGAGACACCGCCATAAAGAATGGCATAACCATACCAATACAAGAAAATATAATGTGAAAGCCTAAAGACAAGGCCATTTGGGAACGAGCTGCTAAAAAATCATCCATATCTGATTTGGATTTTGTGTAGCACAAATATAGCAGATATGAGCTACCTTATGGTTGATTTATAAAGTGCTAGCAGAAATATTTAGAATATAGAACGGTTATAAATTGATAAAAAGTTTGGGTAGATATGAAGGGTTAATTTCGCAAATTGTGCTAATCACAATTTGCGAAAATTGAGCAATTTTTTAAGCTCCTTTTAATTCATCATAAGCAGCTGTTAAGCTCCTTTGTATTCCCTCACCTTGCCATTCTGGTGCGTTAGGTATTGAAGTTGCTTTTAGAATGTCTTCTTTACTTTTTCCTGCTTTTATTTCTGAACCGACGAAGGCCAATAAATTTTGCAGGTAATTTTGGAAAGCTTTAATATCTGCTTTGTTTCCTGTAATTTTTTCTGGTTCGCGACTGTGGCCATAAATAAACATGGTATCGTTATCAAATTGATTGTGAATCTTCTCCAAAGCGGTAATCCAATTTCCAATGTGAGCGCCATTTTCTCTATCAATGTAGGGATATTTTCTATTCGAGACTAAATCGCCAACATGAACAATATTTGCATTTTCGAAGTGAAAAACGGCATCGCCATTGGTATGAGCAGAACCGTAATAATATGCACTGATTTTTTCATCGCCTGCTGGTGCCTTCCAACCTGTTCCAAATGTAGTATCTGGCAAAAGTTGCTTATCTAAATTATTTGCTTTCTCTGCGCCCTTCTTTTGATTTACGAGTGAATTTTGATGAGCAACAACTTTCTCTGCTAAACCTTTAAAAGCAATATTTCCGGCGGTGTGATCGCTATGATGATGTGTATTGATAAGGTATTTAAAAGGTTTCTCACCCAGTTTCTTTAACTCATCTATAACATGTGGTGCTGATGCAGGAAACTGTGAGTCAACTACTACATATCCGCTAGATGAATTTAACCAGCCGATTGTTCCACCTTGCTCTGTAAAAACTCCAACATTATTTCTAAGTGCCTTAAAATTATAAGCTCTTAATAGTTCTTTTTGTGCAAAAACATCAGTTTTATAAACCGATAGTAGTGCCATTGCTAGTGCAGAATTCTTGATAAAATTTCTTCTTTCCATTTTAGGGTTAACTTAAAAAGCCACAACAAATGCTGTGGCTTAAATTTAGTAATATTTTATTTTACTTTAAATATTAAATACCTGAACCTGGGGTTGTTCCTGGCTCATGTCCTGGACCAAATGAGTTGTTTTTGCGTCCTTTGTCTTTGTCAAATAAGTTAGTAGATACTTTTGATGATTTATTCTCATCCAGTTTTCTGTCTTCTTTAATGTCTTCTGCTGTTTTATCAAGCAATTCATTCTCAACAACTTTACCTTTTTCTTTATTATTTTCCATGGTATTTTGATTTGATGTAAGTGTAGAACATTTGAAAAATAATATTGTTTTTGATAGCCGTTTTAGGAATGAGTTTAAGCATAACTCTTCCTTTCTTTTCGTTACGAACGATTTCTATTTTGTGTGAAATTAAAAATTATAACATCGAACCTGATAACTTTCGCAGTTCGTGTATGCAACCAAAGGAGTTAAATTTCCTTTTATGAATTTTATTGAAGTGATTTGATGATTCAAACGAAAACGGCAACAAAATGAATTTGTAAATGTGTTTTCTGCCTTTTAACGATTTTCCAGTTTCAAGATTTGTTGATTGTGGATTGATTTCCTGATTTTCCATAACGATAAGTTTTATAAAAGCTTTGTTGCTTTTGTAGATTGATTAAATTTTCAAAAAAAATTATGTGTTGATTTCTCCTGTTGAAGACTCAAAAAAGTTGTTTTGAAATTTTGCTTAACCTTATACCAAAGGGATTTTTGATAAGGTTTCGTTGAGGAACTAAATATTATTGGCCATGGATTGCCTTTATCTTATATTAAATATAGGATTTTGTTTTGAAATATCCAAAGATTTATTGTGTCGAAATAGCCTTATAATTTTTTCGCTATAAAAAAGTATCAAACCGAGCTTTTCAGCAATTTCATAAATGCCGGTAAAATTTGTATTAAAAATGAATAATTGAAGTCTTGCAATGCTTTACTGCAAATACCCACAATAATACAGGACTGAAACTAAAAAAATAATTGAATTCACTTTTCAAAAAATCCGATAAATAATTCTTAGCCACAAAAAAAGTCCCGAATTGCTCCGAGACTGTTCCTATTTGGTTGTTGATATTTTAGGCTAAAGCATTCTGCTTAACCACCATTTTAACTTTTTCAATTACATAATCCAACTCTTCTTTTGTAGTAAATTTACTAAAAGAAAAGCGCACAGAAGGTCGATTTGGATCGGCATGAATACCATTTAATACATGCGAACCAATGTTTGAGCCTGATGAGCAGGCGCTTCCACCAGATGCACAGATGCCATTAATATCTAAATTAAATAATAACATATCAGCCATATCCATTTCTGGAAATGACACATTTAGAACCGTATACAGGCTTTTATCTGCATCGGTTTCACCATTAAAAGCTATACCCGGAATCTCAGCAATCAAAGCATTTTTTAAATAATCTTTTAACGTTTGAATGTAGTTTTGATGTTGTTCCATTTCGGCATAAGCAATTTCTAAAGCTTTTGCCAAACCAACAATACCATAAACATTTTCTGTTCCACCACGCATGTTGCGCTCTTGTGCTCCACCATAAATCATAGGCGGAATTTTAACATTGCTATTTACATATAAAAAGCCAACGCCTTTTGGTCCATGCAGTTTATGAGCAGCGCAAACAATAAAATGTGCTTTTAATTCTCGAACATTATGGGTGTAATGCCCCATAGTTTGAACGGTATCGGCATGATAAATTGCATTGTATTTTTCGCATATATCGCCAACTTTAACCATATCAGTTAAGGTTCCCAATTCATTATTCGCATGCATTAATGAAACAAAGGTACGTTCATTTTGCTGCAGCAATTCTTCAAGATGTGCGTAATCTACGTTTCCCTTCTCATCGATATTTACGAAGCTCAACTTATCAATTTCGCCATTCTTCAACATAATGTTTAAGGTTTGCTCAACCGCATGATGTTCGATTTTTGACGTAATTGCATGTTTAATTCCATAAGCAGAAATGCCACAACGAATTGCTGTGTTGTCGGCTTCGGTACCGCCAGATGTAAAAAATATTTCGGATGGTGAAGCACCTAGAAGATTTGCCACGGTTTTACGGGCTTTTTCTACCAAAGTTCTTACCTCTCTGCCAAGCGCATGAATAGCCGATGGATTACCAAAATAGTTTTCCATCACATTCGTCATTTCTGCAATCACAGCTGCATCTAAAGGCGTTGTAGCAGCATTATCTAAATAAACTCTTTTCATGTGCTAGTTTAATTTAAGGATTTCTTTGATATCGGAAATGATTTTGTTGGCCAAGCTTTCGGCAACTGTTTCGTTTTCTGCTTCACTGTAAATGCGAATAATCGGCTCGGTATTAGAACGACGTAAATGCACCCATGTTTTATCAAACTCAATTTTTAAACCATCGATTGTACTATAAGGCTGGTTTTTATATTTTTCTTCTACCTGTTTTAATAGATTATCGATATCCATTTCTGGCGTAAGGGTAATTTTATTTTTTGAGATGTGGTATTGCGGATAACTACTTCTCAATAGAGAAATCGACTTACCGAATTTTGCCAAATGCGTTAAAAACAGAGCGATTCCAACCAATGCATCTCTGCCGTAGTGAGATTCGGGATATATGATTCCACCGTTTCCTTCACCACCAATAATAGCATTGGTTTCTTTCATTTTATTTACAACATTCACTTCGCCCACTGCTGATGCGTTGTATACCGAACCTGCCTTTTCTGTTACATCGCGTAAAGCTCGGGTAGATGAAAGGTTTGAAACGGTATTGCCAGGTGTATTTTTCAAAACGTAATCTGCAACCGCAACGAGCGTGTATTCTTCGCCAAACATGCTTCCATCTTCATTTACGAAACACAAGCGATCAACATCGGGGTCAACCACAATACCTAAATCGGCATTTTGTTTTTGCACCTCTTTTGAAATTGCAGTTAAATTTTCTGGAAGCGGCTCTGGATTATGAGGAAACTGACCATTAGGCTCACAGTATAACTCTGTAACCCTTGTTACACCTAAAGCTTTTAATAATGTCGGAATAAAAATGCCGCCAGTAGAATTTACACAATCAATTACAACTTTAAAATCAGCCTTTTTAATCGCTTCTACATCAACCAATGGCAATGCTAAAACCTTGTCAATATGTTTTTGCAGGTAGGTATCATTTTTAGTAACCTTGCCTAATTTATCAACTTCTGCAAATTCAAAAGCTGCATTTTCTGCGATATCTAAAACTTCTTTCCCATCTAAATCGCTAATAAATTCACCGTTCTGGTTTAGTAACTTTAAAGCATTCCATTGTTTTGGGTTGTGGCTTGCAGTTAAAATAATGCCTCCTCCAGCTTGCTCATCTGGCACGGCAACTTCTACGGTCGGCGTGGTAGAAAGGCCTAAATCAATCACCTCGATACCTAAACCTTGTAAAGTTCCAATAACCAAATTATTAACCATTTCACCAGAAATTCGAGCATCGCGACCTAAAACTATTTTCTTATTCCCTGTTTTTTGCACTACCCAACTTCCAAAAGCTGCTGTAAATTTTACTATATCTATAGGTGTTAAGCCATTTCCTGCCTGTCCGCCAATAGTTCCCCTTATTCCTGAAATCGATTTTATTAAAGTCACTTCGCGTATTTTGTATGAAGTCCAAAAATAAGAAAAAAATCAAGATAGCAGGCATTTACGCCATGTTTGAAAAGTTAATTTACATTATTTTTATATCTATTTACACTATGTATTTGGTAGAAATTGATGCTAAAGATGCAGTAAAACGTGTGATTAGTTTTTAGCTCGTAAAAAATTAGGGTTTAAATTATTTGGTTTTGGGAATTAATTAGATTTCCGGGCTTTATTCGAAATGAAGATGGTGTTTTTTAAATTTTGTTTTTTTTGGAAAGCAATTGCAGTAGTACTTTTGAGAAAGCAGCCCCGCCCTCGTTTCTGCCGATGAAAAATCGGCATCTCACTAAGTCGGGTTTAGGGATATTATGATTGTGCTGGTTTTAAAAACCCGCTGGCATAATGTTTCATTTTAATCGATCTGTATCCGCATGTACAGAAACTTTCTAATTACAAAGATTTCTCGGCTGCTCTCGAAATGACGATTTAGAATATTTCCCACCTGTATAACCAACCGCTGTTTCTAAACCTGACAGTAGCGAGCATACCGATTTTTCATCGGTATAAGGCGAATGGCAGGGCTGCAATTACCAATGAAATGCTGACGATAATTTCCAAAATAAAAAAATAAAACCATAAAATTATTTAGCCACCTGCATAACCAACCGCCGTTTCTAAACCTGACAATAGCGGCAGCCCCGAGTTTTTCAACGAGGGCTACAGCGGTTGGCAGGGCTGCATTCCCCAATGAAATGCTGACGATAATTTCCAAAAAAAAACTAAATCGATAAAATTATTTAGCCACCTGCATAACCAACCGCTGTTTCTAAACCTGACAATAGCGGCAGCCCCGAGTTTTTCTACGAGGGCTACAGCGGTTGGCAGGGCTGCAATCCTCAATGAAATGCTGACTTTAATTTCCGAAATAACAATGACAAATTTTAAATCAAATATTAGCCAATAAAATTGCGTAGCCATGAAATTAATGTATCTCGATTAACCCAAATTTATCTAAGTTTGCAAATTCGAAAACAAAAGGCTTTTTCTATGCAGCGCAAGTGGTTTCAATATTGGTTTAATTCTCCATACTATCATATACTTTACCAACAAAGAAACGACGCAGAAGCCGAACTTTTTATTGATAATATTACTAAATTTATTCAACCCAAGCCAGAATCGAAAATGCTTGATATTGCCTGCGGCAAAGGCAGACATTCGATTTACTTAAACAAAAAGGGCTTTGATGTAACCGGAATAGATTTATCAGAGCAAAGTATTAAATACGCTAAGCATTTCGAAAACCAAAAATTGCACTTTCTGGTACACGATATGCGGAAGCTTTTTTACATCAATTACTTTGATGTTGCCGTAAATTTATTTACCAGTTTTGGTTACTTTGATACTGAACAGGAGCATGTAAACGCTTTGAAAACTTTTAGAAAGTGCTTGAAAGCAGATGGAATTTTGGTACTTGATTATTTTAACACGGAGAAAATTATCAGGAATTTAAACTTATGTGAAATAAAATCGCTTGATGGTATTGCTTTTAAAATAACAAAAAGTGTGGTTGATGGTAAAATCATCAAAAAGATAGATTTTGAAGACAATAGCAAAATTTACAGCTTCGAAGAGCGAGTTCAGGCATTTAGTTTTAATGATTTTGAAAGAATGCTAACAAAGGCCGGAATGGTAATACAGAAAACATTTGGTAGCTATTTACTAGATGATTTTGATGAAGCAAACTCTGACCGATTGATTTTAATCTGCACAAAGGCATGATAGAAAGCATACAGCAATTTGATGTTGAGTTGTTTTTGAAAATCCACCGTGGACTTTCAAACGGCTTTTTCGATTGGCTGATGCCTTTATTGCGTAATCGTTTCTTTTGGTCGCCTCTTTATCTTTTTATTGTTGTGTTTTGTATAAAGCAATACAAAAAACAGGGTTTATACATCATTGGAATGATAATTTTTACTTTCGCCGTAAGTGATTTTATGGCTTCGAAAGTGGTAAAACCATTTGTGAGTAGAGTTAGGCCTTGTAATGATTTTAGCTTAGCCAATTTTATTATTAATCGGGTACCTTGCGGAAGCGGTTTAAGCTTTCCGTCTGCCCATGCAACCAATCATTTCGGTATTGCCGTTTTTTTGATTTGCATTTTCTACAGCCGCTGGAAACCAATTTTACCCATTGGGATATTTTGGGCCGCAAGTGTTAGCTTTGCCCAGGTTTATGTTGGTGTGCACTACCCTATTGATGTTACTGCTGGCGCAGTACTTGGATCGATGATTGGTTTTATTTGTTCTCTACTATTTAAAAAACTACAACCCGAATTTTAATGGAAGCTTGGAAATTTGCCGTACTTTTTTTCTGTGCTTTTTTAGGAGGCACTGCCATATTTTTGGTTAAAAGCGATAAATCTAAACTACTGAAGTTAATACTATCTTTTAGTGGTGCCTACCTTTTTGCCATAACCGTTTTACACTTAATTCCAGATGCTTATAGTGGAACAGATAAAGGACAAATAGGAATTTTTATTTTAATTGGCTTCTTGCTTCAAATATTTTTAGAGCAATTTTCTGAAGGTGTAGAACACGGTCACATCCACAAACATCAAGATGGCAATGTATTTCCTTTCGGGATTATGATTAGCCTCTGTTTGCATGCATTTTTAGAGGGAATGCCATTAGCTAAAGACCAACATAATGAGTTAATTTTTGGCATTTCTTTACATCATATACCAGCTGCATTTGCTTTAGCAAGTATTTTGATGCAAAACCATTTTAAAAAAGGCAGCATTATTATTTATCTGTTAATTTTTGCAGTAATGGCTCCGTTGGGTTTTTATGTAAGTATTGGTTTAAGCAATGGCACAATTGGTGGTATCGATGCCTATTTTAATAAAATAATGGGTATTGTAATTGGTATTTTCTTACACATTTCTACTACTATTTTATTCGAATCCAGCGCCGACCATAAAATTAACACCCGAAAAATGATTGCCGTTTTATTGGGTATTGGTGTTGCATTGATAGGATTTTTTGCCGGGCATGCCCATTAAATAAAATTCCTATTCAATTACTCAAAACATCAAATTATTCGAATTGAAGATTTTTATTTAAATTAGAGTATGGATTTGATTGTAAATGAGCCTGCTGTAGCATATAAAAAAAGGCATTTTTCTGTTGAAGAATATCTTGAAATGGAAAAAGCTTCACAAGAAAAACACGAATATTTTCAAGGCGAGATATTTGCAATGTCTGGTGCAAGCACAAATCACAATGAAATTTTCTCTAATTTATTTACGGAGATTGGGAGTAATTTAAAAGGGAAAAAATGTCGTCCTTTTGGTAGCGATATGCGTATGCAAATCCCAACGAATGGTTTATTTACTTACCCAGATATTTCGATTTATTGCAACAATGCAAAACAAAGTGATGTTGACAGTGAAAGTTTTATCGAGCCTACTGTAATTATAGAAATTTTATCTCCCTCAACTAAAAACTATGATAGAGGCCATAAATTTGATCTATATAAAGAAATTCCAACTTTAAAGGAATATATACTAATTGATTCTGAATTAATTAGTATTGAGGCGTTCTATCTAAATGATAAACAGCAATGGGAGCTGAAAGAGCACAAAGAAATTAGCAATACTTTACAGTTTGTTTCAATGGGTTTTGAAGTCGCTTTAAGTGATATCTACAATCGAGTTCGATTTAATAAGGCTTAAATTACTTTTTCTCTTTCTTTTTGCCATATCCCCACGGACAATGCTTGCACTTGTTTTTACAACAATAGCCTCGTTTTAGATGATAGGCTTCTGTAAACACCATAAATCCATCTTCGTTAAAGTAAAAGTCTTCGCCCTCTTTCATTTATAATTAGTGAATTTTGAACTGAGAGACTTCAAGAATGCTGCTTGTACTTTAAATAATTCTATCATCCTCTCAATCATTCATTTTACTATTAAGGATTTTTACTTCCAATTTACCTTCAAAATATTCCTTTAAATGTTTCCCATCGCCATGTAAAGTCCATAATTGTTTCGGTTGAACTTTTTGGATAGTTTCTAATATTGCATCCCAATCGGCGTGATCGGAAATGTATAATGAAATTCCATTTTGTTGTTGTAAATTTTTCCACCCCGAAGCAAACACCCGAACAACATTAATTGCTTTATGGTAACTATGAAAAACCATTGGCGGCACAATATAAACCTGGTTTTCCAGATTACTTTTCATCACTTTTCTATCGTACATTTTATAGCCGCCAATCTTCAACCCATAATCTTCGTAAATTTTTACAAACGGCATAATGCTATGGTGCACCATAATATTTTTTGTTGGGCAATGCGTATTCAGCAATTGAATAATCCGCTGGCTTTTACCCAATGCATAAGCACCAAGCATAATGTTGGCATTTGTTTCATTAAGTTTTTTAATCTCATCAATTGCTGATGGGTGTTTTGTTCCAGGATTGGCAAATGTGCTCTCGGTAATTAAAACATCGGCTTGTATAAACTCAAATGGTTCGCAAGTGGCATCTGGTTCAATTTTATAATCTCCGGTATATAAATATTTTACACCTTGATATTCCATTAAAACCTGCGCTGAACCTAATATGTGCCCCGCAGAATAAAATGTTATGGCTACATCTTTAATTTTAAAGGTTTCATGATATGGCTTTATGTGGAAATCTACAGCTGCAAATTTGCGGTAGCGATGTTTCATAAAGCTTTCGGTGGCGGCTGTACAATATACGTTCTGGCTTCCACCAATTGCATGGTCGCCATGGGCATGAGAAATAACGGCTTCGGTAACAGGCTGTTGAGGATCTAAATAAAAGTCGCCATAAGCACAGTATAATCCTGTTGGAGTGATGGAGATAAAATCGTCTAAAATCATTTACCAGGATTAATAAGATTTAAGGATAAGGTAGGATTTTAGAGCAGAAAAATTATTCTCTAATTTCATTTTAGGATTTCCTATTTTTGGATTAACAACTACACACGAAACTATTAACATCACGATATTAATAAGATTTAAGGATAAGGCAGGATTTTAGAGCAGAAAAATTATCCTCTAATTCTTTTTTAAGATTTTCCATTTTTGGATTAGTAAGTACATATGAAACTATTAACATCACGATATTAATAAGATTTAAGTATAAGACAGGATTCTAGAGAAGAAAAATTATCCTCTAATTCTTTTTTAAGATTTCCCATTTTTGGATTAAAATGTGCATATGAAACTATTAACATCACGATATTAATAAGATTTAAGGATAAGGCAGGATTTTAGAGCAGAAAACCTCTAATTCCATTTTAGGATTTCCCATTTTTGGATTAACGTGTGCATATGAAACTATTGACATCACGATATTGATAAGATTTAAGGATAAGGCAGGATTTTAGAGCAGAAAAATTATCCTCTAATTCCATTTTAGGATTTCCCATTTTTGGAATAGTAAGTATATATGAAACTATTGACATCACGATATCAATGAGATTTAAGGATAAGGCAGGA
Source organism: Pedobacter jejuensis (assembly GCF_003725795.1). GTDB lineage: Bacteria > Bacteroidota > Bacteroidia > Sphingobacteriales > Sphingobacteriaceae > Pedobacter > Pedobacter jejuensis. The sequence goes on along the minus strand of NZ_RBEE01000011.1, from coordinate 146,480 downwards.
TTTTAGTTTATTAGGCATATTATTAAAAGGAATTGTTTTATCGAGTTACTTTTGAGTTGATACAACTTGCAAAAAATGCCTGTGAAGACTTAAAACTTGTTCTATAATCGAATGTTCTTCATCGTTAATAATAAAGTGATCTGCCATTTTAGCTTTTTCCTCATCACTCAATTGTTTGTTCATTCTAGCTTTCACCTGTTCTGCTGTAACATTATCACGTTGCATAACACGATTGATTTTAGTTTCTACTGGTGCTGTAACTAAAATTGAAGTGTCGCACATTTTATATGAATCGCTTTCAAAAAGCAATGCAGCTTCCTTTAATGTGTATGGAACATCAGTTTTTATCTCCTTGGCCCACGTATCAAAAGCTCTAAAAACTGCCGGATGTACCAATGCATTTAATTTTGCCAATTCAGTTTCACTATTAAATACGATTCCAGCTATGTGTTTATTGTTAAGTTTTCCATCATCAAAGTAACTGTTTTTACCAAAAGCGGATTTTACACCTTCGATAAGTTCTGTATCTTTAATCATGATATTTTTGGCTTCCGTATCTGCGTAAAACACAGGAATACCCAAAACCTCAAAAACTCTGCACACAGTTGTTTTTCCACTGCCAATACCTCCTGTTATACCAACTTTATACATTATTTTTCTACTATGAAATCAACTTTCGATGGATTAATCTTAATCAGTTTGCAATATTCAGGAAATTCGGTAAGCTTTACCGTAAATTGATTGTGATGTAACACAGACCATTCATCTAGATCAACCACAGCAGTTATAAAACTTTCATCAACCTGCTCAAAATAACTTAGCGCAACTAAAAAAGTAATTTTAACTCTTTTAGGATAAAGCCTTACGCCATAAAAGTTTCTATTATTAATAATTTTTAAAGGAACTTCAACCGTCTTTTCTGTAAATTCATCAACAGGCAAGCGCACTTCTACTGATGACGGGAAAATACTCACATTTTTGTGCGTGCTGTGTTGCATATTTACCCTAAACGTTGCACTACTCTGAACCTTATCTAATTTTAGTGTATCGGTAGACCATTCAGAAATTTTAGCCAATTCTTCAATCGGACCAGTAACAGTTACAAACTTCGGATTTAACTTAATCTCGCTAGCAACTCCATACTGTTTTACAAATTCAATTTTCTGAATCAATTTAACAGGTACCTTCTTCACAGTTCGTTTGGTAAAATCAAAATATAGCGTATCAGGTTTCACAGAAATTACTTTTTGCGAAGTTTCCAATTGCTTATTTACATTGTACAATTGATCAGAAAACACTACAAATTCCCGGGTGTTAAGCTGATTTAAACTTACCGCAATGGATTGAGGGTTAATTCTTAGTCGGGCGAAAAGCAATTGCCAGCCTGTTCCTTCTACCTGTAAATCCACCGTATCGGACTGTAAGGGATGAAAAGCCCGGTTTTGAGGAAAGTTCTTATAAATTAATACAGTTTTAGCTGTGTAAACATATTTATTATTTAATGCCATAAAAAGCCATGCAGCTATAGCCAATAGCAAACATGCTAAAAGGCTAAAAACACGTCTTCTCTCTATTTTAGTTAATTTGATAAAGGGCATAAATAATTAAGTTTCAAATGGAATGCCTACGTTTAATGCAATAATCCATTTTACCAAATGTAGTAAAACAAAAACAGTCCCGAAAACATTCGGAACTGCACATTATTCTTTTAAGATTTTGATTAAACCTTTGCTGGCGTAGTTGATGCTTTAGTAGCGTCCAATGAAATCGCAGATTTATCAAACCTGATTTTACCACCACCTTCAGTTTCGATTAAAAAAGTTGTATCATTTGCACCAACAATTTTACCGTGAATACCTGCTGTGGTTACGATTTTATCTCCAATGCCTAAATCGGCAACTAATTTTTTATGGTCTTTAGCTTTTTTAATTTGCGGGCGAATCATAAAAAAGTAGAAAACTACCATGATTAGTACCATTGGTACAATTGTACCTAACATACCGCCACCTGCTGCTTGCAAAATTACTGTTGATATCATTTGTTCTTTATTTGTGATTTAAATTTATTAATTAGCCATCTGATTTAACATGGCTATTGATATTGGATGATTTATTATTGATTATTTTTTTTCTAACACTTCGCCAACCAAATGAACGGTACTTACATTAGGATTAGCATTTGATGTTACTGTAATAACTTTATCTTGCATGCCCATTTTCCCTTCGCTATTAAAAACTACTTTAATTACGCCTTCTTTACCTGGCAATATAGGTTCTTTTGGCGTTTCAGGAATGGTGCAACCACAGGTAGCAGTAGCATTCGAAATTATCAATGGACTTTTACCTGTGTTTTTAAACTTAAAATCATGCTGAACCTTTTCACCCTGCTGTATTTTTTCAAAATCGAAAATCTCACGTTCAAAGGTTATTACCGCTGCATCTGCTGGTGCAATTTTAGATATATTTGAAGTATCGTTGCCTACAGAAACATTTGAGCTTTCTGGAGCATTTGTGTTAGCATTACGACAAGCTGCAAATGATAAGGCAGCTATAAAAAGGATAAATACTCTTTTCATTTTATTCTTCAATTAATCCGCGACCGATTTTTTTAATGGTATTGGTTTTCTTTAAATCGCCTAAAATTTTGTCTAAAATACCGTTTATAAACGAATTACTTTTCGGTGTACTGTAATCTTTTGATAATTCTAAATACTCGTTAATGGTAACTTTAACCGGAATTGATGGGAAGTTTAAAAGTTCACAAATTGCCATTTTCATTAAAATTGTATCCATTAAAGCGATACGCTCCGATTCCCAATTTTTAGTTCTTTCAGCAATCATTTCCTGATATTTGGCGTCATTTTGCAAAGTATGTACAAATAGATCCTGTACAAACTGACTATCCTCAATCCAATCTGCACTTATCTCAGTAAGCTTATTTTTAAATGGATCATCATGAACGAAGTTTTTAAGCGTTTTGGCCACCATACCCTTCATCACTTCATGGTCAACCTGCCAATTGATAAATTTCTCTTCAAAAACCTGAATAATGGCCTGGTTCTTTAAAATAATTTTTCTGAAAATGTATTTGATAATGTCTTTTGATGATTCTAAACTTTCATCAGGATTGGCAAGATATTCTGCATATTCCTTCGAAGCTTTTAGCGAGTTGTAAACTGTTTTACGAATTTCTGGATCGAAACCCCAATCTACTTTGTACTTTTTAACAGAAGCTACATATTCGGGATTTTGCTGCATTAATACACTAAATTTATTGTGCAGCAATTTCATGTTTGGATTGATATCATCTGCAGTTTTAATGTGCTTATTAGCACGTTCTGCAGCATCGTTGGCAGTAAATTCGGTAACTTCTACCATTAAAGAAAGCATCCAGATATACATTTCGTAAACGCTATCTATGCTTTGCATTAAAATTTTAAGATCACCTTTAATGTCTTTTTTGTCTGCCATGTGCCATGCAAAAATATTTTGCAAAGCTTTAATTCTTAAGTGCCTTCTGTTTAACATGAATGTAAGAACGAGTGTGGTTTTTATAACCGATTAATAAAATATTTAATATGTTGATTTGATTTTCTTTATATCTGCAATACGTTTTTCAGCAATACGATTTGCAGCAATATTTGTTGGTATTTGTTCTGCTTTACTTAGTTTGATAACATTTCTTGTTGCGTCGTAAATATTTTCTGTTAGCTGTACGGTACGTTTTTTACCAAAGCCAGTTAGCTCAGAGTAACAAGAAATTAAACCTCCTGCATTAATTAAATAATCTGGAGCAAATAGAATTCCTTTTTTCATTAGCATCTCGCTATCTAAAACTTCATCTTTCAGTTGGTTATTGGCCGAACCAGCAATAATTGCAAATTTCATGCGCTCAATGGTTTTATTATTAACGGTTGCTCCCATTGCGCAAGGCGCATAAACATCTGCATCTATTCCGAAAATTTTATCTGCTTCGATGGGCTTAGCTTTATACTTACGTGCAACATAAGTCAGTTGCTCCTGATTAATATCACTAATTAAAACTTCGGCATTTTCTTTTCTTAGTAAAGCAACTAAATGTTCGCCCACATTGCCAATTCCTTGTATAACAATTGTTCTACCAGCAAGCATATCGGTACCGAAAACTTCTTTAACACTTGCTTTTATGCCTAAATATACACCTTGGGCAGTAAATGGAGCAGGATTTCCGGCACCACCAATAGATTCTGGAACGCCTGTTACATGAGTGGTTTCCATACGAATGAATTCCATATCACGGGTATTGGTGCCCATTTCTTCGGCAGTTATAAATTCGCCATTCAGATTTTTAATAAACCTGCCATAACTACGCATTAAAGCTTCTGTTTTGTCTTTCCTCGAATCGCCAATAATGACACCTTTTCCACCACCTAGATTTAAACCTGTGATGGCAGATTTGTAGGTCATTCCCCTTGATAAACGCAATGCATCTTCTAATGCTTCGCCTTCGGTAGCGTAGCTCCACATGCGGGTTCCGCCTAAAGCCGGACCTAAAGTGGTATCGTGAATAGCAATGATAGCTTTTAAACCTGAATCGGGATCATTACAATAAACCAATTTTTTATGCCCGTAAGCACTTAATTGCTCTAGTATTGATGAATCTGACGAAGAATTTGCTGGCATAATGAACGTTCGGCTAACCTGCTGCAAAAATAAAATAAAAAACCATTATTACATGATTTTAACTAAACTATAACAAAATTTGTTTCGCATTGGCTAAGTTTGTGAAGTATGAAACACCTGAGTCGTTTAAATAAATACTTCCTTAAATATAAATGGTGGATAATTCCGGGAAGCATTTTCGTTGTAATATCTAACATTTTTGGTGTTGTACCTGCCCAGGTTATCGGTTATGCATTCGATTTAATTACAGAAAACATCCAGATTTACAATCTATTTAATGGTTTTGACCGTCAGCAAGTTATTTACGATATTTTTAGCAATAGCCTTTTATATTTTGGCCTTTTGGTAATCCTGCTGTACATACTTCGGGGTCTGTTTCTGTTTTTTATGCGCCAAACTATCATTCTTATGTCGAGGCACATTGAGTTTGATATGAAAAACGATATTTACCAGCACTATCAAAAATTGAGTTTAGCTTTTTATCGTAGAAATAATACCGGCGATTTGATGAATAGGGCTACTGAGGATGTAAATCGAGTTAGAATGTATGTCGGGCCAGCCATCATGTACACCATAAACACTTTTGTTTTATCGGTGCTAATCATTTGGTCGATGTTTGATGTGAATTCAAAACTTGCCATTTATTGCCTTTTACCACTTCCTTTCCTTGTTATCATTATCTATTATGTAAATACTTTAATTTTTAAGAAAAGCGGAAGAATTCAGGAACGCTTATCAGATCTTTCAAGCTTTGTTCAGGAACGGTTTTCAGGTATAAGAATTATCAAATCATACGTTCGTGAAGATTACACCAGAAACATGTTCGAAGCCCAAAGTAACGAGTATAAAAAAGATTCGATGGGTTTGGTAAAGGTTTCGGCATTATTTTACCCCACAATGCTTTTATTAATTGGTTTAAGCACCATTCTAACAATTTACATTGGTGGTATCCAAGTAATGAACGGCAGTATAACAGCTGGAAACATTGCCGAATTTATTATTTATATCAATCAATTAACATTTCCGGTAACCATGCTCGGATGGGTTACATCACTCATTCAACGTGCGGCCGCATCGCAGAAAAGGATTAATGAGTTTTTAGATATCCCTTCTGATATTCAATCTACCAACTCAGAAGAAAAAACCTTAAATGGAAACATTAGCTTTAAAAATGTGAGTTTTACCTATCCTGATACAGGTATTGAAGCATTAAAAAATGTTAGCTTCGACATTAAAAATGGTGAGTTTGTAGCCATAATTGGTAAAACTGGTTCAGGAAAATCTACATTAGCCAATTTAATAATGCGTATGTATGATGTAGAAAACGGTACGATTATTATTGATGGAGAAAATTTAAAATTGCTAAATCTAAAAAACTATCGCAGCCAGATTGGTTTTGTGCCTCAGGAAGTTTTCCTTTTCTCTGATACAATTAAGAACAACATTGCATTTGGTTTAGATACTGTTACAGATGATGAAGTATATGATGCAGCAAAGAACGCATCGGTTTATCACAACATTATTGATTTCGATGAAAAATTCGAAACCATGCTTGGCGAACGCGGGATAACACTTTCAGGCGGGCAAAAGCAGCGTGTATCGATTGCAAGAGCTTTAATTAAATCGCCAAAAATTTTAATATTTGATGATTGTCTCTCAGCTGTGGATACCCGAACGGAAGAAGAAATTTTGCAAAATTTAGGTAAAATAATGAATGGTAAAACCAGCATTTTAATTGCACACAGAATTTCAACAATTAAGAATGCTGATAAAATTCTGGTATTGGATGATGGAAAAGTTATAGAACAAGGAACACATAATGAATTGCTTAGCTTAAATGGTAACTATGCAGAACTATACCACAACCAACTTTTAGAAGAAGAAACCAGAAGTAGTTAATTTGTGTTAAATTCTATTTTGAACTTTAAATATTTGCTTTATATTTACCGAAACCAAAAACCAACATCAATACCAACCATGGGAGAATTCGACAATAAAGAGAGAGAAGAAGTTTTTTCAAAGAAAGTAAGAGCAGGTAAGAGAACTTATTTTTTCGACGTGAAGGCTACTCGTTCAGGTGATTATTATTTAACAGTTACCGAGAGCAAGAAAAGATTAGAAGACGGAGTATTTGTAAAACATAAAATCTTTTTATACAAAGAAGATTTCGAAAAATTTGCAGAAGGCCTAACCGAAACTGTTGAATACATTAAAACTCACCAGGATGTTGTTGAAAAGCGCTATGAATACTCTGAAAATGGAGAACACAGCACCAAACCTAATGACGATTTTTCTTTTTAAGTATATACAATTTCAATAATCAAAGTCTCGATGAAAATCGAGACTTTTTTATTTTATCTTTAAATCTTCCTTTATGAAGAAAACCTTTCTGTTATTATTCATAGTAATTGCATCTCTATATTCATTCGGACAAGAAAAAATTGATAAAAAACTTCAATTGAAGTTAAATGAATTGGTAAGAGGCTTCAATGGCGATGTTGGTATTTATGTTAAAAATCTAAAAACTGGCAAAATAGCTTCAATAAACGCCGATGCGATTTTCCCAACCGCTAGCATGATTAAAGTGCCCATTACCTGTGGGATATTTAATAAAATTGAGCAGGGTGAGCTTGATTATCATAGCGAGCTAATGTATTGTGATAGCTTGCTTTATGCTGGTGAAGATATTTTAGGTTCATTTAAAGACAGTGAAAAAATTGCGCTTAGTAAGGATTTAATGCTGATGATAACCACTAGCGATAACACAGCAAGTTTATGGTCGCAACTTTTAGCCGGAACAGGAACTGCGATTAATGCTGTTATGGATAGCAATGGTTTAAAAATACAAGGGTTAATTCTCGCACACCTGGCAGAAGCCAATACCAGAAAAAATACGGTTGGGGCCAAACAACGCCTAAAGAAATGGCAACTCTACTAATCTTAATTAGAGATGGTAAAATGATAAATCCAGCAGCATCAGAGAGGATTTACAGAAATTTAATCCGCATTTACTGGGATACGGAGGCGCTATCTCAAATTCCTCCTACAGTACAAGTTGCATCCAAATCGGGCGCTGTTGATGCCGCCCGTCGGAGGTTTTACTGGTTAATGCACCACATGGTGATTATGTTTTCTGTATTACAACAAAAAACCAAAAAGATACCTCGTGGAATTATAGTAACGAAGGTTGGGTTATGATAAGGAAACTTAGCAATCTTTTATGGAACCATTACGAGCCGAATTTCGGCTGGAAACAACCAGATGGTATGCAGAAATATTTTAAATAATTAAGCTTTAACCATGCTTGCTGCAAAAAGCAACATAAAAAGGAAATAGCAAATCATAATTACAATCGTGAATATTCCCCAAAACTTAAATAATGATTTCATATTCATCATGGCATCGTTTAAACTTTCTTGGTCGCCATACAAAATACCCTGTTTACCTTTATTTGAAAACCTAAAAAGTAACAAACTAGGGTAAAAATACATTAGCGCTAAAAGGAGATAAAATATAGTTATGCCAATTGCACCTGCACCAGCCAACGGACCAAGCTGTGCTACCATAGCAGGATTTGCTGTTATTGCAGCACCAATTCCGAAAGAACCAATAATTAAAAAAGCAGCTAAAATGAAACCAATGATGGATAAAAACCTTGCCCACTTCGAAATTTCATAAATGTAACTTCTCATTTCTTCTGTTACTATTAATTTTACTTCCTGAGGCGTTTGCTCCAAATCTTCCATGCTCATTTTTATAATTTTGGATAAACTTAGATAAAATATCCATTAGCCACAAATTGCTGACTTAAAATAAAGGTTTAAAAGCTTATCTTTGCCGCCTGAAAAAGGTGAAAGGTGAAAGGTGAAAGGTGAAAGGTGAAAGGTGAAAGGCTGAAAGCGAAGAGCTAGGTTTAGCTAAAAACGAACAACGAACAACCAAAAACTAAAAACGAACAACCAAAAACGTAAATCAATATAATCGTAAATCAATATAATATAAATGGCATTACAATGTGGTATAGTTGGCTTACCAAATGTGGGTAAATCGACACTTTTTAATTGTTTATCAAATGCAAAAGCACAAGCGGCAAACTTTCCGTTCTGTACAATTGAGCCCAATGTTGGCGTAATTACTGTGCCCGATGAAAGATTGACAAAACTTGCAGAATTGGTGAAACCGAATAAAGTTCAGCCAAATACAATTGAGATAGTTGATATCGCTGGTTTAGTTAAAGGTGCATCCAAAGGTGAAGGCTTAGGCAATCAGTTTTTAGGAAACATCCGTGCTACAAATGCAATAATCCATGTTTTACGTTGTTTTGATGATGGTAATGTAATTCACGTTGATGGTTCCGTTGACCCAATTCGTGATAAAGAAATTATCGATACCGAATTGCAATTGAAAGATTTGGATACCGTTGATAAACGAATTCAAAAGGTAGAAAAAATGGCTAAAACCGATAAAGATGCAAAACGCACCTTTGACATTTTAACTGTTGTAAAAGCCCATTTAGAAAGTGGAAAATCCATTCGTACTGCAAACCTGCCTCAAGATGATTTTGATTACATCGAGGATTTGGGTTTATTGACGCAAAAACCGGTAATGTACGTTTGTAATGTTGATGAAGCTTCGGTACTAACCGGAAACAAATATGTTGATTTGGTTAAAGCAAATGTAGCCGATGAAAAAGCTGAAGTACTGGTAATTTCTGCAAAAATAGAATCAGAAATTGCTGAATTGGATAGCTACGAAGAACGTGAGGAGTTTTTAGCAGATTTAGGCTTAACAGAATCTGGCGTGAATAAATTAATCAGAACAGCTTATAAATTATTAAACTTATACACGTATTTTACTGCTGGTGTACAAGAAGTTAGAGCGTGGACAATTACCAAAGGTTTTACAGCACCTCAAGCGGCTGGTGTTATTCATACAGATTTTGAAAAAGGATTTATCCGTGCTGAAGTAATAAAATACAATGATTTTGTAACCTTAGGTTCGGAAAATGCTTGTAAAGAAGCTGGTAAATTAGGCGTAGAAGGCAAAACATACATCGTTGAAGATGGTGATATTATGCATTTTAGGTTTAATGTTTAGTGATTAAAACGAATTGTTTAGAGCTGCCTCAAAAAGGCAGCTTTTTTTATGGGCATTTTTTGCCACAGAAACACAGAAATCACAGAGAATTTATTTGAAAAACCACGATTTATGGTAGGGAATTTCTTGGACTATCTAAAAACCTGAGTTTGAATTTTAAACTTAATATTTTGATATTTTATTGCCGTATTGCTTGTACGATACGTCTTGCTGAATTTATTTCAGCATCTTTCCTGCAATAACGACCCTGAAATAAATTCAGGGTGACGCAAACTAGAGCTGCCTAAAAAAGGCAGCTTTTTTTATGGGCAATTTTTGCCGCAGAAACACAGAAATCACGGAGGATTTATTTGAAAAACCACAGTTTATGGTTGGGAATTTCTTAGGCTATCTAAAAAAATGAGTTCGAATTTTAAACTTAATATTTTGATGTTTTATTGCCGTATTGCTTGTAACACACGTCTTGCTGAATTTATTTCAGCATCTTTCCTGCTATAAAGACCCTGAAATAAATTCAGGGTGACGCAAACTAGAGCTGCCTCAGAAAGGCAGCTTTTTTTATGGGCGTTTTTTGCCACAGAAACACAGAAATCACGGAGGATTTATTTGAAAAACCACAGTTTATGGTTAGGAATTTCTTAGACTATCAAATATGTTGTTTTGAAGATTAAACCTCCAAACCAAATGCCTTCAATTGTGCTTTTGTATCTTCATAATCTGTATGATGTATCCCTTGCAAACCTAATCCTTCTGCAACCTGTACAAAAAGCATTCTATCATCTATATACAAACTTGTGGCAACATCACTTTGCGAAATATCGATAGCAACTTTAAAGATATCGGCGTCTGGTTTGCGAAAATGAACAAAACTTGATGAAACAAAGAAATCAACAAATTCATTTAGCTTGAAAGTATTAATTCGATATTGATTTAATTCTCTGCCCTCGTTGCTTATCACCGCAACTTTTAAATTATACTTTTTCTTTAAATCGCAAATCAACTGTATCATCTCCGGGTACGGAAGCGATTTTTTGAACATGAATTCTTTAAAATCATCGTAAGAAAAAGTACGTTCTTCGTAAAAAACCAAACGTTCTAAATACTCATCCAAAGTGATTTTACCTACTTCGTAAGTATCAAAAGTCAGATGATGGCGTTCTTCAACTTCTACAGAATCTAAATTGAAAAGCACCGCAGCTTCACCCCTAGCCTTTCTATCCCAGCCATTGGTTAAAAGTACGCCACCGATATCGGTAAAAAGTGTTGTGATTTTAGCTTGATTTTCCATAAAATTGATTTAGAGCAATACGCCTTTTAAAAATAAAACTGCAAAACTGAAATATATAATTAATCCGGTAACATCAACCAGTGTTGCTACAAAAGGCGCTGATGATGTTGCTGGATCGGCACCGAGTCTTTTAAGCAATATTGGAAGCATTGAGCCGCTTAATGAACCCCAAAGTACTACAAAAACCAGTGAGACGCTTATCGTAAAAGCAATTAAAAGCCAATGTTCTCCATAAGTATTTGGCCAGGCCAGGTGCCAGAAAAAAATTCTTAAAAAGCCTATAACCCCCAAAGAAAAACCCAATAAAAAACCCGAGCTAATTTCTCTATTCATCACCCGCCACCAATCTTTAATGGTTACTTCGCCTAAGGCCATTGCCTGAATAATTAGTGTAGATGCCTGCGAACCACTATTTCCACCGCAAGAAATAATTAGCGGAATGAATAAAGCCAATACGGTAGCTTTATGAATTTGTCCTTCAAAAAAGCCCATTGCAGTTGCCGTAAGCATTTCACCAAGCATTAAAATGGCCAGCCAACCTACCCGCTTCCTAACCAGATTAAATATAGATGTATCGAGGTAAGGTTCATCCAATGCAGCGGTACCACCGATTTTATGCATATCCTCAGTATATTCCTCGTTAGCAATCCAAAGTATATCATCAACCGTAACAATTCCCAAAAGTATATTACCTTCATCCACAACCGGCAATGCTACACGGTTGTTCATCCTGAAAATGTTAATCGCATCTTCCTGCGGGTCGTTTGCTTTTAAAGCGATAAATCTTTTGTCGGTAAGCTCGCCAATAATTGCATCAGGATCTGCCAATAAAACTTCGCGAATTCTAATGTCATCAAGCAAAATACCGTCTTTATCAATTACGTAAACAACATCGATGGTTTCTGAGTTTTTACCGTATCTTCTGATATGTGAAAGTACTCTTGAAATCGACCATTCGGGCTTCACCGCGATATAATCTGGCGTCATCAAACGACCAATACTATCTTCTTTGTAACCTAAAAGTGCTAGTGATTCTTTACGCTCTTCTGGAGGAAGAAGGGTAATCATCTTCTTTACTACATCGCCTTTTAACTCACTAAAAAGTGCTGTACGATCATCAGGAGGTAAATCTTTTATAATTTGATTTAGCTTATTGCCTGAAAGTTTTTTTATAATCCTTTCCTGAGTAGGAAAATCCAGAATCCTGAAAACGTTAACTGCTCTGTTTAAAGAAATTGTATCGATAAATTTGGCTGCATACTGTGGAAGTTCATCAATAAGTTCTTCTACATCAGAAATATTCAGCGCATCGAGATATTGCTTTAATGCTTTATCATTATCTTTTTCGAGCAGTTCCTGAACTTCATCTACAACCAATTCTTCCATACACAACAAAATATTTTATTACATGCCTAAACCTTTATGAGCGGTTCGCAAAGGTGCATTTTTATTTCTAAAAAAGCCAATTTTGCCGTTAACAGTAGGTTAATTTTAAGTAAAACAAGAATTGGGTAAGCTTTTGCTATTTGTTTAGTTTTCCAAAGGGATTTTAAATTATCATCAAAAAACTATCGTTTATTTTAGGCTAAATATTAAAGGAAAGTAACATTTTGATTTTCTATATTTGCAGCCATATGCTCTCGTAGTTCAATGGATAGAATTACGGTTTCCGGTACCGTCGATATGAGTTCGAATCTCGTCGAGAGCACTTTTACAACATTTATTAAGTTGATTATGTATTAATAATCAACTTTTTTTATGCTTAAATAAATATTACTAATATTTTTAGTGTATTTATAAAACTATTTAAACCTATATTTATTGACGTCTAATTGGTACCGTGGCCGCATCACTTAAAATTGTATTATTTAAAGGTAAAAAACATTCTGATGATAATCATCCTATACAACTTCATTTACCAGGCGAGCCATCAAAGCGTAAAGAGATTTATAAATCTCTAGAATCTGAATGGGATAAGAAAAACTTGCGTTTAAAATCTAAAGTAAACAATTCAGCATTTGCGAACAACCTATTAAGCGAAGAGTTCGCTATGTTTGAGCGTATTGGTGGATTTAAGTATTCGCCAGCTATTTTAAGAGATATGCCTTGTGATAAATGGCGATATAAATTGCATATTTAGACTACTGATACCTGGATAATTGTACATAAGGAGAAAGAATTTTAATCAAGCAAATCAAAAGACATGATGTTGACGAAGGAAATTTATAATCCTTTCCCTCAATCCTAGAATATGAAGATTTAAACCTTCAAGATATTGAGCAAATTTTTAGTGTAGAAAAAATAAAAATATAAAACGATGAAATACATACTTACCCTTTTTATTATATTTCCATTCCTAAGTTTCGCCCAAAAGCAAGACAGCGTTTTATTTCCAGGAGCAACAAAGATTATTATTAAAAATAGTCAGACGGCCAAAGAAAATTATTTGATATCAGGCAACAAATTATTAGCTAACAATTATTTTATTGGAAACAAAGACCCTGAATTCTTTCAGGTTAAATCCGAACCTCAATCTATTGTAGTTGAATCTTACGATCGTTTGCTTGTAATTTATGCGGTCAGCAACGATAATCAAATCATAATTACCGGATTGGTTAAAAAGAAATTGACTAAAGATATATTTACAGGCATCGAAACTGAAAAAGCTTATGAGGCTATACCTTATAAAAAATCTAACTTATTATCTAAGGAGGTTTTTAACCGGTTAGAAATTTATGCTAGGTCAATTGGAGGAAAAATATTATACTCTGAATGATAGCTGTTGCAGAGTGGGAAAAATGTTATTAGCATTGGTGTGAGCATTCATGGTGATGAAAGTGTTACACTTTTAATGTCACTGGAAAGAATGTAAAAGAATTAAAAAACAACTTGAATCTGTAGAATGGATAATGCTTTTAACAACAATGTTCTTTTTATTCAAATAAAGCCATATTCAATGTATCAAATGGGCTAGATTCAAACTTTGGACAAGTCAGCTTCCAATTCAAAATTATCACTTAACTAGTATTGACCCTAAAACACAAACAAGATATCTTTACAAAATGAAAACAAAAAAAGCAGATTTAGGAGTAGCACAGAGATTTAAAGAATTTAGGAAAGAGTTTGTTGCTAACAATATGATTGAGGCTGAACCTTTATTAAACCTTGCTAAGAGTCAGATTAGCAGAATAGAGAGAGGCGAAGAGCCAATTACTGTTGCTACAATTAAGCTGTTAGTGATAAATTACGATTTAAACCGTGATTGGCTTTTAGATAACCAAGGCAATAAACAGAAAAAAGATTTAAGCAAAAAAACTGGTTTAGCTACAATGAATGAGATGGGTGATCGCATCGATACTTTAAGTAATGAGATATCAATCCTTAAACAAAACCTTAAGAAAGCGTGGGAAATTATCGAAAGGCATGATAGCGAAATTGATAAATTACAGGAAAAATTTTAGATACCTGATTGACACCAGAAAACACAAACATAAAATAACTTAAAGATAATCAACACTTAAATTTACATCATGGAATCTCGTCGAGAGCACCACACGAGACAAATCAGTTTTTTCACTGTTTGTCTCGTTTTTTATTTCATATAAATCCAAATTATTGATCTATGCATAAAGGATAATGAATGTCTATCCTTTTCAGTTTAAACAGTATTAAGGATGCAATCTAACTGTTTATATAATTTAAAATATTGCTTTAAAAACTCTAACCTAATACTTACTTTTTTCCTTTTGAAATACCACTTCAATTTCTTTTGCCAATAATGGTTCTCCGTAAATTTTAATTAGGTCTATCTGCCCGTGAAAGATTCTTTCTGAGGGAAACTCTTCATTGCGGCCAATTTGCCATCTGCTGGTGTTAGAAAGGTTGCTGACGCCATCAACTTTTGTACTTCCCGCTAATTTTCCATCCAGGTAAATGCTTAATAAATCGCCTTCACAAACGCCAGCAATATGATGCCAGTTATTTTTCCAGTTGGCAGGCAATTTCACTGTACAATCGCCTCTTCCCCAGCCACCTGCAAAGAATGTTAAAGTTTTATTATCAGTTGTTTGAATGACATGGCTATCGCCTTTTGTGATAATGTCAGTCAACCCTTTTTCCTCTCCGGTAGGATAAACCCAAGCCATCATACTGAGGCTATTTCCTATCTGATCTAAACTAGGCGCATTTGGAATTTCCAGATAAGTACTATCTCCTATTTCAGTATTATATTTTTTAGAATCATTTGCGCCGCTAATCAGCAATGCATTATTTTTAAACCCAGATTGATCTACAACTTGATTGTTTTTTAGATTCTCAAACTCCAGATTTAGCAACAAAGCTGTTGAAGGTGTGTCGTAAACTTTGAATATTGCTTGCATATTTCCGGTTTTGATGGTTTGCAGGCCGGTTCGATTCACAGTAAATCGATGATTTATGGTTTTTTGCTGACCTGGCAATAGGTACACCTGATCCGTATAAAGAAGTATTTTCTTATTATTCGAATCCCTCGAAAGGATTACATTCGGCTTAAAGGTTTGGGCAGTTCCTGTAATATTTTTTATCCGGTAGGTAATTTCCTGCTGCGTGTTTAGTTTTAAAATGGGTTTAACATTCAAACCCGAGATTAGGAAAGGCTGTTCAACATGCTTTACAGGGTTAATCACATTAATCACCGTAGCTGTTGATGTGTTCGTACCGATTTTTACTTTTCCCAATTTGTATAATCGACCACTTATGGAGTCAGTTATGGTAAGGCCCTGCGGTACAAGACAAAATTTAGATAACCATGGTTTTCCATCAGCATAAACAATGATGCGTTTGGTTCCAAGGCTTCCTTCATTTTTTAAGGTGAATTTTATCTGAAATGCTTCATCAGGCCTTACTCGTTTACTGCTGATGCTGGAGTGTAGAAGTTTAATATTGGCATTTATTTTCGTTGCTGAAAGCGAAATCGGGTCTCTGTCTGTTGGCCAAGCTTGCTTAACATCTGGACTCATCACAAAGTTTAACCGACCGCCTTTCATTAGCATTTCATGTGAAATATCCAGTTGATTGTATGAGTGGTTATTGATAGATAAAGCATGAATATATTTATTTTTAGCAGACTGGTTTTCCGCATGAATTTCCAGATCTTTTTTATTGAACAAGTGGAGCGTAACGGATTCAAATAAGGGTGCGCCAATAGCATACAATGGGTTTCCAGGGCTGATTGGAAAGAGCCCAATGGCATTAAAAATATAGGCGCTCGACATAGATCCAAGGTCATCGTTTCCTGGCAGGCCGCCTGGCGTTGCAGAGAAACGGTTGAGCATAATGTTTCTTAGCCATTGCTGTGTGAGTGTAGGCCGCCCGGCTGCATTAAAAAGGTAAGGCAAATGAAGAACGGTTTCATTATCGTACAGAATAACGTTGTTAGCCATCGCAGAATCTAAACGGTTTGAAAAAACTTGTGGACCACCGAGTAGATTGATAAGATCTTTCGCATTATGGGGAACAAAATAGGTATATACCCATTTATTCCCTTCCTTATAGCCTGTCATTCCAGGATTTAACTTAAATTGAATGCCTAATCTTGGCAACATAAACAGATCTGAAGGATGAAAAATGTTCCGGTAATTTAATCCGCGTGTTTCCAGCAATTGCTGATCTGGCTTGTTCTTCATGACCAGTTTTGCGAATTGCAACAGTGCCCAGTCATCATAAGCATACTCCATGGTTCTGGTTACCGATTCTGACTTGGAAAATGGCACATAACCCAGCTGATGGTATATCTCCATATCATTTTTACTGAATGGCCCATCTACAATGCTATTTTTCATCGCTTTATAAGCAAGGTTTTTATCATAGCCGGTAATCCCTTTTAAGTAGGCATCCACAATAATTGGTACAGCATGGTTTCCAGTCATGGTTTCTGTTGGCAAATATCCGCTTTGCTCATATACATCAAGCATCGAAAGAATTACATCATTTTGCTTTTCGGGATAAAGTAAAGTAAGCAAAGGATGTAAAGAGCGAAAAGTATCCCATGGTGAAAAACCTCCATATTGATTTTTTCTTTTCGTTTGGTAGGTCTTACCGTCGGCTCCCTTGTATTTCCCATCTACATCAGAAATAACCCATGGAATGAGCAATGAGTGGTAAAGTGCGGTGTAAAAAACCTTTTTATTTGCAGTTGATGGGTCTTTTATATCGACGGTAGCCAATTGGGTATCCCATTCCTTAGCTGTCCTTTCCCGGAAAGCCTCAAAGTCAATTTGGCCAATTTCTGTTTCGATGTTCTGTTGTGCACCTTCAAAACTTACAGAAGAAGAACTGATTTTAAGCGTGATTATTTGCGCTGAAGTATCTGATTTTTCAAAGCTTAATAAATATCCGCCCTTAACGACATCGGATTCAGTGATGTTGGATGATAGGTTAATCGTTGTATTCCCCAAAGATCCATGAACCACACGTTTGCTCTTTAAGCTAATATCCCCGGCTTCCCCAATGTATATCTGCGGCGCTACCTTTGCAGGAAAAGTAAATTTTAAAATCCCGGTTCGGGTACTTGCTGCAGCTTCAGCTATGGTGTTATTATCGGTAAATACCACTTTATAATAGCCAGGTGTTGCCTCTTCCTGCGTATGACTAAATGGGCGGTTATATTTTCCTGGTTCAAAGTTTTTACCTTTCTCCACCGGGAGGATGAATACCTGCCCGGAAGATCCTTCCGGGAAACCGCTGAAGTGTTTAAAGCAGCTGAAAAAGAAAATCTGTTGATCGCTGTAATCATAGCCCTTTGCTCCGGTAACCCGCGTTTCTGGTGTTAACTGAATATTTCCTGAAGGCGCAACGGCACCCGGATACGTGCCGCCATTACCTCCCCAGCTGGTTAATACATTGCTTTTCGTTGTGCCAATAAAAGGGTCAACATAAATCGAATTTGCTTTTGACTGAGTATATTGCCTTTGGCTATATACGGACAGGGACAAAAAAAGCAGCGATAGTATTGTGCAGAATAAAAGGCAGAATTTAGCAAACATCCGGGATTAGATTTTAATGTAAATTTTTCTTTTATCCATTAGGTAACCCACGAACCAGCAGAGCAGCATAAAACTCACCGCAAATACAAGGGTACCAAATGCACCCGGAAAAATCACCTGGTAAAAAACTTTGTTAATCCAGTTATAGAAACTGAGGCTTTGCTGAACATGAACCAGTTGAAAAATTACAAGCAGCAACTCTGATAAAAGATAAATGGCTAAAGAGTTTCTCCCAAAAATTAAAAAAAAGTTTGTTCCCCATTTAATGTTTTTGAGTTCGATGGCATAAATCAATATACCAAGTATTACTAAATCCAGTCCGATAGTAAGTAACACAAAAGAGCTGGTCCATAGTTTTTTAGCAATCGGAAAAAATTGTCCCCAGAATAAGGCCAATCCAATCAGTAATGCACCCATCATCAATAGTTTGGCTATACACTCAAAATTTTTTCCCTTTCGTTGAATGTAAACGCCTGCCAGATAGCCGGCAATAACGTTAACAATACCAGTAATTGTACTCAATAATCCTTCCGGATCGAAAGCTATCGGCCCGCCATGATCGTGGTATAAATGGGCATCGCCGAGGATGAGAATATCAAGCTTGGTGCCTGCATTACCCAACATGCTGTACTCTTCTCCTGTTGCCCCGAACAGCAGCAAAAACGCCCAATAGAGCAGCAGTAATAGTATAGAAATGATTATCGCCGTTTTTTTTGAGCAATAATGTACAATTAAGGAACCAAAAAAATAACACAAAGCAATTCGTTGCAGCACGCCCATAATACGGGTATTGGCTAAGGCATTGAATACCCAGGTATCATGATCACGATGCATAAATGGAAACCAATACATCAGGTAGCCCAGCAAAAAGATGATGAGCGTACGCTTAAATATCTTGGCTAAAAAAGCAGAATTGCTTTCAATCTTTTTCTTAGAGAAACTTAATGCATTACCCACTGCGAATAGAAAAGATGGAAAAACGAGATCTGTGGGTGTAAATCCAAACCAGGCCGCATGATCCAAAGGTGACCATACCACCGCACCAGACCCAGGAGAATTTACAATAATCATGAAACAGATGGTCATTCCCCTGAATATATCGAGTGTGGTAAATCTATTGTTTGATAATTCCATAATGGTATTATTGATGTGTTTTGTTGGAAATATGCTGTTATTTAATGTCTTCTGTTTTTAGGTTATAAGTGATTTTGCTGGATGCGGTTTCCATCATTATCTTCACTCTGCCGGGGGTTTTACCGTCTTCATCATAAATAACGATTTCATTCAAGCCTTCTTTTAACCAGGGTTCCGGAATATACATGCCTACATCGCCAATTTTTTCTGGATATCGCCCCAAGTTATGCCCGTTAATCCAAACCGAACCATGACCCAAACCATAAGGATGAACCCTCCACACCAATTTCCTATTGGCTATTTTTTGCTGGTTGAAAGTGGAACGATACCATTGTGGACCATTTAATGAGTCGGTGTTCATCAGATTTTTCCATTCTACGGTAGCGTCTTCAGGATCTACACCATTTTTCATGTTCCAGCCATTTAAAACAGTTCCACCTGCCATCGTGTTTATTTTTACAGGCTGGTCGATGCCGCCCTCGTTACTTAGGTTTTCTATAAAAACAGAAAGTTCAATCGGATGCGCTAAAATAGCTGCATCTGTAATTTTATACTCAAAAGGAATATTCCATCCTTCGTGTCTTAATACTTTTTTGCCATTAATAAACAGGGTTGCGTTTTCATCCGTACTTTTAAAACTGATGGTTAGGCTCGGCAGGCCTGGTTGGGCTTTGATAATGGTTTGAAACCAGCCATAGCCCGCTTTAAGGCCAAACGCATCAGCACCAATTTTATATTGTGGCGTTTTAATCGTATCGAGTAATGGCGGACCACTTTTAATGGCCATGGAATCTGCCGCGGCGGTGAAATACCATTTATCAAGCGTAGAAATAAATGGCCCTCCTTTTTTGATGCGGGTAACACCAGAAAGCCCTTTTTTGTCTATTTCCGTAATCGGACCAAGGTAAGCTGCGAGTTTATCACGGCCATCATGGGCGGTAAAAAAGGCAAGGTTGTGCATGCCCTTTTCCAGGACGAGGGTAAGCTCGCCGTTTCTGATCTTCCAATTGGTTACCAGCTTTCCGTCTACAAACACCGTTGCTCGGTCGCCACCTTCAGACTGTAAGGTATATTTTCCCGCTGAAGGTGCATTAAATTTTGTGCGGTACCAGGCAGAATTGGTCAGGTTTCCATCCATACCCATCTGTAATGGATTTTCACTAGCTAACCATTTTCCGTTTTGTATTTTAGATGAAGAAAAAATTGCTGCATCCTTGTTTTCCCAGGGCGTTAAATGAAGTAGCGAATCTGTTTTAATATCCTCAATCGGTAAAACAGTCATTTTTTTTAATCCGTCTTCGAGGTAAAGCATTGCCTGGGTATCTTTTGCGCCTGTTAATGGATAGCTTGCCGCTGCTTGAAAGCTTGTGCTACTTAACTTCGCTTCACCAAGATAGGAAACACCTGTCACTATCGCTTCTTTTCCTGTTTCGGATGTGATCCATGTTTTATTGGTAGCTGCTTTATCCAATACCACAATCCGAATTAGTTGATCGCCTGCTTTAAAAAGATAAAGGGAAGATTGTTCCGATGGTGTAAACACCGTATTTAAAGTTACGTTTTTGCCGCTTACTTTCAAATCGCCAGAGTTAACGGTTGATCTTACAATTGCTTTTACAGTCGTAATAAGATTCAGATAGATTGGATCACCAGCATTTGCTTCTACCAAAATAGTTGTTGTATTTTGCTGTTTAACAACACCGAATATCCTTGACAATCCCCAATTCAATTCTACTTTATCATTTAATTTAAACTGATGTACAATTGGATATAATTCGCCGGGCAATAAGTTAATAGTAAAAGATGGCAAACCTTTAACAGTAATCGTTTTGGTTAACTGTTTTTCCGCCGGATTATCAAGAAAGATCAGTGTTCCGGCATCGCTCTTCCTTGCATTAATATGGAGTGAAGTATCATTTGTTAAGTATTGATAAGCTGCAGATGCATCGGTACTGTTTTCCAAAATTTCCTGGAAACTGCGTGCAAAATAGCCCGCACGTTTAAAAGTAAAATAAAGCGGACGCAAATCTCCTGCCTGTCCAACCGCAGCGCCATAATCGTATGAGGCTGCATCTTCATCATTATTGGTGTATCCAAAGTTAGAGCCACCATGGGCCATATAAAAGTTATAGCCGTTGCCGCCATGTGCAATGATTTTCCAGGTTCGGCGATCGTAAAGGGGTGCATCTGTTGGTTTTGCACCATACTGTGAATACCAAACGCTCCAAAATTCTGTAGAAAACCAAGGGTTTGGTCTTTTTGGATCATCCAGTTTTCCCTTTCCTGCAGGATCAGTAGCATGGTGTAAGCCGCTAAAAAAGTAAGGAATTTCCATCCCCATAGCCAGCGATTTGCTTTGCAGGTGTTTAAAGTAATCATTAGGCATATCTGTTCCCCAGCCTTTTGGATGTTCATTTTCCAGTTGTATCAAAATCACGGAACCACCTTTTGTAATCTGGTGTTTCATTACAATAGGTAGCAGCCGATCAAAGAAACGATCTACGTATTTTTTAAATTCTGCATTATCTTCTCTCACCCGCAAACCAGGTTTAAATCGAAGCCAGGTAGGATATCCACCCTGATCCCATTCTGCACAATAGTAAGGACCGACACGCACAATAGAATAAAGGCCTAATTCTTTAATTAACGCCAGAAACTGATCCAAGTTCTTGTCTCCATCAAACTCAAATTTCCCTTCTAAAGGTTCATGATAATTCCAGATGGTATAAATCTCAATACAATTAAAGCCACCGCGTTTAAGTTGTAGCAAACGCTCCCTCCACAACTGATGTGGCACCCGGGCATATTCCATCCCAGCCGAAACAATAAAGGTCCTTTTCCGGTTGATTAAAAAGCCTTTACTGTCAAAATCACTATAGTTTTTTGCTTCAGGAAGTTCGTGAAACATATGATCATTTACAACTTCCTGAGCATTGGTAAACATAAATGCAGAAAGGCCAAGCAGCAGCAAAAGTAAAGATCTACCGCATTTCATCATATAATAAGTACGGAGTGGCCTAACGCAATTTTTATTTCGCATACGCTGCTTTTATCGTATCGTTATATTTGGCGTAAAGTTTTGCAACAACTACAAACGAATTGCCTTTGATTTTGTCAGAATAGGCATTGTCATGCAGATTAACCCATTTCCATTCCCAGTTTTTTACATTTTTATCAAATGCTTTTAAATCAACTGTTGTTCCTGTTTTAAACGATTGCTCTACGGTTTGAAAGAACATTTCCCATCTTGGTTTATAATATCCTTTAATTAACCCTGCCCATTGGCGGTTAGAATATTCTCTTAAACCGCTCTCTTTATCACCCCATAAGGTAACAAGATCTCGAGCGTTAAATTCATATAAATTCCGTTCTTTTTCTGTAATGCCATTTGCCCTTGCTTCATGAATCCATTTTCCCAGCAGAAAATCTTTTCGGGTAGCTAACAGCAGATCCATATCATCTAATAATTCCAGGAATTCATTGCTGTATTTTTTAAAGGCAATCTGATCTTTAGCCTGGTAAGCTGTCGCCATTTTCTGTTGCAGCGGACTTGCATAATTGGCCAATACTTGCCTGGTTACATCAACCAGGTCATATTCGAAACCATCGCTGGCTTTTAGTTCATTTGCATTGGCGGTAAACAATCCCCATGCTTTAACCAATTGAAGCGGGTCGTAAGATAATCCCGTCAGTACCCGGTCAATCTTCTTTTCAAATGTTGGGCGGGCCACAATAATTGATTCATTTCCACCTTCGGTCAGTCCTCCACTGTAAACCGTATTCAGCAAAATATTCCATGCTTCATCCAGTTGCGGTAATTGTTTACCATACCTTCGCTTTGCGTAATCTTTCAGCCATGCCTCCACATCAATCGGCGTATCTCTCCACACGTTTTCAAGCATCAGACCAAATAATGCAGGGTTTTGTTCAATCCCTTCGGGAGCCAGCCCGATACCTGTCATCCTTTTTGATTCCGGATCATGCAGTGCAATGGAAGGATCGGCTGCCACATGGCGCATTCTTGCAAAGAGGCTGATGTTGCCGCCAAAATTCTGCAGCATATTCCATATCCATGGTTTACCATAATACGCCTCGGTACGGTTCCATACGGGGTGGGCATCACTATACAAATCAAGTACAATCATTTGATCATCAGGAACTGCATTTAGCAAAGCTTTAACCTGCTGTGGCTGCCAGAACTTATTGTTATAATGAAACATCCATCCTTGCATTACCCAAATCGCTTTAGGATCGGCGGCAGCCATAGAATGGAAAACCTTTTTACTCATGTCGCTCAGATAAGTAGAGTCGTTAGTTGGTGGAATGTTCTCATTAAATGTATCAGAGGAGTACAAATGATCTGTTCCAAACTCTTTAGTTTGAGTTTCGATATATTGCTTTCCTATTTTCTCGAACAAGGTATCTTGCGGATCAAGAATAAATACATCAGGAAAACCAGCATCCCAGTTTGTTCTTTTTACTTTTGCATTAGGGAATTTATCTTTAAAAGTTGGCGGCACATGGCCGGTAAAAGCAGATAAAACAGGTTTCATACCGAAGGATCTTTCGCGTTCGAGAATTTTTTTCTGCAATTCTTTATGTGAATCCATCCAGTGCTGTGGTAGCGGACCACCCCAGGCATCGATATTTCCCATCCATAGCCAAGAAAAATAAGCCGGACCGCTGAAAAAGCCCTCGAGTTCTTTATCGGTAAAGCCCATTGAGCGATAAACATCTCTCCATATTGCTTCCTCTCCTGTGATAGCCAAAGGCATATTTATACCGTTTAATGCCATCCAATCGATTTCTTTCTGCCAACGTTCCCAATCCCACCAGGCCATGCTGTAGTTAAAAGTGCAATAGTTTAAATAATAACGGTAATTGTAAGGCGTATTCTTATGGATTTTGACAGGCACTTGTGGCAAAACTGCTGGAATATTCAGGTTTGTACCATTCCAGCCGATGTCACTCGAACAATAGTTTTTTAAGTAATAATTCAAGGCGGAAGCAACAGATAATCCATTGTTTCCTCGAAGAACAATTTTATTGTTCAAGGATTCTATTTCAAATACATCTTTATCATTTTCCTTTGGAATTTCTTCTACAACAAATGCTTCCGCTCGGTTGGATACGATGCGCTTTAAAAAGGCAGCAGTATTTTGCTGGTCTACCTGGGCTATCGCTGTTGAACCTGTTGCTGCAACTGCCAGAAACAATAAAGTAAGATACCTTTGAATCATAATTGTTAAAAATTGGGATTTTGTACCAATACACCACCAGCCTTGTCGATTTCTACTTGTGGGATGGGATAATAGTAATGTTTAGGACGAATAAAAGTAACCGTTTTTCCTTGATCTATCGGTGCTTTTGAAACTGCAAGATTATAGATTGCAGCAATATTAACAATCCCTTTTTTATCCCAGCGCATTAAATCCTGATGCCTTTCCCCTTCTCCAGCCAGCTCTACACGCCTTTCATGAATCAATTGAGTCATTCCGGCACCACTTACAGGAGGTAATAATGTTGAAGCCCTGCGGCGAACCTGGTTAATGAGCGCATCACCGGCACCTGCACCCTGGGTACGAATTTTGGCTTCAGCAACCAAAAGGTAAATATCTGCAGAACGCATTAACGGAACTGCATAATTATGATCAACACCATTACCTTCGGCAGAACCAAATGGATAGAATACAGCATATTTTCTAAATGCAAATCCTGTAGAAGATAAACTGCTTGTAAAAGTCTGGTCATTTACACCATCACCAATATTAATCTTGTCGCCAACACTAAGCAGCGTAGCGGCTTTTCTTGAATCATTTGCTTCAAATTCGTTAGCTAAACCTTGGAGTGGTTGGCTAAAGCCATAACCTCCCCATGCTCTTGGGATGTAATAAATGGTATAATCGTTTTGTACAACATTTTGTAAGCCCTGTACAGAAAAAAGGATTTCGGCACTATTTTCGTTTGCACGGGTAAAGTTTTCCTTATAGGTAGCTGCTAAATTATAATTTGGGTTATCAATTAAACGCTGACCGGTAGTAATGGCCTCAGGTAATTTTTCCCAGTACATATAAAGTTTTGTAAGCAATCCCAAAGCAGTTCCTCTACTTACGCGACCTCTATCCGTTGCGCTATACGATTCAGGAAGCATGTCAACCGCTTTTAATAAATCAGCTTCAATCTGTTTCCTTACTTCCTCAATACTTGATTTAGGTTTATTAAAGGTTTTGTTTGTAAAATCTGATTCAGAAATAATAGGTACGTCTCCATAAATCAACATCAGGCGCCAGTAGCCAAAAGCACGCATAAAATATGCTTCGCCCATACTTCTCTTCCGAACGGCTTCGTTCATCGTTGCAATTTTGGGGATATTAATAATTGCATTGGTAGAACGGTTAACGGTTTCGTATTTATATGTCCAGCTAAATCTTACCTGTGCGTTCGATGCATCATAAGTTAAATTTTCTATCGCTTCATCTTCCGAATGGTCGCCCGAGCGCCAGTAATCATCAGAAGCAACATCAAAAGTGGTTTCGGCATGACTGATGTAGTCTTCCTGCTCCAAGAGGCTATATATTCCTGTAACTGCATTTACAGCATCGGTTTCATTTCTAAAATAATTGTCGGTATTGTAAACACCTTTCTGATCAAGATCAAGATTTTTCTTGCAGGCTGTAGCTAAAAATACAATCGCTGTTAGTACAAGAATATTTATTTTCGTTTTCATAGGATTATAATTTAAGGGTTAAACCAAATGTAAATGAACGTACTGAAGGGTACTGAGCAACGTCAACACCTCTTTGTCTGTTGCCATCTGTATAACCCAATTCTGGAGTATAGCCGGTGTATTTTGTAAGCATAAACACATTTTGTCCGGTTACATATAGTCTCAGGCTGCTAAAAGTTGTCTTTTTTATCAGTGTTGATGGGAAAGTATAACCTAGCGTGATGTTCTTTAAACTGAAATAACTACCATTCTCTATGAATAAATCCGATGTACGGTAGTTATCATTCGAGCGATCCAGCGACATTCTTGGAATGGTATTACTCGTTCCAGGGCCTGTCCATCTTCCAATGGTTTCACCATACAAGTTAAAAGAATAAGTAGGATCTATGCCCTGCATCCGGTCGGCATTGTATAAGTCGACACCAAATACACCAGTAAAATTAGCTGCTAAATCGAAGTTTTTGTAAGATACGCTACCTTGAAGACCCATTGTCGCTTTAGGATTTGGGTTGCCCAGATAAGTTCTGTCTTTTCCATCAATTAAACCATCTCCATTTACATCGAGGAAACGAACGTCGCCAGGTTTGATAGAACCTTTTCGCGAATCATTTGCTAATGCGGCATCGTTATCGATTTCTGCCTGGGTTTGATATAAGCCATTTGTTTTCCATCCATAGAAAGAAGAAATAGACTGTCCTTCGTATGTTCTGGAAATTTCCTGGCTCGAACGGCCGTAAACTTTTGAAGAAATATAGGCACTCTCACCGTAAAGTTTGGTGATTTTGTTTTTGATGAAAGCACCATTAACACCAACAGAATATTTTACCTCATCACCTGCACTGTAATTAATTTCGGCCTCTATACCACGGTTGTTCATCTCTCCGGCATTCACATCTGATGCGATTGTTGTACCGGCCGTACCTACCTGAACTGCAGGAATTAGCATTTCTTTGGTATCTTTATTAAAATAGGTTAAGGTTGTATTTAGTTTATTCTGTAAAAATCCGGCTTCAACACTCACGTTCGTCATTGCCGAACGTTCCCAGGTTATATTAGGATTAGCTGTTTTAGTGATTGCTGCCCCATTATATCCTGCACCGCCAAAAGTATATCCATTGGTTCCGTATGTATTTCCAACCAGGATAGAACTTACATATTGAAATGGCGTTACGTTTTGATTACCCAATTCGCCCCATCCACCTGTTACTTTTAGATTGCTGATCCAGCTAATATCTTTCATGAAGCTTTCGTTAGAAATTCTCCATCCCACAGAAAAGGCAGGGAAATATCCCCATTGTTTACCTGGTGCAAAACGAGATGAACCATCGGCTCTAAATGTCAGCGTAGCCAAAAACCGACCATCGTAATCATAAAAACCTCGTGCAAATACCGATTCTAAAGCGGTAGGATCATCTGCAGTACCCGATGCGGTTAACAAAGTATTGCCTTGATTTAAAACGCGTTGATCAAAACTGGTATTATCATATCCAATCCTGGCTGCGCTGAAGTTGCTTCCCTGAAAATTCTGTCTAGAATAACCAGTTGTTACTGTAATATGGCTTTTATTAATCGTTTTATCATAAGTAAGGAATAAGTCCAGTAAATTTGAATACGCTTCAGTTTCCGATTGGGTCAAGCTAGAGTTGGTAGTGGGTCTTGCCTGATTTACATCCAGAATGTTAAAATTGTAACCTCTGCCAATCGTTCCATCAAAGCCGTAGTTGGCACGGAATTTCAAATCTTGCATGATGTTTACCTCAGCAAACACATTTGCAATCACCCTGTATTTTCGGGTATAAGCATCTGTTTGTTGTATGGTTGCGTAAGGGTTGTTAATATCTCCAAGTTGGTTGGCAAAAGCTTTGGAAGTTCCAAAACTACCGTCATCGTTTATCGTCGGAATTGCAGGGTTAAAACGTAGGGCTGAGAAAATTAAACCAGCTTGAGAATCATTGTTATTAAATGAATTACTCTCTGTAAAAGTACCCTGAATGTTCTCTCCAACTCTTAACCATGATTTTATTTTATGCTCCGAGTTAATCCGGGTGCTGTAACGTTTAAATCTTGCTTTATCTACAACGCCTTTTTCATCGTACATCGAAGCTGCAAAATAATAGGTAGAGGTTTCATTTCCACCCTGTATATTTACATCACCACTGTTTACTTTTCCTGTGCCCAGAATTGCTTTCTGCCAGTCGGTACGTTGAGTAGCGTAATAAGGATCATCCCATGGTGCTTCAATTGTAGCGCCATCATTAGTGTAGCGCTCTCTTTTAAGCATATATAAATCTGGTGCAGTTAACAGGTTAATGTAACGAGTGGTGTTGGAAAAACCTGTGTATGCGTTTACCGATGTTGATAATTTTTGGCTATAGCTGCCTTTTTTTGTGGTTACCAATACCACACCATTTGCTGCTCTTGTACCATAAATAGCGCTAGAAGATGCATCTTTTAAAATTTCTACAGAGGCGATATCGTTGGGATTTACATCACTTAATGCATCTGGATTACTTGATGGTACTCCGTCGATTACCACCAATGGGTTGGCATCGTTAATGGTTCCTGTACCGCGGATTCTGATACTTGGCGCAGCACCTGGCGAACCATCATTACGTAATATGTTGACTCCTGCGGCACGACCATCTAAAGCTTGCGTAACTGAAGCAACTGGCAGGTTCTGAATATCCGAACCTTTAACACTGGATATAGAACCGGTAACATCTACCTTTTTTGTGGTTCCGTAACCTACTACCACTACTTCGTTCAGATTTTGATTATCCTCTGGTAGTATTACCGAAATTACCGATTTACCGCCAACTGGAACGCTCGTTTTCTGGTAACCGATATAAGTAAATTCAAGAATACCGTCTCCGGGAGCGCTGATAGAAAACTCTCCATTATCGTTAGTGGTTGTTCCGACAGCAGAGCCTTGTAGTTTTACGCTCACTCCTGGGATTGTTACCCCTTTTGCATCCGTAACTTTTCCCTTTATTACCGATTGTGCAAAGGCAGTTTGGAACTGTAAAGAAAGCAATATCAATATGATTATTGCCTTAAATGGTTGGTAGAATTTAAACGAGCGGCTGGCATATAAAAATGCGAAAATCGTTTGTAAATGTTTCATCAAATAGTTTGTTTTAATACTGTAGGATGTACAGAGCATTTAACCTGCCCTGATTTACCACATCAGCATAATGAAAATAAGTTTATTTTTCCTTGGAAAGCACAAAGTCTTTCTGGCTTGTAAAGCCGGTTACGAATCTGAGTTAAAAGTCTTTTTCATGGTCTGGTTTTTAAGTTTTGAAGCGAAGCTTGTATATGTGGCTTATGACAAGTGGTTATTTTGTCAGCAACAGTTGATTTTGCTTGTAGAGATGGAATGATTTGTTTGTTAAAAATTACTTGTTGTTTTAAAGTTATATAAAAAGATTACATAAAGTAAAAATTTCAATACTTTTTTTATTAAATAAATCATAATTAGATATATTTTTATAAAAACAATAATTCTTTTTACAAAATTTAATAAAAGAAACCTATTTTTGTTTACATCTAAATAAATCTGCAACCAATATGGGAATACTACTTCGGCCAAATTACTTTTCTGTTGATGAAGAAAGACTTAATCAACTCAGTAATATGGATAGAAAAAAATACCTTCAAAAAATCCAGATACTTAAATACATTTATCAGAATGAGGTTGCAACCGTTAGCGAAATTTTCACAACGGTAGGCATTAGTTCGCCAACAGGCTTAATCCTCATAAAAGAGCTGATTGCTGATGACATTTTGGAGAAAAAAGGTAAGGGTGAATCGAATGGTGGAAGAAAGCCAGACACCTACCTTTTAAAAGATGCAACCTTTTATATCGTCAGTATCGATATGGAAAAGTTCAGGACAAGGGCTGTTATCCTAGACAATAACAATAATTTCATCACCACAATTCATACTTTAGGTAAGGGAATCAGCAAAGATGAATCGACGCTTCCCGATCTTTATACTTTTATCAATGAACTGATATCTTCTTCAAAGATTGATAAAAGCCGTTTGGTTGGCATAGGGATTTCAATGCCAGGATTGGTTGATGGAGAAGCGGGAATGAACTATACCTATTTAAGACCAGAGCGAAAAGAAAAAACCTTGCAGCAAGTATTGGAAGAGGTCTTCGGCTATCCTGTATTTTTACAGAATGACGTGAAATGTGCTGCCATAGCAGAAAGTAAGTACGGCCTGGCAAAAGGAATTAGCGATGCGCTTGTGGTATTGATGGATTGGGGAGTTGGATTAGGCATAATCATGGATGGTAAAATGCGCAAGGGTAGCAGAGGTTTTTCTGGAGAAGTTGGTCATATTCCACTGATGGATGAAGGCGCATTATGCTATTGTGGCAAAAAAGGATGTTTAGAAACGGTAGCTTCTGGTGTCGCACTCGCAAGAATGGCAAAAGAAGGTATTAAATCTGGTCAACACTCCCTCCTGAATGAATTATCAGATTATGAAGTTGAAAAAATTGAACCTCATTTGGTAATTGACGCAGCCAACAGGGGCGATCAATATGCAATCAGTATCCTATCTGTAGTTGGCAATAATCTTGGTAAAGGTATCGCTACACTGGTACAGCTTTTTAATCCTGAACTTATTATTTTAGGAGGTAAAATGGCTGAGGCAAAACAATACATAACAATTCCAATCATACAGGCGATTAATACTTATAGCATGACTGAAATCAGAGAAAATACAAGAATCGACACCTCCGAACTCGGTCAGGATTCCTGCATTTTAGGTGTTGCAAGTATGGTAATTAACAGCATTATTGAGCGACAGGTCAAATTCGCCGAGCTATAGATTATAAAAATGACAAATTAGATAAGTTATGCATCGCCCTATTCTTATATACTTCATCGTATTTATTCTAATCAACACGCATTCATTTGCACAAACAAACAATCAGGCACCCATTTGGGGGCAATGGGAAAACTGGGGAGATAGCAGAAATGGCACTTACAACAACCCGATATTACCTGCCGATTATAGTGATCTTGATTGCATCCGCGTGGGGAGTGATTATTATGCGGTGTCATCCACATTCCAGTATTCGCCAGGATTTGTAATCCTCCACTCAAAAGATATGGTGAATTGGGAAATTATAAGCCATGCAGTAAACGATATCACTTCAATTTCTCCGGAAATGAACTGGGATAAAATGAACCGATATGGAAAAGGAATATGGGCTGGTGCTATACGTTACCACGATAAAAAATTCTGGATCTATTTCGGTACGCCCGATGAAGGCTATTTTATGACAACTGCCGAAAAACCTGAAGGCCCCTGGCAACCCCTTCACCAGGTGTTGGCGAAAAAGGGATGGGATGATTGCAGTCCTTTTTGGGATGATGATGGGCAAGGTTATTTAATCGGAACAAATTTTAGCGATGGTTATAAAATCCACCTCTTTAAAATGACAGCTGATGGCAAAGAACTCATCGAAGGCTCTGATAAAGTTATTCATCAGTCAGAAGGAAGCGAGGCCAATAAATTGTATAAAATTAATGGTATTTATTATCATTTTTTTAGTGAGGTAAAACCCGAAGGCCGGACCATCATGATGGAAAGGTCGAAGAATATTTATGGGCCTTATACGGAGGAAAAACAATTGAGCCATGCCGAAAAGCAATTTAATGAACCCAACCAGGGTGGCCTGGTACAAACCCAAAATAGAGACTGGTATTTCCTAACCCATCATGGTACAGGCGATTGGTCTGGGCGGATTATGAGTTTGTTGCCAGTAAATTGGGTTGATGGTTGGCCAATTATCGGAAAAGTTGGTGAAGACAAAATAGGTACAATGGTTTGGTCGGGCAAAAAACCAGTTAACCCTGGTGTGGTTTATGCACCGCAAACGAGTGATGAGTTTAACCAATCTAATTTGCCGCCACAATGGGAATGGAATTACCATCCAAGGGTAGAAAAATGGTCGTTAAAAGAACGAGCCGGTTGGTTAAGGCTGCATGCTTTCAAACCTATTGAAACCAATAATCTGTTAAAAGCTGGAAATACGCTAACCCAAAGAACATACCGCACAAAAGCAAATGAGGTTATTCTGAAATTAGATTTCAGCGGAATCAATAATGGTCAAAAGGCAGGACTCTCGCACTTTGGAGCACCTGCCTATGCTACTTTAGGTATCGCATGCGAAGATAAAATAAGCTATTTAGAATTAAATGTTAAGGGAAAAATCACAAAAGGATTGGTATTAAAGGGGAATAAAATCTGGCTAAAATCTACTTGGGGGCTGGACGGCAAAAGCCAGTTCTATTACAGCATTA
Source organism: Pedobacter jejuensis (assembly GCF_003725795.1). Classification (GTDB taxonomy): domain Bacteria; phylum Bacteroidota; class Bacteroidia; order Sphingobacteriales; family Sphingobacteriaceae; genus Pedobacter; species Pedobacter jejuensis. Next base: position 114,228 of record NZ_RBEE01000011.1, on the reverse strand, counting down.
ACGGCAAAAAATATATGCCTTTCGGAAAGCCTTATCAAATGGAATGGGGCTCATATCGCGGCGACCGGATAGCGATTTACAATTATAATAACCTTGCAGATGATGGCTACATAGATGTTGACTATTTTCATTACACCTACAGCAAATAAACAAAAAGCCAGACTAAAAAATTATATCTGAACTATTAAAGATGAATTTTCGAACTAGCGTTTTATTGTTTCTAAGCTAATTAACCCCTGTTGATTCTCGAGCCAATAATGTTGGTTCTAACATAATGTTCCGGATAGTATCATAAGGATTTTGTTGCAAAATCATTTCCAAAAACATTTCTGCACATGCCGTTCCAATTTGAGCCGGATGCTGATCGATAGTTGATAGACTTGGTGAAATGTATGCCGAAAAGGCTTCGTTAGCAAATCCAATTACACCAATTTTCGGAATATGTTCGCCTAGTTCGCTAAGTTTTTTGGTAACACCTAATGCTGTAAAATCATCTCCAGCAATAATGGCATCAGGTATATTTGTATTATTTAGCAACTCCATTGCACCGTTGAAGCCATCATTTATTGATAAGCCACTAAAAATTATGTTATTATTATCTACAACTAAACCATTTTTTTGAAGCGCTTCTTTGTATCCCTTTAATCTATCGCTAAAAATTTTTATCTGTTGCACAGGTGTAATAAATGCAATATTTCTATAACCTTGTTTAATAAGGTGTTCGGTTGCCAGGTAGCCCGCTTGATAGTCGTTTAATGTAATTGTTGGCACATCTATTTTTAGATTTACCCTATCAAAAATAATTAACGGTTTATTCTGTTTTACAATTTCTTCGAAATGCGTTATTGCATTGGTTTCGAGCGACATAGAAGCCATGATTCCGTCAACCTGAGCTTCCAGTAACGTTTTAACACCTTTGATTTCATTGGCTAGTAATTCTTTCGATTGAAATAGAATGATTCGATAACCATTACTTTTTAAACCTTCTTCTATACTATGAATAATTGAAGCAAAAAAATGCGATTCAACAGAAGGAACTATAACGCCCACAATAAAAGTTTTACCTGATTTTAGCGCAGATGCGAGTTTGTTCGGACTATAATTTAATCGTTTAGCAACATCGAAAACCGCTTGTCTTGTGTTTTTACTAATTGCCGGGAAACCACTCAAAGCACGAGAAACAGTAGAAACAGTTACACCTAATTCCTTTGCAATATCATATATGGTAGTCTTTTTCTTCAATTTAAACTTAGTTAAGCACCATAAAATTTGAGGAGTTGATTGTGTTTTTCATGATTTATAAAATCATGAAAAACACAAAAATATAAAGGAATTTTATTAATTAGATGTATCTGTTAATCAGATTTTCTAAATATTCTTGTTTACCGCTAATCACATCAGGCTCACCATTTTCAGCAGCAAAGTTTCTTAAATCTTCTAATGATAATTTACCTTGCTCAAATTCGGCACCTTTACCCGAATCGAAAGAAGCATATCGTTCTGTTCTTATTTTCTTGTAGTCAGATTTTTGAAGGATGGCATCAGCAGTAATTAACGCTCTAGCAAAAATATCCATACCGCCAACATGCGCATAAAATAAATCTTTAGCATCGGTAGAGTTTCTGCGGATTTTAGCATCGAAATTAACACCTCCACCTTGTAAACCACCACCTTCTAATATAATCAACATGGTTTCTGTTAGTTCATTAATATCATTCGGGAACTGGTCAGTATCCCAACCATTTTGGTAATCACCACGGTTTGCATCAATAGAACCTAATAAACCATTATCAACAGCTACCTGCAATTCGTGTTGAAATGTATGTCCGGCTAGTGTTGCATGATTTACTTCGAGATTTAATTTAAAATCGCCCAATAAATCGTATTGCTGTAAAAAGCCTTTAACTGTTGCAGCATCATAATCGTACTGATGTTTAGAAGGTTCGCAAGGTTTAGGTTCGATAAAGAAAGTTCCTTTGAAACCTTGTTGCCTAGCATAATCTTTAGCGGTATGTAAAAATTTTGCCAAATGCTCTTGCTCACGTTTCATATTGGTATTAAGCAAACTCATGTAACCTTCTCTTCCACCCCAAAAAACGTAATTCTCACCACCTAATGCAATGGTTGCATCTAAAGCTGCTTTAACCTGTGCAGCGCCGTGCGCCAAAACGTGAAAATCGGGATTTGTAGAGGCACCATTCATGTAACGTTTATGGCTAAATAGATTTGCGGTTCCCCACAGTAATTTAACGCCGCTATCTGCCTGTTTTTGTTTTGCATATTCAACCAATGTTTGCAACCTGCGTTCGTTTTCGGCAATATCATTACCATAATCAACCACATCAACATCATGAAAACAATAATATGGGATTTGCATTTTCGTTATAAATTCGAACGCTGCATCCATTTTATCTTTGGCTCTTTCAACAGCATCCTTCTTGTCATCCCACGGAAATACATGTGTTGGACCGCCAAAAGGATCTGCTCCATTGCCATTAAAAGAATGCCAATAAGCACATGCAAATTTAAAATGTTCTGTCATGGTTTTTCCTGACACAACTTTATTTGCATCATACCACCTAAATGCCAGCGGGTTATCGCTTTCTAAACCTTCATATTTTATTTGGTCTATACCATTAAAAAACACTTTGTCGCCTGTTAATACTTTTACCATTGTTTTATATTTTATTTTTGATTATTTAATTCTCTGATTAATAACTTTTTCCAGTCTTGATAAATTTTTTCGTAGTCTAATACATTTTCTGGTTCAATCTGGCTAAGAACGGTATGCTTTGAAAATGCTTCCTCTACGGTTTTGAAAATTCCGGCACCAATGCCGGCTCCTATTGCTGCACCAACGCTTCCATCGTTTTCATATAATTCTAACCTTACGCCTGTAACATCAACAAAGGTTTGTGCAAACACATTACTTAAAAATAAATTGGCTTTTCCGGCACGAATCACATTTGGTTGCATGCCATTTTCTCGCATAATATCCAACCCATAACGAAATGAAAATGCAATGCCTTCTTGTACTGCCCTAAAAATATCAGCTTGTGTATGCTTGTTTAAATCTATCCCGACTATTTGTGCACCAGTATACTTATTACCTAACATACGTTCGGCACCATTTCCAAATGGTAAAACGCGTAAGCCATTACTACCTATAGCAGCTGTTTCGGCAAGTTTATTTAACTCGTGGTAGGATAAATTTGGTGCAAAATTATTTTTAGCCCAGCGGTACATGCTACCTGTACCATTGATGCAAAGTAGTACGCCAGTATGCGGATTTTCTTTGGTATAAGTTACATGCGCAAAAGTGTTAATCCTCGATTTATCATCATAAGTTAAAGCATCGCTAATACCATAAATTACACCTGAAGTACCTGCAGTTGCTGCTACTTCGCCGGGTTTTAAAACATTTAATGATAAAGCATTATTTGGTTGATCGCCAGATTTATAACTTACCGGAATACCAGCACTTAAACCAAGCAATAAGGCGATATCATCTTTTAAATTTCCATGAACGGAAAATAGCGGGTGAATTTCGGGGATGAGTTTTTTATCAATTTGATAGTAATTCATCACATCTTCTGATATTTCGTTCTTGGCAAAATCCCAAAAAATACCTTCAGAAAGTGCGGGGATGCTTGTTGAAATATTTCCTGTTAGCATCATTGCCAAAAAATCCCCAGGAAGCATTATTTTATCAATCAGATGGTAAATTTCAGGTTCGTTTAATTTAACCCATGCCAATTTTGAAGCAGTAAAATTACCAGGAGAATTTAACAAGCTTCTTAACGACTTTTCATTACCAATCTCTTCAAAAGCTTTATCACCAATTTCAACAGAGCGGCTATCGCACCAAATAATGCTATCTCTTAAAACATTTTGATTTTTATCAACCACCACCAAACCATGCATTTGGTATGCTATGCCTATAGCTTTGATTGCTGAAAGGTCAACATTTGATAAATCCCTCAATTTTAAAATTGCTTGCTGCGTATGCTGCCACCAATCCTCTGGATTTTGCTCTGCCCAACCCCCTTTTAAGGATTTTATATCTGCTTCTTTTTCAGGATATTGTGATGAAGCAACACACTTTTGGGTAAGGGAATCAACAATTGAAACTTTAATGGATGATGTTCCTAAATCTATGCCTAATAAATACATTTAAGGTAATTTTACTTGGTTATGCAAACGGTTGCATAAATATAGATTTTATATTTGTAAAGCTTGAATAATGATTATTTATTTTTATAATAATTTAGTTTGAACAAAGTTATAGTCTGTATCAACACTTACAATTTAGTCTGTGGGGACAAAGACGAAGGAGTAAGAATTATATGTTCAAAGATTTCTCGGCTTCGCTCGAAATGACGGTGGGATTTCTTCAATGGTCTATGTCTCTTCCATGGTCTGTGTCTCTTCCATGGTCTGTGTCCTCACAGACCATTAACTTATTTATTTTCGGTCTGTTGGGATACAGACCAAGGAATATAAGTGATGACTTGAAAATGAGATTGTTTCGTACCTCGAAATGACGGTAGGCTTCATGCAACCATAAATACTTGCAGAAACAGAAGTTAATTAGACCCTATAGAACGTAAAGCCCGGAAGACGAGGAACGAGGATGAGGACTTGGAGAGATAGCGGGACGAAAATTAATAGATGCTTCAGTTATTGCTCTTCTAAAATTAAGAATGTGGTGATATTATTTAAATATTCTAAACAATGGTCTGTGTCCTAACAGACGGTCAACATCATTCAATTTCGTTCTGTGCGAACGTAGACTGAGGAGCGGATTTCAAAACAAAAAAAGCAATCTTCTCTTAGAAAAGATTGCTTCTTAATCGTAAAGATGAATAAAATGTTGATTTATATCTTTTTGTACATCACTTCATAATATTCATCAGCCATTCTGGAAGATTCAAATGCAGGAAGAACGCCATCAACTCCCTTTTGTATCATATTATACCATTTCGATGGGTTTTTATAGTATGTGGGTAAGACTACATCCTCTATAACAGTTAACAGATTCGAATTCTCTTTTGTATCTCTCTCTGGTTGTGAAAGTTCATCAGCAGCTGGCTGAATAATAAAACAATTTTCGCCATCTACAGCAAATTCTGGCACCCAACCATCCGGAAGAGAAAGATTAATAGCGCCATTCATGGCAGCAGTCATACCGCTTGTTCCAGAAGCTTCACGGTACATTTTTGGATTATTAAGCCAAACGTCGCAACCCTTTTTTAATAATGCACTTAAGGCAAGTTCGTAACCAGTAACTACAGCACAATTGGCAAATTTTAGGGTTTTCTTAATAATTTGATTAAACATTTTATTGGCTCCCTCATCTTCAGGATATGGTTTGCCTGCCCATATAATTTGCACCGGCATATCGGTTGAGTTTAGCAATTTTAAGAAACGCTCCCAATCGTACATTAAAAGGTCTGCCCTTTTGTATGCAGCAAACCGCCTTGCCCAAACAATTGTTAATACATCTTCCTTAAAAATTTTCCCAGTTTGATTAGCCACTTCCTTAAAAAGCAAGGCTTTCATCTCCTTTTTTCTTGAGCTCAAACCCTGCTCATCATTTGCTTTAATGGTTTCTGCAAATTTAGTGTCTTGCCAATAGGTTTGATTTTGGGCATTTGTTATCGAAGTGATTTCGCAAATATTACTGTAACTTCCCCACATTTCGCGGGCTACCTCACCATGCAATTTAGATACACCATTCGCTTTTCCAGAGAACTTAAGTGCGCCAAGGGTATAGTTAAATTTATCGCCATCCATGCCTAAAATAAACTTAACTTCATGTTCTTGAAGGTGATAGAAAAACGACATATCTTTTAATAGAGAGAAATCATGCTCCTCATTTCCAGCTTGTTCGGGGGTATGTGTTGTAAATACCATCCTCTTTTTAATTTCTTCCAAATTTTTAAATTTAGAATATAGGTAAAAATTTAGCGGAACGGCATGCCCTTCGTTCATGTGGTAAATATCTGGTGTTAAGTTTAATTGATCTAAAAGCAAACCGCCACCAATACCTAAAATTATGGATTGGGCGATTCTTGTAGTTTCATTCGGGTCGTACAAACGGTGTGTAATGCTTCTACTTACAAAGTCGTTCTCTTCTAAATCGGTGCTTAGTAAAAATAGTGGTGCAGAGCCGAATGTTTCCGGACGTAATAAGAAAGCTTTAACCTTTACCATTCCACTGTGAACAGGAACAGAAAAAATAATTCCGGTATCTTCTAAAAATGAATAATCTTTTTGAATAAACTGCGGTATCATGTTATTGTCCTTATCCCGAACCTGGTCGTGATAACCATATTTCCACAACATGCCTATACCAATCAAATTCTGTTTAAGTTCGTATGCACTTCGAAGGTTTGAACCTGATAGAAAACCCAAACCTCCGCTATAGATTTTTAATGATTGATCGATAGCGAATTCCATGGAGAAATAAGCAACTGATTTCTTATAGTTTGGATTTGGTGTGTACCCTAAAATATCTGTGTTGGTCATATAATTTTTAAATGAAGACTAAATTAAGTCATAATAATTCATTTAACCAACACCATTTGGTACACAATGTTTTAGCTTAAACAGCTAGATTTATACATTTGTTGATATGATATTTAGAATATTAAACCTGACAAAAGGTAACTAAAAGAAATAAAATTCTTTTACCTAATGTCAGAATTAATCAATCGGTAAAATCTTATTGAACTTTGCCTGAGTATCTACAGGAGCATCTGCGGGATAAGTTTTGTAATCGATAGTCAATACAAAATTTTGAATATTAAACTTTCCTTTATCAAAATATCGAAAATTTACAGGGGTTTTAGTAATCTTACCCGAGGCGTCTCTTTCCTGCTCTTCAGTAATGTTGACGATTACATTATCCGCATCAGTAGCATAAGTTCCGCTGACCATGATAAACCAATCATTACTACCTTTCATCTTTAACTTAGATGTAAATTTACCCCCAGGCTCGAAAATTAACGTACGAGATGTGCTTTGTGTTGGTAATTCTTCCCAGGCACCAGTTAATGCATCTCTAGATAAAACATCTTTACCTGGCTTTTTACAAGATGAAAATGATAAGGTGAATAATATTAGTACGATTAGAGTATTTGATATTTTCATAGCGTTAATTATTTTTGATATGGATACGTTTCCAATTATAAAAACGCTACAACCTATTATATTTTAATAGTCTTCATTTTCCATGCCTGTTTCCAGTCTTTTCAATTCACCATCCATATCAAGCATGGCCATTTCTTGTTTGGCAATAATTTCCCTACAAGATGCAAGCTGATTTCTCAAATCCATGATTTCTTTTTGAAGTTCAATCATACTTTTACCTGTTTCCTCATGCATTTTTCTCAACTCCAATCGCCGCATAAAGCCACCATCACTTAAAAAAATCTCTAAGCCAGATTGTTTACCAATAAGTGCAGGCAATGGATGCCCGTAAACTTCACCAATAAGAATAATTAGATTGAGTTGGCTAAGCAAGTGAAGGTATTCAGAAGCTAATATGGCATTTCCCTTAAATATATGTAAAACACGGTCTGTCTTTACATACTCCTCATATTGAAATTCCTGGAGTATTCGATCCAGTAATTCGCATTTTGCCGAAGTAAGATTAACAGGAAACCTATCCATTAGAAATAATTGGGATGATACGGGAAAAATTTATAACAAGTTTAAAAAGTATAAATATAGAAATTATTTTTTTTAGCATTGGATTTTTTGGAGTTTTAATAGAATAGCGATACTATAACAGATAAATAATTTAAATAGCCATATTCCCATACCTATCTTTAAATTGTTACAGGAATTAACCGGATATATAAGGAACAATTATCAAAATTTAATACATTAGCTTACAAATTATTCCTGAATGAAGAAAATATTTACATTTCTTGTTTTAAGCTACTTAGCTTTTTCTTTAAGCGCCCAAACCATTGTAAATCGCAATGCTGATATTGATAAAATGGTTAAATCGGTAAACCCTGATTCGCTAAAAGCCTACATCACAAAAATGGTTGCTTTTGGAACACGAAGTACAATAAGCGATACCAAAAGTAAAACAAAAGGAATTGGTGCGGCAAGAAATTGGGTGGTAAGTAAATTTGCCCAATTTGCTAAATCTGGTGATGGCAGATTAACTGCTTTTTTAGATACCACAACAATTAAAGCTGATGGAAAACGTGTTGATAAACCCATTAACTTGGGTAATGCAGTTGCCATTTTAAAAGGAACTGATGCAAATGACAAACGCGTTTTTGTGGTTAGTGGCCATTTAGATAGTCGCGTAACGGATGTGATGAACCGAGTAAGTGATGCGCCAGGAGCAAATGACGACGGTAGCGGTGTGGCTGGGGTAATTGAAGCGGCCAGAATTATGAGCCAATATAAATTTCCTGCAACAATAATTTTTGTAGCCGTTAGTGGCGAAGAGCAATCTTTATTAGGTTCGGGATTTATGGCTGCAAAGGCTAAAAAAGAAGGCTGGGATATAGAAGCCATGCTTAACAACGATATGATTGGAAGCAATAATGCAAGCGAAACCCAAATAATTGACAATACTAAACTCCGCGTATTTAGCGAGGGTTTACCAAGTTTTGAATTGGATAAAAACGCAAAAAATATTCGTCAGTTTGGTTTAGAAAATGATGGCAAAAGCAGACAACTTGCTCGCTACGTTAAAGAAACAGGTGAACGATATGTTGATCAGCTTGAAATAAAATTGATTTACCGTAATGATAGGTTTTTGCGTGGCGGCGACCACACACCTTTTGTGGAAAATGGCTTTAGTGCGGTTAGGTTAACTGAAATGAACGAAAATTTTGAGCACCAACATCAGGATTTAAGAACAGAAAACGGCGTTAAATATGGCGATTTAATTGAATTTATGGATTTTGAATACTTAAGAAAAAATACAGCCGTAAACATTGCCGTATTGGCCAATCTTGCTAAAGCACCTTCAATGCCAACAGAAGTAAAAGTTGATGTTAAAAATCTAAGCAATTCGACGTATTTATATTGGAAGCACCAGTTAACGGAACGGTTAAAGGCTACTACATTTTAATGCGTGAAACCAGCAGTGCGGTTTGGCAGAAAAAGTTTTTTACAACAGCAACCGAAATGCGATTGCCATATAGCAAAGACAATTATCTTTTTGCAGTTCAAAGCGTAGGTAATGAAGATAATGAAAGTTTACCGGCAGTTCCTGCGATTGGTCGCTAATAAAAAATTTAGGTTTTTTGCTCGTTTAAACAGAAATTAGCACAATGAAATTTAAACCATTAGCATTTATAATAAATATTTTAATAACCTTAAGCATTGGTGCATTGGGCGGCTTTGCAACCGCTAAGTCAGTTCAAACCTGGTATCCAACACTAAATAAGCCATCGTTTAACCCACCAAATTGGTTATTTGCACCCGTTTGGACAAGCCTTTATCTTTTAATCGGTATTGCAGCTTACTTGGTATGGGTAAGAAGAGATAGAATTGTGCATTTTCCAAGAACGGTAGCCATTTACCTAATCCAGTTGCTACTTAACCTGGCTTGGTCGTTCATTTTCTTTTACCTTCATGAAATAGGTATAGCGCTTATCGAAATTATGCTGCTGTTAATTTTCATCATTATTAATGCAGTTACTTTTTATAAAATAAATAAATGGGCAGGATTAATTTTCATTCCATACATACTTTGGGTAAGTTTTGCATCATTTTTAACATATAACATCTTCATACTGAATTAAATTTTAAAAGAAAACCTTATTTTTAGGGGTGGTAACTTTTAAGAGATATTTGCTGATGCTTTTCGTTTTGTGCTGTAATCAATTGCAAGCACAAAAAGTTGGTTTGGTTTTTAGCGGAGGTGGTGCTAAAGGTTTGGCGCACATTGGTACGTTAAAAGCATTAGAAGAAAATCATATCCCGATTGATTATATTACCGGAACATCAATGGGAGGCATTGTTGGGGCCATGTATGCGGCAGGCTATTCTCCGGCTCAGATAGAAAAAATTGCTACCAGCGATGAATTCCAAAACTGGGTTAATGGCAAATACACAAGTGATTACACCTACTTTTTCGAAAAAAATGCACCAAATGCATCCATGCTTACCGCAAAGGTTGCTATTGATACAGGTTTCCATTTTAGCTTCCGTTCTAATTTAATTAATGATATACCGCTAAACTTTGCTTTCCTGGAACTGTTCTCTCAAGCATCGGCAGTTTCAAAAGATAATTTCGATAATCTATTTGTACCCTTTCGGTGTATGGTTGCCGATGTGCTTTCGCAAAAAAGTATAACGGTAAGTAAAGGCAGCTTGGCTGAAGCGGTAAGAGCTACCATGACGGTTCCAATTATTTACCGACCTATTAAACTAGATGGCAAGTACGTTTTTGATGGTGGCTTATATAACAATTTCCCTGTTGATGTGATGGAGCGTGATTTTAAACCCGATTATGTTATCGGGGCAAACGTTTCTTCGAAAACATATAATGAGTATCCGAAAAACAATGATGACCGTTTGATGAACCGATTTCTTGTTTTTATGTTTCTCTCCAAATCAGATTCGACCATGGTTGGTAAAAATGGTGTTTACATTCAGCCAGAACTGGCCAATTATAGCATTACCAATTTTTCTCCGGTAGAAGATTTAATAAAAAAAGGCTACGATGCCACTATGGCTGATATGGAAAAAATTAAAGCACTTATTAGCAGGCGTGTTAGTGATGAAGATTTAGCGAAGCGAAGAGAAAAATTTAATAAGAAAAAACCCGATTTCAGATTTAGCAACATTACGGTTAGTGGTGTAAATGAACAACAAAAACGATATGTAGAACGCCTTTTTAAAAGTGATAAGGAAACTTTTAACTTACAGGATATTAAAAGAGGATACTATAAGTTGGTGGCCGACCAAACCTTCGAAACCATTTACCCAAAAATTGTTTATGAGCCAGCAACTGATAACTACACTTTCGAAGTTGTGGCCCAACCAAAAAAGAGTTTCAAACTCGATTTAGGAGGTAATATTTCTACCCGGCCCATTAGCAATGTTTTCTTGGGTGCACAATACAATTATCTAAACCGTAAAGCCTATACTTTTGGAACCAGTTTTTATTCAGGCCGTTTTTACGAATCAGTACAGCTTAGCGGCCGGATAGATTATCCTACAAAATTGCCTTTGTTTTTAGGTGCAGAATTAACTTACAATCACTGGAATTATTATAATACCAGCCAGATTTTTATCGAGAATCCCCAACCAATTTATATCGACCAATCTGATAGAAAGATTGATATTACGATGGGTGTTCCTTTAAATTATAATACCAAAATTGTACTTCACTCTGCGTTTATAAACAACAACGATAGGTATAGCCCTAATAATTCATTCTCTGCCGGAGATTTGCTCGACCAAACCATTTTTAATGGCTTTAAAGGTTCTTTAAACCTGGAGAAAAGTTCTCTAAACCGAAAGCAATATGCAACCCGTGGACAAAGCTTTTTATTGAGTTTCAATTTTACCACCGGAAGAGAGAATTATAATCCTGGTAATATTTTTAGAAATACGGTACCGCCAAATACTATAAAATCTTCAACCAATTTAAGGCAGTGGATTGGCATAAAGCTAACTCAAGAAAATTATTTCTTCCACTACAAAAAATACACTTTGGGTTATTTGATTGAAGGTGTAATATCCAACCAACCATTATTTAATAATTATTATAGCACATTATTGGCATCGCCTGCTTTTTATCCATTACAAGATAGTCGTTCGTTGTTTTTAGATAAGTTTAGGGCATCTACTTATGCTGCAGGTGGGATTAAAAATATTTACAGTTTGAGAAAAAATTTAGACTTTAGATTAGAAGGTTATTTATTTTTGCCTCATAAAGAATATGAATTAAATAATTTGCAAGATGCTGCATACGCAAAGGCAATCACTAAACTTAGATATGCAGGTACCGCTGGTTTAGTATATCAAACTCCGGTTGGGCCAGTAAGCTTTAGTTATAATTTATATAACGATGCAATTAAAAGAAATGGTGTATTATTGCACATTGGCTATTTGATTTACAACAAACGCTCTATAGAATGAAACGAGGATTTTTATTATTTTTTTTATGCTTAACAGGCTTTTTTGCTTCTGCCCAAACAGCAGCAATTAACAATTTTTTAGTTAAGGAAAACTTATTAAAGAACAGTAAATTAGCCATAATAGCTGCAGATTCGTTAGATAAACCAAATGAAAACATAAATGGTATATACACATTTAGTGTAAGTGGCTTTACCCAAAGCCTTAAATTTAATGATGGGATTGCAGTACTTCCATTACCAATAGAGCGCTCTACTCTTGTCTACCTAAAACACCAAAACGATACTGGTACGCATGGAAAATTGGTATATGTTTATAAAAAAGATAACGATTTAACGCCTTATGCAATAAATAGTTTATTGCTTTTTATCATTCCTATAATACTGGTAATACTAGCTTTTGCTTTTAGAAAACTGATAATTTTTATTGTAATTATATTTTTAGTTTTTGTTTATTTTAACCATAGCAATGGCTTAAACATAGGTACGTTTTTCGAAAGCATATTTGATGCATTGAAAGGTTTATTTTAAAGATGCCCTTAAAACGGCATACCTATACCAAAATTATACTGAAGGAAACGATAGGTATCAGGACCATGTGTTGCATTGTAGGCATTTTTAAAGTCTCTTCCGCCTGATAAAAATTTACCAATTACCCACTGGTCTGAACCAGAAAATTGTGGGTCTTTTAGTTTTAAACCAATATCAAATCTAAATACAAAATATTGCACATCATATCTTAAACCAACACCTGTTCCAATGGCAAGTTGCTGAACTAGCTTGCTTAGCTTTAACATTTTTTCTTCACCTTCATCGGCATTTAAGTTCCAGATATTTCCTGCATCAACAAAAGCTGCACCCTTTAAAACGCCACCAAAAAATTTCCTGAAAACAATATTACGATATTCAAAATTGGTTTCGATTTTTAAATCTCCCAATTGATCAAGTCCAAACACGGCTCTTCTTATCGTATCAGAAGCCAATGTTGCTCTGTTATAATTTCCAGGACCGATAGTTCTGGCTTGCCATGCCCGGATTCCACTTGAACCACCTGCAAAAAATCTTTTCTCAAATGGCATAAATACTGAGTTTCCATAAGCATAAGCAACGCCAGCATTCATTCTAGCCACAAACTGCCGGTCTCCGCCTAAATGCTTATAATATCTAATATCTAATTCTGGCCTTATATACTGGTTATACGGCAAACCTAATATTTTGGCATAATCACGCTCTAAAGAATCAGCATCTAAAAAATTATTTGGATTATGCTTTCTATTATTAAAATTTGATACCGCCTGTAAAAGATTGCCCGCAATGTCTATTCCACCTCGTAAATACACAAATGTTCTTAACTGATTTAGTTTATCTGCATTTAAGGTGTACGTATATTTCATCCCTAAAGTCAAATCTTTTCTTGCCAATAAAGTAGAGTAATAAAGGTTATTTTGAACGGTATTTAAATCAATTGAAGGATCTAAATTACCGAAACGGTACTCAAAATTTAATGGCGTAAATGAGTGTAGTTTTGATTTAGTCTCAACCCAATCGTACGTAATGGAATTAATAAAAATATTTCTTACGGATACATCTTGTTGTAAAGCATAAATATAACTAGATGAAAAAGTTGTATGCGGCATACCGTTTGAGCCTAGTGTTGGCTTATAAAAAGGTATAAGCAACCGAGGAACAGTTATACTTGCACTAACCGAAAAATCTCTTTGATAGATATCTTTAAAAGGAGAAGCACCGTTACCAATTCTAGATTGTAATCCGCCTTTAATTTGAAATTCAAATCGTTCTGCTCCTCGAAAAATATTATTGTTTGTATAGGTATTACTTAAATTAAATCCAACGGTACCACCATTAAACGGCACTTCGCCTTCTACCCTGTTGCTCATCACCTTTTGCGGCGTTAATAAAATAATTGGATTTACTTTATTTGACGTACTATCTGGATTATAATAATCAATTTTTACGTTTTTGAAAATGTTCAATTCATATAAACGGTCGTATGTAAGATTCTCATTTCTAATATCATACCCTTCACCTTTTTTTAAGAAATCGTATCGAAGTATTGGGTTTCGTCTGTATCGTTTCGATAAATCGGTAAATGAAATACCTCGTGTGGTATCTCTGTTTACATAATTACGCAACGAATCTGGAAATCCTTCCGGACTAGGTGCAATAATCATGTAGGTTGTACCAATGGTGTATTGCTTATGATTTCCGTTCGGAGGGTTCGTAATATTCATACGTAAATCAACGTTTTTTACATCTCTTGTTTCAATCACATCAAAATTTACAAACGGACGGAGGAAACTGTAAAATCCATTTTCTTTCATTACCCGATACACTTGCTCACGCTCGTATGATAATGAATCCGAATCGTACTGCATACCTTCATGTAAGTGTGTAAATTTCGGTTTTTCGTTACGATACGCAGTTCTTACCGCAGGTGTAAAAATAGAATCACTAAGGTTACGAATAAAAGATGCCGGACCAGGTTGTGCCTTAAAATTAACTTCGGCCTTTTTATCTTCTATCTTTATGTTCGATGTAACTTTAGCTTGAAAATATCCCTTTCCTTTTAAAAATTTTTCAATCTGCGTTCTTGATATTTCTACTAAAGTACTATCTAAAATTGCCGGTGGCGTACCAAAAGGTTTAATATCGGTTGTTTTATATCGCCCATCTTTAGTGTTAAATAGATTATAAAGCGGCACGTTGATACTAAAAGATGATGATGGACGGATGTCTTTCTGAACATAATTGTAAGCCTCTTCTTCAAACTTAGCATCAATACTATCAATGGTAACCTTTTTAACGATGGCTTGATAATCAGGAATGTATTTTGTTGATGAACAGGCCTGAATTAAAACAATAATAAATAGTAATATTGCAACACTTTTCAGTTCAGAATATTTAAAGGATTTGTATGCTTTCAAAATCTCAGATTAGTTTTATTAAGTCGTTACATCAAAAAAAATATCGCAAAGAAAACGGATTATTTCTGGTTGAAGGTCTAAAATCTATCAAAGAATTCTTACAATCTACCTACCAAATTCAAACAATATTTTATACTGGCGAACAATTTAGTTTATTACCCAAATTGCCAGCAAATATAAACTTATTTGAAGTAACCAACGCTGAATTAGATAAGATTAGTGCCTTACAAGCGCCACAAAATTTTTTAGCCGTTATTCATATTCCTGAAACAGTACCTGCAGATTTAAAATACTTTAAAAATCAGTTTACGTTGGTGCTCGATGGCATTCAAGATCCGGGTAATTTAGGAACCATAATTCGTACCGCCGATTGGTTTGGCTTTAAAAATATAATCTGTTCAGAAGATTGTGTAGAAGCTTATAATCCGAAAACTGTACAGGCAACAATGGGTTCTTTAGCAAGGGTAAATATTTACTATGAAAATCTTCCTAAGCTTTTAGCAAATAGTAACATCTTGGTATTTGGAGCCTTGTTAGATGGCAACTCAATTTACAAAACCAATTGGGGAAATGAAGGATTAATAATTTTAGGCAATGAAGGAAAAGGCATAACGCCAGAAGTTATTGCAAAGATAAATCAACCCGTTACCATCCCTAGATTTGGAGATGCAGAATCGTTAAATGTAGCGGTGAGTGCTGCAATATTTTGCTCAGAAATTGCCAGAGCTAAAAATTAAAAGGATAATTTGTTAGATAATATTTGTTAGCTAAGTATAAATTGCTATTTTTGCAGCCTTGAATTTAAAGGTCGAGTGGCCGAGTGGCTAGGCAGAGGTCTGCAAAACCTTCTACAGCGGTTCGAATCCGCTCTCGACCTCCATTTGTACAAATAAAATAATTAAAAGGTTATTACCATGGCAGTTACCAGATTAAAAAGAAAAGACAGAAGAAATAAAAACTTTGCACAACAAGATGTAGATTTTTTAAAAAGAGCTACTAACATCGAATTAGGAAGTCGCTCAGCACAACCTAAAAACGACCAATTGGCTAAAAACAATGCTGTTTTAGCTGGATTAGCAAAATAGTTTTTAAAATTCTTCTTTAAAGATTTAAAGCATCCTTCTGATCAAAGGATGCTTTTTTTATGCTTAAAATTTGGATAGATTTGAATAGATAAACTTTATACCATGAATATCCAAGAAACGCTTAAAACACTCGAATCATTAAGTGATGAAAAGGTTAAAAAACAGCATCTAAAAATCGGCGCTCGGGATAATCTTTTTGGAGTAAAAATGGGCGACATCAGGAATATCGCGAAAAACATAAAAACAGACCATGCTTTGGCAATTCAGCTTTGGGAAACCGAAAATATTGATGCCCGAATGCTAGCCATATTGATTCTCAATCCCAAAGAATTATCGGCTAATGAGATAGAAAAAATGGTAGCTTCAGAGCAGTTTACCTGGGCTGCAGATTGGTTCTATAATTATGTAATCAAAGACTATGCTGAAAATGAACAGTTTAGAGAGAGGTGGATGAACGCTGAAGACGTAATGTTGGCCCGTGCGGGTTGGAGTTTAACAAGTGGAAGGTTAGCCAGAAATCCGGAAGGAATAAATATTGCCGAGTTGCTTACCCGAATAGAATTGGAAATGCCAAAAGCTGCACCAGAAGTACAGTGGACAATGAATTCGAGTTTAGTACAAATTGGAATCTATCACGAACAATTTCGAGCGCAAGTAATAGCACTTGCCGAAAAACTTGGAGTTTACAGAGATTACCCGGTTTCTAAAGGTTGCACTTCGCCATTTGCTCCAAGTTGGATAAATGCAATAGTAAATAAGAAGAAATAAGTTTAATTTTTATAGAACCAAAGATTTACAAATCTCTTTAATTAACCCCGGACCTTCATAAATAAAGCCCGTATATAATTGAACCAAAGCAGCACCAGCGTCTAATTTTTCTTGCGCATCTTTTGCAGAATGGATGCCACCTACACCAATTATAGGAAAAGCCCTATTTGATTTCTCTGACAAGTATTTAATCACTTCAGTAGAACGATCTTTAACAGGTTTGCCGCTTAAACCACCAGTTTGTTCAGCTAATGCTTTCTCAGTAGCTAAATTTTCTCTGCTTATTGTTGTATTGGTGGCAATAATACCTGCAATATTGGTTTCTGCAACAATTTCAATAATATCATTTAGCTGTGCATCCGTTAAATCAGGAGCAATTTTAAGTAAAATCGGTCGAGAAATATCATGCTTACGATTGCGCTGTTGCAATGTGTTTAAAATATTTTTAAGTGGCTCTTTTTCTTGTAGTTCGCGTAATCCGGGTGTATTGGGCGAACTTACATTTACCACAAAGTAATCCACAACATCAAATAACCTATCGAAACACTTAATGTAGTCGTTAACGGCATCTTCATTAGGTGTAGCTTTATTTTTGCCGATGTTTCCGCCAACAACAATATCCGGATGTTTATCTTTTAGCAAACGCAAACGTTCTGCCATTACATCAACACCTTTATTATTAAAACCCATTCTGTTAATTAACGCTTCATCATTTGGCAAACGAAACATTCGTGGTTTATCATTTCCAGGTTGTGGCATAGGGGTAACCGTACCAACCTCTATAAAACCGAAGCCTAAATTGCTAAGGGCTTCAACATATTCGCCATTCTTATCAAAACCTGCGGCTAAGCCAACCGGATTTTTAAATTTAATTCCAAAAACTTCTTTCTCTAAACCTTTAATATGAACGTCGAAACTGCTGCGAATAATGGTTTTGCCTAAAGGAAATTTATCATTAAACCATTTTAACCGCTTAACTACAAAGTAATGAACGTTTTCTGGGTCAAATTTGAAGAATATTGGTTTAATAAGGCGATACATGCAACGAAGATAAATAAAATATGGAAAAAAATGTAAGATGGAAAATAGAGATGGAAAATGGATTATGGATTATTGAAAAAATGTAAGATGGAAAATGGATTATGGAAAAACCATCAGCCTAGTTGGAAATTCGAAAGATTACTAAGCGCCTACTCTTTCCAATCTTAAATTATCAAATTGCATCTCAATTTATAATAAATAACACCTCACATTTTCCACCTTTACATCACGATATTTTACATCAATTAGTATGCTGCTGTAAACTGCTCTTGATGGTGAGTGTTGTTTTCCAATTCATCAACAATTACAATTGCCAAATCTTCTACAGATAAAATTGATCGTCCTTCTTCATTAAATACCGGAGATGTTTTTCCTAAGCGATATTTCCCTGTTCTACCAGTTGTAATTCCTTGGTGCATTTCAATTGCCGGACTAAAAAATACCCAATCCAATTCCTTTTCTTGTTTAAGTGTTTTGTAATAATCTCTTACTGCAGATGCTCCAGGATAAATTTCCTTTGGGAAATGAGGTCCATCTACCAATTGCTTACCATCAATTTGCAAAGTACCAGCACCACCAATAAAAATGTATCGGTTTACACCCGATGCCTTAACTGCTTTTTGAATTGCCTCCGCTCCTTTTATGGTATCATCATATAAATTTGGGTTTGTCCACCCTGCATTAAATGCACTTACAATAGCATCCGATCCGGTAAAAGCAGCAGCCAATTTTTCTGTATCCAATACATCTACTGCAACTTTCGTTACATTAGCATCTGTGATGTCAATCTTATCGGTATCGCGGGCTATCGCAATTACTTCATTTCCACGATTTAAAAGTTCGTTTAAAATCGCCTTGCCTACAAATCCTGAGGCTCCTATTACTGCTACTTTCATGTTATTTATTTTATAGTTTATATATTTTAAATTTAAATTGTAATACTAATTATTACAGTTTAGTACAAAAAAATTTATTTAAATTTTAATGCAAAATCTGCTAATGTTTGTTTTGATAAATTGTTTATCAGAGCGTTTTCAGCATCGTTATAAAGTTCATTTAAATGCTGGTTAATTTGTTTGCCAACAGGGCATTTTGGGTTTGGTTCATTTTTACTTTGCCCTAAAATTGTATTGGTTTTCACCGCATTATAAACCTCTGCAAGGTTTATCTCTTTAGCATCTTTGGCTAAAAAAGAACCACCACCTTTTCCCTCTTTACTACCTACAAAGCCATGCTTGCGCAGGTTCATAATCTCTTTCCGCACCAAAACCGGGTTTATATTTATGCTACCAGCCAAATATTCCGAACTCACAACATTCCCATTCGCTTCATCAAGCAACGTTAAAATATGTAACGAAATAGGAAACCGGCTATTGCTCATTCTGTAATTATTTTTATTACAGTACAAATGTAAAAAGATATTTTTGAATTCAAAATTTATTTTTACGAATAGTTATTCGAGCGAAGTGGAGAAATCTTTCAACCCTATTCCTCGTTCTGTGTCTCCACAGACCGAAACCAAAATTATATAATTAGTTGTCTGTGAGGACACTGGGCATGGAAGATTTGAATAAATATCACGAATTCATAAATTTTAGAAGAGCAATACCTGAAGCCTTTATTATTGTTCGTCCCGCTATCTCTCCAAGTCCTCATCCTCGTTCCTCGTCTTCCGGGCTTTCCGTTCTATCGGGTCTAGTTAACTCTTGCTCCTGCAGTATTAACAGTTGCATAGATCCTACCGTCATTTCGAGCGTAGCCGAGAAATCTTTGAACCTTGGAATAGCATCTTTTCGAAATTTATTTACTTATTAATAACCACCCTTAAATTTTTCAATTCTGCAATAGCGCATTAATTTGTGCATACTGTAAAAGCATAATGGTTTTACCATCTTTAATTTCTCCTGTCGAAATCATATTAACAGCGTCTCTAAATGACATTTCCAAAACCTCAATATTTTCCTGCTCATCGTGATGACCGCCACCTTCGCCAACTTTCATTTCTTTATCGTATTCTGCAACAAAAAAATAAAGTATTTCGGTTACCGAACCCGGCGACATGTACGCTTCAAAAACTTTTTTAACATCTTTAATTTTATAACCCGTTTCTTCTTCTGTCTCACGTTTTATGGCCGTTTCAGGATTATCCAAATCAAGCAAACCCGCACAAGTTTCGATAAGTAAACCGCTTTCATTGCCATTAAGATAGGTTGGCAAACGAAACTGACGAGTTAAAATAATGGTTTGATTTGCTTTATTGTAAAGCAAAATGGTAGCGCCATTCCCTCTATCATAAGCCTCACGATTTAAAATTTCTTTTGTTCCATCCTTTTTTAAGTACTCAAAAGTTATCTTATTTAAAGTGTACCAATTATCCGAAAGAACTTCTTTACTTATAATTTTAATATTCTTGTTATTCATTGTCAATGTGCTTTGAATTCAAATGTATAATTATTTTTTATTCCCATTAAATAAAGAAATGGCAATCTTAGTTATGGAAATTTAACATACCTACGATTACAAACTTTTGTTTTTAAACCTGATTGTCGTGTAAACCAAAAGCTTTTTTCAGCTTTTGTTGGAACAGAAAGCAGGTGGAAACTTTAATAAAATCTTCTGGCAGTGCTTTCTAAAAAACTATAAACCAAAATTGAAATTCTTCTCTCATCCTATTTGACTTTCGACATAAAATAAGCTTTAAAATTTCGTACTTTTGCAGCCGAAATGATTTCAATAAATAATTTAACATTCCTAATTGGCTCAAGGGCCTTATACGATGAAGCAAATTGGCACATTAAACCTGGCGATAGAGCCGGATTAATTGGCGCCAATGGAACGGGAAAATCGACACTTTTAAAAATAATTGTAGGCGAGTACGCACCAACATCTGGTACGGTTTCTATGTCTAAAGATTTAAAAATCGGCTACTTAAATCAGGATTTACTTTCTTACGATTCGCACCATAGCATTTTACACGTGGCCATGGAGGCTTTTGAGCGCCAAAACCAACTGCATGATGAAATTGAAGAACTACTCAAAAAAATCGAAACAGATTATAGCGAGGAAATTTTATATAAATTAAGCGATAAACAGCAAGAATTTGAAGCTTTAGATGGTTACAACATCGAATATAGAGCGAATGAAATTCTGGCTGGTTTGGGTTTTAGCACGGCCGATCAGCTACGTCCACTAAATACATTTTCTGGAGGATGGCGCATGCGTGTTATGCTTGCTAAAATCTTATTGCAAACACCAGATATTTTACTGCTGGATGAGCCGACCAACCACATGGATTTACCATCTATTAAATGGCTAGAAAACTATTTAATGGGCTTTGAAGGTGCAATCGTTATTGTATCTCACGATAGGTATTTCTTAGATAAGATTGTGAACCGTACGGTTGAATCTCGTAAAGGAAAATTAAATGTTTACGCAGGAAACTACAGTTTTTATGTAGAGGAAAAAGCCCTGCGTGGAGAAATACAGAAGGGTGAATTTAAAAATCAGCAAGCTAAAATTAAGCAGGAAGAGCGTTTGATTGAACGATTTAAAGCGAAAGCATCAAAAGCAAAAATGGCGCAATCGCGTATGAAAGCTTTAGATAAAATGGAGCGTGTGGATGATGTTGATGATGATAACCCAACCGTAAATTTTGCATTTAAATTTTCTAAACCATCTGGCCGACATGTGGTTAGAATTGAACATGCTACGAAACATTACCCAAATGTTCATATTTTGGAAGATGCTGAAGCGGTAATTGAGAAAGGTGATAAAATTGCTTTGATTGGTGCAAACGGTAAAGGAAAATCAACTTTATTGAGGATGATTGCAGGCGCAGAAAAATTTGATGGCTTCTGCGAAACCGGCCACAATGTTACCACAACGTTTTTTGCTCAGCATCAGTTAGAATCATTACACTTAAACAATTCTATTTTAGAAGAGTTGCAAGCTTTTGCTCCCAAACATTCAGATACCGAATTACGTGGTATTCTAGGTTGTTTTCTGTTTACCGGAGATGATGTTTTCAAGAAAATTAAAGTTCTTTCAGGTGGTGAAAAATCGCGTGTAGCTTTAGCAAAATCACTAACTACAGATTCTAACTTTTTAATTCTGGATGAGCCGACCAACCACTTGGACATTCAATCGGTTAATATTCTAATACAGGCATTACAACAGTTTGATGGTACATTCATTGCTGTTTCTCACGATAGGTATTTTCTGGATAATGTTGCCAATAAAATTTGGTTTATCGAGGGTGAAAAAATTAAACAATATCCAGGAACGTATGCAGAATACGAAGAGTGGAACAGCAAACGCGTAATTCCTGCTTCGAAACCAATTCCTATTAAAGTTCCTGAAAAGGAAAAGCCAGCTGAAAAAATTGTTACTCCAAATGCAGCAAATCAGTTGAAAAAGCTTAATGATGAATTAAAGAAATTAGAAACTTTAATTTCAGAATTGGAACAAAATGTAAAAGATATTGAAGCTGAATTGGCTGATGAACATGTTTATGGTAAGCCTGATAAATTAGCTGAAGCAAATAAAAGGTATCTTGCTGCTAAACAAAATTTAGATACTCACCAAAATAATTGGGAAACACTGGCCGCCGAAATAATGGAGCTAGAAGGTTAAAATTTTTCTACAGCGTAATTAAAATATTAAACCGCAGATTTTGTCTGCGGTTTTTTTTTGTTAATTTTTTGCCACAGAAACACTGAAGACACAGAATTAAAGATTACATTTTCCGTGATAATCTGCGTTTCTGTGGCAATTTTTCATATTATTTTTGCTACAGAAACACTGAAGACACAGAATTAAAGATTACATTTTCTGCGATAATCTGCGTTTCAGTGGCAGTTTTATTCTTTGCCACAGAAACACTGAAGACACAGAATCAAAGATTACATTTTCCGTGATAATCTGCGTTTCTGTGGCAGTTTTATTCTTTGCCACAGAAACGCAGAAATCACAGCAGAAAGAGAATTATATTTTCTGCAATGAACCTTTTAATCTTTGGTTAATACTCTGTACTTTTATCCATGCACAAAATAATAT
The DNA here is from genome assembly GCF_003725795.1 of Pedobacter jejuensis. Classification (GTDB taxonomy): domain Bacteria; phylum Bacteroidota; class Bacteroidia; order Sphingobacteriales; family Sphingobacteriaceae; genus Pedobacter; species Pedobacter jejuensis. The sequence continues at coordinate 91,209 of NZ_RBEE01000011.1, read as the reverse complement.
TTTCCATTTTATTTTTCATCTCTACCCTAACCTTTGCCCAAACTGATAAAAATTTTACCAACGAGAATAAAATTTATCTTCCAAATATTAAAACAGTGCTTTGTTCCAATAGCAATAAGGAGCAAAGTATTCCGGTGATATTATTAAATTCACAAGAAACTATTAATTTTTCTTTTGATGATTTATTGGCTGGAACAAAGAACTATTGGTACACCGTAGAACACTGCACTTTTGATTGGAAAACATCACAAATATCTAGTCTGGATTATTTAGATGGTTTTGCAGAAGATAGGATTATCAATTACCGCTATTCATCAAACACTACGAGAAAATATACCCACTACGAATTAAGCTTGCCAAACAGCCAGGTTAAACCCAAAATCGGTGGTAATTATGTGCTGAAAATTTATGAAGATAATGACAAAAGTAAGCCGGTAATATCTCAGCGTTTTTACATTTTAGATAGCCAGGTGGGTATAGCAGCAGAAGTAACCAATTCAATGCAAGTTGCCGACAGAGACAAGAAACAGAAAATAAACTTTACCATCAATCACTCAATTCCGATTCCAAATCCTTATCAGGATTTAAAAATTGCTGTGATACAAAATTTTAATTCAAATACCGTACAAATCAATACCCGCCCATCATTTGTTCGACCAAACCAATTGGTTTATAACGATTTAAACACAAACGATTTTTTAGGCGATAATGAATTTAGAAAGTTTGATACGCGTAGTATCCGTTTTAAAGGCGATAATATTCGAGATATATTTCGTGATAAGGAATCTGTTAGTGCAATGTTGTTTCAGGATATTTCTAGAAATACCGGAACATTTGCCAATCAACTGGATGAGAACGGAAACTTTTTTATCAGGAACACAGATGGCAGAGATGACAGAACAGAAGCTGAATATATAAGTATGCTATTCACGCTAAATACATCAGCACCCACTACAAATGGCGAAGCTTATGTAATTGGAAGATTTAATAATTATAGCCTTAGTAAAGAAAACAAATTGTTGTACGATGCCGAACGAAAACAGTTTTATGCGAGTATTTTAATGAAACAAGGTTTGTATGATTACGAGTATGCCTGGCTTGATAAAAACACAAATACGGTAACTACAACACCCTTTGAAGGTGCATTTTTCCAGACCGAAAACACTTATCAAATATTTGTTTATTATCGTCGCCCTGGTGCCAGGTGGGATACTTTAATTGGCTATACGAATTTGAGCAACCGAATTTTAGATAAAAGATAATGCTATAACTTATTCTTTGAGATATATCTTTCCACACAAAAAATAAGCCTGTCTGGTGCAAAATAATTTGCCAATCCCGACAGGCTCATAAAGTTATTTGATTAAAATTTATCCTTCTATTTTTAAAATCCAAACTGAAACGCTACCTGCGTTGCAATGAAATGTTGCCCATCCATTTTCATTGATGGTTACTTCCTGTTCGCGATGACCTAAAGCATCGATAAAAGTTTTACCGGCAAATTTCTGCCCAACTTCCATGTCTTTAAATCCTTCGTCGCCATTGCTTAACAATACTGCCAATCCACTATTTTCATGTTCATCATCGCCTTCACGGGTCCAGCCAACACAATTGCTATGGTCGAAATAATCTCTTTGAAAACCATACGCTAAACCAGCACGAATTTTACTCATGGTTTCAATATCTGGTATCGAAGCTAAATCGATGTGCACATCTTCACCCTCAGGGTTTTTATCATCATAAATTCCTCCATAAATATCAGGGAAGAAAATACACGGAATGCCTTGCTCTCGTAATAAAATAATAGCATATGCTAATGGTCTGAACCAAAATTCTACATAAGATTCTAATGCTTGTAAAGGTTGAGAATCGTGATTATCTACAAAAGTAACTGCCAATTCAGGTTTAATTTGAATCAATGATTTATCAAAAATGGTTCGCATATCAAACTGATTTGCTTCCTGGCTGGCTAGATAAAAATTATGGTGCAATACAGAATCAAAAATCTGAGTTCTGCCACCAGTCATGTTGATGTATTCCAACTGACCATCTACTTCGACTACATTCCAATCTTCGGCAACAACAAAAAATTGCCTATCATATTTTTGATTTAAATGATCAAGCCACTCTACAATAAACTTAGGGTTTATGTGTTTAACGGCATCCAATCTAAATCCATCCACTTTTGTGGTTTCTACAATCCATTCGCCCCAATAATTCAATTCATCAATAACAGCTTGATTACGATAATCAATATCATTGTACATTAAATAGTCATAGTTACCATTTTCCGTTGAGGGAACATCTTCAAAACCCTCACCCAAATGATTTTGGATGGAATATATAGCTGTTTGTTTCAAATCTTCTGCCCAATCTACACCACTGAAACATAAATGATCCCAAATAAATTCTGAATATTTACCTTTTCTACCAGGGAATGTAAATTTTGTCCAAGCTTCAATTTCAAAAACATCACTGGTAAACTCGTTTCTATTATCTTCACTTACAGTTCTTACTTTTACTTTTTCCAACTCATCACCGCCGGCTTTATGGTTAAAAACAATATCTGCTATCGCGGCAATTCCGTTATCGTGTAAAGCATCAATGGCTTTTATGTATTCATCTTTTGTACCGTACTTTGTAGGAATTGCCCCTTTTTGGTCAAATTCACCCAAATCAAATAAATCGTATACTGCGTAACCAACATCATAAGGTGAGTTATTGGATTTATACGCTGGCGGTAACCAAACCGATGTGATACCTAATTCTTTTAAATGTGCTGCCTCGTTGGCAACTTTAGTCCATAAGTTTTGCTCTTCATTATAATACCAATGGAAATATTGGATAAGCGTTTGATTTTGCATTATTCTACAATTTTTGCTAAGATAACATGATTATTCCTGAATTGTTTTTTAGGAAATGTTGACTGGAAGTAAATTGGGGAAAGGTAAAATTTGTATAACGTCCGTTATTTTTCGCCACGGAGACACTGAAAGCAAAGAAGAAAAATTGGTTTCCGTGATAATCTGTGTTTCTGTGGCAATTATTCTTTATAGATATGTTTTTTGCCACAGAAACAATGAAAGCACAGAAGAAGAATTTGGTTTCCGTGAAAATCTGCGTTTCTGTGGCAATTCTTCATATTATTTTTTTACCCCAGAATCAAAGATTACATCTTCTGTGATAATCGGCGTTTCTGTGGCATTTTTTATCTTATTTCTTTACCACAAAAGCAAAAAATTGCGCTTTTAATGCACCTTTTATGTACTTTTGCGCTCGATTATGAGTTTGAAAAAGAAATTTGTTAAAGAGAGTTTTACAATAATGAACGAATTGGTATTGCCAAATGATACCAACACGTTGAACAATTTGATGGGTGGAAGATTGTTGCATTGGATGGATATTGCCGCCGCAATTTCGGCTCAAAAACATTGTAATCGTATTGTAGTTACTGCATCTGTAGATAATGTTTCTTTTAAACATCCTATAAAACTTGGTGATGTGATCACCATTGAAGCAAAGGTAACCAGAGCTTTTAATACATCTGTAGAGGTAAGGCTTGACGTTTGGGCTGAAAACATTCCGAGTGGTGCACGCCAAAAAAGTAATGAAGCCTATTATACTTTTGTTGCTGTTGACCAAAGCGCAAGAACCATCCCAGTTCCAGAAGCCATACCAGAAAGCGTTGAAGAAATTGAACTTTTTGCTGGCGCACTTCGCCGCAGGCAATTGCGTTTAGTTTTGGGTGGTAAAATGCATCCTGATGATGCAAATGAACTGAAGGCTTTATTTTTTAAAGCCTAAATTTTACAATAATTTTCTTTGTGCTTAGTGCTATTGTTTTATTTTAGCAAACATCAATCGCTAAGATATGACAACATATACCATCCTTATTATTTTAAGCGGATTAGTAATTTTCTCTTATCTGTTTGATTTAGTGGCCAATAAAACTAAAATTCCTTCAGTTTTATTGCTGCTATTATTGGGTATAGGTTTACGCTTACTTGTTGACAACCTAAAAATTCAGACGCTAAATTTCCTTTCCATACTACCAACTTTAGGTACGGTTGGTTTAATACTTATTGTTTTTGAGGGTTCACTTGAATTAAAGTATGATAAGGAAAAAAATAAAATTATAAGAAGCGCTTTTTTTTCTGCACTGACCATTCTGCTTGGTACAGTAACCATAATTACCCTAATTATTTACCAAATTAGTTATGCAAATTTGTACACGTGTATTGCCAATGCAATTCCGTTTAGTGTTATCAGTTCAGCAATTGCAATTCCATCCGCGGCTGCACTAAACAAAGAAAATAAAGAATTTGTAATTTACGAATCTTCCTTTTCAGATATTTTAGGCATCATAACTTTCAACTTTGCCATTACCAATCATTCCATCACTTCATCATCTTTTATTGGTCTTGGCTTAAGTACTTTTCTGGTTATTTTATTGTCGGCCATTGCTTGCATTGTGTTGATTTACATTATGGGCAAATTGGTTCATCACATTAAGTTTTTCCTTATCATTTCGATATTGATTTTAGTATATGCGATTGGTCAATCTTACCATTTATCCTCACTTGTATTAATATTAAGTACTGGCTTATTTTTGAATAACGCAGACACCATTCAAAATTTATGGTTTAGGAGCACATTTTTGTACAAAAATTTAAGCGCAGATTTATCTCAATTGTATCAGCTTTCTGCAGAAAGCGCTTTTATTCTCCGTACCTTTTTCTTTGTAATTTTTGGCTTTACAATGAACATTCAGGAGTTGAACGACAAACCAATATTGGCAAACGGATTTTTCATTTTAGCAGCCATTTATGGCATTCGGTTTTTCTGTTTAAAAGTATTTAAAAACGGCAGCATTTCGCCCATTGTATATATTGCACCAAGAGGCTTAATCAGCATTTTGCTCTATTTTAACTTACCAAATTCGCTTAAAATACCTCAAGTTGGTACTTCATTTCTATTTCTAGTGGTTTTAGGTTCGAGTTTAGTTATGACGGCAGGGCTAATGTTAAGCAAAAAGAAAGCTGTAGAATTGAATCATTAACTAACTGCCCATTTCTAATATTTTATCGAACTCTTCGGCCTTTAATGGCATAACAGATAATCGCCCCTGACGAACCAATGAAATATCTTTAAGACTTTCTTCTGCTTTGATTTGCTCTAACGAAACCGGATTTTTTAAGGCTTCGACAGGAACCAAATCTACAACAACCCAATTTGCATCCTCAGTTGTTGGGTCTTGGTAAAATTCTTTTACAACCTTAGCAATACCAACAACATTTTTACCTTCATTGCTGTGGTAAAAAAGCACCAAATCACCTTCTTTCATTTCTTTTAGATTGTTTCTAGCTTGATAATTACGCACACCATCCCAAAAGGTACGACCATCTTTATTAAATTTTACCCAGCTGTATTTAAACGGTTCTGATTTGACTAGCCAATGTTTCATGTAATTTATTTAAGCTTCGAATTTAAGAAATATCAAAACATTGTGAAGGGAAAAATTAATCATTGATGAATTATAAATTCAGCTATGAAGCTGTAGAGTAGTTTTGAGGAAAAAACACCCCAATAATTATCTGCAATTTTAAAATAAATGTGTTATAGATTGATTTAGAAACATTTTTTAGTATGGCATTCCTTTTGACTTCTGGTACAATAAAAAACGTTAATGAAACTAAACTTACAACTTAAACTTTGGCATGGATTAATTGCCATTATCCTACTTATTTCATCATGCAGTAAGGACGATTCACAACCTTTAATCAGTATCCCTACAGTAAGCACATCCGCAGCAATATCTGTTACAACAACAACTGCTACGGTTGGTGGAAGTATTAATAGTACCGGCGGTTCTTCGATTACGGAGAAAGGAATTTGTTACAGTACTAGTTCGAATCCAACCATTGCGAATAATAAAGTTGTTGATGCCAGTGGAAATTCAATTTCATCTATTTCCATAGAACTTTCGAAACTTATTGGTAGTACCACATATTATGTTAGAGCTTATGCTACAAATGCAGCTGGTACGGCTTATGGTTCAGAAATAACCTTTGCAACGGGAAACCCTATTGCAGTTGGAGAATTATATGGTGGTGGGATGATATTTTATGTAGATGCTACCGGTAAACATGGGTTAATTGTAGCGCCTTCTGATCAAAGCTCTAGTGCTATATGGGGTTGTGAGGGAACAGATATACCAGGGACTTCTGAACAAGGAATAGGTTTTGGTTTGTCTAATACACAAGCAATAGTAAATGGATGTAAAAATAATGCTACTGCTGCCGCAATTTGCTATAATCTAGTTCTCAATGGCTTTGATGATTGGTATCTTCCAACTGTTGAAGAAATTAAAGCAATGAATATTTTATTTACTACAAATGCTGCAGGTAGTATTAAATTGCAAAAAGGAGCAGGGTATATGAGTTCAAACCAAGACTATAGAAAAGTGAACGGTAAAATTGAACCTAAGAATAATGTTATCATGTATGTTTTTAAAAGTGCTGGAGATGTATTGTGGCCATTAACGAAATCTGAATCTAATTTGGCGTTTACCCGAGCAATCCGCTCATTTTAAACAAGAAAGGCTTCCCGAAATACAAATCGGGAAGCCCTTCTTTCAATTGCATCAATTACTTATTTACTTTTAGCATCTAGCGCATCGTCAATTCTGCTCGCTAAATCTTCTAAATGATATTTGCTTAAACCTGTTGCAGCGGTTGCACTTGTTTTTATCATTGAATCTAAAGCTTTCAATTCGCCTTTAACAACTGATACCACATCACTTTGTGAAGCTGTAATACCACTTTGAGGTGCTCCACCTCTACCGCCTCCAGCTAAAATTGCATTTACTGCGGTAGGTGCAGCAGCTGGTTTAATAATTGAAATTAATTTATCTACATACATTTTTTGAAGGTTTCTTCTATACACATCAATTTCCTGATTAGATTTTAATTCAGTAAATATTGAAGCATTTAAGTCTGTAACCAAATCGGTAATTTTATAAGCACTTGCACCATCAGCTGCTTCTGCAGAGATTAATTTAGTTAATGTACTTGTGCCCAACAATCTGTTAATTGTTGTATTCTGTAATCTGCCAACAACTTCTAAACCGTCTTGGTCAATGTTATCCAAAATTGGTTTACTCACCATCCAAGTTGGCGTTTTAAACAATTGAACATCTAAGAAATTCATTGCTTCTTTTTGTGTAGCAGCAGGCGTACGCTCGTAAACCGCACCAGCTTGCTCAACTGTTTTAGGGTTTTCATAAACACCACCAATATTTTTTGCAACATGCCCCATGTAACGACCAAATTGTGTAGTTAACTGACCATACATATTAGCCAAGTTATCGTAACCATCGGCTGGCTCTTTAGTCCAAACGGGTAAATTACTTAAAATAACTTTAAGGTTTTTGATACCGTAAGTACTTGCTTTCATTGCGTTATCCGATAAATCTTCATTTTGCGAATGCGGATCATCTGGATTAGTTTCTGTTCCGAACCACAACCTGCGATTTTTAGCAGATTCAATCGTCATTTTATTTAAAATCGGCACTTCTTGCTGAGCATTTTTTGTTTCTGGGAAATATTTATAACCCCACTCAATTGCCCAATTATCATAATCGCCAATGCGAGGATATAAACCTTTTGCAGAAATGTTATCTTCCGGCTGAGCAACGTAATTAAAACGAGCATAATCCATAATTGATGGGGTATGTCCATGTGCTTCTACCCATTTTTTATCCCTTAACATTTCAGTAGGAACAGTAGAGCTTGAACCATAATTATGGCGTAAACCTAAAGTATGACCAACCTCATGCGATGATACAAAACGAATCAAATCGCCCATTAGCTCATCGCTAAAAGTCATTTTACGAGCCCTTGGATCAACTGCGGCAGTTTGAATCATGTACCAATCGTGAACCAATTTTTGAACATTGTGAAACCAGTTGATGTGACTTTCCATAATTTCACCGCTTCTTGGATCAGATATACTCGGACCACTAGCATTTGCAATTTCTGATGGTTTGTACACAATCGCCGAATGACGGGCATCATCAATACTCCAGGTAGAATCTTGTTTATAACTTGGAGCTTCTTTTGCCATGATTGCATTTTTGAAACCTGCTTTTTCGAAGGCTTTAGCCCAATCATCAACACCTGCTTTTAAATAAGGAATCCATTTTTTAGGTGTAGCCGGATCGATATAAAAAACAATAGGTTTAATAGGTTCAACCAATTCGCCACGTTTATATTTTGCCATATCTTGTGGTTTAGGCTCTAATCTCCATCTTTTAATCAATTCGATTTCTTTAACGCCTTGAGGATTTAAATCAAAATCGGTGTAACCAACTGCAAAATATCCAACCCTTTGGTCGAAGTAGCGAGCTTTCATTGGCACTTTTGGAAGAATAACCAAAGAGGTATTTAATTCTACAGTAGATGAACCCGCTGATGCGTTACCACCCATTCCGGTAGGGGCAGCACCACCAAATGGCGAAGGTGCAGCAGTTAAACTGTAAGTTTTTACCGTACTAATTTCTACATTGGTTGGAAAACTTCTTAAGCTTTGAATGTAACTTCTATCAGAAAGTTGAGCACCTAATCTGAAACGGGTTTTTGCCGCAGGTGAACTGAAATAGAAAATATCGTTATCGCTATTTAAATATTCAGTAACATCAATTACACTACCTTTTTTATCGGCGGTGTACGCTGCGATGTTGAAAGACGCAGCAATTGCCTGAATGTTTGAATTTTTTAAAGACTGGTACATAGAAGTTGTACTATCCGGACCATAAGTTTTATAACTTATTTTGCGCATAAATATGCGATTGTTTGGTCCTTTTTCGAAACGGATAACAGAGCTACCAATTTGGTCGCCTGCATAGCCTTGTGCCGCCCTTACTTCTGCACCTGATTTAGAAATACGGCTAACTACTAAAATATCTCTGCCTAAAGTAGAATCTGCAATTTCGAAGAAAAATTTGTCTTCTAATTTATGCGTAGTTATCATCCCCTTTCTGGTAGATGTTTTACTGGTGATAACCTGATCATAAGGTTTTGGTTGAGCCCGAACTCCTGAGCCTAAGGCTGCTCCTGCCGCTCTTCGTGTTGTGTCACCAGGTATAGCTCCTCCTTGCCTTACCTGTGCCTGAGCAAATGTAATGGCAGAAACAGCAAATAAAATGCTGAGTATATTTTTTTTCATAACAATAAGTTGATTTGAAGGTAAATATATGGCAGGAAGTACTATTTGAAATGATTTTCAGAATAACTTTTAAGTTACAATAAGCCTATTTCCGCGATTTTACTTCAATATTGATTTCATAAGCTCATTAAGACTGAAGATCGTAACGATTACCTCAACAAAAAGCATCTTTATAGATTTATTTAGAAATTATCAGTTGCTTGCTAAGCACTAATCAAAGGCGGTAAATATTTAGTTTTAGAATTACTTTGGCAATTACAAAGATGATAAAGTAGCTAATGAATAATCTTAAAAACCAATTCTTTGTAAAGGTCGCCCTCATCAACATTACCACTACTTTCTAAGCCTTTGCTTTTTAAATCGTACTCTCGCAGCAAACTAATTATCTGAAAAACTTTGCCTGTATTATAATTTCTTGCTGCAACTTCATAATCCTTAATAAAAAACGGAGGAACACCTAAAGCAGAAGCCGCATCAGCTTTATTCGGCACATAATGATACTTTAAAAGCTTAGTAAAATAACCACCTAAGTTTGCCAAAACCATAACCATAGGATTTGCTTTTGGGTTATTGGCGAAATAATTTATGATTTGATTACACTTTAAAACATTGCGAACGGCTAGTGCTTTCTGCAGTTCAAAAACATTATAATCTTTACTAATGCCGATATTTTTCTGAACCAAATCTGTATTAATGATTACATCTTTCGGCACATTTAGCATCAGTTTTTCTATTTCGTTTGCGATTTTAGAAAGGTCTGTACCAAGGTATTCTGCCATCAATGCTGATGCTTGTTGGTCGATTTTATAGCCCTTTTCCCTTACAAAATCTTCAATCCACGGAACAAGTTTATAATCGCGAACCAAATCAGATTGAAAAATTAAGCCGCTTTTGCTTATCGCTTTATAAATTTTTTTACGTTTATCGAAGTTTGCGTATTTATAGGCAAATACTAAAATGGTACTTGGCAAAGGTTTTTCAAAATAATTAAGTACAAATTCTGCCTCCTTACTATTCCCTTCTTCCTTGGCCCACTTTAAATCTTGCGCTTCCTTAACAATTACAACTTGATATTCCGACATCATTGGGTAGCGTTTTGCTGCACCTAAAATCGTTGCCATATCGGTATCCTTACCATACAAAACGGTTTGATTAAAACCTTTTTCGGAATTGTTCAATAATTTATCTTCAATATATTCAGTAACCTGATCGATGTAATAAGCTTCCTCACCATGTAATAGATAAACAGGTTTAAACTTTCGGGTTTTAATATCTTTAATAATTTCGGCAGCAGTCATTGCTTGTAAAATTACAATTTAGCTTTTATGATTTTACTAAATGTTTATAAACAATGCTAACTTTGAGGCACAAAACGCTAATTAATTGCTGACTATTTTTCAGTAAAAACTTATAAAATGTTTAACCCTATTTCGCTTAACCTTCCAACTTATCCATTTAAAATTACAGAGAAAGGTGATGTAGTTTTCATTTTTGATGAATTAAGAAAAAAGCATTTGGTTTTAACACCAGAAGAATGGGTTCGACAACATTTCATTCAACATTTAATTTCAGAGAAGAAATTCCCAAAATCTTTGATTCAAATTGAGGGCGGTTTAGTTTTAAACCAATTGCAGAAACGAAGCGATATTCTGGTTTATAATACGGAAGGAAATAAACTTTTACTGATAGAATGTAAAGCGCCGAAGGTGAAAATTACGCAATCTGTTTTTGACCAAGCTGCCAGATATAACTCTATTCATCAAGCCAAATGGATAGCTTTAACTAATGGTTTGCAACACGTTTACGCCAAAATAAACCATGAAAAAGGCAGCTTCGATTTTATTCAAGAGCTGCCTGATTACAATTTGCTTTAGTATTTATTTTAGTGTTTTTATTTTAATGGTGCGATAACTTACTTCATTGCCGTGATCTTGAATTAGAATATGACCTTTTGGTGCTTCTCCAAAATTTTTCCAGTCTTTATATTTACTGATGGCAACCAGTTTTTTAAACTCTTCAGAGCCACGAACATATTCTAAAACTTTAACACCGTTTAGGTAATGCTCAACTTTGTTATTTGGATAAACTACTAAACGAGCATTATTCCAACTTCCAATCGGGCGAAGGTATCTTGGTTCTTTTTTGGCAGTAATTAAATCATATAAAGAAGCCAAAGTTCTATTTCCATCTCGTCCTAATTTTGCATCTGGATGTAATTCATCATCTAAAACCTGATATTCTAATCCGATTGCCGAACCTGTATTTTTCTCTTCTAAGGTTACAAAATATTTAACACCGCTGTTTGCACCAGGTGTAAGTTTAAATTCGAAAGACAAATCGAAAGCTGCAAACTCTTCTTTGGTAACAATATCACCACCGTTGGTAGATTCGGCACCCGAAGAGGATTGTACTTGTAAAATTCCATCATTTACTTTCCATCCTTTAGCAGGAAATGCAGTTTTATAAGCGCCAATCCAACCACTATTACTTTTTCCATCGAAAAGCAGTTTGTAACCATTTGATTTTTCGTAGGCAGATAAATCATTTGGTGTTAAATTAACTGCATAAACGCCTTTAGGGAAAAGCTTGGATTTTAAGTTTTCAGTTTGAATATTGATGTTTTTAAAATAAACCTTTTTTCCATCATTTTCCAGAATATTACCAATTCCATGAACCTGCAATCCAATAAACCCTGATTGATCAAGTGTATCGATTACATAAGAAACAGAAGCTCCATTTACCCATGTTTTCAGTTCATTACCAATACATTCTATTCTGTAATGGTTAAATTCATTCTTTTTATATAAAGATTTTGCAGATGGATTTAATTCAAGCGGATAAAGCCATAATCTTCTGGCTTCATCGTAAACGCCACCAGTCCACGCTCTTGGTGTTGGGTCTATTTCTACCTGCCTTCCATAAACCAAACCTTTACCATTGTTGCCTTCGGGTTTAATATGACTTCGGGTTTGGATGCCCGAATTGGTAGTTTCGCCTTCTAATTTTACATCCAATTCTAGGATAAAATCTCCATATTCTTTTTCTGTAATCAGGAATGAATTTGGTGTGCCTTTAGTCATGGTTCCGATAATCATTCCATCCTCTACTTTATATGGAGCGGCACCTGCAACAGCTTTCCAGCCGGTAAGTGTTTTACCATCGAAAAGTGGTTTAGCCTTTTGGGCAGCGACTGATAAACTAATTAAGGAAAGGGCAAGAATACTGTATTTTTTGATGTTTAACATGATAGGATTTGTTTGCTTAACTACCTTAGACACCTAAGAACATTTTAGCTGTTTACTAACTTGAGTTTTCTAAGATGTCTTGGATAGTGATAAACTAATTAATATTTAAAAATTTTTCCGTTGGCAATTACTTCTTGTCTGCTTTCATCAAAAACTGCCTTTGCTCCAGTTCGAACGGCAGCATTTGTCATGATGTTTGCAATAGAATGAGAATAGCCAGCTTCAACTGGTCCATTAGGTGTTTTACGGCTTCGGATACATTCCATCCAGTTTCGCATGTGGCCAGAAGTTAGTAAGTCGCCGCCCATATTCGCACCTGTTGCAGCTTTGATTTCCGATTTACTTAAATCGAACTCTGGTAAAAGATTTGGTTTTAAACCCATTGCCGCAGCTTCTTTTTCTTTTAAGCCACCTTTTGGAGAAACCTTGTTTGTTATCAGATTTAGTTCTCCACCATTAGAATAGTAAACTTCACCTACATCGCCAACGCTATTTTGCATTCTTGAAGTAAACGTAACCTGAAAACCGTCTTCAGAATTTGGCTGACCGTAATCAAAAACAGCAACCATCGAATCCCAATTTCTACGCCCATCTTTCCAAGTGTAAATGCCACCATTTGCCACAACACTTCTTGGATGTTTTAAGTTAGTAAACCAATGAACGGTATCAATCTGGTGCGACATCCACTGACCAGGCATGCCGGAAGAATATGGCCAGAATAACCTGTATTCTAAATATTTTCGAGGGTCGAAAGCTTCAGAAGGACGATTTAATAAAAATCTTTTCCAATCAATATCTTCTTCTTTAAGTTTTGCAACCAAATCTGGTCTGCGCCAACGCCCCGGCTGATTGACGTTCCATACCAAATCTACAGCAGTTATCGGCCCAAATTTTCCATCTTGAATATATTTAGCAGCATTTACATAATTCTCTCCGCTCCTACGCTGCGAACCAATCTGTACGATTCTATCGGTAGCTTTTACAGCTTTCAAAGCTGCTTTTGCATCATCCATAGTTTCGGCAAAAGGTTTTTCTACATAAGCATCGCAATTGGCTTTCACTGCTTCGATGGTATGTAAAGCGTGTTGAAAGTCGGCTGTACTGATAATTACAGCATCTAAATCTTTCATTGCATAAAGCTCATCGTTGTTTCTACAGGCTTTAATATCGTGACCAAATTTCTCTTTCAAATGAGCAATTCCTAAATCTCTACGGTAATTCCATAAATCTGAAAGTCCGACGATATCGAAATTTAATTCTTTGTTATGATTTAAGAAGCATGGCAAAAGTGTGTCTTTAAATCGGTCGGAAAATCCTACTACACCAACTCTTACTCTATCATTGGCACCGATTATCCGGCCATAGCTTTTGGCGCTCATGCCCATTGTGCCCGCATAAGTGGCAGCAGCAAATATTGCAGACTGCTTAATAAATTTTCTTCTGGAATTTTCCATCGAATAAATAGGTTTAGATTTAGGTTAGAAGAGCTCACAACATTAAACGTTTTATCAGCGCTTAATGAGTTCTAAAATAGGACTTTTTTAAAGAGGCTTTAGTAACAATTTAGCAACTATATCGATATGAATGGTTATGGGAGCAAAAAACCTCATCCTATGAAAGGAAGAAGTGCGTGTTCTTTTCTGCATTCCCTCTCTTTGAAGATAAGGAAACAAAGTTTTTGGTTTGAACCGGGCAGGAAAAACGGCCTCACCCTACGAAAGGAAGAAGTGCTTGTTCTTTTCTGCATTCCCTCTCTTTGAAGATAAGGAAACAAAGTTTTGTGGTTTGAACCTGGGAGGAAAAACGGCCTCACCCTACGAAAGGAAGTAGCATTTGTTGATTTGTACAATCCCTCTCCTCGAAGAGAGGGAAACAAAGTTTTGTGGTTTGAACCGGGGTTAAAAGCATTATCCCATAAATCCCTCTCTTCAAGGAGAGGGATAGTAATAATTTGCCAAAGCACAAGCATTGATAGGGTGAGGCAAAGAAACTTTATAAAAATAACCTCACCCTATTAAAGGAATTGATGCATGTTACTTTTGTGCATTCCCTCTCCTTTAAGAGAGGGAAACAAAGTTTTGTGGGTTGAACCGGGGTTAAAAGAATTGTCCTATAAATCCCTCTTTTCAAGGAGAGGGAAAGCAATAATTTGCCAAAGCACAAACATTGATAGGGTGAGGTAAATAACCTTTATGAAAATAACCCCACCTATTAAAGGAAGAATTGCTTCTTACATTTCTACAATCCCTCTCCTTCAAGAGAGGGAAACAAAGTTTTGTGGGTTGAACCTGGGTTAAAAGCATTCACACATAAATCCCTCTCTTCAAGCAGAGGGACAGCAATAATTTGCCAAAGCAAAAACATTGATAGGGTGAGGTCTCTTATCCCAAAACCGCTAAACTTTCTTCAATTATCTTGATTTTAGCTTCAGCATCTGCTTTTTTATTACGCTCATTGGCAATAATCTCAGGTTTTGCATTTTGAACAAAACGCTCATTGCTCAATTTGGCATCAACCGACTTTAAGAAACCTTGCAAGTAAACCAAGTCGGCATTCAGGCGGATGCGTTCTGCATCAACATCAATATTTTCTGTTAATGGAATAAAAAATTCATCCTTACCAGCCATGAAAGCCGTTGCACCAGCAATTTTATCATTTACTATTTCCGCGTCGGCAACATTAGCTAATTTGAAAACAATGTTTAACCATCTTTCATAATCAATATCAGAGTTTACCTTCACACTTAAAGGCAAGGTCTCTTTTGGTGAAATTTGTTTCTGATTTCTAACGTTTCTAATTTCAGCGATTACGGTTTTGATAACCTCTGCATCTTTTAGCAGCTTTTCGTCAATTGCACCGCCTTTCGGGAATTCCGCAACGATGCAGCAATCCATTTCTCCTCGCTCAGCAAATAAATCATCATGCCATAATTCTTCGGTTAAGAATGGCATATTTGGATGCAATAATTTGATAATATTTTCGAAGAATCCGATTGTGGCTTGATAACTTTCAGCATCAATTGGTTGTTGGTAAGCAGGTTTAACCATTTCCAAATACCATGCACAGAAATCATCCCAAACTAATTTATATGTAGTCATTAACGCTTCCGACAAACGATATTGTTTAAAGTTTGCTTCAATTTCTACCAAAGCCTCGTTAAAACGATTCTCAAACCACATAATTGCTTGTGTATTTGGGTTTGCTAAGCTTTCATCAACTTCCCAACCTTTTACTAAACGGAAAGCGTTCCATATTTTTGAGGCGAAATTACGTCCTTGTTCGCAGTAGCTTTCATCGAACATCAAATCGTTTCCAGCTGGCGATGACATCAACATTCCTACACGAACGGCATCAGCACCGTATTTTTCAATTAGCCCAATTGGGTCGGGTGAATTACCTAACGATTTAGACATTTTACGACCTAATTTATCGCGAACAATTCCTGTTAAGTAAACATTTGTAAATGGTTTTTTGCCCATAAACTCATGTCCGGCCATAATCATCCTTGCCACCCAAAAGAATAAAATCTCTGGTGCGGTAACCAAATCGTTGGTTGGATAGTAGTAATTAATATCTTTATTATTCGGGTCTTTAAAACCATCGAAAACCGAAATTGGCCATAACCATGATGAAAACCAAGTATCCATTACATCCTCATCTTGCCTTACAAAAGGTTCTAATTGATGTTTGAATCCAGCTTTTTCACTTTCGTTAGCACTTGTATCTAAATGTTTTTTCTTCCAAAATTCTTCTAAAGCCTCATCTTTAGTTTTGGCCACCACCCAGTTTCCTTTATCATCGTACCAGGCTGGAATTTGTTGTCCCCACCAAAGCTGACGAGAAATGTTCCAATCGCGAACATTTTCCATCCAATGGCGATAGGTATTTTCAAATTTATTCGGAATCAGGTTTACTTCTCCATTCAAAACATCATCCAAAGCAGGTTGCGCCATTTCTTTCATTTTCACAAACCATTGCATAGAAAGTTTTGGCTCAATAGCTGCATCGGTACGTTCTGAAAAACCAACCTGCGATTTATAATCTTCAACCTTATCTAAATGGCCTGCCTCTTCTAACATTTTGGCAATCTTTTTACGGGCAACAAATCTATCTTCGCCTACTAAAATAACTGCTAATTCGTTTAAAGTTCCGTCGTCATTTAAGATATCGGTAACAGGTAAATTGTGCTTAACCCCCAACTCATAATCGTTCAAATCATGCGCTGGTGTAACTTTTAAACAGCCTGTACCAAATTCAATATCAACATATTCATCCTCAATAACCGGGATTTCATGATTAACCAAAGGCACAAAAACTTTTTTCCCTCTCAAATGCGTAAAACGTTCATCATTAGGATTAATACAAATTGCAGCATCAGCCATAATGGTTTCCGGACGAGTGGTTGCGACAACAAGGTAGTCCGATGTCTGATGTCCGATGTCCGAAGATTTAGCTGCTATATCATCCGACTTTCCGACTTCCGGATTAACAATTCTATACTTAATGTAATACAACTTCTGGTTTACTTCCTTACGAATAACTTCCTCATCAGAAACCGCAGTTTTACCAGCGGGGTCCCAATTTACCATCCGGATGCCCCGATAAATCCAGCCTTTTTTATATAAGTGAATAAATGAATCGATAACCGCTTCAGAAAGGTCTTCCTCCATCGTGAAACGTGTACGATCCCAATCGCAACTCGCACCTAGTTTCTTTAATTGCTCTAGAATAATTCCACCATATTTCTCTTTCCATTCCCATGCATATTTCAGAAATTCTTCGCGAGAAAGGTCCTTTTTATCAATGCCTTGCTCCTTCAACATAGCCACAACTTTCGCTTCCGTAGCGATAGATGCATGATCGGTTCCAGGAACCCAGCAAGCATTTTTACCCTGCATACGGGCTTTACGAATCAAAACATCCTGAATCGTATTGTTCAGCATGTGCCCCATATGCAAAACCCCGGTAACATTTGGCGGCGGAATCACAATGGTATAAGGCTCACGCTCATCAGGTTCTGAGTGAAAAAACTTTTTCGATAGCCAATAGCTATACCATTTATCTTCTGTTTCTGCCGGATTGTACTTAGTGGAAATGCTCATGAAAAATTATTCAATATCAATTTGAGTGGCAAAAATACGTTTTTAAGGGCAAAATTTAAAGTAGAAATCTTTTGAAAAGCAAGAGCCGCATTTCATTTTAATGTTAGTCAGGCTGTGCTGATTTAATGTTAGTCCAGCTATGCTGAAAATTCAAGAGCAAAGGATAAAGACCAACCGCAAAATGGAACTAATTTTTTTTTGAAAAGCAAGAACAGCATTTCATTTTAATGGTAGTCCGGCTTTACATTTCAATCTTTTTGTGTTTGGCAGTGTGAGCTTGTCGAAGACCTGCAACAAAAAGGATTTTCACTGCAATCCGGTTTAAAGAAATTCCGTCTGTGCTAGAAAAAAAGAGCAAGGATAAAAGAGCAAGGAATTTAATTAATTACTAGATAATTCTGGCTAAAGCCAATCATTTCATTCTAATAATCAGGCAGCTACCAGCCTGCAGGGAATAGCAACAAGCTTAAATATATCGTTTTAAGCATCATTCACGCATTGCCGTTGGTTTCAACCAACGGAAGTTAAATTTCTAGCCACAGATTAGTTTTGAAAAATACAATTAATCATTTGCCATCTAATCCAAATCTGCAAAAACATCATCCAATGCCAATTCAAAGCCTGGCAAAACTGTCGAAGTAATTTTTTCGCTCAGCGTAAATATTTTCGATGGCTGGAATTTACCAAATTCATTTAAAGTGTAGATTAAAATACTTTGGTCGCTCTGGCTAACTACCCAATATTCTTTAACACCAAACCTTCGTAAACCTTATATTTATTTAGTAACTCCATTTTTGTATTTCCCGGAGAAAGGATTTCTACCACAATATCCGGAGCGCCAATACAACCGCGATAATCTAGTTTGCTTTTATCGCAAACAACACAAATATCTGGCTGAAGAACTGTAAATACATCTTTATCTTCCTTACTTTCTTTTGGAAAACGAACGTCAAACGGTGCAGAATAAACTTTGCAAGGCTTACCATCTAAAAAATTTAAAAATGGTTTTAACAAATTCATTGTTATCTCTTGATGCACTCTAGAGGGAGCAGGACTCATCTTAAAGATTTTCCCTTTAATAAGCTCTACTCGCTCTTCAAAAAGCCAATTTAAATAATTTGCATAGCTATAAGTTAACGACGCATCAATGTCGTTAAATTGCATAACCGGTTCGTCATGTAATTGTGGGTATGGAATTGGCTCGCTCATACTCAAATATACTAAAATTCATTCAACCTAAAATTTCATTTTCTGAATCCTAACTGCATTTAAAATGGCCAACAATGCCACGCCAACATCGGCAAAAACAGCCTCCCACATGGTAGCCAAGCCACGCGCACCCAAAATCAAAACTAAAGCCTTAACCGCAAAAGCCAATACCATATTTTGAATAACAACATTTCTGGTGGCTTTGCCTATTCGAATTGCCGTAGCAATTTTCGATGGTTGGTCGGTTTGAATAACCACATCTGCAGTTTCGATGGCCGCATCACTACCCATCGCCCCCATAGCCATTCCAATATCGCTGATGGCCAGCACAGGTGTATCATTTATACCATCGCCAACAAAAGCCACAACCTTGCTTTTATTTTTCTTAATTTCTTCCAGTTTGGCAACCTTATCTTCCGGCAATAAATCGCCATAAAAGGTATCTATTCCTAAAACTCCTGCAACTTTTTTAACGATAGAAGTTTTGTCTCCGCTAAGCATTACTACCTGTTTAACACCATTTGCGTGAAGTAATTTTATTGCCTCAGCCGCATCTTCTTTAATTTCATCAGCAATTAAAACATAGCCGGCATATTTTCCATCTACCGCTACAACCACAATGCTTTCTTCAATATCTGCAATTTTTACATCGTAATCAATATTGAATTTTTGTAAAAGCTTAACATTTCCGGCCAAAATTTCTTTGCCATTTACGGTTCCTTTCAAACCCATTCCGGCAATTTCTTCTATATTTTCGGCTGGATGGATTTCCTTTTCTGAAGCATAATCAACAATCGCTTTTGCAATAGGGTGTGTAGATTTAGCCTCAACCGCAGTTAAAAGATTTAAAAATTCCTGCTCATCAACATTGCTTTCTATTTTTTGCACCTTAAAAACACCTTTCGTAAGTGTTCCGGTTTTATCCATTACCACGGTGTTCAATTTGGTAATTAAATCTAAAAAGTTAGAGCCTTTAAATAAAATTCCATGTGCTGATGCAGCCCCAATGCCACCGAAATAACCCAGAGGAATGGAAATGACCAATGCGCAAGGACAAGAAATTACCAGAAAAACCAACGAACGGTACAACCAGGTTTGAAAATGATAATCGCTACCCAGTACCAAAAAAGGAATGCTGACCAAAGCCAAGGCAAGAAAAAATACAATTGGGGTATAAATTTTGGCAAATTTACGGATGAACAACTCGGTTTTAGCCTTTCGAGTGGTGGCATTTTGTACCATCTCTAAAATACGGGCCAAAGCGCTATCAGCATAAACTTTAGTTACTTTTATTTCGATAACTTTATCCAGATTTAGCATTCCTGCCAAAACATTTTCGCCTTTATTAATGGTTTTTGGTTTGCTTTCGCCTGTTAAGGCAGCGGTGTTGAAACTGCTTTTCTCTGATAGCATTTCTCCATCTAATGGAATTTTTTCGCCAGCTTTAATTTGAATGGTTTCACCAATTTCTACCGTTTCTGGTTTTACGGTTTCGTATTTTCCGCGGCGCAAAACCGTTGCAGCATCTGCTCTTACATCGAGCAAGGCAGAAATATTTCTTTTGGCCCGATTTACCGCAGCCATTTGAAAAAGCTCTCCAATGGTGTAAAAAAGCATCACCGTTACACCTTCCGGATATTCGCCGATGGCAAAAGCACCAATTGTAGCGATAGACATTAACGAAAATTCTGTAAAAAAATCTTTCGCTTTAAAGGTTTCCCAAACCTCTCTTAAAACCGGAACGCCAACTGGTAAATATGCTAAAATATACCAATACGGTCTGATGATTTTAAAGGCCTCAACCTTAAATACATTATCTAAAACAATACCAATCAGCAACATACCTAGCGTAACTACAGCAGGCAAATAGGTTTTAAATGATGATGGGTCGCCGCCATGGTCGTGCTCCTCGCCCTCCACGTGTACATGTTTATGTTCGGATTGTGGCTTGCTGCAACAGCTATCTTCGTTATTGTGGGTATGACTCATTGTAATTTTCTAAAACTATTTTTTTTGAAAAGCAAAAACAGTAGCATTTATGTGCCTTTGTTCCCGCCATCGCTACAAATCCTCAGCCAAAGAAAAATTGGCTTGCGGGTTTTTCGCTTTGTCGGGTTTAGGTGGCGAAAATAGAAGCACTACACCAAGTTATTTAAACCCGATTGCCGCGAAAACCAAAAGCTTTTTCTGCTTTTGTTGTAGCAAAAGCGGGACTATAAATTCCTATGGAATACTGAACGTTATTTTTCAAATCCTGTAAATATAAACATGCATTTTTTCTAAATCAATGCTTTATCCTGAATCATTCTTGATAATGAAATTTATTACATCTACACAATAAATTATGTTAAAAAATGTTAATAGTGTATAAAGATTAAAAAATCATGAAATCTCTAAAATTCCATTTTTCTCCTACCGATTTTATTAGACGTTTGGGTTTAGCTAAAATTTACTACTGGTTTAATAGGTAATATTTCTATTATATAGTATCAGTTTTAGTTTGTATTTGCTAAATTTCGCTTTATTACACTAACTTATTAAGCGAATGAAATACCAAAATTTGAAAAGATATTTTGCGGCACTTGGAATAGTTGCGGCTGGCTTTTCTGCAAATGCACAAACTACCAAAAAATTTATTGACCCTGCCAACATGGATTTATCTGTTAAACCGGGCGATGATTTTTATACTTACGCAAGCGGTAACTGGATAAAAAAGAATCCTGTTCCTGCTAAAGAAACACGTTGGGGTTCGTTTAACGAACTTCGCGATTTTAACATTAATGCCGTTAAAACATTAGTAGAAGATGCTGCCGCAGATAAATCTGCACCTGTAGGTTCGGTTAAGCGTAGGGTTGGCGATTTCTTTGCTGCCGCAATGGACACCGTGACCATCGAAAAATTAGGCTATACTCCAATTAAAGCCGATTTAGAAAAAATTAAACAAATAAAAGATATTCAAGGTGTACTTGACCAAGTTGCATACATGCGTGTAAATGGCTTAGGTGGCGCTATGTTTGGCGTTGGTGTTGGCCAAGACCGTAAAAATGTTAACAAATATATGGTTAACATTGGTCAGGGTGGTACAACTTTGCCAGATCGTGATTATTATTTAAAAGATGATACGCGAAGTGTGAAAATTCGTGAGGCATATAACACCTATATGACCACGCTATTTACGTTAACCGGAAGTACACCTGAAGTTGCAAAACAAAAAGCAGAAACCGTTTTTAAAATAGAAAAGCAATTTGCTGAGGCCCAAATGAGCCGTTTAGAGATGCGTGACCCTTATGCAACTTACAACAAACTTACTGTTGCAGAGCTGAACAAAAAAACACCAGACATTAACTGGGCTACTTACTTACCTAAATTTCAAATTAAAGGACAGGATACAGTTTTAGTTGCATCTCCAAAATTTTTGGCTAGCGTAGACGGAATGCTAAAATCGGTTCCGGTTGCAGATTGGAAAACTTATCTAGAGTGGAATGTTTTAAAAGGTTCGGCTGGAAGTTTAAGTTCTCCATTTGTTAAAGCCAGTTTCGCATTTACTCAAGCGCAAACCGGACAAAAAGTGCAAACACCACGTTGGCAACGCATGTCATCTTTAACAGATGGTACAATTGGCGAATTATTAGGTCAGCTTTATGTTGCTAAATATTTTAAGCCTGAGGCTAAAGCCCGTATGGATGACATGATTGTAAACTTACGCAAGGCTTTCGAAATCAGAATTAAAGGTTTGGAGTGGATGAGCGAGGCAACTAAGCAAAAAGCTTTAGAAAAATTAGCTGCTTTTAAACCAAAAGTTGGATATACTACCAAATGGGAAACTTACACAGGATTAGATATTAACAGAAATACTTATTTCCAAAACTTGCGTAATGCAAGTAAATGGGGTTATAATGAAAATGTGAATAGATTAGGAAAGCCAGTTGACCGTAACCGTTTTGGCATGACTCCGCCAACGGTTAATGCGTCTTATAGCCCAACCATGAATGAGATTACTTTCCCAGCCGGAATTTTACAATTTCCTTTCTTCGACCCAAATGCGGATGATGCTTTAAATTATGGTGGTATTGGTGCCGTTATTGGTCACGAAATGAGCCATGGCTTCGATGATAGCGGAAGTCAATATGATGCAGTAGGCAATTTAAAAAACTGGTGGACTGCTGAAGACAAAGCTAAATTTGATGCTAAAACAAAAGCTTTGGGCGAGCAATTTGATGCTTATACTGTTTTAGATACCGTACATGTAATTGGAAAATTAACTATGGGTGAAAACATTGGCGATTTAGGTGGTTTAAATGCTGCTTACACGGCTTTCAAAATGACTAAACAAGGTCAAAGCAATGAAAAAATTGATGGCTTTACGCCAGACCAACGTTTCTTTTTAGCTTGGGCACAAGTTTGGAGAGGTAATATTTTACCAGAAAGCGCAGCACAATTAATCAAAACCGACCCACATTCTCCTGGTCCGTACCGTACAATTGGTGCACCAGTAAATATGGATGCCTGGTACACGGCTTTTGATGTTAAACCTGGCGATAAATTATACAAAAAACCAGAAGATAGAATTAGAATGTGGTAGTTTTAAGGTGGACAGCTAAAAGATTCAATCTTTAGCCTCTGCTAATAAATACTAAAGATTTTCATCCCAGAGAGGAATATCAAACCTATATTGAGAACGCTCCCAAATTTTCGGGAGCGTTTTTTTTTATAATTCTTTAATAGTTTGAAATTGAAACATATTCCCAGTATGGTTTTGTATGTCTTTGGGTATACACTTTAATGGTTGTATTGTCTGTATCAATATGAATAATGTCACATTAATTTAGAACCTGTTTGAATTTTATTTAGGTTATATGCTCTGGGTTTGCTTCCTGCCTCGCCATGATGGTATGGTGGTCGTCATTGCGAGGCACGAAGCGATCTCATTTTTAAAATAATTCGTTTTTAGAAAAATTCTTATCAAATAATTAAGTTTTCAAAAACTTACTTTATCCGTTTAAAAAAATCTCTAACCATCTAAAACTCTTAATTATCATTATATCTTTGAGCATACAAAATCCTAATATGAAAAGCATTATCAAAACCATATTTATCTTCAGTTTATCATTATTTTACTTAACATCAACAGCCCAAAATAAATTAATAAGCCTGGATAAATTAATTAATAAAACAGACCCGGCCTGGCCTTTGGTAAAAAAATGGATTGATTCTGCTAAAAATAAAGTTGAGGTTTTACCGGTAGATTCGGCAAAAGCTAAAGATGTGTTGTACAATTCTCAAATGACCACTTATGCTACTTTAGGTTCTGTAATTTATAATACCGGCGGAATTATGATTGACAATGGCTGGATTAGAATTTTAGGTTCGGGAAGTGAACGATTAACCAGAGATATTGCAGAATGGAATAAAGGCAAAACCATTAAAGAATATGGCGATAACATTCCTTATTTATTAATTGCTGATGATGCCGTGGGTGGATTTTTCGCCATTAATTATGGTGGTTTAGGCAAGGACATCAAAAATGTGTATTACCTGGAACCGAATAGTCTAACATGGCAACCACTTGGTGCGGGTTATGGCGAATTTTTGGTGTTTTGTTTTGATAGCGACCTTTCTAAATTTTATAAAGGCTTGCGATGGAACACCTGGAATCAATTTATTGCGAACTTAGATGGCACTAAAACCTACAGCTTTCGCCCTTATTTATGGGAAGAAGGCACAGATATAGAAAAATGTACCCGTAAACTTGTGGGTATTGAGGAAATGTATCGTTTCAATATCATGAAATCGAAAGAACTAAACGGCGATAAAGGAATAAAGAAGGATAATTCGAAACAGTAAGTTTGGGGAGCGATTATTATTAAAGCTGATTTAATGAAAATTGGCTACTGTTTCATCTTTGTCAATTCAACTTCAAGCCTATCAAAATTTTCTTCGTTTTTATCTACCACAAAAGGTTTTATTTTCCTGCACTCCTCCGCTGTTTCAAATAGCATTTTAAAAATGAGTTTGGTTTTATTACCAGAGATTTCCTCAAAAACAGCAACAACTTGAAAGTGTGGCTTAGAATGACGTTTCCAAGCGATTAATGATGGTTCATCTATCTTGATAAATTCACATTCGTTTGCATAATTCCCTTTATCGGGCCCGTGCATAATAAAACTCCACTTGCCACCAACCCGGAAGTCGAATGTGTTAAATGTGTTGGTAAAACCATTCGGACCCCACCAATTTTTTAAATGGTTTGGCTTAGACCAAGCACTGTATAGAATTTCTCTTGCTACATCAAAAATTCGTGAACTTACAATTTCACTATCAGGAGTTGTGTTTATAATTTCTGTTGGCATAATTTAATGTATTTAATAAAATTGCTTAGGATACGTTATCAAACGATTATTCCTACGAATAAGTAAACACAAGATTGACACATCATAAATAAAAGAACGATGTTTACATCATTAACCAATTATGAAAATTAAATTTACGAATATTTCGCCTGAATTTTCTTAGGCAGTTTTGCTAAAACCATTGCCCTTGATGCTTCCACTCTGGATTTCAGTTCTTTATCATTCAACACATCCAAATTCTCGACTTGTATCCATTGGCGTTTGGCCAGATGAAAAGCTTGTGCAATTCCATCTCTAGCTGTTAGCACATCAAATTCATCAGGATTACATTTTATAGAAAACCTACATCCGTCATCAATAGCAATGATGATATAAATCTTTTCTTCAATCATAAAGCACAAATGTTCCCATTTCATGCCTTCGGTAGTACCCGGCAGACTTAAACAATACTCTCTGAAAGATTCGATATCCATAATAAGCTGAAAGTCTAAAGATAAAAGCTTAAAGCGAAAAGACCAACACGAAAAATACTGAGGCGATATGTAAGTCTCGATACCTGATAATCACTACTTGATACTATATTTGCATTCTTATCATATTAATCTTATAATCCTATAATCCTGGTCAAAATCCTTTAATCCTGGTCAAAAATCCATTAATCCTTGTCATGAATATAATTACCCCTACTGCCGATGGCTCAAACACACTCTACAACGAAACCATTGGCGAGCATTATCATAGCAAACATGGGGCATTGCAAGAAAGCAAACATGTTTTTATAGATGCAGGCTTAAAATTTGCATCTGTAGGAAAAGCTGAAATATCTATTTTAGAAGTAGGTTTTGGAACAGGATTAAATTTTATTTTAAGTTTTGAATATTGCACTTTAAATAACATTAAACTTGATTATACCAGCATTGAGGCCTTTCCGCTAACCATTGATGTAATTAAACAAACGAGATATTCAGAATATGTATCTGAGCAAACGTGGAAAGGTTTTATTTCAAATTACGAAAGTGCTTTAAAGACCGAGCAAACCATATCGCCAATTTGCGACTTAGAAATTCCGCACACTACTTTAGCCGATTTTGAAACCGATAAAAAATTTGATGTTATTTACTACGATGCTTTTTCAGTTCAGCACCAACCCGAAATGTGGAGTGATGAAATTATTGCCCATGCCTGTAGTTTCTTAAAACCAGGCGGAACTTTCGTAACTTATGCCATCACCGGAAAACTCAAAAGAGCCGTTAAAGCCAATGGTTTTACAATTGAAAAATTACCAGGTGCACCAGGCAAAAGAGAGATGCTGAGGGCTATTAAAGCATAAAATTTACTACCTGTCTTTACACGATTTGCAGGAAAACTTAAATAGTAGCATAAACAGAAGTACTTAAACCCGGGTGCAGCGATACACTTTAACCTCTTGAGCTTAGCGAAAGAATTGTTAAAGGTTTAGCGAAACACGGGACTAACGTTAAAATGAAATGGTAGATTGCTTTTCGAAAATTGTAGAAGTCTTTTTTTGAGGTAATAATTAGCTTTTAAAATAATCTGCTATATTTAAATGCGCCATTAAAACATTTAGTCGGGCATTTTGTATTTAACAGGATTTAAAACTATTATGAAAGAAAAACTATCTTTTCTACCGAAACTAGCCCTTGTACTTTTTTGTTTAATCAGTTTAACCTATATCGCGATTTTAGGGCAATCGCTGTTGGCACCATTGCTTTTTTCTTTCTTAATGGCGATTTTACTTTTACCTGTTGGAAATTTTTTGGAACATAAATTCAAGTTTAAAAGAAGTTTATCAACCATTGTTTCGGTAATTTTAATGATAGCTGTAATTAGTGGCATCATATATTTCTTCGGCAATCAGCTTAGCGATTTATGGGCAGATTGGCCACTTTTGAAACAAAAAGCAAATGTTTCGTTTCACGAATTGCAACATTGGATATCGACTACTTTTAATGTAAATACCGAAAAACAGCTGGCTTACTTAAACGATAGCACCGAAAAGGCCTTGGCAACAAGCGCCACAATCGTTGCTACAACACTGGCTACACTATCGTCTACCTTATTATTTTTAGCGTTCACTTTATTATTTACGTTCTTCATTTTAAACTACCGCAGGGTTTTATTCACCTTTTTAACCTCTGTCTTTAAGGAAGAACACAAAGAAAAGGTGACTGAAATTGCTAATCAAATTCAATTTATCATAAAAAAATACATCATCGGTTTGTTTTTACAAATGCTTATTGTAACAGTTTTAATGATTGGGATTTTGAGTTTATTGGGTGTTAAATATGCGGTATTGCTGGGTTTGGTAGCTGGTATTTTTAATGTTGTGCCCTACCTCGGCATCTTTTTCGCCTTGGTGGTAAGCTGCTTGATTACTTTTGCAACTGCCGGAGCCGGCAAGGTTTTATTAGTTCTGGTAGTTTTTATAGGTGTACACGCTTTGGATGGGAATATTTTGATGCCTTTGGTAGTAGGTTCGAAGGTTAAAATTAATGCCTTATTTGCTTTTATCGGTATAGTAGTTGGTGAAATGATTTGGGGAATTTCGGGCATGTTCTTGTGCATCCCCTATTTGGCGATTTTGAAAATTATTTTCGATAGGGTTGATACCCTCAAACCTTGGGGAATTTTAATGGGCGAAGAGCATAAACCCGAAAAGAAAAAGCGTGTTTACAGAATTACAAAAAGGATTAAGCTAGAGGAAAGAGATTAGGATAAAAACCTCATCCCTTCATCTCCTCTTTTTGCAGAGCGGCGGCTAAGTGCAAAAAACAGGTAATAAATTAGGTTTAAACCACCGGCAGTAATTTCCATCTCTTCAACGAGAGGGAGAGCACAATAGAACATAAATCACTTGCATCAATAGGGTGAGGTGAGGAAAAACATCCAGAAAAAATTTTAATTTATAGTTCTCATGAAACCGCTATTTGTATTGCTTATCGTATTCGTAACGTTATTTGCTTTTGGTAATCACACCCAATTTGATAAAGGAAATATATTTGCAGGCAATATTGCCATGAGCGTAATGCTACTCTTTACGGCAATTGGCCATTTCAAATTTAAAACCAGTATGGCTGCCATGATTCCACTTTTCATCCCCAAAAAAGTAGAAATTGTGATTTTAACAGGAATTTTAGAAATCCTTTTCGCCATTGGTTTAAGTTTCGAAAGCACACGTTATTACACCGGAATTGCACTAATCATTTTTCTGCTAATCATTCTTCCTGCCAATATTTACGCCGCAAAAAATCAAATTAATTATGAAAACTTACACAAACCCGGACCAGGAATAAAATATTTGTGGTTCAGGATTCCGTTTCAATTCTTCTTAATCGCCTGGGTTTGGTATTTTAGCGTTCGATAAATAATTAAACATGCCGAATAATCCCATTCCAGAAACTGCTCACCATCCAGCAGATGCCTTTAACCGCCTGCTAACCGTTTTAGATACCTTAAGAACACAATGCCCTTGGGATAAAAAGCAAACCATGGAAACCTTGCGCCACTTAACCATTGAAGAAACTTATGAGTTAAGCGATGCCATTTTAGAAGGCGATTTGGACGAAATTAAAAAGGAATTGGGCGATGTGATGATGCATCTGGTTTTCTATTCTCGCATTGCCTCCGAAACCAATGCTTTTAATATTACCGATGTTTTAAATGGTGTTTGCGATAAGTTGATTAATCGTCACCCGCACATTTACGGCGATGTTGAAGTTGAAAATGAGGAAGATGTGAAACGAAACTGGGAACAAATCAAGTTAAAAGAAGGAAATAAATCAGTGTTGGCAGGCGTTCCCACTTCGCTACCTGCATTAGTTAAAGCGTCAAGAATCCAGGAAAAAGCCCGTGGTGTAGGTTTTGATTGGGAAGACAAAAACCAGGTTTGGGAAAAAGTTGAGGAAGAACTACAAGAATTTAAAGCAGAATTTAATGTAGCGGATAATACCGCTATTGATGTAGATAAAGCTGAATCTGAATTCGGTGACGTGCTTTTTTCATTAATAAATTATGCTCGGTTCATCAACATCAATCCTGAAAATGCTTTAGAAAAAACGAATAAAAAATTCATTAAACGTTTTCAATATTTAGAAAATAAAGCAAAAGAAAATGGCAAAGCTTTAGCTGATATGACACTTGCCGAAATGGATATTTATTGGAACGAGGCGAAGAAATTGTAAGTTATGAGTTCGGAAATAAACGGTAACCAAGCACTAAAAAATCTAATTAACATCATCACATTTAACGTTAGGGCAACCCAAACTGTCGATGTCGGAATTGTACCCTGGGTTAATATTGGCAAAGCAAACGAAGAAATACTAAACTTAATTGATGCTGATGAAATTGTAATCACCGAACACGACATTACTGTATCGGTTGATTATCCATTATCAAAACCAACATCATTCCATTTGTTTTCTTCCATCGGTTTTTCAAGAAAGTTATTGTTAATCGAAATCAGAGAAAAATTTATAACCATCTCCAAAAATGATGAGGAAGTTTTCGATGTGGCTGAATTAGATTTGGTTGCTTTAGATGTTTACAAGACTGATGGTGGCAAAATTGAAATTACCTTGGATATTGATGTATAAATTGTTTTAAAAGCAAACTAGCCAATTGAGTTTACAAATCAGGCAAGATTAAAATCGCCACATCAATAAAATTGTCCATCAACATAATACCACTTCTCATCTATCAACTTAAAATTAGATTTTTCATGCAGCACATCTGTCTGAAATTTCTTATTCAAGTAAAAAGCCTTAAACTCCACGATATCATATCCGGCGGATATAATTTCTAATTTAAGCCACTTCGTATTTTTAGCGCTTTGTAAATAAGCATCTTTTGAATTTCCCTTTCTTTTATTAGGATGAGTTGTTTCATACAAATAATCACCATCGGCAACTACAAAAGCAGAATATCTCGAGCGCATTAAAGCCTCAGCTGTTGGTGCATCAGCAACTTTTAAATGATAAGGTTGGCAACAATTTTCATATTGTAAACCACTTCCACAAGGACAATTTGAAATGTTCATGTCTTAATTCGAGCTGCAAATTATTAAATTAGAGTATGTATACCCAATTAACGCTAATTTAAAATATAAAGAATTTAAGAACATAAGGATGAAGCGAGCTATAGTAAAGAATTACACTCAATCAGAAATCAGTATTTCTTTAAGATTTGATTCAATATGGCATGATTTCCATATTGCAAAAGATAAGGCAAAAATAAAAAATATTGAAAAACTTTTGAAATTGATTTAAGATCTAGAAGAAGAATAGCTTCTAGATTCCTAGAAGTTTAATGTCTATGAATTTCGGAATTCAAAACAAATGTAATATAACGATAATGTTACAAAATAAAAGAATCAATAACCATACATTTGCTATACGATTGCAAACAGAAAACCCCGCCTTGTTATTACAAGCCGAGGTCGCTATCGTAGCTTAATTCTGATTAACTAAGAACTGTTAAGAAGTTTCTTAGCCCTTTCCGAAAAAAAATGAACAAATTAAAGGCGTATTCTAACTACGCTTTTTTCATTTAACTCAAATATACGCAAAAGATCGTAAATACCTCAATTACAGGTATAGTGTGAAAAATTTGCGGCCGAAACTAATTATAAACTTTTTGGTATAGTGTCTAAAAAAGAAAATCACTCGCTTTATACGGCATTAAAGCAATCAACCATATTTGTTCTTCTCCATTTTGGGGGTTAAGACATGTTGCTTTTTCTCCATCAGAAGAAAGAAATATATAGACAATAGAACCATTGTTTTTTAGGCAAACTTTGTCGCCAGCTTTGAATTGATTTTCCATACGAATTATTTTTTATTTATTTTGTAATATTAACATTACAAACTTAAAAAATCTAATGAATTTTTTTGCCTGCGAAACTATTAAGTTTTCCACACAGCTAATAATTGAATAATTCTCTAAAACTAGATTCAATTGGGTATAATTATTAAATTAATATTCCTGATGCTAAAATTTGCGTAAAATTGCAGCTTAATAAAAACACAATTGAGGTACTTCTTTCATATTGCATACCAGGGTCAGCATTTTAGCGGTTGGCAGCGGCAACCTAATGTAAAAAGCGTGCAGGAAGTTATTGAACAAACACTTTCTAAAATTTTAAAAACTCCAATTACAATATTTGGATGTGGCAGAACAGATGCTCAGGTTCATGCGAGCCAGTTCTTTTTTCATGCCGACATCCATTCAGATATTGATTTCGACTTACTTTATATTCTAAATAAAGCACTTCCATCAACGATTGCAATTTTTGATATTATTAAAATGGACGGATTGCCTCATGCTCGTTTTGATGCTGTTCAGAGGAAATATGATTATTTTGTACATACTTATAAAGACCCCTTTTTAAATAGCCAAAGTTCATATTACCACGAACAAAATCTGGATGTACATAAAATGAAAGAAGTGGTAAATCTGCTACCAAAGTACAAAGATTACAAAGCGTTTTGCACACATCCTGATAAATACGAGCACACTATTTGCAACGTTATGGAAGCTGATTTGCTTATTGATAAAAATGGCGATAGAATTCGGTTTTATATCGCAAGCAATCGCTTTTTAGGTAAAATGATACGAATTTTAATGGGTAAAATATTATTGGTTGGTAAAGGAGAATTGAGTAAAGATGAATTTGAAAGCTATCTGATTAATTTACAAACGCCCAAACTATTGCTTCCAGCACACCCAACCGGATTATATTTATCAAAAGTAACTTACCCATATCTAGATCTTAAACCCCGAACAGAATTTTTAAGTGCTAAACAAGGAGCAGATTGGTTCTCTGTTTAATGTAGCGTTTCTATCCCGAAACTCGTTATCAAATCAAATCCTATAATTTGTTATGAAGTATTATCCCATGGTTATCATCTGCCTTATTGCAATGACATTTGCATGCAAAAAGAAGCCCGAAACCATAAAAGAAGTAAAAGAGTTTAAAATTAACACTCCAAATAAAGTTGCAAATGTAACTTTTACGGTAGTGAGTATTGTTGACAACAGATGTCCGGAAGATGCCAACTGTGCTTCACCTGGCAGTGTTACTGTTTATTTAAAAATTCAGGAAGATTTTGATATCCATAATTTAAAATTCTGCGTTGGAGATTGCAAGGAAATTGGTGCAATCGATGATATTATCATCAATTTATCAAACGTAAAATACGAGATTAAACTTCTTAATGTTAGTCCGTTGCCAAACGCTGCAACACCAATCACACCAGAACTTATTCAATTCGAAATCAGTAGAGATTAGTTATTATTTAAATCGAATTGCCTTTAGTGGCGAAACTTTACTTATTAAGAACGACGGCACAATTAAAACGGTTAAGCACACTACAATTGTAATAAGGTTTAATCCTAAAACATCAATAAAGTGAAATTCAATTGGTGCATAAGCTAAAAAATATGAAGCTTGATTCAATTTAAAGATATGAGTTGATTGTTGAAAAAACCCTAATCCCAAACCCAGAATATTACCTAATAAAAGTCCTATTCCGATTAAATAAGCTGCATTGTAAAGAAATATCTTCATAATGCTCCAATTACTTGCTCCAAATGATTTTAGCATACCAATCATATTTGTTCGTTCTAAAATCATAATCAGCAATGCGGTTACCATATTTATTACGCCAACAATCAGCATTAAAATAAGCAAAACTCTTGTGTTCACATCAAGGAGGCTTAACCAGGTAAAAATATTTGGTATGGTTTCTTTAATAGAATACGACCTTAAATTTTGAGGCAAATTTTCGAAAATATCATCGGCCACAGGTTTTAGTTTGCTAAAATCTTTAATCTTAATTTCAACACCTCCAATTTGATTCGCATTCCAATTGTTTAATCGCTTAACTATGCCCAAATTCCCCAACACAAATCCTTTGTCTATATCCTCTACCCCAATATCATAAATACCTACAATTTTAAATTTTCGTGGTCGCAGCTGGTTTTGGACAAAATACATGATAAAATCATCACCTGTTTTAAGCTTAAGCCTTTTAGCCGTATAATTAGAAATTAGTAACTCTTGCATGGCGGCAGTACTATCAGAAAAATCGATAATAGTACCACTTATAATGTGTTGTTTGATGTAACTCCAGTTGTAGGTTTTATCAATTCCTTTAAAATTTATACCTTCTATTTCGTTATTTGCCGAAAGTATAGCAGGTTTTGTAGCAAAGGGATAAAAATAATTAACCTCAGGATTAGTCTTTAATTGCTTTTCGGTTTTGGCATCTAAAATAAATGGTGAATGTTCAAATGAGTTATTTAAATCATATCTGGTAATTTGTACATCACCTTGAAAACCACGTACCTTATCCTGAATTTCAGTTTTAAAACCCTTAATAATGGCAATAGAAAGTATCATTACTGCCAAACTTAACATTACGCCAGCAATTGCTATACGTACAATGAGCTTTGAAAAAGTCCGTTCTGATTTTATGGCTATTCGCCCCGCTATGAAATATTCGAAATTCAATCTTATAAATTTGTGGACGCAAAAATGCTTAAATCCTTTTTAAAAATGCCACTTTTGGTAATAATTAAGTATTCGTAAAATAATCAATACTCAACTAACAACAATCAAAAAAGTGCTAAATTGTTTTATTTCAAATCAATATTAAATTTACCAAAATGAAAATATGCATCAGCTTTGCTTTAATAAGCTTAATTACCATTTCTGCATGCGGACAAGAGCAAAAACCTTTGGCCGAACAAATTGGTGATAAAGCGCCTTCAAATCGTAAAGCATTAATAAAAGATAATTTAAAATTACCAACTTCTATTAAAACAGGTGCTGAGCAAACCGAAAAATACCTGCCTTTACTAAAAGGCAAGCGTGTTGGCATGGTTGTTAATAACACGTCAATAATTGGCAAACAGACATCGGTTGATAGTTTAGTAAAACGTGGTGTGAAAATCGAACGGATATTTGGTCCGGAGCATGGTTTTAGAGGTGCTGCAAGTGCAGGAATTAGTGTAAATGATGAGATTGATGAAAAAACAGGCATTAAAGTAATTTCGCTTTATGGAAAACATAGTACGCCAACTGCTGAGGATTTAAGTGGTATTGATGTGATGATTTTTGATATACAAGATGTAGGCGTTCGTTTTTATACCTACATAAATACCTTACAGCACGTTATGGAAGCTTGTGCTGCAAACAACAAAGAACTTATTATTTTCGACCGGCCAAATCCTAACGGTTACTTAATCGACGGACCAATTTTAGACCCAAAATTTAAATCAGGCATTGGCATACAACCGATTCCTATTGCACATGGCTTAACAGTTGGCGAGTATGCTCAAATGCTTAATGGCGAAGGTTGGCTAAAAGATAAAGTTAAATGCAAAATTACCGTTATCAAAAATGAAAATTACAATCACGATATGGAATATACCTTACCGGTTAAACCATCTCCAAATTTAAATACACAACAGGCAATTCTACTTTATCCAAGCACTTGCCTTTTCGAGGGAATTTACCTTAATCATGGTCGAGGCACTCAGTTTCCATTTACGATAATTGGTGCACCTTATTTAAAAGGCATTTATGAATTTTCTTACACACCTACCGGAATTAAAGGTATGGCAGAAACCCCAATTTTTAAAGATCAGGTTTGTTATGGTATTGATTTAAGAAATTATGACACCAGTATTTTAAGAAAAAATAAAAGAATAAACTTGAGCTGGGTTATAGATTTATACAAAGCCTCACCAAAAAAAGAAGACTTTTTTAATTCTACTTTAAGTAATCAAACCATGCCAGTTGAAATATTAGTAGGTGTAGCTGATTTCAGAAAGCAAGTTATCGCTGGTAAAACAGAGGATGAAATAAGAGCAAGTTGGGAACCCGGCTTATCTGCTTATAAAACGATGCGAAAAAAATATTTGCTTTATAAATAATCAGCCATACAGAGTGATTATCTCGAAACAATAGTCTAAATACTCGTGTTGTTAGTTGATAGGAATAATATCATTAACAATTTACTTATGAGCGGACCGAAAAAAACCAACGATAATCCAGGCAGCAATTATCAGGAAGAAGTACCTAAAGGAAGAGAACCTATTGATAATAAAACGGTTAGAAAACCTAATGATAGCTCACCGAAAAAACCTGTTAAAACTGAAAATCCGGCTGAGCAAAGAGAAAACGAAGAGCAACCAGTTCATTCGATAAAAAAGGCACCTAAAGAATAATATTTCGATAGTTACTTAGCGCCAAACAATTTGGCGCTAAGTAACTTATCTATGACTTTTACTTACTGCCAGTAGCTTTTAAAAACGATAACATCACTTTTTCATCGTGTTCGTAACCTAATTTTTCTACTGCCTTCTTATTATTCATTTTCTTCATGAACTTTTCAAGTTCATTATTTTCGTAAGCCGTTATTAGCAAAGGATAAACATAAGAACTCTTACAAACTGCTCTAGTGTTTCCTAATTTCTTAGCCACACAATCAAGTACATTTACTACAGTTTTCTTTGTATTTAAATTTACGCCATCTGCCGCACATTTAGAAAATTGACGCAAAGCTTCCAATGTTCCACCCCAGGTTCGGAAATCCTTTGCGGTAAAATCGTTACCGGTTAATTCTTTTATATAATTATTTATTTTGCCAGAATCTATGCTTCTATGCTCTTTTCCATTAGAATAAAATTGAAATAAATCCTGACCAGGAATATCGCGACATTTTTTTACCAGATTAGCTAAGGTTCTATCATTGAGTTCTACATTCTGCCTCACTCCCTTTTTCCCTATAAAATCGATGTTAATTTTACTACCATTTATTTTAACATGTTTATCTCTTAGTGTTGTTAAGCCAAAAGTACCATAGAGCTGTTTATAATTCTCATTGCCAATCCTAATTAAAGTTTTTTGAAGCACATCAACTGAAATAGCCAAGACTTTTCGCTCATCAAATTCTTTGCGTTTTAAATCTTTTGCGAGTTTTTTTCTAGCTTCGGGCAATGCTTTACCAAACTCATATAATCTGTAATATTTATCTTCCGAGCGGCGACTGGTCCATTTAGCATGATATCGATATTGCTTCCTACCTGCTGCGTCAATTCCGGTCACTTGTAAATATGCAGTTGGTTTACCGGCAATCCACACATTTTGCCATGCAGGTGGAATCACCAATGCTTTTATTCTATCAAGATGTTTTTGTTCTGTTATTTTGTTGCCCTTCTTATCCTCATAATAGAATTTATCTGGACTACCTTTCCGGTAAAATCCTGGCATAGCATCGGTTACATAAACCAATCCGCTTGCTTTAACAACTTCTTCGCCTTGTACCATTTTAACCTTTAAGGATGATTTAATTTTAGTTATTTTGCAAAACTTAACGCAACAACCTACGTTTATTTTAGAAACACAACATATCGAAATGAAAATAGTTTTTATGGGTACGCCCGATTTTGCAGTAGCTTCTTTAGCTGCTTTACAGCAAGCTGGTTTTAATATTGTTGCGGTTGTTACGGCTCCAGATAAACCTGCTGGTCGCGGACAGAAACTAAGCGAAAGCGCCGTAAAATTGTATGCCGTAGAACATCAGATTCCTGTTTTGCAACCAGAGAAACTTAAAAATCCTGAATTTTTAGCCCAATTAAAATCATTTCAAGCCGATTTACAGGTTGTTGTAGCTTTCAGAATGTTGCCCGAAGTTGTATGGAATATGCCACCAAAGGGAACAATTAATTTACATGGTT
The DNA here is from genome assembly GCF_003725795.1 of Pedobacter jejuensis. Classification (GTDB taxonomy): domain Bacteria; phylum Bacteroidota; class Bacteroidia; order Sphingobacteriales; family Sphingobacteriaceae; genus Pedobacter; species Pedobacter jejuensis. Next base: position 54,315 of record NZ_RBEE01000011.1, on the reverse strand, counting down.
CGCTATTGCCACAATACAGGGGAGCAGCGCCAATTAATCATGCAATAATTAATGGAGAGAAAGAAAGTGGTGTTACAACTTTTTTTTTAACACATGAAATTGATACCGGAGATATTATTTTGAGTGATAGCATTGCCATTGGTGATGACGAAAGTGCAGGAGAATTGCACGATAAACTGATGGATTTAGGTGCTAAACTTTTAGTTAAAACGGTAACGGCAATAGCAGAAAATAATGTTTCAGAGCAACCACAACCACAAACCGAAGAACTTAAACATGCACCTAAAATATTTAAAGAGGATTGCAAAGTAAACTGGAACAATAATGCACAAGAAATTCACAATTTAATTAGAGGTTTAAGCCCTTACCCAACAGCTTTTACCATTTTAAACGATAAAACACTTAAAATTTTTAAAGCCGAGATAGAACTACAAGAACCTGGAATAGCGGCTGGTGGTTTTTTAACAGATGGTAAAACTTTCCTAAAATTTGCAACCAAAGATGGCTTTATAAAACTTTTAGATATACAATACGAAGGTAAAAAGAGAATGCCAATTGCAGATTTTTTAAGAGGAATTAGATTGTAATTGACAAATTGTTAATTAAAGTTATTGCTTATTGTAAATTGAAAATTGTTTACTGATAATTATCACTGTTAACTATTAATTGCCAACTGTCAAGCGCTAATGCCATTCAACTTTTCTATCAAAAATTTAGAAACTTCATTAAAATAACGCTTTCTTCCGTAGCCCATTACCCACTGAATACCCTGTGTAGCATTTGTAATAAAGACTTCTTCTGCCTCTTTTAAAATTTCCGGGTTTATCTGTGCTTCTATCAATGCCATATCGTTCATTCTAGCCAATTGCATAATTGCTGTACGCATAACACCACCAATACAGCCTTCTGTTAAAGCAGGCGTATATATCTGATTATTATAAACCACAAAAACATTTGCGCTTATACTTTCGCACAAAAAACCATTTTGATTTAAAATCATCGCTTCATCCAACCGGTTTTGGCTTTTAAAAATGCCCGCCATTACATACAATAACGAATTTGAAGTTTTATAGTTGGATAACTTATCAACTGATTTCGTCATTTCATCAAAAACATCAATAATTAAACCCTTGGTATTCAGTTCGTATCGATTGCTTCCTAACTGTATTCCTTCTAATACATAGCCAACTTTATTGTTTTCTGGGGTATAAACGCCGGCACCATCACGATATACGGAAAGCCGAAATCGCACATTACCATTCCAACGGTTTTTCTTAACCAAATCGGTGGTTTTTTGTCTTAAAAAATAATCATCCATTAAGGCATAACCATCCATTTTTAGCGCTTTCATGCCAGAAACTAACCTATCCGCATGTAATTCTGCAAACTGAAGTTTATTGTTAATCATCCTCATGCTTTCAAAAAGGCCATCGCCAAACGTGAAGCCTCTGTTAGTTGCAGTTAATACAGGTGTATCAACTAAATGAAATTCATCATTAAATAAAAGGTACTTATGAGACATATTTTATGATGCGGCGATATAATTTTCCCATTTGTTTAATGCTGCTTTAAAATCGGCTGGCAATGGGGCTTCGAAATAAATATATTCTTTGGTTGTAGGATGAATAAAACCTAAACTTTGAGCGTGTAAAGCCTGTCTTGGTAATAATTCAAAGCAATTTTCTACAAACTGTTTATACTTGTTAAACGTAGTTTCTTTTAAAATCTTATCACCACCATACATAGCATCGTTAAATAACGGGCGACCAATGTGTTGCATGTGTGCCCTTATTTGGTGCGTTCGTCCGGTTTCCAATTCGCAACTAATTAACGTAACATATCCTAATCGTTTTAAAACTTTGTAGTGTGTTACAGACCATTTTCCCTTGTCTTCATCATCATATACGTCCATCACACGGCGGTCTTTTAGGCTTCTACCAATGTAACCTGATACAGTTCCATCATTTTCAATATCGCCCCAAACCAAAGCAATGTATTTTCTGGTGATGCTATGATCAAAAAACTGGCGAGCCAAAAGTGTTATAGATTTTTCATTCTTACTCACTAGCAATAAACCCGAAGTATCTTTATCAATTCTATGTACCAAACCTGGCCGACCATCATTACCGGGCAATTGCGGCAATTTTTCGAAATGGAAAGCTAATGCATTTACTAACGTACCTGTGTAATTATTAAAACCAGGATGTACAACCATTCCTGCAGCCTTATTTACGAGCAACAAATCGTTATCCTCATAAATGATTTCTATAGGCAAGTCTTCAGGATAAACCTCAGTATCTCGTGGTGGATGCGGTAAAACAATTGAAATTTCATCAAAGGGTTTTACTTTATAGCTTGCTTTTATTTGTTTTTGATTAACTAAAACATTCCCTGCGTCAATAGCATTTTGAATTCGATTGCGAGATGCATTTTCTATTCTAATCATTAAAAATTTGTCAATCCTAAGCAGCGACTGCCCTTTATCAACTATAATTTTTAAATGTTCGTACAATTCCTGCTCTTCTGTTTCCTGTACGTCTATCTCGTTTTCCATGGTGCAAAAATAAACTTTTAAGACTTAGGTTTTTCGACTCATTTTACATTTTCAGAAAACAGTATTATATTTGCATGCTCGATAAAAAATAAATTAACGCCTTAAATGAATTGCCTATAAAAAAAACAAACATATAACCCATCCCATTAATCCTCCTCTTTTTTCTTTATACATTTTAACTTACGATGCAATCTCTTTGAATAAAATGAGCTGTATCGATATTAATTTTGTGTTAACGAATGATAAAATTTGCAACTTTTTATAATATTGGCTTATTTTTTGCACAACACATACTACCTAATGATTATTTCTATGAAAAATTTTACTCAAAATGTTAAAATTGTTCTTAATTTCTTTCCCTATTTGGTAAGAAAGATATATTTTAAGTAACGCCTTACTCAAAAAGAACAGAAAAACACTTGCAAATAGCAAGTGTTTTTTATTTTTACACGTGTTTGAAAAACTATACAGTCCGGTAGAAAAGCTAAAATTAGCTGCTTTTAACAAATTATTTGTTAAACGTGATGATTTAATAGACCCATATATTTCTGGAAATAAATGGCGTAAACTAAAATACATCTTAGCTAAAGCAGAAGCCGAAAATAAAAATCATTTAGTAACCTTTGGTGGCACATATTCAAATCACCTTGTTGCTACGGCCGCAGCGGCATCTCGGTCGGGATTAAAATCTACTGCATTTGTTAGGGGAGAAAAAGTGAAGAATGAAATGCTTTTACTTTGCGAGCTATTCGGCATGTACCTTATTTTTACCGATAGGGAATCATATAAAGATAAACCTGCCCTATTCGAGAAATATTTTAAATCTGATGTAAGTGCCTATTTCATTGATGAAGGCGGTGCCAGTACAGAAGCTGTAATAGGCTGCTCAGAAATTATTGATGAGCTTAACGATGTTTATGATCATATTTTTTGTGCCGCCGGAACTGGAACAACAGCTGCTGGCTTACTTGATGGCATTGTAAAAAACAACCTTAAGACAAAACTTCACGTTGTACCGGTTTTAAAGAATGGTATTTTTATAAAAGAAGAAATATCAAAATATATCCCAAAAATTGAAAATCTTGTTCTTCATACCGACTATCATTTTGGTGGTTATGCGAAAACTACCCCCGAGCTTTTTAAATTTATTAAGGACTTTACCGCAAATACTGGTTTATTGATAGACCCTGTTTATACGGCAAAAATGTTTTATGCAATAACTGATTTACAGCTAAAAAAAGTCATTAAATCTGATGATAAAATCTTGGCAATTCACACTGGTGGATTGCTTGGGATATTCGGAATGAAAGACAAATTTTAAATCATATAAATCCAAAATTCCTTATTATCGGCTTGTTATTCCCTCAAAAAGTTTTCCACATCTGTGCAGTCTAATTAAGCTTTTTGTCTATAATCATACTTTAAACTGTTTAAACCTATTTTTTGCTAATCAGTTCAAAAAGCCTCTAAAATTGGTATTCAGCCACATTTTTGTAAATTTGGATTATACCAATACACAAATTTATGTATCAATTAACAGTACCAGCAAATCAAGTTAACGAAACTTTAAACAAACATATTTTAGCAGATGGCTTTGATCTTACTTATGATATGGAGAGAAGTAATGGTGCTTATATTTACGATTCTAAATACAATAGAACTTTACTCGATTTTTTTACTTGTTTTGCCTCTGTTCCTCTGGGATACAACCACCCGAAAATGGTTAATGATGAGGCTTTTAAAAAGAATTTACTGCTTGCCGCAATGGCAAATCCATCAAATTCTGATGTTTATACACAACAATATGCCCAATTTGTAGAAACTTTTGCCCAAACGGGAATTCCTGAATATTTACCCCACGCCTTTTTCATCGCAGGTGGTGCCTTAGCTGTAGAAAATGCAATTAAAGTAGCAATGGATTGGAAAGTACAAAAAAACTTTGCTAAGGGCTATAAAGAAGAGAAAGGTTTTAAAGTTTTGCATTTTGAAAAGGCATTTCATGGCAGAACAGGTTACACTTTAAGTTTAACCAATACATTACCCGATAAAACAAAATGGTATGCAAAATTTGATTGGCCTAGGGTAAGTACTCCCGAAGTTAAGTTCCCGTTACAAGGCGAGAATCTGGATAAAGCTATTCATTCAGAAGATTTATCAATTGCACAGGTAAAGCAGGCCTTCGCTGATTTTAAGGATGATATTTGTGCAATTATTATCGAACCTATTCAATCAGAAGGTGGTGATAATCACTTACGCGAAGAGTTTTTAATTCAATTAAAAGAAATTGCTGATGAAAATGAAGCTTTTTTAATTTACGATGAGGTACAAACAGGTGTTGGCTTAACAGGAAAATTTTGGTGTCACCAACATTTTAGCGAAAAAGCCAGACCAGACATAGTTGCCTTTGGAAAAAAGATGCAGGTTTGTGGTATTTTAGTAGGCCATAAAGTAGATGAGGTTGAAACTAACGTATTCAAAATCCCTAGCCGGATAAACTCAACCTGGGGCGGAAACTTAGTTGATATGGTTCGTTCTACCCAAATTTTACAAATTATTGAGGAAGATAACCTATGTGATAATGCTACCAAAGTTGGAAACTATCTTCAGGAGCATTTAAAAAGTTTTGCCAGTAAGTTCGACAAAATGAGCAATGTTAGGGGTCGCGGTTTATTGTGTTCTTTTGATTTCCCTAACAAAGAAATGAGAAATGCCTTCATAGCTAAAGGACTGGAGCACAACGTAATGTTTTTAGGTTGTGGTAGCCAAACCATTCGCTTTCGTCCGGCACTTTGTATCGAACAAAAACATATTGACGAAGGCTTGACCGTTATGGAAAAAATATTGCTTCAATTGTAAGCATGAACAGAAAATTTCTAATATATTTTATTACCGCAGGTGTATTAATCTTGGTTTACTTCATGGTTAGAGATACGCTAAATCAACCTGGTGTTGATGATATGAAAGCCGGTTTTAAAGAGGTAGCAAAATATAGAAATGCCAATAATACAGGTCCAGTACAACGGATTTATGTGGTTACCGTAAAGGATACAGTTTGGAAGGAACTGGAAGACTACGGCAATTTAATGCCGCACACCAAATATGGAAACACCAAAGTTTATTACTTTTTAGAAGGCAACAATGTCCCGAAAGTTTTACACCCTGGGAATGTAAATTTTGAGGAATCGTTTAACAAATCTTGTATTGCTCTATATGAAAAAAGCGCAATGAGCCAGGTAGCATTTAATAAAGAGCCATTTAAATAAATATTAATTCACCCAAAGTCGAAGATTTTATCAATTTTACAATTGGCATAGTTGCTACGCATCTTCTTCTTATATCAAATTTAAGTTTATAGAACTTTGCTCGGAGCAGGCTTTCCAAATCTAAACCGGATTGCAGCGGCAGCCCCCGATTTTTCATCGGGGCTACAGCGAAAAGCAGGGCTAAAGCAACCGAAAGGCACAGAAATCTGATTTTCAAGAATCAAAAAATACTAATGAATCTTAATATTCAACTTAATCAATTTTGCTATACAAAGGCCGAAAACCCCGTTATAGCTCTTCCTACAATTAATGTGTTTATTTCTTTTGTTCCTTCGTAAGAATAAATTGCTTCTGCATCTGCAACAAAACGGGCTACGTTATATTCGAGCAATATTCCATTCCCACCCATAACTTCTCTGGCTTTGCTCACCACATCTCTAGTTCTTAACGAACAGAACACTTTTGCTAGCGATGCATGTTCATCTTTCAGCAAACCTTGGTCTTGCAATTGCGATAATCGAAAACATAAAGTTTGCATGGCTGTTAAATTCGATAACATTTCTACCAAATGATTTTGAATTAATTGGAAAGATGCGATTGGTTTACCGAACTGTTTTCTGGTTCTGGTATATTCCAAAGCATTTTCATAAGCACCACGAGCACAGCCAACGGCCTGCCAAGCCACACCTGCCCTTGTCATTCTTAAAACTTTTGCAGTATCTTTAAAACTGTTGGCATTTTGCAATCTATCAACTTCAAAAACTTCGCAATTGGTTAGTGTGATAACACCATTCTGAACAATACGGAGCGCCATTTTATCTTTCATTTTTCCTACGGAAAAACCAGGATTATCTTTCTTAACAATAAAGCCTTTAACTTCATTGTCATCTACATCTCTAGCCCAGATAATTAAAATGTCGGCAAAAGTGGCATTACCAATCCACTTTTTCTGACCGTTCAGAATCCACTTACCATCAACATTTTTACATGTAGTGGTTAATCCGCCAGCCGCAGCAGAACCTACTTCAGGCTCGGTTAATCCAAATGCGCCAATAATTTTAAACTGCTGCATTAATGGCAACCATTGTTGCTTTTGCTCTTCAGAACCACAGAGATAAATTGAGCCCATGGCTAAACCACTTTGAACACCAAAAAATGTAGAAATTGAGGTGTCTATCCTAGCCATTTCCATAGCTAAAATACCTTCCATTAAATTGGATTTACCCGGACAACCGTAGCCTTTGTATGTTAAACCACAAATATTTAATTTGGCTAATTTTGGGATTATTTCGAATGGGAATTCTGCTTTGTTCCAATAATCATTAACAATAGGTTTTACTTCCTTCTCTAAAAAAGCCCGAACTTTTAGTTGTAATGCCCGTTCTTCGTCTTTCAAAGCTTCATCCCCAAGATGATAAAAATCCCCTTCGATTGGAGGCAATTCTTGTTCTTTTCTATTGCCACCTGCCAGCTTCATCATACCCGACAATTGTTTTTCATCCAGGTTTGATATGGTTTCTACCATTTTGGGAATATCAACTTTTTTAGATAATGCTTCAAGCTTATCAAAATCTAAATGCTTAAATAGATTATAAGCACCCTTTAAAGATGTGAATATGTTCGCCATTATTATTCGTTTTTAGAATAACAAACGAGTGGTGATTTTGTTGAGGATGTTCAACACCAAAGGAAATATGAAGTGGAATTTACTGGTTAAGGTTAATTTGACAGTAAATGATATTACTTTTTGTAACCACCTGAGACACCTAAGAAACAAGAGTTAAGCTGACTGGCTAAGGTGTCTTAGGTGGTAAAACATATTGCTTTTTAACCGCTTAAGAAATACGAACAAAAACTGAATGGCTATGGGTCTTAAATGGTAAAACGTACTACTTTGTTTCACCACCTAAGACACCTAAGAAATAAGAGTTAAACTGACTGACTAAGGTGTCTCAGGTGGTAAACATATTTCACAACCTAAGCCGACTAATAATAAAAATTTTACGTTCATAATACTGCCTTACGTGATTAGAAATTACCTCAAATTGAACAAATTGTCAACACCTAAGAGCTTCCTTGAAGTAAAACCTTCACCGAAAGTTGCACCAATGCTTTTGCCAAATTCTCTGGAGCGACCAATCATGCTTTCAAAAAATTCGGGAGAGGAAATATACGTGTCTAACCCTTCTACATCAGGATTATAAAATTGAGTTTTAAATGCTTGGATAGATTTAATTTTAACATCCATGTGTTCCGTAATATCTACTATTACATCTGGTTTTATGTACCTGTCTTGAATGTATTGCAATAACAATCGTGGGCGATGAGCGCTTTGATTTTGTCCATCAACTTCAGTTTCTATTTTTGGTAAGCCTGATAAGAAAACGGAATCATAAACTAAATCTCCTGCCCTCCCATGGTCGGGATGGCGATCTTCTAAAGCATTACTTAATATAATTTCTGGCTGATATTTTCTAATTACTTTAATTACTTCTAACCTATGCTGCTCATCATTTTGAAAAAAACCATCTCTGAACCTCAAATTCTCCCGGGCATGCAAACCTAATATTCTGGCAGAGTCGGCAGCTTCTTCGTCTCTGGTTTCTGCCGTACCTCTGGTTCCTAATTCACCTCTTGTTAAATCTACAATACCAACTTTTTTACCTAAAGCAATGTGTTTTAAAATGGTTCCTGAGCAACAAAGCTCTGCATCATCAGGATGAACGGCTATAACTAAAATATCTAATTTCATTAATTTATTTGGTAGTGTTTACTTCTAAAAGGCGGAGTACCTTTTTCTTTAATTTTGAACTTAATGGCTTAGTAAACGGAAAGAAGTAATCTTCTACTTCGCCTTTTCTGTTAATCAAGTATTTATGAAAATTCCACCTCGGAACGGAGCTGATTTTGGTATTTAATTTCTTATCGCTCAAAAATTGATAAAGAGGATGTGCATGAGCACCTCTAACCATAATCTTATCAAATACAGGAAATTTAACTCCATGATTTATCTCACAAAAGGAAGTTAAATCATTACCGTTTAGTGGTTCCTGTTTACCAAAATCATTTGTTGGGAAGCCAAGAATTTCAAAATCGGGATGATTAATTTCATCTTTTAATTGCTGCAATTCACGTAGCTGTGGCGTAAAACCACATTCAGATGCGGTATTAACAATCAAAATTACCTTATTTCTGTAAGCGGATAAGAGTTGATCTTCACCATTAATCTTTTTCACTTTAAATGAATATATATTCGGAATATTTTCCTTCATCATTTATGGTTATTGGTAAAAACCCGAAGTTCTGATAATGGATTCGATATCGCGGTCTTCATCCTTATTGTACGTACTTTTTAAATTATGACCAACAACGCGAGCAACAATTTGATAAGAAAAAGCGGCAAAACCACCTTTAGTTTGTTTAACAATATCATAGGTTGTTCGTCCAACTTCTCTATCAATCAGTTTAGTCAAAATCTGACCCTGAGTTATGGTCAAATCTTTAATCTCCCGATTAAACATATCTTTTATTTCATTGTCGCATTGCTTGACTAATGCTTTCTGTTGCTTCTTTTCCGGAGCCGTTAATAAATCGCGTTCTAATTGTTCGTACCTACGTTTAGCAAAAAGCGCATAAGGCATAACTTTTAAAACATTGTATCGCAACCGATTATAGGCGGCTTGTTCTGCTGGCGATTTCCATTTCCTTGCAGCGAAAATAGAAACTTCATTCAGTTGCATCCATGGAATCATTACACCATTATCATTTGTAGAGCCAACTTTGATTGTATCTGCTTTACCCAATTTTGGAAAAACAGGGGCAGTATATTCCTGGGCTTGCAGCGAAATGCCGAAAATCATTACAATTAACAGAAAAAATAGCCCTTTAAAATTCATAAATTTATACTTTACAAAGTTAGGTGTTATTTCATATATTAGAAGTTTAACACAACTAATATAAGTTTTATTAGATAATAAGACGCAATTTTTTACGCAAAAAATACAAATGAAAATAGAGTTAGTAATTGATTTAGAAGCAGAAAAACAAGAAATACTTAAAAGATATAGGGCATTGTTGCGGGCAAGCAAATCTACTTTACAAAAAGGTGATAAGAAGGAAATTAGGAAAGCATTTGATATGGCTTTGGATAGCCACAAAGATATGCGCCGAAAATCTGGCGAGCCATACATTTACCATCCGATTGCCGTAGCTCAAATTGCCGCAGAAGAAATAGGTTTGGGTACAACTTCTATTGTTTGCGCCCTTTTGCATGACGTTGTTGAGGATACAGACATTACCTTAGAGGATATCGAACGCGAATTTGGTAAAAAAACCGCCAAAATTATTGATGGTTTAACCAAAATTTCAGGTGTATTCGATACCAACAGTTCGCTGCAGGCAGAGAATTTTAGGAAAATGCTACTTACCCTGGCGGATGATGTAAGAGTAATTTTAATTAAGCTTGCAGATAGATTGCATAACATGCGTACAATGGATTTTATGCCTCGACATAAACAGCTTAAAATTGCCTCTGAAACCATTTATTTATATGCACCGCTTGCACACCGTCTTGGTTTGTACGCAATAAAATCAGAACTGGAAGATCTTTCAATGAAATATCTAGAGCCTGAAACATATAAATTCATAGCAAAAAAATTAAACGAAAAGAAGACCGAACGAAACATGTTCATCAAAAAGTTTGTAGAACCAATTGATGAAATTGTGCATGAGCAAGGTTTGGAAGCGGATGTTTATGGCCGGCCAAAATCCATACACTCCATTTGGAACAAGATGAAAAAGAAAAATATTCCTTTTGAAGAGGTATATGATCTTTTTGCCATTAGGATAATTTTAGATAGCGCTTACGAAAACGAAAAGGCAGATTGCTGGAAAGCTTATTCGATAGTTACAGATTTATATCGGCCAAATCCGGATAGGTTACGAGATTGGGTTTCTTCTCCAAAAGGAAATGGTTATGAGTCGCTCCATACAACGGTTATGGGGCCTCGTGGTCAATGGGTTGAAGTACAAATTCGTACTCAAAGAATGAATGAAATTGCCGAAAAAGGTTTTGCAGCGCATTGGAAATATAAAGAATCAAGCAATGATAACGGTTTAGATCAATGGATTCAGAAAGTGAGAGAAATGCTGAATAATCCAGAAGCTAATGCTTTAGACTTTTTGGATGATTTTAAAATGAATCTTTTCTCTGATGAGATTTTTATTTTCACGCCAAAAGGTGCCTTAATTCAGCTACCATTAGGTGCAACTGCACTCGATTTTGCATTTGAAATTCATACAGGCGTCGGTGCTACGTGTATTGGAGCCAAAGTAAATCATAAGCTGGTTCCAATTTCATATAAATTACAAAATGGAGATCAGGTAGAAATTATTACTTCTAGCAAGCAAACACCAAAAGAAGACTGGCTTAATGTTGTGGTTACTGCGAAAGCTAAATCAAAAATTAAATCATCATTAAAAGAAGAAAAAAGAAAAATAGCAGAAACCGGAAAAGAGATATTAGAACGCAAATTAAAATCGTTAAAAATTACCTACAATACTGATAATTTACAAAAAATAAGCTATTTCTTTAAGCTACCATCTACACAAGAGTTATTTGTAAATGTTGCTTTAGGTAAAATCGAACTTAAAGATATTAAGGAATATTTATCGAGTGAGAAAGAAGTAGAAACACGCGGACCAGAACGCCCTGAAAATTTAACCGAAGATATGGTTAAAACGAAAATGAAGGGTGCAGAAAATGATATTTTACTTATCGGTGAAGACTTACAAAAGATTGATTATACCCTTGCTGCTTGTTGTAACCCTATTCCAGGCGATGATGTTTTTGGCTTTGTAACCGTAAGCGAAGGCATAAAAATTCATCGTACCAATTGCCCTAATGCAACCCAACTGATGTCTAATTATGGTTATCGCATTGTAAAAGCAAAATGGAATAAGCAACAGGAACTAACATTTTTAACTGGTTTACGCATTGTTGGTATTGATGATGTTGGCTTAATTAATAATATTACACGAGTTATTTCAACTGATTTTAAAGTGAATATGCGCTCTATTACGGTTGATACGAATGAAGGAATTTTTGATGGTTCGATTATGATATTTGTTAACGATACCGAGCATCTTGAAAATTTGATTAAAAATTTATTAAAAGTTAAAGGTGTTACTGGTGTAACTAGATTTGACGCGTAGGAATGATGGAAAATGGATAAGGGATGATGAACGATGGACGATGGACGATGGACGATGGATTTAGATGTTATTATGTTGAAAGGTTTAATTTGATAAATCTTTAAGCTAAGTGTTTTTGTCAAACCATAACGGTAACCAATAAAGGGCTAAAAAAACTCATAGTTGGTAACTAGCAACCCATAACTGTTAACCGGCAACAGAAAACTGGCAACTGGCAACTGGAAACTGACAACTGACAACTGGCAACCGATAACTGATAACCGTCAACCCCTTGACTTATTACAACATTTCAACAAACTTACAGTTGAAAATCAAACAATTTATATACCTTTGAACGGAGTTTAAAAACTATGTCTGAACAAAAAACAAATGAGCTGGTTCGCAAGATTTTTGAAGCTTATTTAGAGAACAAAAATCTGCGTAAAACACCGGAGCGTTTCGCAATATTGGAAGAAATATATTCCAGAAACGATCATTTCGATGTTGAAACCCTCTACATCCACATGAAAAACCAAAAGTACCGTGTTAGTCGCGCTACGGTTTACAATACTTTAGAGCTTTTGGTTTCCTGCGATTTGGTTACTAAACATCAGTTTGGTAAAAACATGGCTCAGTTTGAAAAATCTTATGGCTACCGCCAGCACGACCATGTAATTTGCATTGAGTGCGGTAAAGTTGTAGAGTTTTGCGATCCACGAATTCATCAGATTCAAACCATGGTTGGCGACTTATTGAAATTCGATGTTAAACACCATTCTTTAAATCTTTATGGCTTTTGCTCTGATTGCAGTATGGCCAGAAAAGTGAGTGAAAATGCTGCTACAGCGGCAAAACTTGAAGCAAATTAAATCAATCCACAAAAAATAAAACCAGCTTAATTTTTAAATAATGACGCAAGTAGATGTACTTCTCGGCCTGCAATGGGGCGACGAAGGAAAGGGAAAAATCGTTGATGTTCTTAGTCCGAAATATGATCTTATTGCCCGTTTTCAAGGTGGCCCTAACGCAGGACACACGCTAGAATTCGATGGCAAAAAATTCGTTCTAAATACTATCCCTTCAGGAATCTTTAACGAAAAAACCATGAACCTTATTGGTAATGGTGTAGTTATCGATCCGATTATTTTAAAAAGAGAGTTAGATAACCTTAAAAAAGCAGGTCACGACCCAGTAGCTGATGGTAAATTGGTAATTGCCCGTAAAGCACACTTAATTTTGCCTACGCACCAATTATTGGATGCAGCAAACGAAGCTAGAATGGGTAAAAATAAAATTGGTTCTACTTTAAAAGGAATTGGCCCAACATATATGGATAAAACCGGACGTAATGGTTTGCGTGTTGGCGATACTACCTTGCCTGATTTTAAAGAGCGTTATCAAAAATTAGTTGAAAAGCATACCGAAATCCTTTCTCATTATGAAGGTTTTGAATATGAATTAGGAGAAAAAGAAGCTTCGTTTTTTGAAGCCATTGAATTCTTAAAAACAATTCCACACGTTGATAGCGAACATTTCGTTAATGGCTATTTAAAAGAAGGAAAAGCTGTTCTAGCTGAAGGTGCACAAGGAACATTATTGGATGTGGATTTTGGATCGTATCCATTTGTAACCTCTAGTAATACAACCACAGCTGGTGCTTGCACCGGTTTAGGTATTGCGCCAAACAAAGTTGGTGCTGTTTACGGCATTTTCAAAGCATATTGTACTCGTGTTGGTGGTGGCCCTTTTCCAACCGAATTAGATAATGAAGTTGGTGAAAATCTTCGTCAGATTGGTCACGAATTTGGTGCAACAACTGGTCGTGCTCGCCGTTGCGGATGGATAGATTTACCAGCATTAAAATATGCCATTATGTTAAACGGAGTAACCGAATTAATTATGATGAAAGCAGATGTTTTAGATGGCTTTGACACTATTTATGCTTGTACACATTACGAATATAATGGCGAAACAATCGATTACATGCCATATGATATTATTTCAATTGAGCCTAAGCCAGTTTTAAAAGCAATTGATGGCTGGGAAACTGATGTTACTAAAATCACTAAGGTTGATGAAATTCCTGCTAAACTTACTGCATACATCGAATTTTTAGAAAAAGAATTAGAAGTGCCGATAAAATACCTTTCTGTAGGACCAGATAGAGCACAGACATTAATATTAAACTAAAATTTTTATTGAAAATACTTTCAAAAGCAACCTTTAGCAGGTTGCTTTTTTTGTTGGAGGTTAGGATTAATTTTAACTTTGCTAAAGTTTGAAAACAACACAAAACATTCCAGATTTTAAGCATAAAGCGTTGCATTGGGCAAACCAATTTGATGTATGTTGCTTCCTAGATTCCAATCATTACAAAGATGATTATTCAGCCTATGATTTTATTATAGCAGCTGGAAGTCAAGCTGAATTAAAATCAGAGACAGGGAATGCATTCGAAAAATTGAAAACCTTTTTCGAAGAAAATAAGCAATGGATTTTTGGCTTTTTCGGCTATGATTTAAAAAACGAAATTGAAGATTTAGCATCAGAAAATCCTGACCATCTCAATTTTCCCGATTTATATTTTTTTGTTCCTGAATACCTGTTGGTTTGCAAAGATGGAATAGCTGAAATTTTGATTGGAGATGAATCAGCTTTAAATAAAATCAATGAATTTATTGTTAATGATAAAGCAATTCAGAAGGTAAATATTAAATCGAAAATTAGTAAATCGGAATACCTCAATAAAATAAATGCGCTTAAAGAACATATCATTAGAGGTGATATTTATGAAATAAATTTTTGTCAAGAATTTTTTGCTGAACATGCCGAAATTGCACCGGTCCAAACTTACGAAGCGCTTAACAACCTCTCACCTACTCCGTTTTCAGGCTATTTTAAACTTTACAATAAATATATTTTATCGGCAACACCAGAGCGCTTTCTATGTAAGCGTGGTAATCATTTAATTTCTCAACCCATTAAGGGAACTGCAAAGCGAAGTTCTGACAAAGCAAAAGATGAAATTATAAAAATCACCTTAAAAAACAGCATTAAAGAGCAAGCCGAAAATGTTATGATTGTTGATTTGGTACGTCATGATTTAACGAAATCCGCAGTAAAGGGCTCAGTTACAGTAGATGAACTTTTCGGCATTTACACCTTTCCACAAGTTCACCAAATGATATCAACCATTAGTTGCGAGTTAAATCCTGAAGTTCATTTTATTGATGCGATAAAAAATGCTTTCCCTATGGGTTCGATGACTGGTGCACCAAAAGTTAAGGCAATGAAACTGATTGAGGAATTTGAAGAAACTAAAAGAGGCATTTACTCGGGGTCATTTGGCTGCATAAATCCGAATGGTGATTTTGATTTCAACGTAATCATCCGCAGCATTTTATATAACTCAGAAAACAAATACTTATCCTTTCAGGTTGGTGGTGCAATTACTTATCAAAGCGAAGTTGAAGCGGAATACGAAGAATGCTTATTAAAAGCAAGCGCCATTTTACAGGTACTAGGTTAGCTTCTTATTTCCTTTATCATTTAATACCACAAAAGATATATCTAAACAAAATATCCCTTTAAAAAAAACGGAAGGTTCGCGTTATGCAAACCTTCCGTCTTTAAACTTTTTGAGCTTCTGCCTATTTTTTATAGTATTGTTGAGCTTCTGGTAAATATTTTTGTATTTGAGCGATTCGTGTAGCATCACTAGGGTGTGTACTTAAAAACTCTGCGGGTTTTTGGGCGCCAGCTGATGAAGCAGACATTCTTTGCCAAAAACTTGTTGAAGCTTGTGGATTGTAACCCGCCATAGCCATAAAAATTAAACCTAATCTATCAGCTTCTAATTCTTGATTACGAGAATATTTTAGCATTGCAATTGGGGCACCCACACCATAAAGTGTATTAAAAGTAGATTGTGCTCTTGGATTTTTTGAAAGCGCAACGCCACCAGCAGTAGCAATACCTTGCGAAACCATTTCTTGTGACATACGCTCTGCGGAGTGTCCTGCTATCGCATGTGCAATTTCATGACCCATTACCGTTGCCAAACCAGCATCGTCTTGTGTAACAGGCAAAATTCCTGTGTAAACAACAATTTTTCCACCTGGCATGCACCATGCATTTTTCTCATTATTTTGTACCACGTTAACTTCCCATTTGTAATCCTTTATTAAATTACCGTAGTTATTATTATTCATATAAGTTTGAACTGCAGTAATTAATCTACTACCAATTGTTTTAACCTTTAAAGATTGAGCGCTTGAGGCTGGTAATACGGTAGCTTTATTTTCTGTTAAAAATTCGCCATAGGCTTGGAAAGCCATGGGTAAAACCTGGTCGTTACTTACCAAATCCAACCTGCTTCTACCCGTTAATGGTACCGTTGAACAAGCGTTTAACAAAAGCATAGCGGCAACAGTAGCCGATAAAAATAATTTTTTCATAAGTTAATGATAAGTGATTATGAACAAAATCATAAGCTGTATCCTGTAACAGGAAAGCATACAATTTGTTTCATAAATGTGTTTGTTAGTTTAATTAGCCTTCTTCTTAAACAAATACACTTTAGATTCTTTGCCTTTCAGCAATCTTTCGAGATTTTTTTGATGTGTTACCAAAATCAAAACGCAAACTACCATGCCATAAAGCACTTCAGATTTTATCGATACCTGAAAAAGAAATACAATACTAAGCGGAAATGTAAAACCGGCACAGATTGAACTCAGGGAAACGTATTTTGTTAAAAGCAATATCACCACAAAAACCAGAACGCAAAGCATAGATGCTTCGAAGTGAACTGCTAAAATCATTCCAAAAAGTGTTGCAACACCTTTACCACCTCTAAAACCTGCAAAAATCGGGAACAAATGCCCCAAAACTGCAGTAACGCCGAGTGCTAATTGATAATTTACAAATTGAGCTGAATTTTGCGGTCCGGTAACAGACATGCCAATTAAGTAAGCAAGATTGGTTGCCGTATAGCCTTTAGCAATATCAATAACCATTACAGCTATGCCTGCCTTTTTACCTAAAACACGAAATGTATTAGTAGCACCTGCATTGCCACTGCCGTATTCTCTAACATCAACACCGTAAAATGCCTGTCCTAACCATACCGCTGTTGGAATTGACCCAAAGAGGTAAGCAATTAATAAGGCCGAGAGAGAATAAACCGTAACCATAGCCTACAATGATACAAAAAATAAGTTTTCCTTTATATATGAAATCACAGATTAATATGCTTTTAAACTCATATCAAGGCTTTTCACCGAGTGAGTAAGTGCACCCATAGATATATAATCTACTCCACATGCAGCATATTCAGCAACATTATCTTCTGTAATTCCTCCTGATGCTTCTGTAATAAAACGTCCGTCTATCAATTTTACTGCGGTAGTTAAATCAGCATAATTAAAGTTATCAAGCATTATTCTATCTGCTCCACCTGCATCAATTACCTGATTCAGCTCTTCAATATTCCTAACCTCAATTTCTATTTGCAATGTTTTTTTGTTATCAAGCAAATATTTTTTTGCTGCATGTATAGCGTTACTGATGCCTCCAGCGTAATCAACATGATTATCTTTTATCAAAATCATATCGTACAAACCAATTCTATGGTTTACACCGCCACCAATACGCACCGCCCATTTCTCTAAATAACGTAACCCAGGGGTGGTTTTACGGGTATCTAAAAGTTTAGTTTTTGTATTTTTAAGAAACGCCACAATTCTGTTTGTCTTGGTGGCAATGCCACTCATCCTTTGCATACAATTTAGCACCAAACGTTCGGCAATAAGAATGGAATGCGTACTTCCAGAAACGGTTAATGCAATGTCTCCAAATTTAACTTCTTGGCCATCGTTAATTAAAACATCAACCATTAAAGATTGATCTACTTCAGAAAAAATTTCTAAAGCCAATTCAACACCGGCTAAAATTCCATCTTCTTTTATTATAAGTTTAGCTTTGCCTTGTGTTCCTGCCGGTATTGTAGCTAATGAGGTATGGTCGCCATCGCCAACATCTTCAGCGAGTGCATTTTTTATAAATTGAGCTATAAGTTGCTTATCCAAAATTTGGTTATTTAAGCCGCAAAAGTAACAATTATTTGTAAGAAGGCGATTGTAAGACTCAGATAAAGAAATTAATTAATCTTTAGCAGGTTCTATTCTGAGTTCGGTGATTAAAAAGGCAGTGTTAAACTTTTTCATGGTGATAGAAACCCGATAAGTTTCCTTAGTCGTACTTACTAAAATTACGCCGAACCTGTAACTCTGACTGTTACTAATCCTATGAAAAATACTTGTTTTTGTAGGTTGATTTTTACTAAAAAAATCTTTCAAAATTTGTTCACCCTGTGCTTTAGAATAGACATCTTCTTCATCTATTATGATCAGTTCTATGGTTGGAGCAAAGTTTTTAGCAATTTCTTTAGAATTTCCTGCTTTGAAATACGCAGACAAATCGTCGATAATATCAGCCTGAAAGGCTGACGAACGGTATATTGGCGCTATAGCTATAAAGAATAAAAACAGGCTTCGGATCATTTCAGCATTATATAACGACCCTATAGCTAAAATTATGCCATTAGCATATCAAAAAATGGTTTTGTTGATTTATATCAGTTCCAATAAAGCTATATTTGCTACATTAAGAATATTTAAAACATAGCAATTGTGAAAATGTTTTAATTTTGATTTATATTTTTAAGCACAAAAATTAACTTAACCCAAATCGCTAGTTAGTACATTTTGGGTTCATACAAAAAAATTGATTAAATAATAATGAGAAATAAAAAAGTCGCCCTTATAATTCTTGATGGTTGGGGCTATGGAAAACATGATAATTCTGATGCAGCTTACGCAGCAAACACCCCATTTTTCGATTCATTACTTCAAAAATATCCTAACTCTACTTTAGAAGCTTCGGGTGAAGCAGTTGGTTTACCAGCCGGGCAAATGGGAAACTCGGAAGTTGGACACATGAATTTAGGCGCTGGCAGAGTTGTTTATCAAGAATTGGGCAGAATAAATAAATCTATTTCTGATAGAGAATTGCATAAAAACCCAACATTATTAGCTGCTTTTGATTATGCGAAGAAAAATAATAAAGCGGTACATTATATCGGTTTAGTTTCGAATGGTGGTGTACATGCACACATAGAGCATTTAAAAGCATTATGTGATGCGGCTAATGAAGCAAACGTACCCAATACATATATACATGCATTTTTAGATGGTCGTGATACTGATCCAAATTCGGGCTTAGGTTTTATTTCAGATTTGCAAAATCACATTCAGGGTTCAGATGCTAAATTAGCTACCATGATTGGTAGGTATTATGCAATGGATAGAGATAACCGCTGGGAACGTGTTAAAAAAGCATATGATGTTATGGTTAATGGCATAGGCGAAAAAAGTAATAACGCTTTAGCTTCCATTAAAAAATCTTATGATGAAGGTGTTACTGATGAATTTATTAATCCAATTGTTTTAACGCAAGAAAACGGTGAACCTGTTGCTACTATTCAAAATGATGACGTTGTTATTTGTTTCAATTTCCGCACGGATAGAGGAAGAGAAATTACAACAGCCTTAACGCAAAAAGATTTTCCGGAACAACAAATGCACAATTTGCCATTGTACTACGTTACTATGACTACGTATGATGAGAGTTTTGAAAATGTAAACGTTGTTTTTACTAAAGATGATTTAACTCAAACTTTAGGCGAGGTTTTGGCAGAAAATGGCAAAAACCAAATCCGAATAGCAGAAACTGAAAAATATCCACATGTTACCTTTTTCTTTTCCGGTGGAAGAGAAAGTGAATTTGCAAATGAGAAACGGATTTTAATCCCTTCTCCAAAAGTTGCTACTTACGATTTACAACCTGAAATGAGTGCAGCAGGAATAACAGATGCAATTACCAAAGAAATGGAAACCGGTTGGGCCGATTTTATATGCTTAAACTTTGCCAATCCTGATATGGTTGGACATACAGGTGTTTTCCAGGCAGTAATTAAAGCGGTAGAAACGGCTGATAAATGTGCTGAGACTGTAGTTAAAAAAGGTTTAGAAAATGGCTATTCATTTATTCTTTTAGCCGATCATGGTAACTCTGAATTTATGGTTAATAAGGATGGCTCGCCAAATACGGCACATACAACCAATCTGGTTCCTTGCATATTAATTGATGACGATTATAAAAGCTTAGCTAATGGAAAACTTGGTGATGTTGCACCTACAATTTTGAAAATTCTTGGTTTATCAATACCTGAAACCATGACAGGTAATGTTCTTATATAATGTATAAAAAGTTATCTTTATTTGTATTTGCCTTCGGTTTAATCTCTTGTAATCAGCAAGAAGAACCGAAAGCAAATACTGATTTGCTTTATTTTGATATCAAGGGTTATTTTACAAAAGAAGTATCGAGACTTAATAGAACTAATCCTCAGATTGTAAAGCAGGTTTTGATTAACAATACTACTGAATCTAAAACAATAAACGTAAAAGATTGGGATAAAGAATTGGCAATCTTTAGCAATGCTGATATCAATAAATCATCATGGCGAGGAAGTTTTGCTGTTAATAAGACTCCAAATTCAGAACATTATACCTCAGCAAGTAAAAAAATTCCTGTAGAAGATGTTTTAATTGAAAAGCAAAACCAACAGGTAAAAAAAATTCAGATCATCATTTCAAATAAGAACATTCTATACACATCGGGCGATACGTTAACTTATTATCCGGATAGTTTATATCAGATTACAAAGTATCAAAAAATTAAATTACTTAATCCTAAAAGATACCAGGTAAGCGGTAGGTTTAAATAAAAAAGGCTTGAATTTTACATTCAGGCCTTTTTCTTAACAACTGGTTTAGTTCATTTTAAACTAGCAATTTGTGCTTTGTCGTAAGCAAT
Source organism: Pedobacter jejuensis (assembly GCF_003725795.1). Classification (GTDB taxonomy): domain Bacteria; phylum Bacteroidota; class Bacteroidia; order Sphingobacteriales; family Sphingobacteriaceae; genus Pedobacter; species Pedobacter jejuensis. Next base: position 33,366 of record NZ_RBEE01000011.1, on the reverse strand, counting down.
CCAGTCTAAAATATCTTTCCTAAGTGGCTGTAGGGTTAATACTTTCTGAAAATCTGCAATTGAATTATTAAACAATGCAACACAAGCAGCTTTTTCTACTGCTTTTTTTGATTTAAATGATCTGAATATAGCATAATCTTTGTAAGCCAAACCTCTGTTTTGAAGCATTTGCGTATCTTCTTCACCACTCAATTCGCTTGCTTTAGTAAAATCTTTAATCGCAGCAGTATAAAAATTATCTCTCAATGCATTTAAAGATTGTTTAGGATCATTAGCTACATTTAACCTTGCCTTTCCGCGATAATAATATGCAGAAATTTCAGCAGGTTTTAAAACAATCAAACGGCTGTAGGTAGTAATAGAATTTTCGTAATCTCCGTTTTGGTAATAAGAATAACCAAGCATTTTTAAAACATTTGCATTGTTTCCATCTTTTGCATCGGCTTTTTCTAATTGAGTTACGGCAGCTTTGTAATCTCCCTTAACCATGGCATCCATAATTTTTTTATCGTTGCCATTTTGCGCATAACTACTGCCCGATGATAAAATGATTAAACCTAAAACGGTTTGCTTAAAATAATTCATGTACTGTTAATAAGTTAACAAATCTAAAATTTCATTTCAAATTAATGAATAAAATATTGACGCAATATAATTCAATTCTAAGAAAATAAAGCGGTTTAATTTTTTTACATTCACTAAATCAATTAAACAATACCTTAACGCTTAATTTTCAGTTATATGATATTTGGCTTAAAATTGATTATTCCTGCCTTTTTTTCATAACAATTTGTTCATTTTGAAATAACATTACCATAAAGCAACTTTGGCACAAGAGTTGAATTTAATAAGGATAACACAAAAACACACAAATTACCTGCGGCAAAACTGTCAGTTTGTCGTTATATTATATAAGAATGAGTAAACAAGATATATTTGATTTTAATAATGCGATGCCAATTATAAACGAGGATACTGAATTTTTCCCACTCATGTCTCAGCAAGATGAGGAAGAAATGAATAATGAAGATACCCCTGAAATATTAGCAATCTTACCTTTGCGTAATACGGTATTGTTTCCTGGAGTAGTAATTCCAATCACCGTTGGCAGAGATAAATCGATTAAATTAATTAAAGAAGCTTACAAAGGAAACAAAATCATTGGTGTAGTTTCTCAAAAAGATGTATCTATAGAAGATCCTACTTTTGAGCAACTTAACACGGTTGGTACTGTTGCCAATATCATCAAATTGCTTCAAATGCCTGATGGTAATACTACGGTTATTATTCAAGGTAAGCAACGTTTTAGTTTATTGGAAGAGGTTCAAAATGAACCTTACATCAAAGCATCTGTAAAAAAGTTTGAAGAGCAGAAAACTAAAACGGATAAAGAATTTAAGGCACTTATTGCCTCAATTCGGGAAATGTCTTCTCAAATTATACAGCTTTCCCCAAATATCCCAACTGAAGCAAGCATTGCCTTAAAAAATATTGAAAGCAATTCATTTCTGATAAATTTCATATCGTCAAATATGAATGCCGAAATGTCTGATAAGCAAAAAATCCTTGAAATGGATAATTTGCTTGAGCGGGCTCAGAAGGTGATGGAATTATTAATGGTTGAACTGCAAATGTTGGAGTTGAGAAATCAAATTCAATCGAAAGTTCGTACCGATTTAGATAAGCAGCAGCGTGATTATTTTTTAAACCAGCAATTAAAAACCATTCAGGAAGAACTTGGTGGTAATTCGGCCGATATAGAATTTGACGCCCTACAAGAAAGAGCTAAAAAGAAAAAATGGACCAAAGAAATTTATGCTCATTTTGATAAAGAGCTTGATAAATTAGGTCGTATGAACCCGGCGGCACCGGATTATTCTATACAACTTAACTATCTTGAGTTGCTTTTAGATTTGCCTTGGAGTGAATTTACTAAAGATAATTTCGATTTAAAACGAGCACAAAGAGTTTTAGATAAAGACCATTTTGGCCTTGAAAAAGTTAAACAACGTATTATTGAATATTTAGCGGTGTTAAAACTTAAAAGGAATATGAAAGCGCCAATTCTCTGCTTAGTTGGTCCTCCGGGAGTTGGCAAAACATCTTTGGGGAAATCGATAGCAAAAGCTTTAGGACGTAAATATGTACGAATGGCTTTAGGTGGTATTCGCGATGAAGCTGAAATTCGTGGTCACCGTAAAACATATATTGGTGCAATGCCTGGTCGTATAATTTCATCAATTAAAAAAGCCGGAGCAGACAATCCTGTTTTTGTTTTAGATGAAATTGATAAAGTTGGTACTGATCACCGCGGCGATCCTTCATCGGCATTGCTTGAGGTTTTAGATCCTGAACAGAATAATGCTTTCTACGATCACTACGTAGAAATGGATTATGATTTATCAAACATACTTTTTATTGCTACGGCTAATTCTTTGAGTACGATACAACCTGCTTTGTTAGATCGTATGGAGATAATTGAAGTAAATGGTTATACAATTGAAGAGAAAATAGAAATCGCAAAGAAATTTTTATTGCCTAAGCAAAAAGAAAATCATGGTTTAAACTTAAAAGATATTATTTTAAAACCTGCGCTAATCGAAAAAGTTATAGAAGATTATACTCGTGAAAGCGGAGTACGTGGCTTAGAGAAAAAAATTGGTTCGCTTGTTCGCGGTGTTGCTACAAAGATAGCCATGGAAGAAGAATACAATGTTACGTTAACCACCGATGATGTAGAACGAATTTTAGGCGCTCCAATTTTTGATAAAGATTTATACGAAGGAAATGAAGTTGCTGGTGTTGTAACCGGTTTAGCCTGGACCAGCGTTGGTGGTGATATTTTATTTATCGAATCAAGTTTAAGTCCGGGTAAAGGAAAATTAACCTTAACCGGTAACCTTGGCGATGTAATGAAAGAATCTGCTGTTATCGCCCTAGCTTATTTACGTGCTCATGCGAATGAATTTGGTATTGATTATACATTATTTGATAATTGGGATGTTCATGTACACGTACCTGCAGGCGCAACACCAAAAGACGGTCCTTCGGCAGGTGTAACCATGTTAACAGCATTAACTTCGGCCTTTACACAACGAAAAGTAAAACAACACTTGGCTATGACTGGCGAGATTACTTTACGTGGCAAAGTATTACCTGTAGGCGGAATTAAAGAAAAAATATTAGCAGCGAAAAGGGCAAATATTAAAGAGATTATCCTTTGCAAAAGCAACAGAAAAGATATTTTAGAAATCAAGGAAAGTTATATTAAAGACCTTACCTTTCATTACGTTACAGAAATGAGCGAGGTTATTGAGCTCGCATTATTAAAAAACAAAGTAAAAAAGCCAATTGATTTAACGCTTAAAATAGCTCCAATCGTTAACTAATTTGTAATATTTTAAATTATTTTAATCGGTAGATTAATTAATTGGCAAACAATAGTACTTTTATAGTCCCGATAAATCATCGGGACTTTTTTATGAAATCGACTTTAACCTTATTTATACTACTATTCATTTGCGGAACCATTAAGGCCCAAAGCTTTACAAATGAGTTCGGGTTTAAAACAGAAAATGATGCTTACTTGGCCACTTTAAATGATAGATATTATACCAATGGTTTATTTATATATTATCGCAGAGCCTTAAATCCTGAAAACTTAAGTGAGAACGTAGAGAAAAAAACATACGAAATTTCAGTCGGACAAAAAATATTTACACCTTACTGGGGCCAAGTTGCCAAGAAAGAAGATCAAGATAGGCCATTTGCTGGCTATTTATATGCCGGTGCAGCATATTCGGTTTTTTACAAAAAGGAAAGCGTTTTAAAAACCAGCATAGAATTAGGAACTGTTGGACCAAATTCTTTAGCAGAAGATGCGCAAAAGTTTCTACATAAAACGGTTGGATTTTACACACCAGCAGGCTGGGAATATCAAATTAAAAACGAACTTGCTGTAAACCTTTCTGGTAATTACAGCAAACTTATTCACCGTTCAAATGATAATGCTGTAGATTTTAGCGGCCAAGGTTACGCAAATTTAGGAACAACATTTAGTGGTGTTGGCGCATCTATTTTATTTAGGGCAGGAAAATTAAATCAATTGTTTAATAGTGCATATCACAATGCTGCTATTGGCGATGCTAAAACGAAGCGCTTAAATTCTTCGGAGTTTTTCTTTTATGCTAAGCCCCAATTAAATGTCGTAGCTTATGATGCGACAATTCAGGGAAGCCTTTTTAACAATGACAGTCCGGTAACTTTTGGCATTAAACCTATTGTTTTCGAACAGCAATTCGGTGTAAATTATAGTTCAAAAAGATTTACAATTGATTTTAATATCATATTTAAAACTAAAGAAGTGGAGAGTGCTGCAAAAGCTCAGAATTATGGTGGTTTAAGTTTGTACTACAGATTCGGAAGCTAATCTAAATTAGGCTTTTTCCTACTTTCCTTTTTGAAAGCATTTACATTTTTGTTTTTTAGCCTATCTTCTATCACCGATTTTGGAATTTTTGTAGGTTTCCGTTTCTTTTCTACCTGAAGCGATTTTCTTATCAAATCAATAAGCTTGACAATTGTTTTTTCCTTATTTAAAAGTTGACTTCTATCTTCTTGTGAAACGATGTGCAAAAGTCCTTCAGAGTCAATTCTCTTTTCAAGTTTCAATTTTAAGCGATTTTTCTCTTCACCAGTTAAAAATTCCGCTTCATCAATATTTAAGATGAGTTCAACCTTACTCGATACCTTATTAACATTTTGTCCACCTTTGCCCCCACTTCTGGATGTTTTAAAAGTTACAACTTTTAAAATCTCTTCTTTGTTTGGTATCATTTGAAATTAATTTTACTTCAAATATATTCTAAAACTTAAGATTTAAAATATTAAAATAACCATTTTGATTTTAGTAATTTTGTTTATTGGTTGATAAATTTTATCTTCAAAAAATCATTCTAAATAAGCGCAAAGCTAAAACGTCCCATGACTCTAAAATCTTTCGGTCAGAAAGCTAACTACTTTCTCCGCACACTTTTATTTTGTATCATTTGTTTCATATTCACGTTTCTTTTATTTTGGACATTTTGCTATTCTCTACATGTATTTTATTTGTTTGTTGCAGCTTTAATAGTTGCAGCTATAGCATTTGCACGTAAAAAAAATCGAAAATTTATTACAATAACTTTGTGCATAGCTATTGTAATATTCTTGCTTTCTACACCATACAATTTAAGGCAATATAATCAACATTCTGAGGCTTATCAGGCTCAAATAAACAATGGCTACCACCTAAACTTAAAAGAAAAATTAGGTATTTATGGTACATTATTAATCATCACCGTTGGCGATATCATTCCATTCCCGGAAGCTAGTAAACAAAATTTTTATTTGTTATTCCCGAAAGAAAACAAAACAAGGGTATTTTACGATGATGACTTTTTAAGTGCACCTGATATTCAAAAGATGCTAAATAGGAAAGGTAAAAATGAAGTTGCGTGGAACAAATGGGGAGAACGTTTTAACGGAAATTTTAGATTTGCAGCAGCATTTGATCCATGTACGCTAGAAATAACAAACGAAGGCGACCATAAAAAAGCAACCTTAGTAACTTATTTTCATTACCGCCAAAACTACACTACTCATAATGCTAATCACTATCTATATGGTTTATTCGCTTTTAGAATTGATGAGGGACTATTTTGGTACTTGCAACACGAAGGCTGGCTTCATCCTTATAACTCAGTTTGGATAGCCAGATTTGATAAATAATAGTAATACTAGTTTTGAAAAAATTCAACATTCTGTTTGTATTTTTTAACTTTGCTACAGAATGAAAAAAAACTTAGTTGTAGCAATTGACGGCTATTCATCTTGCGGAAAAAGTACATTAGCGAAGGCATTAGCTAAAAAATTAGCTTTTATTTATGTTGATAGTGGTGCAATGTACAGAGCAGTTACATTATTTTTCCTTAGAAATAATGTAGATGTAACTGATGATGCAAAAGTTATTGATGCCTTGCAACACATTGAATTAAATTTTCATTCGAGAGATTACGAATCTCATATTACGCTAAATGGTGAGGAAGTTTCTGATGAAATTCGCTTAATGCCGGTATCAGAAAATGTTAGCGAAGTTTCTGCCCACAAAATTGTTCGCCATGAAATGGTTAAACAGCAGCAACGAATGGGAAAATCTAAAAACATCGTTATGGATGGGCGTGATATTGGTACAACTGTTTTTCCTGATGCTCCAATTAAGTTATTTATGACTGCCGACCCTAAAATTAGAGCAGAACGCCGATTTAAAGAGTTACAAAGTAAGGGTAATAATAATACAACTTTAGAAGAAGTTTTTGAAAACTTAGCGCATCGCGACTATGCCGATACAACCAGAAAAGAGAGTCCGCTAGTAAGAGCTGATGATGCCATAATCCTTGATAACACAAACCTTACACCACAAGAACAACTGGATTTTGCACTACAACGCGTTGAACCATTATTAGCTAAATAATAAATAAGGTTTAACAAATTTTCATATTTTTAGCGTAAATACACCGCTAACGTTATGAAACTTAAACAAATTACTTTCCTTATCATTACATCTTGTGTTCTAACCTCTTTAAATGCAAATGCGCAAAAAGGCTGGATAAATCTCTTTAATGGTAAGGATTTAAAAGATTGGACGGTTAAAATCTCAAAGCATAACTTAAACGATAATTTTGCCAATACCTTCAGAGTAGAAAATGGACTAATGAAAGTTAGTTATGATGGCTATGACACTTTCGACCAGCAGTACGGGCATATTTTTTATAAAAAACCATTTTCTGCCTATCTACTAAAAGTTACTTATCGTTTTGTTGGTGAGCAGGCTAAAGGTGGCGAAGGCTGGGCATTAAGAAACAGCGGGGCGATGTTGCATTGTCAAGACCCAAAAACCATGTTAAAAGATCAGGATTTTCCTATTTCCGTTGAAGCTCAGATATTGGGCGGAGATGGTGAACACGATCGCCATACCAGTAACGTTTGCACTCCAGGTACTAATATCTTCTTTAATGGAAAGCTTTTTACACCACATTGTTTAGATTCTAAATCAAAAACCTATGCTGGCGATCAATGGGTAACGGCTCAATTTTTAGTTTTGGGCGATTCGGTTATTAAACATATTATTGAAGGTGAAGTTGTTTTAGAATATACCAAGCCGCAAATTGGTGGTGGTAATGTTTCAAATTTTGATGCAAAAGTTAAAATTGATGGAAAACCATTAACTTCTGGTTATATTTCATTGCAAAGCGAAAGCCATCCAATAGAATTCAAAACAGTACAATTGTATAATCTTGAACCATTTATGAAAAACAAAGGAAAACTTAATATGGTTTTAGAAACAATATTGAAACAGTAAATTCATATTTATTATTGAGTAAGACCTAAACATAAGTCTCAAATTAAATCGCTCTTAATATGCTCAAATACCGTTTGTTTAAACTTATAGCTTTATTTATATTTTTATCAAGCTCCGTTATAGCTCAAAAGGCATACAAAATCAATGAAATTCCAGATCCAAAAAACAATGGTAGTGGTTGGGTTAGCAATCCCGATGGTATTTTAAGTGATGGCGATGTAGCCTCAATTAATGCGTCTATTTCCGAGTTAGAAGTAAAAACCAATGTTCAAGTTGCTGTTGTTATTGTAAATGATTTTGAGCAGGATAAAGAGGATTTTGATTTTGCTTACGAACTTTTTAACACCTGGGACATAGGACAGAAAACAAGTAACAACGGATTACTTTTATTTATTGCTAAAGACAGAAGAAAATTTCGATTTATTACCGGAACAGGAGTTGAAGGCGTTTTACCAGATGTTAAGCTAAAACACATAGCTGAACAGAATTTAGTGCCTGCTTTTAGGGAGAATGACTTTGGCAGTGGAATCATCAATACGATTAACGCCATTGGCATTATTGTTTTAAACCCCGAAAATAAATCTGAACTCAATCAATTTTTTACCCAAAAAGAAAACAATAGCAACATAGAAAAATTTTGGCTCCCCTTGCTTGTTGTTATTTTAGGCTTTTTCGGAGTTTTTAAATTGGTTAATAATCAAGAAAAAAAAGTTGCTAAGCCAAAAGCTAGTGGCAACACCAAATTTGAAAAAACCCTTTCCAATGGCTGTGCCAGCTTTTTTATCTTTATTTTTATCAGCATATTTTTACTGGTATTTTTTAATGGATTTGATTTATTTAAGAAAATAGAATTAGTTTATATCCCTATCATTTTATATTGCATTCTAGCCATCGGCTTGTTCTTTCGCTATTTGTATTATATAGCTACTTTAAGAAATGCACACAATGATGATGAAAACTTTTTTCAAGCGGTAACATCATTTAATAAAAAGAACTTTTGGCTAATTGTATTTTCTCCATTGATTTTATTCGTACTCGTTTCTTATCTATTTAAAAGAGCAAAAAATATTGATAGATTTAAACCAATCCTGGATAGTAAAAATCGAGAAATGGCTCGTGTTGATAGAGATGTGAATGTAGAAGGGAAACCCTTTTTAAGCGAAGGACAACGAGCGGAGGAAGTGGCAAAAGCTTACGATTATGATATTTGGTTAAGTACAGACCAAAAGGAACATATAATTAAACAGTGGCCCGCAGAAGAATATGAGGATTATACTGAATGCCCCAAATGCAATTTCAGAACGTATAAACTAAATAAAGTAGTTACCGTAACAACCGCTACATACAGCAGAGCAGGTAAAGCAAAAGAAATAAACGAATGTAGCTGCTGTAAACATGTAGAGTTTATTAAATGGATAGCATTGCCGATGCTAGTTGAATCGAGTTCTTCATCAAGCTCCTCATCAAGCTCTTCTTCTTCAAGCAGCAGCTCTTCTTCTTCATCAGGCAGTAGTTGGGGCGGTGGTAGCAGTAGCGGTGGTGGCACAGGCGGAAGCTGGTGAAGGGAATCATTTCATTTAAGCTAGATTTTTAAGTCGGTAATTAAAACTATTTTCTAATTTTGGAAACGTTTAGCACGGTGTTTGCTCAAAAGCATCTTATAAAACCTAAACAGCTGCATTGCAGAAATTCCAATAATATGAATAAAATATTCCTCCTTTTTATCGCTGTATTTCTTTTCGCTACCAACTTGTATGCACAAGATATGTACCGTGTAAAAGCTGATAAACTTAATGTAAGAGCAACCAATAGCCCAACAAGTAAAGTTGTTGGCTCGATTAAACAGGATGAAAATGTAGTCGTTTTAGATTCTACTGATGCAAAATATTTCAAAATTAAAGTTAGTAATGGCGAAGGTTTTGTAAGTAAAGAATATTTAGTAAAAATAGCATCAGCACCAAAACCCGTGATAGCAAAACCAGCAGTTTCTGTTGAAGTGCCGAAAATTGCGAAAGATTACTCGAACATCATCTTCTTTGTAATCGTTGCACTAATTATGTGTACCATATTATTCTTCGTTTTTAAATATGCCGGTCAGAATAAAATTTTAATTGGCTTTTCTTTAATTATCGTACTTGTAGTTGGCTACTTTTGCTTTATCACCTTTATAAAAGAAAAAACTGTAAGTGGCACTTTTGCTACTGCTGCAGATACCCAGTATCAATCTTTTGATTTTAATACCAACGATTCTGTTATTGTAAAAGACATTTATAACGATTCGACATTTACTGCAAAATATGTTATTGAAGGTGATATGATTAAATTATACGACCAACAAAACATGATTTTACTTTTAATAAGGGATGAAAAAACACTAATTGGTGAGGGTTTTACAAGAGGAACTTTCACGAAGAAGTAGGACTTTAAAGCACAGATTTGGTTAATAAACCCGATAGAGCGGAATAGCCCGGAACCCGATTTTTTTATCGGGTGAGGACTATAAGCGAAAGCGGGGCTGCTGTTTCAGAAGAATTACTGAATGCTAATTTTCAAAATAGAAAAATTTGGCTTACATGTGTTTAATTTTAAGCACAAATCGTTATTCTTGGTTCTCAATCATTGCTTTTTATCTCTTTATTCTTCCTCTATTTATCGCCTAATCCTGATACTTTATAATAAATACTTAATACAATTATCCTAATCCATTAAAAATCAGCAACATTTATTAAAAAAATCTTTTCTATTAATTAAAATATTTTTACCTTTGCAATCCCTAAATAGGGAAAAAAGGAGATAATTAATTAATGGCTAAAAAACAAGTAGCAGAAAAAGAATTAGCAGCTAAAACAGCTGAACTTCAGGGAGAAGGCGGACGCCTGACTGAAAAAGAAACGATTGAATCAGAAGCTGATTCAGTTTCGATCGAATCGATCAAATCATCATTAGCAACACCAACCGAAGATTTCGATTGGGATGCAGATGAAAAAGTTTTTGGTAACTACAATGAAGCAGACCGTAAAAAGTTTGAAGATATGTATGCCGGAACATTCAATCAGATCACTAAAGGTGAAATCATTAGCGGTATTGTTGTTTCAATTAACAACAAAGATGTAGTATTAAACGTTGGTTTTAAATCAGATGGTTTAGTTTCTACTTCAGAATTCCGTGATACACCAGATCTTAAAATCGGCGATTCAGTTGACGTTTTCGTTGAAGCACCAGAAGATGCTAACGGTCAATTGATCCTTTCTCGCAAAAGAGCTAAAACCCAAAGATCATGGGAAGCAATTAACGAGGCTCTTGAAAATGATAGAATCATCAATGGTTTCGTTAAGAGCCGTACTAAAGGTGGTTTAATTGTTGATATCATGGGCGTTGAAGCTTTCTTACCAGGATCTCAAATTGATATCAAACCTATCCGCGATTACGATGTGTACGTGGGTAAAACAATGGAATTTAAAGTTGTTAAAATTAACCATGAGTTTAAAAACGTAGTTGTTTCTCATAAAGTATTAATTGAAGACGATTTAGAAAGCCAAAAAGTAGAAATTGTCTCTAAATTAGAAAAAGGACAAGTATTAGAAGGTACTGTTAAAAACATTACAGATTTCGGTGTATTCATTGATTTAGGTGGTGTAGATGGTTTACTTCACATTACTGATATTTCTTGGGGCCGCATAGAGCATCCAAAAGAAGTATTATCATTAGATGAAAAAATCAACGTTGTTGTTTTAGATTTCGATGATGAGAAAAAACGTATCGCTTTAGGTTTAAAACAATTAACTCCTCACCCATGGGAAAATTTAGATGCTAACTTAGCTGTTGGTTCTAAAGTAAAAGGAAAAATCGTAACTGTTGCAGATTACGGTGCTTTCTTAGAAATCATCCCTGGTGTTGAAGGTTTAATCCACGTTTCTGAAATGAGCTGGTCGCAAAACTTAAGAAATCCACAAGAATTCTTAAAAGTTGGTGATGAGATCGAAGCTGAAGTTTTAACTTTAGATAGAGACGAACGCAAAATGAGCTTAGGTATTAAACAATTATCTAACGACCCATGGCAAGAAGTTGCTGCTAAATTCCCAGTTGGAAGCAAGCACACAGCAACTGTTAAAAACATGACTAACTTTGGCGTTTTTGTTGAAATCGAAGAAGGTATTGATGGTTTAATCCACATTTCTGATTTATCATGGTCTAAAAAAGTAAACCACCCTAATGAATTCACTAAAGTTGGTGATGTATTAGACGTTGTTGTTTTAGAACTTGATGTTGATAACCGCAAATTAAGCTTAGGTCATAAACAATTAGAAGAAAATCCTTGGGATACTTTCGAAACTATCTTCACTTTAGATTCGGTTCACCAAGGTACTGTTGTTAAAGTAACTGATAAAGGTGCTGTTATTGCTTTACCTTACGGTGTAGAAGGTTTCGTACCAACTAAACACATGGTTAAAGAAGACGGTACTTCGGTTAAAGCTGAAGAAACTAACGACTTCAAAATTATCGAGTTTAACAAAGAAGCTAAACGCATCGTTGTTTCTCACGCTCGTATTTGGGAAGAAGTTAAAGCTGAAGCTGTAGCTGAAGAAAGAAATGCTAAAAAGAAAGAAGCAAAAGCATCTATCACAGCAGTTAAAAAAGTTAAAGATTCTGTAGAGAAATCTACTTTAGGAGACTTAGACGTATTGGCTCAATTGAAATCGCAATTAGAAGGCGAAGAAAGCAAAGCTAAAAAAGGCTAGTTCTTTATAACTTAATATATAAAACGCCTCGAAGAAATTTGGGGCGTTTTTGTTTTATATTGTTATTTGCTTAGTCTTGCTAATAATAACTTTAAATAGAAAAAAGGTAAGAACAATGGATTGTATTTTAGCAAATGTTGCTTAGTTATATTATGGAGATTCTGACCTAAATTTACTGTAGTTGTTTTGTTCTCACCATCAGAATGAAATATTCCAAGTGTAGCATCGATTTTGACAATCTTAAATTTTTGGTAGGCTTTAAGAATAAACCAAATATCCATAGAATAATGGTCATGAACGTGAAACTCCCCTATTTGCTCCTGAACTTTGCGCTTATAAAAATAACTGACGGGATTATTTGGGAACATGTTCAACCAGTACAACAAAACATCCTTGTAATGTGCCGATGGTATTCTTAACACCTCTTCGGTTCCACTTTTAAAGATTAGGTTTCCAACAATCATATCTGCATCTCTATTATTCTGAAATGCCAATATTATATTATCGAATGCGTCAGGTAAAAATTCATCATCAGCGTTCAGATAAACAATAATATCTCCCGAGCTCATTCTAAATGCTTTATTCATAGCATCTGATTGCCCACTATCTTTTTCTGAAATAAATTTTAAGTGTGAATACTCATCAATGATAGATAGCGTATTGTCTTTCGAATCGCCGTCAATAATGATATGCTCAAAGTTTTTGTAATTTTGAATCAGCACACTATCAATTGCTCTTTTTAAGTATTTTCCAGAATTAAAGGATGGCGTTAAAACGCTAATTTGCATATTCGATAAGGAATAAATTGTACTAAAATGAGCCAAACATCGATCCAAAACTTATCTTTTCCCTATTTACTTTCAAAGGAAAGGTTTTTCTTTATTTTTGAAGTGGAAAACTACCATATTATGAAAATTTTTATCTTTTTGTTTTTAACAAATATTTTTTTGAGACTTTCGGCACAAGAAATAAGTATCATTCCACAACCAGTAAAATTAGAAGTTAAATCAAAGGGATTTTCATTTAAAATAGATAGTAATACCGTATTATATACAAATGATTCATTGGCCAATCCATCAATAGAGTTTTTCCAAAATTATTTGCGTAAAAATTATAGCTTCGAACTCAAACTAAGTAGAATACCAGACGTAAATCGAACTAACGTTATAAATCTAATAATTGCTAAAAAGATTTCAAGTTCAAAGGAGTATAATTTATATATAACAAACAAATCTATAATCATAGGCTCTGCTTCTGATACAGCCATTTTTCAAGGTATCCAGACGCTTATTCAACTCTTGCCAATCACAAAATCTCTTCCGCTTCAAATTCCGTCTGTTTCCATAATTGACTATCCCCGTTTCGATTACCGTGGAATGCATTTAGATGTAAGTCGGCATTTTTTCGATGTAGCATTTATAAAGAAATACCTTGATTATTTAGCATTGCATAAAATGAATTATTTTCATTGGCATTTAACCGATGATCATGGCTGGAGAATAGAGATAAAAAAATATCCTAAATTAACTGAAATTGGTTCGTGGCGTAATGGCAGTATCATTGGTTTATATCCCGGAACCGGAAATGATGGGATTAGATATGGTGGTTATTACACACAAGAACAAATTAAAGATGTAATTGATTATGCCGCAAAACGCTACATAACCATTATCCCCGAAATTGAAATGCCGGCACATAATATGGCTGTACTTGCCTCCTACCCAGAATTAGGAACAGAACCAAACAAGAAATATGAAGTGGCGCAAACCTGGGGCATTTTTAATAAATTTAATAACGTGCTGCAGCCAACAGATACTACTTTTAAGTTTCTTGAAAATGTATTAACCGAAGTAATGGATTTATTTCCATCTCCATACATTCACATCGGGGGCGATGAAGCTGCGAAAACCTGGTGGAAACAATCGGCAGTATCGCAACAAATTATGAAAGCAAATGGTTTAAAAACTGAAAGCGAATTGCAAAGCTATTTCATTAGAAGGATGGAAAAATTTGTAAACAGCAAGGGGAAAACAATTATCGGCTGGAATGAAATATTGCAAGGCGGCTTGGCTCCAAATGCTGTTGTAATGAGTTGGCAAGGCGAAAAGGGTGGCATTGAAGCTGCCAAACAAAACCATAAAGCTATTATGACACCCGAAATGAAAATGTATTTTAACCATGCTCAATTTGCAAAAGAAGATAGCTTAACGGCAAATAAAATCTCACCTCTGGTAGATGTTTATAACTATGAACCAATTCCGGCAGAGTTAAATGCAGAACAGGCAAAATACATTTGGGGCGGACAAGGTTGTTTATGGAGCGAGTACGTTACCAATCCCGCTAAAGCAGAATATATGCTATTCCCAAGGCTGGATGCTTTGAGCGAAATTCTTTGGAGCCCGAAAGAGAAACGCAATTATCCCGATTTTTTGAAGCGTTTAAAAACACAATTTAAGCGATACGATTTAATGGGTATCACTTATTCTAAAAGATATTTAGAAAACTAATCGTAAAATTTGTTTTTTAATTCTGGTGTAGGCATCCAACAACTTTCTTGCTTACCAAACCATTTGTAACGATTTTTTGCTACGATATCGTAAACCCAATCGCGTATAAATTTTGGTATGATGATGAAGGTGTAAAGCAAAGGCAATAAACCATTTAGCTTTTTGGCAACACGTAGTGCGGCTGATGATTTTGTGTAAACCTTCTCACCATCCACCAATAAAATTGAATTTAATTTTGTACTATCGATGTTGAACTTTGGCAAAATCGTTTTGGCATATTCGCCTTGCAAAGCCGTAAATTTAAAAATATTTTTTTTGTCGTGTTTTACAGCAAATTGCACAGAAGTATTGCACAAATTGCAAATGCCATCAAAAAAAATAACAGGGTGGGTTTTCATTTCGAAGGTAAATTTAAGCTTTTTAATCAACGATATATCTTACAATTGATGAAAACGGATTCGAGCAACGCATAATTTTAGATCGCTGACTTATAACTTATAACGCATAAGTTAAAACTTTTTACTTTTAACTTTAAACTTTCTACTTATATTTGCCCAATCCTTCTTCAATGCAAAAGAAAACAATCTTTGACGGACAAAAAATTCAAATAACAATTAAAAGACTTTGCCGTCAGTTAATTGAAAACCACGACGATTTCTCGAATACCGTTTTAATTGGCATACAGCCGAGAGGAATTTTTCTGGCCGATCGCATTCAATCAGAACTTCAAAACATCTTAAAAAACAAGAAAATTTTAAAGGGTAACCTTGATATTACGTTTTTTAGGGATGACTTTCGTCGCAAAGATGGCTTGGTTACAGCAAGTAGTAATTCTATAGATTTTATAATTGAAGGGAAAAAAGTTATTCTAATTGATGATGTACTTTGGACAGGAAGGACTATAAGAGCTGCACTCGATGCAGTACTAGCTTATGGTCGCCCGGAAAAAGTTGAACTGTTGGTATTGATTGACAGAAGGTTTAGCAGACATTTACCAATCGAAGCTGATTATGTTGGACATCAGGTAGATAGCTTAAACTCTCAACATGTTAAAGTAAGCTGGGCCGATGAAGGTGCAGAAGACAAAGTGATTTTATTATCCGAAAAACAATAAATAGAAATGGCAGCAGAAAAACTATCAACCCGACATCTTTTAGGCATTAAAGATATTAACCGGAATGATATTGAATTAATTTTCGAAACTGCAGATAATTTTAAAGAGGTAATAAACCGCCCGATTAAAAAGGTACCATCACTTCGTGATATTACTATTGCCAATATTTTCTTTGAGAACTCTACCAGAACAAAACTTTCATTTGAACTTGCAGAGAAAAGACTGTCTGCTGATGTTGTAAATTTTGCAGCTTCATCCTCTTCTGTGAGTAAAGGCGAAACCCTGATTGATACCGTTAACAACATATTATCGATGAAAGTTGATATGGTTGTAATGCGCCATCCTTATGCTGGTGCTGGTCAGTTTTTAAGCCGCCATGTAAAGGCGCAAATTGTTAATGCAGGTGATGGAGCGCACGAGCATCCTACACAGGCATTGTTAGATGCTTTTTCAATCCGCCAGAAACTTGGTGATGTTGCAGGAAAAAAGGTGGTTATCGTTGGAGACATTCTACACTCCAGAGTTGCAATTTCAAACATCCTTTGCTTACAAAGATTAGGAGCAGAAGTTATGGTATGCGGACCAACAACTCTAATACCCAAACACATTCATCAACTTGGAGTAAAGGTTGAACACAACTTAATTAAAGCCTTGAATTGGTGCGATGTAGCAAATATGCTTCGCATACAATTAGAGCGTCAGGACATTAAATATTTCCCATCACTTAGGGAATATGCCATGATGTATGGACTCAATAAGCAAATTCTTGATAGTTTGGATAAGGAAATTATAGTCATGCATCCTGGTCCGATAAATCGCGGTGTTGAAATTACAAGCGATGTTGCAGATAGTAAACAATCAATTATTCTCGAACAGGTTGAAAACGGTGTTGCCATCAGAATGGCTGTCTTGTATTTATTGGCTAGCCAGGGGTAGCTTTTAGTTCAATCGTTCATTAGTCAATGGTTCATTAGTACATGGTTGGCAAACTATAGCTATTAGAGCACTATTTAACTGATGAACTGTTAATTCAACTAAATTCGGTTTATTACATCAACCTACCTATGAACTAATGACCAATGAACTATTCCACTTTTTCCACATTTTACATTCTTAGATACCAAATAAAAAATCCTGGCGTTAATTTGTGTTATTAACAGATGTTAATTACTTATGTTGATAAGCTATAATACAATTTCTAATTTAGTACCAACCATATTTGAAATCGACGAGAAATTATAATCACAAACTGAGGTTGCAATACCATCGTCACCAATGAAAAGATATACACTAATGAAAAACAAATACTTACTAATTCCGCTGCTTTTGGCTGGAAGTTTTAGCTCCTATGCGCAAGTGAGCGCAGTGCAAAACCTCAATAAAAACTACCAAACGGGTTTAGAATTATTAGATAAAGAAAAATATACTGCAGCATCTCAACAATTTAAACTTGTAGAACAACATCGTTTTAAACCTGCAGCCCAATCAGAAAGCAATGCAGAACTCTCACTTTTAAAAGAAAATGCCAAATTTTATGCAGCAGTTTGCGCTTTAGAATTAACCAATAGTGATGCTGAAGGCTTGTTTCAAGAATTTATTCGCGATTACCCTCTAAACCCTAATACTAAGCTTGCATATTTTTATGTTGGAAAGACTTATTTCAATCAAAAAAATTATGAAAAAGCGTTGGAATGGTTTGAAAAAACTGACCCATCCACCCTTTCAGGCAAGCAAAGAAACGAATATCAATTTAAGCAAGCCTATTCCTATTTTCAACTAAAAGATTACGATAAAGCTGAGCCATTATTTGAGAAAGTTAAAAAAGAAGAAGGCGAATTTCAGGAAAGTGCAACTTATTATTTTGCCTACATTAATTATCTTAACAAGGAGTACAAAACTGCTTTAGCAAACTTCGAAAAGCTTAAGGGTTCTCCAACTTACGAGGCCAGCTATCCATACTACATCACGTCGATGTATTATTTAGATGAACGTTATGATGATGTAATTAGCTACGCAATACCGGCTATGGCCAAAACCAAACAACAGTTTGAGCCCGAAATGTTAAGTTTGGTTGCTGCATCTTACTTTGCAAAATCTGAATTTAAAAATGCAGAGAAGTATTTCGCAGAATTTTACGCTAAAGATAAAAGCGAAACAAAAAACAACTTATTTATTTATCAATATGGCTACTCGCTTTTTCAAAACAAAAAGTATAAAGAATCTGTAGCCATTTTAGAAAAACTCAATACTGATGATGTTTACCTGCAAAATGGTATGCACACTTTGGGTAAGGCCTTCATTCAATTGGGGAATAAAGAAAAAGCTCAAAGTGCATTCTTTCGTGCATCTCGTTTAGATTTTGATAAAGCGATTCAAGAAGAAGCCTGGTTAAATTATGCTAAGTTAAGCTACGAATTAAATTTCCACCAGCAGGCCTTAGAAGCAACACAAACCTTTTTAAAAACCTTTCCAAAATCAAGAAAAATTAACGAGGCTAAAATTCTTTTGGGTGAGGTTTTGTTAACAACCAAAAATTACCAGGCCGCTGTTGATATTTTAGAACCCATCCCAGATAAAAACTTAGAAGCTAGAGAAGCTTATCAAAAAGTTACCTATTTCAGAGGTTTAGAGTTTTACAACGAAAGAGCATTTCCTAATGCTTTATCAATGTTTTTACGCTCTGATAAATTCCCTGAAGACAATGAAATTCATGCTTTAAATACATACTGGAAAGCAGAATCGATGTATGAATTGCGCAAATACGGTGAAGCAGTTACCAACTTCGAAAAGTTTTTAAAGATGCCCGATGCCGATAAAACAGGCGTTTATAATTTTGCAAACTACGCATTGGCTTATGCCGCTTTTGAGGATGAAAAATATAGCAAATCTGCCACTTATTTCGAGCGTTTTTTAGCAGGCAATGATAAAGACCAGAAAACAATTGATGATGCAACCATCCGTTTAGCCGATTCTTATTTCGTAAATAAAAGCTATGGCGATGCAATGAACAACTACAATAAAATCATCAATCGTAAAACAAGTGCAGAAGATTACGCTATTTTCCAAAAGGGAATGATACAAGGTTTGGAAAACCAATATGATACGAAAATTGCAACCATGCAAAGTTTGTTACAAAAATTTCCAAACTCTAATTACGCTGATGATGCTGGCTTTGAAACAGCTTATACTTATTTCAATAAAGGCGATTTAGAAAAATCAAAAACTGATTTAGTTGGGTTGGTTGCAAAATACCCTCGTAGCAGTTATGTGCCAAAAGCATTAGTTACCATCGGATTGGTGCAATACAATCAGGATCAGGATGATGCAGCTTTAGAATCCTTTAAGAAGGTAATTCGCGACTATCCAAGCGCTGATGAAGCTAAACAAGCAATGGAATCTATCAAAAACATCTACATAGACAAAGGCGATGCAAATGGTTTTATCACATACGCAGGCACAACGCCACTTGGTAATTATTCTAATGCAGAGCAAGATAATATTGTATTTGCAGCGGCAAATAACTTATATCTTAAAGGTGATGCAAATGGAGCTTTGCAAGCCATTAATGCTTACTTCGACAAATTTCCAAAAGCAATTCATGACAAAGAAGGAAAGTTTATTCGGGCTGAATCCTTAGTGAAACTAGGCAGACCTGATGAGGCCATTGCTGATTATGAATTTATCTTAAACGATTGGTCTAGCGATTACACGGAACGCTCTTTACTAAGTATTTCTAAAGTATTTTTAGATCAGAAAAAATATAACGAAGCAATCGTTTATTTAAAAAGACTAGAAACCACTACAGATTATAAAGCGCACTATGGGTACGCGATAAACAATTTGTTAAAAGCTTACACCGCTTTAAATTCTGCTGATGATATGATAAAGTATGCACAGCTGACCAAAGAATCGGAAAAAGCATCAGAAGAAGAGAAAAACAGTTCGGGTTTATATGCTGGTAAAGCTTATTTGTTAAAAGGCGATACAACTACAGCTGTTAAAGAATTTAAAAATGTTGTTGCCAGTACTAAAACAATTGCAGCGGCCGAAGCAAAATATAACTTGGCCTTTCTTGAATATACCAAAGGTGATTTCAAAACATCATCAAAAACCTGCTTCGATTTAATAAACAATATGGCATCGTACGATTATTGGGTTGCCAAAGCTTTCATCTTATTATCTGATAATTACGTGGCATTAAAAGATAATTTACAAGCAAAAAGTACGCTGCTCAGTATTATCGACAACTACGATAATAAGA
This sequence comes from Pedobacter jejuensis, assembly GCF_003725795.1. Classification (GTDB taxonomy): domain Bacteria; phylum Bacteroidota; class Bacteroidia; order Sphingobacteriales; family Sphingobacteriaceae; genus Pedobacter; species Pedobacter jejuensis. The sequence continues at coordinate 13,346 of NZ_RBEE01000011.1, read as the reverse complement.
CCGATGATATCATCGTAACAGCAAAACAGAAATTAGAAAAATTAAACCCGAAGAAGTAGAATCATGAAGTTGAATAAATATATATACAGTACTTTATTTTTCTTAGCTGCCGGATTAGTTAACATTCAGGCACAGGAAAAGAAGCAGGAAGAAAAAGCTACGGTAAGTGAAGAAATTGAAGTTGTTCGTCCGTACAAACCAATATTAGCAGAAGCTGTAAAATTACGTAGAAGCCCCAATTTGGATGATGTTAAAACCTATAAAGCAAAATTGAATTATAGCGTTACCGATAGAAAACTCGAAATTAACAGCGATATACAAAAACTACAGGCACAAGCTTTAGTTGATGAAAAACAGACTACACTATTAAATAACTATGTTAAAGGTGGCGTTGGTTCATTATCAACTCTACTTGGTGAAGTTTACATCAACATGGATCGTGACCCTGCATTACAGGTTGGCGGATATTTCAAACATTTTAGTCAAGAAGGTAAACTGAACAAACAAAACAGCAGCTACCAGCAATTTAGTCTTTTCGGCCGAAGCATTATGGATGAAAATACCGTAAGTGGTAGAATCAACTTCGAACGTAATGGTTTATATTTTTATGGTATAAATAACGACCGCCCTGCATTGAATCCTAATCCTGAAAAACAAGCATTAACACTTTTTGAGGCAGAGGGAGAATTGTTAAAAAACTACAAAGAAGATAATGATGCTTTTAGTTATGCTTTAAAAGCTAATGGATATGTTTGGAATGATAAATTCAGCGCCAAAGAAAGTTATGTAACGTTAAATGGATATCTAAATAAACGGATTAGTTCGTTAAATTTAGGTTTAGGTGCATCTACAGAATTTGGAAATACCAAAGATTTGGCAACAAGCGTTGGTAATAATTTATTGCGTTTAAACCCATATATCCGCTTACAAGTTCAAGGTGCAAAAGTTACCGCAGGAATAAACCTTGTGCAAGAATTTGGCGCATATAGCAGCACAAGAATCTTTCCGGCAATTACAGCAGATTTAACATTAATTCCTGATTACCTGCAAGTTTTTGGTGAAGTTAAAGGTGATGTTACCCGGAACTCAATGAAAAGCTTCACCGATGAAAACCCTTGGTTAAACAGTAATATTTTAATAAAAAATACGGTTGAAAAATTAAGCATTAGTGCAGGCGTAAAAGGAACAGGCGGACCAGGCTTTGGCTATAAAGCTCGTTTTTACATTAAGCAAGTTGATGATATGCCGCTTTTTGTAAACAACTTTACCGATTTTAATAAGTTCGATGTTATTTATGATTCGGGCAAAGCAAAAATAACTGGATTGGAAGGCGAAATTTCAGTTCAAGTAAGCGATGCATTAAAATGGACTGGAAAAGTTAATATTGATGATTATAAGCCATCTTCAGAAACATATAGCTGGTTTAAACCTGGTTTAAAAGCAAGTTCAAATTTCGTTTACACGTATAATAAGAAACTAAGCTTTAATGCTGCAGTTGTTGTTCAAGATGATGTTAAAGCAAAAATTTATACTTCGGCTCCTGTTAATCCTCTACAATATGTTTTTCCAAATACAGCTATTGAATCAATAGTTACCGTAAAAGGATTTGTTGATTTAGGTCTTGGAGCAGATTATCGCATCAACAATAAATTTTCGGTTTTCGCAAAGGCAAACAATATCCTGAACTCCAATTATAACAGATACTTATTTTATCAGGTAAATGGTTTTAACGTTTTTGGCGGACTAACATATTCTTTCTAAGCACTTTAAATTAAAATTGTGCTGAATTAGAATAAAACGCTAATTTTACCCGAATGGACATCTTATTATACCTTTCAGAACTTTTGCAGCAACGTACTTCGGTTGGTATAACCGGTTTAGGTACTTTCTTTAAAAAGAAATTTCCCGGCAGATACGATAAAGAAAAACAATCGTTTTTGCCGCCAGGATATACGTTGCAATTTTCACCAGAAGTTAAGGATGATGAGTTTTTAGCATCATATATTGTAGAGATAAGAAATATTTCGGAGGAAAGTGCTTCATATTACATTACCCAATTTGTTGAAGAAACTAATAAAAAGTTAGAGTTAGCACACGAAGCTGAACTGATAAATATTGGTCGGTTATTTTATACAGAACATGAAGGATTAAGTTTTGAACCTTCTAAAGATATTCACTATGGTTCCGAATTTTATGGTCTCCCGCCAGTAGTTGAAACTGAAGTAAATCAAATTTATGATGAAAAGTTGCCTGTTGAAGAAGACCTAAAAACTGAAGATGACATTTATGAAGAAATAGCTGAGGCACCTGATAAAGATTCAAGTCAAAATAAAATCGAAGAACCTACCAATACCGTTTTACCGGTTATAGAAAACATCGAATTAGATGAAGTAACAGATGATTTTAAAAATACTTTATCAAGCACAAAGGACGAAGCAATTGATGAAGTTGTTGTTGAACATGAGGAGATAAGTGTTCCAGAATTTGTTAAAGAACAGCATGAAGAGCATCCATATCGCTTTGGGCATCAGCCAGAATCCGAGTTACCTAAAACGTATTTAAATTTAAATGATGACGTTCATGTTGCTGATGAAATAATAGAAGCGCCAGAATTTATTAAAGAACAGCATGCAGAACATCCTAATCGTTTTGGTAATGACCCATTGGATGCAGAAGTTTTGGAAGAAGAAGAAGCACCTCAAGGCATATCTACATGGCTTAAGGTTACCATTATAATTCTGACTTTAATTATTATCGTTGCCATTACTTACTTAATTAAACCGGAGTTGTTCAACGGACAAACGGGAAATGTAAAAGATGCGAAGGCAGTTGTAGATACTACGAAAGCTACTGTTGATACAGAAAAAGCAAAACAAGATTCGATAATAAAAACGGATAGCATATTAAAAGCCAATCAGGTTTCTGGCAAAATTGATTCACCAAAAAACAAAGTTTTTGTAACTACAAAAGCGGCTAATCAAACACCAAAAACAGTTAATACAACTTATGAAGTTATTGGTGCATCTTTCAGAACAACTAAAGCAGCTGAAAAATTTATACAGCAGATGAAAGGTTACGGCATAACTGCTAAAATTGTTCCGATTGAAGGACCATTTAAAAAAGTTAGTTTAGCTTCTTATAAAACTGAAAAGGAAGCTTTGGATGCCAGACCGACTTTAAGTAAAAAAGTGAGAATTAAAGAATTAGATATTAAACAGATAAACACACCATAATGATTGCACTATTGATTCAAGATACCACAAACGCATTACAAGATACTGCAAATGCAGTTAGCCCAGCATTATCACAACCCGCACCAGAATTACATTTTATAGATTTGTTATTTAAAGGCGGCTGGGTAATGGTTCCATTAGCTTTTTTAGCTTTTCTGGCATTAGTAATTTTTGTTGAGCGTTATTTAACAATCAAAAAATCTACAAAAGATGAATCGAATTTAATGGTTCAAATCCGCTCATACATCCAATCTGGAAATTTAGAGGGTGCTTCTGCACTATTAAGAAACAATAATTCGCCACTTTCTCGCATGTTACAGAAAGGTTTAAAACGAATTGGTCGCCCGATTAAAGATATAGAAGGTGCTATTGAAAACGTTGGTAAATTAGAAGTCTCGAAACTGGAAAAAAACATTAGCATTTTAGGTATTGTTGCGGGTATCGCTCCAATGCTTGGTTTCGTAGGTACAATTGTTGGGGTTATTACCATTTTCCATCAGGTATCAATAAAAGGCGCTATCGAAATTGGAACCATTTCAGGTGGTTTATATACCAAAATGATTACATCTGCAACAGGTTTAATTATTGGTATTATTGCTTACGTTTTATACCATATTTTAAATATAATGGTCGAAAAAATTATCTTAAAAATGGAAACTGATGCGATTGATTTTATTGATTTATTAGAAGAACCAGGTAAATAATGAATTTAAGAAAAAGAACAAAAGGCTCTGTAGAAGTACATACATCAGCATTAAATGATATTATGTTCTTCTTGATGCTGTTTTTTCTGCTGGCTTCAGCCGTGGTTAATCCTCAGGTAGTAAAATTATTATTGCCTCAATCATCAAGCGGACAACAATCTACAGCAAAGAAAGCAGTTACGGTAAGTATAGACGAAAATTTAAATTATTTCGTTGATAAAAAACCAGCTACTGCAGAGAGTTTATTGCCAGCTGTAGAAGCCTACCAAAAACTTGCACCAGATATGACCATAATTTTATATGTGGCTAAAAATGTGCCTGCAGAAAACATCATGGTTGCTTATGATGTTGCGAATAAATTGAAACTTAAGCTTGTATTAGCCGTAGAGCCTAAAAAATAATGAATCACAACGAAGAAAATAATTATCCAAAAGCAGTGGCAATCTCTACAGGGATCATGGCGCTGTTGCTTGCGATTAGCTTTTTAATTGTGATTAATTCGTTTCAACCTGCTGAAGAATTAGGTATGGGTGGTATGGTTGTAAACTATGGAACTGCAGAAACAGGAATGGGCGATGATTACACTAGCATTGAGGAGCCATCAGCAGATCCTAATGCTAATAATAAACGCCCCGATAAGGTAGTCCCTGAAGAAAAAGTTACAGAAAATACAGAATCGCAAACAAGTGATAAGGATATTCAAACTCAAAATACAGAGGATGCAATTAGTGTAAATACTAAAAAATCTAAACCTACTACTACTACACCAACAACTACTGCTGAAGATAAACCATCAACACCTGTTATTAATCAGAATGCCTTATACAAAGGAAAAAAGAATACAGGACAAGGCGGTGGCGATGGAACAGGAAATACTGCTGGAAATCAAGGTTCCGTCAATGGCGATCCATTAGCAAATAATTATGGAAATGGCGGTTCTGGTTTTGGCAATAAGCCAATTGAGTTAAGACGTTTTTCAAATCTTGTTATTCCAAAAGATGACGGACAAAAAACTGGTAAAATTGCGATAAGAATATATTTCAATAAATCTGGAGACATTACAAGAGCAAATCAGGAATTAAAAGGATCAACCATTACAGATACAGAATTAGTAAATAAATGTATTCAGGCGGTATTAAATTCCTCTTTAAGTAAATCTGATGTTGGCACTGACAACCAAACCGGTGTTGTAGTATTCAATTTTAAAGTGAAATAAAACCGTTAACCTTTCATACTTTTGTAGTCATATTTGATTATGAACTACCAACAAACACTCGAATTTTTATACAGCAAACTCCCAATGTTTACCAGGATTGGGGCTTCTGCGTTTAAAAAAGATTTAACAAATACCATCATTTTATGTGAGGCTTTGGGCAATCCTCAAAACAATTTTAAAACCATTCATGTTGCCGGCACAAACGGTAAAGGTTCAACTTCTCACATGTTGGCTTCTGTTTTGCAAGCACAGGGTTATAAAACAGGATTATATACTTCGCCACATCTTAAAGATTTCCGGGAGCGAATTCGTATCAATGGAAAAATGATTAGCAAAGCTGAAGTAAAATCCTTTGTTCAAGCCAATAAAAAAATAATTTATAAAATTGAACCTTCCTTTTTCGAAGCTACCGTTGCTATGGCTTTTGAACATTTTGCAAAGCATAAAGTTGATATAGCAGTAATTGAAGTGGGCTTAGGTGGAAGATTAGACTCTACAAATATTATTAAACCAGAAATTTCGGTGATAACGAATATTAGCCTCGATCATACCAATATGCTCGGCAATACCCTAAAAGAAATTGCAGGTGAAAAAGCCGGAATCATCAAAAAAGGCATACCTGTCGTAATTGGTGAAACCCAAGAAGAATCTCAACCAGTTTTTATTGCGAAGGCTGAATCAGTTGGGGCACCTATTTATTTTGCTGATGATTTTTTAATGGTAGAAGATATTTCAGTAAAAAATAACATGCTTAAACTTTCCGTTTATGAAGGTGAGGAATTAAAATATCCGAAATTAAAAAGTGATTTGACCGGGCTATATCAACCAAAAAATATGGTTACCGTATTAAAAGCACTTGAAATTCTAAATCAGCAAAAAGAATTCAATATTGACAAACAAGCCATTTATAGTGGTTTAAGACAAGTAAAAAAACTTACGCAACTTCAAGGTCGCTGGCAAACGTTGAATGTAAACCCATTAATTATATGCGATACTGGTCACAACGAAGCAGGTATAAAAGAAGTTCTTAAAAATATTGAGCAAACAGCATTTGAAAAGCTGCATATGGTTTTTGGAATGGTTAAGGATAAAGATATCACCAAAGTGCTATCCCTTCTGCCTAAAAAAGCAACGTATTATTTTTGCAAACCCGATATAGAACGTGGATTAGAAGCAGAAGAACTTCTTAAACAGGCCGAAGTTTTTGATTTAAAAGGTATCACTTATAATTCTGTTGTAGATGCAAAAAATGCTGCAATAGAAAAGGCACAGCAGAACGACCTTATATTTATAGGTGGTAGTACATTTGTTGTTGCAGAAGCACTATAGAAACTTTACAAAAACTTCAAAAATTCTTCATCTTAAAATTATTAATTTAGCCCTTTAAACTAAAACAGAATGAAGAAAATTTCGTGCTTAATTGTTTCCCTTTCTATACTAACCCTCTCATCAGTTTCTGCCCAAACAAAAAAAGCAACACCCACAGCTAAGGCTTTTCCGTTAGAAATAGCTCGCCCTAAATTAGTAATAGGTTTGGTTGTTGATCAAATGCGATGGGATTACCTGTATCGCTATTACAATCGCTACACAAACGGCGGATTTAAAAGATTAATTAACGAAGGCTTTTCTGTAGAAAATACTTTTATTCCTTACACACCAACATATACAGCAGTTGGTCATACCACAATTTACACAGGTTCTGTTCCTGCTATTCATGGTATAATTGGCAACGATTGGTACAATTCTGAAAGCAAAAAGAATGTTTATTGTACAGAAGATTCTTCGGTAGTTACGGTTGGCAGTAGTCCATCATCAGAAGGAAACATGTCGCCAAAAAATTTATTGGCTACTACAATTACTGATGAATTAAGGTTGGCTACCAATTTTAAAGGAAAGGTTATTGGAATTTCTTTGAAAGATAGAGGTTCCATCTTACCCGCTGGCCATGCTGCAAATGCTGCCTATTGGTATCAGGGCAGTACAGGCAATTGGATTACGAGTTCGTACTACATGAAAGAAGTGCCAACATGGATTGCCGATTATAATAAGCTTAAGCTTGCCAATAAGTTCTATGCTAAAAACTGGGAAACCTTATATCCAATTGGCACGTATGAGAATAGTACAGCAGACAAAAAAGAATACGAAGGAAAAACCAGCACTTTTCCTCACCTGCTTGCACAAAACATAAATAAAAATTTCGATGCCATAAGAAGCACACCTTACGGCAATACCATCACACTCGATTTAGCGAAACTGGCTATCTTATCAGAAGATTTAGGTGGAGATAATAACACAGATTTTTTAGCTGTTAGTTGTTCGGCTACAGATTATGTTGGTCATGCTTATGGTCCAAATTCAATTGAAGCAGAAGATACTTATTTACATTTAGATAAAGATTTCGAAGAATTTTTCAATTATCTAGATAAAAAAGTTGGAAAAGGGCAGTACACCATATTTTTAAGCGCCGACCATGGTGTGGCACACGTTCCTGCTTTTATGAAAGAGAATAAAATACCTGCAGGAATTGTTAGTGATAGAGATATCGTCTTTAAATTGAATGGCTTTTTAAACGATAAATTTAAAGTAAATAACGTCGTTCTAAAATCAATGAATAATCAAATCATTTTCGATCACGATAAAACTGATAATGGAACGGTTAGTTTTGATGTTATAAAAGCAGCATCTATCGAATTTTTAAAACGGATGGATGGCTTCACGAATGTTATCGATATTTCGAGAATCGCTCAAACAACCTTACCAGAAATTCAGAAAAAAATGATTACCAATGGATATAACGCCCGTAGAAGCGGCGATTTATATTACATACTAGATCCAAACTGGTTTAATGGTGCTAGCACCGGAACAACACATGGTAGCTGGAATCCTTATGATGCTCACATTCCATTAGTATTTATGGGCTGGGGAATCAAACCGGGGGCATCGAACAAAACTCATTACATGACCGATATTGCGCCAACTTTGGCTGCATTGCTTCATATCCAAATGCCAAATGGCTGCGTTGGAGAACCAATAACAGAGATTACAAATAAATAATTTAAAGCCACCAACTCAGGTGGCTTTTTTATTTATAATTAGTATCAATTCTATTATTAAATCATCTGATGATAAGGAATTATTACATTTGCATACCAGATATAAATTAAGAGAAGCCTATTCTTTTCTTTAACAGCCTGACTTATGCAACAAGTAGAAATATATAAACCTAAAAATAAAATTCGTTTTGTAACTGCCGCCTCATTATTTGATGGACATGATGCCACAATTAATATTATGCGCCGAATTTTGCAATCTTCAGGTGCAGAAGTTATTCATTTAGGACATAACCGTTCGGTTGATGAAGTTGTAAATTGTGCCATTCAAGAGGATGTGCAAGGTATTGCAATGACCTCCTATCAAGGCGGTCACATCGAATATTTCAAATACATGCACGATTTGCTGCAGGAACGTGGTTCTGGGCACATTAAAATATTTGCCGGTGGTGGTGGCGTTATTCTTCCAACAGAAATTGAAGAACTTCAGGCTTATGGAATATCTAAAATCTATTCTCCTGATGATGGCCGAAAAATGGGTTTGCAAGGAATGATAAATGACATGCTAATTCAAACAGATTTTGTTACCAAAAGTAGCATCACTGATGAGTTAAAAACCATTCCAACTAAAGATATAAAAGCTATAGCAGGAGCAATTACGGTCGCAGAGAATGATCCCGAAGGTGCTCAATCCTTCGTTGATGAACTTAAAAAACTTTCTAAAAATAATAGTGCCCCAATTTTAGGGATAACCGGAACTGGCGGTGCCGGAAAATCATCATTAGTTGATGAATTGGTTAGAAGGTTTTTGGTGGAAGTTGAAGATAAAACCTTGGCGATAATTTCTGTCGATCCATCAAAAAGAAAAACAGGAGGTGCTTTACTTGGCGATCGCATTCGTATGAATGCGATTAATAATCCAAGAGTTTACATGCGCTCACTCGCTACAAGGCAAGCAAACCTCGCCCTTTCAAAGAACGTCCAAGAAAGCATAGATATATGTAAAGCAGCAGGTTACGATTTAATTATTGTTGAAACATCTGGCATTGGTCAGTCTGATACAGAAATAACCGAACATTGTGATGTTTCTCTCTACGTAATGACTCCTGAATTTGGGGCTGCTACTCAACTAGAGAAAATTGACATGCTCGATTTCGCAGATTTAGTTGCAATTAACAAGTTTGATAAGCGTGGAGCTTTAGATGCCCTGCGTGATGTTCGAAAACAGTACAAGCGCAATCATAATATTTTCGATGCAAAGGATGATGAAATTCCAGTCTATGGAACCATGGCATCTCAATTTAACGACCCTGGAATGAATAACTTATTTGTTGCTTTGATGGAGCAAATTAAGATTAAAACAGGAACTGACTTTAAAGCCCGAATGGAATTAACTTCAGAGCAATCTGAAAAAATTTACATCATTCCACCCGATAGAATTCGCTATTTGGCCGAAATTGCCGAAGCCAGTCAAACTTATAACGAATGGGTTGATAAACAAGCATCGATAGCCCGCAAAATGTATCAGCTTAAAGGCGTGATCAATCTGCTAAACGAAAATAAAATAACAGATGAACAAGGCAAAACATCCCCTTCTGGAGCAGATTTAGAGAGCACTTTTTTATATTTTGAAGAACAACTGGATGGAGAATGTAAAAGATTGCTACGCCAATGGCCTGAAACCAAGAGAAGTTATAAAGAGGAATTTTTTATTTATAAAGTTCGCGATAAGGAAATTAGGTTACCATTATTTTACGAATCTCTATCAAAATTAAATATCCCCAAAGTTTCTTTGCCAAGATATGAAGATTGGGGCGATATTTTACGTTGGCTACTAACCGAAAATTTACCAGGTGAGTTTCCATATGCAGCTGGCGTTTTCCCATTAAAACGTGAAGGAGAAGACCCAACGAGGATGTTTGCCGGAGAAGGCGGTCCGGAGCGAACAAATAAAAGGTTCCATTATGTTTCTTTAGGACAACCAGCCCATCGTTTATCAACAGCTTTTGATTCGGTTACACTTTATGGTGAAGATCCACATATCCGTCCAGATATTTATGGTAAAATTGGAAACTCTGGTGTAAGTATTGCAACCCTAGATGACGCCAAAAAATTATATTCGGGTTTTGATCTTTGTGCGCCATCTACTTCCGTATCCATGACAATTAATGGTCCGGCACCAATGCTATTAGGCTTTTTCATGAATGTAGCAGTTGACCAGCAATGTGAAAAATACATCATTGAAAATGGCTTGGAAGAAGAAATAAATCAAAAGATAGAAGATATTTACAAATCAAAAAACATTCTACGGCCAACTTATAGCGGCAACTTACCCGAAGGAAACAATGGTTTAGGTTTGATGCTTTTAGGCATAACTGGCGATCAAGTTTTGCCTACTGAAGTTTATGCAAAAATAAAAGCTTACGCCATAAGTTCTGTTCGAGGAACGGTTCAAGCTGATATTCTAAAGGAAGATCAAGCACAAAATACTTGTATTTTTTCTACAGAATTTGCATTAAGAATGATGGGTGACATTCAAAAATATTTTATTGATGAAAAAGTTCGTAATTTCTATTCTGTATCCATCTCAGGTTATCATATTGCAGAAGCTGGTGCAAACCCTATTTCCCAGCTTGCTTTTACTTTAAGCAACGGATTTACATTTGTTGAGTATTATTTAAGTCGGGGAATGCATATTGATGATTTTGCACCAAACCTTTCTTTCTTCTTCTCTAACGGAATTGACCCCGAGTACGCCGTTATTGGGAGAGTTGCCAGGAGAATTTGGGCTAAAGCCATAAAGAATAAATACAAAGGCAATGATAGATCTCAAAAACTAAAATATCACATTCAAACATCAGGTCGTTCATTACATGCTCAGGAGATAGATTTTAATGATATTCGAACAACTTTACAAGCCCTTTATGCCATTTATGATAATTGCAACTCATTGCACACAAACGCTTACGATGAAGCTATAACAACACCAACAGAAGAATCAGTACGCAGAGCAATGGCCATTCAACTCATAATTAATCGAGAACTGGGTTTAGCAAAAAATGAAAATCCATTACAAGGTGCTTTCATAATTGAAGAATTAACAGATTTAGTTGAAGATGCTGTTTTAGCAGAATTTAAACGTATTAATGATCGTGGTGGCGTTTTAGGAGCAATGGAAACTATGTACCAACGCGGCAAAATACAAGAAGAGAGTTTATATTATGAAACGCTAAAGCACACAGGCGAATACCCTATTATCGGTGTTAATACTTTCCTTAATAAAAACGGGTCTCCAACTATTGTACCGGGAGAAGTAATTCGTGCAACTGAAGAAGAAAAGCAATATCAGATAGAAACATTAAAAACATTTCAAGAGAGAAACGCCGATAAAACTCAGGAAGCGCTAAAGCAGTTACAAAAATCTGCAATTGCAGGGGATAATATTTTTGAGCAATTAATGGAAGTTTGCAAAGTTTGCTCTATCGGACAGATTAGCAAAGCGTTATACGAAGTTGGTGGTCAATACCGAAGAAATATGTAAACAAAAAAAGCCACGACTTAAATCGTGGCTTTTAACAAAATATTTTTTTTATTTTAACCGGCTATCCAGCTAAATTTATAATCAATAGTAGGAGTTTTCATCCTTTCAGCTACGCGTAATAAACGTGAAGGCAAGTTCATTATATAATCACGTGCTTTTTCTCCTGCATCATCTAAGTCACGCATGCCTTCGATTTTCCAGTCGATAATCAATTGCTGCATAATTTCTACGTAATCAACAGCCGTATAAACGCCTAAACGCTGAGCTGCATCCGTAAAATGGCCGAAAGTTTGACCTATCTTCAGTCCTACTTCGCGTAAGAAATGTGCAGGCATGACAATTTTCTTGCGCATCATATCTTCAAAAGCCAACATAGCCTCATTTGGATCTACCTCAAAAATACGATTCATGAAATCCTTATAAGCTTTAGCATGACGAGCTTCATCTGAGGCAATAACGCCACACATTTTAGATAATAATGTATCGCCGTCCTTCTTTGCTAAAGATGCTACTCTCCTATGAGAAACATTAGTGGCTAGTTCTTGAAAACTTGTATAAATAAAATTTCTATATGGGTCATGTCCGGTTCCGATATCAAAACCATCAGCAATTAGATACTGAGTAGAAATTTCCATCTGACGCATATCTACACGACCAGACAAATACAAATATTTATTTAACAAGTCACCATGACGATTTTCTTCTGCTGTCCAATGACGAACCCACTTCATCCAACCACCTTCTTCACTACCACTATGTCCATCAACCATAGCTAACCATGATTCGTATGTCGGTAAAGCCTCTTCAGTAATGGTATCACCAATCAATACAGCCACCAAATCATACGACAAGTCCTTAGCATTATCTCTTAAAATCCTAATATCCTGATAAAATGTTTCACTTGTAGAATCAGGTAAGAAATCAGATGGTTGCCAATTTGTATCAATTGGTTTTAAATAAGTACCCATTGATTCAAGCATATATTTTTCAATATGCGTCATTACTTCCCTTCTCTTATCTGCAAAAAAACTCATTATTTATTTATATATTATTTTATAACAAAGATAACCAAATATTACCGCAAAACTTATACTATTAACATATTTGAGTGGATTCAGTTTTAAATATGATACATGTTACAAACAATACTATGTAATAATTTGTAATTCTTAATCGTTTAATGTTAGTCTTAAATATTTTTACAAAAGTAATAATAGATAACATAATTCTTGTTAAAAATAATAGTACATGTATCCAGATTGCATAAGATAAATGCTTCGTGAAAGTTCTATGTTATATTGTAAATGAACGTGAGCATTTCATAAATCCTCCTATCCTGCTCTTCACTACAATCTTTTTGTTGGGGTTTTAGGTGGGAGATGTGAGTGTTTGTATAGCCACAAAGGATTTTCGTTGCCATCAGGTTTGAATAACCCGGGGGGTTGTGGTTTGGAATTTCGGAAAGGCTGGTGAGATACAATTAATACTTTTGTGCTACCAATCTTTATTCCCCTGTCCTTGTTCTTTATTCTTTGCTCTTTGCTCAGCCTCAATCTAAACCTCAACTTTGGTCTCAACCTCAATAAACGAAGAAACCCCTGC
>NZ_RBEE01000010.1 GCF_003725795.1 Pedobacter jejuensis | reverse complement strand
TATTGCCAGAATATCCAAAAGCAATTAGAGACAATGTGTTATTTGAACTAGGATTGTTTATTGGATCACTATCCATTGATAGCGTTTATTTTATCAAACCTCACGGTGATGATTTACATTTACCAACTGATCTTATTGGATTAACACCCGGCGAATATGATTCGCAACATCCAAACATTGATGCCGCTGTTGGACCGTTTTGCACAAAAGTCGAAAAACTTATCAAACAACGCTACGAATATGCATTTATTCCACAAACAAGATATGGTTTAAATTTACTTTCAGAGACAACGAAAAATATCGAAGCGGGAAAAAATTATTGTATTGCGATAAAAATACCAAAAGGATCCAATTTTCTTTTAAATATAAAACAGCCGAATTATTTTACTAATAATAATGATAGGCAAAATTTAATTGCTTATAGTTTTGGTGATGTCTTAGGTTTTCGCTTTTTAGAAAGAGATTCAAATGGTATAATACTAAGTATAGATCTAGATACTGAAATTGGCGAATATGGAGTGAAGGTATTTCCAGGTTCATTTATAATTTTTGAAGGATACTTGAATGGAAATAAAATTCTTGATAAACAATTTGGCGAATCTTTAATTTAATTTACCAAAAATTCGTTTTATAGCCGTTTTTTTAAATTTTAAGTACATAGAGGTAGAGATGCAGAAATGCTATTGTGGGAGAGATTTTGAAGTGTATCCAACAGTTGAATAAAAACTTTTGAGGTTCACTATTTATGAGTAAATATAAATTTGATGAGAAACTACATCTTAAGTTATTGAACTTAAAATTTGTTTTGTAAGACATTTTTTCTTTTGTGGTGACTAGCGCATAAGATACTGACAGCTGAAAGAAAAATATACTATAGAGGTGGATATCTTCGTTTTTTGAGACAGATATTCTCTTCTTTTGCTAGCTATAGAAATGCACACTTTTTTAAACGGCTGTCTTAGTACCATATCTAGTAATGTTGTTATACTAGCTAAAATGCCCAATTCGATTTTAACTAATTGACGTAGATTAGGAAATAAATAATTTCCTAATAGTACCTTCTATCCTATTATATTCCAAAGCACTTTATTAATCACTAGTTTAAAAATAAAGTTTAGAAGTTTTTGGTCTATCAATTATATAAAACAAGCCCTCAATAGAAGGCTTGTTTTTTACTTTGATTTATTTCTTGGAGGTGGAGTTTCCTTTCCCTCTTTTATCATCCTTAGTGGAGGAGCAGGAGGTGGAGGAGGAGGTGTTGGTTTCGGTGGGTTTGAAGATTGCTTTGCCATTATTACTTTTTTTATTAATTGAATCTATTTTATTAATTATTTCCGAAGCGTTTGATATTGAAAACACTTGTATTTTATTTTCTTTATTAAATTTAAGGAAATTTATGACAAATGGTATTATTGATATAAGCAAAAAGATAATGCACGCTAATAATAATCTTTTTGCTTGAAATAAATGACTGGACTTTTTCGAGTTATTTTGAGCATTTATATCAATCGAATTCTGTAAACTCTTTAATAGATACTCATCGAACATTGATTCTGCCGAAGTACCTGCTGGAAGCATACTCAAGTTGGTATTAACATATGATACGAGGTTCAAATAGTAAGTGTCTAGGTCAATAGCAAAAGGTAGATAGCCATATTCATATCCTTTAAAATGGTTATTGTAAGATTTTGATATATTAAATAAAACACATAACCATGCTAACAATGATAAACCAAGTGATATGCAGAAAAATTCACAAATGAATGTGCCGAATCCCTGATCAAAATTATATCCACTTAACAAGAAGGCATAAAGAGCGAAAATTGCGGTAAGTATTCCAACTGGAATATTTACTGATTCATTTAAAACTTCTTGTCTTGCCAATTCATTATTATACCATTCATTGTGAAAATCTAGTCTATCCATGAGAGCGTGTTATTGTTAATATATTTAAAATTAATAGCTATTCTTCGTTTTTTGAGACAAAATATTCAAAATGAAGATCTATTGGCCTATCAAAATTCGACATTTTAATAAAAATTAACCAGCGTAATAAAAATGAACGGAATTACCTTAAACTTAGCAGCTACGCAACTATTAACTTACACTAATCATAGAAAGTAAGAATTTTAAGTTCTTTATAAGCTAAAACCCGATGAGATTGATAAAAACACTATTAGGTTTTGCTTTCTATAAGGGAGTACAATACCTAACCAATAAAAGCGGACTCGGTAAGGTTAAAAGATGAATTAAAGACAATACACCAAATATTATCGATAAAGCTAAAAATTTAGATGATAATTTATTAGGTACTAAAACTTTTCAAGGGTGCGAATTAAGGTAAATACCTCGTTTCTCTTGATCTCCTTGCTGCATTTGCAAATTTTGGCAACAGAGAACGAGTTGTTTACAGTAGGGATACTTTAAACATAAGCATTAAATTAAATACTAAATTATGTCAATGGTAACGTGAATGTGAAGGTAGAACCTTCACCCGACTTACTTTCAACAGAGATTTTGCCTTCATGGCGTTCGATGATTTCCGCACATAAGTATAGGCCTATCCCGAAACCGGCAATATTGTTGGTATGCTTGCTTTTTATCCGATAATATCGATCAAAGAGTTTTTCAATATCATCTGGTTTTATGCCCATTCCATGATCTGTAACGCTAACGTGCACACTGTTCTGATCTCTACCGCACACTACGTGGATAATTTTTCCTTTCGGTGAATATTTTACAGCATTGGTAAGCAGATTGGTTATAACAGATCCTATCTTGTCCCGATCGGCATAAATAACAAGCGGGTCACAGGGCAAAAGAACTATAGAATGGCTGGTTACTGTAAGTTTAATCTCTTCAATAATTTCCCTGGTCAGCTGATCCAGAGCAAAATTTTCTTTCTCGATATGTATTTTCCCAGATTCCAAACGTGAAATGTCAAGAAACCCCTTAATCATATTTGCCATTTTTTTTACTTGGGTGTTCGAATTTGAGATTGCCCCTACAACAAAGGGATCAGCATTATTTTTTAGCTTCGAATTTAACATTTGCAACAGCGCTGTAAGCGAAGTTAACGGCGTTTTAAGCTCATGGCTTACCATCCCGATAAAATCATTTTTTCTGATTTCATCCTGCTTTCGCTCCGTTATATCCATTACCGAGCCGATGAATCGAACGGGCTCGTCCTGCTCATCAAAATAAGCCTTGCCCATGGCTCTAACCCACCTTAGCTGATGATCTTCTACACCTATGGTGCGGTACTCAACATCGTAATGGCCGTTGCTGATCGATTTGACAAATACATTCTTGACTATTGTCTCGATCCTATCTCTGTCATCGGGATGAAGACCCGGCAGGAAATCTTTTTCATAGTCAACTGTATAATTATGGCTGATACCAAAAAGCGTACGGCAGCGCTTGTCCCAATCCATAGTCCCTTTTTTAATGTCAAGATCGAAAGTTCCCAATTGCGCAGCTGTTACGGCCATTGTTAAGGTATCCTGAGCTTTTATCAATTCTTGTTTGGATAATATCATATCTGTAACCTCGATAACGAAAACAAGTATACCATCTGATTCATTTTGGGCATCAGTTCTAGCTTGATAAATAAAATTGAAATATCGGTCTTCAATTGGGCCGTTTTCATATTTGGCCAGGGGAATTAGCAATTCTTTCCCTTCATAAGTTTTCCCTGTTTGAAAAACCTCCTGTAAAATTTCCCAGATTGGTTGTCCCTTGATTTCTGGTATGGCATGCAATAAAGCCTTGCCCATTAATTTCCTGCCCGGAAAAAGTTGTTGATAAAGTGGGTTGACTAGCTCAAAAACCAGATTGGCCCCATCAAGGATACAGATTCCGACAGGGGCTTCCATGAAAAAGCGGTTGAATCTATCACGCTGACCTTCCGCTTGTAATTGAGCAATACTCAACTTTTCGTTTGCCCCGGTAACTGTTTTTATGTTTTTGACTGTATTTGTTGTTTCATTACAGATAACGAGCACCCCCGCGGGATCGCCCATTTCATCTTCGACTCTGGTATAACTAAAAGTCCAATAAACATCTTCCAATTTATTATTGCGAAATATTGGAATGAGCTGATCTTCATGCCAGATCGACTCTCCTCCAGAAAGGACCTGGTCAATCATAGGCTTGATAACCGGCCATGTTTCAGGCCAGCATTCTTCTCCCCGTTGACCCAGTGCTCTTGGGTGTTTTCCTTCGAATCCCAAACTTGGACGGTATGCATCATTGTAAAATTGGATCAGTTCTGGTCCCCACCATAAAAACATAGGAAATTTAGAGTTTAGAACCACGTTCAAAAGAGTCAATAAACTTTGGGGCCATAACCCAACTGCTCCTAAGGGTGTTTTAGACCAGTCGAAGGAACGGGTCAGTTCCCCCATCTCTCCGCCAGCGCGTAATAATTTGGACTGAGCTTTCATATAAGCCAAATGTAAGAAAACGGGTTAATAAATAAATATATTAGCTACGTAAGTTCGGTCCAGAAAGATCATCATGAACTTTTTTATCTTTTTATGAAAAATAAGGTGCTGTTAAACTCTCTAACCGACCTACAATCTGATTTACAAGTTAGTTATTAATTACATCTTTAATTGGGTAACAGTCGATAACATGTATGCATCAAAAGCCCTTATCTTAACACGACTTGGTCATATTGGATAAACCGAAGTATATTGATCCCTTCTAATGTGAAATAAATTTATTAAATTTTTTGATTGTCTGCATATTAGTAAATTGGCGAGAAGGGGTCAAATGGATTGGTTTACCCCCCCCCAAGGATCTTTAGTTCTTCAAATTTGAAAACTTTGCATGGAGCTGAGTCTATGGATTATACTGTCTTTGGTCATCAATATTAAACAGCCCGTCTATTGCATTTTCAATGTTCGATTTTAGCAAAATTGGGTGATCCATATTTTGATTTATTCGAAGATATCATCCTTTGTTTGTGTTAAAGACACAGTTATGAGTCAATAGTTTTGATAAGAGCATAAAAGCTCATCAATCGGAAAGATCGCCGATAGATTCAATGAGCATCAGAAAGATATGATTACCATCACTTTTATCCTGGCGCCGTATCATTCTGAGAAATCAGGTTTTACGATATATTTGACTACATCACTTAGGAAATCTTGATAAGATATAAAGTCTGTAAGAAGTTTTACTTGCATAGGATTATTGACCACATTAAGTACCCAAAAAATAAACGAGTTAACATTATAATCATTAAAAACACTAAAAAAATTAAAATTGGATGTTAACCCACTATTAAATGGAGCCTTTATTAAATAATATGGAGGTCGAGGTAATAGCGCAGGAAAGCATTGCTTCCTTTATGACCTCTTGTGTTAGCTATTCCAGAGAGAGTGGCGCAGAAAATGCCATAAAAACGTTCCCGCAAATAAGGCTTTATCGAAAATTTAAGGTCAAGTTTTCCAGACGCAGCCATTGCAAAATAAAGATATCGAAATTAATATATTTACTGCTATAAATAATATATAGACCAGAAAAAATTGAATCGTTATGAACAAGTAAGTCATATGATATTGGATAAAGTTTATGTATATTACCAAAACTTGATTTAACTTCAAATCATCTCCAGGTCGATCCGATCTTGACTAACCAAAGAATTAAGAAAACCATCTCTATGTTAAGTAACATAATATCTGACCCGATTAGTCATTTTAGCGACCTTGCTTCTGTTGCGAAGTCAATCTCTGGCTTAGAATATTTTTTTCTCACTACTAACGGCACTGAAGTCTATGGTAATATGCCTGTTCTCAGCACCGATATTTTATCTGAAGCAGAGTTTGATTCGGTGCTATCCAATTTTAGTGAAAAAACATTCCAAAATAATCTAGCTTTCGACACATTCTTAACTAGCGATTTTTCGTATCTAACACCTTACAAAACTTTTTACACTTTCGCCGTACAAAATGACTCTGATGGAGTATCCGGCTTACTAGGTTTGCTGGATAAAGATGAAAAACCTTTACAAGATTCACAGATCGAGGCAATAGGCCAGTTATGTTCTCAAATCGGAAAATTACATAAAGAAAGGAGCTGTACTGAATTACAGAACTTCTCTGAAATATTTGAGCTTTCTGAAGATTTGATTTGCATATGCAGCTTAGATGGGAATCTGGAAAACGTAAACCCAAGTTTTGAGCGTGTGCTTGGCTGGAAAAGCAAAGAAATTTTGGGTAAACTGCTATACGATTTTGTGCATGAAAAAGATAAAAGGTACACCAAAACTAAACTTGGTAGTTTACTAAAAGATGCAAGCAGAACAGGATTTACACATCGATTGCTAACCGCTACAAACGAATTTAAAACAATAGAATGGATTGCAACGGTTGTACCTACAACAGGAAAAGTTTCTGCTATTGGTAGGGATATAACTGAACAGCTTGATAAACAACAAAAGCTGCTACAAAGCGAGAAAAAGTTTAAACTATTCTTTGAAAATTCGCAAGGCTTAATGTGTACTCACGATTTGGCGGGTAAATTCATTTCTGTAAACGAATCTGGAGCAAAAATACTGGGTTATACAAAGACCGAACTTGATGGATATTCACTTTACGATATTGTTCCAAAAAACAGGCACATATATCTCGACCAATATCTTCAATTAATACAAAAACAAGGATTTGCAAAAGGTCAGATGCTAACCTTAGGTAAAGATCGCAGCGAAAGAACGTGGATGTTTTCAAACGTGGTGCAGGAAGATGATACTGGTGGTTTTTATGTTATTGGTAATGCTGTTGACATCACAGAACAGCATGCATTAGAAAAAGATTTACTGCGCACAAAGAGCATTTTGGAACAAACTAATAAGGTTGCGAAAGTAGGTGGATGGGAAATGGATATGGCTACCAATAAATTAGAGTGGACGTCAATAACAAAGGAAATTCATGAAGTGGATGAATCTTTTGTGCCTGAAGTTTCTTTAGCCATTAGCTTTTATAAACCCGGCGAAAGTAGAAAGAAGATTGAAAATGCATTTAAAATAAACACTACAACTGGTGAACCTTATGATTTGGAGTTGGAAATAACAACTGCAAAAGGCCGAGATATTTGGGTTAGGGCTATTGGAAATGCAGTATTTAAAGATGGCGTTTGTACTCGTTTATACGGTACTTTCCAAGATATAGATGAATACAAAAAATCGGAAATTGCGTTGGCAGAATCTAAAAAACTTTTAGATGATGTATTAAATGCCGCTTCTGATTTATGCATTATAGCAACTAACTTAAATGGTATAATTACCGTTTTTAATAAAGGTGCAGAAAGTTTGCTTGGATATACTGCTGCAGAAATGATTGGGAAGCAAAATCCTGAAATGCTTTATATACGACACGAAATTGAAAGTCATGAGCCAGCTGTTAAAGTCTTCGAAAACGATCTTATTGGCTTCGAATATTTTTTAGAGATATCAAAGAAAAATTCATCAGCCAAGCACGAATTAAGTTTCGTTTCTAAAACCGGCAATAAGTTAGATGTTTCACTAATTGTTTCTTTAATTACCGATCCACAGGGCGAAATAATCGGTTTTCTTGGTGTGGCTACTGATATCACAAACCAAAAGGAAATGGAAGTGGCACTTTCTATTGAAAGAGCTCGCCTATTGGCTTTTATAGAGCATACTCCTGCAGCGGTTGCTATGCTGGATAACGATATGAAATATTTGGCAGTTAGCCAGAAATGGATTGAGGATTATAAATTTAAAACCAATGATTTAATTGGTGCTTCACACTACCAAATGTTTCCAAATTTGGATGAAGAAAGAAAGGCAAGGCACAAAGAAATTTTAAAGGGAAAAATTGTTAGGCGAGAGGAAGATATATTTATTGATTCTCAAACCGATGAACAACACTTTATAACCATGGAAATGCGTCCATGGTATCGTTCTGAAGCTGAAATTGGTGGCATGATGATTTTTACCCAAGATATTTCTGGTATGATTGCCCAGCGTGAAGAACTAAAAACCGCAAAAATACATGCCGACGAGGCTAACCTGGCAAAATCAGAATTTTTGGCAAACATGAGCCACGAAATCAGAACGCCATTAAACGGTGTAATTGGTTTTACCGATTTGGTTTTGAAAACTAAGCTTGACGAAATTCAACAACAGTACCTCAAAATTGTAAGCCAATCTGCCGGGGCACTGCTTAACATCATCAACGATATTTTAGATTTTTCTAAAATAGAAGCCGGCAAATTCGAATTGGATATCGACAAGTGCGATTTATATGAAATGACTTGTCAGGCAACTGATATTACCACATATCAAATTCAATCAAAAAACCTGGAAATGTTGCTTAATTTAAGTCCAGAACTATCACGATTTGTATGGGCTGATGATATTCGTTTGAAACAGGTGATAACCAATTTGCTCGGTAATGCAGCTAAATTTACTGAACGTGGTGAGATAGAATTGAAAGTAGAAATTTTAGAAGAAGAAGCTAAAAAGTGCATGTTTCGATTCAGTATTCGCGATACTGGAATTGGTATTCAGGCCGATAAGCAAGATAAAATATTCGAAGCTTTTGCTCAAGAAGATTCTTCAACCACGAAAAAATATGGCGGAACCGGATTAGGGCTAACCATATCAAACAAGTTGTTAAGGATGATGGGAAGCAGATTAGAGCTTTTAAGCGAGGCAGGAAAAGGAAGTACATTTTATTTTGATATCTGGCTTGAATGCGAAAAGGGTGATGCAATTGAGTGGAAAGAAATTGATGCAGTTAAAAACGTTCTGATTGTAGACGATAATGATAACAACAGGAATTTCCTTAGAGATATGCTCAACTTAAAAGGCATTAACACCGACTTGGCTAAAAGTGGCTTTGAGGCATTGCAGTATTTAGCCGAAGGCAGGTTGTATGATGCTGTTTTAATGGATTACCACATGCCATTTATGGATGGTTTGGAAACGATAGATAAAATCAGAAAAAGCTTCTTTGAATCGCATGAAAGCTTGCCAATACTTTTACTACACAGTTCGGCCGATGATAACACTTTAATTACATCAAGCAAAAGTTTACAAGTTAACCGCAGACTTGTTAAGCCAATTAAAATGCCTGATTTGTACGATGCCTTGTCTAAATTACACATTAAACAGGATGTTGAAACAAACGTCGCCGCAAATAAAAAAGAACCGAAAGCGGTGATAAGAACTGATACTGGAAAAGTTAAAATATTAATAGTTGAAGATAACGAAGTAAACCGATTTTTAACCAGAAGCTTAATTTCAAATATGTTGGATGGAATAGAAATTATTGAAGCAAATAATGGCAAAGATGGTTTAGAGTGTTTTATCAAACATGCGCCCAATCTTATTTTAATGGATGTGCAAATGCCACTAATGAATGGTTTACAGGCTACCAAAGCTATCCGTGAGTTGGAAAAGGGAAAACATACACCGATTATTGCGGTAACAGCTGGTAATGTTTCTGGAGAGCGTGAAAAATGTTTAGAGGCCGGTATGGATGATTTTATTACGAAACCAATCTTTCAAGGCGCTCTAGAATTGGTAATAAATAAATGGATTGGAAAACTTGCCGATGATAAACCTACAACAATCGAATCGGATGCTGAAGGCGATGAGCATTTCGATTCATCAAGACTAAGCATGTATTATGGAGAAAATAAAGAAAAGCTTGCAAAAATTGCATCGTTAACCATTATGCAATTGGAAAAGGTTGCAGAACAGCTAAAAGAATTGGCTAAAATAGGCGATATAGAAAATATCAAATTGCTTGGGCATAAAATTTATGGAACTTCCTCATCTGCCGGATTGATGCTGCTGCAAAAATATTCTTCTAAACTGGAAGCCATTACTCAAGTTGATTTCCTGATGTTGAATGAACTTACAAATGATTTTATAAACGAAGTGTCAATCCTTAAAAAAATCTTAACCGAAAAATATTTATAATCCTAGGCAACCAATTTTTTTATAATGTAAATTAACAGCTCATGTTTTTTTTATCTTACTGTGTTTGAATTTGAAAAGACTAATTTTTTGCGATTGTCAAATAGTTAAGGAAGAGGAAAGCATGTATATCTTATAACTCCAGTTTTCCAAATCCATACAGCAGCAGAATTTATCCTTTTTCTTTTGCCGTACTTAACATTAAAATCAACAGCTAAAAGAAGAATAGGGTAGGGATACCTTCGTTTTGAGAGACTAATAACATCTAATGAAATTCCTTAATCTTATTAAAAAATCTGCATTTTATTGATAATAACAAATATAGCAAGTTGCGAATTTGAGCACTGGAATTACTTTTTGCTAAATGAGAATACTAATCATAAGTAAAAATTATAGTCTATATTTTGATTTATTATGTAGGCAATAATCTACATTCGCTCATCCATACAAACTATATTAAACTTATGTCCATCCGGATCGGAAAATACACAAACATAAAAACCGTTTTCATCAATTTTAGGACCCATGTTAAGGGTTCCTCTAGACGACTTTACCAGTTCAGCCCATTGATCAACTTCTTCATTACTCTTGGCTGCCATTGAAAAGATCACTTCATTACCATCTCTGGTTGAGCTGACATTGCCATTCATACTAGAGGCAAGGCGATCTGACTTAAAAAAATTAATTACGAACTGATTATCTCCAAACTTGAAACTAGCGAGGTTTTCGACTTCATCATATCCATTGCTTTTAAATCCTAATTGCTCATAAAAAGATTTTGTTCTTTTTAGATCTTCAACAGCTAGGTTACCCCATATCATTGACGTTTGCATGGTGAATTTGTTTAAGTATGTTTATTATACAATTAATAACGTTACTATGACGCAAATCCTATACGTTATCAATAACATATGAAATCATGCGAATAATCTTATCATTTGAAAAATGATATATATCACAAGATGATCCCTGATAAGGACTTCCATTAGGTCTTTCTCCAGTAGTGGTACACTCTACAGATGCCATTTCTCCATCGATGATTATTGTTCCGAATTTGAAATACATTCTTTTGGGCATATCCTCTCCAGCATCCATGTTTTTAATCTCATCTTTACCCCTCAATGTAGTATGCCCAGTTGATGAGCTATACATTTCCCATATGATTTCGTCCGAAAGGAATTCTATAAATTCCTCCATTTTGTTTTCTTCGAAGATCTTATTGACCTTGGTTATAAGTTCTCTTGTTGTAGCCATAGAAATTAAACAAATTGAGAAAAGAAAAGTTTGTTCAATATCCTTCGCAGTAGGTCTTTAATAAAAATAACATGTTGTATTTGACTTCTCAAGACTTGCGATTTTCGCTTTCCACGCTTACAGCTATCCAGTAAATTAAAATAATAATATTATCTTGCTATCGCTACCTGTCTGGGCATCCTATTTATTATGCCCGTGAGTTGCAATGATTAATGGCGACATATGAGATTTTATATCACTATATTCTTGGTATTAGGCATTTTTGCTAACGGATTTGGGCAAAAGGTGAAGATTCTTCTTATTGGAGCTTCTCATGACTACAGAAAATCTAAGGACCAAAATTTTTCAAATATTCATCAAAGAATACGGGCATTTAAACCAAGTGCTTTTTTCGGAGAGTTTGTTAGTCCAGAAGATGAAGCAACC
This sequence comes from Pedobacter jejuensis, assembly GCF_003725795.1. GTDB lineage: Bacteria > Bacteroidota > Bacteroidia > Sphingobacteriales > Sphingobacteriaceae > Pedobacter > Pedobacter jejuensis. The sequence continues at coordinate 112,055 of NZ_RBEE01000010.1, read as the reverse complement.
CTGATGGACTATTGGTGTAAAACTGATAATCTCAAAAGATTGAAAAAATTACGTTCTAACAGGCATATTCCATTAGACAAGATCACTAGGGTTATCGATAGTTTAAAAGTAATTTCAGAACGAGACAATGATAATTTCTATCTTAAATCAGATCTTGCTCATGCCTATTACCTGGCTCAGGATGCTGCCAATGGCCATTATTTATATTGGCAGGTATATGACCATTTAAATAAGTCAGCAGATAGTAAGCTGGAGAAATACGTTGACAGTCTACTTTGTCCAAAGCAAGATGTTTCCGGAAGGAGTATGAAAAGACTGGCTACTTCAGAGTATGCTTTTATAGCATTTCCTATGATGAAGGAGTTTGGGCTAACGGAAATGTTGTCGATGGATTGCCAGGATTATGATTTGAACTGGACCGCTTCTGCAATAGCTTTTCATAATAAATTCGAAGTATTTCAAAAAGATTCGCTGGCAACAGCTTATAAAGCTATAGCTGCTTTATTAGAGAAAAGAGATAAAGGTTTTAAGAAATACCAGGAAATGGAAAGGTCATCAAATGTTTTTACAGAATGGTTAAACACTGATGAGGCCGCAGATATATTAGCATCTGGTGATTTTTACTTTAATGAACTTTATAATTTTAAAAACTTTCCAAAAGAAGAGATATTATCTCAAATTCATTGGTGGAAAAAGCGGAATGAAGGAATGTGTATGAATATTGTGAATAGAGCTAATGAAATTCATGCTAAACGTGTAGTCGTCATGGTGGGAGCCAACCATAGAAAGTTTATGCAAGAAATATTCCAAAAAATACCGGATATTGAGGTACTAACACTATAATGCCTCAATGAGTAAAAAGTCATCATTTAACAAATGTAGTATCAAATGTTTCTGATTTTTATAGATAGTTTTTTCTTTGTTGAATTGGTGCTTGGGCAATTATAGGTTAAATAAAGATATTCATTATGGGATGTATACCTACGTATTATTTTATAAAAAGCAAATTTTCAAATAACTAGCCTAAGTTCCTTACGATTAACCGCAAAGCAACATTTCGCAAGGCTTCTGTATGAGTCTCAAATATTTATGTTTGCTTTGGGCATAAAGCAGGTTCAGCTTTAATTTAGCAGCTAGGAGGGTTAAACTTGGCTTGATATGGTAAATAACAAATCCCGAACAGCTATGCTGCCCGCCCAACAAAAAACAAAATATTGATATGTTAAGATAATTAGAGTTTTCCCGCTCATTATCCTGATCAAATGCATAAACTTGAGACAAACAAAAGAAAACACAAAAAAAATTGGGCTGGCGAATCACCAATCCATTATCACAAAACTAAAATTTTCAAAAAAGGCCTTCTACGCCTATAATAAATTCTGCGGCCAGTATAAGCTATGCCGATATCTTCCAACAGCGGCCATGCCCGGAACCCTTTTATGTCAATGTGGATGAGAACCTTATTGAGCCCCAGGCTTTGGCTAAACATAGCAGAACTCATCGTAAGGAACACTGATTATTTATAAATGTCTAACTGAAATAAAGATAAATTTAAATTCTTCGTTTTTTGAGAATTTATTTCTCTTTGCTAAAGCTATTTTCCTATATACAGAAATAAAGGAATCTGGTAAGTTTAGGTTGCTGAAAAGTACCGTGGTGCAGTTTTGTAGCCAGATTAAAATAGTTCATCAACCATCAAATAAATTTCTCCGAGCTGTAAATTTTGTGTAAATTTCCCAAGTCTTATTTATGGAATTCCAACACCGCTCCAGTCTTGATTACCGCCTGATTAATGGTATAGCAAAAAGCTATAGCACACTTGATTACACGCAGAAGTTACGCGGGATGCTGGATCACCTGTTCCCATGCGATAATTTTGACAAATATTGCAAATACGACCTTCATAGGAAGATTAATGAGGTTATCTTTGATGGTTATGAGGGTGAACAGGTTCTAAAGTACCGTTTGTTTGATGCTTTCCGGCAGTCAGATCTTGTTGCTGCCTATGAAATTAAAGTTAGGAACAGCAGGGTGGATTTTCTTACCATCAACGGTCATACAACCAGTTTTGAGATTAAGTCCAATCTGGATAACCTTTACAAACTCGAAAAGCAAGCCAATGACTACATGCAAGCTTTTGAGCTCAACAATGTAGTTATCCATGAACGTCACTTAGAGAAGTGTATCGGTCTGATCCCAGGGAATTTCGGCATTATTACCACTGACAAAGAAGGGCATGCTTTTTACCGCAAACCAGTATTAAATAGGAACCTTGATCCCCAGGCCCAGCTCAGCCTTTTGACTAAGCGGGAGCTGAAGAAGTATATGGCTTCGCCGGATACCACTGCTATAATGGATTCCATTTCACCTGAGGAGGTCAATTCATCCTTCAAACTGGCACTAAAGGAAAGGTATAGAAGCAGATGGGACTTTGTTGTCCGTCATTCAAAAGATATCCTGCCCATTGATCTGCAGTTTTTTTTCAATAAGAACATTATGCCCGAATATATCTATAGCTAACGGTTAAAATAACCGGCATTGAGTTTGGTCCGGATGCAATAAAGATAGTGTTCCATTGAAATGCGTTTAAGCTTAGCTTGGCTTCTCCAGGCTTCGTTTTCATCCCACATGTCATTAACCATTTTCCAGCCTCTGTTCCCTGACCCTAAGTATTCCAAATGGGAGCCGTTCATATGTGTGACGATATCAGAAATAAGCAGATCTTTCAAAATTTTATGTTTAATGTCGTCCAGATGGCGTTTCTCATCCTTCTTCCATGTTCTGCCACGGTAACCATAAAAATCATTCCCGATCGCGTCGTAGAATATAAGTCCGGGACTTATACCACCACCTTCCTCAACAAGATCCTTTTTTACGCCTGCATAATCAGCAAAGCACTGGGCATAAAACCCTTCAAAACTATCCATGAGTATATTGCTGATCCCGCTGATACGCTGTGCATGTTCCAGTTTGGAATTGCTAAGAGTATGGGCAATAGGGCTGTTAATGATGATGACGCTACAGATGTTGAAATCTTTTATCTTGCCAGTTATATAAAGCGCCTCGTCAATATCGTCAGGATCTGAAAGACAAAGCTCTCCCAAATCGATAAAAAGAAAGTCCTGTGGCTTTGCAACCGTGCGGATCTGGGCGATGTCGCTGATAATGGAATTTCCCGAAGTTCGGTAAGCAATTGAATCAAATTCTGGCCGCAGGTCAGCCTCCTGAAGTAAAATAGATTGTTTTTCCCCGTCACCAATGTGTGCATAGGTACTGATCACGGGTATGATTTTTTTGCAGCTGCTCAGGCTCAACATACGCTCGGTTCTCACCGCCCTTTTTTCAACCACACTAAGCATAAATTCTATTACCGGTTCAGGCATATTACGGCTACGTACCAGATGCACTGGAAGGTCGACGAAAATACGTTCACTGTTGATCGCCTGAAGAATAGGCAGATAGATTTGATGGAAGGGCTTCAGCGGTTTTGCGGAAGTTCTATCGCTGGCCCTAGGCACTGCTGCTTTCTGGGGCTGAGCCTTGAAAATTTCGACATATGGAAAAATATCCTTTCCGAAATCGAATGTAATCAATACGCCTTTTTCTTGCTGGCGTAATCTGAATATAGGTACGTAAACTGGTGTATTCATGAGTGTTAATTTAGATGATTGGATAAACCAGAATGGACTGACCCCATGTCACCGGAAATATAATTGTTGTTAATTTTTGATTGCCAGTATATTATTGAATTGGCGAGAATGGGTCAAGCATTTTGGTTTATCCATATCTCCCATTTTATCATTTTTTTTGTAGTTTTTTTATTTCGTCATTCGTGTGGGTGTCGAGAATTTTAGCATAACGATAAAATGTCGCTCGTGTTAATTGAAGCCCTTTATAAATTTGTTCCGGTGTTTTATCCATATCTCTATATACAGACCGCATAACCAATAGTTTAGAAATCGTATCTTTAGTAAAGCCTCTTGGTCTACCTCCGGTACGGCCTCTGGCTCTTGCTGATTCTAACCCTGCCTTTGTTCTTTCTCTTATTAATTCTCTTTCATATTCAGCTAATGAAGCCATTATATTTAAAAAAAGTCTGCCATTAATCGTTGCGGTATCTACTCCATCGGTTAACCCTTTTATTATAATTCCTTGGTCACTTAAATTTAAAACTAAATCAATAATATGTTTTAAGCTTCTTCCCAAACGGTCTAATCTCCAGACAAGTAATTCATCCCCTTTACGAAGTTGAGTAGTCATCTTATCAAGTTCGGGGCGAATCTTGGTTGCTCCGGAAATTGTTTCCTTAAATATGATTTCGCACCCCGCTTTTTCGAGTGCTTCAATTTGCAGATTTAGATTTTGTTCTTTAGTAGAAACCCTGGCGTATCCTATCTTCATTATTGTATCAATAAAACGTTCTTCTGTAAATTTAATAAACTTTGTTTTGTGATACAAGTTTTTGGGAAACTAGCCATGTTAGGTTTGAATCTGTCTCATAAAATTTCAGAATCTCATAATACCACCGTTTCTGAAAAATCTAATAATGGTTGAATAGTTGATATGATCTATTGATATTATTTTAACTGAAACATTTTTCAATGCTTTTAAATCCTTCGAATCATACAATTTGCGTCAGGGGTTTGCTGTATAACAAGCAAGTTCAGATGAAAAAAAATAATAACCAATTAAAACTTTGATATATCTTTTCAAAACAGACGCAGATTTTGGGATCTTCGCAATGTGACCATGGTTTCATCCAGACCTTTCCATTGTCACGCCTTGTAATTTCTGCTGAAAGGTAAAGCCCAAGACCGAACTTGTAATGATATTTGTATAGCTGTTGTCTATCCAGTAATAGCGCTCGAAGAGTCTCGCCTGATTCCTGGTATCTTCCCAATACCATGATCAGTTACGCCTACGGCCAAGTCCTTTTCCGTACAGTTGATTTCAATCTCTACTGCCTCACCGGATCCACTGTGCTTAATCGCATTGCTGATATAATTGGTAATGACCTGCCCGATTTCTTCCCTACCTCCGTTCTTGCTGATTCGGATTTTAGTATAGTTACGATTTAGATTAACATTTGTATACCTATTATAAACATTTGAATAATCAGTAATCTTCTGTCTTTATTATTTTTGGCCTATCAATAACCAAATATTTATTAATCGCCATGCTGCGGTTTACGATAAGCTTTATGAGAAAAATTTCTACCCTTTTAAATACGATAGTATTTTTATTTGCCCTTCCTATTATTTGTTTTTCACAGAACACTCATTATCAAAAAACCGATAATGGTATTATTGTTAAGCCAACCATAAATAATTCTATTATTGGTAAACAAATCAAATTAGAAGTAGTTACAGAAAAAATTATCCACGTTGTAGTTACCGTTGCCGATAAATTTTCTTTAGAGCCTAGTTTAATGGTTATTCCGGTAAAATCTAAACCCGAGTTTACTATTTCTGAAAGTGGCGATAATATAGAACTGAAAACCAGGGCACTTAATGTAAAGGTAAATGTTAATACAGGGCAAATTGTTTATCAAGATGTTAACAGTAAAAGCATTTTAGAAGAGAAATCCTTTTCTGCCAGAACTTTTAAAGCAGTTTCTAACGATGGCGAAGCAAGCTATCAAATTGAGCAGGTTTTTAACTCACCTGATGATGAAGCTCTATATGGATTAGGGCAGCATCAAGACGATATGATGGACTATAAAGGCAAGCAGGTTTTATTGCTTCAAAACAATACCGATGTTGCCATTCCTTTTCTGCTAAGCAATAAAAATTATGGTATCCTCTGGGATAATTATTCCATTACGAAGGTTGGCGATACCAGAGATTATCAACCGCTTTCTAGTTTTAAATTGTTTTCTAAAGATGGCGACCAAGGTTGGTTAACTGCAAGTTATGCAGATAAGAAAACGGGTGTGGTGGCAATTACCAGAGCCGAATCGGATATTGATTATTCTTTCTTAAGTGATATGAAAAAATTTCCCGATAGCTTTAAAATGGCTAACGGAAAAGTAACTTATGAAGGTAAAATATCTTCAGGATATACTGGTCTTCAACATTTTAATGTTAAGTATGCTGGTTATATAAAAATCTGGATTGATGGCAAAATGTTGGTTGATAAATGGCGTCAGGCATGGAATCCTGGTTCTGCAGTTGTAGAAACAGAAATGTTGAAAGACAAAAAATATGATATCAAAATAGAATGGATCCCTGATGGTAATGAATCCTACCTCTCGATTAAAGCACTAACACCAATACCCGAAGCTGATGAAAATCAGTATGCTTTCGCATCTGAATCGGGCGATGAAATTAATTATTATTTCGTTTCAGGAGCAAATGCCGATGATGTAATTAGCGGCTATAGAACATTAACTGGTAAAGCTGTTTTAATGCCAAAATGGGCTATGGGTTTTTGGCAAAGTCGCGAAAGATATAAAACCCAGGAAGAACTTTTGGGTGTGGTAAAAGAATTTAGAAACCGTAAAATTCCTATAGATAATATTGTACTCGATTGGCAGTACTGGAAGCCAGATAGCTGGGGGACACATGAGTTTGAAAAAAGCCGTTTTCCTGATGCTGATGGCATGATCAAAACACTTCATGATACCTATCACACCAAATTAATGATTTCTGTTTGGCCAAAATTTTACTCTGGCAATGCCAATTACAATCTGATGAATAAAAATGGCTTTTTGTATAAACGCAATATTGCTGATGGAAGAAAAGATTGGTTGGGATATCCTTCTACTTTTTACGATGCTTTTAATCCTGAAGCTCGAAACCTTTTTTGGGATTTAATGAACAAATCTTTATATAAAAAAGGAATTGACGCCTGGTGGATGGATGCAACAGAACCAGATATACATTCTAACCTGCCAATTTGGGAAAGAAAACAAAATATGACACCAACTTATCTTGGTTCGGGTACAAAATATTTTAATGCTTTTCCATTACAAAATTCAAAAGGAGTTTATGAAGGTCAACGTAAGGAAAACCCAAACAGCCGTGTATTTATTTTAACGCGTTCGGCTTATGGCGGCTTGCAAAGATATGCTGCTGCCACTTGGAGTGGTGATATTGTATCAAGATGGGAAGATATGAAATCGCAAATTTCTGCAGGAATTAATTTTTCGTTATCTGGCTTACCATATTGGACAATGGATATTGGTGGTTTCTCAGTAGAACGCAGGTATGAAGATCCAAATACCGAACCATTTATGAGACAATTTTAATCAGGGTTTAACATGTTAACTCCGTAAAATAGCCAGCAAAATGTCATTACTTTGTTGCTAATTAAACTTTTGTTTAGAATAACAGGTGATTAGGTAGCATAGATTAAAATTCCATTAGCATTAACAATTTCATTAAAAATCTCTATCAATGTTAAATCAAATATTATTAATTATAAAATAAAATGTATAAAAAAGCTATTAAAATATTTATGCTATTGAATTGCATAACTGCATTTGTTTATGCACAGGATAAAGTTTTTACACTTAAATCACCTAATGGAAACAATGAAATTTTGGTTGAAATTGGAACTGAAATTAACTGGTCTGTTAAAAACCAAGGTGATGCAGTATTGGCGCCATCATCCATATCTTTAGCATTATCTACCGGAGAAGTTTTTGGCAATAATCCAAAAGTCACAAAAACAAATAAGACATCAGTAAATACCAGTTTTGAAACACCTATTTATAAAAGAAGTTCGGTTCTGGATAAATACAATCAATTAATTATTGATTTTAAAGGCGATTATAGTCTTACTTTCAGGGCTTACAATGATGGTGTTGCTTATCGGTTTTCTACGGCTAAAAAAGGCGAAATTACGGTAAACAGCGAGGAGGCAAATTTTAATCTATCTGAAGATAAAGCTTCATTAATCCCTTATGTTAGAGACTTAAGGGGAGAGGAACAATTTATTTCCTCTTTCGAATCGTTATATACTGAAACCCGAGTATCGGCAATGTTTAATGATTCATTGGCTTTTTTACCTTTAATGTTCAACATCAATTCTGCCAAGAAAGCGGTTATTTTAGAAGCAGATTTGGAAGATTATCCGGGTATGTTTATCAGCAAAAACCCAAAAAACAGTAATTCGTTAAAAGGTTTGTTTGCGCCATATCCGCTGGCAGAAAAGGCTGGTGGTTTTAACAATATGAATTATATGGTTACCCAAAGGGCTGATTATATTGCGAAAACTAAAGGTACAAGAAGCTTTCCATGGCGGGCTGTTGTAATAAGTGAGAACGATAAAGATCTGATTGATAACGATATGGTGCAGAAGTTGGCTTCACCATCGCGAATTACTGATATGGATTGGATAAAACCCGGTAAGGTAGCCTGGGATTGGTGGAATGACTGGAACATTAGTGGTGTGGATTTCAAAGCTGGAATAAATACACAAACTTATAAGTATTACATAGATTTTGCAGCAGCAAATAAGGTTGAATATGTGATTTTAGATGAAGGGTGGAGCGATGAAACCGATATGACTAAAGTATCCGACAAGATTAACCTTCCTGAAATCATTACTTACGCAAAACAAAAAAATGTAGGAATAATTCTGTGGGCAAGTTGGTTTGCAGTTTCTAAAGTAATGGATAATGCCTTCGAACAATATTCCAGAATGGGTGTGAAGGGTTTTAAAATAGATTTTTTAGACCGTGATGATCAAAAAATGGTTTCATCAGTTTATCAAATTGCAAAAAATGCTGCTGCTCATAAACTTCTAATTGATTTTCATGGCATGTATAAACCAACTGGCTTACAACGAACTTATCCAAATGTTTTAAACTTTGAAGGCGTTAAAGGCTTAGAAAATGTAAAATGGACACCAAATGATGATGTTCCCAAATATGATGTAACTATTCCATTTATCAGAATGCTTGCCGGCCCAATGGATTACACGCCAGGAGCAATGCGCAATGCCACTAAAGCGGAATTTAAACCTAGTAACTCAAAACCAATGAGCCAAGGAACACGTTCACATCAATTGGCAACATTTATTGTGTTCGAAGCCCCGTTGCAAATGATGGCCGACAGTCCAACTGCTTATATGAAAGAGCAGGAAAGTACCGATTTTATTGCATCAATTCCTACAGTTTTTATCGAATCGGTGGCGCTGAATGCTGAAGTTGGTGCTTATGCGGCTATTGCCCGAAAACATAATAGCGATTGGTTTATTGGCGCATTAAATAATTGGAATCAAAGAGAAATAACAATAGATTTTTCTTTTTTAGGGAAAGGGAAATTCCAGGCAATTGTGTTTAAGGATGGCTTAAATGCAGATAAAGATGCAACCGACTACAAAAGAGAAATTATTGAAGTAAATTCGAATACAAAACTAAAAGTAAATATGTTTGGTGGTGGTGGCTGGGCTGCAAAAGTATATCCGATAAATTAAATTGTTAACGTTTACAGTCAAAAATACAAATATGATTATGAAGCTATTTTTTATGTGCGCAACTGTGTTTCTTACACTAAATTTAAATGCCCAGGAAACTCAATATCAATATTTATCCGGAAAAGATAAAGACCATACTGTTACCTGGGATTTCTTTGTAAATACCGGGATGAAAAGTGGAACTTGGGATAAAATACAAGTGCCATCAAATTGGGAACAACAAGGTTTTGGTACTTACAACTATTATAAAGATACCCAAAATCCTGAAGAAACTGGGCAATACAAATACAAGTTTAAGGTTGCTAAAAGTAATGCCGATAAAGAGATTTTCATCGTTTTTGAGGCAGCAATGACAGAGGCTGAAGTAAAAATTAACGGAAAGTCAGCTGGTGCGATACACCAGGGCGGGTTTTATACTTTTCAATACAACATTACACCCCTATTAAATTTTGATGGTGAAAACCTGCTGGAAGTAAAAGTAAGTAAGCAGTCTGCAGATAAATCGGTAAACAATGCAGAAAGGAAAGCAGATTTCTGGCTTTTTGGAGGCCTTTTCAGACCGGTGTATTTAAAAATTTTGCCAAAAGCACATGTAGATAGAATTGCTATCGATGCCAAAGCAAATGGTTCATTTAACCTCGATGCCTACACCGAAAATGCACCATTAGGTTCAGTTTTAAAAGCTCAGGTTCAAAAAATAAGCGGCGAAAAGGTCGGATTAGAAATATCTTCTAAAATTACATCTGTTGAAAATGCTACAAAACTTAAAGGCCAGTTTAAAGATATCAACTTATGGAACCCGGAATCACCAAATCTTTATCAGGTTGTTGTTTCTTTAAGCGATGCCAACGGCCGACTAATCCACCGGATGAAACAAAAATTTGGTTTCAGGACAGCAGAACTCCGTCCGCACGATGGTTTTTATGTAAACAATAAAAAAGTGATTTTCAAAGGTGTTAACAGGCACAGCGAATGGCCAGAATCTGGAAGGACGTTAAGCAAAACCTTAAATGTTGCCGATGTAAAATTAATTAAGGAGATGAATATGAATGCGGTTCGTATGTCCCATTACCCTCCAGATCCAAGTTTTTTAGAAGCCTGCGATTCATTAGGATTATTCGTAATAAATGAATTAACCGGCTGGCAGGCTAAATACGATACCGAAGTTGGCACAAAACTCGTAAAGGAACTCGTTGTTCGGGATGTTAACCACCCATCAATTGTAATGTGGGCAAATGGAAACGAAGGTGGCTTCAATTACGATTTAGATTACCTGTATGCAAAATACGATAACCAGAAACGTTTGGTTATTCATCCTTGGGAGCGCTTCAATGGCACCGATACCAAACACTACCCGGATTACAATTATGTAGTAAATACCACCTTGTATGGCAATGATGTTTTTTTTCCAACAGAATTTATGCATGGTTTGCATGATGGCGGGCACGGTGCTGGTTTAGATGATTTTTGGTCTATGATGATGAAGCATCCTTACGCAGCAGGTGGATTTTTATGGTCATTTGCTGATGAAGGTGTAACCCGTTTAGACAGAAATGGCCAAATGGATATCCAAGGCAATGCCGCACCAGATGGAATTTTAGGGCCACACCGTGAAAAAGAAGGAAGTTTTTATACCATTAAAGAAATTTGGTCGCCCGTTCAAATTGCTATGAAAGATTTGCCTGCTAATTTTGATGGAAAGGTTTTAGTCGAAAATCAATATAGCTTCACAAACTTAAATCAATGTAGTTTCGAGTGGAAATTATCAAACCTGCCAAATCCGGCAGCAAATAATCAGCAAAGTCTGGGAGCCTCAGGTAAAATTAAGGGCATTACTTTATCTCCTGGCGAGAAGGGTTTTTTAAGCATCCCACTTCCTGCAAACTGGAAAAGCAGTGATGTTTTATATTTAACAGCTTTTGATGCTTTTAAACAAGAACTTTTTACCTGGAGTTGGGCAATCAAAATGCCTGCTGCTCCAATAACAAATACTGCGAATTCAAAATCCAAAATAAATGTTTCAGAAACTGGTAAGGCTTTAACCCTTGTTGTTGATGGCATTTCTTATCAATTCGATAAAAAAACAGGCTACATCCAGAATGTTAAAAATATAAAATCAGAAATTTCAATTTCTGGCGGACCAGCTTTGGCGGGTGTTAAATGCGAGCTTAAAGAGTTTAAGCATTATGCCTCGGGCGATGATTACATTATTGAGCCTATTTATAATAACGAAGCGAAATTTAAAGTGAAATGGATTTTCTCATCAGGAAAGACTGTTAAACTCGATTATGAATATAGCGTAAGCGGCGAAGTTGATTTTATGGGCATAACTTTTAACTATCCTGAAGAAAACATCACCGGTATGAAATGGGAAGGAAATGGTCCTTATCGCGTTTGGAAAAATAGATTGAAAGGCACAACTTTTGGCGTTTGGAATAATGATTTTAACAACACCATAACCGGAGAAAGTTGGAAATACCCAGAGTTTAAGGGCTATTATTCAAATGTGTATTGGGTAACGGTAAAGAATAAACAATCACCATTTACAATTTACACCTCAAAAAAGGGCACATTTTTTCAAATGCTAAAACCTCAAAAAGCAGCTGGTGCGACTAATAATAATACCACTCCTGCATTCCCTGATGGCGATTTAGGTTTTTTAGATGGAATTAGTGCAATAGGAACTAAGTTTCAAGCTGCTGAAAAACTTGGTCCGCAGAGCCAAAAAAATATGCAGCTAAATTATTCCTGGAATAAAGGTAGCCTTTGGTTCGATTTTAAATAAAAGGTTTGCTACGAATATATTAACTAGCCTGACGTGTTGACAAACTAATAAAGCACAAGCTGTAATGTAAATTTGGTTAATACTTAGACCGGGTAACATGTCTCTTACAGGGAATTGTTCTGATTAAACCAAGTGTCGAATGCTGATTCTCCTATCTCATATGACTTTAGGTAATATTTTAAAATAATAATGGCCGCACTAATACTTGCCAGGTACACGCTTTTTTGATATACTATGAAAGCTGATTTGTGGATTATAATGAAACGTAAAATAAACAAAACTAAACAATTCATATCCTAAAATAGAATAGATCTATTCTCATTAATAATTAAATAAATTCCCCCTTGCCCGTTAGCGATCTAAATGCGATGATAGGTGGAAAAAAATACTCCGTTATTAATTTATAAATGCAAAATGGCATCAATTGTAAATATCAGAAGGAGTCAAATTATTTTGCATAAAACATTCAATAAGTACTTGATTATTAGATAATTGTCGAAGAGTTAACATTTGTGCTATAATGATTATCAATCCTATCGTAAACTAGCTTCAAGCTGTACTACTTTTAAATTCAATTTTGTAGGCCACTGCAAAATGTAAATAACCAAATGTATATCCTGCTTTTTTGATGGCAATCAAACCGCTGTCGAAAAGTAGCTGTCAACTAAATAATAACTAACCAAATTAACCAAACATCATGAACAATTTTACTACAGTAACCCAACTGTTTCTTTCTCATCGATTGCAGCTTTTTTATCCCAAGGAAACGCAGTCTGCTATTTGATCTCTTTTAACTAATAATTTTTTAAATAACATGAGAAAGAAAATTACAATTAAGCTTATAGGGATTTTTACGTGCTTTTTTAGCGTTGCACTAATGAAAGTTTCTGCACAAGAAAAGCCCTTAAACAACATCAATAAGAAAGATAGCGTTATTGCCTTCGGCGATTCTTTATCTTCTAAAACAAGGATTTATCTTCCTTTTAGCATCCCATTATTTGCAAACTTATCTACTGTTTCCACTCAAACGGTAGATAATTCAGATTTATTAAAGCACCCTGTTAATAGTGTTACGAATGCTTTAACAGGTAGAATAGCAGGGTTAAACACTCAGCAAAACTCTGGGCAGCCAGGTTTTGATGCCGTCAGCTTATCATTAAGGGGTAGAACGCCACTGATTTTAATTGATGGAATACCTCGTCTGATTTCAACCATCACTTTAGAAGAAATAGAGTCGGTAACAATTTTGAAAGATGCCATGTCTACCGCTTTATTGGGCGTTAGAGGAGCAAATGGTGCACTATCTATAACTACTAAACAAGGCTATAATGGTAGAGAGCGCATTTCATTTAGCATACAATCGGCATCTCAAAGGCCGCTGAAAATGCCCCAAGCATTAAACGCATTTGATTATGCAACACTAAGAAATGAAGCAATTCGTAATGAGCTTTCTGTAAATCCATTTTACAATACAGCATTACTCTACACCACAGCCGACCTTCAGGCATTTAAAGATGGCTCAGATCCATTCGGGCGTCCTGACGTAGATTATCGTAATGAGGTTTTAAAGAGCAGTGCGCCTTTAAACCGATACTCGCTTAATATGAGTGGTGGAAATAGTACAGTTACCTATTTTGCTGGTGTAGAACACCTTAAACAAGATGGGCTTTTTAAAAGCACTGATATTTATGATACCAATAACTATCTGGCAAGTTATTTACTTCGTTCAAATATTAACATTCAAATCAATCCAAAACTTTCAGGTGGTATTCATTTATTTGGAAGAATAGGCAATACAAATGAACCAGGAGCCACTACAAGTGCCATTTACAGTTCGCTGCTAACCACACCGAGTAACTCCTATCCAATATTTAATCCAAACCGAAGCCTTGCTGGTACAACAAGATTTACAAATAATATTTACGGAATGGCTGTTCAATCTGGTTATCGCCAAACCTTTAGACGTGATATCATCTCTGATTTTTATGTCAAAAGAACGCTTGATGATATTACCCCCGGCTTATACATAAAGGGTATGGTTTCATTTGCTTCTTACTTAATTGAGGAGACGAATAGAAGCAAACCCGTTGTTGCATTTCAAAGAAACGTTTCTGCTTCAGGTGTAGAAACATACTCAAACGCATTAACACAACCATCGCCTCAAACAAATGTTTCTATCATAAATACCACTAGCGGACAACCGAACGTAGGGCAGGGACGACAAACCTATCTTGAATTTTCTGCAGGTTACAACCGTACTTTTAAAGATCTTCATAATATTAATGCGGCCTTAGTCGCTAATTATGATAGTAATGTTTACGGTTCTAATATTCCTTACAGTATAAAAGGCCTCTCTGGGAATGCATCATATGTGTACAATGAAAAATATATCGGTGAATTTGCAGCATCTTATAGTGGGTCCAATTACTATCCGGGTGAGAGCCACTATAAAATGGGATTTTTTCCTGTTGCAGGATTGGGATGGATAATTTCGAAGGAGGATTTTTTAAAAGATAGTAAAGCATTGAATTTCTTAAAACTATCTGCTAATTACGGTAGAGTGGGTAATGATAATCCTGGTTATTTCTCCTACATACAACGGATATTTGGTGGTGCTGTAGCCTATTTTGGAACGGGGGCAGGAGCAGTAACTACATTAAATGAAAGTACGTTGGCTAATGCAGACATAACTTATGAATATGCAAATAAGTTAAATATAAATCTTCAAGGCAAGTTCTTTAATAATCAATTAGGCTTTTCATTAGATTATTACAATAACAAGTTTAAAGATTTATTAACGCAAAGAGGGCGGAATACTTCGCTACTAGGTAATTTTTATCCAAATGAAAATATTGGAAGGAATAAATATAATGGAGTTGAATTTCAATTATCATGGCAACAGCAAAAGGCAGGCGATTTTAACTACTACGCAGCACTAAATGTTGGTTTTCAACAATCTGTTGTTGAATTTTTCGATGAAGTTGAACAGCCTTTTCCCTGGATGCAAAGAACCGGTCAGCGGGTTGGTCAGTCTTTCGGTTACGTAGCTGATGGACTTTACCAATCTCAGGCAGATATTGCAAACTCTTCTCAAAATGGCATAGCAACATTTATAGGTTACACGCCACAGCCTGGAGATATCAAATACAAAGATTTAAATGGTGATGGCATTTTAAATCAATTCGACCAAACCGTAATAGGCAGTAAAAGCCCGTTAGCTATTTTTGGTGCCAATTTTGGATTTAGCTATAAATTCTTCGATTTTAGTGCTTTAGTTCAGGGAGTTGCTAATTACACCATTAACCTAAGCAGCAACAATTATTTTGAGTTTCAAAATGGTGGACTAGGCAATGCATTCTCTCAACATCTCGATCGGTTTACACCGGCAACTGCAGCTACTGCAAGCTATCCTCGTTTGAGTGTCGGATTCAATCAAAACAACCATACTTTCTCCAGTTACTGGCTCAGGCGGGCAGATTACATCAGGCTCAAAAATGTTGAAGTTGGCATAACCATTCCTTCACGCCTGGCAAGTATTCTAAAAATAAGCTCGATTAGGGTTTTTGCAAACGGTACAAATTTATTTACGGCAACCAAACTAAAAGGCAATCTAGATCCTGAGGTTCCTGTTGATGCGTATCCTTTGCAAAAGCTTTACAACCTGGGTGTTAACGTTAAATTCTAATCACAAAAATCATGAGAAAATCTTTTTCAATATATTTATTTTTTGTCTGCTTGATGGCTCTTCAATCTTGTAAAAAATTCGAAGACGAGCCAAAGGATTTAGATACGTATGATATCATTTTTGACCCGGCAGATTTAAATGCGGTTAGGGCGCAAGAATTTCTTAATAATATTTACACATTTTTACCAACTGGCTTTGCCCGTGTTGGAGGAGATTTTTTGGATGCAGCAACTGATGATGCGGTTTCAATTGTCCCTATTTCATCCATTACTTATTATACCAATGGAATTGTAAGTGTTGTTAATAATCCCGACCAATATTTCAGCAATGCTTATTTTGGAATAAGGCAGGCAAATATTTTTCTTGCAAATAGTGCGAAAATACCTGTGCCTGCCGGTAATCCAATCCGTACAAAACGTTTTAATGCCGAAGCCAGATTTATAAGGGCTTTCTTATATTTTCAACTTTTACAGCGTTACGGTGGTGTTCCATTAATTTCAGACAATGTATTTACTTTAAATGATAACCTTCAACTCAAAAGAAATACTTTTGAAGAATGCGTAAATTACATTGCAAGCGAATGTGATGCGATAAAACCAGATCTGTATCCGGATAACGATTCTAATGCAAATAACTTTGGCCGCATTGTCCAGGGTGCAGCCGTCGCTTTAAAATGCAGGCTTTATCTTTATGCTGCTAGTCCGCTTTTTAATGGAGGAGGAGTAGAGGCAGATTCAGAACTTAAAAAACTTACAGGATACTTAACCACGGACATTACTCGCTGGCAGAAAGTTGTTGATGCTGTAGCAGAGTTTAAAGCATTAGGGAATTATTACTCCTTACAAACAGGAGCTGCTGCATCTGGTTACAGAAATATTTTCATCAATAAAAAAAATTCGGAAGTAATTTTTGCAAAGCAAAGTGTAAATAATTTTGATATTGAGAACAACAATGCACCCGTTGGATATGTAGGATTTGCCGCTATTGCTGGTGGAGGCAGAACCAATCCAACACAAAATTTTGTTGATGCGTTTACAACCATAAACGGTAAACCAATAAGCCAGGATTTAAAATCTACAACAAATCCAAATGGATATGACCCGGCTAGTCCTTATGCAAATCGCGACCCTCGATTTTACGTAACCGTTTTCTTTTCTAATGCTAATACGCCATCAGCTGCTAATTATAATTGGCTCAACAGAGCAGTTGAAACATTTGAAGGCGGAAGAGACAAACCCAATAATAACCTGGTAACACAAACCCGAACCGGCTATTACCTTAGAAAGTTTATGGGGAACTTTGTTACCGGTACCACCTATTCTCAACAGAGCCACAATTTTATTTATTTCAGGTATGCCGAAATTCTGCTTAATAATGCAGAGGCATTAAATGAATTAGGCGGAAGAACTGAAGATGCCGTGAAAGAAATTATCGAAATACGGAAGCGTGCCGGTATAAATGCTGGTACTGATGCCCGATATGGAATTCCATCAGGCACATCTCAAGCGGCTATGAGAGATATTATCAGAAACGAAAGGAGAATTGAACTTTCTTTCGAAGAACATCGATTCTATGATGTTCGCCGTTGGAAAAATGCAAATACAGAGTTGAATAAAACCCTCACTGGTATGAAGATTACAAGAGAAGCAAATGGTTCTTACACGCATGAAATCATTCCTGTGGTAAGCATTGCTTTTCAGGATAAACTCTATCATAATCCATTTCCTTATGATGAGACGGTTAAAAATTCGGCATTGAGACAAAATTTTGGATGGTAATTAAGAATGTAAAAGATACGCAAAATGAAAAAATTTAAATTTTTTAGCATAGTATTTTTACTGCTGCTAATTACAAACTATGCAAATGCACAAAGTAAAACAATTAGTGGTGTGGTGCGTGATGTTCAGGGACCCTTGCCAGGTGCAATTGTTGAAGAAAAAGGAACTGAAAACCGAACATCAACAAACGGTAACGGAGAGTATAAATTAACACTAAGAGGCACCGGAAATACCTTAATCGTTAGATTGATAGGGTACGTTAATCGAGAAATTTCTATTAGCGGCAACAACTCAGCACAAATTGTTTTGCAGCAAGCCTCACAAGATTTATCAGAAGTGGTAGTAACTGGCTACACAACACAAAAAAAGATAACCCTCACCGGAGCTCAGAGTGCCGTTTCAGGGAATGATATCCGTCAAAATCCATCCGGTAGTTTACAGAACACTTTAGCGGGTAGGGTAACTGGATTTATATCACAACAAAGAGTTGGGCAACCGGGTAGCGATGGAGCAGCATTTTTGGTAAGGGGTGAATCATCTTTGAACAATAACGCTGTAAATGGAGTGGCCAGTACCACAAATAATCCTCTAATTATTGTTGATAATATTGAATATTCTTATGAGCAATTCTCCAGGCTTGAAGCTAATGAAGTAGAATCAATCACCATATTAAAAGATGCCTCACAAACAGCAGTATATGGAATTAAAGGAGGGAATGGAGTTGTAATTGTTACCACCAGGCGAGGAAAGATTGGAAAGCCAAGGATTTCTGTTCGCACTGATTTTGCGCTTTCAGAACCAACAATTCTACCCGATTATCTTGATTCATACAATACAGCACTTTTAAGAAATCAGGCAGAAATCAATGATAATTCCTATGCCCCAAACCCTTCATTTAGGCCAACCTGGAGTGCAGCTGATTTAGAAGCTTTTCGTACAGGTTCTGACCCGATAGGTCATCCCAATGTGAATTGGAAGGAAATGCTTTTTAAAAAATATGCTCCACAGTTAAAAACCAATTTCGACATAAGTGGCGGTACAACAAAAGCAAGGTATTTTGTATCTCTGAGCTATCTTAATCAAGGTGGTAACACGAAAGATTATTATGAAGATTCAGGTGACAACATCAATAGTGGGTTCTATAATAAAAGATTCAACTATCGCTCCAACCTTGATATTAGTGTAACAAAAAACCTGACATTACAATTAGATGCTTTCGGAAATATTGGAGAAATCAATAGACCAAATATTTTTTATCCAAGTACAAATGGAAATAAAGATGATATTTTTGCCGATTTCGGTAGCTATCTAGCATTATCGCCAATGGCGTACCCAATCAAAAATCCTGATGGAAGTTGGGGTTACAGTCAGTTTCAAGCCAATAGTGCAAATTATCTAACACCAAATATTATCGAAAGACTTACCTACGGTGGGTTTAGACGCAACAACGAAAATAATATGGTGTTATCTACCACAGCAACTGAAAAACTTGACTTCATAACCAAAGGGTTAAGTGTTCAGGGTAGAGTAGCCTACACCAATAACTACACGGTTGCGAGGAGTTTAACCAGAACGAATTTACCATCATATATTTTCAGACCTGCAGTTTTCGCGGCAGATGGTTCACTAACTAGTGCTGAACGTTACGACCCAGCTTTTGCAAACGTTTACACCATTGGTAGGTTGGGCAATGCGTATGGTACAAATGGCTCGGCTGGAAGCACGCAACGAAGACTTGCCGCACAAGCGCTGATAACGTATAGCAGGCAGTTTGCAGAAAATCATCACGTCGATTTTCTAGGTGTTTATAGTTTATCGAGCAATAATGTGCGTAGTGATGATCTGACTTACAATTTTGTGCCGGCCAGTGTGATAAGCCGTGTTGCCAAAATAGGTTACGATTATAAAAATAAATACATTGTAAATGTAACAGGTACACTAAGTGGTTCAAATAGATTTACAGGTAAAAAGAAGAACGGATTTTTCCCTGCTGCATCTGCCGCATATAACATTGCAGAAGAAGACTTTTTCAAGAAGAGAATTTCATTTATCAACCTGTTAAAATTCCGGGCATCATGGGGTATTGTTGGTAACGACCAACTGGCTCCAGGACGACAATATGCTTATCAGCAAAGTTATGCTACCTCTACAACGAATTCTTACAGAACGAGTAACAACGGGACCATTTATTCCTTCGGAGAATCAAACGGAACTTTATCGGCAAATACGGGCTATGCAGAAGGCGCTTTAGCAAACACAGATGTGACATGGGATAAGGAAAGGCAATTTGATATAGGATTGGATTTTGCGTTTTTCAATAATAAACTTACTGGTTTAGTAGATTATTTTAAATACAGAAGATACGACCAGTTGATTGCGATAAATTTGATTTCTGATCTTCAGGGTGTGTTACTACCTCCGCAGAATATTGGAGAATCTACCAGGCAAGGTTTGGAATTTGAATTAAACTATCGTTCTACAATTGGTAACGAGTTTGCATATAATTTTAGAGGTACATTTTCTAATGTTAAAAATGCAGTAGTATTTAATGGCTTTGCTGATCCACAATACCCATGGCAGTCTGCTGTAGGTAAACCAATTGGAGCAGAAGGTCTTTATCAATATTTAGGCTTTTTTAAAGATATGAATGATGTAAATAATAGTCCAACATCAACTTTTATACAAAGGCCTGGAGACTTAAAATATGCCGACCTTAACGGAGATAATGTAATTGATGATAAGGATAGGGTAGTTGCAGATTACAGCAATACCCCTCAAAATACTTTTGGGTTTCAGTTTGGGTTTAATTATAAAGGGGTTGGTTTAAGCATATTATTTCAAGGTGCTACTAAATTTTACCTCCGTGGTACCGAAGAGGCTATTCGTCCGTTTTCTGCTAATCTTCAAGCTGTTCATCAACAGGCATGGACGCCAGCACTCGGCGATAATGCTAAGTTTCCGGTATTAACCACGCTGAGATCGATAAGCGATCCAGGAATTAATTCAACTTACTGGGCTGTTCCTGGGGATTACTTACGTCTTCGCACAGCTGAATTATCTTATGATATTCCTACAAGTATTGTAAAAAAACTTGGTCTTCAAGGTATTAGATTTTTTGCAAGCGGAAATAATTTAATTACCTGGTCTAAAGCATTCAATTTATATGCTATTGATCCGGAGGCAACACCGGGCAATGATCGTCAGGCATACCCACCATCACGCATCTATAACATAGGTTTGAACGTTAACTTATAATTTACAAAAATGAAAAAGATTACCATTATTTTATTGATTTGTATAGCAGCAATTGCCTGTAAAAAATCAACTTTTTTGGATAATAAATCGAATAATGCCCTTAATGAGGAAACAGTTTTTACAGATAGCGTAAATGCTATTAGCTTTCTAACCCGGGTTTATATGGAAATAGGGTATTCTTATGATAAGGATAGGTACGAAGCTGGTAGCACAGAGCAAGCTACTGATGATTCAGAATATGTAAACCTCAATCCGGCTAGAAGACCACTAATATTATATGGTTCTACTTATACGGCTGATAATACGACCGTATTTAATGAAACCTGGGTGCTACCTTATCAAAATATTAGAAGGTTAAACCTGTTTTTATCGAAAATGCCAGTAATGCCATTTAAAGAAGTAACCAAAAAAAGGTTAATTGCAGAAGCCAAAATGTTAAGAGCATGGTATTATTATAATTTATTAATCACTTTTGGAGGTGTTCCAATTGTTGGAGAAACATTATTCCCTGGAGATGAAATTATAACAGTTCCTAGAAGTACGTTTAGTAATTGTGTTGATTATGTTGTAAAAGAATTGGATGCTGCCGCGGCAGATTTACCAATAGACCAAATGGGCAACGATTACGGCCGTGTTACCAAGGGTGCAGCGTTAGCTGTAAAAGCTAAAATATTGCTCTTTGCAGCAAGCCCACTATTTAATGGAAATACTTGGCCTAGTGTACCTGGTGGTACTAAAACGCCTGAGCGTATTGCTGTTGCGGGTTATCCTAATTTTGATGTTATGCGCTGGCAAAAAGTGTTAGATGCCGCTGAAGCTGTTATAGCGCTTGGTTATACCTTAAATGTAGAAAATGCCAATCCAAATCCTGGTTATGGTTTTTACAACATGTTTTTACAGCGTAGAAATAAGGAACATATTTTCTTTGTAAATCAACCGCCCAACCGAGATTTTGAAACGTTTTATCTGCCACAAACAAGAAGCGGAAACCGGTCTGGCAATCCTACTCAGAATGTTGTTGATGTTTTTCCAATGGTTGACGGAAAATCCATAACAGAGTCGCCACTTTATAACCCGCAAGACCCATATAAAAATCGTGATCCAAGATTTGGTTATTCTATTATATTCAATCAGGCATTATGGTTTAGTACCAGCACCAATACCAAAATTGCTGTTAATACATATGTTGGCGCACCAACGGATGGATTTTATCAAGATGCAGGAACTTCTGGTAGCTCGGGCTATTTTTGTCGAAAAACACTTGATGAAGGATTGACCGGGAACAGTGGCACCACAAATCGAAATTGGATATTAATTCGTTATGCAGAAATTCTATTAATTAAAGCCGAAGCATTAAACGAAATTGGAAGAACTGCAGATGCTTATGGTCCGATTCGGGAGCTTAGAAGTAGAGCAGGAATAAATGCCGGTACAGATGCTAATTATGGAATGAAAATAGGAATGACGCAAACAGAAATGAGGAGTTTTGTGCAGAATGAACGACGCATAGAACTTTATAATGAAGATAAGCGCTGGGATGATGTTCGAAGATGGAAACTTGCAGAAACATTTTTTAATGGTTACAATAAGTTAATGAGTCCAACCAGAGTAACCATATCTCCGCAATTTCCAACAGGTTATAAGTATGATATTGTAAACTCTTTACGATTGCATGTATTTAAAGAGCGGAATTATTTATTACCAATGCAAATAGGGGAAATGTTAAAAAATACTGCCTTAATCCAAACTCCTGGCTGGTAAGTATTATTGTTAATGCATCTCTTTTTAAAAGTCTGCTGATTATTATCAGCAGACTTTGTGGCTAAAACCGATTATAAAAAAAGCCCGATTTTTGAAATAAATGCTGAATATGTTAGCTGAACAGAAATTTATCTCTAAATTATACCTTCTAAATCCTCAGAGCATCGCCAAATAGTTATTCCTATGTTTCGAAATTTATTTACTGCTATTTTTTTGTCCGTGATTATTTTTACGAAGATATGGGCGCAAGCTGATCACTATCAGTTTTCGCAATTAACAATTTTGAATGGTCTTTCCAATAATCAGGTTTTAAGTATTCATCAAGATAAAAAAGGGTTTATGTGGTTTGGAACGTTTTCTGGCCTCAACCGGTACGATGGCCATAAATTTCGGGTCTTTAAACATGATTTTCAAGATCCCAATTCTTTAAGTGATGATTTTGTATCGGCTATTTTTGCCGGGCCGAATGACAGAATGTGGATTCAAACCAAACAAAATTATAATATTTATGATCCTTATACCGAGCGATTCGAAAGAACGCCAAAGGCTTATCTTGCATCAATTGGTCTGCCTGATGCGGAAATAAAATCAATTAAAAACGATGGTAAAGGTAATTTTTGGTTTGTTTACGCCAACTTAGGCATATATAAGTACAATGAAAAAAGTAAGCAATCAAAGCATTTTTATAATAGTAAGGGTTTAGGAAGTATTTATTCGAGTGATGTGACTTCGCTATCCTTAAATGGAAAAGGGCAGGCCTGGATTGTGTACAAAGATGGCACAATCGATTTATTGGAGCCAAAATTAAATAAGGTAGTTTACCGGTCTTCCATTCTTCGTAATGCAAACCATGGCAAATCAATATCCTATTCTATTTTTGCAGATAAAGACAATGATTTATGGTTTTTTACAACTTCGACATCTTTAGGGGTATATTATTTTAATCCCGAAAAAAACATACTTAAACACTTTGATAAAGATGGAACACAAGGTAAATTCAGATCGAATATCGTCTACAATGTTTTGCAGGATAATAAGGGCCTGATTTGGATGGGAACTGATCATGGTGGAATTACGATAGTTGATAAGAAAGATTTTAAAGTAACCTATTTGTTAAATCAGGATTACAATCAAAAATCTATAGCTCAGAATGCCATTCCATCGCTTTTTAAAGATCAAATGGGGGTCATCTGGGCTGGAACTTTTAAAAAAGGAATTAGCTACTACCATGAAAATATTATAAAGTTTCCTCAATATAAACATAACGTACTCGATAAGAATAGCCTACCCTTTGATGATGTTAACCGTTTCACCGAAGATAATTTAGGAAATCTGTGGATTGGTACAAATGGAGGAGGTTTATTATATTTTGATAGGAAACAAAATACTTATACAAAATACAAACATGATCCTCGAAATCCAAATAGCATTTCTAGTGATATAGTGGTTAGCCTTTTGGTTGATCATGATGGAAAATTATGGATTGGGACATATTGGGGTGGTTTAGATTGCTTTGACGGCAAAAAGTTCGAGCATTTTAAGCATGATGAAACTAAGCCTGGAAGCATATCCGACGACCGGGTGTGGAAGATATTCGAAGATTCTTCCAAACAATTATGGGTAGGAACTTTAGCTGGTGGTTTAAATCTTTATGATAGAGCTACCAAAACCTTTCGGCACTACGGGCCTGAAAAGAAAAATTCGATTACTTTCGGTTATGTTCCAGCTTTGTTCGAAGATTCCAATCAAAATCTCTGGGTGGGCGGTTGGGGTATCGATGTATTAAATCATAAAACCGGAAAATTCAGACACTTTACCCGAAACTTAAAAAATCCTTACAGCCTCGTTCAAAATAATGTGAGCTCAATTATCGAAGATAGTAGGAAGCTCATCTGGATAGGCACTCGCGAAGGTCTTTCTGTTTATGACCCTTCTACAGCAAAGTTTAATAATTTCAGGAAAGAAAACGGACTTCCGGATAATACAATTTTAGGCATTCTAGAAGATGATGATAATAACATTTGGCTGAGTACTGCAAATGGTATCAGTATGGTTAAAGTAAGTAGAAAAGGAAGTAAATACCTGCTGCGCTTTCAGTATTTTGACGATTCTGATGGTTTGCAGGGAAAGGAATTTAACGAAAATGCTGCATATAAAACCAAAGCAGGCGAACTTATTTTTGGAGGTGCCAACGGTTTCAATATTTTCAAACCATCAAAAATCCAGATAACTAAAAATAAAATTAATCTTGTGTTTACCGATTTCCAGGTTTTTAATAAAAGTATTAAGCCAAAAGAATCAGTAGAAGGGCATTTACTTTTACAAAAATCAATAACCGAGACCGAAAATATTGAATTGAAACACAACGAAAATGCTTTCGGAATTGAATTTGCAGCACTAAATTTTTTTAACTCAAAAAAGCTTACTTATCACTATATGATGAGGGGTTTCGACAAAAAGTGGATTGACGCTGAGAACGATATACGGAAAGCCAGTTATACAAATTTAAACCCAGGGAATTACGAGTTTTTGGTAAGGGTAATTGACCCGGATGTACCAGGTTCTTTAGAAGAAAGGACGTTGAAGATTCAAATATTACCCCCATTTTGGAAAACGAACTTAGCCTATTTATTATACTTTTTAACACTTTCCGGTTTGCTACTCTATATCCGTTACAGGGGTATTCAAAAACTAAAGAAAGAATTTGCAATAGACCAGGAACGTGCTGAAAATAAACATATTTTGGCTGCAGAAAGGCAAGATGCAGAACGCATTCATGAACTTGATTTAATGAAGATAAAGTTTTTAACTAACGTAAGCCACGAGTTTAGAACGCCCATATCATTAATCATGGCTCCGGCAGATAAAATGCTGCAAAATGCTGAATCGCTAGACCAGAAGCATCAGATACAAATTATTAAACGCAATGCATATAGATTGTTAAGTCTTGTAAATCAGCTTCTTGATTTTAGGAAACTTGAAGTTCAGGAACTTAAATTTCTTGGAACACCTGGAGATATCGTACCGTTTATAGCTGATATTGTACATTCTTTCAGTGATGTAGCAGAAGCAAAGCAGATAGGTTTTGATTTTGATAGTGAGGTTGAACATTATCATACCGTATTCGACCATGATAAGATTGAAAGAATTATTTTCAACCTGCTTTCAAACGCATTTAAATTTACACCGCCGGGCGGCCACGTTACCGTTTTGTTAAGTCTAAAATCCAATACTTCAAATATGGATTGTTCTATGTTGGAAATAAAAATTATTGATACTGGAATTGGAATTCCAGAAGATAAACTGAACAAAATTTTCGAAAGATTTTATCAAAGTAATGTGCCAAGTTCTATGCTTAACCAAGGCAGTGGCATAGGATTGTCAATCGTAAAAGAGTTCGTAAATATACATGCAGGAGAAATTTCTGTAGAAAGTGAAGTGAATCAAGGTAGTTGCTTTACAATTAATTTACCATTAAAGCTGAGTGAGCATCTTCCGAATGTATACAATAAAGCTGTAGCCGAAAACAATTTGCCGGTTGCCAAAAAGAAAATTGATTTAAGGAAACCTAAAGTTTTACTAGTAGAGGATAATGAAGATTTCAGGTTTTATTTGAAAGATAGTTTGAAGGATATTTTTAGCATACAAGATGCAGTCAATGGCAAAGATGGTTGGCAAAAAGCACTTGCCTTACATCCTGATTTAATTGTAAGTGATATTAACATGCCCGAAATGAGCGGAACCGAACTTTGTCGCAAAATTAAAAATGATATACGAACTGCTCACATTCCCTTTATATTGCTTACTGCGCTTTCAGAAGAAACTGAACAAGTTAAAGGGTTGGAAGTTGGTGCCAACGATTATCTAACAAAACCTTTTAATTTCGAGATACTGATTTCAAAAATCAAAAACTTACTAATTCTGCAAGAGAACTTTAAAAAAACCTATACCAAACACTTGCAGGTAAACCTTCCCGAAATTGAAAGCCAATCACACGATGAGAAGTTTATTGCTAATGTTTTAAAATATGTTGAAAATAATATTGTTAATCCAAATTTATCGGTAGAAGAATTAAGTAAGCAAATGAATATGAGCAGGGTTTCACTTTATAAAAAGATTTTACTGCTTACCGGTAAATCTCCTGTAGAATTTATCAGGTCTTATCGCTTGCAAAAAGCTGCGCAACTATTTGAAAAAAGTCAGCTAAATGTCGTAGAGGTTTCGTATGAGGTAGGATTTAATACCCCAAACTACTTTTCAAAATCTTTTAAAACCGAATTTAAAATGCTACCATCAGAATATATTGCGCTACTAAGAAAAAAGGATTTAAACTAAATTTTAAGATTGCGTTTAATGTAAATGTTATGATATAATCATTCGTTAAGTAACTTGTTATTAGTTGCTTATATTCTAGTTAACATTTATATCATTTATATTAACATTCATGCGCCTGCCGATATTACCACATCTATAATTTTATCATCCAGAGTGATTTTAATGTCTAATACAGGTATATGCAGCATACACAATCTGACAATACATTAGTATAATGCTGGTCCTTAAAATTTTGGACATCAAAACCATCTCGGTATAAATTACTAGCCAAATGATATCAAAACTTAAATACTTTTTCACTTTACTATTTCTTTTATCAACCCTTAAGCTAATTGCGCAGATTACTGAAGTAAAATATTTATCGGGGGAAGATAATGTTAATACAGTTGATTGGGATTTTCAATGCACTGCAGGACGAAATAGTGGAAGATGGACGAAGATTGCTGTTCCTTCTAATTGGGAATTGCAGGGATTCGGAAATTACACTTATGGTTCGGAAAAAGAGGATAGGGGTGAAGCAGGACTTTATAAATACGCATTTACAGTTCCATCACACTGGAAAAATAAAACCGTTTATTTGGTTTTTGATGGCGCTATGACCGATACTGAAGTTAAAATAAATGGGAAGCTTGCAGGCCCGATACACCAAGGTGCATTTTATCAGTTTAAATACAACATTAAAGCCTTGCTAAATAATAACGGAACTAATATACTGGAGGTAAAGGTTAATAAAGTTTCTTCAAACCAAACCATTAACGAAGCAGAGCGATCAGCCGATTTTTGGGTTTTTGGCGGTATTTTCCGTCCAGTCTTTCTTGAGGCATTTCCTCACCAACATATACAACGGGTCGCAATTGATGCAAAGGCTGATGGTTCTTTAAAAGTTAATGCCTACGTTGCAAATCTTCAATCGATAACAGCCATTACCGCTCAGGTTAAAACTTTAAATGGAAAACCATTTGGAAAGCCTTTTTCTGTAAATCTAACCCCAGGAACTACGGTAGCTCAGCTTAACACTAAATTAATTAATCCGGAGTTATGGTCTTCCGAATTTCCTAATCGATATAAAATAGATATTACGATTAAAAATGGAACCACAAAATTGCATACTGTAACCGAAACTATTGGATTTCGTACGGTAGAGCTTAGGCAACATGATGGTTTTTATGTTAATGGACAAAAGATAAAATTTAAAGGCGTAAATCATGGTAGTTTCTGGCCAACTTCTGGCAGAACAACTAGTCGAAAGATTTCTATTTTAGATGCGGAGTTAATTAAAGAAATGAATATGAATGCGGTTAGAATGTCGCATTACCCACCTGATAAACACTTTTTAGAAGTTTGTGATTCAATCGGTCTTTATGTAATTGATGAGCTTACCGGCTGGCAATATCCGCCTTATGATACCCAGGTTGGACAAAAACTTGTTAAAGAAATGATTGTCCGCGATGTCAATCATCCTAGCATAATTATGTGGGCGAATGGCAATGAAGGTGGTTTTAATTTTGATTTGTTGCCAGATTATCCAAAGCATGATATTCAGAATCGCCCTGTTATTCAACCATGGATGAATATTAACGGAATGAATACCAAACATTACATTCCATGGAACTATGGCAACCGTACATTTTTTCAAGGAAACGATGTGTTTTTTCCAACTGAATTTTTGCATGGTCTCTACGATGGTGGACATGGAGCAGGGCTTGATGATTTTTGGAATTTGATGCAATCCAACCCATTATCTGCAGGTGGTTTTTTGTGGGATTTTTGCGACCAGGGTGTGATGCGAACCGATATGGGTGGAAGATTAGATACCAAAGGCAATGCTGCCTCAGATGGTATTTTGGGGCCATACCGTGAGAAAGAAGCAAGCTTTTTTACGATTAAAGAGATCTGGTCACCAGTTTATTTTCCTCAAAAATTTATCTCTAAATTATTTAATGGAAAATTGATATCGAAAACCGATACAACTTTACCAATTTAAATAAATGCAGTTTTAGTTGGAAACTAAAAAAAATAACTGGCTTCGATAAGTCAGAAGGGAATGAATTAACAGGTAAAATAACATCACCAGATATCAAACCCCAATCATCAGGGATTTTAAATTTAGCATTGCCAGCACAATGGGCAAAATACGATGTGTTATACATTACTGCCCGAGATTTATATGGCAAAGAACTTTATACATGGTCTTGGCCAATAACTTCACCACAGCAATTTGCAGATAGAATGATTGAGAATGGCAAAGATAAGATAAATGTAACTGAAGATAATGAATCGTTAAGGCTATCCTGTTCGGGTGTTGAAGTAAAATTAAGCAAGGAAACAGGGTTAATGGTTGCCATTAGAAATAAAAAAGGGGAAATATCTTTTTCAAACGGACCTGTTCTAATTAATGGCGAAGCAAATTTTAAATCTTTTAAACACTCCCGTGATTCTTTAGGACGCTATGTGGTAGTTGCAACCTATGAAGGCAAACAAAACTTCAAAGTTACCTGGACCATGATGCCTTCTGGTTGGTTAGGGTTAAAATATCAATATCGTGCTAATATTGGCCAGGAAATTTTAGGGGTCAGTTTCAATTATCCGGAGGAGAAAATTAACGGTATGCAACTCATTGGAAATGGGCCATACCGGGTGTATAAAAACAGATTAAAAGGGGGCACCTTAAACCTGTGGGATAAGAAATATAATAATGCGGTTACCGGCGAAACATGGGATTATCCTGAATTTAAAGGCTATTACAGTAATTTTTATGGTGCCCGGATATCAACAGCTGAAGGAAATTTTGTAGTGCTGTCTTCAACAGATAATTTATTTATGCATATGTTAAATCCGGCAATACCTAAAGGTCTGGGCAAAGCAAATTCCTTTGCTGGTTACCCAACAAATGGAATTTCTTTTTTGCATGGAATACCGGCTATAGGTACTAAAAGCCAAAAGAAAGAAGATTTAGGCCCTCAAAGCCAGCCTAACTTAACATTTGCTAACGGTGGTCTGGATACTCAATCGGCCGTTTTATATTTTGATTTTCGATAATATAAACTGCAGATATAATGAATTTATACTTGAAAAATCTTCACAAAATGCTTTTTATTTAAAGTTAACTAATAAAACAAAAAAACTCAATATGGTTAAAACCAGATATGGCAAAGTTTGTATTGGCCTATTCGTGATGATATCAATTAATATATCGCCCCTTATGGCGCAGATTGTTTCAACATCATTTTTTAATGTTAGAAACTTCGGTGCTGTTGGCGATGGCAAACATCTAGATCATGTAGCTATTAATAAGGCAATAACCAAATGTGCTGAAAGAGGTGGAGGGACCGTGATTGTACCATCGGGAAATTATTTGTGCGGAAGCATCAGGCTAAAGAGTAACATTAATTTATACCTCGATGCCGGAGCGGTTATTCTAGGTGCCCAACCAGAAATGAATGCCTATGATCCACCTGAAGAATTTCCTGATACGGCATATCAGGATGGTGGACATACTTATTTCCATAATTCTTTGATATGGGGAGAAAACCTAAAGAACATCTCCATTACTGGTAGGGGAATGATAAACGGTGGAGGCTTAACCAGCAAAGACAAAGAGCACCTGGGCGACCCAACCGGAGGTTCCATCGGTACTGGTGATAAAGCTATTGCATTAAAACTTTGTACAAATGTTCTAATTAGAGACATCTCTATATTTCATGGAGGTCATTTTGCTATTTTGGCAACTGGTTGCGATCTGATAACAATGGATAACCTAACGATTGACACCAACCGGGATGGGATTGATATTGACTGTTGTACAAATGCAGTGATTTCAAACTCACGAGTAAACTGTCCAAATGATGATGCGATTTGCCCGAAAAGTTCTTATGCTTTGAACAGAAAACAGATTACTGAAAATCTTTTAATTACAAATTGTATTGTTTCAGGTTTTAAAGAGGGAACACTACTTAATGGTACGAGGATACCTGCTAAGGCGGGTTGGTCTAATGGTAGAATCAAGTTCGGTACCGAATCTAACGGAGGGTTTCGGAACTGCGTGGTTTCTAACTGTGTGTTCAAGAACAGTAATGGTCTTGCACTTGAGCAAGTAGATGGTGGCATAATGGATAACATAATTATCTCAAATGTTATCATGACCGACGTTTCGCATTATCCAATCTACATTACTTTAGGAAAACGAAATCGTGGGCCAAAAAACACTACAGGTATGGGTATCGTTAAAAATATCCTTATTAGCAACATACGTGTAGATAATGCCGATTCACTTAGCGGCATTCAAATTACTGGGGTGCCAGGATATTATGTAGAAAATATTCAGCTTCGTGATGTATACATCAATTATAAAGGCGGGGGTAATAAAAATGATGCAAAACGTATTTTTCCAGAACTCGATGGACGTTACCCGGAGCCCTTTCTTTTGGGTGTTAACCCTGCTTATGGCCTTTTTGTAAGGCATGTAAAGAATCTTGAGTTAACTAACATAAGATTTCAAACCTTAAAGCCCGATTTAAGGCCGGCAATAATTTGTGAAGATGTTGATGGTTTGGAACTAAATTATGTAAAAGTTTCCAAGGCATCAGGAATGGATTCTTATGTAATGAAGAATGTAAAGAATCTAAATATAAAAAATTCCAATCTTCAAAATTATTAGAAGAATAAATTTTGAGATGTTAAAAGTAAATAGGGTAGTATTCATTTATCATCATCGACAGTAAACTATGCTAACTATTCAAAAGGTCTCAGCTATTAAAAAAAATAACAATTAAATAATTGTATGATTATGAAAACGAAAAATCTCATCTGTATTTTAACCCTTTTGGTGTTAATGATTTCTATACCTTTTGGAGGGATGTGCCGGCAGAAACAACTTTCAAATAAAGACGCTTCAAAAGAAGCAAATGCACTTTATGCATACCTTAATGATATGTACGGAAAAAAAATTCTTTCCGGCCAAATGAGTTCCAGTTGGGGTGTGGATGAAATAAATTATATAAAAACCGCTACTGGTAAACTGCCGGCAATAAATGGTTTTGATTTTATTACCACAACAGATAATCAAAATGAAGTAAATCAGGCTATTCAATGGTGGAAATCTGGAGGAATTCCAACCATTATGTGGCACATGGGGGCTCCAGGAAAAGGAGAGGGGTATGAAAGTAGTAAAAAGGCAATAGATATCGATAATTGTTTTATAAAAGGTACTCCTGAGTATGAAGTATTTTGGGCAGAGCTTAAAGAAAAAGGCGATTTACTACTTCAACTAAAAAAAGCAAATGTCCCTGTGCTTTGGCGGCCATTCCACGAACTTAATGGGAATTGGTTCTGGTGGGGGAAACAAGGTCCGGATAAATTCAAAAAGCTTTGGATTACCATGTATGATTATTACACAAAAACCCTAAAACTTGATAACTTAATATGGGTATTATGTTATACCGGTAATCCTGATGGAACCTGGTATCCTGGTGGTAAATATGTAGATATTACAGGAGCAGATACTTATGATAAAGATATGGGCGCCCATAAGGCTATGTATGATGGTGTTAACAAAATAGCAAGCAATCAGTTTCCAATTGCTTTTCACGAATGTGGAACACCGCCCGATCCCGAAAAATGTTTACAGGAAAATGCGATGTGGTCTTGGTGGATGGTGTGGCACACCAGCCACTTAACAAAATTAGATAAAGGCTATCTCACTAAACTTTACAACCACGACTTGGTTATCACCAAAGACGAGATCCCAGATAT
This sequence comes from Pedobacter jejuensis, assembly GCF_003725795.1. GTDB lineage: Bacteria > Bacteroidota > Bacteroidia > Sphingobacteriales > Sphingobacteriaceae > Pedobacter > Pedobacter jejuensis. The sequence goes on along the minus strand of NZ_RBEE01000010.1, from coordinate 79,282 downwards.
TGTTATGCGGTATGGAAGAAAAAAAACGAAATAGATTTGCCAACATTTGGAGTTAATTTGACGAATGCTTTAAGGTAAATAAATATACTTAATAAGCACATTTCGTAAAGTTATTCTGATGATATACTTTAAGTCAAAAAAATAGAAAAGTAATGATATGAATAAGTTTAGGATAAATTATGAGGCATTTGAAGGGTGTGATGACTCAAGTGCAGAGCTTATTTATCAACTTGTAAGGTCAGGTGCAAAGGTCAAAATTCAGAAACGTAAATCATTTGCATTGTTGAAAGTTGTAAATACCTTTAAAGATGTTATCCCTCGCAACACCAAGCATTATCAATATAAAACGGATGCATTGCGTCAAACGGTTCATAACGATCAAATCCTTTGCTTTGGAATAGCTAATCCTGGAGCTATTTGGCTTGATAAATCAGAAATGATTAAATTACAGTTGGAGAATAATTGCGCATCAGTAAGTTTACTGCTTTATAGTGAAAATATACTCGCAGACACTGCCACTGCCTCTAAAATTATGGATATTGATAGAATAGAAGATGGGTATCTAATATCTGGCCCTATCTGTTACGATGGGTCAGTACTACATCAAATAAGAAATATTAATGATTTAACTATTCATCTGATTTTGTAGAATCGAAGGCACTTGCTGAATTTATCAAACTTGCTTTTGACTATTAGATAAAAAATATCATAATAGAATAAATGACCAGAAAGGATTGAAATACAGCACACCTCGCGATGCTTCTCAATTATTGAAGTTCATCACGAAAGACCCAGAAATATTAATGCAATGCTTGCAATTTGTAAATATAATGATACAATATTTGGTATCATTTTGATAATGTGGTTGTTATAATCTGTGTTAACATTTATTCCTTTAATATTAACGATACGACACTAAATAACATTATACCAGTTTTAACTTGTGCAAACTTAAGAATTGCTATTTATTAGTTCAGGGTTACAATGTCGCTAACAATTTAATTATAAATGCATAATGAACCGTTGATTGAAAATATCTTTAACCAAATAATTAATATGAAAATCGGCTTCCCAAAAATCTGCATACCTGTGTATCTGTTCTTATTTAGTTATGTTTCACATGCTCAAAATAAACAAATATCCGATATCAGGCTTAACCAGATTGGTTTTTATCCTAATGCACCTAAAATTGCAATAATTACCGATAACAGTTCCATATCTTTTAACGTAGTAAGAAGTACCGATAATAGTAAAGTGTTTCATGGGGAGTTGAAGAAGATTCGAGCTATAACGACATCACAAAAAGAAACTCTTATTGCTGATTTTTCAGCTTTTAATAAAGTGGGACGTTATAAAATAGAATCAGATAAAGGCATCTACTCATCAACCTTTGATATCAAACCTGCTGTCCACCATACATTGGCGATAGCTGCAGTTAAAGCATATTATTACCAAAGAGCTTCTACTGCACTACCGGAAAAGTATGCCGGAAAATGGAATCGTCTGGCAGGACATCCGGATGATCAGGTCTTAATTCACCCATCCGCCGCAACTGAACAACGCCCGGTGGGTACTTTAATTTCAGCCCCCGGAGGTTGGTATGATGCCGGAGATTATAATAAGTATATTGTGAATAGTGGAGTAACAATGGGTACAATGCTTTCCCTATACGAAGATTTTCCTGACTATGTAAAGATGGTCAACACAAATATTCCAGAAAGCAGAAATGCGGTTCCGGATTTAATTGATGAACTAATTTGGAACCTAAGATGGATGTTAAAAATGCAGGATCCAAATGATGGTGGTGTCTATAATAAATTGACCAATGCCAGCTTTGATGGTATGGTTATGCCTAATATTACTCGTCTTCCGCGTTATGTCGTGCAAAAAGGCACCGCTGCAACGCTTGATTTTGCAGCGGTAACTGCGCAGGCCGGTAGGCTTTTAAAACGATATGAGAAAGATTTACCAGGTCTGGCAGACTCATGCCTGGCGTCTTCTAAAAGAGCCTGGGCATGGGCAATTAAAAATCCTGGCATGGAATACGACCAGCATATGATAAATGAAAAATTCAGACCGAAGGTTACAACAGGAGGCTATGGAGACAAAAACTTTTATGATGAATTTATATGGGCTGCAGTTGAATTGTATATAACCACTGGGGATGTTAGTTTTTATAGAGCAGTAAACATCCTGCCCGATGAAAGAATGCCTTTACCATCCTGGGGAAATGTGAGGTTATTGGGTTATTATTCTTTACTCAGGAACGAAACTAAACTGATTGATAAACCGAATAATGATATAGAGATATTGAAGGAAAGACTCATCAAAACAGCAGACCGTTTGCTTGTTGGAGTTAGCCATACGCCTTATTTTGCCGTTATGGGACAAGACCAGAAGGATTTTGGCTGGGGTAGCAACTCACTTGCAGCAAATCAAGGAATAGCATTAATTCAGGCTTACAAAATTTCTGAAGATAAAAAATACCTGGACGCTGCTTTAAGCAATCTGGATTATTTACTGGGACGAAATGCTACAGGTTATTCATTTGTAACCGGCATTGGAGTTAATACTCCTATGCATCCGCATCATCGTCCTTCAGTTGCTGATAAAATAGTTGATCCAATTCCTGGTTTATTGGTTGGAGGGCCAAATCCAGGCAAACAGGATGGCATTGCACTTCCAAGTAGTATTCCTGATGAGGCTTATGTTGATAATCAGGGGTCATTTGCTACCAATGAAATTGCCATTAATTGGAATGCTCCTCTCGTTTACTTGGTTTATGGTATTGAAGCGCTTCAATTCAAAACAGGTTATGTTAAACGCTGATATTTTCATGAAAATATCAGCTTTAAGAATGGACATTTTACATTTAAATATTGAATTTCTTATCATATTATAATGATTTTAATCTTCTTGTAAAAAGAAATTGAAAGTATTGTATTAAATACTATAATGACTAATATTACGTCCCAAATCCGGATAGCGATCTTACTGCATAGGCGGCAGCATAAGTACTGAAGCATTTCATATCACTGTAATCGCCACTAAAAGGTTGTAAAAATTTAGCTAGTGGAAAGGAGATTAATTTTTTCCAGAGAGGTTGCCATCGTAAAAGCAAATAAGTCAGTTAGCGATAACCTGATATATTTTTGACCGGTAATTTTTTCAAACAGCTTAAAAGCTGAAAAAACATAATTTTATTCTCGTAGAAAACCAATCCATTTGACCCCTTGCTGCTAAAATACTAACACAAAGACAAGCAAGAATTTACATTAAATTTATTTCTGTTGGGACAGAGTCAATTTACTTTGTTTTATCCACTATGATCTCGCAAATTGAATTAATGTGTCATAATTTCCCTTATCTGCCTCCCGTAATGCACTTAGGTATTTTGCTCTGAATTCTCCTGTGGATAATAAATTGTTACCACCCCATGTAAAAACCTCACCCCCTAAAATCTTTTCGATTATAATATCTGCAATCAGCCTAGAGTGACGTCCATTGCCATTAGCAAAGCAGTGGATAGATACAATTCTGTGCTTAAAACGGACTGCAATTTCATCAGGGCTAAACGTATTATTCTCCAGCCAATAGTTACAATCACCTAATAGCATACGTAATTCAGTCGCAACCTGATATTTATCGACACCTATATTCTTATTAGAATCACGAAATGCCCCTGCCCACTGCCAGACACCTGCTAACATTCTTTTATGCAATTCACAAATAAATGGCTCTGTTAATATTTCAGAAGCGGTGAATTTCTTACGTCGCTCTATTGTCCAACGGATAGCTTCCTCAATGTTACGTTGTTCTATTTCGTCAAGTTCTCCTCGGGTAGTAATAGCGGGAATTAACAGTCCGTCCTTTTCATCTTCGTCAAGGGGAGTCTGGCCATCCTCATAATGTATAATTAATCCCATAGACTTTTCGGCACTTCTCTTTTGATATCGTTGGTTAATTCTAATAATGCTTCTTCAAGCCTTGATTGTGAATTTTCCTGATCTTCTAATTTCATTGTTACAGAAGTTCTTTTAATAATTTCGATAGCCTGTTCTCTTGCCTTTTGTTCAATCATGGCTTCTAAAGTTCCATCTTTAGGTACAAACCCATACACCAGTTTCAGGTTAAGGGCTTCTCCCGCTTCTTTAAGGGATTTGAGAGTGATGGCTCCCTCTGCTTCACGACGTTCCAGATCTATGATTGCTGGTGCAGTTATTCCAAGACGCTTGGCTAACTGTACCTGTGACATATTCAAACCAGTTCTAATCTGGTTGATCCATCCTTTAGGGGATGACTTAATACTAATCAACGATTTGAAGGATACTATCTTGCTATCAAGCTGTCTAATTAAAATAAGTCGGCCATTTGCTAATTTCATAAGCTATACTTTAATTTACAATAGTCAAATATAAAGTTAAAACTGAATATTATCAATATAAAAATAAGTTATAGCTTAATAAAATTGCATACTTTATTAAGCTATAACTTAATAAAGTGTTAAAAACTGATTAATTAATCTAAAGTCTCATACGAATCTTTGTGAACGATGTTAGCTTGATAGCCTATTGTGTGGAAATTTCGGAGACGGTGATCAAGCGATGTAGCGAATTAACCTACTTATAACAATCGAATATAAACCTATAAAACCATAGTAATTAGTATGATGACATGATCAATTTTGACCGAAACACGCTTGGCCTAGATTCCAAAATGACATAATCACACCAAGCGAAATCTTCAGAATGAGCGCTACCGAACATTGAATATAAAATATAATTGGATAATTACTATCTACGAAGTCCCTCGAAATCTCTAGTTTTTGCTTCAAATATATGTCTCTATTTATGTAGAAAGTTAGGCTTGTATAATATCATTTGTAAACAAAAATGAGAAAATATTGAGTATCTATTTTTTTAAATCGATTTAATAGAATCAAATCATAATAAGATTTCATCTTATAAATAACAACTACAGTATAAACTGAGATTTCCTCAGTTTATACTGTCGCTTACTGATCTGTTAAAAATAACTCTGCATATTTCAGAGTCAACTTTGAGCGGAATCTGATTGCCTCCTTCGATTTTGGGCATTATCCTAAAAATTCCATTTCCTCCTTCGAAAGAGAAATTCCGGCTCCTTTGATGTTTTCTGCTAAATGCTGAATAGATGTAGTACCTGGTATGGGCAGAATCCAGTCGGATTTATGGAGCAGCCAGGCAATATTCAGCTGGGCGGCAGTTACACCTTGTTTTGGTGCCAGTGCCTGTATTTTGGTGGGCCCAGACGGCAATGAGGTTTGCAATGAAAAGAAAGGAATAAAAGGAATTTGGTGTTCTTCACAAAAAGGTAGTAATTCGCCACCCTGAAATCCAAAAGGACTGTCCGGATCTGTAATGCGCTGTGTATAACTATACATATTTTCAACACTGGCAATTTTAGCGGTTTTAGTAGCTGTACCAAATTGTTCTACGGATGCGTTGCTCAAACCAAGATGAAGAATTTTTCCCTCTTGCTGAAGCGCGATCATAGTTGCCAAACCTTCCTAGTAATCACCTGGACTTTGACTAGCCTTACCATAATGTACAAGGGAAAGTTGCTCAACTTTCAGTTCTCTGAGGTTATTTTCAACGCTTATTCTAAGCTCTTCAGGTTTTCCATACGGTACCCAGCTTTTATCGGCGCCACGAGAAGTTCCGACTTTTGTCGCAATGATAATGTAGCCGCATAAGGATATAGTGCTTCACACGGAAGCTTATTGGTTACGCCCGGCCCATAAAAATCAGCCGTGTCGAAAAAATTTACACCCAGGTGTGCTGCTTCTTTTAATAGTGCTATAGCTCCCTTTCGGTCTTTAGGTTCTCCGTAAAAATCTTCACCCGTAAGACGCATTGTGCCGTATCCAGGTTTTCGAACGGTTAACGGATTTTTCGTGCCCGCTCCGATTATGATTGTATGACTATTCATTTTTATAAAGATTAATCTTCATCCTGTTTTAGGCATATCCGGATTGATTACTAAATGCCGCTGGCTAATGACTTTCTGAATGAAGATGGTGTGGTTCCTGTGAATTTTTTGAAGAATTTTGTAAAATTTGAAACATCGTAATCAAGCATACGAGCGATTACGCCTATGGGCGAGGTTGTATCAGCCAGAAGTTTCTTTGCTTCCAACAGGATGCGCTCCTCATAAAAATAGCAGGCATGATGACCAGTTTCTGACTTAATTACTTTACTCAGATGGCCAGAATGAATTCCTATAATATCTGCAATCTCTTTTATTTCGTACATTTTGTCTATTCTCCCTGCCACCATATCGTCGAGATGATTGTTAAGAATTAGCTTAAACTGATTTACGATCTGAGCATTTCTAGACACATCTACATCTAACAGTTCAGTTTTCATTGTCTTCATTTTATTATACAGGCAATATTACAACAAAGGATCAATATAAAATGGTGAAGAATCGAGATAAGCTTTTAATGATAAAGAATGATTAGACAGTTATGGCAGGAGAAATAGTTTGCCTAATTTTAACCACACGAAGAGCATTCAGTTTTTCTGATTGACTTTACAACATATCGCTTCATCATGTAGAAGGATTTATACTAAGTCCTTTGATTCCAAAAAGATCTTGTTGAGCTTCCTAAAGCTTAACGAATAGCCAGCAACTCCTAAGTGTCAATTACCTTAAAATAGATAAAGAGGTTGGAATTTAATATCAAAAAAAATGGCGGACTCATGATAATGATTTTAGCCTGATATCAACCTAAATGGAAGCATACCGCTAAAGGAAAAAGGCATTACAGATAACTGGATTATGATAATTTGTATCCTAGGAAAATGTATTTTCAACGTTCCAAAATCTATTTATTAAATCTGATTTTTCTTAAAAATTTAAATAAAAAATAGCTATATTTATGATAATAGCATTTGCAGCTAAAACGAATTAATTAAAGGTGAGTCATTCGGTGAGTCAAAATTAAAAAAAGCGCTAAAACATTGATTTTGAGGCTTTTTTAAGCTTGAGTTCGAACCCCTGAGGGGTCACCACCGCATGTAACATAAGTAATAGCTTAATTTATTGCGAATTCTGAATTTTATAGGTTATTTGCAAAAACATTTCTGATAAGCAATGTTTGTTAAAACTAGCCAAAATGAAAAAATCCCTGTTGCTCATTGCTTTACTTTATTTCTGTACACTTGCTGTATCGGCGCAAACCAAACCACCATTTTGGGATGATGTACAAACGATTAAAAAGTACGACCAGATGTTTAAGCCACCTGTTAATCCGGTGCTTTTTGTGGGCAGTTCTTCTATACGTAAATGGGACGATTTAACACAGGTTTTCTCGAAGTATAATGTTTTAAACCGAGGTATTGGTGGTGCCGTAATTAACGATATAACCTATTACCTTAATGATGTTGTTTTTCCATATCAGCCACGACAAATTGTTTTGTACGTTGGCGAAAACGACATTGTAAATGATAATGTAACTGCAGATACGGTTTTAAATAGAACCAAAGCATTGTTTAAAGCCATCAGGACGAAATTGCCAAATACGCCAGTAGCCTACATTTCCATTAAGCCAAGCCCAAGCCGCGATAAATTTAGAGCCAAAGCCGTAGCATCCAACGAGCTTATTAAGCAATTTTTATCAGGCGAAGCAAATACATCATACATAGATATTTTCCCTAAAATGCTAACTAAAGAAGGTAGGTCTCGCAACGAATTATTTGTAGGCGATATGCTGCACATGAATGCTGAAGGTTATGCAATTTGGCAAAAGGCGGTTAAACCTTACCTAATTAAACCGTAAAACGTTTTTACGAGGTTAGAGATTTAAATTTATATAGCTATTTTTGTATAAATCCTCCTTTTCTAACCATGAGAAAATTTCTGCTCGTTTTAGTTTTTTTTATTGCCTCATTTTCATCCTACGCACAAGATTTACTTGGCATACCTCAAGTTGTTAATTATAACAATGAGCAATACAATGGTGGTGTACAGAATTGGGATGTTCAGCAAGATAAAAACGGAATACTTTATTTTGGCAACAATGAGGGATTGCTAACTTTCAATGGGCGTTTTTGGAATTTATACCGTTTGCCAAATTTTACTTCTGTCCGTTCACTAGGCATTGATTCTAAAAATAGAATTTATGTTGGTGCTCAAGATGAAATCGGTTATTTTTTTCCCGATGATAATGGCATTTTAAAATATCATTCATTGCTGGGTTTGGTGCCAGAAAATTTGCGCAAGATTGCCGATATCTGGGATATTTCAATCATTAACGATGAAGTTTTTTTCCGTTCTGTAAACCTTGTTCTGCATTATAAGGATGATGTAATCAAAGCTTACAAGCCTACAGAATCGTGGTCGTTTTTAGGGAAAGCAAATAATAAAATTTATGCTCAATCTAAAAATTCTGGCTTACTGGTTTACGACAAAGAACTTTGGAAACCTGTATGCACCGATGAAGTTTTAAAGCAATCATCCATCACATCTATTTCTACTTACAGTGGCGACACATTATTGGTATCTACATTAAAAAAGGGTTTTTTTCTCCTGCACAATAATCAGCTTTTGCCTTTAGTTACCAAGCTCGATAATATTTTTTTTAACGACAGAATCTTTTTCGCCAACCAGATTAATAAAAATCTTTACGCCGTGGGTACCACATCTGGCGGAGTTTATCTTATGAATAAACATGGCGAATTGGTGCAAAAATACAATTATAGAGAGGGTTTGCAGAACAATAACGTTAGAGGAATTTTGCTGGATTATGATAAAAACATGTGGCTTGCGCTTGATGATGGAATTGCTTATGTAGCCATAAATAGTGCTATTAAAAGCATATCTCCCGATAGAAATAAGCAAATTACCAGTTATGCTTTTAGAAAAGTTAATCAGAATATTTATGTTGCCACCTCCAACGGCCTTTACACTTCAAAACTAAATACGAATAGTCTCGATTTAAGTTTATCTCCAGTAAATTTCGAAGAGGTAAAAAATACCAAGGGCCAGGTTTGGGGTTTAGATGAAATCAACAACCAGCTTATCATGGCTCATGAAGATGGCTCATCGATGATAAACAACAATGTAGCAACACCAATTTATTCATTGCCAGGAACCTGGATGTTTCAACCTTTAGAGAATGTTTTTCCTGCAAAAAATGTTCTTGCCGGTACTTATTTGGGCTTGCAAAAAATAAACTATACCAATGGGGTATTTAAAAACGGCGGCGAAATTAAAGGCATTTCAGAGACGCTGCGGTTTATTGTTGTGGATAATGATGACAACATCTGGGCTTCACATCCTTATCATGGTGTTTACAAAATCCAATTATCGGATGATAAGAGTAAAGTAATTAAAACCACACTTTTTTCCGACAAGAATGGCTTGCCTTTTAAGTTGTACAACTATGTTTATCGAATCAAAAATAGGGTTGTAATTGCAACAATTGATGGCATTTATGAATACGACCAAAAGCTGAATCGTTTTTTGAGGTTTAAAATGTTTGGCAATGCTTTAAACAAAATTGCTATTCAGTATTTAAAAGAAGATAACGAAGGCAATGTGTGGTTTGTCAGCAACAAGAAAGTTGGTATAATCGATTTTCATAAACCGTCGGGTTCAAGCGCATTTAGCATATTTTATTTGCCCGAGTTAGACGGAAAAGTTGTTGGTGGCTTTGAAAATATTTATACGCTTGATAATGAAAACGTTTTTATCGGTGCAAATAAAGGAGCATACCACATTAATTACGATAAATACTTAGAAAATATTGCCAAGCCCAAAGTGGTGATTGGTAGTGTTAAATTGCTGGCTCAAAAAGATAGCACTGTGTTTGGTGGCTACTTTTTAAAAAATGGTACGCTGTCTGCCAAGCAAGATTTAGCTAAAATACAAGAATATAAAAATGCTTTAAACTCTCTACATTTCGAATTTGCTTCAACACTTTTTGAGCACGAAAAGAATACAAAATTTAGCTATCAGTTGGTTGGTTTTGATGATGAATGGTCGGCATGGAGCAATAAAAGCGAAAAAGATTACACGAATTTACCTGCGGGGAAATACACCTTTAACGTAAAGGGTAGAACCGATGTTGGCAACGAATCGGAAGTGGTGAGTTATACGTTCACCATTTTGCCTGCCTGGTACAATACCATTTGGATGAAAATTCTTTACCTGATCATTTTTGTACTGCTGATAAGGCTATTAATTATTTGGCAGAGGAAAAAGCATATTAAGGAACAAGATAGAATGAGTTACCTGCATCAATTGGAAATTGATAGATCGGAAAAGGAAATTGTTAGGCTGCAAAATGAAAAATTAGAAGCCGATGTAAACTACAAAAACAAAGAGCTCTCTACCATGACCATGCATTTGGTACAACGTGGCAAAGTGCTGGCTAAAATAAAAGAAGTTATTTCTTCGGTAATTAAAAACAATGATGATGCGATTACCGAAAATTCTCCAAGCTTTAGGCATTTGATTCGTTTGATAAAAGATGTAGAAAAGAAAGATCAGGAATTGGAACATTTAAGCGTCCATTTCAATCATGTAAATACCGAATTCTTTAACAAACTGAAAGACCTGTATCCCGACTTAAGCCAAAACGATTTAAAATTTTGTGCATACCTGTGCATGAATTTATCATCAAAAGAGATGGCGCAATTAATGAATATTACCATAAAAGCAGTAGAAGTTGGTCGATATAGGTTAAGAAAGAAACTGCAGTTAAAGCCTGAAATCAATCTTTATGAGTTTTTAGTTGACATTTCCCGTCAAAAAACGGCCTAATCTAGGCTTGTTTTGTCGTTTGCTTTAATTTCCATAGGTAAATTTTAAGTGTCTGATTATCAGCAGTAAAATTTTGGTTTGTAGTGTGTATGTAGTGCCAAAAGTAGGGTTAAATCATTCGATTTTGCGCTTTGTAGGGTTTGTGTAGCATGTCGAAATTGCATCAAACAAAATCACATACATAGATTTGAATTGAGTTATGGAACCAAACCATACTCTAGCTAACCAAATATTAACTTAAAATTATTTTCTATGAGAAGAAGATTTACATTCGTATTCTTCATTTACTGTATCATGGCATTTCCGATGGCATTATTTGCCCAGGATATTACAGTTACAGGAAAGGTAACAGACCAGAAAGATGGCACTCCGCTTCCCGGTGTTACTGTTAAAGTTGAGGGCACAACTCGTGCTGCATCTACAGATCCTAACGGGTTATTTACCATTCAGGCGCCCATAGGCGGAAAATTATCCATTAGCCAGATTGGTATGGTATCGCAAACCATTACAATTCCTGCAAGTGGAAAAATTAACATTTCATTACTAACCGATTCTAAAGATTTAAGTGAGGTTGTAGTTGTTGGTTACGGAACACAAAAGAAAAGTTTGGTAACAGGCGCCATCTCAAGCGTTAAAGCTGCCGACTTAGAAAACCAACCTACTACTACACGTTTAGAACAAGCTTTACAAGGTAGAACATCGGGTTTAACCATTGCCGCACAATCTGGTCAGCCAGGTTCTGCATCTACAGTAAGATTACGTGGTTTCACATCATTTGGCGGTAAAAACGATCCACTTTGGGTAATTGATGGTGTTGTGGTAGATAATGGTGGTATCGGCTATTTAAACCAGTCCGATATCGAATCTATCGAAGTATTAAAAGATGGTGCTTCGGCAGCAATTTATGGTACACGTGCAGCATCAGGTGTAATTTTAGTAACAACCAAAAAAGGTAAAGCCGGAAGTTTAAATTTAACGTACAACGGTTATTATGGTGTTGCTCGTGCGGCTAAAAAATTAGAATTATTAAACGCTACGCAGTATGCAACATTAAGAAACGAATCTTATTTGAATGATTTTACTGGTACAACGCCAACCTTACCTTATCCAAATGCAGCGTCTTTAGGTGAAGGAACAGATTGGCAATCGTTAATTTTTAACAATAGTGCTGCTCGTCAAAACCATGAAGTAAGCATTAGTGGTGGTAGCGAGAAATCTACTTTCTTCTTATCCTTCGGATATTTCAAAGTTGATGGTATCGTTTCTACTGATGTTTCAAAATACAATCGTGCAAACATTCGTATTAACTCTACCCACAAATTGTACAAATGGTTAACCATCGGCGAAAACTTAGGTTATAGCCACTCTATTACAAATGGTATCGGAAACACAAACAGCGAATTTGGTGGTCCATTAAGTTCGGCTATTAATTTAGATCCGCTTACGCCTGCAATTGTAACAGATCCCGCGGTATTTAATGCTCCTCCATATAGCAATCAACCGGTTTTTAGAGATCCAAATGGTTTCCCTTATGGAATTTCGACACGTGTTGCACAAGAAATAAGCAATCCCTTAGCTAGCATTAAACGCCAGATTGGAAATTATAATTGGGACCACAACATTGTTGGTAATGCATTTTTAGAAGCTGAGCCAATTAAAGGTTTACGTTTCCGTTCTACTTTAGGTTCTAAGCTAGCTTTTTATGGTGGTGATGGTTTTAACCCGATTTATTATTTAAACTCTTCAACATCAAACACCAGAACGCAATTTTCAAGAAACATTAATTATGTAATTACTTACAATCTTGAGAACACATTATCTTACACAAAATCATTGGGTAACCATAATTTAAGTTTATTGGTTGGTCAGGGTTCATACAGTGATGGATTTAGCCGCAGTGTAAGTACAACATTTTTTGATGTACCTGCAACCGATTTTTATTCGGCTTCGATGAGGTTTAAACCTGTAGCTGCAAACAGAACATCTGATGGTAGTGAAGGTACAGACCACAAAATCTTCTCCTTATTTTCTCGTTTAACGTATGATTATAATGAAAAATATTTGTTCTCAGCATTAATCAGACGAGATGGTTCATCAAGGTTTGGTGCGAATAATAAATATGGTTATTTCCCATCTGGTCAAATTGGCTGGGTGCCAACTAAAGAAGATTTCTTTCCTCAAAATGATTATGTAAACTTCTTAAAAATTAGAGCGAGTTATGGTGTTACCGGTAACGATGGTATTGGCGACTTTGCCTACGTACCAACCGTTGGTAGTGGTAGAAACTATACTTTTGGTAACGCTAACGTAGTTAACATTGGTTACAGTCCAAATGCATCTGCAAACCCTGATTTGAAATGGGAAGAAACCAGATCTACAAATATTGGTATCGACGCAACCATCTTCAAAGATTTCTCGTTAACGGCAGATATCTATAAAAAGAAAACGGTTGGTATTCTTCAAAACCCACCAGTTCCTGGTTATATTGGTAGTGGTAGCCCTGCTGCAAACATTGCAGATATGTCTAACAAAGGTTTAGAGTTCGAACTTTCTTACCGTAAACAAGTTGGTCAGTTTGGTTTAAACATTAGTGGTAATGGTTCATTCATTAAAAACACGATTGAAAAATTAAGTCCGGGTATTAATTTTATTGATGATAGCCAGGCAACTTTCCAAACTTTAGGAAACATCACACGTACACAAATCGGCCATTCGTATAATGAGTTTTATGGCTACGTAAATCAGGGGATTTTTCAATCACAAGCAGAAATTAATGCTTACACTGGTCCAAACGGGCAACCTTTGCAGCCTTTGGCAAAACCAGGTGATGTTAAATTTGCTAACTTAAATGGTGATAATCTTATTAATGAAAGCGATAGAGATTTTATTGGAAACGGTTTACCAAACTTTACATACGGTTTAACCATAAACTTAACCTATAAAAACTGGGATTTAATTGCCTTTGGTAGTGGTGTTGCAGGAAATATGATTTTCCAAGGAATTAGAAGATTAGATATTCCGAATGCAAATTATTCTACTGCCAGATTGGATAGATGGACGCCTACAAATCCATCAACTACTCAGCCGAGATTAACAGATGCAGATCCAAACAAAAACTTAACTAAATTCTCTTCATTGTATTTAGAAAAAGGAGATTATTTCAGATTAAGAACATTCCAGATTGGTTATACCATTCCTAAAATGCTAACCGATAAACTCGGATTGAAAAAGTTTAGAGTATATGTATTATCTGAAAATTTATTTACAATAACAGGTTACAGTGGTTACGATCCAGAATTGGGGTCAAACAATAGCGGTAACGCATTTAGTATAGACCGTGGGGTATATCCACAAGCTCGTTCGTTCGTATTTGGTTTAAATGCTAATTTTTAAAAAAATTAAAATGAAAAGAAAAATTACTTATGTAGTTGTAATCCTGGCTGGATTGCAACTATTTGCAGGCTGTAAAAAATACTTGGAAATTAGTCCTCAAGAGCGAGTTCTTTTGGATAATTACTACAAAACACCGGCTGATGCTTTTGCAGCATTGGTTTCTATCTACGATAGATTTGGCGCTCAGGCTGGTGGATTATACGATAAGGTTGCGATTATGTCTGCAGCATCTGATGATCAGGTTGCAGGCGGTGGTGGTCCATCAGATATCAATGATTTGCAAGTTGTAAATACTTTCACCCTAAACCCAACTACTGGCCCACAAGGTTATTTGTGGAATAAAGGTTATGCAGGTATTTTCCGTGCCAACGTATTTTTATCAAAAATTGGTGGTATAACTATGGATGCCACGCTTAAAGCTCGTTACACTGGCGAAGCCAAAGCACTTAGAGCAATCTTTTATTTCGATTTGGTACGTTTCTTTAAAAACATTCCATTGCTAACTTCGGAGGTTGATCCAAAACAAATTTATGAGGTGACGCAAGTAGCGCCAGCGGATGTTTATGCTTTAATCGAGAAAGATTTAACTGAAGCAATCCCAGCTTTACCAAATACAATAACCGGAGCATCAGAAGGTGGAAGATTAACAAAAGGTGCTGCACAAGCAATGCTTGGTAAGGTTTATTTACAGCAAGCAAAATATGCACAAGCTGCAGAACAATTTGCAATTGTAAATGGCTCTACTCCTGGGCAGGCAAATGCTACTTACGGTTATAAATTACTAACCAACTTTGGCGATTTATTTAAAGTGAACAACAAGTTCAATACAGAATCTATATTAGAAATTGTACACTCTAATGCATCAAACGGTGGTTGGGGCGATGCAGGAGCATCTGAAGGTAACTTGTTAAACATCATTGTTGGTCCACGTGGTTACAAACCAGTATTGGCTTCAGCGCCTGATTATTATTCGGGCTACAGCTTTTTAGTATTTACAAAAGAGTTTTTTGATTTCATCCACTTCGATCCTAGAAATAAAGCTACTGTTGCAAATTTAGATAGTTTGGAAAAAAATGGCATTGCTACTTACGAAAAAGGTTACCAAAACAGTGGTTACTTTTTAGAAAAAACCATTGGTCGCGTTGCTGATAAAGCACCTACAGGACAAACAGAGTTGAATTTTCCTCAAGATTCGTACGAAATTCGTTTGGCCGATACTTACATGTTAGAAGCAGAAGCTATCTTGCAAAGTGGTGGTGCAGTAGGTGCAGGAAGTCGTGCTTATCAATTGTTTAATGCAGTAAGAGCTCGTGTAGGTTTAAACCCGGTTGCAGTTACCATGGATAACATTATGAGAGAAAGAAGAGCCGAGTTGGCAGGCGAAGGTCATCGTTTTCTTGATTTGGTTCGTTGGGGTAAAGCCGCAACAGTATTGGCTTATAAAGGTTTCACAGCCAATAAAAATGAAATTTTCCCTATTCCTCAGGCAGAATTAAACAACACCAAAATCCAACAAAACAAAGAGTACGGAGGTACTAAATAATTTTTTAAAAAGGCTGTATCATAAATCAAATAAGAAAATTAGTTTCTTAGGAAAACTAAAACTTAGATTTTTTGATACAGCTTTTCTCTTAATGAAGAACTTTTTACGCTCAAAAATAAACCCTAAATTGTTAATTTAATCCACTTGCCAATATGAAATTTAAGGCGATAAGCTATTGTTTTGCTGTTATGTGTAGCATTTCAACGCTACAATCAACTGCACAAAATAATGTAAGTTCATGGCTTACCAAGGCAGATAGATCAGTATTGTTTACCAAACAAACTGCGGTGCTAAAATTTTCATCTGAGCAGAATAAAAACCCAACCATCATTGTAAATGATAAAGAAACTTACCAACCAATTGATGGATTTGGTTATACATTAACGGGTGGAAGTGCGCAACACATCATTAAAATGTCGGCACTTGCCAGAGCCGCTTTGCTTAAAGAACTTTTCGCAACGGATGGAAACAATATTGGTGTCAGTTATATCCGTCTAAGTATTGGTGCTTCAGATTTGAATGAAAAAGTATTTTCTTATAATGATTTGCCCGAAGGAGAAACAGATTTACAGCAGGCAAAATTCGATTTAGGTTTAGATAAAGCTGATGTTATTCCGGTGATGAAGGAAATCCTTGCGATAAATCCAAAGATAAAAATCTTGGGCTCGCCATGGTCTCCTCCCTTATGGATGAAAACAGCATACGACGCTCGTGGAGGAATGTTAAAGCCCGAATTTTATGAAGTTTATGCCAAATACTTAGTGAAATATGTGCAAGAAATGAAAAAAGAAGGCATTACGATTGATGCCATTACCGTTCAAAATGAGCCACTGCATCCAGGTAATAATCCAAGTTTATTAATGGTTGCTCCAGATCAAGCTATTTTTGTAAAGAAAAATCTTGGACCTGCTTTCGAAAAAGCCGGATTAAAAACTAAAATTATTATTTACGATCATAATGCCGATAGACCTGATTATCCAATTTCAATTTTGGATGATCCTGAAGCTAAAAAATATATCGATGGCTCT
Organism: Pedobacter jejuensis; assembly: GCF_003725795.1. Taxonomy (GTDB): domain Bacteria; phylum Bacteroidota; class Bacteroidia; order Sphingobacteriales; family Sphingobacteriaceae; genus Pedobacter; species Pedobacter jejuensis. The sequence continues at coordinate 62,509 of NZ_RBEE01000010.1, read as the reverse complement.
GCATTTCATTTATATGGTGGAAAAATTGAAGCATTAACCGATGTACACAATGCCCATCCTGATAAGAACATTTACTTTTCTGAACAAATGGTTGTAGAGGAACCTGGTTCATCAACCATAAATATTATCAACCCGGTTAAAAGATTAATAATTGGCGCAACACGTAATTGGAGCAGAAATGTTTTAGAGTGGAATTTAGCCGCCGATTTGGAAAATAAACCGTTTACAGATAGAGGCGGTTGCCCAACTTGCCAAGGTGCGGTAACTATCGATAAAGATAAAGTAAGCAGAAACTTAGCTTATTATTCTGTTGCACATGCATCTAAATTTGTTCGTCCGGGTTCTGTTCGCATCGCATCAAATGAACCTTCGGGTTTATCAAATGTCGCATTTAAAACACCCGATGGAAAGAAGATTTTAATCGTTGCCAATACCGGTAGTACAAATACAACTTTCAACATCAGTTATAATGGAAAAATAGTTTCTACAACTTTAGAAAAAGGTTCCGTTTCAACCTACATCTGGTAAAATAACCCACAATAATTCTACTATGTATTCAAAATATATAATGCTCCAATTTCAAAAGCGTATTCAGCTTGTGTGCTTTCTTGGCTTAACGCTGTTATCATTTCAGTCTGTTGCCCAAGGCTTTTTAAAGGCCGATGGAAAGAAAATTGTTAATGCCAAAGGCGAGAATATTTTACTTCGTGGCTTCGGTTTAGGTGGATGGATGTTGCAGGAAGGCTACATGCTAAAAATAAATAAAGACGGGCAACAACATAAAATTAGAGAAAATCTCGAAGATTTAATGGGCGCTAGACAAACCCAAGAGTTTTACGATGCCTGGTTAAATAACCATACCCGAAAAATTGATATCGATTCTTTAAAAGCTTGGGGATTTAACTCTGTTCGTTTACCCATGCATTATAACTTGTATACTTTACCCGTAGAAAAGGAACCTGTGGCTGGCAAAAATACCTGGTTGGATAGGGGTTTTGCTTTAACAGATAGTTTGCTTGCCTGGTGTAAAGCCAATAAAATGTACCTGATTTTGGATTTGCATGCAACACCCGGCGGACAAGGAAATGATACCAATATCGCAGATAGAGACGATTCAAAACCGATGCTTTGGGAAAGCGAAGCCAATCAGCAAAAAACAATTGCACTTTGGGCAAAGCTAGCCGAGCGATATAAAAATGAAGAATGGATTGGAGCTTACGACATCATTAATGAGCCTAATTATGGTTTTTCAAATCCTGCTGATGATAAAAATGGAACCAAAGAAAAGGTAAATGCTCCGCTAAGAAAACTAATGGTAGATATTACCAAAGCAATACGTACTGTTGATGATAAGCACATCATAATTATAGAAGGTAACGGTTGGGGAAACAACTACAATGGTATTTTTCCTTTGTGGGATAAAAATATGGTGCTTAGCTTTCATAAATATTGGAATTATAACGACCAGGCTTCCATATCAAATATGATAAAAGCCAGAGATGAGCAAAACGTGCCAGTATGGCTAGGCGAAACTGGTGAGAATTCCAATACCTGGTTTACGGATGCTATCAGCCTTTTAGAACGAAATAATATTGGTTGGGCTTGGTGGCCATTAAAAAAAGTTGGCTTTAATAATCCGATGGAAATTCGCTCCAACCCAAATTACAATAGTGTAGTAAATTACATAAATAATGGTGGCGACAAACCAAAAGAAAGCAATGTTTATAGTGGTTTAATGGAATTAGCGATTTATACTAAATTAGAAAATACAATCATCCATAAAGATGTTATCGATGCCATGATTCGCCAGCCGCATTCAAATGAAACTAAATCTTTTAAAGCAAACAATATAAAAAACGGCGCTATAATTTATGCAGTTGATTACGATTTAGGAAAAAACAACTTTGCCTATTTCGATTTGGATACAGCAGATTACCATACCGTAACCAATAAAAGAACAGCAGGTAATCGTGGCCGAATATATAGAAACGATGGAGTTGACATTTCGAAAGATTCTGTTTTGTATGAGAAGTATTTTGTTAATAGCATTGAAAAAGGAGAGTGGTTGCAATACTCCGTAAATGTAGCATCAAAAGGAAATTACACTTTGAAATTAAATACCGCATCTGCCAATGTTGATGGCAAACTAAGCATATCCATCAACGGAAAAACTGTTGCTTCAGGCATTCAGGTTCCAAAAACCGGTGGAGCAAAAAAGTTCGCAACCTTCGATTTGCCAAATATTCCTATTGCTGCTGGTAAACAGGTTATAAGGGTTATTTCAGATACAGGTGGTTATAATTTTAGCTATATTCAATTTGTAAAATAAGCAGAAAGCACTTGTGTTAAAAGGTAACAAACGCGTAATTTTTATTTTAGGTGTCATGATGCTGGTCATCCTGGCACTTTCGCGTTGTATGACTGAGGCTGATAAAATACCACCCGATGCTAGGGGAGAAAATTATGCCGGTGCTGCAAGCTGCGTTAAATGCCATGCTGATGTTTCCAAATCATTTGTGCATAATGCACATGGATTAAGTTCTGGTAGTGTAGATAACAAAAAACTTGCAAAGTTGGTTACTGCTGATGATAATACTTTTGCCTTTAACGAACGGCTGAAAATTAAAGTAGAACGAAGAGATAGCGGGTTTTACCAGGTTGGCTACATCGATGGCAAGCAAGTTAGAGTAGAACGATTTGATATTGCTTTTGGTTCGGGAGAGAAAGCATTTACCTACGCCTATTGGAAGGGTAATAAATTATTTCAGTTGCCATTATCACACTTCTCGGAAATTAATACCTGGGCCAATAGTCCAGGTTTTCCTGCAAATGCGATGTATTTCGATAGACCAATTACAAAACGTTGTTTGCAATGCCACAGCTCATTTATTAAAACAGAAGCCAAAGAAACTACTTCGCTAGCTATAGAAGAAGACTTGCAAAAAGGAACTTTAATTAGCGGAATAGACTGCGAACGTTGCCATGGTCCGGCTAAAGAACATGTAGTTTTTCACTTAGAAAATCCCGAAGAAAAGAAACCTAAATTTATTGCCATTTACAAAACCTTAAGTAGAAAACAAAAAATGGATGCTTGTGGCGTTTGCCATTCGGGCAATACGCTAACAAGTATTCAAGATGTTTTTAATTTTAAGCCGGGAGATAATCTTGACAACTTTTATGCACAAGATTTTGTTTCTTTTAGTGGCGACAATCCCGATGTTCATGGGAACCAAACTGCCATGTTAAAAGGCAGTATCTGTTACCAAAAAAGTGAAATGACTTGCCAATCTTGCCACAACACGCATGAAAATGTAAAAGGTAACATGCTGGTATATGCTCAAAAATGCATGAGTTGCCATCAAACACAAAAACACAGCGCAAAAACTTTAGCGAAAGGTACTTTAAAAGCAAACTGTATTAACTGCCACATGCCAATGCAAGCATCAAAATTAATATCTTTCCAAACGGCTGGAAATAAAAATATAAATCCTTATTTGCTACGTTCGCACCATATTGGCATCTATCCTGATCAGTAATAATTTGTTTATACTGGTATAAATTTATCCGTTAATTTAGAGAACTGTAATTTGTACATTTGCATTTCAATTGTAATTACATTTTCTCTTTATGCCGATAAAACATTACCTGCCATTTTTTTTACTTTTATTTTTTTACAATTTCGCGGCGGCACAAAATAAATATAACCTAAGCGGCACAATTCGCGATGCTGGTACAGGAGAAACGTTAATCGGCGCCACAGTTAAATTGGTTGGAAAAACATCAACCGGTACGTTAACAAATGCTTATGGCTATTATGCATTAACGCAACCCGAAGGCGAATACACCGTGGTAGTTAGTTATACGGGTTATGTTTCCATCACTAGAACCATCACTTTAAATAGAGATATTAAGTTAAACGAAGAGCTTAAATCGGCTAATGATTTAGATGAGGTTACCGTAAGTGCAGCAAATCGAAAAAATGAAAATGTTCGTAGCGCACAAATGGGTTTAGAGCGGGTTGATATGAAATCTCTAAATTCCATTCCTGTTTTGCTGGGTGAAAAAGATATTTTAAAAACGATACAATTGTTACCCGGTGTAAAATCAGGCGGCGAAGGTAATACGGGTTTTTACGTTCGTGGCGGTGCTGCGGATCAGAATTTAATTATCCTCGATGAAGCCGTAGTTTACAATTCATCGCATTTGTTAGGCTTCTTTTCAACCTTTAATGCCGATGCAATTAAAGATGTTAGTCTTTACAAAGGTGGAATGCCTGCACAATATGGTGGTAGGTTGTCATCTGTTTTAGATGTTAAGATGGATGACGGTAACAATAAAGAATTTAAGTTTCAGGGTGGTATTGGTTTAATCGCATCGAGGTTTAAAGCCGAAGGACCGATTGTAAAAGACAAAGGCTCTTTTATGGTGAGTTTTCGAAGAACTTATATCGATTTGTTTTTAAGGCTATCGCCCGATTCGGCAATTAATGGAAGTACCCTTAATTTTTATGACATCAACGCCAAAGCCAATTACAAAATAGACGATAAAAACACCATTTATTTGTCTGGCTATTTTGGTAAGGATAATATTGGCGTAAAAGATTTGTTTGAAAACAATTGGGGTAACGTTACTACAACCCTGCGTTTAAACCATATTTTTAGCGATAGGCTTTTCTCAAATACATCATTAATTTACAACAACTACAACTATACGGTTAGACTGTTAAACGACGTTACTAATTTTAAAGCAACATCGCTAGTTCGCGATTTTAATTTCAAACAGGATTTTCAATATTTTAGCAACAAACACACCATTCGTTTTGGTTTAAACGCCACCCATCACCGTATTTCTCCAATTGATATTACCACTACGCAAGAATCGCAGGTAAATCCACTCACACAACAAAAACGTTATGGCTTGGAAACAGCAGCCTATGTTTCTGATGAATGGGCAGTTACCGAAAAACTAAATTTTCTATATGGTCTTCGCCTTGCAGCGTTTTCGTTATTAGGTCCTGGTAATTTTAGTACGTATGATAATGCAGGGAACATCTTGGCGACCGACAGAGCCGAGAGCGGTAGATTTTATAAAAACTACCTTAATTTGGAGCCACGTTTTTCGTTAAGTTATTTGTTTAATGAAGAAAATTCAGTCAAAGCATCATACAATCGAAACACACAAAACATTCATATTTTAACAAATGCAACTTCCAGTTCTCCGACGGATCAATATGTGTTAAGCAGTAATAATATCAAGCCTGAAATTGCAGATCAAGTTTCATTGGGTTATTTTAAAAATTTGGAAGATAACAACTACGAATTATCTGGAGAGGTCTATTATAAATGGCTGCAAAACCAAATTGATTATAAAAATGCAGCTCAGTTGCTTGCAAATAGCAATATAGAATCAGAATTACTTTACGGAACCGGAAGGGCTTATGGTTTGGAATTATTTTTTAAAAAGAAGTTTGGCAAACTTAACGGCTGGGTTGGCTATACTTTATCCCGTACCGAAAGAAAATTTGCCGAGTTGAACAACGGAAATTATTTCCCGGCAAGGCAGGATAGAACGCATGATGTCTCGGTAGTAGGGATTTACAATCTGAACAAGAGATGGACATTTTCTTCGAGCTTTATTTACAGTACCGGTAATGCAGTAACATTCCCGGCAGGTAAGTATGTGGTAAACAGCCAAACAATTTATTATTATACAGAAAGAAACGCCGGACGAATGCCTTATAACATGCGGTTGGATTTAAGCGCTACGCTTGAAGGAAAAAATACCGGAAGATTCCAATCCAGCTGGAATTTTGGGGTTTACAATGCTTTAGGAAGAAAAAACCCTTACTCGATAGAATTTATTAACGACCCCAACGATCCAAGCAGAACTGTTGCCGAACAAACATCATTATTTGGTTTAATTCCTTCAATAACCTGGAATTTTAAATTTTAATACCATGAAGAAACTCATTTTATACATCTCTTTATTCAGCATGATTTTTACATCATGTAAGAAAATTATTGAAGTTGATACCAATAATGCCGAACCTCAACTGGTAATTGAAGCAAACATCACCGATAGGTTAAGCGTACAACAAATCAAAATCAGTAAATCTGTATCTTACGATAGCAAAAGCATTTTTCCGGCGGTAAGCGGAGCAGCTGTTACGGTAACCGATTCTAGAGGAAATAATTACGTTTTCACAGAGAGCCAACCTGGAATTTACACATTAAATATGCGAGGCGTTGTTGGGGTTACGTATAACATGAAGGTTGTGGCAGAAGGTAAAACCTACACGGCAATTTCTAAAATGCCCACCCTGGTTAAATTAGATTCTATTGGGATTATTTCAAATTCATTTTTTGGTAATGAAAGGAAAACCATCGCAGCTTTTTTGAAAGACCCGGTAGGCGTCGAAAATTTTTACCATTTCAATTTATATGTGAATGATGTCATCTCAGATCGCATTTATGTTAATAATGATAGACTTACCGATGGAAACAGTTTAAGAACACAACTTTTTATTCGAATGATGATGATGACGACGAGGATTTGGTAAAGGGCGATAAAGTTGTTGTGGAGATGGAAACCATAGATTCGAATATATTCGATTATTGGTATGCCTTAAGTTCGCAAACCGGTAGAGGACCAAACCAGGGTACAACACCTGCAAATCCAACATCAAATATATCGAACGGTGCCTTAGGTTATTTTAGCGCACATACTTATCAGCGATTAAACATTGTAGTTCCATAATAAATTAAACAACCTTATATTTTAGCTGTTAATAAATACATGAAAGTTTTTATAAGCGGCAGAATAGCTAAAAGTGGTTTAACCTTATTAGAAGAAAACAATATTGAAGTAACTCAATGGAAGGAATCCAGACAAATTACTGCCTCAGAGTTAATAGAAGCTTGTAAAAACGTAGATGGATTGGTTAGCGTTGGACCAAATAAAATCAATGCAGATTTTCTTAATGCCTGCAAACATTTAAAAGTTATTGCCTTACATTCTGTTGGTTATGATAATGTGGATGTTGCAGAAGCAAATAAATTAAACATCCCGATAGGTAATACGCCAGGTGTTTTGAGTGGTGCAACTGCCGATACCGCATTTTTACTGATGCTTGCCGTTTCGAGAAAAGCATTTTACTTACATAAAAAAATCATTAAAGGGCAATGGCAAAATTATGAACCAACACCCGAACTCGGCATAGAGTTGAACGGCAAAACTTTAGGCATATTTGGTTTAGGCAATATCGGACTCGAAATGGCCAAGAAGTGCATTGGTGCCTATAAAATGAAAGTGATTTACAACAATAGAAACCAAAACCCGGAAGCCGAAAAAGAGATAGGAGCCAAGTATGTTTCTTTTGAGGAATTACTTGCAGAGAGTGATGTTATTTCAGTCCATACAGCCCTTACTAAGGAAACAAAAAATAAATTTGATGCTACTGCTTTTGAAAAAATGAAACCTCAATCTATTTTTATAAATACTGCAAGAGGTGGCATTCATAACGAGGAAGATTTGATACATGCTTTAGAACAGAAATTGATATGGGGTGCAGGTTTAGATGTTACCAACCCTGAACCAATGAGCGCTGATAATCCATTATTAAATATGGAAAGTGTTGCGGTTTTACCTCATATTGGCTCTGCAACGGAAGAAACCAGAAGTGCAATGGCAAACTTGGTAGCCAAAAATATTATTGCAGCGCTAAATGGAGATGCTTTACCAAGTAGAGTAACCGATTAGATGTTTTAGTATAGCGATGCCACTACTTCATTTTAAGGTAGGGAGCATCTTTATTAAGAAAGATAAGTTTTATCTAATTCCCTGATTTCGATTATTAATTATCATTCAAATGATTAATAAGCTGCTTTTTTTAGTTTACGTCACCCTGAATTTATTTCAGAATCCTTTTTGTAGGAAAGATGCTGAAATAAATTCAGCAGGACGTGTCGAACAAGCAATGCAGCATTAAAACTGCAAATTAATTAAGTTTAAATAGACTCAGGCTAACTGGCAATCTCAGTATCGGCTTTTTTATTTAACGGTGTACCTAAAAATCGATCGTCCGATATTTCCATTAGCATCAATACCTTCAACAACAACTTTGTACTGCCCTTTACCATCTGCATTGTAGAAATCAAAAGATGTTGTTCCTGTGGTTTTATCTGTTAAAACCTTTGGATTCCAATAAATTGTTGTGCGTAAATCATTACGGTTTAAATTTGCTGGCACATCGTATTTAGGCGAATAAAACTGGCGTTCTTTATTGTAACCTTGTGGAGAAAAAGTAAGTTCATAATATTTTGGCAACATATCTAACAGCTGGCTTTTAGATATTTTTGTTCCTTTTGGCGCTTTCTTTTGATTAACTACAATTACACCATTAACATTATTGTTTCTGTTAACCAAACCCAATTCATCTCTTAAAAAGATTTCTACAGATTCGACATTATTTGCGTCGATGCTTGCCAACTGATTAACATCCATAAGCATTCCATTGATAAAAATACCCATTGGCGTTTTATTGCCCTGATTGTAATCTCTGGTTACATAAAAATTACCATCGATAAATGTTGTGCCTGTTGCCATTGTTTGCAGGCAGTTGATGAACATATTACAACCTGTTAATCTATCTCCGGCAATTTCATGATCTGCCATTGCAGATAAACCGGTTAATGCCGGGTAATCTTTATGACTAACTTTTGGTATTGCTGCGGCTTTAATGGTTACATCTTTTAAGGTATTCAAATAAGAATATTGTTTTTTGCTATTATCTAGATAAGTAGTTAAGGTACTATCAATGTTAAGCACTTCATCAGCGCCATTAAAATTTCTACTTACTGATGGTGTAGGAGAACCGTTTAAACTTAAAGTCATGTTTTTATAATTCACATTGTACTTTGCAGTGATGGTTACTTTTGAAGAATCATTAAAAACCAGATTTGAAAATTTAAAATTTCCTACCGGATCTGTAGTTCCTTCCATGTTGATTCGTTTATCTGGAATGGTAAGTAAAAGAGCACCTTTTCTTACCGGAATGCCATTGCTTAATCTTAAAATTCCAGAAAATTCAATCCCTTGCTCTGGCAAATAAGTAATTTTTGGTAGCTTATTGGCAATAATATCTGGATATGAATACTTTCTATAACCTTGAGTTAATAGCAAAACATCCAAATCAGCAGCTTTTTTAGCATCCGGTGCATTAAAATAGTAATTTGGTTTTTCGATATATCCTTTTAAATCGCTAGCCAAAAGCAAGCCTGTAAAAATTGTACTTGCCCCATCTTCATTAAATGGAACCTTGGTTTCATCTACAACAGATACCGAGAAATTACCATCAACAGGTAAGCCATCTTTTTTAGCAGCTAAATTTATTTTTACTTTTTTCTTTATGCCGTAGCTAAGCGCCGGACTAGTTACCGTTAGTGCCAAGCCATTTTTATGTTGCACAAAAACGATTCGTTCGCTAAGTGGTTGTCCGCTTTCCGTAAATAACGTAAACTGCGCAATGCCCGATGGAAATTTTAGTTTAGGTATTGTTGTGTTGTACTCTTTGTTAGATAAGGCGGTTTGAGCACCGTAGCAAACAACTCCTTTGCTTTGAGCGATAAGGTAAAATTTCTTGCCTTGATTACTTTGAAAAAAAGCATCGTTTGAAGTGATTTTAACACCAATATTTTCATCATCAGTATTATTAATTACAATAGAAATGCCCGAAGCGGTAACAGCCGGAAGGTTTACAGTTTGTGTGGTTCCATCGGCATAAGTTAAACTTGCTTTATAGGTTTTGCCGGCTTCTGGCAACATAGTAAAACTGCCCATGCCTAAATGTTGCGCAGTAAATGTGGCCACTTGTTTACCATCATTATCCGAAACAACACCTTTAGCATTTATACCCAAACCATCACTTTTAACGGCTTTGAATGCAACTTTGCTGGTTAAGCCAGCAATTAAATTTCCACCTTCCGGGAAAAACTGAGCATCTTTATTGATGATTGCATTCTTAAGCTGAAAGGTATTGTTTATAACATCCTTATCTGTGGTATTAATGCTGGTAATCAATTCACCTTTTTGCAGCTGATATTCTGCCTTTTGGTTGGCCGTCATGCTGATGTTAAGGTAACCACTAACATCTGTTGTGCCCCTTCCTCTTGCAATTGTAGTATAACTGGTTACAACCTGCCAGTTAACTATTCGGTTAGAATAAGGTTTATTGTTTATATCTTTAAATTGTATCCTGGCATCAATTTTTTCTTGTTTATCTGTTGAAGAATTTTTGTAAGTAATGTGCGTTTTAACTTCTTTACCTATAGCCTCGCCGATGTAAAATGTTTTATTAAAAAAAGCAGGATCATCCGAATTCAACATCCATAAAGTATATGCTCTAATGTGGTAATTTCCTTGCGTATAGTTCTCCAGTGAAAGTGGAATATTTCCTTCGGCTATGCCACCAGTTAATGGAAGTTTTAAAGTTTGAATTAAAGAATCACGTTGATTAATCACATCAACATACACGATTTTACTTATTCCCGATAGGAAATTTTGGTTTTCTGTTACATAAGCTTTAAACCATACGGTATCGGCAACCGCGTAATAAGGTTTATCAAAATGAAGGTAAATTTTTTCTGCGGGATAATCAGTTAAAACTTTATTGGTTTTAGTTATGATTGTATTTATACTAACGGTGTCAGTTTGTGCCGAAGCGGTAAAGTTTAGTAAATACAAAAATGAAACTGCAATAAATAAAATTCTAAAAATCTTCATGAACAGGAAATTAATTACTTAGGTTGTAAATATATCCAATTATAAATAGAGCGCATAGCCTGCCAAAAGGTTTAACATTTTTTTACATAAAAAAGCCGATTTTGATTATCAAAACCGGCTTCTACATTAAGATTTATATTGCTTATTTATACTCAATGAGAAATTTATCCATTGGTGTACGTACTTTTTTAAGATTTACCAACCAGTCGTTCGCTTCATCGCGGTTACCTAAAGGCAATAAAACTACCGATTTTAAACCTTTTTCATTCAAACCTAAAAGCTTATCAAGTTCAGGTCCGTTGAAACCTTCCATTGGTGTAGAATCTACTTTTAATAATGCTGCTTGCGCAATGGCTGCACCTAAACCAATGTAAGCTTGGTGGGTTGCATGATTAAAGTTTTCTTCAGCGGTTCTTGATAAAACCATTCCTTTAAGCTGCGCTTTATAAGCATCAGTTGCAGAATCTGGTAAACCACGCTCAGCATTCATACGACTGAAAGTTTCATCGATTCCTTCTTCAGTATAGTTTTCGAATGCTGCAAAAACCAATAAATGTGAAGAATCTGTAATTTGCGATTGATTGAAAGCAATCGGTGTGATTTTCTCTTTAAGTGCTTGATCTGTGATGACGATAAGTCTGAAAGGTTGCAAACCTGAAGATGTTGGCGCAAGATGAATTGCTTCAATAATCTGGTCAACTTTTTCTTGTTGAGCTGGCTCACCATTCATTTTTTTAACGGCATAGCGCCAGTTTAAAGCTTCTATTAAACTCATATCTTAAATATTTTTTTTTACAATTTGAATAGCAAATATCTAGATTAGATGATAACAGTTTGTTGATGTATGGTAAGAAATAAAAAGTGAAATGTAAAAAAATATTTACTTTTCTCAGCCGATTTATTCTTTGTCGATAAACTTCAAATCCGTTCTCACAGGAAAATGATCAGATAATTTAGCTTTCGTGATTTGATAATTTAGAACTTCAAAATCTTTCGATGTAGAAATATAATCTATTTGAAAATTAGGGAATTTACCATTGTAGGTTTTGCCAAAACCAGTACCTTTTTTGGTAAAAGAATTATTTAAGCCTTTTGTAATTTGCGTTACCGCGTAAGATGCAGGAGTATCATTAAAATCGCCTGCAATTAGGTATGGCGTTTTGCATTTTGCCATTTCTTTCTTCATCGTATCTACCTGATTGCTTCTTTTAATAAATGCATATCTCAGCATCTTTAAAATTCGTTTGGAGGCATATAATTTACCTCTGGTTTTTTTAGTAAGCTGATCTATAAACTCATAATCCTGAGGTTGGAAACTGATGGATTGAAAATGAACGTTAAAAACCCTAAACATTTTTCCGTTCACATCTAAATCCGTATAGATACTCATATTATCACCGTGACCATCAAACTTAATATCACCTTTATTCTTAATAGGATATTTCGAAAAAATCGCTAATCCAAAGGCATCGTAAGCATTGTTTTCTACCGGTTTAAAGTAATAATATTTTGTGTTTAATAGTCTTTTCAAGCTATCAATGGTGTTAAAATCGCCTTTGTGCCTGGTGTAAAATTCCTGGAAGCATATCACATCAGGGTTTTGTTCTTGTACAATCGTAAGCATTTTATCTTTAACAGATATGGTATTATCTTCTCCAAAAAGCTTAAAACTGTGCACATTATACGTCATTATTCTAATGCTACCTTCTTCTTTTTTTGATGTGCCTTCAATACCGCCAAAACCAAAAGTTGCATGAAGTGTCTTGTAGCCAATTGCAATTACACAGATTATGATGATGGAAAAAATCCATCTTTTTTTTGCCGCCCACCAGATAAGAAACAATACACAAATCAATAGGGAATAAGGATAAGCCAAAGCAAAATAGGCTAGTATAATGTTTTTACGAGGATCTATGCCGCCTGCAACGGTACCAAGAACTAGGCATGCAACCGCTACAATGGTTAGTGGTAAGAATATTTTATCAAAGAAAGTGTATTTCGAATTAGGCTTAGGCATTTAATCTTTACTTGCTTTAAACAATTTTTCTTTTTCAGTTGTAGTTAATTTATCGTATCCCGAGGTAGAAATCTTATCTAAAATTTCATCTATTTCATTTTGAGATACGCCTTTAAAAGTAGGTTTTTTTATTGGTTGCTCATTTTTTACCACTTTTAATTTTGGTTTTCTTTCAAAAATTTTACTCCAGTCGCTGCCATTTTGCAAGCTTTTAATATAAGCAAAACCCAACAATGCGCCGCCAATATGTGCTAAACTACCACCCGCATTCGATGAACCAATAGATAAAAAATCTAAAATGAAATAAACGAGTGCTATCCATTTAATTTTTACCTCACCAAAAAAAAGCAACATTATGGTGTAATTGGGCACTAAGGTTGCTGCCGCAAATATAATTGCCATAACCGCTGCAGATGCACCAACTATGTTAATATTGAATAAAGAATCAGAAAAAACCGGGAAAATATTTAAAAAAGCCACAGCAAATAAACCACCAAAAAAGCCGCCGGCGATGTAAACAAAATGAAATTGCCTGCTTTGTAAAAAGTTCATAAAAATATTTCCGAACCAGTACAAACCCAACATATTAAACAGAATGTGAAAAATATCGGTATGAAAAAACATGTAGGTAAATGTGGTGTAGAATCTTTCTGGAAGCTGAGTAAAACTTGCCGGCAATGCAACATATTCAAACAACCACGATTTGAAGCTTAAAGCGCTGCCGCTTAAAAAAACAAATATGCCAATAATGGAAACTACCAAAAACAGGAGAACATTTATCCCAATGTAAAAGAAAAGTGGATTACCAGACTTAAAAATCTTGAACCTTAAATCTTTGAAAGTATTATTCATAGAGCGTATAAAATGTATCGTTTTTATCTTTCCAAATCTTAACCAGGATAAAGCCAATTAAAGCCCCACCCAGGTGTGCATAATGAGCAATAGAATCACCTTCAAATTGAGCTACACCTAATGATAATTCAATTAAAATATAAATGGGAATGATGTATTTTGCTTTAACCGGCACAGGTATAAACATAATGTATAACTCTGCATTTGGATAGAGCATGCCAAAAGCAACCAGTAAGCCAAAAATTGCTCCCGAGGCGCCCAACATGCCCCCATAATAAATAGAGCCTAATGTCTGCACCTGTGTTTGATTTGTAATTTTCTGTTGCCATCCATCAAATAAAGTGATATTTCCAATTATTTGATTAACCTCAAAAGCTTGTACAGCCCATTGTAAAGCTAAAGCACCTAGTCCGGTTATCAAATAAAATATGATGAACTTTTTTGCTCCCCATCTGGTTTCCAGCAAACTGCCAAAAGAATAAAGTGCAAACATATTGAAGAATATATGCGCAACCCCACCATGCATAAACATATACGTTAAAGGTTGCCAAACCCTAAACTTTGGCGAATCGAAATAGTAAACCGCAAGCGAATCTTCAAAATTTATTATTCCCTGCTGTTGAAATAGCCAGGTAGCTGCGAAAAATATGATGTTTATAATTAGAAGGTTTTTAACAACCGGTGGTATATATATGTTATTCATTTAATTGTGTCGTTTTTGGTATTTCGTCTTTCGTTTTCGCTCTACTCAACCTTAGTCTCTATTCTTTTTTCCTTCATCTTGGCCTTAACCTTAGCCTCGGCCTTAATCTCAATCTCATTCTCAGCCTCAACCTCAACCTTAATCTCAGCCTCAGCCTCAACCCTCACCCTCTACTTCTCAAATTTCTTATCCAGCTCAGTCAAGGTAATGGTTTGGATGATAGGCTTTCCGCTTACGCTAAAGTTAGGGGTTTTGCAGGCAAAAAGTTCATCAATTAGTGTGTTCATCTCTTCCTGACCAAGCGCTGTACCTGCCTTAATTGCACTATTTTTAGCTAAGCTTCTGGCCAGGCTATCTCGCTTTGTTAATTTCAATTCTTGTTGAGTGTTTTTAAAGCCTTCAATTAATTGTTCAAACAGCTGTGTTTCATTAATGTTTTTACTGCCTAAATCAACCGGGATTCCTTCTACAACCAGTGTGTTTTTACCAAACTCACGAACATCAAAACCTAAACTTTTTATATCATCCAGTAAACTTTTTGCCAATTCAAAATCATTGGCATTTAACGTTATGGTTTGAGGAAATAAACTCTGCTGTGAAGCGCCTTTTCTATCATCAAGATGTACGAGAAATCGTTCATAAAGGATGCGTTCGTGTGCCATTTGCTGGTCTATAACCATTAAGCCAGATTTAATTTGCGAAACAATATAACGATTATGCAGTTGCATATATTGTTTCTGCTTTGTTTCTAAAATAGCATCATCAGTATAAAATGTAGTTTGCTCAACGGCTGGTTCTTGCGTTATTTCATACAGCGAGCCCCAATTTTTGGCGCTTGGCTTAGCCTCATAATTTCTAGTTGAGGAAGAATATCCGGATACAGAACTCTTTTCAGTTGCAAATGGATTAAAATCGGGATTAAAATTTATGCTTGGTGGCACAATATCTTCAACAGCTTTCAGCGAAATCATGTTGCTAAAGCCAGTTTCCTGGTCGAAATCCAATGTAGGAGAAATGTTATACCTGCCGATTGAACGCTTTACTGCCGATTTTAAAATCGCATAAATTGATTTCTCATCGAGGTATTTAATTTCTGTTTTGGTTGGATGAACGTTCACATCAATCTTCGATGGGTCGATTTCTATAAACAAAACATAGAGTGGATAGCTATCGTCGGGCAATAAATCATCAAATGCAGAACTTACCGCATGATTTAAATATGGGTCTTTAATAAACCTGTTATTTACAAAAAAGAATTGTTCACCTCTGGTTTTTTTTGCGAAAGCAGGTTTTCCAATATATCCTTTTAGGTTAATAATCGTAGTGTCTTCTTCTACAGGTACTAAACGTTCGTTGTAATTATTGCCAAACAAATGAACAATGCGTTGTTTTAAATTCCCTTTTGGAAGGTTAAAAATCTCCGTTCCATCATGATGCAAACTAAAAAAAACAGCAGGATGCGCTAATGCAACACGTGTAAACTCGTCAATAATATGACGCATCTCTACCGGATTACTCTTTAAAAAATTTCTCCTTGCGGGAGTATTGAAAAATAGATTTTTAATGGCAATTTGTGTGCCTGGCGATGTAGCTACAGGTTCTTGAGCTGTAACCAAAGCACCTTCAATGGTTATGCAACTGCCAATTTCATCTTCATGGCGGCGGGTTTTCATCTCTACCTGTGAAATTGCCGCAATCGAAGCCATGGCTTCTCCACGAAAACCCATCGTGCGAATGGCAAATAAATCTTCAGCTTTTTTTACTTTAGAAGTTGCATGGCGTTCGAAACACATTCGAGCATCCGTAACACTCATTCCGCAACCATTATCTATAATTTGAATTAATGCTTTCCCGGCATCTTTTATCACCAACTGAATTTTATCTGCGCCGGCATCGATAGAATTTTCGAGCAATTCTTTTACTGCAGAGGCAGGTCGTTGAACAACTTCTCCGGCAGCAATTTGATTGGCAACAGCATCAGGTAATAGGTGAATAATATCAGTCATGTAATTAGGCAAAATGAATGTGCTAAATTATGCAAAATAAGCTTAAGGAATGTGTTTTGTTTAAAACTCAACACCTAAATGACTGTGGGTAAATATGATTAAAAATTTGTAACAAATGCCATAAAAATTAACTATTAACTATACAGTTCTTGTACATTGCTATCAGCACCTTGTATCCCCTGTGGAAAGGACAGTGGAGGAATTTACATTATTATCCTTATCTTTTTTACATACTAATACCTAACATTTCCTATAATTTAAGTTTTATTTTTTTGGAAATTATCGTTAGCATTTCATTGGGGTTTGCAGCCCCGCTAACCGCTATAGCCCTCATTGAAAAAATTCGGGGCTGCCGCTTTTATCGGGTTTAAAAATAGAGGGAAGGCTTTCTTCGGTTAAGTTATTGACGAGCAGAGCTTATATGTTCTTAAATTTCTTCTATGGTAAAGAATTATCTGCCTAGCTTTGTGTTCTCTGCGAATTCCTTTGCGAACTCTGCGGTAAAATATTTAGAGCGATTGAACTATTTTAATTTTTAGAAAACAAGGGTAATAAGATTTTCGGATACTGCAGCCCCGTTAACCGCTGTAGCCCTCATTGAAAAAATTCGGGGCTGCCGCTTTTATCGGGTTTAAAAACATAAGGATGGTTTTCTTCGGTTAGTGTTTAGCGGCAAGCTTATATGTCCTTAAATTTTTTACATGGCAAAGAATTATCTGCCTAACTTTGCGTCCTCTGTGAATTCCTTTGCGAACTCTGCGGTAAAATACATTTAGGGAGATTGAACTATTTTAATTTTTAGAAAACAAGGGTAATAAAATTTTTGGAAATTGCAGCCCTCATAAAAAAAATTGGGGCAGCCGCTATTGTCCGGTTTAAAAACAACAGTTCGATTTCTAAATTCAAAGTTCTTTTCCAGTCCTTTCGAGCGCAGCCGAGAAATCTTTTTAATTTGAAAGTTTCGGTCTGTGGGGACACAGACCAAGGGAAAATTCACCAATAATGTTTAAAACCAGCACAATCCTAGCATCCCTAAACCTGACTTAGTGAGATGCCGATTTTTCATCGGCAGAAACGAGGGCGGGGCTGCTTCTTCAAAAGCACTACTGCAACTGCTTTCCAAAAAAAATTTGAAGCTTTTGATTGACTTTTCTAATGATGAGGCATCCGTTAAAAACAGCAAATCAGCATTTAACAGATATCTCCAATTTTGCTGGGCTTCAATCTAAAGGACAACAATTTCCTCTTCTGTAAAATTCAATTTACACTGCAAACGATTTCAAATTTCTATCTTTATCGATATGAAATCATTCTTTTACGCATTAATTATAGTTGCTTTTCTATCCTCTTGTGGTAAAGAGCAAGCCGATGTAATTGTTTACAACGCCAAGGTTTATACCGTTAATTCGGCTTTTGAAACCGTTGAAGCTTTTGCAGTTAAAAATGGTAAAATATTAGCTATAGGTAAATCCGATGAAATTAGAAAAAAATATAAAGCTACAGAGGAAATTGATGCCGCTGGTAAAGCAGTTTATCCTGGTTTTATAGATGCACATGCACATTTTTTTGGCTACGGACAAAGCTTACAAACAGCCGATTTACGCGAAACCAAATCTTGGGAAGAAGTAATTCAAAGGTTAACAACTTTTGTTAAAACACACCCAGATGGATGGTTAATCGGGAATGGTTGGGACCAAAATGATTGGGAAAATAAAGCTTTTCCTACAAATGAAAAACTAACCAAACTGTTTCCCAATCGTCCGGTATTTTTAAATCGTATAGACGGTCATGCAGCTATTGCAAATCAAAAAGCTTTTGATGATGCCGGCATTAAAGCTGAACAGAAGTTAACAGGTGGCGATATGTTAACCGAAAATGGAAAACTTACCGGGGTTTTGATTGATAACGCTGTGGCTTTGGTTGAAAGCAAAATACCATCACCTGATGCAAAACTTGCCGAAAAGATTTTAACTGATGCCCAAAAAAATTGCTTTGCAGCCGGTTTAACAACTATTGATGATTGTGGCTTGGGTTTTGAAGCTGTTGATTTTATCGAGAAGCTGCAAAAGGAAAATAAACTCAAAATGCGTTTGTACGTAATGCTATCAGATGCTGAACCAAACTACAAGTACTTATTTAAACGTGGTGCTATAAAAACCGACCGCCTAAATGTTAGGGCATTTAAAGTTTATGCAGATGGTGCTTTGGGTTCTCGTGGTGCTTGTTTATTAAAACCTTATACCGATATGCCAGAAAAATCGGGTTTTTTGCTTAGTGATGTGAAGCATTATGAAGAGGTTGCTGCAAAAATTGCTGAACATAATTTTCAAATGTGTACACATGCCATCGGCGATTCGGCCAATCGGGTAATGTTAAAAATATATAACAATGTTTTAAAAGGTAAAAACGATAAGCGCTGGCGAATTGAACATGCTCAGGTTGTTAATGCAAACGATTTTAATCTTTTTGGTAAAGCAAGTATTATCCCATCCGTGCAGCCAACACATGCCACATCTGATATGTACTGGGCCGGACAAAGGTTAGGTGAACAACGTTTGAAAGATGCTTATGCATACAAACAATTGCTTAAACAAAATGGATGGATTCCACTTGGAACTGATTTTCCTGTTGAAAATATTAATCCATTATTAACGTTTTATGCTGCAACTGTTAGAGAAGATGCAAAGGGTTTCCCAAAAGGTGGTTTCCAAATGGAAAATGCTTTAACGCCAGAAGAGGCACTAAGAGGGATGACGATTTGGGCTGCTAAAGCAAATTTTGAAGAGCAGGAAAAGGGGAGTCTGGAAGTTGGCAAATTTGCTGATTTTGTAATTCTTGATAATGATATTTTAAAATCAACACCTCAGAACATTTTAAAAACCAAAGTTTTAAAAACCTATTTGAACGGAGAAAAAGTATATGAAGCGAAATAGATTGACGATTCTGGCAGCAGCAAGTTTTCTAAATATTTTATGTTTAATGGCTTGTGCACAAGAACACGCTACAAACGAAAAAAAACTTTCCATTGCCAATACCATTACACAAACAACTGTTTTACTAAATAACGAAAAGGGAAATATTCCTTTAAAATCACTTGATAAAAAAAATATTGCTTCGGTGAGCTTAGGTTTTGCCTACAATTTGGTTTTTGATAGTCTGGCAAATAAGTACGATAAAATTACCTCATTCTCTGCAGATGCTTATAAAGACAGCTTGAATTTGAATGATTTGGAAGATGATTTAAAATATTTCAATCTTGTGCTGATTTCGATTGATGATAAAAATATTACCAACCCAAAATACCTTAATTTTATTAGTAGCATAAGCAAAAGTAAAGCAGTAGTTTTTTGTTATTTTGGTAATGGAACGGGTTTAAAGGCTTTTGACTTAGTTAACTCGCCAATTATTTATACAGCACAAAATTCTATTGATGCGGCAGCAATTGTTCCTCAGTATATTTTTGGTGGTATTGCTGCAAGCAGTAAATTAACTTCAGCATTTTCTGCAAAATATACGCTTGGTTCTGGTTTTATTACTACCGCTACGCGATTAAAATATACCGTTCCCGAAGATGCTGGTGTAAATTCTAACAATTTGAAAGAGATTGATGCTATAGCTGCCGAAGCCATCAGTCAGAAAGCCACACCGGGTATGGTTGTTTTGGTGGCCAAAGATGGAAAGGTAATTTTTAATAAAGCTTATGGCACGCATACTTATGATTCTACTTTGCCTGATAAGGTTACCGATATATTCGATTTAGCTTCTGTTACAAAAGTTACCGCAACTACGCCATCTGTAATGCGCCTTTTTGAAGAAGGAAAATTAAAATTAGATACCAACATTGGTGCGTATATATCTAAAGCCAGAACCACACCAATGAATAACATTCAGGTTAGGGAAGTGATGTTGCACCAAGCGGGTTTCATTCCATTTATTCCTTTTCACGATTATGTAAAAGCTGGCGATTACAGTAGAGATTCAACTGCTGCGTTTCCAACTAAGGTTGCTGATAATTATTATATCAAAAAAGGCTTTTTCAAAGATTTTATGTGGCCGAAAATGTTGAATTCGCCAATTAGAACCCGAGGACAATATGTTTACAGCGATATAAGTATGTATGTGATGAAGGATATTGTTGAACACATCAGCGAAGAACCTTTAAATCAATATGCTTACGAAAATTTTTATAAGCCACTAGGTATGCAAACGGCAGGTTTTTTACCTAGAAATCGTTTTGCAAGAGACCAAATCATTCCAACAGAAGATGATAAATACTTTAGAAAAACATTATTGGTTGGTTACGTTCACGACCAAGGAGCGGGTTTGGCAGGCGGAGTTTCTGGTCATGCAGGCTTATTTTCTAGTGCGAACGATTTGGCTATAATTTATCAAATGTTGTTAAATAAAGGAACTTATGGTGGCGAAGCGTATTTTAAACCTTCAACAGTTGATATGTTTACTTCAAAGCAATCGGCAGTTAGTCGCAGAGGTTTAGGGTTTGACCGTTGGGATCCTGATTCGAGCAAGCACTATCCATCAGATTTAGCTTCACCACAAACCTACGGCCATACCGGATATACCGGAACATGTGTTTGGGTAGATCCATCACGAAGTTTGGTTTACGTTTTTCTTTCTAATCGTGTAAACCCAACAGTAACAGATAAATTATCGAACTTAAAAATCAGAGGTCGTATTCAAGATGTTGTGAATAAAGCCATTGATGAATCGAATAAATAGTTTTAAAAATTTACTCATCATCCAGCAAAGTAATACAACCTTCAGCAAGTTTCTTAATTCGGCCATCAAGCGAAGTCAAAGCTGCAGAATTTTTAGATGTTTGGTGTAAATAAGTAATCATCTTTAGGGTTTCATCATCAGGGTCGCAAGCATAAGATTTTTCTAAATAAGCTGCTGCTTTGGTTGCCAGTTTCTTATAATCATCCGTTAATTTTGTATGCGTGTTCAAATCTTTAGCTTCGGCTGCTGCATTCATTTTAACAATTAAATCTTTACAGTTTTTGAAATAGTAATTTCCTAGAGACAAATACGGAACATAATAGCCTGGCGTTAGCTGAATGCTTTTTTCGTAGTAAGGAATAGCCAGGTTCATTTGATTGGTTTCTTCGTATAACCTACCTAAGTGATAAGTTGCATTTGCGATTTGCTTTGGTGTTAATTCTGAAGAACGTTTCAAGATTTCTGTTGCCAATGCAATCGCTTTAGGTTTTTCGGTATCGGTCATTCTTATCAATGTATAATCCCAATACAAATCTTTAATGTTAGTTGATTGAGCAAATACAAATGTTAGGTTTATTAATAAAATGAGATGGATTAATAAGATTTTTTTCATTGGGTTAAGGTAGAGGATATTTGTAAATCTATAGTAAACTGAAAGTTAAAAAGTACCAATAGCCCCCTTAATTAATGATAGACCAAGCCATTAATTTGTGTGTCTTAGGTTCAAATAGTAAACATCCAATAGGTTGTTTACTATTTCTTTTATCATAAAAGGTAAGTGTGAACGGTAATAATTCATTTAATTCACCATCTATATCAAAATGCTTATAAAATGAAGTGTCGCTTTTAAAAAACCTTGTTGGCACTAAATCTAAATTCCTAATTCCCACTGAATCGACGTATCGGAAGATATTCGGGAAAATCATGTCGAAAAATTTTATTCGCCCTGTAATTTTCTTTTTGGATGTATCGGCCAAAATATTATCAAAATATACAAATTTCTTAAATACGGTATCCCTTTGGGTTGTATCGTATTTTTTGTTTTCGTAATATTTTAACAGCGATTCTATCATTTTATAATTTTTCTCTTCATCTACAGTTTTGTTTTGTGCTACAGAAATGAAGGGAAGTATCGATAAAATTAAAAAAACTATAATTATTTTAGTTTTTGACTTCATACTAATTGAATTTTAATTTAATAAAAGCTATTTTTTATCTAAGTAAAACCATAATGCCAAACTGAATGAAGTTTGTACATACAAACCTAATGGGAGGCACAGGATGATACGTTTTTCAATCTCCAGCCAGGCTTAATTCTTTCTAAAGGGAAACAGCAGCCAAATACGATAAAGATTAAAACTGATAAAGATTTAAAATTTGCATATTCAAATCTATATAATGTGGAGATGCCTGCTTTTGACAAAAGTCAAAAAAACTAAACAGTTGACAAATTTTAGTCAGCTGTTGAAATCGTTATTTAGATAAATTAAATTCAAGGATTGATCTTTGCAAACTCTTCTTGCACGTTAAAACTCTTGATTATTAGTAAAATCGAGCTAGCTACAAATAATAGCAAAGGGAATAAGAACCAAAATATTAACTTTTGATGATGTAATATGTCGGATAAAAAGACTTCAATGCTTATTAATACAATAAGAGAGTAGATTAACAAGAAACGGTCTTTAAATTGTTTAGAGAAAGCAATAATGATTAGGCACAAAACACTTAAAAGACCAATAGTCCCTAAGCCCTAGGATATATTAAAAAATGTTTGACTTAGCAGATCGTTTAAGAAACTTAATAAACAAAAAGGTATGCCAGCAAAATTTGGTATTCCATACGGTCCTATTCCATTTATAAGTAAGTAAGAAATTATAGATAAAATTTTTAATACTTTCACATCTTTCCCTCCTTAGAAACATTTAAAGCAATCAACCATATAATCATAAATGGTATTAATAGGATGAAAAATCCAGCTTCTAAAATTAGGAAACTTAGCAGAAAAGTTAATGGAAAATACCATAGCATTTTTTTGAAGAATTTATTTTTTATGCAGAAGGGTAAGACTATAATGCCAATATGCGATAATAACATAGTACACCAAATAATGGTATCTACTATAGACGTTTCATGAAGTTTTGGGAAGTCTAGAAATTCAAATTGATACACAAAACTCCAGTTTTTGTTAATTGGTATTCCAGAAAATAAACTTACCAATATCATTATCGTTAGAAGTATGATGATTTTGATCTCTTTCATATTCAATTAATTACAAGGACCTTTCCCATAAATGCCTTCTCCCGGATTCAAATAGCACTTTGCTTATTTCTCCATACTATTTATTTTCAAACTGCTTTCTTTTTTAAATATATTTAATGCAACTAACCAAACCACTGTAAATGGAATTAATATAAATGCAAAAATGATCAGAAAAAGAGATTGAAGTGTTATAAAGACTAATGGAATATAAAAGGTCAATTTATATTTTATATTAATATTATAAATAAATTGTAAAAGAATCATGCCTATGCTAGCTATCAATAAAAGTATCCAATGGATTGTCATTGTCCACTGAATATTATTGTATTTTAACTCTTTTAGAAGCATCTTAGGGCCATCTACAAAACTATACTCATATAAAAAGAACAAATTCTGATTTATTGAGATACAAGTAAAAAGGCTAATTAAAGTGAGTATTATTAACAGTATTCTAACTTGTAAGTTTTTCATAATTTATTAATTACAAGGACCTTTGCCGTAAATACCTTCTCCCGAATTCAAATTAGTACCAGGCTTATTGTTAAACCAATCTTTTAAGCCTGTTAATTTTGGTACGGCTACTTTATATTCCTGTATAATTTCTTTTTTACAGGAACTTATCAAAATAAGTATAAGACATAGAAGCGGAAAACTTTTTAAGTTAGCATGATTGTTAAGTTTAGAATTTATTTGCATAGATTAATTTTTAGTTAATCCAAACCTACATGCTTAAAATCAGCCGGCTTTTGATAAAAGTCAAAAAATTATTTTTGCTTTCTTATTCGGCTAAGTGTTTCTTGTGATATACCTAAATACGATGCAATATGACCTAATGAGACCCTTTGAAGTAGTTGCGGACTACGTTTAATTAAATGTTCATAGCGCTCTTTTGCACTATACATCCGTAAATCATTCGCTTGGATTTCATTACGCATGTGATAAAATTCAGTAAGTTTTCGTCCTGAATAATTAAATTCCATAAACTTTAAATATAGTTCATCAAGTTTTTCACGCTTTACTGCAATGAGTTTGCAATCTTCAATAGTTTCTATATATTCAAAACTCGGGTTGCCTGTATAAAAGCTATAAACTGAGATAAGCAATTCATTTTCAAATAAAAACCATGTATTGGTTTCTTTCCCTTCTTGATTAAGGTAATAGATTCTTGCAGCACCATTTACAATAAAATAAATTATGTTACTTCGTTCACCAACGCTTAAAAGTTTTGTTTTTTTTGCAACATTTATAACTTCACTATTAGCAGCAATCGCATTTTTTAACTCTTCACTTAGCGGATAAATCGAATTAAAAAGACCGAATAAATTTTGATAATCTTCGTTTGTAATTTCTGACATAGACAAATTTTTAGCGAGATGTGAGTTTATTATCAGATGATCACTCAAATATAATTATTACAAACTCATCGTCAACTTGTAAACAGTAGATCTCAACTCTTCAGTGTCTCTATCTTCGCACAGCAGAAATTCTATTTTATTTTTCGATTGTTCTAAAAAGCAAATGCCTTCGAACTTATTTACATCGGAAATTTTTGTAGCGAAATTAACTTCCAGTGTTTTCAAATCAATGCTTCCCACGAAACTTCCAAGTATTGCCCCATCATTATAAGTCGATTTTGTGTCTTCTGCCGTTGCAATAAAAAAAATCTCGTTTTTGTATAAAACGGCATCTGTAAAGGATGATTCGACGTGATTAATATTTGGCAGATTTATCCTCACAAATGTGGCATTATCGGCATTAGTCAGGTCTTCCCCTTTGATAAAAAATACTCCATTTTTAGCATTTATGCCGTTACCTCGATTAAATAAAAACCACGATTTGCCTGTAAAGACAGCACCTTCTATGTTAAAATTTTCATCATCAATTGTCGCTATAACTTTTAGTTTGCTGTAAACATTAGTCAAGTCATGCTCAATAATTTCTTTGGTTTTTAAATTAAAGTCTATCATTAAATTCCTTTTCTTGGTAGAGCCAGAGCCTAAAATAAATAATCTGTTTTGATAATTACAGAGTATTTCAAAATCTGGTTTGTCAGCCTTTGCTATATTATCTAAAGTATTTAACTCTTTGATAAACAGTATCTTGATTTGGTTGAGTTGCTTGTTGGTAATATCAAATTCATTTAAGTTCCCGCTATTGTCTCCAATAATATAAAGTTTGTTCTCTTTCAAAAATAATCCTGATGCCGAGCCAATACCATCGATTTCGGCGAAAATTTCTAATTGGGTAGAATGCATATTTCAAGGTATAAAAAAAGCGCTTAATTTTATAAGCGCCTTGTATTTTTAATCTTTCACAACATTCGCCTAACCAAAAACTTTGATAGGGGGAGGTAAAATAGGATTCAAAAGTTAATTTTTAGATTTCTCTTATGGTATAGCTTCACGTTGTATAAATGAAAACTGATAACAGAAAACTGATAACTATTTCTTCAACCCAATTTCTCTTAACCTTTCATCAAGGTATTCTCCAGCAGTCATATCACTATATACTTTTGGGTGTTCAGCATCAATGGTAGATGGTAAGCTAGTTAAATCCATATCGCTACGTGGATGTAGGAAAAACGGCACCGAAAAACGTGATGTTTTCATTAATTCACGTGGAGGATTTACAACCCTGTGTGTAGTCGATTTTAACTTGTTGTTTGTTAACCTTTGCAGCATATCGCCAACATTAACTACAATATCAGTATGATGCGCTTTTATCGGCAACCACTCATTGCTGCGTGTTAATACTTCTAGTCCATCGGCACTTGCGCCAATTAATAAAGTAATTAAATTAATATCTTCGTGTGCTCCTGCACGTACCGCATCATCAGGTATGGTTTCAGGATTTTCGATTGGGAAGTAATGAATGCCTCTTAATATCGAGTTTCCATTATGAACGTGTTTATCAAAGTAATTAATTGGCAGTTCTAAATAAGTTGCAATGGCACGTAACAGATGGGTTCCGTTTTCCTCTAGTTTTTTATATATACCGTTTGTTACCTTATTAAATTCAGGTAGTTCTTCTAAAACCTCGTTATCAGGGTAATCATTTTTCACCGGATCGCCGTCTGTAACTTCTTGTCCAATTTGCCAGAATTCTTTTAAATCGGGAGTTTTGGCGCTCTTAGCCGTTTCTTTACCAGCGCTAGTGTAACCTCGCTGACCAGCAAGTTCTGGTTTCTCGTATTTTTTTTTTACATCTAAAGGCAAAGCAAATGCAGCTTTTATATTTTCATAAAGCTTGTCAATTAAATCCTGACTTAAACCGTGATTGGTGATGGTTACAAATCCAGAATCATTGAAAGCCCTGCCAAGCTCGTCAGAAAACTTTTTGCGTTCTGTTTCCGTTCCGTTAATGTAGGAACCTAAATCTAAACATGGAATATAGGGTGTTGACATATTTTTTAATTTTAATGTTAAACGAATTTACTAAGAATTGTTAATAAGGTTCTGAGAGATAACAATCATGATTATAAATTAAAGATTATCAACAGCTTAAGTTATTAACATTTAAATTTAAATCCACAATTTATTCTGTTTGTCATTCTAAATCCATTATTGATGGATTGGAAACTTTACATAATTTTATTTCGTAATATAGTTAGCAAATAACCGTACAATCTTGTCGCGAAAGATTAATAACAAGATTGTATAGTTTAAAAAACAATAAACACACAAAATGAAAAAGATAATTTTAATTTTATTAACCGCATTAACTTTAAATCAAGCTAATGCACAAGGAAAGAAAACCGAGAAGGCAACATTTGGGATGGGATGCTTTTGGTGTACCGAAGCGATATTTCAAAAATTAAAAGGTGTTGTATCTGTGAAATCGGGTTATGAAGGTGGAAAAATTGCTAACCCAACTTACGAAGAAGTTTGTACAGGGTTTACTGGTCATGCAGAGGTTTTAGAAATTACCTATAACCCAATGCAAATTACCTATAAAGATTTATTAGAAGTGTTTTGGAAAAGTCACGACCCCACAACACTTAACCGCCAAGGTGCAGATAGCGGAACGCAATACCGTTCGGTTGTTTTTTACCACACACCAGAGCAAAAAGCTTTAGCCGAAAAATATAAAGCAGAATTAAATGCTACAAATGCTTACGGCAAAAAAGTAGTTACTGCAGTTGAAGCTGCAAAACCTTTCTATGTGGCAGAGAGCTATCACCAAAATTATTACAAAAACAATGCTGATGCTCCTTATTGCAGATTGGTGATTCTACCGAAATTAGAAAAACTAGAAAAAGTTTTTAAAGCAAAGCTTAAATAAGGCTGTAAATTAGAAGAGCAGATTTTAAGCTTCCTGTTATATAAATTTTAGCAGCGCAAGGCTTGTACAAGAAACTAAATTTGTTCCCGTTTTACGCTTTATTCCGCTAACAGCCGAAATGGCTGTTGCTACGTGTTCGCTTCAACCGGGGCTAGTTAGGAAATGTACTGTTCCATTTTAAGGGTTTGCATTTTGCGTAGCCATTTGTTTTCAAACCTGAACAATAGTTTCCAGGCTTAAATATCTACACTTAGATTTTCTAAGGTGACTGAGGTGGTAAATAAATAACGCAATAAACTTATTTACAAAACAATTTCAAACGGGTCTAAATATATAAAGCGGCTTATAATTTAGCAGCGCAAGGCTTGTACAAGAAAATAAATTTGTTTACGCTTTACTGCGCTAACAGCCGAAATGGCTGTTGCTACTTGTTCACTTCAACCGGGGCTATTTTGTAAGGCTAGTGTTTCATTTTAATGGTTTGCATGGTGCACAATCTTTTGTTTTTAAACCTGATGGCAGCGGCAGCCCGAGCTTTTCGCGAGGCTACAGCGAACAGCAGGACTGAAGCCCGCCAAAAGGTACTGCCTTTTAATTTACAAAACAATTTCAAACGGGTCTAAATATATAAAGCGGCTTATAATTTAGTAGCGCAAGGTTTGTTCAAGAAACCAAATTTGTTCCCGTTTTTCGCTTTACTGCGCCAACAGCCGAAATGGCTGTTGCTACGTGTTCGCTTCAACCGGGGCTATTTTGCAAATGCGGTGTTTCATTTTAAGGGTTTGCATGTTGCACAATCTTTTGTTTTTAAACCTGATGGTAGCGGCAGCCCGAGCTTTTCTGCGAGGCTACATCGAACAGCAGGACTGAAGACCCCCAAAAGTACTGTCCTTTCATTTCCAAAATAATTTCAAACTGGTTTAAATATATCAAGCGGTTTATAATTTAGTAGCGCAAGGCTTGTTCTAGAAATTTAACCATGGGCTTCTTGCAAATATGGAGATACTTTTAAAAGGTTGCCAGGTGCGCAAAACCGTTATTTACAAACCTAATGGAAGTGGTATTGCTTTTCAAATAAAAGATTTAGATTCTTTAATGTATGAATTGTCAATTAAGCAATCGGATTGTTAAACAATTTGTCATTTTTGAAACTTTACGATGGTAAATATTACATTTGCAATATGAATACCGGCTTACAACTTTACAATACCCTTTCTCGTAAAAAAGAATTGTTTCTACCGTTAAATGCACCAAATGTTGGCATGTACGTATGCGGACCAACAGTTTACAGTGATGTGCATTTAGGCAATTGCCGAACTTTCATGTCTTTCGATTTAATTTTCAGGTATTTAAAATATTCGGGTTACAAGGTTCGCTATGTTAGAAACATTACTGATGCAGGGCATTTGGAGGGCGATAGAGATGAGGGTGATGATAAATTTGCAAAACGAGCCAAGTTAGAGCAATTGGAACCAATGGAAATTGTACAGAAGTACACACTTGGTTTTCATGATGTTATGCGGATGTTTAATACGTTACCGCCGAGCATAGAACCAACAGCTACCGGGCATATTATTGAGCAAATCGAGATGATAAAAGTCATCATCGAAAATGGCTATGCTTACGAAGTTGGCGGTAACGTTTATTTTGATGTAGAAAAATACAGTAAGGAATACAATTACACCATTTTAACCAATCGTAACTTAGAAGACATGCTGAATAATACCCGCGAACTGGGCGGTCAGGATGAGAAAAAAGGGCGATTAGATTTTGCACTTTGGATTAAAGCAAAGCCTGAAACGTTAATGCAATGGCAATCGCCTTGGGGATTAGGTTTTCCAGGCTGGCATATTGAATGTTCGGCAATGAGTGCGAAATATTTGGGTGCAGAATTTGATATACACGGTGGTGGAATGGATTTAGCGGCGACGCATCATACCAATGAAATCGCTCAGTCAGAAGCTTGTAGCAAACATCAACCCGCTCGGTTTTGGATGCATACGAATATGTTAACCGTAAACGGAACCCGCATGTCAAAATCAGCCGGAAATGGTTTTCTTCCTTTGCAATTGTTTACCGGCGACCACCCTTTGTTAAAGAAAGGCTATAGCCCAATGACGGTTAAATTTTTTATGATGCAAGCGCATTATCGCAGCACTTTAGATTTTTCTAATGATGCGCTTGATGCATCCGAAAAGGGTTTTCGCCGATTGATGGCTGCTGTTGCTTTATTAGATAAATTAAACACCTACGAACACAGCGAATTTGATATTGATGCATTAAAGCTTAAATGTGTTAATGCAATGAACGATGATTTTAATAGTCCGGTTTTAATAGCAGAACTGTTTGAAGCGGTAAGAATTATCAATACCGTTTATGATGGAAAGGGAAAAATCTCAGCTACTGAATTGGATAAATTAAAGCAGTTGATTAATGATTTTGTTTTTGATATTTTGGGTTTGAAAGATGAAGAATCTGATAATCTAGAATTAAACAGTGTTTTACAAATGGTTATAGATTTGCGTAAAGAAGCTAAGGAAAATAAAGATTATGCAACTTCTGATAAGATAAGAATTGGTTTGCAAGAATTGGGTATTCAACTTAAAGATGGTAAAGAAGGCACAACCTGGAGTAAATCCTAGTTAGCACCCAACCTCAACCTCAGTCTCAACCTCAATCTCAACCTCAACTCCCCATGAACAACAAACTCTATATACTTCCTGCACTTCTGCTATTAGCCTTTCAGGCGTGTAAGAATGAAAAGAAAACCGAGCAAACAGAAACTGTAGCACAAGAAATTAAATTAGTTTCGCCAGAATTTAACGCAGATAGTGCTTTTGCATATACGAAAGCGCAGGTCGATTTTGGCCCTAGAATACCGGGTACCATAGCGCATCAAAAATGTGCTGATTATTTGGTTTCGAAACTAAAATCATTCGGTGCGGAGGTAAAATTGCAAGGGGCAAAAACCACAACTTACGACGGTAAAAGTTTTCAGCTAAAGAATATTTTGGCAAGCTTTAATCCGGAGAACAAGAATAGGGTTTTAATTACGGCACATTGGGATGCCCGCCCATTTTCTGACCAAGATACCGACCCTACAAACCACACGAAACCATTCGATGCGGCTAATGATGCCGGAAGTGGAGTTGCAGTTATTTTAGAAATGGCCAGGCAGATACAACAAAAACAACCAAATGTAGGCGTAGATTTTGTTCTTTGGGATTTAGAAGATTATGGCAAAGCCAACGATGAAACACCTGATGAAATCACCTGGTGCTTGGGTTCGCAATTTTGGGCGAAAAATGCATTGGCAATTGGCTACAAAGCGATGTATGGCATCAATCTGGATATGGTTGGAGGCGGAAACGCACAGTTTACGCAGGACGAAATTTCCCGTCAGTCGGCACCAGAAATTGTGAATAAAGTATGGAATATTGGAAGTGAAATTGGCTATTCATCTTATTTTGTAAGCATTCCAAGTGGTAAACTGGTTGATGATCATTTCTGGATGAACAAGGCCGGAGTGCCATCAATTGATATTATTCATTACAATGATAATAGCGGGTTTTACATAAACTGGCACACTCAACTTGATAATTTAGCTAACATTGATAAGAATACGCTTAAAGCTACTGGGCAAACCGTACTAGAAACCATTTACTGCGAAAAGTAAATGTTCAATTGTTAATTACTTTTACAAACATCTGGTACAGAAAATTTTATATTCGCCATACCTTAATAAAAATGAAGTTGAATCAGAATAATTGTTCATTCAAAATCGCTGATTCTTTCTTCAACAAATAAATTTATCCTCATGAAAAAAATATTATCAACCACTTTTGCAATAGCGTTATCATTCAGTGCCTTTGCTCAAAGAAGTGATGGAACAACTAAATCTCTTGTAAATGCTGAAAAGGAATTTGCAAAAACAATAGCTAAAAAAGGTGATAAAGATGCTTATATAGAATTTTCATCAGCAAATACTTTAGTTTTCAGACCGAATCCTGTTAATGCAAAAACTTTTTATGCAGGTCAATCAAAAGGTACAAATGAAGTTTCCTGGGAACCGAATTACGCAAAAGTATCACGCAGTGGCGATTTAGGTTTTACTACTGGTCCATATGAATTAAATGGTACTGAGAAAAAATATGGTCAGTATCTTTCTATTTGGAAAGCAGAAAATGGAACTTGGAAGCTGGCAATTGATTTAAATACAGATAGTAATAAACCGTTGGCAAGCACTACAAAACGTTATGAAGAACCAAAGGACCGCTACATACCAAAATTTTTAAATGAGAAAGACCAAAAAGCTGCAAAAGATGTAATATTAACAACAGAAAAAACGCTTAATACATTTCTTAAAACCCATGGCATTGGTGCATTTGGTGGTTTTTTAACTGATAATGCCCGTTTATTATTTCCCGGAAATGAAGCGATTGATGGCAAAGGCAAGATTCTAACTTTTTTGAATGGAATGGTTGATAAAATTAATTTAAAAACCACAGGTGTAGATAAAGCTTTAGGCAGCGATTTAGCTTATACGTATGGTGTTGCAACGATAGATTATAAGGCTGATTTAAGAGAAAGCTTTAATTATGTTTTCGTTTACGAGAAAGCTGCTGATGCGAGTTGGAACTTAATTGTTCAGGCTTTTGTACCTGCAGATAGATAATTATTAATGTGAATTTTATAAAGGGCGCTCAATAAAATGAAGCCCTTTTTTTGTTTAAGGACATGGGTTTGTTAAGTGCAATGTCATTTCAATTTAGCCCCGATTGCGGCGGCATCCTCGAAGCGCAGCGAAGAGATATAGCCAAAAGCGGGAGGGAATTTATTATCTAACATTTGCTTTGCGCTACAAAAATTAAAATAACCGATTTACGTTTAAATTTCATGAATAAAAAATTAAATCTTCTGCTTGTTGTAAGTTTTATTTCCTTACAGGTTTTAGCACAAAAACAAAAGTTCGATGTGCAAGGAAAGGCAGGTGCTCGTGGTATTATGCCCGAAAATACCATTAAAGGGATGTTAAAAGCATTAGATTTAGGTGTAAATACGCTAGAAATGGATGCTGTAATTTCTAAAGATAAACAAGTCGTATTATCGCAAGAGCCTTATTTTAATAATGAAATTTCTTTGCAGCCGAATGGAAAGGCAATAACTTTTAAAGAGCAAAAGAACTTTAACATCTACAAAATGAATTATGATGAAATAAAGAAGTTTGATGTTGGGAGTAAAGTTCATGCTCGCTTTCCCGGACAAATGAAATTTAAAGCTTCAAAACCGCTTTTATCAGAAACTATAGATGCCGTTGAAGCTTATGTAAATGAGAATAATTTAAAGAAGCCCGTTTACAGCATCGAAACAAAAACGATTAAAAATGGTGATAATGAATTCCATCCTAAACCTGCAGAATTTATTGAGTTGATAATGGACGTTGTAAACGCAAAGAAGATTTCTAAACGAGTGATTATTGAATCTTTCGATATGCGAACTTTACAATATTTGCATGAGAAATACCCTAAAATACAAACATCTTTATTAATTGATGAGAAAGAACCCTTTGAAGATTATATTGAAAAATTAGGTTTTAAACCAACCATTTATAGTCCGTATTCTATTTTGGTAGGTAAAGGATTGGTAGATAGATGCCACGCCATGGGTATTAAAATTGTTCCGTGGACGGTGAATACGGTTAAGGAAATTAAATATTTTAAAAGTTTGGGTGTAGATGGAATCATTACCGATTATCCAAACATTATTGAGCAGCTTAAGTAATTCAAATTAAGCTATAAACCTGGGTTTGATTCTTAATTTTCTTTCACATTATTAATAAGCTGCTTTTTTTAGTTAACATCAGCCTGAATTTATTTCAGGGTCTTATTTGCAGGAAAGATGCTGAATTAAATTCAGCAAGATGTATCGTAAAAGCAATACGGCAATAAAACAGCAAAATATTAGGTTTAAGAATCGAAATCAGGGTATAAACAAAAAATGCGCTGATGTTTTCAGCGCATTTTTTTATGAAAAATTTTTATTTTTTAGTGATGTGGTGCTGCTTCTGCTCCTTCGTGAGCTGGCATTTCTGTTTTTTCATGAGATGAAGCAGGTGCTTCTTCATGATTAAAAATTGGTTTGGTGAAAATTACGACCAATATTAAAACCAGAATCCATGCGGTTAATGGTAAAGCCCAAATGCCTGATGTTTGCTGAACTGGTGCGTGTGAATCGTGAGCTGACATATCGAATATTTTGATTTAAAATTTATGCTTTGTAAATGTTTGCTAAAGATAGTAACAAAGTTTAAAATATAAAGATTTGACTTTTATTTCTATTTAAAATACTTACAACAAATCTTTTATAATCTTCTCAATGGATAAACCTTCTGCTTCCGCACGATAATTTCGCACTATGCGATGGCGTAGAATAGGCTCAGCAACGGCTTGCACATCTTCAATATCTGGCGCATATTTACCCGAAATTGCAGCATGACATTTGGCACCTAAAACTAAAAATTGCGATGCCCGCGGACCAGCGCCCCAACTTATATATTTGTTAATCGCGTCAGTAGCAAACTCGCTATTTGGGCGTGTTTTTGCTGCCAATTTTACGGCATATTCTAAAACATTATCCGTAACAGGTATATCTCTAATCAGTTTCTGAAAATACTGAATATCATCTGCATGGATTATTTTTTGCAGCTGAACAGTTTTGTTGCTGGTTGTATTTTTAACAATCGTTAATTCATCTGCAAAGGCTGGATAATTTAACTGAATGTTAAACATAAAGCGATCCAGCTGAGCTTCTGGTAGGGGATATGTCCCTTCCTGCTCAATAGGGTTTTGAGTGGCTAAAACAAAAAATGGTTTTGGTAAAGTATGGGTTAAGCCAGCCGCTGTAACCGATTTTTCTTGCATCGCTTCTAGCAATGCAGCTTGTGTTTTTGGTGGTGTACGGTTTATTTCATCGGCTAAAATAATGTTCGAAAAAACCGGACCTTTTATAAATTTAAAATGCCTGTCTTCGCCTAATATTTCAGCGCCAATAATGTCACTAGGCATTAAATCCGGCGTAAACTGAATCCTGTTAAAGTCCAAATCCAGCACCGATGCCACGGTTTGTACAAGTAAAGTTTTTGCTAAGCCTGGTACACCAACTAATAGGCAGTGTCCGTTGCTAAAAATAGCGATTAAAACAGATTTAATAATATCATCCTGACCAATAACAACCTTGCTTATCTCAGCTTTTATGTTGTTAAAAGATTGATGAAGTGCATCTACAGCTTCTACTTCGTTCTTGTACTGCATCGGCATTTACTTGGTTTCAGTAGTTTTCTTAGTCCAGATTTTTAATTCAGGACAAGTTTCAAACTCGTCATCAATTTTAATATATGTGCTTTCACGACGTTTTTCAAACCACTCACTTAATGTACGGTTAACTTTATCAGTTTGTGCCGCATCCCTTATTTTTGGAAAATCTTGTCCGAGGTTAGCTTTATGAGGTGGGATCTTCGATTTCAAATACAATAAACGATAACCCTGTTTTCCATCAGCAGCAGTAAATAAATTTGGTTTAGAAATGCTACCAACTTTCATGGTATCAATTACTAAAAATATAGATGGATCTACTTTCTCCAAAGGTATAAAAGTAGTTCTTGCTTGTACGTTATCTGCATTAAGCATCATACCACCATTGTATTTGGTTTCTTTATTATCAGAATATAAATTAGCAGCTGCAGCAAAAGTTAATTTTTTAGCCATTATATTGTTGTAAATACTATCGGCATGCAACTTAACTCTATCCAAACTAGATTGTGTACTTTTTGGCATTATTAAAATGTGGCGGGCATGAACCTGCTCACCTCTTCGCTCTATAACTTGTAATATGTGAAAGCCAAATTCTGTTTCAAATACTGGCGACATTTCACCTGCTTTAAGTTTAAATGCCCAAGAGGTAAACTCCTTTGCCATCATGTTTCTATCAAAGAAACCTAAATCTCCACCATCACCAACAGAACCAGGGTCTTCAGAATATGCTTTTGCTAATGCGCCAAAATCTTCACCTCCTTTAATTCGTAAACGTAAAGCTTCAATTTTATCATGAAATCTTTCTTTTTCTGCTTTTGTTAATTGCGGATTTAGAATCACTTCTCCAACTTCTACTTCAGTACCAAATTCAGGAACACTATCGCCTAAAGATTTGAAATATTTTTCAACTTCTAAAGGAGTAACGTTAATGTTTTCTGTAATCTTACTTTGCATCTTTTGTGCCTGCAATTCATCTTTTATTGATGGTCTCATCTCATCTTTATACTGTAATAAAGATTTATTTAAAAACGATTCTAAACGCTCCTGGCCACCGGCACGTTGCATCATTGTACGCATTCTTCTGTTCACTTCATCATCAACCTGTCCGTCTTCTACCATAACCGAATCGATTTCGGCTTGTTGCTTAAGCAATTTCTGCGTTAATGTTTGTTGTAAAATCATACACTTAATACTTGGATTGGGTTGATTTCCCTGATACAAATATTGTGTGTATTGCTGGTTTAAGTCTGATAATAAAATAATGCCATTACCTACTACAGCAGCAACCTTATCGATGTTATTTTTTTGAGCATAGCTGTTAAAAAACAAGCTTACCAAAGCAGTTACCACTAAAAAAACTTTCTTCATTCTATTTATTGTATTTTGCAAATTTACTACTAACGGTTTAATTAATTGAATTTGATGGAATTATGGCTTAATTAGCTTCCGCAATTCATTGTCATTAATTTTAACCGGATATTTTTCTCTCAAGCTTTTCAGCCAGTTGCTTTCCAATTGTTGTTGATAATCGGCAATAACTTCGCCTCTTACTTCCCGCAATGGTTTATTATAAATTAATTTATTTCTCTTGTAAAAATCATCTATTTCTTGCTCATCGTCTTGTGCTTTGTTCCATATCTTTTGCTCAGATACATTGAACATTAAAACACCCTCACGATATTCATTTAGCAGATAATCATAATCTTTGTTCGAATTAATTACCTTTTTGTGCGCATCTAAAGCACTTTCAAAAGTCTTAATTTCTTCCTTGTACGTATTGTTTTTATCAAGCCCCATTTCTCGGGCATCTAATACTTTTAATTTAAAGTTGATATACAAATTTAAATAATTCAATAGCTCGTTGTAATCTGTAGCGTTATTTCCGTTATGGCTTTTCTTGTAAGCCCACATAAATTCTTTACTGCTAACAGGTTTATTGTTTATTGTAGCAACATTTTGCGCAAACGCTGCAGTACCTAATAAGCCGAAAACAAATAAGCAATACGCTTTTCTCACACAGAATATTCTACCGAATTTAAAGGATAAAAGTAACAATAAGCGGGGCTATTATAAGATATTTAACTAATTTTAACAGATATTATTTTACTGCAAAAATACGAATGGAAAGTCAGGTTACCAACAATGCAAATGCTTTAAGGTTATTTTTTACAGAAGATGTTTTTTTGGTTGAAGATAAGGATGTTAAAATCGATGCTGAAGTTGCTTACGAGGCTGTTTCTGATGATTTAAATGCTTTAAAACATGTTGCCGATAGCAGTGAAATTTCAATTCCAAAGGATGAAAATCCGATACTTGTAGCGCATAAACATCCTGAAAGCCTGGAAATTCCGCCTATTTTAGAAGAGAATAAACCCAAAACTGAATTTAAGTTTTTAGGCGGAAATAAAAAGTTTGTACTTATTTTGGTTAATGATAAAACTTACGACGTGAGTACCGAGCAGGGTAGAGACTTGCTTCGTAAAATTGTTAAGGCTATTGATTTAAGTACGCCCGATTTCGCCCTCTTAAATTTTGCAAACCACATTGGAACTGATTACGCAGAATTACAGCAATTTTTTAAACCCCAATTGATGCTTGCCTTTGGTGTTGAAACAAGTCATTTAAACCTGGATTTGGTTTGGGAGAATGAAATTTTAACACATGAATCGACCAGGATGATATTTGCACCCAACCTACATGATTTGGATGGGAATCTTGCAGAGAAAAAAGCACTATGGTCGCACCTTCAAAAAATTAAGTAACAGCAATTGTATAATTTATGAATCAACTTGTTTTCGCAACAAACAATCAACATAAAACCGAAGAAATTCGTGCTGCTTTAATTGGGCAGTATGAAGTTTTAAATTTAGAAGACATCGGTTGTTTCACGGACATCCCGGAAACTGCAGATACCTTCGAAGGAAACGCAACGCTTAAAAGTACATATGTTGCAACTCATTATAAATTAGATTGTTTTGCTGATGATAGCGGCTTAGAGATTGAGGCTTTAAACAACGAGCCAGGTGTTTATTCTGCCAGATACTCGGGTAGTAGAGACAGCCTGGAGAACATTAATTTGGTGCTAAAGAAACTGGAGGGTGTAGAAAATCGAAAAGCTAGGTTTAAAACAGTAATCTCTTTAATGCAAAATGGAGAAAATCATTTGTTTGAAGGTGTAATAAATGGCACCATACGAACAGCGTTATCTGGCGCAATGGGTTTCGGCTACGATCCAATTTTTCAGCCTGATGGTTATGACATTACATTTGCAGAAATGGATATGAAGGAAAAGAATAGCATCAGCCACCGAGCAATTGCTTTGAAAAAAATGTTAGCGTTTTTAACAAAATAAGTTAAATCCTGCTTTATTGTTTAAATAATAGTTTTGGTGCTGTTTTCGTCGTATACTTTTTCGGCAAAATTGGTTTAATGCCAAAATTTGGCAACGAATCTGTTTTAGGTATAAATTTAGGCACAGTTGGTTTAATTACCACAGGTGTTTTGTTGGCTAGTGGTTTTGTGGCTGTTTTGGAGGTTGCCTTCACTGGCGCAGTTTTCGGCCTCGCTTTAGCTTTGCTACCCGAGGCGCCAATTGCTTCTTTTCGTGATTTCGGTCTGTCTTTAGGTTTCCATGAAAAGCCTTTCAAAACATTATCTTTTTCAGTTTTTACCTCAGGATTTAAAGCGCCTTCAATGCTATTAATGTAAACAATATCGTCAATATCATTATCTTTAAAAGTGAATTTTATGCGACTGCTAACCGTTTGATTCATTTCTTTATACACCTTCGTACTGTCATCTTGCGTATAATAAATACTTTCGGCGTTACCATCAACATACAATGTTTTCAATTTTCCTTCAAAGAAAAATCCGGTCATGTAGCGCCCTTTTATCTGGTTAAACCGCAATGAATCTGCTGGCGTATTTACCAAAAACGCATTCCTGAAAGCCTGCAAATTATTTAGCTTGTTCTTTTTAAATTGTACGTAAATGGTATCTCCAACTACCTGCGAACCTTGCGACCAAATAATTGGATTGCCAAAGCAGCGTAAGGTAGAATCGGCATTGGTGTAAAACAAACTATCTGTTTTCGCCTGAATATTGCTTTTAAAAATTTTAACGTTGTGATGGGCTTTGATAATTCGTGTTGTTATCGTGTCTGTTGGGTTAAAGGCAGAATCTGGTTTTATCAAGCCAGGTTTTAAGTTGGCAATCACCTTATTAATTGTATCCTTCACGCCTTTCTTTGTAACTATTTTTGATAAAGAATCAGTTTTAACCTTAGGTATAGCTTTCACCAAAGAATCTGTTTTCTTTACATTCTTTAATAGTGTATCCGTTTTTGATTTGGCTAAATTTATCTTTGCCGAGTCGACTTTAAGTTTTAAGCTATCCGTTAATTTATCAGAAACATCATCTGGTTTTTTGGGTGGCAATTTTTCACCACGCTTAACTTTAGGTTCCTTGCTTTGGCTATTGGTAGGTTTCTTATTACCAGCACTTTCGGCTACCTCAGTATTTCTTTCGGGTTTTTCCGTTTCCTCCTCATCTTCACCTACCTGGTTATCGGCCTTAACAGAAATTTTTGGTATCAGTTTTAATGTTTTCTGCAATACGACCTGTGTTTGCAAAGTATCAGCACCAAGGCGGAGCGTATCTGGGCGTTTCTTATCTTTTACCATTATAGAATCGCCTGATATCAAATCGATATAGGCATTTTTAATAACCAATGTTCGCTGGTCTATCTTGTAATAGAAGCCTAAATCACCAAACATTTTTGTTCCGTCTTTCTTATCTGTAAAAACGATGTTTCTTACTGCTTTTCCGTAGCCTGTTTTACCATAATAGTATAAACTATCGCCGCGAAGAGATTTTGTTCCCTGGGTATATAAATTCTTTTTACCAAAGTAGGCATCTTCAGTTGTTGTATTGTAGGCGCCGTTTTCAGTATACATATTGTCGTCTTTACCTTTAATGTTGGTTGGTCCGTAAAAATAGGTCCACTTCGAATCCAGGTTATAACGCATGGTATCCGATTTAATGGTGCTTTGAGGCGTAACTACCACTACATTGTACCTGAAATATGCATCACTGGTATTGTTAAAGTAATATCCGTTTTTGCTGGTTAAAGTAATGCCTTGGTCTTGCGTTACAATTTTACCACCATTGGTGTAAGTGCCAATCTTTGCCACCATATTATAATCCAAAACATTGGTGGTTAAGGTAGATTTTGGATCAACCATTCTTACATTGCCAGTTAAATGCGCATGTTTTTTATTTCCATCATACTGCAATTCATCAGAATAAATATCAGTTGTTAATTGCTGGATATGAACGTTTTTATAAGCTTCAAAATAGTTTCTTTCGGTATAAAGCACTGCGCTATCGCAGGTTAGAATCGCATTATCTTGTTGGAAAACCGGATTAATTAAGTAAGAAACCTTTAATTTCGTATTTCCGGTTATCCTATCAGAACTAACAATTTTTATAATAGAACCTTTTTTTTGGCCAAATAATAAAACCGGACAAATCAGTAAAAAAAGAAAGACAAATATTTTTTGCACTTTACAAAGTTAGTTTTTTGTTCCGAACGTTGGAAACCGGTTAAAATTAAATATTTTTGGTGAATGCTACCCGTACAAAAATTTCTCGATTTTAATCATCATCAGCAGCTGTTTGTTACGGGCAATAGAATTCTTTTAGCGGTAAGCGGAGGTAAAGATTCTGTATTGATGTTACATTTTTTTAAAGCTTGTGGTATTGATGTAGGTGTTGCACACTGCAATTTTAAGTTACGGAAAGATGAAGCCCAACGTGATGAACATTTTGTGAAAACGTTGGCACAATCCTTAAACCTACCCTTTTACGTAACGCATTTTGATACGAAAAAATATGCAGAGGATCATAAAATTTCTACCCAAATGGCAGCAAGAGCTTTGCGTTACAGTTGGTTTGAGGAAATAAGAACTACCCATGGCTATGATTATATTGCTTTGGCTCAGCACCAAAACGATACCATTGAAACTGTACTAATAAACTTGATTAGAGGTACGGGAATTAGTGGTTTACATGGCATATTGCCAAAACGAGATAAGCTTATCAGGCCGCTACTCTTTTTAACTCGTACTGAAATTAATCATTTGGTTGATGAAAATAACATCTCTTTTGTAGAAGATAGTTCGAACGCTAGTACTGATTATGTAAGGAATAAATTGCGATTGGAAGTTATTCCTCACCTTCAAAACATTAACCCAAATCTTGAACATACTTTTGCTAAAAATAGCTCTCGTTTTGCCGATGTAGAACGTTTTTTGAATGTGCAGGTACAAAAGATTGCAAATGAGATTGTTTTAGAGAAAGCCGATGGAACTTACATTTCGATTGATGAAATTAAAATTCTAGACCCTCAAAAGCTTTTACTTTTCGAATTGTTAAAACCTTATGGTTTTTTAGAAACCGTTGTTGAAGAAATTATTGAAGCCTTAAATAAACAAAGTGGTATTAAATTTTTTAGCGCAAGCCATCAGGCAACAATAAATCGTGATTATTTAATTATTAGTAAAATTAACACAGAAGAACATCTACACAAATCCATTCATATAAATGATGATGAATTCGAATATAACGGGCATAGTTTTCTGCTTCAGTTTACTGATGAATTGAAATTTGAGGCCGATAAAAATAAAATCTTTGTTGATTCAAGCGCATTACAATTTCCTCTGATTATCAGAAATTGGCAAAATGGAGATAGGTTTATTCCGCTAGGAATGAGGGGATTTAAAAAAATCAGCGATTTCTTTATTGATGAAAAAGTGCCTTTGCATATCAAATCAAATGTGCCGATTTTAGTAAATGGAAACGGTGAAATTATATGGATTGTCGGCATGCGACAGGATAACCGATACAAATTATCTCAGTCAACAAAAAAAGTTGCTATATTCGAACTCAAAATTAAATAAGTGGAAAGCAGATTCGCATACATCGAAAAACAGTACATCGGCAGGGATTATGTTCGCATATTCATTAGGTTGATAATGGCTGCATTTTGTTTTGCGGCCTATGTTTACGAACGCGACCGTGATAATACTCAGGATTTGTTTCTGGTTGTAGGTTTCGGCATTATTGGCGTTTCTATGCTTTTGCTTTTTTTAATTCAATATAAAATTGTGGTAGATAATGGAAGTTTAATTTTAGATGGACTTTGGACAACCAAACGAGTTAAAATAGATTTAAATAGCATTATCGATGTAAAAAAGGCTACTTACAGTCGGTATTTTTTTAACAACCCGGTTTATAACCTACATACTAAAGGCACCATTCGCTTCTATTCTTCAGGAAAGGATGCAGTGGTTTTGACTGACAGAGATGGTTTAGAATATTTCATAGGCACTCAACGTCCAAATGAATTGCTACTTGTAATTAAGGATGAGATGAAAAAGTCGAAATAAGTATTCTGGATTCAAATAAATTCTTTCCAAATTTCCCTCCAATTCTATCCTTTTTATTGCAATTGCCTTACACTCAAATTAAATATAATTGGGTTACATTTGCCTTAACAACAATACAATAAAAATGAAGATAGGAATTGTTTGCTACCCCACTTTTGGTGGTAGTGGAGTAGTTGCAACAGAGCTGGGTAAAGCACTTGCTAACGAAGGTCATCAGGTTCATTTTATCACATATAGTCAGCCGGCAAGGCTTGATTTTTTCTCATCAAATTTATTTTATCACGAAGTTTCGGTTAGAGATTATCCCTTATTTGATTATGCTCCTTACGAATCTGCTCTGGCAAGTAAATTGGTAGATGTTGTTCGTTTCGAACAGTTAGATGTTTTACATGTACATTACGCCATTCCTCATGCTTCAGCAGCTTTTATGGCGAAGCAAATTTTGGCTAGCTATGGCATACACATCCCGGTAGTTACCACACTTCATGGTACCGATATCACGCTTGTTGGTAAAGATCCTACTTACAAACCTGTTGTTACATTTTCGATAAATCAAAGTGATGGCGTTACAACGGTATCTCAAGATTTAAAAGACGATACTTACAACCATTTCGAGGTTACAAAGGATATCAAGGTTATTCCAAATTTTATAGATTTCAATCGTTTTAGTTTACAAGCAAAAGATCACTTTAAAAAAGCAATTGCGCCAAACAACGAACGGATACTTATTCATACCAGTAATTTCAGAAAAGTAAAGCGTACTGCTGATGTAATTAGAATCTTCGAAAAAATTCAGGCTGTTATTCCTTCAAAGTTATTAATGGTTGGCGATGGACCTGAGCGTGCTTATGATGAGCAATTGTGCCGAACACTTAACATTTGCGATCATGTTCGCTTTTTAGGTAAACAGGATGCTGTTGAAGAAATTCTTTCCGTTTCTGATTTATTTTTGATGCCATCAGAATCTGAAAGCTTCGGGTTAGCAGCATTAGAAGCAATGGCCTGCAAAGTTCCGGTTATTACAACCAATGCTGGCGGTTTACCTGAATTAAATGTGGATGGTTTTTGCGGTTATATGAGCAATGTTGGAGATGTAGAATCAATGGCTGCTCATGGAATAGAAATTTTAAAGGATGATGAAACTTTGAATCGTTTTAAAGAAAATGCTTTTACCAGAGCACAAGATTTCGATTTGAAAAAAATACTTCCATCTTATGTAGATTATTATAAAGAGGTAATTGAAAATTCTTTGCAACTTAAGTAGTAATATTTAGTTTTTTGTGCCTTAAAAGCTATATTTAAAGGTTTGAGCATATAATTAATAGAAAAAAAAGTTCGTTTTTGAAGCGTATAACGCAATCAAACGTTTGACTTAAATTGAAGTTTTTTGAAGATATCAAGTCGGATTTTCCGAATTTTCAACCAAAACTTCTTTAATAAGGAAACTTTTTTTAGAAATATTTGTATGCCGTTACATCCATGTTTTGGAAATTAAACCTTTGAAGAAATCACAATGAAAACCAAAATCTTTACCATTTTTTTGCTGTTGGCTTTTGCCGTAAATGCTAAGGCCCAAACCAAGTCTGTTAAACATACCTTTGCTATTGCCGATGGAAATTTTCTTTTAGATGGCAAGCCTGTGCAAATCCATAGTGGTGAAATGCATTACGCTTTCATCCCCAAACCGTATTGGCGTCATCGTTTACAAATGATGAAAGCTATGGGTTTAAATGCTGTAGCCACTTACGTGTTTTGGAACTACCATGAAACTGCTCCCGGCGTTTGGGATTTCAAATCAGATAATAAAAATATTGCTGAATATGTTAAAATTGCACAGGAAGAAGGGCTTTATGTTATACTTCGTCCGGGACCTTATGTTTGTGCCGAATGGGAATTTGGCGGCTATCCTTGGTTTCTGCAAAAAGTACCTGGAATGGTTATTCGT
Organism: Pedobacter jejuensis; assembly: GCF_003725795.1. GTDB lineage: Bacteria > Bacteroidota > Bacteroidia > Sphingobacteriales > Sphingobacteriaceae > Pedobacter > Pedobacter jejuensis. The sequence goes on along the minus strand of NZ_RBEE01000010.1, from coordinate 18,172 downwards.
GGTGTTAACGAGCCTTATCTATCTGCAACAAAAGCATATTTTACAGCTTTGTATGGTCAGGTTAAAAATCTCTTCGTAACCAACGGCGGACCAATAATTATGGTTCAAGGTGAAAATGAATTTGGTTCTTACGTTTCGCAAAGGAAAGATATAAGTTTAGAGGAACACAAAAAATATAGTGCAGCCGTATTTCAACAATTAAAAGATGTTGGCTTCAATGTTCCATTTTTTACATCTGATGGAAGCTGGTTGTTTGAAGGCGGTGCCTTGCCTGGTGCTTTACCAACGGCAAATGGCGAAGATGATGTAGCTAAATTAAAAGAAGTTGTAAATAAATATAATGGGGGCAAAGGCCCTTATATGGTTGCAGAATTTTATCCGGGTTGGTTAGATCATTGGGCAGAACCATTTCCAAAAGTTTCTACAGAAAGTATTGTTAAACAAACTCAAAAATATTTAGATGGGGATGTGTCTTTCAATTATTACATGATTCATGGAGGTACAAATTTTGGTTTTACATCGGGTGCTAACTATGATAATAAACATGATATACAGCCAGATTTAACCAGCTATGATTATGATGCGCCAATTAGCGAAGCAGGTTGGGCAACTGAAAAATACCTAGCACTTCGCAACTTGCTTAAAAAGGAAGAAACACCAGCTATTCCTGCAAAAATCCCGGTAATTGAAATTCCGAATATTGCTTTCACTAAGGCGGTAGATTTGGAAGATGTAAAAAATAACGTGAAGCCTGTTAATAGCGATAAGCCGTTAACTTTTGAAGAATTGAACCAAGGCCATGGTTATGTTTGGTACAGTAAAAAGTTTAAGCAACCCATCAGTGGTAAATTAGAGTTAAATGGACTTAGAGATTATGCCATTATTTATGTAAATGGAACAAAAGTAGCCGAGTTAAATAGTTATTATAAAAAATACGATTGTGATATTGATATTCCTTTTAATGCAACGCTTGATATTTTTGTAGAGAACATGGGGCGGATAAATTATGGTGCTAAAATCGTTAACAGTACTAAAGGCATTATTTCTCCGGTAATTATTAATGGCGAAACCATAACAGGTAATTGGGATATGTATAAACTCCCAATGGATGTAGTTCCTAATATCGCTAATGTTAAAAACACAGCAACAGCTGGTAAACCTGCAATTTATGAAGGTAATTTTACACTAACAAAAACCGGCGATACCTTTCTCGATATGCGTGATTGGGGCAAAGGAATTGTGTTTATAAATGGAATAAATATTGGCAGATATTGGAGCGTTGGTCCGCAGCAAACTTTATATGTGCCGGGCTGCTGGTTAAAAGTAGGGAAAAATGATATTGTAATTTTGGAGCAGAAAAATGATGTTATGCATAAGTCTGTAAAATCCATCTCAACACCAATTTTAGAAGAATTAAAACCTGAGAATGGTTTGCCAAAATAGATCGCTTTGATAGAGTTGAAGAATGTCTTAGATGCTTTTTTTGATTTGTTATAGTATTGAGAGTTAATTCGTTAACATTATCTAATTAGCCTGTCGAAGTAACATTTACTTAAAACTGCTTTTTATAGTTAACATCACCCTGAATTTATTTCGGCCTCCTTTTTTGCAGGAAAGATGCTGAAATAAATTCAGCAAGACGTTTCGTAAAAGCAACACGGAGATAAAAAAGCAAAATATTAAGCTTAAGAATCTCAGGTTTATACTAACATGGAAATATTCCACACCAAGATTTTAAACAGTTTTTCCATCTCGAAGCTAAACCTTTATCTTAGAATTCAAAAAGTAAATTTCTTCGCAACTCTTTCATTATCAGTATGGGTAAAAGCTATTTAATTTTAAGGTCTAATAAAATATATCTCAAAAAACAAAACTTTCTCAAAATCAAAGCATTATAAATTGTACCTTTGCGCCTTTGAAGCCTTAACTAAAATTCAAAGGTTTCGTGTTAATATTAGAAAATAGGTTAGATGAAAAAAATTGTTGATTACAGAAAGCTTTTAAGTGTAGATAAAAATGCTGAATTAAAAGATCTTAAATCTGTGTACCGCACATTAATGAAAGATTGTCACCCAGATAAATTTCAGCAGGAAGAAGAAAAATTAGAAGCAGAAGCAAGAAGTAAAGATATTATCGAAGCTTATCACTTTTTAGTAAGTATTGCACCCGAAACTCGTGAGCAAAATATTGAAACTTATACCGAAACCATCACAAAATCGAATATTCTGGATTTTGAATACAAACAACAAGTATTAAACATTCAGTTTTTTGATGGAAGTGCTTATGAATACTTTGATGTGCCTAAAGCCATTTATGTAAAGTTGGTAAATGCAGATTCGCCAGGTCGTTTTGCCCGCCGCCATATATTTAGCGATTTTCCTTATCGTAATGTTGCTAGAGTTGCAGAACCAGCATAAAGCATAAAAAAAGCTCCAAAATTCTTGGAGCTTTTTTTATACCTAAATTTTAATCAAATTTTTATCTACTCAAATCTTAACCTTACTTAGTAAATACTAAGTTCACTGGAGCAGCAACCTCTATTTTTTTGCCACTATAGGTTAGTTTGCCTGTAAGTTTATTGCGTTTAAAAATTATAACATCGTTCGTATATTGATGCGCAACCAATAAAAACTTTCCACTCGGGTCGATAGAAAAGTTTCTTGGTCCTTTTCCTAACGTGCTAACCGTTTCAACAAATCTTAATATTCCGGTCGATAATATCGAAAATACAGAAATGGTATTGGCATCGCCTCTGTTGGTTTCGTACAAAAATTTCCCATCAGCAGAAACGTGTATGTCTGCAGCATCAATACGGCCTTCAAATCCTTGCGGTGTTGTACCAATTTCCTGAATTTTCTTTAAACTTCCATTCGAATAAACAAAACCTGTAATACTTCCATTAAATTCGTGTGCTAAATAGGCAAATTTGCCATTCGGGCTAAATGTTATATGCCTCGGACCAGTACCTGGAGTGGTTTTTAAAACATTTTTCAACGATAAAATCTGTTGCTTACTTTTAGGGTTATAGCTATAAATATAAATTTGGTCTTCGCCTAAATCATTGCAAATCAAAAACTTTTTGTCAGGTGTAAATTTTACCATATGTACATGCGCACTTTGCTGTCTGCCTTTTGGATCGATACTTTTTCCTGAATGTTTAATTACCAATGCAGCATTATTTAAAGAGCCATTTGGTTTGCGCTTAAAAACCGCTAAGCTGCCACCGCTGTAATTTGCTACAATCACATTATCATTATCTACTGTAATATAACACGGATCTGCACCTTCACTATCAACTTTGTTTATAAATGAAAGTGCACCAGTTAAAGCGTTATACTTAAATGCGCTTACGCTGCTGCTACTGCCAGATTCATTTACAGAATAGGCAAACTTACCATCAGGCGATATGGCTAAGTAACTAGGATTGGCAACATTTTTTGCGATGCTTTTTAATTTTGTATTGCCAGTTGAGGTGTTAAAGTTATAGGTGTAAATCCCTTCGCTTTTAGCAGGCGTATTGGTGTATGTGCCGATTAAAAGATTATAATTGGTTTGCTGCGCTACAAATGCTATGGATATGGTCATAAATAACAAAAGAAGATTATACTTTTTCATAGAACTGATTTTTTGGATTGTAAACAAATATGAGAAAAATTAGGACTAACAAAAAAAGCAATCTTTCGATTGCTTTTGATATTATTTAATAAGGTGTTTAATCTGAATTAATTCGTGTTCTTCAAGGTAGCGCCATCTTCCTCTTGGTAAATCTTTTTTAGTTAAATTACCATAAACAACTCTATCCAACTTCTCTACATTATAACCTAAATGTTCGAAAATACGGCGTACAATACGGTTTTTACCACTGTGGATTTGAATGCCGATTTCTTTCTTTGTACCACCGGTTACATAAGTAATGTTATCTGGTTTAATCAGACCATCTTCTAACTCTAAACCAAACTGAATTTTATTTAAATCTCCTTGCGATAAAGATTTATCCAACTCTACATTGTAAATTTTAGTAATTCCGTTTTTAGGATGAGATAATTTATCAGCTAAATCACCATCATTCGTCATTAAAAGTAAACCAGTAGTGTTACGGTCTAAACGTCCAACCGGATAAATCCGCTCGCGACTAGCTTTATCTACCAATTGCATTACGGTGCGGCGTTCCTGCGGATCATCGGTAGTGGTGATATAATCTTTTGGTTTATTTAGTAGAACGTAAACTTTCTTTTCGCGTTTAAGTAATTCGCCATTGTAACGAACCTGATCTTTAGCCGGATCTACCTTATGACCTAATTCTGTTACCGCTTCTCCGTTAACGGTAATAATACCTGCTGCAATCAGTTCGTCTGCTTTACGGCGAGAGCAAATTCCTGCGTTTGAAATATATCTGTTTAGGCGTATTAAGCCTTTATCTTCATTTGTTTTGCGCCCCTGCTTAATTACAGTTCTTTCCTCACGGTTAAATTCTGTATCTCTTGGCTGGCTTTCTTCGCGTTTTCTAAAAGGTCTGCTATCAGCACCTTCTCTTGGCTTTACATCTCTAGAACTTCCTGCGCTTGGTTTGAAGTCATCTTTCCTTGCGCCTCTTGCTTTAAAGTCTTTGTATCCGCCTTCTTTACCATCTCTGGCTTTAAAGTCGCGTTCACCTGTTCTTGGCTTGTAATCTCTTGCTCCGCCTTCTCTTGGTTTAAAATCTTTCGAATCTCCATCCTTAGATTTGAAATCACGATCTCCTCTTGGTTTATAGTCTCTTGCACCACCTTCTTTATTATCTCTTGATTTAAAATCTCTGTCGCCTGTTCTTGGTTTAAAATCTCTGGATCCACCATCTCTCGATTTGAAATCTCTGTCACCTGTTCTTGGTTTATAATCTCTAGAGCCACCTTCTCTTGGTTTGAATTCGCGTTCGCTACCTCTTGATGTTGAATCTTTTGATTTAAATTCTCTATCGCCAAATTTAAAGCCTTTAGCTTCGCCATCTTTTGATTTGAAATCTCTATCGCCACTTCTAGGTTTAAAATCTTTTTTGTCTCCGAAAGATTTAGATTTGAAATCTTTACCGTCGGTGCTTCTAGGTCTGAAGCCGGTTTTAGAATCGGATGATTTTTTGAATTTACTGTCTTTGTCTTCTGATCTTTTTCTGTCAGAACCACCGGCGTTACTTCTGCCTTCGGTTTTTCGGCTTCCCGGATTGGACTTGTCATCCCGACTGTTCCTGTTGTTTTTATTTATCATGATACGCTTTTAGCCGCACCTGAAATGCGGGCTGCAAATTTAGGCAAAATAGCTGAAATACACAATTGCTTGGATGGATAAAATTTTATCGAAAAATAGCCTCTAACATAGATAAAATTGAGTGAAAATCAAAATTAAAAACCTTGGTTTAAAGCGGTTTAAACCTCGATTTTAGCAATATATTTTGTAACTAGTTGGTAATCTGATTATTAATTTTTACCTTTGTCAACGTTTTTTATAAGTTCACCAAAAAAAGGAGGAAAATGTTAAAGAAACACATCATACCATTTTCGGTAGTGGCAGCACTATTTATTATGGCAAAAGTGTTCGCTTACCAAATGCCCTTAGCACAAAAAAGTCTTTTAAAAGAAGAAAAATTTAACACTACAATACCAGTAACTGAAAAGCCAAAAACAGAGAAAAAATCTTTAATGGCACAGTTAAATTTTGCCGATGAAACCTTGCCCTTAGGCGATAGAAAGGTAGAACGCAAAATGAAAAAAATCCTTGCAGCTCATACTTATGGCAATACGCAAACGCATCGTTTACAGCGAAAAGCTGCCGAGTGGTTTCCGATTATTGAGCCAATTTTAGCAGCTTACGGAATTCCCGATGATTTTAAGTATTTAGCTTTAGTAGAATCGGGTATGCAGGCCGGAGTTTCGCCTAAAGGAGCAGCAGGTGTGTGGCAGTTTATGCCAGGTACCGCTCGTAGCTACGGCTTAAAAGTTAACGGTGGAAATGATGAACGCTATAATTTGCGCAAATCTACCGTTGCAGCATGCAAATACATTAAAGAAATGTATAAAGGTTTAGAAAGCTGGACATTGGTTGCTGCGGCATACAATGTTGGCGATGGCCGTTTACGCAAGCAGATTAATAATCAAAATCAAGATAATTATTATAAAATGCGCCTTAACCGTGAAACTGGTGGGTACGTTTACAAAGTAATTTCGATGAAACAAATTATTGAACACCCTGTTCGTTATGGTTACGATAAACCTAAAGAATTACTGGCATACAATGCCGAATAAAAAATAAAAGACAAGCATTTGGTAAGGCGTCTCGATTTAAATCGAGACGTTTTTTTTTGAAAATGATTTCACAGATAATATGATTTCATAGATTTTATCATTTATCTCTTATATCCTAACTTTATCTTTAGTCTTTCAGCTTTAGGCTTTGGTCTCTTATCTTTCAGCTTTAATCTTTCAGCTTTAGTCTTTCAGCTTTAACCTCAAATTCCTTTCTTTGCATATATGTACAAACTTCGAATAGATAACATTATAAATCAGCCGGGTGATAACATTACGCTACAACTCCAACCTGTAGAAGGAGATTATCCTACATATCTTGCAGGTCAATTTATATCACTAATATTCGAGGGCAAGAACAAGGAAGTTCGTCGTTCATATTCGTTAAACAGTTCGCCCGACTTAAACGAGCCGCTTTCAATTACAGTAAAACGTGTTGAAAATGGAGAAATTTCAAGATTATTACATCATAAAACCTCAGTTGGTGATGTCCTTTTAGCTCAAGAACCCCAAGGTTTATTTACATATTTACCAGAAAAGTATTTAAAACGCAATGTATTTCTCTTTGCTGCAGGTGTTGGCATTACACCATTATTCTCGATACTAAAAACTGCTTTAATTCGTGAGGAAAATTCTAAAATTACGCTAGTTTACAGCAATCGAGCGCTGGATAGCACTTTGTTTTATGATGAATTGATTGAATGGCAGAATAAATATCCCGAAAGGTTAAAAATTATATTCGTTTTTAGTAATAGCAAAAACCTGTTAACCGCAAGGCTAAACAAATTTTATATCGAAAAGATATTAAAGGAACATTTAATTTACGAGAGGGATGAGGCTCTATTCTATTCATGCGGACCAATAATTTACATGGATTTATGCCGAATTACTCTTTTGGGTATGGGTTTCGATATTAAACAAATTAAGCGAGAAACATTTGTATTGCCCGAAGATGAAGTTGATGAAGATGACAGTTCTGAAAAAGTTGTTGATAAAAACGCCTATTCAGTTGTTTTAAATTTTGAAGGGCAAGTTTATAACCTTGATGTACCTTGGCCAAAGAGAATTTTAGATGTTGCTTTAGAACATAAAATTAAACTTCCTTATAGTTGTCGCGGTGGCGTTTGTAGCACTTGTGTAGCCAATTGCACTAAAGGTGGCGTTAAAATGGATTACAATGAAGTGCTAACAGATGATGAAATTGAAAGGGGAAGGGTTTTAGTTTGTACCGGTCATCCGACAGAAAACGGAACTACAATTGAATGGTAACATTTTTTAAGTGTGCCTTTGCACGATTTATCTGATTGCGCAAATACTTGTTGAAAATGCTATTTTAATCTTTTTACTCAATTGTTTCTTTAATTATTAAGGCTGTTGCAGATTGCCTGCTACTTTTTTGAGTTAGCGATGTGTGGAGTTCTTATTGATGAGTTCTATGGTTTTTGCTATTTGTTTATCAATATCCTTTATTTTAGATGTTTGAATAATAATAGTTCTTTTCTTTCCATCCGTTAGTTTGGAAAATATTTCGTTCAAATCTTTGTCTTGCTCAAGCAAAATTTCAAGTACTTCTGGTATATCAACTCCAAGCGGATTGGGATCTTCCTTAATTTCAAATTCAATAGTTTCTCCAGGTTGTCTATCTATTTTTTTTAAATTTTTAGTTGAGATGATGATGAAAAAATTACCATCACCCAAATGATTAAGTCCACATTGAAATGATATTTTATCATCAAGATTACAAATAAGTCTTGTACGCCGTTTATTTTCAAATTGGTTAACGATGTCCGCATCAATTTTTAAATAAAAATAGCCTCCTTTTCTCTTTTCTAGTTGCCCGATGAGTTGTTCGCTTTTGTACATTTTAATTTATTATAACAATTGATTTTTACGGAATTTATTTAAGGGTTGGTTAAACCGAAGCTAAATTGTTAGTCCTACGCTATTTTTTATACCATTCTTCACTTTGTTTCCATTTGATGTTGCCATATTTTTTATACAGATGTTTGGTTTGCCTTACTTCTCCGTTTTTGGTAATGGAAAATGTTTTTTGCTCCCATTCCGTAATTGGGTGTGTATTTCAATAAAAGTATCCACCCTGTTTCATTCCAAAGTGTCCAGCACAATAAGGACTTTTTATTTTTGCGAGCTTTGTATATGCCTTTGATTAACCCAGGCTGAGGCAAACATCCCGAACGCGATCACAGCGTCTTTTGTCCAGCAGAAGCCCACAATGAACTTCAGGATTCCTGTAAAAGACCAGAATCAATATTGTTTAGACAACAGCCCAAAAAATTCTCTTTTAAACGCTTTTAGCTTTCCAGATTCTGTATTTGAACACCATCCAAACCTGATACCCCAGAAATCATTTTCAGTACCTTAAAACATCTTTAAATCAGCCAAGTGAACAGTTTCAGCCGAAACGAAGTGGATACTTTGGAGCGAAACATGCGGCCACTTTGCACAAAAATAAGTGGCCACTTTTGAAATAACCCCCATTAAGGCCCATCTTTCGCCAACTTCGCAATTCATTTGCAATCTGTCACAAGAAATATAATTTGTTTCCCAGCTTAATATTGGCATATAGCCATAGTCGTAAAATTGAGGCAGTCGGTAAAGTGGAACAGATTTATTACAGGTCCCACAAATCAATGGCGATTGGATTGTGATATAGTTTGTAATTAGTATGTAGAAGTCCGACTTTTTACATTTACAAGGAGTCTTGTAGCTGTCATAAGATTTGCCTACAGTCTTAAATGTTAGTTTGGAATTGCAAAGCTTTTCAATTTTTTCACTTTGTCTATTTACATAGAAGTTATTGAATTTTTTCTCCAGTGAGTTTTTTTCAAGAGTAAAAGGCAAACAAACGATTTTGTTGTTTTCTATGTAGTGAGATTCAATTCTTCCTAGTGTCTGTCCACTACCACGATAGAACGACATAAGTAAGCCAAACTCGTCTATGAGTTCGTCTTTGTCTGCATTAGATTTTATATCAATTGTTATTTCTTGAATGTACATTGTCGTCTTTTATGCTTGCAGGTAACGTTTTGGGGCTTTGCGTTCGGGCGGGCAATCGAAGCACAAAAGCCGAGTTTACTACTAATGTTTAATTGAAAAACTGCCGTTGAGTTTTGCACTTCAGCCAGCCTGACGCAAACTGCGAAGCAATCATCGAAACCATTAAAACAATAAATAGCGATGAGATAAACCCTTGTTACCTGCTGTTTTTTTCATCGGTTGTAAGTGTCCCAAATTAGTTTTCCGTCAAAGTCAATTTTATATTTTGTTTTTGCAAAATCTGTAAGTAAAATTCCGTCCGTTTCAATTTTAAATTCTTCTTCGTTGTCTATGCTAACAAAAATATCTGCACCTCCAAATTCCCATTTTTTATTTCCGTCACTGTCAAGTTTAGTTACTTGAAGTTCTCCGTGTATTATGTAGTTGTCGTTTTGCTTGAATATTTGAAAACAAGTCGCTTGGTCAGATTGCTTTTTCCATTTTAAGTGAAGGTCTGGAAGTGCCAAACAAAATATTGTATCACAGCAACAAAGCAATAATTTTTCATTATCGAGAAGTGACGAAGTTTTATGGATGCCTGTCGCACCGCCTGAACCAATTACTATGCAACTGTCAATGATTTGGTCATTTTGATAAATTTTTATTCCGTGTTTGGATGTCGGATATTCTGTCGCTCCGTCACCAAAATAATGTTTTGAGTAAATGAATTTATTGTCAGTCGAGTCAAACTTGTAAGTCGGCTCGTCAATTAATTCTATTGTTAAATCTCCATAATGATATTGGTTCATTTTGTTTTTGGTGTGTCGCTCTAAAATAGCAGGTAACGTTTCGGGGCTTTGCGTTCGGGCGGGAAATCGAAGCACAAAAGCTGGTATTACTACTAAAGTTCAATTGAAAAACTACCGTTGAATTTTGCACTTCAGGCCGCCTGACGCAAAACCCTTGTTGGCAGTAGTGCTTATTTTACATTAAGTTATCTTTATTTGTCCATTCGTTATATGAAATTACTCCCAATTCTGGTGTAGCTTCTTCGTCTAAAATTGAAATAAATTCAAGGTAATGTCCGTCTGGGTCATTAAAATATATTGCAATTGCAGGCATCCACGCAAAAACCATTGGTTTGTCAGTTCCGTCATTTAAAAAGTTGTATGGTTTTAACCCTTTTTCATTTAAAAATTTAGTCGCCTGGTTCAAAATAAATTCTGTTTCACACCGAAAAGCAAAATGTCGCTTGTCAATTTCTGATTTCGGTTTTTCCCAAAGTCCTAACATTGCTTCTTTAGGTTTTCCAATCCAAAAAAATGCTGCTCGTCTTTCTTCTTCATAATAGCATTGTTCAAGTCCAAGAACATTTTTATAAAAGTCAATCGATATTTCTAAATTCTCTACAAATAAATGAGTTTCATAAAGTCCTTTAATCATAATTTAATTTGTTGTTTGTTCTCTATACATTTTATTGTCATTTAGTTAAGTTTCGGTCGTAGCATTACTGCCAACTCATAAATATACGAAACAATCATAAGTTGTAAGAGAAAAAAAAGGCCTTTGTAAATATCGTAAAGCCATACTCTTTTATTTTCGTATTGCGTTTTTTGAGTACACTCTGCTCAAAAGACTACTTAAAAAACGCAACTACTTTTCTAAATTTATTTTATCCAATGGGCTTTGTACCATTGTCAAATCTTTCTTGCCAACCTTCGCATAAATCAATGTAGTTTTTATATCCTCATGGCCTAATAATTTTTGTATGTAGCTAATGTCTGTTCCTTGCTCTAACAGATGTGTAGCAAAGCTGTGCCTTAAACTGTGTATGCCAACATCTTTATTAATCTTTGCTAGGGCTAAGCTCTGTTTAAACACCAATTGGGCACTTCTAATGCTGTATTGCTCGCCAAATTGGCCTTCAAATAAAAATTTCTTTGGTTTATATGCGGTGTAATAGGCTCGTAAAATTGGTAATATGGTTTCTGGTAAATTCGTATATCTATTTTTTTTTCCTTTTGCCGCCCTAATATGTACTTGCATACTTTTACTATCTATATCGGTTATTGCTAAATTTACAATTTCGCTTACCCTTAAGCCCATCCCATAGGCTAGCATCAAAATGGTTTTGTGTTTTAAATTCTCTGTACTTTTTATCATGCTCGCAATATCTTCGGCATGGATAACTTTTGGTAATAATTTTGGCTTTTTTGGTCGTGGAATTTCGAAAGCAATTTGAAGTCTGCCTAAAACTTTTTCAAAATAAAATTTAATAGCATTTATTCTATTGTGTACCTGGTTTTCGCTAAGCTTAAGGGTTTGTAAACAATATAAAAGGTAGCTCTTTATTTGCTCGGTGCTTAAGCTTTCAACCGGTTTGGCTTTTAATAAATACAACAATTGCGCAAATTCTACAGTATAAGTTTTTATGGTAGAGCGGCTATAGGCTTTTAAATATAACGTATCGATATAAGCTTGATAAGCTTTTTGGTTTGCAAAATCTATTTTTGAAATATTTTGCATGCCAATAATCTTTTCGGGTAGCTTAAACCTTATCCTGTTCTCTACAACATCGGGTACATGCCAGGCTTTTAACGTATGGCTCCATCGCACACCTTTAATTTCTTTAATCTGCTTAAGTAATGCAGCATCTTTACCAAAATATATAGCTATTCTACTTTGTTTATAGTGCCTAAGTAATTTGGCTTCCCATTTCACAGCCTCCTTCTCCATAAGTAATAAAGACATGATTTTCTAGAAATTATTAATAGCGATTTAAATTTAATCAATAAAAAAAGGTTAGATTTTATAACCATATTGGTGGGAATCGCCAGTAAATTTTTATAAATGTGTTGGCAAGGAAGGTAACCGGAGCGACATTTTTTATCGCGATGTTTTTGAGTGGATACAATTCCACTACAGGTAATGTAATTTAAATTGAGGCGTTCCATAATAATGTTTAAGTTTCTTATTATGGGATGATGTTTAAAATTAATAATTTTCACATCAATATTCAAAATCTAATTTGTAAGTTATTTACATCTATCTACATAGAAACCAAGGGGGCTTTGTGATTTTGGGTATATTTCCTGTTGTAATAATGATTTCTTTAACAATATAAAACCAATCTTCAATTCGTAACGTTTATGGTTTAATGAAAAGGTATCTGCTCTTGTTCCTAATATTTAGTTTTTGCTGCATTAAAATTTTTGCTCAAGAAATAGATAAAGATTCACTCCTCCTAAAAAGAGAAACTGCAAATAAAGAATATGTAAATCTTTATAAGGAAAATGCCGATTTTGCCTATACATCGCCTGGTGGCGAAATTGGTGCGCCAACAAAATATGTAATTAACGGTAGGTTAACCACAACATATATGTTATTGGGAAGTTACAAATCTCCGGTTGCTTTTGCCATTATTCCTGATTTTACGGTTCGGGTTAGAAACGAATTCTCTGCCGGCGTAAGAACGCCAAGTTTTCGCTTAGGAGGCTCGCTTTTTGCCAGGTTAAACCCAAACCCAAATCATTATAAATATGCTGAACTTGCATTTACACATCACTCAAACGGGCAAGATGGTTCTGCCAGAAATGAAGATGGCAGCATTAACACAAAAACAGGAAATTTTAATGCCAATTATTTAACCTTATCTTATCGGTTTGGCAACTTCACACCAATAAAATCTGATGAAAGTTATTATTCTTTGAATCAAAGATTTGGTTTTCAATGGCATAAGTGGTTCCGTTATGAACCTGTTCTTGATGATGGTTTCGGCTTTACCAGGCTGCTTTATAATGTTTCTTTTAGGAAATACGATGTGATTGAAAAGAAATCTAAAATCAGAAATAATTTTAAACAAGAGAAAGAAACCTGGCGGTTGAATACCGAAATAAGCTATGCTGTAAACAAAATTCCTGAAAAAAATATTTGGAATGCCGGCAAACGTTTAAATGCAGAAGTTAATTTTAATTATAGTTTTCCATTTATGAATAACGTGTTTTTATTAGCTGCGGTAGGTTATTACGGTGAGGATAATTACAACATTTATTTTAAAGATAATTACAGTTATATGCGCTTTGGTTTGGCATCTGGTTTTCTTAGAAATCGAAGTCGGCATTATGACAATTAATCCTTAATACAGATTGAATTACACTTTCTTTTTGATAAAATTTTTAGCATTTTTGCAGATTGGAATTTTAGCCATTTCCGCTAAAAATCCTTCCCAATTTTTTAATAAAATATGAGCAATAAATCTATCGACCTTGGTGAGCAAAAAGATGTAGAAGTTTACGGAGCAAGGGTACATAATTTAAAAAATATTGATGTAAGTTTTCCGCGAAACCAGCTCGTTGTAATAACAGGCTTAAGTGGTAGCGGTAAATCTTCATTAGCTTTTGATACCATTTATGCCGAAGGCCAAAGGCGATATATGGAAACCTTCAGCGCTTACAGTCGGCAGTTTATGGGCGGGATGGAGCGCCCTGATGTTGATAAAGTTTCGGGTTTAAGTCCGGTTATTGCCATTGAACAAAAAACCACCAGTAAAAATCCCCGGTCTACTGTTGGTACCATTACCGAAATTTACGATTTTATGCGTTTGCTTTATGCTCGTGTTGCTGATGCATATTCGTACAATACGGGTGAGAAAATGGAACGCATGAGCGAAGACCAGATTCTTCAAAATATTTTTAAAAAATTTGACGGTGCTGCAGTAAACATTTTGGCGCCAATTGTAAAGGGAAGGAAAGGACATTACCGCGAACTTTTTGAGCAGGTGCGTAAACAGGGTTATGTTAAAGTTCGTGTTGATGGGGAGATAAAAGACATTACTGCGAAAATGCAGGTTGATAGGTATAAAATTCATGATATTGAAGTTGTTATCGACCGTTTAATTATTGATGAAAAGGATAGAAAGCGACTGTTAGATTCTTTGCAAACTGCCATGAAAATGGGTAAGGGTGTAATCAAAATCAGCGATAAGGATAACAATGTTGCGCATTTTAGTAAATTTTTAATGTGCCCAACAACGGGAATTTCTTACGATGAACCACAACCTAATAGCTTTTCCTTCAACTCGCCTTATGGTGCCTGCGAACGCTGCGATGGCTTAGGTTATATTTTCGTAGTGGATAAGGATTCGGTAATGCCAAATCCAAAACTTAGTATTTTAAATGGCGGTTTGGCTCCACTTGGCGAATATCGCGATACCTGGATGTTTCAGGTTTTAAAATCGCTTGCAAAAAAATATGCTTTTTCATTGTCAACGCCTATTGAAAAATTAAGCGATGAAATCATCAACATTATATTGAACGGAACGCCCGATTTAATTAAAGTTGAGGTTGAATATAATAAGTGGAACGTTCAAAATTATAACATCACATTCGATGGTATAATTAAAATGCTCGAAGAGCAGAATGAAAAAAGAGGGGAGAATGCGGTTGATGATATGGAGGCTTTCCGAAAACTAAAAACCTGTCCGGAGTGTAATGGTGCAAGGTTAAAGAAAGAGAGTTTACATTTCAAAGTTGATGGAATGAATATTTTTGATTTAGCATCAATGGATATTACCAATTTGCATAAATGGTTTGAAAACGTTGATGAAAGATTAAGCGAACGCCAAAACATCATTGCAAAAGAAATTTTAAAAGAAATAAAAGCTCGGATTGGATTTTTAACAGATGTTGGTTTAACCTATTTAACACTTGATAGAACGGCTCGAACACTTTCTGGCGGCGAGGCACAACGCATTCGTTTAGCAACTCAAATTGGTTCGCAGTTAATGAATGTGATGTATATTTTGGATGAGCCAAGCATTGGTTTACACCAGAGAGACAATGAACGTTTAATTAATGCATTAAAAAACCTTCGTGATTTAGGCAATACGGTTTTAGTGGTGGAGCATGATAAAGACATGATTCTGGAGGCCGATTGGGTTATTGATGTTGGTCCTGGTGCGGGGATTCATGGTGGTCAAATCGTTGCTGAAGGAACTGCAAAACAAATTTTAAAATCTGATACCTTAACAGCTGCTTATTTAAACGGTAAGAAAAGTATAGAAACGCCAAAAACCAGAAGAAAGGGTAACGGACATAAGCTTTCAATTACCAAAGCAAGCGGACACAATTTGAAAAATGTTTCGGTTGATTTTCCGCTTGGTAAATTTATCGCTGTAACCGGAGTTTCGGGCAGTGGAAAATCGAGTTTAATTACCGAAACACTTTATCCGATATTAAATCATCATTTTTTTAGAGCAAAGAAAACTCCGCTTCCATACGAAAAAATTAGCGGCTTAAAAGAGATTGATAAAGTAATTGAAATTGACCAGGCACCAATCGGCAGAACACCTCGTTCAAATCCTTCTACTTACACCGGTGTTTTTTCTGACATTAGAAACTTATTTGTTCAGTTGCCCGAAGCTAAAATTCGTGGCTACAAACCAGGTCGTTTTTCATTTAATGTTAAAGGAGGCAGATGCGAAACTTGTCAGGGTGGGGGAATGAAGGTTATCGAAATGAATTTTTTACCCGATGTGCAGGTTCCGTGTGAAGAATGCGGTGGAAAAAGATACAATCGTGAAACCCTTGAAGTTCGTTACCGTGGTAAATCCATCAGCGATGTTCTGGATATGAGTATTGAAGATGCTTGCGTGTATTTCGAACATATTCCAAACATTTACCGCAAAATTAAAACGCTTAAAGATGTTGGTTTAGGTTACATCACGTTAGGTCAATCATCTGTTACTTTATCTGGTGGAGAAGCACAGCGTGTAAAACTGGCAACAGAATTATCAAAGAAAGATACAGGTAAAACTTTTTATATTTTAGATGAACCAACAACCGGATTGCATTTCGAAGATATTAACGTGCTTTTAGGTGTACTGCAAGAATTGGTTGATAAGGGCAACACCATTTTAGTAATCGAACACAATTTAGATGTTGTAAAAGTTGCCGATTGGGTTATTGATTTAGGCGAAGAAGGTGGTGCTGGCGGAGGTAGAATTTTATTTGAGGGGACCCCAGAAGGTTTGGTTCAAAATCCATTAAGTTTAACCGGGAAGTTTTTGAAAAAGGAGATGGGCTTAGAGTCCGAGGTTGATAGTCCGAAGTCTGAAGTTAAGAAGGCAAAGAAAACAAGCTAAAAAAGCTAATCCAATCCCGGTCTATATCATCACAGAACGGAATTTTAGTTTTGAATTGTTGAATGATTTGTGGAGATATAAGCCATGGAGTGCAATTTGTTGGCTTAAGCATGTTGAAGGATGGTGTTATGCAAAAAATAATTTGTTATTTAGTTTTGTGGCTTTTGTGTTAAAAATTTGACCACAAAAGCCACAAAAGAATAACAAAGCAATTAAGGATTTATCAAACTTCGTTTAAAGACTTCTTAGCTGCGCTCAAAATGAAGACCAATTAAAAACAAAAAATCCGCAATATTGATAAATGTTGCGGATTTTTTTGTTTGATAATTCTTAAGCTTGTGCCTCTAAATATTGCGCATAACAATAACCCTCTTCACCATCAACAGTTCTTACCAGCCACCATAATCCATTACTTCTGTTAACTAAAGTGATTATTTCTCCATGCGCAGCTTTACCTACAATTGGCTGGTCGGTTCCTGGTCCTTTGCGAATATTTAAATTACTGCTTTGTGTAATTACTTTTGCATGGGTTACTGCAGCATCAATAGCAACATTAACATTCAAAACCAAATCACCTGAAACAAAATTCGGGTCGATTTGATTGTAAATTTCCCATAAATGATCTTTAATAGCGCCATTGGCTGCGGTACCATCAATGTATAAAATGCCATCTTGTTCGCGTACGGCTAAATTTGTTATGCCGGCTGCAGTTGCTGCATCGGTTAATGCTTTATATTTATCTTGTAATGCCATAATTCCGGTTATTTTACAGTTAGTTTATTGTCGATTTTTTTAGGTTTTAATACGCTCAAACGTTGCATCAAAGTAATTAATGAAGTTTTTTTGATTTCGCCGGTAAGCGTCACCACACCATCTTTAACGTCTGCTTTTACCGTTGGAAAATCTTTAGTAGCATCGGTTACATTTTTAATTAAAGTTGTGTCTTCTGTAATTACTACAGGCGCAGCAACAGGTTTAATGGTTAAACTATTTACTACAGATTTTACACCCTTTTCTGCTTTCGCAACTTCTTCTGCTTTTGCTTTTGCGGCATTATCTGCTACCTCTCCTGTCAGCGTAACTTCGCCTTTTGTTACGGCTACGGTTACTCCGGCAGCTTCTTTAGCCTGAATTGCAGCTTGAATATCTGCATCTTTTGGTGAGCAACCCACGAAAAATAGTGTAGCCGCAACAACCATACTCATTAGTAATTTAGTTGTTTTCATGATTTTGTTATATGTATTTGTTTAAAATTTTCAATGTAGAAATTGGGTTTTTTGGGATACCAATTTCAAAAAATTAAACAGGGAGATTTATGGAGCGAATATAGTAAATGAGTTTAAATTGAAGCAAAATGTTCATGTCTTATTTATGAACATTTTATAAATCATTTAAAGCTTGAATTAAACTGTGTAGTATATTAATTTCAATTGGCTTTAGCTAACATTTTATTGTACAATGCAATTTATAATCCTGAGTTCGATTATTAATTTTTTTTCAAATTATTGAAGCTGCTTTTTTGAAGTTGTCTCGTCCTGAAATAGGTTTACAGATTAGGTTAGTTCGTTTCGTTAAACATATCTACAACTTTACACTTTTTATTGTAATAATTCTTCCAAAGCCTTTTGGTATTTAGATTTTTTTCATGTACCTGGTTTGGCGTTTTCATTCCAAGACTCAAGTGGGGCCTTTGACCATTGTAGAGCTCAACTGCCTTTCTGAGGTTTCCCTTTGCCTGCCTGATATTATCGGTCTTTAG
>NZ_RBEE01000009.1 GCF_003725795.1 Pedobacter jejuensis | reverse complement strand
ATATTTTCAGCGGGATTTTTTATGATTAATGCTATTGGTTAAAAAGTATATCTAAATCCTAAACCGAATCTACCAGCGTTAAAATCGCTATCATTACTTCCAACGTAAAGTCTTGGTCTCCAATCTAAAGCCAAAGCTAAAGGAGCACCACTAAATTTATAATCTAAACCAGCCATCGGTACAATGTAGAAGCTAGAACCTCCATCATATAATTGAATTGAAGGACCACCACCAGCGTAAAAATCTAAACCAGCAGCACCTTTAATCGGTGTGTTGTATTGTAAAAATGCTTGAACGATTGTCGAATTTCCTCCGAACAAAACCTCTGCTTGTACCGCACCTTTACGGCTAAAGTGATGTCTTAAAGATGGACCAACTAATGTTGCACCATCACCAAAATCCAATCCTAAACCAACACCGGTTTTGTAATTTTGAGCTTTAACTTCAGTTGTAGTTAAGGCAAATAAGGCTGCGCAGCCAAAAAGAGTAAGGAATAATTTTTTCATAATCTAAATGTTTTATGTTTTTAAAAGTAATATCAGCCTAACAATTTTAATGCCGATTCTGTTTTACAGGTAAAAATCTAAGTTGATAAAAACAATGCTTGCATAGTAATTTTGTAATTGCTAAGTTTATTAAAATATTCTTATCCTATATAATTTTGCTGATAGACGGATAGAAATTTTTACTGATTAATAATATAAAGGTGATGCATCTTTATGTTTGATTTTTTAACTTAACCAAATATTATAATTATATGGCTGCAAAAATTACCAGGGTTTTTGATCTCTTAAAGCATAGTCTTGAAGAACCCCAACAAGAATTTATTAGCGGAAAAATAAAAGGTAAGTGGTTTAATTACAGCACTGTAGATTTTTGTAGTACTGTAGATAATATTAGTCGCGGCTTAATAAGAATTGGAATAGGCAAAGCTGGTCGGGTTGCGGTGATGTCTCATAATCGACCTGAATGGAACATGGCCGATTTCGCAGCAAATCAATTGGGTGCTTATCAAATTCCTCTTTACCCTACACTTGCCGACCACGACATACAATTTATATTAAAGGATGCAGAAATTTCTGTAATTTTTGTTGCTGACGAAGAATTATATAAAAAGGTAAAACCGAATGTTGATGCTGTAAATCCGGAGATAAAAATATACACTTTTGACGAAGTTACCGGTGCTGATAGCTGGAAATTGTTAATTGCAGATGGACAAGCAAATCAAGACATTAACCTTGATGAGTACCGCAATAAAATTGAACCCGAAGATATCTTAACCATAATTTATACATCGGGTACGACCGGCACACCAAAGGGTGTTATGCTTACACATAATAACTTAGTAGCAAATTTTACAAACTCATCTGTAGTTATGCCTGAAGGTGTTAAGAAAGGATTGAGTTTCCTGCCGCTATCTCATATTTTCGAGCGTATGATTATTTATCTGTACCTGTATAACCGAACGTCGGTTTACTATGCAGAAAGTATGGAAACCATTGTAGCCGATATTCAACAGGTAAAACCAAATTCTTTTTCTACAGTTCCGCGTTTACTCGAAAAAGTGTATGACAAAATAATGGAAAAAGGAAAGGCGCTAACAGGCATAAAAAAGGGAATTTTCTTTTGGTCGGTTGCTTTGGCCGAGAAATATACCACCGATGCGAGTGCATGGTACAATTTTCAACTTAAGATAGCTCGCAAACTGGTTTTTAAAAAATGGCAGGAAGCGTTAGGTGGCGAAATTATTGTTATAGTATCTGGTGGTGCAGCACTAAACCCACGGCTAGCAAGAATTTTTTGGGCTGCTGGAATGCCTGTTTTTGAGGGTTATGGCTTAACAGAAACTTCTCCGGTAATTACAGTAAACCATTTTGGTGGTACTATGTTCGGCTCGGTCGGGGAAGTTATTAAAGGAGTTGAGGTAAAAATTGCTCAAGATGGGGAAGTTTTAACTCGTGGGCACCAGGTTATGAAAGGATATTATAACCGCCCGGATTTAACTGCAGAAGCAATTGATGGTGATGGCTGGTTTTATACAGGAGATATTGGCGAACTGGTTGATGGTCGCTTTTTACGCATTACCGATAGAAAGAAAGAAATGTTTAAAACAGCAGGCGGAAAGTACATTGCGCCACAAATGCTGGAAAATAAGTATAAAGAGTCTATTTTTATCGAGCAGATAATGGTGTTGGGTGAAAATAAAAAGTTTCCAGCTGCGTTAATTGTGCCTAATTTTGAAACGCTTAAAACATGGTCTGCTAAAAAGGGTATCACATACACAAGCAACCAGGAAATAATTAAGAACGAGCAGGTTTTAGTAAAATATAATGAAGTTATAGAAGCCTTAGGTATAGGTTTTGGTAAGTGGGAACAGGTTAAAAGATTTGCGCTTTTACCTAAAGAATGGAGTATTGATGGGGGAGAGCTTACACCAAAATTAAGTTTGAAAAGAAAAGTAATAACTGAAAAAAACAGTAGTATAATTGAAAAAATTTATAAAGATGCAGAAGACTATAAAGCACCAAATTAATACATCCTTATTAGGTTATTTGTTGGCCATAGTTTTATCATCAGGATGTGTTACTGGTCAGTTAGGTAAAAATAATAGTGGTGAATTTAAAAATGGGATGGTGGTTTCTGCCCATCCGGAAGCATCAGAAGTTGGTGTAGAAATTTTAAAGAAGGGCGGTAATGCGGTTGATGCAGCAGTTGCTGTTCAGTTTGCATTAGCAGTAGTTTATCCGAACGCGGGTAATATCGGTGGCGGTGGTTTTATGGTTTACCGTTCATCAAATGGAGAAACCAATACATTAGATTTTAGAGAGAAAGCGGCGGCATCTGCAAGCAGAGATATGTACTTAGACTCTGTCGGAAATCCCATAATTGCTAAAAGTTTATATGGTCAATTGGCTGTTGGTGTGCCAGGAACTGTTGATGGAATGGTTGAAGCGCACAAAAAATATGGCAAGTTAAGTTGGGCACAGGTTGTTCAGCCTGCGATTGATTTAGCCCAGAATGGATTCAAAATTACCAAAAGACAATCATCTGAATTAAATGGTTTGCACAGAGAATTCATGAAATATAATCCTAAGGGAACAGCATTTATAAATTTAGAGAGCACCTGGAAGGAAAATGATTTATTAGTACAAAACGAGCTGGCAAACACTTTAAAGCCGATTCAAAAGAATGGAAGAGCTGGCTTTTACGATGGTGCAGTTGCAGATTCTATTGTTGCCGAAATGCAAAGTGGCAAAGGTTTGATTACGAAGGCAGATTTGCAAAATTATCATTCTGTTTGGCGTACACCTATTATTGGATCATACCGCGGCTACAAAATCATAACCATGCCACCTACTTCAAGCGGTGGAATTGCCCTGGTTCAACTATTGCAATCTGTTGAGCCTTATCCACTAAAAAGGTGGGGACATAATGCTGATTCTACCGTTCAATTAATAGTTGAAGCCGAAAGAAGAGTTTATGCGGATAGAGCAACACATTTAGGTGACCCTGATTTTTATTCAGTCCCTAGAAATGAACTTTTGGCAGCTTCTTACAATAAAAACAGAATGTCAACCTTTAATTGGGCTGCAGCAACACCGAGTTCAGCTGTGCTAGCGGGCGAAGTTAAAGGCAAAGAACATGAAGAAACCACTCATTTTTCTATTGTTGATAGAGAAGGGAATGCAGTTTCCATCACCACAACATTAAACGGTTCGTATGGTTCTTTAGTTGCCGTTAAAGGCGGTGGCTTTCTTTTGAATAATGAAATGGACGATTTTTCAGTTAAACCTGGTTCGCCTAATATGTATGGATTGGTAGGTGGTGAGGCTAATGCTATTGCACCCAACAAGCGAATGTTAAGTTCCATGACACCAACCATTGTAGAAAAGGATGGGAAATTGTTCTTAGTTGTAGGCACTCCTGGAGGCTCTACCATTATAACGTCTGTTTTTCAAACCATCATAAATGTTATAGATTTTGATATGCCAATGCAATCTGCAGTGGCAGCTAAAAAATTCCACCACCAATGGTTACCTGATGAAGTTTCAGTAGAAAAGGAAGCTTTAGATAGTTTAACTGCTGAAAAACTGAGGGTTAAGGGTTATAAAATAGTACCTCGTGGCGCAATCGGGCGTGTAGATGCCATCTTAAGAACAAAATGTGGAACTTATCAAGGTGGTGCTGATCCTCGTGGAGATGATAAAGCAATAGGATACTAATGTTTATATGTGAAAAAGTATTTTTAAGAATAAATGTTTTTGGTATAATGATTGTTACAAGCACGACAACGCTTGTTAACGTTAAACTTAAAAAACATGAAATCAAATTTATTTAAATCTCTACCGGTAGTTTTAGCCGGATTATTCGCTGGTACTGCAGCGATGGCTCAGGAACCTGTAGCATCAACAACTCAATTCAGAACATGGTCGATTGGTGTTAATGCAGGTGCACTTACTCCACTATCACCACTAGGTGGCAAAAACGACTTCAGTAACAACAAAACAAGTTTCGGTTACGGCTTATACATCAAAAAACAATTTACTAATTATTTCTCTCTTCGTTTAGATGGAGTTAGAGGTAAATTAAAAGGTGATAATACCGAAGCTTACGAAAGTGGTTTTGTAAACAATTCGCCAGTTCGTTCATTCGATACTCAATTACAATATTCGGGTACTTTAAGTGCTGCTGTGAATATGTTTAACATCGACATGTTTAAAAAAGAAAATGCTTTACAACTTTATGCTTCTGCTGGTGCTGGTTTAGCTGGTTATAAACCAACTATTACTACTGCTGCTGGTACAAGTTTATATGCTGGCGATAAAACAATTAGCGAATTAATTATTCCTGTTGGTTTAGGTGCTAAATTCAAAATCTCTGATGCTGTTAACTTTGATTTAGGTTGGACTGTCAACTTTGTTGATGGTGACAACTTAGATGGTTACTACAGAGGTGGAAATGATAAATATAACTATGCTTATGCTGGTTTAGAGTTTGCAATTGGTAAAGGAAAACAATTAGCGTTCCACAACCCGGTTGCTGCAACTTACGATGAAGCTTTAGCTGCTAAAAATACTGCAAATGCATTGAAATCTGATTTAGATGCTCAAAAAGCTGAAAATGCTAGATTGCGTTCAGATTTAAACAACTTATTAGCTGATGCTGATGGTGATGGTGTTGCTGATAAATTAGATAAATGCCCAGGTACTCCATCTGGTGTTGTAGTTGATGGTGCTGGTTGTCCTTTAAAAGTTCCTGCTCCACAAGTTACTGAAAAAGTAATTGTTACTGAAGCTGACCGTGCTGTTGTTAAAGACGCAATTAAAAACTTAGAATTTGATTTAGGTAAAGCTACAATCCGTTCTAAATCTTATGCATCATTAAACAGAGTTGCTGCTTTATTAGTAGAGAAAAACTTTAGCTTAAAATTAGCTGGTCACACAGATAATACAGGTTCTAAAGCTTTAAACTTACGTTTATCGAAAGAAAGAGCAGAATCAGTAAAAGCTTATTTAGTTTCTCAAGGTGCTAATGCATCTCGTATAGAAGCTACAGGTTACGGAATGGGTCAACCAATTGCAACTAATAAAACTGCTGCTGGTCGTCAACAAAACCGTCGTGTAGAGTTTACAATTTACTAGTAGATTTCAAATAGATAATCAAAGGCTCCCGATGCAAATCGGGAGCCTTTTTTGTTTCGGCTGCGAAATTATTTCTTTACAACAGTAAACTTTATATGACTATTGATGCTTTGTCAACTTGAGACTTTCGAAACGCTATCTCAAATAGTTTGTCATATACATTCTCTATAATATCAGGTTAAGTTCGATTATTAATTATCCTTCAAAATATTAATAGGCTGTTTTTTTAAACGTCACCTTGAATTTATTTCAGGGTCTTTTATTGCAGGAAGGATGCTGAAATAAGTTCAGCAAGACGTATGCAAGCGATATACCTATAAAATAGTAAGCTGCTTAAGGTTAAGAATCGAGTTCAGGTTATCATATCAGGGTAAGTCTGATTGTGATAATTATTCTAAAACTCCTAATTGTGATAAAATAATCAATCCTTATTTACTTTAACGATTGTACAACCTCTTTAATGTTATTTAAATCACTCATTTCAAATACAGGATTTTGAAAGTAAAAACGTTGATAAATAATCCTGTCATCTTTGCTATCATAAATGCTGATGATTTTATCAAAAGAGCGCTGAGTGTAAATCAGGTACTTTATTGCAACATTGTCATTTAATACCAAACTATCCAGTTCCGAATTGGAAATAAATTTAAGTTTGTAGCTATACGGTTCTTGAATAGTTGTTGGTGTTTCTATTTTAGGTGGCTGAGAAGAAAAAATCTCTCTAACATATTCAGGAACATAAAGCGTTTCTTTTGCTAAATCAGGCAGGCGAACTTTATTGTAAAACTGGTAATCTATAGAACGACTTTGTTTCAATGTCAATCCATCGTTTATCTGCTTTAAATAACCCGCCAAAAAACCAGGTGAAAAATTCAAAAATCTAGAATTGTTATAGAGGTTGTTTAATAATTTAGCCTTTAATCCTTTTCTATTATTAGACTTTGTACCTTGTTCTTTAACTATTAAATTGGTGTACACATCAGAAAATAAAGTTACGTAAGCCAAAATATCTTCCTTTTTTTCCTTCGCTGTTATACCTGGTGTAATAAGTTTTAATCCATAAATTACATTAGTATTGGTTATGGTATCTACGTTATCAACAAAGGCATCAAAATAAAAGAAAGAATAATTTTTTAACGTATCGTATTTAGCTAAATCTTCGGGCTTAATTATTTTATAGGGCGTTATAGTCCATGTTTTTTTTATCACCTCATCAAATTTTTCTTTTTCTGCATAATTTGAATACTGTAATGTAAATAGGGTTGTGGTATTCTTAAAGATTTCTAACTTACCATTAGCAGATACCTCTTCTCCGAAATACGTCACTTGAGCTTTAGCAGCGTTATTTAACAAAATTAGAAGAATAATAATCAGGGATGATTTGTGGTATTTCATAGGTAGCTATTGTGTTAATCAATATTAAGAATCTTTTAACAAAATTCTTCATTTTACTATTGCATTAACAAAATACATTTATTAGCTTTGTTATGCAAGCATAATAAATTAACCAAATGAAACAACAACAAACATTAGATTACCACGTTAAGTTTGCCTGGCAAAATATGTTTAACAAGTACAATCAAATGGCATCCAGTTTTGGAATTACCCAAGCCATTGGTTATATGCTTATCAATATTAATGATGATGAAGGTACTGCCGTATCTAATTTAGCGGCGCTGCTGGGCGTAAAGGCAACCAGTTTATCACGGATGTTAAATAACATGGAAGATGCCAACTTAATTTATCGTGAAACCTCGATAGGTGATAAACGTTCTGTAAAAGTTTTTTTAACTGATTTTGGCAAAGAGAAGAAACATTTGGCTAAAGGTGTTGTGCGAAAATTTAATGAATATCTTGATGAACACTTTACGAAAAAAGAGAAAGATACATTCATTAATTTGCTAATTAAATTAAACGATATTACTGTAGCATATACTGTTGATTAACAAATATTATGACAAAACAAAGCATTAATAAGGTTGCTGTTTTAGGCTCAGGTATTATGGGTTCGCGTATTGCATGCCACTTCGCCAACATTGGTGTGGAGGTTTTGCTTTTAGATATTGCCCCCAAAGAACTGGCCCCAGAGGAGCAAGCAAAAGGATTAACGTTAGATAACCCAACTGTTAAAAACCGAATTGTAAATACAGCTTTGCAAACGGCTGTTAAAACCAATCCATCTCCGGTTTATTCTAAAAAAGCATTAAATAAAATCAAAACAGGGAATTTCGATGATGATATGTCGAAAATTGCTGGTTTTGATTGGGTGATAGAAGTTGTTGTTGAAAATCTGGATATTAAGAAAAAGGTTTTTGAACAAGTGGAGCAATTCCGCAAACCAGGTACGCTGATTACTTCCAATACTTCCGGCATCCCAATTCATTTAATGGCCGAGGGTAGAAGCGAAGATTTTAAAGCACATTTCTGTGGAACGCATTTCTTCAATCCGCCTCGCTATTTAAAATTATTGGAGGTTATTCCAACGCCACACACAAAACCAGAAATCGTTGATTTCTTGATGCATTATGGCGATAAGTTTTTAGGTAAAACCACCGTTTTATGTAAGGATACACCAGCCTTTATTGCAAACCGCGTCGGCGTGTATTCCATCATGGCCTTATTGCATCTGGTAGAAAAACTGGATTTAACAGTTGAGGAAGTAGATAAGTTTACTGGTCCGGCTTTAGGCAGACCGAAATCGGCTACTTTCCGAACTTCGGATGTGGTTGGTTTAGATACCATGATTAAAGTTGCTAAAGGACTTTACGACAATTGCCCTGAAGATAAAGCACACGAGTTATTTAAACTTCCTGATTATGTTAAAAAGATGGAGGAACAAAAATGGCTTGGTGATAAAACCAAACAGGGTTTCTATAAAAAAACAAAAACTGCTGAAGGTAAAACAGAAATTCTGGCGCTGGATTTAAAAACCTTAGAATACAAACCACAGCAAAAGGTAAAATCGGCCACTTTAGAAATGACTAAGCCGGTTGAGAATCTTCGCGAACGCATGAAGATTTTTGCTAAAGGAAAGGATAAAGCAGGCGAATTATTCCGTCATTCTTCTTTCGGATTGTTCGAATATGTCTCAGAGAGATTTCCAGAAATTTCTGATGAATTGTATCGTATTGATGATGCCATGAGAGCAGGTTTCGGTTGGGAGTTAGGTCCGTTTGAGCTTTGGGATGCTGTCGGTGTGAAAGAGGCAATTGAAGGAATGGAGCAATATGGAAACAAAGCTGCGGCTTGGGTTCACGAAATGCTCGATGCCGGAAATAATTCATTTTATAAGGTTGAAGGTGGCGTTAAAAAGTATTATGACATCCCTACAAAAACTTATAAAGCCCTACCAGGAACAGATGAGTTCATCATTTTAGATAACATCCGAGAAGATAAAACCCTTTGGAAAAATTCTGGTGTTTCGATTATTGATTTAGGTGATGGCATTTTAAATGTAGAATTCCATACCAAAATGAATACCATTGGTGGCGATGTAATTTCTGGCATCAATAAAGCTATTGATATGGCCGAAAAGGATTACCGCGGTTTGGTTATCGGTAACGATGGTGCAAATTTTTCTGCTGGTGCAAATGTGGGAATGATTTTTATGATGGCAGTGGAGCAGGAGTGGGACGAATTAAACACGGCAATTCGCATGTTTCAGAATACTTCTATGCGGATACGTTATTCTTCTATTCCAGTTGTGGTGGCGCCGCATAATTTAACATTGGGAGGCGGTTGCGAATTTAGTTTACATGCCGACCACGTTCAACTGTCGGCCGAAACCTATATGGGTTTGGTGGAGTTTGGTGTTGGTGTTATCCCTGGTGGTGGCGGAACAAAAGAATTTGCTTTACGTGCTTCCGATGAATTTAAAGATGACCAAATTGTTCAAAACGCATTAAAGGATCGTTTCTTAACCATCGGAATGGCGAAAGTTTCTACCTCAGGTTATGAAGCTTATGAATTGGGTTATCTGCAAAAAGATAAATTCTCGATTTCGATGAATCGGAACCGTTTATTGGCCGATGCGAAAGCGAAAGCCTTAGAATTGGCTGATGCAGGTTACACTAAACCTGTTCAACGTACTGATATAAAAGTGTTGGGTAAACAAGGTTTAGGAATTGTTTACGCAGGTGCAAATAGCATGTATGCTGGCCATTTCATTTCCGAACACGATAAAAAAATCTCTGAAAAATTAGGTTACGTAATGTGTGGGGGAGATTTATCTGCCCCAACAGAAGTAAGCGAACAATACTTATTGGATTTAGAAAGAGAAGCATTTTTATCACTGGCAGGAGAAAGAAAAAGTTTGGAGCGAATTCAAAGCATCATAACAAAAGGTAAACCGTTGAGAAATTAGAAAGTAGATATGAGAAGCTAGATATGAGATACGAGAAGCAAAACGTTTAAAGAAAAAATGATGAACAAGTTAAATGAACTGAAAATTTGGACCAAAGCAATCAACTTAACAGTTGATGTTTGCAAAGTAACAGCAAGTTTTCCATCTGATGAACGTTTTGGATTAATTAGTCAATCTCGTAGGGCGGCTGTCTCAATTCCATCTAATATTGCAGAAGGTGCTGGAAGAAATTCTTTTAAAGAATTTAATAATTTTTTAGGTATTGCAAATGGCTCATCTTACGAATTACAAACTCAGCTTGTGATTGCTAATAAGTTAGAAATGTTGGATACCGAATCATTAAGTCCACTATTGATGCAAATTAATGAACTACAAAAAATGACTTACGGTTTTCAGCAAATGTTGGAAAAGAAAATTAATGATAAAAAGATGTGAGATGCTAGATATTAGAATAGGCAATTTGTCTTAAATCTAATGTCTCACATCTTACATCTCAAAAAAAATAAGGTTTGTTTTTTGAGTGTTAGCCAGTCTCACATCTCACATCTCAAATCTCACATCTCAAATCTCAAAAAAATGGAAGCATATATTATAGCCGGATATCGTACTGCAGTGGGTAAAGCACCCCGAGGCGTATTTCGTTTTACAAGAGCTGATGATTTGGCCGCGGAAGTGATTAGAGCATTGGTGGCGTCGGTTCCGAATTTAGATAAAGAACAAATTGATGATGTAATTGTGGGTAATGCTACACCAGAAGCGGAGCAGGGTTTAAATATTGCCCGTATGATTTCGCTGATGGGCTTGGATACTGATAAAGTTCCGGGTGTTACGGTAAATCGTTATTGTGCATCAGGTTTAGACACTATCGCCACGGCGGTGGCTAAAATTAAAGCTGGAATGGCCGATTGTATCATCGCAGGTGGTGTGGAAGTAATGAGTGGAATGCCATTTGGTGGATGGAAATTAGTTCCAAATGCTGAGGTCGCTAAAAATAATCCGGACTGGTATTGGGGAATGGGTTTAACAGCCGAGGCAGTTGCGAAAGAATACAATGTAAGTCGCGAAGACCAGGATGCATTCTCTTTAAAATCTCATGAAAAAGCCATTCATGCTATAAAAAACGGTCATTTGAAAGATGGCGTTTTGCCAATTACTGTAAATGAAAACTATCTGGATGAAAACCTAAAAAAGAAAACGCGTTCTTACGTAGTGGATACGGATGAAGGCCCTCGTGCAGATACGACTTTAGAGAAACTGGCAAAATTAAAACCTGTTTTTGATGCTGTTGGAAGTGTAACTGCTGGTAATTCATCGCAAACATCTGATGGTGCGGCATTTGTTTTAGTCGTTTCTGAAAGGAAAATGAAAGAACTAAATGTAGAGCCAATTGCACGATTAGTAAGTTATGGCGTAGCTGGTGTTCCGCCAAGAATTATGGGTATTGGCCCGATTGAAGCAATACCAAAAGCATTAAAACAAGCGGGTTTAAAACAAGATGATATTGATTTAATTGAATTGAATGAGGCTTTTGCATCACAATCTTTAGCGATTATCAGAACACTAGATTTAAATCCAGACATCATTAACGTAAATGGTGGAGCAATTGCTTTAGGTCATCCACTTGGGTGTACGGGAGCAAAACTTTCTGTACAAATGATAAATGAACTGAAAAGACAAAATAAAAAATACGGTATGGTAACGATGTGTGTTGGTACTGGCCAGGGTGCAGCAGGGATTTTTGAGTTGTTGTAAGGCAATTGTTCGCCTCATCGTCATTGCGAGGCACGAAGCAATCTTAATGCTTTGGGTTTGTAATAGCGATAGTTGTAGGATTGCTTCGTGCCTCGCAATGACGCCCGTATTATGCAAGTATCGCGAACGGCCGTCTCCCTGAATTAGTTCTGGGTCTTAATACGAAAAAGATGCTGAAATGAATTTAGCATGACGAGTTGGCAATGTAGGACGTAAAATAAAATTATTATGATTTGAATTTGAGCAGGTCTCAAATCTCATTTCTCAAATCTCATAACAATGGAAACAACAGAAAAAAAAACAATTAAAGGCGGTGAATTTTTAATCAAAGAAACCGTTTATCAGGACGTATTTATCCCTGAAGAATTTGATGAAGAGCAACAAATGATTGCGCAAACTTGTCGTGATTTTTTGGCTTCGGAAGTTTACCCAAATTTAGATAAAATTGATAAGCAGGAAGACCCCGAATTAATGCCAACGCTTTTAACCAAAGCTGGTGAACTGGGTATTCTTGGCGTTTCTGTTCCTGAGGAATACGGAGGTTTCGGTAAAAACTTTAATACATCTATGCTGGTTGCAGATGTGGTTGGTGCTGGTCATTCGTTTGCGGTAGCACTTTCTGCACATACCGGAATTGGCACTTTACCAATCCTTTATTATGGAAATGAGGAGCAAAAAGCCAAATACATTCCTAAATTAGGTTCTGGAGAATGGAAAGCAGCGTATTGCTTAACGGAGCCAAACTCTGGCTCGGATGCAAACTCTGGAAAAACCAAAGCAGTTTTAAGTGCTGATGGAAAACACTACATCATCACCGGACAAAAAATGTGGATTACCAACGGTGGTTTTGCAGATATCTTTATTGTTTTTGCAAAAATTGATGATGATAAAAACTTAACTGCTTTTATTGTAGAGAAAGATTTCGGTGGCATTACCATGAATCCCGAAGAACATAAAATGGGTATCAAAGGTTCATCAACTCGCCAG
The DNA here is from genome assembly GCF_003725795.1 of Pedobacter jejuensis. Classification (GTDB taxonomy): domain Bacteria; phylum Bacteroidota; class Bacteroidia; order Sphingobacteriales; family Sphingobacteriaceae; genus Pedobacter; species Pedobacter jejuensis. Next base: position 57,339 of record NZ_RBEE01000009.1, on the reverse strand, counting down.
GTTTTCTTTAATGATTGTGAAGTTCCGGTTGAAAACATGTTGAGCGAAAGAGAAAATGGTTTCAAAATCGCAGTAAATATTTTGAATATTGGTCGTATTAAATTATCTGCTGCGGCAATTGGTGCATCAAAAGCAACACTAAATACAGCAATAAATTATTCGAATGAAAGAATTCAGTTCGGTCGCCCGATTTCGAAATATGGCGCCATTCGTTTTAAAATTGCAGAGATTGCATCGAAATTATATGCTGTTGATGCCGCAAATTACAGAGCCGGACAAAACATTGATGATACTTACGATGCCTTAGTTGCTGGTGGAATGGAATCTGGAAAAGCCAGATTAAAATCGGTGGAACAATTTGCCGTAGAGTGTGCGATTTTAAAAGTTTGGGGTTCTGAGGCTTTGGATTACACCGTTGATGAAGGTGTTCAAATTTATGGTGGTATGGGTTTTAGTGCCGATGCACCAATGGATAGGGCTTACCGCGATGCCCGTATCAATCGTATTTTCGAAGGAACAAATGAAATTAACCGCTTACTAACAGTCGACATGATGTTGAAACGTGCCATGAAAGGTGAACTAGACTTAATGGGACCAGCAACTGCAGTAGCTGCAGAATTAATGAGCATCCCTGATTTTGGCGAAGAAGATACCACGTTATTTGCAGCAGAGAAAAAAGTTTTAGCCAACCTTAAAAAAGCAACTTTAATGGTAGCGGGTGCTGCAGTTCAAAAATTGATGATGACGCTAAGTAAAGAACAAGAAATTCTAATGAACATTGCCGACATGGCAGGTTATGTTTACGTGCTTGAATCTGCTTTACTGAGAACCGAAAAATTAGTGAGCACTCGAGGCGAAGCAGCTTGTGCTGGTCAGCTGGATTTATTAAAAATTTATATGGTAGAAGCTGTTGATGGGATTGCTAAAGCTGGTAAAGAAGCGCTTTGGGCATTTGCTGAAGGCGATGAACAACGCATGATGTTGGTTGGCTTGCGCCGTTTCACAAAGGTAGAGCCATTTAATGTTAAAGATGCTCGCCAAAGAGTTGCTCAACAACTTATTGAAGCGAACAAGTATATTTTTTAGGCTTAAAGGTTTAAGGTAGAAGGTTTATGGTTTGGGTGTGGAAATGCCTAAACCTTAAACCTTTTTGCTTTTTATTGATTTACCCTAAAGCCTAAAGCCTAAAGCCTAAAGCCTAAAGCCTAAAGCCTAAAGCCTAAAGCCTAAAGCCTAAAGCCTAAAGGTCAAAGCAGAAAGACTGAAACCGGATACAAACTTAAAAGGAATAAAATCCCTTTAATTTTTGCAAATATCTACTTTTGACTTTCAGCTTTGGTCTATTTGCTTCTCTATTTGTTAAATTTGGTTAAAAATTGTAGCAACCGTATTAAAAGCTTATTTTTGCAAACTATGGTTAAGATTAAGCACTATTTATTGTTGTTTTGTATTGTGGGATGCTTTGCTGCCTGTAAAAAAGTAGATGTTGGTGAGGTTTATGATCCAATTCCTCAATTTAAGGCAGATACTACTGCAATCCGGGCATTTGTAAAATCGAATAGTATTTCCGTACTGAAAGACGAAAATACAGGTGTGTTTTATCAAATTATTGCCCCAGGCACCGGTACTTACGTGTACACCGCCACAAGTGACATAACAGTTGATTATTCAGGAAAACTGCTCAACGGTACCGTGTTCGATTCTTCAAGTGGTACGCCACGAACATTTCCTTTGGGTACTTTAATACCTGGATGGCAAATAGCTATGCCGAAAATCCAAAAAGGCGGCCAAATTAGATTTTTTGTGCCATCTTATTTTGGTTACGGCAATTTAGGACAAGGTGCCGTACCTGCCAATGCTATACTTGATTTTACTGTTACACTAAACAACATTGCCAATTAAAATGGGTAATAAATTTATAAAATTTATTTGCTTTAGCATTCTATTTGTTGCTACAGGGCTTACATCTTGCAAAAAGGACGAAGATGCAGATAAACAAATCACTTCTTTTATACAAAAAAATAATATTACTGCGGTTAAACATCCATCAGGTTTATATTATCAAATTATAAAACCAGGAACAGGTTCTTTCGCTTATCCATCCAACACAAAAATTACCATCAAGTACGAAGGCAGATTATTAAATGGAACGGTGATAGATAATGGGAACAATGTTGAAAATACATTTCAGTTGAATCAATTGATTGAAGGCTGGAGGATCGGTATTCCTCTAATTCAAAAAGGTGGAGAAATTAGGCTAATTATACCATCAGATTTAGCATATGGGAGCCAAGCTACAGGACCGGTACCTGCAAATTCGGTTCTAGATTTTACGATACAATTAATAAACGTACAATAATTAATGAAGAATTTTACAAAATTAAGCCTGCTTACTGTCGTATTGGCTACAATGCTATTTTCATCTTGCAAAAAAGAATACGACTCTATTCAGACTGTTGATGACAATGCAATTCAAAGCTATATCAAGAGCAACAATTTAAGCATGACCAAAGCTTCTACCGGCTACTATTATAACGTGATAACACCAGGTACCGGAGATGTGATTAAAAATTCTGACTCTGTTTATTACTCTTATAGTTTTAAATTATTAAATGGTACCGTTGTGAATCAAACATCGGATTTGATGATTCCTGGAACTTTTTTAGGTTATACCGATAGGTTTACAATTGGTACAAGTTATCTTTTTACACCCGTTAGAGAAGTATTATCTATGCTAAAAAGAGGTGGCACAGCAAGATTGATTATGCCTTCAAACTTAGCCTTTGGTAAAAACGGTTTAGCTGCAATCAATGTTGGTTCAAATGAAAATATTTTAGTTGAGTTGGGGATCTATAACTTCACAAAAAAACATGAAGTTGACGAATTTGAAATCAACAAGTTTGTTGCCAGTAAAAATTTAACAGTAATTAAAGATCCATCTCGTGCTAGATACAGCATCTCTACGCCTGGGACTGGAACCGATGTAATCACCACTAATTCGACAATTGTAGCAAATTATACGGTTAGATATTTGGATGGTACAGTATTGCAAACTTCTACTGATAGTGCTTTTAGTGGCATTTTAAGCACTTTATACAAAGGCTGGCAATCAGTAATACCTGGTAAGTTAACAGCTGGAGGCAAGATGCGATTGATTTTGCCTTCTGATTTAGCTAATGGTACGGCACTAGATTTTGATATTGAAATTGTAAGCGTTACAAATTAAGATAACGCTTCTTTAAAAACTTTAAGCACTCTTTCGCGTGCGAATGTATGCTCAACCATTGGTTGGGCATATTTTTTTGTGCCAAATTCTGGTACCCATTTTTTAATGTATTCAAATTTTGGGTCGAAGCGTTTCATTTGCAACTCTGGATTAAAAACCCTGAAATATGGTGCAGCGTCATTTCCTGAACCTGCGGCCCATTGCCATCCGCCAACATTGCTAGCCATTTCATAATCCAAAAGCTTCTCAGCAAAATAAGCTTCACCCCAACGCCAATCAATTAATAAATGTTTAGATAAAAAACTTGCTACAACCATTCGTACGCGATTATGCATCCAGCCGGTTTCATTTAATTGTCGCATGCCAGCATCTACCAATGGGTAACCTGTGTTGCCTTCGCACCAGGCTTTAAATTCTTTTTCATCATTACGCCACTTAATTTTATCGTATTGTTTCTTAAAGGAGTCAGTTGCAGCGTATGGGAAATGCCAGATTATCATCATATAAAATTCTCTCCATGCTAGCTCAGATAGCCAAACAGTTGATTTGGCATCAATTGCATCTTGTGCAGCTTTTCTAATGCTTAAAGTGCCAAACCGTAGATGTAAACCTATCCGCGTAGTACTATCTAAAGCAGGATAATCACGCTCTTTTGCATAGTGAGCAAGTTTGTTTTTATAATTTAGTTTAGGAAATTCTAGTTCACTTCTTTCAAACCCCATTTCCATTAAAGTTGGTAAAGGGAGACTCTTAGTTTGAAAAAGGTTTTTGAAATATTTTTTTGTAGGGTAAGGTTTCGTGTAGAAATCATTAAGCTTAGCCTGCCACTGTTTGTAAAATGGAGTGAAAACCGTGTAGGGCGTTTTATCGGCTTTTAAAATTTCGCCTTTTTCAAAAATAACTTGGTCTTTAAACGTTTTAAAAGCGATTTTTTCACTGGTTAGAAATTCAACCATATTATCATCACGCTCGCGGGCATAAGGTTCATAGTCATGATTGGTATACACTTCCTTAACCTCATAAGTCTTCAAAACCTCTGGCCAAACTTCCTCTGGTTTCCCATATTTGATCAATAAATCAGAACCTGCAGATTGTAATTCTTGTTTTATATTGCTAATGGTATCGTAAATAAAAGTAACCCTGGCATCAGTTTTTGGCAATTTATCTAAAATGTTTTTATCGAAGATGAATAAGGGCAAAACAGGGTAATTACTTTTCAATGCATGGTACAAAGCCGCATTATCTTCCAAACGTAAATCGCGGCGAAACCATAATATACTTATGCCAGAATTATCAGATGATGATTTTTCTTTTTCTATACTTTTAACACCTGAATCTGAATGTTCACTTCCCATATTTCAATAAAAGATTTTTGTTGAGCTAAATTTAACTAAGAAATTTGATGATTTTGATTGTACTTATGAATTTAAACTTACTTGCTGTAAATATCTGCCAAAGCTTCTTCTACTCGTGTAAATTTAAATTTAAATCCCGAATCTAGTAGTTTTTGAGCGGAAGTATTGCTGCTCATTAATACGGCGACAACACGTTCTCCAAGTAATAAATCTAACGCAGCTTTAGGTACTTTAATTGGCCAAAATGGTCGATGAAGCTCCTTTGCAATGGCTTTGGTTAGTGCTATATTGGTAACTGGAAATGGAGCACAGGCATTGTAATTACCATCCATATTTATGTTTTCTAATGCAGCTACGTACATGTTCACCAAATCATCATTATGTATCCAGGGTGTCCACTGTTTACCTGTTCCAATTGATGCGCCAGCAAATAACCGTACTGGCATATCCAATTGAGGTAATGCACCGCCATCTTTACTTAGGGCAATTCCGGTACGAAGTTTAACCACCCGCAAGCCTAATTTTTTTGCTTCATTTACCGATTGTTCCCAAAGTTTACAGCAGTCTGCCAAGAAACCTATTCCATTGGGACTTTCTTCAGATAAAATTTCATCGCCGCAATCTCCGTAATAACCTACCGCCGAAGCAGAAATAAACGTTTTAATATTATGGCTTTGAGATTCTTTTACTGTTCGGAGCAGTAGTTCAGTTGATTTTACGCGACTATCAATAATTTCTTTTTTGCGTTCGTCAGTCCATTTTTTGTCTGCAACCGGTTCTCCTGCTAGGTGAATAATTGCATCTACTCCATTTAAGCAAGCTGCATCAATTTCTTGTTTTTTTACATCCCAGCGATAGGTGTTTTCACCTTCAGGCTTTCGGGATAATGTATTTACCTGATAGCCCATGCCTAAAAGCTTTGTTTTAAGTGCCGAACCTACTAAACCTGTTGCTCCTGTTATAAGAATTTTCTGTGCCATGTTTTAGAAACACCAAAGGTACAAAAGGGTTTTTATTAAAGGTGTGTAAGGTAAAAGGTTTAAGGTGTAAGGTAAATGGTGTAAGGTTAAAGGTATAGGGTTAAAGCGGCTTATGATATTTCCATTACCCATCTCTCCATTTTACATCTTCCATACCTCCATCCTCCATTTAATTTTAAAGCCCGGCCAATACTCTGTTTTTAGGTGCTTTTACGCTATAGCTTAGTTTTATTATTTTAGTTTCGTTTGGTGCAATTTTCAATTTCCATGTAAGCATGCCAGTTTCTTTATTTACTTCGGCACCGCTGCTTTCTAATAATTCAGTTTCGATATCACTTTCTGTAGATAATGGATATTGATCTTTAAGGTTTAGCTCAACGGCATCTTTTTTTGTGTTTCTAATTTTTATCAAATAGGTAAAAGACTGTTTTTTATTGCTACCAATAAATTTCGTGCTGCTAAAATCTTCCTGCTTCTCTTTTGTAATAATAATCTTTTTGTCTTTTCCCATACTTAGGCTTAACGTATCCTGAATATTTGCCGGGTTGATATATGATTTGCCTGTGTAAGTTCCTTCGAAAATGATATTAGCTTCACCAGCCTGAAGATTAAGTTTTTCCCAATTAATTACGTCAGCAAGTAAGTAAGCATCGTTGCTTACTCTTGGCGCAGCAAAATACTTATAACTGGCCGGCACTTCATATTCCTTAAATGCAACTGTATGGGGTTTATTGTCGCTATTTACATCATAAGGAATATCAATATCGAAAGTAACACCCAATTGGGTTTCATTTACCGTAGTGTAATTGTTAATTGTGGAGGGCTTTACAGATGCTTCACTTTTTGTTTCTTTTCTTGCTTTGCCATATCCAACAACAACTACATCATTAAGCATTTGGGATTCATCCATTGTTGGGGTTGCAACTCCTCTTATTCTTATCGGTTGCTGATAACTTGATACAAACCACGGATTTAAATTTGGCGCTGTAATATTATAGCTTGGGTTTCCTGTTGATAGAGAAAGTTTAACTTTTTTCCAATCTAAGCCTGTGTTTTGCGTTATTGCAGCTTTGTAAACAACGCCGAGTGGATTTGAAGTGCTTATCGCCTTAATATCATAGCTGGCCAACCAATGGGCATTTGGTGTAACATAAGAAAGATTATAAATGGCTTCGGTATTTTGTTTAACCATTAATTGCAAAACCAGTTGCCCCAATTGCTGATTTGGATTATTCCTCAATTCATTAATTTGTTGCTGTAAGGCTACCAACCTTTGGTTTTGCTTTTCCTCAATTAAAACCAGAGCTGCGATGGCATTTCGAACTTCAGTATTTTTTGTTCGATAGTAATCAGCAAGTTTAATAAGCTCTGCAACATTGGTTCCGTTACTTGTGCCGCCCGATTTGCGATTTTCATCAAGCAGCGCTAAAGTTTGCTCTTCAATAGTTTTCGCGTTCTTGGTTTTTGTTAGTTCAGCTGCAACAATTTTTAAACTATCATTAAGCTTTTTTATTTCTGGATTTGCGGCTTCTGTATTTAAGAAATCTTTATTAAACTGAACAGATAATATCGTTACTCCTGCTGAAACACCTACTTGAATCGAATTCTCATTCACCCTGCCCGAAATGTTATTGATTACAATTTCTGAGGTGCCTTCTGGAAGATTTACTTTACCGTTATGGCTCATCTCTGCTCCGTTATTATAAACTGTTACACGCTCGAGCGTAGCTTTGGTTTTAATTTGTTGTTGCGCAAATAGGTTCAATGGAAATAGCAAAATTAATAGCAGTTTTTTCATTATTTTTTCTTATTATGTGATATAACTGAATGATGTAAGGTTTATTCAATTTCCATAACAGGTAAATTAAATTGTTGGCTATTTGTAAATATTAACCCGGTTTTTGCTCCTGAAAGAAAAATAAGATAAATTTGTAACTGCGTTCTTAAAGCTATTTTTCGATAAAATATGTCAAAAAAAATTCTGGTTTGGTTTAGAAATGATCTTCGGTTGCATGATAATGAAATGCTTGTGGATGCTATTGCTAAATCAGATTCAATTTTACCAGTATATATTATCGACCCAAGATTGTTCGTAGAAACAAAATATGGAACATTAAAAACCGGAAGCATTCGGGCACAATTTACCTTAGAAAGTGTTTCAGCGTTAAGAAATTCATTAAAACAAATTGGCGGCAATCTTTTGGTTGCGCAAGGTAACCCCGAAGAAATAATCCCAGCTTTGGTTCAAGAGTATGAAATTAATGAGGTTTATCATCACCGAGAAGTGGCTGATGAGGAAACAAAAATTTCTAATTTGGTTGAAAACGGACTTTGGAAACTTCGTGTTAATTTAAAGCATTTTATTGGTCATACCTTGTACAATAAAGAAGATTTACCTTTTCCAATCAAGGATATTCCCGATGCTTTTAATCTGTTTAAAAAGAAAGTAGAGCGTGATGCCATTATTAAGCCTTGCTTTTTAGCGCCTGATAGGGTGAACGTTGCTGAAGTTATTGATTGGGGGAACATACCAACCATAACCGATTTAGGTTTAAAACCTCAGGAAAAAGATATTCGTTCTGATTTTGAATTTTCTGGTGGAGAGACAGAAGGTATAACAACATTGCAAAAAGTGATTGTTGCCATGCAAGAAGCCGCATCGGCCAAAAATTTAATACTTGCATCAAAACTATCTGCATGGTTGGCTATGGGCTGTTTATCTCCACGAAAAGTGTACTGGGAAGTAAAAAAAATGGAGGGTATGCCCAATACCAAGGCTGTGTTTAATCATATTTTGCTTGGATTGCTTTGGCGAGATTATTTCCGTTTTATGTTTAAAAAGTATGGAAATACATTTTTTAAGCCAGATGGATTTGGCAGCCAGCCTATAGTTGATAAAGTTCATACAAACGAAAATTTTAATAGTTGGAAAAATGGTAATACCGGCTTTGCAATTGTTGATGCCGTGATGAATGAGCTAAATCGTACTGGATACATCTCGAATATCGCTCGCCAGACAGCCGCTTTGTACTTAATCAATAACCTAGAAGTTAGCTGGGTTTTAGGTGCATCTTATTTTGAAGAAAGATTAATAGACTATAATCCTGCAAGCAATTGGGGCAATTGGGCAAATATGGCTGGTGTTGGTAACGACCAAAAAACTAAAAGTGTATTTGATCTGGATAAATACATAAAAAGCCTCGATCCAAAAGGCAACTACGCTTTAACCTGGGCGTCTTGATAAAGATAGAATGATTAAGTTTTGAATGATTGAATCCATTGAACCTTAGTTCATTCTCTAATTCAAAATTCATTCTTTTCGCGATTTTAAATCCCTAATTAAAAAATCTTATTTTAATCGAGTTTTTTACCGTTTATATTAGGTAAAATTCTAATTTTGTAATGCTTATAGTAAACAGTTAATAATGGATAAATTATCTTATCTTAACGGCGCAAATGCCGAATATATAGAGTCAATATATCAGTCGTATCAAAAAGATCCTGAATCAGTTGAATTTGGTTGGCAGAAGTTTTTCGAAGGCTTCGATTTCGGAAGAGGTTCAGAAGCTCCATCCGTAACAACAGAAACTCCAGAACAATTTTTAAAAGAAGTTAGTGTTTTAAATTTGATTGATGGTTACAGAACCCGTGGTCATTTATTTACACACACCAATCCGGTACGCGAAAGACGTAAACATTTACCAACATTAGATTTATCAAACTTTGGTTTATCTGATGCAGATTTGGAAACTGTTTTTAATTCGGGTGTTGAAATTGGCATTGGTGCAGCTAAACTGAAAGATATAGTTGCCTTTTTAAAACAAACCTATGCACATTCTATCGGTGCAGAATATAAATTTTTACGTACTCCAGAAGTGCTGAACTGGATTCAGCAGAAAATGGAGAGTGCACGTAATACGCCAAATTTTTCTATCGATGTTAAAAAACGAATTCTTAGAAAATTAAATGAAGCGGTAAGTTTCGAAAATTTCTTAGGAACAAAATTTTTAGGTCAGAAGCGTTTCTCTTTAGAAGGAGCTGAGGCTTTAATTCCTGCGTTAGATTCTGTAATTGAAAAGGGCGCAGAACTAGGTATCCAAGAATTTGTTATTGGTATGGCGCATCGCGGTCGTTTGAACGTATTGGCTAATATCATGCAGAAAACTTACAAAGATATTTTTGCAGAATTTGAAGGTAAAAGTTACAATCCTGATACACCGTTTGGTGGTGATGTAAAATATCATTTAGGCTATTCAACAGATGTTGCCACAGCTGCTGGCAAAAGTGTTCACTTGAGTTTATGCCCAAATCCATCACACTTAGAAACGGTAGATGGTGTAGTTGAAGGCATGAGCCGTTCAAAAATCGACTTTAAATATGGTGGTGATAATAGTCGTTTAGCCCCGATTTTGATTCATGGAGATGCATCAGTTGCCGGCCAAGGTATTGTATATGAAGTTATTCAAATGGCAGGCCTTGAAGGTTATAAAACTGGTGGTACCATTCACCTGGTGATAAATAATCAAATCGGTTTTACCACAAATTACAAAGATGCTCGTACAAGTACTTATTGTACCGATATTGCTAAAGTAACTTTATCGCCGGTTTTCCACGTAAATGGTGATGACCCTGAGGCATTGGTTTACGCAATTAATTTGGCCATGGAGTATCGCCAGAAATATAAGAACGATGTTTTCATCGATATTTTGTGCTACCGCCGATTTGGGCATAATGAAGCAGATGAGCCTAAATTTACTCAACCATTATTATACAAAACAATAGAAAAACACCCAAATCCAAGGGAGCTTTATATTGAACAATTAACCAAAGAAGGTAAATTAGAAGCAGGCTTAGCAAAAGAAATGGAAAAAGATTTCCGTGGAATTTTGCAGGAACGTTTAAATGAAGCTAAAGATTACGTAGCCGGAAATACCGAAGTTAAATTTGGTGGTGCCTGGGCAGATTTGCGTATGGCTACTCCAAAAGATTTTGAAACATCTCCAGTAACTGCGGTTAAAAAATCAACTTTATTAGAAATTGGTAAACGAATTACTACGCTACCATCAAATAAAAAGTTTTTCAAAAAGATTGAGAAGTTATTTGGCGAACGGACAAAAATGGTTAATGAAACCAATGTGTTTGATTGGGCAATGGGCGAGCAGTTGGCTTATGGTACTTTATTATCAGAAGGTAAACGTGTTCGATTAAGTGGTCAGGATGTGGAACGCGGAACATTTTCTCATCGCCATGCTGTATTAACTTTAGAGGATAGTGAAGAAGAATATGTGCCATTAGCAAACATTTCAGACCAACAAGCTCAATTTGATATTTACAATTCGCACTTATCGGAATATGGTGTTTTAGGTTTCGAATACGGATATGCAATGGCTAATCCAAACGCATTAACCATTTGGGAAGCTCAATTTGGTGATTTCTTTAACGGAGCGCAAATTGTAGTTGATCAATATATTGCAAGTGCAGAAACTAAGTGGCAAAGAGAAAACGGTTTAGTAATGTTGTTGCCTCACGGTTACGAAGGTCAAGGGCCTGAGCATTCATCAGCACGTATTGAGCGTTTTATGGAGCTTTGTGCAGATTACAACATGCAAGTTGCAAATTGTACTACTCCAGCAAACTTTTTCCATGTTTTACGTCGCCAATTTAAACGTGATTTCCGTAAACCTTTAATTGTTTTTACGCCTAAAAGCTTATTGCGCCATCCGGCTTGTGTTTCTAAGTTAGAAGAATTTACAGAAGGTGGTTTTAAAGAAGTAATAGACGACGTAAATGTAAAAACCGCAGATGTAACACGAATTGTATTCTGTAGTGGTAAAATTTACTATGAATTGCTAGAAAAACAACAGGCAGATAAAGTTAAACATGTGGCAATTGTTCGCGTTGAACAGTTATATCCAACACCTGTTGACCAGATGGAAGCAATTAAGAAAAAATATAAAAATGCGAATGAGGTTTTATGGGTACAGGAAGAGCCAGAAAACATGGGTGCATGGCCATATTTGTTCCGCAAACTTTATAAAACTGGCTTAAAAGGTATTGATGTTATTTCGAGAAGAGAAAGTAGCAGTACTGCAACAGGCTTCGCAAAACAACATGCCAATCAGCAAGCTTATATTTTAGCAAAGGCATTAGAAGTGCCGATAAAGCAAGAAGAAGTTAAAAACGCTGAAAAAAAGGCAACAAAAAAAATGGCGGAAGCTGATTAATTGAGATCGAGGTTGAGGCTGAGATCGAGGCTAAGATCGAGGTTAAGGTTGAGGTTAAGGCTGAGATCAAGGTCAAGATTGAGGCTGAGATGAAGATTGAGGTTGCGACCAAGGTTGAGATTAAGATAAGTAGATAAAGATTTGGATAAGTTGATGATGAGTTAAAATGATGTTTTAGGTAAGGATTTAGATTAGGATTGTGTTTAGGCTCTTTGCCTCAGCCTTAACCTCAATCTTAACCTTAGTCTCAACCTTAACCCCATCCTCAATCCCAAAAAACATAGAAAAACATATTAAACATTATGAGTTTAGAGATAAAAGTTCCACCTGTAGGTGAGTCGATAACAGAAGTTGTTTTATCACAATGGTTAAAGAAAGATGGCGATGTTGTTGAAATGGATGAAGTTATTGCTGAGTTAGAATCTGACAAGGCAACTTTCGAATTAACTGCAGAAAAAGCCGGGACTTTAAAAACGATAGCTGCCGAAGGAGATACTTTAGCTATTGGTGCAGTAGTTTGTGAAATTGAAGATGGTGGCGCAGCTCCTGCTAAAGCAGATGCACCAAAATCTGAAGAAAAACCAGTTGTTGCTGAAGAAAAAACTGCTGCTCCAATTGCAGAAAAATCTGGTGACAGTTATGCAACAGGAACTCCATCTCCAGCTGCTGGTAAAATTCTTGCTGAAAAGGGAATTGATTCTGGTGCTGTAAAAGGCACAGGTGTTGACGGTCGAATTACCAAAGATGATGCTGTAAAAGCAGAAGCTGGTAAAAAACCAGAAGCACTAAAAGCAACTGCTCCTGCAGTAGAAGCAGCGCCTGCCGGAAGCCGCAACGAACGCCGCGAGAAAATGTCGCCATTGCGCAGAACAGTAGCAAAAAGATTGGTTGCTGTTAAAAATGAAACGGCAATGTTAACTACTTTTAACGAAGTTAACATGAAACCTATCATGGATTTACGCGGAAAATATAAAGATCAGTTTAAAGAAAAATATGGTGTTGGTTTAGGTTTTATGAGCTTCTTTACCAAAGCTGTAACCGAAGCTTTAAAAGATTTTCCTGCTGTAAATGGTCGCATAGAAGGTGAGGAGTTGGTTTATAATAACTTTGCTGATATTTCAATTGCAGTTTCCGCTCCAAAAGGTTTAGTGGTTCCTGTTATTCGTAATGCCGAAAGCATGACTTTAGCTCAAATTGAAAAAGCCGTGTTAGAATTGGCATTGAAGGCTCGCGATAGCAAACTTACGTTAGAAGAAATGACCGGTGGAACATTTACCATAACAAATGGTGGTGTGTTTGGCTCAATGATGTCTACACCTATCATCAATGCTCCCCAATCTGCGATTTTAGGTATGCACAATATTGTAGAACGCCCTGTAGCCGAAAAAGGTGAGGTTGTAATTCGTCCGATGATGTATGTTGCTTTATCTTACGACCATAGAATTATTGATGGACGTGAGTCGGTTGGTTTCTTGGTACGTGTTAAACAATTATTAGAAGACCCAGCAAGATTATTATTAGGTATATAATTACTGAAATAGATAAAATTTTTAAACGTTAAAAGCCTCGGATGTTAATCTGAGGCTTTTATTTTACAATCATATTTTTATCCGAAGCTTTAATTATCTAATTCTGAAACCACCTTCAACTGCATCAACAAAACCCGTTGCAGCACTTTTGGCATGATAGAATAAACACTCCCAATTTTCTTCTGCAGCTCGTTTACCAAATGCTTTACGTAATTCCATTGCTTTGCGACCATCAAAATCATATTTGGCAATGAAGTTTTTTACCAATTCTTCTGGTTCTGGCAAAACATCCCCACCGAAAAATATTTTTTGATTCCCTTCGGTTAATAGAAATACCTGATGGTTCGGGCAATGTGCGCCAGTAAATTCGTAAGCAATTGTATCATCCAAATTTCCATCTCCTTCTACAAATTTTAACTGAGCATTGCGCTGAAGATATTCGAAAATATCAGGATGGTATGAAGATGAAGTGCTGCTAAAAGCTGTTTCCCACTCTCCACGATTAATTACATATTCCGCATCAGGGAAACTCAATTCAATTTTATCGCCATTTTTATGAATCATACCGCCAGAATGGTCGTAATGTAAGTGCGACATTAAAACTTTCGTCACATCTGTTGGATCAAATCCAGCATTGCGGATGTTTTTATGCAAAATCAATTCGCCGTGATCATCACAAAAACCTAAACCAGTATCAAATAATATTAAATCATTTTTAAGTTCTACTAAAAAGGGTTGTACATTTATAAATAGCGATGCTGGTCTATCTTTAAAACTATGAACTGTAGAATCGAAAGGCACAAATTTCTTTGTCGCATCAACAGAATACGTGCCTTCGAATAAGGTGTGAATTTGCAAGTTGTTTAATTTTTAAGTTTTAGCAAAGGTAAAATTTAATCATTACTATTAAACATTCATCATCCCTAATTGATTGGTTAAAAAGCACATTGCATTTTACGTGAAGTGAATTGCTTTAACCATATTTATTAATAATGTATATTTACTGTTCGGAGATAAATTAAATGGAAAAAAGATGGGTAAAAGCATCAGATTGTAATGCTGAAACCGTTGATACAGTTGCACAGCAACTTAATATAGATAAAACGCTTGCTCAAATATTGGTACAAAGAAATATATGCGATTTTGATGCAGCCAAAGATTTCTTCAGACCAAACTTGGATCACCTTCATAATCCTTTTTTAATGAAGGATATGGATTTAGCCATTAACAGAATTGAAAAAGCTCTTAGCAACCATGAAAAAATTCTGATATATGGCGACTACGATGTTGATGGTACTACATCAGTTGCACTAGCCTATAGTTTTTTTTCACAACTTACCCAAAACATAGAGTACTACATTCCTGATAGATATTTAGAAGGTTATGGAATTTCTACCGCCGGTATTGATTACGCAAACGAGCATGGTTTTTCGTTAATTTTAGCACTCGATTGTGGGATAAAATCAACAGATAAGATAGATTATGCGAACGGTTTAAACATCGATTTTATAATTTGCGATCACCATTTACCTGGAGATGAAATTCCAAAAGCAATTGCGGTTTTAGATCCAAAACGTGCTGATTGCGAATATCCGTTTAAAGAATTAGCCGGCTGCGGTATAGGTTTTAAACTCGTTCAGGCTTATGCCCAAAAACATAATTTACCAAAAGAGCGTTATCTGCAATACCTCGATCTGGTTATGGTTAGTATTGCCGCAGATATTGTCCCTGTAGTTGGCGAAAATAGAATTCTGGCTTACTACGGCATCCGTAAACTAAACACCAACCCATGCGAAGGCCTACGAGCATTGATGGAAATTTCGGGCAAAACTGAAAATTATACCATTACTGATGTGGTTTTTACTTTGGGGCCGCGGATTAATGCCGCTGGCAGAATCGATCATGCCAAGCATGCAGTTGCTATGTTGCTTTGCGAAGTTGATGGAAATTCTTTAGAGCAAAGTGTTGAAATCAACTCAAAAAATACCGAGCGTAAAACGTACGACCAAGATATCACGCGTGAAGCATTGGCATTAATTGGTGATAGTGAAATTCTTATTAATAGAAAAACAACCGTAGTTTTTAACGAAAATTGGCACAAAGGTGTTATCGGGATTGTAGCATCTCGTTTAACAGAAAAATATTATCGTCCAACAATTGTTCTTACAAAATCTAATGGGCATGTTGCCGGTTCATGCCGCTCGGTTGCGGGTTTTGATTTATATGAAGCTTTGAGTGGTTGTGCACATTTGCTCGATCAATTTGGGGGGCACAAGTTTGCCGCTGGTTTAACCATGCAAGAAAATAATGTAAATGCTTTTGCCGATAAATTCGAAGAAATTGTTTCTGCAACAATTACAGAAGAGATGTTAACGCCAATGATTAAAATCGATGCAGAAGTTGATCTTGCGCAAATTGATGGAAAGTTTTATCGCGTTTTAGCACAAATGGGTCCGTTCGGACCAGAAAATATGGCACCGCTTTTTGTTACACATAATGTTTACCTTACCCAGCATGCCATGGCAGTTGGTGGGAATCATTTAAAATTAAGTATAAAACAACAAAATTCGAGTATTTTTGAATGCATCGGTTTTGGTTTGGCAGAATACCAAAATCTTTTACAACCAAAAGTTCCATTTTCTGTTTGTTATACAATAGAAGAGAATATTTGGCGAGATAAAAAACGCTTGCAACTAAATATAAAAGGAATTAAAGTAAATTAAAACAAATCGTCATGCTGAACTCGTTTCAGCATCTAAGCAAAAAAGATTCTGAAATAAATTCAGAATGACGACTGTGAAAAATATGGGTTTGGATTTACTTTAATCGTAAATCGTGAATCGAAAATCGTAAATACGAATGATATTAAGAGCCGAAAACCTGGTTAAAAAATATAAGCAACGCACTGTTGTTAATGATGTTTCTTTTAATGTAAGTCAGGGAGAAATTGTTGGTTTACTTGGACCAAATGGTGCAGGAAAAACAACATCATTCTATATGATTGTTGGTTTGATTAAACCAAATGAGGGTCGTATTTTTTTAGAGGATGAAGATATCACTGAAGATGCAATGTATCGCCGAGCTCAAAAAGGCATTGGGTATTTGGCTCAGGAAGCTTCAGTTTTTAGAAAATTGACAGTAGAGGAGAATATTCTTGCCATTTTAGAGATGAGTAAAATGAGCAAAGAAAAGCAAAGAGATAAGCTAGAAGAATTGATAAATGAATTTAGCTTACATAAAGTGCGTAAAAATCGTGGCGATTTACTATCGGGTGGCGAGCGCCGACGAACAGAAATTGCCCGAGCATTAGCTGCAAACCCAAACTTCATTTTATTGGATGAACCTTTCGCTGGTGTTGACCCGATTGCAGTTGAAGAAATTCAAACAATTGTTGCAAAGCTTAAGCATAAAAACATAGGAATTTTAATAACTGATCATAATGTTCAGGAAACATTATCCATCACCGATAGAGCTTATCTGCTTTTCGAAGGTAAAATTTTAGAGCAAGGTGTGCCAGAAGTATTAGCAGAAAATGAAATGGTAAGAAAAGTTTATTTAGGTTCTAATTTTGTTTTAAAAAGAAAGAAATTTGATGTTTAAAAAGATGACTCGTGATAGGGATATGAACAATATGGTTATAGCGGCAGGATTATATGAAAAACAGCAAAGGCTTTTTCAGTGTTCGAGGATGCGTGGTAAAAATGTAGTATTTATTTTTTAATCATGGCAATTGTAAATTCAATTTTTACCTGGTTAATGAAAAAGCGGATTCACCAAATCGAGCTTTTTATGAAATATCCTTACGATGTGCAGGAAGAGTGGTTTCATAGTTTAATAGATAGTGCAGAAAATACGGAGTGGGGTAAGAAGTATGATTACAAAACCATTTTAACACCATATCAATATCAAGAAAGAGTTCCGATTCAAAATTACGATTCGTTAAAGCCATACATCGAAAGGATGCTTAACGGCGAGCAAAACATTTTATGGCCTTCGGATATAAAATGGTTTGCGAAGTCATCTGGTACAACTAGCGATAGAAGTAAATTTATCCCAGTTTCAGAGGAATCGCTGGAAGAATGCCATTTTAAAGGGGGTAAAGATATGCTTTCTATATACTGCAATAACCGTCCCGATAATCAAATGTTTACGGGCAAAGGTTTGGTTTTAGGCGGCAGTCACCAAGTTAATCAGCTAAACGAAGACTGTTTTTACGGAGACTTATCAGCTGTGCTGATTAAAAATTTGCCAATTTGGGCAGAATATTATCGCACTCCGGATATGTCTATCGCCTTAATGGATAATTATGAGATTAAGATGGATAGAATGGCCGAAGCAACCATTCAAGAAAATGTAACCAGCATTTCGGGTGTACCCACATGGACCATCGTTTTAGCTAAAAAGGTACTGGAATTGACGGGTAAAAGTAACTTATTGGAAGTTTGGCCTAACCTAGAGTTGTATGTTCATGGAGCTGTAAATTTTGCGCCATATCGTGAACAATTCAAACAGCTCATTCCATCAAACGATATGTATTATTTGGAAACTTATAATGCATCTGAAGGATTTTTTGGTATTCAAGATCAGGATAACTCTGAAGAAATGCTCTTAATGCTTGATTATGGCATATTTTACGAGTTTGTGCCGATGGAAAATATTTGCCAGGATAACCCGAAAGCACTATTATTAGGAGAGGTTGAGTTGAATAAAAATTATGCTATTGTTATTTCTACAAATGGTGGTTTGTGGCGTTATATGATTGGAGATACAGTTCAGTTTACTTCTTTATCTCCATATAGAATTAAAATTACTGGCCGAACAAAGCACTTTATTAATGCTTTTGGCGAGGAAGTAATCATAGATAATGCCGAACAAGCTTTAACCAAAGCTTGTGCCGAAACTGGTGCAGAAATTAAAGATTACACCGCGGGACCAATTTATTTCAAAGGAGAAAATGCCGGTGGGCACGAATGGATTATCGAGTTTGATAAGCAGCCAAATGATTTAGAAAAGTTTATTGATGTGATGGACCAGACTTTACGAGAAATTAACTCTGATTATGATGCAAAACGCTTTAAGGATATGGCATTATGCCGCCCGAAAGTTCATAATGCAGCTCCAAATACTTTTTACAATTGGTTAAAAGCAAAAGATAAATTGGGTGGACAGCATAAGGTTCCTAGATTAGCCAACGAGCGAAAATACCTTGATGATATTTTGGAAATGATGAAATCGAATTGATTATATTTGTTTTAGCACAAAGGATAAAAATATGGAAGCTACCGGAAAATTAACAAATGTTCAGCTAGAGCTATTAAAATTATTTCAATATAATTTACCCGAAGCACAATTGAAAGATATTAAAATAATGCTGGCAAACTACTTTTCTAAAGCAGCATCCGATGAAATGGACAAACTTTGGGATGAAAATAACTGGGATGAAAATACTATAGAATCTTGGAAGGATGAACATCTAAGAAAAAGATAAATATCAATGAAAGTTGTACTTGATATTAATGCCCTGCTTGTGTCAATCCCAAAGAAATCAAAGTATAGACCGATATTTGATGCATTGATTTCTGGTAAGTTCGAGTCTGTTATAAGTAACGATATTCTATCTGAGTATGTAGAAATTATAGAACAAAAATCAAATTCTTTAGTTGCAAATAATATCGCCGAACTTTTGCTCAGTTTACAAAATGTGTTTAAAGTAGATATATACTTTGAGTGGAAGCTAATAACTGTTGATTTTGACGATAATAAATATGTTGATGCCTATGTATGCAGCAACGCTGATTATATCATTACAAATGACCAGCATTTTAATATCTTGAAACAAATAGATTTTCCGAAGGTTAATATTCTTTCCATAAACGAATTTTTATCGATTATTTTAGAAAATTAACGACATGAACCTTAACACACAAAAAATATTAAATTTTTTTAAAAAATCAGAAAGCAAAGCTTCCGTTTTGCTGAAGGATAAAGCTAAAGCAAACGATACCATTCGTGATGCCTTTGGCAAAGCAGTTAACAACAAACATGATTTGGATGGTGTTTGGACAAAAATGACTTTGCTTTTTGGAATAGCAAAGGATTATGTGAATGGAGATTATACGGAAATCCCTAAACGCTCTATTGTTGCAATATTAGGTGGATTGATATATTTTCTATCCCCGATTGATATTGTGCCAGATTTTATTCCGGCGCTTGGTTTTATAGATGATATATTTATTTTGAACCTCGTTTTTAAACAGCTAGCCAAGGATTTAGAAAAGTATAAAATTTGGAAAGATTCTCAAATCAATTTTATAGAAGATGTTGAGGGAACAGAAGTTTAATTTCTTTGAATGGTTAAACCAGCATCTGTTAGCCTGTCCGTTTAAATCTCAGTTCGGTATTGATTGTCCGGGTTGCGGTTTTCAACGTTCTGCTGTTTCGTTAATTGAAGGAAATTTCATCGAATCTTTTAAGTTATATCCGGCAACAATTCCTTTGGTTTTGCTTTTGGTTTTTACGTTTATTCACTTAAAAGTCGATTTTAAGTTTGGCGCACAGTTGATAAAAATCGTGTTTATAGGTATTGCAGTAATTATCTTAATCAATTACATTTACAAAATATACAACCACCAACTCATAAACTAAAACTAAATCTATGTCAGAAGAACAAGGAATCCCTGAAGAAAACCGTCCCATAAACCCGGAAAATAACCAAACGCCTCCATTAGGACCACCAATAACACCACCTGTAACTCCTCCACCTTTTCAGCAACAACCACCATTTGGTCAATTTGGCGGAGGCATGGGCTATCAAAATTTACCTAACTCAACAATCGTTTTAGTTTTAGGGATTTTATCTATTGCATTTTGCTGCTGTTATGGAATTTTGGGTTTAATCCCTGCAATAATAGCTTTGGTTTTAAGCAAAAAAGATAAGGCGCTTTATAATGCCAACCCTTCGATTTACAGTTTAAGCTCTTACAAAAACCTAAATGCTGGTAGAATCTGTGCCATTATTGGTTTGATATTAAACATTCTATCATTAGCATATTATGCTGTGATTATAATAATGTTTGGTACAGGTATGATGAGCGACCCTCAGAAAATGCAAGAAATTTTGAAAGGTCTTCAATAATCAACGGAATTTAATTTTACCTTTAAAATATAAATCGAATGGCTGATGCTGTTCGATTTTCTTATTTTTGTACTCTAAAAATTGTAAATAAAAACTAACGATAATGTATCCAGAATATTTAGTAGAACCAATGCGTAAAGAATTAACTAACGTTGGTTTTGAAGAGTTAAAAAATGCACAAGAAGTAGATTCGGCCATTAAAGGCGAAGGAACTGTTTTAGTTGTTGTAAATTCTGTATGTGGTTGTGCAGCAGCAAATGCTCGCCCTGCCGCAAGAGCAGCAGCAGCACACGAAAAACACCCTGATAAATTGGTAACCGTTTTTGCAGGTATGGAAAAGGAAGCTGTTGATCAGGCTAGAAATTATATGATGCCTTTTCCTCCATCGTCTCCAGCAATGGCTTTGTTTAAAGATGGTAAATTGGTTCATATGATTGAACGTCATCAGATTGAAGGACGCCCTGCACAAATGATTGCTGATAATTTAATCGGCGCTTTTGAACAGTATTGCTAGTTTTTTGGTTTTTTAGCTGGTTTGTTTTTTAGTTGGTTGGTTTTCTAACCAACTAAAAAATAATCAACCGACAAACAGGGTTTTAAGTATTTCGGAATCCAACAAACCATTTACTAATCAACCAACAATCCAATTAAAAATCCTTATTCAGCAATTTTTCTAGCTCTCCGAAGGATACATTCATTCTTACCCTGCCTTGTTTAGCGTAAGATATTTCGCCAGTTTCTTCTGATATAATCACAGCAACCGCATCGGTTGTTTCCGACACACCAATCCCAGCCCTATGCCTTAAACCAAATTGAGATGGTAATTGATCGTTATCGGTTAATGGCAATATACAACTGGCACTTTTAATTTTATTTTCTGATATTACTACAGCGCCATCATGCAGCGGACTGTTTTTCTGGAATATGCTTTCTAGCAAACGTTTTGAAATTTTTGCATCAACAACCTCACAACTGTTGGCGAAAAATTGTTCATCATAAAATTTAACGAAAACCATTAATGCACCTGTACGTGTCTTTTTCATGGTCTTGCAAGCGTCTATAATTGGTTTTATCCTGGCAAGGTTATTTCTTTCAATTTCTTTTCTGCCAAATAAATAGCCCCACCAAGCCTTATTTTTTTGTAAGAAGGCATTTTTTCCAATGAGCAAGAGAAACCGCCTGATTTCGGGGTGAAAAATCACAATCAATGCAATTATGCCTACACTCATAAACTTCTCTATGATCGTAGTTAACAACTCCATATGTAGGCCTTTTACTATCCAGTAAAAAACAGTGATGATAAACATCCCAACCAATAGATTAACAGCTAGCGTATTGCGAATCAGGGTGTAAACGTAATAGATTAATAACGCTACAAGAACAATATCAACTACATCGGTTACCGATATTTTAAGAAAATCGAAATCAAAACCTTTCATTAAGGGCAAGATAGCAAATGTTTTAGAATGGTTAAACGGTAAAAATGTAAAAAAAGGTTAATTGAATAAGAAGTTTAAGCAATACGTAATTTGTAGCTTTCGAGGTTTTAATTTTGAACTGTTTAGCTTTTTACTGCAGCTGAAGCAATTCTATCAATTTTATACATTCAACAGCTTCTTTAACATCATGCACACGAAGTATTTTGGCTCCTTTTTGTAGCGCAACGGTATTTAAAACAGTTGTTCCATTTAAAGCTTCAGCGGCAGATGTACCTAAAACTTTATGTATCATTCCTTTTCTTGAAAAACCAGCAAGTATGGGTAATTTAAATATTTTGAAATCTTCCATGTGGCTTAAAAGCTCATAATTATGCTCGATGGTTTTACCAAAACCAAAACCAGGGTCGATGATAACATCATGAACATTCAATGCTTTTAAAGCAGCAACTTTCTTAGCAAAGTAATCAACTACATCAAGTAAAACATTGTTGTAAACTGGATTTTTCTGCATAGTTTGGGGCGTTCCCTGCATGTGCATAATTATGTAAGGCACTTGTATTTTTGCTATGGTTTCGAACATTTTGTTGTCCATTTCACCAGCAGAAATATCATTAATTATATGAGCGCCAGTAAAAACGCTTTCTTCAGCAATCTTTGCCCTAAAAGTATCGATTGAAATAATAGCCTCTGGTAAATGTTTATTTAATGCTTCAACAATAGGAATAATTCGTGCAAGCTCTTCATCTTCTGCAATATGCGTTGCACCTGGTCTAGAAGAATATCCACCAATGTCAATAAAGGATGCGCCTTCTTTTAGAAACCCTTCAGTTTTAATTAACGCCTCTTTAATTGAATTTGTACGGCTGCCGCTATAGAACGAATCGGGGGTAATGTTTAAAATACCCATTACTTTCGGGGTATTTAAATTAAAGATTTTGCCTTTTATATTCAGACTTTGCTTTACTTCAAAAAAGTTATTTTCTGCCATATTAAACCCTTTCGGGATTTGGGTTTCGCTTTAAAAATGTATCTTTAGCTTTCGTTTTTCGAAACAAAAATACATTAAAAACTAAATAATAATTGGCCTTGGCACAAACAAATACCGCTACCGAATTTGATGATGTGATTGCAATTTGCAGATCCTTATTTTTAAAAAAAACTAAAGATTATGGTACCGCGTGGCGCATTTTAAGGCTCAGCTCTATTACTGATCAAATTTTTATTAAAGCACAACGCATCCGTACTTTAGAAGATAAAAAAGTTAGTTTGGTAGGCGAAGGTATAACATCAGAATATATTGGTATTGTAAACTATTGCGTTATTGCTATGATGCAATCGGACTTTACAGAACAAGATCCGAATGAATTACCTTTTGATGAAGTTCAATCCATATTCGATGCTAAAGTTAAAGAAACCAAGGATTTAATGTTTGCAAAAAATCACGATTATGGCGAAGCCTGGAGAGATATGCGCATAAGTTCTTTAACTGATTTGATTCTGATGAAAATATTTCGTGTTAAACAAATTGAAGATAATGACGGACAAACATTAGCCTCAGAAGGGGTAAATGCAAACTATCAGGATATGCTAAATTATGCCGTTTTTGCATTAATTAAATTGGGAGTAAAATAGATGAAAAATATTGCCTTAACCATTTCCCGAATCCTTGTTGGTGTCCTATTTATTTTTTCAGGATTAATCAAAGCAAACGACCCTTTAGGTTTTGGTTATAAGCTGCAAGAATATTTTGAGGTTTTCCATATGGACTTTTTAAGTCCGATGGCAACCGGATTAGCTATTTTTATATGTACGCTCGAAATTGTTTTTGGCGCTTTATTGCTATTAGGTTTCTGGAATAAAAAGATAGCTTGGGGTTTATTAATTTTAATCATATTTTTCACCCTTCTTACATTCGTATCAGCAGTATTTAAAGTGGTAACAAGCTGTGGCTGTTTTGGTGATGCAATTCCGTTAACGCCTTGGCAATCATTTACTAAGGATTTAATCTTGCTGGGTTTTATCATCTATATTTTTATTAAAAAAGATTTAATAAAACCAGTTACAAGCCTTCCTTTGGCTCAAAAAAACATCGCGATAACGATAACGGTTGTCGCCCTGCTTTTCGGTTTGTACACTTATAACTTTCTACCCGTAATGGATTTCTTGCCATATAAAGTTGGCGCACATATTCCATCATTAATGGTTATTCCTGCAGGAGAAAAACCCGATGAATTTCAAATCATGTATCACCTTAAAAACAAAGCTACCAAAGCAGAGAAGGATTTGAGTGATAAGGATTATTTAAAAACAGAAATTTGGAAAGATAACAATTGGGAAATTATTGGCGAACCAACAAAAACGCTTGTAAAGAAAGGTTTCGATCCAAAAATAAAAGACTTAATCATAACCGATGCTTCGGGAACGGATTACACCAAAGAACTGTTAGAAAATCCGTATTATAGTTTGGTATTTGTAGCTTATAATTTAAAAGATGCTAATACAAAAGCAATTGGCGATTTAAATGCTTTGGCATTAAATGCAACGCAGCAATTTAACATTAGAAGTGTGTTACTAACCTCAAGTTCTGCAGTTGATGCAGAGAAATTTATAAAAAAGAACAACCTGTTTTCTGAAGTTTTTTATGCTGATGCTGTTCCGCTGAAAAGTATGGTTAGGGCAAATCCAGGGATATTACTTTTGAAGAATGGGGTTGTGATTAATAAATGGCATTTTCACAATGTTCCAAATTTCGAACAGTTAAGCAATAAATATTTTAGCAAATAAATGTTAGGCTACGCAATAAAGAAACTTTTATACGGCTTGCTGGTTATGGCAGGCGTAGTATTAGTTGTTTTTATTTTGTTTAATATTTTGCCTGGCGACCCTGCCCGAATGACAATGGGACAGCGGGCCGATGTGCAATCCCTGGAAGCAGTTAGAAAAGAATTTGGTTTGGATAGATCAAAACCAATGCAATTTGTACTTTATGTAAACGATTTATCTCCTTTAAGTGTATTGGATAATGATAGCATTTCGCAGAAAAAATATCACTATGTTAAATTGCTTGATTTTAAAGATAAAGCGCTGGTTTTGAAGCAACCGTATCTGCGGAGTTCGTATCAAACCAAACGTGATGTAACAGCTATCCTTTCAGAAACTGTTCCGAATACTTTTATACTGGCCTTAACTGCCATGATTTTTGCAACCATTATTGGTGTTTTTTTAGGGGTATTATCTGCCGTTTACAAGGATTCATGGATAGATAAATCGGCAAATGCTTTTGCTATTTTAGGTATCTCCGCACCATCTTTTTTTGCAGGAATTATTATTGCCTGGCTTTTTGGCTTCGTTTTAAGTAATTATACTGGTTTAAAAATGAGCGGAAGTTTATACAGCTATGATCCGTTTAATGGCGAAATATTAACATTAAGAAATTTGTGGTTGCCTATGATAACCCTAGGACTTAGGCCTTTGGCAATTATAGTTCAGTTAACCAGAAGTGCAATGCTAGATGTGTTGGCACAAGATTACATCAGAACCGCAAGAGCTAAAGGACTTGGAAGAAATGCAATCATTTATAAACATGCGCTTAAAAATGCAATGAATCCTGTTATAACGGCAATTTCAGGTTGGTTCGCATCACTGCTAGCAGGTTCTTTTTTTGTTGAATATATTTTTGGCTACAATGGTTTAGGTAGAACAACGGTTACAGCTTTAGAAATGTCTGATTTTCCGGTTGTAATGGGCTCCATTTTGTTTATTGCATTTGTGTTTGTGGTTATAAATATATTGGTAGATATTCTCTATACCTATATAGACCCAAGGGTAAAGTTGGTGTAGCACATAAATAACGTTTTTAGAATAACCTTTAATATGATTATCTTTCTTGTTGGATATATGGGCTGCGGTAAAAGTACCAAAGCAAAGCAGTTGGCAAATAAGCTAGATTGTTCTGTTATAGATTTGGATGCTGAAATTGTAAATAAATCTGGCAAAAGTATTTCTGAGTTTTTTGAGGCATATGGCGAAAGTGGTTTTAGAGATTACGAAAGTGAGATGCTTAAAAACTATAATTATCCAGAAACATGTGTTGTTGCAACGGGTGGGGGCTTGCCATGCTTTTTTGATAATATGGATTGGATGAATGAAAACGGTGAAACCATTTATCTACAAATGGAACCTGCTCAATTGGTTTCCCGATTGCACAACCGCCAAAAGCGACCGCTAATTAAAGATTTGAACGATGAGCAATTACTCCAATTCATCAAATTAAAGCTTGAAGAACGAAATCCATTTTACAAGAAAGCAAAAATCATCATCAATGCTTTTGATTTAGATGTTGATAAATTGGCAGGATTGCTGAACGCCTAACCAATTTCATTATCAATAATTTTTGCTGATAGTAAAGCCAAAGGAATTCCACCTCCTGGGTGAACGCTTCCACCACAGAAATACAAACCCGAGATTTTTGATATGAAATTTGGATGCCTTAAAAATGCGGCAAATTGATTATTAGAGCTGTTTCCGTAAAGTGAACCCTGGTAAGAACCAGTTTTAAATTCAATACTGCGTGGGTCTAAAATTTCTTCGCAAATAATATCTTCGGTGATGGCTTTCTCTAAAATTCTATTAATTTTTGCTATGATATGCTGTCTTGCATCCTTTATTAATTGATCCCAATTTTGTCCGCTATCTGCTGGCACGTTAATCATTACAAACCAGTTCTCACAACCTTCTGGTGCATCGCTTTCAATGTGTTTTGAAGTTATGTTAATGTATATTGTTGGGTCATGTGGGATGCTTTTTTCTTTCCAAATGGTATCAAATTCTGCTTCGTAATTCGCTGCAAACAAGATGTTGTGCAAATTTAATTCAGGGTGTATATTTTTAATACCCCAATAAAATATAAGTGCAGAACTGCTTCTTTCCTGATTTAAAAGTTTTTTAGGAGGAGGTAAATCTTTAAGTAAGTTTTTGTAGGTAAACCAAACATCGAGATTAGAGATAACTACATCTGCAGCAATATGTTCTCCTCCAACTAATATACCTTTGATTTTTTTATTGTGATAGTTAATCGCCTCTACTTTCTGGTTGAAATGAAATTTAACGCCTAAATCTTCTGCCAGTTTTACTAATGCAAGTGTTATACTGTACATTCCTTTTTTTGGCAAAAATGCGCCAAAATGATATTCAAAGTGTGGAATTACATTTAAAGTTGCTGGCGCCTGATAAGGATTGGAGCCATTATATGTAGCATATCGGTTAAAGAGCTGTACAATTCTTTTGTCTTTAAAAAAACTTTCGTTTGCTTTATTCTGCGTTCTGAACGCATCAATTTTACCAAAGCGAAATACAGATTTTAAGGTGTCCCAATGTAAATAACTTTTAACCTTATGCAGGGTTCTTTCCAAAAAAACTTTATGGGTTATATCATATATGGTTTTGCTTTTTTTTAGAAAATTATCTATTTCAGCTGAATTAGAATTTGTATTTTTTGCTAGTTCTTCACCAAATTTAGTCGCATCAGCAAAAGCTGTTAATTTTAAACCATCTTCATAAAAATACCTGCAAATTTCTTCTAGTTTTTCATATTCAAAATAGTCTTTCGGGTTTTTGCCAGCAAGCGTAAAAAGTTCATCAACATATTGTGGCATGGTAAATAAACTCGGACCTGCGTCAAACCGAAAACTCTCCAAATTAATTTCTGAAAGTTTACCTCCGGCATATGAATTAGATTCAAATACTCCTACGTTGTAGCCTTTTACAGCCATTCGTATAGCCGAAGCAATTCCCGCAACTCCGGCACCTATAACTATTGCTTTGCGCATTTACTTTATTTCAACTGCTTTAAATAAACCTTCGTTTGTTTTTCCAACTCTATTGTGGCAACTTTTATTGATGAGCCAACTCTTGTACTTGCTGATGTTACTGGCATCTTATTTATCGTTGCCAAGGCATCTATGTACCATTTGCTCCAAACCTCAATAATATGCTTTTCATCAGATGCAGATTTTCCATCAGCAATTGCTTTCTTACTCAAAGCAAATTCGGTTTTTAACCTGTCCAAAGCATCATTTTTAACTTGAGCAATTGTTGCGGTTGCCAGATTTTCATCAGCAGATATTAAAGAATAAGCAGCTGTTAAAGCACTTATACCTATATTTTTCATCTCAATGGCTGATACTTTGTCAATTCTGTCATTATCGGTATGATAAAAAACATCGGTAAAATGCCACATCAATAAACCTGGTATTTTATTTTGCAGAAATGGAGTATGGTCGCTACCACCTTCAAAAGGGTTATAGTTTACTGTCCAGTTGGCAAATTTGCCTTGGGCTTTACAGATGTCGAAAATAAAATCGTTAAAATAATGCGGAAAAAGGTCTTTCTCTTTAACATCACCAGCACCCCATTCCGTATGTTTATCTGTACCTCTAGTCCAAATGGCTGATGGATCGGGCATCTTTTCGATTAAGAAAGAACCGCCTGTTTTCTTGGTGTCTTCGCCAACCATATCTAAGCTCATGCCCCATAAAATTCCTTTTGCACGAGTGCTATCTTCAGTAATGTATCTTCTGGTTGAAACAATTTCATCGCCCCATAAAAAAGTTAGTGTGCGTTTAGGATTTATTTTTTTTGATTGGTAAAGTTCTGCGGTCAAACGAGCCATTTCTGCTAATGTACCTACGCCGCTTGCGTTATCATTTGCCCCAGGCTCTTGCACATGGGCACTAAAAACAAAACGTTGGTTTGGTTTTTCACTGCCTTTAACATTTGCAACTATGGTTAATTCTTCTGATGTATAAATTTTGGTTTCAATATTAACTTTTAGTTTCGTTGTTCCTTTTAAACAGGCTGCTTTTAGTTTTTCTTTTACTTGATATGATAAAAGCAATGTCCATACCTCGCTGTTTGGCCTCATACTGCCAAATTGGATTGATGTTTGGTGGACTTCTGGTTGAGTATATTTTGGCATCGAATAACCTAAAACACCTATAGCACCTGCTTTTGTAGCTGCCATTAGTAATCTGGAAGGAGAATTTTCTGAAAATAGGATTTTACCTTTCAAATCCATTTTTTCTATCTCTGCAGGTACAATTTTTTCGATGTAAATAACTTCAGCCGTAACGCCTTCAACTGGCGTAGAACCGCAATTAATCGGAATCATGTTGCGATTGGTTTTATACGAAATTAAAGGTTGTGTTTCCCCAACGATATCGATATTGGCATCAACAGGTTGCCAGGTTTTATTTTTCATCGCTCGTTTTTCGATGCGATAAGTTAAAGGCGATTCGAATTCATTTTGTTTTTGCTCTACAAAACCTGCTTTTTTTAAAATATTTTCTACGTGATGAATGCTTGCATTAAAACCTTCATTTCCAGGAACCCGGAAATATTTTTCTACAAAGGCTGTTGTGACATAAGCATTATTTTCATTAAATCCAGCTCTTGTTAGCTTAAAATATTGGTCGGTGGTGTTTTGTGCAAAGCCAGCAAAACTGATTAGAACTAGGCTTAGGAGTATCTTAATTTTCATAAAAGGAATAAAAGCGAAAGATACTAAGAATTGTTTATTGATTAAGCTCTGATTATTCATATAACATTAACGTAAATTTAACTTGAACCGTTTCGGTTTTTGGTCTAAATTTTGTACTATTGTATGAATAAGGAGGTTTTTTAAAATGAGCAATGAAATATTAGAGTTTTCTGTACAAGTAGATGAAAAGTTTGACCTAAATTTTAATTGGTTAGATGGCTTTTGGGGTATTGCATATAAGTTTTTCTCAAAATAGTTTTTTTAATCAATATTTCGATGTTATCATTTTCTGGTAACGAATGTTGTTTTCAATCAACTTTGGTTGAAACTTTTTTGTGTTATAGTTTTATAAAGCTCAATTGATAACCTCTAAGTTCTTAGTGTATAAATTTTAAATACTTACCTGGAATATTTTCCTGTTCGTATTTTCATTAAGGTCTCCTTTTTTTTCCATCTGCATTTTGTAATTATTCTGAGATTAGCTTTCCACTTTAGTCTTTCAGCTTTTACACTTATCTTTGCGGCATAATGAGTAGAAAAAAACCAGGTACGATAACCATAATTCCAAACGTACATATAATAGATATTGCCGAAGAAGGAAAGGGCGTTGGCAAAGCCGATGAGTTGGTGATATTTGTAGATAAGGCCGTACCAGGCGATTTGGTAGATGTTCGTCTTACCAAAAAGAAAAAAAACTTTGCCGAAGCAATTATTGATCAGTTACATGAAAAATCAGCATTGCGTACTGACCCATTTTGTAAGCATTTTGGTACTTGTGGTGGTTGTAAATGGCAACACATGGGCTATGATGCTCAACTAAAATTTAAACAAAAAAATGTTGAGGCAGCACTTCAAAGGTTGGGTAAAATTGATACATCTATAACTGAACCTATATTAGGTTCGGCAAAAAATAGATATTATAGAAATAAGCTTGAGTTTACTTTTTCTAACAAACGTTGGTTGGAGAAAGTAGATGTAGAACGTGATGAAGAATTTGATATGAATGCTTTAGGTTTTCATGTTCCACTTCGTTTTGATAAAATATTAGATATAGAACATTGTTATTTGCAGGATGATCCTTCAAATCAAATCAGAAATGCAGTCCGCAAATTCTCCTTAGAAAACGGACTATCATTTTATGATTTAAGAAACCATGAAGGCGCTTTACGCAATCTGATTATCAGAACATCAAGCACAGGCGAAATAATGGTTGCCGTAATTTTTGCATATCCGGAAGAAGAACAGGTAAACGCGTTAATGAGTTTCCTGAAATCAGAATTTCCGAAGATAACATCTTTGCTTTACATCATCAACCAAAAGAAAAACGATACCATCTTCGATCAGGAGGTTAATACCTTTGCCGGTCGCGATCATATTTTTGAAGAAATGGATGGCATTCGTTTCAAAATTGGGATAAAATCTTTTTATCAAACCAATTCAGAGCAAGCATTTGAATTGTATAAAATAACCAAAGAATTTGCAGGATTTAAAGGCGATGAACTGGTTTACGATTTATATACAGGGGCAGGAACAATAGCAAATTTCATAGCCAAAGATGTAAAAACGGTTATCGGTGTAGAGTATGTGCTAACTGCGATCGAAGATGCTAAGTTTAATTCAGAACTAAATGGCATTGAAAATACTACATTCTATGCCGGTGATATGAAAGATATTTTAACATCAGAATTTATTTTGGCACACGGCAAACCCGATGTTGTTATTACCGACCCGCCAAGGGCTGGTATGCATGCAGATGTTGTACAACGTTTACTGGAAATGGAAGCTGAAAAAATTGTTTATGTAAGTTGCAATGCAGCCACGCAAGCGAGAGATTTAGAATTGATGAAGGCAAAATACGACGTGGTTCGAATAAAACCTGTTGATATGTTTCCACATACGCAGCACGTAGAAAATGTAGTTTTGTTAAGATTAAAATGAGAGAATATTTGAATAAAAGAGTCAGTAAATACAATAGAACTCCTGTTAAAATTCACTCACTCACTCATTCAAAACTCAATAATTAAAAATGGATAGAGAAGAATTATTAAGTGCAACACCAGAAGATAGTGGAGAGCCAAAGAAGCAGGAAAGTCCGCTTTTAAGTTTAGAAAAGGATTTAGAATTTTATGCAGATGCAATTAAAGAAGTTGCTATAGAAATTATGGTTGAGGGAATTTCTGCACATCCGATTTTTATTGCTCATCAGCATGAAGTTAAGCTTGGCGAAATCATTTTAAACAGAGAAGAATTAAATACTGATTGGACCATCCAGGCTTCTACCTTGGAGGAATTTGTTGAGAAGGGGATTATCAATAAAGAGAAGAAAGAACAATTTTTAAAGGTTTACAAAAAACCAGAGAACTTTATGTGTGTTTTTGTAATTGTGCCAGAAGGCGCAAACTTTATTTATTATCCTTACAAGAAAGGTAAAAGCTGAAAGAATAAAGACTAAAGCGAAAAGCTATAATCTGTGAAATCATCTTCCAAAAAAATCGGTGCTTTGCATTTGCAAAGCACCGATAGTAAAATTAGTTAAACCTAGAACTAAAACTTTACTTTTATTACATCACCACTTTTAGACGATGACGTTTTCTTTACAGATGCATTTCCTTTGTAATGAATAT
The DNA here is from genome assembly GCF_003725795.1 of Pedobacter jejuensis. GTDB lineage: Bacteria > Bacteroidota > Bacteroidia > Sphingobacteriales > Sphingobacteriaceae > Pedobacter > Pedobacter jejuensis. The sequence continues at coordinate 25,290 of NZ_RBEE01000009.1, read as the reverse complement.
CACTTCCACCCGATGCACTGGCTTCTAAGCCTTTGCTAACATTAATATTTGCATCAGAACCACCAGATGATGATACTTTTGCATAATCTACAACAAAATCATAAGCATCAACGTCGCTTCCACCGCTACTTTGCACTATCATATTTTCTGCTTTTCCTGTTAATTTAACATCGCTACCGCCGCTACTTTGTAATTCTAAATTGCTGCAAACCAAATTCAATTTTACATCAGACCCGCCAGAAGATTTAAGTACAAATTTTCCAGCTTTTATCTGTCCTTGAGATAAAACATCACTACCTCCTGTTGCGGTAAGTGCCGATAAGGTTTTAAAATTAACGTAAGCCTTTATGGTTTGATTTTTAAACATCGAACTCCAATTGATACCTTCCTTAATTTTAATGGTTAAGTTGCTTCCATTTTGTTCAACAACTACATCTTTCAATAAATCTGATGTTGCTTTAATGTTTACACTTTCACTTCCGCTTTGTGTTAAATACAAATCGATACCACTGCTTATTGTAATGCTGCTAAAGTTTTTTACACTTACGGTTTTTGTATCTTGAGCTTTAGCAATGTAGAAGCTTGTTGTAATTAAAAATAGTGTTGCCGATGTTTTTAAAAAGTTTTTCATAATTAATCTTGTTTAAGAAATTTCCTTTTACCTATTTAGTTATTCAGATAAGGTAAGGGATTTTTAGCTTTTGGTTAGCTATAAGACGCCGTGATGGTGCAAACGTTGCAAGCAATTCAAATTATTTTTCAAATAGTTTGAATTTCACCCTTAAAATCGTTCTTTTTGTAATCAAACCTTTTAACAATGGCTACCTCACAATTACTTATTCTGAATAAAAAACAAATACAGCAAAAGATAGATCGTATAGCTTATCAAATTTTAGAAGATAATATAAACGAGAAAGAAATTGTACTGGCAGGAATTTGGGATAGAGGCTACAAATTGGCCATTAGATTAGAGAAAGTATTAAAAAAAATTGCCGATTTTAAATTGACTCTGTTGCGTATTGATTTAGAAAGAGATAGCAGCAAATTAATTGCGAAAACAGATTTAGATGAAAGCCAGTGGAGAAATAAAGTAATTATTTTGATTGATGATGTGCTTAACAGTGGCAAAACGCTTGCTTATGGTTTAGGCGTTTTTTTGAACACACCTCATAAAAAAATACGTACGGTTGTGCTGGTAGATAGAAGCCATAAAATTTTTCCTATTGCCACAGATTATGTTGGACTTGAACTGGCAACAATTTTAAAAGAACATGTTGATGTTGTTATGGATGTTGAAGGAGAAGAAGATAGGGTTTATTTAAGTTAATATCTTACAGCGATTACCCTCTAGATATTCCTAGAATCCAATATTTGCAAATCACCTCAAATTTTTGCAACTTACCACATGTATCACCCTCGAAAAAACAATATCATTTTTAAATTTTTCTCTTGGTACATTCAATTTATTATTGATAAGGATTTTGCTGCCTTTAAATATGATGAAGTAGCCATCAAACCAAATGCATCTGTATTAATTTTAGCCAATCATTTTAGCTGGTGGGATGGCTTTTTCATATTCTACATCAACAAAAAGTTCTTCAAGAAAAAGTTTCATGTTTTAGTTAATGCAGAAAACTATAGCAAAGTTGGTTTTTTGAAATATTTAGGAGCTTTTGCTGCAGAAAACAGTGGTAAAGATATTTTAGAAACTTTAAATTATGCAGGTAAACTTCTAGATGATGCTGATAATCTAGTGCTGGTATTTCCTCAGGGGAAGCTCTATTCTAACCACTTAAAAAGCATAAACTTTCAAAAAGGAGTAATGCAAATGATTAATGCAAGTCAGAAACAACTTAATATAGTTTTTGCAGCAACATTTGTTGACTACTTTTCGAAACGTAAAGCGTCAGCATACACGTATCTTCAAAACTGGGAGAACGAAGAATATACAAGCCTCCAGCTGTTAAAAAGTGCATACAATAAACATTATGATAATTCTGTTGTTAAACAAGCACAAATTACCGAATGACGATTTTTATTTACGCAGCGCTAATATTTCTAGTCATAAGGTTTTCGGTAACCGTTTTTAACTTCCTTTCAAACCCCAAATTACCACGGGCAATTAAATTTTATAAGGATAAAGTTTCTATTCTTATTCCGGCCAGAAATGAAGCAGAAAATATCATTCAATTGCTTCAATCTATAAAAGAACAAGATTATGTAAATTACGAGGTTATTGTTTTAGATGATAACAGCAGCGATAGCACATTTCAGCTTGTAGAAAACTTTTCAAAGGAGAATCGACAGTTTAAAGCAATCCAAGGTGAAGAATTACCAGCAGGTTGGTTAGGGAAAAATTATGCTTGTCATCAACTGGCTAAAATTGCAATAGGTAAATACTTTTTGTTTGTAGATGCTGATGAAATTATAAAGCGAGGTTTGATAAACAGCTTAATTGCTAGAATGGAAAGTGAAAATTTAGCTTTGTTAAGTTTATTTACAAATCAAATTATGCAAAGTTTTGGTGAGAAAATTACTATTCCATTAATGCATTTTATATTACTAAACCTGCTTCCATTGCGGTTGGTTAAATTATCAAAAAATCCTGCTTTCGCTGCGGCAAGTGGTCAGTGTATGTTTTTTAACTCCTCATTATATAAGGAAAATTCTTGGCATGAAAAAGTAAAGCATCTTGTTGTTGAAGACGTTGAAATAATGAAACGTATAAAAATTGAAGGTTTTAAGGGCGAAGCATTGTTGGCTAATGGTTTGATTTATTGCCGTATGTATAAAAATCTTAACGAAAGTATTAATGGTTTTAGCAAAAATTTATTAGCTGGTTTTGGCAATAACATATTTATATTACTTTTTTACCAACTTTTGGTAATTGGCGGGCCAATCATTTTAGCTATAAACTTTGATGTTGAATTACTCATATTGCCAATAACGTTAATATTGCTTTGCAGAATAATGATATCATTTTTATCAGGACAAAATGTAATATTAAACCTAATATTGCATCCTTTACAAATGTTAATTTATTTGTTTATAGCAATCGTATCAATAAAGAAATTTTTATTTAAAACAGGAACATGGAAGGGCAGATTGATAAAGCCGATTTAAAAGTAAAGAAATTGGCGGTAGCCGCTATTATCATATTTCATTTGGTTGGTTTGTTTGGGTTTCTAATTCCAGCGGCACAACCTTATTTTATGAAACTTGTACCTTTTCATTTACTTTTAATGTTCGCAATTATTGTATTTACGTACAATGGAGATGTTAAAAGGCTTTTGCTTTTTATTTCAGGTGTTTTCTTGTGCGGCTTTTTAGTAGAGGTTTTAGGGGTAAAAACAGGGAAGATTTTCGGAAGTTATTATTATGGTACAACTCTAGGTTTCAAGGTTGCAACAGTGCCCTTGCTTATGGGTGTTAATTGGGTTATCCTAATTTATAGTATGGGCCAAATGATTAAAAGTTTTAAAATACGAAATGGCATAATCGCTTCTTTATTAGGTGGTTTATTATTAATTACCTTTGATTATTTTTTGGAACCCGTAGCAATGAAGTTTGATTATTGGCATTGGGATTGGCATGAAATTCCTTTACAAAATTATATTGCCTGGTTTATTGTTTCTGTTATTTTATTGAAATTTTATTATGCTTTAGGCTTAAAGCAACAAAAGTATATTGGCACAACCATGTTTCTATGTCAATTTATATTTTTTGTTGTCTTATACATGACAACACGATAAAATATTTTTGTTTAATTTTGTAATACAATGAGTTATAATTTACAAGTCACTATCGATAAATCATCAGGCTTTTGCTTTGGCGTTGTTTACGCTATAGAAATGGCCGAAGATATTTTAGATAGTGAAGGTTATTTGTATTGCTTAGGCGATATTGTGCATAATGATGAAGAAGTTGAGCGTCTAACAAAAAGAGGACTAAAAATTATCGACCATGAGGTACTGCATACCCTTAAAAATGAAAAGGTTTTAATCAGGGCACACGGTGAAGCACCTTCAACGTATCAATTGGCACTAGAAAATAATTTAACACTTATTGATGCATCTTGTCCTGTTGTTTTAAAACTTCAAAATAGAATAAAAAATTCTTACGATGAAGATGAACAGATACTCATTTTCGGTAAACATGGTCATGCAGAAGTTATAGGCCTACAGGGGCAAACTGATGGAAATGCAATTGTATTTCAAGATTTGGCGGAGTTGGATAATGTTGATTTACCTGCTAAGTTTACTTTATATAGCCAAACCACGAAAAGTACAGATAAATTCTATCACATTAAAGATCAACTCTTATCTCGTGGCTATGAGGTGAAAGCAAACGATACGATTTGCAGGCAGGTATCTAATCGCTATCAAGAACTCGAAGAATTTGTTAGCCATTACGATAAAATTATTTTCGTGTCAGGAAAGAAATCATCCAACGGGAAAGTTCTTTATGATGTTTGCAAGAAACACAATGAAAATTCCTATTTCATATCTAATGAAGATGAGTTGGATATAAACTGGTTTAATGGCAATGATAGGGTTGGTATCTGTGGTGCTACATCTACTCCAATGTGGCTAATGGAAAAGGTAAAGCTAGCTTTAGAAAAATATTAGTTACTGAAAGGAAATCAATTTCCTTCTTTAAATGTTAACTATAGAAAGTCAATTGAAAAACCCACAATCATTTAAAGGTGTATACTTCGCTTTAGCAATATTACTTTGCTGGTTTACATCTCTTTTTCTATTATTAACATGGCGTTTTGAATGGACCAATCCTTTGGTTTATTTAATGATTTTTGTGCAAATGCACCTTTACACAGGGCTATTCATTACTGCCCATGATTCCATGCATGGAACAATATCTTCCAATAGAAAATTGAATAACTTTTTCGGATATGTATCCGTATTTCTCTACGCAGGTTTTTTTTACAACAAGCTATACGATAAGCATCACAACCACCACAGCCATGTGCATACAGAAAAAGACCCTGATTATGCACCACACGGGTTTTGGCGGTGGTACTTAAGCTTTATGCTAAATTATGTTACTGTTATTCAATTAATCATAATGGCTGTAGCCTTTAATGTATTAAAAATCTGGATTGATGAAAAAAACCTTTTAATCTTTTGGGTCTTACCTTCACTTTTAAGCACGTTTCAGCTATTTTATTTTGGTACTTATGTTCCTCATAAAGGAGAACACGATAATGAATACCACGCATCAACGTTAAACAAAAATCATTTTATAGCCTTTATAACTTGTTATTTCTTTGGGTATCATTTAGAGCATCACCAAAAGCCAGCTACACCTTGGTGGCAATTATATAAAACAAAAGCTTAGCTTTTTACCAAATCTTGATATTTAATAATCGTTTCTTGTGCCAAAAAGGGCGATATTTGAGCTTTAAAACCATATCTTAATTTAAATGAGCAAAAAGGGAATTTTACTGGTTAATTTAGGAACACCTGATAGTCCGGCAGTATCTGATGTAAAAAGATATTTAGATCAGTTTTTGATGGATGAACGTGTAATCGATATTCCTGCTTTTAACCGTACGCTTTTAGTTAAAGGAATAATAGTTCCGTTTCGTAGCCCTAAAACTGCCAAATTATACAAAGAAATTTGGAATGAGAAAGGTTCACCACTGCTATATTTCAGCAAATTGCAAGCAAAAATGCTTCAAGAAAGATTGGGTGATGATTATCATGTAGAATTAGCTATGCGTTATCAAAATCCTTCTATTGCATCTGCACTTGCTAATTTAAAAGCAGGTTTGGTAGAAAGTATTCAGGTTATTCCTATGTTTCCTCAATATGCATCGGCAAGTACAGGTTCGGTAATGCAACTGGTTATGGAGTTGGTAAGCAAATGGCAAACTGTACCGCCAATTTCTTTTGTAAATTCTTTTCATGATAATGACTTAATGATAAAAGTTTTTGCAGAAAATGCAAGAAAACATCATCCAGAAAACTACGACCATATTTTGTTTAGTTTTCATGGGTTGCCAGAAAGGCAATTAAGAAAATGTGATCATACTGGTTCCTATTGCTTAAAAAATTCCGATTGCTGCCAAACATTAACCGATGTAAACAAATTTTGCTACTCTGCCCAGGGTCATGATACAGCAAGATTAATTGCACAGGAGCTTAACATATCAAAAGAAAATTATACCGTTTGTTTTCAATCTCGTTTGGGCAAAGAGCCTTGGGTTCAGCCTTATACAACTGATGTTTTAAAGAAATTGGCTGCAGAAGGTAAAAAGAGATTGTTGGTTTTTAGTCCAGCTTTCGTTGCCGATTGCCTGGAAACTCTTTACGAAATTACCGTTGAATATTATGAGGAATTTAGAGAATTGGGCGGCGAGCATGTTCAATTGGTAGAAAGCTTGAATGATAGCCCGGTATTTATCGAAGCATTAGCAGGAATGATAAAATAAAATCCAACAAAATTAAATAAGGAAAAAATTCTTCGGTGTAAAGAAAAAATTCTAAATTTGATTATGTTAAAAACAGGAAATAAATCTAAGCCTTATAAGTTTACCGAGTCAACTCCGTTAAACGTTGAGGAAACAATGGTTCAATATCAAAGGATGTACTCAAACCCTGTAGCCTTATTGTCTAATTCAAAAAAAGGTTTGAATGCACAAGTAGCACTTGATTTTTTAACCATATCTGGTTTTACGTATGATGAATTTCAAAATACCTTTAAAACTACAGTTAAAACGATACAAAACTATAATACCCAGGACTTAAAACTTGATGCCTCATTGAGTGAAAAACTTTTAAAATCATTTTCTCTATTTAAATTGGGCATAGAGGTTTTTGGTTCGGCTCCTGCATTTCACAGTTGGTTAAATACGGCCGCTTATGGTTTAGGTAATCAAATTCCATTTACCTTAATGGATACCTTCACAGGCTTATCATTAATTGAAGAGGAACTTACTCGTATCGCCCATGGAGATTTGGCTTAATGTTAGTCTTTAGAATTGCTTTATCAAAATACGCCAATATTTTAAAGGCTTCTGGTATGGCAGCTAGATGGAATTTTAATGATATTAAAGTTATTTATACGGCCAGTTCTCAATCTTTAGCCTGTTTAGAAAATGTTGTGCATAGAAGCAAATTGGGCTTATCATTAAATTTTAGTGTAATGCATATTGAAATTCTAGATGATGTTGCAATTGATGAAATTAAAATAAATGATTTGCCAAAAAACTGGAATTCGTTTGAAAACATGCATTTGACTCAAAAAATTGGCAGTGACTGGATAAAGGGAAATAAAACTGCTATTCTGCGCATTCCCTCTTCAATTATTCAGGATGAATATAATTATCTCATAAATCCAAATCATATTGATTTTGAAAAAATTACGCTCACTAACGTCAAGCCATTTTTATTTGATGTGCGGATTAAAAATTAATCTTCTTTAAAATAGATTCTGTTGCTCCTTTTTTATCAAAGACATATTTTTTTGCTGCTGCAGAAGCTTTATCATTTGATTTAAAGTCCTCAAAAGCTTCAATCAACTCATTAACTGATGAAACACTCTTTGCCGCATTGATTTTTATTAAGCCTTTAGCTTCCTGGAATTTATTAAATTTTGGACCGAAAATTACAGGCAAGCCAAAAGCTGCCGCTTCTAGCGTATTATGAATTCCTGCTCCAAAACCGCCTCCAATATATGCTATTTGCCCATATTGATATAAAGCAGAAAGGATTCCAATATTATCAATTATTAATATTTGAACCTTCTTATCAGAATCGCCATCGTGTGGATTAACTGACGTATGGCTTAACACTGAATACCGCAAACTACTAACTGAAAATTGGTTCTCAATACTTTGTAAATGTCTTTCGTCAATTTCATGTGGTGCAATTATAAATTTCCAATTGGGATATTTATCCGGTAACACTGATAAAAGCTTTTCATCATCCGGCCAGGTGCTTCCGCAAACCATCACTTTCGCATCTTCACAAAATGATTCTATCAATGGGAGGTTTTTGGGTTGAATAGCATTTTCATAAACCCGGTCAAAACGTGTATCGCCACTTAAAGTCACATTATTTAATCCGATTGACCTCAATAGCGATGAACTTTCGTCATTCTGAACAAAAAAGTGCGTAACGTTTTTTAATATTTTTCGATAAAAGCCTCCATAAAATCTAAAGAAAACTTGCTCTTTCCTGAAGATACCAGAAATAATATAAAGCGGAATATTATTAGTTTTAAGGGCTTTAAAATAGTAATACCAAAATTCATATTTAGTAAAAATTGCCATCTCAGGATTTATCAATTCAATAAATCGCTTTGCATTTGTTCTTCCATCCAATGGCAAATAAAAAATACCATCTGCCAGAGCATAGTTTTTTCTTATTTCATAACCTGATGGAGAAAAAAAAGTTATGATTATTTTTTTTTCAGGATGTAATTCTTTTATTTTTTCAAGAACGGGTCTGCCTTGCTCAAATTCACCTAATGAAGCAAAATGAAACCAGATATTTCTGTCGTTCGGATTGATTTTTTCGGCTATCTGTTTGAAAATCTGTTTCCTTCCAGATATAAAAAGTGCTGCTTTTGTATTAAAAAAGGAGAAAAACCAAATAATCAAGTTATAAATTTTAATTCCTATTGTATAAAGTAAAAGCATTGATTGTATTTTATTATCTTCGTGCCAAGATAAAACGAAAATATTTAAAATCCCCTATTAAATATATGAAAATAGCCGTAGTTGGTACCGGATATGTAGGTTTGGTTACCGGAACTTGTTTGGCAGAAACAGGTAATAACGTCATTTGTGTTGACATAAATGAAGCCAAAGTAAAAAAAATGCAGGATGGTCAGGTTCCAATTTACGAACCTGGGTTGGATTTGCTGTTCCATAGAAATATAGAACAAGGCAGGTTACATTTCACAATAAATCTTGCAGATGCTATTGAAGAAGCTCAAATCATTTTTATGGCTTTGCCTACGCCTCCGGGTGGAGACGGTGCTGCTGATCTTTCTTATATTTTAGGTGCTGCAAAAGATATCTCTAAAATCATTAAAGGCTATAAAATTATTGTAAACAAATCTACCGTGCCGGTTGGTACCGCTGATAAGGTTAGAGCAGTATTTAAAGAAAACACAGATATCGAAGTTGATGTGGTTTCAAACCCTGAATTTTTGCGTGAAGGTGTTGCTGTAGAAGATTTTATGAAACCAGATCGTGTTGTTTTAGGGACAACAAGCGAAAGAGCAAAGAAATTAATGACCGAACTTTACGGTCCTTATGTTCGCCAGGGAAACCCGATTTTGTTTATGGATGAGCGTTCATCTGAATTGACAAAATATGCAGCTAACTCATTTCTGGCTACTAAAATTACTTTTATGAACGAGGTGGCTAACCTTTGCGAATTGGTTGGTGCTGATGTAGATGCTGTAAGAAGAGGAATTGGATCAGACGAGCGAATTGGTAAACGTTTCCTTTTCCCTGGAATTGGTTACGGTGGTTCTTGTTTTCCAAAAGATGTTCAGGCACTGGTAATGGCTGCAGATGAAAACACTTACGATTTCCAGATTTTAAAATCGGTAATGGAAGTTAACGAACGCCAAAAAACGATTTTGGTTGATAAAGTTTTAAAATACTATAAAAACGATATCGCCGGTAAACATTTTGCACTTTGGGGTTTGGCTTTCAAACCTGAAACGGATGATATCCGCGAAGCACCTGCTTTATATATTATTGATGCTTTGGTTAAACATGGTGCAACGGTTAGCGTCTTCGATCCGGAAGGAATGGCTAACGTAAAAAACATTATAGGTGATAAAGTTGTGTTTGCCGATAATCAATACGATGCTTTAAAAGATGCAGATGCACTATTAATCGCGACAGAATGGTCGGTATTCCGTAACCCTGATTTCGAGAAAATAGAATCAATCCTAAAAAATAAAGTGATTTTTGATGGAAGAAACCTTTATGATCTTCAGAAAATGATAGATTTGGGATATTATTATAACAGTATTGGTCGTAAATTAATAGATTAAGCATGAGCACTAAAAGAATTTTAATTACCGGTGCAGCCGGCTTTTTAGGCTCGCATCTTTGCGACCGTTTTATTAAAGAAGGGTATCATGTTATCGGTATGGATAATCTGATTACCGGGGATTTAACCAATATCGAACATTTGTTTCATTTGGAGAATTTCGAATTTTACAATCACGATGTTTCTAAATTCGTTCATATACCCGGAACTTTAGATTATATTTTACACTTTGCATCTCCTGCAAGCCCGATAGATTATTTAAAAATCCCGATTCAAACTTTAAAGGTTGGTTCTTTGGGTACACACAATTTATTAGGTTTGGCTAGAGCAAAAGGAGCAAGAATGTTAATTGCATCTACTTCTGAAGTTTATGGCGACCCAAGTGTTAATCCTCAACCAGAGGAATATTGGGGTAACGTAAACCCGGTAGGGCCAAGAGGTGTTTATGATGAAGCAAAACGTTTTCAGGAAGCAATAACAATGGCTTACCACACTTTTCATGGTGTAGAAACGCGTATCATCCGTATTTTTAATACTTACGGACCAAGAATGCGTTTAAACGATGGAAGGGTTTTACCAGCATTTATTGGTCAGGCTTTAAGAGGCGAAGATTTAACTGTTTTCGGTGATGGTAGTCAAACCCGTTCGTTTTGTTATGTTGATGATTTAATTGAAGGTATTTATCGTTTATTGATGAGCGATTACGCTCAGCCGGTAAACATCGGTAACCCAGATGAAATCACCATCAAACAATTCTGCGAAGAAATTATCAAATTAACAGGTACATCGCAAAAGATAGTTTATAAAGAACTACCACAAGATGACCCGAAACAACGCCGTCCGGATATTACAAAAGCAAGAGCGCTTTTAAACTGGGAGCCTAAAGTTGGTAGGGCAGAAGGTTTAAAAATTACTTATGATTACTTTAAATCATTGCCTGAAGAGGCTTTGGCAAAAATAGAACACAAAGATTTCCATAAATACAATCGTTAAAAAATGTCTAAAATTTTAGTTACCGGAGGTACCGGATACATAGGTTCTCATACTGTTGTCGAATTGCATAACGCAGGTTATGAAGTTGTAATTATTGATGATTTATCAAACTCTAGTATTAAAATTTTAGATCAGATTGAAGCGATTATCGGTGTAAAACCAGAGTTTCACCAATTTGATTTATGTGATGTTCAAAAAGTAAATGATTTTGCTGCGAAGCATAATGATATTACAGGTATCATTCACTTCGCAGCTTTTAAGGCTGTTGGCGAATCGGTTCAAAAGCCCTTAAAATATTATAAAAATAATTTCTTCAGCCTTATTAATCTGTTAGAAGCTTTCAATAGAAAAATCAATTTCGTTTTTTCTTCCTCTTGTACGGTATATGGTCAGCCTGATAATTTACCGGTTACAGAAGCTGAAAAAGTTAAGCAGGCAGAATCTCCTTACGGAAATACAAAGCAGATTGCGGAAGAAATCTTGGTTGAAACTGCTGCTGTAACTCCAGATTTGAATGTTGTTGCTTTACGTTATTTTAACCCGGTTGGCGCACACGAAACAGCCTTAATTGGCGAATTACCGATTGGTGTACCGGCTAACCTAGTGCCTTTTATTACACAATCGGCAATTGGCAAACGTAGTGCGATTACGGTTTATGGAAATGATTACAATACGCCTGATGGAAGTGCGATTCGTGATTATATCCATGTTGTTGATTTAGCTAAAGCACACGTAGCTGCCATAAAAAGAATGGAAAGCACAAGTGCAGAAACCAATTACGAAGTGTTTAATATCGGTACTGGAAAAGGTTCATCTGTATTGGAAATTATAAAAGCTTTCGAATCATCAACAGGAGAAAAATTAAACTACCAAATTGGCCCAAGGAGAGAAGGAGATATCGAACAAATTTATGGCGATGTAACCAAATCAAAAGAATTGCTTAATTGGCAAACAGAGTTAGATATTAATGAAATGATGCGATCTGCCTGGGAGTGGGAAAAGTATATCAAAGCAAATCCATTTTAAATGAAGCTTGCAGAGCACAAAAACTTAAAACTCGTTATTACAGAACTGCCTGTTAAAGAAAAAGATAAGTTATTGCTTCGCTTAATTGCCAAGGATAAAGTTTTAACAGAACATCTTCATTTTAAATTGCTTGAAGATGAATCGGATTTGGAAAACCGAAAAGATCTAATAAAAGCTGATATCGACAATCAAATACCTGAGCTTAAAAAATTAACGGTTAAAGAAGCACTAGCGAAAGTTAGAAAAATGATTACAGGCGTAAATCATTTTTATAAAGTAACGAAAGACGCCCTTGGTGAGGTTGAGCTGAAAATTTATATTTTAAACAAAATTCCGGTTGATTATAAGAGATCTGTTTTTGGATATAAAGATTTTGGGTTTTTGTTTGCTACTTATTATTTAAAAACAGTAGCCATAACACTAAATAAATCTAAAAAACTGCATGAAGATCTTCAATTTGATTTAAGTGAAAATATAAATCAATTGCTATCTAAAATTTATTCTTCTAAATTAGCAGGTGCGGCTGAAGCTTCAAGTTTACCCAAAGAAGTTTAAATTTCTAGTTAAATTAAAATGTTCGATTTTTTCAAGAAGAAAAAAATAACACCAGAATTTAATTTTTCAAACATCGCTACGGATATGCACTCGCATATACTTCCGGGCATAGATGATGGTGCCCAAAACCTTAACGATTCTTTATTGCTTGCCAAAAAATTTAAAGCACTTGGCTTTAAAAAGCTAATTGCTACGCCTCATATCATGGCAGATTATTTTAGAAATACGCCAGATACAATAAATAGAGCTTTAGATGTTTTAAGGAAGGGTTTGCTTGATATTCAGCTAGATGTAGAAGTTAATGCCGCCGCCGAATATTATTTAGATGAAACTTTAGAAAAGAAAATCAGGCAAAAGGAAGTTTTAACTTTTGGAAATAATTATATCCTTTTTGAGCTTTCTTACATAAACGCCCCCCAAAATCTTTTCAGTTTTATTAAAACCATGCAGGATGCTGGTTACAAGCCTGTTTTGGCTCACCCAGAAAGATACCCATATTACTACGGTGCAACAGAAACATATCAGCTGATAAGAGAAACCGGCTGTTTGCTACAATTAAATTCTATTGCATTAACCGGATATTACGGAACGAGCGCTAAAAAAGTTGCAGAACATATGGTGGAAAATCATCTTGTTGATTTTATCGGAAGTGATATGCATCATCTTAAACATGCCGCGGCCTTACAAGAAAGCCTTAATACAAATTCTATGCAAACGCTTTTAAGCATGCATCAGCTAAATAACGCCTTACTTTAAACAAAGCTTAGCAGCTTGGAAATCTAATATTCTAACAAGAAAGATTTTCTGTAGTTTATAGCTATTCGTATCTTAATGCCTCAACCGGGTCTAATTTCGATGCTTTTTTTGCAGGATAATAACCTGATAAAATACCAACGCCAACGCAAATAACAAAACCTCCGAATATAAATAGCCAAGGGATTATAAAAGAGCCGCCCATTGCAAACGATATTAAGTTGCCTATAAGAATTCCAAGAAATATCCCTAAACTACCACCCATTAAACATATTACTACTGCCTCTATTAAAAACTGGCGACGAATAACTTTAGGATTGGCTCCAATTGCTTTTCTGATTCCGATTTCCCTTGTTCTCTCCGTTACAGATACTAGCATAATATTCATAAGTCCAATTGATGCACCAATTAATGTAATTACACCTATCGCTATGCCACCATAAACAACATAGTTTAGTTGCTCAAATAGCGTTTGAGCAATTGCATCGCTTTTGGTAATCTCAAAATTGTTTGGCTCGTTAATTTTTACTTTCCTGATGTTTCTAAATAATGCAGTAGATTCTCCAATAATATTTTCCTGCATATCGTTGGTTGGAACCATTACTGTAATGGTGTATGATGGATTGGCGTTTGCATTAATCTGCTTTGCTTTTAAAAGCGGTACATAAACCGCCCTATCGCCACTAAAACCCATACTCGAGCCTTTTGTTGCTAAAACGCCAACTATTTTAAACCTATTGTTGCCAACGTTTATAAGTTTATCCATTGGATCTACATTTTTAAATAGCTTATCAACAATTTCGCTACCTACAATGCAAACGTTGCTACCGAGTTCTACTTCCGATTTGCTAAAATTTCTTCCTTCGGCTAAACTTAATCCTTGAGAATTTAATCCGTTTTCATCAATACCTTGAACATTAATATTTGGATTCGTTTTTAAACTGCCATTCTTAACAGTAGAACCACCACTTGCAAAAACACTTACCGCTACAGTTGCAGGTGTGTTTAAGCTATCTTTAAACTTTACGGCATCTTCAAAGCGAATGGCTTTAAATGGTTTTGGTCTTTTCCCTTGTCCACCAATTCTAATCCCGGTACCGCGGTTACGTATGGTAAATGAATTTGCACCCATGCTGCTAAATGCCTGAGTCATGCTGGTTTTTACAGCATCGAGTGTTGTTAGAATACCAACAAGTGCACTTAAACCAATCGCAATAATTAAAGCCGTAAGCATGGTACGTAACCGATTGCTTTTGATAGATTGTAAGGCCAGCCTGATGTTTTCTCTGTAATTCATTAGTTATAAGCGTAATTGCGATAAGACATATTTTCAGCAAATTGCTTTAAAAATAAAAAAGTCCCGATGTTTAGACAAGGGGACTGTATATTATGTTACAATTTAATTTTCTTTATGCCGAAAAACTTGTTCCGCAACCGCAGGTGCTGGTTGCATTAGGATTAACAAATGTAAAACCACGAGAGTTTAAACCATCTTGCCAATCAATCATCATTCCCATTAAATACATTTGGTGGGCTTTGTTCATAAATACTTTAATGCCATCAATAAAATATTCCTGGTCGCCATCTTTTCTTTGGTCAAAGCCTAAAATATAATTCATACCTGCGCAACCACCACCTTCAACGCCTACACGTAAACCATAATCATCACCAATTTCTTGCTGATCTTTTAATTTATATAACTCTTTTGCTGCACCTTCAGAAAAAGTAACTGGTGCAAATGCGGTATCAACTGTTGTGCTCATGTTATTTAAATTTAATCTATCACAAATATAAATAATAATGCACATTTTTGCTTTTATCGGGTTTTAAAATTACCGTACTTAAACAATACCATGAGCACACCACAAATTTTAACAGATGTATTAACCCTTGCAATAGGAGTTTTTATAGCCTTATTTGCAATTTATCATTTTTTGAAAAGCGATATACAGCGGTTTTTTAATTTAAAAACGGTTGAATTGAATAAAGAATCAAGAGCCCATTTATTGCCTTTGAGATTACAGGCGCACGAGCGTTTAATCATTTTTATCGATAGAATTAATCCAGCTAATTTATTGGTTCGCCTTCATCAACAAGGCATTGGTATTGCAGTATTGCAAGCTGGTATTTTAAATGAGATTCGAACAGAATATCAGCATAATATAACCCAACAACTTTATGTAGATAGTATTACCTGGAATGTTGTGCGCAAGTTGAAAGATGATACCATCGCGATGATAAATAATGCAGTGCAAGGATTACCAGCTGAAGCCAACGGAATAGAATTAAGCAAGGCAATTTTGCAGCACATGGCCAGCATTGACGAAAATCCTTACGATTTAACTATTGAGTTAATAAAAAAGGATATTCAAAAACTGTTCTGATCACGAGCTTTTGATGAAATTGGAAACTTGCAATAGTCTAAATTTTGAAGGAGTTACCAATGAACCAATGTACCATTGACTAATGAACTACTGAACCAATATACAATCAAATTATGAGCGATAAAAAACATACCACCTCATCTGGCATCGAAATTAAAGAATTGTATTTATCGGCAAGGCCAATGGAGGAAAGACCGGGTGAATTTCCTTTTACCCGAGGTATTCAGAAAGATATGTATCGTGGTAGGTTGTGGACAATGAGACAATATGCAGGTTTTTCTACTGCAGAAGAATCGAATAAACGCTATCATTACCTGTTGAATCAGGGAACGACTGGTTTATCTGTAGCTTTTGATTTGCCAACCCAAATTGGTTATGATTCAGATCATGAAATGGCTGATGGAGAGGTAGGAAAAGTTGGTGTAGCCATCGATTCGTTAAAAGATATAGAGATTTTATTTGATGGAATTGAACTAAAAAATATCACCACATCAATGACGATTAATGCAACTGCTTCGAGTTTACTTGCCATGTACATTGCATTGGCAAAAAAGCAGGGAGCAGATTTAAAGCAAATATCAGGAACGATACAAAACGACATTTTAAAAGAATACGCTGCCAGAGGAACCTACATTTATCCTCCAAAACAATCGATGCGTTTAATTACCGATATTTTTGAGTTCTGTAGTAAAGAAGTACCAAAGTGGAATACAATTTCTATTTCCGGGTATCACATTCGCGAGGCAGGCTCAACCGCAGTTCAGGAATTGGCATTTACACTCGCTAACGGTAAAACATATTTAAAAGCAGCGATTGACAAGGGTTTGGATATTAATGTTTTTGCTAAGCGATTATCGTTTTTTTTTAATTGCCACAACAACTTTTTTGAAGAGATTGCGAAGTTCAGAGCAGCAAGAAGGATGTGGGCAAAAATTACAAAAGATTTGGGTGCGACTGATGAGAAAGCGCAGATGCTTCGTTTTCATACTCAAACAGGTGGTTCTACTTTAACTGCTCAACAACCTTTAAATAATGTTATAAGGGTTACCAACCAAGCAATGGCAGCTGTTTTAGGTGGTACGCAATCTTTGCATACAAATGGCTATGATGAAGCGCTATCATTACCAACAGAAGCTGCCGCTAAAATTGCCTTAAGAACCCAACAAATTATCGGTCTTGAGAGCGGTGTAACAGATACTGTCGATCCTTTGGCAGGATCTTTTTTTGTAGAAAATCTTACAGATGAGGTTGAGGCTGCGGCTTGGGCATATATCGAAAAGATTGATGCAATGGGCGGGTCTGTAAATGCAATTGAGAGTGATTACATGCAACAGGAAATCGCATCGGCAGCATACCAATATCAAAATGAAATTGAAAATGGTAGCCGGATTTCAGTTGGTGTAAATAAATTTACTCAAAAAGAAGAAGGCATTACCGAAGTTTTTAATATCGATGATTCTATTCGTAAAATTCAAACTCAAAAATTAGAACAGATAAAAACCGAGCGAGATAATGTGGCGGTGACAAAGGCATTAAATTTAATTAGTGATGCGGCTAAAACAGATACTAACCTAATGCCTTTGATTATAGATGCTGTAGAGAAATATGCAACCCTTGGAGAGATTGCCGATGTTCTGAGAAATACCTTCGGTGAGTATTAATTAATCATTTTGTGGATTATAGATTTGCCCTAGGTGGGGAATTAGTACCACAATTTTTTTGTCGTAAATAGCACAAAGGCGACAGGTTTTTATTTGTTGGTTCATAAGCCCTTTGCTTTCAGTTGTTTCGATGTTTAAATGATGAGAACTCATGCAAAACAGCCTCACCAACCCAGCTATTGGCTTGGATTTTGCTTTTCTCTGTCAGATTCGAAATAAAGGGCTGTATATGCATTAAATCGATTTTATTGTGGAAAACTGATGTTAATAAATAGTTATCCACACTAAAAATTCAGGTTAAGCGTGGTAGGTAACTGCTTATGAATGCGTTACAAAATAATTGAAATTTTTGTTTCAAATGTTGATAATTTTATCAATATTCGTAGTCCCGAAACGGACCATTCCGTAAATTCGAATCGGCACTGTAAACCAATAAATTATAGAAATCGCAATGGAAAAAACTTGTACAGAAGTGTGGAAGAACTGTCTTCAAATTATTAAGGATAACATCCCGAACCAAAGTTTTAAAACCTGGTTCGAGCCAATAACAGCCCTTAAATTAGAAGGTAAGGTTTTAACCATTCAAGTACCGAGTTTGTTCTTTTACGAATGGCTTGAAGAGCATTACGTAGGCTTGCTGCGTAAAACTGTTAAAAAACAACTCGGAGAGGATGGCCGGTTAGAATATAATATTGTTGTAGATAAATCATCAAACACCGGAAGTCCTTACACTACAAATATGCCCTCTAACGGAAATGGGGCAGAAGCAAAAATTCAATCTATGCCCATTCCGGTATCGATTAATAAGGATATTAAAAATCCGTTTATCATCCCAGGATTAAAAAAACTAAATGTTGATCCACAATTAAACTCTAATTATACTTTCGAAAATTATATTGAAGGAGATTGCAATCGTTTGGCTCGCTCTGCAGGTTATGCTGTAGCTGCAAAACCAGGTGGCACGTCATTCAACCCATTAATGATTTATGGTGGTGTTGGATTAGGAAAAACACATTTAGCACAGGCAATAGGTAACGAAATCAAACGCAGTATGCCAGATAAATTGGTTATCTATGTTAGTTGTGAGAAATTTTGCCAACAGTTTGTTGACTCATTAAAAAATAATACGATTAACGATTTTGTTAATTTTTATCAGGCAATGGACGTTATCATTATGGATGACGTACACAATTTCGCCGGAAAAGAAAAAACTCAGGATATTTTCTTCCATATTTTTAATCACCTGCATCAATCAGGAAAGCAGGTTATTTTAACCTCAGATAAAGCACCGAAAGATTTAGCTGGTTTAGAAGAACGTTTGTTGAGTCGTTTTAAATGGGGTTTGTCGGCAGATTTACAAATTCCTGATTTAGAAACGCGTATTGCAATTTTAAGAAAGAAAATGTATGCCGATGGTATCGAATTGCCAGGAGAGGTTGTAGAATATGTTGCTCACAACATCGACAATAACGTTCGTGAGTTAGAAGGAGCAATGGTTTCACTATTAGCGCAAGCAACATTAAATAAAAAAGAAATAGATTTAAATTTGGCTAAACAAATGCTGAAGAACTTCATAAAAAATACTTCGAAAGAGATTTCTATGGAATACATTCAGAAACTGGTTTGCGAATACTTCGAGGTTCCGGTCGATATGGTTAAATCGCAAACGCGTAAACGCGAAATTGTGCAAGCTCGTCAAATTTCAATGTATCTTTCAAAAAGCCATACAAAATCATCTTTAAAAACAATTGGTGCTTTCTTCGGTGGCCGCGACCACAGTACGGTTATTTACGCCTGCCAAACGGTTGAAGATTTAATTGATACAGATAAAAAGTTTAAAGCTTACGTACACGATATTCAAAAGAAATTAAAAATGAGCTAAGATTAAGGATGAATGCATAAATCCTTTAACCATCTTGTTTAAAATAAAAAATGCCTGATTTAAATAGTCAGGCATTTTTTTTAGAATTAATTTTGAAGTCAGAAGTATTTTTGAATACTTTATTATCGATTATAACTTCTCAATTTCAGCCAAACCGTAAAACAAAGCCGCAACATGTAATGCCTGGTCTATTTTATTATCTTTTAAAAGTTGTTTTACCTCTTCGACTGTATATTCTTCAACATTTAAAATCTCATGTTCATCTAAATGTTGCTCATGCGTTTTAGTTCCGCCTTTTAATAAGTAGGTAAATGTTTTATTGGTTGATGTTGCAGGATTAGGATAAAGCGTAGCAATTAACTCACAGGTTTCAAAACTATAACCAGTTTCTTCCTGCAACTCCC
This sequence comes from Pedobacter jejuensis, assembly GCF_003725795.1. GTDB lineage: Bacteria > Bacteroidota > Bacteroidia > Sphingobacteriales > Sphingobacteriaceae > Pedobacter > Pedobacter jejuensis. The sequence continues at coordinate 5,595 of NZ_RBEE01000009.1, read as the reverse complement.
GCTTAACTCCAACTTCAGGTTCTTCTCCATCCTCAATTACACCGCCAGGAATTTCTAGAGAAATAATATCTGCAGCAAAACGATATTGTCTAACCAAAATGATTTTTCCCTCTTTTGTTAAAGCAACAGCATTAGCCCAATTGGGATATTCAAGCACATAATAGTCATCTTTTATTGTTCCATTTGGTAATTTGCAAGTATCAACTCTTAAAGTAGCCCACTTTTCTTTAACCAAATATTTTGAAGCAATTTTTTGCCACTTTTCAATAATCATGTTTTAATTTAATAAAGGTTTTATAAGCACTCGATTATAAATACTGCTGAATTATCTTCTGGCGATGCATATTGACCAGATGAACAATTTTATGTTTATCAACAAGTTCATTATAAATTAAGTTAAGTTTTGGCGCAATAATAGCGTTACGTTCATTGTTAATGCCTAATTCATAATATAAAAATTCGCTCAATGAATCCAGTTTCTCTGATGGTAAATCACTATTAATTAACCATTCTTCAAAAGGTAGAGCATTTTTATCTTCGAGGATTTCAACTGGAAGAAAAAAGCTTCCACGCATTGTTTCTTCAAAAATCTGGTTGGCATCTTCAACTTTGCCTTCGAGTTTTAAACCCATTATTCTGGCTAAAACCTGGGCAAGCTTCTGAATTTCTGCTGTTATTAAATCTTTTCTGTACATTATCAATTATGAGTTATCGGATGCGAGTTACCGGTTATCGGTTGCCTGTTTCCAGTTGAGAGTTTCCAGTTGCCAGTTATCGGTTGCCTGTTTCCAGCTGAGAGTTGCCAGTTGCCAGTTATCTGTATCCGGTCAACAATTTAACAATCCCTAGAACAATTAAGCAATTGTCCAGTTTACCAACTAACCAACCAAACTACCAACTTCCACTAGAACCGCCTCCGCCAAAACTTCCTCCGCCAAAACCACCGAATCCACCTCCGCCTGAAGAACCTCCGCCGCCCCAGCTGCTTCCACCACCAAAACCACTTCCGCCTCTTCCACCACCGCTTCCAAAAAGCATTGCCCAAAATAATGCGTTAGATGCACCACGGCTTCCAATAATTTCACCATTACCACCGCCACCACCTTTTCTCATAATGATAATGATTACGATAATAATGATGATGATAATTACTATGCTACCTGATGCTCCTTTTTTAGAGGCAACTTTCGGGTTGTCGTTTTTGTATTCGCCTTTTGTGTATTTTATAATTGATGTTGTGCCGGCATCTAAACCTGCATAATAATCGCCTGCTTTAAAATTCGGCTTAATATCGTTATCAATTATGCGTTTGGCATAAATATCTGGCAATGCCCCTTCAACACCATAGCCAGTTTGGATAGAAATTTTTCTATCTCCAACGGCTACCACAATCATAATACCGTTGTTTTTACCGCTCTGACCAACGCCCCACTTTCGGCCTAATTCTACCGCATATTCATTTATATCATAATCACCCACAGATTTTACGATGGCAATCGCAATTTGAGTTGAAGAAGAATCGTTAAAAGAAACTAGCTTTTGTTCTAATGCTTGTTTTTGTGATGCTGATAAAACATTCGAATAATCATTTACTAATGTTGAAGGTTTAGCAGGGAAATCCTGAGCAAAAGCTACAGCAAATAATAAACTAAATAACGATAAGAGAAATATTTTTTTCATCTGCTATTTATTTTTTTTCATTATTTAGGTAAACAATATCATTTGGTAGTTCATTAATATCTCCACGCTGATATGGGAAAAATAGCGCTAATTTTTCACCAGCCAAAGCAACTCCTGCAATAATTCCATCGGCTAAATTACCTTTAGCGAAATGTGCATTCATTGCAATTTTTGATGTTTCCCAAAAATTTTCTGGTACAACTCTATTAATTCCAGAGTCTCCAATTATTGCAAACTTATGGTCGGCGTGGGCTAGATAAATTAATACACCATTTCGTTGTGCAGTTTTATCCATCTCCAATTTGGCAAAATATTCAATTGCTTTTTCGTAAGCATCACCTTCGCAATGTTTATCAATAGCAATTCTAATTTCTCCAGATGTAGCGTTTTCTGCATCAGCAATAGCTTTTGCAATTTTATCTTGTTCAATTTCCGAAAATAACGACATGTCTTTATTTTAAAATGAAGTAAAAAAGGGTAATAAATGTTCAATTGTTTAAACATGTATTACCCTCAAATGTTGTTGTCAGAATTTTAAAATTCTACTTTTGGTGCATCTTTGGCGGTAGCATCGGCTTCAAAATAACCTTTAGCTTTAAAACCAAACATCCCTGCAGTTAAATTGGTTGGGAAAGATCTTATTTTGCCATTGTATTCTTGTACTGCATCATTAAAGTCTTTACGTGCTACAGTAATTCTGTTTTCTGTACTTTCTAATTGAGCAGATAGGTCACTGAATTGTTGTGTAGCTCTCAATTCTGGATAAGCCTCGGTAATAGATAATAATTTACCTAATGCCTGACTTAACTGACCTTGTGCTGCTTGATATTTTTGAATATTTTCTGGAGTTAACTCATCAGCTTTTACAGTCATTTGTGTTGCTTTTGCACGTGCTTCTACAACTGCTGTTAATGTTCCTTGTTCAAATTTGGCGGCACCTTTAACTGTACTAACTAAATTTGGTATTAAATCCGCTCTTCTTTGATATTGGGTTTGAACTGTTCCCCATTTCGATTTTACATTCTCATCCAATTTCACCATGCTGTTATATCCGCATGAACTTAAAGTGGTAACTGCAATTACAGCAGCTAAAATTCCAAATACTAATCTTTTCATTTTTATGGTTTTTGTTTTATAGTCTAATTGAATTCTGGTCAATTTACTAATTAGATATCAAAATCTGTACCTTTGTTACAATTCGGGATAAAAACCTGACAAGTTGTATGCACAAAGATATCGAAATCACATTGCTCCCGCATCAGGTTGAGCAAACTGAAGTTATCAATCAAAAACTAGCAGAAGCATTAAAACTTCCTGAAACCAGGATAAAGGGCTTTCATATATTAAAACGCTCGATAGATGCACGTTCCAGAAAAGTAATATATCGGCTGCAAATTAAAGTTTTTGTGGATGAAGAACCTATCCAAAATATACATAGTATTAACTATCAAAATGTCAGTGATGCAAAACCTGTACTAATTATAGGCGCCGGTCCAGCAGGTTTGTTTGCGGCGTTACAATGTATAGAGAATGGTTTGAAACCAATCATAATAGAAAGAGGCAAAGATGTAAAGCAACGTCGCCGAGATTTAGCAGCAATAAATAAACAAGGTGTTGTAAATACCGAATCAAACTATTGCTACGGTGAGGGTGGGGCAGGAACGTACTCGGATGGGAAATTGTACACTCGCTCAAATAAACGCGGTGATATTAATAAGGTATTACAAGTTTTTGTAAATCATGGAGCCGAACCAGATATCGCTATTGATGCTCGTCCGCATATTGGCACCAACAAATTGCCACACATTATTACATCTATAAAAGATACCATACTTAATGCTGGCGGCGAAGTAATGTTCGATAGCCGCATGACGGATCTCATTATCGAATTTGGAAAAGTAAAAGGCATCGAAATTAATTATGAAAATAAACTCTACGCAGATAATATAATTTTGGCAACAGGACATTCGGCTAGGGATATATATGAGTTGCTTAACAGTAAGAATATTTTAATTGAAGCTAAGCCTTTTGCATTAGGTGTTCGGATAGAGCATCCGCAAGAAATTATAGATGCCGCACAATATCACTGTGATATTCGTTCAGAGTTTCTACCTCCGGCTTATTACAGTTTGGTAGAACAGGTTGGTCCCCGAGGCGTATTTTCTTTTTGCATGTGCCCCGGTGGAATTATTGCGCCTTGTTCAACTGGCGAAAATGAAATTGTGGTAAATGGTTGGTCTCCTTCAAAAAGAAATAACCCTTTCGCAAATTCAGGTACCGTTGTTCAGGTTACTTTAAATGATGTTCAGGGCTATGACCCTTTACGAATGCTTAATTTTCAATCCGAAATTGAAAAGCTCTCTTTTGAAGCAGGCGGAGGTAGCTTAGTTGCTCCTGCACAGCGAATGATGGATTTCGTAAATAATAAATTATCTATCGATTTACCTAGAAATTCTTATTTGCCGGGAACTAAAAGTGTAATGCTCGATAATATTCTACCTGATTTTGTTTCCGAAAGTTTAAGAGCTGCTTTGCCATTGTTTGGAAAAAAAATAAGAGGCTATTATACAAATGAAGCAATTCTGGTTGGTGTAGAAAGCAGAACATCTTCTCCTGTTCGAATACCTAGAGATAAAGAAACTTATCAACACCCTCAAGTGAAAGGCTTATACCCTTGTGCCGAAGGAGCAGGTTATGCAGGTGGCATTGTTTCTGCCGCAATTGATGGAATAAACTGTGCCAATGCAATCTTATCAGCATCTTAAAACTATATATTATACCATTTGTTAATTCTATATGTTTAACATAATCAATGAAATCAAGAAAGCCTTTAATGGCGATGCATGGCATGGAAACCATGTTATGCAAACCTTGAATAATGTAAAACCTGAAAATGCATTTAAACATTTAATTCCCGGGGCACATTCAATTGCCGAGATAGCCATGCATTTAACCAGCTGGACCGAAGAGATTTCTTCAAGGTTAAGTGGTAATTCTGCCGCCGAACCTGCAATGGGAGATTGGCCCTCGCCTGTAGAAAAAACACCTCAAGCATGGGAAAAAATTATATTCGATTTTAAAATCGCTAATGAAGAATTAATTCGCATCAGCGAAAGCATTAAAGATAGTGATTGGAATAATGATACGACAGATGAACGAAACCGTGTTTTAGGTACTGGAGTTTCTAAAACTGAACTTTTAAATGGCTTAGTTCAGCACCATGCGTACCACTCCGGACAAATTGCTCTTCTCTCAAAATTTAGTTTATGAAAAAGACACTTATCATAGGGGCATCTCCCGATCCATCAAGATATGCTTATAAGGCAGCACACATGTTAACCCGTTTCAACCACGAAATCATTAACGTGGGTATTAAACGCGGCGAAGTTGCGGGCGTTGAAATCGAAGCACCAGGCGAAATTCATAATGATGTAGATACCGTAACCTTATATATAGGCCCAGCTTTACAAGCTCAGTATCATGACTATATTTTAGATACCAAGCCAAAAAGAGTTATTTTTAATCCGGGTACTGAAAATTATGAGTTAGAAAAACTATTAAACGCCCATGGCATTGAGCCTGTAGAAGCTTGTACGTTGGTTTTATTAAGCACTGGTCAATATTAGATTTTTCTGGAAATCAGGTTTCTGTTGATTTTTTAATGTTGGTCCCGCCCATCATTCCAAATCCTCGGTTCGTTCCTCACCTTGCGGGTTTTCCATTAGGGTCGGGTTTAGATTACTTGGGACTGTGCAATAAACCCGGTTTTCCGTTCATGGCTTTCAAAACAGGGCATATTTATTCATCTAAACATAGATACCGTCCAGCTTAATTTTCATCTGCGATAATCTGCGGGAGAAGTTTTTTAGCATGATTTATATAGAAAGGTACAGCTGAAATCCGGCAACGCTCTTT
>NZ_RBEE01000008.1 GCF_003725795.1 Pedobacter jejuensis | reverse complement strand
CAATGAAATGGATAATGTATATAGCGATAGTTATATGGCATTAGCCTAATTTTCATAGCGTTTCAACCAAGGAAAGGGCAAAAAATTGGATGATTTATTTAACGATTTGCATAATTCATTACCGTTGGTTGAAACTAACGGCAATGAAATGGATAATGTATATAGCGATAGTTATATGGCATTAGCCTAATTTTCATAGCGTTTCAACCAAGGAAAGGGCAAAAAATTGGATGATTTATTTCACCATTTGCATAATTCATTGCCGTTGGTTTCAACCAACGGTAATGAAATGGGTAATGTATATAGCGATAGTTATATGGCATTAGCCTAATTTTCATAGCGTTTCAACCAAGGAAAGGGCAAAAAATTGGATGATTTATTTCACCATTTGCATAATTCATTGCCGTTGGTTTCAACCAACGGAGAACAGATTAAGAAGAGAAATAATTGGCTTTAGCCAAACCTACTTTCCAAACAGGGTTTTATAAATCGAATATTTATAATTATCCGGAACCTCACTAGCTTTAAAATACGGAGCGCCAAAAAGTTCGATAAGTTTTTCTCTAAGCTTGGCCAAAAACAAAGGTTTTATTTCTTCAAGAAAATCTCCACGCAAAACCTGTCGGTTAGATTTAAACCAAACGCCTCCATAAGTTGGGTCGTTCATGGTTTTTACGATGTACAAATTGGGCTCTACACAAGTTTTGCTGGCAAATTGTTCATAAGCATAAGTATAAAGCAACGTTTGAATCAAAGCTTTGTTAATGTGTTTTCCATCAGAATTAAAAAGTTCATCAATATCTTTGAATGCCAGTTTATCACTCCCTGTTTTGTAATCGATGATTTTAGTAATGCCATCTTTAACATCAACCCTGTCTATGTAACCGAAAATTTTAATGCTTTCTTCTTTACCGTTTAATGGGAAACTAATTTCGGCTTCTATCTTTTGTTCTAAACTGATGATATGGAATGGCGTTTGAGAAATATCCTGATTGAGGATAATGTTTACGTAAGCATCAACAATGGCTAAAATTACTTTTTGCATGCCCTTATATTCCATTACCAAATCCGGGTGTTTAAACATCACAGCATTAAAAGCTTTCTGAATCAATTGTGGAACTTTCTTCCGTTGGCCTTCTATACTTTCTTTCGTAATTTCTGCTTTACGTAAATCGGCGTAGAAGTATTCCATCACTTTGTGCAAAATTGAACCAATTTCATTGGCTTCAACCACAGCACTAATTTCTTTTGGCTCTTTAATTTCAGCGATGTAGTTAAAGAAAAAATCAATCGGGTTGGAAATATATTGTGTAATTGCCGAAGGTGATAGCGATTTTGTTTTATCCAAATAACGTTTCAGTTTATTCTGAATGAAATCATTACCATTTTTTTCGATTTGAACGTCTCTAAATTGTTCTGTTTTGACCTCGAAATTAAGTTCGTTATAGGTGAAATTAAAACCACTTTCATATTCCAGCTGCTTTAAAATTCTACTGGCTTCGCCCGATGTACTTTCATCCGTTAGGCTGTTGTACACGAAGTTGATGTTTTTTGCCCTCTGCATTAATCGGTAAACCATGTAAGATGAAATGGCATCTAGATTTTCTAAAACAGGCAAGCCGTAAACTCTACGAATGGAATCGGGGATAAAACTATTTCCGATGGAAGATTTGGGAATAATGCCTTCATTAAAACCTAAAATTATTACTTTATCAAAGTTTAGATTTCTGGTTTCGAGTAAGCCCATTACCTGGATACCATTAAGTGGGTCGCCGGAAAGCGGTACGGCAATAGACTGCAACGATTTTTGAACCAGATAAATTACGAAAGGAATTTCTTCCTTGCCAATGTGATTGCTAAATGTATCGTGCAGTCGGTTTAACTCTTGAATCGTTTTTACAAAAAGCTCTGCATCGATTTTTTTTAGTGTTTTTGCGTTTGATAACCTGGTTAAAACGAAATCTAAAACCTCTAGTAAATTGGTAACCACAAACTGCGGTTCTTCAATTTTTTTATAAAAAACTTCAAACAAACCACTTTGTCTCAATAGACGTTTGTGGTCAACTTCAACTCTATTTTCTTGTAATAATGCAGTTAGTATTTTATCTCGCATTTTTTGTGATAAACCCGAAAGTGGATGCGTTAGAAATGCCTCAACATTTTTATACATTACTTTATCTGCTTGCAAAATTTCTAGCTGACTGGTTAACCATAGATCAACCAAACCAAAAATGCTCGAAGTAGATAAAGCAAAACCCATGGTTACATTTAGGTCGATTGGAGAACCATTATGACTTGTTGGAATGGTTTGTAAAGTTGGAATCAGTAAGCCTTCATCAGCTAAAACCACAACTGTTTTGCATACAGTTTCTGAGTTCGTATAATCTTCTTCTAAAATTGTGTTAAGGATTTTTGCCTGTGCAGATTGGCCCTGAACTTTAAAAATATTTACATTATGTTCGGCGGTTTTCATTAAACTTTCCTTGCCAGAAAACTCATTTTTTAGTCCAATAAGATGTAAGTTTTTCCTTAAGAATAAACCGGCTTCCTGTTGAGTATCATCTAAATAATAGCTGTCTGCATCAAAGTAAAATAGTGCTTTATCAGCTTCCTGTAACTGTGTAAATATTTTAGCTTCGGCACGGCTTAATGCATTGAAACCAACAAAAATGATTTTTCCTTTATCAAAATTGGAGATGAATTCCTGATGATTTGTGATGTCATCGGCCAAATGTCGATAAACCGAACCGTTAGTTAAATAACCTTGGTCTTTCAACTTCTCATGAAATTTTTGATACAGCTTTGGCATTCTTCGCCACATCTTTATAAATAGTTCCTGCTGTTTTTTATGTTTTCCTTCAGAATAGGAAGTCCAGAATTGAGCAAGAAATTGGTATTGCTCAGGACTTAAATAATCAAACTCTTTATTGATGACAGAAATATCTTCCAAATCGCGATATAGCTTTTCTGCATCGACTAAATCTGCATCAATTTGGTTAAAATCGCTTAAAATAATTTTTGCTAAAGGAAAAAATTTATGGCTGGAAATCGTTTCCAGTTTTTCTTCTGCCAGTAGTTGATTATATATTCGGTGTAAAGTGAAAAACTGCAAATAGAAATCGGCAATTTTATAACTTGTTGAGCAAGCAAAAAATTCCTGAATGGTAAAAACTGATGGGCTGAAAAAAGGTTTACCAATGATATCTGCAAAATGCTTTTGCAAATAAGCAGCTGGCCTTTTATTATTGAAAACAATAGCACAATTTTCCAGTTGATTTCCAAACCTGGCGACTAAATCTTCGGCAACTTCTTGTAAAAATGGTTTCATTTGCGTCTTCATGTTATACCAATTTCAATTTGCCTTTTACTGCATAAAATAAATAGGTTTTTATGTTTTTAAACCCCATCTCGGCTAATAGATTTCTATATTTATCTACTTGTTCGATGTGTTTATTGCTCTCTTCTAAAGTAAATTTATAATCCAGAATAATAACTTCATCGGCATTAATTAAAACCCTATCCGGGCGGTGAAGCTTACCATTTGCATCAATAATATTTTTTTCAGTAATGCTTTCGGTTGCTTTATTCAAAATTTCCTTAAGCTCGGGATGGTTTAATACTTCCAATGCAGAATCAATTAACTTTTGCTTTTCCTCTTCTTTAATAATACCTTGTAAAACAAGATTGGTGGTGTAATCAAAAACTCCTTTTTCGGTTGTTGCACTTGCCAAAATATCATGAAGCAAAGAACCTTTTCTGCCTGATTTTTCGATGTTTACCAAATGCTTTAAATGCTTTTCTTCTGAGGGGATGTAAAGTTCTGATAAACGTGTAGTTGTTGGATAACTGTTTAAAGTAATAAAATTAGCATTGGTGATTTTGTTTTCTACAGTCACATAATCAACGATTTCATAAACGCCATTTTCATCAAACTCGTTATTAAATGTTAAGTTTAATACGTCGCCCATATTAGATAAGTTAACCTCTTTGCTTCCTTTTGCTTCGGCCTTGCCCATTGTAGAAATATAGAGGTAATCTTTTGAGCGTGTTGTTGCTACGTAAAGCATATTTAAGGCATCCATGTTGTTGTAAAGCAACTCTTCGAAATAGGCTTTGGCGATGGATGAATCGGCTAAATCTTTATTGTATTTTAACGGAATTCCACGAAGTTCCTTGTAAACGGTATCTTCTGATGAAACCCAAAAAGTTGAGTTGGGCTTGCCTTTTACTTCCCAATTGCAGAAGGGAACAAAAACTGCCCTGAAAGCTAAACCTTTAGATTTGTGAATGGTAATAATTTGTATCGCATCTGCGCCCTCAGGTGATGGAAGCGACTTTTTGACGCCATCTTCATCCCACCAGGTTAAAAATGAGATTATTCCTTTTTCTCCTAACCTGCCTGCGTTCGCTGTTAAATCTCTAAATGCTAATAAATAAGGAAGATGTTGTGTTAGGGTTTTCACATCATAAGCTTCAATTAAAATTTCTACGAGTTCGGGCAAAGGAAGTTGCAACCATGACTGCCAGTTTTCGCAAAGCGATTTAGGAAGTACATTGCTTAATGAGTTTAAAGTTGCATGATTAAGGTTTAGATAATGGTTTGCATTTGCTTCTTTTCCGTGCAAAGAATGGAAAAGTGCAATGCAATTTGCTTTATACAAAGCCGTTTGCGCATCTAAACCAATTAAAACTTTTAGCGTATTAATGATGAGCTGAATGGCAGAGTTATTTGAAATTAACAAGGCATCTCCAGAGAGTACAGGTGCCTTTTGCTCCATCAATTTCTGTACAGTTAGCAATGCCTCGCTATTGGAGCGAACCAAAATCGCAATGTCTTTTAAATCATAATTTTGCGTGTCTTTGAGGTAAAAAATTTCTTTTATAACATCATCTAAAGCAATATCTCTAAAAATAGTTTCGCTGAAACGTGCTTCGTTTGGCGCATGTTCTTTGCTACACTTTTTGATTTTAATTGTTCCGCCTTTTAATGTGTTTTTAGCGAAATTTTGTTTAGAACCGGCATAAATATCTGTGATAATTTGGTTGTAGTTTTGGCTATTCCACCATGTCGAAATACTTTCGGGTTTGCTGGTTAAATTTTCGTTCAGTTCATTTTGCAAGGTTAAAGGAATGGAGCGATAGAGAAAATTATTAAAAGTGATGATGTTCTCCGCACTGCGATAATTTTCTGCTAAACTTTCTTCGATAACATTGTGTGCGCCAACATCTGTTTTAGCATGTTTATGCAAGATATTCCAATCGCCATTTCGCCAGCGATAAATGGATTGCTTCGTATCGCCGACAATTAAATGGTCAATAGAATTGAGGCTTGGCGTAGCAATCGCATTAGTTAAAAGCGATTTAAAACTTCCCCACTGACTTGTAGATGTATCTTGAAATTCATCAAATAAGAAGTTTTTGTATCGATTGCCAACTTTTTCCCAAATAAATGAGGGATTATCGCCAGCATCTTCTGTAATTCCGGAGATTAATTTTTGGGCATCACTAATTAGAAGATTATCATTTTCGGCTCTATATTCTTTTAATAGAACTGCAATTTCTTGCATTAACCGTAAATAGTAAAGGTTTTTGTTGAACGCAATAGCCAGCTGATAGTTTGGTAAATGCGTTAGATAATGAACTTTAATTTGATGTAAAATAGGATTTATGGTTTCAAATACTTCAGATGAATAGGCATTTTTTTGAAACCACTCTTCGGGTTCATCGATGAGGATAAACGTTGATTCGATCTTCGAAAAGTCGCCTCGAGCTACTGAAATTAACTTGGTTAGCGGATTTCTTGATTTTCCTTTAAGCTGGTCGTTTTCTACTCCTAAAACCTCGAGTGCCGAATGCGCATCAGTTGCCAATCGAATGATTTCATCCTCAAAATTTTTAATTTCCTCTTTGGTAACGTTGATGTATTTTTTGAAGAGTTCATCAATGTTTTCCAATCCCAGTTCTTCAACTGCCGCTTCGAAAATTTGAAAACGTTCAGAGAAAATTTCACCAATCAGGTTATAAAGTTCGATTTTGTAATTCCAGCTTTTGTTATCGCTGATGCGCTCGATGGCTAAATCGATAATCCATTGCAAAAGCTGTTTATTATCGTTTAAAGCATTATCAAGTTTGTTAACTAAATCATCTTTAACCTTATCATAATTCATTTCTAAATTGTAATCGGCATTTAAACCAAGTTCAAAAGCGAAACCGCGAATTACTTTTTGCACAAAACCATCAATAGTACTTACCGAAAAACGACTATAATCGTGAAGGATTTTTCGGTAAATTTTATCTGCTTTAGCTTGTAGCTCTGGAAGAGTTAATTGTGGATAAGCAACTAAAATTAGTTTGCGATAATCATCAATTTTGGCCGATGGATTTCCTTGGGCCAAACCTACAAGCACTTCCAAAATCCTTGATTTCATTTCTTCAGTAGCCTTATTGGTAAAGGTTACGGCCAAAATTTCACGGTATTTATTTTCTCCGGAAAAAAGTAAAGTAAGGTAATGTGCCGTTAAACTGAACGTTTTACCAGAACCGGCAGAAGCTTGAAGAATTTTTACGGGTTGGGGCATGTTGCTATCTTTTTAAACACCCCGCCCTGCGGGCACCCCTCTGGAAGAGGGGAATATTGGATGCAGAAACTTTCTTATCTAATCTTTCTTTGTCGTTTTGTAATTATGCGCTGTGTAATTCCCCTCTTTTAGAGGGGTGGATGCGCAGCAGACGGGGTGTTTCTTATCAAAGTTACCCCGAAATAACTCCATAATGTTCAATAATATATTCTTCTAGTCCCATTTTTACAAAATCCATATTTTTCATTATATCGTCAACCGTAATTCTGTAAATTTTTAATCCTAAAGAAATAAGATAGTCTTCCCTAACCTTATCATAAAGTTCCTTATCATCATGGCTTGAACCATCAATTTCTATTATTAATCCTAAAGCTTTGATGTAAAAATCGACAATGTAATTTCCAATAATTCTCTGTCTATCGAAGTCGATTTTATGGAAATTACCTTTTGTAACCTGCATCCAGAATAGTACTTCGGGTAAATTTCTTGCTCTTCGAAGTAGTTTAGCTCTTTCTTTAAGACGAGGCTGGTAAGGTAAATCTGTAATTACACTTTGCTTTATTTGAATTCCATCAATAGTAATTTCTTTATGCAATACCCCATTCTGAAGATTCCCATCTGGATGATGGAGAAGGTTGGTGCCAGAATTGGCAGGTGTATAATTAGATAGTTGCATTTTTAGGCAATTTGTTTAAGGCGCTTTGTAGTTCCCTTCTTAGAGGATTGCCCGCAAGGCGGGGTGGTTTTTACAACACCTAACTTACAACAATTTAAAATTTTACCGAAATCATTATATCAACAATTGGTTGGAAAGAACCTAAGGACTTTTCTTCTTTTTCTTCGCCAAAGTTTTATGGCTAATCCTTAATGGTCTTTCTGCCATCTCAATTTTTAGTCCTAACAAATCTCTTATTACAACAGAGGCACAAGCCCCACCAAATGCTGCTGGAAGATATGAAACGGTTCCATAAGCAGAGCGCTTGAAATTACTGCCATCAGTCATAATCATGGAGTTTTTATCCATTTCTTCGATAGAGAAAACAGCTTTAATTTTATTGGCACCTACCAATTTATTTAATCGTTTACGAACATAACTTGCAAAAACGCACTGATAAGTATCGGGCAACATGGCAATTCTTAATCTGGTTGGGTCCATTTTTCCGCCTGCACCCATAGAACTTACGATAGGAATATTTTGCTCTAATGCAGTAGATAATAAGGTGATTTTCGGCATCACGCTATCAATACAATCCATTATATAATCAAAATTTGATTGTAAAATCTCCCGGCATTTTTCTGGCGTTAAAAAAGTGTTTACGACATGTAATTTCAATTCAGGATTTATTGCCAGTAAACGTTGTTGCATAATTTCGGCTTTGCTTACACCGTGATTGGTAGCTAAAGCAGGTAATTGTCTGTTTCTGTTTGTAGGGTCAACAACATCACCATCAACAATTGTCATTTCGCCAATCCCCGAACGACAAATAAATTCTGCAGCAAAAGAACCAACACCGCCTAAACCGATTATTAAAACATGTTTGGATTGCAGTTTATCAATCCCATCATTCCCAACTAAAAGTGCAGAGCGTGAAAGCCAGCTTGTATCAGACATTTTGCTTAATTTTTTACTACAGATAAAAAGGATGAACACAGATATTTCAAGCTTTAATCTATAGTTAATTTATTTTTGCCACGGAAAAACGGATTGACACGGAATTTTTTATGTAAATTCTGTGCTCTCGTGGCTAATTATATTTTATAATTTTAAAATTAGACGCCATAATCAGTGTTGATCTATGTCCATCTGTGGTTAAACCAAATTCAATTTTTTCCAGTCGGCAAAAATACGTGCTTTAAGTTCATCAACTGAACATTTTTTTAAACTTGCTGCGGCTTCATAAATTTCTTGTATTGAGATTTTCGAATCATCAGTTTCTAAAAAGAAGTTATTCGTATTTTGGATTAGTTGTGCGGCACCAGAATCCCTTCTTAAAATGGAAGTACCAAATGATAAATAAAAACCATTTGAAATTAATTGTTCTCCAAGCGATTTGTGTTTTTTAAAACCATGAATTATCATCGGTGTATTTACTTTTAACCGTTTTTTAACCTCCAATAATTCTGAGAAACTTTTTACGCAATGGAGGATAATAGGTTTGTTTAATTTTTCTGCCAATCTGATTTGATTTTCCAGTATTATAGTCTGATTGGTAATGCTTTCCCCTCTTAATTTATCCAAACCACATTCGCCAATCATTTTTACGTTCGGTTGCTGTGCTTTACATTCTAGGTGTTTTAATTGAACCTCCAGGTTTTCTAATTTAGCAAACCAGGGATGCAAGCCCACAGAAATCGACCTATTACAAGTTAATGGATATAAATTTCCATCAGTTAATGATAAACTTAAAATACTTTGCACATCTTTTTGCTGTAATGATTGATGTGTATGAATATCAAGATATTGCATTTTGTTAATGGGTGTATTGTATAAATGTAGTCGCTCTGTAAAGAATCAACAAATAATCTATAAAATTAGTAGACTTTATTATTTTTACAGCATCATTCTTAATAAATCATGAAAAAAATATTAATATTACTTACAGCTGTGTTAATTTCTAGTGCAGCGTTTAGTCAGGCGAAACAAGAAGGTGTACATATTTATAACCCTGAAGCAAATGCATTGGCAGATTTAAAAGCTGCTACAGATAAAGCTGCTAAAGCAAACAAACATGTATTGGTACAGGTAGGAGGGAATTGGTGTAGCTGGTGTATCGCTTTTCATAATTTGGTTGATACAACTGTAATTTTAAAGCAAACCATTAACGATAATTACGAATATGTTCTGGTAAATTGGGATAAAGACCACCATAACGATGAAGCTATGAAATATCTTGGCTTTCCAAATCGTTTTGGTTATCCGGTTTTTGTCGTTTTAGATGGAAAGGGTAAAGTGCTACATATCGAAAATTCATCTTATTTAGAAACTGATGAAATTGGATCAAATGGCAAGAAAAAAGTTGGTCATGATGTGAAGAAAATCACGTCCTTTTTAAAAGGGTGGACTGTTGCTGCAGTAAATCCTGAAACTTACAAGCCAAAAGCCAAGTAAGTTAGAGGGTAGAAAGGTGTAAGGTAAAAAGGTGGATGGTTAAACCAAATAACCAAAAAAAGCCGCTGATTTTCAGATATTAATCTGCGAATCAGCGGCTTTCTTTTCTAATCATCTAAATCCTCTTCATCATCTTTAAGGTCATCTACATTCAATTCGTAAGATGCTCTTGATGCTTCATCGGCTTGTTCCAACAAATCTTTATCGTGTTTTATGTTGGTACCATCGCCGTCTAATTCATTAATATTTTCTGTATCATCCTCTCTTCGTAGAGCATCATTCGGGTCGTTCGAATAATCTTCGTCTTTTGGGTCTATCATAACTTTAAGTTTTATAAATAGATAATGATTTAGACCAGATAATTGTTTTAAGTTTTTAGCAGAAGTCTGAAGTTATTGTCATTTAGCTATGCTTCAGTCAAAATGACGAAACGCGAAATCAAGGATGATATATTCAGAAAATCAAAATCTGTGTTTATCCGTGTGTATCTGTGGCAAAAAGAAAATTCACGTAGTTTTACAAACCATCACCAAACTTATAATTCGGCAAAATGCTTACCGGTAATTTTCCTGTTGGTACCAATCGATTATTAATAACGGCTGCGGCCGAAATCTGCATGTAATCTTCTTTTTGATAGCCAATAACCAAGCCTTTACTATTCTCTAATCCTGGTAAACCAGCTAAATTATATGGATTGGCAAATAGTGCGAAAACTGCGTTTTTGCCAGACAGTTCTTTAATAAAATTTTTAACACCAGCATTTAACGGTATATTATTTCCTGGTCTTGCTCTACTATCATGAATGCCCACAATTACCTGGTCAAAAGCGCCAATTTCGCGAGCAATGTTTGAAATTTGTGTTGCAGTTGCATCTTTGTCTAGCACATAGTAAACTGAGTTGTAAAAGCCTTTCGAAATCTCTTTCTGGAATCTCGTAACAAATGGAACGCCGATACTAATAATAGCCGTTCTTCTAATCGGAATCATATTTTTAATATAATCTTTCCCTTTAAGCAAGGTAACCGAAGCGTTCGCCAACTCTTGCACTAATGCGTTGCTAGCGTTACGGTTTACGTTGGCAACAATACCTTGTGTTACAATCGTATCGCGTTTATCCAAGCCTGCCCAATATTTTGCAGTTAAAATCTTACGTACACTTTCATCAATGGTTTTTATATCAATTCTGCCTTGACGCACCGCTTTACGAACTAAGTGAATTGCTCTGTCGCTGTTTTCCGAAAGTTCTAAAATATCGTTACCTGCAATTATTCCCAGTAAATCTGCTTCACCGTTTTTAAAATATTTCACAACGCCTTTCATATCCATCGCATCAGAAATAATTAAACCTTTAAAGCCTAATTTCTCTTTTAAAATTCCGGTAACAATAGGTTTTGATAACGTTGATGGCAAATTTGGTGTATTATCTAAAGATGGAATATTCATGTGCGCAATCATAATTCCAGCTGCACCTTGTTTTATCAGTTCCTTAAACGGATACATCTCCAAACTATCTAAACGGGCAGCACTAAACGTAAGCTGTGGTAAATCGTAATGCGAATCCACATCTGTATCACCATGACCAGGGAAATGTTTTAGCGTGGTTAGCAAACCGCCATCTTGCATTCCTTTCATGTAAGCGGCAGTTTTTGTGGCTACATTATATTTGTTTTCACCAAAAGAACGGTAGTTGATTACGGGATTTTTTGCGTTATTGTTTATATCTGCGTCGGGTGCCAAATTCATTTGCATGCCCATGCGTTTATAATCTTTAGCAACTTCTTGCCCCATTCGGTAAATCAAATCTTTGTTCTGAATGGCGCCTAAAGTCATTTGATAAGGGAAAGAAATTGTACTGTCTAGGCGCATGCCTAAACCCCACTCACCATCGTTTGCTATAAGTAAAGGTACATGACTAACTTTTTGGTAAGCATTGGTTGCAACGGCTTGGCGGACCGGGCCACCTTGAAAAAAGATAACACCACCAAGCTGCTCTTTCTTAATCACCATACCAACAGAATCAGTATATTTCTGCCCTAAATTAGTATGCGCCCGAACAAAAAACATCTGAGCAATTCGCTCTCTACGATTTAATTTTTTAAAAACCGAATCAACCCATTTTGGTTGATTGCTTAATAAATCCAGGTAGGTTTGCTTTTGAGCATTTGCCGAGAAAGTGGCAACACAAAATATTAGTAATAAGAATAAGTTTTTTTTCACGATGTTTTATTGTAACCAGATGGCTAAATTAATAAGTTAAAAGCGAATTAAACAAAAACCAATCCAAGTAATTAATTTAATACAATATATAGCGTTAGGTTTTTTAAAATTTGAAAACGAACGTTCAGTAGTTCTTAGGTAACCACAGCCCCGCTGTTCGCTTTAGCCTCACCCGATAGAAAAAATCGGGTTCGGGCTACCGCTATCATCGGGTTTATTAACAAAGTTAGTGCTAAGCAAAACCTATTAAAGCCCTGTTTTAAAAATCATTTAATCAAAAAATAAAACATAATTTAATGAAAGCGGTTATAATATTAACGCTTTGCAAATATTTAACTAAATTTTATAATTATGAAAAATGTAAGCACACCGAAGAACAATCCTACTACGCAAGGAAGTTCGATAGCAGACAGAGCTAATCACGATGTTAAAGTTGATAAGAAAATTCAAGGTATTACGAATGGCGGCGGACAACGTTCGGACCAAACATCTAACAAAGATAACCAGCGTAAGCACGATAATAAAAAATAACGTAATGGAAGATGTGAAATGTAAAATGGACAATGGTTAACACCTTGAAAGCTCCATCTTACATTTTACCTCTACCATATCCCATTTACCATCTTCCATTTTCCCTAAATTGGTTCACTTGCCAACGCAATAATATCATTTCCTTCCAAAATTTTTCTTCCGTTAGTATGGCTTAAGGTATTTATCATGGCATCAGCTAATTCTTGCATTGTACAAAAACCTGAAGAATAAATCGTTCTTCCTATTGGGAACAGCCAGTTAATGTATTTATAAAATTTATGGGCATGTTTTTGATTTTGTAGTGGCTTTATAAAACCAGGACGGAAATTGTAAACCTGTTCAAAGGGTAATTTCATTAAATCACTTTCCGTTTTACCTTTAACCTGAGCCCATTTTAGTCTGCTATTTTCATTTGTTCCACTGCCTGATACGTAACAAAATGTCATAGCTTCATTCAATTTAACCAGCGTTTTAGCGACGTGCATGGTTAAAGTATAGGTCATTTTGTAATAAGTTTCCTCATCGGCGCCAACCGAAGTAATCCCTAAACAAAAAAAGCAAGCATTGTAACCTGTAAGTTGATTTTCTATTGTTGCGAAATCAAAGAAATCTTGATGGATAATTTCCTTCAATTTGGCATGAATATATCCACAGGGCTTGCGGTTAATTACCAAAACAGAATTAATCTCTGGGTTATTTAAGCATCGCATTAAAACACCTTCTCCAACCATGCCGGTTGTACCTGTAATAATTACATTGTTTTCCGATCTTGATTTTCCCATAAAAAATTTATTTCATCAAACTTAGCACTAATTTTCTTCACCAGGCTTGATAAATTCTCTATAGCTTTTCTTTACATAAAGCAGTATTTGGTAATCGTTCATTTTCCGTACCTCAGTTGCCGATGGTTTATACTGCTTTATAAAGTTTTTTAAAGAATCTCCTTCTAGTTTAGTTATACCGGCAATCTTTTTAGCATCAAAACGGCGGTTAACGTAAGTTGTTTCTTCATCATTTAACTCAACTTTTTGCAACTTAGATATGGATGATTTATTCTTCGTAATTAAGCCAACGGTTTTTAAAACATCTAAGCTTACGATGGATGTAGTGGAATTAGAAACTAAATTATATCCAATTGTTGGATATTGCCAACCTTTTTGCACCAATACATCTTCTAGGGTAGGTGCTTTATAGGCAAATACTTGCTCATTATCTGCTCTCATTTTTAAAGAATCGGCAACGTAATCTCGTTTTGATAATATAGTAACATCATTCAAATCTATTGACGTTGCTTGAAGATAAACATTCAAATCTGGCAAACTGCTGTTTAAATTTAAGTCATATTCGTCATAGCCAAGCTTTTTTATTTTTACGGTTGATATTGATGGAATTTTCTCCAATTTAAATCTTCCATCAGCACCTGTAATTAGTTTGTTTACCATAACTAACAATCACCTGCTCAATCGGTAATTTTGATTGAGCATCTAAAACTTGTCCATTAAACTGTTGAGCATAAAGTTTATTCGATAAAATGAGTATGGATAGGAGGATAAATATTCGCATGCTTCGGGTTAGATTTAACTAAAGTAGAACATAAATTACTGTTGATATTAACTTTAACAAATCTTAACTTTTATAGTTTTATCGTTTAAGATTGTTACAAAAAAAAAGTCTCAACTTTAGTCGAGACTTTCAAAAAATGTTCAATTTACCTCTGTGTTGGTGGTTTCATTTGGTAATCATAAGGTGGTTGTACACCTAATAAATTTTGAACGAAATAATCCCATCTTCTTCTCATCATGTATGGCGAGTACGCACCATAACCATGTGCACTATTCGGAAATATTACCAAATCGAAAGATTTGTTTGCTTTTTCTAAGGCTTCTACAACTAGTAAAGTATTGTATGGCGGAACATTATCGTCCATCATTCCGTGAACCAGCATTAATTTTCCTTTTAAATTTTTAGCATAATTTTGATTGGCTTGTGCTTCATAATCAGCATTTTCAACTAAGCCATTATAACGTTCACCCCAATCATCCTCGTAGTTTCTATTCTCATGGTTTCCAGATTCTGAAATACCAACTTTAAAGAAATCAGGATAACGAAACATGGCTGTTGCAGTTGCAAACCCACCACCAGAATGTCCCCAAATACCAACTTTGGTGGTATCCATTGGATATTTAGCAGATAATTGTTTTATGGCTGTGATTTGATCGGGCAAAGTATTTTCTGCCATATTTCCGTAGCTCATGTCGTGGAAACTTTTTGAACGGTTTGGATTGCTGGTTCCTTCCATAACCACTACTATAAAACCTAATTCTGCCAGGCATTGATTATCTCCGCGAGATGTAGCAAACGACCAGCTTCCAACACTTCCGCCTTGCGGACCAGGATAAATATAGTCGATTACCGGGTATTTCTTGCTGGCATCCATCTTAGTTGGTGTAAAAACCAAGCCATAAATATCTGTCTTGCCATCAGAAGCTTTTACCGAAACAGGTGTTGGCGCTTTCCATCCAGTTGCTACTAATCTAGATATATCTGTTTTCTCTAACTCCATAATTAATTTTCCATCCATGCTGCGGAAATTACTTACAGATGGAACATCAGGCTGAGAATAAGTATCAATAAAATTCTTTCCTGACAGAGATATTGTAACTATGTGATTTCCTTCTTCTGGTGTTAAATCTGTTAATTTTTTTCCATCAAAACCAATTTTGTAAAAATGCCCGAAGTAAGGATTTTTTTTGTCTTGACCGTTTGCTATAAAATAAAGCGTACGGGTTTTTTCATCAACTTTAAGCAATCGGGTTACAACCCAATTTCCTTTAGTAATTTGGTTTTTAACTTTGCCTGTAGTTGCATCATATAAATACAAATGTCCCCAGTTATCTCTTTCCGAATACCACAAAATTTCTTTCGTTGCAGGTAAATAGCGCCAGTTAATAGCTCCCTGACCCGATTCAAATTGTGTTTTCACCGTTTCTTCAAATACTTCGCGTACAGCGCCTGTCGCAGCATTTGCAATGCGAAACTTCTCAATTTTATGGTCGCGAGAGGTGGATACAAATGCAACTTCAGATCCATCAGCTTTCCAGTCGATATCATCAAAAGTTCCACTGCTCGAAATATCGTCGCTCAAAGTGGCACGGTGTGGATCCGGCGGAATATTCAGCGAAATAACTTTCGGGTTTTCTACATCAATAACAACTCTTCTGATGGTAGGAATTTGCTTATCACCCGGTAAAGGATATTTCCATGCACTAAGTTTTGGCGAGCCAACATTTGTGCTTACCAGGTACATATCTTTCGTGTTTCTTTGGTCTTGCTGAAAGGTTGCTATTTTTTTTGAATCTGGCGACCAACGTAAAATTGCTCCATCGCTATGTTTCCAGCCGGCATTATCAGTTGCGTAACCGTAATCTTTTACGCCATCGGTTGTTAATTGGGTTAATTTTCCGGTTGCAATATCTTTAACATAAAGGTTATAATCTTTTATTAATATCGATTTTTTGCCATCTGGAGATACAACTTCCTCACTATTTCTACGTCGTGCTGGTGGTGGAGAAACATTTTTATATTCCGTAGTGATAGCTCTGGTTTTCTTACTAGGATCTACCAAATATGTTTGTACACCACTTTGATTGCGTGATACATACCAGAATTTATCATCTGCTAACCAATTTGGAGAAACTCCAGGGTTATCGATGTATTTTGCAGTATTGTAGCTTAAAAATGTTTCAGCATGTTCATAATCTTTTGCGGTAAGCGATGTGCCTTGTTGTGCATTGGCTGTAACCACTATTGCATAGGCCGCTGCAGACAGTAAATATTTATTCATATTCTTTTTGTTCTTGAGGATAAAAATAACACTGTTTTATAAATTGATTGGTATTAATCATGATACAAATAATTCCTAATCCTCGCTATTTTATCTGTTAGCCAATATTAGCCGTTTGTGATATAAATTTGCTTATTAATAAATGTTATATAGACATTTATCATTTTTTGATAACTTCGTTTTATTGATTTGGTTAAATAATATCGCCAAGTCCACATCAAATAAATTATAATCATACCACCCATAAATCTCAAAAAATGAGTTTTTCAAAACATCATCGCTTGCCGATACTTTTTTTATTGCTATCCGCATTTTTAGTTACAAATACTTCTGCTCAAACCAGGACTGAATATTTATTAGAAAAAAACTGGAAATTTAGTAAAGGCAATCATCCCGAATCTACCAAAGAAAATTTCAATGATAGTAGTTGGGAAACGGTTACAGTGCCACATGATTGGGCAATAAAAGGTCCGTTTGATGGTGCAAATGATAGTCAGGAAGTAGCAATTGTGCAAAACGGTGAGAAACAAGCTTCGAAGAAAACAGGTAGAACAGGTGGATTACCTTTTATTGGAAAGGCCTGGTACCGAAACACATTTACTGCACCAACTTTTAAAAAGGGCAAAAAGGCAGTTGTTTTAATTGATGGTGCGATGAGTTATCCTGTTGTATACCTAAATGGCGAAGAAGTTGGCCGTTGGGCTTATGGGTATAATTCTTTTTCGATTGATGTAACCGCTAAAATGAAAGAAGGTAAAAATGTTTTATCAATTGGATTGGAAAATTTACCAGAAGCTTCTCGTTGGTATCCTGGAGCTGGATTATACAGAAATGTACATGTAATTATAACCGAGGATGTGAGTATTCCAGTTTGGGGAACTTACATCACTACACCCGTAATTAATAAAGATTTTGCAAAGGTTAAGATTAACACCAAGGTGACTGCTGCAAATGGAAAATATGATGGCTTGAGTTTAAAAACCACCATCAAAAATGCCAAAGGAGAAACGGTAGCCACAGCAACCAAAACTTTAAATGATACAGATTTACAAGAATTTGAGCAAGATTTGATTGTTAGAAATCCTGCTTTATGGTCGCCAGAAACACCAAATTTATACCATGCAGAAACAAAGTTATATGCTGGAAAAACCCTTAAAGATGAATATTCAACAACATTCGGCATTAGAACAATTAAGTTTGAAGCCCAAAAGGGATTTTCATTAAATGGTGTTTACCGAAAGTTTAAGGGCGTTTGTAATCACCACGATTTAGGTCCTTTGGGGGCAGCAATAAACGTAGCAGCTTTACGCAGACAACTTACTTTACTACAAGATATGGGATGCGATGCCATTCGAACCTCTCATAACATGCCTGCTCCAGAATTAGTAAAACTTTGTGATGAAATGGGTTTTATGATGATGGTAGAATCTTTTGATGAATGGAAGGAACCCAAAGTTAAAAATGGTTATAGCCATTTATTTGATGAATGGGCAGAGAAAGACGTGGTCAATATGATTCATGCCAATAGAAATAGCCCATGTGTAGTAATGTGGAGTATTGGAAATGAAGTGCCAGATCAAGGAACGAAAAATGGCGGGAAAATCTTAAAATTCCTACAGGATATTTGTCACCGTGAAGATCCGACCAGGCCTGTAACGGTAGGTATGGATAGGATTCAAAATGCTTTGGATAATAACTTTGCTTCTGTATTGGATGTGCCTGGATTTAATTATAAGCCAATGCTTTACGAAAATGCTTATAATCGTCTTCCACAAGGTTTTATTTTAGGTACAGAAACGGCATCAACGGTAAGTTCGAGAGGAGTTTATAAATTCCCTGTAGAATTTTTTAAAATGAAGATGTATGATGATAATCAAAGTTCATCATACGATTTTGAATATTGTAATTGGTCGCAAATTCCTGATGATGAATTTGTAAAACAAGATGATTTAAAATTTGTAATTGGCGAATTTGTTTGGACAGGCTTCGATTACCTTGGCGAGCCTACACCTTATGATGAAAAATGGCCTTCGCACAGTTCGTATTTTGGGATAATCGATTTGGCTGGAATCCCGAAAGATAGATTTTATTTGTACCGTAGTAGATGGAATACCGAAAAACCAACCTTGCACATTGTACCACATTGGACATTTCCAGGTAGGGAAGGACAAGTTACGCCGGTTTTTGCTTATACCAATTATCCATCAGCCGAACTTTTTATTAATGGTAAAAGCCAAGGAAAACAAACTAAAAATAACTCATCTAATACCAACAGATATAGGTTAATGTGGAAGGATGTAAAATATCAACCAGGTACAATTAAAGTTGTAGCTTACGATGCCAGTGGTAAAGCCGTTGCAGAAGAAGTTGTTAAAACTGCTGGTAAACCACACCATATTTTGTTAGAAACAGATCGTAAAGCCTTAACCGCTGATGGTAAAGATTTAGCATATGTAACCGCTAGTATAGTTGATGTAAATGGTAATTTATGTCCGGATGCAGATAACAGTTTATCATTTGATGTTAAAGGAGCTGGACAGTTTAAAGTAGTTGCCAATGGTGATGCTACAAGTTTAGAACCATTTCATTTACCAAAAATGAAAGCTTTTAAGGGTAAATTGGTGGTAACCATACAATCAAGCGAGCAGGCTGGAAAAATAAATTTGCAGGTTTTATCAAAAGGATTAAAAGCAGGTAACTTAACCGTTGCGACTAGAAAGTAAATTCAAAAATGTCTTTGGTTTAAAAACCAAAGACATTTCTTATTTCGCGGAGAGGGCGGGATTCGAACCCGCGGTACCTTGCAGTACACACGCTTTCCAAGCGTGCTCGATCGACCACTCTGACACCTCTCCGTTTTTTTTGCAAAAGTATATTTTTTATTCAAAAAAAAATGCAAAACTCAGGCAAATTAAAACATATTTTGGTGTTAAAATTAGTCGATAACCGTAATTTTCAACATATTGGTTTTGCCTTTAGCTTCCATCGGGATAGCAGCGGTATTGATTATAATATCACCTTGTTTAACCAACTTTTTGCTTTTCAGGAATTCATTTACCTCGATAATTGTATTGTCGGTACTTTCAAATTTATCGTAATAGAAACCTCTCACACCCCAAAGTAAACTTACTGCATTTAATAAAGCCCTGTTGCTGGTAAATATAAAAGTTAAAGCTTCTGGTCTGTGGCTAGAAATTTCGAAAGCCGTATAACCACTTAATGTCATCGAAACAATACCAACAGCATTAGTTTGTTTAGCTAAGAAGCATGCCGAATCACAAATCGCATCACTTAAAAATGATGGAGATTTTGGTTTCAAAAATTTATCAGGATTAAATGGATAATTGTTTTGTTCGATGTTTTGAATAATTTTCTGCATCGTTTCGATAACGATTAACGGAAACTCACCAACCGATGTTTCACCACTTAACATTACTGCGTCAGCACCATCCAAAACAGAGTTTGCAACATCATTAACTTCCGCACGTGTTGGGCGAGGAGTAGTAATCATGCTTTCAAGCATTTGTGTCGCAACAATAACAGGTTTAGAAGCTGCTCTACATTTAGCAACAATCATTTTCTGTAACAACGGAACTTCTTCCATCGGGCATTCCACACCTAAATCTCCACGGGCGACCATAATACCGTCCGAAACAGCGATAATTTCATCGATGTTGGCAATAGCTTCAGGTTTCTCTATTTTAGCAATTACGCGAGCAGTTTTACCACGTTCGGCAATTATTTTTTTAAGTTCGATGATATCATCTGCCTTACGAACGAATGATAAACCAATCCACTCTACATCATTCTCTAAAACAAATTCTAAATTTTCACGATCTTCTGGTGTTAATGAAGGAATAGAAACTTTAGTATTTGGAAGATTTACACCTTTTCTTGAGGTTAAAATACCACCATGAACGATTTCGCAAACAACCTCATCTTTTAAGTTTGTAGAAATAACTTTCATTTGAAGCTTTCCATCATCCAAAAGGATTATTTCTCCTGCCTGAACATCTTGAGGAAAACTTTGGTAGGTGATATAAATACGTTCTTCATTACCAATACATTCCGTAGTAGTAATTACGGTTGTTTTGCCATTAATTAAGTTGATACCGCCTTCTTTTACCAAGCCGATACGAATTTTCGGGCCTTGTAAATCAGCCAGGATACCAACGTTATATTCGTATTTTTTATTTAAATCGCGAATGGTATCTAAAACTGCTTGATGATCGGCTTGAGAACCATGAGAAAAGTTTAATCGACAAACATCTAAGCCAGCGTTAAACATGCTATATAATACTTCTGGTTTAGCTGATGCAGGGCCGAGTGTGGCTACAATTTTTGTTCTGGAATGAAAAGGTTTCATTTAATATTTGATTTAGCAATGCAGTTTATACTCTTAATTAATTAGCTAAAATTAATTAAACTGCATTAAATTTTATAGATATTTTGTTGTGTATAGTTTTTTATAACCCTCAAATATAGTGTAATTAATACACCAAGTATATAATTTTTATATTACCAAATTCTCTTTCGATTTTAATTTAGTAGGTTCTATTTTTGCAGCTACCTGTATATCAGGGAGTTTGTTAAGTCCGTTAATTAAATAATCAAGATCTTCTTTATCAATAAATTCTTTTATAATAATAAAAAAATCTACGTTACTCATTTCCGGAACCAACACGCCATCGCTACTTTTATTGCTAATAAGGTAGTATTCTACATCGCCTTGCTCAACAAAAAAGTAATATTTAGAGAAAGACCAGGCCGGTTCATCAATGTTAAAAAAAATTTCATGATCCTCTACTTTAGCAAACTGTGTATTTAATCGCGTATTAATTTTGTGGCACAACACATAGTCTTTTAGCGGTGCGGTTACTGCAATTAATATGAAATCAAGGTCTAACGTTAATTTTAGATAAGTTTTATTCAAGTCGAAATAAATTATTTACAGAACGAAATTAAAAAACTAATTCTATATTCGCTTGTTATTTGAGAGCCAAATTTAGGTATCGAAATAAAAACATTTGAAAATTGTAAGAATTTATTTTTCTTTGCACAGAATTATTTAACCATTAAATTATAAAATTATGTCTGATATTGCTTCAAGAGTTAAGGCTATTATCGTAGAAAAACTAGGTGTTGACGAAAGCGAAGTTACGCCTGAGGCTTCATTCACCAACGATTTGGGTGCAGATTCTTTAGATACCGTAGAATTAATTATGGAATTTGAAAAAGAATTTAATGTAGCTATTCCTGATGATCAGGCTGAAACCATCGGTACAGTTGGTCAAGCAATCGCTTATTTGGAAAAAAACGTTAAATAGAATTACGCTTTTTCAGTATAAATGGAATTAAAAAGAGTAGTAGTAACAGGGTTGGGTGCGCTCACTCCTATAGGCAATAATGTTCCTGATTTTTGGGAAGGATTGACTAACGGGGTGAGTGGCGCTGCTCCTATTAAAGGTTTTGATACTGAAAAGTTTAAAACCAAATTTGCTTGCGAGGTAAAAAACTTTAATCCTGAAGATTTTTTGGAGAAAAAAGAAGCTCGTAAATTAGATCCGTTTGTACAATATGCTTTGGTAGCAACTGAAGAAGCTGTGAAAGATGGTGGTTTTGATTTTGAAAAATTAGATACCAACAGAATCGGCGTTATTTGGGGCGCAGGCATAGGTGGATTGAAAACTTTTTTAGATGAAATCTCGAATTTCGCTAAAGGAGATGGTACACCAAGATACAATCCATTTTTTATCCCTAAAATGATAATTGATATTGCTCCAGGGCACATATCTATTAAATATGGCTTACGCGGGCCAAATTTTGCAACTGTTTCGGCATGTGCTTCATCTACAAACGCAATGATAGATGCATTTAACTATATCCGCTTGGGTATGGCTGATGTGATTATCAGCGGTGGTTCTGAAGCCATTATCAACGAAGCTGGAATGGGTGGCTTTAATGCCATGCATGCATTATCTACGCGTAATGATGATCCACAAACTGCTTCTCGCCCTTTTGATAAGGATAGAGACGGTTTTGTTGCTGGTGAAGGTGCAGGAACAATTATTTTGGAAGAACTAGAACACGCCAAAGCAAGAGGTGCAAAAATTTATGCAGAACTTGTTGGTGGAGGTATGAGTGCTGATGCTAATCACATTACAGCTCCACATCCAGAAGGTTTAGGTGCCAGAATGGTTATGACTAATGCTTTAAAAGACGCGGGTTTAACTACTGCCGATATAGATTATATTAATGTTCATGGTACTTCTACACCGCTTGGTGATATTAGTGAAACCCGTGCCATTGCTGATTTATTTGGAGAAGATGCCTACCGCTTAAACATCAGTTCAACAAAATCGATGACTGGTCACCTGTTGGGTGCAGCCGGAGCTATCGAAGCCATTGCTGCAATTCTTTCTGTTAAAAATGATATTGTACCACCTACAATTAATCACTTTACAGATGACCCGGCATTTGACCCTAAACTAAATTTCACATTTAATAAAGCTCAAAAACGTACTGTTAGGGCTGCATTAAGCAATACTTTTGGTTTTGGAGGTCATAACGCTTCTGTGATTTTCAAAAAATATGAAGATTAGTTAAACCACTCCTGCTATATAATTTTGTATGCTAATTAAAAATAGATAACTTAGTTAAATATGCTGATTAGCCGTTAATTGTGTTATTTATTTAATGCCGATATTAAGATTATATAAACTTTATCTTTCTCCTGAAAAGGAGTTTGTTAAAAAGCTGAAAAACATTTTGGGATTTGTACCGGGAAATGTAACGCTATATAAAATGGCGTTCAGGCACCGTTCTGCTGCAAAAGTTCTAAAAAATGGATCACGCAGTAGCAACGAGCGATTAGAATTTCTTGGTGATGCTGTTCTAGGTTCTGTAATTGCTGAATTGCTTTTCAAACATTACCCATATAAAGAAGAAGGCTTTTTAACAGAAATGCGCTCGAAAATTGTAAATCGGGCAAATTTAAATCAACTGGCTAAAAAAATGGGTTTTGATAAGTTAATTCAATTCGACCAGCGTTCTGTAAGCATTCAAACCAAACACAACTCTATGTTAGGTGATGCATTCGAAGCAGTTATAGGCGCCGTTTACATGGACAAAGGTTATAACTTCACTAAAGACTTCTTACTTCGGAGGATAGTTAAACCACACATCGATATCCACACTTTAGAATTAACGGAAACCAATTTTAAAAGTAAATTAATTGAATGGTGCCAACGCCATGGTAAAGATGTGCTTTTTGAACTTGCTGCAAATGGCGAAGGCGAAAGTGCGAAACTATTTACAATTAGTGCAGTAGTTGAAGGTAAAAAAGTAGGCGTTGGTAGAGATTATAATAAGAAAAATGCCGAAAAGCTTGCCGCCGAAAAGGCGTGTGAAACACTAGCAATTTAACCCATTCATTAGTACAATTTAGTAATCAGAAATTAAAACTGAGCACTCGATTACTTTCCTTTTCCTAAAGTATCTATAAATTTCTTTGAAGATTCTTTTATATATTTTATGTAATCGTAGCTATTCCAATATTGTGCCTTTTGGAATTCCGGTCGATAATCTATCATGTATTTCTCTAAAGTATCTCCTCGTAGTTCGGTATTGTTTTTTATGATGCTTGGGTTAAAATACACATCAATTTGCGATTGTTTAATTTCATTATCTGCATATCTGCTAAACCTCCTTGCATTTTTAGGATCTTTACCAATCAAATTGTACAATCCGTTAATCGGATTAAATACAGCTGAAAGGAAAGATGATTTACCTCCATTAAAAACTCCTTTGCTTTGAAAATCTCTTTTAATATCAGCTAAATCTTGCTTTTTTGTACTCCCAAGGATGGTAACCTCATTTAGTGTTGTACTACCCCGAATCATATAAATCAAAATGTCTTGCCTTCCAAGAACCAAAATTCGTTGATCGTTTAAGTATGTTTTACCAATTTGTAGTGTATCGCCAATTGCAGCTTTAAGCTGAAACATGCCTAAATCATTACTGGTTACGCCCGTCTTTGTACGTAAGTTGGTAATGCTGGCAAGTGCAACCCGTACATTCGAACCTTTCTCCAGTACAACACCTTTTACAATAAAATCTTGCGCATTAACAATTGAAGAAATTGTAATCAAGCAAAGTAATATCGTTATAAATGGTAAGCGAACTTTCATTGAAAATAGTGTTTTGGGTAAAATTAACAAATGTTAACGTAGTAAACTGTTAAAATAACGTTAATGCTAGCGTTAATGTTTGTAGCTTATTCTTATTTAAGTATTAAAATTAATTTAAAATGACAGCACATAGTTAACGTCTGATTGCTACAACAAAGCAAAACTGTATATTAATTTTTTCTATCTTTGCGCATGATAAAATCCATGACAGGATACGGCTTAGCAACAGCCGATTATGCCAATGCAAAATATAGTGTCGAAATCAAATCGCTCAATAGTAAATTTCTAGAGCTGAATTTAAAATATCCTAAAGCCTTTTCTGATAAAGAATTAATTCTGCGTAATGTTTGTAGTAAAGACATCGAACGTGGAAAGGTAAGTTTAAGCATTACAGTAGAACGTAGTTCGGGTGAGGTTACTGGTGCTACTATAAATACAGTTTTACTAACTCATTATTATAATCAATTAATCGCCGCTAATGAACAGTTGAATGCAAATAGTACTAATTTGTTGCAAACCGCATTAACGTTTCCTGAGGTTATCAGCTATAAAGAAGAAAGCGTAAGTGAAGATGAATGGAATCAATTGTACGCTATATTTACTGAAGCTTTAGCCAATTTCAATAGGTTTAGAGAAGATGAGGGTGCAGTTCTAAAAGCTGATTTAGAATTAAGAATCAAAAATATTCTTTCCTACTTTAAATCTGTTGAAGCATTAGAACCTAAAAGACTAACTGCTATTCGCGATAAGTTTTCACAGTTTTTAGATGATGCTGTAGGTAAAGTGAATATAGATCAGAATCGTTTTGAACAGGAATTAATCTATTACATCGATAAAATAGACATTACAGAAGAAAAAACCCGTTTAAAAAGTCATTGCGATTATTTTGTTCAAACTTTAACAAGTAAAGAAGCTAATGGCAAGAAACTTGGTTTCATATCTCAGGAAATTGGTAGAGAAATAAATACCATGGGTGCCAAAGCAAATGATGCGCAAATGCAACAATTTGTAGTTGGTATGAAAGAAGAATTAGAAAAGATAAAGGAACAATTACTGAATGTATTATAAAAAGCTTAAAGTTTAAAGCTCAAAGACTTAAGCTTTGGACTTTCTGCTTTGAGCTTTATGCTTAAAAAAAATGAAACAAGGTAAATTAATCATATTTTCAGCACCATCGGGAGCAGGAAAAACCACAATAGTACATCACTTATTAACGAAGTTTCCTGAACTTAGCTTTTCTATTTCTGCAACAACCCGCGAACTTAGAGGTGCAGAGCAACATGAAAACGATTATTATTTCATTACTAAAGAAGAATTTCTTCATAAAGTTGCCCGTCAGGAATTCGTTGAATTTGAAGAGGTTTACAATGGCACTTTCTACGGCACATTACGATCAGAAATTGAACGCATTTGGAATGAAGGAAAACATGTTATTTTTGATATTGATGTTGAAGGTGGAATTCGTTTAAAAAGAAAATATGAAGATGATGCTTTGGCAATTTTTGTCCAGCCGCCATCATTAGAAGTTTTAAAAGAGCGTTTAAGCGGCCGTGGAACGGATAGTCCTGAAAAATTACAGGAACGTTTTGTTAAAGCAGAAAAGGAATTACTCTATGCTGATAAGTTTGACGTGATTTTAAAAAACTATGATTTGGCAACCGCCTGCGCTGAAGCTGAAAAACTGGTAGGAGATTTTTTAAGAAGTTAGCAGTTCGCAATTAGTAATTATCAGTTTTGGATCCATAATCCTCCGAGAGTAAATACCTTGGAAAACAATTTGAATATCTAACAAAGTATATGGGCGGTTTCTCTGATTTGTTGGCTTATAAAAAATCATTTGATTTAGCAATGTGTATTTTTGAAGTGAGTAAGTCTTTTCCAAAAGAAGAAATGTACTCTTTAACGGATCAAATAAGATGGTCTTCGCGTTCAACAAATATTTGTATGGTTGAAGCATATAGGAAAAGAAGATATAAGGCACACTTTATAAGCAAACTTTCTGATAGTGATATGGAAAACAGCGAAACTAAGGCGTGGTTAAAATTTGCGCTTGCGTGTAAATACCTTGGTGAGAATGAATATAATAAATTGACGTTACAAAGCGACGAGGTTGGAAAATTATTAAACCACATGATGAATAACCCTGAAAAATATGGCGTTGTTTAATTATTTTTTGGGAGCATCTAATTAAAAATTGCGAATTGAAGGTAATAACTGAAATTTCAAACTGAAAACTGAACAATGTCAACTGAATAATGTCAACTGAAAACCGTAAACTGAAAACTGGCCTATTCTTTGGTTCTTATAATCCCATACATACTGGGCATTTAATTATTGCAAATTACATGGCTAACCATACTGAACTTGATGAAGTTTGGTTGGTTGTTTCTCCACATAATCCTCTAAAAGATAAAAGTGGCTTAACCAATATGTACGATAGGCTTGAAATGGCAAAACTGGCAACCGAAAATGCAGAAAATATTCGTGTAAGCGATATTGAGTTTTCGCTACCCCAACCATCTTATACAATTGATACGCTGACTTATTTACATGAAAAATATCCTGAGAAGGAGTTTGTACTTATCATGGGGGCAGATAATTTGGTTTCGTTTAAGAATTGGAAGAATTATGGAATTCTGTTAAAAAACTACCAAATTTATGTTTATCCTCGGCCAGGTTCTGATGTTTCAGAATGGGAAAATCATCCTTCAATAACTTTTACAAAAACACCATTGATGGAAATTTCTTCAACTTTTATCCGCAAGGCGACAAAAGAAAAGAAGAATGTTCAATTTTTCTTACCTGATAAAGTTATAGATTTTATTGAAGGCAAGGGGATGTATCGTTAAAGGAAATTTAGTCGACTATTTCTTTAAGGTCTTTATACCTCAGAATAGCACCATTAGGATTTTCTTCAATGCCTACTTTCAAACCTTTTAATTCTGCTCCAGAATAACCTAAGCCTTTCGTTCCTTTAATTTTTTCAAGCTTATTCCAATTATCGACTAAAATGATACCTGTCGCATTAAAATCAGGGCCTTCTATATTTACATTTAAGAATTCTTTACCGTTATTTTCTTTGTAAGAATTTAAGATATAAATAATATTATCTGTGTCTCCTGCAATTTTTCTAGCTAATGCATCCTTGTAATTTTTGTTACTCGGCTCTAATCTTGTAAAAATTGAAGTTTGACTTTCATTGTTTTTACACGATGAAAGGATAGTTAAACAAATCGAGGCAATTATAAAGAGCGAGTTTTTCATTGCGTTCATTTTAGAAGTTTAATTATTCTAAGTTAAACATTTATAAGTAAACCCGATAGGTTTTTAAAACCTATGAGGGTTTAGATAGCGCACAATGATTAATACAACAAAAATATTGCTGGCTTTTTATGCAAATCTATCTCTTCTTTACGCCAGTTATAAATGCTTTGCGTTTTTATAAATTCATCTTCAGCGGTTAAATTACAAGCAATGCAAAGTTGTGTTTTAGGGTTACAACTTTTTAAAACTTCTTCGAGCATTTGATTATTACGAAAAGGTGTTTCGATAAAAATTTGTGTCTGTTTGTATCTACTAGCTGATAAATCTAAATCTTTAATGCGTTTGGTTCGTTGTTCTTTATCAATGGGCAAATAGCCCCAAAAGGCGAAACTTTGTCCGTTAAAACCAGACGCCATTAATGCCAAAAGTATAGAGCTTGGGCCAACTAGAGGTACTACTTTAATACCTCGCTTATGTGCTTCAGCTACAATATCAGCACCAGGATCTGCAATACCTGGGCAACCGGCCTCACTCATTAATCCAACATCTTTACCAGCTTTTAATTCTGTGAAAAATTGACCTAAGTCGGTTCTGTTATGCTTACCGTAATCATGAACTATTAAATCTTTCTGAGGAGTTTTCAAGCCTGCTTCTTTTAAAAATCTACGGGCTGTTTTACTATTTTCTACAATGTATGTATCAATTTGATTTATCGTATCAACCAGGTATGGTGTGAAAGTTTTGTGGGCTACCTCTTCTGCCAGAGGTACAGGAATTAAATATAGTGTGCCGTTTTGCATGTCACAAAAATACTTACAATTAATATAATTTAAGTTCTAAAATTCATTGTATATGCAATATAATCTCTTTCGCAAATATCGGTGTAGCAAATTTTATTTTTTTATGACTTATTTTCTGCACAATTATGCCAAGGCTAAAACGTTAAATAATAGTTAAATATGCATTTAGAAGCCATAATAACAGCAATTACTAGAAACTATGCTTGCATATTAAACCATCAGCATTTTTGGTTCTCTAATTGATACACACATGTTAGGTTATTAAATATAAACACACAAATGAAAACACCGAAAACTACGGCACTTGTGCTGGGGCTTTTTGCGCTCCTTGCCGGAACCACAACCTTAGCCAGGGCACAAGGCTACGAAGAAAATTACCAGGATGATGGTTACAACACCGGTAATGTTTCTCTTCAAACATTTTACGATGAACTTTCGCCCTATGGTACCTGGATTCAGGATCCACAGTATGGTTATGTTTGGCGTCCTGATGTAGATCAGAATGAATTTCGCCCTTACTATACTAATGGTCGTTGGGCAATGACAGAATATGGCAATACTTGGGTTTCTAATTATGACTGGGGTTGGGCACCATTCCACTACGGCCGTTGGGTAATTAACAGCTACAGACAATGGATTTGGTTGCCAGATACAAACTGGGGACCAGCATGGGTAGATTGGAGAAGTGGAGACGGGCAATTCGGTTGGGCTCCGATGGCACCAAGTATAAATATCAATTTAAGTTTTGGTCGCCGTTATGTGGTTCCAGAATTTTGCTGGAATTTTATTCCGCAATCAAATATTTATATTAATGCTTTTCCAAGATATGATTATGGAAGAAACAATGTTTTCATCCGCAACACTACCATCATAAACAACACTTATGTTTACAATAGAAGAAGTTATTATGGTGGCCCAAGGATAGAAGATATTAGGAGAGCTACAAACCGTAATGTAACTGTTTACAGATATGCACAAAGTAACAGGCCAGGTGCAAGCAGGATAGATAATCGATCTGTTTCTATTTACAGACCAAGGCCAGAACGTGGTGCGGTTGATAATCGTAGTGCTGCTCCAAGAAAATTTGAACAAGGTAACGCCGGCTTTAATAGAAATGGTAGGGGTGATAACAGTTATAGTCGCGACCAAAGAGGAGGCAGTAACGATCAACGATTTGGTCAGCGGAATGATAATAATAGAATGGCTCAACCCAGTAGAGGTGATAATGGAAATGTAGATAATCGTAGGGAAAATGGAAATCAGCCAAATACCAGAGGAGATGTATTAAATCGCAATACTAACGGAAGATCTGAAAGAGGTAATCAAAACCTTGGTTCTACCGACCAAAGAAACAGACAAATTGGTGAGCGTACTCCAGAACAAGGTAATCGTGATCAGCAACGCATACAGCAGATGCAGCAAAGGACTCAACAAGATAGAATGAGCCAGGACCAACAACGTGTGCAACGCGATGTACAAGGTCAGCAGCAACGTACTCAACAATCAGATCAGCAACGTCAGCAAATGCAGCAACAACGTTCGGCACAAATGGAACAACAAAGAGCTCAACGCGATCAGCAAATGCAACAGCAACGCAATCAGCAGGTAGAACAACAACGTTCAGCTCAAATGGAACAACAAAGAGCTCAACGTTCTCAACAGGCAGATCAACAACGTCAGCAACAACAAGAGCGTTCGCAGCAAATGCAGCAACAGCGTAATGAGCAGGCTCAGCAACAAAGAGCTCAACAATCTCAACAGCGTGAACAAATGCAACAACAACGTCAGCAAAGAGCAGAACGCCCAGCTGAAGTTAGGCAGCAAGCACCTCCTCAACAACAAAGTCGTGGTGGAGAAAGAAGCGTTGAAGGCGGAAGACCAGGTAGAGGTGGAAGATAAAATGAATTAAAAATAAAAAGTCCCGACTAAAATCGGGACTTTTTATTTTAAGTATAAATGTTTTTCAGTAACGTTTTCTTACAATATTAAACTTGACCAGCAGCCTGATGTAAATTACTAAAGTCTTTCCCTCTAAAAGTAGTTTCAGCATCTGGGTGCAGGTTTTCAGGATCTAACAAAAAAGTGGTTAACCCTAATTCCAGCCCAAATTTTATCTCCGATTCTGCATCATCACCAATTACTAAAATTTCTTCTGTATTTAAACCGTATTTACTAATTAGCGCTTCAAAAGCATCTTTTTTGTTTTGGTTAGATGTTGTAACATCAACAACATAAACTTCTTCAAAATCATTTTCAATGCCAAGCATTTTAACTTTTGTCGTTTGCTTTTTTAAAAACCCTGCGGTTACAACAAATTTACGTCCTCTTAACGATTTTATGTAATGATAATCTTTACTCGGAGTTAAGGGTTTTGTTACTTCGCCAGTAATTAAATAATCTATCGCATTATCAATTGCCGCTTGTTTAAAACCATATTTTTCTGCAACTTTTTGGAAAGGCATTCTCAACATATCTTTCTTTGCCAAAAGATATAATTCCTCGGAAATCCCCAAGTCTTGCTGCTCTAAAACATTGTACAAACCACGCATAAGCTGCTCTTCATTAGGTTTGGTAAAGTAAATTGTATTATCTAAATCAATAAAAAAAATGCTTTTCATTATGGACTGGTTTTTGTATTGTTAAAAAAATAAAACAGCAAGAGCTTATTTATGTTTATTAATTAAAAAAAATAAAGTTATGACAAAGGAAACAAAAATTATAGTTGGTGTATTAGCCGGAGCGGCATTAGGAGCAACAATTGCATTAGCATTATCTTCAGATTCTACTGATGATTTAAAAGGAAAAGTATCTGATTGGTTAAGCGATATTTTAGATTCATCTAAAGATAAGCTAGCAGGACTTGCTGATAAAGCATCTGGAGTAGCAGACAA
Organism: Pedobacter jejuensis; assembly: GCF_003725795.1. Lineage (GTDB taxonomy): Bacteria > Bacteroidota > Bacteroidia > Sphingobacteriales > Sphingobacteriaceae > Pedobacter > Pedobacter jejuensis. Next base: position 135,121 of record NZ_RBEE01000008.1, on the reverse strand, counting down.
GGTAAAAGATAAAATAGCTGATATAAAAGCTTAAAAATAATTGGAGATGCCGGATAATTCCGGCATTTTTATTCAATTATAATTTCTAACCATTTAAAAATGAAAATCTCTTTTCATGGTGCTGCCCGAACAGTTACAGGAAGCAAGCACCTTATAACGCTCAATAACGAAACTCAAATTTTATTAGATTGTGGCCTTTTTCAAGGCATGGGCAGCGTTACTAATAAGCTAAATAGCTATTTCGGTTTCGATGCCAAGAAGGTTACCTACCTAATCTTATCTCATGCACATATAGATCATTGTGGATTACTGCCTAGATTAGTGGGAGAAGGCTTCGAAAGAAAAATTTTCTGTACCTCAGCAACAATGGATTTGGCTCGTATTTTAATGATGGATTCTGCAAAAATTCAAATGCAGGATGCCGAATTTTCAAACCGTCATTTAAAGCCAGGACAAGAAAGAGAAGAACCTTTATATACTGATGAAGATGTTGTAAAGACAGTTGGTAACATGAAAATTGTGGAGTATGAGGAAGATTTTGAAATTGAACCTGGTATAAATTTAAAATTTACAGATGCCGGGCATATTTTAGGTAGTGCGGCAGTGCATTTAACAATTACAGAAAACAACAAACCTACTCACATCACTTTTAGTGGAGATGTTGGTCGTTATGGTGATTTACTACTTAAAAGTCCACAACAATTCGACCAGGCAGATTATATTTTATTGGAATCTACTTATGGCGATTCGCTGCATAAAGATTTAGATCCGATTGAAGATATGCTGCTCCAAATAATCGAAAACACCTGTAATGTTAAAAAAGGCAAAGTAATTATTCCGGCATTTAGTGTTGGGCGAACGCAGGAACTTTTATATGCGCTTAACGGGTTAGAGTTAAAAGGTAAGTTACCAGATGTTCTTTATTACGTTGATAGTCCGCTATCATCTAAGGCTACCGAAATTTTAAGAAACCATCCTGAAGTGTATAATAACGGAGTCAAGGAAACACTTAAAATAGATCACGATATTTTCGGTTTCAAAGGATTAAGGTTTGTAGAAACGGTTGAAGAATCAAAAGCCTTAAATAACGATCCTCGCCCTTGCGTAATTATTTCAGCGTCTGGAATGGCAGAAGCCGGCAGGGTAAAGCATCACATTCGTAATAACATCAGTAATTATAAAAATACCATCTTAATGGTTGGCTATTGCGAGCCCACCTCGCTGGGTGGAAGATTAATTGCCGGACAAAAAGTTGTTGATATATTCCATGATGATTATGAAGTAAAAGCTGAAGTACGCTCTATAAAATCAATGAGCGCTCATGGCGATTATGATGATTTATTACAGTTCTTATCTGGTCAAGACCCACAAAAAGTTAAACAACTATTTTTGGTTCATGGTGAATATGAAGTGCAACAGAAATTTGCTGAACGCTTAAAAAATCACGGATTTAAAAATGTAGCAATTCCAGAATATCATCAAGAATTTACCCTAACCTAAGCCGTCTCCGAAGGAGAAGGAGGTTAGTATGTTAACTATGGTCTTTGATCTTTGATCTTTAATCTTTTAGCTTTATTCTTTGGTCTTTATTCTTTTAGCTTTAGTCTTTAATCTTTCATCGCTATCTTTGGAACCATGGATGTTTTTGGCAAAGCTTTAACAGATTTCTATAAAACCGGCGAAGCTGAGGTACTTTGGTTAAATAATTCTTACGGTGAACCAGAAGAAATGCCTGTTGATTTTTTCTTTCGTGACGATGAAGATATGCCTGTTATGGAACTTCAGGCATTGCAAATGTGTGAAGGAAAAGTTTTAGACATTGGCGCCGGTGTTGGAAGTCATGCTTTAGTTTTACAGGCTTTTAACGTGGATGTTACTGCAATTGATGTTTCAAAAGCTGCGGTTAATATTATGAAAGATAGAGGTGTTAAAAAAGCCTTTTTACAAGATGTTTTCACTTTAGATGCTAAATTCGATACCATTATAATGCTGATGAACGGCATCGGTTTAACTGGAACATTATCGGGGTTTAAGGATTTTTTAATCAAGCTTAAAAACTTAATCAATCCTGGCGGACAAGTACTTTTCGATACTTCCGACATCTCTTATTTGTATGATGATTTGGAAAAACCTGCAGATAAATATTTTGGTGAGGTTTCTTATCAATATGAATACAAAGGCGAAAAAGGCGAATCGTTTAATTGGTTATATGTTGATATAGAAACTGTAAATAAAATTGCTTCAGAAACCGGATGGAAAAGTGAAGTCATTTTTGATGATGATGAAGACCAATATTTGGTGAGATTAACGTGAAATGCATTTTGACTCACGAAGTTCTAATAGTTAAATTTTAGAACTTCGTAAGTCTCATATGTCTTTAAAACCTAAAAAAGGTGTCTTTTCCACCAACTTTTCCACCAAAGTTTTGAATGTTGTACGTAAAGGTCAACATCGAATATCTACCTAAATTATTATAACGAGCATCGCGGATTGAGTTTTCGGTAATCGATACATATCTTCTTGTATTGGTATTCAAAATATCATTAACAGAAAACTTTAGTTGAGCCCTATCGTTCTTCATGAATAGATATGTTAAACCGGCATTCCAGATTTGAATTTTATTATTAAAACCGGCAACCGTTTATGTGTTATAATTTATGCGATAGGTCGTTTCCCACACCAATTTTTTAGGTAAACGAACTATCAACTCGCTTTCGCTTAAATGGGTAAAATAGTTTATGCTGGTAAAATAGCTATCGTCATACCTGCTGCTATTTATGCCTAAATTATAGCTGGTAGAAATCTCTAATTTATCATTCAAGTTTAGTTTACCGCTCACCCGCGGATTAAAACTTAAAATTTTGGCATAGCTGCGTATATCGTTTACAAGAACTAGATTTCTGGTAAAGTTTGTATAAAAACCTGTACCAATAGTAACCTGTCTTTTGTCCTGCTTAATATCTTTACTAAAATTTAAGCCAGCATTTAATCTTATTATTCCATCAACATTTATTGGTGTAGAAGTTTGTAACCCATTTGGAGCAATAGTTCTTGCCATAATCACAGCATCATTATCAATATTTGCGCTTCCATAGGCATTGTAATTGAGTGTATGTTTAACATCGTATTTGTATAAGTTTAAATAAATTTGATGGGTTTTTGTAGGCACCAAATTTGGGTTTCCATTTTGAACATATAATGGATTTGTATTGTTTGCAACTGGTTGGATGTAACTTACATCAGGCTCACGAAAGCTCGGAGTATAATTTATGCTAAGGTCTTTGTAGCGAATTACAGCAGATGGTGCAAAGAAATTAAAGTTTTGATTAAAAGAAGGGAAACTAGAGAAACTGTTTTCTAAATTAATGGTATTAAAAACTAAACCGGGTTGAATGGTAAAAAATTTGGTAAGTGCCCATCTTAGTGATGCACGGTTGTTGGTTTTATAACCTTGTTGGTTTACCGTTTGCGAAAGCGTTGGCACTGCAATATCATACGCTTGGTTGTTTGGGTCTTTATAAAATGTCACTAAAGCATTCTCGTTATCCAGGTAATTTCCAGTTGTTGATAGCGTTAAACTTAGCTTTTTGGTTAGCGTTTTAGTAAAATTTACGCTTAAATAAACTCCCTGATTCCTGATATTGTTATCTCTTAATTGATCCAACACTTGTGTAGAGTTGGGGTTATAGAAATTGCTAATCGTATTGTTAAAATAATCAATCAGATTATCTTTTCTTGTTAAATCTAATGTTGCATTTAAGCTTCCTTTGCTTTTTCTTAAATCTTTCCAGTAATTTGTTGAAATCTGATAATCAATATTATCGCCCACATTTCTCGATTCGTTAAAGCCATTATTTAAGAGATTGTTATTAATATTTCTTGTCTCTGTTAACAGCAAACCACTGTTTCTGGTATTGGTAATGGATACTGACGGCGAAATAATCAATTGGGTTAAGCTATCCAATTTAAACTCGCCACGTCCGCTAATGTTGTGGTTGTAATTTTTGTTTCTTTGGTTTTGATTGGTTGATGACAATAAATCTCCAGTTCCCAAACTTTGTCTACTATCTGTTAAGGTAATAATCTCTTGGTCATTTGCTCCAAAGAAATACTTAAGGTTAAGTTTTGCTCCTTTTTTGGTTAAAGTATTAAAGTTTGCACCAGCACCGGCAGATTGCTGAATACCGCTTGCAGCACCACCGAATGAAATGCCATTGAGTGCATAACCACCATCACTGTTTACCATCATTGAGTTAACTCCAGTACGTTGCATCCCGCCAATTCTCATCACATCACTTACCGAAAACCCTGGTTTATTTACATTATTGCCGTAACCTAAAATACTTACCTGGGTAGTATCTCTAAAAAAATTAATGATTCCCCCGGTTTCATAGCGGCTGTTTGGTAAGCCAAAGCCACCATATATTTTTCCAAAAGCACCTTGTTTAATAGCTCTTTTAAGCTTTAAATTAATTACCTGAGGTGTATTTACAGCAAGCAAATCAGGATCGGCTCGTTTTGCATCTTTATCATCCATTACCTGTACTTTATCTATAATATTAGCAGGCAAGTTTTTGGTAGCAATTTGTTGGTCGCCACCAAAAAATTCTTTTCCATCAACCAATATTTTACTTACTGCTTTACCATTAACTTGAATAGAACCATCTGCAGCTATAGCAACTCCGGGCAGTTTTTTCAGTAAATCTTCTACTACAGCAGATGGCAATGTTTTAAACGATTCGGCATTAAACTCAATGGTATCTTTCCGAACGATAACTGGCGGTCTTTCTGCAATGATGTTTACTTCATTTAAATCGTTAGCTTTTGTTGAAAGATAAATTGTGCCTAAGTTTGCTGTTGGTTTATCAGCTGTTAATTCGATTTCTTTGCGATACGTTCCATATTGCCAGGCAGTTATAACCAATCTATACTTTGTTCCGGTTAGCAAATTATTGATTTTAAAAACTCCTTTATCATCAGATAATTTGTAGGTTGTTAGTACACTATCGCCAACTTTATAAACGGAAACCGTTGAATAATTTAACGTGGTTTTATGGTTTGCACTATCTGCAAGGACGCCACTAATGCTACCGTTTTTTTGCGCAAAGATTACTGTTGAGATAAGAAGCAAGGATAAAATAGAGAAAAGTTTCTTCATAAAATGTTGGTTTGTTGGCAAGTTTAACGAGTATTTTTTTATCAATACCTATAATGTGATGAACCGGGTTTTAAATGTGATGAGCGCTATTTAATTCTATATTTTCAATAAACGACAGTCTAAATATCAAGATGTTGCATCAAAACCAAAAATTAACTAAACTTTTAGGTAAATATAGTTTTGGGATGATATAATTGCAACCGGCAACAAGAAAATTACATAAATAAAAAACCCCCATCATTTTTGTGATGGAGGAATAGTCGTCAAATTTAGATTTAAAAGTTGCTTTAATAGATGTGTTGATGGAGGTCTTCTTTATGATAAAAGCTTACTTTAAATCGTTATAATTCACAATTTTTACGTCTTTATTTTTGGCTAAAATTTCTTCCATCCATGTTCTGTGCCCTGCGCCAACACCAACAACCACTCTTTTAGCATTTTTTGTCTTTGCTTGCTCGATAATGTTTTTGCACATGCCTTCGTTTCTTAAAGTCCACTGAGCTACCATATCTTTAACATTATCGGTTGGAAAACCTGCGTATCCATAAAATTTTCGTCCACCGTAAAAATTCCAGGCTTCTATTAATGCGCCGTATTTTTCGGTATTCATGCCTGCATATTGGTCGGCATTAAATTGTTTAGCTTCTTCAGGATTAAAGCTCCAATATTTATCAATGGCGCTCATAGTTTTGCCCTCAGGCGATAGAGAATCGGCTTTTGCTTTTGTTGCCATAATTTTAAAAAGCGAATCAGTTTTCGCCCAGGCAACGCTCCAGGGTTTATCATACGTTTGGCAATCCATATTGTAAATTTGATTTTGACCAAGTTGATATATTAGCGGAAAATATATTTTGTTGTATTCGCTTCCTGGTCTGTTAATGCCTAATTTTTTCAAAGAATCGGTGCTTCCAAACATTTTATTGTACTCTGCCAATTCTTCTTTGCCGAATTTTGGTTTCATGACGTTTTCTAACACAAACATTTGATAATCGAAATTTCCTCTATCCCAAATTTTGGCGTATTCTAGTGCCAAATTCATTCTGGTTTTGTGGTAAAATGCAAATGATGCTAATGCCTTTTGATTCCTTTTTATTAGGGATGGAATATTCTTTGGCGTTTCTGGGTTTAAGCGATTAACGTAATTTACTTTTTTTTGGAATGCCTCTTTAGCCCAATTATCGTCTTCTAGTTTAGCATAATCTTCGGCTGGTAAATATTCGCCAAAAACCATATCAGGTTTAAAGTTTTTCAACTTATCTATAACAGCCTGAAAGTTTTGATTGGATTTAGAATTATCGTGACTTGATGCAACAATCACAATTTCAATTTGAGCATTCGACTTTACAGCTAAAGAGATAAAGAATAAAAATGCTAGGCTAAGTTTTTGTATGGTTTTCATAATGAATCTTGTTTTTGATTTGTTGATTCAAAGATGATTATACAAAGGCTGGTGTTAAATTCAATTATCCCAAAGGCTTAGAATATTATCCCAATTAACAGCGATAGATTTGAATCGTTGATAACTCTAAATCCCATGTTTATACCTAGATTCAAAGCTTTCGTCCTAAAAACTAGGACTATTCCATCAGCTTTTTATTAAAAGATATTATCAGTTTAAATAAGTCGTTATACTCGGTTAAAGGCAATGTTTCAGCTTTATCAAATACATCATGGTAGGCGGAAATTCCTCCTTGAGTATAGAAAAAGAATGCCGGAACACCTTTTTCGGTAAAAAAATAATGGTCGCTGTTCGCTGCCTTACCTCTCGAATTAATTTTAGTAATTAACTTCTGCTCAGCATTAATTTGATTTAAAATTGAAAACGCTTTAGGATAAACACTAGCATTAACGACCGTCATTCCACTTTCGCCTGTACCAACCAAATCAAGATTTATCAAAAACTTAATTGTACTTAATGGCAATAATGGGTTTTCAGTAAAATATTTCGAACCGAGCAAGCCTGCTTCTTCGCCTGCAAAACAAATAAAACCAACCGAATAAGGCTTTGGATTTACCGCATAATATTTTGCTAAACTTAGAAGCGTTGCTACGCCTGCTGCATTGTCATTTGCGCCAGGGAAATAGGTGTCATTTCCCATTCCGCCTAAATGATCGTAGTGAGCGGTTATCAACAATACCGAATCGGGATATTTTGTGCCTTTTACAAAACCGCAAACGTTGGAAGCCTTGAAATCAGGAATGAATTTATTTTCTATATCAACATTAATCGTTTTTGGAATTTCTGCAAATGCTTTCTTATTGATTTGAATAATGGTTTTATCAGCAACTTCTGTAGCTACCGACCAGGTAAGCTTGTCTTTTAACACAATCTGAAGATTTAAACCAGCCTGGTAATTAACTGAATCTATCTTATCAACAGTAGCTTGTTTTTTCAGAGAAGGGCTTTCATTGTTGATGATAAAATCTTTCCCGGGTATTAGTTTTTTTCCATTAATTATAACCAGCATTTTCCCGGGAAACGTATTTACAGGATAATTGAAAGATTGCTTATAATCTCCTTGAAATGGTAGAAGGCCAATTTTTTTATATTCAGCAGATAGGAAGTCGGCCGCTTTTGTCATTCCATCCTTAGTATAACCTCTTCCCCAAAATGTTTTGGATGTTAGTTGCTTAATCGTTTGCCTTACATAAACAGAGTCTTGTGCGAAACCGTTTAATGAAGATAATAGAAAAAGCAGTAAGATAAACCTTTTAACCAATGAGCTTTGCATGCAGCAAATTAAGCATTGTATCTGAATTTGACATTATCTTCAATTTCAGTGAGCAAAAATTTCGAATTTGTTGATAAATCTACATCGATTTAAAAAGCGTTTGCTGCGGCTTTCTTCTTCTTTTTACTTCTGCCAATCCATATTAATACACCCGTAATTGGCATACTTGCGGCAATTAAACTTGCAAAAAAGGCGATAACTTTTCCTGTTAAACCAGCAATAGAACCAACATGTATGTCGTAATTCATCCTATAAATTTTATCGGCTACCGTGGTGTTTTTTAATTTTCCATAAGCATGGTTAACTTCAATCTCCTTTAATGTATGCTGATCGAAATATCGGTAATCCGATTTCCAATAAGTTTCTGGGTCGGGGTTTTTAGCAATTTCTATCGAAGCTTTTTCATTTTCAGGAACATGGACATCCAAACTACCTTTAAATTCAGGGTCGGCTTTTAAGTAACCCAACCAAATTTTATCTGCAGCTGATGTATTGATGGCAAGTTTTGCATTTCTGGTTGTATCAGAATAGGTTTCTTTAAATTCTATTAGCGATTTACCGCCAGAGCTTACAAAATAGACTGATTTAGCAAACCATTGAAAGCCCATAACCATTCCGGTTAATGCGATAAATATTATTACCCAGGTAATGTAAAAGCCTAGAACATTGTGAAAATCATAGTTCACTCTTCTCCATTTAGCGTTCCACTTTACCGTAAATCGTTGTTTAGAAGCCGCTTTATTTTTTGGCCACCACAATATCAAGCCGGATATAAGTAGTAATACAAAAATTAAAGTAGCACTAGTTAAAATTGGCTGCCCAATTGCTGGGGGCAGCCATAAATAATAATGTCCCATTATCACAATCCTGAAAAAATCATCATTCATGTTTTTAACTTTTACCACTTCGCCAGTGTATTGATTTACAAATACGATATAGTAATATTCAGGATCGAAATTATAGTAAACTACCTGAGCAGTTTTGCCTGGTTGGTAATTAATGCTGTGGGCTTTTTTGTTGGGTAAAGCTTTATCAGCAATTTGCTTTAGCAGTGTTGGAGGCAGTAAAGCTTTGTTTTGCACTGCTAAATTTCTATAAGGTTGAGAAACGTTTTCAATTTCTCTTTCAAAAGCCAAAATACAGCCTGTAATTCCTAAAAAGCACACAAATAGCCCGGAAATTAATCCGAGCCATAAGTGTATTCTTCCTACCCAATATTTAAAGGTTTTGTTTTTTTTCTTTTCAGACATGTAAGCTGATTAAAATTTGTATGCAATACTTACTCTGTAATTTCGAGGTGCTTCTGCCTGGTAGTAATAGGCATTTAACCATTGATAGTATGAACCGCTGAATAAGTATTTATCTAGAATATTGAAAGCATTTCCAGTAATTCTAAACTTAGAACGTTCATAAAATAACCCACCATCTAGTTTAAAATAATTTGGTAATTTCTGTAATCCAACGCTCCAAGTATCTGTTGCACGGTCGGCTAGATATGTAAATCCGGCAGAAATACCCGAACCTTTAAGCATGCCTTTTTGCAAAGTATAGGTTAACCAGGCATTAGATACATGTTTGGCAAAACCAGGTACAACATCGCCAACATTAATGCCTGTAACACCTGGTGTAACTTCGGTAACTTTAGAGTCTGTATAAGCATAATTTGCGATTAAAGTTAATCCATCAGTTATTTTTCCTCTTAAATCAAACTCAATTCCTTGCGATCTTTTTTCGCCCAAAACAACATTAAAATTTTGCCCTGGCGTATTTGTTGGATCGGCTGTTAGTTCATTTTGTTTAAGAATTCTGTATGCCGATAGTGTTGTATTCCATTTTCCATCAAACCAATCTTTTTTAATTCCAATTTCATTATTTGTACCAGTAATTGGCTCAACTTTACCGCCATCTCTAACCAGGCCGCTTTGAGGTGTGAAGGCTTCATCACGCACAGCATAAATTGCCGTGTTTTTATCTATAGAAACACTTAAGCCTACGCGAGGTGTAACTTTTTTGGCTTTATCTGCTGCTGCTCCAAAAGCCGATTGGCTTACATAAGTATATCTTCCTGCTAATGTTAAACGTACTTTATTGTTGAAAAAACCCAATTCATCTTGAGCATAAGCACTTAAATATTTCGAATCCATTAATCCGCCTGCATTAATTGCTCTTTGCTCCAATGAAGTAATTCGATCGAAGTTTGGATAACCATTTGATGGAAAACCATAGTTGGGATTATTTAAATCGAATGGAGAAGTTGGTAAATCTAAATTATGAGATTGACCCCAATCTGCCATATAGTTTTTATTACCTCCGTCAAAGCCTGCTAAAATTCGATGGTTTATGCCACCAGTTTTAACCTGTCCGTTAATAAACAATTGTGCAAGTTTCATACTGCTGGCTGCATCCCAAATACCAACATTTCTAATCACGGTTCCGTTTGTATTTACTGCCGATGGCCATGAACTCATACCAACTTGATCGTAATTAAAATAGGCTGCTTGTGCGGTCATTTTCCAGTTATCATCAAAGCTGTGTTGTAAATTTAAAAACAAGCTTTGGTCGTTAATTCTTGTTGCTGGCAAACCTGGCTGTGTCATTGTTAATTCTCTTGGATAGGTTGCATAACCATTGGGCGAGAAGATATAATATGAACCAACCTCGGTCATTTTTGCATTTTGAAAAGTATATTCAGCCGTAATTTTAGTTTTATCTGTTATTTGATAGCTTAGAACCGGTGCTATGCTGTAGCGGTCATTTTGCTCATAAGGACGAAACGAACCCTTGTTTTGAACCGCTCCATTTAACCTGAAAAGCAATTTGCCATCACTTGTTAATTTATGGTCGAAATCTATTGTTGTCCTGTATAAATCATAACTGCCCAAGGTAAAGGATACTTCTCCACGGTTAAAGCCTGTAGGTTTTTTTGTAACCACGTTGTATAAACCACTCGGGTCGCCGTTACCTAACATAAAACCTGCCGGACCTTTAACAAATTCTATATGGTCAACAAAACTCATGTCCTCGGTTAATGGTCCCCAAAAAGATGAAACCACATTAAAACCGTTTCGCATTGCTTGAATTTGCGATCCACGCATCGTTATATTCGTGTACATGTCTCCCCAGTGCTCAACCCTTACCGCTCCACTCACATTCCTGATTAAGCCATCACTCATGCTAATAATCTGTTGATCTTTTATAACCTGATCACTTACGGTTTGAATATTTTGAGGAGCTTCTAAAAGTGGCTCATTTAGCCTTAAAGATGCTGATGGAAGACTTATTTTATACCTGTTATTTTTTCCGGCTACGGTAACTTCTTCTAAAGCCTGGTCATTTTCTGATAAAACAAAGTCAATTGTTTTATTCTCACCAGCCAAGAGCGTAACCGATTTTTCGGAAGCATTTATGCCCACTGCTGATGCTTTAATAGTGTATGTTCCGGGTTTAATGCGATGGATGGTAAATTTTCCATTGTCATCGGTAGTTGTTCCATTGCCATTTCCTTTCAAACCTACTGAGATGTAAGCGGCAGGTTTGCCATTTGATGTTGTTATTGTTCCCTTTATGGTTGCAAGTTGTTGTGCAAATGTTGTTAAACAAAAAAGGGAGAGTAGAAACGTAAAGCTAATAGGTACGATTTTATGCATCTTAAATTTATTTGGATTAATTCTAAACTGCTGCAAAATAACGGCGCAAAAATTTATAATCCAAATTATTTTGAATAATTCTAAATAAGGTGTGTAAAAAATACAATATGTCCAATTCAAGAAATATGAATAATCAAATCTTTTGAATGAAAAATGAAAAAAAAAGGATTATCCCAATTAAAGGACAATCCTAACTATTGCAATTTTTGGATTAAGGGTTTTATTTGATGGTTAATACGTGTAAACCAATTGGTCTTTCAGTATCATTAGCAGGATTAACTAACCCACCGCAAATCACATCGTAATGATATCCGGCTACGAATACGGCGTCGGTTATCGTTGTTTTTACCGAACCCGTTGTGGTATCTTTCGCATCCAATGAATAGGTTCCTGCATCAACAGCAATAAATCCGCTAGCAGCTTTAAAAGCTTTGTTTGTTGCGTAAGATGTTGTTGTTGAGGTTTTAAACAGGTCAAGCGCTGGTGCATCTGGCGATAAATTGATGAAACGGATGTAAGCTTTATCTGTTGCTGGCATACTTAAATCATCGCCAATTAATAAACCATCCAATTGGCCAGGCTTGTTAATCAAATAATAAGAATATCTAGTGTTTTGATTTAAGGCAACATCTTTCGTCAACAAACTTTCTGTGTTGCTGCCAGATGTAAACTTTAAGCTATACGTTCCTGCAGTTTTTGAAGTATAGGCCAAAGCACCCGCAAAAGGTAATGAAGCTGAGTTTATTGCGCTACCATTTAAATATACATTATAGGTTGCCAAGCCTGGAGATGAATTTACCACCCGTAAATAGGAAATAGTTGTATCTATAGCATCAGTTTTACCACATGAGCTGATGATGGCCACCATAAGCAATATCGCTAATGAATAAAAATTTGATTTTCGAAAAAAGGAGTTTGTAGATTTTTGCATAACTAAGTTGGGATTTGATTTATTATTGATTGCAATTAAAACGACTGCAGGAAAGCATTCGCTACAGCTCTACAAATATTGTGTTTAAAGGACTTTGGAGGATGTTAAATGTTGTTAAGCGGATGTTAAAGTTTTAAGGGTTTTTTTAACAATAATTAGTTGATGTGAATTTGTACACATACTAGATCCTAAGAACTGCAATAAATAGGGATTTTAAAACGTAAATTATTTGAGTGTTTTTACTTCACAGATTTGTATTAATTTTTAAAAAAATTAAAAAACATTGTGTAACTCGATTTTTATTTAAACCTTTGCACCTCAATAGAGTTAAAGTCGTTTTAATACGCAACGGATGATAAAACAATTTTTACATAAACTTTCTGCATTTACAGCAATACACATTGCTGCGAAGAGTTTGTTTATTAATCGTTTTCAGCCTGTTTTCTATTATCCCTTAAGTCGGCAAAATTTTACGCCGCGTATTTAGTACATCTTACTAATACTTATGAGGAATTGATCCTCTCTAAAAACCCAATTAACAAGAATACCTTAATTTTTCGTTAGAAAACGAATGGATATTAATGAATTTATAGTACAAGTAGCCATTGCTGAGCATCATGTCTTTGCAGAGCAGATTGTTACTGAAATGGCAGAATCTGCAAAAGCTCGTGGAACTGGTATTGCAAAACGTTCGCCAGAATATGTTGCCAATAAAATGAAGGAAGGTAAAGCTGTTATCGCCTTTCATAAAGATGGCTCCTGGGCTGGCTTTTGCTATATCGAAACCTGGAGCCATGGTCAATTTGTGGCTAATTCTGGTTTGATTGTTTCTCCTGAATATAGAAAAGCGGGTTTGGCCCATGCTATTAAAGAGCATGTTTTCGAACTCTCTAGAAAATTATATCCGAAGGCGAAAATTTTTGGTTTAACCACTGGTTTGGCGGTAATGAAAATCAACTCTGATTTAGGTTACGAACCGGTTACTTATTCTGAGTTAACGCAGGATGAAGAGTTTTGGAAAGGATGCCAAAGCTGTGTAAATTTCGAAATTTTGAAAATGAAGGAGCGTAAAAATTGCATGTGTACCGCTATGCTTTACGACCCAGCCACTCAAAAACACGATGCAGCCAAAAAATTTGCAGAAGAGTTACAACGGAAACCCAAGTTATACGAGCGCTTTATGCGCATTAAGCAACGTTTGGTTGTAAAACCTAAGCCAAAAACGGGCTTAAAATCCCTTTTATTTTTACTTACCCTTTTATTTCATAAATGATGAAGAAAGTTGTTTTAGCATTTAGCGGAGGTCTTGACACCTCATTTTGTTGCATCCATTTAGCAAAAGACCGCAATTTGGAAGTTCATTCTGTAATTGTAAATACGGGTGGTTTTTCTGAAGAAGAATTACAAGAAATTGAAAAACGTGCTTATGCTTTGGGTGTAGCCTCTCACGCTGTAGTTGATGAAACTGAAAGTTATTATAAAGAATGTATTAAATATTTAATTTTTGGTAACGTATTAAAAAATGCTACTTATCCGCTTTCTGTTAGTGCAGAGCGTGTAAGTCAGGCTACGGCAATTGCAAACTACGTTAAAAAAGTTGGTGCTGATTACGTTGCTCACGGAAGTACAGGTGCGGGTAACGACCAGGTTCGCTTCGATATGATTTTTAACATCCTAATTCCAGAAGTTGAAATCATTACTCCGATTAGAGATTTAAAATTATCCCGCGAAGCGGAAATAGAATATTTAGCGAAACATGGTGTAGAATATAGTGCGGAGAAAGCAAGATATTCAATCAACAAAGGCCTATGGGGAACCTCGGTAGGTGGAAAAGAAACTTTAACATCGAACGAAACATTACCAGAAAGCGCTTGGCCAACTCAGGTTTCGGAAACGGAATCTCGTAAAATTGAACTGACTTTTGAAAAAGGCGAATTGGTAGCCATTGATGGTGAAACTTTGGAGCCTGTTAGAGCAATTCAGAAATTACAAGCCATTGCGCAACCTTTTGGCATAGGTAGAGATATTCATGTTGGAGATACGATTATCGGTATTAAAGGTCGAGTGGGTTTTGAGGCTGCGGCACCGGTTTTAATTATAAAAGCACACCATACTTTAGAAAAACATACTTTAACCAAGTGGCAGTTAAGCTGGAAAGAACAATTGTCTTCTTTCTATGGCAACTGGCTACACGAAGGTCAATTCCACGACCCAATTATGCGGAATATTGAAGCTTTTCTAACCGATACCCAGAAAATGGTTAGCGGTAAAGTTTTCATCGAATTATTGCCTTACCGTTTCCAAATTATCGGTATTGAATCTAATCATGATTTGATGAGCAATAAATTTGGCAGCTACGGCGAAATGAATAACGCCTGGAGCGGAGAAGATGTAAAAGGTTTCTCTAAAATATTTGGCAACCAGGTAATGATTTGGCATAAAGTTAACGGAGAAGAAGCAAAAAGCTAAAAGACTAAAGGGGAAAGCTTTCCTTCCACGTTGTCATCCTGAGCTTGTCGAAGGACCATCAATAAAATATGATAGAAATCCTTTCAAAAGAAAATTGTTTAAGCCATTACAAATGGGGTGATAGTTGTGATGGATGGAATTTTGTAAGTAAACCTGAGGCTGCAATTAAACAAGAATTAATGCCTGCTCAAACTGCTGAGAAATTACATTATCATACTTATGCAGAGCAGTTTTTTTATATTTTGAAAGGACAGGCAAAATTTTTAATTGAAGGCGAAAGCGTTTTAGTCAACGCAAATACTGGACTGAAGATTAAGGCAGGCGACAAACATAAAATCTCGAATGAAACAAATCAAGATTTAGAATTTATACTTTTCTCTTATCCATCAACACAAAATGATAGAACAGACTGTGAATAGTAAAAAAATAAAAGCAGGTATAATTGGCGGTGCCGGATACACAGGTGGCGAAATGCTCCGTATTTTGGTTAACCATCCAAATGTTGAAATTGCTTTCGTTAATAGTACCAGTAACGCAGGAAATTTAATTTCTGATGTGCATACTGATTTAATTGGCGATACAGATTTGCGCTTTACAGATAGTGTAAATTTTGATGGGCTTTTTGAAGCCTCACCTTCTGGGGGAGGTTTGGAGGGGGCTGTACTTTTTTTATGCGTTGGCCATGGCAATGCAAAGAAATTTTTAGCAGCAAATTCAATAAATGAAAACATCAAAATCATCGATTTATCTCAGGATTTTAGGTTAAAGGCCAACTCCCTCCCTTCTGGGGAGGGTCGGGGTGGGGCTTTTATTTATGGTTTGCCTGAGCTAAATCATGATGCAATAGAATCAGCAAAAAACATTGCTAACCCAGGATGCTTCGCAACTTGTATTCAGTTAGGTTTATTGCCTTTAGCTGCAAAAGGTTTGATAAAAAGCGAAGTTCATATTAATGCAACAACTGGTTCAACCGGCGCCGGACAAAGCTTATCAAAAACATCTCATTTTAGCTGGAGAAATAATAATCTTTCCATTTACAAAGCTTTTGAGCATCAACATTTGAATGAAATCGGAGAAAGTTTATTGCAATTGCAGCCATTGCCGATAGATGCTTTGAGTTTCATCCCACAACGTGGTGCTTTTACTCGAGGTATTTTAGCAGCAACATATTTAGAAAGTGATTTAACTTTAGAGGAGGCTCAAAGCATTTACGAGGACTATTACAGTACGCATCCTTTTACGCATGTGAGCCGGAATAACATTGATTTAAAGCAGGTTGTTAATACGAACAAAGCGCTGGTTCATTTAGAAAAACATGGTAACAATTTATTCATCATCAGCATTATCGATAACCTGCTCAAAGGCGCCAGCGGACAAGCGGTTCAAAATATGAACTTAATGTTTGGATTGGAAGAAACGGCAGGGTTGAAGTTGAAAGCGGCTTATTTTTAGTTGTACGTTATAAGTTTTAAGTAATAAGTGTATGCAAAATTTCAAAGAATTAAAAGTGTGGGAAAAAGCGCATCAAATTACACTTAGTATTTATAGAGTTAGTGCAAATTTTCCCAAAGAAGAGGTGTATAGTTTGACAAATCAACTCCGGAGGGCTGCTTCATCAATCCCAGCTAATATCGCAGAAGGATGTGGTAAAAATACCCAAGCAGATTTAGCTAATTTTTTAAATATATCTTTAGGTTCGGCTAATGAAACAGAATATTTTTTGATTTTATCTAAAGATTTAGATTATTTAACCCAAGAACAGTTTTCAATTTTATCAAACAGTATTAATGAAGTTAAGGCAATGCTTATCAGCTTGATTGGAAGAGTGAGAAGTAAATCTGCTTCCAAACCTACAACTTAAAACGTACTACTTATAACTTAAAATACAATGCAACTATTCGACGTTTACCCACTTAACGATATAGAAATAACTAGAGCATCTGGCAGCAATGTTTGGGATGCTAACGAACAAAAATATTTAGATTTATATGGCGGTCATGCTGTGATTTCAATTGGTCACACCAACCCGCATTATGTAAGTCGCTTAACCGACCAGTTAAGCAAAGTTGGCTTTTACTCCAATTCAGTTAAAATTCCTTTGCAGGTTCAGCTTGCAGAGAAATTGGGTCAGGTTTCTGGTAAAAAAGATTTCCAGCTGTTTTTAGTAAACTCTGGTGCTGAGGCGAACGAAAACGCCCTTAAATTGGCATCTTTCTATAATGGCAGAAAGAAAGTCATCGCTTTTACGGGTGCTTTCCACGGACGTACTTCTTTAGCGGTTGCCGTTACCGATAATCCAAAAATTGTTGCACCAGTTAACCAAACTGAAAATGTAATTTTCTTGCCTTTTAACAATGAAGTTGCTTTGGAAGAAACTTTCAAAGCACAGGGAAATGATATTTCAGCCGTAATTATTGAAGGTATTCAGGGCGTTGGTGGAATTAAAGAAGCCTCAAAAAGTTTCTTACAAAAAATTCGCTCGCTTTGCGATGAATACAATGCAGTTTACATTGCCGATTCAGTTCAATGTGGTTATGGCAGAACTGGTTTGTTTTATGCCCACGATTATGCTGGTGTAGAAGCTGATGTTTACACCATGGCGAAGGGAATGGGAAATGGATTTCCCGTATCCGGAATTTCTATTGCACCAAAATTTAAACCATGGCATGGTGAATTGGGTACTACTTTCGGTGGCAACCATTTAGCTTGTGCAGCCGCTTTGGCCGTTTTAGAGGTAATGGAAAGAGATAGCCTGATGAAAAATGCAGAAGAAGTTGGGGATTATTTAATCACAGAACTGAAAAAATTTGAGCAGGTAAGAGAAGTTCGTGGTCGCGGATTAATGATTGGAATTGAATTACCAGAGGAATTAGCACATGTAAAAAAGGAATTGTTATTTAAACATTTCATTTTCACAGGCGAGGCTAAACCAAATGTAATTCGTTTATTGCCAGCCTTGAATTTAACTAGAGCACATGCTGATGAATTTTTGGCAGCTTTTGGAAAGTTAGTAAAGTAGCTTAAAGCTTAAAGCTGAAAGGAGGTTGCAGTTAGCAATTATGATGGTAAAGAACTAAATTAGAGGAATCCCTATTTTCAATTGCAAAGACTTTGTCTGTTGCTAAACACTAAGTTTAAACGAAAATGAGAGATTATCAAAAATTAGAAGTTTGGAAGAAAGCTCACTTGATGGTGCTATTTGTTTATTCAGATATCCTTCCATTGTTCCCATCATCAGAAAAGTATGATTTGCATAGCCAAGTTAAAAGGGCTGCATATTCGGTCCCTTTAAATATTGTCGAAGGAGCTGGAAGAAATTCTGCAATGGATTTTGCTAAGTTCTTAGACATGGCATTAGGCTCTTGTCACGAAATTGAATATGCTTGTTTACTCGCAAAAGATTTGAGATACTTGAATGAAGAAAAGTATAAAGAGGTAAATAATAAAACAAACGAGGTTAAAGCAATGCTGATTGGCTTGCTGAAACGTTTAAGAAATAATTGACTAAGGTCTGGGTCTGTTTTTTGCATTGGCAGGAAGCTTTCAGCCTTTAACTTTAGTCTTTAAGCTTTAAAAAATGAAACTTTTCACTTCCGTACATGATGTTCCAAGCATCAAACAATTTGTAAAAGATGCGCTTGAATTAAAGGCGAATCCCTATGCATATCAAGAATTGGGTAAAAACAAAACTTTAGGGTTGGTTTTTATGAATCCAAGTTTGCGTACCCGTTTAAGCACTCAAAAAGCAGCGCTCAATTTGGGTATGAATGTGATGGTGATGAATCTGGATAAAGAAGGTTGGGCTTTAGAAACGCAGGATGGCGTGGTCATGAATGGTTCAACAGTTGAGCATATTCGTGAAGCTGCCGCGGTGATGGGGCAGTATTGTGATATTTTAGGATTACGTTCTTTTCCCAAATTGAACAACCGTG
The DNA here is from genome assembly GCF_003725795.1 of Pedobacter jejuensis. Classification (GTDB taxonomy): domain Bacteria; phylum Bacteroidota; class Bacteroidia; order Sphingobacteriales; family Sphingobacteriaceae; genus Pedobacter; species Pedobacter jejuensis. Next base: position 116,252 of record NZ_RBEE01000008.1, on the reverse strand, counting down.
AGGAAGATTACAGCGAAGATTTCTTTAATAAATTTGTAAAATATTGTGCTGTTCCTGTCGTAAGTTTAGAAAGTGCTACTCGCCACCCGCTGCAAAGTTTCGCTGATATTACTACGATAGTGGAAACTTGGACGAATAAACCTGTTGATTCAAAACCAAAGGTAGTTTTAGCTTGGGCGCCACATGTTAAAGCTTTACCACAGGCGGTTCCAAATTCTTTTGCCGAATGGATGTGCAAAGCCCAAGAAGAAGGATTGATTGATTTTAAAATTGCTCATCCTGCAGGCTATGAACTAGCAGAACAATTTACAACTGGAGCTACTATTGAACATAATTTAGATGAAGCTTTAGCTGGTGCTGATTACGTTTATGTGAAGAATTGGAGTAGCTATAAAGATTATGGTAAGGTGTTAAATTATCCAGATGGCTGGATGATGAATAATGAAAAATTAAAACTGACTAATGATGCTAAAGTGATGCATTGCTTGCCAGTTCGCCGTGATTTGGAATTATCTTCCGAAATTTTAGATGGACCGAATTCTTTAGTTATTCATGAAGCGGGAAACCGATTGTGGGCTGCGCAAGCGGTGATTAAGGCAATGCTGGAGAAAATGTAAATCTGTGGTGAGTTACCAGTTGTGAGTTGCCGGGCTGGATGCTTAAACCTTGAACCTATAACACCGTTCAAAAGAAAAATTGTAACAATGCCTAAACCAATTAAAAATATTTCATCAGATTTTGAGCAGGTAATTCTGCTTATTACTGAAGCCCGTAACAGGGTTTACAGTAAGGCAAATGCCGAATTGGTGTTGTTGTATTTTAATATTGGTAAAATTGTATCAGAAAAAGTTTCGTTAGGTAATTGGGGCGATGGAACTGTAAATGATTTAGCAGATTTCATTACCGAAAAGCAGCCTTTATTAAAAGGGTTTAACCGTCGCGGACTTTATAGAATGAAACAATTCTATGAAGTTTACAGCGATGAAGAAATTGTGTCACCACTGATGACACAATTGAGTAACGAAAAAGTGTCACCAGTGGTGACACAAATGGAAAATCTGGTTCAAAGATTTTGTGATAAGATATTATCGAAAATTAGCTGGACACACCATTTATTAATATTATCAAAAACAAAAAGTATTGAAGAGAAATTATTTTATCTCAATCAATGTTTAAACGAGAAGCTATCTAAACGAGAACTCGAGCGCCAGTTAAATTCAGCTGCCATCGAGCGAACGATGCTCGGAAATAAATTTAGTAATGCAATAACTTCAAAATTACCAACTGGAATTTTTAAAGACCCATATGTCTTTGAGTTCCTGGCATTGCCTGAAATACATTCTGAAGATGATTTACAACATGCTCTAATTAAAAATCTTCAAAATTTTATTTTAGAAATGGGCAAAGGTTTTACTTACATGGGCAGCGAATATAGGTTGCAAGTTGGTAATAAAGATTATTACACCGATTTACTTTTTTATCATCGAGATTTACAATGCATGGTTTTATTTGAATTAAAAATTGAGGAATTTCAACCAGAATTTTTAGGTAAACTAAATTTTTATCTGGAGGCACTGGATAGAGATGTAAAAAGACCACATGAAAACCCGAGTATTGGTATTTTATTGTGCAAAGGTAAGGATGAAGAGGTGGTAGAATATGCCCTTTCCAGAAATATTTCCCCAGCATTAATAGCCGATTATGAAACCAAGTTGATTGATAAAAAACTGCTAGCAGAAAAATTGCATCAACTCTCTGAAATTTTTTATAGAAATGAACAATAAACAACTTACCATCATCAAAATCGGCGGAAACGTAATAGATAATTCTGAAAAGTTACATGAATTTTTGATAGATTTTACTGCTTTACCGGGTGATAAAATCTTGGTTCATGGTGGCGGAAAAATTGCAACAGAGCTGGGCGAAAGTTTGGGTATTGAGACCAAGATGGTAGAAGGGCGAAGAATAACCGATATTGAAACTTTGCGCATCGTTACGATGGTTTATGCCGGTTTGATTAATAAAAACATGGTTGCTCAGTTACAAGCAAAAGGTAGTAATGCCATTGGTTTAACTGGTGCAGATGGAAATATTATCAAAGCTAAAAAGCGACCAATCATTAAAGTTTCCCCATCAGGGGGAGATTTAGAGGGGGCAGAAATTGATTATGGTTTCGTAGGAGATTTAGATGATAACTCTGTTTCGGCTGAAATGATAGATAGTTTGCTTAAAGCAGGATTGGTTCCTGTTTTGTGTGCAATTACGCATGATGGAGCTACTCAACTGCTAAATACCAATGCCGATACCATTGCATCATCGGTTGCGGTGGCCATGTCTTCACTTTATGAAACGCGTTTGGTATATTGCTTTGAGAAAAAGGGTGTTTTGAAAGATGTAAATGATGATGCATCCGTTGTGAGGGAAATTAAAGCCGCTGAATTTGAGGGTCTGAAAGCTGATGGAACCGTTCAAGGTGGGATGATTCCTAAATTGCATAATGCTTTCGAGGCGATTAAAAAAGGTGTATCAGCGGTTTATATTGGCAAAGCCGATGAATTAAATGAACTTGCAAATGGAACTTTTGGAACTAAAATGTTGAAATAAGATAGAAGGTTAAAGGTCTATGGTTGGAGGTCTTTGCGATGAGCATAAATAGTATAACGTAAATAATTACCACAAAGACACCAAAAACTTCAAGAAAATAGATATTGTGAACTTTTGCCTTGGTGGAACAAATAACGCGAAAGTTATTGGCTACTGAAATGAAAAGGAACCGATTGCTACTGTATTTGCAATTTAAACCTGATAGCAGTGAAAAGCTTTTGTTTGTCAGTCTGAGCTTGTCGAAGACCAAACAAAACTTGTAACGAATAGCAGGACTAACATAAAATAGTATTCCAAAAATTGCTTTTCGTAAAACGATTATGCTCTTTAAAACATTGTAAATCTGTGAAATCATATAATCGGTGTAATTAATCCGAAGGAAAATATTCTAATCATGACAAAAAAAATAGCAATTATAGGTTCTGGAAATATTGGAATTTCTTTAGCAAAGGGATTGGTGAAGGCCGACTTTGCGCAAGCTGCCGACATTACGCTAACCCGAAGAAATATCGATAATTTAAAATCTTTCGCTGATGCAGGATTTATAGTGAGTAGTGATAATAAACAGGCCGTAGCCGCTGCTGATGTTGTAATTCTGGCGGTATTGCCTCAACAATTAAACACGGTTTTAGACGAAATTCAACCGTCGATTAATGCTACAAAACACTTGGTTATTTCGGTGATTTCTGGGGTAAGTTGTGCTGCGGTTCGTGAGAAATTGGGTGATGATGTTGAAGTGGTTAGGGTAATGCCAAATACGGCGATTGCGATTGGCCAATCAATGACTTGTATGGCTAGCGATAATGCATCGGCAGAAAATATTGCCGACGTGACTAGAATGTTTGAAACGGTGGGTTCGGTTGTGAAAATTAATGAAGATTTAATGACTTCTGCTACAGCACTTTGTGCCTGCGGAATTGCCTTCTTTTTAAGGGCAATCAGAGCAGCCTCCCAAGGTGGAGTAGAAATCGGTTTTCATGCAGATGAGGCTTTAAAAATGGCAGTGCAAACGGCAAAAGGTGCGGCAGATTTGCTTTTATTGCATGGCACTCATCCAGAATCAGAAATAGATAAAGTAACTTCGCCAAAAGGTTGTACCATTGCCGGTTTAAACGAAATGGAACATAACGGCTTTAGTTCATCACTGATAAAAGGAATCAAACTTTCGGCTTTAAAGGCAGGGAATTTATATACAAAAGAAGGTTAACAATCTATGTAAAATGGAAGAGGTAAAATGGAAAATGTGCCGAACCAATAGTTTAAATTTTTTGAGGCAATGTGGATTTTGGACAATGTCTTGATACTTGATACTCAGTATTTGATACTATGATAGAAAATATACAAAAGGAATGTCTGGATTTGTTGCGTCAGCTGATTCGCATCCAATCTTTTAGTAAAGAGGAGGATAAGACAGCTAATTTAATCGCTCAGTTTTTGGAGGAGAGGGGGATTAAAACCCACCGTAAAATGAATAATGTTTGGGCTTACAACAAACATTTTGATGCAAGTAAACCAACATTGCTTTTAAATTCACATCATGATACGGTTAAACCAAATTCTGGCTACACCCGCGACCCTTATGATGCCGCAATTGAAGGCGATAAGCTTTTTGGTTTGGGCAGTAATGATGCTGGTGGTTGCTTGGTTTCTTTAATCGGCACGTTTTTATACTATTTTGACAAGGAAAATTTAAAATATAACATCTGTTTAGCTGCAACTGCTGAAGAGGAAATCTCTGGCAATAATGGTTTGGAATTGGTTCTGCCAGATTTAGGAGAACTGGAATTTGGTATTGTGGGTGAGCCAACAGAAATGAATTTGGCCATCGCTGAACGAGGTTTGTTGGTTTTGGATTGCGTTGCTCATGGTAAGGCTGGTCACGCGGCACGAGAAGAAGGCGAAAATGCAATTTACAAAGCTTTGGCAGATATCGAATGGTTTAGAAACTATCAGTTCCCGAAAGTTTCTGAGGTGTTTGGTTCGCTAAAAATGACGGTTACCATTATTAATGCAGGCTCTCAACACAATGTGGTGCCAGCAAATTGCACTTTTACGGTTGATGTTCGCGTTACAGATGCCTACACAAATGAAGAGGTTTTGCAAATTATCAGAGCGAATGTGAGTTGTGATGTTACCCCGCGTTCTATCCGTTTAAAGCCATCATCGATTGATAAAAATCATCCTGTTGTACAAGCTGGCGTGAGTTTGGGTAAAACAACTTATGGTTCACCAACTACGTCAGACCAAGCTCTATTAGATATTCCATCAGTAAAATGTGGTCCAGGTTTTTCTGGTCGATCGCACATGGCTGATGAATTTTTATATGTTAAAGAAGTTGCCGAAGGTATAGAGGGTTATGTAAATATGCTAAAACCCGTGATTAAAGGTTGAAGGTAGAGGTTGTAAGTTTGAGGGATTGGATGCTGATTTCATATGTTATTATATATCTTACATGGTTAAACTACCATAAAATAGCTTTGTGTGCTTTGCGAAAAACTTAGCGACCTTTGCGTCTAAATTCAAATCATTATAATATTGTTTATCTTTGTGTTATGAAAACTTATTCTAATTTCATAGAAATTAATGCTAACAAACGATTTGGAAAGCCATGCATTAAGGGTACTAGGATAGCTGTTTACGACGTTTTGGGATGGTTGGCCAACGGTATGAGTATTAATGAAATTTTGGTTGATTTCCCTGAAATTACTGAAGTTGACGTCTTATCGTGCCTTGCTTATTCAGCAGATAGGGAGCATAAAATAAGAGTTGCCTAGTGAAATTGCTATTTGACCAAAACATTTTACACAGAATCATCAAAATTCTTGAGGCTGGCTTCTCATCTTGCGACCAAATAAGACGATTGAGATTAGAGGACAAATCTGATAAGGAAATATGGACTTTTGCAGGTAAGAACGATTATGTTATTGTTACTTTCGATGCGGATTTCTATGAGTTCTCCAATCTTTACGGTCATCCACCAAAAATAATCTGGTTACGTTTCGGAAACAATACAACATTTGGAATTGCAGAAGTATTGATAAAGAAAAAACAATTGATAAATGATTTTATTGAACAAGATGAGTTTTCTTGCTTGGAAATACAATAATACTTAGTTAGTCGTCATTGCGAGGCACGAAGCAATCTATTTTGCAAATGTTTAGCATTAATTTTTTTAAAACCAAAGAGGATTGCTTCGTGCCTCGCAATGACGAAGAAGGAATATGAAAATCTGGCAAAAAAATATAGATGTAAATAAATTTGTAGAAACTTTTACCGTTGGGAAAGACCGCGAATTGGATTTACAAATGGCAAAATTTGATGTTTTGGGTTCTTTAGCACATACTCAAATGTTAGAAACCATTAACTTGCTTACCGCTGATGAATTGAAAACCGTTCAGCAGGAACTTAAAAATATTTACGCAGAAATTGAGGCTGGTAATTTCATTATCGAAGATACCGTTGAAGATGTACATTCTCAGGTAGAATGGCTATTAACTCAACGCATCGGTGAAGCCGGTAAAAAAATTCATAGTGGGCGTTCCCGTAACGACCAGGTTTTGGTCGATTTAAAGCTATTTTTTCGTGCGTGCATCGAGGATATGGTGAACCAAACGTCAACATTGTTTAACCAATTGATTGAGTTGAGCAATACACATAAAGATAAGTTGATGCCAGGTTATACCCATTTGCAAATTGCAATGCCATCATCTTTTGGTTTGTGGTTTGGTGCTTATGCCGAAAGCCTTGCCGATGATATGGAATTAATGCTTGCGGCTTGGAAGATTACCAACAAAAATCCATTGGGTTCTGCAGCGGGTTATGGTTCATCTTTCCCTTTAAACAGAACCTTAACCACAAATTTATTGGGCTTTGAAAGCTTAAATTATAATGTGGTTTATGCACAGATGGGGCGTGGAAAGACAGAAAGAATTTTGGCTCAGGCGATGAGTGCCGTGGCAGCAACTTTGGCCAAAATGGCAATGGATGTTTGCTTATTCATTAATCAGAATTTCAGTTTTATCAGTTTCCCACCAGAATTAACTACCGGTTCGAGCATTATGCCGCACAAAAAAAATCCCGATGTTTTTGAATTGATTCGTTCGCGTTGTAATAAAATTCAGGCATTGCCCAATGAAATTGCGATGATGATTACCAATTTGCCATCTGGTTACCACCGCGATTTGCAGTTGTTGAAAGAGAACCTTTTTCCTGCAATTGCTTCATTAAACGAATGTCTTGAAATCGCGACTTTTATGTTCCAAAACATCACTATAAAAGATGATATACTAAAAGATAAAAAGTACGATTACTTATTTAGTGTTGAGGTTGTTAATGATTTGGCTTTACAAGGCGTTCCGTTTAGAGAGGCTTATAAAATAGTTGGCGAGCAAATTGAAAATGGTACTTTTGCACCATCAGGCCAAATACATCATACACACGAGGGGAGCATCGGCAACCTTTGTAACGAGCAAATTTCTGCAGCAATGGAAAACATTTTGGCTCAATTTGGTTTTGAGAAAGTGAATAAAGCAATAGAAGATTTGGTTAAATAAATTGATATTGCCAGATACTTTAATCCTAAATGAGATGAGAAGAAAAATTAAGACTAATATAGTTGCAGAAATTATTCGAGCTTTAAAAGAGATAAAGGCAATGCAAGCAGGTAATAGAAAGGCTCTTTCATTAAAAGATATTTAGAATCATTCTGACTAATGGTACTAACAGATAAAGTATATTTTGAGCAATATCGAGCTTTAATTGGAAAGGATATAGAAAATCTGGTCAGCCAATTTGATTTTATTGAACAAAATGGAGATTTGGGCTACCAAACTCAAGTATCCGCAGTATATTCTTCAAACATTGAGGGAAATACTATTGATTTAAATTCCTACATGAATTTGACTTTTGCTAAAGAAAAATTTAAGCCTACAAAAGAAATACAGGAAATTGAAGATTTGATTTCAGCTTATAAATTGGCTCAAGAAACCAATCTTAATGAGAAGAATTTTTTAAAGTGCCACAAACTTCTGTCAAAAAAATTGGTTATTGCAAGTTTAAGAGGTAAGTATAGAAACGATAAAGTAGGTGTCTTTGGTCAATCAGGATTAGTTTATTTAGCAGTAGAGGCAGAATTTGTTGCAGAAGTTATGAAGGAGTTCTTCGAGGAAATAAATCAACTACTTTCTTCAGCCATAACTATTGAAGAAGTATTTTATTTCGCCTCATTAATTCATCTGCGTTTTGCTCATATTCATCCATTTAGAGATGGGAATGGCAGAGCGGCAAGATTACTCGAAAAGTGGTTTTTAGCAGATAAACTCGGATTAAATTTTTGGAAAATTCCATCAGAAAAATATTATAAAGAACATCAGTCTGAGTATTATCAAAATATTAACTTAGGCATAAATTTTTACGAACTAAACTACAACAACTGTTTGCCATTTTTAACGATGTTACCAAATAGCTTGAAGTAGAATTAAGAATATAAATATGAAAGTTTCAATATTAGCCAGCGCTTTAGTTGGTTCAGAAATTATAAAAATTGGTAACGAAGTTAATGAGATGAAACGCAAAGGCGCATCAATCGCTAACTTAACCATAGGTGATTTCGATTCAAACATCTACCCAATACCAACCGAATTAAAAGCTGGAATTGTAGATGCATACCATGCCAATCAAACCAATTATCCACCTGCAGATGGCGTTTTGCAATTAAGAGAAACCGTTTCAGAATTATTAAAAGAAAGGTTTGGTTTGGAATATAATACCAACAGCATTTTAGTTTCAGGCGGTTCTCGTCCGTTAATTTACGCAACTTATCTGGCACTAATAGACCCAGGCGATACCGTAGTTTTTCCGGCACCATCTTGGAATAACAACCATTATTGTCACTTAACTTCGGCAAAAGCAATTGCGGTAGAAACTGATGCAGAGCATAATTTTATGCCAACCGCTGCACAATTGAAGCCACATTTAAAAGGTGCAACTTTGTTGGCTTTGTGTTCACCATTAAATCCAACAGGAACCATGTTCGACGCAGATTCTCTTGCAGAAATTTGCGACGTTGTTTTGGAAGAAAACGCATATCGTGGAGCGGATGAAAAGCCATTGTATTTAATGTACGATCAGATTTACTCATTGCTTACTTTTGGTAAAGAACATGTAAATCCCGTTTCTTTACGTCCTGCAATGCGTGAGTTTACTGTTTTTGTTGATGGCAGTTCGAAGTGTTTGGCAGCAACTGGTGTACGTGTGGGTTGGGGTTTTGGTCCAGAAGATATTGTAAACAGAATGAAAGCTTTGGTTGGACACATGGGTGCTTGGGCGCCAAAAGCTGAGCAAGTTGCCATGTCGAATTATTTCAATGACAAAACACAGGTTGATACGTTCTTAACCAACTTTAAGAGCCAAATTCAAGATAGCTTAAATGCACTTTACAATGGCTTTAATGAATTAAAAAATGAAGGCTTTAATGTTGATGCAGTTGAACCGATGGGTGCCATTTATTTAACAATTAAAATTGACTATATCGGAAAAACTACGCCAGATGGTCAGCTTTTAAAAGATAGTGCTGATGTAAACTTCTACTTAATTAAGGAGGCTGGAGCAGCATTGGTTCCTTTTTCTGCTTTTGGTAATGAACACAGTATGCCATGGTTTAGGGCATCTGTTGGCGCATGTACTTTGCAAGATATTAAAGACATGTTGCCGAGAATTAAAGCTGCACTTAGTAAGTTGAAATAAAATATTTAAATATCCTTACGGGTTTTTAAAAACCTGTAAGGATTGAATACCTTAAAGCTCTGAGAATATAGATTTTTAAATTTATATTTTCTTAATTCGTTAATGTGTGCAAGCATCATAAAAGGATAATTTTTAAATTTGTATATTAGTTTAAAATCAAAGTCAATATGGAAACTTATCTAGTCCATCCAAATAAAATTCAAGAAAAAGCCTTGAAAGCTTTTTAAAAGCTTTGGAAGTCCCTTACGAAATTAATAGTGATGAAGCCCTTCCTGCTCATGTCATAGCCGGAATTAAAAAGGGGCAGGAAGATATCAAATCTGGTAAAAGTTTATCATTTGACGAATTCAAAGAAAAAATTGTCATTATTTGATGAGCTTACCAATAGTAATATCAAATACAGCATTCCAAACTTTTGAATCAATTTGTGTTCAAATTAAGGATAGGCTTGGAGATAAAGCTTTAAAAGATTTTAAAAAAAATACAATTAAAACTCTTGAATTAATTAGCAACTCACCATTAATCTATAAGGAAACCGAGTTCAATCCAAACATCAGACAAGCAGTAATAAAAAAGCTTTCATCAGTATTTTATGAAGTTAAATCTGATAGGATAGAGTTCTTTTCTTTTGGGATAACAGACAAGAACCACTACTTTATTAAGAAATTGGAAATTATATTTTAAATGCTTTCCATTAAATAAATACAGAAAGTCCTATCAAGTTTGAAAAGATGATAGGACTTTTTTGCTTGTAAAGCCCCTTTAGTGGTTTAGGTTATTTAAACTCGCTAGTTTTATGGAAATCAATATCAGGATAATCCTGTTTCGTTAAATTTATCATATAATCACTATCCGATAAATAAACAGGATTTGCTTCTTTATCGAAACCGATGTGTTGTTGTTTACGTTTAACAAACTCATCTAACTTCTTTCTATCACTTGATGTTACCCAGCTCGAACGTGTATAACTCAATGTACGGAAGCGACATTTTGCACCATACTCATGCTCTAAACGGAAGTTAATTACCTCGAACTGAAGTTCTCCAACGGCACCAATTACTTTTCTGTTTCCTGGCTGCATGACAAATAATTGCGCAACACCTTCATCGGTTAATTGTTCAATGCCTTTTTCCAACTGCTTGGTGCGCATTGGGTCCATGTTTTCAACCTCTTTAAAAATAGACGGAGAGAAACTCGGAATTCCCTTAAACTGCAACTTTTCACCTTCGGTTAAGGTATCACCAATTTTAAAATTGCCACTATCATACAAGCCAACCACATCACCTGGCCAAGCCTCTTCCACAATACTTTTTTCGTTCGCCATAAAATCCATCGGGTTCGAAAATTTTAGTTTCTTATCCTGGCGGGTGTGGTAATAAAATTTGTTTCGCTCAAATTTGCCCGAACAAATACGCAAGAAAGCAATTCTATCGCGGTGTTTTGGGTCTAAATTGGCGTGAATTTTAAATACAAAACCACTAAAATTTTTCTCTTCCACCAGCACATCACGCTCTTCAGCCTCTCTGTGTCGCGGACTAGGAGCAATATCAATAAACGTATCTAAAAGCTCTTTAATCCCGAAATTGTTAATCGCACTGCCAAAAAATACGGGTGCTACTAAACCTTCGGTATATAAATCTTTCTCAATTTTTCCGTAAATCCCATCTACCAATTCCACATCATCTTTCAGAGTGTTTATTTCGTTTTCCTTCAAATAATTTAATAATGATGGGTCGTTTAAATCGTTAGCTGCCACAACCGAATCCGTCACTTTAGTTTTATCCGAATTGAATAAATTTAAGTGTTTATTGTAAATGCTATAAACGCCTTTAAAGGTATGTCCTTGCCCAATTGGCCAAGAAAGCGGGCACAAACTGATGTTCAGTTTTTCCTCAATTTCATCCAATAAATCGTAAGCTTCTTTACCCTCACGGTCCATTTTATTAACGAAAATGATTACAGGCGTATTCCTCATTCGGCAAACCGACATCAGTTTTTCGGTCTGTTCCTCTACACCCTTCACACAATCTACCACCAAAATTACGCTGTCCACAGCCGATAAAGTCCGGTACGTATCTTCCGCAAAATCCTTGTGGCCAGGCGTATCCAGAATATTAATCCGCTTGCCGCTATACTCAAAACCCATTACCGAAGTTGCTACCGAGATACCACGTTGTTTCTCAATTTCCATAAAATCGGAAGTATTGCTTTGGTTCGCTTTATTCCTTTTTACCGCTCCGGCAGTGTTAATTGCACCACCAAAAAGCAGAAATTTTTCTGTTAATGTGGTTTTGCCTGCATCGGGGTGACTTATAATGGCAAAGGTTTTACGTTTTTCTATTTCAGGGTTAAGCATAATAAAATTTTGGGTAAAAAGTGGCGATGAAACCTGGTTAAAGGAATTTAACTGCGATAAGATTTGAATAGTGTTGTTTCATCTGGCTGCAAAGATAGCAAATTTGCTCAACTGTTTGAACTGGTTAATCGAGAATACTATGAGACCATAATTCTGTTCATAAAAGATTTTTAGAGATAATTTTAAGAAAAGCAGTTCTAGTGATTCTTGGGTTGCTTCAATCCCGCCATACATTCCAATCTTTTTTAAACTCCTGTCATTTTATGGTTGAAAGCATTTGTTCTATCGGCTGATTTGCAAGTATAACTCAGGTTTCTGCAATAAAAAGGATTTCCATTTCTGTCGGGTTTGGATAACTTCTTCAGTAATTCTTTGGATTGTTTTTAAAACCTATAGTCTGTAAATTTTTCATGCTCGAAGTTTCGATGTTGCCAAATAGCCCAGGGTTTAAACCCTGGGCCATATTTTTATTAATCTACGGTATGCTTGCTTGTTTTACAGGTTTCATCGGTATAAAGCGAATGGCAGGACTGCTTTTCCAAAGAAATACGGAACGCTCATTTCCAAGAAATCAGAATCGCATTTTAATAGTTAACGATGCGAAAAACCTTCATATAAACGATAATCTTACAAATCATACTTATTTTTGTGCTAAAATTGTTAGCTTTAAATATCCCTTCAAAATAAAGCAACCAAAAATCTTATTGCCAATGCCAGAATTAGAAGAAACTTCTATGGCCGCAGAAATTGCGACTAAATTTGTGAATTATACCTCCAAACATGTTTTCTTAACGGGAAAAGCCGGAACAGGTAAAACTACTTTTTTGCGGAAACTGATTAAGCTAACCCATAAAAAGGCAGTAATTTGTGCGCCAACTGGTATTGCTGCTATTAATGCCGCAGGTGTTACCATTCATTCACTTTTTCAGCTGCCATTTGGGTCGTTTTTTCCTGATGCTGCAGCAAATATCATCAACCAAAACATCACTTTTAACTTCAATACCCCACGCTCAATTGTTAAGCATTTAAATATGCAAACCAATAAGCGGCGTATGATTCAGGAGTTGGAACTACTGGTTATTGATGAAGTGAGTATGCTTCGAGCCGACATGCTTGATGCGATTGATTTTGTTTTACGCTATGTTCGGAGGAATAGAAATGTGCCTTTTGGCGGTGTCCAGCTTCTTTTTATAGGCGATTTGCACCAATTACCACCCGTTGTAAAAAACGATGAGTGGCGGGTAATGTCGGTTTTTTACAAAAGCATTTACTTTTTTGATGCATTAGCATTGCAAAGTAATCCTCCGATTTACATCGAATTGGATAAAATTTACCGTCAGAGTGATTCGGTTTTTATCAACCTATTAAATAACCTCAGAAATAATCGGATTACCGCCGAAGATACTGCTTTACTAAGGCAGCATTTTAAGCAAGACTTTAAGCCATCGGAAGACGAAAATTACATCACGTTAACTACCCACAATAATAAAGCTGACACGATAAACCGGGAACGTTTAACACAACTGAAAACCAAATCATACTTTTTTGAGGCGAAAGTTACCGGCGAATTTAACGAATATGCTTATCCGAACGATAAAAGTTTAGAGCTTAAAGTTGGTGCTCAAATCATGTTTATTAAAAATGATATGTCTGCCGAAAAGCGCTATTACAATGGTAAAATTGGCGTTGTTCATCACATCGAAAAGGATATTATTGAAATTGAATTGCCTGAAGATAAGGTGGTAATTGATGTTTCCCCATACACCTGGGAGAACGTAAAATATAAACTGAACGAAGCTACAAATGAGATTTCAGAAACTGTTGCTGGTTCTTTTGTTCAGTATCCAATAAAGTTGGCTTGGGCCATTACTGTTCATAAAAGCCAGGGTTTAACTTTCGATAAGGCGATTATAGATATTGGTGATGCTTTTGCCCCCGGACAAGCGTATGTTGCTTTATCGCGTTTACGCTCATTGAATGGTTTGGTTTTGACCTCGCATTTGCGGGAAAACGGTTTGCAGCAAGACCAAAACATTCATTATTTTTCTAAAACTAAACAACCTGCCGAAGTGCTGAATCAGCAGATTAGTTTTGAGAGTTACGATTTTATAAGGACGTATTTATTAGCAGCTTTCGACTTGAATCTGGTTCGCTATTATTTAAAAGAGCATGTTCAAACTTTTGATAAAGGAGAAAAATCTACCAAGCAGAAATACGATGAGTGGACGATGGAACTTTATCGTGATTTTCAAAAAATTACGGCAACTGCTGATACTTTTATTAACCAACTTAAAAATTTATTTGCTACACAAACGGAACACACTTTATTTAATGTTTCTAAAAGAGTGGGAGCAGCTTTGAAATATTTTAATCCGTTGGTAAGAGAAATTTCCGATAGGCTTTTAGCTCATATTGAGTTAATTAAGGAAGATAAACAGATTAAAACTTATTTAACAGAATTGCTGGAGCTAGAGATTTTAGTGTACGAGCAATTGAAAAAAATGCACAAGAGTAAAGCACTTTTGCAAGCTATTATTGACGGCAAGGAATTTAGCAAAGCTGACACCGATGCTTTATTAAATACTGCCGAACGCAATCAACAATTGCAGAAGGCAATTCAGTTGAAAGGCATGACAATAAAAGTAAAATCTGCTACAGAAAAGAAAAATAAGGAACCAAAAGTTGATACGAAATTGGTAAGCTTTGAACTATACGAAAAGGGGAAAAGCTTAGAGGAAATAGCCAAAGAGCGAGGTTTTTCTGTCGGGACTATCGAAGGGCACCTGGCGTATTATGTTTCTACGCAACAAATTGATGTTGCTAAATTGGTTAAACCGAATAAAATAAAAAATATTGCAGATGCGGTTGAAAGTCAGAAAACAAAATCGATGGCCGTGATACGGGATTTTTTAGGGAAAGATTATTCATTTGGAGAGATTAAGTTAGTGTTGGCATCATTGTTTCCATCGGAAGAGTAGGGAAAATCTAATCGTAAAGTAGATAGTTTTAAAAAAATAGGAAGCTTGTTAATAGAAGATTTATTAACTAAATAGGATTTTTACCACAGAGCAAACAGAGCTAAGGCACAGAGAACACAATGAATTTATTTGGTAAATTTTTTTAGTATCATTTCACATTGTGTTTTTCTTAAGGCCCACTAAGAATAAGAATATGAAAGAAGATTTGTTAACAAGAACAATTATAGGGTTAGCTATTGATGTTCATAAAGCCCTTGGGCCTGGATTACTCGAAAGCGCATATAAAGAATGCTTATTCTATAAAATCGAAAATGCAGGGTTTTTAGTTGAAAAGGAAAAAATGATGTCTTTAACTTTTGAGGATATTAAAATAGATTGTGGTTATAGAATAGATATTTTAGTGGAGAATAATTTAGTTTTAGAGTTGAAAAGTGTAGAGAAAATCGCCGATATACATTTAGCGCAAACCTTAACATATATGAAATTAGGTGGGTTCAAATATGGTTTGCTGATAAATTTTAATGTTTTACTCTTGAAAGATGGAATAAAACGAGTTATTAATGGTTATTGATTAAACTTAGTTTCCTCTGTGAAAATCTATGTGACCTCTGTGGTAAAAAGAACCATGCATGTCTGGTCATCTCAAGTGTTTAGAGTAATATATAATTGTGTTTATTGTGTGAAAATCTTAATGGCCTCTGTGGTTAAAAAATTGAAAAAATACTATCTTAGCATTCGTGGAGAAAGTTAATGTTTTAGCGCAATATATGCCTGCCCAGGCTGCACCACTAATTGCAAAATGGATAGATTATTTTCAGTGTGAATTTAAAATTGCCAAAACCCGTTCTACCAAACTTGGCGATTACCGACATCCATATCAAGATAAAGGACATCGAATTTCCGTAAATTTCAATTTAAATCATTACGCTTTTTTGGTTACTACCGTTCACGAATTTGCACATCTTTTAACTTGGAACGATTTCAAAAATAAAGTAAAACCACATGGGTTAGAGTGGAAAAAAAACTTCCAAAGAATGATGGTTCCATTTTTTGAAATGAATATTTTTCCAGATGATATTCATAAGGCGATAGATAATTATATGTCGAATCCTGCCGCGTCCAGTTGCTCAGATTTACATTTATCAAGAGCTTTAAAAAAATATGATTCTGGTAAGACCGAAACCTTACATTTAGAACAATTGCAAGTAAATACCATTTTCAGAATAAAAGATGGAAGGCGGTTTACCAAAGGAGAGCGAATAAGAAAGCGGTATCGATGCGTTTGTTTAGACGACAAACGGATTTATCTTTTTAATCCTTTGGCGGAGGTTTTTGTGGTGGATTAACCTATTACCGAAAATAAAACTAATTGATTAACTTTACTTTATGGAACAAATTTTCGACCGTATTTATATTGATAGTGATATTTGTAATGGAAAACCAATTATTAGAGGTAAGCGGATTACTGTACAAACGATTATGGAATTTTTATCGGCCGGAGAATCTGCAGAAGAAATTTTAAAGCAATATCCATCGTTAGAACC
The DNA here is from genome assembly GCF_003725795.1 of Pedobacter jejuensis. GTDB lineage: Bacteria > Bacteroidota > Bacteroidia > Sphingobacteriales > Sphingobacteriaceae > Pedobacter > Pedobacter jejuensis. The sequence continues at coordinate 100,026 of NZ_RBEE01000008.1, read as the reverse complement.
AGAAGATATTACAGCCTGCATGCGTTACGCAACTGAACTTTTGAACCACAGCTTTGTTATTAAACAGTCAGTTGCTTAAATGACTCAAAAGTTTTTAATTGATGTAAACCTACCTCGATTTTTCGCTTTGTGGAATTCAAATGAATATATTCATCAGTATGATTTAGGGGATGAATGGACAGATTCAAAAATATGGCTTTATGCCAAAGAAAATAATTTAACCATTGTCACAAAGGACAGTGATTTTTCTTCGCGTATACTTTTACATGTTCCTCCGCCAAAAGTGATTCACATTAGATTAGGAAATATGAAAATGTCTTCCTTCTATAACACACTAAAAGCATTATGGCCAGAAGTTATTCAATTAAATATTGACTATAAATTAGTAAGTGTATTTAGCGATAGAGTTGAAGGTTTTAAATAAACCTAAATTCATCCCCATCAAATAAACCTTTATTGCTCAATTTTAAATGTGGAATAACCAGTAAAGCCATAAAAGAAAGCGTCATAAAAGGAGCTACTAATGTAGAGCCAAGTTCTTTTGAAAACCTATCAATAGACGTATATAATTCAGCTACCTCATAACCATTGTGGTTGCTCATTAAACCTGCCACAGGTAGCGGCAAAACTTCTTCTTTTCCATTTCCTACAGCCACTACACCACCAGTTTCTTTGATAACCAAGTTTACCGCCTCACAAATACTTTTATCATCTACACCCACGGCAATAATGTTATGACTATCATGCGCTACGCTCGATGCGATTGCACCTGCTTTTAAACCGAAATTTTTAACAAAGGCCACGGCAATTGGTGCATCAAAGTAACGGTTAACCACAACCATTTTTAAAACATCATTGTCTAAATCGCTATTGATATTTCCCTTTTCTACTTTCGGTAAGCAAAACAATTTATTGGTAATTAACTGCCCATCTAAAGCTTCGATAACTGGTATTTGCTCTTGACCTGCAAAGGGAAACACAAAATCTGCCTCTTTTTTTGAGCTGCATTTAAAATGATTTACAGATGCTTTATCTTCAACTTTTTGTATCCAATTACCAACTGTCTTGCCGTTTTCTGCCAATAAAATTCCACCAATATAGGTTTGCTTTACCTTAAAATTTATTAAATCTTCAATGACGATGAAATCGGCATAGTCGCCAACCTGCAAAGCGCCAACATCTAATTTATAGTGTAGAATTGGATTGATGCAGGCAGCTTGTAAAACATTAAAAATATCGATTCCTCTTGAAATTGCTCTGGCGCAAAGTACGTTAATGTGACTTTCAACCAAGCTATCAGGATGTTTATCATCACTGCAAAACATCATCATTTCTGGCCAATCGTTTAATAAATCAATTAAAGCATCGAAATTTTTTGCAGCACTTCCTTCGCGGATTAATATTTTCATACCCCTTTGAAGTTTATCCAAAGCCTCTTCAGCAGTAAAACATTCATGGTCGGTAGAAATTCCGGCATCAATATATTGCTGAACAGTATCGCCGCGTAATCCTGGTGCATGTCCATCAACAGGTTTGCCCAATTCGTGGGCAGCTGCTATCTTCTTTAGAACTTCTTCATCCTTAAAAAGTACACCAGGGAAATTCATCATTTCACTCAGGTATTTTATCTCCGGTCTTTCTAAAAGTGCCTTAACATCATCGTGGTTTAACTCAGCACCAGCTGTTTCAAAAATGGTTGCCGGAACACAACTCGGTGCACCAAAGTTGAATTTAAAAGGAACGGTATTTCCATTATTTATCATAAATTCAACACCTTCCATTCCGCAAACGTTGGCAATTTCATGTGGGTCGCTGATGGTTGCAACCGTACCGTGAACAACAGCAAGCCTCGCAAATTCACTCGGAATAAGCATGCTGCTTTCGATGTGGACATGGCTATCAATAAATCCAGGCAGGATGAAAGGAATTCCATCCCTTTGCTCAGCAATTTTATTGATGGATTTTATCTTCCCATCTTCAACTTCAACCTCGCCAAAGAAAATACTTCGCTTTGTAATATCTATAATGTTTCCTTCAACCTTAAAATTACTCATCGTATATGTCTTATTTTAACGTCACCCTAAATTCATTTCAGGGTCTTAATAGCAAATAAGATGCTGAAATAAATTCAGCATGACGATACGGAAATAACCGTTTCTAAAATTTCAATAATTTTTCTATCGTTTCAGCTAATCTGGCTTTTGCCAAAAAGTTATCTTCTAATGCTTTATTCATGGGTATTGCCGTATCTAAACTTGCGCAACGCATTACCGGTGCATCCAAATGCAGAAAGCAATGTTCTCCAATCCATGCAGAAATTTCGGCTCCGAAACCATTGGTTAAAGTGTCTTCATGTAAGATTATAACTTTTCCAGTCAATTTTACAGCCGCTAAAACTGTTTCCTTATCCCAAGGCTGAAGTGTGCGTAAGTCAATCAGAGTTGCATCAAATTCAGGGTTATTTTTCAGGTAATCTAAAGCCCAATGAACACCTAAGCCGTAAGTAATTATCGTGAACTGTTTTCCATCAGTTAGCTTAACCGCTTTGCCAATTTCCGTTGTAAAATAACCATCGGGAACGGGACTGCTTAAACTTCTATATAAATATTTATGTTCGAAATACAATACTGGATTTGGGTCTTCAATTGCAGCCAGCAATAAACCTTTTGCATCCTCAGGGAAAGCGGGATAAACGATTTTCAAGCCGGGCGTTTTGGTAAACCACGCCTCGTTACTTTGCGAATGAAAAGGACCAGCAGCTGTTCCGGCGCCTGTTGGCATTCGAACTACAACATCGGCCTTTTCGCCCCATCGGTAGTGCGTTTTAGCCAAATTGTTTACAATCTGATTAAAGCCAACGGTTACAAAATCTGCAAACTGCATTTCTACAATGGCCTTAAAACCATTGATGGATAAACCCAATCCTGCACCCACAATTGCCGATTCGCAAATTGGTGTATTGCGAACCCTACCTTTTCCGTATTTAGCTGTAAAGCCATCAGTAATTTTAAATGCACCGCCATAATCTGCAATATCCTGACCCATTAAAACCAGATTGGGATACTTCTGCATCGCCAAATCCAAGCCATCTGTTATTGCATCTAAATATCTTTTTTCTGTTGAAGATGAAGCAGGTTCAATTACTTTTTGTACAAAAGGAAAATACATATCGCTTTCCTCTATAATGGAATCCACTTTAGGTTCTGGCTCTTCAAAAGCTTCTTCCACTTCTAATTCGATAGCCTTTTTGATTTGAATTTTGATATCAATGATTGAATCGGATGTTAAAATCCCCTGAGTAATTAAATAAGATTCATAATTGCTTAAAGGGTCTTTCTTTTCCCATTCATCAAATAATTCTTGCGGAACATATTTTGTACCCGACGCCTCCTCATGGCCACGCATCCTAAAAGTAAGGCACTCTACCAAAACTGGTCGTGGGTCTTTTCTAATTTCGGATGCCAGTTGATTGATGGTATCGTAAACTTCCAAAATATTGTTTCCATCAATTTGAACACCTTCAATGCCGTAACCAATCGCTTTATCTACCAAATGTTTACAGCGGAATTGTTCGGATTTCGGAGTAGATAAGCCATAACCATTGTTTTCAATAATGAAGATAACAGGCAAATTCCAAACAGCAGCTACATTAACCGCCTCATGAAAATCGCCTTCGCTTGTGGCGCCCTCACCAGTATATACCAAAGTCGCTTTTTGCTTGTTGGCTAATACATCGGCTAGTGCAATACCATCTGCCAAAGCCATTTGCGGACCAAGATGAGATATCATGCCAATAATTTTATAGTCTTGTGTACCAAAATGAAACGAGCGGTCGCGGCCTTTGGTGAAACCCGTTGCTTTGCCTTGCCATTGTGCCATCAATTTTTTAAGCGAAATATCGCGACTGGTAAAAACACCTAAATTCCGGTGCATGGGTAGAATATATTCATCGCTTTGCATGGCTAAAGTGGAGCCAACCGCAATGGCTTCTTGTCCAATACCCGAAAACCATTTACCAATTCTACCCTGACGCAAAAGTTTGAGCATTTTTTCTTCAACCATTCTCGGATAAAGCAGTCTCTTGTATAAATTCAATAAGAATTTGTCGTCTTTATCTTTTCGATTGAATTGCATTTCGGTTCTCAGTTTTTAGTGAGCAGTTGATAGGAAACCTAAGATTCCTTACTTTTCTTCAAATCTTCCCACTGTTTTGCAAAAGATTTATCTGCTACTTTTGGCATTTCACGGTACTTACCCCAGCTTTTTTTGAAGAAACTTTTAAGCATGAAATTTTTAAATTTCCCACCAAATAAATCCATCCACTTGCGTTTTTGCATCATTCGGTTAAACATTCCCCAGCCAATTTCTTCAACTTTACCATTTTCGTGGCTGGTTGCCGCATCTCGGCGATTGAGTAAAAGCATTTTGTGTATGTCGATTTTAACCGGACAAACTTCAGAACATTTTCCACACAGGCTGGAGGCATAGCTTAAGTGCTTAAATTCTTCCATACCCTTTAAATGCGGCGTAATCACCGAGCCTATTGGTCCGCTGTAAGTGGTGTTATAAGTATGACCGCCGATATTTTTATAAACCGGACATGCATTTAAACATGCACCACATCGAATGCAGTATAAACCTTGTCGCTGGTCTTTTTGAGCCAAAAGATTCGTACGCCCGTTATCTAAAAGGATAACATACATTTCTTCCGGTCCATCGGTTTCATTTGGTTGGCGTGGTCCGCTTAAAATAGTATTGTAAACAGTTAAATTTTGTCCAGTTCCATGTGATGCTAATAAAGGCCAGAACAAGTCCAAATCTGCCATCGATGGAATTATTTTTTCGATACCAACTATGGCAATATGTATCTTCGGAAATGTTGTACTTAAACGGGCATTTCCTTCATTTTCGGTAATGGCGATACTACCAGTATCGGCAATTAAAAAGTTTCCTCCACTAATTCCAATATCAGCATTTAAATATTTATCGCGAAGTAACTCTCTGGCTTTTTGCACCAATTGAGGAGGCGTTGCATCAATGGGCGTTCCGAACTTATCATGAAACAATTTTGCTATATCTGTCGCACTTAAATGCATTGCAGGTGTAACAATATGGTAAGGCGCTTGGCCAAGCAATTGAACAATGTATTCGCCTAAATCACTTTCTAACGATTCAATTTGATTACTTTCCAGGAAATCATTCAAATGAATCTCTTCGGTCGTCATCGATTTTGATTTGATAACCGTTTTGCCGTTATTCCTTTTGATGATGTTTAAAATCTCTTGTTGTGCTTCTTCGGCATCATTTGCCCAAATAACTTTTCCACCTCTGCGTTGAAAATTCGATTCAAATTCGGGTAAAAATTTATCCAGATTTTCCATCACACGCCATTTTATAACATGAGCTTTCTTTTTTGATGCCTCCAGGTTTTCGAATTTTGATAATCCGCGTTCTACAGCTACATTGTATTTGCCAATATTGTAATTGATGGTTTTACGATGTGGCAAATCGAAAGCTTTCTCATCAGACTTCTCTAAAAATTCCTCGGCAGTTTTCATCATAACTCAAAGATAGGAATTTCTAATGCTGCCTAAAGTAATGTGCATAAAAAAGCCTCCCGAATAATCAGGAGGCTTAATATTTTGACTTAATTATTTCTTTGGATTTCCTTTTCCATCCATATCAACGGCTGGTCGTTTTGCTTGGTTAGCCAATTCCCATGCAGTATAGTAGGTTAACTGTGCTCTTTTTGCCAACAGCGGGAAGTTAATTTTGCTAACCTCATCACCTGGTCGGTGATAATCTTGCTGCAACATACCATCGTAAAAGAAAATAATCGGAATACCAAGTTTTGCAAAGTTATAATGGTCTGAACGATAATAAATTTGTTCTGTATCGTTTGGATCATCATATTTATAATCTAGTTTCATTTTGGTGTACGTTGCATTTACGCGTTCGCTTAAGTTAGCCAGCTCACTACTCAACATTTTAGAACCAACTGAATAGATGTAATTTGCAGAATCCGGTTTGCCTAAATACTCCTCACCAATACGACCAATCATATCTGTATTTAAATCGGCAATTGTGTTTTCAACAGGAAAAACCGGATGCTCAGAATACCATTCAGAACCCCATAAACCTTTTTCCTCACCAACAACTGTCATGAATAAAATGCTACGTTTAGGGCCTTTACCTGCTTTTTTCGCATCCATAAAAGCTTTAGCCATCAATAAAACGCCGGTTGTACCAGAGCCATCATCATCGGCGCCATTATTTACTTTATCAGTTGCATTTGGGTCGGTTACTAAACCAATATGATCGTAATGGCCAGTTAGCACCAATACTTCTTTTTTAAGCACAGGATCTGAACCTTCTAAATATCCAAGTACATTTTCGCATCTAACAGGAACTTCATTTTTAGCAGCACTTGCAGAGAAAGGAACATTTAATACTGATGAAGATGGAGCTTGACTATCTACAATTTTCTTTTGCAAATCTGCAGCTGTAGTGTTCGATGCTTTTAATAATTCATTTGCTACTATGGTAGAAATAGAAATACGAGGAATTTCATTTTGTTTTTGCGCTTCAATAGCTGCATTGGTTTTAACCATTACTCTGCCTTTATTTTGAGCATTTTTGGTATTTTCAGTTATTCTATCCACCATTGGGTCGATAAGGATAATTGCTTTTACCTGGTTATCTGCAAAATATTTTGCTCTCTTCTCTAGCATCGCTCGGTAAGCTGCCCTGTCAATCCTCGTTCCCGGTTTCATTGTTGGGTCGCCAGAACTAAACATCATTACCACTTTGCCTTTGATATCTACACCTGCAAAATCGTTATAGTTATCTTTATTGATGGCGTAGCCTACAAAAACAATTTGATCTGTCGAAAAAGTAAATCCTTTATCGCTAATTAAGCTAGGCGATACAACATAATCTTTTTGGTATTCTTTTGGCTGCCCATTTACGGTTACCTGGCTTTGCTTTAAAGTAACATTTACCAAATCGATTTTTTGAAAATATCCACCATCTACTGGACCTTTTAAGCCAATAGATTTAAAATAATCGCGGATGTAGTCTGCAGCCATCCAAGCACCTTTTGTTCCTGTCTCACGACCTTCATATTCATCAGATGATAAAACAGAAAGATGTTTAAGTCCATCCGCAGGATTTATAGCCTTGCTAAACTTCATTGCATCTTTATTAGGCGCAAGTGGTTTAACTTGAGCAAAGCAACTCGCTGTAAGGAGCGATGCAATACTAAGGGTTAAAATTTTTTTATTCATTATGTAGTAAAAGTTAGTTTTTTATTAAATCAACACGAGATTTTATTAACCCGATTTTGGTGACGACCGCCTTCAAATTCGGTATTTAAGAAAGTTGTGGTAATTTCTTTTGCTTCTTCTTCTGAAACAAACCTGGCGGGAATGCATAAAACATTTGCGTCGTTATGTTTTCTAACTAAAGATGCAACTTCATTTACCCAGCATAAGCCAGCTCTGATGTGTTGATGTTTGTTTGCTGTTATAGCTACGCCATTGGCCGAACCACAAAGTAAAATGCCGTATTTGCAATTTCCATTCTCTACTGCAGATGCCACTGGGTGTGCAAAATCAGGGTAGTCAACAGAATCTAACGTATGTGTTCCGAAATCTTCAACCTCATAATCATAAAGGAATTTCTTAAGCATTTCTTTAAATTCAAAACCAGCATGGTCTGCACCGATGGCAATTTTTATTTTATCGTTTGGCATTGTTCAAATTTATAGAGAATTATGAAATCTGTTCGTAATGTTTTTGTTAGTTAGCATAGAAGGCAGCATCGGCTTTTTTCTTCTTTTTTTCTATATATGCTGATACAAAAATACTCGCTTCGTATAATAAAAATAGTGGTGCTGCTACGGTAAGCATTGTTAAAATATCCGGCGTTGGTGTAACAATTGCTGCAATAATGAGGATGATAACAGCAGCATATCTTCTGCTTGATCTCATTAACTTTGGTGTCATTAATCCAAGTTTGGATAATATAAATATGATGATTGGCAGCTCAAATATAATCCCGGTTCCGAGTGTAAGTGTTGTTATCGATGACACATAAGAATCTATAGTGAACGTGTTTTTAATTTCAGAACTAACCGTGTAACCAGTCAAGAAATTAATTGACAGTGCACAAATTATAAAATAGCCGAATATGATTCCAATTATAAATAGAACTGAAGCAAAAAACACAAAACCGCTTGCAGATTTCCTTTCTTTTTCGTGTAATGCAGGTTTAATAAAGCGCCATATCTCCCAAAGTAAGTAAGGGAAACCAAGTACAATACCACACATTACGCATACATTTAATTGCAGGTTAAATTGTCCTGCCATTTCTGTGTTAATAATCTCACCATTTATTTTGGTGATACACATATCTTTACCTAGTGATGGGAAATGTTCTACCAATTTACACATCATTCTATAGGTCCAGAAATCAGGCTTTTTAGGGCCAAAAATTACCTTGTCTAGTATTTCTTCGTTAAAATAGAAGGCAATTCCGGTAAATACGCCGATGGCAATTACAGCTCTGATTAAGTGTTTACGCAGTACATCGAGGTGATCAAAAAAAGACATTTCTGCCTCTAAGGTTGTTCCTTTACTCCCGATAGCTTTTAATAGTGATGATTTGTTAGTGTCGCTCATGTTGAAAACAAAAATACCATTCTAAATGAATAGAATGGTATGTACGTGCTAAATATAGAAATAGTTTAGGTTATTCTGAGAATTCAAATGTTTCCATAAATTTTGTTGTGAAATTTCCAGCTCTAAAATTTGGATCTTTCATCAACTGCAAGTGAAATGGAATTGTTGTTTTTACCCCTTCAATTACAAATTCTCCTAATGCTCGTTCCATTGTACAAATCGCTTCTTCACGTGTTTGTGCAACGCAAATTAACTTTGCAATCATCGAATCGTAGTTGGATGGAATTTGATAACCAGCGTACACATGTGTATCTACGCGAACTCCATGTCCGCCTGGTGAGTGAAAGTTGGTAATCTTGCCCGGTGAAGGGCGGAAATTATTCGCAGGGTCTTCTGCATTTATGCGACATTCAATCGCATGCATATTTGGAAAATAGTTTTTACCTGAAATTGGAATTCCGGCCGCAACTTTAATCTGTTCTTTAATTAAGTCGAAATTAATAACTTCTTCTGTAACCGGATGTTCTACCTGAATTCGGGTATTCATTTCCATAAAATAGAAGTTACGGTGCTTATCTACTAAGAATTCTATTGTTCCCGCACCTTCGTAATTTACAGCAGTTGCACCTTTAATTGCAGCTTCACCCATTCTTACACGAAGTTCATCCGTCATGAAAGGCGATGGCGATTCTTCAACTAATTTTTGGTGACGACGTTGAATAGAGCAGTCGCGTTCTGATAAATGGCAAGCTTTTCCATATTGATCGCCAATAACCTGAATTTCTATATGGCGTGGGTCTTCGATATATTTCTCTAAATACAATCCATCGTTACCAAATGCCGCACCTGATTCCTGGCGAGCACTATCCCAGGCATTTTCGAAATCTTCATCTTTCCAAACCACACGCATACCACGGCCACCACCACCGGCAGTTGCTTTAAGTATAACCGGATAGCCCATTTCATTAGCAATCGAAATACCTTCTTTTACACTTGTCAATAATCCTTCAGAACCTGGAATGGTAGGAACACCTGCAATTTTCATCGTTTCTTTAGCAGATGCTTTGTCGCCCATGCCATTTATTTGCTCTGGTGTAGCGCCAATAAATTTGATGTTGTATTCGCGGCAAATATTTGAAAATTTAGCATTCTCAGATAAAAATCCGTAACCAGGATGAATTGCATCTGCATTGGTTAGTTCTGCAGCAGAAATAATATTCGGGATATTTAAATAAGAATCTTTACTTGGTGGTGGGCCGATACAAACTGCTTCATCTGCAAAACGTACATGCAAACTTTCTCTATCTGCTGTAGAATAAACAGCAACCGTTTTAATGCCCATTTCCTTACAGGTACGGATGATACGCAAAGCGATTTCGCCCCTGTTGGCAATTAGTATTTTTTTAAACATAGTTTTTTAATTGTTGATTACACTGATTATTCGATTACACTGATTTATTCAGTGAAAAATAATATACATAATCAAATTCTAAATTAAATGCCATGAATCGTGTCTCTACGAACCATTTTATATTTTATTCGATTTGTGCAAATACAAAATCGAGGCGTAAAATAGACAATTTACTAAATAGGTTCTACTAAAAATAGCGGTTGGTCATATTCAACCGGAGATGCATTATCTACCAATATTTTAACAATACGGCCAGAAACTTCACTTTCAATTTCGTTAAAAAGTTTCATTGCTTCAATAATACAGATTACTTTGCCAGTACCAATTTCATCGCCAACATTAACAAACATTGGTTTATCAGGACTTGCAGAACGGTAAAAAGTACCAATCATTGGTGATTTTACTGTAATGTAATTTGATGTATCTTCTGCAGCAGGTGCAACTGGAGTAGCAGCAGGAACAGTAGGAGCAGTAGCAACCGGTGCAGCTGCCTGTAAAAGCGGAGCTTGTGGTACGGTAGCATGCACAACTGTTGGTGCTTGGTTGGTTTTAATCGTAATCTTAAAGTTTTCTTGCTCTATGGCAACTTCGTTTACACCCGAACGAGAAACAAATTTAATAAGTTCCTGTATTTGTTTGATATCCATTTTTTAAGCTTGTTATGTAAAAAATAGTGTTAATGAATTAACTAAGTTATACTTTTTTTGTTTTATTTTTAATTGTTTAGTTTTTGGATGTTTCGTTGTTTAGTCAACTATGTTCGATATTTAACTTACAAACACAAAAGAACTAAACCAAACAACCAACTAACTATTGTAAGCCCATTTAAGGTAGATAGAACCCCAGGTAAAGCCACCGCCAAAAGCAGCTAAGATGATATTATCGCCTTTTCTTAATTTGCTTTCCCATTCCCATAAACATAAAGGAATAGTGCCATTGGTCGTGTTTCCGTAGCGTTCTATATTTATCATTACTTTATCGGTGCTTACACCCATACGGTTTGCAGTGGCATCAATAATTCTTTTGTTGGCTTGGTGAGGCACTAACCATGCAACGTCATCGGCTGATAAGCTATTGCGTTCCATAATTTCTGCAGCAACATCTGCCATATTGGTAACCGCAAATTTAAATACAACTGGTCCTTCCTGATGAGCATAATGCAATCTTGCATCAATACTTTCGTGTGTAGCTGGGATAACTGATCCACCTGCCTTCATGCCTAAGTAATCTCTTCCAGAACCATCTGTTCTTAAAATTGAATCTAAAACACCTAATCCTTCTTCATTTGGTTCTAGTAAAGCACAGCCACAACCATCTCCAAAAATGATACAAGTTGTACGGTCTTCATAGTTTATGATAGATGACATTTTATCGCCACCAACAACCAATACCTTTTTATGCCTGCCAGATTCTATGAATGATGCTCCTGTTGATAAGCCGAAAATAAAGCCAGAACATGCTGCCTGTAAATCGTAACCCCAGGCATTTATTGCACCAATTTTATCAGCTAAAACATTTGCTGTTGCTGGAAAAGTAAAATCAGGAGTTGTAGTGCAGAAAATAATTAATTCAATTTCTTTGGCATCAATACCTCTTTTTTTTAGCAAGCCATTAACAGCATGAACTGCCATATCTGAAGTGCCTAATCCTTCTCCTTTTAAAATTCTACGTTCTTTAATACCCGTTCTGCTGGTTATCCATTCATCCGAAGTTTCAACCATGGTTTCTAACTCTGCGTTTGTAAGCACATAGTCGGGGACGTAACCATTTACTGCGGTAATAGCAGCGTGAATTTTACTCATTTTAATAAATTATTTAAATGCCATTCTAATTTTTTCTACCAATCCGGTGGTAATCATTTCTCTGGATTGAAGAACCATATTTTTCACGGCACGTGGACTTGAAATTCCATGTCCGATAACTACCGGAGCATTAACACCTAAAACCGGACTTCCGCCATATTGCTCGTAGTTAAAACGATCAAAAAATTCATCTTTCATCCCTTTCTTAACAGTTAATACATAAAATGATTCTGCTAATTTAAGTACTACGTTTCCTGTAAAACCATCGCATACAATAACATCAGCCTTCTCATTAAATAAATCTCTGCCTTCTACGTTACCTACAAAATTGAATAGATTGGTTTCTTTCATTAAAGGAAAAGTAGCCATACTTAGCATATTGCCCTTTTCATCTTCCTCGCCTATGTTTAATAAAGCTACTTTTGGCGAATTTATTTGCCACAAGTTTTCTGCATATAAACTTCCTAAAACACCAAATTGTAGTAAAATATCAGGTTTACAATCTGCATTTGCACCAACATCAAGCAATAAGCCTGTGCCGCCTTTAATTTTCGGAAGTATGGTACATAAACATGGGCGTATAATGCCTGGAATGGTTTTAACGCTGAAAACTGCGCCTACCAGCATTGCTCCAGAATTACCTGCACTGGCAAAAGAATCGATTTTTCCTTCTTTTAATAAGTTAAAACCAACAGCAATGCTCGAATTTGGTTTCTGAACAATTGCTTTTGTGGGATGTTCGCCCATACCAATTACTTCATCAGTATGAACGTATTCAAAATGATCCGGATTAAAACCCTCTTCAGCAAGAATTGGTTTAATCAGTTCGGTATCGCCGATAAGAACTAAATGTTCACCAGCGTTTAGCGATTGATGAGCTGCTATTGCTCCTAAAACAATTGCTTTAGGAGCATAGTCTCCGCCCATTATGTCGAGGCCTATTTTCATAGAAAAAATCTGTCTGTGTTAGTTTTAGGTTAATCCTAAAATTTTCAGTTGACTAAGGTATGACTAAAGCCGCTGAAAACACAAACAATTTTTTAAGAAAATTACCCGATTTGAGTATTTTCGATAACCAATTTACCGTTATAGTATAGGTTACCATCAACGTTGTAAGCACGGTGAGGTACGTGGATAGCACCTGTTGCTGAGCATGTTGCTAAAGAAGGAGTTACTGCTTTATAGTGCGTTCTTCTTTTATTTTTTCTCTGTTTCGAGATTTTCCGTTTTGGATGTGCCATTGGTGTATAATCTAATTATTTTTTTAACTTATTAAGTGCTTCCCAACGTGGGTCGCTATTTTGTTTATTTTCTTCTGCTTGCTTATCGATGGATAGTTGCTCCAATCGCTCAATCATTTCCTGGTCGCAATCTTTATCTGCTTGCTCACAGTTTTTAATATATGGTACTGCTACGTTAATCATTTCGTATAGCGGACCTGAAATATCAATTGCGGTTTCTTTTCTGCTCAGCGAAATAATTTCATCATCATCGCTTTCTAAATCATCACCTGCAAATTTTACAATCTGTCTTTCGTACAAATTTATTGGTAGAGGAAATTCAGATAAGCATTTGTCGCAATCTAAATTTACGGTGCCAATAACTTTAAATCTCAACAGCAACATGGTTTCTTGTTTATCAAGTTCCAGGTCAACTTTTAAATTACCGCTTTTAATTAATGAGTACTCGAAAGCATTAAAAAAGGTGTCATCAAGCTCATATTCAAACTGATGGATTCCCAATTTTAATCCGGTAAACGGTACTGAAAATTGTTTTAGCGGGTTCAAAGTACTATAAAATTTTAGCCTGCAAATGTAGGGATAAATAAATTAGATAAAAAATGTTTTTTATAAATTGTTGGCTGTTAAAAATCTGCTGAGTTTTAATAACCACACAGATTTACTCTTTTAGAATCATCTCCTTATCATTTCTACTCCATTCGCTCCATGAGCCAACGTAAAGTTTTGGAATGTCCAGACCAGCATAATCCATAGCTAAAAGCGTGTGACAAGCGGTAATGCCTGAGCCGCAATGTACAATCACATTTTCGGCATGTACATCATTTAAGGCTTTAAAATATTTATCTTTTAATACTTCTGGTGATAAAAATAAGCCATCAGCATCAAGGTTTTCGGTAAATGGAATATTCGTTGCGCCAGGAATATGGCCGGCAATTAAATCTATAGGTTCGGTTAAGCCAGCAAAACGGTTGGCATCACGAACATCAACAACAATATATTCATCTGTTTTAGCTACTTTTTCAACTTCGTTAATGTCTGATAGCGGTAAATTCCAAGAACTTACCTCGTATTTTTCAACAGTTCGTGGTATTTCAACTTTGTTTGATGTTGGGAAGCCTGATTTAATTGCTGCCTGAAATCCACCATCAATTACCTGAACTTTTTTGTGGCCGATTGATTTTAACATCCACCATAACCTTGCAGCAGCATTACTACCGCTTTTATCATCATATACAATTACGCGAGAATCTTTCGTAATGCCAAGCTTCTGTAAAACGTTTGAAAATTGTTCGAAAGTTGGCAATGGGTGTCGCCCGCCTATTGCAAAGTCTCCAATATTGGCTAGGTCTTCGTTCACATCTGCAAATAATGCTCCGACTAAATGTTGTGCATCATATCTTGCTTTCGAACCGGCACTGGCATCTACAATAACAATTTCTTCATCCTGATTTAGCCAGGTTAACTCTTCTGGCTTTATAATTGGCGATAGTGACATGTCTTTATAAATTTCTTATTATTTTCAATACTTCAATACTACTGAAATCATTTTATTTTGAAATTAAGTTTAATGCAAAACTTTAACAAAAATAAACTTAGAAGTGAAATACTTCTGATAAAACCAATAAGGTTTTTAAAACCTTATTGGTTTGAAAAAGATTCGAACGCTCGCCTGTTAGAGGGGTTGAGAAAGCAGGACTACAGGAACCGATAAAAACCGAACCTTGCTTTACAAAACGTATCTTAAGAATACTAATTAGTTTTATGTTTTACCTCAAACCTTCATGCCTTCAGCCTTATGAAGCATCATCCTTAATGTCGAATTGTGTTTCTACCACTTTACCACCGCCGCGTAATTGGTTGCTTAGCAATTCTTCTTGTTCTCTGCGATTTTTAACAATGTGGATAGCTGAAAATAAAGCTTCGGTAAATGAGGTAGAATCGGCTAAATTTTTCCCCGCAATATCGTAACCTGTTCCGTGGTCGGGAGAGGTGCGTACGAAATTTAAGCCAGCTGTATAATTTACGCCATTGTGGAAAGCCAACGTTTTGAAAGGAATTAAACCCTGGTCGTGGTACATGGCCAATACAGCATCAAATTTTTTATAACTGCCGTTACCAAAAAAACCATCTGCGGGATAAGGACCGAAACAAACAATACCTCTATCGTAAGCTTCTTGGATAGCAGGAGCAATAATTTCTGCTTCTTCGGTACCCAACAAACCATTGTCGCTAGCATGTGGATTTAAGCCTAAAACTGCTATTTTTGGTTTCTCAATCCAGAAATCCTTTTTTAAACTCTCGTTAATCAGTCTGATTTTGTTAACTATTTTTTCTTTGCTAATTGATGAGGGAACAAATGAAACGGGAATATGTCCGGTAACGACACCAACACGCAAGTTTTCGCTGATTAAAAACATCAATACATCTTTACTTCCGCTTTTTTCTTGCAAATATTCGGTATGACCCGGAAAAGAAAATGTTTCTGATTGAATGTTGTGTTTATTAATTGGAGCCGTAACTAAAGCATCAATATCTCCAGCTACTAAATCTGCTGTTGCTCTTTCTAAAGATAAAAGCGCATATTTTCCGCCTGTTTCAGTAACCTGGCCAAGTTCTATTTTAACATCTTCTTCCCAGCAATTAATCATGTTTGCTTTTTTAAGCTGCGCTTGATTGGCATGATTAATTACGTTAAAACTAAAATCGCCAAGGTTATTGGCTTTTCTGTGAAAAGATGAAACTTTAGTGTGGCCATAAACAATTGGTGTACAATAATTTAGAATGGCAGGATTAGATAATGTTTTAATAATTACCTCCAAACCTATGCCATTTACATCGCCTATACTAATACCAATTTTAAGTTTATTGCTCATAATTACCGGAAAATTTTAGCGCAAATTACTGATTTTCGTTTAAAGACTTTAAAAAAAATGAAACACCAAAAAAACACTAAGTCATTTGCAAAGAAATATTAAGCCTATCTTTGAAGCTTAATTTAATTTTAAAAGTCCTGATTTATCGGGATTCGAGGTATGAGTTTAGTAAAAGCAAAGAAACATTTAGGTCAGCATTTTTTAACCGATAAAGGCATTGCCAAACGCATTGTAGAAAGCTTGATAAGTACCGATAAGTACAACCAGGTTTTAGAAGTTGGCCCAGGTATGGGAATTCTTTCTGATTTTTTGTTGCAGCGCACAGATTTGCAAACTTACCTAATCGATATCGATACAGAATCTTTTCATTTTTTAAACGAAAAATATCCGCAGCTTGGCGATAAGTTAATCAATGGCGATTTTCTTAAGTTAAACTTCGATGATATTTTTCCTGATAAATTTGCCATTATAGGCAACTTTCCTTACAATATTTCCTCGCAAATTTTATTTAAAATTTTAGATAATCGGAATAAGGTGGTTGAAATGGTGGGTATGTTTCAAAAAGAAGTCGCCCAGCGATGTGCTTCGCCTGCCGGCACCAAGGAATATGGTATTTTAAGTGTGTTTCTACAAGCATATTATAAAATTGAATACCTTTTTACGGTAAAGCCAGGCACTTTTAATCCGCCTCCCAAAGTTCATTCTGCCATAATTCGTTTAACCAGAAATGAAGTTGAGGCTTTAGATTGCGACGAGAAATTGTTTTGGCGTGTAGTAAAAGCCGGTTTTAATCAAAGAAGAAAAACCTTGCGAAACGCACTTTCTGCAGCCATGCCCAGAGATAAAATGGATGACCATATTTACTTTGAAAAGAGAGCCGAGCAGTTAACTGTTGAAGATTTTGTTGCTTTGACAAAACATGTGAGTTCTTTAACTACAATTTAATTTTTTTGAAAAGCAGGTTTCGGAGCTTTTAGGTTACAGCAGCCCCGCTTTACATTTCAAGTCCTTGCTACGCCGCGGGCTTTCCATTTCAATCGGGTTTAGAAACCAAAATAAAATGCAATAAACACAAATTAAAGGTAATTTGCATAATATATTTCTTGCAAATGGATGATTAATCTGATTGATTTTCTGCTTTCCTTTGCATCATAATTTAAAAATCATGGTTAATTACAGCGAAATTTTCAGCGGTCAAGGAATGGATTATTTAACATATCGTGCCTTGATAGATAAACTTTTGTTAGAGGGAAAAGCCACGGGCGATGTAACTTACGATTTGCATTATACTAAAATGAATGTGCAAAGGATGAGTCGTGTTGATAAGACGATTAACTTAACAGATGAATTAACATCAACTGTAAATCAACTTAAAGAAAATTATAAGTTTTTAGTAATTACCGAAGGTTGGTGTGGTGATGCCGCACAAATAGTCCCGGTGTTTAACAAAATTGCAAATGCATCTTCAGGTAAAATCGATTTAAAATTTGTTCTTCGCGATAAAAATTTGCCTTTAATCGATGCGCACTTAACCAATGGTGGTAGAGCAATCCCTGTTTTAATCATTCTTAATGAAACTGGCGATAAAGTTTTGGCAACTTGGGCGCCACGGCCACAAGTTTTGCAAGAGCTTTTAAAAGAGTGGCGTAAAGAAACTACCGAAATGACAATTTTATCAGAAAAACTTCATGGTTGGTATGCTAAAGATAAAACGCAAACTACACAAGCAGAATTAAATCAGCTTTTGAAGGGCTTGGAAAATTAATTAATCTAGAGATTTTAAAACAGAATGAAGTTGGTGATCAGAGATGGAATCTCGATCAGATTTATCATAAATAGAGAGCAAATAGATTGTTTTATTAACAACCCTTACTCGGGTAATTAACCTCGCTCCAGAAGATTTACCTCTCCCTTTGCTAGTAATGGCGATTCTAATTTTGAAACAATCATCTCCAATAGATATGCCTTGTTTAGGATTTAATTTGAGTTGCTCAACAAAGGAGATTACATCATGTTTAGCAGATTTATGTTTTTTACATAATTTTTTAAATTCTTTATCGAAAAGGGATGAAGTTAAAACTTCATATTTCATTAATTAAATCTTCAAAACTTTTTAACTTCAATTTTCCTTTCTCGGCTAATTCAGATTCCTTATAAGCCTGGGCTAAATCATTAAGATACTTATCTTTGGTTTTAGAAAAATTTTTAATTTTAATGCCTTTCATAGTTCTCAATGTTTCCAATATCGAAATGGCTTTATCGTCTTTTATTTCCAATGTAACTTCCATAAAAATCTAGTGATTACTTAAAGATACAAATATTTTATTGCGTATTATACGTTCTAATCAACAGTAACACTTAAACCTTCTTGCTGCAAAATTTTTCTATAAACTTCCATTTCGGTAAATGAACCTTCCAAAACCGGGCATTTGCCTTCATTATGAACTTTCCAGGCAATTTTTTCTGACTGAGATTCGTTGTAATCCAAATACTTCATCATGCAATATATAACATGTTCGAAAGTATTTACATCATCATTCCACAAAATAAGGCGATGTACGGTTTTTAGAGAAGTTAGAATTTCTTCGAGCGTAAAGGTCTCTTCTTTGGTTTCTGTAGACATGGCGCAAAAATACTAATTTTATGGAAGATGTAATAGTTTATGTAAGATGGAATAGGTAAAATGGATTAGGATTAAAATAACAAGCGCATTTCTCATCTTCCCTTCTACATTTTACATATTCTTCCATCAGTTTTAATACATTTGTTAACCAAATAATATAAGAGCATGCACCAATCCAAAATCGCAGGAATCGGATACTACGTTCCTAAAAATGTATATACCAATAATGATTTAAGTCGCTTTATGGAAACCAGCGATGAATGGATTCAGGAACGCACCGGAATAAAAGAACGCCGATTTGCAGATAGGTATGAAGAAACCACTACAACAATGGGTATCGAAGCTTCCAAAATCGCGATAGAACGGGCAGGAATCACAGCTAAAGATGTTGATTTTATTGTGTTTGCAACTTTAAGTCCTGATTATTATTTCCCGGGTTGTGGTGTTTTATTGCAACGCGAAATGGGTATGGGCGAAATTGGGGCATTGGATATTCGCAATCAATGTTCAGGCTTTGTTTATGCATTATCTGTGGCCGATCAGTTTGTTAAAACTGGCATGTATAAAAACGTTTTGGTTGTTGGTAGCGAAAAGCATTCTTTCGCAATGGATTTTGAAACCCGAAGCCGAAACGTATCTGTAATTTTTGGTGATGGTGCTGGAGCTGTGGTTTTACAACCAACTGATGAACCGGGCAAAGGAATTTTAAGTACGCATTTGCATAGCGATGGTGCGGATGCCGAAATATTGGCTATGTACTATCCCGGTTCTCATGCAAATAAATGGATGAAAGATAAACCTGCGTTTCCAGATCAGGAATTGGGAGGTTTGTTTATGACGCCCGAAATTTTAGCAAGTGGTGCCGCGTTACCTTATATGGACGGGCCATCGGTTTTTAAAAAAGCAGTTGTAAAATTCCCCGAAGTAATAAAAGAAGCTTTGGCTGCAAATAATTTAACAGAAAAAGATATAGATATGTTGGTGCCGCATCAGGCAAATTTAAGAATCAGCCAATATGTACAGCAATTGCTTGGTATAAAGGATGACCAAGTATTTAACAACATTCAAAAATATGGCAATACAACTGCTGCATCGGTACCAATTGCATTGTGTGAGGCTTGGGAAGCAGGCAAAATTAACGATGGCGATTTAGTCTGTTTAGCGGCTTTCGGGTCTGGCTTTACCTGGGCAAGCGCCCTATTACGTTGGTAAATTCCGTTTTAGTATCTAATTTTTGATATTTCGTGTAAAATAACTGTGATTCAACAAGATAATGTTTAGTTTTATCTTGTCCCTACAGTTACTATATGGCAATAAACGTTTACTCAGGAAATTTCGGGTCTAAAGAGTTAAATCATTTACTAAAACGCACATTATTTGGCGCCAAAAGAAATGATATTAATACGCTTGTGGGTCAATCGGTAACGCAGGTTGTCGATTTGCTTTTAAAAGATTTGCCACTTCCGAATCCTCCAATAAATAATTATAATGATACTGGTTACACAGATGCAAATGTACCAGCTGGGCAAACCTGGGTAAATGCAATTTATACCGATGGAACTGCCAATAGTCGTCGCGTTGCTTCCTTTAAATCCTGGTGGTTAACGCAAATGCTTAATCAACCAATATCTTTAAGAGAGAAAATGACGCTTTTTTGGCACAATCATTTTGCCACAGAGGCCGATACAATTGATGATGCTCGATACATTTACAAACACAATAATTTACTGCGCAGTTTAGCCTTCGGTAATTTTAAAACTTTAGTTAAGCAAGTAACCATCGACCCAGCAATGGTTCGTTATTTAAATGGTTATGCAAGTACAAAATCGGCTCCTGACGAAAATTACAGCAGAGAGTTACAAGAACTTTTCACGGTTGGTAAAGGCCCTGATTCTAAATACACCGAAGCAGATGTAAAAGCTGCTGCTCGCTTATTAACAGGTTATAAGTTAGATGGTATAGCAATAAATACAGTTTTTGATGCCAACAGGCACGATGCTACCGACAAACAATTTTCATCATTTTATGGCAGTAAATTAATTAAAGGAAGAACAGGTGCCGACGGAGCAAAAGAGGTTGATGATTTGCTTGATATGATTTTTACGCAGGTTGAAGTAAGCAAATACATTTGCCGAAGATTGTACCGCTTTTTTGTGTATTATGATATTGCATCTGATGTTGAATCGAATATTATAATTCCGTTAGCCGAAATATTTCGAAATGCCAACTACGAGATTAAACCTGTTTTAAAAGCATTGCTCACTAGTAGTCATTTCTTTTTACCGCAAAACCGTTCTTGTAATATTAAATCGCCAGTAGATTTTGTAGTTGGATTGGCTAGAGAATTCGAAATCGTTTTCCCGGATGCTTCTGATTATGTGAATGTTTATTACATGAGTGATTATTTACGAAGTACGGCGTCGAACTTGCAGCAAAACCTGGGTGATCCACCCAATGTTTCTGGTTGGCCTGCGTATTATCAGGTACCTCAGTTTTACGAACTTTGGATTAACTCCGATACATTACCTAAACGAAATATTTTTACCGATAGATTTATCAGTACAGGTTATACCAGAAATGGCAAAAAAATAGTAATCGACCCAATAGCTTACACATCAAAATTTAGCAAACCCGAAGACCCAAATGTTTTGGTTGATGAAGCTATTGCTCATTTATACACAATTGATGTAAGTGCAGAGGTTAAAAAGTTTTTGAAAAGTATTCTTTTAAGCAATCAGGTTACGGATAACTATTGGACAACCGCCTGGTTGGATTATAAAGCTGCACCAACAACTATGAAAACCACCATCGTGCAAACCCGATTACAGGAGTTTTATAAATACATTATGAACCTTGAAGAATATCAGTTATCATGAAAAGGCGTGACTTTTTAACCAAGGCAATGCCAGCAGGTGTGGTAATTCCTTCATTACTGGGTGGGTTTTCACTAAAAGCTTTTGGTGCGTCGAGTTTGTTATCTGCAATAACGGCTGCTAATCAGGAAACAGATCATGTTTTGGTTATCATTCAATTAAATGGTGGAAATGACGGTTTGAACATGATTCTACCGTTGGATCAATACGATAATTTAACTTTGGCCCGCCCAAATATTATCCTTCCGAAGAATAAAATTATAAAGCTATCTGGCTACAATACAGGCATTCATCCAGCCATGTCTGGCTTAGCTGGCTTATATGATGATGGTAAAGTACAGGTTGTGCAATCTGTTGGTTATCCGCAGCCAAATTTTAGCCATTTTAGGGCTACTGACATTTGGCTTTCTGCATCAGATTCTGACCAAGTGGTTGATAGTGGTTGGGCCGGAAGATATTTGGCAGAAGAATATACCAATTTCCCGATAGGTTATCCGAACTCGGTTATGCCCGATCCCTTAGCCATTCAAATTGGATCTTTTATTTCACCTGCTTTTCAAGGTCCATCTGTAAATATGGGCATGGCGATTTCCGATCCGGTAAATTTTTACAATCTGATAAATGGCATACAATCTCCGGCACCAAATACAAATGCAGGCAAGGAGCTAACTTACGTGAGGCAAGTTGCGCAACAAACGCAGCAATATGCTTCAGTTATAAAAACAGCTGCCGGCAAAGTTACCAAGCAGGGCACGTATCCAAGCAATAACTCACTAGCCGACCAACTAAAAGTGGTAGCTCGCTTGGTTGGCGGAGGCTTAAAAACCAGGCTTTACATGGTAAATATCGGTTCTTTTGATACCCATGCATCGCAAGTTAATACTGGTGCAAACGAAACAGGAACTCATGCGGTTTTGCTTCAAAAAGTAAGCGATGCCATTAAAGCTTTTATGGATGATTTGAAAGGCTTGGGTGCTGCTAAACGAGTTGCAGGAATGACTTTTTCTGAATTTGGCAGACGTATAAAATCCAATGCAAGTAATGGAACAGATCATGGCGCTGCGGCTCCGTTAATCGTCTTTGGCGATGCCATTCAAGGTGGTGTTTTAGGGAAAAATCCAACGATATCTGCTACAACATCTGTCAACGATAACATTCCGATGCAATATGATTTTAGGTCGGTTTATGCAACTTTGTTAGAGAAGTGGTTCTGTGTAGACAAGGCAACTTTATCGGGCGTAATGCTTAAAGATTTTCAATCTTTACCACTTATTCAGGCGGGTACAAATTGCATGTCAACCAGTTTGGCTCAGGCAAATCATTTAAGTGGCGAAAGTTTAATATCAAATTATCCAAATCCATTTTCAACCTCAACTACTATAAAATATTCATCCAAAGGCGGTCATGTTTTAATCCAGGTTTTTAATACGATGGGTAAGTTAATTACCACCGTTGTTGATGCCGTAAAGGAGGAAGGCAACTATAATATTACCTTCGAAAATCAAAACTATTCACCAGGTGTTTATTATGCTCGTCTCCAAAATGGCGAATTGCAGCAGGTTAGAAATATGCTCATCGTAGCCTAATCTAAAAATCGGTACCTTTGTTGAAACGAAGAGCTGAATCATAATCGATTTATCCTAAGGTCTTGTCGTGTTGAGCTTGTAAAAACGCCTTCACAAATTCTTCTACAGGCCTAAGATTACATTTCGAATTTATGCTAAAGTTCTTAATTCAATATTTTTAAAATGAAATTTAAGCTGGGTGATTTTGTGCGTTTTGTTGATGAAAAACGTGAAGGCTATGTAACCAAGGTTATTGATGCGCAAACGTTGGGTGTTACGGATGAAGATGGATTCGAAATTCCTGTAGCCATTAGTAATTTAACTTCCGTTCATGGGCATGGCGTTATTGCCGAAGAAATTGATGTGCCAAAACCTATTCAGGTTAATATAGCAAGCATAAGTACGTTAGAAAATGGAATTTACCTAGCTGTGGCAACAGATGATAAAGCTGGAAATGTTGTTCATTTTCACTTACAAAATCAATCGGCAAATGTACTTTTAACCACACTTACAACAGAGCGTAAAGACAAATATGCAGGCTCTTTTTACGGTATTTTAGAGGCATATCAATCTAAACTGGTTTATTCTGCTTCCCTTGCCGATTTAGATATCTGGCCTGAATTTACTTTTCAGGTTTTACTGTTTAGCAAAGCTGATGTAAAACCTGCTGAACCTTTAGTAATTAAAAAGAAATTTAGAGCTAAAGATTTTTCTGGTGAACAAAAAGAACTGCCTCAGTTAAAAAACAAAGGATGGTTAATTCGCTTGGATGAATTGCCTTCTATTACCATAGATGCTCAGAAATTAAAAGAAAGCTTTTTTAAATCTCCTGCTGAGAAGAAAACTGTTGATGTTCCGTTAAAAGAGATTGATTTGCACATAGAAAAACTTAGGGATGATCACCATTTTTTAGAAGCGGATGAAATGTTGCAAATTCAATTATCTCATTTCCAAAATGCATTAGATGCTGCAATTGTACACCACTTCGATAAAATGATTTTTATCCATGGTTCTGGAAATGGAACGTTAAGAGATAAAATTCACAAACTGATAAGCAAAAATCCTCACATTAAAACCTATATGGATGCAAGGAAAGAAAAGTTTGGTTATGGCGCTACCGAGGTAATTTTTAAATAATTGAACATTGTCTTTGTAAAATGAGCAAATAAGTTTGTTAATTGGCGGCTTAAAACTTCCTTAGAAAACGGGCGGTTTTAGCTCCAATACCAATACAACTGCATTATTGCTTAGTGCTGCTAAATTTACAATACTCGTATTCCAAAGGGCTAAGCCATCTCTTGCATGCAAAAGGCTACCTTCAATTTTAAAAGCGCCATCAATAATGAATGCATAAAATTTATTTTCAGGATTTTGCATTTTATAAATTGCTTCTTCTTGTCCGGCAAAAATTCCTGCACTAAATTTAAATGGCAATTTTGGGCTTGAAATAATTTCAATAAGTTGATTTTTATTTTGTTCAAAATCAATATTATACAGCATTTCACTATTTCTCAGTAGAAATATATCGGTGCTTATTCCAATTTGAAGATAGTTGACAACATCATCTTTATAGGGATTGCTAATTTCTAGAACCTCACCTTTGCTAACATTTAGCACTTGAATTTGTCCGGTTTCCAATTGATATTCTTTGCCATTTGATACAACGTCCAATCCACCGGTAATTGGCATAAGTATCTGTAGCGAATCTTGTTTTGACAGGAAAAAAGTCATTTTTCCACCCGATATCGAATCATCATTTAATAGAAATAATTCTGCGAAAGGTTCTTTATGCTCGTTGTAAAATTTTTCAAAATTGAAAGTACTATATCTTCTCAGTATCGGTGACTCATCCAAGCCTCGTTGGTCTGCTAAATAAATTTTTCCTGGTGAATCCATTATGCAATTGTTTTGATAGAATGAATGCTTACAAAGGTTGAAGTTGAGATATTATTTGTAATAACCTCGCTTCCTCTCTTTTCAGTAATTTGAGAAACCAAAAGGTGTTCTCCTATTATATCGTGCCAAATTAATGGTTTTGAAAAGAAGTTTAAAGCAGTTTTATGTTTTTCGATAATATGGATATCTGAATTAATAATTGAAACTTATCAAATAGCGAAAATGCCTACCAGAATGGTTCAAAATATAAGGTGTTATGTTTTGGATGCAATGGAATGCGAATCACTTAAATAGCTATAACTCGAGGTTTTGTGCAAATGATTTAATTTATCATGAAGCAATATAACCGATAATTTAGAATATATCCTTAATTTTAGCCGCTGATAACTGCCAAACTGACTTAGCAATAGCTATGGCGTGGTTGTTGTAACACACCAATTTTTAAAATAAATACGATTTAAAATATAATGTTAGGATTTTTAGCGAAGGTTTTCGGAAGTAAATCAGAAAGAGATATAAAAAGCATACAGCCTTTGGTTGTTAAAATAAATGAAGAGTACGCTAAGTTATCTTCAATTAGCAATGATGAGTTGCGTGCTAAAACAATAGAATTTAAAGGTAGAATTTCTGCTTTTTTATCAGATATTGACGGTAAAATTTCGGCTTTGAAAGCTGATGCCGAAAATGAAGATTTAGATCTTCATCAAAAAACAGCTTTGTATGATCAGGTTGATGCTTTAGGTAAAGACCGTGATACAGAATTAGAGAAAGTACTTTTGGAAATTCTTCCTGAAGCTTTTGCAGTGGTAAAGGAAACTTCTCGACGTTTAAGTGAAAACGAATACCTTGAAGTTACGGCAACACAATTCGATAGAGATTACGCAGCAAGAAAAAGTAATGTAAAAATTATTGGCGATAAAGCACATTGGGCAAACCGATGGGATGCTGCGGGTACAGAGGTTGTATGGAACATGGTTCATTACGATGTTCAATTAATCGGTGGTATTGTTTTACACAGCGGTAAAATTGCCGAAATGGCTACTGGTGAAGGTAAAACTTTAGTAAGTACGCTTCCTGCTTATTTAAATGCACTTGCCGGACAAGGCGTTCACATCGTAACTGTAAATGATTATTTAGCTCGTAGAGATAGTGAGTGGAATGGTCCTTTATTCGAATTTCATGGCTTAAGTGTAGATTGTATTGATAAACACGAACCAAATTCAGAAGAAAGAAGAAAAGCTTACGCATCAGATATCACCTACGGAACGAATAATGAGTTCGGTTTTGATTACCTGCGTGACAATATGTCGCAAACACCTGACCAGTTGGTGCAGCGCAAACTACATTTTGCTATGGTGGATGAGGTCGATTCAGTTTTAATTGATGATGCACGTACACCATTAATTATTTCCGGACCAATACCTCGAGGTGATGAACACGAATTTTATGAGTTAAAACCGCGTATCGAACGTTTGGTAAATGCTCAGAAGGCTTATGTTTCTTCTGCTTTAAATGAAGCTAAAAAATTAATTAATGCAGGCAATACCGGAACCGAAGAAGGTGAAGGTGGTTTAGCATTATTACGTGCTTATCGTGGTTTGCCTAAAAACAAAGCTTTAATCAAATTTTTAAGTGAAAGCGGTGTTCGTGGTTTATTATTGAAAACAGAGAACCATTACATGGCAGATCAATCGAAGAATATGCCTAAGGTAGATTCTGAATTGTTCTTCTATATTGATGAAAAAAATAATCAGGTAGAATTAACAGAAAAAGGTATCGAATTGATTACGCAATCAGGCGAAGACCCTAACTTTTTCGTTTTGCCAGATGTGGGTACTGAAGTTGCAGATTTAGAGAAATCTGATTTGCCACTAGAAGAAAAAGTGATTACAAAAGATGCTTTAATGAGAGATTACTCTGTTAAAGCAGAACGTATTCACTCTGTTAATCAACTTTTAAAAGCTTATACTTTATTTGAAATTGATGTTGAATACATCATTGATGAAGGTAAAATTAAGATTGTTGATGAGCAAACAGGTCGTATCATGGATGGCCGCCGTTACTCTGATGGTTTGCACCAGGCAATTGAAGCAAAAGAAAATGTAAAAGTTGAGGATGCAACGCAAACGTACGCAACAGTAACCTTGCAAAACTATTTCCGTATGTACCACAAACTTTGCGGTATGACGGGTACTGCAACTACGGAAGCGGGAGAGTTTTGGTCTATTTATAAATTAGATGTAGTTGAAATTCCAACCAACAGGAACATTTCTAGGTTAGATGACCAGGATTATGTTTATCGTACAGTTCGTGAAAAATATAATGCCGTTGCAGATGAGATTGTAAAGTTAACGGAAGCATGCAGACCTGTTTTAGTAGGTACAACTTCAGTTGAAATTTCGGAATTATTAAGTCGCATGCTTAAACTTCGCGGAATTAAGCACAATGTATTAAATGCTAAAATGCACCAGAAAGAGGCTGATATTGTTGCCGAAGCTGGTCAGGCAGGACAGGTTACCATTGCAACCAACATGGCTGGTCGTGGTACAGATATAAAATTAGGTGCAGGCGTTAAAGATGCAGGCGGTTTAGCAATTGTAGGTACCGAGCGTCATGAATCACGTCGTGTTGACAGACAGTTACGTGGTCGTGCTGGTCGTCAAGGTGACCCAGGTTCATCTCAGTTCTTCGTTTCATTAGAAGATAACTTAATGCGTTTATTCGGTTCTGAAAGAATCTCGAGCATAATGGTTCGTATGGGAATTGAAGATGGTGAGGTAATTCAACATTCAATGATTACCAAATCTATCGAACGAGCTCAGAAAAAAGTAGAGGAAAATAACTTCGGTATTCGTAAACGTTTATTGGAATACGATGATGTTATGAACTCTCAGCGTACCGTTATTTATGCTAAACGTAAAAATGCTTTATTTGGCGAACGTTTGGATGTAGATATGAACAACATGGTTTATGATGTTGCAGAAGATATCGTTAACGAATATAAACAAGAAGCAAATTACGATGGCTTCAAGCTAGAAGTAATTAAAAACTTCTCGTTAGATACGGCAATTACGGATAAAGAATTTTCATCTACAAACGCTGCTCAATTAACAGAAAGATTATTTGAAGAAGCAGAAACGTTTTATGCCCGTAAGTCAGAATCAATTATTCAGCAATCATTACCTGTTTTAACCCAGGTTTATGAAGAAAGAGGACAACACATCGAACAAATTGTTGTTCCTTTTACTGATGGTATTCGTGGTATCCAGGTAGCGGTAGATTTAAAGAAAGCTATTGATAATAAAGGTAAGGAAGTTGTTCGCTCATTCGAAAAAACAATCGTTCTTGCTTTGATAGATGATAGCTGGAAAGAGCATTTACGTGAGATGGATGATTTAAAGCAATCTGTTCAAAATGCAGTGTACGAACAAAAAGATCCATTAGTAATTTATAAAATGGAAGCTTTTAATTTATTTAAAAACATGCTAACCGCTGTTAATAAAGAAGTTGTAAGTTTCTTATATAAAGGTGGTATTCCTGTTCAGCAAGAAGCTGATGAGGTTAGAGAAGCACCAGCACCTGTTAAGCAACCAAAGCTACAAACCACTAAGCAAGAATTTGGTAACGAAGCGCCAGGTATAGAATTTGGAGATACTAGTGAGGCTGTTCCTCAACAACCGATTCGTAAAGAGGCAACAGTAGGGCGGAATGAGCCTTGCCCTTGTGGAAGTGGTAAGAAATACAAAAATTGCCACGGAGCGAATTTGTAATCCATTAAAATTCATGTAATGCCGAAATTCAAAAGATTTCGGCATTTTTTTCATCTATTTAATAGACGGATAAGATCTTTTCATTTTAACTATCCTTAACTTATAAATAAGAACTATTAGCAATCTAATAGCATTTTTTACTACAGTTTTTATGACCGTAAAATTTGAGTTAATTTTATTATTTTTGATTCATGGAAACATTAACAATAAATATTCCTGATGATAAAAGCTTAATGGTTAAACAAATTCTTAAGGAGTTTGGTGTAACTATTATTGATAAAGCTTCCAAATCTGAAAATTTAGAATTATCCCCCGAGCAACAAAGAGAAATCATTTCATCCCAAGAGCAAATAAAAAAGGGCTTATTTGTAGAGCAATCTACGCTTGATGATGAAATAGAAAAATGGCTAAAAAAATAATTTGGTCGCACCAGGCAAGAATTAAATTATATACAATTTTAGAATTCTATGCCGAGAGAAATGGTAATAAAAAATATTCCTTAAAACTTTATAAAAGATTTAATAAAGAGATTAAACTCCTAATAAAAAATCCTCAAATTGGGATTCAATCTTCCAATAAAAATATTCGAGGATTGATAGTCTTAGAATATATCATTTTTTATGAGTCTAATAAGGAGCATATTATAATTCATACGCTTTGGTCAACCAATCAAAATCCTGATAGCCTGGTTCTTTAATTAATCCATTTGCACAACCCACAAAGAATGCCGAATTTTGCAGAAAGTTCGGCATTCGTGTTATTAGCCAACTTTAAGTCAACAAAAATGAAAATAATTTATACCATTGCATTCTTGCTCATCATAATCAATACTTCCTTCGCTCAAAAAGGTGTAGTTACTGTAGTAAAAGATCCTTTAATTGATAGCCTGATTGCTAAACGAATAGAAGTTTACAGAACCGGAGGCGATGTAACAACAAAGCCAAACAAACCAGTTGTGTCTGATTATGGTTATCGGGTACAGGTTTTTTATGGCTCCGATAGAAGGGAAATTTTTAACCAGCAATCACGTTTTAAAGGGAGTTATCCAAAAATTAATACCTACATCATTTACAAAGAACCTAATTATTATTTGCGTGTTGGTGATTTCCGCACACGTTTGGAGGCTCAACGTTTAATGAGCGAACTTCGGTCAACCTTCCCAACTTTATTTATTTTTAGGGAAAAAATTAATGCACCAACTTTAGATACAACAACTGATGATCAAAGATAAAATTAAAGACTTAGCCAGAAGCATTTTTAATGATGTGGTAGGCTATCGTCGCCATATACATGCAAACCCCGAATTATCTTATAAAGAATTTGAAACCTCATTGTTTATTAAAGATAAACTAGCAAAATGGGGAATAGAATTTACCGATTGTGCAAATACAGGTGTAGTAAGTTTAATAAAAGGAAATCTTGCTTCAGATAAAGTTATCGCACTTCGAGCTGATATGGATGCTTTACCAATTCACGAAGCGAATGATAAACCTTACCGTTCTAAAAATCAAGGTGTAATGCATGCCTGCGGTCATGATGTTCACACTTCTTCATTGTTAGGAACTGCCTATATTTTAAACCAGTTAAAAGATGAGTTTGGCGGAACCATTAAACTGATTTTTCAACCTGCAGAAGAATTGTTACCAGGTGGCGCAAGCATAATGATTAAAGAAGGTGTTTTAGAAAACCCTAAACCAGATGCTATAGTTGGCCAACACGTTATGCCTTTAATTGATGCCGGTAAAGTAGGTTTTCGTTCAGGAATTTATATGGCTTCAACTGATGAATTATACGTTACCGTAACGGGTAAGGGTGGTCATGGAGCACAACCACATCAAAATATCGATCCGGTTGTAATTGCATCACATATCATCATAGCATTACAACAAATCGTTAGTCGCAATGCAGATCCGCGTTTGCCTTCCGTTCTTTCTTTTGGGAAGGTGATTGCGAATGGTGCAACGAACATTATCCCAAATGAAGTAAAAATTGAAGGCACTTTTAGAACTTTGGATGAAGACTGGAGAAATGAAGCGCACAAACGCATGAAAAAAATGGCCGAAGGTATGGCTGAAAGTATGGGTGGAAGTTGTGATTTTGATATCCACAGAGGTTATCCTTTTTTAATCAACGAAGAAAAATTAACTGCCAACGCAAGAAGTTTTGCAGAAGATTTTTTAGGCAAAGAAAACGTTATTGATTTAGACATTTGGATGGCTGCCGAAGACTTTTCTTTCTATTCTCAGGTAACTGATGCCTGTTTTTATCGTTTAGGAACAGGGAATTTAGAGAAGGATACCAGCTACTCTGTACATACTCCTAAATTTGATATTGATGAAGATGCACTAAAATTATCTACTGGTTTGATGGCATACATCGCGGTTAAACAATTAGGAAATTAATTAAGATGTAATGAGATGTAAAATGTAATGATGTAAGATGGAGTCCTGAGTTTTCCATTTACAATCTCACTTCATCCTTATTCCATTTTACCTCATACATATTTTAAATGGGCATCATTTTTGAACACATAGCCAATACATGAAAAAATTACTTTTTTTAATAACCTTATCGCTTTTTTTTCTACAAAGCTATAGTCAGGTTATCGATAGATTCAATCCTGATACAGTTAAAACCATCACATTAGATTCGACCGTAAATATTAAAGCTGAACGATTAAACGTTGAAACTTTTATTAAAGCGGTAATGAATGACACGTCTTTCTATCAGGCTTTCCGGGATATGAAGCGATATACATTTATCGCCGAAAACCGCATTTACAGTTACGATAAGAATAACAAAGTTGATGGAAAAATTTATCGTAAGATAAGACATAACAATAGTGGGCCTTACAAAATGGAATATTTGGTAAAGGAGGACGAAGGCAAGATGTATAAGAAGAATGGTAAGTATCAGCTTTATACGGTAGAAATGTTTGATTACATTTTTATGAATGCTTACAATACTGATTTTGTTCCAAATGCACCGGCTGCAGATGGCAAAGGTGGCACCAACGAGAGCTACAAAAACAAATTAAAAACCTTAATCTTTAATCCTGGTCGCCCAGTTAAAGTACCATTTATTGGAAGCAAAACAGAGATTTTTTCTGCAAATATGCGCCAATATTACGATTATGCTTTTACAAGTGGAACTTATCTGGATTCTATTCCGGTTTATCGGTTTAAGGTTTCTATAAAACCCGATTTAAGCAGCTGGACTAAAGATGGCCTTATGATTAAGGATTTGGTGACCATTTTTGATAAGCGAAACTTCAATATTTTAGGTCGCTATGTTGACATGAAATATAGCAACATGATTTTTGATTTCGATGTTCAAATGAACATCGAAATGGGTTATTTTGGTGAAGATAAGCTACCTACAAAAATCACCTACCAGGGAAATTGGGATTATCCTTTTAAAAAGGAAGAACGGGCAAGTTTCCTCATTCTACACAAAGATTATAAAATGGAAAAGGGTAAGTAACATCATTTTTAGGATTAAAAGATTTATTATCTTTAACATTCTAAAATGTTTGTGAATGCAGTCCAATTTTTCATCAAAAAATATATTTGTCTATTCTGCTTAATTCATTAATTATTGGCATTTCAAAGGCTAATATTTTAACAAAGCTGATAGATGACTTTGTCGAGAAATCTTTAAAGACATTTAATATTTGTGAAATTGTTTTTCATTAAGCTACAATGCAATTAGCAATATTTTACAATGGAAGCGATTTTACCACCCGTATTTTAGCTTTGATTTTTAGAACCAGGATTTGGAACCAATAGATACAAAATAATCATTATGAGAACCACATTAAAAATCACCCTATTCTTTGCAAGTTGTATTTTATTATTTACTTCAATGACGTTTAAACCGAAGCGAATTATATTTTTTGGCGATTCGATTACACAGCAAGGTGTATCAGCAAAAGGCTACGTTACTTTAATCAAAAAATCTTTAGATTCTACTAAATATACTGTAATGGGCGCTGGTATTGGCGGCAATAAAGTGTATGATTTGTACCTGCGTTTAGAAGATGATGTATTGAATAAGAAACCAGATTTGGTAGTGATTTATGTGGGCATTAATGATGTTTGGCATAAGCAATCATCGCATACCGGAACCGATTACGATAAGTATTTAAAATTTTATCAGGCACTAATCAACAAAATTCAAGGTGTTGGCAGTAAAGTCGTTTTGGTAACACCATCTGTAGTTGGCGAGAAAAAGGACGGTACGAACGAATTAGATGCTGACTTAAACAAATATGCTGAAGGCATTAGACAACTTGCTGCTAAAAACAATTTGCCCGTTTGCGATTTGAGAAAAATATTTGCTGACTATGAAGCTAAAAATAACCCTGAAGATAAAGAAAAGGGAATTTTAACAGTAGATAGAGTTCATTTAAATGAGATCGGTAATAAACTGGTAGCCGACCAATTGTTACCTTTGGTAAAATAGATCTTGGGTTACAAGTTAACGGTTGTGGGTTTCTCAAACGTTTAACTTGTCACCTATCTTGATACTCGATGCCACATAACTGATACAACATTCTTAATACTACATTGATAAACCGCGAAACTATAGATAAAATCATGGACACCGCTCGAATTGAGGAGGTAGTCGGTGATTTTGTGCACTTAAAAAAACGCGGAACCAGTTTAATTGGAAATTGCCCTTTTCATGGTGAGAAAACGCCATCATTTCACGTATCGGTAACAAAGGGTATTTACAAGTGCTTTGGCTGTGGTAAAGGTGGCGACTCGGTTCGTTTTATCATGGACCACGAGAAGTATAACTATCCAGAAGCACTTAAATTTTTAGCCAATAAATATAATATTGAGGTTGAAGAAACTGAATTAACACCTCAGGATACAGAAGCTCAAAATGCTAAAGAAAGCTTATACATTGTTTCTCAATTTGCGGCATCATTTTTTGTAAAACAGCTTTGGGAAACCGATGAAGGTAGAGGTATTGGGTTAAGCTATTTCAAAGAGCGTGGTTTTAGAGAAGATATTCTAAAGAAATTTGAAGTTGGTTATTCACCTGATGTTTGGGATGCAATGACTCAAAGCGCCATTAGCAGTGGTCATAAACTTGAATTTCTGGAGCAAACAGGTTTATCTATAAAAAATGATAATGGCAAAATTTACGATCGTTTTCGCGGGCGTGTAATGTTTCCCATTCATAATTTTACAGGTAGAGTGATTGGTTTTGGTGGTAGAACTTTAAAAACAGATAAAAATGTTCCTAAATATGTAAACTCACCAGAAAGTGAAATTTACCACAAATCGAACGTGCTTTATGGTTTGTTTCATGCCAAAAAGGCCATCCGCGATTTAGACAATTGCTATTTAGCAGAGGGATATGCCGATGTGCTTTCGGTTCATCAAGCGGGGATTGAAAATGTTGTTGCTTCATCAGGCACGTCTTTAACGGTAGAGCAAATCAAACTTATCGGTCGTTTTACACAAAATGTTACCATTCTTTTTGATGGAGATGCCGCTGGTATTAAAGCGTCGCTTCGTGGTTTAGATATGATTTTGGAGGAAGGCTTAAACGTTAAAATCGTTTCTTTTCCTGATGGTCATGATCCCGATTCATACATGCACCATGTTGGTGCAGGTGCCTTCAAAACTTACATCGAAGACAATCGTAAAGATTTTATACTGTATAAAGCAAACGTACTTTTAAAAGAAGCAGGAACCGACCCGATTAAACGGGCAGGAATTATTCGTGATATTGTAGAAAGTATCGCAAAAATTCCAGATCAGATTAAAGCTTCTGTTTTTATTCGTGAGTGCAGCAGTTTATTGGAGATAGAAGAGCGTGTTTTGCTTTCCGAACTCAATAAAATCCGATCGGCCAAAAGCAAAAAATCTTTCGAAAGCAATCAAAGGGCTAGTAATTCCAATCAAAAATCATATACTTCGGGTGCTCCAGAACCGCTTGGTCCGCCAGATGATTTATGGGATGATAATGCAGGTGCATCTGTAGAAACTTTGGATAACGATGAGCACCAGGAAAAGGAAATCATTCGTTTATTACTCGCTTATGGGCATGAATTTGTAAACTGGGATAACATTGATGACATGGTTATCGGTTCTTTTGTAATGCAAAATTTAGCTGATGTAGATTTTGAAAATCAACTTTGTAAGAAAATAATCGATTATTATAAATCAGAGATTGATAATGGAAGGTTGCCTACCGCAAATCATTTTATTAAACATGAAGATAGGGCGATTGCAGATTTAGCAATTACGCTTTCCACTTCCGAATATTCGTTAAGTGAAAATTGGTTAAACAAGCATCAGATTTATGTTAAAGATGAAACGATGCATTTGAAGGCTACAATTCTTGGTGGAATTTTTCATTTAAAAAAACGTAAAGTGGATAAAATTTTATCTAATTTATTAAAGGAAATTAAGGATGAAACCGATGGGGATAATCAGATGATATTAATGCAACGATATGGCGTTATAAAAGGAGTAGAGCGTGAAATTTCCAAATTTTTAGGTTCTGTAATTGTTAAATAGGTTAGCATTTACAAGATTATTCTATTTTAATTGGTGCGTTATTTTATGATATAGGATTATGCTATATTCACTTCATTATTGACATAAATGGCTACTCACAATGAACTCGGTCAGAAAGGTGAACAGATTGCAAAAGCATATCTTGAAGAAAACGAATATGAAATTTTGGATGAAAACTGGGTGCACGGCAAAGCGGAGATCGATTTGATTGTTTACAAAAACGGCATAATAGTTTTTGTTGAAGTTAAAAGCAGAACCTCAGTAGCATTTGGTCAGCCCGAAGACTTTGTTCAGCAAGCAAAACAGAAACAAATGGAAATTGCTTCGCTTGAATATATTGAAATTATGAACCATCAAAACGAAATACGTTTTGATATCATTGCAATAACATTTAAAAAAGATAATACTTACACATTAAAACATATTGAAGATGCTTTTTGGCCTGAAGATTAACCAAATAAAAGTTCTGTTTCTTGTTGCTATAGCTATAAATCTGGCCAGTTCTTGTAAAGATGAGCCGGCTGTTGGATACAGCAGTTTTGTTAGTCCTTCGGCAGGTACAAATATTACCTCAGGAAAGGTAATTGATGTCAAAGTCGACTTTGCTAAAACGAGTAAGATAGATTCTGTAGTTTATTTTATGGATTCAACCAAAGTAGTTATAGCCAAAGATACACTTGGTTTACAGCTTAAATCTTTAGGATTGAAATTAGGCAATCACCTAATTACTGCAAAAATTTATCAAGGCGAAAAGTCTGATGACATCACCTCAAATATTGTCGTTTTGGCGTCTAAAGCACCAGATTTATATACGTACAAAGTCGTTACAAAATTTCCGCATGATACTGCAGCTTACGTTGAAGGTTTAGAATACCACGATGGCTTTTTTTATGAAGGAACAGGCGAAAAGGGAAAATCAGACTTGCGGAAAGTAAATATTCAAACCGGTAAAATTTTGCAGCAGGTTAAACTAGATACTGCTTACTTTGGTGAGGGTATTACTGTTGTAGGAAATAAAATTTTACAGTTAACGTGGCAGGAAAAAACAGCCTTTGTTTATGATAAAGATAGCTTTAAACTATTGTCAAAGTTACCATATACCGTTGGCAGAGAAGGTTGGGGATTGACGTTTGATGGAGAAAAAATTTATACTTCAGATGGTTCCAATACCATCTATTTTATGGATAAAAATACCTATCAAAAAATTGGTTCGATTGATGTTTTCGATGATAAATCGGCAATAGAAAATTTAAATGAATTGGAATACATCGATGGGAAGATTTATGCCAATGTTTACCAAACCAACTCAATCTTAATAATAAACCCACAAACTGGTGCTGTAGAAAGTAAAATTGATTTAACCGGATTGTTTTCTGCAGATAATTTTAAAACAGATTGGGAAAAGGGAAATAATGTTTTAAATGGAATTGCTTACGATAAAGTAAATAAACGCTTATTTGTAACAGGTAAAAAATGGCCTTACATCTATGATATAAAGATGATTAAAAAGTAGCTAGATTTGAATGAACAAAAACAATCTCAATCATTAAAGATTTTCTAGACTCAATAAAATACTATTTATAAAGTAATCTTATACCTCCGGTACAATGCCATATTTCGTTCTGTGAGCATCTGTGTTTTCGTGGCAAAAATGATACTATAAAGATTCTGGTTTCTTTTTCTTTGGTTCCGCTAAAAATCCATTAAAGTTAATTGCCTGTTTATTTACGCTATTTACCATTAATGATGCATAGCCGTTTTGAGATATTCGTAGAAACAGCTGATAATTTTCTGTTTTTAAATCATTAGTGGTAATGCTAACTGTATAGCCACCTTTTTTTGCTTTATCCTCTTTGTAAGTGAAATTTTTTGAAGTGAACTTTATACCGCCATCATTTGGGTTATAAGGTGCATTAAAGGCTCTACCGTAATATGGTAAATAAGCAACAATGCTATCTTTCGTTACTTTTAAATCATACTGAGAGCCCGTTAAGTTTATCGTTCCACCACCACTCATACCTCCGGGAAACTGCATCAGAATTCTATTTATATCGTTACTGGCTAAGGGCATTGCGCTGTTTGCAGTAAATACGTAATTTTTATCGGCTACAATTTTCATTGTAGTTTCTTTATCCGTTTGAGAAAATGCTTGAGATATTGTTAAAGTAAACAGTACGCTCAAAATAAATTTTATGTTTTTCATTTGTGTTGTTTTGAATGTTAACAATTTTAAGATGTTGAAGTTTATTGTTTTCCATAAAATGAATTTAAATTAAAAGCGTTTGTATAAAGATAAGTGATTCATTTCCAATAACAATTGGTTTGATGTACGGGCATTGTAATAATAAATTTATATAAATCTTCGAATAGAATTAAAATTATAACACACAAAAAAACCGCTCATAAATTAATATGAAGCGGTTTTTAAGTTTTTATTTATGCTTAATTAAAATCAGCAGCTTGTATCGCAGGATTAACTTTAGTTTCTTTAATTACAATACTAAATTCTTGTCCACCTTTTGCCGTTTGTACACTTTGAGTAAGCGTGTGGGCAAACATAATATCACCGACTTTTTTATAGTCAGAAAACTCTGTGGTAGATGTTACTTCAACACCATCTTTTGTAGTTACCTTTTCTTCCTTAAGTAATAAGCCAGAATTTACATCGTAATACTCTGTTTTCTTTTTACCTAGTGCATTGGTAACAATAAGTTTATATGCGTCTTTTGTACCTAGCTTTGTTGTTCCAGCTAATTCGAGTTTGGTGCCATCCGTTGCATAATACAATTGATTAAATAAACCCTTATCGGCTTTTGCTTCCAGCACTTCATCAGTCGTCATATCAACCTTTTTGCCCATTTGCATGGTATATCCCGCTGTGCCGTTAAAAGATTGTTTCATAACGCTTTGGCCCATCATCGTTGCTTCCATACTATTTAAGTTAGGTGCAAGTTTTTTCATTGTCAGCCCTAACTTATTTCCTTGAATATCCATGTCTGCTGTTTGTTCTATTGCAGTAATTTTTTTCAAGGCTGCTTCACCACCGATTGCAGTAATGTAATTATTAATAATTTCTTTAGCCGATTTTGATGGCGCTGTGCTTGTTGCAGCAGTTTCTGCTTTAACTGGATTTGCAAAATTATCAAATTGATTTACCGTGAAACCTGCTTTTGTTAAACCCGGTACAAATGCATCGGTTTTACCAACAACAACAACTCTTGTATCATCATAATTGAAATATTTTTTAGCAACCCTTAAAATATCATCCGTAGTTACTGCATTTAACTTTTGCAGGTAAGTGCGATAAAAATCTTTAGGTAAATTATTAATCAAAATACTGCTTGCAAAACCAGCTGTACGAGCTGGGTTTTCTAAACCCAACGCAAACGAACCATTGTATAAGTTTTTGGCATTTTGCAACTCTTCTGCAGATACTTTGGTTGTACGGATGATGTTTATCTCTCTTAAAAATTCTACAACTGCACTATCAACTTTTTCGTTTCTAACTGCGGCAGTTGCCGAAAATTTAGATTGAAAACGACCAGAACCTGTACTAGCATAGGCACCGTAAGTAAATCCGTGTTTTTCGCGAAGATTTGTAAACAATCTCGATTCTGCACCGCCACCTAAAATTTGATTCGCTAGTAAAACAGCGAAATAATCAGGACTGCTCAATGGCAAATCTAAAAGGTTGGTAACTGTGATTTCAGATTGAACCGCATTACTCACATTAACAACATCAACTTCGGTTTTAGCAGGGTTTTTTACTTTTGCTAAAACAGGTAAGGTCAATGTAGTGCCTTTCCAATCGCCAAAGGCTTTTTCTGCCAATGCTTTTGCAGCTTCAGGCTTAATATCTCCAACAAAAGTTAAATAACCTCTTGATGGCGTAACGTATTTCTTGTAAGCTGCTTTTACATCATCTAAAGTAATACCATTAATAGAAGCTTCGGTTGTAAATTCGCCATAAGGATTGTTTTTTCCATAAGCCAACGCATTTACAACACGAGAAGAAATGGCTTTTGCACTTTTCTCGCTCGATTTTAAACCTGTAATGGTTTGTGATTTAATTTTCTCAAATGATGCAACCGGAAATGAAGGTTGGCGAATACTTTCTGCCATTAACATAAAAGCAGGACTAAAGTAGCGTGTTAAAGCCGAAACTGTTCCGCCTGATGCTCCTGCACTAACATCTGCACCTAACTGGTCAACAGCCTCATCAAATTGTGCTTTAGTTTTGGTTGTTGTACCTTCATTTAGCATACTTCCCATTAAACTTACAACACCTGCTTTGGCGCCTTCTGTAATTGGTCCTGCATCAATGCTATAGCTAGCAGAAACTTTTGGAAGTTTATGGTTTTCGACTACCAAAACGGTAATGCCATTGGCTAGTTTATAAATTACGGGGTCTGCTACGGTAATAACTGGTGCTGGACCTGGTTTTGGTTTTTGGCTACGATTTATTGTTTGTGCTGATATACCTTGAGCCAATAAGGAAAATGCAGCTATTATGAATATTTTTTTCATTGTTTTAATTTTTTTTAATGCTGATGAAGCCTAAATAATCGAACAGAAGTTTTGTTCGTTTATCAAATGTTAGCAAGTAAAACGATTATTTTTTTGGTAAGTAATACAAAACAACTCTCTGGTTTTTGTTTAGATATTTCTTTGCAACATCTCTAATTTCTTCGCGAGTGATGGATTGTATAACGTTCAATTCTTCATTAATATCGTTTGTATCCTTATTGTGAAAAGTATAGCCATTGGCTAAATTTTCTGCAACGCCAAGCATTCTGCTGTTTGCACTAACGTAACTGTTTTCAAACTGATTCTGCAATTTCTTGTAGTCGCTTTCGCTAATCAAATCTGTTTGCAAACGCAAAACTTCTTCGTCAATATCTTTTAATAAATCGTTAAGTGGTGTGTTTTTATTTGGAAGTGCTAATGTAATGTAAGCACCATAATCTTCTAGCGTGTAGTTAAAAGCTGCAACTTGTAGAGCAGTTTTCTTTTCATCAACCATTTTGGTGCTTAATCTCGAACTTCCGCCTCCAGATAGAATGGAGCTAATCATACCCAATACTTTACTTTCTCTACTCTTCATACCCGGAACGCGGTAAGCAGCAAAAATTGCAGGTATTTGGATGTTTGCATCATAGGCAGTATCAATAATTTCTTTAGTAATTTCTGGTAATTTATATGTTGTACGTACAACAGGAGCACCCTTCGGAACTTCGGCAAAATATTGTTTAACCAAGGTTTTAGTTTTCTCAATATCTAAATCGCCGGCAATGGTTAACACGGCATTATTAGGCGTATAGAATTTTTTATTGAAAGCAATAAATTCATCCAATTTAGCTGCATCCAAATGTGCCATAGAACCAATTGGCTGCCACCTGTAAGGATGACCGGCAAATAAATGCGAGAATATTTTTTCGGTAAACTTACCATACGGAGAATTATCAACACGTAGGCGTTTTTCCTCTTTTACAACTTCATTTTGAGTTTTTACGCCAACCTCATTTATCACAGGTTGTAACATTCTTTCGCTTTCTAACCACAAACCTAATTCCAGTTGGTTAGATGGAAATACTTCGTAATAAAATGTGCGGTCTTGAGAGGTATTGGCATTGTTTTGTCCGCCGTTACTGCTCACCAATTTCATAAATTCGCCCTTTTTTATGTTTTTAGAGCCTTCAAATAATAAGTGCTCAAAGAAATGGGCGAAACCTGTACGCGTGGTATCTTCATCTTTAGAGCCAACATGGTACATTACCGAAACGGCAACTACAGGAGCGGTTTTGTCTTGATGTAGGATTACGTGGAGGCCATTGTCCAAATCAAATTCGGTGAACTGTACTTTTTGTGCAGATGCACTTAAGCACAAACCGGAAATGGCCAGAGCAAAAAGAATTCTTTTTTTCATTAGATAATTTGTTTGGATACCATTGCAGTTAACACAACGATATCATTTTGTAAATAATAAGTTAATTGGTTGTTGTTTAAAACTAAACAGATAGGTGATTATGCTAAAGTAACAATTTTATAACAAAAAAAAAGCGAATGTTCAATTCGCTTTTTTATTTTTTATCTCCAGGATTTATATTGGTTGATTAATCCGTTGGTAGAGCTATCATGACTGGAAACCTTTTCATCACCTTCCAGTTCTGGTAAGATTTTTTTAGCCAGTTGTTTGCCTAGTTCTACACCCCATTGGTCGAAACTAAAGATGTTCCATATCACTCCTTGTACAAATATCTTGTGCTCATACATAGCAACAAGGCTTCCCAAACTATAAGGAGTAATCTTTTTTAATAAAATTGAATTTGTTGGTCTATTTCCTTCGAAAACTTTAAATGGTGCGAGTTTTGCAATTTCATCTGTTGTTTTGCCATCTTTCTTCAATTCTGATGAAACTTCTTCTTCGGTTTTGCCATTCATTAAAGCTTCGGTTTGCGCAAAGAAATTTGATAATAATATTGGATGATGCTCACCTAAAGGATTTAAACTTTGAGCAGGTGCAATGAAATCAGCAGGAATAATTCTTGTTCCCTGATGAATTAACTGGTAGAAAGCATGCTGACCATTTGTGCCTGGTTCACCCCAAATAATTGGTCCAGTTTCGTAATCTACTTCATTACCGTTTCTATCTACATGTTTACCGTTGCTTTCCATATCACCTTGTTGAAAATAAGCAGCAAAACGATGCATATATTGGTCGTAAGGTAAAATTACCTGCGTTTCTGCGTTGTAAAAATTAATGTACCAAACACCCAATAGGCCTAAAATTACGGGTAGGTTATTTTCAAATTCTGCGGTTTTAAAATGGTTATC
Organism: Pedobacter jejuensis; assembly: GCF_003725795.1. Taxonomy (GTDB): domain Bacteria; phylum Bacteroidota; class Bacteroidia; order Sphingobacteriales; family Sphingobacteriaceae; genus Pedobacter; species Pedobacter jejuensis. The sequence continues at coordinate 57,918 of NZ_RBEE01000008.1, read as the reverse complement.
TGTTGCGTGTGCACCGGCAAGTAATTCTTTAAAATTATCAAAGCCAATGCTTAAAGATATCGATAACCCGATTGCGCTCCATAACGAATAACGACCGCCAACCCAATCCCAAAACTCAAACATGTTTTCGGTATCAATACCAAAAGCCGATACATCTTTTGCATTTGTTGATAGGGCAGCGAAGTGTTTTGCAATGTCACCTTCTTTACCACCTTTACCTAAAAACCAACTTCTGGCAGAATGTGCATTGGTCATAGTTTCTTGCGTAGTAAAAGTTTTAGATGCAACCAAGAATAGTGTTGTTTCAGCATTTAATCCAGCTAGTGTTTCAGCGATATGCGTTCCATCAATATTAGAAACAAAATGAATGTTCAGGTGATTTTTATAATGCTTTAATGCCTCCGTTACCATTACCGGACCCAAATCAGAACCTCCAATACCAATATTTACCACATCGGTAATGGCTTTGCCAGTATAGCCTTTCCAATCTCCGCTGATAATGCTGTTGCTAAATTTTTCCATTTTGGCTAAAACCGTATTTACATCTGGCATTACATCCTTGCCATCAACAATAATTGGTGTATTGCTTAAATTACGCAAAGCAATGTGAAGCACAGAACGATCTTCTGTTTCATTAATTTTATCGCCCGCATACATTGATTTTATTGCTTCATCCAATTTACATTCTCTAGCAAGTTGAATTAATAGCGCAAATGTTTCATCATTAATCCTGTTCTTACTATAATCCAGTAAAATATCTTCAAAAAAAACAGAAAATTTACTAAAGCGTTCCGCATCTTCAGCAAAAAGTTCTTTAATACTTTTCTGGTTTATATCTATAAAATGGTCTGCCAAATATTTATATGCTGCAGTTTCTGTGAAATTTATTTTAGGTAACATATTTTTTTCTTTTCTGTAAAAGTAATAAAGCAAATATTTAAAATGGTCTTTTTAGTGTTCAAAAAATAACATTTCATTATTTATTTTAAACAAGTAACTTAGGGCTAATATCCCCATAGTTTTACATACATCCTATTTTGTATTTGTTTAACTAAAAAAATATGATAGAAAATTTAAATGAATTGGTGCGTGAAAACGTACAGGAAAGTGTTGTTAACAATAGCGCAATTCCAAACGAAAAGAATGAAGCTGTAATTCAAGCTGCTTCGGGTTCTATTTTTGATACTTTGAAAGATCAGCTTTTTAATGGAAATGTAGGTGGGTTAGCCGAAATTTTTAACACAGGTAAGGCAGAGGGCTCGGCAGTAACGCAGCAAGCAGCCGGAAACTTTACCGATAAGTTGGCAGGCTTAGGTATTAATGCAGAAACTGCAAAAGGTTTAGCTGCATCAATCATTCCGGTTATTTTAGGCAAATTAACGCAAAAAACTGCCGATCCGAATGATAGCTCTTTTAATATAAAAGATGTTTTGGGTAGTCTGGCTGGTGGTGCTGATGGTAAATTGGATATCGGGGATGTTATCGGAATGTTCAATGGCGGTGGACAAGCGCAAGCAGGCGGAGCCGCTTCCAGTGGTGGTATAATGGATAAGCTTAAAGGCTTGTTTAATTAAAAAATATTTCTCTAAAGGTGTTTTTTCATTTAGATTGATTTTCTACCTTTAGAGAAATTTAAAATTAATGCTAAGATCGATCTCACTAAAGACAACAATATTTTTAGCCGCAATTTCCATTTTGTTTCTGTCCTGCGAAAAGGAAGTTCAAACTCAGATTGAAATCAAAACAATAAGAGATACTATTAGGATAGTCGACACATTAAATGTTGATAGACCAATAAATCTTAAAGCTAGCAAAGGTGCATATGGTTCAAAAATTACCATTTCCTGGACACCTATGCCTCTCGCTCAAAAATATCAGATTTGGAAATTTAATGATTTGACGCAAAAATATGATTTGCTTAAAGAACTTGCTGACACTACATTTGATGATATTAATATAAATAAACCTCTAACTAAAAATTTCTATAAAGTAAGAACATTTAACACATCGTCATCTTTTAGTAGATTTAATGATGCAGATTATGGATATACTTCGATATCTAACTACTACAAGCTATTAACTTTTGGGTCAGAGGGATCTGGGGCTTCGCAGTTTAACTTTAATATGCACATTGAGGTTGATAAAATAGGAAGTATTTACGTCAGTGATGAAGGTCTGAATAGAGTTTTGAAGTTTAGTGCTGCTGGAAGTTTTATTGAACAGTTTTACAGTGGATCTGGAGCCAGAGCTATGGCATTTTTCAACAACGGCAATTATATCGCTACACGTACGCAAAGTAGTTCTTATGTCCAAATATTTAATCCTAATAAACAGCTGATAAAGGAATGGGGTACATATGGAACTGGAGATAGCAATTTTGGCAACATTGAATGCTTAACAATTGATGATGAACAAAACATATGGATCGTTGATGGAGTAAATCACCGAATTAAGAAATATGACCAGAACGGGAATTTATTGCTGAAGTTTGGAAAGCAAGGAAAAGCCGAAGGAGACTTTGATGCTCCGTTTGGCATATGCTATTTCAAAAGCAAAATATACGTTTCAGATACAAGAAATAATCGTATTGAAGTATTTGATAAGAATGGTAAATTTTTAAAAGTATTTACTATAAGAGGATATATTTTTGGTATTAGAGCTTTTGGTGACAATATTTATTTAGCCAATTCTGGAGAGGGTACTATTATCAAAACTGATGAAAACGGCGACATTCAAGAAAAAATTGGTGCTGGCTCATTTTTAAATCTTGTGGATGTGACAATTGCTCCGAATGGGGATGTTATAGCTTGTGATGTTTATGGCAGAAGGATAATCGTGTTTAGAAAAGGTTAATACCTTTATTTTTGAATTTTTTAATAGGAGAACATAATTATAACCGACAGTGTTATTCTTTATACAATTTTATCTTTCTCAAAAATGTTTAGATTAGTGCATCTAAACTAAACAATCATTCCATGAAAAAAATCTATACTCTATTTCTTCTAGCATTTACTTCTGGAGTTTATGCCCAAAAATCGCCATTGAATGCCGCTGTTTCTAAAAAAGCTGATGCTATTGAACAAAAGGTTATTACTTGGCGTCGCGATTTTCATGAGCATCCTGAACTGGGTAATAATGAAGTTAGAACCGCAGGTATCATAGCAAAACATTTAGAGTCTCTAGGTATACAAGTTAAAACCGGTGTTGCAAAAACAGGTGTTGTAGGTATTTTAAAAGGAGGGAAGCCTGGGCCCGTTGTAGCATTAAGAGCAGATATGGATGGTTTGCCAGTTACTGAAAGAGTAGATTTACCTTTTGCCTCGAAAGTAAAAACTCAATATAACGGTCAACAAGTTGGCGTAATGCATGCCTGCGGTCATGATAGTCATGTAGCTATATTAATGGGTGTTGCCGAAGTTTTAGCATCAATGCAAAAGGATATTTCGGGTACTGTAAAATTTATTTTTCAACCTGCAGAAGAAGGGGTTTCTGCAGGCGAAGAAGGTGGTGCTGCTTTAATGATTAAAGAAGGTGTTTTAGAAAATCCAAAAGTTGATGTGATTTTCGGTTTACACATTAATTCTCAAACAGAAGTTGGTGATATTACCTATAAACCAGGAGGTACAATGGCTGCAGTAAATGATATGAAAATTACAGTTACAGGCAGACAGGCGCATGGCGCTTATCCCTGGAGCAGTATCGATCCCGTGGTAATTTCTGCACAAATTGTAAATAGCTTGCAAACCATTGTAAGCAGAAATTTAAACGTTACAGAAAATCCAGGTGTGGTAACCATCGGAGCCATTAATGGTGGTGTTCGCTCGAACATTATCCCCGAAAAAGTAGAGATGCTTGGTACGGTTCGTAACTTTAGTAAAGAAGATGAGGCCATGTTTATCGATAGAATAAAAACCATTGTTACCAAAACCGCCGAGGCTGGTGGCGCCAAAGCCGAAGTTAAAATACCTTATAGTAACCATTACCCGGTTACCTTTAATGATATTGCGCTAACAGAAAAAATGCTACCGAGCATGCAAGCTACAGCAGGTGCATCACATGTAAAATTGAGACCGCCAGTTACGGGTGCAGAAGATTTTTCATTTTTTCAGGAAAAAGTGCCGGGCTTATTTGTCTTCTTAGGTGGAATGCCAAAAGGGAAGGACCCAGTAAAAGCGCCCTCACATCATACACCAGATTTTTATTTAGATGAAAGCGGTTTCGTATTAGGCGTAAAATTATTATCCAATTTAACATTGGATTATATGGCTTTGAAAAAGTAGTTTAACATGTTAAATTTTATGACTTGCTGATGTTGGCTTTCAGCTTTTCATTAATTATTTCGGAGTTTAAGCAACTATTCATGCGCTAAAAAGCTACATTTGCAATTATGACCAAAGAACAAATTCAGGATTTAAGAGACAGAATAACGTCTCTGAGGAGGCATCTTTGACGTTGATGAGCTACTTTACGCCATTCGCGAGGAAGAAAAATTAACCATGGCGCCCGATTTCTGGGACGACCCTAAAAAAGCAGAAAAAATTCTTGCAGATATTAGTTCAAAGAAAAAGTGGACTGATGGTTTCGAAAAAACCAATAACGCTGTTGAAGATGCAGCCGTTATGTTTGATTTTTTTCAATCGGGTGATGCATCAGAAGAAGAATTGCAAGAGCAGTTTGAAATCAGCAAACAAGCTGTTGCCGATTTGGAACTCAAAAACATGCTTCGGAATAAAGAAGATCAGCTTTCTGCAGTAATGCAAATTACTGCAGGTGCCGGTGGAACCGAAAGTTGCGATTGGGCTTATATGCTCATGCGTATGTACATGATGTGGGGTGAAAAGAATGGCTACAAAATTACAGAACAGGATAGTCAGGAAGGCGATATAGCCGGAATTAAATCGGTTACGCTTCAATTTGACGGAGATTTTTCTTATGGATTTTTGAAAGGCGAAAATGGTGTACATCGTTTGGTGCGTATCTCTCCTTTCGACTCTAATGCTCGCAGGCATACTTCATTTGCGTCGGTATATGTTTATCCATTAGTTGATGAAACGATAGAAATATATATAAATCCGGCTGATGTTGAATTTGAAACATTTAGAGCTGGTGGTGCAGGCGGACAAAACGTAAACAAAGTGGAAACTGCGGTTCGTTTATACCACAAACCATCAGGTATTGTAATTAAAAACCAAGAATCTAGGTCTCAATTGCAGAACAAAGAAAATGCTTTGCGGTTGCTAAAATCTCAGCTTTATGAGATAGAACAACGTAAACGGAATGAAGAGATTGCTGCTATTGAAGGCTCCAAAAAGAAAATTGAATGGGGTTCGCAGATAAGAAGTTATGTTTTAGACGATAGGAGAGTAAAAGATCATCGTACGAATTACCAAACTTCAAATCCACAGGCTGTTTTAGATGGAGATATTGATGAGTTTTTAAAGGCGTACTTAATGGAGTTTTAAATCAAAATTCATTTTTTAGATTTTGTATATTTGTTTTAGTACTCGACATTTAAATTTATTAAAATGGATACTTTGATTATAGAAGTGACAGATAAAAAGGCTTACAAGCTATTAATGGATTTGGAAGAATTACATTTAATCAAAGTCATAAAAAAAAGCTCTGAAAAATTATCATCCATTCGCCTTAAAATAAAATCGCCTATGGATAATGCTGATATTGATAAGCAATTGGATCAACTACGTGATGAATGAACCAGAGATATTTAATTGACACATCAGCAGTTATAAAATATCTTAATTCAACATTTCCTTTAAGTAATCCATTTACTCTAAATATCTCTAGCAATGAATAAATCATTCCTGTTCACAATCTTATTGGCTATGTCTATTTCTGTTCTTCATGCTCAGCAAGTTATTCCGCTTTATTCAGGAGCAATTCCGGGAGCAAAGCCAACTCCTGATAGTTACGTTGAAAATACGGAAGTTCGGCAAAATGGTACGCTAAGTATAACTAAAGTATCTGTTCCAACAATAACCGTTTTCGAAGCTCCTCAAAATATATCAACTGGTACAGCTGTGATTATTTGTCCGGGTGGGGGCTACGGTGCATTGGCTTTCAGTCATGAAGGGATTGATGTTGCCAAACGTTTTAATGAAATTGGCGTTACTGCTTTTGTACTAAAATATCGTTTGCCGAGTGATGAAATAATGGTAGATAAAACCTATGCACTTTTGCAGGATGTTGAACAGGCGATTTATTTAATTCGGAAAAATTATAAAAAGTTCAATATTAAACCTAATAGAATCGGTGTGATGGGTTTCTCTGCTGGAGGGCATTTAGCATCAACTTTGTTAGCTCATTATAATGATATCAAAATAATAACCCTGAAAAAAAATCTTTAAAACCTGATTTTGCAGCATTGATTTATCCGGTAATTAGTTTTGAAAAATCTGTTCATGCAGGAACAATGAAAAATTTATTAGGTTCAGATCCATCTCAGGAATTAAAACATTATTTTTCTGCTGATAAGAACGTAAATAAGAATACGCCACCAACGTTTTTAGTACATGCTAAAGATGATAAATCTGTTCCGGTAGAAAATAGCGTAATGCTAAGCAATGTATTAAAAGCAAATAAGGTTAAAACAGAAATGTTTTTATACGAAAAAGGTGGACATGGTTTCGGCTTAATTAATCCAACTTCTGATGTGGATTGGTTTAGTTTGTTGGCCAGCTGGATGAAAAAGGAAAAGTTATAAAGAAGCATTTTCCATCTGAATTAAAAGAAAAATATTCCCCATTTGTTTAAATAATTTCCCCAACTTGGGGCTTTATTTGCATATTATCTGCTTGTCTTTTTTGTTAACTAATTGATATTCAATATTTTTTCCTTCTGGCACTCCATTTTCATTACGAAGGAAAAAAAACTAACATGAACAAACAATTAAAATTTTTAATGGTGGCAATGGTTGCTGCTATAAGTATCGCAAGTTGCAAGAAAAATGATACTGTTGAGCCAGAAAAGGAAAGTAATTGCAAAATTACAACCATTATTCCTAAAGAAGGAACCAAGCAAGGAAGTTTTGAAGTTGTTTACAATAGCAATAGCAAAATTATAAAGCTGTCAGGAAAGGATCCAGATGGTGTGCCAGTACTATATGAACTAACCTACAATCCAACTAATATATATGGGGTGGAGACAAACGGATCCAATAAGAATTTAATTGTATATAATCAAGATAATCAAAGCAGGGTAATTAACATAGTTGAGGCGGGGTCTCAAATTGCTGTACTAAAATATAATACAGATGGGTATATCAGTGAAGTGAATTATGGAGGTACTCCAATATCAGATGTGGCAAAATTAAATTATAACGATGGTAATTTAGTACAAGCACTTATCTATGATTATAATAACATCTTGATAAATGATATAAAATTTGAATATACTAGCGAAAGCGCAATTACTTCGGTAAATTTTACAGATCCATTATTCCTTAATTCTGGTCTAAGTTTAGTAGATGCTATCGTGCCTAACGGAGTATTTGGAAAGGTTTCGAAAAATCAAATTAAAAAGATAACTAATACGAGTTATCAAAATGGAAATAAAGAATTTGTTATTGATACTTTCACTTACACTAAAGATTCGAGTGGTAAAATAATTGATATATTACAAAACAACTTGCTTCAAAGGCAAACAGGCAGTAATGCTATTGTTACACTTGATAATACGAGTTTTAGTTTGGGATTAAAATATACTTGTAACTAGTTAAAATCTAATTTCGGTATATCTGAATTAAGGGAATAACCATAAAGCTTTAGCAAAATTCTTTGCAGATCGCAGAGATTGTTTTGCTAAAGCTTTTTTAATTCTTTAAAGAAGCATCAATCACACTCAATAACCCATCCGAGTAAGCATCATCCGTCAACTCCCAAAACATAATCCCATTAAGCTTTTTATCTATAACGTATTTAGTTTTTAAAGCTATTGATTTTGGATCATCGAAAGTAGCCATTCGGCGAGTGGTCGCATTGTAATAGTAGGGCGCCTTGGCTTCATCATCCCAATAATATTTGTATCCGTTTGCTTCTGAAAACTCTGTTTTAAAATTTTTGTAAGATACGCCACTTAAAAATTTGGTGGGCTGGTATAAACCTTGGTTTGCATCAGTTGTATTCTCGAAAATTCTGGCGTAGAATGCAGCTCCTAAAGCGATTTTACTTGCAGGTACGCCTAATTTAATTAATTCGTTAATGGCGTAATCTGCCGAGAGCGGCAATTCTTTGGTAGAATATAATGGCGTATGATGTCCGCTCTTTGTAGCATAACCGCTCACCAAATCATAACTCATCAAATTTACCCTATTGACGAAAGGCATTACTTTATCCCATTCGAAACAAGAATCGATGCAGTTTTTTGTTCCTCCGGCTGCAAAACTAATTTCGGCTTTTTTGCCAAGTTTTTTGCGCAATTCTGCAATAAGTAAAGTAAAGTTGTGTTTATCATCTTCGGTATACCTGTGCCCGGGAAAGCCCACAACTGCTGGATATTCCCAATCAATGTCAATCCCATCTGCCTGAAAATAATCGAGCAGATTCTTAGTTGTTTTAGCGAAAGTTTTTCTGCCTTCAGCTCGGCTAAACACTTCCGAACAATTTGCACATGCACTCCATCCACCCATAGCCATCATAACTTTTAAATTAGGGTTACGACTTTTTAGTGAAATCATTTTAGCAATCAAAGCAGAATCTTTTGCAGAACTGATATGCATGCTATCGCCTTTTAAATGCCCGAAACTGTAAATTAAGTGGCTTATTTTCTCCACTGGAAAGCTATCGAGAACTGTTCCACCGCCACCCGTGTAATAGGCTATAACATTTGGTTTTACTGTTTTTTGGGCGTTTAAATTAATGCTGCAAAAGAGGAATAATAAGATTGTAATCAAGAATTTTAATTTGGGATGGTTGTTCATAAATACGGAAGGGTTGGGATAAAATAATTTAGTAATAAGGATACGGATTATCGTCTTATAAAGAATGAACCAATCTCGGTTATTGTAGTTTTAAAATTTAAGTTATTCTTTGCCATCTTGTGCGATGATTTTCTGCAGCTCATTAAGTTCTGCCACTTTTTCTGTTGCACCAGCATTTTCATAAGCAGATATTAAGTTTCTAATTACCCGGCGAATGATATCCGTGTTGCTACATGGCCTATAATATTCTGGTAAAGCTTCTAAATTTAACTGGCGAAGAAATTGGTCAACATCATGTTTGCCAAAAATATTACCTTTATTAAAAGCATTTATGTAAAATAAAACGCCATATTCTTTACTCTCCTGTTTGCTTTCATCAATAAAACCTAAAATAAAATGCTGCGGTAAATTGATGCCATAAATAGGCATATCTAACCGCTGTGCTAATGTAGAATAGATGATGGCCAAAGAAATCTGATTTCCTTTTTTACTCTCTAAAACCTGGTTGAGATAAGAATTTTGTGGGTCGTGATGGTTTTTGGTATTGCCACCAAAGCCAAACTGCTGGTACAAAACATGATTGATGAGTTTAACTTTTTCAACAGAACTCATTTCATATTGCAAGCCCAACCAAATTTCACGCTTTATTTCTTCCAGCTGAACGATGATTTTCTGCTCATCTAAATCGGGATATTGATAGCGATTAATGATTAAAGCACCTTGAAGCAAATCGAAAGCACCACTCAAATACCATAGATTTAAATCTTCCTTTACCGTATTGAACTGAATTTTATGAACAATATTCTCTATTCGCTCTTGCAAAAGTCCATCGAACGATTGTTCCCAGGCATTCTCTAAAAAATGGATTACTTCGCCGCCATATTGCAGCAGTTTTTCCTCAACATGCTGAAAAACCTCTTCATCCGGGTCATCAAGCAATTTAACTAAGGCGCTTATTTCTGTGTTATTTTCCATAAAACATACATACGTTTGCGGCGATTAATTACTTTTGCAATATATGATAATTCAATTTATTACAGATTACTTAAAGCACCATTTAACTGCAAAAACCAGGCATGGTACGCATTCGCCTTTTGTATATAAGCTTGCAGACGAGGTAATTTACGATTTTAGCGATAAACCTGAATACAAAAATATAGAAGCACAGCGAAAAAAACTTTTTAATGACGATTCTATAATCACCGTTACCGACCTTGGAGCAGGTTCTCATTTAAATAAAAATAGGACTAAAAAGGTAAGTGAAATTGCCAAAAACGCTTTAAAAAGTCCGCGATTAGCGAAATTAATTTATCGTTTAGCCCAACAAACAAATCCAAAAACCGCAATAGAATTGGGTACTTGCCTGGGGATCACCTCCGCTTACTTATCAAAATCTAGCCCTTCTTCAAGATTAATAACGATAGAAGGTTGTCCAGAAACTGCTAAGGTTGCAAAGCAGAATTTTAAAGATTTGAATCTGAATAATATAGATTTACACGTCGGAAACTTCGATTTAATCTTGCCCGATATCATTAATAATCAACAAACTTTAGATTTTGTGTATATAGATGGCAACCATCGTAAAGATGCAACTCTGAATTATTTTAAATGGTGTTTGCCAAAAATTACCGAAAACTCTTTGCTTATTTTTGATGATATTTACTGGAGCCAAGGTATGAAAGAAGCATGGACAGAAATTAAAAGTCATCCTGAAGTTACGATTACCATTGATTTGTTTTGGATCGGCTTAGTTTATTTTAAAAAAGGGCAGGCAAAAGAACATTTTAAGTTGAAATTTAAGCAATGAAACCAGAAGCAAAATTAAGCGGTATTCAAAAGCGGTCTGCATTGCATACGCTATTAATAAGTTTCTGCTTTGGACTCAGCGTTTACCTTATTTCATTTTTATTAAGCATTGGTGTGCTAGCCCAGATTATGTTGGGTTGGGATTCTTTCTGTGTAATGCTTATTTCCCTACACTGGTATATGTTTTTCCATACGTCTCCAGCTCAAACCCATCTAAAAGCAAAAATGCAAGATGAAACCCGAGGAGAAATCTTTGCAATCGTTGTAGTTTCAACCTTCGCAGGTCTGCTTGCTGTAATTCTGGTTTTGCTCGATAAAGAAGTAAAAACCCTCGATTTAATCGTTGCCATAGCAGGAATGTTTTTATCATGGGCTTTGGTGCACACAACTTTTACCATGCGTTATGCACATTTATTTTATGGAGATGCCGAAAGTGAAGGAACAGGTTTAGAATTTCCAGGTAATGAAAAACCAGACTTTATAGATTTTGCCTATTTTTCATTTGTAATTGGTATGACTTTTCAAGTTTCGGATGTCGAAATTTCTTCCAGAAAGATTAGACGAGTTACATTATTGCATAGCGTAATCGCATTCATTTTTAATACTGTAATTGTTGCATTAACCATAAATGCATTGGCTGGTATGAGTAAATAAATTCTCTTTTTTAGGCGTCGAGTTTTTTTAGTATCTGTTTAGATTTTTTGGAAATGTAGGTTTCTGTGTGCTTGGGGGTGTGCAGTCCCGCTCCCGCTTCTGCTCCCGATGAAAAATCGGTAGCATCTCGCTTCGATCGGGTTTAGGTACGAAGGTTAACGCCATTGAATGTGCCAAAACAAATTATCTGCTTAATTTTTTTGGAAATGTAGGGTTCTGTGTGCTTGGAGGTTTTCAGTCCCGCTTCTGCTCCCGATGAAAAATCGGTAGCATTTCGCTTCGATCGGGTTTAGGCACAAAGGTTAGGTGCCTTTGGAGGCATTAATCTTTTGAATTTTAAGTTGAGTTGTACCATCCTTTCACTCTAAACCTGGCAGAAGCGGCAGCTCCGAATTTCTTCAATGAGGGCTACAACGAATGACAAGAATGCTATTCCCGATGAAAAGTTGAACGCTCATTTCCAAAAAAAAACATATTCTTTTTCGGGCATCAAACTCTTTGATAAATATTTAACGTCATTAGAGAATTGAAAATCACTTATTAGTAATCTAAAAAGATTTTTTGGAAACTTAGGGTTCTGTGTGCTTGGAGGTTTTCAGTCCCGCTCCCGCTTCTGCTCCCGATGAAAAATCGGCAGCATCTCGCTTCGATCGGGTTTAGATACAATGGTAAATACCGTTGAAGGCATTAATCTTATGAATTTTAGGCTGTGCCATCCTTTCACTCTAAACCTGGCAGAAGCGGCAGCCCCGAATTTCTTCAATGAGGGCTACAGCGAATGACAGGACTGCTGTACCCGATGAAAAGTTGAACGCTCATTTCCAAAAAAAACATATTCTTTTTCGGGCATCAAACTCTTTGATAAATATTTAACGTCATTAGAGAATTGGAAACCACTTATTAGTAATCTAAAAAGATTTTTTGAAAATTTAGGGTTCTGTGCTTTTGGAGGTCTGCAGTCCCGCTCCCGCTTCTGCTCCCGATGAAAAATCGGTAGCATCTAGCTTCGATCGGGTTTAGTTACAAAGGTTAGGTGCCTTTGGAGGCATTAATCTTGTGAATTTTATTTGTACCATCCTTTCACTCTAAACCTGGCAGAAGCGGCAGCCCCGAATTTCTTCAATGAGGGCTACAGCGAATGACAGGACTGCTGTACCCGATGAAATACTGAACGCTCATTTCCAAAAAACTATATTGTTTTTCGGCTCATCAAACTCTTTAATAAATATTTAACGTAACTAAAGAATTGAAAATCTAAAAAGATTTTTTGGAAATTATGGGTTCTGTGTGCTTGGAGGTTTTCAGTCCCGCTCCGGCTTCTGCTCCCGATGAAAAATCGGTAGCATCTCGCTTCGATCGGGTTTAGGTACGAAGGTTAGATGCCTTTGTCGGCATTAATCTTGTGAATTTTAAGGTGAGTTGTACCATCCTTTCACTCTAAACCTGGCAGAAGCGGCAGCCCCGAATTTCTTCAATGAGGGCTACAGCGAATGACAGGACTGTTATTCCCGATGAAATACTGAACGCTCATTTCCAAAAATGACACGTATTAAAATCTCTTGTAAATTGCCCAACAGCATTATTTTCAGTTTTTTAAATCTTAAAACTGATTTTTAAGGTAATTAACTTAAATTTAAGTTGTATAACTGAAAATTAAGTTATACATTTGATTATGGAAGAATTAACTAAAACAGAAGAGCGTATTATGCAGGTTTTTTGGAAGCTGCAAAAAGCTTTTGTTAAAGATATAATTGATGAACTGGATGATGAACCAAAACCACCATATAATACGATATCATCTATTGTTCGGTTGCTCGAAAAAAAAGGCTATTTAAAATATAAAGCCTACGGTAAAACTTACGAATATTTCCCTGCTATAACCAAAGAACAATACGCCAAAACAACCTTTTCCAAATTGTTTTCAGGATATTTTGATAGTTCTCCAGCTAGTCTATTATCATTTATGGTAAGGGAAGAAAAATTGAGTGAGAAAGATATAGAAGAGATTAAGAAAATTATTAATCAAAATTAAATATGATGCTAATTTATCTTTTAAAGGTATCAACCTGCACAGCAATCTTTTTCGCAACTTATCAATTGCTTTTGGCTAAACTAACATTTTTTAAGTTAAATAGGGCGTATCTAATTCTTGCACTTATTGTTAGTTTCGTAATACCTGCCTTAACTATTGAAAACACTCAAGAGGTTTTTGTAAACAAAAATGCAAGTCAGTTAAACATTGCTTACAGCACCGACACAGCCATCGAAGAGAATATTGAAAATAACATAGGAAATATTTCTAATCCATCCAATTGGATGCACATACTAGAATACTGTTATTACGCAATTGCATTACTATTTCTGCTGAAATATTTGGTAAGTATGGGATATATAAAATACAGCTTACATAAGCATAAGGTGTCTCAAATAGGTTCTGTTATTTTAGTAAATACGTTCTGCAAACTAAAAAATTGCTCTTTTTTTAACAAGATTGTCGTTGATGCTTCACTTTCTGAAGAGGAAAAAAACTTGGTTACAGCACATGAAATGGTGCATGTTGCACAGATGCATAGTGTTGATAAAGCAATAGTAAATATTGCCGCTTGCATTTTGTGGTTTAACCCAATAGTTTATCTCTGGCGCTTTGCGGTTGAGGCTAATCATGAGTTTCTGGCCGATGAAGAAACAAATACCAGAACTGATAAAAAATTGTACGCTTCACTATTATTGAGTTTAGCTAAACCATCAGATAATTTTGCAACACATAACTTTAGTAAACTACCATTAAAAAAACGAATTACTATGATGTTTAAAAAACCTAATACACCCGAAAAAAAGATTGTTTATTTAGCAATCATTCCTGTGCTGTGTTTTTGCTTTATGGCTTTTATCAATAAAAAGCAGATAATTATTGAAAAGCAAATACTACGTAATGGTTCTGTTTTACCAAACAGAGTTATACCAGCAGAAGTGCCCTTGTCCAATAATTTAACTGCTAAAAAACTTGATGGTTCTACCAGATTATTGAAAGGCAATTTAAATAGTAGCCAAAATCAATTGGCCGCGATTAATTTAGATAACATACTCAATATTAATGAGCATCAAAATTCAGTATCGATTAATAAGGATATGAAGGTTTTGCAAACTGGAAAGGAAATAATATTGGTTGTGGATGCAGGTCATGGCGGGAGAGATGGTGCTTCGGTTGGTGTTGGAGGGGTGAAGGAGAAGGATTTGAATTTAAGAGCGGCTCAAATTCTTAAAGAAGAGGCTAACAAAAGAAATATAAAAGTTGTATTAACTAGAAGTAATGATACCATGATAGCACTTCGGGAGCGATTGCCTAATGAAGATGCAACCGCTTTTATATCCATTCATCATAATTCTATGCCAAAAGCGAGTATGAAACCCAGTTTTGAAGGAATAGAGATATTTGTAACTAAATCGAACCCAAATATTAAAATGTCTAAAAAATTTGGTGGTTATTTATTAACTTCTTTGAATCAATTGGGAGATTTAGAAGTTCGAGATAGTCTTAAAAATGCAAATTTGCTTTTAACCAGAGAATCAAAAATTCCAGCTGTAGTTATTGAACTGGGCAATATCAGTAGCGAAAAAAGTCTGACTTATGTAAGCGATGAGAAAAATTTAAGAAGGATTTGTAATCTGATTTTAGACGGTTTCGTTAAGTTCTCTAGATTATAATTTAGGAATAAAAATAGAATGCAAAAACTTTTGTTCTCGTTTTTATTCCTAATGATTGCAATTGAGATCAAGGCTCAACATAAAATCTTTGGACACATTTATAATGAAAATAATGTATTGCAATCGGTATCTGTAGCAATAAAAGATAAATCAAAGAACTCTCATTTTACCCAAACCGATAGCCTTGGGCAATATTTTTTTTCAGAACTAAAGCAAGGTGCTTATGTTCTTAAATTCTCTTCAGTAAGCTTTAAAAGTAAAGAAATTTCTATTTTCCTTCAAGGAGATACGACAATAAAAACCATTCTTGACGTATTTTCATATAATCTTAAAGATGTTCAAGTCAATTTAAAAAAGCAACTAATTGAGAAAAAAGTAGACCGAACTGTTTTCAATGCCGAAATTAGTACGGCAGCAATTGGTACAGATGCATTGGAATTGCTTGCTAAAGTTCCTGGTATAACGGTTTTAAATAATAAAGTTTCATTAGTTGGGAAGGGTAATGTTAACGTAATGATTAATGATAAACTGATTCAATTATCAGAAGATGATTTATCAAACTACCTAAAATCTATTTCTGCTGAAAGCATTTCGAAAATAGAATTGATTACAAATCCACCTGCTAAATACGATGCGCAAGGGAACAACGGTTTAGTCAATATCGTGCTAAAGAAAAATACGATAGAAGGTTTTCGTGGTTCGGTAAATTTAACTTTTACACAGGCAAATTACTCTACCATTGCTACTGGCGGAAGTCTCAATTACAAAAGAGATAAGCTAACGCTTTATACAAATTTTAATGTCCGTAAAGGTTCATTAGTTCCATTCGAGCAAAGCAATATTTTTTATCCTTCACAAACTTGGAATATTGTAAATAAGGATAGAAATTTCAGAATAGTTCCAGGCGGTCAATTTGGTGCTGATTATCAATTATCAAAAAAGACACTTTTAGGATTATCCTACAATGGTGGTTTAACCAAATTTCATTCTGAAGAGAACATTAAAACGAGTGTTTATAATACTATTGGAATTATCGATTCTATTCTTAATTCTGATGCAAATGCGAAAATCAAATCACATTCCAACGCTGCAAACTTTTACATAAAGCATGCGTTAGACTCTGCAGGTAAACAAATTACCATTACAGGCGATTGGTTTAAATATAATGATGAAAGAAACCGATTTTTTAATAACACAAGTTATCTGAAGGATGGCGTTATCATTCCAAATTCATTTACAGAGTATTTATCTGAAAGCGCTCAAAATATTGATTTATTTACGATTAAGGCTGATGTAGATTTACCATATAAATCTTTTAATTTATCTTTCGGTACAAAACTAAGTCTTATTAAGAACGAAAGTAATTTGGCGTTTTATAAAAAACAGAGCGATTTTTATCAGCAGGATTTATCACAAACAGATGAATTTAATTATAGTGAGAATACGCAGGCCGCTTACATAAACATAAGCAAAAAGAAAAGAAGATGGGATTTTCAGGCCGGTTTGAGAGGAGAATATTCACAGATTAATGGCATCTCCACTAATGAAGCCAATAAAAGTAGTTATTTCCAATTGTTTCCAACAGTTTTCCTTACTTATCGAGCTAATGAAAATAGTACATTCTCAGCAAACTACGGTCGAAGAATTAATCGGCCGGCCTATAGAAAATTAAATCCTTTTCGCTGGTATAGTAATCAGTATACTTATGCAGAAGGAAATCCATTTTTGCAACCATCTTACAATAACAATATAGAACTATCGCACATTTATAAAAATAGTTTCACAACTACTGTTTCTTTTAATAAACTATCAAATGGCTATAATGATATTAATTTCGTGGCTTTTAATTCAAACATTCAAATATCAAAACCTGTAAACGTCATTAGTGGTTACAATTATCAATTAAGCAATTCGGTTGTTTTTAATCAGTTAAAATGGTTAGAAAGCATCAATCAGTTCGACGTGTTTTACAACGTTTCAAATTCAAACCTGCCGGAAACTTTAAATAATTTAAGGGGTTTTGGTGCTTACTTGTCTACGGTTAACCAGTTTATTTTTAACCAAACGAAAACGATTTTGTGCGATGTTAGCTTTTGGTATCAATTTCCAACTATTGAAGGTTTGAATAAAAACAAGAGTCAGTATAACTTGGATTTGGGATTGAAAATGTTGCTGTTGAATAAAAAAATTCAGCTGGCCGTAAATGCTTCAGATGTTTTAAAATCAAATAAATATCTTTTCAGTAATATAGTTAATAATATCAGCCAGGAATACAATAATTATTACGATAGTCGCCAAATACGAATTAGTGTTCGTTTTAATTTTGGAAACGAAAAAATTAAGCAGGTGGAAAGAAAAGTAGGAAATGAAGAGGAGCGAGGAAGAGGCAATTAGTTTATAAATTAATCCCTGGCATTTGTTAAAATAAATTATCAAACTAGCTTCATACTATGAAAGATAAAAGCGATGTTCAGAAACAAACTGGCGTTTCCGTTCACCACTTTCCAACCAGCGATAAACAATACAAAGCAAGTGCAATTAATGATAAAGATAAAATTGCTGATAACGCATTTTCATTCATGTTTTCAGCCCCGCTCACGCTTCTGCTCCCGATGAAAAATCGGTAGCATCTCGCTTCAATCGGGTTTAATTACAAAGGTTGGATGTCGTTGGGAAGAATTTAAATAGCTTAAAGGATGTTTTTGTTGTACTATCCATTCAAACTAAACCTGGCAGAAGCGGCAGCCCCCGAATTTTTCATGAGGGCTACAGCGAATGGCAGGACAGCTATTCCAGATGAGAAACTGAACGTTAATTTCCAAAAAAATACCTACTCTTTTCTATTTACAATCATTTAAGCGACATTAAGAATTGAAATCACTTATTAATAATCTGAAAAGATTTTTTGAAAATTTAGGGTTCTGTGCGTTTGGAGGTTTTCAGCCCCGCTCACGCTTCTGCTCCCGATGAAAAATCGGTAGCATCTCGCTTCGATCGGGTTTAGTTACAAAGGTTAGATGTTGTTGGAAACAACTTAAATAGCTTAAAGGATGTTTTGGTTGTACTATCCATTCAAAGTAAACCTGGTAGAAGCTGCAGCCCCGAATTTTTTCAATGAGGGCTACAGCGAATGACAGGACTGCTATTCCCAATGAAAAATTGTACGCTCATTTCCAAAAAAAATATTCTTTTCAGTTCATCAAACTCTATTTATAGTTTAAACGGTATTTGAAATTTTAAAACGCCTCGGCTAAACTTATATAAAATCCGCTTTGACGTTTTTCATTTGCTAGTTTTTCACCTAAACCATAATCAACACGCACACTTAAACCTTTCGCGGTATCAAAGAAATACCTGCCACCAGCACCAAAATTTGGCTTTAAACTTTTCAGGTTAGCATTATTATTGTCGAAAACTTTGCCCACCCCTGCGAAGGCAACAATTCCAAATCGGTTCATAAAGCGATAACGCAACTCAACTTGTGATGCAAGAAGATTTTCATCACGATAGCGACCACCATAATATCCACGCATAATTTGGTCATTGCCCAATTGCTGCAACAAGTAAAATGGCGTATTTGTGCCCTGGATGGTGTAATAAATGCCTTGAGCACCTACAATTAATTTTTTACTTATTGGCCAGAAGTTTCTTATGTCGAGTTTAATCTGGCTTCCGGTAAAATTATCACCACCAAAAAAATGAGGTGCAAATTGATAGGTAACACGGCCAAAAAAGCCTTTTGATGGATAATTATTGGAATTCCGGGTATCGTAACTTTGACTAACTCCGGCATAAATCACAGAACCTCCATCTCTATCTAAAACTGCAGGATTATTGCTAAAAATTCCTCCGCTAACCTCATCTGTAAATTTATAGTTTTCAAAACCCAATGAAATACCGGTATAAGCGTTTTTTAAGAAAGTTTTTTCAACATCGAAAAGTGCTTTTATTTGGTTCATTACTAATTTGTCTTCATCTGTTTTTTGGGTGTTATTTCCTAGGCCATAGAAGTTAAAAGGCATGCGCTTAAAACGAACATCGCCAATAAAATGATATTTATTGCCCGGCGACCATGCATCACCTTTTAAAGAAATATTATATGTTTTTTTTGTTGAATAAGTTGCGTTTAGCGAAAAATTTGAGCTTCTAGTTATCGTGTCAATTCTATCGGTGTAGTAAGAGTAAATGGCACCCACACCAAATTCAAGTCCTGTTTCTTGAGAATAGCCGAATGATGGAATGGGTAAAAAACTGGCTTTTCTGGTCGTATCTTTTTCATTTGAAAGCATTTTTGTTATCAATTTCATTTGTGCCATTCCTGAAAAAGAAATTGCGAATAAGGAAAGTAAAAGCCCCAGTTTTTTCATTTTGCAAAGAAAAGAAATTTACAGCATACCAAGAGTCTGTAAAATGTTTGAATTTGAATATTGAACCTATTAAGCTTAAACAGTTTATTGCGAATTGAAGTTTGTTTATCTATTTTTGCGCCAAATAGATAAAAAAATGAGCAACACAAGAGGACCAATATCTCAATTTATGGAGCGTAATTATCTCCATTTTAATGCTGCGGCTATGATGGATGCAGCTAAAGGATATGAAACGCATTTGGATGAAGGTGGCAAAATGATGATTACTTTAGCAGGTGCAATGAGTACGGCAGAGTTAGGAATCTCGCTTGCAGAAATGATTCGTCAGGATAAGGTTGCGATTATATCGTGTACAGGAGCCAATCTTGAAGAAGATATCATGAATCTGGTTGCGCATTCTCATTATAAACGCGTTCCAAATTATAGAGATTTAAGTCCACAGGATGAGTGGGATTTGTTAGAAAACCACTACAACCGTGTTACTGATACGTGCATTCCCGAAGAGGAAGCATTTCGCCGGTTGCAAAAACATATTCATAAAATATGGAAAGATGCAAACGATGCTGGTGAGCGATATTTCCCGCATGAGTTTATGTACAAAATGCTTCTAAGCGGCGATTTGGAACAATACTATGAAATTGATCCA
Organism: Pedobacter jejuensis; assembly: GCF_003725795.1. Taxonomy (GTDB): domain Bacteria; phylum Bacteroidota; class Bacteroidia; order Sphingobacteriales; family Sphingobacteriaceae; genus Pedobacter; species Pedobacter jejuensis. The sequence goes on along the minus strand of NZ_RBEE01000008.1, from coordinate 37,805 downwards.
AAAAATTCGTGGATGTTGGCCGCGGCTGAAAAGAATTTGCCAATTGTGGTTCCAGGATGGGAAGATTCTACAATGGGTAATATCTTCGCTTCTTATGTAATGAAAAAGGAAATGAATGCTACTACTATGAAAAGTGGTATCGAATATATGGGTTGGTTGGCCGATTGGTACATTGCCAATAGCGAAGGTAAAGGAATTGGTTTCTTTCAGATAGGTGGTGGTATTGCTGGTGATTTCCCAATATGCGTTGTGCCAATGCTTTATCAGGATATGGAAATGCCGAATATTCCTTTCTGGAGCTATTTCTGTCAGATTTCAGATTCAACAACATCATACGGTTCATATTCTGGTGCAGTACCGAACGAAAAAATCACTTGGGGTAAATTAGATATTCATACACCAAAATTTATTGTTGAAAGCGATGCGACTATCGTTGCACCTTTAATGTTTGCCTGGATTTTAAAGCAGTAAAAATAAAATATTATAAAACCAAATGGTTTTATGCATGCCCATTGGAGATAAAATCGAAAATGGGCATTTTAGTTGACTGAATGAGCTGAATCGGCATTTGTTTAGAATGATTATAAATTGTATTTGAGGTCAGTATTATGTCATGGGATTTCCTAATAAGTTATACTTTTGTTCAAGTTTTGATGGAGATATATCAGTCTTAGCATCAATTTCACAACAAAAAGTAAATTAAATAAGTATAAAGTGTTCATTATGAGAGATATCTCGATGATTTTAAAAAATGTTTGGAAGTCGTTATTACTGTTTACAGCTATTTCTGCAATAGCGGTTTCTACCGTTAGTGCTCAAGATGCTGCAGCTGGTAGAACACTATTCAAGGCGAAGTGTACATCTTGCCATGCGTTAGATCAAAAAATGGTTGGTCCGGCGTTAACGGGTGTTAGCGATCGTCACTCAGAAGCATTCCTGTTAAAATGGATTCCAAACTCACAAGGTTTAATTGCATCAGGCGATCCTGAAGCTGTTAAACTTTATAATGAGAATGGTAAAGTTGCGATGACTTCTTTTCCTGAATTGGATGAGACTAAAGTTAAAGACATTTTAGCTTACATTAAAGAAGGAGAGCCAAAACCAAAAGCTGGCGTTGCTGGTGCTGGTGGAACTCAAGCTGTCGATAATGGCGATGTATCTGGTTTATCAATTGCTGGTATTGTTGCTATCGTAGTAGTTGCTGTTGTAATCTTAGTAATTTTAGGTCGTGCTTCTAAATTGTTGGAACGATTAATTTTACAAAAACAAGGCATCGAAACAGAAGAAGATGTGCCTTTGAAAGTTGGTGTTCGTAAAATGTTCAAGAACAAGAAGTTTGTTATGTTCTTCATTTTATGTTTAATCATTGCATTAGGTTCTTGGGGATGGATGGGAATGTGGAACACTGGTGTTCACACAGGTTATCAGCCAGTTCAGCCGATTAAGTTCTCTCACGAGTTGCATGCTGGTATCAATCAAATTGATTGTCAATATTGTCACAATGGAGCATTTAAATCAAAAAACTCAACAATTCCATCATTAAATGTTTGTATGAACTGTCACAAAGCTGTTCAGGCAAGAGATAATTATGAAGGTGAGATTTCTCCAGAGATTAAGAAAATTTACAATGCTTTAGGTTACGATCCTGAAACTCAAAAATACGACAAGAGCAAAGAAAAACCAATGGAGTGGGTACGTGTACACAACCTTCCTGATTTTGCTTACTTCAACCACTCGCAACACGTTGTTGTTGGAGCTGATGCAATTCGTAAAGCAAAAGGACTACAACCAAATGAGCCTGTATGTTTCGCTTGTCATGGTCCGGTTAATACAATGGAAGAGATTTATCAATATTCTCCATTAACCATGAAATGGTGTATCAATTGCCATAAAGAAACAGATATTTCTGGTCAGAAAAATAATGCTTTCTACGCTAAAGTTATTGAAGCGCATGAGAAAATTAAAAAAGGCGAGAAAATTACACCAGCTTTATTGGGTGGTTTAGAGTGTGGTAAGTGCCACTATTAATAGATTAGAGTTTTAGTAAGAACGTTCGATAAACAGTAATATAGCTTAAATGGAAAGCAATAAAAAATACTGGAAAGGCTTAGAGGAGTATAACAATACACCCGATTTTGTTAAAAATAACAAAAACGAATTCGCCGAGCCACTTCCAATAGAAGATGTTTTAAATGAAGCAGGGTTAAGTACCGTTACCCCACGCCGCGACTTTTTAAAGGCGTTAGGTTTTGGTTTAGGTGCTGTAACTTTAGCTGCATGTCAAAGTACACCTTTAAAAAAATCAATACCTTACCTGGTAAAACCTGAAGAGGTTACACCTGGTATTCCTAACTATTATACTTCTAGCTTTAATGGCCAAAGTATTTTAGTTAAAACCAGAGAGGGTAGGCCAATTAAAATTGAACCAAACCCAAATGCAGGTGCATACTTCCGTGGAACGGATGCAAGAGCACAGGCTTCTGTTTTAGATTTATATGATGTATCAAAATTAAAAGCACCAGTTCTTAAATCAAAAGAAGCAACATGGGCAGAGGTTGATACTTATGTTAAATCAGAACTGGCTAAAGCACAAGTTTCTGGAAAGAAAATACGCTTGGTTGCTTCAACAGTAAATAGTCCATCTACTAATGCAGTAATTGCTCAATTTGTAGCAAAATATCCTGCTGCTAAATTGGTTCAGTATGATGCAGTTTCTTATACTGGTATCATTCAAGCAAATCAAAATAGTTTTGGTAAAGCAGTTTTGCCAAAATACAATTTCGATAAAGCTGATTTAATAGTAAGTTTTGGTGCCGATTTCTTAGGAACCTGGATTAGTGGTGAAGAGTTTACTGCTCAATACACTGCTAACCGTAACTATAAATCATTAGAAAATAAAAAAATGAGCCGCCACATTCAGATTGAAAGTGGAATGAGCTTAACAGGTACTAATGCAGATACCCGTATTCCAATTAAGTTATCGGAAGAAGGTCCTGCTTTAATCGCTTTATATAATGCAATTACCGGTCAGTCTTTACCTGGTGGAACTTTGCCAAATAATGCTACTGTAGATAAGGTAATTAAACTGGCTGCAAAAGAATTGATACAAGCTAAAGGTAAATCTTTGGTAGTTTGTGGTTCTAACGATGTTTCTACGCAAATTTTAGTTAATGCAATAAATGCTGCGATTGGTAGCTACGGAACAACTATAGATTTGGATAATCCTTGTTACTTATACGCTGGTAACGATGCGGAATTTAACGGTTTGGTCGCAGAAATGGGTCGTGGAGAGGTTGGAGCAGTAATGTTTTTAAATAGCAACCCTGCTTACGATTTTATTGATAACAAAAAATTCGCTGATTCACTTTCGAAAGTTCCTGCTAAAATATCTTTTGCAGACAGAGCTGATGAAACTGCGTCATTATGTGATGCAATTGCCATTAATCATAACTATTTAGAATCGTGGGGCGATGCTCATGCATACGAAGGATATTATTCTATCGTTCAGCCAACCATCAATCCTGTTTTCAATAGCCGTCAGGCAGAGGAAAGTTTGTTAATTTGGGCTGATGCTCCGGTTAAAGATTACTATCAGTTTGTACGTAGCAATTGGGAAACTCAAATGCTTCCTGCCCTTGGACTAAAATGGAATGATGTTTTAGAAAAAGGTGTTGTTACAGCTGCTGCAAAACCAGCAGGTACGTATTCATTTAGCCTTTCATTAGCAGCAGTTGCTACTTCAATTGTTAATAGCAGCAAAGCATTAGCAAAGGATGTACAATTGCAAGTTTATGAAAGCGTTCCAATGCGTGATGGTAAAAATGCTAACAATGCATTCTTGCAAGAATTACCAGATCCTGTCTCGAAAGTAACCTGGGATAACTTTGTTGCAATTGCACCTAAATATGCAGAAACATTAAAAATTAGTGAATTTGATGTTGTAACTGTTAAAGGAAGCAATGGATATTCAATCGATTTGCCTGTTCTTATCCAACCAGGTCAAGCTCAAGGTACAGCATCTATTGCTTTAGGTTATGGCCGTACTAAAGTTGGTAAAGCTGGTAATGATGTTGGTAAAAATGCTTTCCCTTTCGTTTCTTTTGTAAACGGAACAATGCAATATGCTACAACCGTAACCATTACGCCAACTGGTGGAACTTACGAATTGGCGCAAACACAAACGCACCATTCATTTGAAGGTCGTAATGTAATTCGTGAAGCTACCTTTAAAGAATACTTAAAAAACCCAGCAGCAGGTACAGGTAAAAGTGAAGAAGGGCATAAAAATTATGACCTTTGGGATAAATACGAGCAACCAGGCAATAGCTGGGTTATGGCTATTGATTTAAATGCTTGTACAGGTTGTGGTTCTTGTATCGTGGCTTGTAACGTAGAAAATAACATTCCTGTTGTAGGTCGTGATGAGGTTCGCCGTCGTCGTGAAATGCACTGGATTCGTATCGACCGTTACTATAGCTATGAAACACCAACAGGTGATGTAACAAGAGAAAAAGAAATTGATAAATTGGAAGATTTAGATAACGTTTCTGTTGTTCACCAGCCAATGTTATGCCAGCACTGTGATCATGCTCCGTGTGAAACTGTTTGCCCTGTATTGGCAACAGTACACTCATCAGACGGATTAAACCACATGGCTTATAACCGTTGTGTAGGTACTCGTTACTGTGCAAATAACTGTCCATATAAAGTTCGTCGTTTTAACTGGTTTAACTACTGGAACGATTCTCGTTTCGATAACTATTTAAATAACGAGTTTACTCAATTGGTTTTAAATCCTGATGTAACTACACGTTCACGTGGTGTTATGGAAAAATGCTCTATGTGTATCCAGAGAATACAAGCAGGTAAATTGAAAGCTAAAATTGAGAAACGTCCATTAAAAGATGGCGATATTAAAATGGCTTGTCAGGAAGCATGTTCAGCAAATGCAATCATATTTGGTGATGCTAATGATCCTAATTCTGAAGTTTCAAAAGCTTTACGTTCTGAGCGTATTTATTACGTATTAGAAGAAATCAACGTGAAACCAGGTATCGGATATATGACAAAAATTAGAAATACAGATACAACAGTACAAGCGTAAGCTTTAGTATAAAGAAAATACAAATTATGTCAGGACATAACGAATCAATACTTAGAGAACCATTAATTACCGGCAATAACATCACGTATGCAAAAATTACGGATGATATTTTAGGCCCGGTAGAGAATAAGCCAAATAAAGCTTGGTGGATTGGTTTCATCTTTGCCTCATTGGGTGCCTTACTTTGGGTTGTAGCAGTTAGCTATACATTCTGGACAGGTATCGGAGCTTGGGGTTTAAATAAAACTGTTGGATGGGCTTGGGACATCACCGGTTTCGTGTGGTGGGTTGGTATTGGTCACGCAGGTACACTTATATCTGCAGTATTATTACTCTTCCGTCAAAACTGGCGTAACTCAATTAACCGTTCTGCTGAGGCAATGACAATCTTCGCGGTAATTTGTGCGGCAACTTATGTAGTATCTCACATGGGGCGCCCATGGTTGGCTTATTGGGTATTACCATTACCAAATCAATTTGGTTCACTTTGGGTGAACTTTAACTCACCATTGGTTTGGGATATGTTTGCAATCTCTACTTATTTCTCTGTATCATTATTATTCTGGTACACAGGTTTATTGCCAGATATTGCTACCATCCGCGACCGTGCTGTAGGAACACGTAGAAAAATATATTCTATCTTCTCTTTTGGATGGAGTGGAAGTGTAAAAACCTGGCAACGTTTTGAAGCAGTATCATTAATTCTAGCAGGTATTTCAACACCTCTTGTATTATCGGTACACACAATTGTATCAATGGACTTTGCAACATCTGTAATTCCAGGATGGCACACTACAATTTTCCCTCCTTATTTCGTTGCAGGAGCTATCTTTTCAGGCTTTGCAATGGTGTTAACCTTATTATTGGTTGCTCGTAAAGTATTAGGTTTGGAAAATTACATCACCATGTTCCATATAGAGTCGATGAATAAAATCATCATTTTAACAGGTTCGATAGTAGGTGTTGCTTACTTAACTGAGTTTTTCATTGCTTGGTACTCAGGTTCTGAATACGAGCAGTATGCGTTTATAAATAGATCGACTGGTCCGTACTGGTGGGCGTATTGGATGATGATGACGTGTAACGTAATTTCACCGCAATTACTTTGGTTTAAAAAGATTCGTTTAAGCATCAGAGCAACTTGGATTTTATCAATCGTAGTAAATATTGGTATGTGGTTCGAACGTTTTGTAATTATCGTTACGTCACTTCACCGTGATTATATACCATCAAGTTGGGCAATGTTTTCACCAACTTGGGTTGATGTAAGTGTTTTCGTTGGTTCAATCGGACTATTCTTTACTTTGTTCTTATTGTTCTTAAGGGTATTACCATCAATAGCAATTGCTGAGGTTAAATTATTATTGAAATCAGCAAGTGAGCAAGCTAAGATGAAGCAGATTAAAGAGGGACATGAGAATAAAGAATATGTAAATGAATACGTAGAATCTTTAGAGAAATTTGATAGTGTTAAACAAGAAGAATACGCAAAAATATAACAATGAGTAATATCAAATATATTTTAGGCAGCTTTGGCGACCCTGATGAAATGATGCATGGCATCGAGAAACTTCAGGAAAATAACATCACCATACATGATGTATATACCCCAATGCCTATACACGGAATAGAAGCCAAATTAGGAGTTAAAAGATCGAGAATTGATATCGCTGCATTTTGCTTTGGTATTACCGGTACATGTGCAGCATTTGCTTTGATTTATTTTTGCGCAGTAATCGATTGGAAAGTTAATATCGGTGGTAAGCCATCGTTTGCATTACCAGATTTTATTCCGATAATGTTCGAATTAACAGTTTTATTCTGTGCGTTCGGGATGGTTTTAACCTATTATGCTTCTACGCATTTGTTTCCAGGAAGATCACCAAGAGTAATGGATCTTCGTGCAACTGACGATCGTTTTGTTATTGCTGTAGATGCGCAAGAAAATGTATCTCACACAGTGATTGATGGTTTATTAAAAGATGCTGGTGCATTAGAAGTAAAGTATAATGAAAGGAAGTACATTAGCTATGAATAAGAATAAATTTGTTTATGCAGCGTTTTTAGCTATCGCTTTTGCAGCTACTTTTTCTGCTTGTAGTGATAAACGTAGTACAGGGTTAGAATATGCAAGGAACATGTACGATCCTATCGCATACAACCCTGATCAGCCAAATAAAAACTTTAAGGATGGTAAAACTGCACAACTACCTCCTGCAAACACAAAGCCTGTAGGTTTTGAGGAATATGATGTTTATCCTAATACTTTAGAAGGATATAATGAGGCAGGGGCTAAAATGGTTAATCCATTAACTGCTGATAGTGTTAACCTTGCAGAAGGTAAACATTCATTCGTAGTGTTTTGTGCACCATGTCATGGTGAAAAAGGAGATGGTCAAGGTCACTTAGTTAAAATTGAGAAATTTGCTGGTGTTCCTTCGTATCAAACAGGTGCATCATCTAGAGGTGGTAATATGGTTGATCTTACCGCTGGTAAAATTTATCATACCATTACATACGGTGTAAATAACATGGGCTCGCATGCTTCGCAAATAACACCAACAGATCGTTGGAAAGTTGTGATGTATGTTCAACAATTACAAAAAGGACAATAAGTAAAGCAGAATATAAATGGGAACTCACAATATTAATTTTAGTGAACAATTTGAGTTTACAGGAAAAGTAAAAACCTTAAGTATCGTTGGTATCGCGTTAGGTATCGCTGCTATCGCTTATGGTTTTATTGCTGGTGATAAAGTTATGCACGAGCGTACTTTTGCCAACCTGTTACTTATGGGATATTACTTTGCATGCGTATGTATGTCGGGTATGTTTTTCCTTGCTGTTCAATTCGTTGCTCAAGCAGGTTGGTCTGCGTCAATTTTACGTGTACCGCAAGCTATGGCGAAAACATTGCCTATTGCAGCAGTAATACTAGTTGTAATTATTTCTGCTGGATTATACACGCACAATTTATATCACCACTGGAATGCTGATGGTTTAACTGACCCGAATAGCCCAAACTACGATGCGCTGATTGCAGGTAAGTCAGTATTCTTAAATGTGCCTTTCTTTTTAGGTCGTCAGGTATTATTCTTAGGTGTGTATAGCTTTTTCGCTATAATGTTTGTAAAGCTTTCTTATAACGAAGATTTGGCTGGCGGATTAAATTCATATAGAAAAAGTTTTAAAAATGCTTGTATTTTCTTAGTAATTTATGGCTTTACAACTCCAATATTTGCATTTGATACCATCATGTCTTTAGAAGCTCACTGGTTCTCTACAATGTTTGGTTGGTATAATTTTGCTGCCATGTGGGTAAGCAGTTTAGCAACTATTGCTATTATTATCATCTTATTGAGAAGAGCTGGTTACATGCAATGGGTTAACAATAGCCATTTACATAACTTGGGGCAGTTTATTTTTGGTTTCTCTATCTTTTGGACATATGTATGGTTTGCTCAATTCTTATTGATTTATTATGCAAACATGCCCGAAGAAACGGTATATTTTTACAGACGTTTCGAATACTATAAATTCTGGTTTTTCTTAAATTTAGCAATGAATTTCTTAGCGCCAGTTTTATTATTGATGGATAGAGATAACAAAAGAACCGATGTTAGATTGTTATTCGTTTCGATAGTTGTGTTACTAGGACACTGGGTTGATTATTATCAAATGATTATGCCAGGAGCTGTTGAGGATGGTCATAACGGTTTTGGAATTATTGAAATTGGTACAGCTTTAGGCTTTGTTGGATTGTTTACTTTTACAGTTCTTACTTCATTAAGTAAAAAACCTTTGATTGCCAAAAACCATCCACTTTTACAAGAAAGTTTGCATCATCAGTTATAGTTGATGATTTAGAAAAGCGAATATTTAATTATTATATAGAAGTACAACGTACTACTTTTAAGAAAATGAGTTTAAGAAAGTTTATAACGAGTAAAACGACCGCAGCTTTAGCAGTATTATTTACTGTTTTTGCAAACACTAGCGTATTTGCGCAAGATGCAGCAGCTGGTGCTGCCGCGGCACCTAAGGTTGATATGGGAGAGGTTTATAAATCAGTAGTATTTTATATTCTGGTATTCCTTGCAATATGTTTATTTATTGCCATCATAGGTAAGGCAATTCGGGTTTATGAATTGAGTCGTGAAGCTCAAGGAAAACCTGTTGGTATCAACTGGAATAGAGTAAACTCAAGTTTATTTGCCCTGTTTTTAGTTGTAGGTTTATATGGTGTGTATTGGGAATATACCGTTCATGGCTCAATGTTGCTACCTGATGCAGCATCTGTGCATGGAAAGCGTATTGATGATATGTTTAACTTAACATTAATCATTACTACGATTGTATTTATCGCAACACATATCCTGTTATTCGGATTTTCTTACATCTACAAATATTCTGCAAAGAGAAAAGCATATTATTATCCTCATAACAATACAATTGAGAAAATCTGGACGATCGTTCCTGCATTAGTTTTAACGGTGTTGGTGTTGATGGGATTCTTGACATGGAGATCTATTTTTTATAAGGTAGAGGATCCTAAAAATATGCCTATCCAAATTGAGATGACCTCAGAACAGTTTAAATGGTCTATTCGTTATCCAGGTGCGGATGGTATTGTAGGGCATAAGAACTACAAGCTAACTACAGCATCAAATACATTAGGTATCGATTTTAAAGATTTAAAATCTCGTGATGATCAAATGGCTGATGAAATGGTTATTCCGGTAGGTAAGCCAATCAAACTTTTATTAACGAGTAAGGATGTTATTCATAGTTTTTACATGCCTCACTTTAGAGTGCAATTAAATACTGTACCTGGTATGCAAACCGTATTTGAATTTACGCCGACGATTACAACTGCAGAGATGCAGCAGAAAACAAATGATCCTAATTTTGAATATCTTTTCTATTGTGCCAAAATCTGCGGATCTGGTCACTACAATATGAAAAAAGTTGTTCGCGTAGTTTCCATGGCAGAATACAAAACATGGTTAGCTGAACAACAGACTTATTTAAACGACGATTTAAGAAAACAATTTAATTTGCCAGTAGCCCCTTCGAAAGTTGAGGCGGGAACAGATTCAGCAGCTACAGATTCTGCAGCTGTTAAAACTAACCAAATGGCTTTAAATAAATAATATACCGAAGAGCGAAGAATTATGTCAACAATAGCACTACACGACGAACACAATCACGATCACGCTGATCACGGTCACCATAAAGAAACTTTGATATCAAAGTATATCTTCAGTATGGACCATAAGATGATTGCTAAGCAATTTTTGATAACCGGTATCATTATGGCGGTTATTGCGATGGGTTTATCAATTCTATTCCGTATCCAACTGGCATGGCCTGATAAGAACTTCCCTTTCTTAGAAACATTTTTAGGTAAATGGGCAGAAGGCGGTCGTATAAAATCAGACTTTTACCTTGCACTTGTTACCATTCATGGTACCATTATGGTATTCTTTGTACTAACTGCAGGTTTAAGTGGAACATTTAGTAATTTATTAATCCCGCTGCAGATTGGAGCAAGAGATATGGCATCGCCGTTCTTGAATATGTTATCATATTGGTTCTTCTTCTCTGCTTGTGTGGTAATGATGGCTTCATTTTTTATTCAAACAGGTCCGGCATCGGGTGGTTGGACGGTGTATCCACCATTATCAGTAATTGAAACTGCTATTCCAGGCTCTGGCTTAGGGATGACCATGTGGTTAATTAGTATGGTACTTTTCGTTGCATCATCATTAATGGGTGGTATCAATTATGTAAGTACAATATTAAACATGCGTACCAAAGGAATGGATCTTTGGAAAATGCCTTTAACAATATGGGCATTCTTCTTAACTGCAATCTTAGGTATATTATCCTTCCCAGTTCTTGTTGCTGGAGTTGTGTTAATGGTATTTGATAGAAGTTTTGGTACAAGTTTTTACCTTTCTGATATCGTTATGGGTACCAACATTTTACCAAATGAAGGTGGTTCGCCAATTTTATGGCAACACTTATTCTGGTTCTTAGGTCACCCAGAGGTATATATCGTAATTATGCCGGCTTTAGGTATATCATCAGAGGTTATTTCTGTAAATTCACGTAAGCCTATTTTTGGTTACCACGCAATGGTTTATTCATTGATAGGTATTACCGTACTTTCATTTATTGTATGGGGACACCACATGTTTGTAACTGGTATGAATCCTTTGTTAGGTGGTGTATTTATGATTACCACTTTAATTATTGCGGTACCATCAGCGGTAAAGACATTTAATTATCTGGCAACTTTATGGAGAGGTAACATTCGATTTACTCCAGGAATGTTATTCGCTATTGGTTTAGTTTCATTCTTTATTTCAGGCGGTTTAACTGGTATTTTCTTAGGAAATGCATCATTAGATATCAACTTACATGATACATATTTTGTAGTTGCTCACTTCCACTTAGTAATGGGTTCTGCCGCAATTTTTGGTATGCTTGCTGGTGTTTATCACTGGTATCCAAAAATGTTTGGTAGAATGATGAATGCTAAATTAGGGTACTTGCACTTTTGGTTAACATTTATTGCAGCATACTTAGTGTTCTTCCCGCTTCACTTTTTAGGTTTAGATGGTGTACCACGTCGTTATTATGCATTTACTGAATTTGAATTCATGAAAAAATGGTTAACTGTGAATGTATTTGTAACATGGGCAGCAATTATGGCTGCATTAGCACAAGTAGCATTCTTATTTAACTTTTTCTACTCTATTTTTAAAGGTAAAGTTGCACCTCAAAATCCTTGGGAATCTAACACATTAGAGTGGACGGCTCCTGTTGAACATTTACATGGTAACTGGCCAGGTGAAATTCCAACGGTTTACAGATGGCCTTATGATTACAGTAAGCCGGGTCATGATGTTGATTTTATTCCTCAAACAGTACCATTCTCTCAAACAATGAGTTCTAATTTACCTCATGATTTTGAAGGAAATGCTGAAGCAGAAAAAATACAACAAGATTGGGAATTAGCCAATCCTGTGACGGAAAATAAAGGCTAATTAGGTAGCTTTAACAAATTTTTAAAGGGGTATCTGATTAAGTTTCTGCTTATCCGGATACCCTTTTCATCTTATTAGATATAATGATCAGTAGATCAGAACAACGTTTTATCAGAATTAATTTTATAACCATTATAGTTACGCTATTGGTTATACTAGCGGGAGGAATTGTTCGCAGTACCGGTTCTGGTATGGGTTGTCCGGATTGGCCAAAATGTTTTGATAGATACATTCCACCAACAGATGTATCTCAACTTCCATCAGGCTATAAAGAAAAGTATGTAGCTGGAAGAATTAAGAAGAATGAAAAATTCGCCAAATATCTGGATGGAATTGGTAAAAAGGAATTAGCAGATAGTATTAGAAACGATAAAGCCATTACATTACCAGAGGAATTTAATCCTGCTAAAACCTGGACTGAATACTTAAATCGTTTGATTGGTGTTTTTGCAGGTATTTTTATGTTGCTAACTGCAGCTTTTGCGTTTGTATATAGAAAGACTGCAAAGCGAATATTAATATTAAGTATTCTTAACGTATTTGTTATTGTTTTGCAGGCATGGTTAGGTGCATTTGTGGTCTCAACTAATTTAACACAATGGGTGGTTACAGCACATATGTTGATAGCCTTGCTTATTTTGGCAATATCCATTTACACCTATAGTTATGCAAAGCAATTACATAAGGAACGCTCGGTAATTATGTACAGAATATTGTGGCTAAAGGGGTTTTTATTTTTTACCATACTAGTAAGTATAGCACAGATTATTCTGGGAGCAGAAGTTAGGGAAAGTGTAGATATGATTGCAAAATCGCTTCTGTTGAATGGAAGAGAAACCTGGATTCAAAAAGTTGGTAACGTTTTTAACTATCATAGAGATTTAGCCATTTTGGTAATTATAACAAATGGCATTATTTATAAAATGGTAATAGATAGGTTTAGTGGAAAGGCAGCACCATTGCTAACTGCGAGATTTATCTTGTTAACATTGCTATTACAACTTTTAAGTGGATTTGCACTAGCATATTTATCTTTACCACCAGTTGCACAAGCAGTGCATATATTATTTGCAACATTGCTATTTAGTTTACAATATTATTTGTACTTGCTGGTTTATCGCACAAGTACATATAAACAATAATAATAAGAAGGTTGAAACAATTTTTTTCAGATTTTTCTAAACTTGTGAAATTCAGGCTATCGTTTACGGTGGTTTTCTCTGCATCAATTTCATTTTTAATTGGGCAGAAAATGCAACTTGGTAGAGGACACATACCTTCCATTGACTGGGGGAACTGGTTTATACTTATTGTTGGAGGATTTTTAGTAACAGCTGCAGCGAATTGTTTTAATGAAATTATTGAAGTTGACTTGGATAAGTTAATGACACGTACAAAAGATCGTCCAATGCCTGCTGGAAGAATGACCACAGGGCAAGGTTTAGTTCTCGGTATTTTTATGGCTTTTTTAGGAACATGGTTATTAGGGCAATTGAATCTAGAAACAGGTTTACTATCTGTGTTCTCTATTTTGCTTTATGCATTTGCCTACACGCCTTTGAAAAGAAAATCGCCAATAGCAGTTTTTGTTGGTGCAATACCTGGAGCTTTACCACCACTTATCGGATATTTGGCTGCTTTTGGTAGTTTAAAAGCAGATTTGTTTTTAGATATAGATTATAAAATTGCTGTTATCTTATTTCTGATTCAGTTTGTATGGCAATTCCCACATTTTTGGGCCATTGCCTGGGTTTTAGATGAAGATTATAAAAAAGCAGGTTTTAGATTACTGCCAACTAAAAAGAAAGATAAAACATCTGCCTTATTTACTTTTGTAAGTACATTAATATTAATCCCGGTTAGTCTCTTGCCAACGTTTTATGGCTTTGGAGGTTATTATATTACTGGCTTATCAATTATTGCAGGTGTAACATTTAGCTGGTTGGCTTTTAAGTTATTAATGAACAGAGAATTGGCTGATGCGAAGAAGGTTATGTTCTGTTCTTTTTTTTATATACCAGCTGTACAGCTGGTATTAATGTTTGATTTCATAGCAAAATAATTAATATGGTTTTATCAATGGAAAACACACAAGATATATTCGACCCGAAGCCTAAAAAGTTTATTGTATGGCTTTTTGTTGTATCATCTACAATTATGTTTGGTGGCTTTACCAGTTATTATTTGGTATTTGCAGCATCAAAAGGTAAGGGACACGGCCTAGTTTTGCCCGATGCATTTATATACAGTACTCTTTTAATTATAGCAAGTAGTGTAACACTCACACTTGCTTCCAGAGCGCTAAAAAAGTTAAACTTTAGTTTGCAGAGGAAAATGCTGTGGCTAACGGTTATTTTAGCCTTAGGTTTTGGCTGCATGCAGTTTGTCGCTTGGAATAGTATGGTTAATACAGGGGCAACAATGGTTGGAAATAATGCTGCAATTTCCTTTATTTATGTTGTTCCTTTGATGCACTTATTTCATATAATTGCTGGTTTAGGCTTTATTTCCAGTAGTTTAGCTGGAAGTTACAGGAATATCCCTTTGGCAAAAAATAGGTTCCGCATGGAAATCACATCTATTTTTTGGCATTTTATAGATATATTATGGATATATCTGTATGTTTTTTTACTTTTGAACCGTTAAATTTGTTAACAAACTATTATACTATTTGCAATGAATTCAGTATCACAATTAGATCAAGTTAAAACCGGGCCATGGAACGGTGGTCGTTCTCCCTGGTCGGTAGAATATGGTAAAATCATGATGTGGTTTTTCCTTTTATCAGATGCTTTTACATTTTCGTCTTTATTGATCTATTACGGCGCTCAACGCTTTTCTAAATCAGAATGGCCTGATCCGGATTTGGTTTTTCAATCTATACCAGGTTTAAAAGATAGCGGTGCTCCACTTGTTTTTGTGGGTATTATGACTTTTATACTAATTTTAAGTTCTGTAACAATGGTTATGGCTGTAGAAGCTGGTCATCGTAGAGCTAAAAAAGAAGTTATAGGATGGATGATTGCAACCATTATTGGTGGTTTTATGTTCTTAGGCTGTCAAGCGTTAGAATGGACTCACCTTTTCCACGAAGGATTTGGTTGGGGTAAAATTCCGCCAGTTGAGACTTTACATCATTTATTTACCGGTGAGGTTTCGTTAGTTTCAGCACAACAGTTTTCAAACTTATTTTTTACCATTACTGGTTTTCACGGTTTTCACGTATTTACTGGTGTTTTAATTAACATCATTATTTTAGTAATGACAATCAATGGAACTTTCGAAAAAAGAGGTCATTATTTAATGGTAGAAAAAGTTGGTTTATATTGGCACTTTGTTGATTTAGTTTGGGTGTTTGTATTTACATTCTTCTATTTGGTTTAATTTTCATTTGTAAAAATATTTAATATGTCAGAACAACATTCACATACAGCTGAAGGTCACGAACACGATGAGCATTCAGGTATGAGTAAATCAAAAATCTGGAAAGTAGCAGGAATCTTATCTTTAATTACAGCTATTGAATTTATAATAGCACTTTGGGCAATTCCTGGCGGCCATATTCCACAGCATGTAGGAAACTACTTATATATTGCCTTAACATTAGTAAAAGCATTTTATATCGTAGCGTATTTTATGCACCTGAAATTTGAAAAACTCGGACTGCAATTAGCACTTACAGTATCATTCATTTTTATTATATACTTTATTGTTTTAATGCTAATTGAAGGTGGCTTTTTAAATATTCACATGGCAACTCATTCATGAGATCATTCTCAATAAGAAAATCATTAATCCTGGTAAGCATATTAGCTATACCGGGATTTTTATTTTTCTACCTTTTGCCGCACTTTGCTAAAAATCGATACAAAAGTTTACCAATTTTTGGAGAAAAAATTGTTGCGAAAACATATCACACCAAAAGGGGAAAAAAAATACCTGATACAATTTACCACACTGTACCTGAATTTAGTTTGGTAAACCAAATAAATGAAACTGTTAATTGGACCTCTTTAAAGGGTAAAATAGTTGTCATTAATTTATTTTACAAAGATAGCCCACTAAAGGATGTTAATGAAAACGTTAAGAAGATTGCTGAAGGTTACGAAAGAAATCCATTAATTCGTTTTCTTAGTATATCTGTAGATCCGAAAGATAATCCTTCAAATATCAAACCTTTAGCAAATAATCTAAAGGCAAAATCTGGAAAGTGGGATATTTTGAGTGGCGATAGTTCAATTGTGTATCCTCTTATTCGAGAAGGATTGATGCTTGATATGATCTATCACGAAGAGGCTGGTAAATCTAAATTTATTTATGGTAATCAAATCGTTTTGCTTGATAATCAACATAGAATTAGAGGTTACTATGAAGCGACCAATGCCGATGCTCTAGCTAAGCTTGATGATGAAATTAAAGTTTTGGTTGCAGAAGATTTAAGAAATCTGAAAGACGGAAGGTAATTAATATCCCTGTTAAGAATAAACCTTGAGGTATATGGAAAATAAATCAATAGAGAAAAAATACAGCATCTGGATAATTATATTATCTATTTTTATACCAGTTGCAGTAGCCGTATTATTTATGGTTAAATTGAAAGATTTGGGCGTAGATGTGAGTCCACTTCCATTTCTTCCGCCAATTTATGCAACTATTAATGGTATAACAGCTTTAATTTTAATTGTAGCGGTAAGAGCGATTAAAAACGGTAAAGTGCAACTTCATCAAAATTTAATGAAGGCTGCAATTGGTTGCTCGTTGTTGTTTTTAGTGATGTACATTGCTTATCACATGACAACACCTTCAACAAAATTTGGAGGAGATGGTGCTATTAAATATGTATATTTTTTCATATTGCTTACGCATATTCTCTTATCAATAGCAATTATTCCTCTTGTGTTGGTAACCTATGTTAGGGCATTGGCAGAAAGATTTGATAAGCATAAAAAAATTGCAAGAATTACATTTCCATTGTGGCTTTATGTAGCTGTTACAGGCGTAGTTGTTTACTTAATGATATCTCCTTATTACCAATATTAGAATACAAAAGTATTGTGTAATTGGAGTTTTTTATGACATAATTTTTAAACGCTTAGCATCGTTTATACTTATATTTGTTATGATGAAGAAAAAGGCATTTTATATCTTAATTATTGTTGCTTTAATATTTACAGTTGTTACTGAAGTTAATGCTCAATGTGCAATGTGTACCATCAACGCCGAGCAAGGTGTTAAAAATGGAAATACACAAGCTGCTGGTTTAAATACTGGGGTTTTATACCTTTTGGCTATTCCATATTTATTATTTACAGCGGTTGGAATTTTATGGTACAAAAAATACCGTAAAAAGAATGTTCATCTCAATATGAAATCCAGACCGATTAATATGAACTAAGCATGGCCAAGAAAGCCTCAAAACTGTATGCAATTGTTCATGCTAAATGTCCGCATTGCCGCAGAGGAGATGTTTTTACGGGTACCATGTATGGTTTCAATATTCAACATACCAAAGAAATTTGTTCTCGTTGCGGACAAAGAATTGAAATAGAGCCAGGCTACTTTTATGCCGCTATGTATGTTAGTTATGCAATGAATGTAATCGAAATGCTGGTGGTAAGTTTTATAATTTATTTACTGGTTGGTGCATTAGAAGACAACACATTCTGGACTTATTTAATTGTTATTTTTGCTGGCTGCTTTATCATGTCGCCATTTAATTATAGATACTCCAGGATTATTCTGCTCCACGTTTTATCACCTAATATCAAATACAAACCTTATTACGATATTCCTTAGTAATTCGGCTCCTTTGCTTTTATAAAAATCCATATTTGAAGATGTTAAAGAAAGAAACGCTCGTTTTTTTAAAAAACGTTATTGAAAATAACAATAGAGAATGGTTTGCTGAAAACAAAGTAAAATATGAAGAAGCTAAAGAAGATGTATTAGAGCTTGTTGCTAAGATAATCCCTGAACTTTCTAAAATTGATCCTCTGATATCTTCAGATACAGACCCAAAAAAATGTGTAATGCGAATTTACAGAGATGTTCGCTTTGGTAAAAATAAAGACCCCTACAAAAATAATTTCGGTATTTGGTTCTCTTCTAAAACAAAGGGGAGTAATGAACCTGGTTATTATTTACACATCCAACCTGGAAAAAGCTTTATCGCCGGCGGTTATTGGATGCCAGAACCACCACATGTTAAGTTAATTCGCCAGGAGATTGATTATAATATTGATGAATTTAAGGATATTATAAACAATAGAGACTTTAAAAATAATTTCAAATTAGGTACCGGTTCTGCTTTGAAAAATGCGCCTAAAGGCTACGACCCCGCAGATCCTAATATAGAATATTTAAAACTCAAAAGCTTCGAAGCATCGATGAGCATTAATGATGAAGAATTTTTTAAGCCAACACTCGTTAATAAGTTAGTAACTTCTTTCACAACGGTTAGTCCTTTAGTTGCATTTTTACGCAATGCTATAGATGTCTAAATCTAATAGGTTTAAAAAAATATAGTATAATTATCAATTAAGAACATCGTTATTCAATTAAAATATGAAAAATACCTTTCTAGCTTTTGCAGTTTTACTTCTAGCCTCCACATTTTCGTCTTGCGTAATCCTTTCTCCAAAAAAATACAAAGCGTTGTTGGGTACCAAGGATTCTTTATATACTGCATTTAGTGAAGGACAGATTAAAATAGAAAATTTAGAAGACGAGGTTAAAAGGTTAAAAAAGGATACAACTTTAATTGCAGAAGATCTTCGTGATTTACAGAGCAGATTTAATGATGTAAACGCGAATTATAGCAAACTTAAAAATAATAGTTCAAGCGAAATTACCAAGCTATCTGGTGATTTAGCTGCAAGAGAACAGCGATTGAAAGAGGTTGAAGAAGTTTTGCGTAAACGCGATGAAGCAACAAATCAATTAAAAGAGAAATTGCAACAAGCTTTGCTTGGATTTACAAAAAGTGGTTTAACGGTTGATATCAAAAACGGCAAAGTTTACGTGTCATTAATGGATAAACTATTATTTCCATCAGGAAGTATAGTTATTGATGAAAATGGTAAAAAAGCACTAGCTCAGCTAGCAAAAGTTTTAGAGGAGCAGCCTGAAATTAATATCGCTGTCGAAGGTCACACAGATAATCAAAAAGTTAATAATCTCGGGCAGATAAAAGATAACTGGGATTTAAGTGTATTGCGTTCTACATCTGTTGTTCGTTATTTAACAGAGACTGAAAAAGTAGAAAGTGTGCGCATGACAGCAACTGGTAAAGGTGAATTTCAACCACTTGGGTTAAATACAGGTGCAGATGGGCGAAGTAAAAATAGAAGGATAGAAATTGTACTCTCACCTAAATTAGATGAATTGTACAACCTGATAAAATAAGATACATATGATACTATGGGCCTTGCAATGATTTTGCGAGGCTTTTTTTTGACTTAGATTTTGGCTAGCGTTTTAAAATCATATTTACGCCGTTTAATTCTATGGTATTAAATTAATCTTTGTAATTTTCGCTACTCATTCCCTTTCATGAAAGTAAAAATATATCCCGACGTAGTTTTTAGAACACCTAAATTCTCTTATAAATCAACACTGGTAGATTGCTGGGATGACTTGAAGGCTGCCATTTCAATTTCTTCAGATGCCTTTTATCAAACAATTAAAGATGTAACTGCAGAAGAATTGACTTTACTACCATCGAAGGTTTTTTTTACCATTTGGAAATATTATAACAGAGCAAAGTTTAGATCAACACCTTACGGAACTTTTGCCGGTTTTAGCATTCTAAATGCTGCATTTAATCCTTCAGAAACAAAAATTGTTGTTCAGGAAGATCAAACTGTTCACAAATTTATAGATTGGCCTTATAAAAATAGCCTAAATTTTTCTTTAGCCGATTTACTTAAAAGCAATTGCTTGCTCTTTGCAAATAGCTCATATTATTTTACAACTTCCAGTATCCGGTATATTGCCTGTACTGATGGATTATTTGAGTTGGCAGAAATAGATAAAGATGAATTTGTTATTCAGATTTTAGAAGCATGTTTAGTGCCAATTACAGTTACCGAGCTTATAGAAAAGCTAAATCCTCTGGATAGTAGAGAAGAAATTTTCTCTTTGCTGGAGGATATGCTTTCTTTCCAACTCTTGCTCAGCGATAATGACCCAAATATTATTGGTGAGGATTATTTTCAACGTATTGGCATCGAAAAAGATATCGATATGCCAAAATATTTAATAGCTGAACGAAAAGTGATTTCTGGTGGAATTGATGAGAAACTACTCAATAATATCCCGGGCTTAATTAATTTTATGCAGTATTTGCAACCAATTGAAGGTAGAGATGCACTTACACAGTTTATTAATAAATTCAGGAAAAAATTTGAGCAGAAGGAAATCCCACTTTCATTAGCCTTAGACCCCGAAATGGGAATTGGATATGATGAATTGGAGCAAGCTAATCAAGGTGATGATTTTGTAGCTCAGTTTTATGGCAAGCAAAATAAAAAGGATAATTCAACAAACAACTTAAAGGAAAACTTTAAAAAACTATTAGAATCTAAGGGCTTCATTTCAAAAGAAGTAATCCGGTTAGACAAGCTGAATCTTCCTTTGGCGGATAATGCAACCAAAATACCCAATTCTTTCAGCATGTTAATGTCTATTGCCGACGAAACAATCTATGTTGATCAAACAGGTGGTAGTACAGCAAATGCGCTTAGCGGGCGATTCACTTTGGCAAGTGATAAAGTTTTTCAGCATTGTAAAAATATAGCAAAGCTAGAGCAAGCAGCCAACCCGGATGTTTTGTTTTTCGATGTGGCATACATGGTTGAAACGAATGTAGATAATATTAACAGGCGTAAGCTGGTTTATGGTAAGCAATTATCTATTTTAAATTTCGATACATCTGAAGACCCCATCACAATTGATGATGTCATGCTCTCCATTCAAGGTAGTGAAGTGATATTGCGATCGAAAAAACTAAATAAAAGAATAGTTCCGCGGATGGCTTCTGCCTATAATTATTCCAGGTCAGATTTGTCTGTTTTCAGACTGCTATGCGATTTACAACATCAAAATGTTCAAACAAACCTCTCATTTTTTATAGAAAATTTATATCCTGAATTACCGTATTACCCAAAAGTTCAGTATCAAAATATCGTACTTTCTCAGCAAAAATGGCAAATTAAAAAGGAAAATATTGTTAAATTTGCTGTTTCCGAATGTATTGAATACCTAAATAAAATTGGCGTTAGCAAGTACTTTAAAGCTGGTTTATCAGATCAAACCTTATGTTTTGAGCGAGATAATGATATTGATATAAATGCCTTTATCCAATACATGCATAAACAAAATACTGTTTATCTCGAAGAGGTTATACTGCCAGAAAGTAGTGTTGTAGTTGATGAAAGTGGAAAGCCATACTTGGCACAGTTTATACTGAACCTTTACCACGAAGAAAAAATTTACGATGGCTTTGAGCATGATGATGAGTCCAAAACTGATGTAGTGCAAATCTTTCCTCCTGGAAAGGAATGGCTATATTTTGAAATTTATTGTCACCAACAACGCTCTGATTTATTGTTGAGTGGACCGATAGCTGCTTTTCTGGAAAATCATAAATTGAAAATAAAGAGCTGGTTCTTTATTAGATATAATGAGAATGGTTACCATTTGCGGGTAAGATTTCTATTAAATGATATTAAAGATGGACAAGAATTGACGACTGCTTTTGCAGATTATTTGGAAGAAGATTTGAACGCAGGCTTGATTTCTGATTTACAGCTTCGCACCTATAAAAGAGAAACACATCGATATGGTAACGATTTGATAGAGAAAATTGAAAGTCATTTTTCGGTTGACAGCAAATTCGTTTTAGCGCTTTTAGAAACCCAATTTTCTGCTAATGCTAAGTATAAAATAGTTGCTGATTTGATAGAAGTGTTGCAAAGTTCTGAATTGTTCGACAATCAAATTTTTGCCAATGTGATTAAAACCATGTCTGATTCATTTAACACCGAGCATAATTTGGAGCCGGCTGATTTCAAGAAAATAAATGCTCAATATCAAATTTACCGAAAAGCAGATGCTGAGGAATTAAACGAAAAGCAAAATGCAGCATTCGTTAGTTTTCAGCAATCATTTATTGAAATTTTAAAGGCCTGTGAAGGCACCAGAAGAGTTCAGTTGTTTAGCGATTTGTTGCATATGTATGTTAATCGTTTATTCAATAAAGACCAACGTACACATGAAATGGTTATTTATTATTTTTTGCTAAAAGATGTACAACGTAGAAACGCAATGAATAAAGTCTAATTTAATCCTGCCAACGGGTTATCAATTTCAACTTTTATTTCCGTGAAATATCTATTGATATCATCTTTATAAAATTTAAACGAATATTTGTCTTTAAAAAAGTTGTTTAAGCGTTTGTCTATATTTTCCAAACCTACATGGTGGCTTTCTAACTCCTTCTTTTTAACCTCATTAATCATATTGATGGTAGTGATGCTTAAACTCGTTTTGTCGTAGTTTATCTTTACAATTGACGGTTGTGTAGAATGTGCTATATTTCCGTGTTTAAACATGTTTTCTACTAGTGTTAATAATATAAGCGGAGGGAAACGAATGCCAAATAAATCACCCTCTATTTCTAAATTGAAATTGATGGTATTGGCAGTACGCAATTTATGTAGGTTAATAAGGTGTTCAATTTGTTCTACTTCCTCACTTAACGGAACCAACTCTGAAGCTTCTGGTCTTTTGAGCGCATAACGCATCATCTCCGAAAGATTCATTATTGCATCTGCAGCTAATGGTGCCTTCTTTCTTGCATCGTTATAAATAAAATTTAAGGTATTAAACAAGAAGTGTGGGTTAATTTGGCTACGTAAAAAGTTATTTTGAGATTGTACCAAATCATTTTCTAGAGCTTGTTTTTCTATGGTATCAACCAGGTTTTGTCTTTCAAGCTTTTGTACTCTTTTTCTTTCTATTACTGAATTTAATAGGAAAACGTATCCTGTACTGAAACCAATAAAATATATCGCTCTCCATGATACTCTTAACACATACAGGCTATTAAATATTAGCTTATTTGGATCGCCATGGTCAATAACAATGAATACCAAATAATCAATAGGATAGGCTAATGAATAATATATCAACAATTCTAATGCTACGAATGGAAGAATTAACCAAATTTTATACTTGAAATTTCTGGATAAAATTTTTCTTATTCCTGCAGCATGAAAATAGAATAGAGAAATATTTAGCAAATAGTGTAAAAAGTAATTTTCGAATGTTCCCCATTTCTGGGTAATTAAACCTGTTATAAACGCGTCATAAAGTATGAAAAAGAACCATGCTTTTATGTGAATATGATTTCGGTTATACCAGGTTTTTAAATTAAGAATGTTCATTTAAATGTGTTTTATCTACTAAAACTAGGGTTTTATCTGTAAAAATAGCGGGTTTGTGTAAAAATTTCTAGCTGATTCATTTTTCGCTGCACCTTTACATCAGTTAATCGAAACAACAATATTTAACGGCAACAATATTATATAACATGAAAACGCAAAACACAACTAAACTAAAAAAGAGCACTGCATTTGTTTTTAAAAATGTAAAAGGTCAAAACAACTTCAGTACAGATCCAACTGCAAACACAGTTTTAATCACTAACTCTTCAATGTCTAATATCTTCAACAAATAATCATATGAAAACTCAAAATATCAGCAAATTAATAAAGAGCACTGCATTTGTTTTTAAAAATGTAAAAGGTCAAAATAACTTCAGTACAGATCCAACTGCAAATACAGTTTTAATCACTAACTCTTCAATGTCTAATATCTTCAACAAATAATCATATGAAAACTCAAAATATCAGCAAATTAAAAAAGAGCACTGCATTTGTTTTTAAAAATGTAAAAGGTCAAAATAACTTCAGTACAGATCCAACTGCAAATACAGTTTTAATCACTAACTCTTCAATGTCTAACATCTTCAACAAATAATCATATGAAAACTCAAAATATCAGCAAATTAAAAAAGAACACTGCATTTGTTTATAAAAATGTAAAAGGTCAAAATAGCTTCAGTACTGATCCAACTGCAAATACAGTCTTGATCACTAACTCTTCAATGTCTAACATCTTCAACAAATAATCATATGAAAACTCAAAATATCAGCAAATTAAAAAAGAACACTGCATTTGTTTATAAAAATGTAAAAGGTCAAAATAGCTTCAGTACAGATCCAACTGCAAACACAGTCTTAATCACTAACTCTTCAATGTCAAATATTTTCAATAAATAATTTTACACTTAATAAGAATATCAATTTTTTTTAATAAATAGCACTATGAAATCTCGGAACTCTAATAAATTGAAAAAGAATACAGCATTTGTTTACAAAAATATTAAAGCTCAAAATAATTTTAGTACTGATCCTACTGCTAATACAGTTTTGATTACTAATTCTTCAATGTCTAATATCTTTAACAAGTAGTTTTAACTTCTACCAGATTTTAATAAACTACTTTGTATATAGGCGAAAAAAGCTTCTTTATAGCCTTCTCCAATCTGAATCATTTCGTTATTAACCAATCTAATAATATTGCCATCTACTTTCTTAATGGCAGCTTTAGCAACGATATTTGATTTGTTTACGCGAATAAATGCGTGATTCTCTAAAGCCTTTTCAATTTCTTTTAAAGTAAGATAAGTTGTGTTGGTTTCGGTTTTCGTAATTATCTGAATGTAATTCTGCAAAGCCCTGATATATAAAATATCATCTATCAAAATATTCGAGAAAGCATATTTATGGTCGCCCTTAATATACAAGGCTGCAACCTGGTCAGCTTCTTTCATTGAATTTTTAGCATTATTTGCTTCTTTTTTCAAAATTCTATCTATCCCTAAGGCAAATTTTGCAAACGAAATGGGTTTAAGCAGATATTGGTCTGATTGTACATCAAATGCTTGTAATGCGTAATCGGGATGTGCAGTTGTAAAAATAAGGTATTTTGCTTTTTCTCTAATGTTTTTGGCAAGGTCCAATCCGTTAATTCCTGGCATATCTATGTCCATGAATAACAAATCAATCTCATCTCCAACACTAATTTCAGTTAGGGCTTGCACAGGGCTTGTGAAGGTTTTAAACACAGTTAACCCCGGCATCTCAGCTATATGGTCAGTTAATACCTCAATAGCATGTTGTTCATCGTCAATAACAACGCATTTTAAATTCATGATGTGTACTAAGTGTGTTTGGTATGATTTGAATGCAAGTTAGCTAAAAAAAGAATTCCTTTTTATTATCAGTCGAAAAAAAAACATTATCGGATTCTACCATTTACTAAAACGGTTTTGATGTAATATTCTGGCAGGTTGATGTAAAAAATGCAACAACTAAAAGCTATTTTTTAATCTTTATTATTGTTTGCCAAAAACACATAATTGTTATGTCCAATATCATTAAAAAATATTGTGCTTTCAATTATTAAATCATCTACCTACCCATCGTTTGTGTAGCCTGTAAATAAGCTTAACAGGCCATACATACTTGGGTAAAGTAGAAGATGAAATGCAAATTAGAATTGATTTAGGTTAGAATAACATATTTATTGCTAGTAAGATTACACACACATTTACCAAAAAAATACTATCATGGAACTTAAAGACGAAATCGGTGAATTTGCCGTAAGAATCAAGAAAATGCTTCCTCAAGTTCAGTCTGAAGATTTGACAAGAAATGCTTTAGTTATGCCATTCATTCAGATTTTAGGTTATGATGTCTTCAATCCTTCTGAAGTACAATCGGAAGCTGTTTTGGATTTTGGAATTAAAAAAAGTAAAAAGGTTGATTATACCATTATGAAAGATGGTGAACCTGCCATACTTGTTGAATGTAAACACCATGAAGATAGTTTAGATATTAACGATTCTCGTTTATCAAAGTATTTTAGAAAAACTAAAGCTAAATATGGTTTATTAACAAATGGCTTAGAGTATCGTTTCTACACAGAAAAAATTATTAGAAGCAAGAAAAACCAAGAACCTCTTTTCGTTTTTAATATTAAAGATACCAAAGCAGCAACTATTGCTAAAATGTTAGAAGAGCATAAAGATTATTTCAATGTTAAAGAAAACATTGCCAGTTAAGAAATCAATTTGTTGATATAAAAAAGTCCCGATGCAAATCGGGACTTTTATTTTTTAAACCAATCTGAGTTATTAATTAAATTAACTCAACACTTCTGCTCACAAAGGCTGTTAGTTCTGCTCCTGTAAGCATTCCTTGCGCAAGCAAAGCTAAATCTATAGCTTGTTTAGCTAAATCACTTTGCTCTTGTCCTTCGGCTTTTAAAATTTTGCTAACCAATTTATGGTTTCCGTTTATAGCAACTTTGTAGTTATCAGGCATTTGGCCATAGAAATTCATTCCGCCACCCATTGCAGCCATTTCTTTCATGCGGCGCATAAATTCATCCATGGTAATGGTAACGGGCAATTCTTCAGGATGTAGAGCTACAACTTCCACTTGCATACCTGGTTTTGTAATGGCTTTTTCGAAAATTGTAGTTACTTCTTTAACCTGATCTTCAGTTAATACATGCTCATTAACTTCATCTTTTTCGATTAATTTATCAGCAACGCTTGAGTCCACTCGTTTTATAGAAGTTTTTTCTAGTTTTTGCTCTAATTGATTAATAAAGTGATTATCAATAGGCGAATCTAAAACCAATACATCGTAGTCTTTTTTGTTTGCCGATTGAATGAAAGCATCTTGTTTTGAAGCATCATTGGTGTACAAATAAACTACCGAACCGTTTTTATCTGTTTGCAAAGGCGAAACTTTTTCTTTGTATTCTGGCAAAGTAAAAAGCTCATTTTTTGTATTTCCAACTAATGCAAAATCTTTTGCTTTATCATAAAATTTATCTTCGCTAATCATTCCGTATTTAACGAACATGCCAATGTCTTTCCATTTATCTTCGTAAGATTTACGGTCTTTAATAAAAAGCTCACCTAATTTATCGGCCACTTTTTTAGTAATGTAGCTGTTAATTTTCTTCACATTGCTATCAGCTTGTAAGAAACTACGCGATACATTTAATGGAATATCTGGTGAATCGATAACGCCATGCAGTAACATCAAAAATTCAGGAACGATATCTTTAACCTCGTCGGTTATAAAAACCTGGCGAGAGTATAATTTAATTTTATTGCGTTGCATTTCAAAGTCGTTTTTCAACTTAGGGAAATACAGCACACCGGTTAAATTAAATGGATAATCTACGTTTAAGTGAATCCAAAATAATGGCTCTTCGCTAAAAGGATATAATTCGCGGTAAAAACTTAAATAATCTTCATCTGTTAACTCTGACGGTGCTTTAGCCCAAATCGGATTGGTGGTATTGATAATGTTATCAACTTCTACATCCTTAAATTTCGCTTTTCCTTCTTCATCTACACCATCTTCTACCGATTCTGTTTTGGTACCAAATTTAATCGGAACAGGTAAAAACTTAGCGTATTTGTTTAAAATTTCCTGCAGTTTAGATTCTTCCAAAAACTCTTCAGAATCTTTATTTACATGCAAAATAATGTCAGTTCCACGTGTGGTTTTCGTGCCTTCAGTAATTTCAAATTCTGTACTACCATCACAAATCCAGCGAGCTGGTTCTGCACCATCTTGATATGATAAGGTTTGAATTTCTACTAAATCCGAAACCATAAAAGCAGAATAAAAGCCTAAACCGAATTTACCTATGATTTCATTGGCATCTTTAGCATCTTTAAATTTTTCTACAAACTCGCTTGCGCCAGAAAATGCAACTTGGTTGATGTATTTTTTGATTTCTTCGGCAGTCATACCCAATCCATTATCACTAATGGTTATAGTTTTTGCTTCTTTATCTACAGCAACCTGAACCAAAGGCGCACCAATTTCTCCGTTAAACTGACCTAATGAACCCAGTCTTTTAATTTTCTGAACCGCATCTACAGCGTTAGAAACCAACTCACGAAGAAAAATCTCGTTATCAGAGTATAAAAACTTCTTAATTATCGGGAAAATATTTTCTGTGTGTATCGAAATATTTCCTTTTTCTTGTATGCTCATATTGTAAATAATTGTTTAATCTACAACGTGCATATCAAGGGTTGTTCCAAATCAATTTATTTGCCAAAATGACAGCAATAGTTTAGAGGTTAATTTCGGATGGGGGTAATGAAGTAATTTGTTAAGGTTTTAATTTTTTATAATCAATGAACTGATTTTTAAAAATTTTTGGAAAGCAAAACCTGTTTTTTAATTAGTGTTAGTCCCACTTTACGCTATAGCCCCGATAGAAAAAATCGGGGGCTGCCGCTGCAATTGGGTTTATTAAATTAAGCCTATGCTCATCTGTAAATATTTCATGCATTATTGATTAAACAAAGAAGCCAAAAAACATCTCTATTTTTTGGCTCCTGTTTATATTTCTAAGATGACTAATTCATTAGATAAGTTTCATCTTGTTCCAAAGAAAGTATTTTGCTAATCTTTTTCATTAAAACATCCATTTGAAATGGCTTAGATAGAAAATCTACCTGACCATAATTTAGAGTTGTAAAATCTTTCGGGTCATACAAACCAGAAATTAATAAAATGGGTATTTGTGAAGTACTTTCGATTGATTTTAGTTGTTCGCACAGTACACGACCGTCAATGTGTCCCAGAGAAATATCAAGTAATATTAAATCTGGATTAAAGCTTTCTATCCGATTAAATACATCTTCACCATTATTTAATGCCGAAACTTTGAATCCGCCTATTTCAAGTATTAATTGTATGGTTTCTAAAACCTCAATATCATCATCAACTACCAGTATTCTCTTCATATTCTATAAGCGCCTTATACGCTTTGTAATTATAACAAAATGATTAATGTTTAGTTTATATCTTTTTAATAATTATTTATTGTCAAACAATTTGCTTATTTCCGAGGTATGTACAAATCTTAGGCAAATCAGTTCTAGCAAAGGTCCTTTACTGAAATAGTATTGCTTACACAGATTGCTTTACAATACCTTCTTTTTGCAAAATAAAGTTATAAAGATCTTGAATTGGTTTTTGCAGAATTTTACGAACGGTAATGCCATTTTCAGCCAACACAGCTTTTAAAACATCTTGATAATAATAAGCAATAGAGCCAACGAAATGGCAGGGAACGTTTTTATAGTTAGGATAATCTTTAACATTTGTATCAACAAATTCCTGAAATCCTTTTTTTAAGATATCGTGAATAAAAGAATGTTCGTGATTATTTGCTAAAAACCGACTAAATCCAGCCAGATAAATATTTGGAAAAGGTTTTTGATATACATTGGTTATTATCTGTTCCTTTTCAGCAGGGAAGGTTTTTTTAAATTCTGCTTCCAATTCTACCGGCATTTTTTTGTACAAATAGCTTAATAGTACTTTTTTGCCAAAAAATGTTCCCGAGCCTTCATCACCCAAAACATAGCCTAAACCGTGGTGCCCTTCATGTATTTTTTTACCATCGAAGTAGCAAATATTAGAACCAGTGCCTAAAATACAATTCAAGCCTTCTGTATCGCCGCAAGTTGCATAAACAGAGCCAAGTAAATCATGCTCTACTGAAATAAAGGAATTTGTAAATACTGCCGATAAACCATTTGATACAACTTCATGCTTATCGGGTGATGAACAACCAGCACCAAAAAAATAAATCTCTTTTACATCTTTAGCCAGAGGAGCTATAACTTCGTTTTTTAAAATTATGCGACTAATATCCTGCTCATTTAAAAAATATGGGTTAATTCCTTGAGTATCAAACTTAATGGTTTCGCCATTCAAATAACCCATCCAATCGGTTTTTGATGAGCCACTATCTGCAACAAGTATCATAGCAATAAATATAAAAATTAATTGGATAAGTTAATATTTCCGCTAATTTCTTTTAGCGTTATTTCTGCAAGTTTTGCCTGATATTGTATTTCAATAAATCTATTTTGAGCATCAATCGAATTTCGCTGGGCTTCCCTTAATTCTAATGGTGCAATGCTACCCAAGCGATATTTTGCTAAAGTGATATCAAGATTCTCTTTTGCAATATCTACATTTCTCTGCTCTAACTTTACCAAATCTAAATAAGTGCTGTAATTTTGATAAGCGGTAAGCAATTGTGTGCTTACATCAAGTTTAGCCTTATCCAGGTTAAGTGTAGAATTTTCTATCTCTATTTTAGCATTTCGTTCATTTTGCCGCTGTAAAAAACCATTAAATAAATTCAAACTGGCTGTTAAACCATAAGTAAAACCATTTGCAGCAAATTTTTGGTTAAAGCCAGTAGGACTGGTGCTATTGTTTCGGCTGTAGCCAGAGTTTAAACTTACTACGGGATATCTGGCACCTTTTATTGCCTTTAAATTTAATGCAGCCACCCTTTGGTTTATAAAGGCATTTTGAACATTTGGATTTTGTTTAGCAGACAATTCAGCAAGCTCGCTATAAACCAAAGATTGGTCTGTATCTATGTTATTATCAACAGAAAAGGTAAGATTTACATTGCGAACCATTAATTGATTTAAACGCACTTTGGCAACCTGCAGCGCATTTTTTTGTTGTAAATAGTTGGATGTATCGGTATTATAATCTACCTGTGCAGTCAAAACATCTAATTTAGAACCACGACCCAGTTGTAATTTTGTCTTGGCAATTTTTTCCCTGAAAACAGAAATATCTATCGCACTATCTGCTGCAATTACTAATTTTTGTTGTCTGGCCACATCGTAATAGGCTGTTATTACATCAGAAACTGTGGTTAAAATTGCCAAACGCGAATTTATCTCACCTTGTTTTTGAAGCTCCTTTAATCTATCGTAATTGGCAAACATGGTAAAACCATCAAAAATAGTCCAGTTTAAATCTGCGTCAATATCATTGTTTGTACTTCTAGCTCCAGTAATTACTCTGTCTGCACCCGTGGCAGGTGTTTGGCGAGTGTTTTGAATACTTCCACCATTTGAATAAGTAGCAGCAAGATTTGGAAGCATGCCAGCATTGCCAATATTTGCATTATTTTTAGCTATAGTAACATTGTTCTTACCGATTTTTATATCGTAATTATTTTGCATTGCAATGGTAATGGCTTCTTGTAGCGTCAATTTTTCTTGCGCTTTTACAGCCATAGAAAAAATGCTTACAAGCAATACAAGCAGTTTAATTTTTTTAATCATTTTATTTATTTTGCTCCTTCTAAAGCTTCGTGCTCAAAGCGTTCTGCTTCTTTTAAATCTTTATTTGGTTTGTATGGTTTTGCCCAGTACGAGTAAATGGCTGGGATAACAAATAGTGTTAAAATTAAAGAAAACATTGTACCACCAACGATAACTGTACCCATACTCATTCTGCTTTTTGCTGCCGCACCTAAGGCTAATGCAATGGGTAATGCACCAATTGCAATGGCTAAACTGGTCATTAAAATTGGGCGCAAACGCGATACAGATGCTTCTCGTATGGCTTCTGGAATTGCTACTCCTTTTTCTTTTAATTGATTGGCAAATTCTACAATCAAAATACCGTTTTTGGTTACTAAACCAATAAGCATAATGGTACCAATCTGGCTAAAAATATTCCAGCTTTGACCACACAACCAGAGCGACAAAAATGCGCCAGCAACCGCCATTGGCACAGTTAGTATAATTATAATTGGGTCTTTAAAGCTTTCGAACTGTGCAGAAAGAATCAAATAAACCAGCAACAATGCTAAACCGAATGCAAAGAATGTATTGGACGAACTTTCTTTAAAATCTCGCGATTCGCCACTTAAATCTGTAGAGAAGCTTTCATCTAATACCTTTTTGGCAATTGCATCCATAGCATCTATACCTTCGCCAATACTTTTGCCCGGTGCTAAACCTGCAGAAACTGTAGCTGAAATAAAACGATTGTTACGGTATAATTGCGGTGGACTACTTTCTTCTTTCGCTGTTACAACGTTATCCAATTGCACCAAAGTTCCATTATCGCTTCTCACATATACAGAACTTAAATCTAACGGGTCTTTTCTGTCGGTTCTATCAAACTGGCCAATAACCTGGTACTGTTTTCCATTCATAAAGAAATAAGAAAACCGCTGACCACTTAAGCCTAAGTTTAAGGTTTGTGCGATTGCAGAAATAGAAACGCCTAGGTTTTTGGCCTTATCTCTGTCAATCGTTAAATTAATCTCTGGTTTATTAAATTTTAAATTTACATCCGAAACGGTGAAAGTTGGGTTTTTACTAACCTCATCCATAAACAATGGAACTTTCTCTCTAAGTTTTTCGAAATTTTGAGCCTGTATAATATAACTGATTGGTAAACCACCACGCCGACCCACAGAAATTGTAGGTTGCTGATTGACAATCGTTTTACCTTCGCTATATTTTTTGGTAATCTTAGTTAGCATGTCGGCAATCTCTTTCTGAGATCGTTCTCTATCTTCGGGATTTACCAAACCCATACGAACAAAACCGGAGTTGGTAGAACCTGCGCCACCAAAACCAGGTGAAGTAATGGTAATATTTACATTTTTTTCTGGAACAGAATCAATTACCATTTGGTTAATCTTCATGATGAACTTATCCGTGTAAGTAAATGATGAACCTTCGGGTGTGGTAACATTTATATTTATGGCACTTCTATCATCATAAGGAGCAGTTTCTTTTGGCAACACCTTCCAAAATAAGAAAATCATACCCATACAAACCAGAATAATTGGTATCGATAACCATCTTCTATCCAAGAACTTATTCAGATTAGATTCGTAAGCATCATTTAATTTAACGAAGTAGGGCTCTGTCCAATTGTAAAATTTGGATGGTTTATGTCCGCCTTTTTTCATTAAATAGGCATTCAGCATTGGCGTTAATGTTAGCGAAACAAATGCCGAAACCAGCACCGCAGCACCAATTACAACACCAAACTCTCTAAACAATCGGCCAACAAAACCTTGTAAAAATATAACCGGTAAAAATACAGCAGCAAGCGTAATTGAAATAGAAATTACCGCAAAGAAAATTTCGTTGGATCCTTTAATTGCAGCCTCAAATGGCGACATGCCTTCTTCTACCTTTTTAAATATGTTTTCTGTAACTACAATACCATCATCAACCACTAATCCTGTAGCTAATACAATGGCCAATAAACTCAATACGTTTATGGAAAAACCAAAGGCATACATGATAAAGAAGGTGAAAATTAATGATACCGGAATATCAATAAGCGGACGGAAAGCAATTCCCCAATCTCTAAAAAATAAATAAATAATAAGAATTACCAGTACCAGTGATAAACCGATGGTTTCAGCAACTTCGGTTACTGAACGCTTAATAAATAATGTGGTATCTAGCGCAACTTTTAACTTTATATCCTGAGGGATATCTGCTTTAAGCTTATCAAATCGCTTGTAAAATTCGTTGCTAATATCCAGGTAATTTGCACCAGGTTGAGGAATAATTGCTACTGCAACCATCGGTCTGCCCGATTCGCGTAATATGGTTTCTTCATTCTCAGGCCCTAAAACGGCGTAACCCACATCCTTTAACTTTATAACCTGATTGCTATCGGTTCTTAAAATTAAGTTGTTAAATTCTGTTTCGTTAGTAAGTTTACCTAAAGTTTTAACAGTTAATTCGGTTGTAGCACCAGTAATTTTGCCTGATGGTAACTCCACATTCTCATTATCCAATGCAGTTACAATGTCTTGAGATGTTAATCCGTAAGCACTTAACTTATTTGGGTCCATCCAAATTCTCATGGCATATTTCCTCTGACCCTGAATTTGAACACTACTAACTCCTGGAATGGTTTGAATTCTATCTGCAATTACGTTTTCAGCAAAATCACTCAATTCTAGCGTGTTTCTCTTATCACTTTGGATAGTCATTGATAAAATCGCATCAGAGTTCGCATCAGCTTTACTTACAATTGGCAAACCATCAATATCTCTAGGCAATGTTCTTGCGGCCTGAGAAACCTTATCACGAACATCGTTTGTTGCTTCTTCGATATTCTTATCCAAGTTAAACTCTATAGTAATATTGCTCGTTCCCTGGTTACTCGATGAAGAAATGTTTCTGATTCCATCAATTGAGTTAATGGATTTTTCCAGAGGCTCTGTAATCTGTGATTCGATAATATCGGAATTTGCACCAGGGTAAGATGTTCTTACCGATACAACAGTTGGATCGATAGATGGATATTCGCGAACGCCAAGAAAATTATAACCAATTATCCCAAAAAGGACAATCAGCAAGTTCATAACTATGGCAAGAACCGGCCTCTTTATACTCGTGGTTGAGATACTCATAATTATTGTTTAACCAAATTAACTTTAACCGGAGCGTCTTTTTTCAATGCCATAGAACCTGTTGTTAAAACGGTATCACCTACTTTTAATCCCGAAGTGATTACAATGCGATCATCAGTTCGTGTACCAGCTTCTACTTTAACCTCTTGCGCTTTACCATCTTTTTGGATGTAAACAATTTTACCTTTCAAAACTGGTATTACGGCTTCATTGGGGATTAATATAGCGTCTTCTAATGTGTTTAAAGCCAGTTTGATTTTAGCAAATGAACCTGGCAAAAGCATATTATTTGCATTCGGAGCTAAGGCTCTAATTTGTAAGGTTCTAGTTGCTGCGTTAATACCTGGCTCAATTGCATAAACTTTACCGGTATTTTGTTTTGATGAACCATCGGTGGTAAATGTGATTTCTGAACCTAATTTTATCTGACCAGCATATTTTTCGGGTACCGAAAATGTAATTTTAACCGGATTTGTACTTACTAAATTCGCGATTACAGTAGCAGGAGTTAAATACGTTCCCGATGAAATGCTTCGTAAACCAATTCTGCCACTAAAAGGTGCACGAATGGTAGTTTTGGCCAATTGGGCTCTTATTAAATTGGTTTGAGATTGAAAAGATTTCAAATCGGCAAGAGAAGTATCATATTCTTCCTGACTAATAGCACCTTTAGCCAATAACTGTTTGGCTCTGCTTTCGTTAGTGCCAGAAAGTTTTTGCTTGGTAAGTGCATCTTGCAATTGTGCTTGAATATCTCTATCATTTACTTTTACTAAAACAGCACCTTTAGATACCGAAGTACCTTCTTTAAAAAATATTCCGGTTACCAAGCCTGAAACTTCGCTTTTTAAAACAACAGATTCGTTTGCTTCGATAGCACCAGTCACTTCTAAATCGTTATCAAATTTAGATGGTTTTACAATAATACCTTCAACTGTCATTGCTGGTGCAGCTTTGCCATCCTTACCTCCTTTACCTGTGCTGGCTGCAGCACCACCTTTGCCTTCTAATTTATTATTGGCATTAATTCGATAGTAAATAAGATAGGCCAAACCTAAAGCCAAAACAACGTAAATAATATATCTTTTTTTCATTTGTATGTATGTAGTCTTTTCATCTTGTAATTAAAAATTATTCAAGAATAGCCTGTAAAAATATTCAATTAGTTTAATCATCAATTTGTTGTATTAAGGATGTTACTAAATTGGTTTTTATATGAGGCAATAATCTGTGAATAATGGATTATTTGTACAATCAACAATAAGAAGCTTATAACTGGAAATGAAACCTAACAAGTCATAATTATTTTACACCTCAAATTCTTTTTTCGTATTAAAACATCGTCAATAAATATAAATTTGTGGCAAAACACAATTTATATGTTTATTAAAAAGTCAATTTTAAGTTTAGTTGTATTACTAACATGTATTATGGCAGGTAAGGCGCAAGTAAAAATAGGTTTCGAGGTTTCCTTTAAAGAGCCTCAGGCGCATTATGCCGAGGTACAAATGAACATTTCGGGTTTGCCAAAAGATTATGTCGATGTTAAAATGCCGGTTTGGACACCGGGTTCTTACTTGATACGTGAATTTGAAAAAAGTGTAGAAGGATTTACAGCATCTGCTGCGGGCAAAAAATTAAAGGTAGAAAAGGTTAGAAAAAATATTTGGCGTGTTTTCTCGGCTAAGGCGAATGATATAAAAATTAATTATCGTGTTTATGCTTTCGAAATTTCGGTTCGAACAGCTTTTATCGATGAATCTCATGCATTTCTATCGCCAACAGGAATTTTTATGCACCCGGCGGGAATGATAAAATCGCCAAGTACTGTAAAAATTATTCCTTTTAACACTTGGAGTAAGGTTTCTACGGGCTTACCTGTAGTTGCTGGCGAAACATTTACCTATAGAGCAAGCGATTTTGACATTTTATATGATAGCCCGATTGAAGTAGGTAACCAGGATACATTTGAATTTATGGCTTCGGGCGTTCGCCATGAAGTTGCCATGTATGGCGGCGGTAACTACGATAAGGAAAAACTTAAAGTAGATATGGCTAAAATTGTAGAACAGGAAACTGCAGTTTATGGCGAAAATCCGAATAAGTATTATTTATTTATTGTTCATAATTTCGCACGTGGTGGAGGTGGTTTAGAGCATTTAAACTCCACAACATTAGGTGCAAGTAGAAATGCGTATAGCACAGAAGCTGGTTACAAGGGCTTTTTAGGTTTGGTTGCACACGAATACCACCATTTATGGAATGTAAAACGCTTACGTCCTGTAGCCTTAGGTCCGTTTGATTATGACAACGAAAATTATACCACTAACCTTTGGGTTGCCGAAGGATTTACATCATACTACGAAAATAAATACATTTTAAGAGCAGGTTTTGATGATCCGAATGGCTTTGTGAACGCACTTGCTGGTGGAATTGCAACAGTTTTAAACACTCCAGGAGCTAAAGTTCAGTCGGCTTCAGCATCTAGTTATGATGCATGGATTATCGGTTATCGCCCAAATGAAAACTCGAAAAACAATTCTATATCTTACTATAATAAAGGTGAGGTAATTGGCATTTTAATGGATTTGGAAATCATCAACGCCACCAAAGGAGCAAAGAGTTTAGATGATGTAATGAAAGCGATGTATTTACAATGCAAAACCCTTAAACGCGGTTATACTGATGCCGAATTTAAAGCGATGGTTGAGAAAATATCTGGTATAAGTTTTACAAATTTCTGGGCCAAATATGTTAATGGCGTAGATGATGCAGAATATGTTAAATATTTTGGGTATGCTGGCGTTAACGTATCTACAGAAAATGCAACACCAGATAAACCTGTAACCGGAGCATCTGGTCAATTAGGTAATGAGGGAATCACTGTAACTTCTACAACTAGAGGTTCAGCAGCATGGGATGCTGGCTTAAATGTTAACGATATTATTTTATCTCTTGACGATACTACAGTTGGCGATGCTTTAACCAACATTAAATTGCGTTCGACAATGGTTTCTTTAGAATCTTTACCAATTGTTGCTAAGAAGAAAATTGGTGATGTTTTAAAATTGAAAGTAAAACGCGATGGTCTTGAAAGGGACATTTCATTAACCTTAAAAGCAAATCCTAGTGTTCGATTAAAAGCTACTATAGATGACAATGCTTCGGCAGCACAAAAAACGGTGCTTAAAAAGTGGATGGGTATCTAATAAATAGTACAGCTTACATAAACAAAAAAATCCCGCTGAAAATAT
>NZ_RBEE01000007.1 GCF_003725795.1 Pedobacter jejuensis | reverse complement strand
TTTCCGGATTAAATCCAGTGTGTTTGTTGTGACGGTATTTTTATATAGCATTTCAGTTGATGTTTATTCAACTGGAAATATTTACATACTTTGTCTATTATGATTTCGGGAAGAGAAGCAATTTCATTTTTCAGCGTATCCACGATTTTCTCCTGACCATAGAATCTTAAAAGCTCCTCCCAATCATTTTCTTCGCCCCTTGTTATCACTCTTTCAATAACAATCCGATAAGAACGCTGCCAATTGATGTTGGAATACTTCATATCCCAGAACAAGCTCTTAGGGAGGTTGGGCCTAGACAGTTTCGCTAAAACTGGTTTCCGCTCGATTCGTATCTGATCATTTTCAAAAGGCTCTTTCTTTTTTGACAGGTAGTTACTGATGGTATGATAACTATAATCGGGATAGCTGTCGCAGAAGTTTCTGAGACTAGAAAAAACATCCAATTCAATTCCAGTGAATCTTTTCCACTGTACCAGTACCACACGTGCTTGTCTTGAGCCTTTCATCATTGCAAAAATATGAAAAATCATTAAATAGACTAATATTCTGAAATATTTACCAGTTTTTGGTGAAATTTGGTTGAAATCAATTTCAAAGCACATAGTGAAGTTGAAAGCCACAAAAGATATTTGGGCTTTCATTTGTTCGATTCCAGAATAACAGACCCTAACTAATCCTAAGCTGCTCCTTGAGCTTGCTCATATCCTGACTAACCTTAATGTCAAGAACTTTCGCATAGTGCTGAGTAGTTTTCAATGCTGTATGTCCGAGTAGTCTACTAACTGTCTCAATGGGCACTCCATTTGAAAGCGTTATTGTGGTTGCAAATGTATGTCTTGCCAGATGGAAGGTCAAATGTTTATCTATACCACAAATATCCGCGATTTCCTTTAAATAAGCATTTACTTTCTGGTTGCTTGATACCGGCAAAACCAAACCTCTGCTTTCGCATTCAGGATTGTCCTTATAGCGATTTAATATTTCAAGTGCATCGGGTAAAATTGGTATATGGGATGAAGTATCAGTTTTTTGTCTCTTGGTAAATATCCACTTTTCTCCATCCATTCCTAAAGCGATTTCTGAATGTTTCAGTTTCTTAACGTCAGCATAAGATAATCCCGTAAAGCAACAAAAAATGAAAATATCTCTGACCTGTTCTAACCTACTGATTGTAAATTTTTTGGCTGAGATCTTATCTACTTCCTCTCGGGTCAGATAGGTACGTTCTTTGGCCTTTGCTGTAGATTTATATGCAATAAAAGGTGCCTGTTTCAACCAACCATTTGCTATGCAGTGATTGACGATCTTTTTAAGGTGTTTAATGTACTTTGCAGCAGATACACCTGTGCACTTACAGTCTGCTTTTAAATAATATTCAAAATCATTAATAAAAGCAAAATTCAGCTGACTGATTTGAATGTCATCCTGTAGATATTTTTTTTGGATAAAATTTGTTAAATGTCTTTCAGATGTAACGTAGCCTTTGAGTGTATTGGCTTCAAAGCCATTCCCGATTAATTCCTTCATCTTCGCATTATGTTCCGCAAATAGGCACAATAAATATCTGCTTTTTTCGGATTTGCCTGTAAACTGTCCCTGCAAACTGGTTGCTGTCACCTCTATGCCAGAGTCAATTAATGCCTGATGGGCCATTCTCATCTTGAACCGAAGGCTATCAAGATAACTGTTGAGGATTTTGGCATCTTTAGTTGTGCCAATGGCACGCCCTGCAGAGCTGTTCCATTTTTCGGATTCACAATCACGGCCAATAGACATTTCTGCCCGCTTACCATCTACGGTTATACGTAGATAAATGACCCTTGGGCCGCCTTTGTAGACTTTTTGCTTTCTTAGATAATAAAGCAGATGGAAATTACTTTTCATAATTACTTACTTAGAGTGAAACAAAAGTAAGATTGCAGAACTCTTCTATCAAGATGTTTGGTGATTGAACATGTTGATGTTCAGCTTGTTGAAGATGATTCGGTGCGTACTGATATCAATTTTTGATACACACCGAATTTCACACATTTTTATTGTGATTTGATGCATATTTTGCGACTTTGATATTAATAAAAAACCCTGCAAATGCTTGATTTGCAAGGTTTTGACATCATTTGATATTGATTCTCGTAGCCCGCAGGGGAATCGAACCCCTATTTCCAGAATGAAAATCTGGCGTCCTAACCGGTAGACGAGCGGGCCATCTTCAAGTTTGAAGTTGAAAGTTTTAAGTTGTAAGTTAGACCTAACTTAACACTTTATACTTAGAACTTACCACTCTAATGGTAGCGGGGACACGACTCGAACGTGCGACCTTCGGGTTATGAGCCCGACGAGCTACCAACTGCTCCACCCCGCATTATGTTGTATTTTTATGGAATACCAACCATCAATTTTTACAGAACTGAAACTGATAAAAAAAACCGCCTTACTTTCAAGCGGTTCGTAGCCCGTAGGGGAATCGAACCCCTGTTTCCAGAATGAAAATCTGGCGTCCTCACCCCTAGACGAACGGGCCATTTTCAAGCTTAAAGTTTAAAGTTTTACGTTGTAAGTTAAACCTAACCTATAACTTTTTACATAAAACTTACCACTCTAGTGGTAGCGGGGACACGACTCGAACGTGCGACCTTCGGGTTATGAGCCCGACGAGCTACCAACTGCTCCACCCCGCACTCTATACAACTCGTTTTTAATGCTGAATTAAATCCTTAACTCTATTTCCGAATTGGAATGCAAAGATATAATTCGTTTCTTTGTGCTGCAAATTTTTTTTAATAAATATTTTAATGGCGCATAAAGCAGGTTTTGTTAGTATCATAGGTAAGCCAAATGTTGGTAAATCAACTCTTATGAATGTGCTTGTAGGCGAGCGACTTAGCATCATTACGCCTAAGGCGCAAACCACCAGACATCGCATTTTAGGTATCGTAAATGAGGAAGATTATCAGATAGTTTTCTCTGATACACCGGGTATAATTAAGCCAAAATACAGTTTACAAGAGAGTATGATGAGCTTCGTTAACGGATCTTTAACCGATGCAGACGTACTTTTGTTCGTAACAGATATAAATGAAGCACACGACGAAGAAGATGTTTTGGAAAAAATCCTAAATAAAAACATCCCAACAATAGTACTGATAAACAAAATAGATAAGGCTTTGCAAGAGCAGGTTGACGAGAAAATTGCGTACTGGCAAGAGAAGTTAAATCCCGTTGCTATTTACGCCATCTCTGCTTTACACAACCACAATGTGGATGGGTTATTGGATAGAGTATTGGAAATGTTGCCAGAACATCCACCCTATTATGATAAAGAAGAATATACCGACCGCTCAGAGCGTTTCTTTGTTTCAGAAATCATTCGCGAAAAAATATTTTTAAACTATCAGAAAGAAATTCCCTACAGCACAGAGGTTATCGTAAAAAGCTTTAAAGAGGAAGAAATGAAAAATGGTAAGGGTTCTATGATAAGAATCACGGCAGAAATCGTAGTAGAAAGAGATTCACAAAAAAATATTCTTATCGGCACTGCCGGTAGTATGCTTAAAAAAGTTGGAACAGAAGCACGTATCGAAATAGAAAAATTTTTAGACACAAAAGTTTTCTTAGAAATGTTTGTGAAAGTTATTCCAGACTGGAGAAGCAAAAAGAACTACCTAAAAAGCTTTGGTTACGATAATTAACCGTACCTTTGCAGCCCGAAATAAATCGGTTAGTAGTTGATAGTCAATGGCTGATAGCCAAATCGTTTAGGCAGCTTGCCTAAACATCCCGACCATTAACTATAAGCCATTAACTATCAATAAACAATACCATGAGTAACATTATAGCCATCGTAGGCAGGCCAAACGTAGGCAAAAGCACCCTTTTTAATCGATTAACTGAAAGTCGTAAAGCAATTGTTGATGACATTAGCGGCGTAACCCGCGATAGACATTACGGTACCGCAGAATGGACAGACAGACAATTTACTGTAATTGATACCGGTGGTTATGTTGCAAACTCTGAAGATGTTTATGAAGCTGCTATCCGCGAACAGGTAATTATTGCCATTGAAGAAGCCAGCGTGCTTATCTTTATGGTTGATGTTACAACAGGCATTACAGATTTAGATGATGACATTGCTCAGGTTTTACGCCGCAGTAATAAACCTGTATTTGTAACAGCCAACAAAGTTGATAATACAGCACTGCATAGTGAAATCAGCACTTTTTACGGTTTTGGCTTAGGTGAAGTTTTCCCGTTATCATCAATGACAGGTTCTGGAACCGGAGAGTTGTTGGACGAAATTGTAAAACATTTTGAGGATATCCCAGAAGAAGAAAATCAATTACCTAAAATTACGATTGCTGGTCGCCCGAATGTTGGAAAATCATCTTTAGTAAATGCATTGATTGGTAAAGAACGTAACATCGTTACTGCAAATGCTGGTACCACCCGCGATTCCATAAAAATTCATTACAACCAGTTTGGTCATGAATTTATGCTAATCGATACAGCAGGTTTACGTAAAAAAACCAAGGTTAAAGAAAATCTCGAGTTTTATTCGGTAATGCGTACCATCAAAGCAATTGAAGAAGCTGATGTGGTAATATTAATGATTGATGCAGTTGAAGGTATAGAAAGCCAGGACATTAACATCTTCCACCTTGCAGAAAAAAACAAAAAAGGTATCGTTATTTTGGTTAATAAATGGGATTTGATTGAGAAAAACACCCAAACAATGAAGGCTTTTGAAGAAGAAATTCACGAACGCATTCGCCCATTTACTGATGTTCCAATAGTATTTACCTCTGTTTTAAACAAACAACGTATTTTTAAAGCGATTGAAGTTGGTTTAGAAGTTTATAAAAACCGAAGCAAAAAAGTACCTACATCAAAATTAAATGATGTAATGTTACCTTTGATTGAGAAATTTCCACCTCCTGCATTAAAAGGCAAGCACATTAAGATAAAATACATCACTCAAATTAATGCAACCTCACCAATGTTTGCATTCTTCTGTAATTTACCGCAGTACATTAAAGATCCGTACAAGCGTTTTATCGAAAACAAACTAAGAGAAAATTTTGATTTTTCTGGAGCGCCAATCCAAATTTATTTCAGACAGAAATAAGTTAAAGCTGAAAGACTTAAGGTCAAAGCAAAATTTAGATGTAAAAATAATTTGAAAAGCAGGTCTGCACTCCGTAAGGAAATGCAGACCTGCTTCTTTGTTAAGTCCATTCACAAACGGCCGTCACCCTGAATTTATTTCTGGGTCTTAATAGTAAGGCGATATCGCATTTAAGATGCTGAAATAAATTCAGCATGACGAACAAAAAATATAAACACCATTCGCAACCGGCCGTCACCCTAAATTTATTTCAGGGCATTAATAGTAAGGCGGCAAAGCATTTAAGATGCTGAACTAAATTCAGCATGACGAACGCAAAATAGAAACACCATTCACAAACGGCCGTCACCCTAAATTTATTTCAGGGCATTAATAGTAAAGCGGCAAAGCATTTAAGATGCTGAACTAAATCAGCATGAGGAGCTTAAAACCTAATTACGCAGGCTCAATAATTCAATGCTGAATTCTTATCTTCGCGGCATGCAAATTCAAGTTTTAAATAGCCAGCCATCAGATATAAACACCATATTTCAGTTTTATGATATGGCGGTAGAACATCAGAAAAAAGTATTCAATAAACACTGGCAAGGTTTCAGTAAAACATTAATTGAAACTGAAATTGCAGATAACAGGCAATACAAAATTCTAGTTGATGATGAAGTCGCTTGTGTTTTTGCAGTAACTTTTAACGATAAATTAATTTGGGGAGACAGAGATAAAGATTCCGTTTACATCCACAGGATTGTAACCCATCCAAATTACAGAGGCT
The DNA here is from genome assembly GCF_003725795.1 of Pedobacter jejuensis. Taxonomy (GTDB): domain Bacteria; phylum Bacteroidota; class Bacteroidia; order Sphingobacteriales; family Sphingobacteriaceae; genus Pedobacter; species Pedobacter jejuensis. The sequence continues at coordinate 4,684 of NZ_RBEE01000007.1, read as the reverse complement.
ATTCTTTCGTAAAAGAAATTATTAAATGGGGAAAATTGTTTGCTCCCAAAAATGGAATAAAATTTATTAGAATGGACACTTGGGCTGATAATGATAAGCTTTTCGAATATTACACAAGTTGCGGTTTCAATTTTGCTGGTACGGTAACAATGGAGCAAACTGAAGGATTACCGAAACATTACGAAGGCATTAGTTTAAATTTATTTGAAATTGAAGTTTAACGAAGTTCCAGTTTCCAGGTAAACATGCCCTCGCCTTCTGCTACTTTTACAAAATTATTTTTCTCTAAAATCGAATAAGAAGCTACATTGCCTATTTCTGTTGATGCAGAAATGGTATTTACCGTTTTTTGTTCTTTCGCCCATTTTATCATCCTGGCTACGGCTTCTGTCATGTAGCCCTTTCCTCGAAATTCCTCATACGTTCCATACCCAATTTCCAATTCGCCATTAGCATCAGGCGCTCCAACAAAACAAAAATCGCCAATCATTATATTATCAGCTTTTGATATTAAAGTCCACAGTGTGTTAAATAAATAATTTTTATTACCATCATTTACATTGGGCAAAATCGTCTGCGTTAAAGCTTTTTTTAGTGAAGATGAAATAACTTTATTAGAGGGTTTAAGTTTCAATTCCTCATCCAGCGAATTATCATTCTGAATGTATTTTAAAAGCTGATTGTGGTTGAGTGGTTGTAAAATAAGTCTATCCGTTTCTAACATATTGCAATGATGACAAACAAATTTAAATTTTAGATTTGGATTCCTCCAAATTTAGCTCTAAATATTTAGGGCATAAAAAAAGCCCCAACGAATTGAGGCTTAATAATCCCGATTTGCATCAGGATACACAGTATATTTTTAAATTGTTTCTTCTGAAACGAATTTTGCAGAGGCAAAATCACGATTCATTCTTGCAATGTTTTCTAACGAAATTCCTTTAGGGCATTCTGCTTCGCAAGCACCAGTATTGGTACAGTTACCAAAACCTTCAGCATCCATTTGCGCAACCATGCTTTGTACACGACGGTAACGCTCAGGCTGACCTTGCGGCAACAAAGCCAATTGTGATATTTTAGCAGAAACAAATAGCATTGCCGAAGCATTTTTACACGTAGCAACGCATGCACCACAACCAATACAAGCTGCTGCTTCAAACGCTGCATCTGCCTGCATTTTAGGGATAGGCAAGCTGTTTGCATCTTGTGCATTACCTGTGTTTACCGAAATAAAACCACCAGCGGCAATAACCCTATCAAATGCAGAACGATCTACAGTTAAATCTTTAACAACAGGGAAAGCTGCAGCTCTCCAGGGCTCTACAACGATGGTATCACCATCTTTAAAAGAGCGCATGTGTAACTGACAAGTTGTAACCAAGTCTTTCGGACCATGCGGGCGACCATTAATAAACATCGAACACATTCCGCAGATACCTTCACGGCAATCATGGTCAAATACAACTGGCTCTTCACCTTTGTTAATTAACTGCTCATTTAAAACATCGAACATCTCTAGAAAAGACATATCCGGTGAAATTTCAGCCAATTTATAATCAACCAAAGCACCTGCAGTTTTGTTATTTTTCTGACGCCAAACTTTTAGCGTTAAGTTCATATTTCCTGTACTCATGATATTGAGATTTGAGACGTTAGACTTGAGATGCGAGACTTGAGATGTGAGACTTGAGCATTAGGCAGTCGCCTTAACTCGTATCTCATATCTAGTTTCTCATATCTCAATTCTCACATCTATTTATAACTTCTTTGTGCTACTTTAATATTTTCAAACTTCAACTCTTCCTTATGAAGCTCGAAGTTTACACCTTCTTTAAATTCCCAAGCCGCTACGTAAGCATAATTAACATCATCACGTAATGCTTCACCTTCTTCCGTTTGATATTCTTCGCGGAAATGGCCACCACAGCTTTCTTTACGATCCAATGCATCGATACACATCAATTCACCAAGCTCAATAAAATCAGCAACGCGACCAGCTTTTTCCAATTCAGTATTTAATTCATCTGCCGTTCCCGGAACACGAACATTGCTCCAAAACTCAGCACGCAAAGCTCTGATATCTTCAATCGCTTGTTTTAAACCTGTTTCACTACGAGACATACCACATTGTTCCCACATGATGTGACCCAAACGTTTATGGAAGTGATCTACAGATTTTGTTCCTTTTATGTTGATTAACGTATTTAAAATATTCTTCGCCCTTTCTTCTGCCTCAACAAATGCCGGATGATCTGTAGATATTGCTTTTACAGAAATCTCATTAGATAAATATGCACCAATTGTGTAAGGAAGAACAAAATAACCATCTGCCAAACCTTGCATTAGTGCCGATGCACCCAAACGGTTGGCGCCATGATCAGAAAAATTAGCCTCACCTGTACAATACAAACCAGGAACTGATGTCATTAAGTTATAATCAACCCATAAACCACCCATGGTATAATGTACTGCAGGGTAGATACGCATTGGCGTTTCGTACGGATTTTCTCCTGTAATTTGAGCATACATGTCAAATAGGTTACCGTATTTTTCTTTGATTACAGCAGTACCTAAACGCATGCAAGTTTCTTTATCAGGATTATGGATACCCGCTTTAGAAGCTTCGATTTTACCGTAACGTTCTGTGTTTGCCTTAAAATCTAGATAAACAGCCAATTTAGAAGCACCTACACCATAACCAGCATCGCAACGCTCTTTTGCTGCTCGAGAAGCAACATCACGAGGCACTAAGTTACCAAACGCAGGATAACGACGTTCTAAGTAATAATCTCTTTCATCTTCCGGAATTTCTGATGCCTTGCGGTTATCATCCTTCTTTTTTGGAACCCAAATACGACCATCGTTACGTAACGATTCAGACATTAAGGTTAATTTTGATTGATGATCGCCAGATACAGGAATACAAGTTGGGTGAATTTGCGTATAGCAAGGATTTGCAAAATATGCGCCTTGTTTGTGTGCCTTCCAGGCCGCTGTAACATTACTTCCCATCGCATTAGTAGAAAGGTAAAATACGTTACCATAACCACCGGTTCCTAAAACCACTGCGTGACCGAAATGACGTTCGATAGCTCCAGTAATTAAGTTACGAGCAATAATACCACGAGCTTTACCATCAATTTTAACAACCTCAAGCATTTCGTGGCGGGTGTACATTTCTACTTTACCCATACCAATTTGGCGTTCAAGAGCAGAATATGCACCTAATAATAATTGTTGCCCAGTTTGGCCAGCAGCGTAAAAAGTACGTTGAACTTGTGTACCACCGAATGAACGGTTATCTAACAAACCACCATATTCACGGGCTAAAGGTACACCTTGCGCCACACATTGGTCGATAATATTTGTACTTACTTCAGCTAAACGATGTACGTTAGCTTCGCGAGAGCGATAATCGCCCCCTTTTATGGTATCATAAAATAAACGATAAGTGCTATCACCATCATTTTGATAATTTTTTGCTGCATTAATACCTCCTTGGGCTGCAATAGAGTGCGCTCTACGAGGAGAATCCTGAAAACAAAAACATTTAACTTTGTAACCCATTTCGGCAAGAGTAGCTGCAGCCGAAGCACCAGCTAAACCAGAACCAACAACGATTACTTCTATACTTCTTTTATTTGATGGATTAACCAAAGGCACTGACGACTTAAATTTTGTCCATTTACTGGTTAATTCGCCTTCCGGTATATTTGAATTAATATCTGACATATCTTTCGTGCTTAAAATTATTGAATAAAACCGAAGTGAAATGCGATCGGCATCGCGGCAAATAAAATCGAAATAATAATAGAATACCAAACACCAGCACCCTTAATTATGCCGCTATATTTTGAGTGATTCCAACCCATAGTTTGGAATGCCGAAGCAAAACCATGCAGTAAATGGTAACATAAGGAAACCATTGCTAGAAGATAAATTCCAACTCGAAGAGGATCTTGAAATTTATCTTTCATTACCGCATATAAATCTTCATGTCCGTTAGCATCTACAGTAGGAATGCCGGTAAAACGAGAAACTACCCAAAAATCTTTTAAGTGAACAACTAAAAAGATAAGCAATAATGTACCAAGCAAGCCCATTGAACGGCTATACCACTTACTATTAGCTTGACCATTAGTAACAGCATATTTAATTGGTCGAGCTTTGTTGTTTTCTAATGTTAATCGTAACGCTTGAAAAATGTGCGCAAGCAACCCTAGCATCAAAACAATTTCACCAGCTCTGATAATCCAGTTTGTTGCCATAAAGTGCGCACCAGTATTAAATGTTAAACCACCATCATTGATAAATATCAACGCATTAATACCGCAGTGTACAATTAAAAAGAGTATCAGGAATATTCCTGTAGCACCCATAATAAATTTTTTTCCGATAGAAGAGGAAAAAGCATTTCCGAAACCACTCATTTGATTAGGATTTATATCTAAATTTCTTGCAAAAGTATCTAATTATGAGGTACAATTTATAAACGATAATGACAAAATATCTATAAATAAACTATTTAGAAACATTCTAAAACAATGCAGAATAAGATGGCGTTAGGAAATGAAAATTATTCCTATATTGAGTAAACAATTAGCTAACCATTTATCAAACATTAAATATGAGGTTTGTGATGCAGTAAAATACTTTAAACTTTAAAAATTAAACATTAAGGCAT
>NZ_RBEE01000006.1 GCF_003725795.1 Pedobacter jejuensis | reverse complement strand
CAACAAAAAGATTGTAGTGAAGAGCAGGATAGGAGGATTTATGAAATGCTCACACTCATTTACAAATCAATATTAAACTTTATAGAAGTATTTATTATTTTATCTTATGCAAAAGGAATGTAATTAGTAGCAGCATAGACAATTCTTTTTAACAAGTTTAGGCAAAAAATTACATTAAAAATCATATTGTTAATTTATGTGAAAATGCATCCTCTAGCCACAATAAAACCGTAATATTGCATTATTTCGTAAGTATAGATATGATGATTATGAACTTGAAAAGGTTGCTGTTATTTTGTTCGTTGATATGTGTTAATACATTAAGTTTTGCACAAAGTAAGAATGTAAAATTACCTGCAAACTGGTTTAACTTAGATTTAGCAGAGAGCGGCTATTTCGGCATCAGTACTGAAAGAGCTTACAAAGAAATTTTAAAAGATAAAAAGCCTAAGGAGAAAATTATTGTAGCAGTAATTGATGGAGGTGTTGATGTAAATCATCAGGATTTGAAAGATGTATTGTGGACTAATAAAAATGAAATTCCGGGTAATGGAATTGACGACGATGGGAATGGCTACATAGATGATGTTCATGGTTGGAACTTCATTGGCTCTAAGAAAGGTAATTTGGAATTTGATAATTTAGAACTTATTCGATTATATCGTATTTATCATCCTAAATATCAATCTACCACTAATTTAACCCCATTAGATAGTGCGCAAAAAGAAGAGTTTAAGATTTATAAGAAGGTAGCGGGAGATTTTGGCAAGAAATATAATGATGCCAGTGAAACATTTTCTGTACTGCTTGCTATAAATAAGGTATTAGATTCCGTATCGAAAACCACAGGCAAAGAGATTCCAGTTTATCAAGATATAGAAAATTACAAAGCGGATGATGAGATAGAGGAACAGGTTAAAACTATTATAAGGAAAGGTTCGAAGGAAGAGGGTAGTTTTGAAAAGTTTTACAAAAGTATCAAGGATGCTTACAAGCAATATGATGCAATGTTAAAATATAATCTAAATCCTAAATATGATAAAAGGGCAGAATTAGTAGGCGACGATTATTCCAATTCGTACCAAAGAAACTATGGAAATAGTGATGTAAAAGGACCTGATGCATTGCATGGAACACATGTTTCTGGTATCATTGGTGCAAATAGACAAAACACGTTGGGAATTTTAGGTGTAGCCAATAATGTGGAGATTATGGCTATAAGAGTAGTGCCAACTGGTGATGAACGAGATAAAGATGTAGCAAATGGGATTCGGTATGCAGTTGATAACGGAGCAAAAGTTATTAATATGAGTTTTGGTAAAGCATACAAATGGGATAAAAAAGTAGTTGATGAGGCTGTTAAGTATGCTGAACTTAAAGGTGTATTATTAGTTCATGCAGCTGGAAACGACAATCAAAATAATGATGTGATAGAAAATTATCCAAACAAATTTTATGAAAGTAAGGAAGCGGAGGCTTATAAACAACAACATAAAAAGCCAAATCCAGATGATTTTACACCACCTAAACCAGTTATGCAAAATAATGGAATGGGAATGCGCCCATCGATTGGCAGACCTGCTACAATTAAACCAATTGCTATTGATTCTACGAAATTTCAACTTCCTCATGCATCCAATTGGATTGAAGTTGGCGCCAGTGCTTACAAAGATGACGATAACTTAAAGGCTGATTTTTCTAATTATGGAAAGTATAATGTTGATGTTTTTGCACCCGGTTTCTTAATAAACTCTACGGTACCAGATAATAAATATGAAGATTTGGACGGTACAAGTATGGCATCCCCTGTGGTTTCTGGCTTAGCAGCTTTAATTTTAAGTTATTATCCTAATTTAAAACCGGAACAGGTTCGGGAGATAATCATTAAATCTGTAACGAAAGTTGAACATAAAGTAAAGTATAAAAATGAAAAGGGCGACAACGTTAGGGTTCCTTTTAGTGAGATTTGTGTTAGCGGAGGAATTGTTAATGCATACAACGCATTAAAATTAGCTGAAAGCTACCAATAGTTTCTAAGTTTATATTTGACTTGTTTGATACTGAAAAATTAGCTTAGCTTTTTATTTGATGCCTTTAATGAATTCTTTAAAAGTTCCGAATCGATAGTTCTTGAATTTTATCCATAAAATTAGATTTTCCATTCTGTTAATCATTTTTTCTCCTGTATTTTTCCTGATGTAAGCTGGAAAACCAAATCGCTCAAAATCGTCTAAATTGGTAAATTCCCAAGGGTGGAAATAAATATTAAGGTATTTATCTTTTCTATAAGTCCAACTTACAAGCATTTTATAAATGCTCAAGGGCAGGTTGTGAAAGGATAGCCAAAATAATGGAAATCTTATTAATGGACTAACTGAGGCTGGAATTTGTAAAACGTTTTCTTTAGTAAAGAATGTTCTTGAAATATTAAAATTATTATATCTGCCAGGGAGGTAGGTTGGGTTGATAGATGTATTGTAAACGTAACCTGCTTTTTCAATTTCCTTTTCATCTACAGGCATCATTCTGGCCATTCGATAGCCTACAATTTCTGCACCCGAAAGTTCTTCGAGCTTTAATTTTGATTGAAGAAGATGTTCTGGCTTGAAATTAGAATGGTAGTATCCGTGAGAAGCCAATTCATGGCCATTATCAATTATGCTTTTAATTAAATCTGGTATGTTTTCTGCAAAAGTTACCGTACAAAAAAATGTTGCTTTTATTTCATATTTATCCAAAATGTCGAGAATCGCAATTGTTCCTGCTCTCGAAATGGCAATTTGGTCTTTAAAGGAGATATCTTTTCCATACTCAAACGGCATATCAAATTCTTCAATATCGAAACTTAAAAGCACCATTATTTTACAGGAATATTAGTTGAACGGATAATATAATTTGGTCGGTTTTTTACTTGCATAAACATTTTACCAACGTAAATGCCAATAATGCCTAATATAATTAATTGCAGGCCACCGAAAAAGACAATAGTCATAATTACAGAAGCCCATCCAGAAACCTCTACATTATTAACAAAAGCATAAATAATATATGGAACATACAGTATTGAAGCGAAAGATAAAATAAAGCCTAAATAAACTGCTGAATATAATGGTTTGATGCTGAACGATGTAACGCCATGCAATGCCAACCTAAACATTTTTTTGAAGGTATATTTGCTTTCACCAGAAAACCTAGCACCAGGATTATATTTTATGGCATATTGTTTAAAGCCTAACCACTTCACTAAGCCACGTAGAAATGGCTCGTTTTCGTTAAAGCTTCTAAATACATTAACTACTTTTTTATCTAATAAACGAAAATCGGCAGCACCAGGTTCCAATTCAATGTCTGATAGCCAATTTAAAATTTTATAAAATAAACCAGATGATTTTCTCTTTCCTTTGGAAAGATTTTTATCGTCTTCTCTAACGGTGTAAACAACTTCAAAACCTTCTTCCCATTTATTTAACATATCAGGAATAAGGTCTGGTGGATGTTGCATATCACAATCCATCGATATCACACAATCACCAAAGGCATTATCCATACCTGCTTTTACAGCTAATTGGTGGCCGAAATTTTTGGAGAATTCGAGAAAAAAAATATTTTCGGATGACGAAGCAAAATTGCGAATGTTTTGAAGCGTATTATCAGCACTTCCATCATCTATTAGTATGATTTCGTAATCATAATTTAGTGTAGAAAATACTTTTTTTATGCTTTCTAAAATTACAAAAATGTTATCAGCTTCATTGTAAGCAGGGATGACAATCGATACTAACTTTTTCATTTATCCGCAACAGAGTGAGATTCAAAATCCTCTTAATCATCACCTGATAAACCATTATAATCAAATGATAGCACAAGATAAAGCTTTGAGTGAATATAGACGAATAATTCTTTAATAGCCTTTTGGGTAATCTATGTTTGAGATATATTTAAAAATGATTATCCATTTGGTTTATCGTGAATAAACCGTGGTTACTAAGTAATTGGAATATATGGCAAATCAAACCACTCAAAAAACTATATTCCTTTACCAAAAATAAATATTGGGGATTGTTTATCCCTTCATAATGGAATGACCCATTTTATCTCTTTTAGTTTTAAGATAGCGTTCGTTGTGTATATTGCTTTCAATTTCGATGGGAATATTTTCTACGATTTCTAATCCGTAGCCAATTAAGCCAGCTCTTTTGGTTGGGTTATTACTCATTAAACGCATTTTAGTTACTCCTTGCGATCTTAGAATTTGGGCTCCAACACCATAATCACGTTCATCGCCCTTAAATCCTAATTTTATGTTGGCTTCAACGGTATCAAAACCGGCATCCTGTAAGTTGTAAGAGCGAAGTTTGTTAATTAACCCAATTCCACGACCTTCTTGATTCATATATACAACTATACCTTTTCCTTCTTTCTCTATCATTTCGAAAGCTTTATGTAGTTGTGGTCCGCAATCGCAGCGGCAAGATCCAAAAATATCTCCTGTTACGCATGAGCTATGAACACGAGCAAGAATAGGCTCATCAGCACCCCATTCACCTTTATAAATGGCAAGATGGGTTGCATTATTATCCAATTGGGTATACGCAGTCATTTTGAAATCTCCCCATTCGGTCGGTAAATCTATGGTTACCTCTTGTTTAACCAGGCTATCAATGCCTAATCTGTAAGCAATTAAATCTTCAATAGAAATAATTTTAAGCTGATGCTGTTCCGCAATTTTAAACAAATCGGGTAAACGAGCCATTTCACCATCTTCTTTTAAAATTTCAACTAAAACACCGGCAGGTTTCATTCCTGCAAGTCTGGCTAAATCTACTGATGCTTCCGTATGGCCTGCTCTTCTGATTACACCACCATCTTTAGCCCTAAGTGGAAAAATATGACCAGGTCTCCCGAGTTCTTCAGGGTTGGTGTTAGGATCAACTAAAGCCATCATGGTTTTTGAGCGATCGCTTGCCGAAATACCAGTTGTGCAACCATGCCCAATTAAATCAACAGAAACTGTAAAATTGGTTTCATGAGTAGCGGTATTTTTGCCAACCATCAAGTTCAGATTTAATTCATCACAGCGTTCTTCAGTTAATGATGCACAAATTAAACCTCGCCCATAAGTTGCCATAAAGTTTATAACCTCGGGTGTTGCATTCTCTGCGGCAGTTAAAAAATCGCCTTCATTTTCCCTATCTTCATCATCTACAACGATAACAACTTTTCCAGCTTTGATATCATCAATAGCTTCTTGTATGGTGTTTAATTTTGTTTGCATTTTAACTTAATTACAATATGATTTAAACATGCTAAATGATGCTTATTAAACCATTAATACAAAGGTACAACCTTATTGAGCATTTTTATTTAAGTATATATCATTTAGAAGTAAAGGAAAACAGCGATTATCGTTGCTTAATTTTCAGCAACTTTATAAACAACTGTTTATAATAATTCACGTCGAACAAGGCAGAATCTACGGTAGCTTTATAAGTTAAAAAAACTGCCAATGGTGTGAGTAGAATGAATGCAATCCACATTCCAAATATTGGATTTATTGAACCTTCACGAGCAGATTTTTCCGCTACAGTTGTTATAATATGATAAATTAAAAAAAAGACAATTGCTATAACAACCGGTAAGCCCATTCCACCTTTTCTTATAATTGCTCCAAGTGGTGCGCCGATAAAAAACAACAAAATGCATGAAGCAGCTAAAGTAAATTTTCGTTGATATTCTACACTGGTAAATACAATTTCGCCTCTCAGATCTTCCTGCCTTGGTGCGCCATTAGCTAGATTCTGAGTAATAACTGATATTGTATTTGCTGCATTTTGCATGCTTTGTAATCGCGAACCGTTCGGGATATCCTTTAAAATATTATCGTTTATCGTTTTCGGGGTGGTTTTAATTTTTGAATATCCAACAGCAATATTGTTTTGCTTAAAATTGTTGCTTAAAGTTCTGGTTGTGTTGATGTGCAGCGTATCCATCTGCTTCTGCAAAGAGTCGCGTTTTCTTTCGATGCCTTTTAGGTTGAGCATTACTGTGCTATTTCCAAATGCATTTTGATCGGTTTTACTCAAATCAAAAGATTTCATGTCAAATTTTGGCTTAGTTTCTTTAAACCTACTGCGTAGCATTACTTGTCGAGGGTTATAAATTCCGCTACTACTGGCTTGTTCTTCGTAAGTTACCCCATCTTTTAAATTAAATACTAAGAATTTTCCGTCGGATGATTTAACCATTTCACCTTCTTTTGCCATAATTACCTTGGGGATTCCATTAGTTCCTTTATGGTCGTAAATCATTATTCCATTCATTTTCCCGCTTTCATCTTTACTATCAACACGTATGGAATAATCAGGAATACTGTTGTTAAAAACACCGGGCTTGATTAGAAACGCCAATTTTTTATTCCTCATATCGTACATTAAAGAATAAAATTTGAGGTTGGCTTTAGGTAAAATGAAATTTGAGAATATGAATGAACCAACGGTAAGCAGCAGAATCAGAACCACAAGTGGTCTCATGGCTTTTTGAAGGGATATTCCTGCTGATTTGATGGCTACCAATTCATAATTTTCACCAAGTGTGCCGAAAGTCATGATGGAAGAAAGCAAAACCGAAAGGGGTAGTGCCATAGAAATTTGAACCATCGATTGGTAGTACATTAATTCTAAAATCGTGTACCATTCGAAGCCTTTGCCAATAAGATCATCTACATATTTAAAAAGAAAAAACATTAAAAGGATAAACATTACTACGAAGAATGTAGCAATAAATGGCCTTATGAATGTTTTAATTACTAAAAGATGTATTTTTTTCACCTAACAAAGGTAAACAAAGCATAATAAATATTACGCACCTAAAACGCTAATGAGGTAATCAATCTGGTTATCCCAAATTAATCTTTTTTCTGCAAGTAACTCATCAGTAGAAAAATCGGTGATGGCAAGCGCAACATCGTTAGTTAATTCATCCTGAACGATTTCCATTTCAAAGTAGCATTGAGGTTCGTCATCAAGCCATTTAAACTTAACGAGTTTATTTTCTTTTATAGAAACAAGCTTAGCTTTTTGCTCTTCATCATCCCATGTAAAAGTATAAACCTGATCGCGAAAATTAACATCATCGGCAAACCACTGCGAAAGGCCATTGGGCTCACTTATAAAACTATACAGTATCCTCGGTGACGATTTAACTTCGTATTCGAGCGTGAATTTTTTCTTATCTGCCATGTCAATTCAAAACCGGTTTAAATTTCCGGACTACTTTTTTTATTTTATTTTTCTAAAGAAAGGTAATTTATTCTATATTTGCAACTCGAAAAAATAACCAAACGAATATTTGTAATATAAGCAAATATTTTTACCCGGCGGGGTAGCTCAGATGGTTAGAGCGCAGGATTCATAACCCTGAGGTCGGCAGTTCGATCCTGCTCCCCGCTACCATAGTGGGCAAATCAAATTTTTCTTTGATTTGCCCCTTTTTTTTGCCCTCGAAAACGGCCTTTAAAGTACCTAGAACGCGTACAGCTTCATTCATTCGAACAGTTCGATGTTGTGTTCCGTCAAAAGTGAGCTTTTGGGGATAGATCGAACTAATTAATCTCCTTTTTCCCTCAGAATCCGCCTCTATATATGTTTCATGAAGGTTTTTGAGCAATCCAGTTGCTTTCCCGATTAATTCACCAATATTCTCTCTGCCCCTGGATAAATCGATGAGTCTATTTTCAAGAATAAGGATATTTCTTTCACAGTCTGATTTTATTTTCCTGTACTCAAAATCAAGAATTACATCATTAAGCATTTTATCCCTAGCCTTCGAAATTCTAATATTAAACTCATCCAGCTGTTTTTTTACATTTGACAATTCATTATTATCTTCACTTGCAAAAGCTTGATAAACCTGCTTCAAAATCATCACATAGGCCTCATGCAACAGTGGATCTATAGTGTATTTTTTTAACTCTTCCACGAAAAGTTTATTGACTTTGTCCGCGTTATATCTCACACCACATTTTGAAAAGCAATGGTAATAGTGATAGTGCTTGCTGTACCCTTTTGAAGCACTACCTGAGAGCATGTAGCCGCACTTTGGACATACCAGAAAGCCACGCAAGGGAAGCGCATCAGGAGATGATATAGTCGTCTTTCTTGGTTTGTTTCTGCCGTTCAAAACATCCATAGCTTTATAAAAGATTCTTTCCGAAACTATCGCTTTATGTTGCCCTATAACTGTATGGGCTTCCTCGTCCTTATATTTCGCAATGGGTATCCTACCGCAGTAAATGGGATTTCTAATAATCTGCCAAAAATTTTTTCTACCTGTCTTCAGCCCTTTATCCGATGCTGCCTTCCAGATTTGATCAATGAACCACTTACCTGTAGATAATTCTTCATATACCCATTTCATTATTGAAGCTTGGGGCTCTATAGGACAAATATACTTACGCCCGTCTTCGGTAACCTTGTTAGTATAACCTATGGGAGCAGGCCCCATCCATCGCCCTTCTTTCCTTGCTCGTCTCATTCCATGAAAAGTATTGAGCGCTCTTCTGTCATTCTCAACCTCTGGAGCAGCGAGATAGAAAGCCAGCATCATTTTATTTTCTGGAATGGAAATATCAAGTGGTTGCTCAATGGCCTGAGGCTCTATACCGAGATCGGCCAAAATTTTTATCAGCTGATAGGCATCACCTGCATTTCTGCTGAATCTGTCCCATTTGGTAAAAAGTACCAAATTCGTTTGTCCTCTCTTCTTTTTTAGATCAGCCAATAATTTTTGCCATGCGGGCCGCACGAAGCTTTTAGCGGAATGGTCTTCGAAAACAACTTTCCTAACTTTGATATCTCTGGAGAAACAATATTTCTGTAGAACCTCCTCCTGGTTGCGCTGCGAATATCCCTTATCAGCCTGTTCATCAGTACTTACTCGAATGTATAAATCTGCTGTAATCATCTTTTTAAAACTTGCTCTACTTCCAAAATAGCTAAAATATATAGCAAATCCAAGATTTCCTTTGTTTGATTTATAGACATTTTTACACCTTTTTTCTTTAGCATTTCCATTAATTTCTCAGGGGTAATTCGCTCTATCGGAAGATGTCTCATATGCTGTGGGTAAACCTAAAATTAATTACACGTTAAATGATCACTTGTATACTACGTTCGGGATCCCGTGCTTTTTTTTGCCATATGTACTACTTTGGAATTATGCAATTTGGATTTACACCTTTTCTTCCACAATAGTGGTTCGGATATTTTTTGAAATGAAAATTTTTCGGTATAAGCAAATTAGTATTACGCTATGGTGGGGTCCACAAGCCACAGATGAGCACTGGCCATTCTAATTTGCTCGAAACTTAGATAACTCCCGACTTTGAAAAGGTTTTTACTACTACCCTTATAATTATAGGGTAAAAAAATCATTTCTATTTTTAGCTTTCTTCGCACTGCATTAGGGATATCTTTCTTATCGATATAAACCTCACATATTCGTAGTGTTCAAAAATGTCTTCCATTTAGTATATCCTAGATTATTGTTTTTTTAGGATGCATTACCAATTTCATATTGCAGATTTTTTGGATGATTTATTAGTGTCATAAGTATTTCCGAGTTCCGAGGAAATACCCGACCTCAAGGGCGCAAGATTTTTTTGTGTATACAAAAATACATCTTGCAAAACACCCTCGTGGTTAAAGTATTTCTAGAGGTAAACTCAAAATGGTAGTTTTGAACTTAAACTTTTTTCTGGACAAAGAGGCTTCTTAGTGACTCAACTAGGTACTAGGATCGAAGCGATAATACGGAGAAGATTTATTTGCAGTTGCCGATAGTAAATGGAAAAGCCGGGTTTAATACTCCTTCTATTTTTCTTTTGAGTGTCCATAGCAAATGCTTTAATAACAAATCTCATTAATAACATTGTAGTATATTGCAACGACCGAACGTAATCTGATTTTTTTTAAACGAGTTAATTATCTAAATTACTGTCCCAATGGACTTCGTTTAAAGAAAAGCCTTAAAATGATAAAAAATGACCAAACAGCAAAAGAAAGTTTTTGTAATTTACGAAACTATTATTAAACGAGTTAATGATAAACAAAGAATTTGTCAATCTCCAGGTTGCTCAGATTATACAATTAACTCACATTTAATGCAGCGTAATGGTGTGCTGTCGCACATTACTGAAAATTCGCATCTAATATAAATAAAACCAAACGATTTTTTTAAGATTGAAAAGAGTGGAATGGTGGATTTTCAAAAAGTAGGAATTAATAAGGTGACCAGTTACCCACTCTTTTGCAACTTTCACGATACCACCATTTTTAAGGAGGTTGAGGGTGTTAACATAGATTTTTTTGATTATAGAACACAGCTTTTATTTTCATACCGTTCTTTATGTGCGGAATTGAGGAAAAAAGAGAAAAATATCGATATTGCTAAATCTATTTTAAATTCGAACACTCTCAAATTGGAACTTGATAGGAGTTTTTTCGAAAATGAAGAGATCAATATTAAAGGCAACGAGATTGCTTTCAACGATCTTAGCATGTATAAGGATGCCTTTGAAGCAGAACTATTGGCGAGCAATAACCTTTTTTATTTCAAAACAATTAAACTTCCAAAATACAAGGTTTGTATTTCAGCACTTTTCAGTTATGTTGATAGTTTTCAAAATATCGTTAAAAGATATAATGATACCGAGCCTTTAAACTCAATTTTTACCAATGCCATACCTCAGGAAGATTGCTTATACGTTTTAGTAGGATATAAAAAAGATAAAGTCGATTCTTGGATGCTGAATTATTTAAAACAATGGGAAGAATCTAATGAAGACTCTTTTGCAAGGTTGTTGTCAGATTTGGCAACAAGAGTTGAAACGTGGACAATGGCAGAAAGTCTCTACTCAAGTTTAGATTATAAAACCATAAAGTCGTTTAAGGACTATTTTCTCGGTTCGATAAAATCCGGCATAGATAACCCAGATTTATATCCGTATCGTTTCTTTGAGTAATCTAATTTCATGATAGACGAATGTCGCCTTTTAGCAGCGAAAAAAAAGCGCAAATGCTAGAAGTTCTATTCTGGATTTAATAGTAAGTCTATCAAATATGTTGTGCTTATACCACCTAGTCCGGTAACCACTCATTTAGAAATATACCACTATAATACAAGTAGTCTAGAGAGCTCAATGTTTCAAAAAAAAAGTTGTATTATAAGATTCTTAAATCTGTTTTGGATTGAACTATATCTTAAAAGCTCTGGTACCAAAAGCCCGTATCACAAAACAAAGTCTATCAAAGTTATCAAGAAAGATTTTAGTGATACAAAAAGAAGATCGAATTCGCGAGAGTCCCTACCAAAGAGCAAATTTTGGTTACGCAAATTAAAGCAATCGCAAAAGCGGGACGTCAATCATTTTAGGGAAACAATTTTCAGAGCATAACGATAGCAGCATCTTGCCGCTACGCTAAAATTCTAGATTCACACATCAATTAGGAAATAAGGAAACCAAAGAGAAAAAACAAACAATTGATATTATAAAAGAGAACTATGGAAACAATTCTGATCATCATACAAATAAATGTTGCTAGCTCAAAGATTATGAGTTTTAAAATAAAATGGATCGGATTGCCTTCCATTTAGATTGGGGTTTTGTTGTTCATCTGGTAAATACTTTTACTGAAATACACACTTTAAGAGATTTTTGCAATTGCACTTTGATGTCGATTAAAAATATAATCTTTTGGTTATTATATTATTATTTGTTGAAATAATTTTTATAAAAATTTACTATATTGCCTATTATAAGGTACCAACTTTTATTAACCAAATATACAATGTCTATAGCTCTCAAATTTTCCAAACTGGAACAATTGTATCCATCATTTTTAAATCCATATTTAGGTAAAAAAAAATTAGCTAATTGTGCTTTTTTTATAGTTGACAAACTTTAAGATTGCTCAAATACAAATCCTCGAATTTTGACCAAATATTGTTTGATAAAACATGGATAAAAACATAGTGCAAGTGTTATTAGGTCTTTTGAAAGCCCTGAAGATATCTGTAACACGTAAATCAGTGATTGAGGAAGTTGCTAATCATCCTGATTCGCCAAGTATTTCAACAATAAGCGATCTTTTTGACAAGTGGCAGATACCAAATGGTGCTTATCAACTCACTGTTGAAGATTTGGTCGAATTTCCTATCCCTTTTATTGCACATCTTAACATTAATAATGGTGAATTTGCTTTAATTACTGCTATAGAAAAAGATTATATTGTTGCTTCAAATGAGAGATGGGAAAATCACAAAATATATATTGACAAGTTCAAAGAAATATTTTCCGGCACTGCATTATTGGCTCAACGTGAAGACAACTCAGGAGAAATCGACTATAAATCTAAACGGGCTGAGCAACGGCTTGATAGTTTAAGACTCCCTGCTTTAATATTAGCAATTATTTTTGTTGTTATGCTTGCACTTAAGAATGGAACTTTGTTATTTCCATCTTTTATCATCTTGTTGATATTAAAGATAGTAGGCATTTTCGTATCCATTTTACTACTTATTCAGCACTTTGATGTCAAAAATCCCTTTATAAGATCATTATGTAAAACGGGAAGGAAAGTTGATTGCAATATGATTCTTTCTTCTAAACAATCTAAACTTTTTGGACTTATCAGTTGGGCGGAGCTCGGGTTTTTTTATTTCACCTCCACTTGGCTTTTTTTGATTTCTGATGTCAACCAATCATCATTTTCTATACTTGCCGTCGTGACCATGGTCACTCTTCCTTATACATTTTATTCAATTTACTTTCAAGCATTTATTGCGAAAAAATGGTGTGTATTGTGCTGTATTATCCAGATTGTGTTTTGGCTAGAACTTTTGGTCACAATCAGTGAAGTATCATTTAAAAATGAAATCCCGATAACCTCCATTATCAGGCTTTCACTTTATTTTTTTCTTGTGATAACCTCCTGGTTATTTATCAAACCTCTTTTGATTAGCGCGCAACAGTTTCCGCTAATTAAATCGCAACTTTTCCATACAAAATATAACCCTGTTTATTTTTGGGCGCTACTTGAAAAGCAGAACAAGGTATCGTTACTTGAACAAAAACAAGCTTTAATAATTGGTAATGCAGAATCAGAATATACTGTAACCATGGCCGCAAATATTAATTGTACTCCATGTGCAGATGCACATAAAATACTGGAAGAATGGTGTATGGAAAAAGATAGTTTTAAGTTGCAAATCGTATTTGTTACGAGTGATTCTATTAAAGATTCAAGAAAAAACGTGGCTGCACACCTAATGGCGTTATATAGGAATGACCGGGATACGATGCGTCATGCGCTCAATGATTGGTATAATAGGATGGATAAAAATTACGAAACTTGGTCTTTGCAGTTTCCAGTGGAAATAATGAATGAAGATTTTAAAGCAGTGGAAATTCAAAATTCATGGTCTCAACTTGCGAAAATTGAATTCACACCAACCTTATTCATTAATGGTAGTAAAGTGCCACCGAATTTTAAAGTTCAAGAGTTGAAATATTTTATATAAAATTACCCTTAGGGTTGCGATATTATGTCTTTACAAATTAGGCTTTTATACTTTGTGATTTTTATAGGCTACAGTTGTTCTGTTTTTGGACAGGCTAAATCTGTTTCAAATCCCCTCATTGACAACCTGAATAATCGTAGCAAGATTCTTCCTCAGGAAAAAGTTCATTTACATTTTGACCGTTCGTTTTATGCCTCAGGTGATACAATCCGTTTTGCTTCATATTTGGTTAATGCCTCAAAAAATATCCCCAGTGATCTTAGTCATATTCTATATGTAGAGTTCATTGGTAAAAATACAAAGGTTATAAAATCATCATCCCATCAATTGATTGCAGGATTTGGTTCAGGTAATTTTGCTTTGCCCGACACTCTTTCAGCTGGTGTGTATCAGGTTCGTGCTTACACAAACTGGATGCGGAATTTTGATCCTGAGTTTTACTTTTCAAAAGAGATCTATGTAATCAATCCTTTTACGAAATATGGAAAAGGAGAATATGGCATAACAGCAGTTGAGAATAAAAGTATAACCAATGCCTCTTCCCAAAATTATGAGGTGAGTTTTTACCCTGAAGGTGGGCAGCTGGTAAATGGCCTTAATTCCAAAGTTGGTTTTAAAATGGTAGCGTCAAATGGAAAGGGTGTTGTAGGAACTGGATCTGTTGTAGATGATACAGGAAAGCATATTCTGAGATTTGCAACCGGGCACGGTGGGCTTGGCGCTTTTAACTTTCTACCGCAGAAAGGTAAAAGTTACACCGCAATTATAAACTTTGCTGATGGCTCAAAACAAACTATTATGATTCCTAAAGCCCAGCAAAGTGGTTATGTGATTGATGCAGATAATAGCAATTCAGATACCCTGTTTGTGAAATTACAGGCTTCAGAAGATTTACTAGGGAAAGAGAAAATGAACTTCATACCGATTTCCAACGGCTCACCTTTGTTTTATATGGAGACGACTTTCCCTAATCAGCAAATTAATGTCAGTATCCCAAAAGATAGAATTCCAGGTGGAATCATACAGTTGAGCTTGCTGAATGCACACAATCAGCCAATATCTGAAAGACTTATATTCAACCAATATACTGATGAGGTAAAATTGGTAATTAATGGACTAAAACCAACATATCAGAAAGGCGAGCAAATTGAACTTGAATTGCAGGCAACAGACCGTTTAGGGAAACCTGTTGTTGCGAGCTTGTCGATGTCTGTTACTACAGGAAACTCGCCCACAGACGGGGATTCAGAGAATACTATATATAGTAATCTCCTGCTAACCTCGGATTTAAAAGGTTACATTGAACAGCCTAATTATTATTTTAGCGATAGGTCTGAGATCAGGGTAAAAGCACTGGATGATCTGATGCTCACTCATGGCTGGAGAAGGTATAGCTGGAAGGAAATTGCTACAAATCAGATTGAACAGACTCTATTTACAGCAGAAAATAAATTAAAGATAAGTGGAAGAATACAAGCAAGTTCTAGAAATTCTAGCATTAAAAATATCCCTGTAACGCTTCTTGCCGGAGAACTCGGCTCTGGGATGTTAATTGATACACTAACTGATAGTGTTGGACGGTTTACTTTCCTTCTCCCTGATTCTATGGGCTATTTCTCATTAAGGATTCAAGCCAAACCAAAGAATGGAGCGAAGTATATTATTACACTAGATGAACACCCCATTCCAGAAATTTTAGATATTTCGGTTGACCATACCAAGCGCGACCTTTTAGAAGCATTCAATATTAGTAAAGAGTACAGTAATTATGCAACTCACCTTAAAGCATCTAGAGAAGGGGATTTTACTTTTAGTGGTACCAATAAGTTGAAAGAGGTGACCATTAAGGATTACAATCCCAAACCTAAAATAAATAATTCACATTCTGCAAACCTAAATGGGCCTGGGAAGGCAGATGTTATTATTCTTTCAGAAACTTTAGATAAAATGACGGATCTAACTTCTCTAGATTTATTATTGCCTGGAGTAAGAGCAATTGGAACTTCAGGCTACAGATTGAACTCTTCAGTTGGGATTTCTAACCTTCCAAATATTCTTGTGTTGGTAGATGGGGTTGATGGTATTTTTAGGGATTTAAGAGAGGTGTCAATAAGAGATATTGAAAGTATAGAGCTTTTGAAGAATCCAGCCTATACAGGAATATATGGAATTAGGGGTGCAGGCGGAGTGATTTTAATTACTACAAAAAAAGGGGGCAATAGTAAAACATCGACCTCATCAATTTCTACTAATACCATTATAATTGACCCAGTTTTTTCACTTAAAAAAGAAACTTACACGGTTAGAAATGATCATTACAAAGAGTTAGGTATAGAACAAACAATCTTTTGGAAACCTGATTTAGTAACGGACAAAAACGGAAAACTCAAAATTTTATATCCTGCAGCGCAAAATAACCAATTGATAATTATTGAAGGAATTAGTCTAAAAGGAAATTTAATACATTTTAATAAATATCAATAATAAGAGCCGAATTATGAAAAAAATATTGTCTTAGCGACAGTGAGGTCCTGACTCTGATATCAGGCGAAGATTGACCTAACTTCGGAATTTTAGGTTATTTACATTTAAAAATTTAAAATGAAAAATTTTAATTTAAAAATCGGCGGCATCAAGGAAATGCTTAGCAAAGACCAGATGAAAAAAATTAGTGGAGGCTACACGGGCTGTGAAAATCAGTCATTCGAAGGCGCTCAGCATTGCTCATCAATGGGAGGAGTTTGGCAAAGGTGCTATAACGATTTGTGTGGTGTATATTACCAGTGTTTAGGACCTAGTAGTAATTCAGGTAATTGCTATTGATTTACTAAGGTCCCAAGAAGCATGCTTTTGCTTCTTGGGACTTTAAACTATTGTAAATTTCAGCTAAAAAATTTGTATCTTAAACATACAATTTTCACTACTATGCAGCTAAATGTCTTTCTCCGAATTTATGTTGATAAGATATTTTTTACTTATTACAGAAAGTAGTCTTCAGATTTTAAATTATCAGATCTTAATCAAGTAAATAATAAACTTTATTTTAAAAATTTTAAGTATAATCAACCAAATGATTAGCAAAGACCACATTCAACAAACTACTTGTTGCCTAATGGCCGTTAAATTCATATGATAGTATTAAGTTTTATTTTGAGCAGATATGGGTAAAAGCAGATTTCTCATAAAAGTTAGCTATTTATAGCCTGAAATTGGTATTACTCACATGGCTTACCTCGCTAGGATAACTGTTGGAAAGGCGATTGCCAACTGTCAAAACTTTTGGTTATGCTTTTCATTCTTTTATTTTGATGTATAAACATTGATGTTATGCCTCACATAATTAAAATGATCAATGCTGCAATTAGTAGCAAGGGATTAATTTTTTCGACATTGCTCAATATGAACTAAACAAAAATCTTTGCATAACTTTTGGTCTTATTAGACTTGTTAATGAAACTGTTGGTTTGTTAGACCTATTCACATTTTAAAAAGTTAGATGAGCTATTAATTGTCATTAATAAAAACATAAGATATGGAAACAAAATATCTAATTTCATTTTGTACTGTCTCAATGAATAGGCTTCATCATCTTAAGCATACCCTTGAAAGGAATATTCTGGCAAATCTAAGCTATAGTAATCTTGAATATATTTTGCTCGATTATAACTCTTCAGATGGGACAAAAACTTGGGTTATGAATAATATGAAAAAATATCTCAAATCAGGTATCCTTAAATATTACCATAACGCTCAACCAATTCAATTTGATAGAAGCCATTCCAGAAATATGGCATTTAGGCTGGCAACTGGTGATCTTTTATGCAATGTTGATGCAGACAACTTTTTGGGTGTCAATTTTGCTCAATTTATAAATCAAAATTTTCAGCACAATAATGAAATCTTTTTAACACCGCAATTCTATTATCGGGATGTTATTGGGCGATTGGTAATAAAAGCAACTGATTTTAAGAAATCTAGGGGTTATCATGAATCCATGTCGGGTTATGGTTTTGAAGATATTGAGTTGTATAGGAGACTATCAATTCGTAAGTTAAAGCATGTTCGTTTTTTTAATAAGGCTTTCTTGGAAGTCATACATCATTCTAACCAAGAACGTTTTGCAAATGAGCACATAGGGCAGAACTGTAAAGATATTTACCTTCGATATATCCAACCCGATAAAACAGAAGTCCTGTACTTTTATATAGACGGAACCTTCGAAATGGGCTGTTTCTTAGATAATGAAGAAAAAAAACAAACTGAATTACAAAATGAATTTGATAATAAAATCTCTCTTGAAAGAGAATGGACTAAAGGGTATTGGAAGCAGCTGCTCAATGGTATTGCGCTTAAAATAGGCGCCGAAAAGAATAAAAATTTTCACAATTACAAAAATAAAGGAGGTTTCTATCATTCAGCTTCGAATAAGCGATATTTTAAGGTAGGAAATATTGAACTTCAGAACCATCTGAAATTACTCAAAAGCGAAATGGAGAACCGATCCCGGCTAAAACAGTTTCTTACTCAGCCGATGGACCATGTGAATGTTGATGGCTACGGCAAAGGGGTGGTGACATTAAACTTTATAGAAACGATTTATTTAAAATAAATGGAGATGAGAACATTACATTTAACTATAAGTTATTCATCTTTGAAATGGCCTATCTTGGTTGCATATATTAGGTCTCTATTAATAAAATTTTCAGTTTTGGATAAACTGTTATTTTTCAATACAGAAAAAGGAGATGTTATCAAGCTTATCTTATTTATTCCAAACAACAATAAAAATTTTGAAACTTATATTGTGAATGAATTAAGTGAATTTTTAAAAAAAAATCCCTCAAAAAGAAACAAATCTAATTTAAAGCCTGGTGAATCTTTGTGGATGAATTATCCCAATAATCAGGTGTTTTTAAGTGATTTTAATGAAGAACGATATTTAATATCAAATGTTGATGATAGAAACATTATATTTTCTTTTGCCTCTCTAATTTCTTCATGGCTGATGAAAAACCCGCCAGCAAAGAAGGAATTAATTTCCGCATTTATGCAATTGATAATTTTATTTAATCGATTATTTATTTTAGAAGATATTCTCAGCAAAATTTGTGTAGTAATTGAGTCTATTGAGGAAAAGTTTGAGCTTAGACAGCAACCAGAGGTTCATATCGAAATTTATAAGCACGTTGATCAAGATTTAGAAACAAATGTGAAGGCTATAAAACAACTAATATTTTGTGATAATTTGTTAGAGTTCTATGATCATAGATTTTTAGAATTTGATTATTCGTTAAGACTTCTACCTTTTAAAACAGAGAGCTTCATGATTTTTTACCCTCAGCTAATTAATCAGATTATTTTACATTTTGGCGTTGATTATCGAGTTCAACTTTACGTCTTGTTGCTAGTTAAAAAATGTTCAATGGAAGTTTCGGTAAGCTAGTTCAGTCTATTCTAAAATGATACTCGTAAACTTCTTTATTAAAAAATCTAAATGATTTAACCTAACAGCCTTTAAAATTTAAATATTATAAACAATTATATTGACGTGACCTAACTTTTCTCCAAATGGTATTAAAGCACAATCGTAAATATTACTAGATGCAAACCTTAAGAAGCTCTTCTTATATTAATTGGGTTAGAAATTCAATGGCAGGATGAAGTAAGTAAGCTGAAAGACTGATTATTAAAACGACTGGATCAAAACTAACACCAGACCAATTGAAAAATATTGCCCCTCTAACTACATTTCATTGGAAAGATAATCATTTTTTGTATCGCTTTTCAAGATCAAAAAAGAAGTTTTCTATATCGCTAATCTAGGGAAAGAATTATTAGAGTGTAAACATGTAGATATTTTAAAGCATGGTTGAGCGGTCATAGAGGAAAAAAACCTTAATAAAATTACCCGGTTTTGGATTTTATAACGATATCAAGCGTTTTTTTAACTATTTTGTACATAACATTATTGCTGTAATTTATAGTCTTAAAAGATGAAAAAAAAATTCTTATGTGCAGTTTCGGTAATAAAGGACGAAGAAAAATTTGTGGATGAATGGTTAGTATATCATAAGTTAATAGGAGTAGAACATTTTTTTTTATTTGACGATCAGGTTGATTCGCCATTAGTCGGATATATAAAAGCTCATGAGAATTATTGCACAGTTATACCGTGGTCTGAGATAAATAAGATTGAGCAAAATAGACAAATTTTAGCATTCAGATATGCGGCCATAAATCTCATTAAAAACTATGAATGGGTTATTTTCCTTGATGTGGATGAGTTTGTGGTTTTAAGACAAGATAAAAATATCCGTCTGTTTCTTTCCCGCTTTCCACATGCCGCAGCAGTTTCCTTAAATTGGCACTTGTTTGGTCATAATGGTTTTTTAAATGATCCAGAAAGACTAATCACCACAAGTTTAACTAAAAGAAAACTGATTCCACATCATGAGGAAAAAACTTTCTCTAGAACTGATTTAATTATAGGTATAAATTCTCCACACTTTTGCACAATGAAGATTGGGGAGAGGGTGGACACCAATGGAAAAAAATTCACTGGTAAAGTTTCCCCCGACAAAACATTGATAGCCCATATTAATCACTACCAATGCCGTTCTTTTTCCAGGTGGATGAAAAGAAAGGATCGTGGAGACGTAAATTATATCGAAAGCACCTGCCCGAATTCAGAGCGGTGGAGGGTAGATGAACAATCACTGTTTGAAAAATTTATCTCAGATATCGCTCGTAATAATAATGAACTGGAAGACTCTTTTTTAAGTAAATACAAATATAAAATTCAAAATGGGTTAAATGACATTCAGCGAAAAAGGATGAACACTAAACTCAATCCACTTTTCAAGGAAAACATTAATCACTTTTTAAAACATGGTATAGAAGTAACAAAAATTTCAGATGAATTGACAACAGGCTTTAGTGACGCAAATGGGCTTATGGCGGTAATCTTTTTATTTCATTATGCAAAATATACAAATGATATCAGATATAAAAATCTTGCTAACAGCATTTTAACAAAAATCATTCATCAGCTTGAACATATTAGTTTTGACAAGCATTTTGATTATTTTCTTGACTTTGGAATTTCAATCGAGTATTTGGTTAAGAACTGTTTTTTGAAAAAGAATACAAATAGTTTTCTATACCAGATTGATCTGATTGCATCCCATAGGCTAATCCAATCGATGGATGTTCCTTTAAATCAAAATAGTATTGTCAAACTATTAAATTATTACATTTCTCGTTTGACCAATCCATTTAATGATCAACATCACCCACAAGAAGTATTGAATAAAGAAAACATAAATAGGCTATATTCTATGATTCGACCAGAAGAATTGAGTTTAAATGAATTAATTAAAGTACTGGAGCGACATACTGCGATAAAAAATAATTTTTTTTTAGATTTGGTACCTGAAGGCTTTTTAGATAGAATGCACAGTCTGGTCGATAGTGTCATTAATAAAAATGTCTTAAGAAATGTTGCCTTTGACAATGATACCAGAAAGAATCTTCTTTCTTTATTTAAGTATGCATCTGAAGAAAATCAAATACGGTTCGATCTGTTTAAAGTAATTTATTCCTTTGAATTAAAATTCAGTAAAAGTTACTTATTGGATAATACAATAAATAGAAATCTAAAGAGTTATTCGGAAAAAAACATCAGCGAACTTCGCAATGCAGGTGAAAAATTTGAATTTCTTCATGATTTTAATTTGTTGGATTTATCAAAAGATTCTAAGCTAGAGCAGGTTAGAATTTTTAGGCAATCTCTCTTTTTTTTAAAAGATTTAAATCAAGTAATAGATTTTCCATATGGTCTTTTTTAAATTCACTAAGATTATTATGTTAATATAATAAGGTCAGAATGAGTTTCATCAATATGCTTAGTTTTAAGGCTTCAAATTGACATCGAAATCTATCTACTTTTGCCAGACATGGTTCCATAGGTTTTGTGATCAGACAACTATTGGCTAGTGGAGCATAATACCTGCTAAAAACTGGAAGTGGTATTCTGCCTGATTCCCTGCCTCGTCTATGAAATCAGGATGTTTTCTGATCAGGGTCTCAAATGACATACGCCAGTTTTTAAGTAATTTCAACTTAATATTTAAGTCTCTTACAGATAGAAATGACAAACGATCCCACAATAAGCTGTTCGGTGGGTAGGCTTTTTAAAGATTTTATCAAACTGCTTGAATACATTGGAGATAATTTAAAGATTGGAGTTCATACTTCATACGCCAACAGTTTATGAAAAATACGAAAGGTAATTTTCTGAGTTTCATATTCGAGTAGTTATACATTTTAAGGGAAGCAGATTGGAAGGAAGAGTTTTTAAAAGAAATATATATAAACATAACAACAATATTTGTAATATTAGCTTTTGCAATTTTACTTGAGGTGCCGGTATGTCGCTTACAGTAAATAAGTGCTGAATTTTCCAATGCTAAATTATGATAAAATCTAAATTCATATTCTATAAACAACCGGATCAGATGGACTGTGGTCCTACCTGTCTTAGAATGGTTGCAAAGCATTATGGAAAAAACTTTAACCTGCAACGCTTAAGGGATATTTGTGGAATGAATAGAGAAGGCGTTTCACTCTTGGGAATTAGTGACGCCGCCGAAAAAATTGGTTTTCGGAGCATGGGCGCGAAGGTTACTATCTCTCAACTCAAAGAATTGGAATTACCAACTATTTTGCATTGGAACCAGAATCATTTTGTGATTCTTTATCGAATAAAGAAGTCTATATTTTATCTAGCCGACCCAGCTAAAGGCCTTATTGCATATAGTGAAAAAGAGTTTCTCCAAAAATGGTTAAGTATCTCCAAAGATGAACATTCAAAAGGAGTAGTACTAATCTTATCACCTACGCCATATTTCTATGAGCAAGAAGGCGATAAAAACAGGGGTCTTGACTGGGGCTATTTACTACGGTACATCTATCAATATAAACAACTGGTTATACAATTATTAGTTGGCTTAGGTGTAGGTAGTTTGTTGCAGTTGATTGTCCCCTTTCTTACTCAATCGATTGTTGATGTAGGGATAGGTACTAGAAACTTAAATTTTATTTACGTCATTCTCATTGCTCAAACTATGTTGTTTTTAGGTAGGATGAGCGTAGAATTTATTAGAAGTTGGATTTTCTTACACATCAGTACTCGCATCAATATATCTATTCTAACTGATTTCTTAATAAAACTCATGAAATTGCCAATGAGTTTTTTCGATACCAAAATGACTGGGGATATCATGCAAAGAATGAACGACCAGAAAAGGATTGAAAGTTTTTTAACGGGAAGTGCACTGAGTACTATATTTTCTTTATTTAACTTATTTATTTTTACCATATTATTGGCCTATTATAATCTGAATATTTTTTTTATTTTTTTAGCTAGCAGCGTATTATATTCGATTTGGATTATTGCCTTCCTTAAAACAAGAAGGAACTTAGATTTTAAACGTTTCGATATTTCATCTACAAACCAGAGTAGTATAGTGCAGTTGATTGGTGGCATGCAAGAAATAAAGCTAAACAACTGTGAGCAGCAAAAACGCTGGGAATGGGAAAATTTACAAGCTAGTTTGTTTAAATACAGCGTCAAAAGCTTGTCACTAGGACAAGTACAACAAGCAGGTGCATTCTTTATTAATGAGGGAAAAAACATTCTAATTACTTTTATCGTCTCGAAAGCTGTTATTGATGGAAACCTCACACTTGGTGGTATGATGGCAATCCAATACATTGTAGGTCAGGTTAACAGCCCGATAGAACAATTATTAGGTTTTATTCAACAATTACAAGACGCCAAAATCAGCCTAGAAAGACTCAATGAGATTCATAGGATGGAAGATGAAGAACCTGTCACACAAAATTTCGTAACGGAATTACCCAGCGATAAAAGCATCCTACTCCAAAATTTAAGTTTTACATACCCTGGTGCAGGAAACGAAGCAGTTCTTCGAGATATAAGCCTGAATATACCTGAAGGTAAAACTACTGCTATCGTGGGGATGAGTGGTAGCGGTAAAACAACGATTCTAAAGCTCTTGTTGCGATTCTACCTGCCGCAAAAAGGAGAGATTAAAGTAGGTGCAACCTCATTCGAGCAGATTGGCTATCGTTATTGGCGTGCCAAATGTGGGGTAGTGATGCAGGATGGATTTATATTTTCAGATACGATTGCTAAGAACATAGCTGTAGCAGATGAGTATCCCCATCCTGAAAAACTTAAGCATGCCATTAAAATGGCTAACATCGAAGATTTAATTGATGGCTTACCCTTAGGTTTGGGTACTAAAATTGGCGCGGAAGGCAATGGCATTAGTCAAGGGCAAAAACAACGCATCCTCATTGCCCGGGCGGTATATAAGGATCCAGAGTACATCTTTTTTGATGAAGCCACAAATGCATTAGATGCTAATAATGAGCGTATTATTATGCAGAATCTAGAAGAATTTTTCAAAGGTAAAACAGTTGTCGTAGTTGCTCACCGCTTAAGTACAGTTAAAAATGCTGATAACATAATAGTGATCGATAAAGGCGTAATTACTGAACAGGGCACACATGGTGAATTAACTACCAATAGAGGAGAGTATTATCAATTGGTAAAAAATCAGCTTGAATTAAATTGATATGGAAGAAGAAAATATTTCCCAAATTGAAACCCATAACGAAGCAATAACAGAAATAATTACCGCGGTACCTTCATGGATTTTGAGAAGGGGTATTACACTTATCTTTATTGTATTATTGATGATTGTTTTGCTTTCGGCATTTATTCGTTACCCAGATATTGTAAAAACTTCTCTAAGAGTTAATTCGCTCAATTCACCCAAACCTGTAATTGCACACCAACAAGGGAAGTTGGTAAAGATTTTAATCAAGGAGGGAGTTTTAGTGAAAGAAAAACAAGCTTTGGCATATATAGAAAGTACTGCAAAACACTCGGACGTAATTAGACTTGCAGAACAACTCCAAAAGCTACAGCAAAAGTTAAATACATCTCAAAGCATCGATCAAGGAGATTTTAAAACCTCCAGCCTTTATCTCGGGGAACTTCAAAGTAGTTACCAAACTTTTTATCAGGAATATTTAGCATTCAATAACACATTAACCGGGGGCTTTTACCTTAAACAACGAAGTTATTTACAACAAGATCTTATAGAAATTCAAAAACTACAAAAGCAAATTGAGCAGCAACAAATTATACAGAAGCAAGAGTATGCAAATGCTGAAGAAGAATATGCTGCCTACCAGAAACTGAAAAGTAAAAATGTAATCTCAAATAATGAATTTAAGCAACAACAAAACAAATATCTTGCAAGCAAGTATCCATTACAACAGTCTACCACTGCTCTACTCACCAACCACAGTAATTACATGGAGAAGCAAAAAGAGATAGCCACCTTGGAGCAAACAATGAAAGAGCAGCAGGCAAAATTTCGTCAAGCTTTAAAAAGCATCCAAAATGAAACCGAGGCTTGGATCATGAGGTATGTGATTACTGCTCCCCTTGAGGGTAGGGTTGGTTTCGCAGGAATAATACAAGAAAATCAGCAAGTTTCCTTGAATCAAGAACTCTTCATAGTCAACCCTGGTAACACAAATTTCTTTGGAGAAGTACAAATACCACAATATAACATGGGTAAAGTGAGCTTAGGGCAACGAACCTTGGTTAAGATGCGTAGTTTCCCTTTTGAAGAATACGGCATAATAGAAGGCAAAATTAGTTATATAACCGATGTTGCCCTAAAGGATAGTGTATTTGTCGCTAAAATTGATTTTACCAGATTCGAACAAAAAGATAAAGATCATCCAATTATACTCAAACCAGGTATGATGGCAGATGCCGAGATTGTTACACGAGAAAGCAGTTTGCTTCAGCGTTTTATGAGGAACATCATTAAAATGCTAAATAGTAATTGAAAAAAATTCTGATGTTTTTTATATAGAGGCGAGATTTAGTAGCTTCATTTAAATTTTCTTTCCTAAATAGAAGGATAGAAATTTAAGCAACGTTCGTTGCATTCTGATTTATTTATGAGTAAAGAAAGTATTTTATTTATAGAGGATAACGATAACCTTCAATTAATAATCTTATCTTAAATATCATCTTTTTAAACACATCATTGCCCAGAATACCGAGAACAGTATGAAAAAAGTATTTAAACAATCTTTTTAACCAGGGTTATATAGATTTAATCTTCGGTCAATTAAGGTAAAGTATTATTCACTTCTTTCAGCCAACCAAGAATGAAGCCAGTAATGAATCAAAGGCTTATCATTATTTCGTTCGGGCATTTTCTGAATTTCGCTGTAATCATAAAGAAATACTTCTTTTACGTCTATAATCGTTTGGCATGTAACAACTGCCTTATCTAAAACAGCTTTCATGCGGAAAGGACCGGAATAGAATAAAGTGTGCTTGCCCATAAACAATCTGTTATCAAATTGGTGCGATATATCCTCCACTAGCTCACTTAAATATTGTTCATTTCTGCAGGCAGAAAAACATTCTGAAGCAATACTTCCGTCCCTCGGGTCTCTCAAAAGAAATCCATTAGGATGGCGCTCCGCCAAGTTTAAAAATTTATCTTTATCTAACAGCTGAATATCCCAATCCATATAGTAACCACCATAATGAAATATAATTATATACCGAGCAATATCCGCAGCTTCAGCATGATTGCGAGCATTTAAAAACATAGGTAGATACCCTGGGTAATATTTTCCCAGAAAAATCTCTATATTTTGATCATTCCAGGTTAAGAACCGGAATTTGTGTCCACGTAATTGTTGCCAAGAAAGGAGGCAGCGATCGACAATCTTATTCGTCTTTGGGCCTACAATTTGATGAATAATATTAGGAACCATATCTATTGATCTTTGAGGCTGATAGTTTGCTCAACATATTTTTCAATCTTTGATAGGTCAGGATCCATGGTATCCGAATTATAGCTAATAATTCCATTTTGATTGACAAGAATATAGGTAGGAACAGCTGAGACATGATATAATTTTCCAATACGTCCCTTCTGGTATTCTGAAGCATCGGAAATATTTATCCATTCTTTTGGATTTTGACGGATGTGTTTCTTCCATTTTTCAAAATCTTTATCCAAAGAAATATATATAATTTTCAGGCCATTTTTGTTATACTTAGAATAAAGAGATTGCAATGCAGGGAGTTGCTTTTGACATGGGATGCACCAGGTTGCTGAGAAGACTATAAGATAAGGATATTTTGTAAATGAATTATTCGTAAACTCATAATTATTAACATCCAAAGCGGTGAATACAGGAGCTAAATGGCCTTCTATTGCGTTTAGTTTTGCCTTTATATCTCCTGTTTTATTGGCGATTAACTCTCTTCCTAAAGCAGAAGATTTAAGTTCAATTGAAAATTCGTTAAAGGTTTCAATAATTTCTTCAGGGTAATCATACATAATAGCAGATTTGCTCAAAATAAAGAGTGAAATAAGACTATAATAGTTATCAGGATATTTTTTTAGTAATGATAGTATTTCGACACATTGACGGTGATTTTCTTCTTTAGGCAGTGCAAAACCACCAGTAATGCCTTCTTTAGTGGCATAGTCCCGATAGCTTTTTCTTTTAATAGAGTCAATCTTATTCTTAATTGCATTGGAAACGGTTTCACTTTGCATAATTCCACGCGATCCTTCATCTATGTTATTCCAAACCGGTTTTATATTATTAATTCCCGAATCAAGAACAAAATCATAAGTATAACTCTTTTTTACTGTTTCTAATCTCAAGGTAGCATTTTGTGAGGGTTCAGAAAGCATGCCGCTAATCTTAAAGCTACCGTTTATAACCGCTGACGAGTCCTTATGTATTATTTTTCTTTGATCATTACTTTTAATTATCAGGTATGCTTTCTTAGCTCCTAACGCTGGTAATACAACTCCAGACACCCTAAAGCTATCTTGTGAATAAATATTTGTAAAGGCAAAGCTAAATATGATCAATAATAATTTTTTATTCATAAAAGTATATTTTGTTTCGGAGAATCAATGTTTCTCCGAAACAAGTTAAATTATCTAACGCAACTAGAGTCTGGAACACTAGATGACCTGTCAAAAGCAATACATCTGCATTGCGAGCCATTGTCAGAGCTACCGCATTCACCATTTACTTCAACTCCACTAGGGCCCATATACCAACAAATCCTGTCATCATATGTTCCGAAACAACGACCTGTGCCATAACCATAGGGATCATCCTCCCCACCTTTTATTTGTCTTAACTCCTCACGGGAAAAAATGTGACTTTTTAGCTGGTTCTCTTCTTGATTTCTTTTTTGGTCTTTCATAATAGTAAATTTTAAATTTTATAATTGATTTTTTTTAGAACAAAACTACCTGGTAGCCTATTCATCAGTTCGTCTAATGTCTTAACCTTCCCGTTATGGGGAAAGGATTATATTTTTTGATTATAATTTAATTAAGTAAATATTTTAGATCCTCAATCCGATAGGGTTCAGGTAATTTGTAGCCATTTATGAAAAAAGTAGGTGTAAAGGTAACATTTGCCAAATCACACCAATTATGTTGAAGCTTCGCTGTCTTTTCTGCCTCATTATCGATTGGGATGGGATATTGCTTAGCCAAAAAAGAATAGTTCTTTTCCGTTGCACTGTACCAGCTATTTAATGCTTGACCGATAGATTCATTCTCAGTTTTCATCAATGAAAATAAATGCTGAGTTATAAGCATTTTGTCACTTTTCTCCCATTCTCTTTTCTGTATAAAAACGATATTTATTCTAATATTAGTTCTTTCAGCTAATAAACTTTCAATTTTTTTATGGGCAGCTGCACATGGGCCACAAAAAGGATTACTAACCATCGTAATAATTGTCTCAGCATTAGGGTTCCCCAATACTATAGGTCTAAGCTCCTCCGAAATTGCGAAACGCGGTTGGTTGGTTAAAGCTTGCTGGAAAAGTTGATTGTTAAATTTAAACTTTTTAAGCTGATACTTTGCTAGGGGAAGTTCCGCTGCCTGAGAAAAAAAAGGTTTCAAAAATGACCACATAAGTATAGGGAAAGCTAAGCACAGAATGAGAATGCTTAAATTTGACAGGAGAGGATTGAACGTTAAATTGAAAACACCAAAGTATAAATTTGACACAAACTCAAGCACTAATAATATTTGCACCATGCAGCACAAAACACACCATTTCTTTACACTATACTGATAGCTAATAGAATAAATGACATACGGCAAAGCCAATGCATTAAGCCAGGCAAGTAAGACTAACGAGGATGAAACAGAAATTAAAGATAATAAAGTGCCCGAAAAATAAAATAAGCCCACCTCGCTCCAACTCAGCCATGAGGTTACCTTAGCTGCTTCCGACTTTAAGATAGCATTGCAATCATCTTTATTACCAGTTAGCCCGCATAAATTCTGTATAAAAGGATTATTTGAGTTTATACTCTGAATAATTAATAAGACACTAATAGATGTGCCGCAAATCTTTAAGAGACTTGATATAATGATTATGGAAGAGAAAGCTATTGTTGAGTAAAAGAGTAGGAAACTGGTAATGATAAAAATCAGAAATCCAGGAATCAATAAACTGTTCAAAATCGACTTCACTCTGTTTTTTTTATAATCCACTTCTCCACTTGTATCATTTTTCTCAGCATATAATACTACTCCGTTCCATCTTTTCAGAAATTCGGATTCCTTTAATTCGGATTTTTTATGGTTCTCATCAGAAAATCTAACAATCCCATTTTCAATGCTATTGATTAATACAAATCGCCCGCCCGCTTCTTGATAGTAGGCAATAAATGGAAAGAGTAGATCATTAACATTATATTCTTCCTTGCGAATGTGATATGTTTTGTTTTGGATATTCCAATCAGTAAGACAGTCACTTATGGATAGCATACTAGGAAAGTCAGGATGAGCTTTGAGGCACTCTGAAATACTTGGTGAAAGCACTTTGGCACTTAAAGCTTTGATTAAGTCATAAGTAACACTTTCTAGATTGGACGTCTTGGTTTTGAACAGGTTCATAGTATATTAATCATAATGCAGTAATTACATAAAAATAGGATTAAGTATCTGATTTACAGTTGTTAATTGTCCTGCCTTAAGCGCTACATGTGAAGTTAAGAAATTTATAATGACATATTAACTACAATTTATTTTTTTATTCGAATACCCCTCAATTTTTATGTGAACGAAAAAATTACAGTTCATAATTGAATTTTATATTTAAAATGGCTAAATCACGAAAAATCTATAACTATGAAACTTACGTGTATTGTAATCGCCAATGAACCGATTGGTAAATCAAAAATCTCTAATTACATCTCCTTGATGCCAGCATTAACGTTGTCTGAATATTACACAAACCCGCACCAAGCTGTAGATGATATCAATCAGTTAGAACACAAAATAGACTTTCTGTTTACAGAGATTGAAATGCCGGCATTGTCTGGATTAGAAGTTTGCAGACAGATTGGCTATAAAATAAGACACATAATATTAGTTAGTGCTATTTCTGAATATTGTATAGATGGTTATGGTGTGGATGCTCGCCGATTTTTGCATTCGCCGTTCACCTTTGAAATATTCGAAGCTAATTTGAAAGAATTAATTAATAGAATGGTGATTGAAGAACCATTTATAATGATAAAGCTAAATGGGAAAAAAAGTTTAATCAAAGTTCGGTTAAACGAAATAATTGCCGTTGAGGGCTATGGAAATTATATAAAGATCCATACTTTAAATGACATTTTGGTTCCATATTGTAAATTAAGTGAGATGGAAAATAGATTAAAGGATAATTCAATATTCAGTAGAATTAACCGTTCATTTATCATATCCGTTCGCCATATTGAAAAAATTGAAGGTAACAGGATCTTTTTATGTAATGGTGTTAATTCCGTTGTGAGTTCATTACATTGGCCTGCTTTAAAAAAAAGTATGGATGAGTTTTATTGCATCCTAAATTAATTGACAACAAATTTGACAATGGCTCTTAACACCAATCATTTATACCGACTAGATTTTCATAACTGTATGTAATCATCTGTCGGGCATATTCTTTAAATTATGATTTATTCACATTTTAAGTTCAGTTAATTTTTATGGATTATTGATTTCCTTCGATAGATATGATATTAATTGAAAGACCAAACACTATGAAACGTTCGTATCAACAGTACAATCTCGCAGCCAGTGGACAGCTCTGTAGGAAACCTTAATAATTAGCAGGTTATTCAAGCCCTTCTGTTTAGGGGAGATTAAAAATTAATAGTTTTTCAAATTTTATCTTTGGTTAAGAGAACTGAAATAAGCGATCAAAATTTTGGTTTTAATAAACTTCCTCATGTCAAAAAGTATACACGAAGCGATCAGTGAT
The DNA here is from genome assembly GCF_003725795.1 of Pedobacter jejuensis. Classification (GTDB taxonomy): domain Bacteria; phylum Bacteroidota; class Bacteroidia; order Sphingobacteriales; family Sphingobacteriaceae; genus Pedobacter; species Pedobacter jejuensis. The sequence continues at coordinate 58,033 of NZ_RBEE01000006.1, read as the reverse complement.
TCACAGGTTGTAAGTGACCTTTTAAATTTAAAATGTCACTTCGAATTAAAGCAAATACACGTCAAAATTGAATGGATTAAATTATATATTAGTTAGATCATATTTCATATAAAGATTGATTTTCTGGATATCGATCATTGCCTAATTTTAGTTCGAAAATTGTCTAAGGACGATCCTTTCAAGTTTTGAAATAGTTTGCAACTTTCGCCAATTCCTGCAAATCAGCCAAGAAAAAATTCGAAATCTGTCCATTAACGGCTACCATAGTGGGCAAATCAAATTTTTGTTTGATTTGCCCACTTTTTTTGCCCTAAGAAATCAACTTTAAGGTATCAATATTATCTTTCCCTCTTGATAAATCAATAAAACTGTCGTGCAAAATCAGGAAGGTGTACTCACATTGAGATTTTATTATTCTGCATTCAAAATCAAAGATTACATCATTAGCATTTTATCCCAGATTTCAAATTCTATCATTAACTTCTCAAACAGGCTTTCAACTCTGACAATCTTCTTCATTTACAGCTTACCAGATGAACGAACTCGCGAAGGCAACACCTGCTTTGAGGACGTGTTGGGAAGATTATAACGATATATTACTGCATTTTTTCCTTCGCTGATGCAGTAATAGGCTTTTCCGTCTGGGGTGAAACCAATAGCTTCTCCTTGTCGCTCTAGGATGTATGGAAGTTTTATTGGCATCCGCTTTAACGTTTGGGAAATTGATTCTTTACCGTTTCTCTGCCAATAATAAACGTTAGTATAAGTCTTTACTATAATCTGTCGCCCATCACGGGATATGTCGCCAGAGACAACATACTTTGCCAAACCCTTGCCTGGTAGGAAAAGGCTTCCCTGCTTTTTCATGGTAAGTGTATCTTTGTTTTTGAAGAAAAGAGCAGTTGAATATATTCCAACGGTATCCTGCCGTTTGGAAATGATAATCAATTCTTTCAAAATAGGATCAACCATTAAAGTTTCGGCATCCTGCGGACCATTTGGATATTTGAGGTGCACTGCCTCACTTTCTATCTGCATGGTACTGGAAAACTTGTTCGGCTCCTGGAAACGATATACTGTTACGTAAGGGCGGTTACTACCATTGTCTCCGATATCACCAAGATAAATGTAGCTTTTATCCTTTACAATGCCTGGGCCACCGGCTATATCTTCACAATCATTTACTCCAAAATGCTTTTGCGATGGATCTCCCTTGAAATATAATGTGGAAACCAAATTCCCTTTCACATCAATGGCAAAGAACCGTGAGGTGTCACCACTATCATTATGCACAAAAAGTAGATTATTTTTCGATGTAAATAAGCCTGATATTTCGCTAAGCTCAGCAGGAATGATTTTAACTACAGTATTTTGTGCAGATGCAATGCTACCGAAGCAGAGTAACAGAAAAGTGAAAAATACAATTCTGGCAGGGGGATAGCCTGTTAGTCTATTTGTGTCAATAGTCATTATGGTTCAAGGGTTTAATATTCGAGGGCTAATTTGAACATCCTTTTTGGAACGAACAAGTCAATTACCACAAAATTAAATAGTAAGAAGTTTAGAATTTTCTTCTAACCCTCCAATTTTCAACTCTGCAACAGAATTGTCAAAGAAATTAAATTGTATGCAATTTAATTTTATAAAATATATATTTGTTTTGTTAAATCAATTTCAATGGATTATTTAAAACTAGAGAACCAGGCGTGCTTTCCAATTTATGCTTTATCAAGAGTATTAACTGCTCATTACAAGCCTATTTTAGACGAAGTTGAGCTGACTTACCCTCAATATTTAGTGATGATGGTTTTGTGGGAGCATAAACAATTATCAGTTAAAGAAATTGGCGAAAAATTATTGCTCGACTCTGGAACTTTAACGCCATTGCTAAAGAAGCTGGCATCAAAAAAAATGATTCTACGTGAGCGAAGTAAAACTGATGAAAGAATTGTAAAGGTAAGTTTAACTGATATTGGTTTACAGTTAAAGAATAAGGCTAGTTCTATACCCGAAGCTTTCAAATGCAGTTTGGGTTTAACAACTGAAGAAATTACATCATTACGAACAAGCATAAATACTATATTAAATAAAACTAAAAAATAAATAAAAATTTTCATGTCAGTAAAAGCAATGTACACAGCAGTAGCAACTGCAACAGGCGGTAGAAACGGAAATGTTTCATCATCAGATAACGTTTTAAACCTTGAGGTTAGAATGCCAAAAGAATTAGGCGGTGCTGGTGGTGCGTATACAAACCCAGAGCAATTATTTGCAGCGGGTTATTCGGCTTGTTTTGATAGTGCACTTAATTTAGTAATCAAAAATACAAAAACCGAAACCGGAACAACTGCCGTTAGAGCGCATGTTGGCATCGGCTCAAACAACGCAGGTGGTTTTGCCCTAGTAGTAACTTTAGCAGTAAATATTCCGAATGTTGACCAGCAAACTGCAAATTCATTAGTTGAGAAAGCACATCAGGTTTGCCCTTATTCTAACGCAATTAATGGAAATGTTGATGTTGCGCTTACTACCACCATCCAAAGTGCAGAAGAATTTGCAGCAGCAAATTAACATTAAAAGAAAACACTTATTTACACTGTATCAATTCTTCACTTTAGAAGTTTTGATACAGTTTTTTTTGAATGAATTAATCGCTCTTCTTTAAAGTTTAATTAATTAAATAAATTGAAGCAATCTCCAGGCTAATTGATTTGTCAGTTTGATTTTTGCTTACGGTAACTTCAAGTTTTTCAGCTTTATTAAGTTGAAATGCTGATTGCTTTAATGATTGATAATACAAAGGTAAAAAACCTGGATATGGTCTCGGCAATACAAGTTGTGCATCTGCTTTTAAACTGTTTAAGGGAATTTCTATCAACTTAAAATCTTTACCTACCAATATATCGGTTGAAAAGAAGTTTGCATCGGTATCTATCAAACCTATTTTCATTTTTGCGTTTTCTAAATTTGATTTTACTTTAATTACTAAGGTTTTGAAAGAATTTATTTCAGAAGTTCTGCCTGATATTTCCTCCCTAAAAAAGTGCTGAAAACCCATAGAGGTATTCTTTGGTGCATCCATACTAAGCTTGATGTTTAAAGCCTTTGGGTTTTCATCTGATGTATAATCTATGCGATTATTTTCCCAATTTGGGTTATAAACATCGATTTTTTTGCCATCAATATTAGGATTAAAGATTTCTAAAATCGAACCTTTTTTCGCAACATAAGTTTGATAATAAGCAGATTCTAAACTATCCCAGGCATATGGATTTCCTCTTTTGTTGGCTGGAAATGTAAAATAATCGCCGTTTGCTTTTTTAATGATAACCTGATATTTAACTAAACCCGCCTCTACTAAATTTGCAGGTATTTCAGCAACATAATTATATTCCTTTGTCTTAATTAATGGAACGGTTTTCCATCGATTATAAGAATTACTTAATTGCACAAAGGCAGAATCTTTTGCCTGTAAACCAACAATTTCGGTATTTACTTTAAAAGCAACACCTTGTGATACAGTTTCATAAGCCTGATGCTTAACAAATATATCTTCAGTTGATGATTTCGGTGCAACATATTCTCCTAATAAAATACTTCCAAATTTATATTGAGCAACGAGGTTTGTTTTTTGATTTTGCTTAACCAATAAATAGGTACCTGGAGAGATGTTGAAATTGCCACTATTTGCTTTATCACTGTATGTATTGCCTTGATTTAATCCTTTAACGGTGAAATTACTACCTAAATCTGATAGATTGATATCCATTGATAAATCGGCCCGGTTTATTCTGGTTACTTCTTTCTCTGGTGATGCTTTTGCAAAAGGATCTCTGATTTGAATGGCATCAGGCATCACTTCAAGTCGCCAAACGCCTGCAGATATCTTATCTAAAAAATATGCGCCTTTTCCTTCATAAGCAACAATTTTAGAGCTGCCAACACCAGCTAAATGTATTAATTTCTCGGTGCTTAAAGGTTTCGACAACGTGTTGTTTGTATAATAAAATTCTTGCTCGGTATTCATTTCACTAAGCGAATTTTCATAATCAATGTTAAAAGGTCCGAAGGTATTTCCATTGGTGGCATCTAAACGCTTAGTATTGTGAAAAACCTTCGAAGCAATTAGCAAGCTGATGGCTTTAGATGGTGTAAAAGCAAGATTTAGATAATGCGTTTGATATTCTGTATTGGCATAAGCAGTAGCCATTGGGTCGTAGGCGAATTGTGTTGCCCATTGAAAACCAGCTGCTCTGAAACTTCTAGCCATTGCAGGATACATAATTGGTGCCATAACATCTCCGGCATCAAATTCGTAAACAATTTTTGCCCTATTTTTAAATTCGGGAATGCTATCAAAAGGAATTTCATATTTAGATACATTCGGTAGGTAATTCCCTTGCAAAGTATGCCCGGCTACTAAACCAGTGGGGTACCATTGAAAGCTATGGCCCTGAACGTTAGCTTTTACAACTGCATCTGCATATTTTGGAGATTCGCTAATGTTATAAAAAATGGGCTTAGTCCAGCCACTACTTTTTATAGCTGCAACCATGCGGTTAACGTATTCGGTGGTTCGCTCATTTGGACCGCTATGTTGTGGCTCGTTGTTTACTTCTGTTGCCAAAACATCTACATCTTGCTGGTAGGTAAGGCCTGTATATGGATTTTTGTGTTTGAAAAATTGTTTAAGGTAATTCTCCTGAGCCTTAAAAGCATCCTCATTTACCAATGCTTTTTGCTTTCCATATTTGCTAGAGAAACTTCCTGTGTTTTCATCTTTTTCTGGATAGCCATTGCCCCAGAAAGCAATAGGTGTAATTAATATCTTGATTTTTCTTTTCTTAAGTTCTGCAACTAAAAAATCAAAAAGGCGCAAATGTTCATTATCAATTAAATTACCTTGAGCATCAGAAATTTCAGTATCCCAAACATGCACACGAAAGGCATCTAAACCTAATCTGGACAAATGATAAACATCATCTTTAATGGCTTGTTCGGGCTCAACGCCCATTCTTTTTATTGCCCTATTGCCATAAGCAAACGGAGCAGTATAGTTTACGCCAAAAAAGGCAGCTTCTTTATTATCTTTTTCCCAGCGGATTACACCTTTGCTATCAACATAAATTCCTTGTATATTTTGTGCATTTGATGCAAATACCAGAAATATGAGTGTAGTGAAGACTGAAAATCTTAAAAATTTAAACATCAACAAAACTAAGATAGAAATTCGGTGGTTGCAACAATAGAATTCTTAATTCGTTTTGATATTTTATGAGCTCTGCTTTACTCGTAAAAATTCTATACCATTATTTAAACGGCTTATAAATTTTTCCAACTATATTTAAAGCGATTGATTTATTAAATAAATTATGCCCATTTTATGACTAAAAATATCTTCATAGCATCAGCCGAACCTTATACAGGGAAATCAGTAATTGCTTTTGGAATGATTAATATGCTACTGGCAAAAACTCAAAAAGTTGGGTATTTTAAGCCTATAATTGCACAAGATGATGCATCGAAAAAGGATCTTCATGTAGAAGCCATGCTCGATTATTTTTCGCTGCCAATAAAATATGAAGATGCATTTGCGTTTACCAGGCAAGACATGCTCCATCAATCTGAAAATAGTGGAGAGATCATCAACACCATCATCAGTAAATACAAAAAACTCGAAGATAATTATGATTTTACGGTTATCGAAGGAAGTGATTTTTTAGGTGAGGGTATTGCTTTTGAATTCGAATCGAATGCTTTGATGGCCAAAAATCTTGGTGCACCTGTTTTGATTGTGGTTTCTGGGAAAAATAAAACAGCAAGCCAACTATTTAAAACGGCAATAAATATTTACCGTAATTTTTTGCTTCGCGATGTACAGGTTTTAGGTGTTGTTGCAAATATGGTTAATCCTGATGAGGCCGAACGTATTAAGCAAGCCTTAACAAATCAATTGCCTGCAGAGTTGTTGATTGCGGTAATTCCGATAGAAAATGGTTTGCAAAGCCCAACCATGAAAGAAATTACGGAAGCCTTAGGTGCTGAAATTCTATTCGGTGCAGATTTAATGGATAATCAGGTGGATAATTTTGTTACCGGAGCAATGATGTTGCCCAACTTTTTGCGCCACATTAAAGATAATCTGTTAATCGTTACGCCTGGTGATAGAGGCGATATCATAATCGGTTCATTACAGGCAAATTTATCGGCAAATTATCCGAAGGTTGCGGGTATAGTTTTAACCGCAGGAACATTGCCTGATGAACCCATGATTAAATTAATTGAAGGTTTACAAACCATTATTCCAATTATAGCGGTTCAAAAAGGCACATTTGAAACCACAACCGCTATTGGGGCAATACATTCTAAAATCACAATTGATAATAAAAAGAAGATTGCGTTAGCGATAGAACTTTTCGAAAGATATGTTGATATTAAAGCATTAGACGATAAAATTATAACCTTTAATTACGAAGGCATTACTCCACACATGTTTCAATATCAATTGGTTAAATGGGCCAAAAGTAAAAAGAAGCATATTGTTTTGCCTGAAGGTAATGATGATAGGATTTTGAAAGCGGTAGAAAAGCTTATTGCTCAAGATATTGTTGATATAACGCTTTTGGGCGATCCGGTTGAAATCTCGACATCAATAAAAAGGTTAGGTTTAAATTTAGATTTAAATTCGATTCATATCCATAATCCTGCTCATTCAGCACATTATGATAATTATGTAGAAACTTTATATGATTTGCGTAAGGCAAAGAATGTAAATATGGAAATGGCTAGAGATATGATGACAGATGTTTCATATTTTGGAACCATGATGGTGTATAAAGGAGATGCCGACGGAATGGTTTCGGGAGCAGTGCATACTACCCAACATACCATAAGGCCTGCCTTGCAATTTGTAAAAACAAAACCTGGTGTTTCGGTTGTATCATCAATATTTTTTATGTGTTTGCCCGAGCGTGTTGCCATTTTTGGTGATTGTGCGGTAAACCCAAATCCTACGGCGCAACAGCTTGCAGAAATTGCCATATCATCTGCAGAAAGTAGTGCTAAATTTGGCATCGAACCCAGAATTGCGATGCTTTCGTATTCGTCAGGTACATCGGGAGAAGGTGAGGATGTAGAGCGTGTTCGTGAAGCAACTGCTATTGTTAAAATGAGGCATCCTGAATTGAAAATCGAAGGCCCAATACAATACGATGCTGCCGTAGATCCTTTGGTTGGTAAACAAAAACTACCAGGTTCTGAAGTAGCAGGCCGAGCAAGTGTGCTTATTTTCCCTGATTTAAATACCGGCAATAATACGTATAAAGCCGTTCAACGTGAAACCGGAGCTTTGGCCATCGGACCAATGTTGCAAGGTTTAAACAAACCAATTAATGATTTAAGTCGTGGTTGTACGGTTGACGATATTTTCAATACCGTTGTGATTACAGCCATTCAATGTCAAGATGTTTAATATATTTTATGAATATTTTAGTAATTAATTCAGGAAGTAGCTCGCTTAAATACCAGCTTTTTCAAATGCCATCAAAAAGCCCGGTTTGTAGTGGTTTGGCAGAACGCATTGGTATCGACGGCTCTTTTATAAAGCATACGGTTTATATTAAAGGTGAAAAACACATTACGGAGCAAACCTCCTTTATTGCCAACCATAGTGATGGATTAAAGCAAATTTTGCAATTGCTTACTGTAGGAGAATTTGCCGTTATTGCCTCACCGGATGATATTGCAGCCGTTGGTCATCGGGTTGTTCATGGTGGTGAGCATTTTTCTGGCGCAACCGTAATTGATAATGAAGTTAAAGCACAGATAAAAAAATTATTCTCTTTAGCGCCACTACATAATCCGGTAAATTATAAATGTATTGAAGTAGCCGAAGAAACCTTTCCAAGTGCTAAGCAAATTGCAGTTTTTGATACTGCTTTTCATCAATCCTTACCGGCAGAAGCATATCGATATGCTATTCCCGAATCTTATTATAAAGAACACGGAATTAGAGTTTACGGCTTCCATGGCACAAGCCATAAATATGTAAGTGAGCAGGCAATTGCTTATTTAAACAAGCCAGAATCAAAAATTATTACCATCCATTTGGGTAATGGTTGTAGCATGGCTGCCATTAAAAATGGTAAATCTATTGATGCCAGCATGGGCTTTGGTCCTTTAAGTGGCTTAATAATGGGAACACGTTCTGGAGACATCGATCCATCTGTAATTTTCCATTTGATGGAACATGCTGGCTTTACCTTAGAACAGTTAGGTGCTTTGCTAAATAAACAATCAGGTTTACTGGGTGTTGGAGGCTCCAGCGATATGCGGGATATCAGAAAATTGTTAGGTGAAGGAAACGATTCGGCCAAGCTTGCGTTAGAACTTTATGCATACAGAATTAAAAAGTTTATTGGCGCTTATGCTGCTGTTTTAAATGGAATTGATGCAATTGTTTTTACTGCCGGAGTAGGAGAAAATGACACAGCAATGCGACAAGCCGTTTGTAAAGACCTGAGTTATCTAGGTATAAGTATGGATGATGATAAAAATCTGAAATACAAAGGGGAAATTTTAGCGATAAATGAGCCTGATTCGCGTGTTAAAATTTTAGTGATTCCAACAAACGAAGAATACGAAATTTCTAGTCAGTGCTTTGAATTGCTTAAAGTTTAATAGCATAAAAATTAAAAATAATCTCCGTTTTAGCGGCGGGGATTATTTTTAGTTTCGTTAATAATTGCTTCTTTATTTATGGTTTTCTTAACAGGCTGTTCGGCTTGTTTTTTTCTCAAGTTTCTTCTGTAGGCACCAGTTAATTTCTGTAGAAATTCTTTAAAAGTATCAAACTGCTGCGTGTAAACTAATCCTAACGAGGTTACATTTGCTGTTGCACTAATACCGCTATTTAAGAAAATGCTTTGTTGTGTAGGAGGTTTATTAGCCAGTTTTCCGGTTAAACTTCCATCTTTTTTAATCAAAAATAAGGCTTCAACTTCGCTACCAACATTGTTTTTTGAGAAATCGATAACGGTAAAATCACTCAAACTATTTCTATCAACAATACCCGCATTGATGATAAGCCTATCGTTAAAGAATTTAAATGATGCATTGGCTTCACTTAAAGATTTTACGTTTAAATCAACAAAGTTTAAATTTAAAGATGAAAGTACATTATTAAATTGATTGAAAACCAATTCGGTAGCTGTACTTGAAACGCTTGAACCCAATTGTTTTCCTATTGATTCTCCACCATTTCCTGGCGCAAAACTCCGTCTGATAATTAAACTGAAAGCTTGTAAATTTAAGTTATTCTGATCGCTTAAATACGTTTGTAATTCTTCTTTAATCGCCGGGTTGGAAGGGAAATTTATATCCAATTTAATGTCTGGTTGTAAAAGTAAACCTGTTAAACCCATTTCAACCTCGGTATTAACCCTTTGATTTGCATTTGCACTGGCATCTCTGTTGGCAGCCTTAAACAATTCATTTAAACTTGCTCTCAAAGCATAAACTGCTTTCAAGTTTATTTGGGCAGCAGTCGGATTACCTGTCCACCTAATTGTTCCACCTTGCCTAATTTCGAATTTTTTATTAATTACTTCCTGAGCGGTAAAATCAAAACTTCCTGTTTCAATAATGTAATCACCAGACATTTCAAAATCACCTAAGCTATTAATGTTCAGGTTTAATTCTGCATTTCCTTTTCCACTTAAATTACCAAGGTTAGTAAAAATATTTGCAGTCGTATTTGGGTCGATTGTTAATTTAAAAGTTAACGTTAAACCATCGAAAGTGGTGGTTTTCTTTACTACTTTGGCAGAATCTAAGCTAATAAAATTAATAAAATCTTTATCAGAAACCGTTTCCGAGCTGTTTAGTGGTAAATTAAAAACGGTACCCTTTTCAGTTTTCGCTTTTATATCTATTTTCATTTTACTGGTCGGGCCAATAAATTTAAATACACCGGTTCCGTAGGCCTTTCCATAGTAAACAGAATTATCTTTTGCCGTGGTGTTTAAGGCCATGAAATTGTTGGCTTCGACAATAACATTTAGCGTTGGATCATCAATGTTGTTCAAATCAACTGAACCCCTTGCAACACCCTCATTGCCTTCTATATCAGCAAGTGTAAAGTCACCAAGTTCAATTACACTGTTAACAACATTCACCTCATCAGAAATAACGTATGTTGTTTTTAGGTAATTAACCATAAGTTGGCCTTTATCTAAAGAAAGTGTTCCGTTAATTTTGGGGTTATCCAATTTGCCTTTTACAGTTAAATCAGATGATACATTTCCTTTAAGATTCGAAACCAGTTTTTTGACAAAAGGTTCAAAAATAGTTAGTTTACTATCATCCATTTTAACGCTTAAATCAATATCTTTCTCTTTTAAATCTAGGTTTCCGGTTAATTTAAAGGTTTCAGAACCATCGGCCATTACATTGGTAAAAACATTTATCTTCCTTTCTTCACTACTAAATGACGAGGTATCTGTTAACGTACCAATGTAAATATCATTGAAATTTAGGGAGTCTATTTTTAGATTGTCATTAACTTTTGGCGCTTTCAAAATGCCATATAAATTCGTTTCTCCATTTACATTACCAGCTAGTTTTACACCAAATCCCTTGGTAAATGGATTGATTGTTTTTAAGCTAAAATCTTTAAAGCCTACTTTTAACAAATCTTTAGGATTATCTGATATTAGTCCATCAACGGTTAATTGCTGGTTTCCGTTAGTTAAATCGAAATTTTTAATTTCGGTTTTGCCATTGTTTAGTATAATGCGAACCTTCTCCTGAATGCGCCACTCTTCACTATTAATCTTTAAAATGGATGGTAAAATGCTCAACCTTGCAGTAGTATCCTGGTTTTTAGTAAATTCTACTAAACCGTTTAAATCGAGTTGATTTTCCTCCTGAGCGCTAGACATTTTTAAGTTAAACGCTAAACTGTCATTCCGTAGGATATTTGAAATGTTTACATCTTTTATAAACAAACTATCATTAATTTGAACCCTATCTGATGTGATATTAAGTTGCAATTGCTGCGGAGTGGTATTTTCATCAACAATAATATTATTAACAACAATACCCTGATATTTTAAATTCTTTACAAAACCATTTAGTGTAGCAGTATTATTTCTCGAATCAAAATTTCCAATAAAGTTAGCACCTTCGGCCATTTCCAAACCAGGTGAAACCAGTTGTGCAAGTGGTTCAAACTTCTTAATCTTCAGATTGAATTGAAAAATTTGTTCGTTAAATTTGATGATTTTCGTTTGAAAAGACGGCACATACGTTTTCGCGATGGCTTTGTAGTAAGAGCCGATAGAATTTAAATCATACTTACCATTAATGCTGGCATCTAAAATATCAGATTTGATGGTTAAATTTCTTGCTACACCAGTACCATTTGCTGTTAACTCAACTGAATCAATGCTATACGTACCTTTAGGGTTTTTTAAAGTAATTTCCTGAACAAGCAACCTGCCTTCGATATTGTTAAGGTTTGTGCCCGAAAAATTAGTGTTAAATTTCGCATCAACCCTTAACGAATCTTTCATCAGATTGAGTGCTTTTAGTCTTGCTCCGGTAATTGTTGCGTTAAAATTGAAAACCGGTAATTTCGGGTTTAAGTTTACACCTCCATCGAAAAGCAATTTTATGTTTTTATCATTAATGCTTAGTTTTCCATCAAAATATTTATTCTCAAAAGTACCATCAACTTTTACGTTTCTGTAGCGGTAATTGTTAAAATCGATGTAAGTAATATCACCGTTTAATTTTTCTGTTAAATGGTTTAATTCTGTTCCTCTACCTTTTACATAAAGTGAAGATGTGATTTTTCCTAAACTTTTTTCATCAATTAAATTGCCTAAATTAAAATCGTAAGTTTTTACATTTCCGGTGTACGATGGAATATTATTTTTATCGATTTTCATATTCACATCAGAAACGATTCTTCCGATTTTGGTTTTAAACTCTCCGTAAGCTATAAAGTCGTTTTGAAAGCCCGTGAAACTGCCATTAAAATTGATGTTTCCGAATTTGTTTACTATAACCGGAACCAGTTTCTTTTTACTTCCTGTAATGCCTGCAAGTACCTCATCTAAGTCCGTTTTATTGGTTCCGGCCATTTCGATGTTCAAGTCCATAAAGGTTTCTTTCCACTTAGGTAAACCTTTAATAATAAAATCGCCTTTTATGTAAGTGGCCTTACCCGCTTTAATGGATAGTTTCTTTGCTTTTAAATTATTAACTAAGCCTGTAATTTGCCCATCAACATCTATGTCAAGTGTCATAGAATTCATTTCTGGTGCAAAAAAAGCGATGTCTTTAGATGTGATGTGGCTATCTTTAAAAATCGCTTTCATCCGTACATTATCGATGTATTTGTTAAAATCCTTGAAGTTGTTAAACCTCATCTGAAAATAATTGGATAAACGACTTTGATTAGTAACCAGCATAAGCTGTTTAAGCTCAATGGCATTCGAATCTACAGTAGTTTCTGCGCTTAAATTTTTTAAATAAAAACCGCTTCGTTCTTTAAGGGTAAGGTTCTTAATATTGGTTTTGAACAAATGATTTTTTAAATCCAAGCCCTCTAAAATTACGCTGAGATCCTTAACATCAACGTTATCAAAATTTACACTCTTGCCTTGAGTTAAATCTTTTGCCTTAAAGTTTTTGTATTTAAAATTTAGTTTGTTAATGATAATTCTACCAAAATCAAGTTTGTAAGGTTTTTTCTTTGGATCTTTTACACTTGGCTTACCAGAATCAAAATAATTAATAATGAAATCAAGGTTGGATGAATTATCTTTGAATTCTTTAAAAAAGAACGTTCCATTATTAATTTGGACGGTATTAATATCAATAATTTTGTTTTTAATAGAGAGCTGGTTGATATCAACCATGAAGGTAGGAGCATTTAATAAAGTATCTTTTTGAAGATCTAAAACCAATAATTCTTCAAAAACAACAGATTTGAAAGGCTTTATGTAAAGGCTCTTAATTGAAACAGTTGTATTAAGCTCTTTTGATAAATATGCAGCTGCTCTTTGTGCAAAATAAGTTTGAACAGATTTAAATTGCAACGAAAAGACTAGTAGCGCTAGCAACAAAATTATTGATGCGATTACCCAAAGGAGTATTTTAAATAGTTTTTTAATAATTTTGCAGCTTAAATAAAAATAATTTGTCTGTTATACTTGCTATCGAGTCTTCTTGCGATGATACATCTGTCGCTATATGTAACAACGGCAAAATTACGTCCAATGTTATTGCAAACCAAACAATTCATGAAAATTATGGTGGTGTTATCCCCGAATTGGCTTCAAGGGTACATCAACAGAATATTGTTCCGGCAGTACATCAAGCTTTAATAAAAGCAAATGTTACAAAGCAAGACATAAATGCCGTTGCTTTTACACGCGGTCCAGGGTTATTGGGTTCACTTTTAGTCGGTGTTTCTTTTGCTAAATCTTTCGCATTGGCTTTAAATATACCGCTAATTTCTGTCAATCATATGCATGCACACATATTAGCACATTTTATTGATGACCCTAAACCAAGTTTTCCATTCCTGTGTTTAACGGTTTCTGGTGGTCACACTCAAATTGTTTTGGTGAGGGATTATTTTGACATGGAAATTGTAGGCGAAACTTTAGATGATGCAGCAGGAGAGGCCTTTGATAAGACCGCTAAAATTTTGCAACTGCCTTATCCCGGCGGACCATTAATTGATAAGCATGCACAATCCGGAAACCCAAAAGCGTTTAAATTTGCAGAACCCAAAATTGATGATTTAAATTTTAGTTTTAGTGGTTTTAAAACATCTATACTTTATTTTATCAGGAAGCAAGAACAGGAAAACGCTAATTTTATTGCCGAAAATTTAAATGATATCTGTGCTTCAGTTCAGTTTAGCATTATTCAGATTTTGATGAACAAATTGAAAAAAGCAGCTAAGCAGTTTGGAATTACAGAAATTGCAATTGCTGGTGGTGTTTCTGCTAACTCTGGTTTAAGAAACACATTACAAGAAACTGCTGTTGAATTAGGCTGGAAAGTTTATATTCCTGCTTTTCAATATTGTACAGATAATGCAGGAATGATTGCAATTGCAGGTTACCACAAATTTTTAAAACAAGACTTTGTAGGACAAGACGTTTCTCCAATGGCAAGAATGGAGTTTTAATTTTGGAAGATTGAAATGTTTTTAAGGTTGGACATTATTAGTTTCCGGAAAAACATTCAAAATGCAGGTTTAATTATTTAATTAGTGAAAATTTATAATTTATATGACAGGAGCATCATTACTATTTTGGATAGTTTGTGCAATTCCTTTGATGGGAATTTTGTACTATCTAATTAGGAAAGATAAAAATAAATTAAAAGGGAGTTGGGGGGTAATTGTTTTAGGTGTACTATTAATCGCCGCAGTTTTGGTAATTGTGTATGTAACCAAAGATTTTAATGCAATTTTCACTCAAGACACGAATTAAATTGAGTGAAAAAGTTCAATCGATTATTGTTTTGGAGATTGAAATTAATTGACAAATATTTTCTTCCGATTTAATATGTAGTCTATTCGAACACTTCTTTTTAGTAGTTGATTAGGCTTAATGTCATAAAATTCTTTTACAGAAAGGCTAATGGCTAAAAGCATACAATGTATCCTTTATGGTTTTGTAATAACCACTCTCTGGTTTAAGTGTTCCAAAGGATCACTTAAATCCCTTTTAAAAACCAAGGTCTCCAGACCGAAATGTACTACTGCATTTTCCGTTAAATGAATTGTTGCTATCGTTCAGTTTTTTATTTGTTGTGTAAGAGCTATATTACCAGACAAAATCTTCGTTTTCATTTTAGATTTAAGTGACCGCTGAAAAGCGAACACTTAAACCAGAGTGGGAAATCGATTGACAAATAATTTCTTCCGATTTAATATGTAGTCTATTCGAACACATCTTTTTAGTAGTTGATTAGCTTAAGAATATAAAATTCTTATACAGAAAGGCTAATGGCTAGAAGCATATAATGTATCATTTATGGTTTTGTAATAACCACAGATGATACATATTTAATTTTGAAGAACTTGTGCGGAAAAAATTTAGTACTACTTCTCTTCTAATTTATCAGCAGTTACTTCGGTTTTAATTTTAAGTTCTAATTCTTCTGCTAATTCTGGATTATCGTTTAAAAGTTGTTTTACAGCATCTCTACCTTGACCCAATTTTGTGTCTCCGTAAGAATACCATGAACCTGCTTTTTTAATAATTCCAAAATCCACACCTAAATCTACAATCTCTCCGTTTTTAGAAATACCTTCACCAAACATCACATCAAATTCTGCGATTCGGAAAGGTGGAGCGACTTTGTTTTTAACGATTTTAACTTTTACACGGTTACCAGAAACTTCGTCAGAATCTTTAATTTGAGAAATACGACGAATATCTAAACGAACTGAAGCATAAAATTTTAATGCATTACCACCTGTAGTCGTTTCAGGGTTACCAAACATTACGCCGATTTTATCACGCAACTGGTTAATAAAAATACAGCAACATCCGGTTTTAGAAATTGTTCCTGTTAATTTACGTAAGGCCTGGCTCATCAAACGGGCATGTAAACCCATTTTACTATCACCCATTTCGCCTTCGATTTCACTTTTTGGTACCAATGCAGCAACCGAGTCGATAACGATAACATCAATAGCGCCAGAGCGAATTAAATTATCTGCAATTTCTAATGCCTGCTCTCCATTATCTGGTTGAGAGATTAATAAATTGTCTGTATCAACACCTAATTTTTTTGCGTAAAATTGGTCAAAAGCATGCTCTGCATCAATAAATGCTGCAATGCCACCTTTTTTCTGTGCTTCTGCAATTATATGGGTAGCTAAAGTAGTTTTACCAGATGATTCTGGTCCGTAAATTTCTATTACTCTACCTTTTGGAACGCCACCAATACCTAAAGCGATATCTAAACTAATTGAGCCTGTAGAAATAAAATCTATAGGTTCAATGGCTGTATCGCCAAGTTTCATTATCGTTCCTTTGCCGTAAGATTTCTCTAATTTATCTAAAGTTAATTGTAGGGCTTTTAGTTTGTCAGGATTCGCAGTGCTCATATCTTTTTTCATTTTTTGATTGCGTAAATATAATTGATTATCGGCTAAAGTGCTCATGTGTTAATAATTTATGTTGCTAAAATATTTAGCTAAGTTAATTGTTTTTTAGCTAATATCAATAGTATGTTCATTTTTTTTACTTATTTTTTGCGAGTTACGAGTTATGGATTATGAGTTGCAAGTTGCGTTTACGAATTACAGGTTGTGTTTATCAGTTATCGAGGGTTGTGTTACATTAGCTCAAACTCAAACCTTCAATCTCAGTCTCAACCTTAACTTCAGCCTCAATCTTACCCTCAATCCTCAACCCTTCAATTTATCCCGTTCGTTTTGTGCCATTAGCCTTTCAAAGTATCGACACATATAAGTAATTTCGCATACAGCACATTTAGGATTTCTGGCAACGCAAACATATCTGCCATGTAAAATAAGCCAATGGTGCGCAATGTGGATATCATGTTTAGGTAGGTTTTTTACCAAATCTTTTTCTACAGCTAAAGGAGTTTTTCCATTGGTTAATCCAAGTCGATTGGCCACCCTAAACACATGCGTATCAACTGCCATTGCTGGAGCATTATAAATAACAGATGCAATTACATTCGCTGTTTTACGCCCGACACCAGGCATTTTCTGCAACTCATCAACATCGGATGGTACAACCTCATTAAATTGATTTACCAGAATGTTTGCCATTCCAACCAAATGTTTGGCTTTGTTGTTAGGGTAACTAATACTTTTTATATAATCAAAAACGATATCTGGAGTAACCTCGGCGAGTGCTTTAGCATTTGGGAAACGTTGAAACAAGGCAGGCGTAACCATGTTAATTCGCTTATCGGTACATTGGGCTGAAAGAATTACTGCCACTAAAAGTTGAAAAGGATTATTGTAATGTAACTCTGTTTCTGCATCAGGCTGCTTCGCCGAGAAATGTTCTACAAAAAGTTTATAACGTTCTTTTTTTAGCATCGGCAAATATAATAAGCAGAATTATAATGTTTCTAAAAATCTTCGCCACTATAAAGATTGTAAATGTTAATCAACGATATTTATCATTAATTTCAAACCTGACGGTAGCGGCAACCCTGAAGACCTCCATAAGTACTGCCCTTTCATTTCCAAAATAATTTCAAACTGAATTAAGATATTCCAGGCAGTTATAATTTTTAGTAGCGCAAGGCTTGTACAAGCAACTAAATTTGTTCCCGTTTTACGCTTTACTGCGCTAACAGCCGAAATGGCTGTTGCTACGTGTTCGCTTCAATCGGGGTTATTTTGCAAATGCGGCGTTCCATTTTAACGGTTTGCATGGTGCACAATCTTTGTTTGTAAACCTGATGGTAGCGGCAGCCCGAGCTTTTTTGCGAGGCTACAGCGAACAGCAGGACTGAATACCTCCATAAGAACTGCCCTTTCATTTCCAAAATAATTATCAAACTGGTTTAAAATATTTCAGGCGGTTATTTTTTTTAGCAGCGCAAGGCTTGTACAAGAAACTAAATTTGTTCCCGTTTTGCGCTTTACTCCGCTAACAGCCGAAATGGCTGTTGCTACGTGCTCGCTTCAACCAGGGCTAATTTGCAAATGTGGTATTCCATCTTAACGGTTTGCATGGTGCACAATCTTTTGTTTTTAAACCTGATGATAGCGACAGCCCGAGCTTTTTTGCGAGGCTATAGCGAACAGCAGAGCTGCAGACCTCCATAAGTACTGCCCTTTCATTTCCAAAATAATTTCAAATTGATTTAAAATTCCAGGCGGTTACTTTTTTTCGCAGCGCAAGGCTTGTGCAAGAAACTAAATTTGTTCCCGTTTTTCGCTTTACTCCGCTAACAGCCGAAATGGCTGTTGCTACGTGTTCGCTTCAACCGGGGCTAATTTGCAAGTGTAGTGTTTCGTTTTAACGGTTTGCATGGTGCAGAATCTTTTGTTTTTAAACCTGATGGTAGCGGCAGCCCGAGCTTTTTTGCGAGGCTACAGCGAACAGCAGGACTGAAGACCGCCACAATTACTGCCCTTTCATTTCCAAAATAATTTCAAATTGATTTAAAGTTCCAGGCGGTTATTTTTTTTAGCAGCGCAAGGCTTGTGTAAGCAACTAAATTTGTTCCCATTTTACGCTTTAATCGCTACGCAGCCGAAATGGCTATTGCTACGTGTCCGCTTCACCCGGGGCTAAATATTAAATGGTTTCATTAACTAGTTATAACTTTCGTTTTCAAAAAATTAATGAAATGAAGTTACCGGCATTTTAACCTCATCAGTTGTAGTTTGAGTGCTTTTAATTAACCAAAACGCAAAGAATGAACCAATTAATGCCATTGCGGCACCAACATAAGCAGGTGAAGTATAGTCAAAACCATAAACAAGCGGCAAACCGCCAAAAAATGCACCTAAGGCATTGCCAATATTAAAACTTGCCTGACTAGCAGATGCGGCCAACATTTCAGAACCTTTTGCGCTTTGTATCATTAACATTTGAATTGGGGCAGCCAAGGCAAAGGCAACAGCGCCAGTAATAAATGTCATTATTAACGCCAATGGCTGACTTGCAGATATAAAATGAACAATTGTAAGTGTTACGGCCATGGTGATTAATAGCGCAGCTGATGCTTTGGCTGGTGAAAATTTATCTGCAAGTATTCCGCCAATATAATTTCCAACCATCATACCTAAACCTGCAAGCATTAAAATATAGGTTACTGCATTTGGCGAAAATCCGGCTACGTCTGTCATTAAAGGTGCGATGTAACTATACCAGGTAAATAACCCACCTGTACCAATCGATATCATAAAGATAATTATCCAAGCTTCTCGTTTTTTGAAAAAACTTAGTTCTGCTTTTAAATCTCTGTTTTTTGTTGCTGCCAATGCAGGTAACCAAAGTTTCAGACTTAATAAAGTAACAAGACCAACAAAAACAACAACTGCAAAAGAAATTCGCCAAGAAAAATTATGACCAATAAATGTACCCAAAGGCACACCCACAATGTTAGCAATGGTTAAACCCATAAACATTAAAGATACTGCCTGGGCCGTTTTTCCTTTTTCAGCTATGCGACTAGCAACTACAGAGCCTACACCAAAAAAGGCACCATGTGGCAATCCTGATAGAAAGCGAGCAACAAATAGTGTATTAAAAGTAGGAGCAAAGGCAGAGAAGGCATTAAACACTGTGAACATAACCATTAAAGCAATTAATATCTTTTTGGGTGGATATTTTCCTGCAATCATGATTAGCAATGGTGCACCAATTACAACACCTAATGCATACGCAGAAATTAAATGCCCAGCCTGTGGAATGGTTACATTTAAGTCTTTTGCAATATCCGGTAGTAGGCCCATCATAACAAATTCTGTTATGCCAATGCCTAAACCGCCTAAAGTGAGTGGAAGTAAGTTCTTGTTCATAGCGATGCTTAGTGTTAAAATTACACTAAGCAAAGGTATAGCTTTTGAAAGAAGAATTTGTAATAAAAGTGTAAATGAAAGGCATAAAAAAAGCTGCTTCACTTTGTGAGGCAGCTTTTTAGCTCGTGTAAATTACTTCGTTTTGCTGTAGGCTAAGATTCTGCCTATAGATTCATCGGAAGGATTTTTAATTAATCCATCTAACTTACTTTTGATTTGTTCGTAAAATAAGTCGATTTCCGCATCAGATTCATTATCAATTGTTGACTGAAACATGTTTTGGGTAGGTAAATTTACATTTGTTTTTGATGTAGAGGTTTTTGTCATAAGCAACTAAATGTTATTGTTTTATAAACTTAACGATAGTTAGTATGCTTTATTTTAAAGCCTAAATTTTTTAATGTAAAATAAACGTTACCCTTTGTAGGTCATCTCTTTTGTTTTAAGCATCTTACGTAAATTGCTTAATGCATAACGCATTCTGCCTAAAGCTGTATTGATGCTTACATCAGTTAAATCTGCTATTTCTTTGAAACTCAAATCGGCATAATGACGCATTAAAAGCACTTCTTTTTGCTCATCTGGCAAAAGGTGAATCATTGCTTTTAAATCTTTATGGGTTTGGTCGCGAAGCATTTTTTCTTCCGCACTTTCATCATAAAAGTGTAGCATATTAAACACATCCATTCCATCAGAACTCATAATAATTGGAGTCCTTTTTTCCTTTCTGAAATAATCGATAACTAAATTATGCGCAATACGCATTACCCAAGGTAAGAACTTTCCTTCCTCGTTATATCTTCCAGAGCGCAGTGTGTTTATTACTTTTATAAAAGTATCTTGAAAAATATCTTCTGCTAAGTATTGGTCTTTAACCAACAAGTAGATAGAAGTATAAATTTTGCTTTTATGTCTTCGTAAAAGTTCCTGCAATCCATTCTCGTTCCCGGTAACGTATAACTTTACCAGGTCCTGGTCATTGTATGATTGTAAATTCATAGGTTTACCTACACTAAATCCCGTACTATTTGCTAAAAATTAATTTGTAGAAGTTTAATTTCTATAGCTGCTCTCCTATGTTTTTTGAATGTGTTAGTTTGGTTTTGAGGTCGTTAATGTTCAAAGAAAGTGTTTTTTTTATCAAAAAACAAAAAATAAAATGTTAAAAAATAAATTAACCATCTCAGTACCCTATTTTTGTATATTATTTAAAACCCGATAGTATCTGTTAGGGTTGTAATTCATATCTGTTACCATACATGAGCAAAAAAGAAGCCGAAAAAGATCCGCATAAAAATATAATTATAAAAGGAGCCCGCGTACATAATTTAAAGAACATAGATGTAGCTATTCCCAAAAATAAATTGGTGGTAATTACCGGTATGTCGGGTTCGGGCAAATCATCACTAGCTTTCGATACTTTGTATGCTGAAGGTCAGCGTCGTTACGTAGAAAGTTTATCATCGTATGCCCGCCAGTTTATGGGGCGAATGAATAAGCCTGATGTAGATTACATTAAAGGTATCGCTCCTGCAATTGCCATCGAGCAGAAGGTAATTACATCCAATCCCCGCTCTACGGTGGGTACATCAACAGAGATTTATGATTATTTGAAATTACTTTTTTCCCGTATTGGGAAAACAATTTCCCCAATTTCGGGGAAAGAAGTAAAAAAGGATTCGGTGAGTACTGTGGTAGATTATGTTAGTGCTTTACCTTTAGATACAACGGTTACCATTTTTTGTCCTTTATATCCACACAACAACCGCACAATTAAAGAAGAACTGGCCATTTTATTGCAAAAGGGATTTTTAAGGGTTCTTATTGATAATAAAATTGAAAAAATAGAATCTGTTTTGGATGATGCTGATTTCAAGGATGCAGAATTAACAGACGATAAAACCGTTCAGATATTAATCGATAGGATTGTAACCGATAACGAAGAAGAAACCCTTAGCCGATTGGCAGATTCAGTGCAAACCGCATTTTTTGAAGGAAAGGGCGATAGTTATGTGGAGGCGGAAGGTAAAACCAAGCATTTTACAGATAGGTTTGAACTTGATGGAATGCGGTTTGAAGAACCCACCCCAAATTTTTTCTCATTTAACAATCCTTATGGTGCATGCAAGCGCTGCGAAGGCTACGGAAATGTAATTGGTATTGATGAAGATTTGGTTATTCCGGATAAAAACAAAAGTGTTTACGATAATGCAATTGCGCCATGGCGGGGAGAAAAAATGAATGTTTGGTTGCAAAATTTTATTAAAGCGGCACCAAAATTTGATTTCCCGATACATCGCTCATACAGCGGATTAACAGAAAAAGAACAACAATTATTGTGGAGCGGTAACAAGCACTTCGCAGGTTTAAATGCTTTTTTTAAAGAGTTAGAAGAGCAAACGTATAAAATTCAATACCGCGTAATGCTATCTCGCTATCGCGGAAAAACCATATGTCCGGATTGTAAAGGCTCTCGGTTACGTAAAGATGCATCTTATGTAAAAATTGCCGAAAAATCTATCATTGATGTGGTATTAATGCCATTATCGAAAGCCTTGGTATTTTTTAATGAGTTGAAACTTAATGCAAATGATGCGAAGATTGCAAAACGTTTATTGGCAGAAATTGATAATCGCTTCCTTTATTTAAATAATGTTGGTTTGGGGTATCTTACTTTAAATCGTTTATCAAATACATTATCTGGTGGAGAATCGCAAAGAATTAACCTAGCCACATCGTTAGGGAGTAGTTTGGTTGGATCTATTTATGTTTTAGATGAACCAAGTATAGGTTTACATCCACGAGATACCAATAAACTGATTGAAGTTTTAATTTCCCTTCGTAACGTTGGTAATACGGTAATCGTTGTAGAGCATGAAGAGGAAATGATGCGAGCTGCCGATTATATTATTGATATCGGACCAGAAGCTGGAACCCACGGTGGAAACTTAGTGTTTAGTGGTGATTACGAAGAGATTTTAAAAGATACAAAAAGCTTAACCGGTAGGTATTTGGCGGGATTGGAGAAAATTGCCATTCCTGAAAAAAGGCGCAAGTGGAAAGACCATATTTTAATTAAGGGTGCAAGAGAAAACAACCTTCAAAATATCGATGTAAAATTTCCTCTCGGTGTTTTTACAGCTGTAAGTGGTGTTTCAGGCTCAGGAAAAACCAGTTTAGTGAAGAAGATTCTATATCCGGCTTTGCAGAAAGCAATCGGAAATTATGCTGGAGAACAAACGGGTAGTTACGACGGAATTTTTGGCAATACAGATTTAATCAGCCAGGTTGAAATGGTCGATCAGAATCCCATAGGTCGTTCAAGCCGCTCTAATCCGGTAACTTATGTAAAAGCATGGGATGATATCCGTGCCTTATTCTCGGGCTTGGCAGCTGCCAAAGCTGCTGGCTTAAAACCTGCAGCCTTTTCTTTTAACGTAGAAGGTGGCCGCTGTGATGTTTGTCAGGGTGAAGGTGAAGTTAAAATAGAGATGCAGTTTATGGCCGATATTTATCTGCCTTGCGAAGCCTGTAGCGGTAAACGATTTAAACAGCAGGTTTTGGATATTACCTACAAAGAAAAAAACGTATCCGAAATTTTGGAAATGACGATTGACGAGGCTGTCGATTTTTTCAAGGATGAGCAAAAAATCCTTAATAAATTAAACCCGTTGGTAGATGTTGGCTTAGGTTATGTCCATTTGGGTCAATCATCGAATACGTTATCAGGCGGAGAAGCGCAAAGAATTAAACTTGCATCGTTTTTAATTAAGGGTAACAATGCAAATAAAACCTTATTCATATTTGATGAACCTACTACCGGTTTACACTTTCACGATATTAAAAAACTATTAAAAGCACTGAATACATTAATCGAACAGGGCAATACCATTTTAGTTATCGAGCATAATATGGATATGATAAAATGTGCCGATTGGGTGATTGATATTGGCCCAGAAGGCGGAGATGGTGGTGGTAAATTGGTTTTTGAAGGTGTGCCAGAAGATTTGGTAAAAGCAAAAAATTCCTACACCGGAAAATATTTAGCATCGCATTTAAATTTTAATCCATAATTTTAACGATGTTTTTTATAACGTTCTTCTTAGGCATTATTGTTAATGCTATGGGCTATATTCCACCAGGGAATATTAATTTAACTGTAGCACAACTTGCCGTAAATAAAGGCATGCGCCAGGTTTGGTATTTTATCTTGTCATTTTCTTGTGTAGAAATTTGTTTCACATTTGGTATGATGCGTTTTGCCCGCTGGGCAATGAGCGACATTAACCCAAACTCTGCCGTAAGTGAAGTAAGATTAGGAACATTGGTAGAGGGTTTTATGATACTGATGTTTATTGTAATGGGTACCATAACCTGGAAAAATAGAAAAAAAGTGCCCAAAACAACTGCGAAAAAAGATGATAAGCGAAGTGGAAGTGTTTTATATGGATTAATACTGGGCGTTTTAAATCCTGTTCAAATTCCATTTTGGCTGTTTTTTGGCAACTATGTTATTTTACACGAATGGATAAAAACTGATTATTTATCGTTGATAATTTTTAGCGTTGGTTCGGGCTTTGGATCTGCCGGAGCATTATATTTATACGCACATTTCGCAACTTTTATTCAAGAGAAATTTGCGCTAAGTAGTCTAATAATTAACAAAGCTATCGCGATATTTTTATTTGCTTTAGCTGCTTACTTAATTGTGAAGCAATCGATTATCTTATTTTAGAAATTCTACGTTCCAGATTTTTTCTGCTTTCCTGCCAATTAACCAAAAAGATGCTGCTAAAACGGAAAAGAATAGAGCTTTATGCCAGCTATCCCAAAAGTATTCAAAATACCGTGTGTAGAGGTTAAGAAATAGAAAAGTTATTCCGAATTCTCGGGCAACGTCATCGTTGTATTTTAAACCAAATAACGTACTTGCTACGCAAACCGCGGCTGATATTAATGCCCAATAAAATAGACTCAGCTGCCTAACCGTGTACCATTCTTCTAAACTTGCAAAGTTGCCAAAAACGGATAATGCCCAAAGCGACACGAATAAATAAACCATTCCTGCAATATAAGTTACTTGAAAGAAGTGCTGGGTTTTAGGTAAAACTTTCATGATGAAAGAAGCTGCAGTTAATGCTGCGCCAAATATCACAAAACGTAATGGATAATTCATCCCTAGGAAATAGTAGTTCCAGCGACTTAAGTAACCAGTTTCTGTTCCGAACCAGGCACCCAACGATATTAAAGCGAAAATCCAGATTAACCTTGAATTAAAAACATAACCCAGAGTACCATAAATAAAAACTGAAATTAAGATTAAAATGGTGAAATTTCCGGAACCATTATCAATTGATTTCCCAAAATAAGCAACAGCATTTGCAGTAAGCAGAATTGCAGAAAATACGATTGCCTCGTTGCTAAATTTTAAATGGGAAAGCTTCTTTTTCCTTCGAAATCCTAATATGTATAACCAGCCCGCTAATCCTCCAGAAATAATAGCAATAACAATATTCGGTGTGTTGTAAACTCTTTTTAAATAATTTAGGATGGTATTATCAATCAGAAGCGAACCCAATGCGATGAAACCACATGCTAAAGCAACCCAGAAAGCATATTGAGCCAAACGAAGCCAATCGAAATTTTTAGCTACATAACTTTTCCTGAGTTTATTTCCAGTTTCTTCATTGATTAAGCCTTCGCTTTGCCATTGCTCAATCATATCATCTAAAAACTCACTCTTTTCTCTGTCAACTTTCATAGTTAGGCTTGTACACGAAGATATAAAATTAGTATCAAGATGTTGGTATCAAGTATTAGTGCGAATTTATTAACCTTCGATTATTTTCCTTCTCATTATTTATAAGCTACTTTTTTTTAGTTTGCGTCACCCTGAATTTATTTCAGGGTCTTATTTGCAGGCAAGATGCTGAAATAAATTAAGCAAGACGTGCCGTAAAAGCAATACGGTGATAAAACAGTAAAATATTAAGTTTAAAAATCGGACGAAAGTGATTAAATAAATCTTTTCAACTTCAGACGTCCAACCTCGTATATTAAATAACTTCTTTGATTTTTTTATTATTTCCTACAATCCAGATTACATCTCCACTATCAAAAACAAAATCAGATGATGGATTTAAAATTCTATCTGCACCGCGTTCTATTCCAACAATTAAAGCTTGTGCTTTTTCGCGAATACCCTGCATTTCTGATGCTCAAGCCATAAACCGGCGATTCTGAATGAACTACAACTTTTTGCAAAGACATTTCTTTATCCGGGAAACTTTTCTCTTGTTCAGTTTCTGGTAAATCTACCTCTAAAATGGCTTTTACAGCGGCTAGTTGGTCATCAGCGCCAATTAACAGCAATTTATCGTTAGGATACAACCGCTCTTCTCTGCCTGGAGTTGGTATCGCATTTCTGCCGCGTTCTATCATTGCAATATTAACACCATATTTTTCACGAATCATTAGTTCAGATAAGGTTTTGCCCACAACTTCCGATTCTGGCGATACCATTAGTTCTGCCAGGTGTGTATCCCAAGGTAAAATATCAGGTTTTTGATTTTCACGAGCATTTAAATTCAACATAAAACGCTTTTCGAGTTTATCATAAAATGATTGCAATCGTCGAGAGAAGATTACCATCCCCAAAATAATTAATACTAAGGCTATTACTGCTGCCGTCCACGTATCAAAAAACTCGTACATTAAAAATCCAACGAAAAATATTCCTAATGCAATTCTGAAAAATTCTATCGCAATTAATGGTCCGCGGGTGTATTTTTTATTTAGCCAAAGGTGAGAATATGCAGTTCGTTGGATTCTTCGAATGGATAACGCCCATAAAAAGGGAGCCATTAAGACAAAAGAGACCACAATGCTAATAATAATTGATGTTAAACTATTGGCAATGTTCTTAACAATAAAAGGCTGGATGTAGCGATACGTAAGAAAAATTATTGCAATGATAATAACAGAGTGAATTATGGTATTGAATATGTAGGAACGAAGCAATATCTTCCAGTCGCTTAACTTGGTAATTCCTTCTGTACTAGAGCTATATCTGTCTATTCCATCAAGCCATTTTTGTGGTAAAACACGTTTTAGAAATTCGTAGAATGGTTCAGAAAGTTTGATAAGATAAGGCGAAGTAAAGGTTGTTATGGCGGCAGCAGCAACCGCAATTGGGTAAAGAAAATCGCTGGTTACTTTTAATGTTAAGCCCAATGAAGCGATGATGAATGAAAACTCCCCAATTTGTGCCAAACTCATACCAGATTGAACGGAAGTTTTTAACGGCTGACCCGATAATAAAGCACCTAAAATGGTAAAAAGAATTTTGCCGAAGATAATTACTGCTGTTGATACCAATATCGGAACCGCGTATTTAACCAACATTGCCGGGTCGATAAGCATCCCAACGGAAACAAAAAATACTGCTGCGAATAAGTCTTTTACAGATTTGGTTAAATGTTCTATCCTTTCTGCTTGTGTAGTTTCTGCCAAGATAGAACCCATGATAAATGCACCAAGGGCAGGAGAGAAGCCCACTTTGTCGGCCAGTAGAACCATAACTAGACATAATCCTAATGAAACTACTAACATGGTTTCATCGTTCATTAGCTTTTTAGTTGCTTTTAAAAATGATGGGATAAGAAATATTCCACCTAGAAACCATAATACCAGGAAAAATGCAAGCTTTAAAATAGAAAAAAGCATTTCGGTTCCGGCAGATTGCTGACTTACCGCTAACGTTGAAAATAATACCAATAGTAAAATAGCTACTAAATCTTCAACGATTAAAACTCCAAAAACCAAGCCTGCAAATTTTTTATGCTTTAACCCAAGTTCTTCGAAAGCTTTAATGGCAATCATTGTTGATGATATGGATAGAATTCCACCGAAAAAAAGGCTGTCCATATCTTTCCAGCCCATCGCTTTACCAGCTAAATAGCCTGCCAAGATTATGAATAATACCTTAACGATAGCTGTGATGGATGCTGAACCACCAACTTTAACTAGCTTTTTGAAACTAAATTCTAATCCTAAACTAAAAAGAAGAAAGATAACGCCAATCTCACCCCAAATGTTAATGCTTTTGGTATCAGTAACTGATGGGAAAAAGCTTAAATGAGAGCCAACCAGCAAGCCAGCCAAAATATAACCTAATACAAGTGGCTGTTTAATTTTTTTGAATATGAGCGTGGTTATTCCTGCTGAGGCTAGGATTAACCCTAAATCGGCTATTAAATCGGGTAGGTGCATGTAGTAAAATTTGGTGCTGAGGTATTAATATACAAAACTATAGTTGAGCTATAGATTTTTTTTTGAGATAGATTCGTTACACCTCAATAAATAGTACTTAAATTTTACCAGACTGGATATTTTTAGATTTAAGCAAATTTATCACACCAAATTTAAAAACAGGTTTTATCTTAAATCATTTTGCAACAATATTATCTAAAAAGGATTTACTCTGATTCAAACGATTTGAAGTAGCCAAGCGTATTATTTTTGTCTTTCTGCAGTTGTAGTTTCAACGCATCCAAACCGGTAAATTTTACATCATGACGAAGAAACTTCAAAAAGTTCATCTTAATATCCTGACCATAAATTTCCTGATTAAAATCAAAAATATTAACCTCAATATTTCTGGTCATACCGTTTATTGTAGGTCGCTGGCCAATATAAGCCATACCTTTAAATGTTGACGAAGTATTTTTAATAGATGAAGCACTATTTTCTAAATCTGAATTTTTTTCCTCAGATTCGAAATTCATTGTTACAGTAACAGCATAAATTCCATCGCCTGGAATCAGTTTATAGGTTTCCTCTACAAAAATATTAGCAGTTGGAAAACCTATCGTTCTTCCAATTTTATCACCTTTAATAACTCTACCGAAAATAGAAAATGGGTAACCTAAATAATCAGCTGCTAAACTAACATCACCAGCCAAAAGTGCCTGGCGAATTTTTGATGAGCTTACCGCAACATCGTGAATATCCTGTTCCATAATTTCTTCTACCGTAAAACCAAAGTGTGATCCTGCAGCTTTTAAATCGCTTAAATCCCCTAAACGATCTTTCCCAAAACGATGATCGTAACCAATAATGATATGTTTTGTGCCGATGGTATTAACCAAAATATTTCTAATGTAATCTTCAGGCAGTTGATTTGAAAAATCTCTGGTAAAAGGTGTAATAATTAAATGATCTACGCCTAGGGTTTTTAAAATTTCGGCCTTTTCATTTATGGTACTAATCATTTTCAAGTCTTGATTTTCGGGGTCGATAATCATCCTTGGGTGTGGGAAAAATGTTAAAATAACACTTTCACCTCCATCAGCTTTCGCTTTTTCTACCAGTTGTTTTATAATTTTTTGATGACCAAAATGTACACCATCAAAAGTACCGATAGTTACAATGGCATTGTTTAATTTATTAAAATCGCTAAGGTTATGGTATATATTCAATGGTAATATTTTTTAATGAAATTTGGGTTTGTATGAGGGATGGAAGCGGTATCCCCGATTTAAGCATTGTTGTTTATTGTTTTGCGGCATGCTTGCATGTTTCACAGGTTTCATCGGGGATTTAGCGTACAGCCCGACCCCTTGCGTAGCTTGGGGGCATGCCTTGATTGTATAAATTATTTATTAATGTAATGCATGTCGTTTAACAACACCACCTTTAATATCGGCAATTTGCTGTTGTATTATAAACGCATCGGCATCAATTTGTCTTATTGCTGTTTGTAATTTACTCATTTCCAGTTTGGTAACAACCGTAAATACTATATCTATGTCTTTTTTATCACCATAACCGCCTTCACCCTTATAAATGGTTACACCACGTTTCATATCGGTAATTATGTAAGCTTTAATGGCTTCCTGATGTTCGGATATTATGGTTACACCTGTATATTGCTCGATACCATTTACTATAAAATCGATTGTGCTGGAGGCCGATAAATATGTTAAAATTGCATATAAAGCTGTTTCGATATTTAAAAAATAGGCGGCAAAAGCAAAAATTATGATGTTTAAAATAAGTATAATATTTCCTACTGTTAGAATGCTATTTTTACTGATGTAAAGTGCTAATACTTCAGTTCCGTCAATCACGCAGCCTCCCCGCATGGCAAGCCCGATGCCGCCACCAAGAAACAATCCGCCAAAAAATGCGATTAGTAATTTATCGTGTGTTATTGGTTGAAATGGTAATACAATTAAAGCGATTGAAAGGGCTGTAATGGCTATAGTGGTTTTAAAAGCAAAGCCTTTTCCAATTTGTTTATAACCTAAAAAAATAAATGGAATATTAATAATTACGATTAGGTAAGATAAATTCCACCCGGTTAAAGTACTTAACAATAAGGAAATTCCTGTAACACCTCCATCAATAAAATGGCTTGGCATTAAAAAACTCTTTAAACCGAAACAAGCAGAAGTAACACCAGCGATTATTAAGAAAATTTCTTTTATATACCTGGCATTTCTGTTTTTGATTTTGCTCATTCTTGTGTATGCGTTTTTGCTTCCTCTTTCTTACTGCGAATATAATTAACAAGTTCTAATACCTCAAACGCATTGCTTAGTAAAAAGTTTCCGCTGCGGGTTCTGGTGAGTTTAGAAAGATAGGCGCCACTATTTAATTGCTTTCCAAAATCAGAAATTATAGAACGGATGTAAGTTCCTTTACTGCAAACAATTTTAAAGTCAATTTCAGGTAATTCAATTCTGGTAATTTCAAATTCGGGTACGTTAACAAAGCGTTTCCTAAGCTCTACTTCTTCGCCTAACCTGGCCTTAACGTATAACCTTTCACCATTGATTTTGACAGCCGAATGTGCTGGCGGATATTGTTCTATATCGCCAGTGAAGGGTTTAGTAGCTGCATAAATTTCTGTTTCTGCTATTTTACTTATGTCGAATGTTTCATCAACCTCAGTTTCCATGTCAAATGATGGCGTGGTCGCACCTAATATCATGGTGCCGGTGTATTCTTTTTCTTCGGCTTGGAAGGTATCAATTTGCTTGGTTAATTTGCCTGTGCAAATAATTAATAAACCTGTGGCCAACGGATCTAATGTGCCGGCATGCCCAACTTTAAGCTTTAATGGTTTTAGAGAATTTCTGATTTTTCCAACCACATCAAATGAGGTCCATTTGTATGGTTTGTTAATTAATAGCAGTTCACCTTCTGCGAAATTGAAATCTTTAAATTTTGAATTTTCTGTACTCACAAATCTTTTTTGCGCAAAGATACAGATTATATAATTTGTAGGTTATGGCCAGATAATAACAGAATGATAATGATTAAACCCGCAGCAATTCTATAATATCCAAAAACCTTAAAACCATGTTTATTTAAATAACCAATAAAGCTTTTTATAGCCAAAAGCGCCACGATAAAAGCTACTACATTGCCTATAATCAATAAGTTAGTTTGTTCGTGTGTTATGGTATTTCCTTCTTTATAAAAATCGAATAATTTTTTTGCCGTAGCAGCAAACATCGTTGGAACTGCTAAAAAGAACGAGAATTCTGCAGCAACTTTTCTACTTAATTTTTGTGTCATACCGCCAACAATCGTTGCTCCTGAACGGGATACGCCAGGAATCATGGCAATGCATTGAAAAAAACCTATTTTTAAAGCAGTTAAATAAGTAATGTTTTCTTCTTCATTTATAGTCGGTTTATTAAACCATTTATCAACAAATAATAAAATTATACCGCCAACTAAAAGGGATATACCAACAGCCATCGGACTTTCTAAAAGCTCATCTATTTTCTTACTTAATAAAAGACCAAAAACAGCTGCGGGAATAAAAGCAACCAAAAGTTTGATGTAGAAATTAATAGATTTAAAGAACCTTTTAAAGTAGAGCACAACTACCGAAAGAATGGCACCCAATTGTATTGCAATGGTAAAAAGCTTAACAAAAGGATCTGCCGCTATACCCATAAAAGATGATGCGATAATCATGTGACCGGTGCTTGATACTGGCAAAAACTCGGTTAATCCTTCGATAATTGCTAGGATAATGGCTTCAAAAGAATTCATATTTGCTATGGAATGGTATAAAACGGAGAAAACGCTCAATTAAAATTAAAGCGTTCTCTTATAATCGTAGTGAAAAAACTATTTCTTTAAAATAGCATAAATGCCAAATGCAAAACCTGCCAACACAACAAGCGGTGCCAATAAAGTTCTTCTAGAATCGTAAATGTCTCCGGTTGTACCCATCATTAAAATGAACCCAACAGCAACTATTGCAATGCTGATTAATAACAATTGATAATTCTTTTTGGTAAAAACCAATTCACTTTTTACGTCCTTAACTATCGGACTTGTTTTTTTTTCTGCCATTATCTGTAAAGATGATAAGATTTTAAACGTAAATACCTACTTACTGCAAACCAAGTGCTTATGCCTGTTATAAAAATTCCGATGATTAATAAGCTTACAAATACAAATCCAAACTCTTTGTAATTATTAAGGATAATAATTTCAGGAACCTCTTTTCTAGCATAAATTAACGTAGCCAACAAGATAATAATTGCTATAAAAGCCGCTATTAAACCATGCAAAGCTGCAAATAATAAGAAAGGACGTCTGATAAAGTTTTTCGTTGCACCAACCAACTGCATACTTTTAATTAAAAAGCGTTGAGAGTAAATGGCTAGTCGTATTGTGTTGTTTATCAACGCGATAGAAATAACTAAAAGTACAACAGCAAAAGCTAAAATAATTAAGCCAATTGTACTAATGTTCTTGTTTACCATATCGATAAGGGAACTTTGATACACCACCTCTTTTACAACAGGGTTTTTAGATATATTTGCTTTCAAAGCATCTATGCCTTTGTTATTCGCATATTCTGCTTTTAAATACACGTCGAAGGTAGAAGTTAATGGGTTGTAACCTAAAAAGTTAACAAAATCCTCACCTAAGTCTTGAGTTAAGTTTCTAGCAGCAAGTTCTTTATTTACATATTGTGTTTGC
Organism: Pedobacter jejuensis; assembly: GCF_003725795.1. Classification (GTDB taxonomy): domain Bacteria; phylum Bacteroidota; class Bacteroidia; order Sphingobacteriales; family Sphingobacteriaceae; genus Pedobacter; species Pedobacter jejuensis. Next base: position 25,464 of record NZ_RBEE01000006.1, on the reverse strand, counting down.
TTAACTGCCGGATTAGCGTTAAGTTCTTTTTGGAAAACTAATATATCTGCCTCTTTTGCACCTTCATCAACAATAATATTTAGAACAATGTTCTCTTTAACGTAATTAGACAGGTTTTTGGCATGTACAAGTACCAACCCAAGTAGCCCCAGCATTAATAAAACCAATGCAATACTAAATATAGTAGAGATGTATACGGTTTTGGTTTTCTTAGATGCATCACTTACTTCGAATTCTTCCATGTATTTCAATTTTGTTTCTGCGAAAATATAAATTATACCTGATAAACACCAATATAAAGCTTTTCTAATCAATAATAACGCTCTAAAACTACATTTAGTTCGATATTTAAATTGCAAATAAAGCATCAGCATTTTCTTATTTGGTACCAAACTTAAAGAAGCTGCGTTTATAAACTGACTTAAAACTAAATCTACCTAAAATGAAAAGACAGATTACAACGCTTTGCCTAATCCTTATTTCGTCTATAATTCTATTTTCTTGCAAGAAAGATAATACATCAGTAAAAGCAAGAATTACCGGAAAATGGACTGTGAATAAAATCGAAGTTAGCGGCAATTCTAATGAAAGTTTAAATGGTACTTTCAATTATACTATTAACGATTATATGGATTTCAAAGCAAATAATGATGATCAGGTGGAGTTGGGTTTGAGTAACCAGCGTACAATTGGCTCGTATATAATATCATTAGGTTCTGAGTTTCAATTGGTATTTCCTGAAGGAACATATTATTGTACGGTAAGTACTCTGAGTGGTTCGCAGTTTCAGTTTACAGCAAAAATGGATAAAACTAACATTAGTAAAGTTTTTTATCTAACTAGATAGCAGCTTGAATTTAAAATCTTTGCTAAAGGTATTATCACATGTGCAAATTTTAAACTGAAGTTTCGTATCCTATTTACCTCACCCTATCAAAGTTTTTGGTTTGGCTCATATTGTGTTATCCCTCTCCTTGAAGAGAGGGATTTAATGGTTTGGTTGGTGAAACCAAATGGTTCAACGTACAATCTTACCTTTCTTTCTCCTTGAATAGAGAGATTTAATGGTTTGGTTGGTGAAACCCGATGGTTCAACATACAATCTTACCTTTCCCTCTCTTCAAGGAGAGGGATGCATTGTCTAACCAATAATCTGCGACTTTTATAGGGTGAGGTTAGGAATCAAAATATCTTTTATTTAGTATCCTATTTACCTCACCCTATCGAAGTTTTTGGTTTGGCTCATATTGTGTTTTTTCTTTCCTTGAAGAGAGAGATTTAATGTTTTGGTGAGTGAAACCCAATCGTTCAACGTACAATCTTACCTTTCCCTCTCTTCAAGGAGAGGGATGCAATGTCTATACAGTAACCTGCGACTTTCATAGGGTGAGGTTAGGTATCGAAATATTTATTTAACTGAAGCCCTAAAACCTGTATTTTACCAATAAATTATGTTTCACTAAACCCCTTAATTTCCGTAATTTCGCCCCTTTAAAAATTTAAAACCTGCAATGGATTACCAATTCAAAGAAATAGAACAAAAGTGGCAGAAATTTTGGGCCGATAATCAAACATTTAAAGCCGAAAGCAATTCTGATAAACCAAAATATTATGTGTTAGATATGTTTCCTTACCCATCGGGAGCAGGTTTACACGTTGGTCATCCACTAGGTTACATTGCTTCAGATATTTTTTCGAGATACAAACGCCTTAAAGGTTTTAACGTATTGCACCCAATGGGATACGATTCATTCGGATTACCTGCTGAGCAATATGCCATACAAACTGGTCAGCACCCGGCAATAACCACAGAAGCAAATATTGCAACTTATCGCAGCCAGTTAGATCAAATAGGTTTCTCTTTTGATTGGAGCCGAGAAGTAAGAACCAGCGAACCATCTTATTATAAATGGACGCAATGGATTTTTATGCAGTTGTTCAATTCCTGGTATAACATCGAAAATGATAAAGCGGAAGACATTTCTACTTTAATTGAGAAATTTAATACCGCCGGAACAGCCGATGTAAAAGCGGTTTGCGATGATGATGTAAAATCGTTTTTACCGAGCGATTGGGCAACTTTTACTGAGGAAGAGAAACAACAAGAATTATTAAAATATAGGTTAACTTATTTAAGAGAAAGCACGGTTAACTGGTGCCCTGCTTTGGGTACCGTTTTAGCTAACGATGAAGTAAAGGATGGTTTTTCTGAGCGTGGCGGTTTCCCTGTTGAGCAAAAGAAAATGATGCAGTGGAGCATGAGAATCACGGCTTATTCTGATCGGCTTTTGCAAGGATTGGACACTATCGACTGGCCTGAACCAATAAAAGAAATGCAACGCAACTGGATTGGTAAGAGCGTTGGTGCATCGGTCAAATTCCAGGTTGAAGGCAACGATAAACAAATTGAAGTTTTTACAACACGTGTTGATACCATTTTCGGTGTTTCGTATTTGGTATTGGCACCAGAGCACGAATGGGTTGCAGAATTAACAACGCCACAACAAAAACAAGACATTGAGAATTACATTGCTCAAACTAAAAAGAAATCGGAGTTAGACCGCATGGCGGATACAAAAACCGTTTCTGGTGCTTTTACAGGGACTTATGTAATTAACCCGATGAATGGCGAACGTGTTCAACTATGGATTGCAGATTACGTGCTTGCAGGTTATGGAACAGGTGCCGTTATGGGTGTACCAAGCGGCGACCAACGTGATTGGTTATTTGCAACACATTTCAATTTGCCTATTATCCAGATTTTGGATGGTCAGAAAGATATTGATATTCAAGCCGACCCAACAAAAGAAGGGAAATACATCAATTCAGGTTTCATTAATGGATTAACTTACAAAGAAGCTGTTCCATTTTTAAACAATTGGTTAGAAGAAGAGAAAGTTGGAAAAGCAAAAGTAAATTTCCGTCAGCGTGATGCGATTTTCGGTCGCCAGCGTTATTGGGGAGAACCAATTCCGATTTATTTTAAAGATGGCTTGCCGTACTTATTAAAAGAGGAAGAATTGCCTTTAATTTTGCCAGAAATTGATAAATATTTACCTACCGAAACTGGAGAACCTCCTTTGGCGAGAGCTGAAGGTTGGAGATATCAAGCCCCACCCCAACCCTCCCCAGAGGGGAGGGAGCTGAAAGACGCTTACCGTGCGAAAGCCGACCCAATGCTTTATGGAAGTTTAAAAGAAAATGCTAAGCAGCATCGTTCTGAGCCAACCGAGGCTGAAAATATTTTATGGCAATTTTTAAGAGATAATCAAACTGGTGTTAAATTTAGAAGACAACACCCGGTAGATAAATACATTGTTGATTTTATCTCACTTAAAAAAGGCTTAGTTATTGAAGTTGATGGGAAATATCATGAGGGAATAATTGAGGAAGATAAACAAAGAACAAAAGCTTTAGCGCTTTATAATTATGAAGTAATTCGATTTACAAACGAAGAAGTTATTGGAAATCCTGAGAGCGTTATAGCTCAAATCGAGCAGAAACTTGCCACACTGGAAGATACTAAAGTCCTCCCTACCGGGGAGGATTTAGGTGGGGCTGGATATTCTTACGAATTAAGCACCATGCCGGGCTGGGCAGGAAGTAGCTGGTATTGGTACCGTTATATGGATGCCAATAACGATAGTGATTTCGCATCTAAAGAAGCGGTTGAATATTGGAAAGACGTTGATTTATATATTGGTGGTTCTGAACATGCCACCGGACACTTATTATATAGCCGTTTCTGGAACAAGTTTTTGAAAGATTTGGGTTATACCAAAGAAGAAGAGCCTTTCAAAAAGCTGATAAACCAAGGCATGATTCAAGGCAGAAGTAATTTCGTTTATCGTGTTAACGATGAAAATGGAAAACCTACAAATACTTTTGTTTCGGCTGGTTTAAGAAAGGAATACAAAACTTCGGCATTACACGTTGATGTGAACATTGTAGAAAATGACACTCTAGATTTGAACAAATTCAAAGCCTGGAGAGAAGAATATGTTAACGCAGAATTCATTCTTGAAAGTGGAAAATATATCTGCGGCGTTGAGGTGGAAAAAATGTCGAAATCAAAATTCAATGTGGTTAACCCCGATGATTTGATTGAGCGTTACGGAGCAGACACTTTACGTATGTACGAAATGTTTTTGGGTCCTTTGGAGCAAAGTAAACCATGGAATACCAATGGCATTGAAGGTGTATTTAAATTCTTGCGTAAGTTTTGGCGGTTATTCCACAATGAGGCCTGGGAATTTACAGTTTCTGATGCCGAACCGACCAAAGCTGAATTGAAATCGTTGCACAAAATTATCAAGAAAGTTCAGGATGATATTGAGCGTTTTTCTTTCAATACTTCGGTTTCGAGTTTTATGATAGCCGTTAATGAATTGACAGATTTAAAATCGAATAAGCGCAGTATTTTGCAAGATATGGTGATTTTGCTTTCACCATATGCACCGCACATTTGTGAAGAACTTTGGGTGCAGTTGGGTAACGAAGCAGGAAGTTTATCATACACGAAATTTCCAACTTTCAATCCAGAACATTTGGTAGAAGATGAGTTTGCTTACCCGGTTTCCATCAATGGTAAAATGAAAATGAATTTGAATTTAAGTTTAAGCTTGGCTCAAGCAGAAGCAGAAGCTATTTTAATGGCTGATGAACAGTTCATAAAATATTTAGATGGGAAAGCACCTAAGAAAGTAATTTTTGTAAAAGGAAAGATTATAAATGTAGTGGTTTAAGTAAGGTTGAGGGTGGAAGGTATAAGGTATAGGGTCTTCCTTTCTCCTCTATAATAAAGATGCAAACCTTGAATTGATTTTCTCAATTCAGGGTTTTCCTTTTTGAAGCTATTTCATTTCCAATTTTATTAGGAATGACGACCGTTCTTGTAAAGCGTATCAGCATGAAAGATTCTGAAACAAGTTCAGAATGACGACCGTTCATAGATAGTGCGCTAAGCGATTCGCCTATTCATTGCCATCTGGCTCTAGCTTACGGATAATAGATAAGAATTAAGGGTTTTTGCTGTTTAAAGCTATAATCATTTCCAATTTTATTTGGAATAACGACCGTTCTTGTAAAGCGTATCAGCATGAAAGATTCTGAAACAAGTTCAGAATGACGACCGTTCATAGATAGTGCGCTAAGCAGTTTGCCTATTCATTGCCGTCTGGCTTTAGCTACTGTTTCATAGATATAGCACTAATCAATTCAGCCAATTCATTGCTGCCCAGCTTAATCAACTGTACATAGACAGTGTACTAAGCAGTTTGCCCATTCATTGCCGTCTGGCTTTAGCCGACGGAAAACAGAAAAAAACCCGAGATGTAATTTACAACTCGGGTTTTTTTAATATTAATAGCAAAGCTTTCGTATTTCTGCTTTGTTCTTTCAGCTTAAAAACTAAGCTTTTGCTTTATTTCTGTTTCCACCAAATCTGCGGTTATTGCTGGCATTACGAGGTTTGCCGCTCATATTTCCATCACTTCGTTTTGCGCCACCACCGCCACCTTTCGATTGAGCCTGTGGTTTACGTTTAATTTGGTTTTTAGCCATCATATTTTCCCAACTCAATGGATATGGATGATCATCAACAACGGGAAGCGTAATTTTTATCAGTTTCTGGATATCCAATAGATATTCATTTTCTTCTGCATCGCAAAAAGAAATCGCAATACCATTTGCACCAGCACGGCCTGTACGACCGATTCTGTGTACGTAAGATTCAGGGATGTTAGGCAGTTCGTAATTTACTACGTGAGATAATTGATCGATGTCGATACCACGGGCAGCAATATCTGTAGCTACTAAAACGCGTATTTTTCTATCCTTAAATTCGGTTAAAGCTCTTTGTCTTGCATTTTGAGATTTATTACCGTGTATTGCAGCAGCTTTAATACCGGCAAAGCCTAAATCTTTTACAATTCTATCTGCACCATGTTTGGTACGCGTAAAAACCAATGCCGTTTCAATTTTTTTATCATCCAAAAGATGGATCAATAATTTCTTTTTATCTGGTTTATCTACAAAATAAACCGATTGAACAATCGTTTCGGCAGTTGATGATATAGGTGTAACTTCTACTTTAGTTGGGTTTGATAAAATCGTGTTCGCTAACTTTTGAATTTCATCGGGCATGGTAGCTGAGAAAAACAAGGTTTGGCGTTTTGCTGGTAATTTAGCAACTACTCTTTTTACATCGTGGATAAAACCCATATCCAACATACGGTCGGCTTCATCTAAAACAAAAAGTTCGATGGTGTTTAAGCTGATAAAACCTTGATTCATCAAATCTAATAAGCGGCCGGGTGTAGCCACTAAAATATCAACACCTCTTCTTAAAGATTCTACCTGGTTGTGCTGACTAACACCACCAAAAATTACCAAATGGCGAAGATTTAGGTTGCGGCCATAGGCTTTGAAACTTTCTTCAATTTGAATGGCAAGTTCGCGGGTGGGCGTTAAAATTAAGGCTTTAATGTTTTTTGTAGCCTTGGTATTAATGTGTTTTTCGTGCAGGAGTTGCAGCATTGGTATTGCAAACGCGGCAGTTTTACCTGTACCGGTTTGTGCGCAACCTAATAAGTCTTTTCCTTTTAATATTGTTGGGATAGATTGCTCTTGTATTGGAGTGGGTTGTGTATAACCTTCGGTCTCAAGGGCCTTTAAAATTGGCTCAATGAGGTTTAATTCTTTGAATAACATGTATTTTTTTGTGTAATATTTATCGAAGAAGCTAGAACGATCATTTCATGAAGGACTAACTTGCGGAGAGAATATGCCATAAAGAATGGCAAGCCCTTATTCCTGCTTCGCTGCAAAGATACTATTATAATCGGGGAAATAAAAAAGGTAGGTAGTTTATCAATTTATATCAGCTAAAAATTACGTTCGTGCTTTAAAATTAAAAGCCTTTGAAATATTAAAAAATCACTTTGGTCAACAATTTTTTTATTTATCTAAAATATTTTATATATTTAATTTAATAATTAAGTATTATAATCTGCTTTAGGTCGGCTTGTAATTCTTAAATCATTCTAACCAAATTAACTATGAAGACCCAATCAAATCATTTTAAAAGATCGATTTCTCCCCACAACTGCGCAAAATTTAAAAAGGATTTAGTCCTCTAAATAGCCACTAATTTTCACCATTTTATATTAATGCAATACGCCTGTATTTAGTAATTAAACTTTGCTGAATTATAGGTTTATTAACAATCAATTCTAACCATCAACGTATGAAAAAAAATCTATCTTTTATCAAGAGGAGTTCTCTTCTCTTGTGCATGGGCTTGCTGTTTGCAATTTTTGCAAAGGCTCAAACGAAAGTTACCGGGAGGGTTACTTCCAGTGACGAAAAACTCCCGGTAATTGGCGCAACCATTAAAGTAAAAAATGCTACAACCGGCACTACAACAGATGCAAACGGTGCATTTTCTATTACCGTAAATCCAACTGATGTTTTAGTTTTCTCTTTTGTTGGATATTTATCTAAAGAAGTACCTGTTGGTACACAAACCAATATGTCTGTTGTATTACAAGCTGAAGATAATAACCTTTCTGAGGTTGTTGTAACAGGATATTCATCACAACGGAAGAAAGATTTAACTGGTGCAGTAGCTGTGGTAAGTATGGATTTATTAAAATCGCAACCTGCTGCAAGTGCTGTTGAAGCTTTACAAGGAAAGGCTACTGGTGTACAAATTATAAATGATGGAGCGCCAGGCTCTACTCCTCAAATTCGTATTCGTGGTACGAGTACCATTAATAATAACGAACCACTTTATGTTATCGATGGTGTTCCTTTTGAAGGTAAACTATCTTGGCTTAACCAGAACGATATCGAAAGTATGCAGGTTTTAAAAGATGCATCTTCGGCTTCAATTTATGGTTCAAGAGCAAACAATGGTGTAGTAATCATCACTACAAAAAAAGGTGTTGCAGGTGCACCAAGAATTACTTTCGATTCTTATTATGGAACACAATCGCCACGGAAAAGCAGTTTTCCTGAAATGATGAATCCACAACAATACGCACAATACGTTTTTGATGGCTATACAAATGCTGGAAAAGCAATCGCTGCGGGTAGAAATTATGGCTCTGGTCCAACACCAGTGTTGCCAGAATACCTGGTAGCAGGTTCTAAACTTGGGCAAGATGTAACGGCCGCAGATGCTGATCCATCTAAATATAATTACAGTCGCGACCCAAATCTGTTTTATCAAATAACAAGAGCAAATAAACAAGGTACCAATTGGTTTGATGAAATTACCGATGCGGCACCTGTTCAAAATTATCAGCTTAGTGCTACTGGTGGAGGAGAAAATGCAACTTATACATTTTCTGGAGGTTACCTAAATCAAAAGGGTACCATAAAATACACCGGTTTTAAACGTTATAATTTTAGATCGAATACAACTATATCTGCCTTTAATAAGCATGTGCGATTTGGAGAAAACGCTCAATACAGTTACTCTGAAGGTTATGGATTTGGTGTAAATCCAAATACACCGGGTGGTTATCAGGATCAAGGAAGTGCGTTGGGCTGGGCTTATCGTATTCCAACCATTATTCCTGTTTATGATATCAATGGAAATTTTGCTGGTAGCCGTGGTAGTCAGTTGGGTAATGCTGAAAACCCACTTGCATTCTTATATCGTGCAAAAGATAATTTGAATAAGAGTAATTTCTTTTTTGGTAATGCCTTTGCAGAAGCTGATATTCTTCCGGGTTTAGTTTTTAAAACTAATTTTGGTTTACGCTACGAAAACTTTAATGGTTTATCAATGCGTTATCCAAATTTAGAATTCTCAGAAGGTAACAACTCTAATAATTTAAACGAATACCAAGGTTACAACACAGAGTGGACATGGACCAACACGTTAAACTATAGTAAAGTATTCAACGAAAAGCACCGTGTTAATATATTGGCAGGTACTGAAGCCATTAAGTCTCGCTCAAGACAGTTAAATGCTGGTAGAAATGATTTCTTTATTTTAGGTAATCAAGATTATTATTACCTAAGCACAGGTTCTTCAAACATTAGCAATAATAGTTTTGGTTCGGTTGGTTCTCTATTCTCTTTATTTGGTAAAGTAGATTATTCATTTAACGACCGCTATTTGGCTAGTATCACGCTTCGCCGAGATGGTTCTTCTAATTTTGGTGATGCCAATAAATATGGTTTCTATCCAGCAGCTAGTGCAGCCTGGAGGTTATCAGAAGAAGAATTTATGAAAAGTGTTAAGTGGATTAGCGATTTAAAACTTCGTGTTGGATACGGACAAACTGGTAACCAAAGAATACCTCCTTATCAATACATCAACCGTTTCCAAAGTTCAATCATTAATTCTGCATATGCAGTTGGTGGCGCAAATAGTTTAACAACTGGTGTATGGCAAAATGCCTATCAAAATGCAGATGTGAAATGGGAATCTTTAAAAGCTTTAAACGTAGGTTTGGATTTTACATTATTAAACGGTGCTTTCGATGGTTCGGTTGATTGGTACAGCAAAAAAACATCTGACATGCTTTACAATCTTCCTTTACCTTCTAGCACAGTTGGTTTAGGTAGTTCGCCATTTGTAAATATTGGCGATATGAGCAACAAAGGTGTAGAATTTAATGTTGCTTATCATTATGGCAGAGAAGCAGAAAGCCCACTTAAGTTTGATATTGGTTTAAACTTTTCTAAAAACGTTAATAAAATCGTAAGACTGGCTCCTGGAATTTTCAACCAGGTTTATGGAAACTACAGAAGCTTACAAACAAGTGTATTACAAGAAGGTGCTCCATTTGGTTCATTCTTTGGATACAAAACTGCAGGTATTTATCAAAGTGCAGCTGATATTCAAAATAACCCATCTTACACAGGTGCACGAGTTGGAGGTTTACGCTACCAGGATATTAATGGCGATGGTGTAATCGACCCAAAAGATCGTACCATTATCGGCGATCCAAATCCTGATTTCACTTTAGGGTTAAATTTAAATGTATCATACAAAAACTTTGATGTATCAGCATTTATTTATGGTGTACAAGGAAACGATATTTTTCAAGCCACTCGTTATTTTACCGATTTCCCATCATTTGATGGAGCTAAAAGCACAAGGTTGTTAGATGCATGGAGTCCGTCAAATACTTCAAGTCTTACACCATCTGCTTATGCAGGAGCATCTGATTTAGAGTTTGCATCTTCTAGCTACTACATTCAAAATGGAAGTTTTGTACGGTTGAAAAATTTACAGATCGGTTATTCAATTCCTACTGCTAAAACGTTCGGTTCGAAGGTTGCGATTAATAGATTTAGAGTTTATGTAAGTGCAACCAACTTATTTACCATTACTAAATACACTGGTATGGACCCAGAGGTAAGTCAAATTACAGATACTTTCTCTGCCCCAGGTGTAGATCAAGGTGTTTATCCTACTCCTCGTCAGTTCTTAATTGGTATTAATGTTGGATTTTAATTAAAAGATATAAAGATGAAACAGATAAAATATATATTCCTTTCGCTATTAATTTGCAGTACGTTTTCCTGCAAGAAGGAATTCTTAACGGTTCAGCCTCAAGGTGAACTTACAGAATCGCAATTAACCACACAAGATGGGGTAGAAGGTTTGCTTGTTGGTGCTTACGGCTTATTAAATGGTAATGTGAATGGTACCTACGGAAATTACGGTGCAGCACCAAGCCAATGGTTATTTGGTGAGGTAGCATCTGATAACGCACATAAGGGTAGTAGTGTTGGTGATCAGCCAAATATGAACGCAATTGAACAACATGCACCAACCAGTACCAACGATAATTTGGCCAACCTTTGGGATAGATGTTTCGAAGGTATTCAACGTTGTAACAATACGCTTAAAATTTTAGGCAACTTACAAGGTGGTCAGGGTACAGTTAAATTCAGCGATGCTCGTGCTAAAGAAATTCAAGGAGAGGCTCGTTTATTACGTGCTCATTATTATTTCTTTTTGGTAAGAGTTTTCAAATCAGTGCCTTATGTAACAGAGGCTACTAGTGGTACTTTTGTGCCTAATGATAAAGATATCTATCCTAACATTGTTGATGATCTTACTTTCGCTGTAGCCAATTTGAGTACTACTAAGCCGAGAAATCAAAAAGGACGTGTAGATAAATATGCTGCTCAGGCCTATTTAGGTAAAGTTTATTTATATCAGAAGAAATATACTGAAGCATATGATTTATTAAATGCAGTTATTTTGGCTAAGCCAGATTTAACAACCCTACCATATTCTGATAATTTCGATATTACTAAAGAAGGTGGTCCGGAAGCAATTATGTCTGTTGAGCATTCAGTTGGTACTGATGGTACCGGTGGTGATAATGGAAATGTTGGTGATATTTTAAATTTCCCTTATGGAAATACACCAATTAACTGCTGCGGTTTCTTTCAACCAACCATTGATTTAGCAAATTCATTTAAAGTTGATGCAAACGGTTTGCCTTTACTTGATGGAAGTTACAGAACCAATGCTTATAAATCTGACTTCGGTTTAGTTGGTGCTGCAAAAGATAATTATGTTCTTGATAAAACCCTTCCTTTAGATCCTCGTATAGAAGCCACTATTGGCAGACGTGGTGTACCTTATCGCGATTGGGGAATCATGGCAGGCGATACTTGGATTCGTGATGCGAGTAATGGTGGTCCGTTCGTTGCCGTTAAAAACACAATTGAATCCGCTCAAATTGCAAGTGGTACTGCTCCTGGTACAACAAATGTTACCGGTTTAAATGTAAACTTGATACGTTTGGCAGATGTTTATTTGATGGCTGCTGAATGCGCTGTAGAGAATAATAATTTGCCAAGGGCTTTAGCGCTTGTTAATGCGGTTAGACAAAGAGCTGCAAAAATAACACCTCAGCAAGTTAATGGAACACCAGCTGCAGCTTATAGAGTAAGTCAATACACAACTTTCCCTACTGCTGCTTACGCTAGAAATGCAGTTCGTTTCGAACGTAGATTAGAATTGGCTATGGAAGGTCATAGATTTTTTGATTTAGTTCGTTGGGGTATTGTAAAACAAACTTTAGAAAGCTATTTTGCCTTCGAAGGTGGTTTCTTTGATTATCTAAAAGGAATAAATATTGAAACCCGAGATGATTATTTTCCTTTGCCTCAAGATCAAATTGATAGGAGTAAGGGAACACTTAAACAAAGTCCTGGTTACTAAGGGTTAGCGCTTAATACTATAAATGCATGAATAAAAGTGAGATTTAAATCCTCATTTTTATTCACGCATTTTTTTTGTTCGTTCAGGATTAATAATTCAAAACACTTCTTAAAGTCTTAATTACCTTAATTTACCTATTCCCATTAAATAATCTTAATTATCTTATTTTCTTAATGTTCAAAATTATATTTCTAATTTTTTTTGATATTAATTTACTTTAAAAAAAATCGAATTACCTGCTCTCTTTAAACCTACTAAAAAATAATAAAGCAATTAGACAGAGCGCAAACCCAACTATTCCGTTTAAGCGTAATCCAAAATCGTTTCCTGGGTCTTTACCATAAATGGTTAACATAGCAAAAATAGCGATACCCATTGTTTGTCCAAGTTTTACAAATAAATATTTTACTGCGAAAAACATTCCTTCATGGTTTTCGCCTGTTTCTAATGTGTCTTTTTGTGCAATATCGGCTAGTATTGCAGTAGGTAAAATACCCAATGCAGCAAGAGGAAACGAAGCAGATAATACAAGTATGTAAATTTGTGTATAAGCACCGAATGGCAACTTACCAAGAAAAAATATCGTAACAAAGATTAGGCAAAGTACACCAAAAGCCAACAATACAAATGGCTTTTTACCAATCTTTGCAGATCCAAAAGTTACAATTGGGTAGAAAAGTAAAGATGCCAACACCATCGCACCCATAAATTTCCCGCCTTCAGATTCATCAAGACCTAAAAGTACGGTACAGAAAAACAATAAACCACTCGAAATTATGCTCAGAGCGGTGTAAAAAGCAAAATCAGATATAAGATAATATTTAAAATTGCTGTTTCTAAAAGTGTTTTTAATTGCGGGCCACAATGGTACATGCGTTGGTTTAGCTACCGAAAATTCTTTTTCGTTAATAAAAAATATAGGCAGCAACATCACCAGGCCAGAAAAAATACATAAACCCCAAATTGCGATTTGAACCGCTTGGCTACGATTTGCAAGGTGGAAACCATCTTGTGCTAAATCTGCAAAGTTATTGGTGCATGCAGACAAAATAATTCCTATAACAAAACCAACTTGCTGATAGCTGGATAATTTTACCTTTTGCCTTGGTGTATTAGTTACTTCGGCCAATAACGCGTTGTAAGGAATAATGTAGGTGGTAACCGAAACAAAAAACAAACACAACATTATGGTTAGCCACCATGCATTGTGCAAACTTTCTCCTTTAGCAATAGGATAAAAAACCAATCCACAAAAAATCATTGAAGGCACAATTGCCCATTTCATAAAAGGCATCCTTCTTCCATTAGGATTATTACTTGCGTCGCTTTTGGAAGCGATAAATGGATCAAAAACTGCATCAACCAACCTACCCGAGGCAGCAATGATAGATAGGATATTAAAAGCACCTAAAAAAACAAGTTGTGGCACTAAAGGCGGCAATCCCGAATTGCTTGGCGGTAAATAAAAATACGGCAACATCACAATGATAATATTTGTCATCGTACTCCAACCAATCATACCAGCTGCATAAGCAACTTCTTGTTTTAAGGAAAGTGTTTTATTCATTAATTAAATAAATGTTACGCCTAATTTTTTGAAAATCTTGTTTCTGTTGTCTTTGGTTAGTGCAGTTATGCTTTTCATTTTATTTCGTAGCAACTTGAAAAATGTTGCAACTTATGCTCAATCAATCAGGTTATAATGCCCTTCTTGCTTTGAAATTTAATACTACGTACCAAGTTAATATCTGCCAGTGGTATTTTTGCCGCGACTGCAATTTAAGTTTTTAATTTTACGATACATAGATAATTTGGTTAGCGGACTAATGGTAATCAATTTTATCTTTTTAAATATCCAAAAGCTATTCATCAACATCTTTAAATAGCGTGTTTAAGCTTTTAATCACAAATTACCCAACTGTTTCTGTCATGCTGTCAGTCATGAGTCGCATAATTTTTTACATTTTATCAGTCTTTTACAGATATTAACTGCCAAATGCCAATTGGCACAAGCATTGTTTAATAGCTGTTGAAATTATAATACTTTAAAGAAAGAAATACAAAATACAATGGGAAAAATTATTGGAATAGACTTAGGAACAACAAACTCTTGCGTAAGCGTAATGGAGGGCAACGAGCCTGTAGTTATTGCGAACAGTGAGGGAAAACGTACTACACCGTCTATTGTTGCTTTTGCAGAAAACGGCGAACGTAAAGTTGGCGAGCCAGCTAAACGTCAGGCTATAACTAACCCAACAAAAACGATTTATTCAATTAAACGCTTTATGGGTAGCAGCTACGACGAAAGTGCGAAAGAAGCTGGACGTGTACCTTATAAAGTGGTTAAAGGCGATAATAACACACCACGTGTTGAAATTGACGATAGAAAATATACACCACAAGAAATTTCTGCAATGATTTTGCAGAAAATGAAAAAAACTGCCGAAGATTTCTTGGGTCAAGAAGTTACAGAAGCGGTGATTACTGTACCTGCTTATTTTAACGATGCACAGCGTCAGGCTACTAAAGAAGCTGGTGAAATTGCTGGTTTAACAGTGAAACGTATCATTAACGAGCCAACTGCAGCTGCTTTAGCTTATGGTTTAGATAAAGCACACAAAGACATGAAAATTGTTGTGTTTGACTGTGGTGGTGGTACACATGACGTTTCTGTTTTAGAATTAGGTGATGGTGTTTTTGAAGTAAAATCAACTGATGGTGATACACACTTAGGTGGTGATGACTTTGACCACATTATTATCGATTGGTTAACTAGCGAATTTAAAGCTGAAAACAGCATGGATTTAGCTAAAGACCCAATGGCGTTACAACGTTTGAAAGAAGCTGCTGAAAAAGCTAAAATTGAGTTATCAAGCACTACTTCAACTGAAATTAACTTACCATATATCACTGCTGATGCTAGCGGACCAAAACACTTAGTACGTACATTATCTCGTGCTAAATTTGAGCAATTGGCTGGCGATTTAATTAAACGTACTATCGACCCATGTAAATCGGCTTTGAAAAATGCTGGTTTAAGCACAAGCGATATCGACGAAATTATCTTAGTAGGTGGTTCAACTCGTATTCCTGCAATTCAGGATGCTGTTAAAGCTTTCTTTGGTAAAGAACCAAGTAAAGGTGTTAACCCTGATGAGGTTGTGGCTATCGGTGCTGCTATTCAAGGTGGTGTTTTAACTGGTGATGTTAAAGATGTATTGTTATTAGACGTTACGCCTTTATCATTAGGTATCGAAACTATGGGTGGTGTAATGACTAAATTAATCGAGTCTAACACAACCATTCCAACTAAAAAATCAGAAACTTTCTCAACTGCAGCTGATAATCAGCCATCAGTAGAAATCCATATTTTACAAGGTGAGCGTCCTATGGCAGCTCAAAACCGTACAATTGGTCGTTTCATTTTAGATGGTATTCCACCAGCACCTCGTGGTGTGCCTCAGGTAGAAGTTGCTTTTGATATCGATGCTAACGGTATTTTACACGTAAGTGCAAAAGATAAAGCGAGCGGTAAAGAGCAAAAAATCCGTATCGAAGCATCATCTGGTTTAACTGATGCTGAGATTAAAAAAATGAAAGAAGAGGCAGAAGCTAATGCAGCAGATGATGCTAAGCAGAAAGAAGAAGCTGATAAAATTAACGGTGCTGATGCATTAATGTTCTCTACTGAAAAACAATTAAAAGAGTTTGGTGATAAATTATCAGCTGATAAAAAAGCACCAATCGAAGCTGGTTTAGAAAAATTAAAAGCAGCACATTTGTCTCGTAACTTTGCAGATATCGATGCAGCACAAGCTGAATTGCAAAATGCATGGAATGTAGCTTCAGAAGAAATGTACAAAGCTGGTGAGCAGCCTCAAGGTGGTGGCGAACAACCACAAGCTGATGGTCAACCTCAAGCTGGTGGCGATAACGTTACTGATGTTGATTTCGAAGAAGTGAAAGACGAAGAGAAAAAATAGTCAGAAAGTCTGAAGACCGAAAGTCCGAAGATTTAAAATACAAAAGCGTCCCGATTTTACATCGGGACGCTTTTTTTGTGTAGTGGTTTTTTGTATAACCTTCTTTCAAAAGTTCTCCAGCATATTAATGCTATGAATTAATGAAAGGTGATAACAAAAATAATCTGGATTATTTTGGCATTAAAACGCCATCAATAACGTGGGTAATTCCGTTGCTTGAAACAACATCTGCAATAGTAACGTTTGCACCGTTAATCATTACTTTACCATCTTTAACAGATACTTTAAGTTTGCCACCTTGTACAGTAGTTAACTCTTCACCATCTTTCAAATCTGCTGCTTTTAACGCACCAGGAACTACGTGGTAAGTTAAAATTTTAGTCAAATCTGCTTTCATTTCTGGTTTCATTAAACCATCTAAAGTAGCTTTTGGAACTGCTGCAAATGCTTCGTTTGTTGGAGCAAATACAGTAAATGGTCCTGTACCGCTTAAAGTTTCAACTAAACCTGCTTGTTTTACCGCTGCTACCAATGTAGTGTGATCTTTAGATTCAATTGCGTTTTCTACAATGTTTTTTGAAGGTACCATCATTGCACCGCCAACTTCAACACCAGTTTCTTTTGCGGTAGTATCCATCGCCATTGAACTAGAATCTACTACTGTACTGTCTGCAGATGAATCTGTTTTAGGAGAACTACAAGCTACGATAGAAGCTAAAAATGTTACACCCATTGCCAGACTTAAAAATTGCTTTTTCATGCTATTTGTTTTTTGTTTAAGTTTATAATTGGGGTACTTACGATAGAAACTGGCAAGCGGTTTTTCCTTAAGAACAAAGGTGAGTAACATTTAGGTTGCAGAAATTAATCCTTCAAAAAACATACAATCACGTTTTCCAATTATCCTGTTTAAAAAGAGAATCAAAAATTTAAGCTTTCAAAATCAGTCACTTACAAATTTCCATCGATAATATCCTGCAACTCTTTTTCGTTTGCAGAAATTTCTTGCAATAGCCTGAACTGATTTCTTGCTCTATCTAAATTTTGAGTAGGATAGTTGGTCTGGTAATAAGCGTTTCCGCTTAAAAAATCAGTTAAAAAGCGTAAAGCTTGCATGTAAATCATATATCTTCCAGAAAATAAAATCAATTCTTTTTCTGTATCGGTAAGGATATTTTTCATTTCAGATAAATAACCTTTAACGGTGGCTTCAAAATAATTTATGCGTATTTTAACTTTACTTAAATCGATTTCATTTTCTGAAAAAGCACAAAGATAGGTGCGTAACATGTCGCCTAAATCTGAGATGAATTTACCTGGCATTATGGTATCTAAATCGATTACACAAACACCTTCAAAGGTTTCGGCATTCAATAATACATTACTGATTTTAGTATCATGATGCATAACCCTATCCGGGAAATCAGCTCTGTGAGAATAGGATTTAAAAAAATCGAGTAGGTATTTATACCTCAAAGCATCATCAATTTCGGCTTTAGCTAGCTCTTTCAGTTCCATCGAAGCTTCGATAATCGCTTCTGTAAATTGTTTAAATCGCAGGCCTAGATCATGAAATCCCGGTATGGTTGGCTCCAAAGTAGAAGCATCGAAATCATCTAATAAACGACTTAATTTTCCGAATTGCTTTGCTGCTTCATAAGCTTGGTTTTCATCAACTAAGACATCTAATGAAACCGTATCTTCTACAAAAGGTAATAACCTCCAGTACTCTTCATTTATAAAGGCCATTTCCGCTCCATCAATGGTAGAAATTGGTTTTACAAATAGATATTCCGGGAATTTTGTAAGCAGATAGTTTGCTATTGCTTTTAAATTATCAGCCACTGCCTGTGGATTGACAAAAACTAACGTATTTATATTTTGAAGAATGTACTGTTTGGTTGTGCCAGAAGGAGAAAGCAAATAGGTACGGTTGATTAGACCAGTACCTATTTGAGTAATTTTGATATTTTCTTTGTTAAAACCGTATGCTTTTAAAACTTCAGAATCTAAATTTAATTCCATAGTTTTTCTGGGTATGTTCCGTTTTTAACCAATTGGTTAATACTATCTTGAACATAAGGTTTATCTTCTTTGTAGGTTACGCCAAACCATTTGTTAGAAGTTGGTACGACTTGAAATGTAGCTTCTCCGCTTTTAACAAGGTTTTCGCCGATTAAAGGAATAAAAAATTCTGCTTTCGGTTTATCTTTATTTGCCATTGCAAACTCTACAAATAATTTCTCAGTTATTTTGAAAACAGCGGGAGTGAAGCCCCAAAAATTCATCGATACCGGTGTTTCGAAACTTAACGGAAATTCTTCTCCATCTTCTTCATAAAAGATATTTCCATCTTTTGGATAAACTTTAGTACGCTCGATAATTTCTTCTAAATTACCAGCAGCATCTACTTTACAAACGCCACGAGAAACTGCACCAAATTCTGAAAGTGTTTTACCAACTTCATATCCAATGATAGAAAAATTACTGTCTGATGCTTCATCTGACAAGAAATCTACCATTTTTTTAAAGGCATCGTAACCATAATAATCATCAGCGTTGATTACACAGAATGGCTCTTTAACTACATTTCTGGCGGCAAGTATTGCATGAGCAGTACCCCATGGTTTTTCTCTATATATTTCTTCTTCTATACCAAATTGCTTTAAATCGAAATTTTGAAAAACATAATCTATCTCAATTTTTCCGTTTAATTTTGGTTCGAAAATAGACTTAAAATTATCTACAAATTCTTCTTTAATGATGAAAACAACTTTGCCAAAACCAGCATTAATTGCGTCATAAATAGAATAATCAATAATGGTTTCACCGTTCGGGCCAAATCCATCAATCTGTTTCATGCTTCCATAGCGACTTGCCATTCCGGCAGCCAGTATTAATAGGGTAGGTTTCATATTACGAAAATAATAATACTAATCGTTTTTCAATTAGTTTAAGCGTTAATTTTTTAAGTGTAAAATTAAATTTATTAAGATAAATCCTTTACGTCAATCTTTATTATTAGAATTGGCAATTTCACTTTGATAAATACGAAATAAAGCGAAAATAGTTTTTGTTTTAGCTTGTATTTCGGCGAAAGCATCCCATTCTATTGCAACGCCTTAAAAACTTCATTTAAATTTCTTGAATATTATTTAGAAGGTTTTCAGATTGATGCCAAAATATATGTTTAAAATCCAAATAAACCACCGCCACTTTTGCTGCGTGTTTTTTTTCCAGTTAGCATGCCAAATAATCCTCGGACAATTTCTCTACCAATTTGGCGGGTAATAGTGGCACCCATAACTTTTTCTACTAAACTTTTTTCTCCGGGTTTTGGCTTGCTTTCTATTTCTGCTTGTTTTTGTGCTTCCGCTGCTTGTTTTTGTTGCTCTGCTGCTGCGGTTTGCTCATTAATTCTTTTTGTTAAAATATCATAAGCACTTTCAGGGTCAATGGCATCTTTATATTTTGCATACATCTGGCTTCCAGAAACAACTTTTTCGAAATCAGCAGCGGTAAGTGGCCCCATTACTGCTCTTGGTGGTGTTAGCATTGTAGCCGAAACTTCTGTAGGAATTCCTTTTTCATTGAGTACGGTTACTAAGGCTTGTCCGGTTCCTAATGAAGTTAATACTTTGTCTATTTCATAGAATTCTGACTTTGGATATGTATTAACAGTCTTTTTTAACGCATCAACATCATTAGGCGTAAAAGCTCGTAATGCATGTTGCACTCTATTTCCCAGTTGTCCTAAAACACTTTCCGGAACATCCGTTGGTGATTGTGTGCAAAAGAAAACGCCTACACCTTTTGAACGTATTAATCTGATTATCGTTTCAATTTGCTCTAAAAATGTTTTCGATGAATTGTTAAAAAGCAAGTGTGCTTCATCAAAAAAGAAAACCAATTTGGGTTTGTCCAAATCTCCAACCTCTGGTAACGTATTAAACAATTCGGCAAGCAAGCTTAGTAAAAAAGTAGAGTATAAAACAGGCTGGTTTTGAACATCGGCGATGTTTAATAAACTGATAACACCTTTGCCATCTACCCGTTCAAATAAATCATCGGCATCGAAAGATTTTTCTCCAAACATTCCTGCTAAGCCCTGTTGTTCGATGGCAACAATCTTTCTTAAAATAGTACCTGAAGTCGCGGTTGAAATACTACCATAACTTTCTTTAATCTCTGCTGCGCCAGCACCTTCTGACAGATATGAGATGAGCTTTTTTAAATCGTTAAGATCGATGATGGGCATTTTGTTATCATCAGCATATTTGAAAATAACAGCCATAACACCCGATTGAGTATCGTTCAAATCTAAAACTTTTGATAAAAGTGTCGGACCGAACTCTAAAACGGTTGCCCTCATTTGCGCACCAAGTTTGCCTGATAGCGAATATATTTCAACAGGGAAGCCGGTTGGCGTAAAAGGTTTATTTAGTTGAGCAGAACGCTCCTCTATTTTCGGATTTATGCTGCCTGGCTGATTTAAACCTGATAAATCTCCTTTAACATCAAGCATAAACACGGGCACTCCTGCATCAGAAAGTTGTTCGGCAAGCAATTGAAGTGTTCGGGTTTTACCAGTTCCTGTTGCACCAGCAATTAAACCGTGTCTGTTCATCATTTTTAATGATAAATTTACTTCGGCATCGCCGTAAACCTGGCCTTCTAAAATGCCAGCACCAAGGTAAATTGATGAGCCAGTTGGTGAATAAGCGGCTTTTATTTTTTCAATAAATTTTACAGAAGAATCACTCATTGTTTTAGTTTTAATGCCACAATTTAATAAACTAATGTTAAATAATAGTTTTTTATCTTGAAGGAGAAAGACAATTTATCAACATGAATGATTTTATTGTATATGAGAGCGTTTTAGTATATCCTAAATTTCCAGGTAGATTATCAATTAGAGTTTTGATAACTGCTCAAATAATTCCTTTTGCTTGGCGTTTAAATTGGTGGGTATTTTAATTTGCCACTTAACATACAAATCGCCGAATTGATTTTCTTTTTTATATACCGGATATCCTTTCCCTTTTAAGCGTAAATTGGTGTCAGGTTGTGTTCCTGCGGGGATATTAAGTTTTACTTTACCACTTAAAGTTTCTACAATTGCTTCACCACCCAAAACTGCAGTATATAAATCTACATCTTGTTGTATGTAAATATCATTACCTTTTCGTTTGAATTTATGGTGTTCTGCTATATTAAAAGTGATGTATAAATCTCCTGCTGGTCCATTATTCGGGCCTGGAGCACCATAGCCCGGAAGTTTGATTTTTTGTCCGTTTTCTATTCCGGCAGGAATTGTGATGCGAACTTGTTTGCCATTAACGGTAAGCGTTTGTTTGTGCGTAGTGTAAGCATCTAACAAATTTAGGTTTAGTTCTGCCGTAAAATCCTGACCTTTAAAAGGGGAGCGCCCACTGCTTCGTTGTCCGCCACCTCCAAACATCGAAGAGAAGAAATCAGAGAAGTCATCGCCACCAAAGCTTCCAGAAAACCCACGACCAAAACCTCCACCTTGCGGTCTTTGTTGCCGCTGCGAATTAAACTGATCTGCATGTTGCCAATCTTTACCGTGTCTATCGTACTTCTTCCGTTTTTCCGGGTCGCTTAAAACTTCGTTAGCCTCATTTACTTGCTGAAATTTTTTATTTGCTTCTTCATTATTTGGGTTTAAATCTGGATGATATTTCCTGGCTTGCTTTCTGTACGCTTTTTTAATATCATCTGTTGTAGCATCCTTCTTAATTTCCAGAACTTTATAGTAATCTATGTAATCCATAATTTATTGCAAATAGTATTTATAGAGGGCGACTTTAATTTAACATGTAAAATTACTTAATAACCGTAAACAACACTAATGTTAAACAAAAAATGCTCCGTTATCGGAGCATTTAAATAATTTTTAATAAATTTTATTTTTTGTTTTTAACGTATTTTTCTAGCCATTGGTCTTGCTCCCAAAGGGCATGTAAAATATTTTCTTTACCACGGTAACCATGTGCTTCATAAGGTAAAAATACAAATCGAACGGTACCACCTGCACCTTTTATGGCTGCAAATAAGCGCTCGCTGTTTATTGGAAATGTGCCTGTATTATCGTCAGAATCACCATGTATCAACAACAGCGGTGTTTTAATTTTATCAGCATAACTAAATGGACTCATTTCATAATACAATTGTGGTGCCTTCCAATACGTACGTTCTTCATTCTGGAAACCAAAGGGAGTTAATGTACGGTTGTAGGCGCCGCTTCTGGCAATACCAGCTGCAAATAAATTGGTGTGCGCTAAAAGATTGGCAGTCATAAACGCACCATAGCTATGTCCGCCAACGGCCATACGTTTCCTATCACCAACACCTAAATCAGATAACTTATTAATGGCAGCTTCGGCATTTAAACTTAATTGATCTACAAAGGTATCATTAGGCTTTTTGCCATCTTTTGCAACAATAGGCATTTCGGCATTATCTAGCACGGCATAACCTCTTGTAACCCAATAAATAGGTGAGCCCCATGCAATTGCGGTAAATTTATCTTTCGAGCCACGGATTTGTGCGGCATCGGCAGCAGAGTTAAATTCACGAGGATAAGCCCAGATAATGGTTGGCAACGGACCATCTTTTTCCTTGTTGTAACCTTTAGGCAAATATAAATCTCCGGTTAAATCAACTCCATCGGCTCGTTTATAAGAAATCTTTTCTTTAACAACGCCATCTAAAGATGGATATGGATTTGAAAATGCGGTAACTGGTCTGTCGGCTATACGAAGCACTAAATTTTTGATGTAATAATTTGGCACAAGTTTCTGACTTTCTTTTCTGGTTAACAAAACCAATTTTTCAGCATCAATTACATCGCTTACATATTCAAAAGTTCCTTCTGCACTACGCCAAATAATGTCATTTTTCTTGGTCGCTAAATCAAATTTTGCTAAGAAAGGTAAATCACCTTTATCTGATGAACCAACCGTGTTATTCATCAATAATTTTGTGCCATTATCAACAGTATGAATTACCGAGCGACCGTATTTATTTTTTGTGGTAACAGGTGTTCCTGGATTGCCGTATGCATCGGTTTGGTTGCGACTATACAATTCTTCTAAAGCGCCTATTGATGGATTGTATCTACTTACTTTACTGGTTTGTTTGCTTCTTAAACCTTCCATTACCAAAGCTAAATTTGCATCACCCCACTGTACACCGCGAAAACGAGTTTGAGTTTTAAAAAGCTCTTTTTCGGTGCTAGAAAAGGGAGCACTCAAAGCATAAACAGCATCGTGAAAAGGAACATTTTTCTTAATCAAACCACTATCTAAAGGTTTAGACCAAGTTATTGTTGCTGGTTCATCATCTCTCCAAGAAAAACCGCGAGGAACGTTTTGCGTGTTATCATAACCCGATGGCGTGCCTTCTGATGATGGCAATTCTGCCAGAACTTTAACCGCTTTACCAGCTAAATCGGTAATCGTCACGGTTGATGGAAAACCGTTTGCCGTAACCAGATAAGAAAATGGCTTGCTAATGGTTTCAATAAGCATAAATGTTTTATCAGGTGATAAGCTTACTGAGCTATAAATAGCAGGCTTTCCGATTGGGGTTTCTACACCAGCTGTGTTTTTTACCAATTGTGATGTGCCGTAGAATTCGAAAAGCTGCTCATCGAACGGCGATTTGATTAAATCCTGATAAGTAGGACTTGGTGCTGCCTTACCCAAATTTTGCTGAACAGTTGGACCTTGAGGCATTAAAGGTTTTACAGGGGCTGCGCTTGCAGGTTTCGTTATAGCTCTGTAGATAATTGTGTTATCATTTAACCAGGTTAAACCACTTCCTAAAACCACATTTAAGAAAGCTTTGTTGGTTTTAACTGCTTTTTTTGTGGCAACATCAATAATGTATAAATCAACTCCTTTTTGAGTTGTATTTGTAAAAGCAATTTTATTTTGAGCCGGGTTCCAGTTGATGTTACTCGCATATAATGGCGAAGGCAAACCCGAAACCGGAAAAGTTTTGTCGGTTTTAATGTTTTTTAAGCTAAAATTATTGATGTATGTAATCCTACTTGGCGAATAATTATTTGGATTTAAACGTAAGCCAGCAATGCGATATTCTGGCATTGCCAATTCTTCTACAGAAGGATATGAATTCCGTTCGCTAAATAAAATCCACTCGGCTTTATCATCAATACTTACGCCAGGTGTAGGTTTGGCAAGCAATAAATCAGCAATTTCTTTTGGTGGAAGCTGATAACTTACGGCATCTTGTGCGGTTGCATTTAATGAAATGCAAATACCAGCTATTAAAAAATAGAAGTGTAGTTTTTTAAACATAATCCGGTTTGGTTATTTGATATGGAAACTCAAATATTGCAAAATAAACCGACCAAAAAGGTAGCGTAACTGCTTATTTACACGCTTAAAAATTAATTAGAAAATCAAATTCAGTAATTCTTTTGTTGCATCAGTCCTGCTTTCACTCATAGTCGTGCATATGCTCTAATAACTCATAAATACTCAATTTTAATTAATCCTTTACCTCCGCTATAATCTACGGCACTACTGTATTTCCAATGCCAAGCCTCATTAACAAAACCTGCTACAACTGGATTATCATGCAGATAATCCGCTTTTTGTTCAATTACTTCTGTACTCCATAATTCAATTGGCTTATTATTATGTTGCCAAAACTGGTTTCCTTTTACATTGCTACTTTTTAATCCTGCACGCTCGAACATCCAAAGCATCCATTCCTTTCTACTTTCCTGACTGTTTTCTTTTATCGCTTTTACCAATGTTTTAGAAGTGTGCTCCTTAATCCTTCCTAGTACTTTATCAGGATTGTTATCTTTTGCTTTAAAAATTAAATGCACATGGCTTGGCATAATACACCAGCAATATAATTCTAAACCCAGATTTGTTATACTATAATTCAAACTCTCTACTAAAACATCGTTATATAATGGTCTCACGAATACATCTATCCAATATACAGTTGCAAAACTTACAAAGTATAATCCTTCTTTATTGTAGAATTTGTACTTACGGCTCATTGTTGTTTTTTATCTTTCTTACTTATGTCTCGTCCTGAAATAGGTTTACACAATTGTAAACAAAATGGAGAGATATTCAAAAACCCACAAGAGTAAATGGCAGAGCCAGTATAGCGAGGAATTCAAGCTGAAGGTCTGTAACGAGTACATCAATGGCAATGATGGCATACGTTTTCTGGAGAAGAAGCACGGACTTGGCAATTCTAGGTTTA
>NZ_RBEE01000005.1 GCF_003725795.1 Pedobacter jejuensis | reverse complement strand
AAGACTCATGGACATTGTAATCAACAGTTTTTGTTCGGCTAAAAGCTAAACAAAAACATATTCCTATAAACCATTTAGCACAAACGAATCTGCAATTTCAAGGGGGTCAATTTGGATTGGCGCAAAGGGGTCTTTTTCCTTTGGCGAACCTTATCAAATTAACTCGGCTAAGGGGAACTTTTTAGATTGGCGAAGAGGGGTCAATTTGAAGCGGTTTATCCATGCTTCACACAGATTATTAAAGTTTTTAAGCTTTTGCCTTGGATCCTTTATCCTGTTGAGCTTCCTGGTTACCCTGATCCGCTCCATCCGTTCTTCTGCTGCATTGTGAAAAAAGAATTCTACATACCAACTTTGTTTGGCAACCTCTTTTTCCATCGTACTCCCCACAGGAACCTTTATTATGGTCCGTCCTTTTACGATGCGGGGAACAGTGTATGGCAATTCAGGAATATCCATAAAGCCAAAATTCGCCACACGAGAAGTTTTTTCATGGGACTGACGCTGGGAGTACCCACCATTTTTAGGATTTTCTTCAGAAGAATTTTGATTTTTTCGCCTAGCCGGACGGGGTGAATTTTGGACTCCCGTGGCGTTTAGTGGCAGACTTGTGTCAGAGTTACGGGGCAAAAAATCTTCTAAGTCATTGTTTTTCAATGACTTAGAAGTACCCGTGGAGAATATCGGAGTGGAAAGCGCCTCTATTGCATTACTCAAACTGCGTTTTTGATGCTCTGAGAGCAGTTTTTGATTTTTCATTTTGCAGTTTTTTAGTGTTTTTGGCAGAGTTTTGACGGTGTTTTTGACTGAAAATCATTGATAGAATCATCGTTTAAAATATCAGAAATGCAGTTTTTACCCTTTTTTCAAAATTGCCTATTATAAAAATACTGACTTTTTCTTGATTTTCAAGGATTTTTTGCCTTATTCTCCACTGTTTTTTTGAGATTTTCTTGTGGCCGCAAAGCAATTCTCCACGATTACTTTTTTTAAAAAAGAGATCGAAAAAAGTCACAAATTCCGACAAAAAAAATGCTGGTTTGGCAGAGTTTGTCAGAGTTTTTTTCACAAAAAATTGATGAGATTTCCCTAAAATAATTTATAGTATAATCCATTTTAATACCCCGTATTTCCTTATCGAGACGGTGCTATTCTCCACTTACTTTTCAGCTTTAGCGAACATTTACCGTCGAATTTTAGGCAGTTATAAGGGATGATATATGTCTTTTAAATACATGGCAGTACTACTTTTGCCATTTTTAAAAATGTCACTTCAAAACACAGAACTCACTACTGCTGACTTTGATATTGTCCGAGATAATATAACGACTGGCGATTTGGTTTTTCTGGACCCCCCTTACACTGTATCACATAATGACAATGGTTTCATCAAATATAATGAGAAGCTTTTTTCACTTGAAGATCAGTATCGATTGAGCGAGTTGATTTCTTTTATAAAAGACCAAAACGCATTTTACATCTTAACAAACGCCGCCCACCATAAAGTAAAAGAAATATTTGAAAAGGACGACCAAGTTCACGAATTATCGCGGGCGAATCTGATTGGTGGCATAAACGCTGAAAGAGGGAGTACAAATGAATTAGTATTTACAAATCTTGCGATATGACAATTCAAGAACTCTTCAAAAATAAGTTTAACGAATTAATGGTTCAGGACAACAACCTTAGTTCAGAATTGCGCAGGAGACAGGATGATTATGAAAAAATCTCTGTACCCCATGACCAATTTATCAAGTATAATAAATTGGGATGGGATACGGATAAAGCGTACAAAACCCGTATTAGACTTAGAAAGGTCAAAGATCCAGAAATAGCATTTGAAGATGGCATTTGGGCCCTTTTTGCCAAATTAGGTTTTAGTTCCCTAAATAAAGACCGTGATCTCTCAATTCCACATAACGACAATTTTACGGCCGGCCAAGAAGTTAATATACTTGCGATTGACGATGAGTGTATTTTATTAGTTCAAAGTCGATGTTGCACAGGTGATCCGCAACAAGGGGACTTTAAAGCAACCATTCAAGATATCGGCGGTAAAAAGGATGGCATTATAAAAACATTAAAGCAGCTCTATCCAAATTCAAAGCATAAAATAAAGTTTATTTTAGCTACTAAAAACTACTATCTCCCTGAACAAGATACGCAGTTGTTAGCCAATTATGACATACTTCATTTCGACGAGGAAACCCTTGAGTATTACCAAGATCTTTCAAAGTATTTGGGATTAGCTGCAAGGTATCAACTTTTAGGTAACATCTTTTCAGGGCAGACCATTCCTGAATTAGAAAATAAAATTCCGGCCATTCAGGGGAAAATGGGCGGTCATACTTATTACTCATTTTCTGTTGAGCCAGAAAGGCTATTAAAAATCGCCTATGTTCTCCATCGGAACAAGGCCAATAAGAAACTTATGCCGACTTATCAACGGCTCATTAAAAAGTCAAGATTAACCGCGATTCAACAATTTATTGAAAACATTGGTTTTTTTCCTAACTCTTTAGTTATTAATGTCGAAACCGAGAAAAGCCTGCATTTTGAAAGAGCTAACACGCAGGTTGAATCCTCTATATCTAAAATAGGCATATTACATCTTCCGAAAACCTACCGATCTGCTTATATCATTGATAGTCAGCATCGATTATACGGTTACGCCAATTCTGATTATCGACAAACAAACTCTATTCCCGTAGTCGCATTTGTTAACTTGAACAGGACTGAACAGGTGAGGTTATTCATGCAAATAAATGAAAATCAAAAAGCTGTACCTAAAAATCTAAGAAATACTCTGAATGCTGATTTATTATGGAACTCAAGTGATTTGGAAGAACGTATAAAAGCCATCAAATTACAAGTAGCCCAAGATTTAGGAGAAGACATTGATAGCCCATTATATGACAAAATAATTATTGGAGAAAATCCGAAAACAAGTTCAAGATGTATTACGATTGATTCTGTCAAGACTGCTTTGGATAGAAGCAATTTTTTTGGAGTTATCAATAAAAACACGATTAGAAAAGAAGGAAGTTTCTTTATTGGTGATAGCGAGGCTACCTATTGGAAGCTGTTACCATTTTTAAAAGAAGCTTTTAGATATTTTAAAGACAATTTAAAAAACGAGTGGAAAGCTGGAGAGAATAATGAAGGCATCTTATCAATCAACGCTGGCATTATTAGCTTAATCCGAATCTTTAGTGATGTAATTGATCATTTGATTGCAGAGTTAAAAATTAATCCAAAGACGGAGCCGAATGAAAAAGTGCTTGAGGAATGTAAACCTTACTTTATTCCACTTTTGGACTATTACAATAATCTGAGTACTGAGGAACGTTTAGATTTACGCAAAAGCTACGGCGATGCAGGTAGAGCAAAATATTGGCGAAAACTTCAACAGGTAATTTCAAAGGCTAAAAATAATTTTAATCCAGATGGCTTATCGAAATATTGGGAAGATGAGGCCAAGCAATACAATGAAGATTCGTTTAAAATGATTCGTGATATTGAAACACATCTTAAATCAGACTTCAAACAAAGCTTAGAAGACTATTATTCAGCAAATTGGTTTAAAAAGGGTGTGCCTCCACAAGTACAAGATGCTGCGGTTTTGCTGGCTAATCAGAAAAACAGGGAATTGGATGATAACGAACAAGAAATTGATCAATGGGATTGCATGACAATAATTGATTATAGGAGAATAGCTACTTATTTAAGCAATTGGAAAGATGTTTTTGATAAGAAATATACAAAACCAGGGGAAGAAAAAATGCCTGGTGGGAAAGATGAAAAAACTAAATGGATGCAAAAGCTAGAAAGAATAAGAAATCAAAATGTCCATTCCTACAGCGTAAAAAAAGATGAGTTTGAATTTCTGTGTGAAATTCACGAGTGGCTAATTGAAACGGAATAAAACAACGATAAATTCAATATTTAAAATTGGAAAAATTTACAGACTCGAGACTGTAAAATGAACTGTGTCAGTTAAAAATTTGGATAGAATTTTTAACTTAGATATAGTACGATGAACGAGAACAACAATTTTGATTTTGAAAGCTTCAAACGCGAAGCGATCAAGGGGATGTACGCGGGTAAACCCCTTAACGGAGAAAAGGGCATCTTTGCGCCTTTACTGAAACATTTTTTAGAAGCGTCACTTGAGGGCGAACTTGAAACCCATCTGCAGGAAGAAAAAGCTGCAGGCTTACGCAATCGGCTTAATGGTAAAACCACGAAACGGGTAAAGAGCCTTTCAGGCGAATTTGATCTGCAAAGCAATCGGGACAGGTCTGGCAGTTTTGAACCCGTAGTGTTACCAAAGCGGCAAGTGATCATTACCGAAGAGCTGGAAGATAAGGTTATCGGTTTGTATGGGCTTGGCCTGAGCACACGGGATATTTCCAAACATATCATGGAGATCTACCAGATGGATATTTCCGCAACTACCTTATCCTCTATTACGGACAAGGTTATCCCCGCCATGAACGAATGGCGGCAGCGGCCGCTGGAATCGGTTTACGCATTTGTATACCTGGATTGTATGCACTATAAGGTACGTGAAGGCAACGGCGTAACTACCAGGGCTGTTTACAATATCCTTGGTGTTTCCTGCGTGGGAAAAAAGACCTGCTGGGCATGTATTTATCTGAAAGCGAAGGTGCTAAGTTCTGGCTTTCGGTATTGACCGATCTAAAGAACCGTGGGCTGCAGGATATGCTGATCGCATGCATAGACGGCCTAAAAGGCTTCCCCGAGGCCATAGCGGCTATCTTTCCAAAAACAGAGATACAGACCTGCGTTGTGCATCAGATCCGTAATAGCCTGCGCTATATTGCGGAGAAGGACAAGAAGGCATTCATGGCTGATCTTAAGCCGGTATACCAGGCCATTAACAAAGAACAAGGCTATGAAAACCTGATCTCCCGGGATGAAAAATGGGGTAAAAAGTATCCGGTACCAGTTCAGTCATGGTACAATAACTGGGAAAACCTATCAACTTTTTTTAAGTACGACGCACACATTCGCAGAGTGATCTACACCACTAACGCGGTTGAGGGCTTTCACAGACAGGTGCGTAAAGTAACTAAAACAAAGGGGGCTTTTACCTCGGATAATGCTTTGTTAAAGCTGGTATACCTGGTGGTGCAAAATATCTCTGAGAAATGGACAATGCCGATGCATAACTGGAGTTTGACTTTATCTCAACTTTACATTATGTTTGATGATAGGATAGCTGATCACCTAAATAACGCATAGATGTTGAAATATGGAAAACTGAAGGAGTTTCCCCCATTCCAACATCTCAAACAATAATAAGTTTATTTTTAGTTGACACAGTTGAGTTTACACTCCCACAGACTCCCTATTCTACAGGATTTATCTATCGTCCTTAATTAATCTACTGTTTTCTGTGATTGGGAACACGGTAGGTATATGGGCTGGCTATTTGATAATTACCTTTATATTAGACCACCTGATTAAAGGTTTAACATGGCCCGGCCTTATATCTTTTATTCAAGACGGCTCAATCTTATTAATAAGTTTTTCATTTTTGACTACTGCGTTATACTCTTCTACAAGAAAACTTAAAATAACCTTTTTCAATTCTATAAGTGTTGCTTTGTTATTCGTGAATTTGGGCTTTTATATCCGAGTTATCGTATTGAAACAAAATTTTCCGTGTCAAACACATAGTGACTCATATGTAAATGTCTCCTCATACATAATATTTTATGCTTCACTTTTACTTCTTTACATCATTTTAGCAAGAGAAAAATTCATTGAGAATAACGCTGATACACTTAAGAGCAGGAATTCTTCTTACTCGGATCTTTCAAGTAAATTTAAACCGAACAACTAATGGCAGATCAGTACATATCAATAAAATGTATACAAATAACCCAACCAATTGGGCTATTTTATGTGGGTGTCATTGACTGGAAAGACCTGAAAACGATCGCCTACTCGGACATCAGAAGAATTGAAAACGAAGAAAAAAATACTACTGACACATATTTGGGCATTCAAAGGGACCTTTCTCCCAAAAGAATTAAGGAAATTGCTGAATACGTAAGAAATGTTGATGCCACTTTTCCAACAAGCATCATTCTTCATATTCCTTCATTTACTCAGATAACGGAAGAAACCGAATCAAGGAACCTAATATTTGATGTGGCTAATTCGGAAATGCAAATCCGTTTAGCGAATGATATAGCAAGTATTTTGGACGGCCAGCATCGGATAGAAGGCTTGAAAGAAAGTTTCAAAATTGCCCATGAAAATTCAGAGAAATTTCAACTTAATGTTACAATTTTTGTTGACTTGGACATGGATGATCAATCCATGATTTTTTCTACCGTTAATAAAGCACAGACTAAGGTTAACAAATCCTTGGTTTATGATTTGTTTTCTTTTGCCAAATCTCGCAGTCCTCAAAGAACAGCCCATAATATTGTTAAACTTTTAAATGATACGGCAAATAGCCCTTTTAAAGACAAGATAAAAATTCTGGGTCGAGCAGATGACCCTGACAGAGAAACCATAACACAAGCCACTTTAGCCGAACTTATAATCAAGTATATTTCTAAAAACCCTTACAATGATAGAGATCTGCTGATAAGAGGAAAAAAATTAGCAAGGGCAACTGGCTCTGATTTAAAAAATCACATATTCAGAAATTTATTTATTGACGAAAAGGACGAAGATATCGCTGAAAATATTTGGAACCTTTTCGAGGCTGCAAAAGATAAATGGCCTCTTTCTTGGTCAGAACCGTCTATTCTTAATAAATCCACAGGAGTAATTGCACTTATGAAATTCTTGCGCCCCGCTTATTTAAGCCTATGTACAACTAAAAGCGCGGACATTGGTGCAACTTTAACCAAATCCGATTATGCAGGAATTTTGCGTAATGTTAATTTAGGTGATGATGTTTTCACAAAAGAAAACTATTTGCCGGGCACGTCTGGACAATCAGCGTTGTATAAGCAGTTGACGGAGTTAATTTAGTCGATCTATAAGCATTTGCTCATGTTAAAATCCAAAACCGCCGTATATATTGAAATAACACACGGCGGTTAATATAAATGAATTAGTTTTTATTTTAAAAATCCCTGTAGTTTAATATTGACTAACCACATATCTGCAAATTCGGCGTGGTCGGCCTGCATCTCTTTATGTACATTACCCATGACCTGGCTGCTAAATTCTATACTTTCCTGATATACGCCTAAATTACCTTGCTGGAATATAAAGGGTGCAATGGTGACTTTTGTTAATTCTTCGGTTTCCTCCATGCGGTCAAACCAAATTAAAAAGCACATTTCCGGGTCCTGCACCAAATCGCCATGTTGTTCATAATAATGGCAAAGGCTATAAGCACAACCTACGCCCATTGGGGTTATAATATCCTCTCCAACCTTTTCAATAGTTAAAGGCATAAAAGGATCATTGTAGATTTTTAAATGTTCGTTACCGTTCATCATTTCCATAAGACGGCAAAATATAGCGGTGCTGTTTTGATTTAATGCTTTCATAAAAATGCGCCCTTTGGACGGTTGCGCCTCCGCTTTAATCAGTTTCTTAAAAATTGATGCTTGGGGCGGTTCTTATTATTACCGTTCAATACTTCACTACCGTACTTTTCACGGATTTCATCAAGGCTCTTTTTACCGCCCTTGCTTACTTTGTATTCAGCGGTGCGGAAATACCAAGCTACTTTTTTAGAAGCAAATAAAAACCCTGCGGCTTTCAGGATTTCTTTATTCGGGCGGGTATTACCAGTTACCCAAATCCATGCGCCTACTAACTCTATTAAAATGCCGTCTAAGTATATAATTGCTTCTATAGCTTTGCGGTACGCTTCTGATGACAGGATTTCGTTTTCTGTTTCTTCATCCGATAAGTTAGCCCCTTTGATAACTTTAGCGGAGGCAAAAGCATAAGTCTTATTAATTTCCTGCATAGTTGCCGTATCGCCTCCTAAATCGGGGTGATGCAGTTTAGCCAACCGTTTATATTCTGCTTTTACCTCGTCTATCGTCTTACATTCGTTAAACCATTTCATAAGCTTATTATTTAGTTATCCTGGTGTGTTTTAAGGATTTCGGTTTTAAGCACTTTTACATTTGGCGTACTTGGGATATTTAAAACCGTATTCGTTTCTATCTCCTTTACTGCATCGTTAATATGTACATGGTCGGTTTCTACAATCAGCCGTACAATAAGCAATATTTTATCCTGCATGGCTATAGCTATTTAAGAAGTCATTAAACTCGGAATTAAAAACTGCGGGGTTGCTGATGGCCAAATCTTCGGCATATCCAACCCAAAATAGTTGGTCGGTCAGCTCTATAAATAGTTCGTACATTTGCTTCGGATTTACTGTAGGTGAATTTAAAGTAAGCCCCCTTTAGTGTTTTGGGAAAGGGGGCTTTATTGTTATTAAGCAGGTATGATAATTTCGGCTTCTATCTCCGCAATTTTCTCAACACACAGGTTATTGACAAACTGCGCCGATTGTTGAATAAGGTTTGCGTTTTTCGTGCTGAAAGTACGCCCCTGATCGTCCCTGATAATCAGTTCGCAACCCTGCAAACTATTTGCGCCTGTTTCCTCGCCCACTTCTTCCTGCTTCACTACAAAGTCGTCCAGGTTGGCAACAATGGTTTGCATCCTGTTGCGGTACTGAATTTTGCGGTTCAGGTCTAACACCACCTTTACCGTGCTATCTAAATTCATTACAGGTTTAACGGGTTGTGGTTTAGCTGGCGCAGACGCCTGTTCAGCCTTTGGGGCTTCAGTTGGCGGTGCTTCGCCTTTCGGCTGTTCTTCCTCTACCTTGTTCTTATCTTCTTTATCCTTTATCTCTGCGCTATCCTTATTAACCGGGTTACTGTTAACAAAGGCCACTTTGTTTTTATCGGCAGTTACTGGGTTTGCGGTATTGGCTGTTCCGTTATTGGTTG
Source organism: Pedobacter jejuensis (assembly GCF_003725795.1). Lineage (GTDB taxonomy): Bacteria > Bacteroidota > Bacteroidia > Sphingobacteriales > Sphingobacteriaceae > Pedobacter > Pedobacter jejuensis. The sequence continues at coordinate 135,554 of NZ_RBEE01000005.1, read as the reverse complement.
CACTGCTATTGTTTTTTGCTTCGTTGATTTTCATGATTTTTATTTTTTAATGTTTATGATTTTAAATACTATGGGCGTGACAGGTCGGCGTTTGCTGTGTTGCCCGTTTGGTGGCGCTCTGCTTTTTATATTTTTCATACTGGTGCTTTTTGTTCGTTTTAAAGTGGCTCGCTACGCTCGCTCGCTTTTTATTAAGCACCTCACCTGAATAAGCAGGCTGCAAAGACAAGACTTTTGAAAAAAAAATACGCTCGGAAACAAACCCGCCGGAGGCATCCTATGAAAAAAAGCGAGGAAGATTTTTTTTACAAAACCGGAGGCCCGGTCTTGACGTGCAGAATGCTTTCCAGAAATTTGTTTAATAAAATGTCGGGTAAGCGCCTAAAAAATCACATTAAAGAAACCTAAAAAAGCGACGCCGTAAAAAGAAAAGCCAGTGTGTGCGGAAGTATGAAGCACATGGCTGGCAGCAAAGGGTAAGCTGATGAATAAGCGGGCGGTGCCTATGGCCCGGACGCGTTGAACCAGCTGACCGTTATAGCATTGACAGGTGCTAAGTTTGTGGATAAATTATCTTTTTGTAACCCTGTAATTGACCCGGCAAGTGCTTATTATTGTTTTAATTCCCCTCAATTAGAAACCATAGTTAAAACATTTTTTAAACTCATGAAAGACAAAGAGATAACTAACGCGATCAAAAACAAACGGTGGGTTAAGATCCAATATCACGAAGATGACGACACCCATACCTCCATCAAACCGATATTTACGGGCGATTCATCATTTGGAGACTATTTTGTTTATGCCTGGGCATGGCATTCCGGCCAGCCGGGTTATTACCGCTTTGACCTTGAAAAAATCCACAAAGTAGTCCTGATGGAAAAGGGATTTGAAGATGAGATCGAAAAGGATTTTAAATTTGAATATCCAAGCTGGGTAGGGCAGTTACATGATTACCGGGAGGACTACCTTACCTGGATATAACGGCAAAGGCCTGGTCAAAATAACCAGGCCTTTAAACAAAAAGATTTTATTTCACTTATTCGCTTTTCTTTAATTTTGATACCTCAACACGAATAGTGTTAGCAGACTTCTTTATTTGCTGCATAGCGGCTCTTAATCGCCTGCCTGCGGTATTGTTGCCTTTTTCATAAAACTTTACCGCGTCGGTTTCAGCGGTCAATACGATGTTTTTCAACTTCTGGAAATTTTTCATGATGTTGTTTTTAAATTAAAAAATCTGTTTGTTATTATGTAATGAATATTTCTAACGGCTCAACGGATACCCCGACTTTGGCCTTGTTGCTGTGTTTTATCCTGGGATTGGCTTTTACTTTGGCTTTGCGTGTTGTTAACTGTGGCGGTTTTGGTAAACTGCTCGCGTTTTAATGCAGCGCCTTTTTCACTAAAGAAATTCAGTTTGCCGTAGCGGGGAACAACCTCGGCCATCACTTTGGTTTCTTTGCCGTCCTTACCCGTAGCGGTTACTGCAACGCGGTCGCCGTTGCTCATGGCTTTTATGATCTCGGCTTTCTTTTCGGGTTCGGCTAGTTCTTTGATCTTATAAGCGTTCAGCGTTTTTTCCATGTCAAAACCATAGGTCGGGTGATGGAACTGCTTAAATTTATGGTTGCCGAAATCATCTTTTTTAACATCGAAATCCAAACGTATCCACGCTTTATAAGAATCACCATCCCTGGTCATCATATCGTTACGGAATACGGTTCTGTCCTGTACCAAATTAGCCGCCTGGCTTGCCGAAAATCCTTTACCATCCTTTAGATAAAAGGTCTGGCTGACCGCTGGGCTGAAATACGCCTGCCTGAAATCGGGATTAATAAAGTTCACCTTACCATCTTTCATGGAAGCCAGGTTTTGTTTGGCCTCCACGCTTTCGCCAACGGCCAATTCACTGGTTCCTTTTTGCTTTTTAAAGAAATCAAGCGCCTCATTCGGGCTGTCAAAGTTCTTAACCAGGAATTTATCAGGTTTATCTTTATCGGCAGAAATGACCATGTACTGCTGGTTTTCTACGGTTGGCGGTACTTTACCGGCAGTTACTTCAAACTTGTTAAAGGAATAGTTATCCGACTGGCCCGATTTTTTAAAATGCAGGGTCATATCAACCATGCCTTTATCCCCGGGGAACTGGTCTTTCAATGTGAAATAGCCCGGTAAAGCTTTCATGCTCTTTTCCAGTTCATCAGCTATCTTTGGGTTAAACCCCATGCTTCTGACCTCCTGTTGGAGATCCTGTAAATTATTTAAGTTCATCGTATTGGGTGTTTATTGATTGGTAAATAATAATGGTTTAGCTGCTTAGCGGATCTTATTATCGTTGTTGCGAAGCAATACCTGCCTGCTATCCTCCAGTTTCACTTTTACCCGCTTGACTTTCTTACCGAGCAACGATTTGGCAGCACTGATACCGGCCCCCGCGGCCTGTGTGGCCAGCGACTGATCCATAGAAAGGAATTGCATACTTTGCAAAGCATCATCTGTACCGCTGCCTGCGGCTTCGGCTAACTCTGCCTCCGGTGCATTCAAGCCGATAATGCCATCTAAAGAATAAACAGTGAGGTTAACGGGGACAATAGCGGTACCGATCCTGATGTTTTTAATATCCAGTAATAAGCGCTGGTTAACAATGGTACAGTTACCAAAAAGTAATTGGCCTTTATTAAATATCATACCTTTCAGGTGCATCGTATCAGTCAACTTAAGTTTAACCACGCCTCCCTGCAACACTTTTTGCGAGCCGTCAATGACTGCCGGGATTGCTTTAAAAGCGGTATCCTTTAAGGGTGGTAAATTTGCTTTCAGGTTACTCAATGCAACGCCTGGATTTTGGATCGCCTGAATCTTATCCAGTAAAGCGCCCAATTGCTGCATTTCAGGATCTTCGGTTTTACCCTGTTGCACAGATTTCAATAGCTTTTCCAGCTTTTCGGTATTAGGGTCTGTTACTTGCTGAACGGCTGCGGGCGTAACCACCGGCTCCGGACGGTTGACCTCTTGCCTGATCGCTGCCAGTTTTTGCCTGATGTCCTGCTCGTGGTCGTCTGCCGTTATTCCCTGCTGGCTTATGGTTGACAACTGGCCGGCCTTTTCATCCTTAAACCCAAAAGAGGGGCTAACTGTGTTGTTAGATGCCGATACCGAATCTTTTGCCATTTGGTCATACAGCCCCATTTTGGTTTGCTGTTTTTCGTTCTTAAACTGCGCTTCCGGTAATTGGGTGTTAATGCCTTGTTGCTTAAGCGTTGCGCTTACATCGCCCTTACCACCGCCTAAAGCATAAAAGCCTAACGTGAGGAATGGCAGGATCAATAATGGCAGGACAAGCATGAATTTCCGGTGCTTCTCCTGTTGCTGGGTGTTGACTACGGTGTTTTGTTTCATAATGGTTTTTTTTTGCTGCATAGCAGCGGTTATAAATTCTGTTAATAAATAGCCCTGATCAAAAGGCCAAAGCTTAAAGCCCCGAGCAGCAGGCAGATCAGTAATAAGAAAAGCACTTTGGAAGCCCTGTTCCAATGCTGCGTTTTCCGGTCGAGGTGATCAGCCAGTTGCCTGTGCCGTTTTTGGATGGCGGTTTTAAACCACGATCTCATCGGTGCAGTTACCTGCCATTTACCTATTGCTTTCATCTTATTTGCTTTGGGTGGACAGATCTTTGTTTTCCAGCGTTTCCCATTTTTCGATTAGGAAACCGTGCGGGTTGTTATCACTGCGTGATACATTCCGCAAATAACCCTGCGTGACCAGGCTGCGGGTTACGGTCGATGTCGAACGGATCAGCCTTTCCGTAGCAAAGCATTTAAAGTAATAGGGATATTGGTTCATGTCCAGCGCGATGCTGTCTACATCTACCTGCTGGCTGATGTTACCGGAGATCAGGTTGGCATAATAACCGCTTTCCTTCAGGTTGCTGTAGGCCGTTTTTGCCGAACCGTCGGCCATATACAAAGCTTTGGTAATATTGACCTCGATAACCTTATCGTCAGGATCAAGGGTAAAAAAGTCATGGTGGAACATTTTGATATGATCCCTGATCTCTACCGGTATATTGTCCTTACGGTCTGCGGCATAAGCTTCCAAAGCTTTACCATTCGCCAGGATATAAATGTGGTTCTTGTAATTATCTGAACTCTGGTAGCTTTTCCAGATGGCAAAGCACGAGATCAGGATACAAGCGCCGATCAGCAAATAGCTGAATAGTTTAATGTGCTTAAAAGCACTGTCGATATTTCTGAGTTGTGTAAACATACGTCTGAGATTTATTTGCCTGATAACTTGTCTTTTTGAAAGCTGTCTTTACCACCACCCTGGTAACCATCTTTGATATAACCCGGCGTTTTCAGGATATTAACAGCTCCGCTTGCCATCCGTGATCCGGTGGCGCTGCCTGCACTACCGGCCATTGCAGCGGAGGTACTAACCGTTGTACTGGCTATCGAACTCACCCTTTGCAGCATTCCATTATGGCCATGCGCATGTACCACGAAATTGGCTACGGTCGGTACAGAGAAATACCCTACAATTCCAATCAAGAGAAATATCAGGTAAGCCGTATCGGTCTGGTTAAAGAAAGTATCCCCCGCACTTTGGATCTGCGCAATATCCATTTTGAGCATTTCCTGCTGTATCTGCCCGATGATACTGCCGAAGATATTGGCAATAGGCAGCCATAGGAAGATATTGATATACCGCGCGAACCATTGGGTCAGGCTATGCTGGAAACCATCGAATACAGATAAGCCGAACACCAGCGGCCCCAATATGGCCAATACGATCAGGAAGAACACCCGCAGGGTATTGATACATAAGGACGATGCCGCATAAACCACCTCCAATACTTCGCTCAACCATTGCTTGATGCTGTTGCGGAAATTATACGATTGCTTATCCAGGAAGAATTTCACATCATTACCCAAGCCGTCAATAATTCCCTCATTATTACCATCAGGATCATCGGGGTGCGTGTATTTGTACCATTTTTCCTGGGAACCATTCCCATCATCACCAATATAGATCTGGTACATTGTGCTGTTCTTTACCGCATCCTGTTTCTGTTTGAGTAACTGCGTAATAGCGGAATTACTGTCTTTAACCATACCGTTGGTAACCTCCACGACCGGCTGTAAAACTCCGTTCATCACCGGGATCACCAAAGTTTGAAACAGGCCGATAGCGATGCCCAAAGCAAATGGCCGGATCAAAGGGTAGAATTCTATCGGTTCCGCGTGGGCGATCTGTTTCCAAACCCGTGAACCGATATACCAAAGCGCGGCAAAGCCTGCGATACCCTGGGCAACATCGATCAGTTTAGCGCATAAGGGTAGCATTTGTTTGTAGACATTATCCAATACCGGCTGCATACCGGTCAGGGTGTCGGTAATGCCCTCGGCGTGAACTAAACAGGGAGCCAGTAATAACAGGGCAAGGCCCGTTAACATTTTTAGTTTTTTCATGGCTTGTACAAATTTTGAAGGGTTTGCGTTTCGTTAACTTGTTTTTGCCGCTGGGCCTGTAATATCCCTGTCCGGCTGTTGAAACTCCGCAGGAATTGCAGCTTGTCGTTCGTGTCCAGGTAGATCCGGTCAATAGTGCTTAACCGTTCATCATCCGACATGCGTAGCTTTGATGCGGTCAGCACATCGGCCAGGTCAGCGGCATTGTGCAAAGCGGCACTGGTCAGCCGTTCATAGATGTTGCTGATATAATCCAGTTCGCTCACACTGAACCTTCCGCTGTTGCGGAAACGGCTGTAGCCCTTTTTGTATTCCGATAGGATATTGCTTTCATCGGCAATGATATCTGCCACCCGTGCGTACTTCCTTACCTCGGGGCTAACCTGTAACAGGCCGTCCAGGAACACTTCATGCAGGTTGAAATTGCCCTGTGTCAGGTTCTTCACTGTACCGTAGCCTTTGGTCAGGATGGTATAGCCATCATACATTTCGTTCAGAATACTTTTGAACTGAGCAAGTTTAGCTACATCCAGCAACAATTGCTGGATCTCGAAAGACTGCGCTTTGGCCGGAGCAACATTGAATGCGATTAGCGCAAGGCAAAACAATCCTACTATCAACGCTTTAATTGATCTCATAAAACCCCCTTTCTGTTTGTAATTGTTGTAATTGCTGTTGTTTTTGAACCAGCAGGGTTTTAACCTGGTTGCAGTAGGATAGCGTAAAGGCAAACTTGTCTTTCATGCTGTCATAGAGCTGATCCAACCTTTTGATCCGCTCATCGTCGGTCATTTCCGCTTTCCCGTTTACCGCGATCAGTTCCAGCTCCTGCAAATCCCGGTTACATTCGGCCAAAACTTTTCGCCGCACCGCATCAATATAAAACCGGTTATCGGCGGTTAAACCGGCAAGGTTTTGCAGGTGGTCAAATTGTCCCGGAATGGCATCGGCATATTGAGGAATTACCTTAAATTTTGGGCTGTCACGAATTACCGGGTTGACCGTTTTTAACGCATCGTAATGATCCTTGTGCAGGGTCAATTCCCCGTTCTTCCAGTCACCGATCACACCCAAACCTTTTTGGGAGATATTATAGCCCTGCTTCAGGTAACCGTAATAAACCTGGGCGGCGACGATCTGCTGTTCCAGGTATTTGATCTGGGTACTTTTCTGCGACCACCATTCAGCAAAAGTTTGTGCTTTACCAGCGACAGAAGAACAGAGCAAAAACATAAGGATAGCCAGCCCCCTGAAAGGGGTGTGACCCGTTACATTACTGAATACCATAATACTTCTTTAAAGTGAGCGTTTCGTTTTCAGTCCTGGCCCGCTGTACACTGAGCATATAATTTTGGTTATTGAAACGGTGCAGGTCGCTGTAATTTTCATCCATGCGGTTAGCTGCGGCATTGATGAGTTCCAGCCTTTTGGCATCACTCATTTCCGTTTGAAAGGATTTAATGACCAGCATAAGTTCATCCAGGTTCTTCACGCTTTCCTCTAATATGCCGCGATAGACTTTCTGCATGTAGGTCAGTTCATCGCCGCTGAAATGTTTATCGTTCCGCAGCAGTCCCCAGGCATGGTTGTATTCATTCAATAAGCTGGTTTGCTTATTGGTCATATCTTTGATGCGCTCATAATAAGCGATCACGGATTTTACTGTCTGCAACTCTTTGTAATACTTGCCATAGAGGTCTTTTTGCTTCTGTGACCAGTCCGAGATCTCATCAAGCTTGAATTTGTGCAGCTGGTTCTCGACCGTCTTTTGCGCATTTTGCAGCCAGATGGTTTGATTTTGCAGGCGCTGTACCTTCAGGTCAATCGCTTTGATCACTTTGGTAATGGCCGCTTTGATCACATCGGCAATAATAAATTGCGCATCGGCATTTTTGGGCAATGCCACGAATAAGGTCATTGCGGATAATGGTAGGATCACCATATATTTCTTCATAAGCCCCCCTTACCCCCCAAAGAGGGTGTTTTAATTGGTTTGAAAATTGTTGATTAATTTTAGCCAGGTTTTATAGCTTCCGGTATTCGCTTACCCCGTTCAGCAGGTTCCGCTTATCCGGCTGAAAAATGAGGAAGGTATGGGTTTGCATTACCTCCAGGATCTGCTTTTGGCTATCCCATGAGCCTGAAAGGTGTTTCACCTGGTGCTGCAAGGCTTGCAGCTTACCGTCAGTTATCCGCCGATAACCCGTTCTGCGGGTAATGAGATAGATGTTATCGGTACTCTTAGCTTTTGCAATGATCAGGGTATCATTGGCAACACTGTAGCCGCTCTGTGCCTGGTTCACATAGGTGCCGGGGATAAAGTCAGTAATAGCGGTACTATTTGTATTATTACAGCCTATAAAGGCTATGCCTGCTACTGCAAGCATTAAGATGATTCTTTTCATTACATCAGATTTAATGTTTACTAATTGGTTTGCTGTACTTTTCGCGGATCAAAAGCGCAATACCTTTTTCCATATCACCATTGCAGCGGGCGGTATATTCCTCGACCAGCATTTTTTCGGATTCTTCGGTGGTGTAGGCCAGGTATTCGGCAACGGATAACTCGTTACGGTACACTTTGAGTTCCTGCCCGCCCTGGTCAATGAATACCTCGCGGTACATCCTGCCTTTCTCATTGGCTTTATTGACCGACAAAAGCAAGGTTTTAGCTTTCTCTGATAATCCTAAAGCATCCTGCAACCGGTCAAACTTGTTCATGAACTTGCGCATATCCAGCAGCAGTTTGGTATCGGACATATTGATCACCGTTTCTTTGATAATAGGTGAACTCAATAAATCGTCTACCTCCTGCGTGATCAACGCGGCTATCCCGTTGAATTTACGGATGGTCTTAAAAAGGTATTTGATAAAATTGGCCATGCCTGACTTTGCTATCGCGATCCAGGCTTCATCTATCGCCAGTATCTTGCGTTTTCCTTTCAGCTTCCGCATTTTTGAGATAAACATCTCCATTATAATGATGGTCACAACCGGGAACAAAACCTCGTGCCCCTTGATCGCGTCCAGCTCAAATACAATAAATCGCTCATTCAGCAGGTCAAGGTTTTCGGTAGCGTTCAACAAATAGTCGAACTCACCGCCTTTGTAATAAGGATTCAACACATACAGCAGGTTGCTCATATCAAAATCCTTTTCCTTAACCTTACCATTCTCCATCACCTGCATATATTCCAGCATCAGGAAATCATAAAAGGTATTGAAACAGGGAAACAGTAGCGGGTTCTTTTTCAGGTGTTCATAATACAAGGTGATGGCACCAGAGATGGCTACATACTCCGAACGGTTATAACGTTCATCTTCCCGCTTCCAGAGCGCCAGCAACAGCGTTTTCAGGCTTTCCTTTTTTTCAATGTCCAGCACCTCACCTTTACCGATGTAAAAAGGGTTGAATTTGATCGGGCTTTCCTCGGTATAGGTAAAATAATAGCCGTTGACCAAAGTGCATAAACCTTTATAACTACCGCCAATGTCGATGGTTACACAATGGGTACCCTCATCATAAAGCGTTCGGAGCATGTGGTTCATCGTCATGGATTTACCACCTCCTGAACCGCCGCAAATGAATAGGTTGCGATTAGTGATCAAACCCGTTTTCATCGGCTTATCAAACAGGTCAACGTACACCGGCCTGCCGTGGCTGCGCTCACCGAAGCGGATACCTTTACCGTCCGAACTGCAATTACCCTCCATATTCATAAAGCAGGTGGCCTGTTCCACGAACGTATCAAAGGTGTCGTTCATAGGAAAGTCTGCTGCATTGCCCGGTAAGCCTGCCCACCAGATCTGCGCGGCTCCGTCCGTTTCCTGCCGGGCAACCGCATCCATCTGCGCCATTGCCGAACCTACCTTATTACGGATCGGCTGTAACTGTGTAACATCATCCGTCCAGGCCATGACGTTGAAATGCGCCTTTACCGGCAAACGTTGCTCACTGATCGCCTCGTTCAAAAAATCCGATGTGGCATCCCTGGCTATGGCATTTTCCCGGCTGTAAGCGGATAAGGACTGTAAGCGTAAACGCTTTTTCTCCATACCTTTTAAGGTAGCCTGCGCATCACCTATAAAAATGTATTGATTATACAGGTGGTTACAGTCTAACAGTAACCCGATAGGAGAGGCAAAGCCGATACTGAAATTGCTTTTATCCGTGCTATACTTATCATAGTTCACCCGGCTGCCGCATAGCGAGGGCAGATCTTCCACATCAGATAGCGTAAATAGTTGGCAATGGTTATCACCGATCCTGATCTCATCCTTCAGGTGAACATCTTTGAGCATCGGTTTTTCATTGGGTGAAAGCAGGAAACAATAGGATTCAATAATCCCGGCTTTGCTTTTTGTCCCCGCCAGTTCATCATCGGTCAACCGTTTTAAATGAAGATACCCACTATCCGAAAGGATCTGCTCAAATGCCCCGACCTTTTCCATAAAGTCCAGGAACAATTTTTCATCGGTGGTTTGCTTCGGAACAACCCTTTTACGCATCAAACCGGAATAACCGCTGCTGGCCGTCTTGCGTTCGTCGGGCTTTTTGGTCAGCATGATATAACAAGTATGCTCCAGGTAAGGACGGCCTTCAAAATGGGCTTCACCAGTTTTGGCCAAATAACCCATATCAGCATCAGATCTGGCTTGATGTTTTGACTTGATGAAAATATCCTGTTTATGAAAGACCGTATTTTTCGGTAATACCTTCAAACCTTTAACAAGCACGTGATGGGCACCCTCATAATCGTCAGCGGAAGCGGTGAAAATATCTTTATGGGTTACTTTAAAAACCACCGTAATATCACCCTGCACGGACACGATAGAATCGTTCTCCACTTTATAGACCGGCAATATGTTTTCAATATTTACCATTAGATTCCTTTCTTTAGATTAATAAATGATTTCCTTGTCCTGAATTTCAGGTAAGTGGGAATACTTCGGTTGGCGCTCTTTTTTAATAAACCATACTGGCCGTATTTATGGCTCATACGAAATATGGCTGTTAACAGCGCTGTTCCTAAACCACCAATCAGGACCAAGCATACGTAATTATTCAGCCCGCTGATATACAATACAGCATATAGAATAAGTAAGCAAAGCAGACCGCCACCCAGGTAGCCGATGTATTGCGCCTTCAAGCCTTTGAACATTAAAGGTTTGTTAATCCCTTTATTGATTTCATATACCGAACTCATGTTTTCCTCCTTATTTACCGGCTTTCGGCACCGTCCCCAACGGGGACGGATACTGAAAGGCCATTTTATGGATGATTATTTATGTTTACACTCAACCGGCTTATAAACCGAAGAACGATTTGATCACTGTTGCCACCACCACTAAGAAGATACAGGAACCGAACCAGGCCGCTGCTACACGGTTGGTATCCGGCTCTCCCGCATTCCATTTGGAGTACACTTTGATTGCCCCAATGATGCCGACAACTGCACCGATGGCGTACATCAAATTGCAGCCGGTATCAAAATAACCCTTGACCATCGTGGTCGCTTGGGTTATCCCGGCATTACCATCTTGGGCCAGCGCATTGGTGGCGTTAAAGAACAGGTCTAAGGCATTCGCGATCAATAATGCCAGTAATAATTTCGCAGCGTTTTGTTTTTTAGGACTGATGAATTGATTCTTCATTGTTGTTTTTTTGAGGTTCACTGAATAGATTGATTACCGTTTTCGTGTGGGGATAAGCTTGCTTTTAGCTGATCCAGAGTTGGTGCAATTCTTCTTCAGTTAATTCAAAAGGCACATTTTCAATGATCCAATCATTAATCGCGTCCAAATGGCGGCTCTCTGCCATCTGCGGATACTTAGTAGAGACCAGTTTGAAAAGGCTGATAAAATCCTCTTTTGTCCCATCGCCGGATTCCACTGTTTGGATAATCGTTTTAATCTCTTCCAAAACATCTGGTACCAGGCCCTGCAATTCTACGGTTTCATCCGCAAAGCTCGTTTCAGGCTCCAAGTCCTCTTCCGCATCCGGGCCGAAATGTAGCTCGTCGCTGTCTACCGTACTAACCCCGTATTCTTCAGCGGATCTGCCTAACAGATCGTCCGGCTCATCATCCTCAAAATCTCGATGTTCCAGCGGCTCAGGCGGCTGTAAAAAACCATCGGCGGGTTTCTTAAAATACTTCAGCCAGACGACCGCGTACCAGACCAGTAAAAATGCAACGACAACAACCGTGTACTGCTGCCAGGTGATTTGATGTAACATAAATTTGAATGGTTTTAAACCTGCCGCTCCATTGCAGCAGGCTTTTGTTACCCCAAAATTGCCGGGATCGCGAACCCTAATCCGGCAGTCCCAAAAAGTGGCGAAACTTTATAATTACTCGTCTGATTTTGAACCTGTTCGGTTAGCCCTGCGCAATACATTCGGTCTGAAAGCATTGGCATTATCAATATGCTGCCTGATCGCATCCCGCATATTATCCGTAAAACGGGTCTGGCTGACCAGCTTCCTTGCCTTGATCTCATCAAACCTGCGGGTATGACGGGCCAGGTCAATATCCAAACTCTGGCCCAGCCAGTACATAATGTCCGCTAAAGAGGCATCACCTTTATTGAGCTGGCCGGATAACCAGATCCCATAACCCAATTCAATCGCATTCACCTGGTCGCCTGTCCATTTCAAAGGCTCGGCACCTTTGCCGGGCCGTGCAAAAGTTACCCGGTTAGCCTTTCCGACATTGGACAGCTCATGAGCGATATACTCCTGTAGCATTTCATAAGCTTTGAATTTGGCAAAGAGGTAATCGCCGCTGGTAGAAAATGCGCTATCCAATTCCGGTACTTCTGGGATCAATACACTTTGGACAGCAACTCCACGAACAAAATAGAGGTCGTCCAGTTCATTACCACCTAACCGATAGTACTGGTACAAAAAGGGGTGCTCTTTAAAAGTTCTTTGTGCAAAGCGCAATTCGTCGTGATAATAAGCTCGTTTGGATTCATCATCACCACAGGACAGGCCGGTAACCAAATTGTACAAGGCCACCTCGAAAATGTAATGGTAATAGAATTGAGGCTTGATGTTTTTGAAATAGGAAGCTTCTTCCTGCCTATCCTTAAAAGGATGGTCGGTAATAAACTGCAACTGGCGTTGCAGGAATTTCCTGATACAAACCAAAGCCGCTTTCATTCGGTCTAAAGGTTCAGGGTGTACCGTCACAATTGTTGTTAATTCATCTTCCATCAGCAGGAGTTCCTGCTTTGCATAAGATATTAGCATAAGTAAACACATTGAGGTAATTGCGCTTTGCCTGACGCAACCGAGCGGCAGTTTAAACAAAGCAACGATGGGTATTTATTGATCCATAAGCTTAATTATTGGTTAAGAATTTTTCAAAGAAGGGATTATTCCCAATAGTGGTCAAGTGGGACTCAGGTGGGAAGTTGGTGCCGACTAAACTCCCGTGCTTAGAAATGAAGTGTATTCGCTATATTTGAGCGTAAAAATATATATAGCGAACGGCTATTTTACTTGTATCAGAAAACCGCGAATTTTTAAATACACAAGGGAAAATAGGCTTGTCGCCTGCGCTACAGCGCGGGACGGCGGCTTATCTTGTGTATGGGTGCTTCGCGGTACCTCTGATACAGATATGGCACGTATCCCGCGCTATATCGTTTAATGACACCCTGTATCGGGATAGCAGGCAATAAAATCATACTCATGCCTTACGCTGAAATCATTTTAAATACCCCTATCACCGGACTGGAATTTTCAGAAGAATTTAAACGAAAAGCTATGCAACTCGGCTTTCATTCATTAACCGGGTTACTGGAACACCAACCGAGCGAACTGCTTAAATTCCCCGGCTTTGGTTACAGGATGCTCACCGAATATATCTCATTTATGGAAAAGGAAAAGCTCGGAAAGTATATTATGCCATAAATGGCCGTAGATCTTCCAGCATCCTTTCCAACAGTTCAAGAATAGGCCGTAAAGTCGCGTTCATTGCAGCGACAATTTCGTGTACCGGCGCAATCACTTTTTGGTCCTTACTGTAAAGCTTAGAGGTAATACTTCCCACCGATAATTCTTCCTTGTTTTTTGTTGAGGAGTTATAGGCGATTTTGATCGAAAAATTATCAATATTATCCTCTATATATACTTTGTGATCATATTGCAGTTTCTTCCAAAAGGCCAATTGTTCTAAAGTCATGTCATAGATGTATTTGTATGGATTAACTGGCACCTTTCTGCCGTTATGGGTAAAAACCGCCACATCGTATAAATTACGAAAATCTAACTCCTCATCAATCCATTTACAAATATCTTCTACGATGGATTGCTGTTTCTGATAAAACGGCTCATCGGTCAGCATAGTTGTTTGTTTCAAGATTTTTTTGGTCATACTTAAAACAAATAGTTGCTCTTTCAACTCTTCAGAACCGTTCGCCTTTTCCTTAATCAACTCGCAGCAATAGGTCATCAGTCTTGGATGATTGAAATTTAATTTGATCAGGCACACATGGAGTAGATGCTCCGGTCCTGGGTATTGGTCATATTTGGAGAAGTCTATCTGTTCCAATTCAGCAAAGTACTGTTTCAGCCAGATATAATGGAACCAAGATAATTTTCGCTTTAAAGAACTAAATTCGTCCAAGGGTAATTCGATGATTTGAGCGAGTTCAGGGGACAAGCTAAGTTCATCGAATCGAAGCAACAGTACTTGCCATTGATTTTTAAATATATCGCCCTGTATGACTCTAAACGCTTTAGGTAATGCTAAATCTCGATCAATTAAAGTCGGTGCAGCTTTCTTTAATGCACCTAATAAGTTAAGGGTTAACATTATTGTCTGATGGCTTACATTCTTATCAAATAATTCATATAGCTTATCGCACAGCTCAACAAGTTTTTGCATGTGAATAGAAAAGTAGGTATGCAATGAAGTTTGATTTCTTTGTAAAAGCAAACTATGAATGATTGCCTTTTCGGCGTCCCAGGTGTGTTGTCGAAAAGCGGCTAACTGTTCTTCGACATTGGTCAATGATTTTTCAGAAGACCATTTGTTTAAACAAGCTTCTAATTTAGTTAATTCATATTTCATAGGTTGTATAGTAGTAGTTTTTAACATCGTAATAAAAAAGCGCCGTTCCCGCTCCCGGGAAGCGGCGCTTCACTTTAATTACTATTAACTAATCTTAAAGAACGGAGTATTATTTTATCCAGTGCCTAATGGCTTATTACTTCAATAACAGAAAATAAATAATGTGAAACGGATATCTAAAAGGTAATCTAAGTTTCTATTTACTGTTACTTCTGCGGAAGTAATATTACCTGTATCAAGTTGTTGCCACTTAAATATTTATTTGCTTTTCTCTTTATATTTTCAGGGGTAACTTTTTCCAGAATTGTGTTAAAATCATTAATTGCATAAATGTCGCCTTCGTTTAAAACATTATCATTAAGGTACTCAGACCAAAAATCATTAGCCCGTAATTGTGTTTCGTGAGTTCGCGACTTCTCAGCCTTAAATTTTTCGATATTGATTTCGGTTGGCCCGAATCTTTTTATTTTATCTACCTCATCCAACGCCGACGCGATTAGCTTTTCGACGTTGACAGGTGCGCAGCCAAAAGAGATGCTGAAAACGTACCTTGACGCAGGGGTTTTACTATAGCGCACATTTACACCAGGTGAATACACGCCGCTTTCTTCTTCCCTTAAGCGTTCAATAAGCCTTATTTGCAGTACTTCAGCCATGGCATCCATCTCTAAGTTATTCGCATAAGAGAAGTCGTAATCGCCGCTGAATTTTAATGATACTGTAGCTTTAGGTTCCAAGCCAGCTTTCACAATTTTGGTTATTTTACCTGTAGGCGGCTGTATACCCAAATCTTTTGCTTTTTCATGCAGGTAAGTGGCAGGTAATGATCCTAAGTATTTTTCAATCAAAGGTTTTACTTCCTCAATATTAAAATCTCCTACAAAGGTGAATGTAAAGTTAGCAGCGTCAGAAAACTGCTGTCTAAAAATTTGATAGCTCTTGTTAAAATCAATCTGGTTTAATTTTTCTAAGCTTGGTGGTGTCCTGCGAATGCTGTAATTGCCCGATATTGCGCTAAGGGTATCATAAAACCGGTTTTCCGGACTATTTTTTCTATCGGTTAAACTTGCTCTTGTTTCGGCTATGTATCTTTCAAACGCAACTGAATCTTTCCTCGGAGCGGTGAAATACAAATAAAACATCTGCAACAACGTTTCCAATTCGCCTGGCGACGCAGCGGCTTGTATCCCCTGGCTATAATCTGTTAGGAAAACGCCGGAGGCAATAGTACTTCCTGCAAGAAACTTGTTCAGATTATTATAACTATAGCCACCTAAGCCTGATGTTGTTACCAGGTAGGCTGCCACGTTCGCCGATTCATAGTCTGCATCGCTGTAAAGCGATGACCCACCAGGTGCAATCGCTTTAACCAAAATATCGTTATCGCTAAATTTGGTAGGCTTTAATATTGCTTTTACTCCGTTACTTAATATTAGCTCGGTAGCCTTGATTACGTCCAGATCAATTTGCCTAACAACTTTGCCAGGAATTGGCTGAGTAGTTAAAAGTGCTTTTTGGGTAAAGCTATCTTTATATGGAGAAATATTTTCTTGCTTGATTGTTGCTATCCATTTGTTAACGGTTAGCTCATCCGGCAGGCTGGTTTTATCGCGTTCGGGAGCGGTGACAATAATATCCCGGTTCATATCGCTGCTGAAATTGCTGGTGATAGCATTAACATCTTTTAATTTTAGCAAAGGAACTATTGCTTGTGTCAATGCATATTCCTTTTCAACTCCCGGTGCGGCAGTTCCATTTAAAAAATAAGTTAAATATTCACCAACAAATTGATCTGAATAAGCTGTAAGCCTTTGCTTGAAGGTGTTTTCGTTATTTTTTAAATAATCACCTTTTGCTTTTTCAAATTCGCCCGCGGTGAAGCCATACCGTTTCAGCCGCTCTGTTTCGCGCCAAACTGCTTTAAAACCTTTTTCTAATTCACCGGGATTAGCTATTAGGCGCATGGTAAACGCATCAATGTTCCCTAAAAAACTGCCAACATTCGCCCCCCCATAAATAAATGGCGGTTGTTTTTGTTGTGCCAGTTCCAGACAACGATTACTTAACATGTGATTAAATAATTTCCTGACAATGTAAGTGCGGTAATCATCAGTAGTTTTGACAGGACGAGCCTGGCGTTTTATTAATACTTGCACTTGGGTCGATGTTTCTTCCGGGTCTGTTGCCTTTACAAAATGATTGCTTCCGTTAAGGGTAAAAACGTATTTTATTCTCGGTTTTTCATTAACTGGATTTTTCAGGTCAGCAAATTTTTGCTTGATCGCTTTTTCTATTTCATCTACATTAATATCTCCCACAACAATTAATGCCTGTAAATCCGGCCGATACCAATCATGATAAAAACGTTGTAGCGAACCAGGCTTAAAATTGTTCAATACTGTATCTATGCCTATCGGCAAACGCTGCCCGTAACGCGAATTACCAAACAAAACCGGGAAATATTTTTGCTGCATTCGTTGTGCTGCGCCCTTTCCCAATCTTTTCTCCTCTAAAACAACACCACGCTCCTTTTCAATTTCAACCGAATCAAGCATGGCACCTTTCGCCCAATCCCGCATGATTTGGATACCGTTGCGTAATACTTCGGGGTTGTCACTTGGTAGCGGAAGCTGGTAAACAGTTTCATCAAAGCTGGTGTAAGCGTTGATATCTGCACCAAACCTAACACCCGCCTTCTGTAAATAATCAACTAATTGATTCTTGGGGAAATTGGTTGTGCCGTTAAAATTCATGTGCTCCATAAAATGGGCTAAACCTTGCTGATTATCTGTTTCCACCAATGAGCCAATTTTATTGGCGAGGTAAAAGATTACCCTATTTTTTGGATTGATGTTCCGCCTAATAAAATAAGTAAAGCCGTTAGCGAGCCTCCCTGTACGTACAGCCGGATCAAGAGACAGTTGACCTTGTGCAGGGCGCATACTTGTATGTGATACATTTGCTAACGGGGCGGCTTTTTTATTCTGGGCAAACGAACACAAGACGCTAAGAGCGAAAATAGCTGTAACAGAACTTCCTTTAATGGATATTTTAAATTGCATGACTGATAATTGATTTTAATTTTTGAGCGGCGTAAAAGCCAGCAGTTAAATTGATACGGATAATTAATTTTCTATAACTTCCTTTAATTTTTTATTCAAGTCTTCCCCGCGAAGGCTCTTACCAATGATTTCCCCTTCGGGATTGATCAAGAAATTGTCGGGAATAGATTGAACACCGTATTTTGCACGGGCCTGATTATTCTTTTTAAGATCTGAGACCTGCTTCCATGGTAATCCGTCTTCCTTGATCGCTTTCAACCAGTCCTGTCGCCTTTCATCTAAAGAAATGCTCAGAATGGTAAAGTTCTTGCCTTTATAAAGCTCGTATTGTTTTACAAGATTTGGGTTTTCATCCCTACAGGGATGGCACCAGGAAGCCCAAAAATCAACCAATAAATATTTGCCTTTATAATCAGACAATTTAACGGGTTTACCGTTCTGATCTGGCTGTATAAAATCCGGGGCAATGGCGCCTACATCAACCGTACGCCACTTGATCAGTTTTTTTTGATATTCCAGGCCCAGGGGCGAACCCTTTAAATCAGCAGATAGTCCGTTAAAAAGCGGCTCTACAAGTTCAAGATCAGGAATACCTCGCGATAAACTGATATTCAATTCTGTTAGGCTAACTAATGATGCGGGGTGTGTTTTAATAAATTTGATCACGATGGCTTTTATATCTTCATCATGTGCCTTATCGGGCAAACCGGTAATACTTTGTTTTTCTTTGGCTAAAGCGTTGCTTTCATCATTAAGAGTAGTTCCCGAAAATACGCCATGCCCTTTTTGCAATGAATCTAAACTGTTAATGCTGATGTTGCCGGGCTCCAACCATAAATGTATTATGGTTGCCATAGCGCCCGCACCATCGCTGCCTACTGTCGATGGGCTAACAAGCAAACTTGCTTCCACTTTGGTATCAATAGTTCCGGTCAGTCTTATTTCGCCATTTTTCACCTCGCCCTTATTTTGTATAGTATTACCGTTCACATTGTATTGGAGCGTAACAGTTGCCGGCTTATCAGCCTTCCCTTGCAGAGTGTAACTATTACCAACCTGGGCAAGGGAAATTACCGGGAACGAGGCAATAATGAAGCCTATTGAGATTTTTTTGAATTGCATTGTGTATGTTTTAAACCGCGTTAAGCCTGCCCGGCTTAAATGCAGGCAGGCTAACTCACGGCAATTGTTATCAATAAGTGTTTTGTACAATGGCTCCGTTGCTGTTTGTAACATCGCTTTGTGGCAGCGGAGAAGCATAACGCCTTGAATTTGCCGGCAACGAATAAGTTTTTGCTGGTTGATTGTTGGAAACGCCGTTTGCTGTGTAAGGATAAAATGCACGTGTAAGCAAAGGCACATCATCGCCAGGATAGGTATTGCTGTTATATCTGCGAATATCAAACCATCGCTCGCTGAATGGCATTTCCCTGCGACGTTCCTGAAGTATTACCGAAATAGCCATATCTTGTGTACCAGCAACAAGTGCCGGTGTACCGGTAACGGTACGTTTACTGTATAACTGATTAACAGTAACCATAGCGCTGCCAACATCGCCTGTGCGCGCCTGGCATTCAGCTTTAATCAAGTACATTTCAGCAACTGTAGGCCCTTCAGGCATGTTGTCCTCATAAAAAAACACATAACCTGGATAACTTACCGCAGGGTTATTCAAGCCCTTTTTGTAGGAATAATTTTGGATAAAATGGTATTTATACCGCAAATCGTTATTTTTATCGTACAGGTTGATTAACGACGGACTTGGTATGTACCATCTGTCGCTGTTATTTAACACGCGATAGTATAGAAACTCTTTCCAACCCAGTTCGTCGGTCGGGTCGAAAGCTGAATTACGGTCATGTGTATAAGGGAAGTTGAGCGTTACATTTGTACCTCCGTTAATAGTAACGGTGGTTGGCGTACCATAACGCATCTGGGTATTATAATCAACCAATACATTGTACAAAGCAAGGGCAGCGTTGGCATATTTAAGTGCATTCATATAGTCATTGCGATTAAGATAATACCTGGCTGCAAAACCGTTTACAGCTGCCGTATTAGCACGCCAATGTCTTGCCACGCCGTTTTGAACTAAAGGAACAGTTGTTTTTAATGCCTCCGTTAAATCTGCCTCAATTTGCTGATAAGTGGCTGCAAGCGTTTGGCGTGATACCGAGTTATAATCCGGTGATGTTTTAATCGGCAAACCTGGCTCATTCTTATTGGCATCGGTATACGGAAGGCAATAGGTATTAGCCAGTTCCCAATAACTATATGCACGGATAAAATGAGCATCGGCATTTAGCGCAGCCTTATCTGCTGCTGAGCCAGTCACCTTATCTACGTTAGCCAAAACAAAATTAGCGTTAAAAATTTTGACATATTCGTTGCTCCAAAAATTAGGACCCGCAAAGTTAGACTGATCGGTTTGTGGCAGAAAATTGGTATCCCACACTGAAAATTGAACTGAAGACTGAGAAAAGTTAAAAGGCTGGGCATCAAATAAGGTTGTTGATAAGCCGTTGTCGTCTGTCCCGTAAATTACTACGTTATCACTCTCTTTGCTATAGGTTTGGTAATTATTAAGGAGGGCATTTAGATCCTCCGTTGTGCTTGCTACAATTGATGTGCCCTTTGATGGCTTAACATCAAGGAATTTATTGCAGGATGTAGCTGAAACAAGCATTATGGTTAACACAAGCGAT
This sequence comes from Pedobacter jejuensis, assembly GCF_003725795.1. GTDB lineage: Bacteria > Bacteroidota > Bacteroidia > Sphingobacteriales > Sphingobacteriaceae > Pedobacter > Pedobacter jejuensis. The sequence goes on along the minus strand of NZ_RBEE01000005.1, from coordinate 115,230 downwards.
ACAGCCGTTAACCTCAAGTTTTTTATGTTCATCATGTTTATGATTTATAATTCTACTTTAATACCAAAAGTGTATTGTGCGCGTGGTTTGATGGTGCCGATAGGGTACTCTGGGTCTTCACCTGTTTTGTTGGCTAAAACGGTGTAAAGGTTATTCCCCTGCAAAATAAGTTGCGCACCATGAATACTTAATTTAGACAGCAATTGCTTAGGCACATTGTAGCTCAAATTGACCTCTTGTAACCTGGCCAGGTTAGCACTCACGTAGTTATAACTTAGATAAGGATAGTAACCTATCCAATTACCATAGCTGTAGGTATTAGGGTCTGTTGGCAATGTCAGCATTTTCGAGGGATCGCCATTAAGCACACTGGAAAGTTTGCTGTTCGGCAAATTGACTGAACCAGACTGCGGGTAGTTAAAATACTGGCTCTTAAACACCCCTCCAAATTTGGCGATCAGAATAAATGACAAGTTGAAATCATATATCTTAAAAGAGTTGGTCATCCCCAATATATAAGGAGGGTTAAGCGTGCCGACATTTTTAAGAAAGCCGAGTCCATCCATTGATGGGAAATTTGAAAGCTGAAGTTTTGTACCATTTGGGCCAACTACAGTAGGATTGCCGGTATTGTCAAGGCCTGCATATTCGAAAGCAAAGACAGCATTAGGGTCATATCCCTCTCTGTATGAACCCTGCCCCGTAGAGACCAGAGCGTATGCCGGGCTACTTGGATTAAAAAGTTTGGTAATACGGGTTTTATTATAAGAAGCATTAAAGCTGCCGTTCCAAACAATATCGTTGCCCTTTAAAGGGATAACAGTACCTAAAGTAACCTCAATGCCTTTGTTGGTCATGCCAGCATTATTAAAGCGCTGTACCGATACGCCGTTTACTGAGGGTATAGCAATTTGGGCGAGTAGGTCTTTACCCTTTTTATTATATACATCAATTTTACCATACAGTTTATTTCCAAACAAAGCATAATCAAGACCCAGGTTAAACGTGCCTGTTTTTTCCCAAGTAAGCGTGGGGTTACCGTTGTCTGCAATTGTAGCAGTATAATCTTTTGTGTAATTATCGGCCCTGGTATTATAGCTTAAAAGCGTATAAGGACTGGTAAAATTATCTACGTTACCGGTGTACCCATAAGTTGCGCGCAGATTTAAACGATTTAGCCAGCTAACATTCTTTAGGAAAGATTCTTTTGTAACATCATAACCCAATCCAATTGAGTAAAAAGGGGAATAACGGTACTTAGGCTCTTTGGCAATAAGATTTGATGCATCGGTACGGTAACTCCCGGAAAGGGTATATTTACTTAAATAAGTATAGGAAGCATTAGCAAACATGGAGTAAAAGCGGCGAGTAGAATACCCAAAGCTATTTGTATAGTTAAAATAGTTTCCGTAACCATACCATCCTGTTGTACCTGTAGGACCGTTTGGAAAGTTACCTACGTTCAAGGTGTTTTCGTTATATCCATAAGTCGTTGGGTTGGTAGAGCTTTGCGTTACAGCATTATTAACTTCTACACCTGCAACTACATTAATTTCGTGCTTATCGGCAAACATGCGTGTAAAATTTGCCTGATTACGGATATTATAGGTTTCAATAGTAGTGCGGCTTTGATCTAATATGCCGCCCAGAGGCAAATTAGGGGTGACATTTCCTGTTAATGTTTGATTCCAGGATGATGTGGTATTTACCAAATTACGTACATAAAAGGTCTGGTCGTTTCGGTAACCTTTATCGACGAGGCTTAAATTTTCATATTGTACTTTGGAGTCAAACGTTAGACCGGGCAAAATTTTAAAAGTGAGACCTGCCTGTACCCGTGCCGTTAAATTATTTTCTGTGATGCTTTGATTTGCAATCTCCTGTATGGGGTTATAAGAAAATGAATAGGGGAATTTTGATAGCGGTACGGTACGATCAAGTATAGGCTGATAATATTGATGGATGTCTGTTAAAGTACCATCCGAATTCTCGAGCATTTCATAAGGAGAAAGGGATTTTAAATAATACAAGCCAATCCCATTGTTATTGCTTTTTTGATAATTTAAGGTAGTTGATGCATACACATCCAGCCATTTAAATACATTGGCGGTGGTCCGGTAGTTAACAGAATATTTTTTGTTATCGCTTCCCTTAAAGTTTGTATGGTTTTGCTCGGCAAGAATGGAAATGATGTTATTCATCCGGTTTGTCCCACCGGATAATGTAAGGTCATATTGTGTTGTACTGGGATTAGACAACAGGTAATCGGAGATCTGACTGCGGTTATCCAACGTTTTAAGCTGCGCAAGTCTAGCACTCAGTTGGTCGTTACTTAACAACCCAAGCCTGTTTTCGTTTAAGGCCACAGTAGCTTCCGAAGTCCTGTAATTCTCATAAAAAGAGCCTGAATTCGGATAGGCTCCCCATTTATTAAAAGAGAGGCGTTCATAATCGACTGTTTCGGCAGATGATGCCAGACCAGTAGCATAACCAACGTTAAATTGGGGTGAGAACCTCGTAAACGCAGAAAACTCTACCTTAAGCGGTGTATTACGCCCACCTTTTTTGGTGGTAACCACGATCACGCCATTTGCGGCGCGAGCACCCCAGATAGATGCTGCAGCCGCATCTTTTAAAACGGTGACGCTTTCTATATCACTAGGATTTATTGAGTTAAAATAATTTAAGCTAGTATTTCTGATGGCAAATCCATCTACTACAAGCAGCGGTTCATTATTGCCATTATTGGCGTAAAGCGTTGTTTGCCCGCGTATTTGAATATTTGGTGTCCCATCCACATCATATTTTACCTGCATACCAGCAACCGTACCGACTAAACGTTCGGTCAAGCTTTGATTTAGCTTTTCGATCTGGCTTTTCTTTAATAGATCAAACGATCCAGTTGCCCTTTCTGCGGAAATCTGCTGGTACCCATTATTCACCACAGTAACTGTACTGAGTCGCGTTTGTTCTGTCGACATGATTATACGCTGCCTTACATCCTTGTTTTTTATGATAACATAAGTCTGTTGTGTCAGGTAGCCTATATAGGAAACAGTAAGCTTATATTGACCTGAAGGTAAGTTGCTGAACTTAAATTCCCCAAATTCATCTGTTTGGCTCACGTAATTGTTAGAAACATTTGACAACTGTTCACTGGCTTGCAACGTAACCGTTGCACCCACTAACGGTGCGCCTGTCGAATCAACTACGCTTCCGGAAATGTTTGCCTTATCAAAAAAAGCCTCTACTTTATTAATCATAGACTTCTCCTTTATTACCACCATCTTATCCTCAATAGAATACTCTAAGGACTGCCCATCAAGGCATTTTTGGAGAACAGATTCTAAACCCTCGTCTTTTACTGAGATATTGATCGGTTGCTTTTTGCTGATGATGGCACGGTTATACAGAAAGTCATAACCAGTTTGGGTGTGGATTTCCCTGAAGATCTTTTCAAGTGAAGCTCTCTTTTGGTTCAGCGTCACTCGCTGAGCAAACCCCGCTGCACTTACCTGCATCAATGTAGCAATGAGTATAACGGTAGTTAAGCGCATAATCAGCCATATTTTATGGATATAGCCCTTAGGCATACCCGGTTTCTTGGTATAAAATTTATACATTTGTTAAGTTTGGTTTAGCAGTAAGACCTATGTTTCGAAGCTCAGTCCACTGCGGTTCTTGTTAATATTTTTTATTAATTGATGCCAAACGATTGCCAGGGGTGTTCACGCACTTCTGGCTTGTTTGTTTTAAAGCCTAAGCTTTATTGTCGTAAATGTCTTTTCATTGGCTCTTGTTTAAAGGTTAATCACTCTGTTAATTAGGATATTTATTTGCTAACGTAAACTTTCTGTCCCTCCACTCTAAAATGTACCTCGCCGGTTTTCGCCATCATTTTCAGCACCGTTGAAATATTCCTTGACCTTGACGAAAAACCGCCCAACTGTAAATTAATAGGTGCCGAAGCCTCATAAACCACTTCAATGTTATACCAGCGGGCAACCTTGCGCATGGTCGTACGGAAATCATCATTCCCGAACATAAATTCATTATTTTTCCAGGCCACGGCCTCTTCGGTATCCGCATCGTAGATTTCAATGCTGTTCGTTGTCAACAACGATTGGTCACCAGGTTTCAATACCTTGCGCTCATTATGCAATCCGGTTACCTGAACGCTTCCTTCAAGCAATGTGGTTTTAGTAGCAGGTTCATCAGCATAGGAGTTGACATTGAAATGCGTTCCCAAAACCTTAACTTCTTGTTTGTCGGTTTTGACGATAAAAGGATGTTGCTTGTCTTTTGCTACCTGGAAATAAGCTTCTCCCGTTAAGGTTACCCGGCGTTGGGCTACTGACGCGAACGAAGCAGGATATTTTAAAGATGATGCCGCATTCAGCCAGACATCGGTACCGTCCGGTAACCTCACCTGATAAGTTTCTCCCTTGGCCGTGGTCAATGTATTGATCGTATTCTTGTCGCCCGAACTCTCCTTCACCTCATAAACGATCTGCCCCGAAGCCGTTTTAGTAATGTTTACACCGGCCTCTTTCGCCAATACGCCTTTATTTGCATCGGATAAGATAATCCTTCGTCCATTCGCTAAAGTTAAAGTCGCCGTATTCTTGCCCGGTGCTATATCATTCTGGGCGACTTTGGTATTTACCGTTGGCTTAGCACTTTGCTGATAAAAATAAACCCCAATACCAAAGCAGGCAGCAATCGACGCAGCTATACTGATTTTTTTGATCAAATGGCTTTTATGGGGGGCTTCTTTAGTTTCCCAAATCACAGTTTCCGTTTTAACCTCATTGAAAACCTTATACCACCGTTCATTGTCATAATCATCTTGTAAGTCTGTAGCCTGCAATTCAACAAGCAAAGCATTTTTCATTTCTTCATCATAGTCTCCCTCTGCGATCATTGCAAATAGTTGCTTTACTTCCTCCGGTGAAGCAGTACCACCGGTATATTTTTCGAATAATGCTTTAACAAGGGTAGAATCGTTACTCATAACTTTATAGGTTATTTTCCTGTTTATTTTCATTTATACAGATGAGACGATCACCGGACAATAGTGGACTATCCGAAAAAAATGATTTTTTGAAAAAAAAATGATTGTGGATTTATTTGCTTGTCAAAAGCACAAATGCGGCCACGGAAAATACGCTGGCGCGTTTTTCTGTAAACTGGCGGATAGATTTTAAGGCGGTCACCAATTGATTTTTTACCGTGTTACGGGAAATATTCAGTCTTTCAGCAATTTGTTCATGGGTCAACCCCTCGTTCCTGCTCAGGTGGTAAATCATCCTACGTTGTTCAGGCAGAGCGGAAACGGCCATTTCTATAATGGCAGCGCTTTCCCTGAAAATGACCCGTTCTTCAGTATCGTTAATCAGTTCTGTTGAACGATAGGCGATCTTGTCCATCAGCTTAGCATTGTTAGCTATCTTTTTCAGATAATCTAAGGTCTTGTTGGTGGCGATATTGAACAAATAGGATGTAGGATGTTTGACATCTTCAAGCAGATGCCTGTTGATCCAAAGTTGGACAAAAATATCCTGTATGATCTCCTCGGCTAATTCCGGCGAACGAACCATTTTTTCAACAAAGGGGGCAAGCCGTTTGTTATAATGGTGGTAAATTGTTTCAAAGGCAGATTCGTTGCCCTTTGCCAGTTCTGCAAAGAGTGCCGTCTCATTAATCAGTTTGTGAATGGTGTTTGCCATTGATAACTTTGCCTTATTTCTATTAGTACCATAAATTTAATGATAATAATTACCAATATTACTTAATTATTTGATAATTGTTAAATTTAAGGCAAGCAAAGCTCCTAATGGATACTAAAAGGCGAAAAAAAGATTTAGAATTGTCCGATGTCATAATTATAATTGATATTATCTTACAGTTCTTTTAGTTGTGACGTGCAAAATAGTTCTCAGTAACATTTATTTAGAATTGTTTTGTTGATATTTTTTTATACTATGGATAAAGTGCTGAAATAAGATTTTGGGTAGAGTTAGAAATGAAATATTAGTAGGGTAATTGAAATATACCCGCAAAATCCCTAAAATATTATCAATTTAGGTCTATTTACTATGTCGAAATTGATCGCTGCGATCCCTCATTTTCTGACGCTTTATTTAAAACTTCACTCGCTTGTCGCACTGCCGATGCTCCACCAAGCTCTGTTTCCGCTTCATTCCTCGCCTTAATCATAGCCAATTCGACGAAGAACAGGTTATTGATTTCATCTTTGATCCGGACATATGTTTCCTGTATCTCTGTTGCGGATACATTTTTAATCACCGGTATAGATTTGTAATTGTCTTCCTCCTGTTTGATCGCTTCATGATCATTCTGTATCTCACTATGGAAAACTTTCAGGTTAATTTTGTTATTGGGGTCATCAGCCATCATACCTACAAATACGCCGGACGACAAAGCCGCTATCTTGGAAACGGGTATGGCATAATCCAATTGTTTCGACTTACTGGTTGAAGTATCCTCGCTGGTAATACTGATACTCGTCCTGTCCTGCATGATCTTTCCAAAGCGTTCAGATAATTGTTTAGCGGTGTCCCCGCTGACCTGCCCGCTGATCACGTTGCCTACAATGTTCATGATCACCTCGGCCTGGTCATGCCCGTAATCTTTTTTCAACTGGCTCAGATCCTGCACGGCTAAAGTGGTCGCCACCTTATTACTACGCGCGGTAGCGATCACGCTGTCTATATTATTGAAAAAGATCGTAGGGAACTCGTCAAAGATCAGGCTGCTTTTAAGCTGCCCTTTACGGTTGACCAGTTTTATCATTCGCGAAATATAAAGCGAAAGAACAGCCCCGTATACTTGTAGCTTTTGCGGGTTATTCCCCACGCAGACGATCTTGGGTTCTTTTGGATTGTTCACATCCAGCGTAAAATCGTTGCCGGACAGCACATAATACAGTTGTGGTGAAGATAACCGGGCCAGCCCGATCTTCGCACTAGCGATCTGCCCTTCCAGTTGTTCTTTGGCACCGTTCTTAAACGCGGATACAAAAGGGTTGATCAATACTTTGATCTCTTCTTCCTCCTGTAAAACGGCAAACAATGGATCATAATCAGCCTGCATCAATTCTATCACATGGGGTAAGGTACAATACCGGCCATCTTTATACCTGCGTAAATACCAGATAATAGCGGTTAAGAAATTAATAGGGCTTTCTACAAAAAAGTCACCCTGCTTTTTGATCCAGTCCCGGTTTAGGCCCAGCATAATGGTGCGGCTTGCCTCGGTCGCATCCGTAATATCTTCCATCCCTGCGGGATCAAGTGGGTTACAGCGATGGGTTCGGTTGAGGTCATCAAAGTTAATGATGTAAAAACTCGGCTTAACCTGATAATTACTATGATATTTTAACAGTTTGTTGTAAGCAATTTTTGAAAGGTCATCATACTTGAAATCATATAAGAACAGGCTCGTTCCTTTTCGGATATTCTGATCGATGATATGCCGGATAACGAAATAGCTTTTACCTGCCCCAGGGCTACCCGCCACCAACAGTCCCCGGTGCGGGTTGATACAATTGATCCAACTATCGCGAACCTGGTTTTTAAGCCTATACTTAGCCGGTAAGTTGACCGAATATTCATTTTCCAATAGCCTTTCCTCTTGGGGAAAGGTTTCATTCTCCGCATTGAATATGTCATTGCTTAGTGCCACTTTGATCAGTCGCGATAATAAAGTGCCACCTGTCAATATCAGCAGGTAGCCAGTAGCGGAAAGCGTCATATACGTCAGCGTTATGATAGTAGCAGGAGCGGACAGGTAAAAGCAAAGCTGGCTAATAAAGTAGAGTAACAGCCCGCTCAATAAATAGGCGACTATAGCCCGCTTGTCTATCGTTTCATCCTTTCTGCCTTTGGCACCAACTAAGGAAACAAACAGCACTAACAAAGCAGCCAGTTTAGGTTTCCATATATTATTGAATAAGCCCGTCTTAGCGATATTGCTAACTATCCTTGTCGTAATCTCTGCGGTAAAATGCCATTGCTGAAAGGTTGCAAAGCAGGCGATATAAAAATGTATCGCTAATATAAATATGCTGATCAACCTTGTAAAGTCGATGATCTTGCGTAGTCCTTGTGTATCCTCCCCGGTATTCATAATAGTAGCCTCCTTTAAAATTTTTGTTTATAATCCTTTGCCGTGTTCCTGTTTTTTCTTCTTTTTACGGGTAACTGATGGCGCACCACCGTCACCACCTTTGCCCATCAGGTTATTAAGCAGTTTGTCAAACGCTGAAGGTTGCAGGTATTGGTCTGTTGGCTCATCAGATTTCAGGTAATCCATTTTCGGGGCATTTGACAGATAGGTAGCTTTAGGGTGATCGACGGTGCTGAACCTTTCATTTAACCCTTTTGCCGTATAGGCTTTGCCCAGGTCGCTGCCGTTGAAAACGGTCTTATTATAATTATCTATAAAAGTTACCCCGTAAGTGATGCCCTGTTCATTCTGCCGGAATAGGGCTACAATATTTTGCTTTTGCAGTTCCTTAACGAAGGTGCCTTTGGTTATACCTTTATAATTCCTGAATGCTTTTTCGATATTGCTTTTCAGGTTTTCTTTAAATGGTTTGCGCTTTTCTTCGTTCTGTGCAAACCTGGCTTCCACGTTTTTCAAGGTTGGTTTGTCATTCAGGCTGCTGGCTTTAAATGGTATCCCGATCTTATTACCCTTTTCATCCAGTATCGAATAGATCAGCCCTTTCTTTTCAAACATCAGGGTGTCTTCCCTGCCACGGTCTGCAACCACATTGAATTGCTTTAACACTGCATTAAATTCAGGTAACGAAGTGAATTTGTATTGACTGACCACGGCGCTCACGACGTTGGTAATCGCGCGTTGGGTTGGAGTTTTGCCGTAAACGGCTTTTTCAAGGCTTATCGGTTTGATCCGGTTAGCTTTATTTATTGCTTTGCTGTCTGCCTTAATTAACCCAAACTCAATTTCCAGTTCTTTCCTTGCAGGTTCCGACAATATTTTGCCGATGTTATGTAAACTGATCCGGTTGCCGTCTGCTTCAATATTGGTCGTAACGATATGGATATGTGCATGTGCGGCATCTTTGTGATTGTAAACCAAATAGGGCTGGTCGCCGAAACCGATCTTGTCCATGTAAGCCGCCGCGATCTGCTGCATCGTAAGAGTGGTCGGTTTTTCGCTTTCATCAAAGTTGAGCATGATATGTACCGAGTTGGTCTTCACCCGGTCGTTGAGTTCAGTTAAGTGCTGAAAGCGGTTCAGCTTATCCGAAAACTTCAGATTTTCCAGTTCCGTACCGAACAGGCTGCCCATAATCAGTTGCGCCGCCCCGGCAGTAACTTTGTTCTCATTATAATTGAGCAAGCCCCGGATGCTTTTACCGCTTTTTATTCTTGCAACCATTTCTTTGTTAATGAAGTGATTAGGATCATCAGGCGGTCGATCTTACCGTCGATCTCTTTTGACCGCTCAAGCGCTTTTTGTGTATAAAAAGCTTGCCCAGCTTCGTTCCTTGAACTGTTAAAACCACGGGTAAGCTGGTTGATATTGATACCAATAGCTTTAAGTTCCTTTCGGATGCGGCTTAATTCTTCCATTGCAACGCTCAGGGTGACGTCCTTATAGAAGCATAGAATCTTTTCCCTGGAAAGGATCTTTCGGACAACTTCGCCGATGGAGCGGCAATTGCTGTTGGTTAATAATTTTTCCAGGCGCTCATGGTTGGCTTTAGTTACCCTTGTGCGCACTACCTTCGTATAAAGTTGTTCAATGTTATCGGTCTTTGGCCTGGCCATACATACACATTTAAAAATACCATGACCGCAAGTTCCGCAGCGGTCATTCCCCGACTGAAAGGAGCGGGCAAGATCCGTTTGTGTAGACAAACGTACATCTTGCCAAACACTGGTGTGTTTGGTCTGCTCCCTTACGGTCGTTGGTAAAACTTAGTTTTCTTTCTTTGATTAAGCCCTTCAGGCCGCCTTTAATCTTTCGGGTTTTTAGCGCTTGGGTTTGCACCTAACGGTGCAAATGGGCGCATAGCTGCGCCGACATTTCGGCGGCTATGGACGGTTGATCTGTTTACCCGTGGGGTAAACTTTTGATAGGCTAATTTTCTGATGACTGTATTTCGTATCATGGCTTGTCGTTTTGTTAAGCCAAAAGTGAGGGGATACGAGTTTGTAAAGTAGGAGTGATTGGAAATGGCGAAAGAATTTCGCTAATCGATTGATAATCTTGAGATAATTTTAGTTACCGTAGTTGTTGATTTTTTGAACTAATAAGCCGATAATGTCTTCAAATTTTTCATTCCTAAAATCAATATATCCAGTTGTGGGTAGAATTCCTGGTACAATAGCATCGTCAAGCCTTAAAGGTAGTATATATTCATTTTCATCTTGAAATGCTTTGGATTGCGCTGCTTTTCTTTCAAGCCTTGTCCAGTCCTTTTTAACATAATTTTCAGATAAAATAATTAAACAATACTTGGCTTTGGTACTGTAAATGATAGACAAATACTCATACAAATCTTTACCCCACATTTTAGACTTCTCATATTCGTTGTAAAATATTCTATAGCCTCTTTTTTTAAGAGCCTCTGAAATTTCTTTTGCGATTTCTCTGTCTTCTCCAGCAAATGATATTGCTAAATCAAATTCAAATTTTACGTTGTGGTCTTTCATGAAAATATCGAATTTTGAATCAAAATCAATTTCCTTAAGTGACTTAAATCTCGTTTTTTGTAAATAGAAATAGTCTTTTTCGGTGATCGCATTTTTATCTATGCACTCATCTATCCGTTCGATAGCTTTGAGAAAATCATATTGCTTTTCCTTCCAGAAATAATCACTGATTTCCTTCGCTTGGGTTTCAAATCCATTTCTACGCAATGCAGAACCAAAGCCAGCCAATTCATGTAGATATTCGCTATCATGAAACAAACCGATAACCTCTTCACCGGTCACCTTCTTTTGCCTTAATAAAAGATCAATTTCAAAGGCTATGTAAATGCCCTGCAAAACTTCCTGTCTAAATTCCACTTGACGCGTAAATTGAGTTGTGCCTGAAAAATGATCAGTCAATATTCTATTATTAATTTCGTCAAGATTGATAGGGTTAATGGTCTTGAACCAAATTCTTTCACGGCGCAAGATGCTGGCCAAGGCTAAATAAATATATTGGAATGCAGTTCCCCTGTGGCGGGTATAATTGTATAGATGTATATTCCACATTCCATCAACCTTTTCGTAAAGAATTGATGCCATTATAAAAGGCTCCGTTTTTATTTTCTTAACCTTTAAACCATTTGCTTCTATAAAACCAATTAATTCATTGATCTTATCAGTGTTATCTCGAAGCAAAATTGGACTTATCTCAATACTGGGAGTTGAAGGCATAAAGGTTACAGATTTACAATGTTAAAGTTAAGTTTCTTTTGCCTTTAGCATTACAACTTTAGATAAGAATTTTCGCCATTTCTATTGACTGCCAAAATCTATTTAATTGATGGTCAACTTTGCTTGTAATATGTTACCGGAAAAAATAAAAGAGCAAAATTTGGAGATCGCCGAATTGCTGTTACAAGTTGAACGGGGAGAGATACCGGTAAAACTGATCGTCCAACGGTTGGTGGAACTGATCGTCAAGCTGGATGCAAAAGAACGGCAATTGGAGGAGTTAATCAATTCAATCCCGATGCTTTCCGACATTACCAAAAAGATCAGCGAGATACATACGCTGCACTTCCCGGCGAAGCATTTAGAAAAGAAATCCCAAAAGGAACGGTTTATGGCCGAAATCCTTTTGGGATCAGTTAGGAAAAAGAAGTAGCTTTTATATAGCGGGTATCAGCTTATCGGATTGAACGAATTTTAAGAGATCTTTTAGATAAGTTTCCGTTTCCACTAAACTGCTATGCCTGTTGGCAGAACATATCTCTGCCAGAGTCCAGCCAGCCTTGAACTTTTTAACATTGGAAAAGTGCTTAAAAGAATAGAGTGTGTAGTTTTTGTCTTTTAGTTTTAAAGCTTTCAGGCACTTTTGAAAACGGTCATACGGTGTATTTTCGCCGATCTTCTGTTCAGCTATTATAGTTTCCGGCGAACCTAACAGGTAATATTCCCTGGGGTATTTCGGAATAGCAAGTTTATCCAACTCTTTCCTTAAACTCACATCGATATGTACCGGCAGTGACTTTTTATTCTTGGCAATGGATGCGGGTATCGTGATCGTATTAGTTTCTAAATTAATGAATTTCAATTGCAGGTACCGCAATTCTTTGGGACGGATACAAGTATAGTAGATCATCCTAACGAATAGCAGGCAATAAGGGTCATTCACTTGTAACCAATCCATGATTGATTTGAAATCGGCATCAGAAAATACCTGGTGGGATTCGGTCGCTAATTTTCTTCTTGTTTCCGTATCGGTTACGGGGTTGATCTCGATGTATTTGTTCTTTTTAAGATAACGGAAATAGTTGTTGAGCGATATCCGGGCGTTATTATAAGTTACACCCATCCATTTTTCGGTTTGCTCGTGATGATCTAAAAAGTGGGTGATCTCGTAATCGGTAATCTCGGTTACTTTTTTATGCTCACTATAGTAGTTAATAAACATCTTAACTTTAGACAAATAGGATTGAATCGATTTCTTCCTGGTTCCCTTAGCTTGATGGTAGGCTTCAAAAAGAATTTTACCTTCTTCCAGTGATAAAGAAACTATCTGGCGTTTAAGCTTATCATTGCTTCTTTCGTCAATGGGACTCCAGCCGCCATCTAAAGCTTCTGTATAAGTTTCTAAAAGTTGATTGAATAGGTTTTGTTTTTCTTTAGGCTCTTTTACCCTATTCAGATTCTTACTGAACCTAAAGCGCTCCATGTTTTTGGTTGTGGGGTCATAAAAGAAAAATTCAATATACCAGCTTTGTTTCGCTTCCTCACTGGCTTTTGTAGAGCCTCTTGGAACGAGATCGATCTTTTTTCCCTTGAATAATTTGGGTGTTGTGTAGGTGATTTCTGCCGTTTTCATGGCCCCGAAATTGAGGGGCTGTGGCAGAGTTTTGTCAGAGTAAGCACCTGGTGAGTAGCTAAATAGCTGATTACCAGGTGCATTAAGTGTCTGAGTGGAGAATATCGGATTCGAACCGATCACCTCTTCACTGCCAGCGAAGCGCTCTAGCCAAATGAGCTAATCCCCCAGGTTTTTAATAATCAATAAGCAAACTTTAATTATCGATAATCAAGCTCGTTCAAACCATCAATAAAGCTTATTGCTTGTGCAGCAAAAATAGCAATTAGTTTCTCTAAAGCAAATGAAATTTAATGGTAAAAAATTAATCGCAATTTAACACAATGATTTTTTACTTAGCAATTCCTGATATGCATCTACAAATTGAGCAATGTGAAATCCATCCATCAAAGCGTGATTCGCATGTATAGAAACTGCCATGATTTTTTTTCCATCTTCATCTCTTACTTTTCCAAATGATATTTTAGGACAACTATCTTTGTATGAGTAATTTCGTGCGTGAGATAATGAAGTAAAATTTAACCAGGGAATTGCAGAATAATGAATTACATTTTCACCTGATGACGCAGCGATTAAGCCTGTAGAATTTTTAACTTTATTAATTTCTTTAACTGCTTCAACTCTAAAATCTTCGAAGTTTTTATGAAAATCCATGTAACTAAACCCAAATGTTCCGTTTGGTCGGTTGATGGTTGCAGATGCGTGAACTTCATCGTATTTCCAAACCTCGCCGTCAATTATCCGATATTTAAAATTCTCTACTTTATTGACTGCAATTAACGATTTATGAAGGTAGAGCAAAAAGAAAGATACTTCCAATTCTTTTGCCTCTTTATATGTTTCGGTACAATCTACATCAACAGTTACACCAAAGAATGGCTCTTCAAAAGTGCTGAAAAAATTAAAATGGTCTTTTCTCAACCATGTATTTATATCTATTTTTTCTCTCATATTAATTTTGGTAAAACATCCGCAAGACTTTCCATTTGATAAAAATTTGGATGCTCAATGGTATGCTCGATATGTTCGTGAACCCATGTAGTATGGTAAGGAATATGTACAGCATGTCCGCCAATGGACAGCACAGGCAAAACATCCGATTTTAAAGAGTTGCCTAACATTAAAAATTCTTCAGGCTTACAATCTAAGTGTTTCAATAATTTTTGATAATCTCTTTCCTGCTTATCGCTCATAATTTCTATGTGATGAAAATAATGATCCAAGCCAGATTTTGTTAGCTTCCTTTGCTGATCTAATAAATCGCCTTTTGTAGCCACAACTAATTTATACTTGCCAAATAAAGTTTTTAAAACATCTTCAACACCATCTAGTAACTCTACAGGTTTATTCAGCATCTCCTGCCCCAATTGCAAAACCCGATTTATAATTTCCAGATTGGCTTTGCCTTCAGTTATACTTAAAACGGTTTCCATCATGCTCAGCATAAACCCCTTAATCCCGTAGCCGTATAGCGGTAAATTGGCAATTTCAGTTTTATACAATTCAGCCATAATATTATGCCTCGGCAAAAAATCTTCCAACAAATCTGCAAACTGCTCTTCGGTTTCACGGAAATAGGGTTCATTAACCCAAAGCGTATCATCAGCATCAAAGGCAATAACCTTTATTTTATTTTTCATTGTTATGCTTACTTTAGTGCTGCAAAAATAAATTAACCCACATTAATTCCGAAGGACATTTGTCTCGCTTGATCTATGCTACGAACCAACCCTGCTTTTTTAAATTTAATCGACCGTTTGCATGCTGAAAACATTGAACAAAAAAATATCAGTTTAAAGTTATTCCCTGCCGGATTTAGGTTTATAAATCAAGGAGAAAAGATTAGGAATATTTATTTTATAAAAGATGGCATTACAAAATGCTTTATATCTGAAGAAAACGGCAAGGATTTTATTATCGAATTTTTAGGCAAAGGCGAAGTTGTGGGCGAACTGGAAGCCATAAAAAAAATCGACTGCCTTTGTAATGTTGAAGCAATAAGTGAGGTAACGGCTTATGCCATTCCAGATTTTTATTTCTTGAAATTGATTGAAACCAATATTGAATTTACCTCAATTCTACTTCAAGAATTATCTACCAGGATTATTCAAACAAGTACCAGAGCATCATTTCAACAGCTTTATACACTAGAATATGGTTTGATAAAATTACTCAATCTTCAAAAGGAGGAAAATATTTCGGTATCTAAAGAAGATATGGCAGCCTATTTAGGGATATCGATACGGAGTTTTAACAGAACATTGAAACAACTGAAGTCAAAAACTAATGTTGATGAAAGCTTAACCAAATTGTTAGCAAATTTGGGCTGAGTAAAATATTAGGCTCACGAAATCAATGCTGCAAACTTCGTAAGCCTAATTTAAAAATTACTGTTTAACTGGTGCAGATCCAGGAGCTGGTGCGTTAAAGTCTAATTCATTTAATGGAATATCAAAATAATCCATAAAGTTATAGTCAATAAAACAACTTCTGATTTGTGAACCTGTAGTTCCTAATGTAGAACCTTGAATTAAAACATTCGCAGCTGCTCGTCCGCCGCCTGATGCGGCAGATTGCGTTACGCCCCACCTTCTGGCATCATAAAATGCAGTGCCACGTTGAAATAAGGCAACTCTTCGTTCTCTTTTTAAAATGGTTATTGCTGCAGCTTGGGTTAAGCCTTTACCTGCAACAGTTGCTACATTTGCACCCTGATATGCACGAACCTGGTCGATAATTGCCAAACCTGCTTCTACGGCACCTGTTCTAATATTAGCTTCGGCAATGTCCAAGCGGGTTTCTTCGTAGGTTGCACCAACTTCCATAAAACCACGGTTATCGCTTGTAGCAAATTTACCACCCGACTCGATTGGCACAGCACCATATCGCGTACCAAAATTAAAGCCTCTATCATTTCTTAAATTAGGCGATGTAAGTAAATAAAAATTAGCAGCTAAACGAGCATCGTTCGCATCAAATTCCTGTACCAATCTTTCACTTACAAAAGTAAACTGAGCACCAAGACCTAACAAAGAATATGGGTGATAAAAAGCACCCGATAAATCATTTGTACCATTTGGGTCCATACCAATTCTAAAATTATTATCAGTAGCCAACATTCCGGCGTTTGCCAAGGTTGTAATTGCTGTCCAGTCTGTGGCAGTCATGGTAGCTACTTTTTTATTCGCCATTAAATTACGGGCTTTGTAACTATTAATTTGCCTCTTCCACATATCAGGTGTAATCCTTGCAGAGCGGGCTGCAAAATCTGGTATTACTGCATCAATTGTTGTATTATATGCATCGATATTTGCAGCTGCAATTGCATTCAATTGGGTGGTGCATTTATCAAAATTACTAGTCGCCTCTGTTAAAATTGCATCACGGGTTAAAAAACTTCCATTCGTTGTCCCATCCGAATTATTATTGATAACACCAGATATGTACATAGAACTAATGTGCGAATAGGCAAAACCTTTCCACCAATATGCCCAGGCTCTTAAAGTTGCTTTTTTTGTTGCAACATCTCCTGTAAACTTCGCTTCAGGTTTATCAATAGATGCAAGCAACAAATTACAGCTGGCATTTAATAAATTCATCGATTCCCATTCATATTTAAATACGTTTAACTCACCGGCAGTTCTGCTATTTGTACTTTGTAATTGTGGTTTTTGTTCAGGACCGATTGGGTTTTTTAAAACCGTTCCGTTTGGTAATGTAATGGATGTAACTTGCTCAGCCCATCTCCAGCCCCAGTTTCCATATGGAGAATAAAGTTCATCACCCATAAAGCTATGTAATGACCATGCTATAACAAAATTTGCACCTAAGCCTTTAACATATAAGCCTTTAGAGAAAGCTAAAATACCATCCTCCACGGTTAATGATGCATCTGGAGTAGGTGAGTTTGGGTTAATAAGTTCGAGGTCTGTTTTCTGGCAACTGCTCATAAAAACAACCAAAATAAATATGCTAATAATTTTTTTCATGATTTCAGATTTAAAAGCCAATGTTTACACCGAATTGATATGATTTTAAGTTAGGAAAACCGAAGCTGTCTACGCCTCTATCCAATGTTCCTGTACTGCTAGATTCAGGATCTAACCCTTTATATTTTGTTATTGTTAAGATATTTCTTGCCGATGCAGTTACAGAAACTGTTTTTGCCCACTTAATATTTAGCGCATTACGAAGGTTATACGACAGCGATAAATCTCTTAAACGAAGAAATGAACCATCTTCTGCAAACCAACTAATTGGATTAGTTGAGTTATATAAACTTCCATAATATGACGTAAATGCCCCAGTTTGTCCATTAATAGTAACTTCTTTATCAAAATCGGCAGCTAGTTGGTCTCTGTATAACCATTGGCGAGTTAAATTGTACACCTTATTTCCATAATTCCAATCAAATTGAAACGACAAGCTTAAGTCTTGATAAATGTTAAAACTATTGATAAAAGACATGGTGAATTTCGGAGTTGGATCGCCCATGTTTTTCTTATCATCGCTACCGGTAATTACCACTTGTTTAGTTGCTTTATTGGTTACAAAACCATTTACAAGTTCATAATCTCCAACGCTTGTTGTAGCAATATAACGTGTGCCATTTGGCCTTAACTGATCAACAGATGATAATGGTACCTGGCCATAGAATATACCAAAACGTTCACCAGCTTTTAAGGCAAAATTGCCTGAAACTACATCTTGTCCGTTTGCAATTTTATCAACCATGGTTTGAGAATGCGCAAAACGAATTCCGAAGTTCCAGGTTAAATTCTTTTTTTGAAGCATTGTTGCATCAGCACTAAACTCATACCCTTTTGATTTTAAAGTCATTAAGTTATCGTTAATCGCAACGTAACCAGTTGATGGTGATAAATCTGCCGCCTGAATAACATCGCCACTTTCCCTATTCCAATATGTTGCTGTAATGGCTATTCTGCTCAACCATGCTTTATTGTTGTTTGCTAAAACGAAATCTGTTCCAGCTTCAAACTCTTTTGATGTTTGAACACGAAGAAAAGGATTACTTGCTGTACCTGGTAAAGTTAAGTAACTGCCATCGCCTAAAGTTCCGGCATCTAAAGTTACCTGACGAGCATATCTTCCTGGTTGAATACCTGCCTCACCATAAGCTGCACGAACTTTCCACTGTGGTAACCACGAAAGTTTTAGTAAATCAGAAGGATTAAAATAAGCTGTTCCTCTTGGGAAGGTAAATGCTTTACCACCTGCGCCAAATTCTGATGAATAATCTGAACGTACACCAGCAGAAATACCCGCTAAAGTACCCCAATCGATACTCTGATTAAACAATAAACCGTAGCTCAAAAATTCATTTGAATTGCCCGTTGCGGTTTTTGTAGTGGCAACGTTAATGTTGTAAGGAGGGTAAGAAGATAAACCAACACCTCTGCCATTAAAATAGTTATAGGCTTCTTTTCTCACATCATACGATACCTGTGTTGAGGTAGTTATGGGTAGTTTTGAATTGAAATCTTTCTCAAAATCAGTTCTAAAAAACACTGAACCTATTGAGTTAAATTTTGTATTTCTGGTATTACTTTGCTCATAAGATCCTTCTCTGGTACCAAAGTATAAATCTTGTCCGGTTGATGTTTGGTTTTTATAGTAATCTAAATTATTTAGTGCATAATAATCCAAACCGACTTTATAATCCAACTCTACAAACTTTGGAAACTTATAATTCAAATTTAAGCTTTGAACAAAACGAGTAGATTTATCTCTTCTTACGTGCCAATCGTTTTCGGCCAAGGAGTTACTTTGGTTCTCTTCTTTAGGCTGAACAATTAAATTCCCTAAAGCATCTCTGTAGGTAAAATCAATAAACTGATAAGAATTTAAAAGCGGGAAGCGATTGCCCGAAATCAAATTTTCATTTTCAACAACAACCTGCGAAGTAGAACGCATGGTGAAATTTTTAAATAATTCTACGCCTAAGTTAATACCCGCCGTGGTTCTGGCAAGTTTATTACTCATTACATTTTGCTGGTCTAATCTCGATGCATTAATGGAGTAATCTGATTTTTCTCCACCACCAGATATGCTTATGTTATTATTATAAGTAGCTGCGGTTCTGTAAGCTTGTTTCAAGTGATCAAAAATAGGCTCCACATAAGGTTTATTATTTACCGTTGTTGCTCCTGAAAGTAAAGCAGGCTCTGTGTATTTACCATTTGCACCTCTGGCAATTCGCACACCGTTATTATCCAAAATATAGCCTTGGGCATCAGTAACATAATGATGGTTTTTAGCTAATAAATCATCCCCCGTGATAATTTGATCACTACTGTATTTTGAACTGAAATTAATAGTTGGTGCAGTACCTCTAACTCCCTTTTTAGTAAAAACCTGGATAACACCATTTCCACCTTGCGCACCATAAAGCATACCTGCAGCAGCACCTTTTACAACTTCCACACGCTCAACAAGGGTTGGGTCTAAACCATTCAAATCTGATACTTCTACCCCATCAACTAAAATCATTGGATATGTGCTACCTAAAGTATTTATGCCACGTAAGATAATCGAAGCACCATCCCCCGGTTGCCCAGACCCAGTTCGAATAACAGCACCAGCAATTTGACCTTGCAGAGCCTGCTCAACCGACCCTGTTACAACACTTTTAGCAAAGTTTTTTGATGATAAGGTTGCTACATCAACGCCGATTTTTCTCTTATCGGTTGCGGTACCTACACCCGTTACAACGATATCTGATAATTGTCTGGAATCTACAGCCATTGAAACTTTCATTTCAGAGCCGCTGATAGAAACCGTTTGTGTTGAATACCCTAAAAAGCTGAATGATAATTCTGTAACCCCATTCGGTACTGAAAGCTTGAAAGTTCCACTAGCACCAGATGTTGTTCCAGCTTTGGAACCTTTAGCCGATATGGTAACGCCTGGTAATGGCAAACCATCATCTTTCCCCACAACTGTTCCGGTAATTGTACGATCCTGAGCAAAAACACCTTGAATAAGGTATAGCATTAGGAAAGAAATTAATAGTAATTTTCTCCGCATAGCAATAAAGTTTAGTTTTAGTTTAATTGCCACTAATTTATTACACAGCTACAACTAAAACGAATTAGGAATGCGGATTGACAATATATTGCTACATTAAGTTAATAAATTACAATATTTAGTTAAATTTTTTAAATAAAATCAATTTACAACAGAAAAATTTAATAACTATTGCCAATTATTTCTATTGATTTAATAAATTCAATAGATTTTAATAGACTTATATGGTTAATTTTAATTAATTAAATCAAAAATTCTATTTCAACGAAACATAAAGCTTCAATTAGCTCATATTATAAATGAAAAATTTTAAAAATTAATTTAAAACGACAAAAACAATTTAAAACCCCACTAAAACAAAACATTCTACTTTATCGTTTAACTACGTTTAGTCATGTATAATTCTGGCCAATGTGCATGCTAAAATCAAAATCTTTCTTAGTTTTATATCAGATTTACATCCTGAATTAACCTCATGAAAATTATTTTAACCAATAATTACAATTTTAAAAGATGAATTTACAAGACGTATTTAAGAACAATGAAGAATGGATAGGCAGAAAATTAGCCAACAATCCAGATTATTTTACTGAATTGGCAAAAGGTCAAACTCCAGAGTTTTTATACATTGGCTGTTCAGATAGCCGCGTAACTGCTGAAGATTTAATGGGTATACAACCAGGACAAGCCTTTATTCACCGTAATATTGCTAACCTGGTAAACAATGTTGATTTAAGTGTAATGACGGTTTTAAATTATGCCGTTCGCCATTTAAAGGTTAAACATATCATTGTTTGTGGTCACTACAATTGTGGCGGGGTTAAAGCGGCCATGCAACCAGCAGATATGGGCATATTAAACCCGTGGTTAAGAAACATTCGTGATGTTTATCGTACTCATAGAGATGAACTTAATGCTATTGAAGATGAAGGCGTTCGTTACAATAGATTGGTAGAACTAAATGTTCAGGAGCAATGTGTTAACCTATTAAAAACCGCTGCAGTACAAGAAGCCATAACTTTAAGAGGTTTAACTGTTCAAGGATGGGTTTTTGATATCCACACTGGTAAAATAATTGATTTAAAAATCGATTTTGATAACATTTTAAAAGATATCAAAGAAATTTACAACCTTTTTTAATAAGGTAGCAATCGATAATCTGGCGATAAAAGCACCGATTATTTGAAAGCGTAAAATCAACGAAAGTCTGAATTTTTAGGTTTTAAACCTAAAATTCAGACTTTTCTTTTTATAAACCTATCTGCCCATCCAGCCGCCATCAACTGTTAAGATTGTGCCATGAACATAATCGCCTGCTTTTGAAGCAAGAAAAACTGTCGGACCTTTAAAATCTTCTGGAGTTCCCCACCTACCTGCAGGAATTCGAGCTAAAATTGACGTACTTCTATCTTCATCTTCGCGTAAAGCGGTTGTATTATCTGTAGCAATATACCCGGGTGCAATTGCATTAACATTTACGCCTTTAGCTGCCCATTCGTTGGCAAAAGCTTTGGTTAATGATGCAATAGCACCTTTACTTGCTGCATAACCTGGTACCGTAATACCTCCTTGAAATGATAATAGTGAAGCTGTAAATATCACTTTACCACTTCCTCTCGCAACCATATCTCTACCAATTTCTCTTGTTAAAATAAATGGCGCAGTTTGGTTAACAGCAATCACCTCATCCCACATTTCATCTGGGTGTTCGGCAATTGGTTTACGTAAAATTGTACCTGCGTTGTTTACCAAGATATCAATTACAGGATGATCAACTTTTACTTTCGCTGCAAATTCTGTAACAGCTGCTCTTTTACTGAAATCGCATTGGTAAGCATAAAACTTTTTTCCTAAAGCTGTAACTTCCTTTTCTATTGAGCTGCCTTCTAATTCCAGACTAGCAGAAACGCCAATGATATCGGCCCCAGCTTCTGCTAATGCTAAAGCCATCGCTTTACCAATTCCTCTTTTACATCCGGTTACCAAGGCAGTTTTACCCGCCAAATCAAATATATTTAACATCTTATTTTATGTATTTGCAAAATTTATTTTAGTTCTGTTATTGCACAATGGTCCATATCTCCATAATCAAGATTTTCGCCTGCCATTCCCCAAATAAATGTATAATTACTTGTTCCAGCACCTGAATGGATTGACCAATTTGGAGAAATTACAGCCTGATCATTCTGCATCCAAATGTGACGGGTTTCTTGCGGCTGACCCATAAAGTGGCATACGCTTTGGCCTTTAGGAACTTCAAAATAAAAATAAGCTTCCATTCTTCTATCATGCGTATGAGCAGGCATGGTATTCCAAACACTCCCCGATTTTAGTTCAGTCATACCCATTTGTAACTGACAAGTTTGCAAAACACTATTCACCAAAAGCTTATTAATTATTCTATGATTAGCCGTTTCAGGCGCACCCAATTCTACAATTTCAGCATCGGCTTTACTTACTTTTTTTGATGGATAAGCATGATGAGCGGGTGCAGAATTGATATACAATTTAGCAGGCTGGTTACCATTAACAGATTCAAAAGAAACTGCCTTTGTTCCTCTTCCAATGTATAGCGCTTCTTTATATTCCAATTCATACGTTTCTTCATCAGCCGTAACAATAGCCTTTCCACCAACATTAATTATCCCCAATTCTCTTCTTTCTAAAAAGAAATTTGCTTTTAAATCATCAGGATTTGGTAAATCTATTTTCTGCCCTACAGGCATTGCACCACCAACAATATATCTATCAAAATGAGATAAAGTTAGGTTCACTTGGTTTGCTTCAAAAACATTTTCTATTAAAAAATTTTCTCTTAAGGCAGATGTGTCCATTTGCTTAACCTCTTTCGGGCTTTGAGCATAGCGGCTTTCGAATGTATTCATTGATTAAATTTGAGATTGATTTTGGGTTTGAATGATAATAGCAAATATATTTATACCAAGGCTAATAAGTGAATGATTGAGTAAATTACTACAAATTAACGTTAACACAACGTTTTTTATTAACATCACAATCATTACAAGAACACATTTGCTTACAAACTTTGTAACTGAATTATTTGTTAATCGATTGTATCCTATAATAATTAAGAAGCATCAATGCGTTTAATACAATTAACCTGTTTATTTTTAATAGCAACATTTCTATCGTGCAAAACTGGCTCAGTTAATTTATTTAAAGCTGCATCGCCACATGAAACCTATCAGCGTAAACTAATTACTGCAGGTTTGGAGAAAACCGCCTTAGGTTCTGCCTGGATTAATGCATCTACCTTAAGCATGCAAAAAGCTTTAAAGATAAATCTCCCTTATAAAGAAACTGGTTATTTTTCTGCCGAGAAGGCAAATGCTACAGCCTACAAATTTTCCGTTACAAGAGGAGCAAAAATTAACATATCGCTTAATAAGAAACCAGAAAATGGGGCTGCCATTTACCTTGATGTTTGGCGCTTACCTGTTGATGGTGAGGCTAAATTGTTAGCATCTGCCGATACTTTAGGCAACGATATTCAGATTGATGTGGATGAAAGCGGAGATTATTTAATCAGGCTACAACCAGAACTATTAAGAAGTGCTGAATACACTTTAGAGTTAACATCAGGTCCATCGTTAGGTTTTCCAACTAAAACAGGACGGGCAAATATCGGTAGTTATTGGGGCGATGGCCGAGATAAAAATAATCGTAAGCATGAAGGTGTTGATATCTTCGGCGCTTTTAGAAGCCCTGTTGTAGCAACCAGCAATGGAACAGTGACAAGAGTTAACGAAAATAATTTAGGCGGTAAGGTAATTTGGTTTAAGCCATCCGGTAAAGATTATACACTTTATTATGCCCATCTTGATGAGCAAATTGCTAAAGAAGGTGCCCAGGTTTTAGCAGGCGATACTTTAGGATTGATGGGAAATACCGGAAATGCCCGTACCACACCACCGCATTTGCACTTTGGTATTTACACTTTTGGTGGCGCTATAGATCCACTACCATTTATAAATCCTACAATTAAAACTCCTCCAAATGTTGCTGCCCCACTTTCTAATTTAAATAAAACTTTAAAAACTTCAGGAAAAGCTAATTTGTTGGATGGCAATACTACAAATGCATCAAAACTTACGCAGTTGCAAACCGGAACAATTGTTAACGTTAATTCGGCGAATGGAAACTATTACAAGGTTACTTTACCCGATGGGAATATTGGTTTTATTAAAAGTGCTGAACTCACACAAATATCAAAACAGAATAAAAAAATAAAGGTTACCAATACAAGCACCGCGATTTACGATAATCCAGATGCGTTAGCACCAATTAAGGGAAATTTACAAGCAGGTATAAATGTAAATGTATCGGGTAATTTTGGAGATTATAACTTGATAATTGATGAAGAATCAAATACTGGTTGGATAAAAAAATAGAAATGAAAATATATCAGCAAGCATTTGCAATACGAGAAAGAAAACGAGGATTTCACTTAATAACGGATGAAGTTGTTAATGCCTTCCCTGAAATTGGAAATTTAAAAATCGGTATTTGCCAGGTTTTTATTCAGCATACATCAGCTTCGCTAACCATAAACGAAAATGCAGACCCCACTGTAAGAGTAGATTTCGAAATGTTTTTTAACAAAGCTGTACCCGAAAATGATCCAGACTATGAACATGATTACGAAGGTTCTGACGATATGCCTGCACATTTAAAAGCCGCTTTACTTGGTAATTCAGTTACCATTCCCATTAGAAACGGCAAACTAGCTTTTGGCACGTGGCAAGGCATTTATCTTTGCGAACACAGGAATTATGGCGGAAAACGAAATATAGTTGTTACCGCTTGGGGGGAATAAAATATCCACAACTACTATTTATCAGGAACCTGTTCTCGTATTTCTTTGTGATTGTCTTGTATGGAGTTTCCTTCGGTTTCTATTTCTATTTCTTTAGTTGTTACTGCGTAGTGCGATGGGTGAATTTCTGAACCATATGCAATTGCAAAAGCTTTGGTAAACTCTGCTCCGAAGTACAAAATAATGGATGAATAATATGTCCACAATAACAAGATGATTAATGAACCTGCTGCACCATAAGTTCCACCAACATTACTAGAACCAATATAAAATGATATGGCAAATTTACCTATCATAAATAAGACTGCTGTAACAACAGCACCAGAAATTACATCTCGCCATTTAATCAAAGCATCTGGCAATACCTTGAAAATTACACCGAAAATAAGCGAGATTACACCAAGCGTGATAATTTGATTAATGATATAGAAAACTACGACAGATACACCTTGAAAACGGGCTTGCAATCGCTCATTAAACCCTTCCAAAACTGCAGTAAGAGAAAGAGAAACCAATAAGATAAAACCTAAACTTATTATCACTGAAAACGATAAGAAACGGTTTTGTAACATCTTCAACCAATCTCTTTTTGGTTTAGGCTTTAAACCCCAAATCATATTAATAGAATCCTGAATATCGCCAAAAACCGTTGTAGCACCAATAAGCAGGGTGATTAAAC
Source organism: Pedobacter jejuensis (assembly GCF_003725795.1). GTDB lineage: Bacteria > Bacteroidota > Bacteroidia > Sphingobacteriales > Sphingobacteriaceae > Pedobacter > Pedobacter jejuensis. The sequence continues at coordinate 89,608 of NZ_RBEE01000005.1, read as the reverse complement.
CGATGGTAAAGGCTACTGTGCTTTTTCCATTTAGATAAGCTCCTTTAATTATTTCTTGTAACTCTAACGCAGTATCCTTCCCTAAAAAACCAGCCAATTGCCCATAAACCTGACCTTCTGCAGCTTCTCTTCCTAGAAAAATACCACAAAGTGAGATGATAACCACTAGCAAAGGCGCCATCGAAAAAACCGTATAGTAGGCTAAAGACGCACTTAATTTTGTTACTTTATGAGTAGTGAAACCCGTAAAAGAAGCTTTTAAGACCTCCCATATTCCTTTTATTGATACTTTCTTCCTTTTCATAAATGCTCAGGCTGATATATATCACAACCGAAGATTTTTACTTATTGTTTGAAAAACCTCAATAAAAGATTAGAAAAGAAGATTAATTGAATATTCTCAAACCTTTTAAAACAACTAAATTGTGAACATTTACAGGTATTATAAATGACGAATAATAATTCAATTTTTACCTTACTTAATTTTTATCCAGGCGACAATATCATTGATTAATGTTGCTGATACACTGGAGAATGATTGGTACTGAGCACCTGTCCCCTTTTCAACTTGCTGACTTAAAAGATGATTTAATTCAGGATAAAATTTAAACTCTGCATTTTTGTTATTTGCCAATCCGGCTTTCCATAAATCAAAATCCTGCTTAGAAACCTGATAATCATTTCCGCCTTGGATAACGAAAATTCGTGGTTTTGTTAATTTTTGTGCAGCCGCAACTTGATTGTAATTGTTAAGGTCTATCCAGTAAGAAGCAGGTAAACCCAATATTATCGAATCTGGCTTAATCGTACCCAATTGAGTTATTCTACCTTTATCAATTTCTTTAATCGCCAAATCAAATTGTGCTTTTGCATTCTTGGCAGTGTCGTTTGTTTTCTCGAACAAATATTTGTTTTGTTCTTCAATCATATCGGTCAATTTCCTTGCTGGTGCAGCGGCCAAAATAATACCACCTAAATCAGGAACAGCGGTAGCAATTCTTGGGGCAAGCATTCCGCCTAAACTATGACCGAAAAGATAAATGTTTTTCAAATCAGCACCTGGAATTGTTTTGGCCATAGCCAGTGCCGATTGCGCATCATCCAAAACTTCCTCTTTAACCGTAAAGGCTTTTCCAAATTCGTAAGGATAAATTAAAGTTCTTTTAACATATCTGATAGAGCCAATACCTTGAGCAGCCAATCCTGCTGCTAAATCTTTAAATGGCTTATTTGGACCAACAGTTTCGTCCATATCACCAGGACCAGAACCATGTACAAAAACTACCATTGGGAAATTTTTATTGTTTTTTGGCGTGGTAATCACCGCAGCAAGTTGGTGCTTACCATCTGTGATGTAAGCTTGCTTTTCTGAATACAATGTTGTATCAGCGTACGATGGTGCTAAGTATTTTGTAACTGACGGTTTCGGAGCAAGAAAAAATCCAACGATCTTTTGCGTCTTGTTAAATCCTAAAATGAAATTCTGAGAACCCCTTTCAAACTCACCTTCTACAGTTACAGCAAAAAATTCTCCTTGGGTTTTACTTTGGGTAGCATCCAATGCTTTAGCCTTACCTAAACTCTGGTTGATATCGGTCCAAAGTTTTTTTAATTGCTCTTCTGATAATTTTGCTTTCACAGTTTCATCAAAATTGCTGTAGGCTTCCGTATATTTTTCCTCTGTCAAAAGTTGAAAAAAGTTGTTGGCACTATTAAAAAGACTGATTACGTTTTGAGAGAATGATGCTTTTGATATAAATAATAGCACAAATGCTACTAAAATTACTTTTTTCATGAATGATCTGGTGTATAAGTTGTTATAGCGATAAACCAAAGTTAATAATATTTGATTCCTAATTTATTAAATTATAACTAATTGGTTAGTTTTTTATTAAAACTGTTGTAATTTCTTCAACTTATCTTAATCAAAAATTTAAACTGTTAAAAAATCAATAAAAAAATGTGTTGCTCACAATAGTTAAAGATTTAAGCGTTTATGTATGTGAGAGCGTTAATTTAGATGACGGGGATGCTGCTTCGGCGGAATCCCCGTTTCTTTTTTTACAGCTGTCTTCCATCAAATTATTATATAAACAAAAAAGAGACAATTCTTTAAAATGTCTCTTTTAGATATATGATAGAGTTACGAATTTTAGTTTTTTATTTCATGCACATTCGAAGTGTTTTGAAAATTATTTGAGAAATTTTTGAACTTGCTAGGTTTTAAAATTACCCATAAACCTAAACCTATTAGCACCAAAGCAGTTGTAATTTTCGATAGTTCAAAATCTAAAATGGTGATATCTCTCAATGTAAATATTGCACCTATAATCGTTAATGCCAACCAGCCACTACCTTGGAAATTTTTACGATAACCTATCCACAAACCAGCACCGAGCATGATGGTATGCCAGCTTAATACCCAATGCGGTATGTCAATTCCAGTATTTCGCAGCAAGAATACAGAGCCGATTACAATGATTAAAATGCCTAAACCCATTTGTTTATCTGCGTGGTTTTTTTTGATTAGATTTTCCATGACCTTTGTTTTTATATATCAAATGTATCACGAAAATGAAAGCTGGAGAATGGCTTTTCTTTAAATTACTTTAATTTATCGGTGAGTGAAGCAAAAGTATCGGTAGAAATATTCGGCTGTTTTTAAGGATTAAAAAAATATCGGTGAAATAAATTACGCATCGTCATGTGGCAATCTTGATAACATGAATTCGATTCTTAAACTTAAATTTTGCTGTTTCATCGTCTTATTGATTATACGACACGTCTTGCTGAATATATTTCAGCATCTTTCCTGCAAATAAGACCCTGAAATAAATTCAGGGTGACGTTAACTAAAAAAGCTTTTAGAAAACATTTGAATACTTTTCTTCATTACAAACGCTCTATTCTGTGATTTCTGTGTTTCTGTGGCAATCTTGATAACATGAATTCGATTCTTAAACTTAATATTTTGGTGTTTTATTGCCGTATTTCTTTTACAACACGCCTTGCTGAATTTATTTCAGCTTCTTTCCTGCAAATAAGACCCTGAAATAAATTCAGGGTGACGTAAACTAAAAACAGCTTTAGAACACATTTGAATACTGTTCTTCATTACAAACGCTCTATTCTGTGATTCCAGTGTTTCTGTGGCAATCTTGATAACATAAATTCGATTCTTAAACTTAAACCTTGCTGTTTTATCTCCGTATTGCTTGTACGATACGTCTTGCCGAATTTATTTCAGCATCTTTCCTGCAAATAAGACCCTGAAATAAATTCAGGGTGACGTGAACTAAAAAAAGCAGCTTATTAATAATGTGAAGGATAATTAATAATCGAACTCAGCTTATTATTCTGCCCGCCCTACTCAAAAACTAAAATTTCATCGCCCTTGGCCATAATTACTTTACTTGTTAAGCCGATAAATAATCCATGAGCCAGCAAGCCATCAATTTGATTTAAAGCAAGTGCAAGTTCTTCGGGCTTATCTAATAGTCCGAAATCAACGTCTACAATATAGTTCCCATTATCACTTACAAAGGTTTTTTCATCCATTTTTCGTAATACAGCTTTTCCATTCAACGCCGCTAATTGATTCAAAACATATTGTAAGGCCAGCGGAACAACTTCAACAGGAACGGTAAATGCACCGAGCCTATCTACTTTTTTTGATGAATCGGTAATTATAATTGAGTTCTTACTTAACGAAGCAATGATTTTTTCTCTAAATAATGCTCCACCTCCACCTTTAATCAGGTTGAGCGATTCTGTAAATTCATCGGCGCCATCTATGCTGATATCTATTGAGCCTAAAGTTTCGAGTTTCAAGATTGGAATGCCTAAAGAAAGAGCCAGTTCTTCGGTTTTTACAGAGCTTGCCGCAGCTTTTATTTTTAAACCAGCCTGAATACGCTTAGCCAATTCTTCTATTGCAAAAGTTGCAGTGCTGCCTGTACCTAAACCAACAACATCATTATTCTTAACAAATTGAAAAGCAGCCTTTGCAGCTGATAATTTTTCTTGGTCTTGCTTATTCTTATCGATGCCTTCCATAAAAGTAAAAGTAGAAATTTAATATTTATTTGCTGCGGAAACCAAAAGCGACTCAGCTATTTTAAAGAATATCTATAAAAAATAATCTCTACACAATAAATCCGTTTTACAGCGTTTATATATTCGAGAGCGTTAATTTAGATGATGGGGATTCTGCGAAAGTGGAATCTCCATTTCTTTTTTAATGCAGTTTACAAATCCTTATAAACAAAAAAGGCTGATGTTTCCATCAACCTTTAGTCATTCAAAAATTCAATATAATTATAACAAATTAAAACCTTCCAACTAACGAAACCCCATAAGTTTTCGGATTTCCTAAATGTGCTGCTCCAAAATCGTAAGCATAATCTATATAAGTTTTATTGCCAAGGTTTCTTCCCCAGAAAAACAAATCGAATCTCTTGTTTGATACACCCAATTTAGCATTGAACAAGTTATAACCCTTTTGCTCAATTTGATTTGCTAAATCATAAAACTGATTGCCCGTAAACAACCATTCTCCACGGGCAATTAAATTTATTTTTGATGATTTATCCAATTCATAAGCATATTGAAGCGCAAGCATCGAAGTAATTTCGGGTGTGTATATTTGTCTGTTGCCATTTAAATTTACTGTGGCACCATTTTGAGGCAATTGTAACGAAGTGTATGTTGCATCTGTATAACCAAAATTATAATCTACATTTAAGCCTTTAACGGGCTTCGCAGAAAGTTCTAATTCCAAACCTTTACTTGTTAGTTCGCCAGCATTTCTGGTAATGGTAACGGCATCTGGCAAAACCAATACGGGAATTTGCGCATCAGTTAATTTGATATAAAATGCGGCAATGTTGATGCTCAAGCGTTCATCTAGAAAAGTATTCTTTGAGCCTATTTCGAAATTATTACTGTATTCAGGTTTGTAAGCCACTAAAGGTAAAACCGATGGATCAGAACCTAGCTGTGTAATACCTCCTGCTCTAAAACCTCTGCTGTAGCTTGCATAAATAGTATTATTATCTTCAATTGAATACGCTAAACTAAATTTTGGGGAAAAAGCTTTGAAATTTGCTGTTGCTGCAGTATCGTTTTGAGTAACAACAGGATCCATGCCATCCATTAAAAATTCGCCTAAAGCAGTTTGTTTTTTATGTTCGTAATCGTAACGTAAACCAACTGTTGCCGCTAACTTATCGGTGATTGAATACGTTATTTGTCCGAATGCAGCCAAACCATAACTTTTACCTGTATTGGTATTTAAGCTGGTAAAAAATGGAAATGGTGCGCCAACCAAAGCTGCATCAGCACCAAAATATGTTCCTTGTTTTACCGGACTATTCTGATGAAAACCATATAAACCTGCAACCCATTTTAAGTTTGAATTATTAGAGGCTGGAGAACTTAGTTTAAATTCTTGCGTGTAAACCTGAACTTTATTAAAGTCTTTTCCATAGTTATTTACAATGGAAACACCATCTATCGGAGAGAAATCGCCATCTATTGGTTGTGTATAATAACGGTAATTTGATTGATAAGCAGTTTGAGAACTAAAATTTATTGATTCGCCAGCATAATTAGCAGATAATGAAGTATTAAATAAGTTATCTACCATTTTTGTTATTGCATTCTGATTCAACACAAATGGATTTTCTAAAGCATCGTTAACCGAGCCCGCTAGCGGGAAAGTACCATTATTACGGTTTTCGTTGTGTTTAACATTTAAGATTAACGCAAATTTATCGCTTGCTAAAAACTTTAAATAATAGTTACCTAAATAGCCGTGAAGTTTATCAAATTTAGAATTGTTAAAAGAATTGGTGTAAAAACCATCCATACGATTGTACAAACCCGCAGCTCCAAAAAATAATTTGTCTTTTACCAGAGCCGTCCGAATGCCTGCACTATATCGCTGCTGACCATAATTACCTACATCAACACCAGCAAAACCTGTGGTGTAATTAGAAGGCTGTTTCGTAATGATGTTAATTACACCGCCCATTGCATTCCTGCCATATAAAGTTCCCTGTGGACCACGCAACACTTCTATTCTTTCTACATCGAATAAAGATGCGATATAAGTATCCAAACCGAATTGATTTACGCCGTCTATGTATGTTGCAACAGCAGGATCGTATGATGTTGTTCCGATCCCTCTTATTGAAGTTATGTTCCGACCATCACCAGGGTTACTGCTGTAAAGGTTTGGAACAATCGTAGCTAAATCACGTGTATTTTGAATTCGATAATCTGTTACTTTTTCTGCAGTAAATGCAGTTATCGCTGAAGGAATATTTTGAATATTTTCTTCGGTTTTTTGAGCCGATACCGTTACTTCATCCAATCTGGAATTTGATTGCTGCAATACCACATTTAAGGTTTCATTGCCATTAACAAGTTTAACAATAGTAGCATAACCTATTGCACTAATTCTTAAATTTATCTTGCCTGATGGTACATTTTTTAACTCAAATTCGCCATTAGAATTTGTTACCGTACTTAAATTTGTATTTAAAACCTGAATATTTACAGCAGAAATTGATGCAGCATTTGCATCTTTAACTGTTCCTGTAATTTTACTTTTTTGCTGTGCATTCACTGCAAAGCAGATTAACATACTTATGCCTATCAACGATAAGATTCTTTTCATTTTTTCGCTCTATCCTTTTTAAAATAAAACGGCTGGCGTTTCCACCAACCGTTTAACCAACTAAACTAACTATCTTTTTTTTATTTATCCAATGAATTAATCCATGCAGCAATTTTTAAAGCATCGGCCTTAGTTACCTGAGGCATTGGCGGCATTTCTGTTGAATAACCCGGCCAGTTTTGTGGCTGAGGATTATGAATTAAATTATAAATTTTCTCTGGAGAATACTTGCGCTTTGCAATTTCCAAAAACGGCGGACCGATTTGTCTTTTGGTGGGATTATGACAAGCCAAGCAGGTATTTTTTGTTAACAATCCTTCTACCTCTTTATACGTTGGCGATTTTGCTGATGCTAATGTTGCACTAACTTTGGCCGGGGTAGTATTTGTAGCACCTTTTGCTTCTGGTTTAGTTCCTGTTGATGCCTTTGGTTTAGCAGAAGGTTTAACTGGCGTAGCCGAAGCTTTCGGTCCGGATTCTGAATTTTTTGTACTCACCTCACTCATCGGTAATTTATCCCCATCAGCAATTTGATTTAAGGTATAATATGCCACAGGATGAACCAAAGAATAAAAACCTTCTTTATCACGAACACCATCTAAAGTTAACGTGTGGATATAATACTGACGAAGATTTGGAATGATAAGTCGTGCTTTCATACCATCGGCTGAAACTTTTACACCAGTGATTTTTAAGGTTTCTACATTTACCGGAGGCGAACCATAAACCGGATGATATTTATAAATAAAACTTTCTGCTGCATACGATGCCAAATCTTCTGCTGATTTACGATCAACAGGTTTTGTAAATTCAACCTCAAATCCATCTGGCATTGAACGAACAGCTTTCATTTCGAAAGGCACTTTGTTGTTGTAAACCAAGCGTTCTAAACCTTCGTTTGCATCACCAGCCGAACCCCAACCACGATTGGTTTCCCCAACAAATAATGAACCATCAGTACCCCAGGCTAAACGTAATACACCAGAACGAAATCCTTTTCTAAATAAGAAAGCAGCACCCTGTTCTTCGCCTTTTACGGTTTCAAGGAAAATTCTTGAAATAATACTCATGCCTTGATCGCCAGCTAAAATTTGCCCTGCAAAAGGACCAAAGGTATTTTCTGGAATTTTAACGGGTTCTGATGATGAAATGCCTAAGATGCCATACGGCAACCAAACAGAAGGCAATCGCAATTCTGGAAAAACTTTCTTCATATCAAAAAGCGTTTTAAAAGTTTCGTTAACTCTGTTTTCTGGTTTGATGTATCTACCTTGTTCGTTCTTAATGCGGCGTTCATCTATATTAGCGTAGAAAAAATCTGATTGTAATTTCACAGGAGAATCTGGTCGGTCGGTCCATTTTAAACTCGCCGGATGACCCATAAAATCACCTTTATTTACTTTCCATAAACCGCCTGACCCAACCCAATCGCCTTGGTTTTCGGTATAATAAAATTGATTATCAATCATGCCAATACCAGCAGGAGAACGAAAGCCAGCTGCATAAGGAGTCATTTTACCATCTTCGGTAATGTTCATTGCCCAGCCACGCATTGGCACCTTACTTTCTCCCCTCCACCATTCTTCATCGCCAAAAGCTACATTCGCTGTTACCAGAAATGTTCCATCAGCAGCTATTTTTGGTCCGAAGCTATATTCATGGTAATGACCGCTAATTGGCCATGCATAAACCGTTTCATAAACATCGGCTTTGCCATCCATGTTTTTATCAACCAGCTTGGTTAATTCGCCACGTTGCGCAACATAAATTGCACCGTTCTTTTGGGCTATACCTAAAATTTCGTGTAAACCAGTTGCAAACTTGCGGAAATAAGGTTTCGTGCTTGTTGGGTTTTCAACAATCCAAACATCACCTCTTCGGGTAGAAATTCCTAAATCTCCGTTTGGCAAAGTAACTAAACCCCCAACTTCTAAAATTGGTCCTTCTGGTACACGTACTTTATTAATTCTGAAAAAATCCTCTTCCTTTGGTGTTTCCTGGGCAAAAAGCGCAGAGCAACTTAGGCTTAGCGCCATCATTGCTAATGTTTTAAATGTATATCTCATCGTAATACAGACTAAAATAAAATAGAGTAATTCAATTTGCTTCCAATTGCTATAATCAGTTGCTTTTTACCGTCAACAGCTCTAACGATTGGCTTTTCGCCATTTGGAAATTGCAGATAATATGCTTTATCATCAACAACGTATAAGCCTTTCGCCACTTCATTTATGTCGGCTACTTCCCCTAAAAGCAAGTATAAATCTTTAGCAGGCTGCTCTAAAGTAACCTCTCTTGATAAACCTTGTCCGTTATCCAAAACCTTTACTGCATCGGTAACTTTATTTCCATAAATCTGGTATTTAAATTCCGGGCGATCTTGATTATCCATTACATAACCTTTAGTACGAAAGCCTGTCCCTGCGGTATCGGTCACCCAAGCTGCATCAGCAGTTGCCAATTTTGAAATGGCCATTACCGGTTTTTTTGTAAAGCGGGTTACGCTGCCTAATGGGCGAGATGTTCCGTTACCGCGACCATCCCACATTGGGGTTGCATCTAAGAAACCTCCGTGCCAGCCGTGTAATAATGTTCCATTGTCTAAATCGTAACTGTAGGCGGTTTGCTGCGGACTACCAACTGAAATTGCATGTACAGAACGTACGCCCGGCATTACATCAACAAAACTTCTAATCATGGTATTAGCTGGTGCATCTACATAAATTGGATCTGCTCCACCTCCGCCACGACGACCGGTTTGTGCAGCTGCTGCTGGAAGATCAGTAATGGAAATATTTCTGAAAGCTATAGAACCATGGTCGCCTTGAATGCGGATTGGTGCCATTGCTTTTTCTGTTCCATAACCACCTCTTGTAGGACCCCAAAGTTCTACGTTTTCGTGAATGGTAACACCGTTTAAATCAACACTAATTAACCTAGCGTTTGCTATTTTTTTACCCGATCCATCAAATTTTGGTGCCTGAAAAACAATTTTAATGTGCTGCCATAAACCTGGTGCTTTACTTGCGTTTTGGCGTGGCGCAATACCACCATAACCTTTTTCACCTTCGGGTTTATCATTATCCCAACGTTCGTACAAGCCGCCGTTGTTTGATGAAAGTGGATTTTTAACTGTCCACGAATCTTCCAATTGTATTTCGTAATTGTTTTGTAGATAAATGCCAGAATTGGTTCCCTTTGCTGTAAGGTAATCCAGTTCTAAAACCATGTCGCCATATTCCTTTATTGTCGTTAAATCAAAACCTACCTTTTTTGGTTCAGAGATGTTTAACAAAATTCCAGTTCCTTTCGTACCTTTTATAGAATTTAGTTGATCTAGATTTACGGTTACATCGCCCACTAAAGACCAAGAATTTCCGGGTTCTTTAAATGCTGATAAATCGGTAAGTGGAATGTTGGGTTGTTGGGCTAATGCCATGTATGTTCCAAGCAACCAGATAAAGGCTGTCGACCCAATTTTTAAGACGTTAATCTTCATAATATTTGGTTTAGTTAATAGTGCTGTATTGGATAATCAATTTAGTGATTAATCTATCAATGTATGCCAGATTAAACTTGTCGAAATCTAAAGTTTTCGACAAGCTTATCAGACAAATAATTTTATAGTTTATTTTTCTGTAGATAATGAATATGGGAAATCTACCGGATTTGACCCTCTTGTTTTGTTAGGCGTTGCCGACATATTAAAATTTAAAACGGCACCTTTTTGCAAACCACTGTGGCTTATCCAGTTTTTAGAGTAGGGTTTTCCATCCATTTGTAGCGATTGAACGTAACGGTTTTCATTACTATTTGCAGCAGCATTAATTACAACAGTTTTCCCATTTTCTAAAGTTAGCGTTACCTTTTTAAATAAAGGAGCTCCTAAAACATACTGATCTGTTGCGGGCGTTACCGGATAAAAACCCATTGCAGAAAATACATACCAGGCAGAAGTTTGTCCGTTATCTTCATCACCACAATAACCATCTGGAGTTGCTTTGTACATTCTATCCATAGTTTCACGAACCCAATATTGAGTTTTATATGGAGCACCACCGAAATTGTATAAATAAATCATGTGTTGTATAGGTTGATTACCGTGAGCATATTGCCCCATGTTGGCAATTTGCATTTCACGAATTTCATGAATTACACCCCCGTAAGCACTTTCATCAAATACAGGTGGCATGGAGAAAACTGAATCCAATTTGGTTACAAACTTTTCATGTCCGCCCATAAGCTTGGCCAGGCCATCCACATCCTGAAAAACAGACCAGCTATAGTGCCAGCTGTTGCCTTCTGTAAAAGCACCACCCCATTTAAACGGACTGAAAGGACTTTGGAATGTTCCATCTTGATTTTTTCCACGCATTAAACCCGATGATGGGTCGAACAGGTTTTTATAATTCATCGCCCTTTTCTTATATATTTCTATTTCAGAAGCAGGTTTCTTCAACGCCCTTCCTAATTGGTAAATAGTGAAATCATCATAAGAATATTCTAGAGTTTTTGCTGCGTTTTCATTTACCTTAACATCAAATGGTACATAACCCAACTCATTGTAATATTTTACGCCGTTACGGCCAACAGCTGCAATCGGTCCTTCGTTATTGGCGCCGTGTTTAAGTGCTTCCCATAAGGTATTAATATCATAACCACGCAAACCTTTAATGTAAGCATCAGAAACAACAGAAGCAGAATTATTGCCAACCATAATGTTTGCATAACCCGGGCTACTCCACTCTGGCAACCACCCACCTTCTTTATAATCATTAATTAAGCCTTCCTGCATTTCCTTATTTATTGAAGGATACACAAGATTTAAGAAAGGATATAATGCTCTGAAAGTATCCCAAAAACCTGTACCGGCAAACATATAACCCGGTTTAACTTCACCAGTATATGGGCTCCAGTGTACAATTTGGTTTTTAGCATCTAACTCATATAATTTATTTGGAAAAAATAAGGTGCGATACAGACAAGAATAAAAAGTACGCATTTGGTCTATTGAACCGCCTTCAACAGCGATTTTGCTTAAGGTTTTATTCCAAACGGCTTTTGCTTTAGCTTTAGTAGCATCAAAACTATCACCAGCCAATTCTCTTTTTAAGTTTAACTCTGCTTGTTCAAAACTGATGAAAGACGAAGCCGTTTTTGCAGTAACTTTTTCTCCTTTAGTGGTTTTAAAACCAATTACTGCACCTGTATGGTCGCTGGTAAGTTCTAAATCATTTCCAAGAGTTTTTCCACTCCAGGTTTTAGCCAAAGTAAAATCTTTATCGAAGTAAATAACGAAGTAGTTTTTAAAATTTTTAGGTAGAGGTCCACGAGCATATTTGGTTGTGTAGCCAATTATTTTTCTTTCTTTCGGAAAAATTTTAATGTACGAACCTTTGTTTTGTGCATCTACTACAACGAAAGAACTATCGGTTTTAGGAAAAGTAAACCTAAACTGAGCAGCTCTTTCTGTTGGTGTCAATTCTGTTGTAACATCAGCATCAGCTAAATAAACACTGTAATAATAAGGTTTTGAAACCTCTGCTTTGTGGCTAAACCAGCTTGCACGTTCGTCATCAGCAAATTTTAATTTTCCAGTTACCGGCATAATTGCAAAAGCACCGTAGTCATTCATCCATGGAGAAGGCTGATGTGTTTGTTTAAAACCACGGATTTTATCGGCATCATAAGTATATGCCCAACCATCTCCCATTTTACCAGTTTGTGGAGTCCACATGTTCATACCCCAAGGCACGCCAACAGCTGGGTAAGTATTGCCGTTTGATAAACTTGGTTTTGATTGAGAGCCCATCAAAGGATTAATCCATTCTACCGGATCGGTTATTTTGCCAACTTGTTGTGCAAAACTTCCTGTTGCTGCAAAACTTAATAAGGCGATGAATAATTTTTTCATTATTTATATATCAGTTTATGTGTTTGCTGTTTATCTTTTTTCGTTGTAAACCTGAAATTCTGCCAGTTGTACCTGCCCATCAAATTTATCTATCAGTATTCTAACTTTTTTACCCCAAACCCTATTGAAGCGGTGTATTTTTATTTTAGATGCATCTGTTCCGGATACGATTGGTTTCCAAACTCCGTTTTCGCTGTACTCCAACCGATAAGCTTTTATGCCTGGCTTTTTTTCGGCGATAACAATCATATTGAATGGCTTATCCCTTTCAAAAGTAATTTCATACCATGGTGCTTTAACAGTAGCATTGGATAACCATGCAGTGCTGTAGCTATCATCATTTGCAAAATCCATTATCCACATATCATCGCTCCAGCTTGCATTAGCAGGTTGCTTTTTAGCAATGTTAGATGAAATAATTGGTGCTGCCGATACAGGTAATGCAGGAAGTGGACCATCATTTTTCCATTTTTGTCCTATTTCCTTTAAAGTTGCCAATGCATTTGCATCAATTAATCCATCGCGGTTTGGTGCAACATTTAATATGAAGTTACAATAAGCCATATTTAATGGCTTCAAAATCCCATCTACCAATTCGGTAGCCGTTTTTGTGGGTGCTGTTGGGAAATCACTTTCCCAAAACCATGCGGTATTAATCGGTAAGCAAGATAACGCTGGTAATTTATTGCTTTCTTTTTGGATATGCTGACCAGCACCTTGCTCATAAGACTTGATATCGGTATAATACAGAGCTTCTGCAGGATACTTTGCTGCATTTAAATCCATCACCAAACACTCGGGTTGGATTGATTTTATTAAGGAATATATTTCTTCAAATGGAACATCATCGTACGAAATTCTCGACCATGGCGCATCCCATCCATCAATAATTAGTGCATCTATTTTACCATAATTGGTTAACAACTCTCTAATCTGAGCTTTAATGAAATCAATTTTTTCGGGCGTAATTTGGTTGGGACGGATTTTATGATGTGTATCTAAAATAGAATAGTACAACATTACTTTTAAGCCAGCCTTGCGGAAAGATTCGGTATAAGCTTTTACAACATCTTTTTTATAAGGACTATTCATTACACTATAATCCGTTGTTTTGGTATCCCATATTGCGAAACCACTATGGTGTTTGGTTGTTAAACAGCCATAACTCATATTTGCCGATAAGGCAGCCTTGGCCCACTGATCGGTATTTAGTTTTTTAGGATTAAATATGGAAGGTGATGCTTCCGGATCTGCCCAATCCTGATCCATATAAGTTGGAATGTTGTAATGAATGAACATACCAAAACGAAGATCAAAAAAATCTTGCTGTCGCTTCGCCAAGCTTACCGTTTGCGCCATTATAATGGTTGACCACAAACTTGCTGCAACGAATAATATTAAAGATTTAGTAATTGGTTTATACATATCGAGCGGTTGGATATTTAAATTTGAGGATTTTTAACGTAGTCTGCCCAAAGTCCATCTAAATCTTTACCTGTTAACTTAGTCCAGATTGCAGATGTATAAGTATGATCTCTTAATGAAGCATCAACAGCTTTAATCGTTCCTGATTTAACATTTTTTTCAATCCAGGTGAAAAATCTAGCGGTAATACGATAGCTGTTTTTGTAAGAGTGCTCAGGTTTTAAATCAGGCATGGTCCATTTAGCACCAGGATTATCAACACCAAATTTTGAACGAACATAGTCTGCAATGCCTTCTGTTAACCAACCCGGACCAACACTTCTGCCATAATCCTGAACTATGTGCATTACTTCATGCGTTACAACATCAATATCTTCAGGATGCTTAACCATCCAAATCGAACTGAATGTTACCTTTCCATTACTGGTAGCTGCAACACCTTTGTAATTGGTATCAACAGAAAATTTTACTTCTTTTAATGTATTCGGATTATACTCTTTAGCTAATTTAGGATAAACCTCAAAAAAGGATTCTATTAATCGTTTCTTTAACTTCGGATCTAATTCAGCAAAGTTGCTTTCGAAACTTAATGTGTAGCCTTTTTTCTTAATGATTTCCTGAGCTTTTAATTGCGTAAGAGGAAGCAGTGCAACAAAAAATAAAATGCTAAGTAAGTGTATTTTTTTCATGTGTTTAATTTTATGTCTGATATTTAAGTTCTGGGCTATAGATTATTTACCGATAAACAGTAAAGAATAAAAATATTGATTTTAATTAACTACTAAATGGTTTTACCAATCTATTTAAAAAAAAGGTTTTACCCTTTATTAATAAAACTTTTTACCTCATTGCCTAAACTTTCGGTAGTATTTTCATGGCGGAAAGTTACATCGCAACAGCTTGCCGCACCAATCAGTGCTGCATGTTCTTTTAGCTTCGTTACCCTAATATCTGCATCAATTGCATTGCCCTTTAAAGTTGCAATTAATTCGGGAGAAAATGCAGCAAATGCACCTGATATATTACCACCAATAATTACCACATCGGATTTGTTTTTTTTGATAACCGGCATTAAAAACTGGGCTAGATTATACCCAAACTCCATAAAAACTCTGGTGGCAGAATAATCAGTAGCTGTTAAAGCCGTTAATTCTTTTACACCTGCAACAGTATTATTACTAAGTTGCTGGTAACGTTTTACAAACCATCGGGTTGATAAATAATCTTCGGCAATGCCATTTAAAAATGGTGAATTCCATAAATCAGCATCTTTTGCCACGCCACCTACGCAATAGGCCGAACCCAGTCCGGTGCCAAGTGTTAAACCCAAAACATTTGAATTACCACGACCGGCTCCACCAAAAACTTCACCTTGTAAAAAACCTGCAGCATCATTAATAAATTGAATGTTTGCAGCATCAATGTTTAATCTTTTAGATAGTTCATCTTTAATGTTTACACCATAAAGCGCTTTAAATTTATCTTGATCTTTTATTAGTGATATGCCTTGTTCATAATCAAACGGACCTGGCATGGCAATTCCAATTAACTTAACATCACTTGGTGATTTTTCAAAAGCCTTGGTTATAATTTCACACCAAGCGGTCAATATTACTTCTTTACTTTCCTGCGAATCTATTGCATTACGTTCAATGGAATTGTGAACGATTGTTCTAGTTTCTAAATCTACTAACGCCGCCGTGATGTGCGAGCCACCTATGTCTACACCTAATGCAACAGGTTTTTCCATTGTATCTATCTTGTCTTAATAATTACTCCCCGCAATATCCCAAATCACCTCAGGCATTGCATTTATTTGCTTAAAGAAAATGGTTTATCTCCTTCTAATTGTCCTCTACTAAAATTTGGCTTGCTATCCATTTCTAATTTAAGCGTACCACCTTTAACAATATCGCTATGCGATAAAAAGTTGCGAGTATAGTTATTTCCGTTCAAAGTTGCCGACTTTATGTAAATATTTGTCGAGCTGTTCGATGAAGCTTCTATTACAAATTTTCTTGAACCGCCTAAATTAATTGTAATTTTATTAAACATCGGACTGCCGAAAACATATTCGCCACTTCCAGGTGTTACACTGTAGAAACCTAATGCGCTAAGAACATACCATGAAGAGGTTTGCCCCTGGTCTTCATCACCAGGATAGCCATTTTCTGTAGCGTTGTATAATTTTGTCATGACATTTCGAGCATGAAACTGAGCTTTCCATGGCTCGTTTGCATAATTATAAAGGTAAATCATGTGTTGAATGGGTTGATTTCCATGAGCGTATTGCCCTAAATTTGCCATAACCATTTCGGTCATTTCGTGAATCATACCGCCATAAGTTCCAACTTTAACTTTATTCGGCTCAGTGAAAACTGAATCCAGTTTTGCTACAAAGTTTTTATTCCCACCCATTAAATTAATCAAACCTTTGGTATCTTGAAAAACCGACCATTGCCAATGCCACGCATTCCCTTCGGTAAATGGCCCACCCCATTCTATTGGGTCAAAATTTGGCGACCAGTTTCCATTAATATCCCTACCTCGCATAAATCTTGATGAGGCATCATACACGTTTCGATAATTGTACATTTTATCTTCAAAAATATCCATGTATTTTTTATTCCCGGTCATTTTTGCCAATTGATATGCACAGTAATCATCATAAGCATATTCTAAAGTTTTGGCAGTAGCTTCACGGTATTTCGGGTAAGGAACATAACCCAGTTCATTGTATTCTTTAAAACCATCTCTGCCATTTGCCGGTCCCCATGGCCCTTTATTTGTTACTTCGTGAAGGTAACCTTCTAATGCTTCTTCCGGATCGAAAGTTTTGATGCCTTTTGCCCATGCATCAGCAAAAAGAGAAATTGCATGATTTCCAATCATACTTCCACCCTCACTAGGAAAAGACCATGATGGCAACCAGCCGCATTGTTTGTAAGCATCTAACATCGCCTGCATATATTGCCCATGCATTTCTGGCTGTACCAATGTGTTTAGCGGAAATTGCGCCCGAAATGTATCCCAAAAACCGGTATCCGTAAACATATATCCTGGATGAACTTTACCATCGTAGGGACTAAAATAATAAGGTTTTCCTTCAGCATTTAACTCATAAAATTTTCTGGAGAAAAGACTGGCTCTGAAAAAACAAGAATAGAAAGTTTCTTTATCTGCTTTAGATCCACCTTCAACTAAGATTTTACCTAAAGATTTATTCCAAACTGCTGCAGCTTTAGTTTTCGTTTGTTCTAAAGTTTGGTCATTACCTAATTCGTTTTTTAAATTTAGTTCTGCTTGTTCTAAACTGATATAAGATGATGCAGTTTTTACCTGAACATTTGTACCTGCTTTAAATTCGACATAAGCACCTTTGCCAAATCCTTCCGCAATTACAGAATCTGCATTAAGTACATTGTTTTTATTTTCCCAAGTTCCGTAAGATTTTATCGGCTTATCGAATTGAATAACGAAATAGCTTTTCCATTCTTTTTTAAATCCTTGGCCGTTACTTACATAACCGGTAATTTTATTTTCTTTCGGATAAATTTTAACGCCGCTGGTGCGGATATATCCATCTAAAATCAGGTAGCTTTTTTTCCCTTTCGGATAAGAGAAACGAATGTGTGCACCACGTTCTACAGGAGAAATTTCTGTTGTTATCTGATTATCGAACTTTACTTTATAGTAATTTGGCTTGGCAATTTCGTTGGTATGGCTAAACTTAGCTTCACGCAGGTTTTCATCAACAACCAGATTATCTATCATGGGCATCAAAGAAAAAACCGCGTAATCGCGAGTCCACGAGCTGCATTGATGCGCTTGTTGAAAACCACGAATTGCATCCTTAAAATATTGATATTTCCAACCATCACCATTTTTTCCGGTTTGTGGTGTCCAGGTGTGCATTCCAAAAGGTAAAGCTGTTGTTGGATAAGTATTTCCCCGGGTTAATTCATGCTTAGAATTCGTACCCTGCAAAGTATTAACATACTGAACCAAATCGGTTTGTTGTGCAAACACATTAATGCTCAGCATGCAGAAAACAACAATGAAGGTATTTTTAAATTCCATTTTACGGGCTGACTTTAATTTTTAACACCCCACTTATCAGCCAATAACTTTATAAAATATCCACCAACTACACTCCTGGCCTGAAAACCAACTTTAGCACCAGTTGTTGTTTCATGCCAATCGTTAAGTGGTACTCTGCTCTCGGTTTCATTTGCAAACTTGTAAATCGGCTTAACAAACTTTTGAAAATCAGCCTGATTATCTGCAAGCGTTGCCGTCCACATAATCCAATCAGATTTGGTGTAAGTTTTACGACTATCCAATGGTAAACCAAAAGCATTTTGCTTAGTTAAGTAATAATTAATTTCCTTTTTATAAACAGTTTCAGGGAAAAGTTTTAGTCCTAACAATTTATCCCAAACGAGGTTATATTTCTGGCTCCAGGTATTCTTATCATTAAAGGTTAAGGCGAAATGATCACCATCATTTGCCATTTGCTGCCACTTTTTCGCCATATCTAAAGCAATATTTCTATACTTCGAAGCTTCATCTGTTTTACCAAGTTGTTGTGCCAATTGTGCATAAGCACCAAGTGCCACAATCGCTTTTACCGATAAATTTGCATTTCTGGCAAGATGACCAGCAAAATCATCGGTACACAATTGGTTGGCTGGATCAAAACCTTCTTTAGATAAATAATTTGCCCAGATGGACATCGTAGGCCAATGTTTCTCGGCATATTTTGCATTGCCTTGCGCTTTAGCAATTGCAGCAGTCAAAATAATCATATTTCCTGCCTCCTCAACCGGCATATCTTCGCCATAAGTTTGGCCATTTGCAAAAGGATAAGTTCCTAAATCGTGTGCCGGATAAGGTTTCTTCCATTTACCACTTTCAGAGTAAAAGAAAATTCCGTTTAGCATTCCAGTTAACAATTCTGGATTGTACAATAGATATTGGGGAGCAGATGGATAAGTAACATCAACAGTATTAATAAAACCACCACTAAAGTTTTCTTTAGATAGAAATAAAATATCGCCATTTGGCGCATAAGCAATTTTATGGGCGGCAATGCTTTGGCGATACGCTAATTCACATAGCCCTGCATATTCTTTACCACCAGCTTTCTCCGCATCAGCATATAGTTGTGCATTAAATTCGCTGCTTTTTTTTATAATGGATGCATAATCCTTTTCTGCATTTGCCAATTGTATTTCAAACTGCTCACCCGGTTTTTTCCAAATAGGAAGCAGCTGTGTTCCAAAATATTCAACAGATTTAAGATCATCATAACCCATCATTAAATATTTTTCTACCGGATTTGATGTAACTGAGCCGAAAGGTATAACACTGCTAAGGTTTAGTTCTTTTCCATTCGCAGCATCAGCAGTTTTAGCATATTTTCCATTTAAAAAACCAGCCAAACTTTCGGTCTGCTTTGTAATATATTGAGTTGCTTTAAATTTCTCAGGAACAGCAACGTACAAATATCCCCAGTCTATTCTTATATCGTCGCCCTTTTTCTGCAAAACCGGTTGCTCTGTTGTTCCGGCGCTTAAAATAGAAAGATTACTCACGTTACTTTTCCTGGCTGTAACTTCCTGATCTGGCGTATTTACAGCGATATTAGTTGATGCACTAAAATACAAATCGACTTTGTGTGCTTTACCATCTTTAGATTTTACTGCATAGCTGATATAGCTGATTGGCCGGGCGGTAAGTTTGATATCAGTTAATAGCAAAGGAGACGTAAACGTAACATCCAAATCCATTTCACCACAGGTGAAATTGTATTTGGTAGATGTGGCTTCAACCTTTACATGGTTTTGTTTAGCCAAACCAACAGATGATTTTTGAGGTACTTCTTCAACGATTCCGGCATCCAGGTATCTTCCACCAGCGGTGTTTTTTACGTGAATGGCCAACAAGTTTTCGCCGGCTTTTAAAACTCCTTCTTCAATAGGAATGTAAATGTACTCGTGTACCCAACCTGTTTTTTTATAAATTGATTTACCATTTATGGTTACATCAACATCATCATCATGGTTAAGCTTTAAATATTTTTTTACCGCAGATAATTTAGCGATAGAGAATTTTCTTCTGTAATATAAATCGTTGCTATCCCACTTGGTTTTAGCCAATTTATCATCGCCAAATGGCGCTGTTCCTTTTTGCCAGTTGGCATCATTAAAAGAATTTGTAAACCAATTTTCACTGGGTTTATCGAATGTATAATTTGCCTGGTAAGCTGCTTCATCAGCTGCCGGAAGTATTGTTTTGTATGTTTTTGATTCGGCACCTAGGAAGCGATAAAACTTATCATCAACTTTTAAAACACCAGTTAAAGATTGATTTTTACCTGTCCAGTGTTTTGTAACAGATTGATTTAGTTCATCTCCGAAAGACCAGATGCTAAAGTATGTATCATGCGTAATGAGCGGATATGCAGGGGCTTTATCCTGAGCATAAAGTTGAAATGTGGTTAGGAAGCTTAATATCAGAAATGAGTAGTATTTTTTCATAAATAATGATTTGAAGCTTAGATTTTAGATTAGTTTGGTATCAATTGGTAAAACGATTTACCAATATTCAATATTAGCAAAAATGGGTTTAGGAAAATGCTATGAGTTGTAATTTGTGAGTTACAAATGGTTTTGAGAAATAAAAAAGGTGCTCGTATTGAGCACCTTTTTTATAAACATTTTAACTAGTAGCCCGGGTTTTGTTTAATTCCCGGATTGATTGCAATTTGCGAGCTTGGAATTGGAAATAAAGCTTTTGTTGCGGTTGTAGGTTTATGATCCCACCAGGTATTGGTTGTGAATTTACCAAACCTAACCATATCTTCTCTACGTTTACCTTCAAAAACAAATTCACGCCCTCTTTCTGCCAAAAATTCATCAGGTGTTAATGTTGCAATTGTGTATCTGTTTACAGCATAGTCAGCTGATGAAAAGCGTCTGACAATACATTTGTTAATTAAATCAACAACTTCTTGTGTCGCGACATTTCCATTTTTACGCATTAAAGCTTCTGCTTTATTATAATAGGTCTCAGTGATACGATAAAGAACAAAATCATTTGCCCAATAACTGGCATCAGTTGGCAAACCAACCTGATATTTATTAAAACGTGCGCCGCTATTCTCTTCGCCCCTGGTCATTCCGCCTTCTCCTGTTTCGCCTTCACTATTTCTCCTGATTTCTTTAACAAAAACAAGTGGCTTATTATTATACTCTTCTGTACCTAAAACTGGGTCGGTTGTGCTTCCATACTTATATTGTGTACCTATCAAAAACCATTTCTGCTTTCTTAAATCAGTATCTTTATAAGCATCAAATGCAGATGGAACAACAACCACAGCGTTATTACCGTTTCTATCTGTTCCATTAATTTGTTTTTGATTGTAGTGCCAGAACAAACCTTCAAAACCTAATCTCCAATCAGCAGCTTTAAAATCGTAAGCAATTTGAAATAAATTTTCTTTTGATTTATCATTTGAAACACCGAAAGGTGCATAAATGTCCGGATCTAAATCAGCATTCCCGTTCAAGCCTCCGGTTTGTCCACTAATAATTTTATCACTTGCAGCAATACAATCATCCCAACGAGGAGTTCCGGTCCAAACTTCGGCATTTAAATATAGCTCCGAAAGCATGGCATAACCTGCTGCTTTGCTTACACGGCCTACTAAATTGGCTGATAATGGTTTCAATAATTCAACATTATCTTTGATTTCTTTTTCAATAAAATCAAAAACTTCTTTTCGGGTTTTAGTTGGCGGGTTTAATGGTGTACCAACTGTAGTAACAATTGGAATATTGCCATAAATATCTATCAGTTTAAGATAATGCCAGGCCCTTAATACTTTAGTTTCGGCAATTATTGAAGTCTTTTCGTCAGCTGTCATTCCAATTTTAACGAAATCAACTTTTTCTAAATCCTGGATAGTGTTATTACAAAATCCGATACCTTGCCAAATTAAATCCCATGGTCCTTTAATGGTATTATCAGTTACAGTCCATTCGTGGTTATGCAAGCGAATCCATTGCGCCCCATCATAGCCATGCCTGCCTTTTTGTGGCCAGGCAACCTGATCTGCAGTTAGTTCATTAAGTCTCCAGTAGTTATTATTATCCATAAAACTTACCCATGCACTTGCATGAGTGAAAGGTCTAAGTACTGCTGCCATTACCTCCGTTCTATTATTATAAAAATTGGTTGCAATAATAGAATTATACACGTTTTCATCCAGCTTAGTGCAGGAGCCTAGTGTAATCACACCTAATAAAGATGCATATAATATAAATTTTTTCATTTTTAAATTATTTTATAATTAGAATCCAACTTGTAATCCAAGGGTATATGTTTTTGTACGAGGGTAGAAACCTCTGTTATCAATACCTACGGTTAAACCAGTATCCTGAAGTTCTGGATCCAGGCCTGAATAGTTTGTAAACGTTGCGATATTCCGACCAGATGCATATAATCTTAAATTACGAATGTAGCTCGTTTTTAATTTGAAATTATAGCCTAATGTGATGTTATCAAGTTTTACAAAATTTCCACTCTCTAAGTAATAATCCGAAAATTGAGGTGAATCCTTAAGGGCTGCATTTTTATCAATTGCAGATCTTAATACATTGTTCGGCAACCAAGCTATATTTCCGAAAAACATATCCTGTACGTTTAAAATATCGTAACCAAATTTACCTCTAAAGAAAATGGTTAAATCGAGATTTTTGTATTTGAAAGTGTTAGACATTGAAGCGTAGTACTTCGGGATACCATTACCAATTACCGTCAAATCTTCGTTATTTATTCCGGCAGAGTTTGTTATTGAACCATCTTTTTTATAAAACTGCCATTTACCCAACGCATCAATACCAGCAAATCTTCTACCGTAAAAATTTCCTAACGGTTGACCTTCAACGGCCCTAATTGTATTACCTAAATTTCCTGGAGAAGGCAAGCCTCCGTACTCTAAGAAAGTTGCTTTAAATACATCGTTTGAAAGAGAAGATAAATTATTTTCGTTGGTACTAAATAAAACATCGGTACTCCACTGGAAATCCTTTGTTTGTATAGGAATCGCATTAATGGCAATTTCCAAACCTTTGTTAGATATACTACCTACGTTGGTGTAAATTGTACTGTTAACAAATGCCGGTACCTGGGCATTGTAACTTAAAAGTAAATCGGTTGTTTTACGTGTATAATAATCAATTGAACCACCTAATCGGTTATTTAAGAATCCAAATTCTAAACCAATGTTAAATTCTTTTTTCTTTTCCCATCTAAGATCCGGATTTGGGTTTCTTGAAGGGCCATAGGTTTGAACCCATTTTCCGTCTTGCAAATAAGGTCCGCCTGTACTTAATGTAATTAATGATTGGTAATTAGGAATGCCTTGATTACCTGTTACGCCATATCCAGCTCTTACTTTTAAATTATTTACCCACTTAAACTGCTCCATGAAGCTTTCTTTGGTAATAACCCAACCTATTGAAGCAGCTGGAAATGTTCCCCATTTATTATTTGCACCAAATCTTGATGAACCCTCCCTTCTTGCAGAAACAGAAAGCAAGTATTTCCCTTGATAGGCATAATTAACCCTACCTAACAATGAAATTAAAGTATTATCTTCCTTAAAAGATCCGATTCCGGGCCTAGGTAATGTTACATTTGTAATGGCATTACCTGCACCAATGTTCCAGTCTTGAAAAGCATCGGTAATGAAACCTGAATTGTTTAAGTTGAAATCTTCTCTTGTAAAATATTGATAACTATAGCCCACCACAGCTGATATTGAATGGTCGTTATTGAATACTTTATTGTAGTCTATTGTACTTTCGAAAGTGTAAGTTTTATCTTGTCGGTTGGCTTTAGAAGCATAACCAGTTCCCTGATAGGTTTGATTCGAAGAATAAGATGCTCTATCTCTGTAAGACCTATCGTTATATGTATCTCTGATTAATGCACCAAAAGCAGAAATTTTTAATCCATCAATAACCTCTAAAGTAAATTTGGTATCTCCAGAAAAAGTTTGCTGATCCCTCTTACTTAACTCTTGTGTGATTCTAGCAAGAGGATTATAGTTATTAAAAGCTGTAGTTTGAGTGAACGAGCGATCAGGATTATATACTGGAGCAGTAGGATTTCTTTGAACGGATTGTTCAAAATCCCCATCTGAACCACCTAGAAGATTTGCGTTATTAAAGTTGGCAGCCAAATTGGTTTGCATAGATAGCCGGTCTTTCAAGCCTTTCTGATTTAAATTTAATCTCGCACCATAGTTTTTACGACCATTTTCTTTAGATATACCTTGTAAATCATTGTAAAATAAACTGGCTCTGTAATTTGACTTTGGCGTACCGCCGGTAGCAGCAAAATTGTGATACTGAGTAATGTTCTCCTTATTCAACAATAAATCGTACATATCAGTATTTGCGCCCAAATTATTTGAAGGAGAGCGAGCAATAAACTCTTCAGCTGTTAAAAAGTCTGGCTTTTTTGCAACATAATCTCTCGAAAAGTAGGTGTTGTAATCATACGTTGGATCGCCACCTTTACCTTTTTTCGTGGTGATTAAGATTACACCTGCATTAGCACGTGTGCCATAAATTGCTGCCGCAGAACCATCCTTTAAAACATCAAACGATTCGATATCATCTTGCTGTAATAAATCTAGGTTGCCACCGGGTATGCCATCTATTACAATTAATGGTGTTGCAGAACCGGTAATGGAAACAATACCTCTTAACTGTACAGCAGCGCTGGAATTAGGGTTATTGCCACCTGTACGTGTAATACTCAAACCAGCAACCTTGCCTTGAATTAAATCTAAAGGACTTCTAGAACCTCCCTGATTAAAATCTTCGCTCTTAACAGTCGCAACCGCGGAAGTAATTTCACCCCTCTTTTGTGTACCATAACCTACAACTACAACATCATCTAATTTAGTATCTGCCGATACGGCCAATTTAATGCTTAAAGAATTTTGCGCACCAACAGTTACATTCTGAGTTCCGTAGCCGATAAAAGCAAATGACAGGATATCACCTACATTAGCTTCGATACTGAACTTTCCGTTTCCATCGGAAACAGTTGTTTTGCCAGAAGTTTGATTTTTGATACTAACACCCGGTGCTGGAGAGTTCTTATCATCAACCACCGTTCCGGTAATCACTTTTTGCGTTTGAACTTGCTGCCACAGCTTGTTCCCCTTCAAGAATCCACTCGCCCCTTCCCACTCCGAATTCATTGAAAACGCAGGACCATTTAGCAATATAATTGCAGCAGATAGCCCCGTAATTTTGAGTAAATTAATTTTCATTAGCGGTTTTGTTAAATTTTAAATTGATTAGTTATAATTAGTTTTTTATTACTCTTATTTTATTCCATTTAAATGCTCTGATACTATTTAAATCGATTTACTAAACGACAAAAGTTTATCGTTTTTAAATATATTTTTTAGAAATTATTAGTTGGTTTCTTAGTTGTACGCAAAGATTTGGCAGATACTTGTAGGTAAATAAAATGCCTACATAACATGCAGTTAGGGTCCTGCGAAAGTCTCATAAATAAATTTGGTTATGGTAAAACGTTTTACTACATCAATATTAGATAATATTTTATTTAATAAAACGACTTACCTGTAAAAATAACGTTACACTAAAACAACTTGTTATAAATTTAATCTCTGATAATAAGTGTGGCTGGGATAATAACCTGTTGGTTAGGGATTTTAGTTTTGGATGATAACTGATTTAATAACAGCTTAATAACCGTTTCGGCAATATCTTCTAATGGCTGCTGTACAGTTGATATACCTGGAGTATGCAATTCGAAAGCTTCGTGATCATCATACGCAATAACAGAAAATTCGGAGCCTATTTTCTTTTTTATTTGTTTCAGCACTTTTAAGCCGCTTATAGCAAGGTAGTTGGTGGCAAAAAGAACTGCATCTATTTTTTGAGTATTAAATAAATTTTTGATTTGGTTTATGGTTGTTTCTTCATCCTGATTGAAATGAATTTTCAACACCAATTCGTCGTTGTAAGCCAATCCATTATCTAGCAAGGCTTTCTTGTAACCATCAAAACGCTCAGTAATTTGTTCTACATCAATATCTGTCGTAACCAAGGCGATATTCTTTTTGCCTTGTGCTACAAAACTTTCTATAGATTGGTAAGACGCATTAAAATGATTGGCCCCAACGTAGTTAACATCAACATCAGCCAAATTTCTATCAAACAATATAACAGGTTTATCATCGCTTAATAGCATTCGAATATCTTCTTCGATACCTTTAATTGGCGAAATGATATAAGCATCAACCTTTCGCGTTTTGAACATATTTATCAGCTCCTGAGCCTTCTCAACGCTATTTTCTGTACTCGAATAGATGATTTTATAGCCTCGTTTGTAAGCTTTGTCTTCTATCAGCCTTGCTATTTTGGCAAAAAATGAATTTGAAATATC
Source organism: Pedobacter jejuensis (assembly GCF_003725795.1). Classification (GTDB taxonomy): domain Bacteria; phylum Bacteroidota; class Bacteroidia; order Sphingobacteriales; family Sphingobacteriaceae; genus Pedobacter; species Pedobacter jejuensis. The sequence continues at coordinate 63,083 of NZ_RBEE01000005.1, read as the reverse complement.
TTCTACTATTAAACCGATAATATTAGAATTTCCTGTCCTTAAACTCCTGGCTATCTGATTGGGTTTATAACCGCTTTCTTGTATAATTTTTTCTACCTTTTCGATTACAGCCTCGCTTATAGATTTTTCTTTCGCCTTACCATTAATAATAAAGGAAACTGTTGTGATAGAAACATTTGCTTTAACGGCGATGTCTTTAATGGAGAGGGCTTTCATCGTACAGATTAATTAATTATGAACAAAGCCAAAACTAACCAAAAAATCGAGATTTAAGATACCAGCTCATTTCTGCTATACTAATGGCTTTAAGCTTTTAAATAATTTAGTATAAGTTTTGCCGTTTTTGCCGATGCTCCAGGCGTTCCCATAAGCGATAGTAATTCATCGTAGTTGGATAACATTTCAACTCGGCTTTTGCCATCTACAATTAAAGCCAATTCTGATTGTACTTTTTGAGTATTGCAATCTTCTTGAATGAGTTCGGTTACTATTTTTTTATTTACAATTAGGTTTACCAATGAAATAAATTTTATTTTAACCAACATCCTGGCAATGGCAATTGAAACTGTGCCGCCCTTATATACAACTACCTGAGGCACTTTGAACAAAGCTGTTTCTAATGTAGCCGTACCCGATGCAACGATAGCCGCATGAGCATTATGGAGCAAATTGTAGGTGTTATCAAATAAAAGCTCAACCTTTTTTTCGCCTATAAATTGTTGGTAATAGTTTTCGCTAAACGTTGGTGCCGCAGCAATTGCAAATTCGTAATCAGGAAAACTTTCTGTAATGCTTAACATTACTGGTAACAAACGTTCGATTTCTTGTTTTCTGCTTCCGGGTAATAATGCAATGATTTTTCCTTCCCCAAAATGATTATTTTTTCTGAAATTAACATCTGGCAGGAATTGGTCGATTTCATCTAACAAAGGATTACCTACGTAATCTACATCCATTCCCCATTCCTTGTAAAAATCGACTTCGAAGGGTAAAATACAGAACATATGGTCTACAACCTTCTTAATTTTAAGTACTCGCTTTTGATTCCACGCCCAAACTTTTGGCGAAATGTAATAGCAAACCTTAATTCCGTTAGCTTTTGCAAATGCAGCAATTTTCAAATTAAAACCTGGAAAATCTATCAGAATGATTACATCGGGTTTCCAATCGATGATATCGTTCTTGCACGCATTTAAATTTTTATAAATGGTTTGGAGGTTTAACAACACTTCAGTGAAACCCATAAACGCCATATCGGCATAATGTTTAACCAACTGGCCACCCTCGGCTTGCATTTTATTGCCGCCAAAAAACCTAAAAACAGCACCGCTATCTTCTGCCTTTATCGCTTTCATTAAATTTGCACCATGTAAATCGCCTGATGCTTCTCCTGCTACGAGGTAGTATTTCATAATTGATGGAAAATGTTTTAATGATTATGAATGATGGTAGATGGAAAATGGATGATGGTGGATGGTAGATGGTAGATGGGAAATAGGAGATGGAAAATATCATGTTAGGTTGTAGTTACATCATCCATTTTACATATTACTTCCATTTTCCATCTTACATATTACTTCCATCTTACATTCTCCATCTTACATATTACTTCCATCTTAAAAAACTTTATAATAGAAGAAGACAAAAGCGCATACAAATGTCGCTGCCAATATGCCTCTGCCAATATTTTCTTTATAGTGTTTGAAAAAATACTGCATGGTGTAAGCATTAATAGCAATAGCACCGATGTATAGTAAATCGGCCTTTGCCAGGTAAAATACATGATTTATAATGTACCAAACCATTATAGAAAGAATTGCCGGAAATACTAAACCAATTGCCAAACCTATCCATACAGAATCCTTTAGTTTACTTATTTGATGAATCATTGCGATAAATTAGCCTAGGTTTAAACCATCAGGAGCGTTGATGTCTTTTTTAGCACCTATAAAATGTTTAATACTTTTGGTGCTTGATTGCAGTTTCTAATTTTTTTTTATCTATATAGTTTTTAAATTCCAAAAAAGTCATTTTTTCAGTTTCTTTAGCTATCTGCTCCTTAATTTCTCTAAACACCGCTACGGTATCAAAAGATTTTTCTGTCTTATTTTTCGTCTTCATTGTACACAATTTCTTTTGGTGAACGAATATCAAGTTGCGAATATCCACAACGTAAATTTATCGAATTGTAGCCTCTAATCCTAAAAACATTAACAATGTGCTTAAAATTCCAACTCACTAAGAAATCAACCTTATTTAATGTTGCCGTGGCAATATGTCTGCAATCATCTGCACTTGTTGGTCCTACCACCTTTTCATCTAAATACTTTTGAGCAAGTTCATATGCATCTTCCGTTACTTCAACATACTCCAAAAACTCTTTAGGAAGTTCGGCAAAATAATTCCTGACTTTTACAGGAGCACTTTGAAGTTCAATTTCAGATAAATTAGAATAGACACAAATAATTTGCCCCAATTTTACTTTTTCAAAAATCAAAGTTGAAATTTCTTCAAACTCTTCATCAAACACACCTCCAAAAACCGAAGTATCGAAATAAAGCCTTGGTATCATTTTATAAATTTACAAATATTTGTTAACGCTGTTATTTTGATACTTCATTTACTTCTGGCAAGAAATTGTTTATTAGCTTCAATTATTTTCCTCATTAAAACTCCAGCCGTTTAAAATTGGAATGGCATGATGTGCTGTTAAATCAAACTGAACCGGCACAACCGATGCGTAATTATGTTCTAGCGCCCAAACATCCGTGTCCTCACCTTTATCAAAATTTTGAAAAACGCCAGTTAACCAATAATATGGTCTTTTATAAGGGTCGGTTCTTTCTTCAAATTCTTCAGCCCATTTTGCATTTGCCTGGCGACAAATTTTTATGCCTTTAATGTTATTGCCTTTTGGGAAATTTACATTTAATAAGGTCGCTTCTGGTAAACCATGTTCTAAAACCTGCTCGCAAATGGTTTTAATGTATTTCTTGCAATAACTAAAATCTGCATCTTGTGCAAAATCATCTAAAGAGAATCCTACTGAAGGTATTTTTTCAATTGCACCTTCTACAGCGGCAGACATCGTTCCTGAATAAATTACATTGATTGAATTATTTAAGCCATGGTTAATTCCCGAAACACACAAATCAGGTTTTTTACCCTTAAAAATTTTATTAACTGCAATTTTAACGCAATCTACCGGTGTACCGCTGCATTTATACATCTCAACACCTGGATACAAATCTACTTTATCAAAACGAATGGGTTTGCCAATGGTAATTGCATGTCCCATGCCACTCTGCGGACTATCAGGTGCTACTACAACCACATTTCCAAGTTCCTGCATAACTTCCATTAGATTTTTAATTCCTGTAGCTGTTATACCATCATCATTAACCACCAAAATATTCGGTTTTGTATTTTGCTTTGTCATTCGGTAAAAATACAGATTATCATATAAAATCACTTAGAGAAGTATTTAAAAACAATTAATATAAATAGAAGGACCACCGGGATTGATTTGCTCCTTAAAAACATAAAATAAACAACATCAAAAATTTATTTCATTCGATAATATAATCCATATATATTTGGGTAAATAACTTATTACATGCGATTTGTACTTGTAAATCATCCCTAACCTTTTTACACCTACATGCTCGTTGCCACAAACCAAACTCAATTAAATGAAATTTAAACTATTTACACTAGCCTGTTTACTGGTTACGGGTTCGCTTGTAAAAGCGCAAACCTACCAATGGAAAACAGGTAATTCTGGAGGTTACACCTATAAATATGTAACTAATGATCCATCTTCAACCCGTTTTTACACCTTAAAAAATGGCCTGACTGTAATTCTATCGCCAAATAACAAAGAGCCAAACATTCAATTTCGCATGAGTGTTAGAGCTGGTAGCAATACCGACCCAAAAAATGCCACAGGCTTAGCGCATTATTTAGAGCATCTTTTATTTAAAGGAACCGATAAATTCGGAACGGTAGATTGGGCAAAAGAAAAACCTTATCTCGATAAAATCGATGCACTTTATGAAAAGTACAACAAAACAACCGATGCAGCCCAGCGTAAAGAAATTTACAAGGAAATAGATAAAACTTCTGGTGAAGCATCAAATTTTTCTATCGCAAACGAGTACGATAAAATGATGTCGGGTATTGGCGGTAATTCTTCAAATGCACATACCTGGTACGAAGAAACTGTTTATAATGAAGACTTTCCTTCAAACGCAACCGACAAATTTTTAGCCATTCAAGGTGAACGTTTCCGCAAACCTATTTTCCGCATTTTTCATACTGAGCTAGAAGCCGTTTATGAAGAAAAAAATCGTGGCTTAGATAACGATCCAAATAAATTGGATGAGGCGATGATGGCATTGTTGTTTCCAACGCACAACTACGGACAGCAAACCACCATCGGTACAATTGAGCATTTAAAAAACCCATCACTTGTAGAAATAAGAAATTATTACAACAAGTATTATGTGCCAAATAATATGGCAGCGATTTTCACAGGCGATTTTAATCCTGATGAAATGATAAAAAAGGTGGATAAAACCTTCAGTTACATGGTTTCAAAACCCGTAACACTTTACAATCCTGCTCCAGAAAAACCATTAACAAAAATTCAAAAAGTTGATGTTTATGGCCCAAGTGCAGAAATGGTAGAAATTTATTACCGTGGTTATGCAGAAAACACACCTAATAGCATAATGCTTAATTTGATTAAAAGCATTTTGTTTAATGGTAAAGCTGGCTTAATTGATATTAACTTAAATAAACAGCAAAAAACGCAACGCTCAAGCGCAAGCTACCAACAGATGAAAGATTATGGTGTGTTTAATTTATCGGCACAACCTCGTCAAGGACAATCATTAGAGCAGGTTTCTAAGTTATTATTAGAGCAAATAGACCTTTTAAAACAAGGAAAATTTGACGATGAACTTTTAAAAGCCATTGTAGCAAATCAAAAACTTAGTTTTTTACAGGCTTTTGATAGCAATAATAACAGAGCTGAAAATTTATCGAATGAGTTTATTTTAAACAGAGGAACCAAATGGGATAAAAGCCTAAGTGAAATTGAAGCAACCGCTAAAATCACAAAAACACAAGTGGTAGCATTCGCAAACACTTATTTTAAAGATGATTATGTAATTGGCTTTAAACACAAAGGTGAAGACAAAAACATTGTAAAAGTAGAAAAACCCACCATTACACCAATTAACGCCAATGGAAGTTTAACTTCTCCTTTTGTAAAAAATGTTTTAGATGCGCCTACAAAACCAATGGCACCTAAATTTTTAGATTACAAAAAAGATATCATCACTGGTAAAGTTGGTATTGCTGATGTTTTAACAACCAAAAACACTGAAAATTCTATCTTCAGAATGACTTATAGATTTAATCACGGCGCAAATAATTACAAACTGCTTCCTTACGCAGCTGGTTATTTACCATTTTTAAGTACCGATAAGTATTCTGCAGAAGATATAAGCAAAGCATTTTACAATATTGCTTGTACGTACAGCCTAAACGTTGGAACAGAAGTAACAACCATTAATATTAGTGGCTTGCAAGAAAATTTTGATAAGGCAGTAAGCTTGGTTGAACATATTTTTGCTAATGTTAAACCTAACGAAAAAGCATTAGCAGATTTAAAAACAACAATTTTAAAAAGCCGGGAAAACAATAAATTAAACAAAGGCCAAATCATGGTTGGTTTAACATCTTACGCACAATACGGAAGTGTTAATCCTTACAACAACGTGCTTACCAACGAAGAAGTTAAAAACATGAAGGCTGAGGATTTAATTTATCTTTTGAAAAACCTTAACAATTACGAACATGTAGTTACCTATTATGGTCCGAAGGATGTAAATGCCTTTACAACAGAATTGAAAAAAGAGCATTTGCTTCCTACCGAATTTACACCAGCAGCACCTGCAAAAGTATATGCTTACACCGTTCAAGATACTAACAAAGTGTATTTTGCTAATTACGATATGGTTCAATCAGAAATTCGCTGGTTGAGAAATACAGGTTTATACAATAAAGCTGACAGGGCTAATATTGAAGTTTTTAACAACTATTTTGGCGGCGGAATGGGCTCTATCGTTTTCCAAACCATCAGAGAATCGAAAGCTTTGGCTTATTCAACTTATGCCACATACCAAATGCCAGATAAGGCAGATAGACAATACAGCATGATTGCTTATGTTGGTAGCCAAGCTGATAAAATGACTGACGCAGTTAACGGTATGAATGAATTGCTAAATGTTCTGCCACAAAGTGATAAATCTTTTGATGGTGCAAAAGCTAATGTTTTAACTTATTTGGAATCGAATAGGGTTACTAAAGACGGTATCTTTCAATATTACTTTGCAGATAAAAAATTGGGTTATGACTATGATTCAAGGATTGATTTATACAGTGCATTAAAGCCAATCACTTTTGCCGATATCAAAAATTTCCACGACCAAAAAGTAGCCAATAAACCATATACCTATTTAATTGTAGCATCTGATAAGAAAGTTAAATTAGAGGATATGCAAAAATTTGGAAATGTAACTACTTTAACATTAGAGCAAATTTTTGGGTATTAAAAAATACAACGTAGAAGGTAAGAAAACCTAAAATATTTAACTTATAGAGCAGCTTTCTTTAATAGAAAGCTGCTTTTTTCTTAGTCGAAACTTAATAACGTGAGTTCGATTCTTAAACTTACTGGATTTACTGTTTTATCGTCGTATTGCTTATACGACACGTCTTGCTGAATTTATTTCAGCATCTTTCCTGCAAACAAGACTGAAATAAATTCAGGGTGACGGTAACTAAGAAAGCAGCTTTAATAATGCTGGTTTTTTCTTGCACATTGCTATTTGCACCATGTATCCCCCTCTTGAGGGGGCAAGGGGGAGGATTTTATATTAATATTATTCTCTTAATAATATCTTAAAGATTTTAGAATTTAAGCTAACAGTTTTTGGAAATGAACGTTCAGTATTTTATCGGGGTCTGCAGTCCTGCCATTCGCTGTAGCCCTCGTAGAAAAACTCGGGGCTGTCGCTCCTGTCAGGTTTAAAAACAAAGGTTGGTTAAAAGCCTAAACAATAACTATACATTGCAATGCTGATCTTTTCTTGCCCATTGCTGTCTGCACCATGTATCCCCCTCTGGAGGGGGCAAGGGGGAGGATTTACTAATATTATTCTCTTAATAACATCTCAAAGATTTTAGAATTTAAGCTTACAATATTTGGAAATGAACATTCAGTATTTTATCGGGGTCTGCAGTCCTGCCATTCGCTTTAGCCCTCGTAGAAAAAACTAGTGCTGTCGCTCCTGTCAGGTTTAAAAACAAAGGTTGGTTAAAAGCCTAAACAATAACTATACATTGCAATGCTGATCTTTTCTTGCACATTGCAATCTCACCATGTATCCCCTCTGGAGGGGGCAAAGGGGAGGATTTACTAATATTATTCTCTTAATAACATCTCAAAGATTTTAGAATTTAAGCTTACAATATTTGGAAATGAACATTCAGTATTTTATCGGGGTCTGCAGTCCTGCCATTCGCTTTAGCCCTCGTAGAAAAAACTAGTGCTGTCGCTCCTGTCAGGTTTAAAAACAAAGGTTGGTTAAAAGCCTAAACAATAACTATACATTGCAATGCTGATCTTTTCTTGCCCATTGCTTTCTGCACCATGTATCCCCCTCTGGAGGGGGCAAGGGGGAGGATCTTAAAATAACCAGATTCCATTCCTAAACTTAATATTTGCTATCTATCGCCCTATTGTTCATACAACACGTCTCGCCGAATTTATTTCAACATCTTTCCTCCAAAAAGACCCTGAAATAAATTCAGGGTGACGTTAACTAACCTGAAACTTAGTATTTATTTCCTTTGATAATCAACTACTATTCCGTTTGCCAACATATTTCTACCGACAATGGTTATTTTACTGCTTGATGGTGTTTCAACAATCAGCACAGAATTTCTGTTTCCAACCAATATTTTGGTTGTGGTAGAAACGTTTTTAACAATAAATTTTTGTGCAATCGCGTCGTATAAATCTACTTTTTTATTGCCTTTAATTTTATAGATGACGCTTTTGTTCTCCAGATATGGATTGTAAATTAAGTATGTTGGATAAGCTTTGCTTCGATAGAAATCAGTTGCAAGAACATCTAATTTTAAGATCCCATCTACATTAGTTTTTGCAACGATTGAGCCGAAAACACCTACATGTCCGCTTCCATAAACACTAAACTGTGATACTTCAGGGTTTTTCCCGGGCACCCATTTTGGCCCATCGCCCTGTGCAACTGGCCCAACCTTCGTTTGATAAAGCGTATCAAAAGTTGATGTTTTTGCAAAACCTTCGTAAGCTATTACACCTTTCGTAACCGCAGCAAATTGAGGAATTGTTTGTCTGTTCGCTGGCATGTACTGAGGATAAAAAAAACGAGAAGCATTTACAGCATTCAGCATCCATTTACCAATTGCATTGGCATAAGCAGGTTTGTAACGCACTATTGGTACCAAAGGCCATGCTGCATCAAAAGTATTCATTAAAAAACCATAACCTCCATGATCTACCGTACTGCCAACCACACCAGAAATATCATATCCATTCCATTTGCCGGTTAAAACGCCCCAACCCTCACGGCAAACCGCTGTGCCATCGAAAGTCCAGCCCAACAGTTTTTCTACATCAAAATTAGTTCCTTGTTCAACATTCATTCTTGCAGCCAGATAAGCTCCAAAAGGCATTAATAATTCGTAAGTTGGGTTTATTTTATTTGCCTCCAAAGCAGTCATAGCGCTAATTGCACCTTTAAGGTAACGCTTATCGCCGAATTTTTTATAAGCAGCATATAAAACCCAGGCATGCCCTGCAGCAGCATCTTGTTGAGCACAAATCTGATTGTTCATCGGTTTCATTTGTGCATAATCAAAGTACGAATAATTGTAATTGCCATTCAAAATAGAATCTGCTTTGTAGAACTTTTCGGCAATGCTTTTAGCAATCCAGTCGAAATCTTTTTCGTTAGGATATTTGTCGCAAATGGCATAAAACAAAACATTAGGATAAACATCATACCACCAATCTCTGCCATAACCTCCACCCAAAAGTGCAACTTCGGGTGCAGTATTATTCATCATAATATTCCATTTGGTATCGCTATTGAAATAATTTTTAAGCATGGCAACATAGTTCATATTGCCTTGTTTGCTTTTATCGATTCCGATTAAAGTTGCACCTAATACAGAACCCATATTAGCTAAAGCTTCATGAAACATGCCTTTGTTATTTTGTGGTCCTTGCCGAACATCACCAATTGCGGTGTAAATTCCCATTACTGGCTGACTAAAATTTTTGGTGGTGCTATCCATCCAAACCAGCGGCCAATAATTCCCTTTAGCATTAAAATCATAAACAGTTTTATCAAAATTCTGCGCCATTAATCTCCAATCACTAATTTGAAGTGGTTGCGGTACATCAGCCATTTCCTCCACCCTATTAAGCTTTAATTGCTTAACCTGAGCTTGAATAAAACTAGAAATAAACAGAAACAATACCGCAAGGATTAACTTTAAACCTTCTCTCATAATTATTGATATTTATTGGTTAGCAATTGGCAAAACAGATTAAGTAACTGGTATCAATCTAGATAATATTTCTTTAATGGAAAATTTTGCGCCACAAATAAACTCATCTGCAGCACCGTAATAAATGGTTAATTCATCACCATTTACTAGGTGCCCATTTGTAAAAACCACCTGTCCGAAAAAACCATGTAACTCATATTCTTCAAGCGGCAGCATTATTGGTTCATCAGTTTGCGCCAATATAATCGATGGATTGTTCAATTCCATTAAAAATGCGCCTAAACCATATTGATTTTCTTTGTTAGCACCATGGTAAATTTCAAGCCAACCTTTGTCGGTTTTAATTGGTGCTGCACCAGCCCCAACACGTTCACTATCCCATTTATTTTTTCGTGTTTTTATAATACATTTATGCTTTCCCCAGTAAATACCATCTAAAGATTCGGCTATCCAAATGTAGTTACCACCTAAGCTTACACTACTTGGTCGATGCAGGGCATAAAATTTACCATTAATTTTTTCATCAAAAATTGCACAATCTTTATTGTGTGGGGGTAATATCATTCCATGTTTCTGAAAGCTTTTCCAATTAGATGTGGTTCTCAATCCAACGCCAACCCCATGTTCTGATACAGCAGTATAAGTTAAATAAAAAATACCGTCAATTAAGGAAACCCTACAATCTTCAATTCCAAAAACTTCATCCAAACCTTCGCCTTGCAACAAAGGATAATTTTCTGGTTGATAAAAATTGAAATCATCATCACTACAAACCAACCGAAGATGTGAAAGCGTGGTTAAATAATCTGCACCTTTGTAATTAATTACCCTTGGATCTGTAGCATCTAAATCAGCATCATTTTCTTCAATCTTAAGAATCTCTATTCCATCTGTTGTTAAAATCGGGAATGAAATTATACCATTCTTTTGTTTAGGTCGTTCTGCTACACGGATAAGCAACCAGATTTTATTCTCAAATCTAAAAACTCCCGGATTCAAAAGACAGGCAATTTCCAAACCTTCGCGACTAGGAATTAAATCTTTTGGTGATAGAATTGGGTTTTGTGTAAATCGTTGGGCGATATCAGCCATAAAAAATTATTATTAAACAAAAACAGGCAACCGTATTTGATTGCCTGTTTTTATTACACTTTATAAATTCATTTATAATGAATTAATCCATTTCACTAATTCATCTCTTCCTTTACCCGTTTTTTGTTGCAATTTCCCTAATAACTCATCGTCCTGACCTTCCTCATGTTTCAAATCATCGTCAGTTAATTCAGCATAGGCTTGTTTTACCTTGCCTTTTATCTCATTCCATTTGCCTTTTAATTCTAACTTATCCATGTTGCTATCGTTTTATATTTTTTACTATTTGTTTTTGTTATTAATCAACAAATAATAATTACACATTGTTTCAAATACCATAAAATTCTTTCGAACGTCAAAAAACAATATCCATCATTATTTTTTAGCTATTATTTGTGTTACATTTAAGTTTCATTCCTATTTAAAGTAAACATCCATGAAAAAACTATTACTAAGTTTCTTTTTATCTTTCTGTGTAATTTCATTTGCTTTTGCACAAGAGAAAGTGATTACCGGGAAGGTAACCACCCCAAATGCTGAGCCAATTCCTGGCGCCAGTATATCCGTAAAAGGTTCGCCATCAATCGGCACACAAACAGATGCAGCAGGTATGTACCGATTATCGGTTCCTGCCAATACCAAAACATTAATTGTTAGCTTCATTGGCTATACTGGTAAAGAAGTTGCTGTTACAGGCGCTACGGTTAACGTTAGTTTAGCTGAAGAAAATACTACACTGACTGATGTTGTTGTGGTAGCTTATGGAACGCAATCAAAGCGTGATTTAACTGGCTCTCAAGCACGAGTTACATCTGCTGATATGAAAGATAGACCATTAGCTACTGTAGAAAGTGCTTTACAAGGAAAAGCACCAGGCGTTTTTATTAATTCTAGTAGTGGAAAACTCGGACAAGCATTACAAATCCGTGTAAGGGGTATTTCTTCCATATCAGCAAATAACCAACCCTTATTTGTTATCGATGGTACGCCTGTAATTACTGATGCTTTAGGAACCTATACAGAGCCTGACAATCCGTTGGCTGCAATTAACCCTGAAGATATTGAATCAATGGAAGTACTAAAAGATGCTGCAGCTGCAGCTATTTATGGAGCTAGGGCGTCTAATGGTGTCGTATTAATTACAACAAAAAAAGGTAAAGAAGGAAAGACTAATGTTGATTTTGGTTACTATGCTGGCTTTAGTGATCCGACTAAGAAAAATCAGTTTTTAAATGCGGCTCAATACAAACAATTGATGGAAGAGTCATTTAAGAATTCTGATTATGATGGTGGTAGTTATAGTAACTCTTCAGAACTTTGGGAAGATTATACAGGAACCACAGATTGGGATGGAAATGTAGATGCCGACTGGGCAAATGCTGCTTTTAGAAGAGGTCATACTCAACAATATAACCTCAATATCAACGGTGGTGATGCAAAGACTAAATTTATGCTATCAGGAAATTATAATGACAATAAAGGCATTATAATTGGTAACCGCTATGTCAGAACAGGAGGCAGATTAAGTTTAGATCACACGGTTTCAAATCTTCTAACTGTAGGCGGAAACATCAACATTTCAAAGGTAGATAATTATCGCGTCTCCAACGACAACGCTTTCTCTAACCCACTTCAATTGAATGCGTTACCTCCAATACAATCAATTTATGACGCTTCAGGAGAATTAAATAGTAATACTGTTTATTATAACGGTCTGATAGATTTAGCAAATGGAAGTAATCTTTCTACTACTTATAGAACCTTCGCAACTGCTTTCGCAAGCCTAAAGATAACGCCGAACTTAGTTTTCAGAAGTGAGTACGGTTTTGATTTTAATAGTCTTGAAGAAGAACTTTACTTAGGTTCAAAAACTCAAGATGGTGGGGGAACTTCAGGTTATGGTTCAGATTACAATGCTAAATCCATTAATTTTAACACCAATAATACCTTAACCTATACTAAGGTTTTCAATGAAAAGCATAGCTTAAATGTATTGGGTGGTTTTACTTTTCAAGAAGCAGAATTAAGATATGGAACAGTGACGGGTACGGGTTTTCCATCAGATAAATTCACAAAAATTGCTAGTGCTGCTACAATATCTGCAGGTAGTTCCTTTGAATCACGATATTCATTCGTATCTTATCTTGCCAGGGTAAATTATAAATATGCAGATAAGTACTTATTAAGTGCTTCAATTAGAACAGATGGTTCATCAAGATTTGGTTCAAACGAAAGATATGGAACATTTCCAGCCGCTTCAATTGGTTGGATTGCATCTGAAGAGGATTTCTTAAAATCAAGCACATGGTTGAGTAATTTGAAACTAAGAGCAAGTTATGGTTTAACAGGTAATGCGGAGATTGGAAACTTTGCCTCAAGAACCCTATATGGCGGCGTGAATTATGCAGGAACCGCGGGCACTCTACCAAATCAATTAGGAGATCCAAATTTAACTTGGGAAAACACATCTAATTTTAATATTGGCTTAGATTTTGGAATATTGGCAGATCGTATCAATGGAACTGTAGAGGTATATAAAAAGAAAACCAGAGATTTATTATTAAGTGTTCCCATTCCAGCAACAAATGGTTTTAGCTCTATTGTACAGAACATCGGAGATTTAGAAAACAAAGGCTTAGAACTTTCATTAAATACTAAAAACTTTGTAGGTGAGTTTAAATGGAGTACATCTTTTAATATTTCGTTTAATAGAAATAAAATTCTACGTTTAGCCGGTCAGCCAATTTATCCGGGTGGAAGATATATCGGGAGAATTGCGGAAGGTGAGCCTTATGGTTACTTTTATGGAAAGGCTTATGCTGGCGTGGATGCAAATAATGGTGATGCATTATATTACCTGGATGAAAGTCATACTGTAACAACGAATGTATATAGCAGTGCAAAAGATCAAAAAATTGGCGATCCTAACCCTAATTTTTATGGTGGTTTTGGCAATAGGTTCTCTTATAAAAATTTCGATTTAGACATTCAAACACAGTTCGTTTCCGGAAATGATATCTACAATGCAGCTGGTGGTTTCCAATCTGCAAATGGAGATTATTTCGACAATCAAACGATCGATCAAATGAACTATTGGACAACCTCTAACAGAATTACTTCTATACCTCAGCCTAGATTTGGTGCTTCAAATGGAACGCGACCTTCCTCAAGATATATTCAGGATGGTTCTTATTTGAGAGTAAAAAATGTAATCTTTGGCTACAACGTACCTAAATCATTTATCACAAAATACAAGTTGCAGAATTTACGCGTTTATGCATCTGCTCAGAATTTATTCACAATAACAGGCTATAATGGCTACGATCCTGAGGTAAATACTACATTCGCAGGAAGCGTTCAGTTGGGTCACGACTTTTACACACCTCCTCAAGCAAGAACAATCATTTTTGGTGTTAATGTTGGATTTTAATTGTTATTAAATACTAGAATTATGAAAAATTACTTAAAAAATATAATTGCTGGAGGCCTAATCATACTAAGCATATCTTCTTGTAAAAAACAATTAGAAATTGAGCCAAAACAATCTATCTCATCTGATGTAGCGCTATCAAGTCCATCTGATGTTCAAAATGCGCTAACCGGTGCTTTTACCGTTTTAGCTAGTGGTGATTTATACGGAACCAATTTGATTTTTTTGCCCGATATATACGCTAGCAATAGTTACTTAAACTGGACAGGTACGTTCAGTACTTATCGAGATATATCTAATAAATCTATAATATCTACAAATGCCGATGTGCTTAGAACATGGACATCTGCATACAAGGCAATCAATGTTGCTAATACGGTTATTTCGGCACTAAATGTAGTAACGGACCCTACTGCTAGAAGTACAATTGAAGGAAAAGCTTTATTTATTCGAGGAATAATGCATTTTGAATTAGTTAGACTTTATGCTCTTCCTTTCGATGCTACTGGTACAAATAATAATTTGGGTGTTCCCATTATAACAAAGGCAGTCCAAACTACTGATGATATTGTATATTCAACGCCTAGGAATACTGTGTCTGAAGTTTACACAGCAGTTGAAAATGACTTGAAAGCATCAATAACAAAATTGGCATCCGTAGATGACAAATATGCTTCTATGGCATTTTTGGCAAGAGTATATTTGCAAGAAGGTAAATATGCATTAGCTAGAGATATGGCCAATGATATCATAACTAATAGCCCATATAGCTTGATTACTTCTTCTCTTGAAGCACCATTTAGAACAAAAAAATCTTCAGAGGGAATTTTTGAAATTGCACAAAATGAGCAAAGTAATGCAGGTACATCTAACGATGGTTTAGCAACATTTTACGCTAGCTACCAAAATGCTACTGGCGGAGATGTTGGTAGGGGTGACGCAAGTGTAAACATTAATTTTTATAATTCTTTTGAGAACGGAGACAAAAGACAAACAGAATTAATATATGACGGTGATGGCGCAAAAGCAGGAAAATTCACTAAGAAATGGTATGACTATTTTGGAAACATTCCTGTTGCTCGTATTACTGAACAGTATTTGATTAGAGCCGAATGTAATTTTAGATTAGGCACAACTATTGGAGCAACACCGGCAAGTGATATTAACACATTAAGAACCCGAGCAGGTTTAGGTAATGTTGTACCAACTTTGGCAATTATTTTAAATGAGCGAGAAAAAGAATTGGATTATGAAGGATTTAGACTTCATGATTATAAAAGAACTAAACGTTCGATTGGAAGTTTTGCATACAATGATCCAAAATTGGTGTTTCCAATCCCAGATCGTGAACTAAGTGCAAATAAAGGCTTAGTACAAAACGCAGGTTACTAAAATTTAATTAGGAATAAAAAATGCCTTCCAGATTTTGGAAGGCATTTTTTGTTTAATCGGATTTAAAGATTATTGCTTTTTTACTGCCTCGATGATTTCATCAACAACTGCAGGATCTAACAAGGTTGATGTATCTCCTAAATTAGCCGTTTCACCTTCGGCAATTTTCCTTAAAATACGCCTCATAATTTTTCCTGACCGCGTTTTTGGCAAACCAGAAACGAATAAAATTTTATCAGGCTTGGCAATTGCACCAATTACCCTGGTAACGGTTTGTAAAATATCTTTCTTGGTTAATTCAGCTTCACCATGCATCTCCGGGTTGATAACAAAGGCATAAATCCCTTGTCCTTTTACGTCGTGCGGGTAACCTACAACAGCACTTTCTATAACACCGGCATGCATATTTATTGCGTTTTCAACTTCGGCAGTGCCAATTCTATGCCCCGAAACGTTTAACACATCATCTACCCTACCTGTAATTCTGTAGTAGCCATCTTCATCACGCAGGCAGCCGTCGCCTGTAAAATATAAGTTTTCGTATGTTGCAAAATAGGTTTGCCTGCATCGCTCATGGTCGCCATAGGTGGTGCGCAACATACCAGGCCAAGGGAATTTTAAACATAAATTTCCACTTACGCTATTTCCTTCAATTTCGTTCCCATTTTCATCAACTAAAATCGGTTGAATACCAGGAAGTGGTAAGGTTGCAAAGCTTGGTTTTGTTGGGGTAACAGTCGCAATTGGAGAAATCATTATTCCCCCGGTTTCAGTTTGCCACCAGGTATCAACTATGGGCGCTTTACCATGACCAATTTTTTCATCAAACCAATGCCATGCTTCTTCGTTAATTGGCTCTCCTACCGAGCCTAAAACACGAATAGAGCTTAAATCTTTTCCATTTAATGGTTCTTCACCAAAACTCATCAGCGAACGGATTGCCGTCGGAGCAGTGTATAATGTATTTACTTTGTGTTTTTCTATAATATCCCAGAAACGTGATGGATTTGGATAAGTTGGAATTCCTTCAAATAAAACTGAAGTTGCTCCTTGCGAGAGTGGACCGTAAACGATGTATGAATGGCCTGTAATCCAGCCAATATCAGCTGTACAAAAATATACCTCGCCTGGCTTGTAATTGAATACGTTGGTAAAAGTATAACCTGCATACACCATATAACCGCCACAAGTGTGCACAACTCCTTTTGGTTTTCCGGTAGAACCTGATGTATAAAGGATAAATAGCATATCTTCCGCATCCATTTCTTCGGCTTCGCAGATATGGTTAACATGCTTTACTTCATCTTCCCACCAAACATCTCTACCTTTAAGCATAGAAACAGGTGTACGAACATGAGTTAAAACGATACATTTCTCAACCGTTGGGCAACCTATTAATGCATCATCAATTACATCTTTCAAAGGTATTTGCTTGTTTCCGCGATAAGCGCCATCAGCAGTAATTACCAATTTACATTGTGAATCGTTAATTCTATCGGCAATTGATTTTGCTGAAAAGCCACCAAAAATAACCGAGTGAACGGCACCAATTCTTGCACATGCCAATACAGCGATAGCCAGTTCAGGTACCATTGGCATATAGATACAAATGCGATCTCCCTTTTTTGCACCATTGCGTTTTAAAACATTTGCAAAGCGGCAAACGCTTTCATGAAGCATTTTATAAGTTAGGGTAACGCTTTCTTCTTCAGGATTATTTGGTTCCCAAATGATTGCAGGTTTATCTCCGTCGGTAGCTAAATGCCTGTCTAAACAGTTCTCTGTTATATTTAGTTTTGCTCCTTCAAACCATTTAATGTTAGGTTCTTTAAAATCCCAAGAAAGTACTTTATACCAAGGTTTACGCCATTGAAAATTTTGTGCAACTTCGCCCCAAAACTGTTCAGGGTTTTCTACGCTTTTTTTATAATCTTCTTCGTACTGCTTAAAAGATGTGATTTGCATTTGCTCGATGATTTTATTATTTAGTATCGGCTAATTTAAATAAATATTGATGGAATTAAATATTCATATTATATAAAAAACAATAGAGAAACATTTTAAGAACATAATATAAAAAACTATTTTTGAGAATGATAAAAAAAATAAACTTCCTAATACTGGTTTTTTTTCTAGGAATCTCTTTGAATTCTTTTTCTTCGGAAAAACAATCTTTTACTAAAATTGACACACTAAAAAAAACGGATCAGTTCATTCTCTTTAATAAAACAGCCAATATTGGTGATATTTTTTTTAGTAAGAATAAAAAATCGACTGAGCCTATATTATATTTTAAGATAGGCTATACAGCAGATCAAACAAATTCTAACGCAATAAAAACAGCAGTTCAAGGCGGACAACAATACGGAGAAACAAACCAACCACGTATTACCGACGTAAAAATATTGATGGGAAAGTATAGTGAAATGAGAGCAGAAACAGCTTCAAAAACTGCTAGCTTATATACCCTAACTGAGATAGAATTTCCTTTGCATTTGCAAGTAAAAATTTTGAATGAAACCGTTGAGTTTGAACTTTTACAGCCCGGTAAATGGACCATTGATTTAAATTTAAAAAAATAAACCTTCCACTATTGCCGTTTACAATTATTATTCAGATATTTGCACACTCTTAAAAAAATTAAGCGGACGATATTAACAACTATATTTACAAGTCATGTCAAGAGTTTGTGATTTAACTGGAAAAAAAGCAATGGTAGGTAACAACGTTTCTCACTCAAACGTTAAAACCAAACGCAAATTTTACCCAAACCTACAACTTCAGAAATTTTATATTCCTGAAGAAAACCGTTGGATTACGTTGAAAGTTTCTACTTCAGCGATAAAAACCATCAATAAAGTTGGTATTAGCGAAGCGATTAATCGTTTTGTAAAAAAAGGATTTTTGTAAAAAACATTAACTGTTGAGATTAACAGTTTTCAATTTATATTAAAATGGCAAAAAAAGGTAACAGAGTTCAGGTTATTTTAGAATGTACTGAACATAAAGAAAGTGGCATGCCGGGTATGTCTAGATATATTTCTACCAAAAACCGTAAAAACACTACAGAAAGATTAGAATTGAAAAAATTCAATCCGGTATTGAGAAAAGTAACCGTACACAAAGAGATAAAATAATTGAATGATAGATTGATTGAATGATTGAATTTCACACTCACTCATTCTAACATCCATTTAATTCAATCATAAAAATTTTTAGAAAACATGGCAAAGAAAGTAGTTGCAACCCTTAAAACAGGTACAGGTAAAGAATATTCGAAAGTAATTACAATGGTAAAATCTCCAAAAACTGGTGCTTACTCATTCAAAGAACTTATCGTACATAACGACCACGTAAAAGATGCTATTGCATCTAAATAAGGTTAATATTTTTAATTAAAAATATTAAAGGCCGTTCCGTATTTATCGGGAGGGCTTTTTTTGTTATATAAAATTATGCCTTAGAATTATTTGGTTACCTTTGTGTCAATAGTACAAAACCTGCTCTATACCTACCCAATTCTTAGAAAAATATAAACACTAATGGGCTTATTCGATTTTTTCAAAAAAAAAGAAAATGCACCTGAAGCTCAGGAAGCTTTAGATAAAGGTTTGGAAAAAACCAAAGATGGTTTCTTTAACAAAATAACAAAAGCAGTTGCAGGAAAATCTTCTGTTGATGATGAAGTACTGGATAATTTAGAGGAAGTACTCGTAACATCTGATGTTGGCGTAAGTACAACATTAAAAATTATCAAACGTATTGAAGAACGGGTATCAAAAGATAAATACTTAAATACATCCGAACTAAATTTTCTTCTTCGTGATGAAATTCAACTGCTTTTATCAGAAAACAACAGCAACGATTTTCGTCAATTTGAATATGGCGAACATAAGCCTTACGTAATTATGGTTGTTGGCGTAAATGGCGTTGGTAAAACTACAACCATTGGTAAGCTAGCGCATAAATTAAAAGAAGCAAATCTTAAAGTTGTTTTGGGTGCTGCTGATACATTCAGAGCTGCAGCAGTTGACCAGTTAAAACTTTGGGGTGAACGTGTAGGCGTTCGCGTTGTTGCTCAACCGATGGGTTCTGACCCAGCTTCAGTGGCATTTGATACCTTACAATCTGCGGTGGCCAACGGCGAGGACGTGGTAATTATTGATACTGCTGGTCGTTTACACAATAAAGTTGGTTTGATGAACGAACTTGGTAAAATTAAACAGGTAATGCAAAAGGTAGTTCCAAATGCACCACACGAAATTTTATTGGTTTTGGATGCATCAACAGGTCAAAATGCATTTGAGCAGTGTAAACAATTTACAGAGGCAACTGATGTAAACGCTTTAGCCATTACAAAATTGGATGGCACAGCTAAAGGTGGGGTGGTTATAGGTATTTCAGATCAGTTTAAAATTCCTGTAAAGTACATTGGCGTTGGCGAAAAAATAGGCGATTTACAGCTTTTTGATAAGAAAGAATTTGTGAATAGTTTGTTTAAATAACCTGTTAAAAAAGTCAAATTCTCTCAGCCGTCATGCTGAATTTATTTCAGCATCTTTTATATATAAGACCCTGAAATAAATTCAGGGTGACGACCATTATAATAGGATAATCAACAGTAGATTAGTGTAAAAGATGAATACCAAAATAATAAAAAGTAAGCCATTAATTAAGCAACCTAAAATCAATGTGATTACGTTAGGTTGTTCAAAAAACATATACGATTCGGAAGTTTTGATGGGACAGTTGCGTGGCAACAACTTAAATGTTGTACACGAGTCGGATAAAATGGGGAAAGATGATATCGTTGTCATAAATACATGTGGTTTCATTGATAATGCCAAGCAAGAATCTATCGACACCATTCTGCAATTTAGCGACTTAAAAGCAGCTGGTAAAATTGGAAAAGTTGTAGTTACAGGTTGTTTATCTGAACGTTACAAACCAGAGCTAGAATCGGAAATTACCAATGTTGATGCATTTTTTGGCACCAACGATTTACAAAACATTTTGCATGAATTAGGTGCGAATTACAAGCACGAGCTTATTGGCGAGCGTTTGCTAACCACACCTTCTCACTTCGCTTATTTCAAAATAGCAGAAGGCTGCAACCGTCCTTGCTCCTTTTGTGCAATTCCCCTAATGCGTGGAAAACACCTTAGCAAGCCAATGGAAGAATTGGTAAACGAAGCTAAAATTCTCGCTAAAAACGGCACTAAAGAACTAATCTTAATTGCTCAGGATTTAACATATTATGGCTTAGATTTATACGGTGTTCGCAAATTAGATGAGTTGATGCGCCGTTTATCTGATGTGCCAGGAATTGAATGGATTCGTTTACAGTATGCTTATCCTTCGGGTTTCCCAATGGAAATTTTGGATGCCATGAACGAAAGAGACAATATCTGCAAGTATTTGGATATGCCATTGCAGCACATTACCGACAACATGTTAAAATCTATGCGACGCGGTACAACCAAGCAAAAAACGATTGATTTAGTGAATCAAATTAGAGATAAAGTTCCAACAATTGCTATGCGGACTACGTTGATATGTGGCTATCCTGGTGAAACGGAATACGATTTTCAGGAGATGAAAGATTGGGTTGCTGAAACAAAATTTGATAGATTAGGATGTTTCACATATTCTCATGAAGAAAAAACGCATGCACATACCTTAATTGATGATATTCCAGACGAAGTAAAACAGCAACGTGTGGATGACATTATGGAAATCCAGCAGGGTATTTCTTTTGATATCAATCAGGAAAAAGTTGGTAAAACCTTTAAAGTTTTGGTAGATAAAAAAGAAGGAGAATTTTTTATCGGCAGAACAGAATTTGATTCACCTGAAGTTGATAATGAAGTTCTTATCAATGCCTACACAGGTTATGCTGCTAACGGAAGTTTTGTTAATGTTAAAATAGATAGAGCTGAAGATTTCGATTTATACGGTCAAATTGTATAAATACAAAAAAAGCATGATTGAACGTTCAATCATGCTTTTCTATTAAAATTAACTTCTAATTACTTCTTTTCAACTCTGGTTTTGATTTGGCTAGGTTTTAACCAAATTTTTGCTCCTTTAGAGTTTACGTAATATTTTTCGTTTTTTGAGTTGATATAAACATCAGAACCATCTGGTGCCATTTTACCTTTCCAGGTTTTATCAGCTACTTTCGAACCACCTTTAACGGCAACTTCAGCAGTTTTATTACCAACAGATTTAGCACCTTTACCAATTGCTTTACCAGTTTTATCTAAAGTTTTACCAACCTCAGTTTTCTTTTCTTGTGCGTTTACATTAAGGGTTAAACCACCAATTAATGCGATTGATAACAATCCTATTGCAAATTTCTTTTTCATGACAGTTATATTTTATTTGAAGGATAACGTTTAGGATTAGATTTTGTTTCAGCATAAAACAGTTTTAAAGTTTACTAAAATTAAAAATGCAATAGCTTCTAATTTTATATAAATCTAATGGTGTTTTAGGTATTAATTTATCAAAGCGGTAAGAAATTATATGATTGGTGATTTAAAACTAATTTAGCTTCTCTGCAAGTAATTTCATTTCAATATGTGGCGACCTACCTTCATATAAAATGTTATGTACAGCTTTACAAATAGGCATTTCCACATTGTGCTCGTTATTTTTAATATGCATGCATTTTGCAGCATAATATCCTTCAGCTACCATATTCATTTCCAGCTGGGCAGACTTTACGGTATAACCCTTCCCTATCATATTACCAAAAGTTCGGTTTCTACTAAATTGAGAATAAGCAGTTACCAATAAATCGCCCAAATAGGCGGATTCCATAATATCACGGTTTATTGGATGTACGGCATCAACAAAACGTTTAATTTCTCTAATGGCATTGCTAATAAGTACCGCTTGAAAATTGTCTCCATAACCAATACCATGGCAAATTCCGCTGGCTACAGCATAAATATTTTTTAAAACGGCTGCATATTCTGTACCGAAAATATCATCAGAAACATTGGTTTTAATATATCTCGTATTCAAAAATGAAGCGAAGGTTGATGCCTTTTCCAAATCTGTACAGGCAATGGTTAAGTAAGATAGCTTCTCGAATGCAACCTCTTCGGCATGGCACGGACCACTAACTACTAAAATATCCTGATAAGGTATTTCATAAATTTTATGAAGAAATTCGCCAATAATTAAATTATCTTCTGGCACAATTCCTTTAATGGCTGAGACAATTTTTTTACCCTTTAAATCGTTTGGGGTGATGCTTGATAGTGTTTCTTTAATAAATGCAGCAGGGACATTTAAAATAACATAATCTGCCGATTTGATGATGCAATGTATATCTGTAGAAATATTATCTGGCGATAATTTAATTTCCACCGAAGATAAATAATGAGGATTATGTTTAAACTTTTTGATGTGGTCGATTGCTTCGGTATTGCGCATCCACCAATAAATTTCTTTTTCCGTTAAATTATCGGATAGCATTTTTACAATGGCAGTTGCCCAGCTTCCGCCACCAATCATTGCTATTTTAGGTATCATGATTAAAAAGGTTTTTAGGTAATAATTGTAAGCTAAATGGTAAAAGGTGTAAGGCTTATGGCTTAGACTATTTGCCTTAAACCTTAAATCTTACACCCCAAACCTTATATTATACCTTACACATCGCAAGATAGTATTTCTTGCGATTAATTATACCTTACTTTTTAGCGTCTTTGCTAAACAATTGGTCTTTAGTTGTTTTCTCTACTACCATTCCATCTTTCAACTTGTTTTGAATAGCAGAATATGGTCCTGTAACAATCTCCTGACCAGCCTTAATGCCTGATTTTACAATAATAAATTGATCGTTTTGAATGCCAGTTGTAACTTCTGTTTGTTTCACTTTTGTACCATTAAGTACATATACAAACTGTTTTACGGTTTTATCTGCAAGTTTTGATTTTTGCTTATCGCTATTTTCCTGATTTCCTGATTCGGCAGAAGCCTCAGCAGATTTATTTTTGTTATCAGTAAATATAGCTTGTATTGGCACCGACAAACCTTTTAATGATTCGCTTTCGATATCAACAGTCGCCGACATACCCGGACGGAAAATAGATTGTTGTTTACCAGAAAGTTCTTCTGTAATTCTAATTTTTACAGAGAAATTAGTCACCTGATCTACCGAGGTTGAAGTTGTAGTTCCAACAGCTGTTGAAGAACTTGCAATTTCAGTTACCACACCTCTAAATTTCTTATCAGAAAAAGCATCTACTTCTATTGATGATTTATCGCCAACTTTAACACGAGTAATATCGTTTTCGTTTACATCAACATTTACTTCCATTGATGAAAGATTAGAGATACGCATGATTTCTGTACCCGCCATTTGAGAAGTACCTAAAATACGATCTCCTAATTCTATTGATAACTTAGAAACAACACCATCGACCGGAGCGTAAATTGTTGTTTTTGCCAAGTTTGCCCCCGCCTCTTTAACGTTAGCGCCAGTTTGCTCTAACGTAAATTTCGCACCGGTAACATTTTCTTTAGCACTAGCCAAATTTGCTTTCGCAGTTAAATAAGCAGCTTTCGCGGCATCAAATTCTGATGCCGAGATTACTTTTTTATTAAATAATTCTACATTACGTTTGTAAGTTGCTTCAGAGTTGGCAAAGTTTGCCTGATTTTGAATTAACTGTTGTTGAGCTGCTGCAACACTTGCTTTTTGAGCATTGAAAGAAGCAACTGTTCTCTCATAGCCCGATTGCAATACATCTGGTCTAACTTTACAAAGTAACTGTCCGGCTTTAACAATATCACCTTCTTTTACTTTAAGTTCAACCACCTCACCAGATACCTCCGAACTTAACTTTACTTCGGTTTCTGGCTGTATTTTACCACTAGCTGTTACTGTTTCAACAACAGTTCTTTCTGATGCTTTTTCTGTCGTTACTTTTTCGGTTTTATCACCGCCAATAACACCGGCGAGTTTTAGTCCGACTAGAATAACCAGGATAACACCTATGGTAATTAAAATGTGCTTCAGTTTCATAATGTTTTATTGTATTTCGTTTATTTAGTATAGTTGTAGTATTGTTAAATTGTTTTAAGGTTTAGTAATTGGAAAAAAATCCTCTAATAAGTTATAATATTAAACCTTTTTGCTCTAAAACGTAATTTGCTTACCTAAGTAATAGTCAATTACTTTTGCTCTGAAAAGCAAATCATATTTAGCTTGTATAAAATCTATTTCAGCTTTGTTTCTATTGGTTTGTGCAGTGCTGTAATCTAGCGAATTTACCAAGCCTTGTTCGTATCTTAAATCTACAGCATAAAATGCATCTTTTTGCGCCATAAACGCATTCTCAGTAGAGCGATAACGACTTTCTGCAGCTTTTAAATCGGTAGTAGCTTGAAAAATAACCTTGTTTAAATTATTTTTAGCCAATTGCTCGCTATTTAACGAATTGTTATAAGTAATTTTTGCTCTGCGAACATTAGAGCGAGCAATAAACCCATTAAATATTGGTATTTGAAGGCTCATGCCAATGCTTTGACCCAAACGTTGATTTATCTGATCTGTAAAAGATGTTTGCGGAAATAAGCCAGCATAATTAAACTGATAAGAATATGAAGTATTGATACCGGCACCTAAACTTAATGACGGATAATATGAACCTTTTGCTACGTCAATTGCCTGTTTTGCAGCACGTGAACGTAAGTTAGCCAATTTTATATCCGGAAAAATACTTAAAGCATTATTATATATCTCTTCAGCACTTTCAGTTGTTGGTGCAGCTTTAATGTTATCAATCAACGGCGCCTGCACTACAAATTTTTGATTTGGCTGCATTTCCATTAGCTGACCTAATGTTAGGTAAGAAATAGACAATGCATTTTGAGCATTTGTTAAATTCAACTCGGCAGTTGCTACCTGCGATTTTGCCTGAGAAATATCTGCTATAGTTTTATTTCCTGCATCTAGCAAAGCATTTTCTCTTATTAAAGTTTTATTTGCAATATCTAATTGTTCTTTAGATGCCCGTTCTAAATCTGTATTGTATAAAACTTGTAAATATGCAGTTACCACATTTAAAATTAAATCGTTTTTAACCTTTTCTACGTTGGTTAAATCGGCTTGTAAAAGTGTCTTATTTTGTCTTATCTGATTGATTTTTGAAAAGCCCTGAAACAAATCCACGTTGGTACTTAAGTTACCGCTTGTAAATAGTGATGTTTGGTTGGTAACCTGAAATGTGGTTTGATCTAATCCCCTACCGAAAGTTAAATTTGGATTTACACTTGCATTTAAGTTAGGGTAAAGCGCAAACTTAGATTGTGTTAAGTTTTCATCGGTTATAGCAGCACTAAATTGTGCCTGCTTTATGGTTAGATTATTTTTTAAGGTATTATCTACCGCTTGTTGTATGGTTATTACCTGTTGGGCCTTAACCATTTGGCTTAAGCATAAGGCAACTAAAAATACAGAACCAGCAGTTAACTTTGTTTGGGTAAACATCTTCATAATTTGTTTCAAATCTATATAAACAACTTCAATAATTTCAATCTATGCAGGCATTTACTAACTTTGTTTGTAATGTACCTGGTAAAATCGCCGCTTCTGCTTAAATGGTATTATCCATCTTTATTATGGAATAAGCCTCGAACCGAAAAAGTTATTTATTTAACCTTTGACGATGGACCTATACCCAATGTTACAGAATTTGTTTTAAAAACTTTAAAAGCTTTTAATGCAGAGGCAACATTTTTTTGTATCGGTGATAATATTTCTAAATACCCCGAAGTATTTCAGCAAGTAAAAAATGATGGTCATGCCATCGGAAACCATACTTATAACCATTTAAAAGGTTGGGTAACTGATGATAAAACATACATTGAAAATACTTTAAAATGCCAGCAACTTACCCAAACCAACTTATTTAGACCACCTTATGGGAGGATTAAGAAAAGTCAGATTAAGAAGCTGGCTGCCAGTTACCAGTTACCTGTTACAGGTTTACAAGAGCAAACCGGTGATAAGCAACACACAACACATAAAACCTCGTCACAAATTGTAATGTGGGATGTTCTAAGCGGTGATTTTGACCAAAAGCTTTCTCCTGAAAAATGCTATCAAAATGTGATAAATAATACTAGAAATGGCTCGATTATAGTTTTTCACGATAGTTTAAAAGCATTTGACCGTTTAGTGTATGCATTGCCTAAAGTTTTAAAATATTTTTCTGATAAAGGTTTTACTTTTTCAACGCTTTAATACTTAGCTATTGTTGTGCCAACAACATAACAGTCTAAATAGCAACATTTTAATCAATTTCTCATTTCTAAAATGTTCGTTTCCGAACATTTGCGTTCGGTATTGAACACTGCTGACCAACCATTCCTATTAACAGTAACCCGAAGTTCTTAGCCCCGATTGAATGGAAAGCCCGCAGCGCAGCGAGGACTTGTAGAGAAAGCGGGAACAAACTTTAATTGAAAAACAGGCATTGCGCTTCAACATAATTTAATGATGATTATCATATTCTATTTAGAATTCTTCCAAATAATACAATGATCCTGCTATGACTGTAAGAGGTGCATTTTTTTTGTAAATTCGCAGCTATTAGAATAGAAGTATTACCTTTTAACCAATAAAATCGATGGCTTTTGATATAGACATGATTAAAAAGGTGTATGCAAACTTCGGTAGCCGCGTTGATGCAGCTCGTAAAGTAGTTGGCAGACCTTTAACATTATCTGAAAAAATATTGTATGCTCACCTTTGGGACGGAGATCCGAAAAAAGCATTTTCTCGCGGAACTGATTATGTAGATTTCGCACCAGACCGTGTAGCAATGCAAGATGCAACTGCTCAAATGGCGCTTTTGCAATTTATGCAAGCTGGTCGCCCACAAGTAGCAGTACCATCTACCGTTCATTGCGATCACTTAATTACGGCTAAAGAAGGTGCTGCAATAGATTTGCCTCATGCAAAAACAGAAAGTGCTGAAGTTTTCGACTTCTTATCATCTGTATCAAATAAATACGGTATTGGTTTCTGGAAACCGGGAGCTGGTATTATACACCAGGTTGTTTTAGAAAATTATGCATTCCCGGGTGGAATGATGATTGGAACTGACTCGCACACTGTTAACGCAGGTGGTTTGGGTATGGTTGCAATTGGTGTTGGTGGTGCTGATGCATGTGATGTTATGGCTGGTTTACCATGGGAATTAAAATTCCCTAAATTAATTGGCGTAAAATTAACAGGTAAGTTAAACGGCTGGACTTCTGCTAAAGATGTTATTTTAAAAGTTGCTGGTATTTTAACCGTAAAAGGTGGTACTGGTGCAATTGTAGAATATTTTGGCGATGGTGCGATTAACCTAAGCTGTACTGGTAAAGGAACCATTTGTAATATGGGTGCCGAAATTGGCGCAACTACCTCTACTTTCGGATACGATGAAAGTATGGAACGTTATTTACGTGCTACCGGTAGAGATGAAGTTGCAGATGAAGCAAATAAAATTGGAGCGTATTTGACAGGTGACGACGAAGTTTACGCAGATCCTGAAAATTATTTCGACCAGGTGATTGAAATTAATTTAGATGAATTAGAGCCATATTTAAATGGTCCGTTTACACCAGATTTAGCTACTCCGGTTTCGCAAATGAAAACTGAAGCAGAGAAAAACGGTTGGCCTTTAAAAGTAGAATGGGGTTTAATTGGTTCTTGTACCAATTCATCGTACGAAGATTTATCAAGAGCAGCTTCTATAGCAAACCAAGCTATTGAAAAAGGTTTGGTTACTAAATCTGCTTTCGGTATTAACCCAGGTTCTGAGCAAGTTCGTTACACAGCTAATCGCGATGGTTTCTTAAAAACTTTCGAAGATTTAGATGCAACAATATTTACAAACGCCTGCGGACCATGTATTGGTATGTGGGACAGAACAGGTGCAGAAAAAGCAGAGAAAAATACTATTGTACACTCATTCAATAGAAATTTTGCTAAACGTGCCGATGGAAATCCAAATACTTTTGCTTTCGTAGCTTCGCCAGAAATGGTTGCAGCAATTGCAATTGCAGGAGATTTAGGTTTCAATCCATTAACAGATACTTTAACAAACGATAAAGGCGAGCAGGTTAAATTAGATCCACCTACTGGTGATGAATTGCCAACCAGAGGTTTTGCTGTAGAAGATGCAGGTTTCCAAGCTCCTGCTGCTGATGGTTCATCGGTTGAGGTATTGGTTTCTCCAACTTCGCACCGTTTGCAATTGCTAGATCCTTTTACACCTTGGGAAGGAACGGACTTAAAAGATTTAAAACTTTTGATAAAAGCTAAAGGTAAATGTACAACTGACCATATTTCTATGGCTGGACCTTGGTTAAAGTTCCGTGGTCATTTAGATAACATTTCTAACAACATGCTTATCGGTGCAGTAAACTACTTCAATGATAAAACAGATAATGTTAAAAATGAATTAACTGGCGAATATGGTCCTGTTCCAGCAACGCAACGCGATTATAAAGCTGCTGGTATTGGTTCAATCGTTGTAGGTGACGAAAACTATGGTGAAGGTTCATCTCGTGAACACGCAGCTATGGAACCACGCCATTTAGGTGTTCGTGCTGTATTGGTAAAATCATTTGCCCGTATTCATGAAACAAACCTTAAAAAACAAGGTATGTTGGGCTTAACATTTGCCGATAAAGACGATTACGATAAAATTTTAGAAGGCGATACCGTTGATATTTTAGGTCTAACAGAATTTGCTCCAAACAAACCATTAACCTTGGTTTTACACCACTTAGATGGAACTGAAGAACAATTTTTAGTTAACCACAGTTACAATGCTCAACAAATTGAGTGGTTTGTTGCTGGTGGTGCTTTAAATATTATTAGAAGAGAAGCTGCTGCAAAAGCTGCACTTTAAGAACAGAGCTGCGCTTTAAGAATAAAGAATAAGGATAAAAGAGCAATGAGTTAGGGTTTAAATAAAAACTCTCACAAATATTATCTTTATTCCTTAATCCAAATAAAAAATCCCATTTTGAGTAAAATCAAAATGGGATTTTTTTATTTAAGAAGTAATTTTAAGCTTTGTTTTAGAATTAAGTATGATAATTTATTATTCTGTTGATTTTAAAGTTTTTATATCATCTATCAACTGTTGCATTTCTAAAGCCAATGTACCATTGTATATGCCGCGGATACGTTTATTTTTATCAACTAAAATAAAATGTTCGGTATGTAAAAATTCTGTACTGTCTTTACTAAATCCTATGTCTTCCTCTGCAAAATAAGATTTTCTAGCTAAATCATATATTTCTGCTTTACTTCCTGTAAGAAAATGCCAGTTGCCATTATCTATATGGTTTTGTTCTTTATAGCGTTTTAAAACATAGGGCTTATCTATCCATGGTGTAACTGAAAAAGAAAGAAATACAAGATTTTTATCATTTGCAAAACCATCACTTACAGTTTTCAAATTTTTAGTCATTGTTGGACAGATACTACCGCAAGAGGTAAAGATGAAATTGGCTACATGAATTTTTCCTTCTATCGTTTGTTCATTAACCATTACACTATCTTGATTTAGAAACGAAAAACTATTGATGGTGTGTGTTATTTTATTTTTTACTAACTCGTTGTTTTTCAAGAAAATTGGGGTAAAAGTAGGCTCATTATAATAAGGCAAAGGAATAATCTCTTTATCCTTTTGTTTACAACCTGAAAATATTAAAGCACTACTTAATATTAAAAATACTATCCGATACATTTCTACAATTTTTAGTGCCTAATAAACCATATCTTTTCCCGTTTATAATTACATAATTGGCTCTTATCTTTCCGTTATCATACCATAACTTTTGTGCTCCCTCTTCTTGGCCATTTTTATAATTAGCTAAATGAATTAACTTACCATCCATATTCCATTCTTTCAATTCTCCTTGGTAAGCATCGTCTTTAGCAAAAAATTCAAATTTTTTCTTGCCATTTTGCCAGAAAGCTGTTTGTTTGCCATTCTTTTTTCCATCATTATACCCTCTTATTTCCATGAGCTTTTTGTTTGAATACCATTTTATTTCAATTCCATTTTTTAAACCATCTGTGTAAGATTCTAATAACACTGTATCCTTGTTAGCGTGTAATTCATACAAAAAACCAGAGTATTTTAAATTGTTTAAATAAACGGTATCGTTTTTAATGAAGATATTTAATGAAGATTTTAAATTATAAGTGTTAGAAATAGCATTTACTTCTTTTGACTTGTTTTGCTTGCAAGAACAAATCAAAAGAAGTAAACAGAATAACTTATCTATTTTCATTATTGAGTAACGGTTCCTGCTATACCATAGTAACCATTCCCATTTAAATAGGGCGCATCTGCAGTAAAATGGTAATGATAACTACCGTTCGGAAAATCTACAGTTGCATGGTTATGTCCATGATAGACATCTAGGTTAGAACTGGTAACAACTGTACCGTTTTCTTCTTGCGGACCATAAACTGGGAATCCATCTAATAAAAAGCCTAACAAAGCCGATTTTGTAGCTTTTACAGTGGTTAAATATAATGGTTCAACATGGTAATGGTATTGGCTTGTTCCGGTTGGATGACCATAATATTTATCAAAACTTGCAATTTCGGTAGTAAGTGCTAAATTATTAGGACCAGCATATTGATTATATAATGCAACACCATTTAATGCAACACCAATTGCACCTAAAGGAGTTGCAGCGTGATTTGAAGCAACAGCAGGATTTAATGGTATTTTAAATGTGAAAGATTGTGAAGCTATTACATTCGGATTTTTGGCGAATGTGTTTCCACCAAATGTAGTTCCATTGTAGGCCTCATACAAAGTACTTGTAGCTGGATAATATGCACTTTTATGGTCTGGAGTGCCATTTGTTTTTATGGTAATAAAAGTACCATCGCTTGTTATACTTGTAGCGCCGTAAATTTTTGAATAAACAACAGGTACAGCAATATTTGCAGTTACTGGAGTTGAATCGTCATTTTTGCTACATGAAGAGAGAGAGATAAATGTAATAATTGTTAGGAGGGATTTGTAAATAGTTGTTTTTTTTATTTTCATTTATAAAATTTATTTTGATTGTTTTGAGTATTTTAAACAAGAAAGGTTTAAAATACTCAAAACAATTTAGATATTTCTTTTAAGCTGAACTAATTAAAACAAATTAATATATAGCAAAAGAGTATTAGACTTAATACACCAACTTCGGCTTACCATTTACGCATTCAATACGTTTGGGCGCTATTATCAATGCACAATCTGAATACAATTTCCATTTCTCATTAAAAGCCTTTTCTTTCTGCGTGTATTGTTCTACCTTTTGAAGAAATAATGCAGTATCAATTTTGGCCGAGTATGCAATAAAACTACTTGCCCCACCGCAGCCTTTGGCTCCAATTGGCACTATACGCCAATCAGCAGCATTATCACAACTGATCTGGTCAGACATTTTTAAAATATCACTCATCAGTAGCTTTAATTCCATTTCATCTTTTTCTTTTGATTTCAAAAGGACACTATCATCTTTACAAGATATAATTGTACAAATTATGAAAATGAATAATGCAGCTGAGCTAGTTTTGAGGATATGCATTTATGAAATTGTTTTTGAACATATAACGCACTGCTTTAACGAAACGCTACAGATTTTAAGACTTTAAAAATTGCTGCCACCAATATCCTGAGTTTTTAATTGTTCTTTCCAGAGTTTTAAAATCGGTATGTACCAATCCAAAACGAGCATCGAAACCTTCTGCCCATTCAAAATTATCCATTAGCGTCCAGGCCATGTAGCCAGAAATTGGCATGCCCTCATTTTTAGCTTTTAGCAAAGCCTCGAGGTACAATTCAAAATATGCTATGCGGGCGTCATCTTCAATTGTGCCATTAATAATTTTATCGTGATAAGCAGCTCCATTTTCTGTAATAATGATATTTTTTACATTTGGATAGGCCGAAAACTGCTTGATAATATTATAAAAACTATCTGCATTAATTTCCCATCCCATAGCAGTGTGAGGCTTCTTACGACTTTTCGCTTTAACTTCCCAGGCTTGAGTTACCGGAATAAAAGCATTGTACTTAACCGTTAATGGGAAATAATTTTGCAGACCAATAAAATCAAAATCAAATGTATAACGTTTTGTGTGGCGCCAAGTTCCATATTCTATTTGAAATTTCTCTAGTACATCCCAATTTGAAGTTGGAAAACCCATACCTAAAGCAGGCTCTATAAATAGTCTATTCATCAGACAATCTACTCTTTTAGCGGCCAGTATATCATTATCACTTTGTGTGTAAGGAATAATCTCTGAACAGGAAAAGGTTGTTCCAATATTGGCATGAGGTACTTCTGCACGTAAAATTTTTGCACCATCAGCCTGTGCTAAGGCCGTATGATGAACGGATGAAAAGAAGTTACCCAAACCTGTTTTGCCGGGTGCATGTATCCCGAGCATATACCCTAAAGATGTAAAACCAAATGGTTCGTTAACTACAATCCAGTCTTTAACTTTATCACCATATTCCTTAGCACACAAACTTACAAACTCATTAAAAGCCGTATTGATACTAAAGCTTGTCCACCCGCCCTCGTTCTCTAAAGCCTGAGGCAAATCCCAATGATACAAAGTTACAAATGGAGTAATTCCAATCGCCAAACACTCATCAATTACATTGTGATAAAACCTAATTCCTTCCTGATTAACTGTTCCTCGACCTAAAGGTAAAACCCGCGACCAGGCAATTGAGAATCTAAAAACCTTAAAACCTAATGTTTTTACCAAAGCAATATCTTCTCGATAGCGATGGTAAAAATCGCAGGCTACGTTTGGTTTGTGTCCCTTTTTTATCTTTCCTGTTTTAGAAGAAAACGTATCCCAAATGGATGGACCTTTGCCATAATAATCTGATGTACCTTCTATTTGGGCGGCAGCAGTTGCAACTCCCCACAAAAAGTCTTCGCCAAAATCAGCTGATTTAATCATTTAAATGCTTCATCCTATAAATATGAGAAGTTAATATTAAATTGATGTTAAAGTTTATATTTACATCTTTAAATTTTTGAGGTGAAAATTACTTTAATCGCTATTGGCAAAACAGAAGATAAATATTTAATTGAAGGCATTGACAAATACATCAACCGCCTTAAACACTATATTAACTTTAGTTTTTTATCCATTCCTGATGTTAAAAACGTAAAAAACTTATCCGAAGCACAACAGAAAGCAAAAGAGGCAGAACTGATACACAAACAAATTAGTAGTGGCGATGTTGTTATTTTACTTGATGAGGGTGGAAAAAAATATAGTTCGGTTCAGTTTTCTTCATATTTAAACAAACAAATGGTTGGAAGCGTTCAGCATTTAATTTTCATTATTGGCGGACCTTATGGCTTCGATGAAAGTGTTTATAAGCGGGCGAATGGATTGATTTCTTTATCAGATATGACTTTTTCTCATCAAATGATTCGTTTGTTTTTTGTAGAACAATTGTACCGTGGCTTCAGTATTTTAAAAGGGGAACCATACCATCATGCTTAGCTTAAACGTTTCTTATGGAAACCTGAATTTTAAATCATCATTAAAATAAAATATTATGTTATTAGATAAATATAAAAGGCAATATAAATTTAGAAGTAACCAAAGCGGCAATGACAAATATTTGTGGATAAGCTTAATTATCTCATTTATTGTTGTAGCTATAATTTGGTATTTCTTTTAAAATTTTGGTCACAAAAAAAGCACCGATAAATCGATGCTTTTTTATATTTCATAAAGCGATTACACTCCTTTTTTACTCGTCATGCTTGCTTTTTTTGCTGGTGCTGATGTTTTAGTAGAAACTTTGCTGTTCGAGGCCTTAGCTCCTGTAGCTTTTTGCTTCTTATCTGCAGCTGCTTTTTCTTCTGATAATTTAACTTCAGCCGGTGTACCTTGAGTATCTGGAGTTTCTTCAGTAAACAAAGGCAAATCTTTAATGATGTTATACCATCCAATAATTTTCTTCATGTCCGAAGCATAAACCTTATCTTCATCATGTCCTGGCGCAACTTCGTTAAAATAAGCACGAAGTGTAGCTGAATCTGCCTTAGTATCTGGAGTAGATCCTTTAACCGAGATTTTTGTAAAAACATCTACTAATTTAATCTCTTCATCCTCACCGTAAACAGTAATATCTTCTAACGATGCAAGTTTGGTATTTGTGATGTTCGCCACAACTTTAAGTTTTTGAGCGTCTAAACCCTCTAAAATATACCCAACTTTATTTTGTCCTACCAGTTTAAACAAACCTGGTCTGCCTGAAACGGCAACTATTCCTCTTAAATTCATAATATTTTGAGATATGAGATGTGAGATATAAGATGCAAGAAACTAACCTTCACATCAAATACTTCAAATCAAGTTCTAACAATTTTAAAGAGAAAGAGCAAAAGTTAAAGACTATGTCTCAATCTAATGTCTCAAATCTCAAATCTATTTTTTAATCTTCTACTATTTCAACGCCTAAAATTTTGTCTCCCTGACGGATATCATCAACAAGATCAACATTTTCAATCGCTTTACCAAATACGGTATGTACACCATCTAAGTGTGCTGTATTGGTTCTGCTATGGCAAATAAAGAATTGTGAACCACCGGTATTGCGACCTGCATGCGCCATTGATAACACACCACGATCGTGATATTGATTTTCTCCATCCAATTCACAATCAATTTTGTAACCCGGACCACCAGTACCTGGCATTCCAGTTGCTCCATCTTTCGAATTAGGGCAACCTGTTTGAACCATAAAATTCGGAATTACACGGTGAAATGTAACACCATCATAAAATCCTTCGCTTGCTAATTTTTTAAAATTTGCTACTGCCTTTGGAGCATCTTTTTCAAAGAACTCTACAGTTATATTGCCTTTTTCGGTTTTTATTATTGCTTTACTCATATCGATTTTTATTATTAAAATTACCTTAATGGCTATTAAACTTTTTAAGGAACAGCAAAAATAACAAAATTGTATAAATAGAACATCTTTAAAGATTTAAATTGCAAATAATACTTCAAATTTTCTGAAAACTAGAATATTGTGTAAATGAGCGGTAAAGTAATTCTTGGAATCTTCAGCCCCGCCATACGCTGTAGCCCTCGTAAAAAACTCGGGGCTGCCGCTTCTGTCTGGTTTAAAAACAGAGGTAATATTTTCTTCGGTTAGTTTTTAGGGGCAAGCTTATATGTTCTTAAATGTCTTATATGGTAAACAATTATCTACCTAACTTTGTGCCCTCTGTGCATTCCTTTGCGAACTCTGTGGTAAATTAGGAAGATTGAACTATTTTAATTTTTTGGAAAGCAGGGTAAAGAAGCCATTCGGGAACTGTAGTCCCGCTAATCGCTGTAGCCCTCATAGAAAAATTCGGGGCTGCCGCTTTTATCGGGTTTAAAAACAGTGTTAAGATTTTCTTCGGTTAGTTTCTAGGAGCAAGCTTATATGTTCTTAAATGTCTTATATGGTAAAGAATTATCTGCCTAGCTTTGTATTCTCTGATAATTCCTTTGCAAACTCTGCGGTAAAATACATTTAATGCTAACTATTTAATTTTTAGAAAACAAGGCTTATGTGTCCTTAAATGTCTTATATGGTAAAGAATTATCTGCCTAGCTTTGTGTTCTCTGTGAATTCCTTTGCGACCTCTGCGGTAAAATACATTTAGGTAGATTGAACTATTTTAATTTTAGAAAACAACGCTAATAAGCTTTTCGGAAACCTCAGCCCCGCCATACGCTGTAGCCCTCGTAAAAAACTCGGGGCTGCCGCTTCTGTCAGGTTTAAGAACAGAGGTAAGATTTCTTCGGTTAGTTTTTAGGGGGCAAGCTTATATGTTCTTAAATATCTTATATGGTAAAGAATTATCTGCCTAGCTTTGTGTTCTTTGTGAATTCCTTTGCAAACTCTGCGGTAAAATACATTTATGGAAATAGAACTATTGTAATTTTTGGAAAATAAGTTTATAAACTTTCGGAAACTGCAGTTCTGCACCAAACGCATCAATCATTTCTTTCTGCTTTATAAAAGCAATTAATTGTTAAGCATCTTTAAATTAACCTGAAACCAATCCAAGAATAAAGGCAAGCATATAAATCATTAAAATTTTAATAAACAGACTAAATCAGGTATTTTAGTGTTTTATGTAAATATGTTGATTAAGAAAAAGTATTTCATTTTAGTTTTCTGCTTGCTGTTAGGGTTGTGGGCAAAAGCATCATCTTTATTAATTTATATGGATGAAGACCAAAAAAACCACCTTAAGGCTTATGGAATTGCATACTGGACAGTTAGCAAACAAGCTGAAGTAGATTGGCTTCTGAATTATAGAGGAGGGAGCTTTTTAATCAAATACAATAAGACGGTAGAAGATGAATGCAAAATTAGAGGTGTTTCTTATGAAGTTTTAGCTGATGGTAAAGTTGTTAATCTATTGAACGAAATTAGTGACCCATCGGTGAATATGGAAATGGTTAAGTTAGAGAAAACACCTAAAATCGCTGTTTATTCACCCAAAAGCAAACTTCCTTGGGATGATGCTGTAACACTTGTGCTCACCTATGCCGAAATTCCTTATGATGTGATTTATGATGATGATATTTTACAGGATAAGTTGAGCAAATACGATTGGTTACATCTACACCATGAGGATTTTACTGGTCAATATGGACGTTTTTGGTCATCATTCAGGTATGCAACCTGGTATCAGGAAGACGTTAAAAGCCAGGAAGCATTGGCTAAGAGACTGGGTTACAAAAAGGTTTCGGAAATGAAATTGGCAGTTGCAAAGCATATTAAAGAATATTGTGCGGGTGGAGGTTTTATGTTTGCAATGTGTTCTGGAACAGATAGTTTTGACATCGCTCTAGCAGCAGAAGGTATAGATATTTGCGCAGCTATGTTTGATGGTGATGGTGCAGATCCGAATGCTCAGGCGAAGCTAGATTTTAATAAAACACTGGCTTTTCAAAATTTTAAGTTAGACAACAATCCAATGAATTATGAATTTTCGGATATTGATGTAACAAATAACCGAGGTTTAAATGAATCGAACGATTATTTCACTTTATTTGATTTCTCCGCCAAATGGGATTTGGTTCCAACGATGCTCACCCAAAATCATGATAAAGTTATCAAAGGTTTTATGGGGCAAACCACAGCTTTCAGAAAGAATTTAATTAAAACAAGTGTTACCGTTTTGGGTGAAAATAAAGGTGCCGCAGAAGTTAGGTATTTACATGGTGAAATTGGTAAAGGCCAGTTTACGTTTTATGGCGGGCATGATCCAGAAGATTATCAGCACGCTGTTGGTGATCCTCCTACTGATTTAAATTTACACCCCAATTCTGCAGGTTACAGATTGATCTTGAATAATGTTTTGTTTCCCGCTGCAAAGAAGAAACCTCAAAAGACTTAATCACGAATTTAGCGATTTAGTTATTATTTCTGTTTAGAAATTATATATGTATTTCCGTGCCTTCTGTGTTTCTGTGGCTATTATTTTTTCCTATTTGTTTGCCGCAGAAACGCAGAGTTACACATAAGTATTGATCTCCCGAAAAAATTGTGCTCAGAAAACTAATTTCAATGAATATAAAACACTTCGCTTTTTCAACTATTCCTGATTTCTATACAGCTTTTTTAAGGTGGCATTTGGTACAAGAAATAGCACATTATAAATAAAATGATTAAAAAAATACGCTGTAAACCAACATTTTAACAGCTAAATTTGTAACAGGCATGATACTTTGGCATAGCTTTTGGAAATGGGGCTGTTAATTAACAAGGTTTCGACCTATAAAATTTAAAAACAAGATTCTTTACCTAAAAGAAAAAATATTATGAAAAAGTTATTATTAAGTGCGTCGGTTATTTTATTAGCAACAGGTGCTTTTGCACAAAACACAATGTCAGGTTCTGATGCAAGATTTGGATTAAAAGCTGGTGTTAACTTAGCAAGATTTCACTCAAGCGGTACCACTGGTTCTGATTCTTTTAACGATAATGTTAAAGATAATGTAGGTTTCAATGTTACAGCTTTTGCAGATTTTGGTGTTGGAAACAATTTCTTTATCCAACCAGGAATTTCATTGCAAAACAAAGGTGCCAAATTCGAATCAACAATTGCTAACACTGTTGGTAATACTACAGTAACTAACGTTTCTACTAACAAAACAAGCTTAATGGCTATTGAAGTGCCAATCAATGCAGTATTCAGAATCCCTACAGGTGATGCTGGTGCAGTTCAAATTAGTGCTGGTCCATATGTTGGTTTCAACATTTCTGGTAAAAACAAAATAGAAAGTACTACTACTACATTAAACAACACTACAAATACTAGTACTGTTGTAAATGGTTCAAATGAGAATGATTTATCGTTTGGTAGCACAACAGACAAGAACTATGGCAGTACCGATTTTGGTGCTAACTTCGGTTTAGCTTACCGTACAACGTCAGGTTTCTTAGTTGGTGCTAACTATGGTTTAGGTCTTTCTAATTTAATTGCTAAAGATTCTAGAGTTGGTGATAGCAAATTAACTAACCGTGTATTAGGTTTTACAGTAGGTTATTCATTCTAAACAACCTGCTTACAAAGGAAAGCGTCCCGATTCAAAATCGGGACGCTTTTTTTATGCCAATGAAATTAATCGTAAAAATTCCAGGTTACACCAAATTTTAACAATGCATCTGGCATTGGATAGCGATTTACAGTAAAATATCCAGGCGATATTAAACCTTGGTTCAGATAATCGTATTTCACAAAAATATTAGCACGCTTTAAGTTTGCCTTTAAAAAAACATCAATTACCGGTGTGGATTTTAAAACATCAGCATCGTTAACATAGAATTGCGACAGCGCCGGAGAGTATGCGTAATTTGCATAGGCAGTGTTGTATCTAACATCGAAACCTATGTTTGTTTTCAATACTTTGAAGAAGGTCTGGTCGAAATACACGCTATTACAGGTGTAAAATTCTGGTGTTCTTAAAACACTTTCGTTATCTGTTTTTTGATACGCTAAATAATTTTCCAAAACAAATTTTCCAAAACGCCATTTTTTCGATACATCAAGTCTTATCAAACTGATATCTTCTGTTTCCTGTAACGGTTTAATATTAAAATTGTTTATACCTGTTATTGATGAACCAAAATATAAGTAATTACTGTTTAAGAAATACTTTGCTCCGGCTTCGAGCATTAACTTATCATTGATGTAGTTGAATGATAGATTTGCGACTTTAGTGTTTTTTAAATCAGAATTTATCCACACAAAATGGTTTCCATTATAGTAATTAAAAAGTTCTGATGGCGATTGATTTTGAAGATAAGCTCCAACTTCTATTCTTCCGATGGTTTTACTTAAAGCAATTCTGCTTTTAGCTTCGTACAAATAATCGCCTGCATTTCTACCCTGAAAAATCTGCTGAACATCCAGATTTAAATCAATATTATTGGTAAGGCGATAACCCAAAACACCCAATACAGTTATATTTTGAAAACCAAAAGAGCGGGTATCATAGGTTGCACCAGTGCTTCTTAAGCCCAATGAATTGTATTGATAATAATCATGACGAATACCTGCATCAATCTTTAATTCATTTTTTATTACGGATGAATTTTTCGGACGTAAAAAGAAACTATAAATAAATTCATTTTTTACATGCTGCACATGTGTAGAATCGTTCGTGAATGTAGCATCTACAAGTCCATCACTTTTGGTTAAAGCTCGTGGAATTACTGTATTATCGTCGGATTCATTCTTAGAAAAATCGTAGCTATCGTTATTGTATTCTACAGTATAACTTATTTTATTTGTTGGCTGAACAGAGCCATTTATCGTAGTTGAACTATCAATGCGACCAACGTAATACGTTTGTTTTAAGAATATGGTGTTTTTACGATAAAGATTTCTGGCTGTTGATAAACGTGTTGCTTCAGCATCTCTGCTAATTTTATCATAACCTGATTCAAAAATACTACTATCACTTCTAACACCGCCGTTTTCGAATGCTCGCATAGTATTAAAAATAGCCGAGGCCCACATATTATACCTTTTACTTGGCGATTGGTACCAGCTGAACAAAGCGATATTTAAATTATCTCCTCTCTGTCTGCTATAAAAGCCACGAGAATCCATTCGGTTAAAATTAAAACCTGCATTCCAGTTTTTCTTAATGTTCTGACTGTGCGTTCCTTTAAACATCTGTTCCTTTTGACCAGCACTTATTAAATACAAACTGGTAAATGGCGACCTAGCCTGGTAATATATTATATCTTCGGGTGTTAATGCGTAATAATCTAAAGAATGAAAACCAACATCAAAACCGATTCTTTTAGACGGCTCATACAGTAAAGGCCTTGCAACCTGACCCATGCTACCTGTTGTAATGGTAGGATGTTTAGGCTGCATTACAGGGCTGTAATTCTGAATATTAGTTGTTGAAGTATCAAGAGGCAAAAGCACAATGCTATCTTTACTTAAGGATAGTTTTGTAAAACGAATATATTTGGCGTTATACACGATAGAATCTTTGGCGCCTTCTTCTTTTTTACGTAAAGAATCGAGTTCTTTATTATTCCCAACATTCGTTTTCAAATCTTGCGCCAATACATCATTTGCACCGATAAACAGGAGAACTACAAAACAGAATAATACAACTTTACGCATTTTATAATCCGGCAATTAGTTTGATTAAAATTTCTGTCATTTTAGGTTCTGCCTTTGCAGCGGCTTCCAAGATTTCATCTAAGTTGAAAGGTTGCAAATCTTCCGGAAAACCTTCATCAGTTAATACGGAAATTGCGAATACAGGCAAACCTGCATGGTTGGCAACTATCACTTCGGGAACTGTACTCATTCCAACCG
Organism: Pedobacter jejuensis; assembly: GCF_003725795.1. GTDB lineage: Bacteria > Bacteroidota > Bacteroidia > Sphingobacteriales > Sphingobacteriaceae > Pedobacter > Pedobacter jejuensis. Next base: position 21,595 of record NZ_RBEE01000005.1, on the reverse strand, counting down.
CATCGGCACCAATTAAGCGAAGGTATTTATATTCTGCTTTGGTTTCCAAATTTGGGCCCGAAACGGCTACATAAACGCCTTTATGGCATTTTACATTAATATTTTTTGCAATTTCTAGGGCTTTAGCTATGATAGTTTTTTTATAGGGCTGGCTCATATCAGGAAAGCGAGGTCCTAACTCGCTTTCAATTAATCCCCGAAGTGGGTTATCGGGCTGGAGGTTGATATGATCTTCAATAATCATCAAATCGCCCTTTTTAAATTCTGGATTTATAGAACCCGCAGCATTTGATACAATTAGGTTTTCGATACCCAAGCCTTTCATTACCCTTACCGGAAAAGTAATTTGTTGCATGCTATAGCCTTCGTAATAATGCAAACGACCTTGCATGGCTATAATTTTTTTCCCGTTTAAAGTTCCAAAAATTAATTTACCGCTATGAAACTCTAAGGTAGAAATTGGGAAATTAGGAATATTGGAGTACATTAATTGAAATTGTACTTCAATCTCTTTAACTAAACCACCCAAACCGGTACCTAAAATTATCCCGATTTCTGGTTTAAAATTTTCAGTTTTACGTTTTATATATTCAACTGTTTCTTCTATTGCTCTTAACATAGTTTAAAATAAGTTCATCAAAGGTAATCTTATCTTCTTCAAATAATTCAACCTCAATGGGCAAAAAGTATATTGGTAAATTTGCAGGCAAATTATCTAATGCAATAGCTCTTAAACGCTGACTATCCTTTTCTGTTGTTATGATAATTTTTTCAGCATTGGTAGATTTATCAAAAGCCGTTCTAAATTTTAGTATTTCAGCAGATGAAAATGTATGATGATCGGGAAATTCTTCGTGATGAATGTTATCAGAATATTTTTGTAATTCTTCAATTAAGGGTTCTGGATTTGCAATGCCTGTTAAAAGAAAAATCTCAAAATTTTTGATTGAATCTAATGGCAACACGGTATCATTATGTAAGTGCTGTAAGTCACCATATTTAAGATACGAATGCAATACAGGTTGATTGCTGTTTGGCTGCAACTCGTTTATTGATGCTTGTTGAGCCACATGCAATAAGGGTACAGGAGATTTTGTAACCAATAAAACATCAGCCCTTTTTCGCGAAGAAAAAACATCTCTCAAATTTCCGGCGGGTAATAAAAACTGTAACGTCCCTAATTTTCTAAATTCGAACAACAAAATATTAAAACCAGCACGAACGGCACGATGTTGAAAAGCATCATCAAGAATAATTAAATCGTGTGTTTCTTTTAATTGATTTATGCCCTCTACCCTATCTTCGCAAACAGCAACAGTTACATCTTTTAGTTTATTAAAATATTGTAAAGGTTCGTCGCCAATGGTTTCGGCAGTTGCATTGGCATCAGCCAAAATGTATCCTTTTGTTTTTCGTCCGTAACCTCTACTTAAAATGGCAATTTTATAATCAGCTAAAAGTTTAACCAAATATTCGGTTGTAGGCGTTTTTCCTGAACCGCCAACGGCCAAATTGCCAACGCAAATTACCGGCAAATCAAATTTAACCGAACGCATAATACCCCAATCATAAAGTTTTTTACGAAGCGTTATGGCCAAGCCATAAATTAGCGAAAAAGGAAGCAGAAGAAGTCGTAAGTAGTTAAGTAGCATAACAAATGGTTTTCAAAAATACTGATTAAATAAAATATTGAGGCATCGCTTTTTGCGATACACATTAATGCAACTACTACCTTAAAAAAATGTTTGCTTGTTTTTAACAAAATATTTATTTTAATTTGTTTGCTTACAAAGTTTAGCTATTGCAGTATCCTTGTATAATCCCTATTTGTTATCTATCCCACTAAATATTAACATAAAAGTATTGATTCATTTAGCATAAATTGAATGAATATTTGTGATTAACAGTTTAAGAAAAATTTAATTAATGCCTTCAAATAAGCGTTTAGTAATTGGTCAAGGTCAAATAAGTGGTTATCTCTCTATATTTTTAGCTGTGTTAGCATTGCTAGGAATTCTTTGCTTTCATTATCCTGAAAAACTTACCACCCCAGAATTTAGAGAGATTTACACCAAAGATAGCATGGAGGCTCTGATGCTTGGTGGCATAATTGCTTCATTCTTTTTTGCAGCCTTGAGCGTAATCTTAAGTAAAAAATTTAAGTGGGGCTGGCCTGGATTTGCTTTATCATCACTGGCCATAATTTTAGGCGCTTTAAGCGTTGAAGGTAGAGATGTGGCGAAATCGAGGTGGCATTTTGGCTTAGATTGGATGATATTGGATCTACTCTTAATGGTGGCTATTTTTGTACCGCTCGAACTATTTTTCCCAAAAAACAAAAACCAAACTAAATTCCACGAAGAATGGCGAACTGATTTAACCTACTTTGTAATTAGTCATTTATTTATACAATTTTTTGGCATTGTAACCCAAAAACCAGCCATAATTTTCTTTGGTTGGATTGGATTAGATAAACTTCATATTTGGGTGCAAAGTTTGCCATTTGCACTGGCTCTGTTTTTAGCATTCTTTACAACAGATTTGTTTCAATACTGGGCGCATCGTTTTTTTCATACTCGTGTTTCATTATGGCGTTTCCATTCCATACATCATTCTACACAAAATATGGATTGGTTAGCCGGGAGTCGGACACATTTTATTGATATTTTCTTTACCAGAGCTATGACATTTATACCATTATATATTTTGGGATTTTCGTCTGCGGTATTTAATACATATATCATTTTTATAGCCATTCATGCGGTATTAATTCATGCTAATACCAGAATTAACTTTGGTCCGTTAAAATACATTTTCACTACGCCACAGTACCATCATTGGCATCACTGTGAAGATCCAAAATATTATGGGCATAACTTTGCATCCATATTTCCTTTTATTGATATGATTTTTGGCACCTATTATTTACCCGGGAAAAAATGGCCAGCAGGCACTGGGGTTCATGAGGCTGCTTACCCGAAAGGATTTGTTAAACAATCCATTTATCCATTTACTAAAAGTCCTTTTGATACAGATTTAAATATGACAGAGACGAGTAATAGGTAAGCGTACACGTTTGATAAATCTGATATTGGCTATTAATCGTCAAAATTCCCTAACAAAGGTTAATTTAAAGTGTTACCTTGTATTATCCTTTCGATTATATGCCCCTAGAAACAGAAATTTTAATTATTGGTGGTGGATTAGCTGGCTTAACTGCTGCAATTCATCTTCAACATTTCGGTTTAGCGGTAACTTTAATAGAAAAACAAACTTACCCTCATCATAAAGTTTGCGGTGAATACATCTCAAACGAGATTTTACCATATTTCGATTGGTTAAATATTGATTTAGATGAACTATTTCCTGCCAAAATTACCACTTTACAATTCACTTCAAATTCTGGTAAATCGGTTAATACAAAACTGCCACTAGGTGGCATTGGGTTAAGCCGCTATGCTATTGATGAGTTTCTATACCATAAAGCAATTAAAAATGGCGTTAACATTATAACTGATGCGGTATTAACTATAAAATTTGTAGACAACATATTTAATGTTGAAACCTCAAATGGCAAACACTTTAAGGCAAACCATGTTATTGGCGCCTATGGTAAAAGGGCAACTATAGATGTTAAGTTGGAACGTAGATTCATTACTAAAAAATCCCCTTTCCTAGCCGTTAAAGCACATTACAATTCTAATTTTGATGATAACCTGGTTAGCCTGAACAATTTTGCAGGTGGTTATTGCGGTGTTTCAAAAGTAGAAAATAATAATTTAAACATCTGTTATTTAGCAGATTACAATAGCTTTAAAAAACATAAAAGCATTGAAGCATATCAAGAAAATGTGCTTTACAAAAATAAAAACCTCAAAGCTATTTTTGAAAATGCTACGATGATTTTTGATGTGCCATTAACCATAAGTCAGATTTCTTTCGAAGCTAAAGAACCCGTTTTCAATCATATTTTAATGATTGGCGATACTGCAGGATTGATACATCCGCTTTGCGGAAACGGTATGGCTATGGCTATTCACAGTGCAAAAATAGTTTCAGAACTATTAATTCAATACCATAATGGCGAAATTGCTTCAAGAATAGAATTGGAGAAGGTTTATGAATTTAGCTGGAAAAAATTATTTAGCAACAGATTACAAATGGGGCGAATACTCAGTTCTATTTTAAGTAACAAAACGTTTGAAAATTTTGCCATGAAGGCCATTACCAGTATGCCATTTGTATTAAATAAAATCATTAGAAACACTCATGGGAAACCAATTACAATACCAAATTAATGGCGATAGATACAAGCTATAGAAGCAATGCGCCCGAATTGATGGATGATTTCCAAATGGAGGGAGAAATTTTGAGAGATGCTTTGGATAAAATTGCAAGCATTAATCAATTATTAGGAGGCAATAAGGTTACGCTTGACGGAGTTAAAACTTTATTAAAAGGCAAACCGCAGACTGAAGTTATACGTATTACAGATATAGGTTGTGGCAATGGCGATATGCTTAGGGCTTTAGCAGATTATGCAAGTGCAAATGGGTTAAATTTCATTTTAAAAGGTATCGATGCCAATAAATTTACCATCGAACATGCTGAAAGTCTATCTAAAAATTATGCAAACATATCTTACCAATGCAGTGATATTTTCGATGGGACATTGAGAGATGAAACAAACGACATTTTGCTTTGCACACTAACCTTACATCATTTTAAAGATGATGAAATTATTAAATTATTAACAGACTTTATTGCATCAGCAAGGCTAGGAATTGTAATAAACGATTTAGAAAGAAGTGCATTAGCATATCGACTATTCAAGGCATTATGCTTTGTTTTTAGGTTAAATGATATGTCTAGAGAAGATGGATTGGTATCTATTTTACGTGGATTTAAGAAAGCAGATTTACAGAAATACACTAAAATACTAAATTTAAAACATAGCTCCATTAAATGGAAATGGGCTTTTCGATACCAATGGATAATTAAAACGATATGAGTGTAATTGTAAAAGCAATTGGTAAAGCATTACCCGAATTTTGGAGAGCTACAGAAGATATAATACCTTTTTTAGATGTTTGGCTAAAAGACCAGGATGAGCGTTTTATTAGAAAAGTTAAAAAAATTTTTGAAGGTGCAGCAGTTGATAAACGCTACTCATTCATGTCGCCCGAAGAAGTATTTAGCGATCTAAGCTTTGAAAAACGAAATGACATTTACATAAGAGAAGGCATAAAACTTGGCACAAAATGCTTAGAAACTGCACTAGAAAAAGCAGGATGGCAACCAAAGGATTTAGATTATATCATTACGGTTAGCTGTACCGGAATAATGATTCCTTCTTTGGATGCCTATTTGATTAACGCACTTAAACTGCGCCAGGATATTGTTCGTTTGCCTGTTACAGAAATGGGTTGTGCGGCAGGCGTTTCGGGAATGATTTATGCAAAAAACTTCTTACAGGCAAATCCAGGCAAAAGGGCTGCAGTTATAGCAGTAGAATCGCCAACGGCAACTTTTCAGCTTAACGATTTTTCGATGGCGAATATCGTTAGTGCTGCTATTTTTGGAGATGGTGCCGCTTGCGTTTTACTAAGTTCGAATGACGAAGACAAAGGACCAGAAATATTAGCCGAAGAGATGTACCATTTCTATGATGCAGAAGAAATGATGGGTTTTAAATTAACCAACACCGGCTTACAAATGGTATTGGATGTTGAAGTACCTGAAACAATTGCCTCTCATTTCCCAGAAATTATTCATCCATTTTTGAAAAAAAGTAATTTGGAGATTAAGGACATTGACCATCTGATATTTCATCCCGGAGGAAAAAAAATTATTCAGGTTGTTGAAGAACTTTTTGGAAAATTAGGCAAAGACATAAACGAAACAAAAGAGATTTTACGCCTTTATGGCAACATGAGTAGTGCCACCGTTTTATATGTTTTAGAAAGTTATATGGATAAAAATCCAAAAGCAGGAGAAAAAGGTTTAATGCTAAGCTTCGGACCAGGATTTTCTGCCCAAAGAATTCTTTTACAGTGGTAATATGAATCATCAGGAGATACTTAAAAAACTACCTTACGGAAAAGACTTTTTGTTTGTTGATGAGTTGTTAGATGTTAATGAAAATGGAGTTGTGGGAAGATATACCTACAAGGAAAATTTATACTTTTACGATAGCCATTTCAAAAATTCACCTGTAACTCCGGCGGTAATTTTAACCGAAACTTTGGCCCAAATTGGCTTGGTATGTTTAGGTTTGTATTTGCTTAAAGATGATTTAGATATGCAGAAAGCATCACTAGCGATGACATCAAGCTCAATAGATTTTTTAAAGCCAGTTTACCCAGGAGATAAGGTTAAAGTAATAAGCGAAAAGATATATTTTCGCTTTAATAAATTAAGCTGTAGGGTAAAAATGGAAGATGAAACTGGAAATATTATTTGCAAAGGAACCATTTCGGGAATGTTAATTTCTAATCTTAATGAACAATAGAGTAGTAATTACCGGTTTAGGCATTTGTGCTCCGAATGGGACAACTATTTCTGATTTTACCGATTCGATAAAAAATGGAATTTCAGGAATTACACATCAGCCTGACCTTGAAGCACTTGGTTTTTCATGTCAAATTGCGGGGAAACCTCCGATTAGCGAGGAAAGAATTGCACAATACTTTACACCCTTAGAACTCCGAAATTTAAATAGTACGGGTATTATTTATGGTGTTATAGCAGGTTTGGATGCATGGAAAGATGCAGGTTTGGAAAGGAGTAGCGATGATAGTCCGGATTGGGATAGTGGAACAATTTTCGGTACCGGAACCTCCGGAATTGATAAATTTAGGTGGGCGATTAATAAAATCGATGACATGGAAATCCGCAAGCTTGGAAGTTCTGTTGTTATACAAACCATGGCGAGTGGCGTAAGTGCTTTTATAAGTGGCAAATTAGGTTTTGGTAATCAGGTTAGCACAAACTCTTCAGCGTGTGCTACCGGCGCAGAAAGCCTTTTGCTAGCCTACGAAAGGATAAAATCAGGACAAGCAAAACGAATGCTTGCAGGTAGTACCAGCGATAGTGGCCCATACATTTGGGGTGGCTTTGACGCCATGAAAGTTTGTACATTTAAGCATAACAATGAGCCTGAAAAAGGCAGCAGACCAATGAGCTTAACGGCTAGTGGCTTTGTACCAGGAAGTGGCGCCGGAGCATTCGTTTTAGAATCACTTGATTCGGCTTTAGCAAGAAATGCAAAAATTTATGCTGAAGTTTTAGGTGGACATTTAAATTCTGGCGGCCAACGAGGTTTAGGTACAATGACAGCGCCGAATCCTGTAAGTGTACAACGATGTATTCAGCAAGCCTTAGAAAATGCAAACATTAAAGCAAGTGAAATAGATGTGATTAACGGACATCTCACCGCCACAACAAAAGACGCACTAGAAATTGAAAACTGGAAAATTGCCCTAGGTTCTACTGCTGAAAACTTTCCATACATAAACTCCTTAAAAGGAATGATAGGTCATTGTATCAGCGCTGCCGGAAGTATCGAATGTGTTGCTTCAGTATTGGAATTGGAACATGGTTTTATTTTCCCAAACATCAACTGCGAAGATTTAAATCCCGAGATAACTGCATTAATTAATGAAAATCGAATTCCACAAACATTAATCGAAAAGAAAATTGATATTTTGGCTAAAGCCAGTTTTGGTTTTGGCGATATAAATGTTTGCGTGATTTTAAAAAAAATATAACCATGAGTAAAGAAGAGATAATTGCAGAGTTAAAAACCATTATTAAGCCTTACAGCGAAGAAACTTTGGCTTTAGAAAACATTGATGAAAACACCGATTTTATTACCGACTTAAAAATCAACTCTGCTAATTTGGTAGATATTGTGCTTGATATTGAGGAAAAATTTAAGATAGAAATTGACAATGATTCTATGGCAAAAATGCTAACGGTAAAAGCTACGGTAGAAGTAATAGAAAGCAAACTCCAAACAAATGTTGGGGAATGACATCGTAGATCTTACCCTCGCCAAAGTGCAAAGCAATTGGAAACGCAAAGGTTTTTTAGAAAAAATTTTTACGTATGATGAGCAGCTATGTATTCTGAAATCTAAAAATCCCTATTTAAAAGTTTGGTTATTGTGGAGCATGAAAGAAGCCGCGTATAAAATTCATAATCGTAAAACTGGCATCCGAAATTTTGCGCCAAAAAGTTTAAGCTGTACAATTCATTCCAATGCTTATGGCGAAGTAAATATTGAAGGAAGCACCTATTATACTAAAAGCGATTTACAAACAACATTTATACATTCCATTGCCTCGCCAAATTGTAGTATGCTGGAAGAAATTAAGATTTCTATTTACGAAGCACCGGATAACCTTTTCGATTATAAAAGCACCAAACCAGGCTGTGTAAGTCACCATGGAAGGTATTTGGCTTTGGTGTATCTGTTATAGTATTAGTTTCTTTTTCTAATTTATAAAACACATAATTTAATTATCAATAAAAAACAGCAATTTATTATTCACTTAAGTTTGCGATCAATGATAATCTTCATTAATTGTTTTTTAGAAATTTAATTTCCTCTTTGGTATTGCTAGACCAAAGATTTACACTTACTAAAATTTCATTAATTTATAATAAAATACATCATTTGAATTGAAGATTACTTACTGAAAGAATTAGTTTAGAAGGGTATAAAGTTGCGCACCCAAGAAGTATGATAATTTATAAATTAAATAAATTAAAATCATGCCTTTTATGCAAAAGCCTTTGTACTTCGAATAAAATTTAAATAAATAATCCAATATCATTAATGGGCAAATAAAACAAAAGCTAAAATTAGAATTATTTTAAAGACTTATAAACTTCAAGATTTCCATTTGAATTTTATTTATTCACCAATCTAATTAACCAAGGTAAATTCTCCATTATCCACATAGTGGAAATCATTATTATTACAAACAACAAGCATTTTACTATAGATTTATATATTTTTTGCATACAATAAATATTTATCGGCTGTCTCTTATTTCTTCACCTTTTCTGGCATCTATGATGTATATGTAGTTATCCAGTAAACAAATATTTAATCTTGCAGCTGTATTTCAAAAAGAAAGCCCGAAACTGACGCGTTCATTTCTTATTTAAATTTGAATAAAAATTCCTTTTGAAACAACATTCTTGTTGAACTAGAAATATTTCTGATCAGCGATTTTATTAAATTCTTTATATTTTTTTACATCATCACAATCGCTTGTTTCTTTATATAAATGCAAACCACATTTATTAGCATTAAAATTTATTGGATAATCGAACGTACTTAATTTTTGCCTTAAAAAGAATTCGTCATTTGTAGAATAAAAAACACCTTGGCGAAATTGCTTAGCGCTGGAATGAATAGAAATAACTTCATTATTTAGATATTCAAAATTCATGAAGAAATAGTCTCCTCTTTGATCTTCTTCATAAGATTGAATTTGCTTTAATGAGTTAGAATCTTTAGTAATAGTATAAATATAATTTGCAACTATGCTAAATTTCGGCAAATTGCTCCTTATATTAATAATGATAAAGTTTCCATCATCATGAATACTTTCAGTTAGAATATGTTCTGTTAACTGGTGATAATAATAGTCTGGGGTGATCCCTCTACGCAATTTGACCTGAGGATTGCTATTTAAAATTATCTTTTTATCAGCTAACTGAACTGGTGTACAGGAAGATTTAATATTTATTTTTACTGCTTTATATCCTTTCTCCTCAACGGTTAGTTCGTCAATCTTAGGTATAAAAAAATTTAATACTCCTTCATTCAGTAAAACAATTTTTGAATTATTTTCAGTTATTGATTGCCTGAGAAATCCTTGTTTAGAATATGCGTTTTTATCAAGTTTTGAAAATGCCAATAGCAATAAAGAGTCTATAGTTTTTCTTTTATTGAAGGTAATTTTAACTTCACCTAAATCAAGCTCCTTCGAATTTAACAAGAATGTTTGAGGTAAAGAATCGTTTAGAACTTTTGTAAAGTCATTATAGAATGGGCTTTTAATTTTTAAAGTGTCCCCTATTTTCGCCGTGATCTTAAAATTACCTAAGTTGTTGGAATTGCTAACATTCCTGTTATTAAGAATAATAATAGCTCCTGCTATAACATCTCTACCGGTTTGTAATTTTCCCTCCAACGTAAATGTTTGAGCTCTACAAATAAAAGTTATAAAACATAGCTTTAATAAAAAAATCAATCTTAATATCAATATCCTAAAATTAAAACGCATCATTTTATTAGAAGTTAAAGTTGAGAGTAGGCAATGCCTACTACTCAAACGATTTAATTGGATTGTTTCCCTGCACCTAATTTAACATTATGACTTAGCGCCCAGTCATAAACATCTTCAAGAGCATCTACAACGGTATCAAAAGCTCTACTTAACCAACTACCACCATTTAATTCTTTCATTTCCTTCATCTCCATCTTCTGAACACCCAAATTTTCTAATTTTAAATTTTTCATAATTAATTTTTATTTAAATCTTCTTACTCGTTAAAGGCTTTTCAGATTCCGCCGATGCATACCTAACATGAACAAGTACCAATTTAAAAATTCAATATAAAAAAAATACACTAAAGGCCTTTTTTATAGGGTATAGAAATTGACTTTATCGAGGGCATGAAAAATTATATTGCTTTGCACCATAATGGCATTATAACTCTTGCACTATTAACCATGAAGGATGTAGAGGAAAGATTGCCTAAAACACATTTTATCCGGGTTCAAAAGTCATTTATCATCGCAGTTAATAAAATCATCTCCATAGATGGAAACAGGATTATCTTAAGAGGTATTTCATCTGAGATTTTGATAGGCGAAACCTATCGAAAAGACTTTATGGAAATGATGAAAAAAAAGCTACTAATATAGATAGCTATAGTTAATAATGAAATCTAAATATATTTTGATAGCTTTTTAAAAAAACTGATAGCTCCTCCCTCCATCCCATCCCCTATTTTCTTTACAGAAGAATAGAATTGCCTACTCCAAAAAGCCTTATATTTGCCTAAATCATAAAAAATTAAATATGCTTAAAGGATTTTTTAACGTACCAACTCCGGTAAACGAACCTATATTAAACTATGCTCCGGGTAGCAAAGAACGCACTCTTTTAAAAGATGCACTTGCCGATGCCCGTTCATATCAACAAGATATCCCAATGTATATTGGCGGTAAAGCAATTCATACCGATAAAAAAGGTAAAGTTGTTGCTCCACATGATCATCAGCATATTTTAGCGCAATTTAGTATTGGCGATAAAACTCATATTACTCAAGCTATTGATGCTGCACTAGCTGCAAAAGAAGATTGGGAAAACCTTGCCTGGGAACATAGAGCAGCAATCTTTTTAAAAGCTGCCGATTTAATCGCTGGCAAATACCGTTATAAATTAAATGCGGCAACCATGCTTGGCCAAAGCAAAAATGCTTATCAGGCAGAAATTGATGCCGCTTGCGAATTGATTGATTTCTTACGTTTTAACGTAAGTTACATGGCTGATATTTATAAACAACAGCCTCCTGTTTCACCTCGTGGTAATTGGAATCGTGTAGAGCAACGCCCTTTAGAAGGTTTTGTATTTGCCCTTACGCCTTTTAACTTTACTGCGATTGCTGCAAATTTACCTGCATCTGCAGCTATGATGGGTAATGTTGTAGTTTGGAAACCTGCTGATACTCAAATTTATGCAGCCAACCTTTTAATGGAAATTTTCCGTGAAGCTGGCGTACCTGATGGCGTAATCAATCTGATATATGCTGATGGACCAGAAACTGGTGATGTAGTATTTAATCATCCGGATTTTGCAGGTATCCATTTTACTGGTTCTACAAAAGTTTTCCAAGAAATCTGGAAAACAATTGGTGCAAATATTCATAAATACAAATCATATCCTCGCATTGTTGGCGAAACAGGTGGTAAAGATTTTATTCTGGTTCATCCATCTGCTCAAACGAATGTAGCAAGTACCGCAATTGTTCGTGGTGCTTTTGAATACCAGGGACAAAAATGCTCTGCGGCTAGTCGCGTTTATATTGCTGAGAGCCTTTGGCCTGAAATTAAAGAACTTATGCTACGTGATTTGGCAACCTTTAAAATGGGCGGAACGGAAGATTTTGCTAATTTTATTAATGCCGTTATAGATGAGCGCTCATTTGATAAATTGGCGAAATACATTGATCAGGCTAAAAAGGATAAGGGTGTAGAAATTATTGCTGGTGGCAATTATGATAAAACTAAAGGTTATTTCATTGAGCCAACGGTTTTAGTGGTTGATGACCCGAAATACACCACCATGTGCGAAGAATTATTCGGTCCGGTTTTAACGGTTTATGTTTATGCAGACAAGGATTTTGATTCAATTTTAGAAGTTATCGACACGACATCACCTTATGCTTTAACTGGTGCTTTCATTGCTCAAGATAGGTACGCAATAGAAAAAGCATCTCATGCTTTACGCAACTCAGCTGGTAATTTTTATATTAACGATAAATGTACTGGCGCAGTTGTTGGTCAGCAGCCATTTGGTGGCGCAAGAGGTTCGGGTACAAATGACAAGGCCGGCTCGATGATTAATTTGTTGCGTTGGGTTTCTCCTCGTACCATTAAAGAAGTTTTCGAATCGCCAACTGACTATCGCTATCCGTTTTTGGCGGAGGATTAAGGTTAAGGGCTGAGGTTGAGATTAAGGCTAAGGCTAAACTTGGATTGAAACTTAGGTTAAGATCATAACCAAAAATAATTGAGTTGACAAATTTGATAATCTCCATATTATAAATTTGTCAACTCTTTAAACTTTCATCTTTGTGTACAAACCTTTGTTTTTAAACCCGACAGCAGCGAGCATACCGATTCTTCATCGGTATAAAGCGAATGGCGGGACTGATGTTCCCTAAGAACTACAGAACCATTCATTTCCAAATCCTTTTGGTATTCAAAACATTTATATCAATCTAGATTAGGGTTAAGGCTGAGGCTGAGGTTAAGATTGAGGATGAGGCTAAGGCTAAAGTTGGATTGAGACTAAGGTTGAGGTCATGAAAAAATAATTGAGTTGACAAATTTGATAATCTCCTTATTATAAATTTGTCAACTCTTAAAACTTTCATCTTTGTGTACAAACCTTTGTTTTTAAACCCGACAGCAGCGAGCATACCGATTTTTCATCGGTATAAAGCGAATGGCGGGACTGATGTTTCCCAAAAACTACAGAACCATTCATTTCCAAATTCTTTTGGTATTCAAAACATTTATAACAGTTTAATTTATAACAGGCAAAATCCATATTACTTAAAATATTCATTTCCAAATCCTTTAAAACTATCGCCACTTCCAAATGTTCTATAGGCAAAGAAAACATCATGGACAATCAAAAAGATAATAACGAAAATTTGAAAGATAAAAATGCTGACAATGCCGCAGATGCAACCAATATGCCTGATGGATTAGTGCCTCGCCACCACAGCGACGAAAATAACGAAAAGAACAAGGTAAAATCTGACGCTGGAAACTTGGGTAGAAATTTCGGAAAGGGAGATTTTGGTTCTGAAGAGGCCCGTGAAGATGCTGACAAAGGTAACAAAGGGCATGCAGGCAATATGCCAAACTCAGAAGAAAAATAGATTTTTAATAAGGCGAAAGTAATTGATAAAACTTTCGCCTTATTTTTTCAAATATGTTCTTCTAGCTATTTATCTCCTCAACAACTTTATTGGTTAATTTAGGCACAGTGTAATGTTTTTGAACATGCTCTAAAGTAACAATAATTCCTTTCGTGTAAGCGTTGTGCTTATAATTGAAGATGGTTTCCAGCACATCAGGATCAATAAATCTGGCATTGGAACCATCAATAATTACATTTGTTTCTTTAGGAATATTGGTTAATAGCACCTGGATTGCTGCTTTGTTTAAGAACGACACTTCTTCTGCAAGCTTTATTCTGATATTCTTTTTATCGCCTTCATTTGTAATTCTGTAGAAGAAAGGATTACGCATGTTAGTTCTTAGTAAATAGAAGATAGAAACCAACATACCAACTGCAACGCCTTTTAATAAATCGGTAAACAATACCGCTACAATTGTAACTACAAAAGGTACAAACTGATCCCAGCCTTTATGATACATGTGTTTAAAAAGGCTGATTCTGGTCAATTTATAACCGGTTACCAATAAAATTGCTGCAAGACAAGAAAGTGGAATCATGTTAATGACCTGCGGGATAAACAATAGCGATAACAATAACCAGGTACCATGAAAAATAGCCGACATTTTCGTTCTGCCACCAGCATTAACGTTTGCCGAACTACGAACAATAACCGACGTCATTGGTAAACCACCCACCATACCACTTGCCATATTTCCAATACCTTGGGCAATTAATTCTCTGTTGGTTGGCGAAACGCGTTTAATTGGATCTATTTTATCGATGGCTTCGATACTTAATAAAGTTTCCAAACTTGCTACAACGGCAATGGTTGCCGCCACGATATATACATTTTTATTGGCTAGTTGAGAAAAATCGGGCATTGTGAACAAACCCATAAATTCGCCAAATCCACCAACAACAGGTATTTTAACAATCTGGTCGGCTCTAAGTGCGTAGTCGGTTCCTGCAAAAACAAAACTGCCTATAACACCCAATAAAACGACTAAAAGTGGCGCCGGAACGATTGCCAGCTTTGGGAATTTAGGCCAAATAATTAATATTGCAATCGACAAAAGGCTAATTACAACCGCAGCTAAACTGAAATGCCCAAGTGCTGCTGATATTGCAGAAAATGTATTTTCATGATCTTGTTGAAAGAAACCCTCATCGCCACTAAAATCGGTATCTACACCTAAAGCATGCGGAAGCTGTTTTAAAATAAGTATTAAACCAATTGCCGCTAGCATGCCTTCTATAACACTCGATGGAAAGTAATTACCAATTGTACCGGCTTTTACTAAACCTAAAATTAATTGGAAAACTCCTGCCAAAACTACCGCCAGTAAAAAGGTTGGGTAGCTACCTAATGATGTGATGGCACCCAACACAATAACTGTTAAACCCGCAGCCGGGCCACTAACACTTAATTGCGAACCACTGAATGAAGCAACTACTATACCACCAATAATACCAGTAACCAATCCGGCAAATAAAGGCGCACCCGATGCTAATGCAATACCTAAACACAGCGGTAAGGCCACTAAAAAAACTACAATACTTGCAGGTAAATCTTTTTTTAAATTCTTCTTAAGAAAATATTTCTTGACATCCGAGCCTGAAAAGGCTGGGTTAAACTTTTGCATAACGATATAATTATCTTGTAAATTTTAAGAATAAATCGTGATGTTAGAATTGTATCTTTTAAAAGAACAATAGATTAAAGGGCCAAGCCCTAAAATTTATAAAGTAAAATACTCTTATAACACCTTATTACTAGATAAAGTTGGGCGGCGGTGTTGGTACAATAGCGTGATATGGATCTACATATCTTTTAAAATGTTCTATAAAACTGCTCTTCAAAAAGAAATGGCTTGAAGAAAACTCATAAGAAAAAATCGGGTGACTTAATTCAACGTATTTAAAATCCGAATATTTGATAGGTTCCTTTCCAGAATCCTTACCGCCATCATGCTCCAATTCAATTTGCATAATAACGGCATTCATGATTTCTTTATCAATACTAGCACAAAAAACAGGCGCACCAGATATTACCATCTTCGCACTGAAGATTAGCATAAATGCCGCGACGATTAAATATTTGTACTTTCTTAAAAACATTTTGTTTTCTAATGCTATTCTAATGTGCTTTACAAAATTAGTCGGATAATTGGTTTTTCAATGCAATAGCCCGAAATATATTTGTAAAAATATAGCAAACCGTATTGTAATTGTTGTTTAATGAGTTAGATATTTTTTAATCGAAAAGGATTTTTTATAGAGCAAAAACCAGATTGTAAAATCTTTTTCATACACCTAAATCTTCTCTCGCTAAACTTGCAATACCAATTGTTATTTCTAATTTTAAAATCTCGTTTCATAAATATGGATAAGAAAATAGCATTACTTCAAGATAAAATAAATCAGGCCAACCTTGGCGGCGGACAAGCACGAATTGATAGTCAGCATAAGAAGGGGAAATTAACAGCCAGAGAACGCATACACTTCTTAATGGATGAAGGAAGTTTTGAAGAAATTGGGATGATGGTTACCCACCGCAGTACCGATTTTGGTATGGAACGAGAAAAGTATTTGGGTGATGGCGTTATTACCGGATATGGAACCATTAATGGTCGCTTAACTTACGTTTTTTCTCAAGATTTTACCGTTTTTGGCGGTTCATTATCAGAAACGCATGCCGAAAAAATATGTAAGCTGATGGATATGGCGATGAAGAATGGCGCTCCTTTAATCGGCCTAAACGATAGTGGTGGTGCCAGAATTCAGGAAGGTGTTGTTTCATTAGGTGGCTATGCCGATATATTTTACAAAAATGTTCAGGCTTCTGGTGTTATCCCACAGCTATCGGCAATTATGGGTCCATGTGCTGGCGGCGCAGTATATTCGCCGGCCATTACCGATTTTATTTTGATGGTTGAAAATACTTCCTATATGTTTGTAACCGGACCAAATGTTGTAAAAACGGTAACACATGAAGAAGTAACTTCAGAAGAATTAGGTGGTGCAAATACGCATGCTACAAAATCTGGCGTTACGCATTTTGCTTGTGCCAATGAAATTGATGCCATTACACATGTTAAAAAACTGTTGAGTTATATGCCTCAAAATTGTGAGGAAATGGCAGAACAATTGCCATACGAATCAACAGATGAAAGCAGGCCTGAGTTAAATACTTTTATGCCTCAAAATGCTTCTCAACCTTATGATATTAGAGAAATAATTTCTGTAGTAGTTGATACGGAAAGCTTTTTAGAGGTTCATGAAGCATTTGCAGAAAATATTGTGGTAGGTTTTGCCCGCTTAGCGGGTAGAAGTATTGGCATTGTGGCCAATCAACCTGCTTATTTGGCTGGCGTTTTAGATAGCAATTCATCAACAAAGGCGGCTCGTTTTGTGCGTTTTTGCGATTGCTTTAATATCCCCCTATTGGTTTTTGAAGATGTTCCTGGTTTTCTTCCGGGTACCGACCAAGAATGGAATGGAATTATTACAAATGGTGCAAAATTGCTTTATGCTTTCAGCGAAGCTACCGTTCCAAGAATTACGGTAATTACCAGAAAAGCTTATGGCGGTGCTTATGATGTTATGAACAGTAAACATATTGGTGCAGATATGAATTATGCATGGCCAAGTGCCGAAATTGCTGTAATGGGTGCTAAAGGAGCAGCAGAAATTATCTTTAAAAGGGAAATCACTACAGCAGAAAACCCCCAAGAAAAATGGCTGGAAAAAGAAAAACTATATTCAGATATTTTCGCAAACCCATACCGGGCAGCCGAACGTGGTTTTGTTGATGAAGTTATCGAACCTGCCCAAACAAGGATTAAATTGATTAAAGCTTTCAAAATGCTTGAAAATAAAGTTGTAAATAATCCAAGAAAAAAACACGGAAATATACCTTTGTAGGGATGGGAGATGGAAGATGGGAAAGGGAAAATGGATGATGGGTAAGGGATGATGGAAGATGGAAAAGGGAAGATGGCCAATGTAGTAAACAACCATCATCCATTTTAACATTTTAAATCCTTTATATATCCCTAATTTGCTATGTTTAATCTAACATGAGTAACTCCGAAGCTCCATCATCCATTTATAACATTTTACATTTTTTATGTATCCTAAATTTGCTATGATTATTCTAATAAGAGTGAGGCGGAAGTTCTATCATCCATTTTACATCTCTACATTTTACATAAGATAATGTAAGTGGAGGACACAACCATCATCCATTTTACATTATACATATTAATCCATTTTACATCCTTTACATATGTTAAAACGAGCTGATGTTATTTTAATGGCCTTTTGCACGGGTTTAATCGTTGCGAATATTTACTATTGCCAGCCGCTGGTAATTTTAGTGGCAAAAGATTTCAATCTTTCAGAAAGTGTTGCTGGTAGAATTACCTATTTAACTCAAATTGGTTATGCTTTGGGCTTATTCCTTCTTGTGCCCCTGGGCGATATGTTTGAGCGGAAAAAGCAGATTTTAATTATCTCAGCTTTAGCTATACTCGCACTTTTGGTTGCTGCATTCTCCAAAACATTTTTCTTGCTCGAAATTGCTTCACTATTAATTGGAGCATGTTCTATAGTGCCTCAACTGATATTGCCTCTTGCAGCCAACTTGAGTTCAGATGAAAATCGTGGTGCTAATATTGGTGTAATAATGAGTGGTTTACTGGTAGGAATTCTGGCATCAAGAGCCGTAAGCGGAACCATCGGTTTTTGGTTAGGCTGGAGAGCGGTTTATTTTATGGCCGCAGGAATCTGCTTATTGCTAATTGCCTTAATGGCGAAACGTTTTCCGGAGAGTTATCCTTCTTTTAAAGGTAGGTACAAAGAACTAATGAGTTCGATGTTTAGTTACATCAAAACCCAACCTGTTTTACGCGAAACATCTATAATTAACTTCCTAGCATTTGCGATAATTAGTGCATTTTGGACAACCATGGTTTTATTTCTGGCCAATCCTCCATTTAATTTTCAAACCTTACAAATTGGTTTATTCGGAATTGCAGGCGCCGCAGGTGCATTAGCAGCACCTTTAGTTGGTAAACTAAGCGATGGGAACAATCCTCGCAAAAACCTTATGATTGGTTTTATCCTTCAAATTATCAGCATTGCTTTATTTTATTTCACCAAAAATCATTTGTATCTATTCGTTATTGGCATTGTATTAATTGATGTTGGTCAGCAGGCTATTCATGTTACCAATCAAACCCGAATTTACACCCTGATACCTGAAGCAAGAAATCGATTAAACACTATATTTATGTCCGTAAGTTTTATTGGCGCAAGTTGTGGTTCGGCATTAGGATTATTTTTATGGGATAAAGGCGGATGGAATTTATTTTGCTATGGCATGACAGGCATTATTGCTTTAAATACCTTAATTTACAAGTTCTACGGAAACAAAAATTTAAACATTGGAAACGCTAGTACAAATTGAGCAAATTTTTCCATCACTTACCTGGCGCATCAGGCATGAAGCGATGTATCCTGACATGCCATTAGATTCGGTAAAACTTAAGGATGACTTTGATGGTGTCCATTTTGGTTTATACGCCAACCACAAACTTACCGGAGTAGTTTCTTTATTTTCGCAGGGCGATGTATATCAATTTAGAAAACTTGCTGTTTTGCCCGAGGCACAAAAACTGGGTTATGGCACAAAATTGATGGAATATATCTTAGATTATTGTAAAATTCAGAACGCAACCGAGCTTTGGTGTAACGCCCGTGTTAATGCAAAGGAATTTTATTTTAAATTTGGCTTCAGCGAAACAGAAGATACTTTTTATAAAGATGGCTTCGATTTCGTTGTGATGGAACTGGCATTTTAGATTGTAGAATTACGATTTAAATTACTCAGATTTAAAAATTAGAATTCAAATAAATAAAAACTAGATTTCGATTTGTATTGCTCCATACCAATCTAAATTCGTAAATCTAAAATCGTAAACCAAAATCATGGCTAAAAAGAAAGAAGACGACAAAAAAAAGCATGTAGCTGTTGTAACCAAAAAATCATTACAATTTCTTGAAGAATATATAAATAATCCTGCTCCAACTGGTTATGAGTGGGAAGGACAAAAAATTTGGTTGAATTACCTTAAACCATATATCGACGAACATTTTATTGATAATTATGGAACAGCGGTTGGCGTAATTAACCCAAAAGCAGCTTACAAAGTGGTTATAGAGGCACATGCCGATGAAATTTCATGGTATGTAAACTACATTACCGCTGATGGATTAATCTATGTTATACGCAACGGTGGTTCCGACCATCAAATTGCGCCATCTAAAAGGGTAAATATCCACACTGAAAAAGGTTTAGTTAAAGCCGTATTTGGTTGGCCGGCCATTCATACTCGTCATGGCGAAAAAGAGCAAGCCCCAGAATTGAAAAACATCTTTTTAGATTGTGGTTGCACAACCAAAGAAGAAGTAGAAAAATTAGGAATCCACGTGGGCTGCGTAATTACCTACGAAGATGAATTTATGGTATTGAACGATCGTTATTATGTTGGTCGTGCTTTAGATAATCGTGTTGGTGGTTTTATGATTGCTGAAGTTGCCCGCTTATTAAAAGAAAACAAGAAAAAGCTTCCATTCGCTTTGTACATTGTAAATTCTGTACAAGAGGAAATTGGCTTACGTGGTGCTGAAATGATAGCACAACGCATAAGACCCGATGTTGCTATTATTACTGATGTAACCCACGATACCACAACTCCAATGATTAATAAAAATATTCAGGGAGATTTATCAGCCGGCAAAGGACCAGTGGTTTCTTATGCTCCAGCGGTTCAAACCAATTTAAATAAGCTTTTGATTAAAACAGCAGAAAAGAACGAAATCCCTTTTCAACGCCAGGCTTCATCTCGCTCCACAGGAACAGATACTGATGCTTTCGCTTATTCAAATGGTGGTGTTCCTTCTGCTTTAATTTCTTTACCGTTGCGCTACATGCACACAACCGTAGAAATGGTTCATAAAGAAGATGTTGATAATGTTATCAGTTTGATTTATGAAAGTTTGCTAAACATAAAAGATGGACAAGATTTCAGGGAGTTTAAATAACTGCTAACAAAACATGAAAAAGGCTTGAGTTAAACTTCAAGCCTTTTTTTTGATCTTAGCAATTGCGATCAAATGATTTTTTCCATTTCATTTTAACATAAAAACCCTCACAAATTACCTTGAGCTAAAACAATTTCTTAAATTTATTTAAAGTAGAATCTGAAATGACGCAAAATAAAACAACTGAAAATAATAATGATGTAGCTGCATTTTTAAATTCCATTACTGATGAAAGTAAGCGAAAAGACAGCTTCGAATTGGTTAAGATATTTGAAGAGGCATCAACTCATGAAGCTAAAATGTGGGGTACCGCTATTGTTGGTTTTGGAAGTTATCATTATAAATATGCAAGCGGACATGAAGGAGATGCACCACTCGCCGGCTTTTCGCCCAGGAAAGATGCGTTCGCCTTATACTTTTCATTAAATGATGCTGATAGAGAAAGGCTACTTAAAACCTTTGGCAAACACAAAAGCGGGAAAGCTTGCGTGTACATTAAAAAATTGAGCGACATCAATCCTTCCATTTTGAGAGAAATGATTATTACTTCGATTGCGGAAATTAAGAAACTGTATTCTCAATAGGCGAATGGTTGTCTCGTCCTGAAATAGGTTTACAGATTAGGTTAGTTCGTTTCGTTAAACATATCTACAACTTTACACTTTTTATTGTAATAATTCTTCCAAAGCCTTTTGGTATTTAGATTTTTTTCATGTACCTGGTTTGGCGTTTTCATTCCAAGACTCAAGTGGGGCCTTTGACCATTA
>NZ_RBEE01000004.1 GCF_003725795.1 Pedobacter jejuensis | reverse complement strand
TGATCTTCTTATTTTGGATGATTTTGGACTAACTCATTTCGAACAGCAACAGCGAATGGATATGCTGGAGATAATTGAGGATCGGCATGCAAAAAAAGCAACTATAATTGCCAGTCAACTACCAGTGGAAAAATGGTGGGACATCTTTGGAGATTCAACTCTGGCCGACGCCTTTTTGGATCGTATGGTGCACACATCTTATAGAATTGAATTAAAAGGAGAAAGTCTAAGAAAAAAAAGGTAAAATTGTCATGCCGTCAGCTATGACAGGCCAAATCCCCGAGGGGGGTCAGTATCATGCATTACTGGGGTCAATATTGCCAGAATATCCAATAGCGATCACGGACCCAGAAAACATCACTAATCAAGTTATTGCCGATGTACTAGCGGGAATGAGAATTGACTTGCCACTAAAGGCAGATATCATCACTAAAGATCCATGGAGTACCTATTTTAGAGTAATAGATACAATTAAAGAGAAGTTTACCCTGTTACCAAAAATAGATGGGCTACCTAGCAGTTCCCGAAACTATAAGAATGACAGCATCTTTAAAGACCGGAGGATAAGCATGATAAATATATCGCTTGAACTGGCCTATAGGATTGCTTATGGAGAATTACCTTACGGAAGAACCGTTGATTTAACCTGTAAAGACAATGCAATTGAAAAATCAAAAATGTATTGCATCGATTTAATTGTACCTAAAGGGCAGGAAGCAGAATTATTGCCTACCCTACGTAAGCATTTACAGGAAAAATTAACTTTAAAAGCGAATCTAGAAAAACGGTTGAAACCCGTTTATGTGCTTACCGCTGTAGACAATATCAAGTTTCCCAGTCTGAAAAGGTCAAATTCTACTAAAGGAGATTTTCAGGGTAGTGGGGATACGTTTAGCGGAGAAGGCATTAAGCTAAGACACGTTGCACAATACCTAGAAGAGTTTGGTCTGGTGGACTTGCCCGTTGTTGATGGAACCAACAACACTGAGCGGTACAACATCACTTTTACTTTTATCCCTGAAAAGAAAGGGGACCTGGAAAAATCACTTGCAAATTTAGGATTAAAGCTAACAAAGTCAGAAAGGGAGATTGATATGTTAGTTTTTAGATAAGATGATCATTATTCCCTAATTATTTAATAAGTTTTAGGAGGTAGGATTTAAGAATATTATAGTTAGCAGAGTTGCCTACGATTATCCTGCTGTACTCCGCTTTTTCCTATATTATCATAAACTCATTTCATTAATCAAACTCAATTATTAGTTTTTGATAATGAGTAAATGATAAAATATAATGGCAAATTAAAAGTTCATTTAATAAGTCATTTACTTCTCTTTTGTCGGAAACCTTTACTTTATAATAAAAAATTTCTCTAGTATTTTTTAGCATGAACAATAAATCAAAAGTTTAAACGCTATAGTATATGAGAGCGTTAATTTAGATAAGGGGACTATGATCACAGATCACGGTCCCTTTTTCTTTAATTCATTATAGGTTGACAAAGCTCATCATATTCTAGGCGGAACCTTCGTTTTTTGAGACAATAACTAAAAAGGAAATTTTAAGTCCTGTCAAAAATCCACCATTTTTGATGGTAAATGAGATGATTATTTGAACTTACCCAATAAAGTTGTCAGCTTATAATGCTGAACGGTCCCAATACCTTAGGTCGGTCTGCATCAGAAATGATGTGTTCAATTCAAAATATGCAATATTAATAAAACAATATGTGCTTTATTTTTCTTCATATGTAGATGTGGATTTGAATTTTACGTAATGCTTATATCTCTGCATCGATTATGGTGCAACTATTGGGCATAAAGGGTTCCACTGACACTATCTCAGTTTGAGAAAAATGATCCAGAACGTTTTCATTGTTGTATAATGAATATGTTGCAGGACTTAAATTATTGGATATTCCGAGAAAAGTTTACCAGTATTTCCGCTTTGAAACCTTACCAGGTTTTCCGACGCAAAGGTTACCAGCGACAGCTGGTTTATTATAAGAGTTGTTTTTTTGTTTAACAATAATAAGGTTTATTTTTTCTTTCTCAAAGATTCCCCCGTGAGTTCAACTTTATGTGCCGACGCTGTCAGTCTGTCAAGTATTGCATCCGCAAGGCTAGGTTCGTTAATGAACTCATAATATTTATCCAGCGGAAGCTGGGAGGTTATGATGATTGAACCATTTCCATACCTGTCTTCAAGAATATCCAGCAGTGCGAGTTTTGCATCATGGGAAAGCGGCTTTAGTCCAAAGTCATCTAGAATAACAACTGCGTGTGCAGCTATGTTTTTGATCCACTTTAGGTAGGTCCCGTCAAGTTTTGCCTGTCCGATAGCTTCCAGGAATTTGTTCATGGCAAGATACAGTACTTTGTGTCCCATCAGGCAGGCATTCCTTCCCAGTGCACATGCGAGGTAACTTTTCCCGCAACCGGTCAGCCCATGGATGAGGATATTCTGAGACCTATTGACCAGACTGTCATCGGATAACTGGCCAAGCATCTCCCTGGTCAGTCCACGTTCCGGTTTGCAGATCACTTCCTCAAGCAGTGCATTGTAACGGAGCCTGCTGTTTTTCAACAACCTCTCGGTTCGCTGAAAGTTTCGATGCTCAATTTCAGCCTGGCACAGCATTGCTACCAGGGTATATGCATCTTCCTGTTGATGACTGGGTAGGTTTAACATAGCCTGATAACGTTTGGCCATGCCGGGCAGCCTAAGTGAATTAAGCTGCTCCAGTGTTGATTGTTTATTCATTTTATTTGGAATTGATTTCTAGTTTAGCCTCTCATATGCCTTCGCTCCCCTGTGATTGTCATGGCCGGGGATTGGTGAACCTTCAGGTACAGCATCCTCCTGGAGATCCATGTTGTTGGATAGGATATTGTTGAGTACCCCGTAATTATATTTATATCCTCTCAATGCCCTCTTGCAGGCATTCTCGACACGCACCGAACCAAAAGAACTTATCAGCCTGAGAATACCCAGGCATGGCCCATAAGCCTGGTGAATGGAGATCTTACTTTCCATCAGCTTACTGAAGAACTGATGGGTGGCCGGACCGTTTTGCTCGGCTTTGAGTAAATAATAATCAGGATCCCAACCACGCCTTTCAGCAATTTTTCTGTGATTTTCCGGCATATGCTCCAGATCTGTGGTATATCCATGCTTTTTAAAGCTTCGCTTGTGTATGGCAATCCGTTCAAGTTGATAATAGATTTCAACGTGGTCTGAATCATAAATGATGGTTACGCTTTTGCCAAGATAAGCAAATGGTACGCTATAGAAATGCCAATCTTCACCGACCACTACATGATAGTTCTTCTGAACCTTTGCCTTTGTGTAGTGGGACAGTTCGAATGGCTGAACGGCCAGAGGTTGCAACAGTGGCTTTTCCTCAGACTGAAAAAGACTCATCCTGCTGTAGCTCTTTTTCTGGAAGTTTAACTGGTGGTGCTCGTCTACCTTTTTAAGAATAGCCCTGTTTAGTTCGTCCAGACTATAGAAGCTTTCATTGCGTAAAAGCGCAAAGACCCTTCTATAGGAAATGAGCACCTGATTCTCAACCGATGGTTTATCCTTTGGCCGACCAGGGCGGGTAGCCAGTAACCCTACTTTATTATGTAATGCCCATTGCTCCAGAAGCTCAGGAAAGGTAGGCTCATACTTACAGGTCCTAACCACCCATTGTTTCATATTATCAGAGATAATGTTCAGCGGAGCTCCCTGGAAATATTCCAGCATCCTATTGAGGCCACCAATAACATTTACCAGGGTTGCATCCGGCAGCGCCATGACAAAACAATAGCTGCTGAATGGAAGTACTCCAACCAGAACAGGACACTCTATTACCTCTCCGCTATCGCGATCAACATATTCAAGTCTTGAGCCTGCAAAATCGATCTCCAGAAGGTGACCGGGTTTGTGCTCCATGCGCATACTTGGCTTGCGTGAGGAAAGCTCGATATCCAGAAGTTCGCAGAACCTGGAATACTGAAACCCTGATGGATATAACTTTAGATACTCCTGCCATAACAAGAACCTGGTAACACCAACACGTTTAAGTTCAAGAAGAAAATAACCCACCTGTTGCTGAAAATGAAACTTTCTTAGATCGATGGGCTCATCCTTTTGTTCCTTTTGGGAATGGACAAGGGTATTTAAATCATTGTCTCCCATATTAAAAAGCACATCGTAATCGGTACCGGTAGCCTTAAGCAACTTCGAGTACAGATGAATGGTCGGTCGGGAAACCCCTGTCTGCCTGGCGATCTCACGCTCAGAGTAACCACGTTTAAGAAGCAGGAGTATCTGTCTTACTTTTTGCATACTGAGTAGTTTATTTGCCATCTCTATATAGTTTGATCCTAATCAAAACTATAGGAAACGGTAGTAAATCACTCTTAATGGTAAACTTTGCTGTGGATTAAGTGGTAAGCTTTGTGCCGGAATGTCAGGCGTTTAAGACCCTTGAATCGTTACAAATGGTAAACTTTGCTCCGGAATACCCGGTAAGATTTGAAATGGAATACCTGGTAATATTTCCTCCGGAAAACTGGTAAACTATGCAGCGGAATTACTGGTAAGGTTTATAGTGGAATGGTGGTAAACTATAGAGCGGAATATGCAAATTATCATGTGTCAGCCCTTAATTAGGTGAGCAAAAGCCATTTTTGTCTATTGATATCACGCATTTAATAAGCCTTTGTATCTATTTGAAAAATAGTTATACTTTTCATGCTTAATCAGATTTATAGCTAATACAAATTTTAATTTCAAAGACTGGATCTTAACTGGATGGGGGGGCTGCGATTATTGCTATCATTGTCGCTGTATCTCGTCTGCTCAAGACAGGCTATGAATGTAACGTATATATGTCTGAAAGTGATCATAAAAATATAATTACCACATGAGGATCGATTTTCAAGAAAAGCTAGCTGATGTGAAGGGAAATGCCGAGGAGAACAAAAAGCAAGCATTAAAAGACAGCATTCATTTCTTACGACAACAATTGATTAAGAGATTCTATAAACAGGCAGGATTCTATAATTAATTGAAAACTAAAGGGTGATAAGTTTGATAAAAAAATTGAAAAATACACTGACTCTACAAAAACAATCACTAATAATATTAGTATTTTAATTAATAATAAAGAGGTTTCTGGAGGTCAGATTGTTGCTTTAATTGACAAACTACAAGCCAAAAATGATAGCCTTGATACTAAGTTATGAGAAACTTCTCAACTCTTAAAGTATGCTAAAGATAATTATAATTTTGATATTTATTTAAAGCTTAATGGTAGTAAGGGGACTTTAAACAGAAATGAGTCTCAAGCAGATTCCGCTAAGGTACTTTTGAGGAATTTTAGAAAAAGGCTTAGTAAGGATAAGAGTGGGAATTGGATTGTTGACGTATCTGGGGGTGATGAAGATAGGAAAAAGATCAGGGAGATGATCAAGTCTAGGGATTCAATTACAAGGCAAAAATAGTGTTTAAACCCTTGGAAAATGTTGTTTAAACACTATTTTTAATATACATTTTATTTTTTTAAGACAATTTGATTTGGTGATTATACGTGCTAACGGTTTCAGATGATATTAGATTATTTTTCTCAGAACATTTTTTTATAGGGAAAAATAATTATCAACTTTTTCTATTGCGGACCAATCCTGACTTTAGAAGTTAGCGAATGCATGAATTGCTATTTTTAAGGTTGATTATCAAATCTAAAATATGTCTTTCCATTTTCAATATATTTTTTAATCATCAGATTACCGCATTCGCTTTCATGCATTATAGTAAAACCTAACTTATAATGCTTGCTTATTCTTCCGAAATCTAGTGATGGTGAAGGCAGGTCACTATATCCGACAATACTGTTCCCTTTGATGTAAAGCAAGGTAACAGAGTTTTCAGGAACCATATCAATAAATTGCCCTACAACATTTTGATTTTCGAAATTAAAAGCTTTTAACGTCCTAGGAGTCGCATATCCTGTTACTACAATCAAACTGTCCCATTTTAATGGTATGAAAGAACATAAATCTAATTTTAAGCTATCAGATTTATCATTGTTTTTCAATGAAAGAATTTGAGAATTAAAAGAATTTTTCAGATTTACATTTTGAACTTTTGACTTCTTACATGCAAAAAAAAGTGTGAACGCTATTAACAATAAATAAGCATTTTTTCTCATAATTTTATTCATTAGTATATACCAATTGATACTCCAAACCCACTAATTTCATATATTTTAATTCTCCTGCATTCATCAATGAAAGAACGAGATTTTTAAATTCATCCCTTCGATTTAAAGAAGAGGAGCTAATGCTAGAAAATAAACTTCTCCCAGCGTAATTGTTCCATAAATCCATAGATTTAGCCATTTCATCCATTGGGTTAGCAGGCGTGCCTTCTTCATGCGCATCACCTAATTGTTTCGCAAGGTCTCTATTTATACTGTAAGTATTCCATAAGCTGAAGTAAGCATGTCTGAAAGAATCTGCTTTTGTATTGGTTTGATTTCCAGGAAATAATTCATTGGCTAACTCTATAGCTCCTTGTGCATTTACCAAATATCGTAGTTGATTTATACGTGTCATGTTATTAAAAATAACAAGTTCTCCAGGCTTCATCTGAGCTTTATATCCAACTTCGAATGCTTGTAACTCTATTGTATATGCTACAGAACCGTCAGGAGCCACACCACTGTCTACTGGAACCGTACCTCCGGGAGGTATTGTTGGAACACCTGGACAATAGTCTATGCATTCCTCACCAGTTGGATAGTCATAACAGACTTCCAATGGGGAACCTGGATAAGGTCCAGCACAAATCCTAACAGTTTTAGGGATACAGACCACACAGGGTCCTGACTGAGTGTTCATTTCTCCTCTGTTAGACGATTTTCTCACTGCCGCCGCCTTAACGTTAACAATTGTCCCATTGTTTACTTTGCTTAAATAAAAAAGTTCACCATTGGTATGCGAATATTCGATATATCCTGTCCACTCACCTAGATTATTTAATGATAAACTGTGAATTTTGTAAAAGGGATTATTAAAAGATTCTTCACCAGGAATATATTTCAATACTTCCATAGTAACAATCGAATCTGTTCTTTTCTTATAAATTATAAGTGTTGATTGAACAAAATCGCTTAAAGTTCTATTAGACTTTCGAGTCAAAGATGAAGCCGCATAATCTCTGACCACCAATGTATCCATTTTATAAGGCACTTCTACGACATCTACTCCATTCAAAGCATATTGCACTGCATTAGCCCAAGATACCTTCGTTTTAATTTTTTCAGTAATTGCCTCTGAGGGATTAACCAAATGTATTTTGTTTTGGTTCTTTTCATTGTTCAAAATCTTTCGAGCATTTTCAATAGTCAATTGCGAATTTAGCGTGGTAGGCTCATCGATAGAACTTGTTTCTGCATCTTTTTTGCACGAGAGCGCAGTTAAAATTACAAGATAAAATAATAATTTTTTCATGATAATAATTTAGATATGAGATTTATTAATTGATGCCGAAAGGTAAAGTCTAGATATTAATTCTATATGGTTTTAAGGTTATCATACCAAAAAGAGAGATGCTGTAAAAAGCCCTAATTATAGCTATTGGTCATGATTAGGATATCATCAAAATTCCCTGATTATTTAAAAGGTTTCAGGAGGTAGGACTTAAGAATATTATAGTTAGCAGAGTTGCCTACGATTATCCTGCTGTACTCCGCTTTTTTCCTGTATTATCATAAACTCATTTCATTAATCAAACTCAATTATTAGTTTTTGATAGTGAGTAAATGATAAAATATAATGGCAAATTAAAAGTTCGTTTTCTAAGACATTTTTCTATCTGTCTTAACTAGCGCCTACGAACTTACAGCTAAAAGAAAAATATACATTAGGGATGGATGACTTCCTTAATTTAAAATATAGGACGTGATGGATAAATTGACCCCCGCCTCACCCGCAATAGATTTGTTGTGAGTTTTTGATTTGCTTTATATTTGTAAATTGGCGAGAACTGGTCAAATGTACTAATGTGTCCAAGCACGATGAACAAGTTGCTCAAACAAAAGAATCTTTCGATGGTTTAGATTGCAAATATCCATAATCGAACCCATGAAAAAGCTGTACCAATCCCAGATTTTCCTATTGGCTTTTGTCGTCATGACTATGCTCTTTATCGCTCCGAGTTTTGCACAGTCGCAAACCGCCATGAATATCAAGGCCTATTCGGATTTTAAAAAGGCAGATGCGGAACTAAATGTCGTATACCAAAAGATCCTGAAAAGCTATTCCAGGGAAACTACTTTCATTAAAAAATTCAGGAATGCCCAGCGGCTCTGGATCCAACTTCGTGATGCAGAACTGGCCGCAAAATACCCTCACAGCGGAACCTATGGTTCGGTGTCACCCATGTGCGAATCGATATACCTAGAAACGCTGACTAAAGACCGGATTAAATTTTTAAATATATGGGTTACCGGAATCGAAGAAGGTGAAGTTTGTCTGGGTTCGGTCAGGATGAAATCATAGCACATTCTGGTCTTTCAATGATGTATTAATTAATCCTATCTATTCCCTATACTTTTATTCAAACCAATAACAATGACTTTTTATCAGCTCCTAAAACGATTCTTTAGTCTAATCTTACTGATCAGTATATTCACTTGCTGTAAGAAAAAGGAAGATCAACCCCGACCTGAAATAGATATGCCGCCGGTAATTACAGGTAAGTTATACGGATCGTCTTTTACGGCAAAAGTTATACAGGAGCGCTATACAAAATTTGGTATGAACAACTACCGCCCCGAAGACTTGTTCAGTATATACATAGCAGGAGATGGATCCAAAACCTGTAGTTCACCATTGAGCGATTTTTCGATACGCCTGACGGTCCCCAAAAAGACTGGCACTTTTTCGGGTAATGATACCTATATCCTAGTTAATGATCCGGGCGATCCAAGCGGTCAGAATGGTTCATTATTCTCTTCAGAACAAACCATTATCACCATCAGTTCCATTACAGGGGATAAGGTGATCGGCCAAGTTAATGTGAAATGGCCGGAACAGAATATTGATTTTAAAGGGCACTTCGATGCTTACTACTGCAAATAAGATGAGATGTTTTCTAGCATATTAATGTAAATATCACCCATTTTTGCTTTGCGGTATCTGGCTTAAATGTATTTCCATTAAAATCGCCTGTAAAATATTGTGTTGGATAAACCAATCTGATTAACCCCTTTCCGTCAAGTTACTAATCAATTGACAAGTAACACTTTATGGCAAATTTATTTCTGGCAGGACGTGGTCAATCCATTCTGGTTTATCCAAGTTAGATATAAATTTCACTTATCTTTCAAATTAAGACTCTTTGCTTTTTTAAGAAATTCTTCTTTAGACTTAATTGCTCTTTCCTTAAATTCTAAAGATCCTTTATTAAGGTTAGTAACTATATTAATGTATTTTCTCTTTTCATTTACAACCAGTTTGGATATGGAAGTTTCATCGGATAAGAGATTTTTAGAATCTTCTGTTTCAGTATTATTAATTAAAATTTGATACGTCCACAATTTTTTATCAATTTTATAACGATTGAATATCTGTTCTAAAGTTAAAAACTTGATTCCTGCTTTTGGAGTAATAATTAATATATAATCAGCAACAATATTAGGGAAAGTTTTTTCAGATTCATTTTTTGATAGCAAGTCTAAATTCGTTATAAATTTAGGATTTAGTATTAAATCTCTTGTTATAAGATTTGTTCCATTATTTTGTTTAATTACATTATAAATGCTTATGTTCCTCTTAATGATACTTATATCAGCTGAAGAGTCTTTTACAGTTTGTGACCAAAGACTAGTATAATTAATTGTTAATAATATATTAACACAAATTATTATTATGACTTGTATTCTCGTTTTCATATCCTACTTATTACCTGTTATTACTATCACATTAAAAAATTGACTTGGAATTTTAGTATTATCATACTTAGGAATAAATATACCCAGGCTCCCCAATTGGTAGGTCTATCTCTCAGTTTCAAATTGGGATATTATTTATTACAATAAGGCACCAAGGACCAGATGGGATCTTCGTTGCAACACTAGGAGGAAGACTTTTTAATTGCTATTGAGAGTAGGCACGCATACTCATAAGAGCGATTAAACCTTGTAAAAGTGCAAGCAAAAGCAAATGTTTCTTTATGTATAGATGATGTTTAAAATTTGCTATTCCATAAATTATTTAAGAAAATCTTAATTTATATCCTGACAGCAAATTCGACTATTACCCCTTTCAAAATTGTTCGTTTTTTGAGACTAATAACATTAAATGAAAGTCTTTAGTCT
Source organism: Pedobacter jejuensis (assembly GCF_003725795.1). Taxonomy (GTDB): domain Bacteria; phylum Bacteroidota; class Bacteroidia; order Sphingobacteriales; family Sphingobacteriaceae; genus Pedobacter; species Pedobacter jejuensis. Next base: position 339,691 of record NZ_RBEE01000004.1, on the reverse strand, counting down.
CATTAAAAAATCCACCGTTTTTTAATAAAAAATAATATGAAAGATAAATTTATATTTAGTACTTAATGCATAAATTATTGCGGCTTTTACATTAGATGGCCGTCGGAATAATAAATTTTGATTTGGGATCAATATGCTTTTCTGAAATTCAGAAAATATACTTCCAAAATACCACTTCAGTATGATGCTATTTGTTTTTCATAACCTACTTAAGGTCTCCATCCCATAGAAATGGTATTCGTCACACTTATAGAAAGTATATTATTCAATGGCGTATCATTGTATCAAATATTCAGACAATGAAAGTCAAAATAAGAAAACACGAGCAATTGCTCATTGCCCTATTCGGTTTGATGACTATTATCAATTACACTTTACAGCAATTAGGTTTCATACCTGTCTATATTTCTGGATTTAATGAATATCTTAAATCTCATCCCAACGTTCATTTTAATTATTCAGCCTACCTTTTGCTACCGCGAATCGGTGTAGTCCTATTGTTTATGTTTAGTTATTTCTGGCTTAATAAGATTACCATCCCTCAAATCCGGCGAAACACTAACGGCTCATTTTTCATTTATGCCTGGGTTTTAATTCAGGTGTTATTACTGGCTTATTTTCTAGCAATTGGTGTAAATTTTGCAACCTATTATGCGCGGCCGGCCTGGAACAACTATGCTGATTTCAGAATATTTGCTTTACTTGGATATAACGAGTACCCATTAACTGATTTGTGGGCAGGTTTTGACAGGGCACTAATCTGTTTAGCTGCTTACGGAATTTTTGCCACCTTGCGAGAACTGGTTATTCACCGTATAGAAAATTCCGGCTCAAAGAGCAATTACCGGGTACTAATTGCCAATCAAATATCCTCGTCCTTATGTATCTTCTTATTGTTTCCTGCACTTGTATTATCTCTTAATCTTATTAAAGACGATGCCAATTATGGTGCGTATTTTGTCTTTATACCTTCTGCTATTATCATATACATCACCAATATCTACTGGCTTTTCCCTCGGCTTTTAAATACCTCCAACAATATTGTTAGGTTGATTTTGACGCTTTCAATTTGTACCTTCTTATGCTCATTTCCTTTCATGGGATTTCTGTTTCATCTTGGAATAAATATTAATGTGTGGCCAATAAATTGGTCTATTCAACTTTTACTAGTTACACCAATCACCTGGATGCTCTACCAACAGAAAAAAGATAAAATTTTGGAATTGCGAGGTACCAAAATTGCATTATCGAAAACGACCGCTGATCTACAATTTTTGCGTTCACAAATCAATCCGCATTTTTTGTTTAATGTATTGAACACGTTATATGGCACGGCCCTGATCGATGGCTCCAAAAGAACTGCTAACGGCATACAAATGCTAGGTGATATGATGCGGTTTATGCTCGATGACAATCATCTTGACTTCATTCCCCTAAGCAACGAGATCAGTTATCTCAAGAATTATATAGCCCTTCAAAAATTGCGCATTCAGGATTCGGAGGAAATCGACATCAGCGAAGAATTTACTATTGATAACTATGATCATGAAATCATTCCAATGTTGCTAATCCCTTTTGTGGAAAATGCATTTAAACATGGGATTGATTTAAACAAAAAGTCTTGGATAAATATTTCGCTGTCTTGTGATGGTAAACGCATTACTCTTAACGTTAGGAACAGTCTGCATAAAGTAGATGCAAATGATCCAGAAAGGAAACATGCTGGTATTGGCCTAAAAAACGTTACGGAACGACTGATGATGTTTTATGAGGGGCAACATGAGTTAAATCACTCATCAACCGAAAAAGAATTTATCATCAAATTAGTTATTGACACAAAAGCCCCTAAGTCATGAAAGAACTGCAAGCTATAGCTATTGATGATGAACCTATTGCTCTGGAGGTTGTAAAAAACTTATTGGAAGAAATGCCTTTTGTAAAACTAACAGCCTGCTTCACCAAGGCAATTGAAGCGATTGGTTACCTGAGCGAAAATGAAATTCAATTAATTTTTTTAGATATCAAAATGCCTGGTCTTTCTGGTATAGAGTTTATAAAATCACTGCCAAAACCGCCGATGATAATCTTTACTACCGCCTACAGTGAACATGCGGTTCAAAGCTTTGAACTGGATGCTGTTGACTACCTTTTAAAACCGTTTTCATTTGCACGTCTGTTAAAAGCTTGTAATAAAGCCTATGAGTTGCATCAGTTGAAAGGTAACAATAGGGAATTAAAATCAAAATCCTTGCCTAGCATATTTATAAAAAGTGGCTTTGAACAGATTAAAATTGATTTGACTGATCTGCGCTATGCCGAAAGCAGTGGTAATTATATGAAGCTGCATTTAGATGGCCAAACATCTATAACCTCACGTCTTACCGTCTCAGAAGCTGAATCCTTGCTTCCGATAAATTCATTCATTCGGGTACACCGTTCGTTTATAGTTGCCAGAGATAAAGTAACTAAGGTGGATAAAAGGAGCGTGTGGCTGAATGAAACTGAAATTCCCATTGGCCCATCATATATTTCCGAAATTGAAAACCTGTTGAAATCACTATCTTAATAAAAATATCAGAATAACATAAACCATATATGAACTTTAAAAAATTAATGACAACACTATTGTCAATAGGATTCGTTTTGCCTGTTTTTTCCCAAAGTAAACTTGCTTCCAAAGTTGATTCGCTCGTCGGTGCTTATACAAATATTCAAGAATTTAATGGCTCCGTGTTGGTGGCGGTGAAAGGCAAGATCCTGTTAGCTAAGGGTTATGGGTATTCAGACCAAGCCTCAAAAACGTTGAATACAGATAGTACAATATTTAGTATTGCATCTGTAACTAAAACTTTCACCTCAGCAATGATTCTAAAACTCGTTGAAGAAAAAAAACTTTCCCTTGATGATAAAATTATCAGGTTTTATCCAGGGTATCAATATGGCAGTCGTATTTCGATTGCAAATCTATTGAACCATACTTCGGGCATTAACGATCGAAATATAGAGGAAAAGAGGGAGAAATATGATAGGACGGTCTTGACCAGAGAACAACTATTGTTAGCAGAACTGAATGGAACTGAACTCAGTTCTGAACCTGGAATAACATTTAACTATAGTAATCGAGGGTATTATTTATTAGGAAACATCATCTCCAAGCTTACAAATATGACATATGAACAAGCAATCAGAAAGTACATCTTTACACCATATATGTTAAAAAACACCGGATTCGATTTTGGCAGCCTCAGAAAAAACGACAAGGCAAAGGGTTACTGGGCTGAAACTGGAAAAAACTATAGCAAGGAAACACCCATAATGGACTCAGCAGGCACTTATTCCGCAGGAGCGATCTACTCCAATGTTTTCGATTTATATAAATGGCATGAAATCTTGCAAAATTGTAATTTCATCAGTAAAGAATCTTTGGAACGTGCATATAAGCCCTATACCAAAACTTATGGATATGGATGGATAATTGATTCTCTACAAGGGAAACGTAGGGTTTCCCATAGCGGAGCAGTCTGGGGATTTAGAAGTAATTTTTCCAGGATTCCAGATGAAGATGTGGCGGTAATATTACTATCCAACTACGAGGTGCCAGGTTTAGACATGATAGCTAAGGGAATTATCTCCATACTTTATGGACAGCCTTATTATCTTCCCATAAAGAAAAAAGCTATTCATTTGGAACCTATTAAACTTGTTAAATATGTTGGTACTTATGAAATATTAGAATCACATTTAGTTCTTGAAGTAAAATTAGAGAGTGGGAAATTAGTTGTCTATCCAAAAAATGGAAATAGCTCTGTTCCACTTCCAGAAAGTGAAAATCGTTTTTTCGGCGAAACCGAGGAAAGTTTGGAATTGATTTTCGGAAAGAAGTCGAATAAAGATATTATTACGATAATCATGGGTGAAACGAAACGTGAAGCAATTAAAAGGAATTAAGGCTTCGGCGTATCTTACCATTATTCCCTCATTATTTAATAGTTAAATTTTTCCGCCCTTCTTTAAACCATCTAAGATTATACTGGAATAATTGGTGTCACCTACTATGGGCAGATCTATTATACACGTAGTGAAATCCTTATTCCACTTAACTATAGGTTGCCCAGATTTATTTAGTGTATTAATTGTGATAGCAATTTTATTCGCAATAGGTCTCCATCCTGACGAGACCCCAACGCCTCTTTCAGGATTTAGGAATTCTCCTATAGTGGTTATAGTTGTCATGCTCAGTTCGTAGCTATTATCTGTTAGTTTAACACCCTGAGCATTTAATGTGATATGCAATTTGCCCGAGATTTTGGAGATTTCTTTAGCACATGCAGCTTTTTGTTCAGCTGTGGTATTTACGGATGTTTTTTCTGCTGAGCTTAATATATTAGTGCCATAAACCTTGTCAAAATACTTGCCTAGATACGAACTTAAATAAGAAAAAGTTGAAATATCAAAAGAGCGCTTATCAGACATAATCCTGGTGAACATCTCTGATGGCCCATTAATAGTAACACTTTCCTCTATAACTTTAGCTCTTGACCAATTATATTTCTGTTCAAGCGTTTGAACAATATCGGCAGTTGTTTGTGCCTTTGTGTAGAAAGGGGTGGCCATACAAAAAATAGCACAAAATAAAAACAGTCTCATTTCTTTACTTTTTTATAGGTGATGATTTAATAAATTCATGAAACCTTAAGAAATTTAGATTTTAATCTAATTTCATGATTTCAATTCCGATTTTGTAAGAGTAATTGTCGTTAATAAACGATTATTGGGCTATCAAATTTCATTTAAACATACTCATTTTTTGTTAAAATAAAATAAAACCTTGTATTTAGGTCAATAACATTTTCTCAACTAATAATTAATAAATACAGTATCAATAGATAAACACAAGTTTGAAATCAGTTTATAGAATATGAATAGAATTTGTTACATTTCTTTCCGTTTTCGGTGAGTTTGAGCATTATATTGTTAACATTGGATTTGTTTCAAGGCTTATTCTAATTGAAAATTTTTATTTCTTCGTTTTTTGAGACTGTTTCATTCGTTTTGCTAACTATTAATTTCTATCTATCACCAATTTACAGCAAGAGACGTCATTTTTGAATACAAAGCGCTCAATCCGAATTTTCCTTGCATGCCATAATCTCTGATAGTTTTTTTTAGACCATTCTTGAAGGTTATGGTTAACGTGGCTGTTTGGTCGTCTGTCCATGGAACCTGAAATTGATCATTTAACTTTTTTATATTTATGTAGTTTGCCAAGTCACTTAATTCTTTAAATATATCCATCGATAAAATTCTTGAAGATTTACCTTTGGTTTTGGTAAATTCAATTCCCTCGAAATCACCTTTACCACTAGGATATAGTGTCAAATTAAATATTGGACAACTACCAAAACAACCTGAAGTATTCATTTTGATAGATTTTACAATATCATTCCCAGGTGTTTCCAACTCAACGAAACTGTTATATTTAAAAACTAGTGTATCAGTAATTATAACATCCCTGTAGGAAAAAGGAATTTTATTTGTCAGGTCAGGTTGTTGGGTTTTGCGAAAGAGTCTTAAATAGTTTTTTGTGCCAATTCTTATTGGCTTTATAAGCTCACAGTTTTCAAATGAATTTTTAGAAAATCTGATAAGTTGAAACTTATTATTCCCTTTATCTATGAAAGCATAGGTTATATAATTATACCAATATGCGATAAAAACCAAGTCTGTTAAACCATCATTGGTTACATCTACCTTTTCCCAATTTTTTATATTCCAGTTAGTAAATATGCCGTCACATGCAAGATTTTTTAAAAGAGAATCCGTTGGTTGTATTTCAAATTTTCCGAATTTATCTTTCACAAATTGGGGATTTTCCGACTTAACGAAATCATTTACATCGGAATCAGTTAACAAACCATCGATCCTATTAGCGTAAGTAGCGGAATTGAAAAAGAAAATTAATAATATCAATATTGCAGAGAGACGCATGTTATTTTATTTTTACCTAATATAATTAAATTGTGTGGATATCGTTATCAGTTAAATTTTAAAAGGTTTTTCTTTCGTTTTTTGAGACAAATTATTTACGCTCAAAACTTATTGTCTATCAGAACTCGAACGTTTTTTTTTAGGAAAACCCCGTTCCTTATAAAAATGTTAATTTTAAGGAAAAAACAGCCTTCATCTTTAATTTTATCCTAACCGAAAAAGCTCCGTTTGATAAAAGGAATATTAGTAGTTTTATTATTTAAAATCTTGTGATTTATTTGGATAACTAAATTTAAAAGAAGTGTTATAGGAAAGTCAATGTTTACAAGTCGACAGAAATCCTAGATCAGTAGCAACAAACAAAATTAAACGTGAATGAACTAGTTCTATCAAAAGTTTAATATTGTAGTATTAAATATTAACGGAATTCTAAAATCTCTTATGAAAATATCAATTCTAATTTTGATATCAGCACTATCAGTGACCATTGGATCTTGTAAAAAAGATAATAATGAAATCAATGCAAACTTTAAATGTAAGCTTAATGGTACTGTTTGGAATCCTTATAGCGATGATTTGAAACTGAGTGAGGCCGAAGCGCATCTTACTAATGGTGACAAGGAAATATTTATAAAGGCGAGAAATACTAAATCTAGAGAAGAAATAGGTTTTGGTATTTACACAAGTGCTGCTATGATAACCCCGGGAAGATACGCATTGAATATGCGTACGCTACAATTTGGATATTATAGTAAAAATGATTTTAAGGGTGAATATAAAACAAAAGCAGGTTATGAAGGCGAATTGGAAATCATTAGCCTCGACAAATCAGCTAAACGGATAACCGGTAGGTTTCGTTTTAAATGCTTAAATGAGACTACATTATACGCTTCTGAAATAACAGAAGGAGAGTTCAACTTAGCCTATTTTGATTTTTAGTTAGGAGCTAGTTATGCTCATGAACGTTACACACGGATATATGTAGTTTATTTCTTCCATCGATCCTAACTTCAAATTATGCCTAATATTAAATAATAAAAGGACCAGGCTGGTGTTGAGAAAATCATTGATAATATTTTCCTTTCTTAGCATCATCGATACTTTCGATTAATCCTTTTCACATTCAATTTGATTCATAGTTGAAAGCGTGGAGGCCGGTTGAGCATACTGCTGCTTGGGATATTTGATGCTACAGTAATAATTTACCGAAAGCCAGTTTCTCTTCAAATATTAAATTGAATTTTTCAATAACATGCATACATATATTGTTTGTTTTGATAACAGTATTTTTATAATAAAATACTTTAAATTCAGCAATCGAATATGGAATGCCATTAATATTGGTTTAACTACAAGTGTTTAATTGAAAAACGGCAAATGTGTTTTGAGAATAAATCCTGGAACTGGGTGGTTTTATGCAGTTCAAAACACTAAATCAATCTTTATTATGTTAAAAAAAATATTTTTTGGTGCAAGTATTGTTTTATTTTTCAGTGCCTGCTGCTACACAGGAGTTAAAACCAGTTATGGTTTACATCGGAAAGCTATTCCAAAGTTGGATAGAACTAATAATCATTACAATCTCATCGATACCTCTTCGGTATTTAAGATTAAAACAAACTTTTTTTACAATAAGTCGCTAGAAAAATATACATATTATGAAAAAGATAGTGACACGGATTATCCCTACACTAACTATCTTAAATTTTACGGAGGTGGGAAACTGGGCCTGTTTATCATATCCAAAAGTGATACCGCCAATTTGAAGCGGGACGATTTCAATCCCTTAAAAGCAAAAATGGGCTATTATGTCGTCAAAGAAAACGGCGAAATCCAGACTAGGACATCTACGATTGGAAATTGCAATTTATTTATCAGTAACCAAAAAGGAGTTGTAAAAGGTGATTCCATTATTTTGGAACGCCATTTCGGTGAGATATATGAGAAGAAAAAACTCTCTAAAGAGATACTTGCAAACTGGAGACCCGATTGGTAATCGCATTAATTCTGTACAATATTTCTTTAACTGTAAACAGCTTAACACCCAGCACGCCATATTATATTCTGGAGAAAGCCATCCGGATTGATTTGTTAGCAAATCTTTCGTTATGTGAGACATTTTTTTATTTGCCGTAATTGGTTCAAGTAAATTTACAGCTGAGAGAAAGATACACATTAAGGGATGGATTCCTTCGTTTTTCTGAAATTACCGTTGGCCTATTGGAAAAATACCAACGTTATTTAAGAACCTGTAAAAATAAAAATCATAAAAAGTCGGAAGAGCCAAAGTTTATTAGCGAGCGTACGGTCGTAAACCATTTGTTGCTTATGAGAACGCTTTACAATAGAGCTATTAAAGCAGTTGTAACGGATGTCAAAAATTATCCATTTGGGGAAGAGGGGAAGATTTCAATCAAGTTTCCTAAATCTTCAAAAATTGGGTTGATAGATACAGAAATCGTAGAACTTGAAAATTTGGATTTATCAAATGACCCTATTTTAAACCATGCAAGAAATATCTGGTTAACTGCATACTATTTTGCAGGAATGCGGATAACGGACGTGCTTCTGTTAAAATGGAGAGATATTCAGAATGACAGGTTGTTTTACACCATGTCAAAAAACAATGAACCTTGTTCTCTTAAAATACCGCAAAAGATATATCCAATTTTAGAGCAATACAAAAAGGACGAACGAAAGCATGATTTAATTTTTCCAGAATTGAAATTTATAGATAGCCTAAACAATTTATTCAAATTGCAAAAAAGAATTGCTCATGTTGTAAATTATCAAAATACCAAGATGAAGAAAGTTTTTGCTATGCTGAACATTAAAAAGAAGTCATCAACACATGTAACAAGGCATAGTTTCGCACAGCGTGCAGAAGAATTGGGAGTACATCCCAGGGTAGTTTAAGAGTTATATCGACACGAGAGCATTCAAACAACAATGATATACCAATCAAACTTTTCAAAGAAAAAAGTAGATGAGGCTTTAGACTTGGGTATGTGAAATAAACTGTGTCAATCTAAAATAATGCTTCTCAAAAAATCTAATTCAAATCTAGTATCATTCTATCAGGAAACCAAATGGCCAGTTTTTGAGCAGTTGTAGCCCAATTGCTCAGAGGCATAGTCCATTTCTGGCTGATATTCTTTTGCGCCAGATAGATGAGTTTAAGCAGCGCCATATCTGAAGTAAATGCACCCTTAGTTTTGGTGACCTTTCTTACCTGTCGATGGAATCCCTCAATGGTATTTGTGGTGTAAATGAGTTTTCTGATGGCAGCATCATAGCGAAAATAGCTGGTAAGTTAGACCAGTTTCTTCGCCAGGATTCCAGAACTTTTTCATATTTCCTGCCCCATTTTTCATCAAGCTCCTCTAGTCTCAGCTCTGCCAGCTCAAGGGTTTCTGCCTGATAAACAGGTTTCAAGTCCTTCATGAAAGCTTTCTGATCTTTTGAGGCAACATATTTGAGGCTGTTGCGTATCTGGTGAACGATGCAGGTTTGTATCTCCGTTTGCGGGTAGACAGCATTAATCGCCTGTGGAAATCCGTTCAGGTTATCGATGCAGGCAATTAGTATATCTTTTACTCCCCGGTTCTGTAGATCGGTAAGCACACTCAGCCAAAAGTTGGCACCCTCACTCTGGGATACATACATCCCCAAAAGTTCCTTATGTTCATGGCGGTTTATCCCAAGAATATTGTATACTGCATGCGATACCATTCGGTGATCTTCTTTTACTTTGTAATGCATGGCGTCAAGCCAAACGATTGTGTCGAGCTCCTCAAGTGGCCTGGATTGCCATTCCTTTACCTCGGGTATAATCTTATCCGTAATAGCGGAAAGTGTTGCGTGACTGATATCAGTATCATACATATCCTTGATGTGCTTGGAGATATCACGCAGGCTCATGCCTAATCCATACATGCCAATAATCTTACCTTCAAGACTTTCTGCTAAAATGGTTTCTCTTTTGCGGATAATTTCGGGCTCGAAGGTAGCGTTTCGATCTCGTGGGGTCTGAATGGAAATTGTACCAGCGGAAGTTTTGATGTCCTTCGAGGTCTTACCATTTTTCCGGTTACCTGAAAAACGCTCATTCTCGTCAAGGTGGGTTTCCATTTCTGCCTCAAGGGCAGAATCAAGAAAACTCTTAAGCAAAGGAGCGAAAGCACCATCTTTGCCATACAAGGATTTGCCCGAACGCAATTGCTCAAGGGCTTTTTGTTTCATTAGCTCATAATCGAGCTGTTCTTCTCTCGTCATAATAAACTGTATCTAAAGTTAGTAATTTTAACTTTTGACACAGTTTATTTTACACTCTCTTAGACTTAGTAATTGGCTAAATATTCTCGAAGATTGTATCTAATGAAGATGCTCCAAGTTAAAAGTTAAAGAAATCCTAATTAAATTTATTGATTCCTTTAACTTTAACAACCAGTGATCTTATTCTTTACTCAATCTCTCTACTTCATCCTGTAATTCCTGATCCCAAATAAATTCCATATCGAATTTGCCTGTTGAGAACAAGGTGAATATTGCTCTGTTCCATTTGTTGTTGCCACCTTCAGTGGTTATTTCATGAAGATTTAATATTGATTTCGCCAACGAAAATCCACCTGGTGCATCAAATTTTTCATTTTCATTTAGATAACCTTTGAAATCAACGCTGTCACCAACAACTTCTAAGGCAAGTTGTGCTTTATTCCAATTATCAACTTTAATAGCATTAGTTATCGAATACCCAATCTTTTCGTATATTTCATCAACAGTCATAGAAAATTTCTGATTTGCCTGTTATAGAGAATTGCAAATTATTTCAATGCAATGATATTATTTAACCAATCTGGTATTAAATCTTTCTCACGGGGGAACGTATTTAAGTCATCAATGAACTTATCTGGGCTAGGCTCATATTTAAATTCGGGTTTTTCGTCATAGTCAAAATCGATGTTAAATTTCCCGTCATTGGTAACTGATATGATACTGGTATACCAAGCCCCTTTATCAGGCGATAACTTGTACATTTCCTCCCTTAACTTTTTAACTTTAAGAGTAATATCTTCTCCGTTGGCTTCAGGATCAAATGAAACTATTTCTCCATTTTCCTCATAAAACGCTTTAATGGATATCATTTTATTTATCGCAAAAATATTTATAGTAAAGCTATCCCAATTATCTGATGAGATATTAGAATTTGAAATTTGTATTATCTGATTTATAAGATTATTTGTAATATCCATGGGCTTTAAATGTTAATTAAAAATAGTTAATTTTTCTGTAATTCCGTCTATTGTCTCTGTTATTTTGAACGCTGATGGTCGTATTGTATTGTCTGAATATATCGGCTCGATTTTAACCTTGACAGACTTTCCGTTTTTTAATTGTTCAGCCCAGTTTTTCTCCATTTGGCCCCATTCTCCCTTGTGATAATTATTTACTGCCCCATCCATTGGTACCAAATTTTCTTTTCCACCAGGGCCTCCAAACTGATCGCCTATTAAATGACCACCCTGATCTTCCGTCAACCTGCCATCTGCCTTACCCACAGTTCTTTGCGCGTATGGGTTTCTACCTCCTTTTTCTAATTTTAATTCTCCTTCAACTTCATTTATGCGACCGTTTTTATCTGTTTTATATTTATACCCATTAACTTCATAATCTTGATTTGGTTTTAATCGTTTTACTTTTGAACCATCTTCCAAAATAACGGTTTCAAATTGTGCCTTTTTCGTAGTAGAGACCACCTCGCCAAGAGTTCTGGCATTCTTTGCTCTTTCTACCGCGCTGGCTGCTTCAGCAGCTTTTGCAGCAGCATTAGTTTCTTCTGCTACTCTTGCTAATCTGGCTGTTTCAGCAGTTTTGGATAATACATTGGCTACTTCACCAGTTTTGGCCATTACATTTGCTGCTTCTGCACCACTTACCACGGCTTTCGCTTCACCAACGCCCGTAAACATTAGCGCGGCCTCAAAACCACCACGTCCGGTATATCTGCCCCAATCGCGCGGACTTTGTTTTGCCGCCCAATCTGTGGCATCTTTCAAAGCTTCGCCAGTTTTATTCAGGGCGGTGCCGGCTGCCTTTTCTACGTTACCAGGTGTGGTTACCCAATTATAGGCATTTACGTGTGCCTGCCCAAAATCTTTTACTACTTTTTCTACATTTCCGTCGGTGGTAACCCAGCCGGCAGCATCACTTACAGCGTTTTTGGTGGCTACGGCGGCATCTTTTATTTTACCCGCAGTTTCGGTTGGGTGGGTTACTGCATGTAAGGCTGCTCCCTTTGCTTTATCACCCATTTCGCCGAGAAACAGCAACCCTTCGCCAATGCCTTTAACGCCACCGTAAATACCTTCATTTATTCCGAGTTTAAAATTTTCGTATTTGCCGTAAATACCACCAATTTTATTGTTAGCTTTTTCCTGCGCATTAAAACCTTTCTGGAACCAATCATCAACTTTTGCGCCAAGGCTTTTAACCGCTCTGCTTTTCATTGCCGATACATTTGCATCAATAGCGGCCAGGGCTTCGGCTACACTGAAATGGATGCCGATTTTGCCACCAAGACCGCATGGCAGCTTTGAATCTTCGAGGAGCTTGCGGTAAGGCCCAATAGTGATGCTCTCCTGCACTCCTTGCCACAGTAATGGTACGGGCTGGCATTTGGTTTTGGTGATGGAACAGATGCCAAGGCATGGAATGTTTACCATGGGTATCTTATCACCTTCAGTGGCCGACTGTTTGCCGTAGAGGCTTACATTCTTATGGTTGGTTACCTTTAGCTTTCCATATCCCAGCCCTTTATCGCATACCAGATAGGCCCCATCTGGAACATATTTTTTTGCCATGACTAATCGTTTAATGGTGTAAGGATGCAACTGCTCCGGTACATCAGCACCCCTTCAATCGCATATTGCGTTAATTGAGAAGACTGTATGGGCAAACTATTTCTATCGTACGTATAACTTTCTAAGTGAAAGCCCTCTACATGGCCATCAAGGTTATAGATGTCCAGTAGTTGGCTGAACATTTCAGTCACGCTATCTTTATCAAAATTTTCTCTGTCTATTTCACCATCTATTTTTATGGTGCAACTGTGCAGTTCCTCGTCGTAATCTGCCAGCGTAACTGTTGTTTTAAACGGCAATCCCGTAGGACCAAAGGCATTGGGTATTTCACGGTGGGCGCTAAATGAATAATTGTTGCTTTTGCTAAAACTTATTCCCACCAGTCCTGGCAATAGGGCGTGGTAAAGATATGATGATCGTATCGCCCTGCTTAGTCCATCATCCGAATACAGTAATAAAATAGCTTCATTGATCAATTCTTTGCTTCGTGCGTTATCTGCATATTTTTGTGCAAGCTCGGGCCTTATTTTTACCCATTCATCCATGATCTGGGGCACGTTTGTTACCTGTAGCATCTTGCCCTGTATATCCGTCTCAATTACAAGTTTCTTCCTTAGTCTGGCCATACTCAAGTCAACTGCATCTGTGCCATCATTTTTAAGCTGCCATTGCTTTAATATCTGGATGGAAAACAGATTATTTGTTTCTGTCTTTTTTTCTAGGGCGAGCTGCACATCGGTTTTTATTTCATTATAATATTCGTAATCATCAACCGTATAACTGATCTGTTGTTCTATCCGGTAAGTTGCCGATATGCCTTCTTTTAATCCAAAATTTATTGGATAGTTTTTTTTATACAACATGGCTAGCTTTTATTGATTTCGACCTTGCCACCATTTAAGGAAGCGGTTGCTGCTGCGCCTATTGTCAGGTTCTTTTGTCCATCAATCGTGAAATCATTTTCAGAAGCGGCAAGGTTCATGGCCTTGGCCTGGGCATCGATGAGATCTTTTCCTTCCACGGTAATGGTTTCTCCCTTTATATCTATGGTTTTGGTTGCGGCATCCGTCTGTTCGGGTGTTGCTCCTTCAGCCGGGGCGAGATTACCCATGGTTATTTTCGGCGACTGGATATCGATGCTTTCAGTAAAATCAATGCTCAAGGATTTTCCAGTAATAGATACATGACCCTCTTTATCCATTGTAATTGTACTTAAGCCTGTATGGATTACAATTTTACTACCAGCCTGTGCGGTTAACAACGCCTGGCCGTTTTTGATATTGATAAAGTTTGCTGCATTGGTACCCATGTTAAGGGCATGGTTCAGGTCATCAAAAGTCAGGGCACTGCCTTTTCGCGAAGTCAGTCCTTTGGTATTACTATTCTTAAAACCGCTGCTATCGCCGCTCTTGCCATGGTAAACACTGCCCATCACCACAGGACGGGCAACATTGCCTTCTTCAAAGGCAATCACAACCTGGTCTCCTTTTTCTGGTATCACATGGAAGCCACGGTTCTTACCTGTATCGCCATTGCCAGCATTAGGGCTGACGACCCTTAACCATTCGCTGGGGTCATTAGTGAGGCATTCCCATTTAAATTTTACTTTGATCCGGCCTTGGCCCTGTGGGTCGTCATTGTCCAGTACATCAGCTAGCTGCATATCGGGCGCTGGCTTTTCGTAATTCTTAACCAGGATGCGTTCGGTTGTCGCTATCAGTCCTTCAAAGGTATTATGATATTTTCCTCCAACATCTATATGGTGATTGATACCAGTGATCAAGAATTTACCGAGGCTTTCGTTCACAAAAGCAATTTCCTGCCTGATGCTCATCGTGATTTCGGCAATGCTGCCAATACTCAATTCGGCATTATCCCCTTTGGCACTGATCTTTAAAAGTTCAGAGATATTAGCTTTTTCTTCGTTTTCCACATGGCTCTTAATGTCGTTGCTGTTATCCACCCTGATCATGGACGGCTGATTAAAAGTTTTACTGTACATGGAATTCGAGGCCTGTATTGCGTGTGCCAGATCAGGACTTCCATTGGCAGCTCCACTGCTTTCGTTCTCCAGCATTTCATCCTGCTTAGGATTGTAGGCAAAGCGTTTATGTTTTATTGGTGCAACTTCCATGGAATATTGCAAGCTCTGTACATCACGACCATAAAACAATGCTACTTCTTTTTGATTATCGGGCTTGCCGAAGTTAAGCTGTATTCCATCGTAATAAAACCACTCATGGTACTCACCTGATAGGCGGTTTAAAAACTCAAAATCGCTTTCTTTATATTGGATCAGGTAATCTATCGGTGTCTTGCGAATAGCATTGCTCACGATCTTCAGATCGTTTGCTGGTGTATCTTTGGTGGCCAGCTTTACAATTTCATTCAGGTCTTTGGCCAGGTATGATCCGAGGTCGGGCCCACGATCAATTAAAATGGTCGGGCTATAGCCGCTCACGATCAGCACCCCATGATAGCCATGGTCTTGTGCCAGTTCTACTTTTGTAACCAAGCCAGCAAATTCCTGCATCTTATCAGTCTGATGACCAAAAGATGCCGTAAGCGTTTTGCCAACAAAATTCCTACTATCGTCAAGGCGTATAAGGCCCGGGAGTGCTAGCTGATCATGCTTGAACCGAAGCTCAAAATAATGGTGATCGTTAAACTTTTGTTTGAGGACGAAGGAATCAAAGTGAGTAATGGCTTTATCTTCGATATTGATTTCGGCAATAAGTCTGTTCTCCATAAGAGGTTTTTTTAGTCAAAAGCCTGTAAACAATTTTGCTGTTTTCGCTTTTTGTTACAGATGATAATGGTAATAAGACTTTCATTGAACAAACAGGCGGCATAAAAGCCTGCCTGTTTGCTTTTTGTTAAGGAAGTAAAGGCATGTTTTCCTCAGGGTTGATTGTGTTAAGCTTTTGGCCAATCATTTTCATGCTCTGCATTACCAAGCTTTAATTTACGTGCCGATACCACAAAGCTTAAGGTCATCGGTGTGTTATCGTTTACTGCAATACCCTCATTGTACTGAACGATATAGCCATCTTCAAAAGTCAGCTCTTTCATTTTCGCATCTTCTTCACCTTTCTTAAAGATGATGGTACCGGACTGTGGCTTATATTGATTGTTAACCATCGACTCAATTACCGATGTATCTTCGGTTGATTCAATTTCGATGTGGATTGTCCCACCGTAAACACCTGAAGAGGGACGGCCTTTGGCGTCAACATCTCTGTTTAATGAAAAGCTGCATTGTAGGACATCAAATTCTTTTGATCCTAAGTTTAAACGGGTTTTAAATGCCATGATAATTTTTTTAAAGTTGAAAGATAAATAGTAATTGTTGGCATACTTAAATGTTATGCCTCACACTTGTAAGACCTAGTTTAGGCTTTTGGCCAGTCGTTAAGGTGTTCTGCGTTTCCTAATTTAAGCTTGCGTGCAGAAATTTGGAATTTGAGTGTCATCGGATGATCGCCCACAATGTTGATTCCTTCGGAATATTTCACAATGTAACCGTCCTGAAACTCTATTTCTTTCATTTTGGCATCTTCCTCTGTTTTCTTGATCAGAAGTGTTCCTGTTATAGGTTTGTACTGGTTATTTACCATCGCTTCGATAATTGAAGTGTCTTCGGTTGATTCGATCTCAATATCGATGGTACCGCCATAAACTCCGGAAGAAGGTCTTCCTTTTGCATCTACATCACGGTTTAACGCATAGGCACAGTGAAGTACATCGTACTCCTTGCCCGAAAAATTTAATCTAGCTTTGAAAGCCATAAGTTTTAAATTTAAAGGTTTAAAAAATTAATTATTTATTTAGCAGCATTCGCTTATGACAAATAATACAAAAATCAAACCAATTATTATATAACATGCTAGTAATTAGGGGTAAATAAAATTTAGTATAAATTATGGCGCAATAAAAAATTGCCTTCATGTAATGAATAGTAGCGTTAATTGTATAATCATCCGGCAAAATAGAAGAGTAAAAAATATACTTTTTTGGGTTAATGCTATAGTTTGCTGCGAAATGGGTTTTTTTGAAACAAATGTTTGTTTGTACAAGGTGTGTATTTTACTCCACGTACTGCTGGGGAAAGTTTCTACACTTTGGTGATTTTGGAGAGGTTCGAGATTTGCAAAAACGAATTTGTAGTCGTTAATACATGGATAAACCAGAGTAGTTTGACCCCATCTCGCCGGAAATAAAATTACTGTAAAGTTTTGCTAGTCTGCAGGTTAGTAAATTGGCGACAAGGGGTCAAATGAATTGATTTGTCCACTTTATGTTTAAAAGTTCTTTTGGTGTTCAATTGTAATGTATTAATGGTACAAATGTGATCTAAACCAATGAGCTGGCGAGCTTATTTTAGCAACTTGATTGACTGTTTAGATCTCTTTCGGTATAAAATTTAAACATGAACATTTTACCCAAATTTTAAATGCAAAAATTCTTCATCATCGTAGTGTTAATAGTAGTAAGCTGCTTAAAAGCCAAATCTCAAAAAGTTAATGTAAAGGACGAATTTCAGTTTGCTCAAGGGCAGCTAAGCTTAATGCTGAATGAAATTGATCAAATATCTGCTGGTAAACTGGTTTCCCCTAGGACCAT
This sequence comes from Pedobacter jejuensis, assembly GCF_003725795.1. Classification (GTDB taxonomy): domain Bacteria; phylum Bacteroidota; class Bacteroidia; order Sphingobacteriales; family Sphingobacteriaceae; genus Pedobacter; species Pedobacter jejuensis. The sequence continues at coordinate 322,220 of NZ_RBEE01000004.1, read as the reverse complement.
AGAGAATGGTCGGCTAAAAATGACAGATGCTGGAAATTGGACTAGTGGATTTTTTCCTGGGATGTTATGGTATTTATACGAATTTACCGGAGATGATAGATGGAAGATTGAGGCGCAAAGATTTACCAATTACCTAAAAGGTCAGCAATACAATAAAGGTACCCATGATTTGGGATTCATGATTTATGGAAGTTTCGGTCATGGTTATAAACTTACAAACGATAGTAGCTACCGAACAGTGCTTGTTAATGCAGCCAAATCTCTTTCTACAAGATTTCATCAAGTACCTGGATTGATTCAATCCTGGGAACATCTTCCGCAGTTCACCTATCCGGTAATCATAGATAATATGATGAACCTTGAGCTGCTTTTTGAGGCCAGTAAAATAACGGGGGATTCTTCGTTTTATAAAATTGCTGTTAAACATGCAGATTTAACTTTAAAAAACGCCTTTCGAAAAGATTACAGTAGCTACCATGTCATTGATTATGATCCAAAAGACGGTTCTGTAATTAAAAAGACAACCCATCAAGGTTTTGCCGATGAATCATCATGGGCTAGGGGTCAGGCGTGGGGACTTTACGGTTTTACCATGTGTTTTAGAGAAACTGGCGATACTGCTTATTTAAATCTGGCTAGGCATATTGCAAAGTTTATACTCAATAATCCAAAAATACCTAAAGATATGGTTCCTTATTGGGACTATGATGATCCGGCCATTCCTCTATCTCCTAAAGATGTGTCGGCTGCTGCGATAACTGCCTCTGCTTTATTTGAACTGGCAGTACATACCCAGGATGACTATTACAAACAAAAAGCACAGCAAATTTTGAAAAGTTTGAGCAAGCGTTATAAGGCGAATAAAAATGAAGATAAAGGCTTTTTACTGCTTCATAGTACTGGCCATAAGCCATATAATAGTGAAATTGACGCTCCTATAATTTACGCCGATTATTATTATTTGGAAGCATTAATCAGAAGCCAGGATAATCACCTCAAAGAACGCTATTAAGTTTAGATAAATGAGATACATCAAATTAATGACTACGTCATTTTTTATATTTCTTGTATGTGATTGCTATGCACAGTCATTCATTGAAACTTTGGATAAAAATATCTCCGATTATTATCAAAAAGATGGGTCAACATACATTAAACTGGATAGCATTATCGCTAAACTTCAACAAGATCCTGATGCGGTAGATATGGTAACCAAAGAAGTTTACCAGAAAAAGGAACTGCTACCTTATCGGGTAGATCAACTTATGCTTACTTTCAACTTAAATACTGGGCAATGGAGTGATCTAAATTATGATGACCGTCGGGAGTCTGCTTGGGATCCGAAAATACACACCGAGCGAATATTATTGTTAACCGGATTGTACTCAAATAGGCAATCTGTTTATTATAAACAGCAAAAACTGAATGTCCTGTTACATCGGGCATTAAAATTCTGGTTTGATGCAAATTTGATCTGTAAGAACTGGTGGTATAATGAGATTGGAGTACCAAAAACATTGGGACCGGTTTTTATTATGTTAAGGGATGAGCTAACTGCTGATGAAATGAAGAAAGGCGTTTTAGTATTAAACCATTCTAGGATCAAAATGACAGGACAGAACAAGGTATGGCTTGCGGGAAATGTTTTATTCAAGGCAATTCTTACTCAGGATGAAAGTTTGGCTAAAATGGCAAGGGATACGATATTTTCAGAGCTTAAAGTTTCTGGTTCAGAAGGTATTCAGGCAGATTACAGTTTTCACCAGCATGGACCTCAACAGCAGTTTGGTAACTATGGGTTATCTTTTGTAAATACGCTTAGTTTTTGGGCTAGGGTATGTGTTGATACTCCGTTGGAAATTGATAATGATCGTTTGTCCTTATTGAGAGATTTAATGTTGGAAGGTTACAGTTGGATAACGTGGAAAGGATATTTTGATATCAATTCATTGGGTAGGCATTTTTTCAAAAGCGTGGACAAAAGTAAAGCCTTAGCCACGGCCTACTCCATGCTCGATATGAGCATTGTGGACCCAAAATATTCAGCTCAATATGAAGCTTTTATTACCAGAAATTATTCACAAAGTTATTTGCCACAATTAATCGGTACTAAACATTTTTGGCGTTCTGATATGACAGTTCACAGGTCTCCAAACTGGTTTTTTACGGTAAAACTGTCTTCTGATCGCGTTCAAGCCACCGAGGTAGTAAACAAAGAAAACCTGAAAGGATATTTTGTAGGCGATGGTAATTATTTTCTGCATGTGAGAGGCGATGAATATGAAGGGATGTTTCCTTATCTTAATTGGAAAAAACTACCAGGAGTAACTAACTTCCAGACGAAAGATCCCCTGAAAGTTTTAGGTTATGCTGGTTTTAGAAATAAGGGTGATTTTACAGGCGGAGCGGTAAGTGAAAACAATGGGGTAACGGCATTTAAGCTAAATCGTGACTCGCTAAGTGCTAACAAAGCTTATTTTTATTACAAAGAAAATCTGATATGCCTGGGAGCAGAAGTCGCAAGTGAACTAAAATTACCAGTTTTTACCACTATTAATCAGGTAAAGTTAAGAGGTCCAGTTTTTTTTCATGATGGAAGGTTGAGGGAACTAAAAGATACTATCTACCATTCCAAAATGATCAATTGGGCTTATCACGACAAAATCGGCTATTATAACCTGCAGCCAGCTGATCTCACGCTTTCATCGAAAAAATAATCCGGAAGCTGGGGGGATATCGCTTTTGTTTATGATAAAGAAAAGCCAACTACGGGAGAGGTATTTACAATGGAGCTTACGCATGATCTTTCCGCAAAAAATGGTAGTTATGCTTACCTAGTAGTTCCAAACTTAGATTTAGAAGGTTTTAAAGCATTCAAACCTGATTTTGTGATAATTGAAAATGATAAAAAAGCTCAAGTTATTGCCGGAAAAACTGATGCAATCTTGATGATGGTGGTTTACCAGCCCACCATTATAAAAGCCAAGTCTTTTCCTACTTTAAGTTTTGAAAACCCAGGGATTTATATTCTGGAAAGAAAAGAGGATCATTGGCTAGCCTCTATTGCCGATCCTACACAGAAGCTGACAAATGTAAATTGGAAAATTGCAGGCAAAACACAAGTAACATTAATGCCATCATCCGTAAACAGGGGTCAAACCATTCAGGTTAAAATCCCATTTTACTAATCAATCCTGATGCTAAATACCAAACAAATACTTGTTAATCAATGCAGGACCCTCTCAAAAATCTGGAAATGAGATTTAGATACTTCACCATATCCTTAAAAGGGCTTACCAAGTTAAAATCAGGGAAACTTAAAAATTAGGAAGTTATACTTAATGCTTTTTGTTATTTTGTAACTCTAACCGGTATTATCCAAATCATCCCAATGAACAGATTTATACAATCTTTAATCCTATTATTGTTTTTCGTGCAAAATGCTCATGCCCAGGTTCTGGAATTCAGGCATATTTCTATAGATAACGGATTATCCCAAAATACGGTAAATTCTATTGCCCAAGATAAAAATGGAATTATTTGGGTGGGTACATTAGGTGGACTTAATAAATTCAATGGTTACGATTTTACGGTCTTTACCCATAATGAAAGAGACAGTAAATCCATTAGCCACAATAGGGTTAATGTGGTTTTCATAGACAAAGATGGTAATGTATGGATTGGTACAGATGATGGCCTGAATTTTTATAATCCTAGCGATGATAGTTTCAATCACATACCCGATGCTGCAAACCAGCGATATTTTGTTTATTGTGTTACTCAGGATAGAGCAGGAAATATTTGGCTTGGAACTGCACAGGGCCTGAAACGTTTAAATAGAAAAAAAAATCGCGTTGAAGATGTTGACCTGAACATTACTAATATCAACAAACGGGTACAAAGTATTTACGAAGATGATAAAGGGCTTTTGTGGATAGGCCTGGCCAAAGGCTTCAAAATTTACGATGTTAGCAAACAAAAGGCGGTACAGGGGCCAAGAAACTTGCAGGCACGTCTAAGCAGCTCATGGATACAATCAATCAAACAGACCAAGAACAATGACTTTTGGTTCGCTACGGAAAACGATGGAGTTTTTTCCTATCATCAAAAGGAAAATACCATTTTAAGTTACAATAAAAGTAATGGGATTCTCAGTAATACAGTGAGGGATATTTTTATTAAGGATGACCAGCATATATGGATGGCAACAAAAATGGGTTTGAATATCCTCAATCTTGCCTCTGGTAAAATTACCGGTCATAGTTATGCACCAAAATTGAGTTTGGAAAATTCCCTGAGTCATCCATCTGTAAAGTGTATATTTCGAGACCGTTCAGGCAATATCTGGCTTGGCACTTATTCAGGTGGTATCAACCTGATTTATAACTTCTCGAAGATTTTCTCTAATAAGGGCATAGCACAGGGTGATCAAGAGCCATTTTCCAATAAAGAAGTAAATGCAATTCTTGGTGATGGAAACAAAAAATTCTGGATAGCAACAGATGGTGGGGGATTAAATTGCTGGAATAAAGCTGTAGATAACGTTGAGGTGTATAAATATGATAACGACAACGTCCTGTATCATTTTATAAAAGATGTTGCAGTAGATCTACTGGACAGCAACAAACTTTGGATAGGAAGTTCTGCAGGAATTTTGGTGTTTGACAAAAACAGTAAAAAATTTAAAGAATTTAAGGATATTCAAAAGGGTCTCAATGTAGAATTCAACCATGATTACAAGTTTTTGAATTCGAAGTACGGTTTATGGGTTGCTACAAACTACAATGGTTTGCACCTGATCAAAAACAACATAGTGGTCAAATCCTATACCTTGGCAAACAAGAAGCTGGTCTCAAATAATATCTCTTGTCTGTTGTTGCAGGGAAATAATTTATGGGCAGGCTACCTGCTATCTGGACTGAGCAGGATAGAGCTCACCACAGGGAGAATCAGCTCTTACGCATTTGATAAAAAAGATCTACACAGTTTGAGCAATAACTCTGTATCCTGCTTATTTAACGATTCTAAGAATAGGTTGTGGATCGGCACAAACGGCGGAGGCATCAATTTTTTTGATGAGAAGACCAAAAGGTTTTACCCCATCAATTCGCAGAACGGACTTGCCAACAATACTATCCATGCCATAGAGGAAGATAGCCAGGGTGCGCTTTGGGTCAGTACCAACAAGGGTATTTTTAAAATCCTACTTAAAAACAACAAATTCCCTCTGGCAGATAAAGACATCGAGGTGACTAATTATACGGTTTTAGATGGTTTGCAGAGCAATCAGTTCATAAGTGGCTCGTCATTTAAAAATAAAAACGGCGAGATCTTTTTTGGTGGGATAAATGGGTTAAGTAGCTTTATGCCAGAAAAGATCGCCTATAATAGGGAAATTCCGAATATCATATTTACCGATTTTAAAATTCTTAACAGAGAAAAGGTTGATTTGAATGATAGTGTTAATCAAAAGATGGTTGATTTTCAAAAGGAAATCGTCCTGCAATATGACGAAAGTTATTTTACGATAAAATATGCAGCATTAAATTATATTTTTCCCGAAAGAAATAGTTATGCCTATAAATTAGATGGCCTTAGCATGGATAATTGGCATTACGTAAAAAACCAGAGGGAGGTAACTTACACTGGTCTTGAACCTGGAGAATATACATTTCTGGTAAAGGCGGCTAATAATAGTGGAATCTGGAACAATTTACCCCGTCAACTCAAAATCACCGTACTTCCTCCCTGGTGGAAGACAAATTGGGCTTACCTGATGTATACCTTACTTGGTTTGGTTTTGCTTTATCTTTTTAATCATTATACAAAATATACCGAAAGATTGAAGAATACCATTCGCTATGAGACAGAACTATACCAAAAGGAGCAGGAACTCTCTCAAAAGAAGTTAAGTTTTATCATTAACATTTCCCATGAGATCAAAACGCCAATAACAATTATCATGGGTCCTTTGCAGAAGTTACTTAAGATGCATGAGGGCAATACCAAGACTTCGAATTATCTGGATCTGATGAATAGAAGTGGGCAGAGGTTACTCAATCTAGTAGATCAATTGCTTGATTTGAGAAAGCTCGATGGGCATGCCGTACCGTTAAAAGCCGCTAAGGGGAATTTGGTAAGGTTTACCAAGGAAATCGTGATTGTATTTGGAGGCCTAGCTAAATCGAAAAACCTGGAGCTGACTTTTAATGCTAAAAAAGATAAGCTTGAATTATGGTTTGATAGGGATAAGCTGGAAAAAATTCTTTACAATATCATCTCAAATGCGGTAAAATATACCCCAGATTACGGTAAAATTGAAGTTTTAGTTAGAGAAGATGAGATAGGGAAAAACGCAGCTATCGAAATAATCGACAATGGTGTTGGTATATCCCAAGATCGTTTACCAGATCTATTTCAGCCTTTTAAGCCTATGGATGTTTCAAATAACCACATTAAAGGAACAGGTGTAGGATTGGCCTTCGCTAAAGAGCTCATCGAACTGCACCATGGAAGAATTGAGGTTGAAAGCAAAGAAGCCAGTATCGAAAATAGAGGATATACTAAATTTTCAGTTAAAATTCCTTTGGGAGCTACCTATCTGGGGGCTGATGAACTCGATAACGAATACCTTGTTTCAGAGGATATCAGCAATTACAAATCAATTGCCATAAAACAGCAAAGTAGTTTCAGGGAACGAAAAAAAGCCATAAAGATGGCCAATCATAATGAGCGGTTTACCATGTTGCTGGTAGAAGATAATCCGGACGTCATCGATTTCTTAGCCGATAGTTTTGAGGATGATTTTGATATCATCAAAGGCTTTGATGGTTCTACAGGCCTAAAGGAAGCGTTAGAACGTATGCCGGATATTATCATTAGCGATGTAATGATGCCCGTAATGGATGGGATAGAGTTATGCAACAAACTGAAATCCAATATCATAACCAGTCACATCCCCGTGGTTTTGTTGACAGCCAGAAGTCCAATGATCTTTAAACTAGAGGGTTTGGAGAATGGGGCTGATGAATATGTGACTAAGCCTTTTAATTTCGATTTGCTCGAGGCTAAGGTATGGAATCTGCTAGAGAATCGTCAGAAAATGAAACTAAGATATCAAAAGGAGATCACCCTTCAACCTACCAATACCACCATATCAACCTTTGATGACAAGTTTTTGGCAAGTGTAATGAAGTATATTGAGGATAATATAGCCGAAGAATCGCTGAACGTAGAGGATTTGAGCAGCTACATCGGAATGAGCAGAGGCAATCTTTATAGAAAGCTAAAAGTGCTGACCAGCAAAAGTCCAGTCGAGTTTATTCGTTACATTCGGTTAAAAAGAGCTGCTCAATTGCTTAAGCAGCACAAAATGTATATCAATGAGGTTTCCTACATGGTGGGATTTCAAAACGTAACCTACTTTAGGAAGTGTTTTAAAGAGGAGTTTGGTTATACCCCGACAGGTTTCGCAAAAACAGAGGAAGAGACCGAAGAAGATTAATTATTTAAAAACCCAGGATAAATGAAAAAAACGCATAGAATGTTAAGTAGGATAGGATTGCTTTTAATCGCTATATGTCTATATGAAAACCAGGTGGTAGCACAGTCAAAACAAGATAATGGAAGGGCAAAATCTAAACTGGATTTAAACTGGAACAAGAATAGACCGGGCTCTTATTCATATGACAGTGCAGTAAAGGATTTTGGATCAATAATAGACTGGGCGCCATCACGTACAGACATTGTGGGTGGTGCTTTTAGGGTATCTCTTCTGCCGAATTTACTCTCTGGTAGCGGAGGTTTAGTGGCGAAATCATGGATTGAGGAAGCAACAGCCTATGAGGTTTCTTACGATGTAAAATTTGACAAGGACTTTGATTTTGGCAGAGGCGGGAAAGTGGGTTTTGGGTTACGGGTTGGCGATGGTAACACCGGATGTGATAAGGCTGATGACGGAAATGGAGGTAGCGCTAGGGTAATGTGGTATACAGACAAAGGGATTACAAAGTTTAAGCCATACATGTATTATTTTGACATGAAGGGGAACTGCGGAGACAACATGGTGCCCAATGCCTTCTACCCAAAACAGGGAAGTATTGTAAAAGATAAGTGGTATCATATAAAGATTTATGTCAAAAGCAATAATGCAGATCAAAAGGACGGCAGGGTAAAAGTTAGTATTGATGAGGACGTAGTTCTTGAGCAACCCATCAGATGGACGGCCAACGATGCCAAGAGATTTATCAATAAGCTTTCCAATGACACATTTAGAGGAGGTAACAGCGATGACTGGAAGACTGATAATACTGGTTATATCTTCTTGGACAACCTTAAGTTGAAAAAGCTGGAATAGAAATATGAGCTAAGTACAGGAATTAAAACTGTTTTTGTTTCAACAGGATATCAAATATTTATTAGTTTGCTTTCGATATGGGATTTAAAAATATTTATGCACCAATGTAATTGCTTTTCGGTACCGATATAGTTCACATTGATTGTTTAGCAATCTTAAATTGGTCTTTTGTTATTGAACAAACATATGAAATGTTCATTAACAGTTTTCAACTTAGGAATTAAATACCGCTAACCAATATTTGAAATTTTATGAATTATTTAAATCTTCGATTCAAAAAACTGCTATGTGCAGCAGTTTGTTCAACCCTATTATTTTCTTGTGAAAAAGATTCAGCAGAGCGTCAGGATCTACAGGCTACAAGAAAGGTAGATATCCAAGCTCAGCAGTCTCCAAGCGCTTCGAACGCCGTTTTTGTGCAATCCTATGGTTCAAGACCAAACGGCCCTTATGTCAGTACAGAATTTGTTAGTGATCACGGTGGTACGGGAAATGCTAAGTCTGGCAACTGGTCAACCAGCCGATGCAAAATCGAGAACGGTAATTTCGTGGTAAAGCTGCTGGCCAATATGGTTAATTGGCAAGGCGGACTTGTTGCCTATTCTGATATTCCGAATGCTGCCAACTATGAAGTTAAATTCAACATCAAATTCAGTTCTGGTTTCAATTTCCAAAAAGGAGGTAAAGCTGGCTTCGGTTTTGGGGTTGGCCAAGTTGCTGCAGGTGGCGAAGGAGCTAAAGCAAGATCTGGTGCAGGTGGTAGTTATAGACTGATGTGGACTAATGTAGGTACACAAAGTGGCAAGTTTAAGTTCAAGCCTTATGCCTATTTCCAGTCGATGACCGGAGATTTCGGTGGTGAGGCATCCTCAAGCGAATATCCGGCAGGGTCTGGTGAAATCCAGTCGGGTGTATGGTATACGGTGTACATGCAGATCAACATGAACTCCGAAGGTACCGCAAATGGAAAATATATTTTTGACGTATGGGAAACGGATAACAAACTAGCCACTTACAAAAGGGTTGAAAGGACAAATATCAACTGGGCTTCAGGGGCTAACAGAACAGTGACCCAGTTGATGTGCGATACTTTTAGAGGTGGTGCGGCTAATGATGGATATGAATCGGGATCAGATGGGTGGATCTCATACGATGAGGTAACGGTTAACAACTGGTAAGCCGGTCAAGGCAGGATGTTTTTGTATAAGCAAGCCTGTCTAATAAAATTAAAATCCATATCATCACTACAGATAAATCCAGTGCCAAATTAGCAAATGATGTTTTTAAGGCATTGGATTTGTTTTTTTCTGCACCCAATTAATTTAATGTCCGCCGCCAGGAAGTTGGTAAAATTGCTAATAATGTTTATTTGGTTTGTTTTAAAAACCGCTTGATCCAGGCTGTTTTTGACTTGGATTCTGTTCACTCTTGCTTTGAGTTAATGGCTGTTGACTGGTTAAAACTCGTTGAATAATTTGAGATTAAGGGTTCATCATAAATGGTACAATATTATTACTGAAAGTAGGTGTTGAACCAGTCAAAGAAGTCAAGCCGAACCAGCCTTTATCATCCCAAACCGTACAAGACATTTTTTGAGCTATTATAGTTTGCTTCATTAATCTGTAATATCCACGTACCAGATCCGTATTTCTTTCATTTCCACTGGTTCTGCCTACACCAAATTCACCATAATTAACAGGCACATCGATAATTGCCGAATGACTTGCTACCTTTTGAATTGCCGAAGTGAATGTACTATTTCCGGGAAATGCAGAATTGGCACCTGTTTGCCCGCAAAAAGCCCAGGGATCGTAGCTATGTACCTGTATGGCTATATATGCATCGTTACCACCACCTGGCAAGTTAGCCTTTGCGCTAAATACTTCTTCAATCTGTCCCTGATTGCCTTGTCCATTTGGCTCAATCATTATAATTCTTGTGGAATTATTTCCGCCTGTTGCTCTAATTGCATCATAGTCAACTTTTAAAATTTGACGCGTTAAGGCAATTGCGCTTGGGTCGGTTGGCAATGGATTACCAGGGCTTGACCATTGTCCCATTTTTCCTTCTGGCTCGTTCAGGACATCAAAAATCAGTTGTTTTGGCTGGTCCTTGAAATAGTTGGCTATGCCTGTCCATAAGGTTTTAAATTTATTGTCAAATCCTGCAGAGCCATCATAAAAATCCTTCAACCAGTGTTCATGGTGTGCATTGATTTCTACATACATTTTTTTTGCCAGTGCATATTCAATAATTGCTTTCAGCTCCAGTAATCTGGGATGGGTGGGATTGATCATACCATTTCCATCAGCAATATTGTTGGTATAGCCTTGCATCCAGGTTACCGGAATTCTAATGTGCCTCATCCCTGCATTATAGTAGGTGTCTATGATTGGTTTTACGCTTGCAAGAATCGGTGGATTTGACGCAAAATTACTTTCGAAGGTGTTTCCAAGATTAAAACCTGTACCCATATCCAAAATTATTTCCTTTGCAGTGGTAGCGTTGATATTAATTTGCGGCACCTCCGTACTTACAGGGGGAGGTAAAACTACAACTGGAGGAATGGGCGTAGCTGTGTTTGTATTTTTTGAGCAGGCTTGCAAAGAGATAATAGCAAGTATCATTGCTAGCCAGCTAGCTTTGAATGAAATTTTTAACATCGCTATTTGTGGGTGGTTCATAACATTTAAATTATTGGTTAAGTTGATTTGATCTGTGTTGAATCAATTCCACACAAAAATAATTACAGGAGAGTTTTTAGGTAGGGGATAAATGTGCTTATTTACGTAGTGATTTGTACCGATATTACCCGTCTGGTGGTGTATTGAGCTGCTTTGATGAATTTAAATTAAATGCTGTTAGGACAAAATAACCCCTTTAAAGGAATGTTCACAGTCCTATAGTATGCGTAAATGTGCAGAACTTTAGCTAAGGCTGTAAATCCCTATTGACAGCTAATGCTAACCAAGTATTTATTTAAATTTTATTTTATGAAAAAACTAATCTTAGTTTTCTGCATCGCCGCAAGTGTCGCCTCATGCAAGAAAACCGCGACAGGCAATCAGCAGGAAGTTGATATGCCTTCCATCAAACTTAACAACAAGGTGTCCAATACGCCCTATAATCCTTACAATCCAATTCTGAAAAATGCCAATACAGACTTCGAAATTGGAGTTGCTATAAATGAGGGCAGGTTTGGCAATTCGCTCTACACAAACTTGGTCAAAACGCAGTATAATAGTATCACTGCGGAAAACCAGATGAAGTTTGGTGAAATACAGGCGAGTCAAAATTCATACACCTTTGGAACCGATGTGACTAACTTTGCTAAAAATAACGGAATCAATAGAGTTCATGGACATGCCATTATGTGGTACAATGGGGTGCCAGCCTGGGTTAATAACGCAGGAGGCAATGCAACAGGCGAAACCAGAAAGCAGATATACCGATCGATTTTATACAATCACATCTATAACGTGTTTAGTTTTTATTATACTCAGAAAGATTCGAATGGCAATCCTCTGGTTAAATCTTGGGATGTAGCTAACGAAGCGTTTAATGATAATGGAACCTACAGATCAAACGAAACAAATGTATGGGCAAAAGAGCTTGGCGCCTATGATGCAGTTAGGCTTGCATTTTTATACGCGAGACAAATTGCAGATGATCTGGGGGATACTAACCTCAAGTTATTTTACAATGACTATGGTCATGAATATTCAAATGCCAAAGCCGATGCTATTTTTAATATGGTTAATGCGCTTAAGGTTATCAAGTCTAATAATAAACCAATTATTGATGGTGTAGGTCTACAGATGCACACCTCTAATACAAGGACGGTAACAGGCAATACCAATAGTATTGAATATGGTATCAATAAAATGGCCGCTACGGGTCTTTTGGTACACATATCCGAGCTTGACATCCGATTAAGCGGTGGTACAGTCGGCGATCAGGATTACCGGTGGTACAATATCCCCAAGTTATACAGGACATTGGTTCCTTCTGCCCAACGTTGGGGCATTACGCTATGGAATGTGGGCGATTCAGATAATTGGCAAGGGACCGCTGTAGCCGCCACTTTGTATGCACCCAATACATATGCTAAGAAAAGTGCTTATACCAATTTCTATAAGGGCTTAAACGAATAGCATAAATTTTCTAGACAGCTAATTTTAGGGTATTAGCTGTCTTTTGATCTTTCACAGGTATCATTGGGGAATCAATGCGTTTTTTATTTGATCAACCCATTTATCCTCATCAATGTCATACAATATAAAATCAGAGTCGAACTGCCAATAGCTCCAGCTCCATCCTCTCAATTCAGCCTGTCGGGCGATATAATCTGTCCATAATGCCCTGGATGCAATATCTGCCTTTTCATAAGCACCAAATTCTCCAAGAGTTAAAGGTCGGTAATGCTCTTTAGCCCAATTGGCTGCAAAATCAAAATCTTTCTGCACCGCTTTTTGTTGATCTTCTGTCTTTGTCCAGGTGATGCCACTTAGATTTTTGTTTTTAACAGACCATGGTGCACCTTGATGGGTAAACTGTATAGGGCTGTAGTAATGGATGGCAACAATAATGTTTCTATCCTGCTCAGGCAAAACCAAGTCCTTTAAATATTGAATTTGATTGCCATAAACGGTACCAATCAATAGCGTTCTACTTGGGTTGGATTTTCTGATGATTTGATAGGCTTCCTGGTGGATTGTATTCCATAATTTGGGGTCCATATTTGGTTCGTTGGCTATTTCAAAAACAACTTCATTACCATAGTTTTTATAATATTCTGCAATTTGTTTCCATTGAGCCAAAAGCATGGGTTTTGTTCCGGTCGGATCTTTTTCCATGGCGCCGTGTTCATGGAAGTCAATGATAGCCATAAGCTTATTGTCTAAGCTATGTTTAATAATCCAGTCCAAGGTTTTAAAAAAGGAAGGTTTGATGGTATAGCCCGTATCGCCTTGGGCAAAACGAAAAGGACTGATTTTTATCCTTACATGATTAAATCCTGCCTCTTTTATCTGCTTAAAATGTTTACTCTTCATTCTAGCTTTATCCATATCATTCCAGATTGGGTCATATCCAATGATATTTACACCTCTACCCATTTTTTTATTCTGCTCAAAAGCAGTCTGACCATTTGTTTTGTTTTGGGCATTGGCGTATCTGACGCCCAATAGTAGAACGAGGAATATCAAAAGACAATTGATTTGGTTGATGTTATTTTTCATAATTTTTAATTGTTCTATATTTTATATTGCATATAATAAGTAAAAAGCATTGCGGCCCTGATGTTGCAGTTCCTAAAATTATCTCTCAGAGGAATTTTAGTTTGATTTGGGTCAAGGTCTTAAATCACTTAACAAACATCAAAAGATATCTAGAAGTTATAGGTATAGGTATGTGCTGATAAGGGGGGTTATTTGTTCCTTTAACCAATAGCATTATGCAAAAGCCATAAAAAAAAACTTTTTTTATGGCTTAAAGATTTTTTGAATGCTCGATTTATTGGTCTGGAGATTTCAGCCACCACTGCCACCGATAGCTGGTTAGGTTTTCTATTTGTGAATTACTGTAAATCTAGTGTATCGTTAAATTGACCGAAACGTTTTTGAATTATGTTTTTAAATGTGTTGCTTTAACCTCCCATAACCAAATATTTAACTTTGATGTCTTTTAATAGGTATTGCTATTTTGTGTTTTTCCTTTTCACTTCTGTTTTTGTAAAAGCGCAAACACTCAATTTTAAGCATATTTCATATAAGGAAGGTCTGGTACAAAGTACAATTTCCAGCTTCCTGCAAGATGATAAGGGATTTTTGTGGATTGGTAATCTAAAGGGATTAACCAGATATGATGGATATGAATTCAAATCGTTCATTTTTGACGAAAACAATCCCCAAAGCTTAAGCAGTAATCGGGTAAATGTAATCTATCAAGACCAGAAGAAAAACATTTGGATTGCTACTGCAAACGGATTAAACCTCTATCAAAAAGACAAAGAAAACTTCAAGCGTATTGATATTCTTGAGATAAAAGGTGGTAGAAACTACATCTCTTCCATCACGGAAGACGCAGAAGGTAACCTATGGGTTGGTACATTTGGTGGTGTAAGAAAACTCAATCGTAAAACATTTAAACTTGAAGATGTTTTTTCCTCAGTAAGTGATCAGGTTTTATCAAGCGGACCAATATTTTCATTATTTTTAGATAACAAGCAAAACATTTGGGCAGGTACAATTGCTGGTCTTCAAAAGTTTAATGTTAAAACCGGCAAACAGTTGCCAATTCCAAATTCGTTCAAAGCTGTTAATGAATTGAGGGTGTTGGTTACAAGGCAGGATGTATACGGCACCTATTGGTTTGGTACAGAAACCGGAGGGGTTTTCAGTTTTAAGGAAAAGGAAAATCTTGTTACTAGATACCAGTCAAACAATAGCGATCCGACCACCATCACCTCTAACTGGGTAAAAGATATTTTGGCGTATGATGACAACCATTTATGGTTTGCTACACGAAACGGCATTAGTATTTTAGATATCAACGCAAATAAATTCTCTAATTATAGACATGATCCAGCCAATCTTAATAGTTTGAGCGATAATTCTATATGGAGTTTTTTGAAAGACAAAGCTGGCTGCGTTTGGGTCGGGACTTTTGCCGGGGGGATTAATTTTTACTACAAAGGAAATGCTAATTTTAAAAATATTGGAGAAAGTATTGGTGGTAGTGTTGGCCTAAACCATTCATTGGTCAACGCTGTAGCTGAAGATGCAGATGGATCTTGGTGGATCGGAACATTTGGTGGTGGGCTAACGCACATCAGTTCAGATCAAAAAAAGAATGAACATTATACGATTAAAACCAAAGATCAGATTAATACAAAAAATGGAATTAAATCTTTAGCAGACGATGGAAAGGAAAGCCTATGGGTGGGATCTTTAGATGGTTTATATCTTTTTAATAAAAATACTAAAGCTTTTAAAAACTATGACATACAGGTAAAAGATGGAAAGCTAAGTGAAAATCTAATTAATGCAATTTTACCAGATGGTGATGGTGCATGGATCGGAACCAATGGTGGAGGTCTTAGGTATATTTTAAAAAATGGCACCATAAAGGTTTCTATCAGAAAGGAAGATACCATAACCAAGGGCTTAGCATTGAGCGATAATTTTATATCGGCTTTTGTTAAAGACCCGAAAGGCAATTTATGGATTGGGACGCAAAATGGTTTAAATTACTTCGATAAAAAACAGGGCTTAATCACAAAAGTCTTCAGAAAAATTAGGCAGAGGCCATATCAAATTAATAATAGCAATATCACCAATCTATTTATTGATGGTAAGCAACGATTATGGATCGGCACCGAAGGAGGGGGGCTAAATCATTATAATCAAAAATCAGGAAGATTTTATGCTATAAGTAAGCCTTTAGGTCTGGGAGATGATGTAGTTCATTCCATTGTTGAAGATCATCAAGGTCATTTATGGGTCAGCACTGATTTGGGGATTTTTAAAATTGCCTTCCGATCAAATAATCTCCCATTTACAAGAAACAGCTTGGAAATTACAGGCTATTCGGCGGGTGATGGTCTGATAAGCAATCAGTTTTCCAATAATGCAGCGGCTAAACTGCAGAATGGTGAACTTTTATTTGGAGGGATGAATGGGATTTCTACTTTTTATCCTGAGAAAATAATTAAAAACAGTTTAGTGCCGAGGGTTGCCATCACACAGGTATTATTAAATAACAAAGCAGTACCAATTTCTGAAAATAATTCTCCACTGACTAGCTCAATTGTGGAATCAAACACTATAGTAGTGCCTCATGACTATGCTAATTTGAGCTTTACTTTTTCGGCATTAAATTTTATAAGTCAGGAAAATAACGAATATGCATATAAACTGGAAGGCTTAGTTACAGATACCGAATGGAAAGAAATTGGTACCCAGCGAACCGTTAATTTTGCTAATCTGTCTCCTGGATCATATACCTTCAAAGTTAGGGCTTCTAATAATGATGGCGTTTGGGGAGATGATTACAGAACCTTGAAAATTAGGGTATTGGCACCATGGTGGGCATCATGGTGGGCTTATCTCCTGTATTTTGGCTGTGCTGTTGGAGTTTTGATGAGCATAAACCGTTTTTTAAGAATCAGGGCTAATTTAAAACGGGATCTCTACATGGAGCATTTGCACAATCAAAGGCAGGATGAGCTTTATAAAATGAAACTTAATTTTTTCACAAATATATCTCATGAAATCAGGACACCCTTAACATTGATACTTGGACCATTAGAAAAGTTAATTGATGACAAAGAGAACAGCAATATATCTAAATCATTGGGTCTTATTAAGAACAGTGCAGATCGGTTGATGAAGTTGGTGACCGAATTGCTTGATTTTAGAAAAGCAGAAGAGGGTCATTTGAAGCTTCAATGCAGGGATAATGATATTGTGAAATTTTGTGCAGACATTTTTTATTTTTTTGAGAATTCAGCATTTTCAAGAAACATCGATTATCAATTTAAAGCCCCCAGCAATCCGATCATTTTAAAATTTGATGAGAATCAACTCGAAAAAGTGATCTTCAACTTGCTCTCTAATGCTTTTAAGTTTACCGCAGATGGCGGTCAGATTTCCTTAACAATTAGTTTTTTAGCCGATAACACGGAATTTGTAAAGATTTCGGTTTCGGATAACGGTATTGGGATACCTGAGGAAGTCAAAGATAAGTTATTCACGAGTTTTTTCCAGGTAGATGGAAGAGGCAGGCAAAATATAGGCAGTGGAATTGGTTTAGCATTGTCCAAAAATATAGTTGAACTGCACCAAGGAAGTATAAAGGTCGAAAGTGATACTTCGAACATTGCTCAAACGACATTTACCGTTTTGCTTCCCAAGGCAAATGAGAATATGCCAGAAATGGATGCCCTAAAAGAGGTTACCATCGAAAATGATGAAGCAAAAAGAGCCACTGGAATTTCAGAGGAAACTGAAACCTACAACTTCTTAGAGCCAGAGACATCTGATTATAAGGTTATGCTGGTAGAGGACAATGATGAACTAAGGGATTTTATCAGCGACAGTTTACGGCACATTTACCGAATCGTACAATATTCTAATGGTCAGACTGCGTTAGATGCTTTGGAAAATGAAATGCCTGATCTGATTGTTAGCGATATTATGATGCCTGGACTGGATGGTTTGGCCTTTTGTAAAAGGGTAAAATCGACCGATGCAACCAATCACATTCCGCTCATCTTACTCACAGCTAGGGCTGCTGTCGAAAACCAGCTGGATGGTTTATCGATAGGTGCTGATGCCTATATTTCCAAGCCTTTTAATTTCCAGATCCTAGCACAGCACATTAAAAATTTATTAAAGGCTCAGCATATCCTGAGAACTAAGTTTTCTCAAAGGATAGTTTTAGAGCCAGCCAAAATGGTGATCACAACGCCGGAAGAAAAGTTCATCCATAAATTAATGGAAATTATAGACAAGCATATGGAGGACCCTTTATTTGATGTGAACTATCTTGTAAATGAAATAGGCATGAGTAGAACAGTTCTCTACAAAAAGGTTCAGACCCTCACTAATTTCCCTGTGGCAGACCTAATTAAGCAAATGCGGTTAAAGAGAGCTGCAAATTTGCTAAAATCAACATCTTTCAATGTATCAGAAATTTCATTTATGGTAGGGTTTAGTGATAGAAAGCATTTTAGTAAAGAGTTTAAAAAACATTATGCGCTCACCCCATCAGAATACGTTAAAGCTCACAAAGAGCCATAAGGTATCTCTAAAAGCTAAATTCTGTTAACATTCACATCCACTGCTTATTACTTTATATATTTTAATAAGCATCACATTAAACTACAGTGCCTTAAAAAGAGGTTAAAATTGGGTGAAGGGATAAATGAACCCTTTAAAAAGTATAAATGACATCTGCTTACCAGCTTTGGCTTTAGATATTTGTGAAAAATTAGGCTTACATACATGCTGTTTAATTAAATTAAAACCAATACTTCAATGAACAAAGTTTCAGTTGCCAGAAGCAAGTTATTTTTTATCCCAATTTTACTATTGATTTATCAATTTTCTCATGCGCAAAAATCAACCATTTATAAAAACGGCTGGATAGATTTTAACAAAAATGGAGTTAAGGATATTTATGAAGATCAACAGCAGCCAATTTCAAAAAGAGTTACAAATTTGATTTCTTTGATGACCCTTGAAGAAAAAACCAATCAACTAGCCACTTTATATGGCTACAAAAGGGTTTTGCAAGACGAATTACCCACACCGAAATGGAAAAATGAAATATGGAAGGATGGCATTGCAAACATTGACGAACAATTAAATAGCTTACCCTTCCACCCAAATGTCAAATCACAATATTCTTATCCTTTTAGCAAACATGCCAATGCTATCAATACCATCCAAAAATGGTTTATTGAAGAAACAAGAATGGGTATTCCTGTTGATTTTACAAATGAAGGAATACATGGGCTAAATCACGACCGTGCAACACCCTTACCCGCGCCAATAAATATGGGAAGTACCTGGAATAAAAACATGGTCTATAAAGCTGGGTTGATGGTAGGGCGGGAAGGAAAGGCTTTAGGTTATACAAATATTTATGCCCCAATTCTGGATTTAGCCCGCGACCCACGTTGGGGCAGGGTTTTAGAAACCTATGGCGAGGACCCATTTTTAATTGCAGAAATGGGCAAGCAGATGGTTCTGGGTATACAGGAAAATGGTATTGCATCTACCTTAAAGCATTTTGCAGCCTATAGTATGCCAAAAGGTGGCAGAGATGGGAACGCAAGAACCGACCCACATATCGCACCGCGGGAATTACATGAAGTTCATTTGTATCCTTTCAAAAGGGTAATACAGGAAGCAGCACCTATGGGGGTAATGAGCAGTTATAATGATTGGGATGGTTTGCCGGTTACCGGAAGCAGCTATTTTTTAACAGAATTGTTGAGAAAGCAGTATGGCTTTAAGGGTTATGTAGTTTCAGATAGTGAAGCTGTAGAATTTTTATTTACCAAACATCATGTGGCCAAAGATGCCAAAGATGCGGTTAGACTGGCATTTTTAGCAGGTCTGAATGTTAGAACCAACTTTACATCGCCTGCTGATTATATATTGCCTTTAAGGGAGTTGGTAAAAGAAGGAAAAATTAGCACCGAGATGCTAGATAGTCGCGTAGCAGATGTTTTACGCGTAAAATTCCAGATTGGATTATTTGACTCTCCTTACGTTAAAGATCCTGCCGCGGCAGATGAAATTGTACATACAAAAGCTGATCAGGAATTCTCTGATCAGCTCAATAGAGAATCATTAGTGCTGTTAAAAAATGCAAATCAGATCTTGCCACTTCAAAAGTCTAAATTAAAAAATGTGCTGATAACTGGCCCCTTAGCTTCGGTAAGTAATTATCAATTGAGCAGATATGGCCCATCTAATAATCAGACCGTTTCTGTTTTGCAGGGTATTAAAACTTTTTTGGGGAAGGATGTTACCGTTGATTTTGCAAAAGGATGCGATATTGTTGATAAAACCTGGCCAGAAAGCGAAATTATATCTACAACACTGAGTGCTGATGAGCAGGCATCAATCGATGAGGCTGTTGCAAAAGCAATGAAAGCTGATGTTATAATTGCAGTAGTAGGTGAAGATGAAAAAAGAGTGGGCGAAAGCTTATCCAGAACTGGCTTAGGTTTACCGGGCAGGCAGCTGAATTTGATACAAGCTTTAGTCGCTACTAAAAAACCTGTCATATTGGTTTTAATTAATGGACAGCCATTAACGATAAATTGGGAGAACAAATATGTTGATGCAATTTTAGAAGCATGGTTTCCCGGTGCACAAGCTGGAAAAGCAATAGCCCAAGCGCTATTCGGTGAATATAATCCTGGTGGCAAACTTTCAGTTACTTTTCCAAAAAGTACCGGACAAATAGAACTTAACTTTCCATATAAAAAAGGTTCGCACAATGGCCAACCAGGTGATGGGCCGAATGGTTATGGCAACACCGCCGTTGTAGGGGCTCTATATCCATTTGGTTATGGGTTAAGCTACACCACTTTTGCCTACAAAAACCTAAAAATAACTCCGGATACGCAAACTCACCAGGGCAGTTTCACAGTGAGTTTTGAGCTAAGTAATACAGGTAAAATTAAAGGTGATGAAGTGGTGCAGTTATACATTAAAGAATTGGTAAGTAGCGTAACTACCTATGAATCGGTTTTACGGGGGTTTGAAAGAATTAGTCTCTTGGCTGGTGAAACCAAAAAAGTGGAATTTGTGATTCAGCCCACTGCGTTGGAAAAATTAGATTCCAACATGAACTGGAATGTCGAGCCAGGCACTTATCAAATTAAAGTTGGCTCTTCTAGTGAAGACATAAGGTTAAACGGTGAAATTAATATTACTCGATAATGCAAAAGTTAAATTTTAAAATTGCGCAAATCATCATTCTAATCGGATGTGGTCTTGTTTCAAGCAATTCAGTAGCTCAAATACAGATTAGTAAGTATTTAATCGGTCAGAATGCCTGGGGAAGAGGTGATATATTTAAAGTTACCGCAGATATCAAAGCTGTTCAATACCAAACCATTCGTATCGGGGGCAATGGTTATGAAAATGGCAATTTCATAAATAAAGATGTGGTCAGATATATTGATTATGCGCGCGAGGTTGGTGCAGAGCCTATTGTACAAATGCCTAGGCAACTAAAAGATAATGATGGTGCGTTAAAAGCTATAAAATATTTGAATGGCGAGTTAGGTAAAAATATCAAATTTTGGAGTATTGGCAACGAACCGGATCACCATAATCAGCTGGCATCTCCAGAAGAGGTATTTGATTACTTTACCAAGATAGCTGCGCAAATTAAAAGTTACGATCCCACAGCTAAAATTATGGGCTTCGATCTGTCCTCATATAAAGAGAGTTACCTCACCAGGCTTTTGGGAGGGGATTTAGATGTAACCAAAAAAGTGCCCAATCAAAAATATCATTACTTAGATATCGTAGCATTTCACAACTACAGATTTAAAGATATTAGTGGTTTTGAAAAAGATGTAAAAAGCTTAAAACAACGATTAGCTTTGTTAAACGCCACAAGGGATAAAAATAATCATATTGGTTGGGCAATAACAGAGTTCAACTCCCATTGGATTGTGGATGAGCGTTTAGGCGAGGATTTTTTACCCTACAATTTTCACAATGGGCAAATCTTTGCTGAAATGTATGATTTAGGTATGCGAGAAGGAGCTTTTACCATATGTCCATGGAGCATTTTAGAGGGCGGAGCTGATAGGGAAGGTACCGATCTTAGCATGTTCGATTTAAAGAATGGAAAATTTATTCCACGTTCTAATTACTATCATACCCAGATGCTTTCCCAAAATCTTAAACAACATTATCTAAGCTACAGCAACGGGCAGGCAGATCTGAAAGTTATACCAATGGGGGACAAAACGGGCGTTGCAGTTATGGTTTTAAATAAAAGCAAAATCAAGAATTTCAGTTATGTTTTAAATTTGGATTCCAAAATGAACCAGTCAGACCCAAATCGTTTATCAATAGTGGTTGATGCTGGTAAAAAAGCTAGTGTCAAATCAGAGATTAAACCATCATCTACCCAAATGTTCGTCTTTAGTGGTAAAGGCAAATTATTGAAAACCTATACCTATTCTATATCTGACGAGGAAGCGCAAAAGGCACCAAAAATTACATTTTTTTAAATAAAATTTACCTTAAAATCTGATGATACCATCATAAAATCTATTGAAATTCAGAAACTGATTACCCCAGCAATCTTACGGCTGATAATTTTTGGATCTTATTGGAGTCTTAAAAAAATAGAATTTAAAAAAGAGTGCATATTGCTATAACCTCTCATAGTCTTAATCTAAAACGGATTAAAAGTGGTCTATCAAAATACCGTTAAATCTTTAGCATTCAGGTTAGTTGTTTTTGCGAATTAATACCGGATAAAGTAAAGGTTCTAATTTGATAAAGTCATCACCAACTTGATATTTTAGAAAAAACACCTAGCCTTAATTTTGATGGCTATATCAATTCTATCTATAGCTTTAAAAGCTTTAAAGCAGATTTTTATCAGTCATTTATCAGCATTATAAACTCTCCAAAAGGCTTTGACCAAAGTACCGGCAATAATTAAGGTTTTTGTAACAACGATTTATTGTGAGTGATAATACAAATTATCACCAGGACGGTGAAAAACGTCTTAAAAGTACTTCAGCGCATTAAAAACACGTCTTTTGGTACAAATAACGTCTTATTTAAGTACAAATGTAGCCTCATCAGAACCTGCACAATGCATAATTTAGTTCAATCGATTAGACAAAAATTCAGTTCTTATCGATTTTAAACATAACCAAATATTAAACTTAGAAATGAAAGGAGCCTCTTGATGTTTTGAAATCTACATTCTACTTATCACCCTATACTTACGATTTTTCATCTGATGTAAAATCATCCCAATTTTGCCACCAATGCGCTATTGGAAACCAACCAAATATTAAATCTTAAAATATTAAAAATATGAAGTTTTTTGCTCTTTTTAGAAGCATGCAGAAAATTTGCCAGCAGTGTGCAGTACTATTGGCAACTTTAACTTTAACGACCCTGACCTTTACCATCGCAAAAGCAGGGATTAGCTCACCTTTTGAATCCACAAATTCTAAAATGGCAGCGGTCAACTTCCCCGTGAGAGGGACAGTTGTTGATGAAACCGGTCAGCCCATGCCATCAGTAAGTGTACTTTTACAGGGTACCAGTGTTGGAGTTGTGACCGGTCCGGATGGTAAGTTTTCATTATCAGTTCCTGATGGTGGAGGGACGCTAAGTTTTATGTTTGTAGGCTATAACACCTACAGTGTGAAGGTTAGCAATGCCACTACGAATCTGAACATTAAACTAACACCAAGTGCAACATCGTTAACCCAGGTTGTGATTACTGCATTTGGGGTCCAAAAACGTGTGAACGTCACTGGTGCGGTAGCTACCGTTGATGCCAAGAATTTGGTGGCCTCTGCAGTAGGAAATATTACCAATGCATTAGTCGGTAATGCACCTGGAATCAGTGGTTTACAGACAAGTGGTGAACCGGGGCGTAACGGAACAAAAATTTTTGTTAGGGGTGTTGCCACCTACGGAGGGAGTTCAGACCCCTTAATCGTAATTGATGGAGTAGAGCAACCTGCTGAAAGAAGTTACGAACAGTTGAATGCCATGGATGCCAATGAGATTGAGAGCTTAAGTATTCTCAAGGATGCATCAAGTACAGCAGTGTATGGTATAAGAGGAGCAAATGGGGTAATTATTGTTACCACAAAACGGGGCATATCGGGAAAGCCATCAATAAGTTTTTCTGCAAATTTCGCGGGAACGAAGGCTACAAACTTGATGGAGTCGGCAAGTTCCTATGATTTTGCACTGGCAAGAAACCGGGCGATAAAGGCATACAACGAAAATGAAAATAATCCAAGCTTCAATCCCAGGATTTTCACCGATGACGACTTGTGGAAGTTTCAGAATAATAGAGATTATACGCCTGCAGAAGTGGCGGCCATGACTTTTTTAACTCCCGAACAAAAGGCCAGTCTAAACCAATCACCTGCACTATATTATGGCAGCAAAGATTACTACAGAGACCAGTTCGATAACACTGGAAAACAGCAACAATATAATTTAGGCATTAGGGGAGGAAATGAGAAAGTGAAGTATTACACCTCATTCGGTTATTTTGACCAGGGTAGTATTTTGGAAGATTTTAGCTTGCAGGGTTCACATACTGGCTCTAGATATAACCGTACCAACTTTAGATCTAATTTTGATATCTTCCCCATCAAAAATACAACCATATCGGTCAACATAGCGGGACAGTTTGGTTCTACAGAAGGTCCTGCATTTGGTACCAATCCTTTCGACAATACATTCAGGTATAAACAAATGATGCAATACCTTCAAGAGGGAAATACATTCATGGTGCCGGGGGTAATAGATGGAAGACTGATTTCTCAGGTACAGGGTAGACGTGGGGGAAGAACTCCGGTAAATCCCCTGGGAGATAAACAAACCTATGAAAATACCTCTCAGGCCATACTGTTGCAATCAGGTTTGGGCATTTATAATACAACCCTGTTAAGCTCTAGTATTAAGCTTCAACATTCGATGGATTATTTGATAAAAGGACTTTCCTTGAGAGGTACTGCCAATTACGATGATTCATATAATAAGTTCATCACTATCGGAAATACCATTCCCTCATATGAGGTAAGGAGAAACCCACTTAATCCTAATGAACTGGAGTTTTTTGGTGGTGGCATTCCTACAGTTAGCTTCAACGGTGATACTTTTACCGGCACATGGAATAAGCTTTATTTTGATTTAGGCTTAGACTATGTAACCAGTATTGGCGGAAGTAATATAACAGCTTTGTTATTGGGTAAGGCAAATCGATATAGTATGCCTGATGATGCCTTTAACACTCCTTCAGGTATTATGGGACTAGTGAGCAGGATTACCTATAATTACAAGGAAAGATATCAGGCTGAATTTAACCTTGGTTATAACGGAACAGAGAACTTCATCGATGGTAATCGATTCGGTTTCTTTCCTGCCTATTCTGCTGGTTGGGTTCCATCTAGCGAAGCATTTTTTCCAAAAAACAAATACGTAACTTTTCTAAAAATAAGAGGATCATACGGCGAGGTGGGTAATGATCAGATCTTAGGCAGAAGATATTTGTTTTTGCCAAGTACGTTCAATCAAAACCAGGGTAATTATTATTTTGGTACTTCAAACGGCGTTGATAGGACAAGTTTATTCCCGGTAACGAATGAAGCTACTTTAGGCAACCCTTTAGTAACATGGGAACGTTCGATTAAAACAGACCTTGGTTTGGAGGCTCGTTTCTTTGCCGATAAATTATCTTTAACAGTTGATTTATTTAAAGAAAAAAGGGACAATATTCTATCTACACTTGGCGTAATTCCGGCAACTTTTGGAGTAGCTGGTAATAATATCCCTCCTGTAAATGTCGGTGTTACCGAGAACAGAGGTTATGAGATTTCACTGGGCTATAGAAACAATATTGGTGAATTTAATTATAGCATCAATGGTGCGGTGAGTTATGCCAAGAACAAGGTGATTTTTAGATCCGAAGCCCCCAATCCATTTGAATGGCAAAATTTAACCGGCGCACCCATAGGCCAGTACTTTGGACTTACTAGTGATGGATTTTTTAATACCCCGGAAGAGTTGGCCAACAGACCTTTCAATTCCTTTAATAGTAACAGAAATACTTTAGGGGATATCAGATATAAAGATTTAAATGGAGATAACATCATTGATCAGTTGGATCAAAGTCGTATCGGTTATTCAAATCTTCCTCAATATGCCTTCAATACCAGGATAAATGTCTCTTACAAAGGTTTTGATGCCAGTATATTGATGAATGGAACGGCAAAAGGGTCTTTTTACATTCCACAGAATATGGTAGGTGTATTTTTTAAAGATTACGGAAATCTATACCAATGGCAGTTAGATGGAGCATGGACCCCGGAAAAAGTCGCCAGCGGCGAAAAGATTACCTATCCACGTATGGAAATCAATACCAATACGAGTAATTCAAATTTTGTAAAAAGTGATTTTTGGTTAAGATCATCTGATTTTATAAAGATTAAAAACATAGAATTGGGCTATACATTGCGGGACATCAATATTTTAAGATCGCTACAAGTAAGCTCTATCAGGGTTTTCGCAAATGGAAACAATCTTTTTACGCTCAAAAATGATCTAAAGGAATTTGGTCTTGATCCAGAAACTGCAGATACTAATAATAGTGGTTATGGTAACAATCAGGGATATTTTTTCCCAATTACTAGGGTTTATAATTTTGGATTAAACGTTCAATTTTAAATAATTAACAACATGAAAAAGATAATATATTTTTTAGCAATAAGTTTTGCATTGCTTGTATTGCACGCCTGCCAAAAAGAATTTCTTCAGGTTCCCTTAACTACAGGCAATGTGGATCTTGAAAAAGTATTCTCCACAAAACTCAATGCAGAAGCCGCTTTGTTCAGTGGGTACAGGAGAGCCTTGGGGTATGGCAATAATGGAGAATATAACCTGCAATACGGAACCTTGGGTAGCGTTGGAGGAGAAAGAGGTAGGGGATGGAGCTGGCATCCTACTTATGCCATTTCAAATGGTGGTACAACCTCTAACCTAACAGTATTAAATTACAATAACATCTATACTATTGTTAGGTCACAGTGGATTGTAAATGAAAATATTGATAAAGTTCCTGATATGGACGCAGCTTTAAAGGCAACTGTTAAAGGTGAGACAAAAGGCCTAATCGCTTATATGTATATGTACGGTTTAAAGGCATATGGAGGGATTCC
Source organism: Pedobacter jejuensis (assembly GCF_003725795.1). GTDB lineage: Bacteria > Bacteroidota > Bacteroidia > Sphingobacteriales > Sphingobacteriaceae > Pedobacter > Pedobacter jejuensis. Next base: position 295,395 of record NZ_RBEE01000004.1, on the reverse strand, counting down.
TCTTGTGAAACGGGCTTTATCTGCCTCTGATGACCTGAGCGCACCTAGAGCATCAGTGGATGAAACCGTTAAATATATTGTTGAGTTGTGTGATGAGGCGACAGCAGCTTTGCCAAGCACATGGCCGGCGGCTCAAAAAGGAAGATTGACAAAGAGTGCAGTTATGGCAATCAAGGCACAGACTTTAATGTTTGCCGCTCGACCACTATTCAATTCTTCGACGCCCTATCTGAGTTTGGGAGCAAACAACAACCTGATCAGCTATGGCGCTTACAGCGAGCAGAGATGGTTGGATGCAATTGCTGCCACCAATGCCGCACTTACAGAAGCGAAGGCAAATGGTAATGATATCATTAACACCGGCGGAGGCACGAACGCCCCTAATGCGAATGCTCTTGCGGATTATGGTACCGCAACCTCAACACCAGGTAATCGTGAGGTTATTCTGGCGCACCAAAATCAGGATATGGAGGCAGCCAGGTTCCGTAATCTGTCCGGATTTTGGACCGATACCAAATTTAATAATCAAAGAGGGGGTTTGTTGGGAAACTTCTTGTCTAATTATCAGAAGGCAGATGGTACGGAACAAAATTGGCCAAAAATCGGAGATGCCGCACCAAGGGTGGCTACGGACTATATTACTCGTTTTGGTCAGATGGAACCTCGTTTTAGGGCAGATTTTGCCGGGCCCGGTATTCAGGCAGCTAATAATCCCAACGACAGTAGGTGGGGCTTTAATACTCCGGGATGGGGTGTACATACCAGTAATTATGGTACAGCCAATAACTTTCCCAATGCAAGCGATTACGGGCAAGGGGTGGCCTGGCCCACCAAATTCTTTTACATGGCTGGTGGTAGGTTATGGTATGAATTTCCTGTTTTCAGGGCTGCAGAGCTATACCTGAATCTCGCAGAAGCATATAATGAAGCCGGTCAAACTGCATTGGCGTTATCTAACCTAAATATCGTTCACAATAGGGCAGGATTACCTTCTATTGTGGAAACGGACAAGGTTAGATTAAGAGCAGCCATTCAGCGAGAGTGGGCAGTGGAATTTTATGATGAAAATAAACGATACTTCGATGTGAAACACTGGAGACTTCCTGCTATCGGCAATGGCATTATCGGTGGTGATATCATAGAGTTCCAGTTTCAGATGACCTCAGCCAGTAATAAAAGTTTACCATCTACGATGATTAATTATTACATGGCAAAAACCTATACTGCATATTGGAATGATAAGATGCATTTAGAACCTTTTCCGCAGGCGGAGGTAAATAAAAATGCTGTTATTCAAAACCCCGGATATTAATTGTATCTGATTATTTCACTTAACCAAGAAAGATAAATGTATAAATTAAATAAATTTTTATTTGCTGCGATCTGTTCTGCCTTAACCATTATTACCATAAATGCAAAGGCACAGGAAGTAGCAAATAAAAAAGATAAGCAAAACAGCTCTGCTGACTCCTTAAAAAAGGGAAATGTTCCTAACCGTTATTTTAACGATAATAAGGCGACATCAACTTCAGCAATATCAACGGTAACTACAGATGTACTCTACAGAACACCATCTCTAAGTTCCACCAATTCGCTATTTGGAGTTTTGCCTGGCTTAAATGTACAGCAAACCTCGGGAGAGCCGGGTTTTGAAGCGGCGAACTTGAATATCCGGGGAATTGGAACCTATGGTTTTACCAATGGTAACGGATATAACACACAAGCTATCTTTGTAGATGGTCTTGAGGTGAGCTCAAGATACTTTAACTATCTATCGGCCTCAGAGATACAAAGCATTTCTGTACTCAAAGACGCTGCGGCCCTGGCTACATTTGGCATGAAAGCTGCAAACGGTGTGATATGGGTGACTACCAAGCGTGGGGTAGAGGGAAAGTCTACCATTACATTTAAACTACGAAGGTCTACTCAAAGTGCAATAGATATTAATAAACCGTTGAATTCTTTTGGTTTCTCTAACCTTTATAATCAGGCCATTAGTAATGACAATGGCCGGATTTGGACGCCGGCATATTCTCCGGCTCAACTCTCTGCCTATCAGAATGGTACTGGTACAAATGTAGATTGGTTTGATCAAACATTAAAAGACAGTGCGCCATATACCGATGCGAATTTGATTTTTTCTGGTGGTGATAACCGATCTAAGTACAATATCGTTTTCGATTATCTAAATAAACAAGGTTTGTATAACGTTAACAATACAGATAGCACTTCCAATCAAAGCTTCGGGCGTTATAATTTAAGGGCAAATCTAGATTTTGACCTGGGTAACATATTTGAAGCCAGTGTTGACCTAAACGGCAGGTTGGAGGATAGAAGATCACCAAATTATGCTACGGGCTATTCTACCGGAAGACTTTGGACAGATTTATATAATTATCCATCTAATATTTATCCTGTATATGATGGTGCAAGCCAACTCAGATTATCTGGTACTCCACTCTTTCCCAACAATCCGGTTGGTTCGGTTAATAATTTAGGCTGGCAGTCTAACCGTTCGCGATTTTTGCAGGGAAACTTTACTTTGAAGGAGAAACTGGATTTTATCGCCAAAGGTCTTTATGCCAGTCAAACTTATTCGTTTAATAGTTATGATTTAAGTACCTATAATAAAACAAGAGATTACGCAAGATATATCAATGGAGTAACAACTACAACAAACCAAAATACAACACTTGCCTCATCTAGATTAAGTGGTGCCGGACAACAGGATTGGCGTCAGTTATTGGCAACTATCGGATACAAGGCCAGTTTTGGAAAAAGTGCTTTAAATTCTGCAATTAATTATCATCAGTCAACCTCTACTGGTGAAGGCATTTTCGGTTATGAAGTAAATTATCAAAATATTAGTGGTAGGGTTAACTATAATTTTGATGAGCGTTATGTTGCTGAGTTCGGGTTTTCTTACTTTGGTTCTGATGCTTATGCAGATGGAAATCGCTTTCATTTTTATCCATCAGTTTCTGGTGCATGGATTGTTTCTAACGAAGATTTCCTGAAAGGTAATAAAGCTATTAATGAGTTTAAATTGCGAGCTTCAGTCGGTAAATCAGGTAATGATAGGGCAATATCGCCTGAAAGATACGCCTCAGGGGGACGTTACCTATACCAGCAGTTTTTTGGTAACAGTGGCAACTACTATATCGGGAACGGAACACCTGCAGCAAATGGAGGCCTAACACAATTATTTTTAGCCAATCCAAACGTTGGACCAGAGGAAAGTATGAAGTATAACGTAGGTGCTGATTTAACATTTTTCAAAAACCTGAACATTACCCTTGACGCTTACATTGATAAACGCACAAATATTTTAACAGAGGATAATTCTTTCCCAGGGAGTTTTGGGAATTTCACCTACCTGGCTAATATCGGTGAGATGACAAACAAAGGTTTAGAGATCTCTGCATCATACAATGGTAAGGTAAACCAGGTAGGTTACCAACTGTTCGGTATGCTATCATTGAATAAAAATAAAATCGATTTTCAGTCTGAACTGGCTCCCGCATTTGATTACAACGCCAGAACGGGAAGACAATTTGGCTCGATTATCGGATTGGTATCTGATGGCTTTTACCAGCTGGAGGATTTTAACCCAGATGGGTCGCTTAGAGCAGGTCTTTCGACTCCTTTATTTGGTGCGATACAACCAGGCGATTTGAAATATAAAGATTTGGATGGTAATGGAAAGATCGATGCACTGGACGTCACCCAAATCGGAAACTCATTTCTACCTACAACCAATTTCTCATTTGGTGGTACCATTGATTATAAAGGTTTTGACTTATCGGTCTTGTTCCAGGGAGTTGCTGGTAATTCGGTGGATTTAATTGGAAACTCTTATTTAAGAGCTCAGAACATTGCTTTCGTTAACAATACCAATGCTTATGCAATTGCCGAGGGTGCCTGGGCATACTATCCTGCGCAAGGTATTGATACCAGAGCTACTGCTACTTACCCACGTCTGACCACTACTGCAAACCAGAACAATTATGCTACCAGTTCTTTTTGGGTAAAGGATGGTGATTTTCTGCGCATCAGAAATGCAGAGTTAGGTTACAATTTCAGCAATCAAGTTGTTTCTAAACTAAAACTGCAAAAACTTAGACTTTTTATGAATGCCGTTAATCCTATTACCTGGAGCAAATTAAAAGATGATTTCAACATAGATCCTGAATTTACGACAGGATACCCACCAATCAAGTCATACACGTTTGGTTTAATCGCTACTTTTTAATCATTAATTTAAAATGAGGAATATGAAATTTAAATATATTTTCACCATATCAATTATCACGTGTCTGTTGTTGGACTCTTGTCAGAAAGATTTTCTGGATACCAAATTAGATACCCAGCAAACACCAGAAACAATCGCATCTGGAGCAGGTGGACTTAATGGCTTTGCATGGGCTTTTTACACCCCGCTGAGAGATGGATTCACGGAAATTGACAATAATCTTTTCGCTACTGTAAGTGACGAGGCACAGAATAATTTGCCTACTTATAACGCATTATATTATAATCAGGCTTTAATCAGCGAGACTATAAATCCAGAATCAGGCATTTACAAGACATATTATGAAGGTATCAGAGCTGCAAATAATTTTATCGACTATGCAAAAGATGCCGATCGTTACATCTTGATTGGCAGGGATCCGGTTGCCGATGCCAATGCAATTGCGCAAGATAAGCAGAACATTGCCTGGTTTAAAGCAGAATCACACATTGCAAAGGCATATTATTATGCAGAGCTGATCAAAAGGTATGGAGGGGTTCCCATTGTTAACCAGACACTTGAACAGTCAGGAAAAGTTAACATACCCCGGTCGACTTATGACCAGGTAGTAGAGTACATTCTAAAGGAGATCGAGGAGAACAAGGCCAATTTACAGGTAAATTGGAAAACATCAGCTTTTGCTGGAAATGATGGAAGATTTACATTGGGTGTTGCCTTGGCATTGAAAGCCCGCGTATTACTTTATGCTGCAAGTCCATTGAATAATCCCACCAACGATGTAGAGAAATGGAGGAGGGCAGCAGCAGCCTGTAATGAGTTGATGACTACACCAGGGTTAGGCTTAGCGCTTAATCAGTTTTATGGTTCTTATTTTAGAGGTGCAGCACCGCTTACCAGTGCAGAAACGATCTTCGCAATCAGAAGGCCGGCCAATAATACCATTGAAAGACAGAACTTCCCTGTCCCTACACCAGGTGGTGTAGGTGCCATTTCACCATCAGATAACCTGGTTGCGGATTATGAATATACCGGCACACCAAATCCTGTAGATCCTTATGCCAACCGCGATTCACGTCTGGCAAATACGGTGGCAACAAATGGTTCAACCTGGAACAACCGGGTTATGGATTTTTCACCTGGGGGTATTGATGACATGAACAAGGCCAATGGTAGTAAAACAGGTTATTTTTTGAAGAAATTCTTGAATGATAATTTAAATCTGGTTCAAAATGAAACCGCACAACACAATTGGGTAGTGTTTAGGTATGCAGAGGTTTTGTTGAATTATGCAGAGGCGATGAATGAAGCTTATGGTCCAGATAACACCAATGGCTATGCAAAAACTGCCAGGCAGGCAATGAATGAGGTTAGGACCCGTTCCGCGATGCCGGCAGTAAGTCTGGCCATATCTTCATCGAAGGATGGATTTAGAACGGCCGTAAAGCACGAAAGACGAATCGAGCTTGCATTTGAGGGCCATCGTTACTGGGATTTATTGAGGTGGAAAGACGGGGAAGTGGTATTAAATCAGCCCATTATTGGTGTTAAGGTGACTAAAGTTTCTTCTAACCCAAATGTCTGGACCTATCAGAAGGTGAGCGTTGCGACCAGAAGATTTAATCCAGCTGCTAATTATCGTTATCCATTCACCAGAACAGAGATTGTGAATTCTAATGGCACATTGGTTCAAAACCCGGGTTATTAATTTTATTTAAATATGAATATGAAAAATCAGTTTAACCGACTAAATAGTTTACTTGTTCTGCTAATTATAGCAACTTTTCTATCTTGTGAGAAGGATATCAGTGAGGAAGAGGTTGGTATTGAGAATGTTTTTATACCTCAATCAATTTCTGCCAGTACCACAGACAATAATTATGCAGTGCCCGGTACCATTAATTATGGAGCTGCGAAAAATTTCAAGGATGATGAACAGGCCAATAAGGTCTTGATTTATCTTGGGGTTTCCAAATCCGGAAAAGCAGAAACACAGGCCTTTACAGTTAACATTACCAGCAGAACCGATACCATAAATCAAATCATTGCAGGTGGTTCAAATCTGGTACTTTTACCCACATCTGCATTTAGCATCCCGGCAAGTGTTTCTTTGGGAGCTGGTGAGTCTACCGCTAACTTTAACATGGTGATAGATAAGCCTACATTAAAAACTTTTGCTGGCAAAAAGGTTGCTGCCTGCATCTCACTGGCAAACACTACCCGGTATACCCTTAATGATAAAACAAAAAAGGTAATTGTGATTATCGACGTGAATGCATTACAGCTCAAGTAAAATCGATATTATTTTTATATGGCCGGTTGTGATTTTACGACCGGCTATTTTTCATTGTAATGACTTTTAAGTGCTATTAGATAAAAAAGTTAGAAACAGATTCATCCTGGTGGTATTGGCAATAGCCAATGCTGCTTTAGTCCTGCACTTTGTATTCGACAATAAAACACCCGAAGAACAGTTTTTATCGAATGCCAGAGTAGGTAAGCAACTTGCAGAGAAGTACTGCAGATCATGCCACGGTTTACCAGATCCTGCATTACTTTCAAAGGATGTCTGGATAGCTGGTGTGCTTCCTACCATGGGTCCCTTATTCGGCATCAATTCTTTCAAAGGGGTGGAATATCTTCGCATGAAAGATGTTGATTCTTCTCGCTTTCCCAAAGATCCGGTCTTAGACTCGCTGGAGTGGCAAAAAATATCTGATTATTACTACAGTGCTGCACCTGCGTATTTGCCAGCCCAGGATAAAGATCTTGAAAGGGTGCGCGTTTTGCCTTATTTCTCTATCGAATTACCAAAAGATCAATCGGTTTTTGGTAAAGTAGCGATGACATCTTACGTCAAGATAGACACTAGTATAAATCCTAGAAGGATACTTGTTAATGATGCGATGTCACAAAAACTCTATGTTTTTGATGCTCAGCTGAACCTGCTCAAGATTAATCAGGGACTGGGTTTGATAACAGACATCGATTTTCAGTCGAACCAAATCCTGGCAAGTAATCTAGGTGATAATGTGGAGGCAAATAACCAAAGAAAAGGAGATGTCAGTCAGATTCAAATGGATAAGTACGGAGTCATTTCTAAAGTCAAAACGCTTTTCGATAAGCTGGCTAGACCAGTTAAGATCACCCATGTAGATTTAGATAATGACGGTAAAATGGATTATATAACTTCGGAATTTGGCAATATCATTGGAAACTTAACCTGGATGCAAAACAAGGGCAAGGGTATATTTCAAAAAAAAATTGTGCGAGATCGGCCTGGGGTACTTAACACTATTGTTGATGATTATAACAAAGATGGCCTGAAAGATATATGGGCACTTTTTGCCCAAGGTGATGAAGGGGTTTTTGTTTTTACAAATAAAGGGAAAGGCAATTTAGAAGAAAAACAGGTGTTAAGATTTCCACCAAGTTATGGTTCCACCTGGTTCGATCTGGTAGATTTTAATGATGATGGTTACCAGGACATTATTTACACCTGCGGAGATAATGCAGATTACACGCCAATTTTAAAGCCCTACCATGGAGTGTATATCTATTTAAATGATGGTAAAAACAATTTTAAACAAAAATATTTTTACCCGATAAACGGTTGCTATAAAGCGATAGCAAAAGACTTTGATCATGACGGAAAAAAAGATATTGCAGCAATTAGTTTTTTTCCATCTTCTTTACAACCAGAAGAAGCCTTTACCTATTTAAAAAACAATGGAAATTATAACTTTTCAGCCTTTAAATTACCTATAACAACACCATTTGAAAAAGGAATTACGATGGATGTCGCGGATTTGGATCAGGATGGTAGGTTAGATATCCTTTTAGGAAATGGCTACTACAATAGTAAAGAAGCAGATAACCATAAAGAACCTCTTTTTATCATTTTAAGGAACAATATAAAGTAAGCGTTTTTATAAAAATTAATGAAACTGCTTCATAGTATATGAGCATTGCTTATTTCAATCACTGATTCAGTAACTTTTTTAGATAAGAAAGCCAGGTCTGGTAGTAAGAAAGGCGAACGATGACTTTGCGATTGATAAACTGGACAGAACCCAAAACCAGGTTAAAAAGATGACCGCTATGATCAAAGGATTTTTAAATGCTTCCAGTTTCGAAGCCGGTAAAATATATTTAAATGAAGAGACCTTTGAAATGAATCTGCTGATCGATGAGATTCTTGAAGATACCAAGTTATTGAATTCCAGCCATCAAGTACTACTATCCCCTTGTACGCCCATTTCTGTTAACGCTGACCGCGATAAGATTGGGCAGGTCATCCAAAACTTCCTTAGTAATGCCATTAAATATTCTCCCAAAGGTGGTAAGATCGAATTGTCCTGCAAGGCGCTTGATGGCATGTTACAGGTGGGTGTGCATGATGAAGGCCTGGGGATTAAAATACAGGACCAGGCCAAACTCTTTGACCGTTACTACCGCATAGAAAGCCAGGACACCCCAAAAATAGCTGGCTTTGGGTTAGGGCTTTATCTGTCGTCGGAAATTATCCAGCATCATAATGGCAAAGTCTGGGTGGAAAGTGAAGTAGATAAAGGATCAAGTTTCTATTTTAATTTGCCCTTATTGAGCCAAGAGAACAAAAATGAATCGTGACAATTTGTACTCCCAACAATTTTGCAAACGTTTTATGATTATATCGATCATGAAACTGGTTGCTAGAGATACCATTCAAAGCCATATTTAGTTATCTACACTTCAAATCCTCTAATTATTTTAAATGTTTAATTTAGAATAATCAGCAGAATTACTTTATGAAAGAATATTTTAAATTCAGAGATCCTTTTGATAAAAGCCCCCATAAGTTTGAAATAGGTAATCCAATTAAATTTGACCGGAAAAAAGGCGATAACTTTTTCTTCAAAAAATTCTTCAGCCTTGAGCCCGTAGAATATGCAGGATACTATCAATTCCATCTTGATTGGTTTGTTCTTAATAATGAAAATACCGAAAAAGACTTTTTTGCGCATGTTCTAGATAAAATTGATGACCAGATTGCCCATTATCATAAAAAAAGTCTTACGGCCTTGGATACAATTAAGATCCTCGATGCATTAACAAAATTTAAAGAGGTTGTTGAAAAGTTCGACAAATGGCACATCAAAATGGGCCTGGAAACAGTTGTTTCTGAAAAGGATATTGAGATATTAAAGCTCAAAAAAGAAATTCTATTGTTAAAAAAGCAAATCAAATTACTAAGCCGTTACGAGCCAGACCAGAAAATAAGACTGGATGGCAATCTAACACAATTGATTGATTTGATAAAGCAAATTCAGGAACTTGAAACTCCCGATGGAAAAAGGTTAGCCCGCTCACAATCCCAAAGCCCCTGGTATAAGATGATTGGCGGATACTTTCAGCATGGATAAAGCGAAATTTCGCTTGAGACCCTTCGAAATTACTTTCCTGCTCGGCCAACTCCTTAGCATCCATCAAACGAGTAAATATTTTTTCAGCTGATCACTGACCGTATTCCAGTGAAGCATTCCTAACGAGGTTTGTTGGTTTGCATAATCGGCAAAGTATTTCCCACAACCGTAGCACGCCCGGTAACCTGCTTAATCTTCTCCTTACCATAAAAATCAAAAACCACCTTCTTCTCCTGCTCATTTCCCCGCTCAAAAATCCTTTTGATGATCGAAACATACTGCTTCTGCCAATCCAGCTTTTTAATATCGGTATCCCAAAAAAGTGTTTTGCGTAAAAGGCTCAAATCCGGACGATCCTTCGACTGCTCTTTCTTGATTTCCAGCATAATATTGTAATATGCCTGGAGCAGATACATAGTGCCTTCTTCAAAGCCCAAAGCCTTGTCAATCTTTAGCGAAACCTCTGTAGTCAGCGCACGCCTTCCCTTAGTAATAGCCGTAATAGTCTGCGGATACTCCGGCAAAGCCAGCGCAAAAGGACCCTTTTTCAGCTTCCTTTTCTTTAATTCACGATCCAGGATAATACCTGGATGAATCCCCTTATATTTTTCCATTACCGTTTCCATGCCTACAAAGAAAAACAATTGCGTTTACATTTTTAAGTTTATACATTTTTATAATAACAAAAAAGAATATCCATGAAAATAAGATGTAGAAGTCCAAAATAAAAAGGGGGAGAGTCTAGCAAAAATTAAAATTGCAGCGATGATCGCTGCAAACACTCATTTTCGTAAATCAAATTCCCCTGCGTCAAACGTCACCCTCACCGCCAGTTTTCAAAAACCCGATTTGTAAAAACACTTTTTTTGCCTTTCTCTAATTACCCTCTTAACTACAATTTTTACCAACATCAAATTTTTATAGAAGGAAGTGGTTTAGATACACTATCCTTTAAACAAATATTTCATATTACTACAGCTAAAGCAGGTAAGCAGTTTCTCTTTTACTTTGTGATAATACCATAAAGCTCTGGATCTTGCCCACCAAAGGATTTGGCGCAATATTTTCCCTTAGAAAATCATTGTAAGCAATCATATCAGTAGTCACTATCTTTAACATAAAATCAAAATTACCAGTCACATGGTTCTTTTACGATTGCTCCTCATTAAACACAAATTAACCTATACGGAGAGTTTAAAACTCCAGCAAATAATCACTTCATCAGGATTTGATCACATTCCACCAATGGAAATTAGATGGAGTTTGTCCGCCAATATCATTGTTTAGCATAAAAAAGAAACAATCAATGACCATATTGATATTATGCGTCTCTCAACGAGCCTTCCTTCAGCTGACCTGCTTTTTACTGACAAACAAAGAAAACATGAACTTGAGCAGACAGGTTTGGAAAAAAAATATAACACTGAGATATTTAGTGGTACCCAGCGGACCTTGAGCGGTTTTATAATCGTCTCAAAACAATCATATAGTTAAAATTCAAATCTAAAGGAAAAAAATGAGTATTGCGAAAGTCCATGCTTTTCCTGACTGAAATCAAAGAAAGAGTATCGTTATTGGGGATTGGATTGTATCAAAAGGCGGATTTCACTATAATACTTTCCATGATAATAATGGCGGATACCGTAAAGGTATTGATCAATGATAGATGCTTATAAATTATTTGTTCCAGCTTTTTAAGATACTGATTTTGGTCTTTTAGAAATTTTGTAAATATCTTTGCATAACCTCATTTAACATCTCCAATGCTGACATTTAATCATAAAGGCCATTTAGTTCCGAATAACAATATCAGATCAACCTTGGACGAGCTCAAAACAGAGTTCGTGGACGCATTTACATTTAGTAGCACTAAACGCTCAGATTTATATAAGAATTATCTTCAGTACTCCAATGACTTAAAGACCGTACTACAAAGGGAAAGTCTATTGCAGTGGATTGATGGTTCTTATGTCACAAAAAAACAGGAACCCAGCGATATCGATCTAGTTACCTTTATTGATGGAACAATTGTTGATAGTCTTGAAGCGTTGCTTGAACCATTTAAATACCCACAATCAGTCGTTAATTACGGCGTTGATGCTTATCTGGTCAAAGTATATGACCGTGGGGACAAGCGATATCCACTTTTTATAGGGGACCAGATCTACTGGATGGATCTTTTCGACAAAACCCAAAGAAGTAGGAACGGACAAAAACATCCTAAAGGTTTTTTGGAAATAATTTATTAAATTTGAATATATGAAACAGGTAGAACTAAATAAGTTGATGGACCTCATTGATAATATAAAAAAGATTGATTCTATGATCCTATTACATCAGCAGCTCGACGACTCAGATTTCATGTCCAGTCAATATCTGGCAAAAAAAAACAGGCTTGTTGGTAAATTCATAGATGAACTAGTATCACCATCTATTCAATCCGAACAGAGCTTTCATTTAATCCATGAAATTATTGTCAAGTTTTATCCCTCATCGCAGAAAGGTGATGTTCAATATGATAAACAATTAGGACAGTTATTTGCTGCCATGTAAAGTACGTTGAATCAGTAGATCACTCCCAGCACCAGAAAAAGCCTGCTGGCAAAAAGTTCAGGCAATCAACGGGATCGGAAAATAAATAGTCAGGGGTCTATGCCGAAGGACAGATAGGCCCAGGGACAAAATTGAGTTCACATTACAGATCTAACCTGGCATCTAACAAGCTCTTACTAAATCCCTAATTTTAGGTAATTTTGAATTTCATGGGCTGTAGTTCCTCACTTACAAGTTCGTTTCGGTTCAGAATGAGAGGAAGAAAATATTATAAGAAATTGGCTCCATGCGTTTGACTGTAACGGAAAAGAAATCTTTTTCTGACATAATTAGTGGTTTTCCGGAATGGCACCAAGTCCTTATCTTAAAAAATAAATCTTTTTTTATTAATACACTTATATCAATTAGAATGTCAAGTTTTTCAGTTCAAAGTTTCCCGGTTGAGGTATTTTCCAAATTACAAATTAGCTAAAATTTGCTCATTATTTTATAAAGCCTTTCAGTTTTAAATCCTCCACTATGGGCTCTATAAGCAATAAAAAGGCTTTCAGATATTGAAAGTATTCCCGTTGATCGGTACGATAAAGTAAGTAAAAGTCATGTAAGTGTTTAGCTTATAGGGCTTTGATTTTCATGTATATCGATTTACATAAGATTTTAAAGTTTCAGTGTATTGCATAAATTTATCTAAAGAAACGCTTAATACCTATTCTGTTTATTTTTACTTTATTAGCATAGAATTTATCAGTTAAAGGACTGCCTGAATTCCAAAGGTGAAAGTTTGGTTTTTGTTTTAAATAATTTGCTGAAGGACTGTAAATGTTCAAACCCTAATTGGTAGGCGATCTCACTAATAGACAAATCTGTTGCTGATAACTTTTCTTTTGCTTTTGCAATCAGTTTTTCGTGAATGTATTGCTGTGTGTTTTGTCCGGTGAGCGTTTTAAGCAGGCTGCTCAAATATTTCGGCGATAGATTTAATGCCCCAGCAATGAATCCAACTGATGGCAACCCTTTATTGATTAAATCAGTATTGTTAAAATAATCGTTAACCAATGTTTCCAAACGATCAAGGATTTGGTGGTTATGTTTTTCACGCGTGATAAACTGGCGGTGGTAGAATCGGTCGGCATAGCTGAGCAAACTTTCAATTTGGGAGATGATAATTTGCTTGCTAAACTTATCTATGTTGGACCGGTATTCTTGCTGAATGTTCGAGATAATACTGTTTATAGTAGCTTCTTCTTTCTCAGAAAGGAATAATGCTTCATTTACCGAATAATCCCAAAAATCGTATTGATTGATTTTTCCTGATAAAGGGGTATTCCATAAAAAGTCAGGATGAATATTTAGTACCCATCCTGAATTTTCTATTTTCTCCTCAATTTTGACCGGTGTAACACTGAAAACCTGATTGGGGGCCATAAAAGACATTATGCCTTCATCAAAATCAAACTGATGTTGCCCATATTTCATCTTGGCACCCGAAACCTTTTTCATAGCGATAACATAAAAATCTAAGAGTAAAGCTGTCGGTTCATCACTAGTCAACTGCTTAACGCTTGCAACATCAATTACGCTAATTAGTGGATGTTCAGGTTTTGGGAGTTCCCTAAACTGATGAAATTCGCTGATCGTTTTGATGTGTTTCATGCCTCTTTAGTTATTTTGATATTTCTAGCACTAATTTACCACGGACGTGGCCTGTTATACTTTCCTCGTGTGCTTGTGCAACGTGTTCCAAAGGATAAATCTTACTGATGGTAACTTTCACTTTGCCCTCGTCAATCATCTTCGCAATTTTAGATAAATTCTCGTGTTTTTGACTTGCAACCATTTCGCCTCTTGCATTTTTTCGGGCAAGAGCTTCATTAACAGCATCATCAAAAGGAAAATCAACATTTACGCTAACAAATATACCTCCATCTTTTAATACACTTACGCCTTTTAACCGCTCATTATTGTCACGAATAGGCGAAGCATCGAATACAATATCAATATCCTGTAGCAGTTCTTCAAAATTTTGCGTTTTGTAATTGAGTACTTCGTCAGCGCCGATGTGCTTCAAGAATTCAATATTGTTTGCTGAAGTCGTTCCAATTACATACGCACCTTTCGCTTTTGCAAACTGAACAGCAAAGCTACCGATTCCACCCGATGCACCGTGAATAAGAATACGCTGCCCTGTTTGCAGCTGTCCAAGTTCAAAAAGCCCCTCCCATGCAACAAGTGCGGCCAATGGTACACCCGCAGCTTCATTAAAAGAGATACTTTTCGGTTTCAAGGCGAACTGACTCGCCTTTGCGGCACAATATTCTGCATAACTGCCATCACCCGGAAAGTTTGGACAACCATACACCTGGTCGCCTTTTTTGAAGTTTGTTACATCGCTGCCTACTTCTTCTACTATACCTGCTGCGTCACACCCCAAAGTCAATGGTAACTTCAGCAGAGATTTGAAATTGTCATTTGTGCCACTACGAATTACACAATCAACAAGATTTACACCACTTGCAAGTACTTTTACTAATATCTCATCTGGGGCCGGGACCGGGCGTTCTACTTCTATTAATTTCAGAACTTCCGTCCCACCAAATTCATCAATTCTTATCGCTTTCATAACTATATTTTCTTGATGTAAAACTAGAGGTTAATTTTACAAGGGGTTTAGCCGAAATACGCTTTGGTTTAGCCAAAATGGCTGTAAAAGTTTGTGGCGCTAGTACCTAGCCTTAATCAAGGAAGTTCTAGGAAAATATTCTAATGGCGAAGCTAATCTTACCATTAACAACATTAATGGAAAATTGGAGATGACTGGTGATTTTCCTGAGTCGTTGCATTATGTTGGCAATCATAGATTTTCCTGCTTTCAAGTCCCAACATCGAAGTGGTTTTCTCTAGTTCGGACGGTGGAAGAACATATGATACCCTAGAACTCATAGAAAATGGAAATATCTTAATTAAGTCTTTAAAGAGTAAATAGGTAGTTTTCGTTTCTTATTACTCGTTCTATGATTCAATTTTAAATAGTAAGATTTTTGAACAAACCATTATCAAATAACAATCATTTTACTAAAACAATAAGTTAACAGTAATACGGTTAAAAAATTCCTATGATCTATTATTGAAGTTCACAGATATCAAATTAGCTTGTTAGCTTTTTTTCCATATTATCCAATCTTATTCCTTCTATTTTTGGTTCTCCAAATTTTCCTTCAATCTCTTCAAATGCAGTAGAATTCCCGGTATGAACATACCCTTTACCTGCATACCAGTCAATAAGTTCCGTTCGGCTGCTAATTACACTTATTGCTATCGTATTACAACCTGATTGTTTTGCGAAAACTTCTGCCTCTTTTAATAAAGCTTTTCCAATACCTTTTCCTTGTGATATCGGGGATACTGCAAACATACCTAAATATAGAATTGGATGTTTTACTTCAAGACAGACTGTGCCTAATATTTGCCCATCTTCATCCGTATATTTTAAAATATTGATAGCGCTGTTATTAAAATTTTCTATCAATGAAGACTCATCTATTCGGATTCCATCTAAAATATCTGCTTCAGTTGTCCATCCCTTTTTAGATTCGGACCCGCGGTAAGCAAAATTTATTAGCTGATTTAGTTTTGCTACATCTTCTATTGTGGCTGTGGTTATTGACATTGGTATTCGAATTTTTTCAAATATAAGACAGCGCAGAGAATAGAATGATATTTACCTAAAATATCAACGCTTATCTTAAACGAAACTTAAATGTGTTCGTTCATACGAATGACGTTGAGTTTATGGCCCATCAACATCGGAGAATAGATTTGAATAGTTATTCACCGCTAGTTATTCATTGTTCCATTAAAATCGGAGCTGGAGTTTTAAGCTAATATCATTCGGTCATCAATCGTTAATCGAGCAAAGTCCAGGTTTTTCTGGCCTGCACCTGCTGGACAACCTGTTGCTCAGCAACTACAATATTTTCTTTGCGCTGACCAATGTATTCTAAACTGCTTAACTTATTCCATAATGCCACCAAAACGTTCATAAACTCATTTACCGTTTTCATCGATTCATTAATCCTTTTATGATCATAAACCTCTTCAATTGTCCGGGAAAGCAATTCTTCAAAGTTTCCTGGGGTTACATCTTTCCATTCATAAAAGTATTTCAATAACTCCTCTCTTTCATGCGGAGCGATGAGTTTGATGGCCGTGAAAAAATGGTGGGCAAGACTAGAAAAGTATCCAACAAGCACTATAGGCGATTCACGGTAAGCTACATTTCTATAATCATAAAATATAGTTGCAATATAATTGGTAATTTTTTCAGAGATAAGTCTAATATTCTTACCCAGCTGACTCACATTATCTTTACCACTAGTTTTATCAATTATCTTAAAACTCGCTAGTTGCAAATCATTAAGAAGCGTACTGAATTTTTCATAGAAAGCAATTAAAATAGCATGGCTGGTAATTGCCGTACTTGGTGATATATAATCCCGGTTAATCATCATCGATTGTCCATCGTAATAAACCTGCCCAACGGTGATAAAATAACTTTCTGGTAGCTTGGTTGATATCTCACTCTCCTGGATTACAGATATACTATAACTTTTACTCAATTCAGGATAACGTAAGGGAGTTTCTTCAGGATCGGGTATTCCACTCGGTTGTGGTTTAAATGGATTTACTTCCAGTATAATGTGATAATTTTTTGGCTCTGCCTGCCCGAAATAATGATTGTGTACCAGCGCATCTCCAAGTTCTCTTTGCGTAATATCGATGTGTACACCTTCTGGCGTTATTGCATTGCAGTAATTGATGCGTATTTCAATTTGATTTGTCGCTTTCTCAATGATTTCAATATCATGAGATGATGGATACCCTGCAAATGGAGGTAACAAACCGTAATTACTGTTGTTTATTTGGATAGATATAGCATCTCTTACAACATCCTGCATATAAAGGTCGCTAGTAAGGAATTGGCTACTAGAAAGCTTCATCCCATTGATCCAATTGATCGGCTTGTATTTTAATGGCTTTATCATAAGATTTTATTTTATAATACAATTGCACTTTCACCTATTTCATTAGGAAGGTTTACATTTTCAGAAACCCGTTTGGCATAAATGGTCATTTTTTCGGTAATTTGGTTTTGCTTAATATCCAAATCAGGATCTATAAATAAATTACGCTTGAAAAAAGATGTCTTAACAAAAAAAATCCAACTGTGGTTCTCGTGGTCTGAAATCTTAAACTCAACTGGGCTTTTTGCAAATTTTAAGTTGTAGTCATCAATAAATTTATGAAACCACATGCCAAAATTCATGTTCTCAGGCGCTTTAACTTTAACTTTTAGTGGCTCAGGGTCAGTGCTTTTTTTGTATAACTCAAGCTCTAAAACCAATAAATTATCAAAGTCAACGTGGTCCATATTAATTTCAAGTGGAGTAGTAGGATATTTCCATATTTTATAGATTTCCTGAGGAATGCTGAGTAAAGAGACATAGGCCCACCAAAATATCAGCGGAATAAAAAATGTAAAAATGGAACCTCCTGCCCACCAGCCAAACTCAACATTTCCCAACCAATGGTAAAGAAGTTGAAAAAGATAAATGCCAAGAATGCTTGCAATAAAAGTAGCGAAAATAATGAAGCCTTTACGCTCAAGTAACTCTGTAGGATAGTGTTTTGTGAGCAGGTAAACGTACAAACTGCCCAGCATGGTATAAGTAATCTGACATATAATGTATCCCCATGGCATAAAATGGAAATCAAGAAATCCCAACAAACCTGGTAGTGCAAGAATAATTCCAGAAAGTAGAACACTTATGATTAGTTTTTTGTTACTTAGGAATTGATTCTTCCTGTTTAATATTGCCAGAATTGCTGTTGATACTACAGCTATCAATGGGAAAAGGAGGTATCTAACGAAAAATGATTGGACGTCCATTTAAAAAGAAAGTATTAATTCAGAATTTGTATTTTGAGTTGCTTTAATTGGGTAGTATTAATTTGTAAAGTACGTGTTTATTTATAACAAACATACAAGAGTAATGTTTAAATGAAAAAAAAATCTTTGATTTCAAATGAATTATTTACCGATTACAAAGCGGTTGTACTTGGCGCAGATCTTATCGAACGTGGTTTAGTAGATATCGAAAATATCGAGATTGTGCCTGTTGGGGGTGATAAGCGTGCGTTTTCGAAAGACTTAAGTGAGAGTTATTCCTATTTCTCAAACAATCGTTCCGTTACAAGGTATCGCCTGGAAGTTAACCGAGAAGGTTTGTATGATATGCTTCCAGAAGGGTTATTTCATAGTCCGCCAAAAGGTAGCAGTTCTTTGGATGAAGATGGAATGATTCAGGATATTATTGATCGGAGAGAAGAAGAAAAAGATGCAAGGTTGTTCTTCAGTCCCTTTGATCTTGAATTGAATCACATCAGGCTCATTTCCGAAATCTATGAAAACCGACTTGATAAAAGAACAACTTATAATGATCTCAATCAGATTTTTCAACTCGGCTGGCATGAGTTCAATCTTTTAAATAAAGAGCAGAGTATTATTTGGATGCATCTGTTGCCTGAAATTAATCAAAAGCGCAATGACCTCGTATTTATTTCAAATGTATTAAGCGCTTTATTTAATCTTCCCTTCCTCCTCCAAGATGTAACTCATCAGGTTAAACCTGTTACAATTGAGAAAGAGCATCTTTTTATTCTCGGCCAAGGCTCATTGGGCATCGACAGTATTATAGGGCAAAATTTTATTCCTGAAAATGACAGGTTATTGGTAGAAATTGGTCCGGCTAGTGCTCATGAGGTGATATCGCTAATGCCTGGTAAGCATCAGCGCAAAATTTTAGATATGGCATTGGATTATCTTGTTCCCGTTGATACTGAAATTGAGATTTCCTTTGTACATAGTTTGGCGAATCAGCCATCAATACTTAGTGATGAAAGTCTGGATGTTTATCTAGGCTACACCGTTTATCTATAAATAGTTTCCTTTATCCTCATCCTAAAGGTAAGATTCATGGTGCTTCTTTGCGCTAGCTTTGCAACGGTAATTTCAATTAAATCATCCCAATCCTGAGCGCTAAATGCCAGATTGGTACTCGGAGTAATAACTATTTCAGTTGTCTTGATAAAACCTATGTTGGGTCTGTTTCCCATTGCAATACCTTTTTCAATAGAGATAGCTGATATCTTATCGCCAAGTTCGTATTTGCAAAAATTGATGATATCTGCCTTTGTAACTATCTTATCGGCGGTTGTCAATCCATATTTGTAAGCCTGAACCCGTCCTGATGAATTCAATCTGGAACGCCCGCCTTTTGTCTGACTTAGCAATATTAAACTATCAGGTAAAAAGCGACTATCCGAATTGACGGATAAACCTGTACCTGAGGCAATACCATTAGCATTTTCGGCCTGGGTTACCCATAAATCTAAAAACATTATTGCCGCATCTTTAATCGGTTTAACCACCAGATAGCTTGGAAGTTCTTTACTCGATTGCATGGATGCCTTACTTTTTTGTTCAATTAATGCTATGGTTCTTTCAAGCGTTTTTAATGTAGTATCCAAAAAGTCTGGTCCGTAGGCAGAAAAAGCAGCTTTTTCATCTCTTAATAGTTCGAAAAGATAATCAATCATTTCCTTTGCATTTCTCGTATCAAAGCGCTCGGTTCCACCTATTCTTATCGAAAATGAACCATCCTCTTTATGATTTTCATTGGTGTAGGGCACTTCTGTATATACCGACCCATGATTATCTCCAAGTTTTTCAACAGCCAGCATCTGCTCATCATCTTCAGTTTTGATGGGCAAAATATTAGTCATGGTTTTAAGACGATGTTTTATTTGATACAATTTCTTATTTACTACAGGAAAAGCATTGATATAAATAAAAAGTTCCTGTATCATTTCAGGAGAAATAGAGGCGGGAAAAACTATTTTCATCCAAATAATGCCGTTTTCCAATCTATTTTGGCTCTCGATATTAAACAATTGCTCAAACACCTTCGGAAACTTCTCTTGGGTGGTTCCAATTAGATTTTGAGAGTCATCGAGTGTTAAAAAACGATTGCTGTAAAACTGCTGAACATCAGCCTTTATAACATGCATTAGTTGTTTGTGATGAAATGGAGCATGATTATTTTGAGCTGAATGCTCATTCATGAAGCGATCGTTGTGTACTGATACAGGCTGATCATTCAGGTAAAACTTACATAGTGATAAAAGTTCGTACGTATTTGCCGGAACCGAAAAATTCTTCCAATCAAAAAACAGATTGATTCCTCCTAAATCTTCGCTTGATTGAAAACCTTCAAAACCAATGTAAGCGGTATGAGGCTCAAATGATGACCCAGGATTTGTCCGTAAAATTGTTTTCTTTTCGTTTAATGTTATATGCGAAAGGGAACTACCCGACGCCATGTATTTAAGTTGCCCGCTATGAAGGGATACTTTAGTTATCGGACTAAAAAAAATCTCTACTCTTTTTTGATTTTCTTCAACTCTACCTTGATTTTTTTTTAAGTAAAACTGGGTTTGTGAACCGATTTCATCAAATTTTTCCAGGCATCTGGCATGCATAATTGCATGTGCCGGTAAAGATGCGGTTAGGTGATCTGGAGCAAGTATTCTGCTTATTTTATCAAAAATTCTATTTTCAAGATTTTTAAGTTCGTTTGATATATTGAATAATTCATTACTTAATGCTTCCAGTATGAGTTTCACAAGTGGATCAAAATCACTACTGTGTTTAATGTTCCAGAAATCCTGAGCATTTTTTAAGATTCTGTTTTTGATTTCCTCTTTTGACGAATAAAATACGGGCTTCATATTTGGCTTTTTAGATTCTTATATCAGGTGGTTAGCGGACTTAGGAAAAGACTCGAATTGAAATAATATTTTTCACCAGTAGCTTTAATTAATGCTCTTATAGTGATATCAACCTTCTTTTTTATTTCTGTGATTTTTCTTAACGGAAAAATATTTTCAACTTCAGTAATTTTTACCTCAACTTCTATTTCTTCAATTCTGTGTTCGTGACTTGAAATGGAGCGGAGAAGTGATTTTCTAAATCTTTCTTCCCAAAGGTTTTCACTAACAATAAGCTCAAAATCCAGATCCCAGATTTCACAGCCAAATTCTGGATTTTGTCTGTTTTCGCCATACCTGGTAAAAATAATCAGCTGAATATGGTTGGAAATAGATTTTCCGGCATCTACATGAGCCAAATCTGTTCCCTTAAATACCGCACCTAAAGTAAGTGGCTTCCTATAAAATTGATCAGACATAATCTGCCTCCAGCGTTAATTTTTGTAAGAATAAATAAAATTATGATATTCAGCAAACAAAGCAAAGGTCAAATTGTTATAGACTTTGGTTAATTTGAATGGAATATTTAATGAACCGTGAAATCGCCCTTTTAGATTAGCCGAGAATTGTATTAACGCAACAATTGATTAGGCCAATGAAACCAATTAATGCTTTCGAGATAAAAAAATCCTACCGTTTTTTTATTCTCAATTTCCTACTTCTTACCATTTGCGCAATACTGTGCATTTATTTATTTTTTGCGGCTTCTGATAGAGAATATGCTCTACTCGAGCAAAAAGTACAAGAAAGCGAAAAACTAACATCATTAAGAAAAGAAATCAATTTAAAGTTCGATATTATCTTAATGCGTTTCAAAGAACTTTCGCAGTTCAGAACCTACAACGCAGATGAATTAAGCAAACAGGCCATTCTTCTTGGAGATATTACTGATGCCAATGCCAAACTTAAAGAACTTATTTCTAAGAAAACTATGGATAGCCCTAGTTTTGAATTATATGAACGCCTTAATAACGATGTAGGCGCAATGGCTCTACAGCAAGATTCGCTTTCTGAATCTCGTTTTCGTATTGAGAGCTACAGAGAGCAATTGAATGATTGTGCAAAAATGAACAAGGCGGCCGCCAATAGAATTCGTTACGGAAGATTTAGAAAATAACATGATAAAATTAAGTATTAAAGAACGCAGGATCCAGTTTCAGTTTTTTCTTGCATTATTTGTGATTACTACAGGGTTATTGAGTTTTGGTATTTTCTATAGCTCAAAGTCTCGATACCCAATATCAAAGCAGGAACTTGAACTCAAAATTTCAGAAAATCAGCTATTTGAAGATATGGTTGTTGAAACCCGACCAACAATTGATACTGCATTTAAACAGATTATTCGGTTCAATCCAAACGTTCAGGCAGTATTTTTGAAGAACGATATCCAAATTGCCTTGAACTCAATAAAATCATCCTATGAACGTAAAGCCTCTGATTATCGTTATAAAACGTTTATTCAAACTTCGCAATTATACAACATCCTTTTTTTTGATAGGCAGGAATTGCGTGGTAACCAAAGAGATTTGGAGGATGTTAAGCGCTCATTAGATGATTGTATTATATCCCGCCGCCAACTCCAGCAAACTCTACAATCGAAATAAATTAGTAAAACCAGATAAAAAAACGCTACAAAATGTCTACATCAAATACAAAACAAGTAAGCTCAAATTCTCAAGCTTACGTAATCTTATATATTCTACTTGCCGTTTTATTATTAACCGGTCTCATTTTTTTATTCAAAAGCTCTTTGTTTGAAAAACGCAGCGTGGATGCCCGAATACTGAAAGGAGAAATTTCATTAAATGAAAACCTGGTATATACAGACAATACTCCTGACGCCAAAAAATGGCTTTGGGAATTTGGAAATGGTGCGAAATCAACCACACAAACCGGTTCCTATCATTATGAAAAACCAGGTTCTTATATCGTTCGCCTTACCGTTGATGGCGAGCTAAAAGAACAGTTTCCGCTTAATGTAATAGATACTGTTAGGGTACTGGTAGATAGTATGCTCACCATAAGCGGACCAACTTCAGGACTTGTTAATGAAGAAGTACGTTTAGAAGGAGAAGGCCAGGGACGAGAATTCGAATGGTCTTTTGGTGAAACCGGACGTGTAGATGTTAAAGGTAAAACAGCATTGTACACGTATCGTTCTCCAGGTCGTTTCGTGGTGAGATTAAGAACAGATAAAAGCAGGAGACCAGTATATCACACCATCATTATCACAGATCCTAATGCAGAGATTATAGATGATATGGTTGCTCCAGGAGATGGTGAACAAAAAGCCATTGATGATATTCGTGCCCGTTTACAAGCCATTGCAAATGGTGCAGACTTTAACTCCAATTACTACTACCTGATTCGTAAATATATGTGTGGTAACGAAAAAGTAAGTGTTAATGTGGAAATGAATGGAAAACGCAAACAAACCGACTTTTATTCTTATTGCATGGGATTAACATTTGGAGGAGAAATTGCTGTAGATGAAGCTCAACTAACCATTAAGCCGAATTCAACTTGTGCCAGTTTGGTTAACATCAAGCAACACTCGGCTACCGCTCAGCCAATTCCTAACGAAACACAGCCAAATTCTATGCCTCTACCAACTAATAAATAACCATCTATATCTACCCAAACAATGAAAAAGCATCTCATATTCTCTTTACTATTTCTTTCTACATTCCTTCTTACGCAGGCGCAATCACCACTATCGTTCAGTAGAAAGGTTATCTATATGCCAGAGGCGTTTGAACGTCCTTCAGAATCAATCAGTATAAGCGATAATTCATCAAAGAGCAGTCTTCCCTGGATTGTATTTTCGGATAGAGCTGACAATAACACCACTACGGTTCCAGGTGGAAGCTTAATGATGAAAAAATTAAAGTTTATGGAACCTTTCTTCGTTTCAAAAGAGGAGAATGGATACCTGAAATTGATTAAATACAAGGCAGGGATGGTACGTGGAAGAAAGATAAATGATAAAAAATCTGCAATAAGCTATGGATGGATTCCCAAATCAAGACTTTTGCTATGGCAGCGCTCATACTCAAACCAAAAGAGTGGTTTTCCAGAAAAAGCGCTTACCATGATAAATGGCAAAAGCCCATTGCAAGAACCGAAATACTATTTTGATACAACAGATTCGGTTTACGTTTATAGCACTCCTGAACTTAAGGATAAAAAATCCAAAGTACGTTTGCACGAAATCATTTACGTTTACAAAAAATCTGAAGACGGCAAAACCTATCTAATTGGTTCTGAAGACCAACTGGTAGTTGATACTGCGGCAAAAAGTATATACGGTTGGGTTTCTGCACAAACCGTTCATGGCTGGGGTGAGCGATTATATATTTCTGCCAAGAAACCTGGTAATTACGATGTTGACGATTCTACCGCTACCGCAATAAATAAAGGTCTTGCTGTTAGCACTGGATTTGAGGTAGATCCACTTTTACCCGCCAAAAATATCATACTAAGAAGTGTACCTGTATTAACGGCAGAAGACGGTAATTCTAAGGTGGGTTTAGCAAATAATGTTTTTAACAAAAAAGATAATAAAATTCTAACCATTAACGGATCGTACCTTTCTTATGAAGATTATGTTTCACTCCGTAAAAACAAAAATAAAATTAATGTCATTTTCGTAGTTGATGGTGGTAGCCCAATGGCCAAATATTATGCTGGCATCACGAATACCATACAGTCATTCGAAAACATATTTAATGATTTTGGTGGAGGCAGAACCATTTCCTATGGTGGAGTTGTCTATCAAGGAGCAACTGGATGTACTGTATCAGGTGTGTCTAGTAGTCCGCTACGAGATGATTTTAGGCAGTTAATGCAGTTCCTTACGCTTCAAAATTCTAAAGTAAGTCAATGCGATGGAAAGCCTAATGATCAACCCGTTTTCCAGGGAATTCAGGCAGGCTTGGATTTGTTTAAGGAAAAAAAGAATGAAACCAACCTGATTGTTCTGATTGGCAGCACTGGTAATTCGGATGGAGCAAATAATTTAACGATACGCGAATTGGCCCGCCAAACAGGCAAAAATGATGCAAGAATACTAGCACTTCAAGTGTATAGTGATTTTGAGCAATCATTTAATAATTTCGTTATTCAGTCTCGTAAGCTTGTGTCAGAGTCGGCTATACAATCTGCAGAATTTAGAAAAGGAACAATGGTTAAAGGCGAAGGACTTAAAGACTTTCAGCCTTATAACACTTCACTTCAGGATTCCATTTCTTATTATCTGGATTATCCAAAAAACAGTCTTATTCAGGGTGGGGTAGTATTCCCGACAAAAGGTTCAGTTAATGCAAATTCGAGTATGACTTCTGCCATGCGCCGATTTCTTCGTGAAACCAATATGGATATACAAAATCAAATTAGTTCTCTCGATAGCGCCTTTCGACTTACAGGAATCTCAAGAAAAAACTTAAATCCGGTTGTCGAATCCATGTTGACCCAGCCTGTGGAAGAAAATGTTGCAGATCGTATGCCGCATAATGCCTTTAAATATTATTCAGAGGCAAATTTTTCTCCGGAAGTGGTCAAATCCAATTCAAACACACTTCAGTATGTTGTAGTTTTAAATACGATGGAGTATAGACAGGTTATGGAAATTTTTTCGGGGATGTTGGGAGAGAACCTTCAGCAAGATCAATCAAATTTCAGGAGTAAACTGGTAAAAAATTATGTTTCAATGCCTCGTTCACTTTTGGGTATTAAGCTTTCTAAAAGCGAGATTAAAGCTATGACCTTGGCAGATTATTTGAAACTGGTTACAGGTTTACCTATCAGTAATGAGCTGCTCACAAAATATACCGTAGCTAACATGCGTAGTAATTCGTTTATGCCATTAGAAGATTTTGAGTCGTACATTAGGTTGTTGTCTTCAGCTGTTCAAAATATCAAACGTGCAGCGCAAATTGATCAGCAGTTCATTTCTAACGGAAATCCTTATTATTACATCACTGAGGGTAATTTTCAAACCATTCAGCAAGCTAAAACAAAATAATTATGGCAATTACGAATTTAAGTGAATCTGCCAAAACAGCCCTTCACATTGCACAGTCACTAGCTAAAGAATATGGTAACACTTCATTTTCAGCAGCACATCTTTTAAAGGCTTTAATGCACAATGATGTGGGTTTAAGAGGTTTCTTAGCTTCTATTGGTAAAGACTTCGAATATTTGGGAGACTGGGCTGAAGTTAGAATTGATGATTTACCGAAAGGTTCCGTATCAGCTGATGCCGCAAAGGGAAGTTCAGAAATACCAAATGTAATCGAAGAAGCAGATAATGTTAGAATAAAACTTGGCTTAGACCTAATTACGCCCATCTGTTTGTTAACAGCATTAGCAAAACCAGGCATAGGCTTTCCTGCTGATCAACTCAAATCTTTTCCCATCAAAGAACGAGAAATACTAGACCTATATATCAATAACGATGAAATAGGTAAAGCTGTGGGCGTGCAATCGCCAACAACTGATACATCGGCACCGCCAACTAAGGCGCTACATAAATTTTGCATTGACCGTTTGGAATTGGTGCGAAGCGGAAAAACAGATGAAATTATCGGACGTGATAAGGAAATGCGCATGATGATGGAAATCCTTTGTCGCAGGACTAAACCAAACGTTATTTTAACAGGAGATGCTGGTGTTGGTAAAACAGCACTAATAGATGGATTTGCAAGAGATTTGGTTGACCAAAAAGTACCCGAAAATCTTAAAGCTGTACAATTGTTTGAGCTAGACCTAGGTTCATTAATTGCCGGAGCATCCTATAAAGGAGAAGTTGAAGATAGGCTGAAAAATATCATTGCTGAAATTAAAAGATTTGATAAAGCGATTCTTTTTATTGATGAAATTCATACCCTGCTTGATAGTAAAGGTCCTGTTGGATCTGGTATAGGAAATCTATTAAAGCCAGAACTTGCCCGGGGAGAAATTACCGTAATTGGAGCTACAACAGTTGATGAATACCGCAAAATTATAGAGCCCGAACAAGCTTTTAGTAGAAGATTTGAAGTGCTGCAAATTGATGAACCGAATGAACAAAGCACCATCAAAATGTTGCAGCAACTTTCAGGTAAATACGAGGCGCATCATCAACTAAATGTTGAAGATGATGCCTTGGTAGATTGCGTTAGGCTAGCCAAGAGATATTTGAAAGACAGGCGTCTTCCTGATGCCGCTTTTGATTTATTGGATAGAACGATGGCGGCAATGAAGATGATGAATGATACTTCTGACCAGCTTATTGTGGATTTGGAAGAAAGTTTAAATCAATTGCGTACAGAAGAAGAAGCGAATAACCCGGATCTTCTTTCCGAATATAAATGGCAACTTTCTCTGCTTAATAGTAAGGTAAGTCCGATTTTGCTAGGAAGACTTAATGATGATGCTCAGACAGATCACTTTGAAACAATTGAGGAATACGATAACTACATATCGCGTTGCCTGGTTGAATTAAAAGAATTTACTGTCGAAAAATCTGAGTCAGTAAGTAAGGAAGATATTGCTTCTGTGGTTTCCTATAAAACCGGTATTCCAATGGGCAAACTTCAGGCAGGAGAGAAGGAAAAGCTTTTAAATATGGAGCAATACCTTAGCAAGCGTGTTGTTGGTCAAGATTATGCCTTAAAGGCGGTATCTGATGCTATTCTCGAATCTCGTAGTGGATTAAATAAAAAGGGGCAACCTATTGGATCTTTCTTTCTACTTGGTCCTACAGGTACTGGTAAAACCGAATTGGCCAAATCAATTGCTGAATTTCTCTTTAATGATGAGAAAGCCATGATTAGATTTGACATGTCAGAATTTAAAGAGGAACATAGCGCTGCTTTATTATACGGTGCCCCACCGGGATACGTTGGTTACGAAGAAGGTGGATTGCTGGTAAACAAAATCCGTAGGCAGCCTTATTCTGTATTGCTATTTGATGAAGTAGAAAAAGCTCATCCATCGGTTTTTGATACCTTTTTGCAAATCCTTGATGAAGGACATATGCATGACAGGCTTGGAAAGGAAGGCGATTTTAGCAATTCACTTATTTTATTCACATCAAATATTGGTAGTGAATGGATTGCCCAACAGTTTAGCAAAAATATTTTGCCTACTTCCAACCAGTTAATGGAGGTAATGGCAGGAAACTTTAGGCCCGAATTTCTAGCCAGAATTACAGAGATTGTTCCTTTTGCTCCGATTGATGAGGCAAATGTTGTTCGCATCTTTGATATTCAACTTCGTAGTCTTGTAGAATCTTTGAAAAAAATGGGCATAGCTTTTGATATTACAGATGAAGCTAAAAGAGTAATAGCGCTTGATGGCTTCACCCCTAAATATGGTGCTCGTCAGCTTTCTGCAGTAATTAGAAATCTTCTAAGAAGACCAATTTCTAAATACATTATTTCAGGAAGTTTAAAAAAAGGCTCCAAAATATTGGTTACCATCGGAAGCGGAGAAGAAAAGCTACATTGGGAAATATTAGAAAATAATATGGTCAGCGAACAAAACAACCTTTAATCTGTTAGCTATTAATACTTTGTAAATTTAAACCAATCTAAAATCAACATACTATGTTCAACTATGAAATAGGGGGAAATGAAAGAAAAATAGATACCTCTGAAGCTTTTGCAGATATTGCTTATAACAAAACATTGTTTGTGCAACAATTAACCAATAATGAACCTATAAAGCCTGAAAAGGTAGAAGGGTTGAAAACTGTAGATGAAGTTTTTGCGCACTACAAGCCCAATGTTCAGGTTTCTTTTGAAAAAGAGGATGGATCAACAGTTCCAGAAACACTTCAGTTTCGTAATATGGGAGACTTTAGCGTAAAAAGTGTGATTAAGCAAAGTAACTATTTGAGTGATATCAATATCGAAAAAGAGATGTCGCTCAATGTAATTAAGCAACTCAAATCTAACAAGACACTTAAAACAACGTTAGATGATCAGGATACCAAAGCTGCATTTATTGGTGCTTTGAGAAACTTTATTGATGAGTTGGAATCGACCAAATAACTTAAACCAATCTAAAACATGGCAACTCCTCAACAAAATCAGGTAAATCAACATAATTCTGAGTCTGGTTTCAAAAACGAACCTCAGAAAACCGAAAAAAAATCGCTTCAAGATAACCTTGAAAAACTTGCTCGTGTGGGAGGTTTTGATTTGCTTGAAGCTACAGTAGAAGGTCTTCAAAACTTAAATCCGGATAGAAAAGCCAGAAAACAGATATTTCTGACTGGTGATGAGAAAAAAAAGGAGCGTGAAGAACTTAAAAAGAAAATTCAACTCTGGATTGATGTATTGGAATCTTCCGAATCGGTAGCCGATATGGTAGAGCAAAGCACACAAAAGCTTAATGCAGCAGAAGAAAATCTAGGAAAAAACATTGCAACCGTACTTGAAGAAACACGTGCGCTAGAACAAGCTTACCGTTCAGTTCATTTGTTTTACAAAAATACTGAGGCAGATAAACTTAAAAATGTAGTATTGCTTAACGCATCGATGGATCAGATTAAAGATCTGGATAATCCACGTTTTATCGATTATGTAGATGATGAGTTGAAGCAAAATTACGACAGACTTGATCTAAGACAAAATTATTCTATTATGGTTGTTCCCGGTTATATGGGATCAAATAAAGTGGTAGAGCGCTGGGGTAAAATTGCTTATAATAATAAAGCGATGCTAGTAACCGATTTTGCAGATTTAGATCAGCCTGATGACGTAATCGATTTGTTTACTGCAGCAAATTTAACCGGTGCAGATGCCTTCCGTTCAAATGTGATCATGACTTGTAATTGGTTAGTGGGAAGAGGAAAGGTTGCTGAAGTAGGTGAAGAGGATGATTTAACCGTACCGGGTTCGGCTGCTCTTGCTGGGAAAATGTATTATACATTAATGTCGCAAGTAACAGCAGGTAAAAAACATGGTGCCATCAACGAGGTAGATGGGGTAAAATTTGATTTGAAAAAAAGTGAAATTTCCCACCTGGAAAGAGTTGGTTTGGTGCCTATGGTAAATGAATATGGAAAAGTGATGGCATTTTCTGCTAAAACTTTGTTTAATGGTGATAACATTGGTTTGCAAACGTATTCTGTTGTGCGTGTTTTTGATTACATAACTAAAGTTTTATTTGACTTTTTAAACAGAAGGGCTTTTGAAAACTGGACATCTAAAACTGAGCAGGATTTAAGAGCACAAATTGTGAAATTCCTGGATGGAATTCAAGGTGCAGACAGGCTGATTGAACGCTTTAAAATTATGCGTTTCGAAAGAGATGAGCAGCAAAAAGACCGTATTCATTTGGACATTCACATCACACCGTATTTTCCAGCGAAAAGTTTTGTTGTTAAATTGGATGGTCAGAAAGGTGAGGATGAAAGTACAACATGGGCATCAGAGTATGCACAACAATAACAAATTGTAAATTTTATTAGAACGAAACCAGCCCCTAAAGGCTGGTTTTTTTTTGGTTCATGGTTTCGTTTAACAAAAACTTTATAATTTTGTAACTTAACACTCGCCTCCATAGCTAAAAACACACAAATGAAGCAAGTAGTTATCCTTAATGGGGATATAGAAAAGACGATATCGACAGAATTTTTGCTGCAGGCTTATAAAAAGGGCGCCGAGTCTGCCGGTGCTATGGTCAAAGTAATTGCCATTACAGATTTAATATTCAATTCCAATAAACTTTTTAGTAACAGGCAAATTGCAGAACTTGAACCCGATTTGGAAAAAGCTCTTCAAGCCATTCATAAAAGCAATCACATTGTTTTGTTTTGCCCGGTGTATGTAGATCACATTCCGGCAAAAATCAAAGGCTTTTTCGATAGGCTGTTTATCCCTGACCAATTGTTCAAAGAAAATAAACTTAATTTTGATAATAACTTTCAAGGCAAATCTGGGCGGATCGTTTCAATTCTAGACGAATCTACTTTCAAAGAATGGAAATTAAATAAGCGGACAACCTATCTCTCCATAAAAAAAAATATTTTTGAAAAACGACGCATTACGCCGGTACTTACCAATACCATAGGAGAACTACATTCCTTCGATAACCATTATAGCCAAAAGTGGGCTTCCAAGATGGAAAAATTTGGTGTACAACTGATATAAGATTAATGCTTACAAATTAATATCCTCAGTTCGTTTATTAGTTTTCCTTCATATTATTAAAAAGCTGCTTTTTTTTTAAACATCACCCTGAATTTATTTCAGGGTGTTATTTGGAGGAAAGATGCTGAAATAAATTCAGCAATTGATTTTGCCTCACCCTGTTAAAGTTTTTCCTTTGGCTATTGTTGTGCTATCCCTCTCCTTGAAGAGAGGGATTTAATGACCTGTGAGAGAAACCCAAAGTTCAAATAACTGTCGTTCGTTTCGCTCTCTTCAAGGCTACTGAGTATCAAATTTTTATTGGGAGTTTTTGAACGATTTGCTTGACTTCCTTACATTAATAAAAGGTCTTACCGAAGAACGCCGTCAATCCCAGGTGGCAGGGAAATCAAAAAAACAGGTGCATTAAAGATCAAACAGCACTACCAAACCTAAAACGCAGTGGTTTTGTGAAAATACGCCACAAAACTTTCAGTTAGCAGGGCGAACAAAACAAAGTGCCTCTGTTTTTTTGATGAGTGTTGGATTGTGCGGAGCCACCTTGCTGGATTGACATGCATTTTTGCAAACTTTTGATGCCTCAAAAGTTTGTGCCCCTGCGGCATGAGCAGAAAGATAAATCCTTATTTAAAGAGAATATTTGTGATTACAATGCAGCTTTTCTAGGAGAGGGATGCGATGCCAACTCAAAAACCACAAAATTTCTAAGGAGAGGTTTAAGAAGTAGCTGTTATAACAAAATTTTATTCCGTTTCACCATAACAATTTTTCTATTTGATACAGCCTCCTTATTTGCAGGAAAGATGCTAAACTAAATTCAGTAAGACGTGTTGTACAATCAATACGGAGATAAGCAGCAACTTATTAATAATCTGCTTTTTCTAGTTAACGTCACCCTGAATTTATTTCAGGGTCTTATTTACAGGAAAGATGCTGAAATAAATTAAGCAAGACGTGTTGTATAAGCAATAAGGCGATAAACACCAATTTAGTAAGTTCAAAAATCGAACGTAGCTTTTTAAGATTGCCACAGAATTCACGGAATATGGTGTTTGCACTACCGCTTTAATATTTCCCATAATTTGGAGAATAGTATTCAAAAGTGTTTTAAAGCAGCTTTTTTATTCAACGTCGAGGCTGTATCATAAATACGAAATGTCATCCTGAGCCTGTCGAAGGACTTACAAAACTGCCTTTTGTGGCGTTTCGACAAGCTCAACGTGACAAGATTCAAGGATAAATTGATTTATGATACAGCCTCTTTTTTTGTAGGAAAGATGTTAAATAAATTCAGCAAGACGTGTTGTACAAGCAATACGGAGATATGCAGCAACTTATTAATAATCTGCTTTTTCTAGTTAACGTCACCCTGAATTTATTTCAGGGTCTTATTTGCAGGAAAGATGCTGAAATAAATTCAGCTAATAACATGCTTCTGTTTCAATACATGGTTGTCCTATTTTTGGTGATAAGGATTGTCCAATTTCACTACAATTTGTAGCATATTTCTACAATCAAGTGTCATTTTTATATTACAACCTCAGGTTGTGAATTATTTTATTTTATTTTTCATTTCGTAAACCCGTTCTAAGCTGAAATACAGAATAATTTTGTATTCAGACTAGCAACGTTCCTGTTCATATTCAGCGCTTTGGCTTGATATTTGGACAACTAAAATTGTAGCGAGATGCTACCCGAAACAATTTTTAACCTTTAAATTTTAAAACTATGGCTTTCAAAGCTAGATTAAATTTTTCAGGCAAGGAGTACGATGTGCTCCATTGTGCCTATTCGCTAAATCGCGACGTAGATGCCAAAGGCAGACCCTCATCTGGGGTTTATGGTGGTACTATTGATGTTGAGCTGGAATCAACAGAAGATACATCCATCATCGAGGCTATGGTGAACAATCAGTACAAGCCTATCGCGGGCAGTCTTCTGATTAAAAAAACAGAAGAAGATGCAAAGATGAAGGAACTTGATTTTGAAGATGGCTACATCGTCAAATATTACGAAGGAATTAACATCGTTGGTGATCATCCAATGACACTAAAATTCCAAATTTCAGCTCGAAAACTTAAAATCGGAAATGCTGAGCAAGTGAACGACTGGCCGAAGGCATAGTCTTTTATGAAAATTTCTATGTGAGGTGTTTAGCCCGTGTAGGATTTGTAAATCAATTCATCTTAAAACATTTAAATTTATTTCAAAATGGCATTTAAATCCCGTTTAACTTTAGGCTCAAAAGAGTTTGATGTCCTTCAGTGCAGTTTTTCCTTAAACCGTGATGTTGACGCAAAAGGTCGTCCGTCTTCAGGTGTTTATGGTGGTACAATTAATATCGAAATCGAATCTACTGAAGATACTTCGGTGATAGAATCAATGGTGAACAACCAATATAAACCTCAATCTGGTAGTATCATATTCAAAAAAGGCGAAGAAGACGCTAAAATGAAAGAGCTTACTTTCGAAGATGGATACATCATTCAATATAATGAAGGCATAGCTGTGAATGATAATACCCCAATGACATTGAGTTTTGTAGTTTCAGCACGCTCCCTAAAATTAGGGAATGCTGTTCATGAAAATGATTGGCCAAAGAGCTAATTTATATTTAACGGTCGGAATGCATTCCGACCGTTTTTTAACACAAAATATTATTATACTAACGTTGCTCAACTATCCTTTTTCTAAAGGATGATAGTACATTCCAAAGGTTTTGGGTATTGCTTATATAACGTTTGGCATTGCTTCTCCTTCAGCCTTTTTAATAATGAAAAAAAAGAAATCAGTTGCAAAAATCATCAAGCCATCGCAGCCAACAGATTTAGAATACATTAAATTATTTAATGACTGCGTTATTGATAAGGACTTTCTTGGAGCGATTGATAAAACAATTGATGACCAGATTAATCCAAATAAAAGCAAATACACTGATATTTCAGACTTGGTTGCAGGCAGAAATCCTTCCACCACAGCAAATAGTTTTTATGGTTTTGCTCCGGGGTTTGCATTAAACACCCGCCCACTTACCATGAATTTCTCTAATGATCCCTTTTCGTTTCCGATAAATAAAAGTCCGTTTCAGTTTAAGAATCCATTCGAAACATCTATAAATGATTTTATAGTTGCAGGAAATCAAATACCTTGGTATTTTATTGCATGTGCACATTATTTGGAATGTAGTTTTAGTTTCAAAAAGCATTTACATAACGGAGATCCTCTAACCAATTATACTGTAAAAGTACCGGCAAACCGGCCTAAAGTTGGGCATCCACCGCCATTTACCTTTGAAGAAAGTGCCGTTGATGCATTGAAATTGATGAAGTTTAATGAGATTTCAAATTGGAATCTACCCACGGTATTAAGAAAACTTGAGGCTTATAACGGCTTCGGTTATTTTAAGTATCATCAAATTAACTCGCCTTACCTTTGGAGCTATTCAAATCAATACTCAAAAGGAAAATATGTATCAGATGGTAAATTTGATTCTAAAGCGGTTTCTAAGCAAATGGGTGCTGCTGTAATTCTGAAAAGGATGGAAGAACGTACTTTAATTTCAATTCCAAGACACTAAATAATGAAGAAGTTGAATAAAATTTCAGGAGTTCTATTTCTCTTTATTATCTGCTTGTCTTGTCGTGGCAACGCTTCAGAGGAATACCATGTACCGGATTCATCTCAGAAATCTGTTCCTGTTGAACAAGCATCTAATACAAATGATGAAAAGGCTTTTCGTCAAGTGTTGCAACAATTAAAAATACAGCTGAAAAATAAAAACCTGGATGCATCTTCGGCCTTTTTAAATTTTCCTTTTTTTACGGCTAAGGCTTCAGAAGAAAATAGTAGCGGAGAAGCTGCCGTGGATCCCATCGCTCAATCTGAATACAATCAATATAAAAGTGATGTTTTCAATACTGATATTCTGCGTTTAATGCCTAAGCAAACTGAAGAACAGTTATCAGAAATTGACGAAAAGACAGATGACCCATATTACCGCAAATTGGCAAAGCTAACCGACAAAGGAAGTCATCTATATGAAGTTTATTTCCAGTACCCAGAGAAAGGAACAAATGCAGAAAGCTTTTTTGGCTTTGTATTTGGAAAAATTAAAGGCAAATATAAGGCAATAGCAATGTACAGCAAATGGCCAATCAAATAACGTTGTTATGGAAAAGAAATTAATTACAGAAATAAATATTGAAGGTAAAAGTATTTTACATTATTCTTCTTTTAGTTTACAACAGTCTTTTAACGATCACCATTATTTTGAATTGAGGTTTAACCACGATCAAATGGGTGCTCCTGGCATGATAACCTTAGATGATAGCCGAGATTTTGTTGGTAAAACTTTAACCATTTCTTTTGGTCATACCATGGGGAGCTTACAAACCTTCTCCGGATTGGTAACCAAAGTAGAGCTTGCACAAAGCCATGGTTACCATGGAATATTAATAGTTAGCGGTTACAGCCCAACGATATTGATAGATAGAGGCGCAGATTTAGGTTCGTATTTAGATAAAGATTTAAATGATATCGTTAAACTCGCTACGAAAGATACTCCATCAAATGATTTGAAGATTGTAACAAAAGCTGCACGTACCGAACCTATAGATTATGTAATTCAATATCGTGAAAGTGATTTTGAATTTCTTAACCGTTTGTCGGGCGAGTACTACGAGTGGTTCTTTTATGATGGTGCACAACTTAATTTTGGTAAGCCAGATGAACAAAAACAAGTATCTCTTTTTTATGGTAGAGATGTCCACAATCTTCAATATTCGATGGAAGTTGCGCCGATTAAAAACAGACGCTTCGCTTACCATCCCGAAAAGGATCAGATTTTACAAAGTGAAAGTACCGGCAAGCCTGACGGACACCCCGATTTGGCACATGCTATAGAAGCATCTAATAAGATGTATAGCAAAACTTTTAATCAGCCATCATTAATTCGTGTGGATACAGATAGTGATATTAAAAGTCATGTAGAGAATGAAGAAAAAGCACATGTTAGCGAACTTTTAAAAATCAATGGTAGCGGAGACAATGCAGGACTTGGTATTGGTACCATAGCCGAGGTAACAATGAGTTTACGCCAGGAAATCGCTTTCGTAACGGAGAGTTTAGGCAAATTTTTAATTACTCAAATTTCTCACCATATTGATGGGACAGGCAAATACCATAATACTTTCGAGGGACTGGTTTCTACCACCGAGCGATTGTTGGTAACGAACTTTGAAAAACCATCGCCAGATATGCAACTGGCAGACGTGTTGGATAACGATGACCCAAAAGGGCAGGGGCGAATTAAGGTAAAATTTAAATGGAACTGCCAAACCAATGACCCAACAGAATGGTTAAGGGTTATCAGCCCGAATGCGGGTAGTGGTGATACCGGAAAAAATAGAGGTTTTCATGTTATTCCCGAAAAAGGCGACCAGGTTGTAATTGGGTTTGAAGAAGGAAATGTGGCCAGGCCGGTTGTTATGGGAAGCGTTTACCATGGGGGAAGTGGCGACAGTAGTGGGTTTAAGAATAGCAATACTAAAGGAATGACCTCTAGAAAGGGAAGCTGCCTAACTTTTGACGATTTAAACCATGCGTTAAATCTCGGAACAAACGCGAAAAATTTCGTGAAAATAGAGAATGGTCCAGGATTAATTACTGCAGAATCTGCAGAAACCATTGTAATTAAAACCGGGCTGAGCAGCATTACTATGAAAAAGGATGGGACGATTGATATTATTGGCGAGATCATTAATATTCAAGGGAAGAGTGCTGTTAATATTAATTGGGGAGATAAATCAGGAATTAGTGTATTCGTGGGTAAATCGGGTTATACAAATTATAGTTTCGATGGAAAAACAAAAAAAGAAGCTGTAACCGAAGGAATATCCGTAACAAGTGGCACAACTATTCTTTCAAAATCGGATGGTGTACAAACAATCAATGGAAGTCAAGTAGATATAAATTAATATGAGCAGATTTAAATTTTTTGAGGAGGAGCAGGTAAACATTGTTGATGATCACAAAACAAAACTTAATAAAAAGGCTGAACCTAAAATATCAGAACCTGTTTTATTAAAATATCGCTGTGAGCAAACAGTTGCAACTAAGTTGAATAATGTCATTACTAATCATGCAACCACAAAAAGAGAATTTCATATTAAAAATATAATTGACAATGGAAGTCTAATCGTAGAAGTTTCTTTGGTAGATAATATTATTAAAATAAATCCAACTCATTTATCGGAGGCAATGGATTTATTTTCTTCATTAGACCTAATTAAATGTAATGTGAAAGTGCTTGTTGACCAGGAAACAGGCAAAATAAAGAAAATACTTAATTACAGCGAAGTTCTAAATAGTTGGGAGAATTTTAAAGCACTTTTAAAAGAAAGATATTCATTCTTGAGGTCAAGTGGTGCAGAAATTGAGCTTAAGAAATTTATTTATCTAGCTGAGGCTCAAATTAAGGATGAAAAAATTCTAATTGAGGATATACATACCAAATTGTTCTTTGATCTTTTTTTTGATCGATATCTTGTCAACTTGTCAGAAGTTTACAAGCCGTTTACACTAGGATATAATTCACAGCTTTTTGAAGGTATTTCTGTTCCTTTACACATTTCTTCAGAAATAGTTTTTGAGAAACCTTTATTTGTAGAGCTTAAAAAACAAAGCAAAATTGATGTTAATGAGGTAGATATTAGCACTATAAAAAAGAAATATGATCAAAAATTTCAGCCTATTGTTGGGTATAAGTTTTCTAGTTATGATTTTCAATATCAAGTAAGGCAGATAATTAATACCGAATTATCGTTAATTGAAGAAACAGATGTATTCATAATGGAAGAGGTTAAAAATAATGTCGAAGTAATTGTAGATTACAAATTAAGGAGGATAGAATGAGTTATTCTTATGTACATGAAGGCGCAAATGTCATATGTACAAATATGACTAATGGGAAGCCACTCCAAATCGGAATCAGTAGAGTATCAACTGTAATTTTAGCAGGTAAAAAAGCACCACTTTTAAATATTAACGATCGCAAGATAAGCGATACTTTTTCTTGTAAAGTTGCCAGTAAATTTTGGGGGGGGCTTCAAATTCTAACTGCAGTAATTGCTGTAGCTGGCTTAGCCGTGGCAACTGTTGCGACAGGAGGTCTTGCATTAGTTGCAGCCGGTGTTATGCTTGCTGCAGCAGCTACTAGCATTGGTGCTGGGGTTACCGGCCTATATAAACGTGCACATGATTGCGATGCCACTTTAGAAGGGCAATGGATGCTGCCGCATGGTGCAGTTAAATTAGATAAAGAGAAGGCGCTGCTTAGTCAGTCATTAATGAATTGTCCAAAAGGAGGTGTAGTTTCAATTATAATAGATCCTGTTATAGCAATGGCTGCAGCAAAAGAAATTACGAGCAATAACAATGCTGAGATTAATGCCCATTTAGCTTCTCAAGCAGTAATTGGGGTAATTACTGCGGCAACTGCTTTTACGCCAATTGGCTTACTGGTTGCTGCACCCATTGCCGTTTATGGTTATGTGGACGGCGAAAATACTAAAGAAGAAGCGGCTAAGAAAAATCTTCCTATTTGGCGATGGAGCGATGTAGGAGATGCAGCAAAGACTGAAGGTATGGTAAATCAACCTTTAGGTGTAAGTGGCGCAATGGTTGAAAGCGGAGTAAATCTAACTATTGAAAATAAGGCTATTACTAAAGAAATTGCTGAACATAATCTACAAGCAGCTTTGTTGAGGGCAGAAGGAAATGTAGCCGGTGCAGAAGCTGCTGAACTAACCGCAATGCGTTTGTCAAGAATGTATCCAAGTACTAGAACGGCATTTATAGGTCCTGAGTTTTGGAAAGGTTTAGCTAAAGGTGTTGCAGGAGCAATAGCAAATTATCTGATTGATAGAGGATCTGATAGTTATGAGTTGGCAAAAGCTAAGAATTCTTTTATAGAATCTGACAACTCGAATAATCAAGATATTAATAATAACATTGGTGTAGTTTCAAATAATCCTAAATAAATGAATAGACAAATTTCTCAAGCACTTGGCTGGGCTATTGGTGTACTAGTTATATTTCCATTTATAATTTACGGAGTTAACATTTTGTTTAAATCCAAAGAAAATAATGGAAAAAAGTATGTTAAAAAATATTTAGAAAGTTGTGATCAGGTAAGTACTAAGTTTCCGAACTATTCCGATTATAAGTTATCATATGATCACTATACAACATCCTTATTGAGTCCATCTGAAACTATATATAAAATAAAATTTTTTGATTCAATTATTAAGAAAAATTGTCAGATTACTTTCTTTAATTATCCAGACTTTGAAGCTTCAAAGTTTACAACGGTACTGCATGATAAAAAAATAATTATTTATTTGAACAAAGATGATTTGAATAATTCCATATATGGCACAAAAGAAAATCCTATACCAGTGTTTCGGGTAAGAGAGGACCTACCTGATTCGGTTAGCAGAAATAGAGGACCCGAGGATGGCTGGAATGTTGACATTACCGATAACCAGTTTAAATATAATGTTGAGCAATATCTAACCTACATTATGCCCAAAGAAGAATTTAAAAAACGGTTTGGGAGAGGTAAATGACGTGGTTAAAAAACATGGGCGGTGTTTTAGGCTTCATTATTGGAGCAGTAGTTGTTTTACGAGTGATTTTATTTACAAATAATCTGTATTGATTTAAAAAGGATAATAAACCGTTAGATTAAAGTGACAAAAGACAACACAACAATTAAGAAGAAGCTTTTTGATGGGGATGAATCAGTACTAGGTAAAATAACTTTCGATATACCAAGCTTAACTTTTAAGATTTCAGATTTTCTTGATAATCCATTGAGAAACCTTTTAAAAGATAATTTTAATACTGATGATTTTGACACAATTATTAAAGCTGAAAAGCTTCATAAAGAAGGTGCTCTGATACAAAATTTTTACACAGAGCAAAACCTTGAAGTTTATTATTTAATAGTTCAAAACAGACTATATCTATTTTCTTTTGGAGAATTTCAACCTATGCGTTTTATTTTATACCTAGAGAGTGTTTGGAATTTATAAGCAGCTTTTCTTTCCTTTAAACCAAAACAAAAACGGCATATCGCGAATTGATTAATGAACTAAATAAAGAAACTGAGCCTCTTGTTTCAAGGTTCTCAAACATACCAATGTATTTGCATTTTAAAGCAGTTAATAGAAATAAATCGCCAAATTGATAGGTGGTATTCTACTAACGGATGATTAGACTGATTATAAATATGGCACGAGAGAAAATCCAAAACCTGTGTTCCGTATTCTTTAAATCCTCCTGCTTATGATTTATCAGAACCTCCTGGCAGAAACAAGTTGATTGATTTCTATAATATAATTAACTTTATCAACAATGGCTAATCAATATAAAATTGCTGAAAACCTAAACGTAGATAGCAGGATAATAAAATTGATGAAAAAAGAAATTTTATTACCTAACTATATAGATGATTTTAATCCTGTAACTGACTACTGGTATCCGCACCCTCCCTGTTTGATTCC
Source organism: Pedobacter jejuensis (assembly GCF_003725795.1). Lineage (GTDB taxonomy): Bacteria > Bacteroidota > Bacteroidia > Sphingobacteriales > Sphingobacteriaceae > Pedobacter > Pedobacter jejuensis. Next base: position 254,594 of record NZ_RBEE01000004.1, on the reverse strand, counting down.
TCTTTTCCTAGGTCATGGAGCTTCCTACAAAGGCATCATCAATCATTTTTTTTGCGATAGGAAATTAACTCTTGTAGAATATTTTCTAGAACATGGCTACATTTCTGAAATAGCAAGACATGCTGATCAGTTTATTACTCTCATAGTATTAAGAATGATAATTACTAAGGATGGCTTAACCGAAGAGATTATTGACTTTTGCAAAAAGATAGGACTCGAAAAATATGAGGAAATAGATCAGTTCACATTAGACTTTGGAGATGAACCACAAGAATTTAAACATTTGGTATATTTTAAAGAAAATAGACCGTTTAAATATGTTAAAGAACTTGAAGAATATAATGGTGATTTTCCTTCATCAATTTACATATTGAATAGAAGTATATATCTACAAAATGCATCTCAGTTAGAAATAGCCCCAATTGAAAAGCTGAGTAAAATAGAGGAGTTATCTCCTTGGTTAAAAGGAAATGAAAATAAAAAGAATTTATTTGATACTTACTTAAGCAATAACAAATTAAAAGAAGCTTGGCTTACACTTAATAGTAAAGGTTGGTTGTTAAAAGATGTTGCAAATGGCTTAGAACAGCTTAAACAAAAGACTAACGACGAACGTTTTTCTATCATTGCCGATTATTGGATAGATGGATGGAATAAATCTACTTTCTTAGATGGTGAATATTGATAAAAACAGCTATGGAAATAATTAATAATCTAGTAGAAGAAATTGCGCAAACCGTATTTGATAACGTACCCGTTGATAATTGGAATAAAGTTATCGTTCAAACATCCATCTTATCTACTTATGTGGAGCTAACGGCAACCTATTATATAAATGATGTTAAGGGAAAATCATTTGATCCCAATTATGAGAATGCGCCGGAAGAAAAAACAGTAGATTATCTTTTCATAAAGTTAAGGGAAGAGATGTACAAATTATCTCCAAATAAAGGAGCATGGTATAATGTTGAATTGGTTATTAGTGAAGACGGAGATTTCGAAATTAACTATGACTACGACAACAAACCCAACTTTGAAATGGAACCAGATAAAGAAGAATATGTAATAGACAATCAGGAATTTCCCCGAGATGAAGCGTCTACACCAAGTTGGTTAACCCCATTAATACAGGTATAAATATTTATGTTTACAAAATTTATAGAAACTTACGGAAATTTAGAAAATAAGCAAGAAATCCCTTCCGATGATTTAGCACAAGTTAAAGGTGCGTTCACTCCAGAACTATATGAGTTGCTTGAGCAAGGGGAAGGATGCTATATGAATGGTTTTTTATGGGTTGTTAATCCGGTTGAGTATGCTGATTTAGTAAATCAAATCTATTTGCCTTTAACATCGCCTTCAGTTTGTTTCGCCAGAGATGCTTTTGGTTCTTTGTACCTGTGGGAAGATAATAGTATAATTTATGTTGATATAAATTTCACTAAACAAGAGGTTGTAGGAACAAAAGCTAATGTTTTTTTTGATCTAAAAATGACCGATAGTGGTTTCTTAGATAAAAAAACACCTTATAAAAACTATTTAAAAGCTCGAGAAAAACTGGGCGAACTTTCAAAAGATGAATGTTATGGATACACGCCCTTAATTGGTATGGGTGGAGCAGAAAAAACAGAGAATTTGAAAAAAGTTAAGATTAAAGAATATATTTCAATAGTGGCGCAAGCATTAGGATAAATACAATAGCAAAAATTTAGCAGTTAAATAATTTTTCAGTCCGTACTTCATCATAGGTGGAATTAAGGTTAGTATATGAGTAAAATTGAATACCTAAAGAAATATAACTCAAAAGTTGAAATAATATAATGCCCTAATAATCAATCTTATTGAAACTTATATATGATGATATTCAAGATAATAATTATTCTAGGTATGTTTCTTTGGGTAATAATAGATTTTTATTTATTCTTTATTGAAAACAAAAATTCGAGCGCTCAATTGATATATGGCAAGGTAATGTTTGTGAGAAAAAATACAGGATATCATAGATGTGAACTCAGTATGAAAGTTAAATGTTCAGACAATAATATTATCCAAACAACTTCTTTTTTTAAACCAAATGTGAGGTGGTGGATGCAATTTTTACCAAAAGTAGGAGATAATGTTTACTTCTACACAGTTGAAAAGCTTTCGACGGATAACAATGACAATGGTGACAAGATTGCCTTTGGAATAGCGAATCATAAGCCAGAAATAGGAAAACTTCGTTGGGATTTATTCGCCTACCGTTCTTCTACTCGAACAATCATAATTTTTGCCATTCTATTTTTATGTTTATTTATTGTATTGAAGTTTACCCCGTTTGCAATTTTTATTCCTAAAGAATTTTTTTTATTTGTAATCGTAAGATTAAGTATTGAGATTCTATTCATATAATATCTATGAAAATAAAAAGAAACATATATGAGCTCTTTATTAACTTATAGATTTCCACTACTTACAGCAGTAACCTGGATTTTTTTCTTAGTATTAATGACCATCAAACTTGCTGATTTAAAAATCATTTCTTTTAAAAGCACAGATGTTCAAATCAATAAAAAAAGCAGCGGTACTTATGGTAAATTTAGTTTTAAGCTTACGGTCTCTACAAATAAACAAGAAGTTTTTACCCGCTCCTATAAAACGCTAGCGCTATCAAATGGCTTTATTGATTTAGAAAAACTTCAGAAGGCAAATTCGATTTGGATGGTAGTTTCTGAAAACAAATCTAAGTCAAATGAGTTTCAACTTTACAGCATTGCAGATCACAAGCCAGGGCGGTTACGAATATTTTTTGAGATGATATCCTATCTGATTAACAACTATCTTCTTATAATTTGCTTACCATTAATACTCACCCTTTTAATCTGTACAAAAGAATTTGGCAGAGATTACCAATACATAAATCAACCACATCAAAAAATAATTTCAGCTTCTTATTTTTTTAATGCACTTTTTATTGCTCTAATCGCTATCTATTAATATCAATTATTTTTTCAAAGAACATCTACCATATTCCAATTGCATTTTGTACCGCAAATCATCATTAATCCTATAAATTATATGTTTTGTACACAAAGAAGTTTTTATCTGATTTGCTTACCGCTTGAATTATTTAGAATCAGTTTCCATTAGCTTGTCAATCTCGTTATTAAAGGATTCAACAAAGTCTGTGTAATATTTCCCGGTTGCTGGTCCGCTATAACCGGTATGGATTTGTGCTACCGCTCCTTTTTTGTTAATAATTATCATGGTAGGGAAGGAGATAAAGTTCTTGAGTCCTGGAAGCGATTTGGCAACCTGTGTTTTATCTGGTGTACCCGCAATAACCTGGTCGTACTTTATGTTAAACTTTTCCCGAAATCTTGTAAGCGCCTTTCTAACATAGGCCGAATCAAGCTGCCTTTCATAATGTATGCCAATCACTTCAATGCCACGGTCGCGATTTTTTTCATACCAGGGTGCAATAAAAGAAGCCTCATCTACACAGTTTGGGCACCAGGTTCCGGTAATGGTTAATATCACCACCTTGTTTTTGTATTTCTCATCAGTTAACGAAATCTTTTTTCCATTAACATCTGGAAGTGAAAATGACAATGTTTGGTATCCATCTTTTAAAAAGGTAAGTTTTGTTGCATCAGGTAGTGCAGCATTTTTATTTTTACTACCGTTAAATTCAGTATTTCCTCTGGCACTTATTATTGCTCCAGATATGGTTCCGTCATCTGCAAATGAACCTTTATAATAGGAGGGATTAGAACCAATAAAGCTCGATAGGTAAAAATTTCGACCGTCTACGATGCCTTCTAAATATCTGGAATCGCCAGTTATACGTAAAAATGTTCCGGTTAATTTATTGCCTGTTTGCTTGAACAGTCCAACCGCTTGTTCATCTTTTCCTTCTTTGGATTTAAAGGTGATGTCATATTTTCCAGAGAAATCTGCAGCAGGAGTTTTGCCACTTTCTTTAAACCTGTAATTATCTTTTCTATTTGCTGATAGGGATATTGGTTTGCCCGTTTTATTTTGTTTTCTAAGTACCCCAACTAGTGAATCGTTTTGAACTTTAAAAGCAAGTTCGTTATCAAATTGGTCAAGCTTAATCAAAAGTGAATCATCTTTTTGAATCACCCATCCACCATCAAAATGTTCTTCCGCATTAATAAATGATAAAAATGGTTTATTATCTTTTTGTTTTATCTCGAAATTGAAAGGAACTTCTGTACAAGGTTTAATTAAAAATACACCTCTCCAATTTCCAATAGCAGAAAATTTGCTTGTAGCATTTATCGTGGACTTTGAACCATTAGATTTTGAGTTCGCTTCTTGGGCACTGGCTTGAAGTTTAAAAAGTGATGCAAAAATTAGTAAGGATATAGAAATGATTTTCATGGATGTATTCTTGGGAATGTCAAAGGTAGTTATCATTTCATCCTTAAAAAAATAAATTCAATAAAATCTATAGAATTAATAGACTATTGAATTTAAATATTATCTTTGCGCCAGTTGTTTTGAAATACTTATCAAGAAAGGTGGAGGGAATGGCCCTGCGAAACCTTAGCAACCAGTCTTTAAAAGATATGGTGCTAATTCCATCCCAAATTATTTGGGGTAGTTAAGTCAGTTGAATGCGAAATTATTAAAATAATATATGAGAGCACTCCTGATTTACAGGTGTGCTTTTTTTGTTTAGTGAAATCCAATTTTATAGAATATTTAACTTTTAAAAATAAATAATATGAAAAAATCTAACGAGCCAAATTCTATCTATTGCTGTAAATCAGCCATCCATTAATACATTCATTTAGTATGGATAAACCATCACAAGCATCATTGATGCTGTGAATTTTTAAAAACTAGTCTTCAATTTTAAATGTAAAATGCGCCAAAAAAGGCGTTGTGGGATTGTTTTGCCCAAATTTTTACAAATTTTTTAACTAATATTTTTTATTTCTATGTACAAAATTTTTAAGCGACTCATTATTTTAATTTTGCTTTTGCTCCCCGCTTTTGTTGATGCTCAAAGCGTTTCCATTACGGGTACGGTGAAAAGTTCAACAGGAGAAACCCTCCCGGGTGTTTCTGTATTATTAAAGGGTACAAAACAGGCTGTAACTACCAATAATGCAGGCAGTTTTAACATTGCCATTAACGGTAAAGGCATTTTGATTTTCTCTTACATCGGATTCTCATCTAAAGAGGTTGAGGTATCAGAAAGCAATAAAATTGTAGAGGTTGTTTTAACCGAACAAAATAATGCCTTAAACGAAGTTGTGGTTACAGCGCTTGGCATTTCTCGACAAAAGAAATCTCTAGGTTACGCCGTTCAGGAATTAAAAGGAGAAAATTTAACTGAAGCCAGAGAAACCAATCTGGTAAATGCGCTTGCTGGTAAAGTTGCTGGTGTTCGTGTGACTAATAGCCAGGGCGATATGGGTTCATCAAGGGTGGTTATCCGTGGCGAAACCTCAATTTCTGGCAATAACCAACCGCTTTTTGTTGTCGATGGTATTCCGGTAGATAACTCCCAACTCAATTCGGCAGGAGCAAGAGATTACGCAAATACAATTTCTGATATAAACGCTAACGATATCGAATCGATAAGCGTACTTAAAGGGCCAAATGCTGCGGCTTTGTATGGTTCCAGGGCAGCGGCCGGGGTAATCATTATCAAAACCAAATCTGGTAAAAGCCAAAAAGGACTCGGCGTATCTTTTAACTCCAATGCGGTAATAGAAGGTTTATTAACGCTTCCGAAATATCAGGATGTTTTCGGTCAGGGCTCTGAAGGAAAGTTTAGTTATGTGGATGGAAAGGGCGCAGGTATAAACGATGGAGTAGATGAAAGTTGGGGTCCAAGGATGGATGGACGGCTGATTCCACAGTTCTTTTCTAAAGGCGTTGCTGTACCTTTTGTAGCCAATCCAGATAATGTTCGCGATTTTTTCCAAACAGGTTACTCCCTTTCTAATGGCGTTGCGATAGAAAACGCAGGTGAGAAGTTTGATTACAGGCTATCTTATAATAACTTAAAACAGGTTGGTGTGGTACCAAATTCTGGGCAGGATAAAAATTCATTTGCTTTAAACACAACGTTAAGGGTTACTCCAAAATTAACGCTTACGGCAAATGCAAATTATAGCAAGCTTGGGTCGGATAATCTGCCCGGTACAGGCGGATCGAGATCGACAAGTACCATGCTGCAATTTACCTGGTTCGGTCGACAAGTTGACATCAATCAGCTCAAAAATTATCTTGATGAAAATGGTAACACTTTTAATTGGAACAATAGTTATTACAGTAATCCGTATTGGGTAGCTTATGAAAATACGGTTTCGCAAAATAGGAACAGGCTTATTGGGAGCATCGGCTTAAATTATAAAATTATTGATGGACTGAACTTCAATTTTCGTTCGGGAACAGATTACTATAACGACCGCCGTAAAATAAAAGTTGCATATGGAACTAACGGCACCCCATTCGGCTCCTATACCGAAAGTGCATTTACAGTAAACGAAAATAATACCGATGCAACGCTAAGTTACACCAAACAATTAAACGATGATTTTAGTCTGGAAGCGTTATTAGGAAGCAATATCCGTTCGAGATATATAGAGCAAAATGACCAGAGTGCCCCAAGGTTAGCTGTGGCCAAGTTGTACACATTGAACAATTCAAGAGATCCACTTACATCATCCAACAATTACAGTAAATTAAAATCTTACAGCGGATACGCTTCCGCTCAACTTGGATATAAAAACTATCTGTTTGTAAATGTTACGGCCCGTAACGATTGGTCTTCAACGTTGCCAGCACAGAATAGATCATATTTTTACCCTTCGTTTAATGGCAGTATCGTGCTTACTGAAGCTTTTGATATCAAAAGCGAAGTGTTAGATTATGCAAAAATCCGCGGTGGTTGGTCTAAAGTTGGTAAAGATGCCGACCCTTATCGGTTAATCAATACTTATTCCTTTAGCGCACCATTTGGCAGCAATCCTCAACTTACTGCATCTACAACAGATTTAAATGCTGATTTAAAACCCGAAACAACAACTTCATCCGAATTGGGGGCAGAAGGGGTTTTGTTCAATAAACGCCTTCGGTTTGATCTGAGTGTTTACAATACCAATAGTTACGATCAGATTTTAAGTGTTGATGTAAGCCAAAGTACGGGTTTCCGTTCTAAATTGCTTAATGCTGGTAAAATCAACAATAAAGGGATAGAAATTCAATTGGGTTTAACGCCAATTAAGAAGCAATTTACCTGGGATATTGATGTAAACTACGCGGCTAACAGAAGTAAGGTTATAGAATTGGATAAAGCAGGTTTGCTGCAAAACTATGTAGTGGCTACCAGTTCTGCGCAGGTTATCGCAGCAGTTGGGCAACCTTATGGAACCCTTTTTGGAAATGCATTTTTAAGGGATAACAGTGGCAATATTGTGGTTAATGCAACTGGCGCTCCCCAAACTGACCCGACTAAACGGGTGTTGGGCAAATATACACCTGATTGGATTGGAGGGATATCAAACACATTTAGCTACAAAGGGGTAAGCCTGGGTGTTTTAATCGATGCGAGCTTCGGCGGTTCCATTTACAATGGCACCTATTCAACCGGAACATATACAGGCGTTTTGGCGTCAACCTTACCAGGAAGAGCCGCAGAATTTGGTGGCATATCTTATTACTATCCAGGAAATTTAAAAGCCAATGGTGCGGTAAGGCTTTCTACTGGAACTGCCGCCCCGCAGGGTGTAACGGTTTATGATGATGGGATAATATTTGATGGTGTTACAGCAGATGGAAAACGGAACGATAAAATACTTTCTGCCCAAACCTATTACAAATCTTTTCGCACCATTGATGAGGCTAATATTTTTGATGCCTCCTACGTAAAATTACGCGAGGTAAAGCTGAGCTACAATCTGCCTTCCACTTGGGTTCGTCAATTAAAACTTCAAGGCGTTTCTGTTGCATTGGTTGGAAGAAACCTAGCCATACTACACCGTAACGTAGAAGATATAGATCCTGAAGTGGCTTTTAATACAGGCAATGGACAAGGACTGGAAAGCCTTTCAAATCCTACAACCCGAACTTTTGGCATTAACCTGAACATTAAATTTTAATCACACATGAAAAATAATTTTATTTATATACTGATTTTATTTGCCGTTTTGTCTGGTTCTTGCAGTAAAGAACTTGATGAGGTAAACATCAACCCGAACGCAACTGAAAATGCTCAGCCCGATTATTTGCTGACAGCTGCAATAAAGAATACGACAGATGCCTACTGGGGTACAACCAACAACATGAACTCCAGTTTGTTATTTGCCCAACAATGGGCCAAAATTCAATACACCGAAGAAGATAGATTTATTTACTCCAACAGTAGTTTTACCTCACTTTGGTCAACCTTGTATTCACAAAGTATTAACGGGTTTAATAAAATTATAGAGATTGGTAACAGCACTTCAAATTCTAATTACATAGGAGTTGCGCTAACGCTGAGATCTTGGTCATTCCTGCTGCTTACAGATGCTTATGGAGATATTCCATATACCCAGGCCGGCAAACTAAATGAATTTATTACCCCAAAATACGATAAACAAAGAGATGTATATTTTGGCTTGTTGGAAGATTTAAAAGCTGCGAAAAATGCGCTGGATCCGGCAGGGAAGAGCATTGCAGGCGATATCATCTACAATGGGAATATTACCAGATGGAAAAAATTTGCTAATGCCTTGCGATTAAGAATTGCCTTAAGAATTGCCGATAAGGAGCCAGCAAAAGCTAAACAGGTTTTAGATGAAATAAAAGCTGATGGTGATGCCTATTTTAGCGATAATACCGATATAGCGCAACTGATATATCAAATATCGCCTCAACAAAATCCGGTGAGCGCACAGTTTGATACGCGTGATGATTATCGCATTAGCAAAACGATTGTAGACAAATTGTTTACGCTCAATGATCCACGCTTGCCAATTTTTGCAAGTAAAACCCAAACTGCCACACCGGAAGAATATGTAGGTGTACCTAACGGATTAACCAATTCGGAAGCCAGCAACCTGGGTTTTGCAAAAACATCCAAACCTGGCGTTTACTTTCTTGCTCCACAATCGCCGGCTGTGATTTACAGTTATGCCGAACTATTGTTTAATAGGGCAGAAGCGGCTGCCCGGGGATTGACTACTGAAGATGCCCCACTTTTATACAGGCAAGCGATAACAGCTTCTTTAAAACAATACGGCATTTCAGATGCGCTGGTAACCAATTATCTTTCCCAGTCAGCGGTTCAGTATGATGCAACAAATTATAAAAAATCAATTAGTGAGCAAAAATGGATTAGCCTTTTTGGTCAGGGTTTAGAAGCATGGACTGAACAACGAAGATTGGATTATCCTAAGTTAACGGTTTCTGTAAACACAGTATTGAATGGTCAGATTCCGGTCCGGTTTATATATCCAGGTACTGAGCAATCTTTAAATGCACAAAGTTATAGAGATGCGGTAGCTAGCCAGGGCGCTGATTTACTTACAACAAAATTGTGGTTTGATACTTTTTAGGTATTAATTTGAATAACTAAGCAGTTTTTTAATGTTAAAACTGCTTAGTTATTTGCTAAAAACTATGTTATAAATAAAGCCTTTTAACAAATCTACCTTTAAATCCTATAGCTAACATAGTATTACAATCCACTAAAGGCCAATAATTCAATACAGTAAAGTTTGGACATAAAGTAATGTTTTAATACTTTTAGGGTTATCTTAACCAAATTTAATGTACCCTATTTCATTCTTTCACGCTTATAGTGTAAAATATACTGGAATTAAATGTACATTAATTTTGTTGATGTTAATTTGCTACGGGCAAATGACCCATGCGCAGCAAGCTGTGCGAATTCAGAATGACTCGCCGCATCAAATGCTATCGTTCGGTCAGATAGATGTTTTGGAAGACCCTAAAGCTACCCTGAATTTTAGCCAAGTACTAAGTGAAAAATTTCAGCATAAATTCCGTTCAAATACCCTTAGAATTCCTAAAAATGATAACCCACAGTCAGCTTATTGGTATCGATTTAAAATCAAGCATAATCAGGAGAGCTCAAAACAATGGATACTTGAGTTTTTTGATCAGTCGATAAGCGAACTGACATTATTTGCACCTGATGGATCTGGCAAATACAAAGCAAATTATTATGGGACCAATTATAATTTCTCGAAAAGAGGATACGACCACAAAAATTTTATTTATGATTTAAATAACCACACTGATCAAACCCTCACATATTACCTCCGGATCAAATCACCGCATTCGGTAAGCACGATTATTGTTTTGCGGGATCTTAGGTGGTTTGTCAGCTACGCGCTGGGGGAATATCTGTTATTTGGACTTTTTTATGGGATGATAGCGGTATTTTGCCTGTATAACCTTCTAATGTACTTTGCCGTAAAGGGAAAACAGTATTTGTTTTATGTGCTGTATAACTTAAGTATCGGTATGTATGAAATGTGTAATGATGGTATAGCTTTTCAATACCTGTGGCCAACAAATCCTCATATCAATGTTTATGGATTTGGCATTTCCCTTTTTTTAAGCAGCATTTTCGGGTTATTATTTACCAGTAATTTTTTGTATCTGAAGTCAAAATCACCATTTTTTTATAAGTTAGTGATACTTACTATTGTTCTAAGAAGTATTTTCTTTATCACCTGTCTGATTTATACCCCATTATTTAATTTTAAAATCATCGAATTTATTCCGCTGCTGGTTGCATTCAGCGCCGGAATTTCCGTACTCTCATCGGGCTATAAACCGGCCAGCTTTTTAGTAATTGGTTATGGATTTCTGGTTGCAGGTTTTGTACTCAAAATCTTACTCCTTTTAAAGTGGATTCCTTATGGTACCCTTACTTATTATAGTCTAAGTATCTGCTTTGTTGTTGAAATGATATTGGTTTCCTTCGCAATAGGTAATGCGATACGTACACTTCGAAAGAAAAAAAGTAGAGTACAAAAAAGGATAATTGAACAGCTTAGAATAAATGATGATTTAAACCAAAACCTAAATGAGCAATTGCAGGTGCTTGTTGATGAACGTACACAAGAAATTCAGCAGAAGACTTTCACCATCGAAAAACAAAATGCAGAAATCTCGGTGATGAACCGCCTGCTGAAAAAAGATATTTCTGAACTTCATCTTAATATAGAGAAAGTTACCCGTGCAAGGGTTATGCAAAAGGGTTTGGATTTTGAAGAATTCAGCAGGATATATCCAGATAAGGATAGTTGTTTTAGATACCTTTCCGAATTGAAATGGAGTCAAGGATATGCCTGCAGAAGGTGTCAGAACACGCAACACTCTGCAGGTCAAACCGCATTCAGCAGAAGATGTACCAAGTGTGGTTATGATGAATCTGCAATCGCCAACACCATCCTGCAAAATTCGAAGATTCCCATAAATAAGGCATTGTATATGTTTATCCTTATTTACACCTCTAAGGGTACCATCTCTTCCTATAAGTTATCCGAGATTTTAAACATTCGTCAAAGCACTTGCTGGACCTATAATTCGAAAATGCAAAAGCTTTTGCTTGATAAAAAAGCTTTGCTTAAAAAAAATTCAGATGGAGATTGGGGAAAGCTTCTTCTGGATCCATCAGTTGCGTAAGCTTCTCGGTTAACATTTTAAACATCAAACATCTAGTTTGTAATACTGATTAGTTGATTATTAGAATTCAAGAAAATCCTTTTTATACCCAGGTTTAAGGTTGAATGCCATATCAAACAAATGATATAAAAGGCAGCATCTCCAGTTTATTGAATATAAGATAAGTTTGTTAGCCTTATCGCTCTTAACGTTTTCATTCACGTAGAAACAAAATATTCGATTGCACATTTTTCTCTGGCATTTTGCCCTCTTTCCTCGTACTGTTTTTAAATTCTAGTTGATAGTTGAGCAAATCAAGTCAACCAGCTATGCTTGTTTTTCTGCATGATTGATATAGCATAAGCACTCCAAAAACGGCATAGAACTGATAGGCTGAAAAAAAATCACCAAATAATAAATGTTGCTCAGCCGTATTAATAAAAATTAAGCATAGTTGAAATGGAACGGGTAGAGTGCTTTTTTAAGGAGATACCATTGTTGCTATATCGTATTATAAAGTTATATAACTATCTATTTTATAGGTAGTTATGATTTATTTTTGTTTGGAAAATGGAATATTTAGAATAGGTTTGTATTATCCAATTATTCTAAACCAAATATAAGATGAGAAAAACCATTACCCTACTAATTGCATTGGTTTGCTTTGTATTTACGCTATGTTTTGGACAGAGCATATCTATAAAAGGAACTGTAAAAGACAAATCCGGGGCAGGCATGCCAGGCATTTCGGTAAAAGTTAAGAATGCTCAAATTGCAGTATCTACAGGAGCTGACGGAAGTTTTTTGATAGCTGTTCCACCTAATGCAACGCTTGTTTTTTCTGCTCTAGGATTTACCACGCAAGAGATTTCAGTTGGTCAGAGAACAAGCATTTCTGTTACTTTGGCTGAAGAATCCAGAAGCCTAACTGATGTTGTCGTAATAGGCTATGGAACCACTACAAAACGCGATGCTACCGGCGCCATTTCCAGCGTTAAAGCAACCCAGCTTGAAAATGAAAATCCACAAAGTATAGCCGATGTATTGAAAGGTAATATTCCGGGCCTGTCTGTTGGATTGAGTTCAAGTGCCAAGGGTGGCGGAGACCTATTGGTAAGGGGGAAGTCGACTTTAAGCGCAGGAACCTCACCACTTATTGTTTTGGATGGTGTAATTTACAATGGGCAGCTTGCTGATATTAATCCAAATGATATTGATGGAATAGACGTTTTAAAAGATGCAAGTTCTCTTGCGGTTTACGGTGCTAAAGCTGCAACAGGAGTTATTGCAATAACGACTAAAAAGGGTAGAGGTGAATCTCCAACAATTACTTTTAATACCAATGTTGGTCTTGCCCAGGTTGCTAAAAACATGCGACCTTACCAGGATGAAGCATTTTTGGCATGGAGAGGTGATGTGTTGCGTAGCGGCGCCACAACCCCAGATTATTTGTATACCGATCCAAGAAATCTTCCTGAAGGCGTTAACCTCACCCAATGGTTGAATGGGCAAACCGGTGATCCTGTTGATTTATGGCTTAACAGACTTGGCCTGGTTGCAAATGAGAAGGCAAATTATCTGGCCGGAAAAACAGTTAACTGGTATGATGATATCTTTAGAACCGGTTTCCGTCAGGATCATACCCTTTCTTTAAGCGGTAAGAAGCAGGAAGTTACCTACTATATGTCTTTAAACTACCAGAAAAACCAAAATGTTATAGAAGGTGGTGATTATACCGCAATCAGGGGAAGGATAAATCTTGAAGGCGAAGCAGCGAAATGGTTAACCCTGGGTATGAATGTCCAATTCGCTGATAGAGATGAGGCCAGAACGGGAGATGGATCAACCGAGGCAGACTGGACGCAAATATTAAACTTGTCACCATACGGAGATAAATACCTTCCAAACGGACAATTAAGGCGCATTCCAACAGATGATAGCGGTTTAAATGCCAGAAACCCTTTTTTAAGTATGACATACAATGAACGCATGAATAAGCAGAATACAATTTTTGCAAGCGTTTATGGTCGTGTAAAATTGCCTTTCGGAATTACCTATCAATTGAATTTTAGTCCAGGTCTGGATTTCTACAGAACGTTCGATTATCGATCTTCCAGAAATCCGGATGTAGTAACTCCAGGAGGATCTGCAACACGTGCCAACGAAACACGCTACAACTGGCAGGTGGATAATTTACTTAAATGGAATAAAACCTTCGCCAACATTCATAACGTGGATGTAACACTATTGGCAAATGCTGAAAAATACCAGACATGGTGGACACAAGCTTCAAATGAAGGCTTCGTTCCAAGTGATGTACTAAGTTATCATAACCTTTCGAGCGGAATTAAACCCGTAACAAATAGTGAAGATAAAGTATATACAGGAGATGCATTGATGGCAAGAATAAATTATAGTTTATTGAGCCGTTATATATTAACCCTTTCGGTTCGTAGAGATGGTTATTCTGTTTTTGGAGTCAACTTCAAACGGGCTACATTCCCGGCAGCAGCATTAGCTTGGGTATTTACTGATGAAGCCTTTATGAAAAATCAGAAATGGTTAGGCTACGGTAAACTTCGTTTGTCGTATGGTATAAATGGTAACCGTGATTTACGCAACCCTGATAATGGAACTGTTGATCCCTATGCTGCACTTGCTCAACTAACGAGTGGTAAATACCAAACCGTAAACGGTAGTGGTGCCGCCTCAGATGTGAACACCGTTCAGATTGGGGCAAAAATGGCCAATTCAGACTTAAAGTGGGAAGAAACCACAGCGATGAATGCCGGGTTGGATTTTTCAATTTTTAACGATCGCATTAGCGGCTCCATTGATGCCTATAACAAGAAAACAAGTGATTTATTGGTTAGACAGACACTGCCGAATGTGAGTGGCTATTCTAATGTTTATTCAAACCTTGCCCGTATCAATAATCGTGGAGGAGAGCTGAACCTGAATAGTAAAAATATTGTTGATGGTCCTATTAAATGGAATACCAATTTCAATTTTTCCTTCAACAGAAATAAAATTGTTGCCCTTGCTTTGCCAACAGACGATCCTGGTAATGGATGGTTTATAGGTAAAGATATCGACATCATATGGGATTATAACATTCAGGGTGTATGGCAGCAAAGTGAATTGGCCGAAGCGGCAAAATTTACAAAGGCAGCCATTAAACCCGGCGATTTTAAATTGGAAGATGTTGATGGAGATTATGCCTATTCTGATAATGATAAGAAGTTTTTAGGTTACCGTACACCACGCTATTTCTTCGCGATAAGAAATGAATTCAATATTTTCAAAAATTTTGATTTTTCATTTCAATTACTTGCCAACTGGGGCCAGCTTAAACAATACAACTCGGCAAAAAACCAACCTGGTAGCGTAGGTTTTGCCCGCTCATCATCGTATGTTTTGCCATATTGGACGCCCGCAAACCCAATAAACGATTACGCCAGACTAAATTCTGGTTCGAGCGGTACAAGCTACAATGTGTATTGGGATAATTCTTTCATACGCTTAAACACAGTAGCGGTATCTTATTCGGTACCGTCAAATTTGCTTACTAAGCTTCGTGTAAAAAGCGCTAAAATTTATGCCAATGTAAATAATGCAGGCTACTATGCACCAACATGGACATTCTGGGATCCGCAAAATAATGGCCCTACGCCAAGATACTACACTTTAGGTCTTAATGTTAATTTATAACTTAAATGAAAATGAAAAAAATAAATCAAAATATATTCATCCCATTTGCTTTTGCTGCATTATTGGGCTTTGCAGGATGTAAAAAAGCATACCTGGATTCAGAACAACTCTCCGCTTATGCACCAGAGAATTTAAACAACCTTACCGCAATGAAAGCCGCACTTAATGGTCTTGGATTGGCGACGCGAAGAGAGTTTTTTGGCGATTCTGCTCCACTACTAACGGAATCGATTTTTTCAGATGTTGCTGTAGATGGAACAACCGATAAAAACACGCCTGCACAGGATTTAATTTCCAGAATTACTCCGGATGCCAATCTAAATAGTGATGACTTCAACAAAATTGGTTGGTACTGGGATAATGAATTTGTCGCGGTACGCCAAGCCAACACCATCATTTCAAACATTGATAAACCAACATATGCGTCTGAAGCTGAAAAAAATCTGATTTTAGGTTCAGCATATTTCTACCGGGCATATTATTACTACAGGCTTGTTCATCAATTTGGTGATGTACCGTTGCTTTTGAACGATTTGGAATTTCCAAAAGCAAATTTTTATTCCACAAAGAGAGAAGTCATCCTGGGTAAAATGAAAACAGATCTTGAATTTGCACAAACCTGGGTTACTGATGGAGGCAATAAGGGCGATGTAACAAAAGGTGCTGTTAGCCATTTGCTCACTAAAGTAAACCTGGCACTTGGTAAATTTGATGATGCAATTGCTTCAGCTTCTAATGTAATTTCAGGTGGAAAATACGGTATGATGACCACCCGCTTTGGGAGCACTGCTTCTGATTTAACAAAAAATGTGATTTGGGATTTGCACCGAATGGATAATAAATCGCTCACTACCAATAGAGAAGCATTGTTTTTAGTGATTGATAGAGAAGCTTTTGCCGGTTTTACAGCCCTAGGTTCACAGCTGATGAGAAACACCGTTCCGGCATGGCATTTTGCAAACGTAAAAACCCCATCAGGAGCGACTGCAATTGTCGATTTGGTTACTGCAGAAATTCCACTGACCAGAATGTACGGCAGAGGAATTGGCCGCTACCGAGGTACGCCTTACAGTACAAAATACATCTGGACGGATAATACCGATTACCGACATGCAAAAGGCATGTGGATGGATATGACAGATTTAGTGTACAATAACCCGGCATTGAAAACCTCAACAAATGCTGCTGACAGAGCCTTATATGGTCAGCCTTTGCAAATGTATTCGGATGCAAATATCAAACAACGTTTTACAAATGGTGCACTTGATACCATTCGTCACTGGTTTGGATGGCCACATTATAAGGTTTTCATCAATTCGACCAACGCTTTAGCAAATGACCCATACTGGACACCGCCACGCGGAACGAATACCGATTGGTATGTATTTCGTTTGGCAGAAACCTATTTGCTTAGGGCAGAAGCTTACTATTGGAAGGGTGAACTTGGATTGGCTATGGCAGACTTGAACGTAGTAAGAAGCCGGGCCAATGCAACGCTGTTAACTAACGCCTCACAAATAACAATAGGAACTATTTTAGATGAACGTGCCCGTGAATTGTATTGGGAAGAACCTCGTAAAACAGAACTTACCCGCATTGCATATATTTTCGCACAAACAGGTAAGCCTGCCTATAATGGTAAGAGTTATAGCCTGGCTACTTTTTCTGATAACAATTTTATGTACGACAGGATTATAGAAAAAAATGATTTTTATAAAAACCAGGTGCCAACATTACAAGGTGTAAACTACAAGATTGCACCTTACCACGTGTTGTGGCCTGTTCCGGCAAGTGCGCAACGGTTTAATACGGAAGGAAGAATCAATCAGAATAAGGGCTATGCAGGATATGATCAGAATGTACCTGCATTAGATAAATTACCTTAATACCCGATAAAGACCATGCTAAGTTGTACATGGTTTTGGTTAGAATGGGCAGTCCCTTAAGCAAGGACTGCTTTTTTCCCTGATCCGGATGAAACCAAAACCTTTAAAGTACATACATAAGTTAATAAGAAAAAAGAAGCTTGGGATTTTGAACTGCAAGCGGCTTGGCCTGGCAACATTAAGTTTGAACAAGAGTTTAGATTAAAGGATACGAATTAAGATATGTTGAAGCACAAATCACTTTTATGGATATGGATAGTCATTATTTCTGGTTACAATTGTGCTGCACAGCGCACAGGAAGAGAAACTATAAGTTTAAATGACCAATGGGAATTTCATAAACCAGATGCTCAAATAGAAAAAGTTACTCTGCCGCATACCTGGAACGATAAAGATGTGCTTGACGATGTTCCTGGATATTACCGTGGTGTTGGTATTTATAAAAGAAAGTTAAAACTAGATGATTCGGTAAAAGAAAGAGCTGTTTTTCTAGTTTTTAATGGCGTTGCGCAAGAATCAGAAGTGCTCATCAATGGTAAATCTGCCGGGAAACACATTGGGAGCTACACTAAATTTATCGTTCCGATTTCTGCATTTTTAAATTATAAAGAGGATGTGGTAGAAGTAAGGGTGAATAACCGTTTTAACGAAGATATTCCTCCACTAACTGCTGATTTTACCTTTTTTGGCGGAATCTATCGAAATGTAAGTTTGCTTATTACCAGTCCCGTTCATTTTTCTCAAAAAGAAAATGGAAGCTCCGGGATTTTCATCACCACCCCAGAGGTTTCAACCTTATCAGCAAGTGTTCAGGTGAATGGTGTTGTAGAAAATTCATCTGCTTTTGATAAGAAGATTAAAATAATCAATAGCATTTATAATGCCAACGGAGAACAGGTAAGCTCAGGGTCATCAACAATATCAGTGATAAGAGGAGAAAAAAAATCAATTGTTCAGGATTTAAAATCCATTAAAAGTCCATTGCTTTGGTCGCCACAAAACCCATATCTATACCGTGTAATTACCAAAATTATCGATACAAAATCGGGTGAAGTAATTGACCAGGTTTCTAATCCCTTAGGTTTTCGCTGGTTCAGATTCGATGCCAATGAAGGTTTTTTCCTGAATGGCAAATCAATGAAGCTAATGGGCGCTAGTCGCCACCAGGATTATGAAAATTTAGGCAATGCTACGCCTGATGCACTTCAGATAAAGGATGTAGAATTGCTAAAAGCCATGGGAGGGAATTTTTTACGGGTAGCACACTATCCTCAGGATCCGCTGATTCTGGAAGCTTGCGACAGGCTTGGAATTTTAGCCTCTGTAGAAATTCCCGTAGTTAATACCATTACCGAATCAGAAGCCTTCACGAACAACTGTTTGAACATGCAAACGGAGATGATCGCCCAAAATTTCAATCACCCCAGTGTGGTCATCTGGGCATATATGAACGAAATTTTGCTGCGTTTGAAGTTTTCAAATGATAAACCCCGACAGCAGATTTATTTTGATCACGTTCGGGAACTCGCCCAAAAGCTGGATAGTTTGACGCGGAAATTAGACCCATCTCGTTATACCTTACTGGTAAATCATGGTGCATGGGATATTTATAATAAAGTTGGTTTAACTAAAATCCCAATGATTGTTGGCTGGAATTTATATTCAGGCTGGTACTCTGGTGCACCTGAAGATTTTGCTAAATTTTTAGATAAACACCATAAAGAACTTCCAAATACACCTTTTATGGTTACTGAATACGGCGCAGATGCTGACCCCCGGATTAGGACAAACCATCCAGTTCGCTTTGATAAAAGCGTTGAATATGCGATGAAATTTCATCAGGTTTATTTAAACGCTATGTTAAGCAGGCCATTTGTAGCCGGAGGGATGGCCTGGAATTTAGCAGACTTTAATTCGGAAACCCGCGAAGAAACCATGCCTCACATCAACAATAAAGGTTTGCTTACTATTGCACGGCAGCCTAAAGATACTTACTTTTTATACCAGGGGTATTTACTCCAAAAACCATATTTAAAAATTGCTTCGTCGCAATGGAAAGAACGAACTGCCTTAGCAGATTCGGGAAAATTGATAAGTACGCAGAATATACAGGTGGCTACCAATTTGAAGTTGGCTGAATTGTATTTGAATGGAAAAAGCTTGGGTGTAAAAGAAGCAGTAGATCACATTATTGAATGGAAAGTGCCGTTTGCAGATGGCATAAACCAGATTAGAGTTGTTTCTGGTGACGAGAGCGATCAGGCAGATATTCATTTTCAATTGCAGCCATTTCAATTTAGGGGTCAGGTTCCGTTTAAAGATATGAATATCCTTTTAGGTGCTAAAAGATATTATATCGATAATCAAACGCATGAAATTTGGATGCCAGATCAGATCTATAAAAAAGGATCCTGGGGATATGTAGGTGGAGAACCTTTTAAAGGTACAAATAACAGAATCAGTTACGGGAGCGACAAAAACATATTAGGAACCGAGAATGATCCGGTTTACCAAACACAGCAGGTTGGCATTAAGCAATTTAAATTTGATGTTCCTGATGGTGAATATGATATATCGCTTCACTTCGCTGAATTGGTTGGTGGAGAGACTAAAGAAGCTCTGGCTTACAACCTGGATAACAATCATAAAACCGAAGCGGTAGAAAACAGAGTTTTCAGCGTGAGCATTAATGAAACACCCTTTATGGAAAATATAAACCTGGCGAAAGATTTTGGTTATACCAGGGCAGTTCAAAAGAAAACAAGGATTACTGTAACCAGTGGAAAAGGAATTACGATTGATTTTAATGCAATTGAGGGAAAACCTATATTAAATGCTATTCAGCTGAAAAAGGTTTACTAGTAAATTTAAGCTTTGTAGAATCTAGTTGATTAGATGGTTTATGCATTGCCAGCCAGCAAAAAAATGCAATTAATTTATTTTTAGGTATGAAAAAAATAGCCAAATATCTTCTTGTTCTTAGTTTCTTGCTGTCATACAATATCGTATTTGCACAAAAATCAATCCGGTTAAATGCTGGTTGGGAATTTCTTAAACAGGATTTAGGAGGTATCTGGGAAGCTGTCCGTCCCGTAGGATTGGGTAATCCTGAATCCGTTCCACTATGGGAAAATGTAAATTTACCACATTGCGTTAATGCTACAGATGCAGTAGATCCTGATGTGAATTATTATCAAGGACCCGCCTGGTACCGCACCAAGCTCAAAATCGAAAATCCTTATCAAAATGGTAGAACCATTTTACATTTCGAAGGTGCTGGTCAAAAAACAGAAGTTTATGTATATACTACAAAAGTTGCAACTCATCTAGGTGGTTACGATGAATGGACAGTTGACATAACGGATGCGGTTGCCGCATTTCAAAAAGAGGAAGTTTACCAAAAGCAGTTTAAAGGGCAGGTGCCGGTTTCCATCCGTACGGATAACTCAAGAGATTTGGAAATGATTCCCTCAGATTTATCTGATTTTAATGTTTATGGAGGAATTTACCGCTATTTAAACCTGGTTTATGTACCACCATTATCAGTAGATAAAATGTTTGCTAAAGCCGAAGTGGATGCGCTAGGAAAATTGAGTAAATTAAATGTGAGCGGAAGATTTTACAATCCTACAGGGCTAAAAGATGCTACTATCCATCTTAAATTAATCGACCCAAAAGGAAAGGTTGTTGCACAGCAGGAAAAAAAGCTTAGTAACTTAAATGGCGATACGGAGTTATGGAGCTTGCAAATCAATAAACCGCAATTATGGTCGACCGATAAACCCTTGCAGTATCGCTTGCAATATGACCTCGTTTCATCCACTGGCAGTTATAAAAGTGAAGATAAAATAGGTTTTAGAAACATCAATTTTGTAGAGAAAGGTCCTTTCAATTTAAATGGAAATCGTTTGCTTTTGCGTGGTACCCATCGGCACGAAGACCATGCAGGCGTTGCGGCAGCAATGAGCGAGGAAATGATTCGCACTGAGATGCAGATGATGAAGGATATGGGGGTGAATTTTATCCGATTGGGGCATTATCAGCAATCGAGAATTGTGTTAAACCTTTGTGATAGTTTGGGCATTTTGGTTTGGGAAGAAATCCCCTGGTGTCGGGGCGGTTTAGGTGGCGAAACCTATAAACAACAAGCCAGAAACATGCTTACAAATATGATTGAGCAACATTATAACCATCCCTCCATCATTATCTGGGGCTTGGGAAATGAAAACGATTGGCCGGGAGATTTTGCTGAATTTGATAAAGAAAAAATCAGAACTTTTATGAAAGAACTTAATGGACGCTCTCATAAATTGGATTCATCCAGGTACACTGCAATCCGGAGATGCGATTTTTGTGCCGATATCGTTGATGTATATTCTCCATCCATCTGGGCGGGTTGGTACCGTGGTGCCTATACCGATTATAAAAAGGTTTCTGAAGATGAATTTTCAAAGGTTAAGCGCTTTTTACACGTAGAATGGGGAGGGGATAGCCATGCCATGCGCCATTCAGAAAATCCTGATAAAGCCCTGAGTAAAATCAAAACCGGTGACAGCGCAGATGAGCGGGCAGGTGATGCATCATTATTTGGTGGTGCCGCAAGAATATCCAAAGATGGTGATTGGAGTGAATCGTACATCACCAATTTAATTGATTGGCACCTTAAAGAACAGGAAAATATGCCTTGGCTAAGTGGCTCGGCATACTGGCCATTCAAAGATTTTTCTACCCCTGTTCGTCCAGATAATCCGGTGCCTTACATGAACCAAAAGGGAGTTGTAGAAAGAGATTTCACTAAAAAGGAGGCCTATTATGTTTTTCAATCGTATTGGACTGATAAACCAATGGTTCATATTTATGGGCATAGCTGGCCAGTACGCTGGGGTGATGAAGGAGAGGAAAAAATGGTAAAAGTTTATGCTAACTGTACGGACGCAGAACTATTTCTGAACGGAAAAAGCTTTGGGGTAAAGAAAAGAAACAGCCAGGATTTTCCCGCTGCGGGTTTACGTTGGAATCTTCCGTTTCTCAAAGGGAAAAACACTGTTACAGTAATAGCTAAAAAAGGTAAGGTTATAGTAACCGATGAAATAAGATTTAACTATCAAACAGAGAAATGGACTAAACCCACTAAAATGACATTGACTAAAATAAATGAGGAGGCAGATGTTGCAACCCTGGAGGTCAAGCTTTTTGATGAAGCTGGCATACAGTGCCTGGATGCAATTAACTGGATAAATTTTGGCTTAACGGGTGATGGGAAATTAATTGATGATTTGGGCACATCGTCCGGATCGAGGAAAGTGCAGGCTTATAACGGCAGGGCAATTATCAAAGTAAAATTAAATAAAGGCAAAAGCGTAGCTTCTGTAAAATCTGATAGCATCCCAACTGTTTTCATAACCTTGTAGATCATGAAAAAGATATCAATAATTTTAATCTCAACTTTTTTTTATCTAGCATTAAGTTCATTTTCTAATACCGTTATAGATTTGGAAAATGTACATGCAGATTTCAAAAAGAAAGCGAGCATTTTACTTACAAAGCAAATTTTAAACCAGGCAAAATGGGCAATGGAACAAGAGCCTATTACCATTACGGCATCATCTTCGCCTAGGAGTGCTGGCGGCAAACATGATTTTTTTTCGGAAGCAGATTACTTCTGGCCCGACCCCAAAAATCCGGATGGACCTTACATCAACAGAGATGGATTAACAAACCCGGATAATTTTGTTGCGCATAGGAAGGCTATGATTCGTTTCAGTAAAATCATCGGTGCATTGGCGTCGGCCTATAAAATAACAGGCAATGAAAGTTATGTTAAACATGCCCTAAAACATTTTCAGGCCTGGTTTATCAATTCTGAAACCTTAATGAATCCAAACCTACTTTTCGCTCAAGCGGTAAAAGGCAAATTTACCGGACGTAATTATGGTATTATCGATACCATTCATTTAATGGAGGTTGCGCAAGGAGCCTTGGTGATGGAGAATGCCAAGTCATTTGATAAGACAAGCTTAAAAGGAATTAAGAAATGGTTTGCCGACTATTTAATTTGGCTGAATACTTCAAAACCAGGCATACAGGAAAAAACAGTTAAAAATAATCATGCCACATGCTGGGCAATGCAAGTGGCATCTTTCGCTAAATTATGTAAAGACGAGGCTATGCTGGATTCGTTGAGAACGAGCTATAAAACAATCTTATTGCCCAATCAAATGGGTACAGATGGAAGTTTTCCATTGGAAACAGTCAGAACGAAACCCTATGGATATTCCATCTTTAATCTGGATGCCATGACAATGCTTTGCCAGATTTTATCTACGCCTAAAGATAATTTATGGAAATTTGAAACAGCAGATGGAAAATCAATCCGTAAAGGTTTGGATTATCTTTATCCTTATATTTCAGATAAAAGTAAATGGCCTTTAAAAGCCGATGTAATGTATTGGGAAAACTGGCCTGTTGCACAGCCCTTTTTAATTTTTGGAGCAGTTCAGTTCAATCAGCATGAATGGTATTCTACCTGGGAAAAACTAGACCATGCACCTCAGGTAGAAGAAGTCATTAGAAATTTACCCATTCGCAACCCTTTAATATGGTTATAAAAATGAATTTAAAAATTAAGATAACGTTATGTTGTATGGTATTAGCTGGCTCAGCAAATGCTCAAAAAGTTAACGTTAAAGAAGCTTTTGCTGCAGCAGCAAAACAAACTGATGTTTTGGTTAAAAATGTTGATTCAGCCCGTTTGTTAAAACCCAATCTGGTATCTCCAAGAACTGTTGAAAAAGGACAGTTTAAAATGGTGGTTTCAAGAGATTGGACAAGTGGATTTTTTCCGGCAGAACTGTGGTATTTTTATGAATACACAAAAGATAAAAAGTGGCTTAATCTTGCCAAAAAATATACTGCAGATATCAAGAAAGAACAATACAATCGCGGTACTCACGATTTGGGTTTTATGATTTACTGCCCGTTTGGAAACGGCTATCGCTTAACAAAAGATACTGCATACAAAGACGTTATCATTCAGGCGGCTAAATCGCTTTCTACCAGATTTAACAAAACTGCAGGTGTGCTAAAATCATGGGATCATAATGGTGATAAATGGAAATATCCGGTAATTATCGATAATATGATGAATCTTGAATTGCTATTTGAAGCGACGAAAATGACGGGTGATTCATCCTTTTATAAAATCGCTGTGTCTCATGCAGATAACACCATAAAAAACCACTTCCGTCCGGATTTTAGTTCTTATCACGTAGTTGATTATGATACACTTAAAGCCGGGAATATACTTCAGAAAATAACTGCACAGGGTTATGCAAACGAATCGGCATGGGCCCGTGGGCAGGCATGGGCTTTATATGGATACACACTATGTTTTCGCGAAACAAAAAACAATAAATACTTATCTCAGGCAGATGGAATTGCAGGTTTTATATTAAATAATAAAATTACACCGGCAGACGGTATTCCGTATTGGGATTACAATGACCCTGGTATTCCAAATGCTCGTAAAGATGCTTCCGCTGCAGCAATCACCGCTTCTGCACTTTATGAGCTCGCAAAATACAGTGTCAATGGAAAAAAATATAAAGCTGCCGCTGATAAAATTTTATACAACCTCAGCTCTAAATATACCAGTACAATTGGTAATAATTTTGGCTTTATTCTCGAGCACAGTACCGGGCATCTTCCGGCAAAATCAGAAATTGATGTACCCATAAATTATGCTGATTATTATTATCTTGAAGCGCTTTTGAGGAGTAAATAATATGATGAAATTATTGGTTTTCTCCTTATTGTGCACACTATTTTTGCTTGCAATGCGGCAAGAAATGATTCCCTAACACACACATTATCAAGAAATACATTAAGCATATAAACATTTAACGTATAATGAAAAAATATATAAGTCTCCTATTGCTTTTTGCGACCACATTTGCTGCAGTGGCACAAAACAAAAAAAGTGCTGCAGTAGCTGGTAAATCTCCTCAGGGATATGTGCTTGGAAATAAAAAAGTTGTAGTTTACACCACAGCTAACAAATCTGACTATCGCATCAGCAAAACTGAAACATTAAGTTTCGTAGAAAATAAACAGCCCTTTGAAACGGAACCAACAATTTTCGTAGATCCGAACATCAGATATCAAACTTTGGTAGGTATTGGCGGAGCATTGACTGATGCCTCTGCTGAAACCTTTGCCAAACTTTCCAGGCAAAACCAACAAGAATTGCTTACAGCCTATTACGATAAAGATAAAGGTATCGGTTACACCTTGGCCCGTACAAATATTGCGAGCTGTGATTTCTCCAGCGGAAGTTATACTTATGTTCAGGATAATGACAAAGATTTAAAAACCTTTAGCGTTGCTCACGATAAGGAGTTTAAAATTCCCTTAATTAAAATGGCAACTGCGGCTGCCGGAGGTAAATTATCATTATATGTAAGTCCTTGGTCGCCACCTGCCTGGATGAAAGACAATAACAGTCTGATTAATGGAGGACACTTATTACCCGAATACCGCCAGAGTTGGGCGAATCATTATGTTAAATTTATTAAAACTTACGAAGCGATGGGCATTCCAGTTTGGGGTCTATCTGTTCAAAACGAGCCGATGGCTAAGCAGAGATGGGAATCCTGTGTGTATACTGCAGAAGAGGAGCGTGATTTTATAAAAAACTTCTTAGGTTCTACACTGCAAAAATCAGGTTTGTCTTCTAAGAAATTGATTGCATGGGATCATAACCGCGATCAAATTTTCCAAAGAGCAACGACCATTTTAAATGATAAAGATGCAGCGAAATACGTTTGGGGTATTGGCTTCCACTGGTATGAAACCTGGACCGGAAGTGACATGCAGTTTGGAAATGTTCGGCAGACACATGAAGCTTTTCCGGATAAAGCGCTAATTTTTACCGAGGGATGTAAAGAAAAGTATGATGTAAAAAAGTTAGATGATTGGACTTTAGGCGAGCGTTATGGTTATTCGATGATCAATGACTTTAACGCAGGAACTGCAGCGTGGACGGACTGGAATATTCTTTTAGATGAAAACGGTGGACCAAACCATGTAGGGAATTTTTGTTTTGCCCCGGTTCATGCCGATACTAAGAAGGATAAATTAATCTACACCAACGCCTACTATTACATGGGGCATTTTTCAAAATTCATTCGTCCAGGAGCTAGAAGAATTGCCACAGGATCCAGTCGTGATCTATTGCAAACAACCTCTTTTTTGAATACAGATGGGAAACTTGTTGTCGTTGTGATGAATCAATCAGATGAAAAAATTAAGTATAGCTTATGGATAAAAGGTCAGGCAGCCACAACCACAAGCTTGCCGCACTCGATTGCCACGTTAGTTGTTGAATAGACTGATTTAAGGCTTAGTTTAGATTTTAAATGGTGTAATAGTCATTATATCTATTTTGAATTTGTAGATTTTCGATTTTTTTAGCAGAAGCTGATTTTAGTCAGATATTACTAAGCATTGCTATAAAAAAATTAAGAGACAGAAATAAATGAAATCAGCTTTATGTTTTTATATGGTTAAGTGCTATCATATTATATATAAATGTTTTGCAAGCTTGGTAATATGGAACACCCATCAGGGAAAAATTGATAGAGCGGTATATGGCCTAACTTATTTTATTTTTTTTCTATTCCATACGCTATTGTTTCTCATCGGAGCGCAATTAAACTGGAAATTTAATGGATATTTCCTGGCCATAGGAAGCTTAATTTGTTTGTGTCTTTTATATAAAGTTAACTTGAAATATTTTCTGAACCTTGATCAAAAAGCGGTATCATTCAGTTCCAAAAAGATAGAAAAATGGTTTAGGGTACTAGGTTGCATCCTTTTTTTTGGTTCTATTATCAGCATGGGTTTTGCAGGAAAGAATTTTTCTAGGAAATCAAAAATTAGAAAATTGATGGATACAAGAATTAACTTGACCCCTCTTAAATAATTTATAATTTTTATTAAACTCATTAATAGATAGGGGGATTAATTGAAAATTATTTTGGTAAGGAGGTTCGATTAATGTGGGTTAGTTCGACATTGAAATGATTACAAAGGGAAGTCCTAATGTTCGCTAAGAATATTTAAGAAAAATGGTGAAATCGTAAAATGGGTTGAAACGAATCTTTTGTCAATTTTCATCAAAAAAGCCGACCTTTAAAAAAATGGAAAGATTTATTGCCTTCATCAAATCAATCGTATCAATAGCTGATTCCGATTTACAGCTTGTGCTATCGAGATGTAGCACAAAAAAAGTAGTTAAAGGAAAGGTTATTTTAAGAAAGGGTCAGATTGCCAATCAATATTTTTTCATTGCATCGGGCGGGGTACGATTTTTTTATGAATTGAATGATCATGAAAATACCACTTGGATTACTTTTAAAGATGAATTTTTTACGGAAATCTCCAGTCTCCACCCTCAAAAGCCAACCAGGTTTAACATCGAAGCCATCGAGGATACAGAACTGGTGGTAATCGAGAAAAAAGACATGGACTTTTTATATGCACATATACCCAGTTGGGAAGAATTCGGCAGGAAAATCTGGGAAGCAATGTCGGTAAGAATGATCGATCAGATTCTGAATTTTCAGGCGCTCTCGGCCGAAGAACGATACCGGGAATTTATGAACAACCCTGAATACTCGCAGAAAGTTCCAATTAAACAGCTCGCTGCGGTTCTTGGTATCACGCCCAATGCATTAAGCAGGATTAGGAAGAACATACGCTGATGTGATTTTCTACCACTTGGTAGTTTTTCGTGTCCTATGTCCCTTTACCTTTGAGTTATAAAAAAATAAACAAATGACTCAACTGAATGAACAAATCGGCGACAATAAAAACCCATATTCCGATGATGAATTAATTAAAAATTTCCCTGGCTTTGAAAATCGATACGCAAGCGTTAACGGAATAAAACTGCATTATGTGGATGGTGGAAGTGGCTTACCGCTCATTTGCTTGCCCGGATGGCCGCAAACATGGTATTCATATCATCCTATTGCTATGGAGCTCGCCAAATCGTTTCGTGTAATCATTGTAGACATCAGGGGAATGGGCAGTTCGGAAAAACCCGCCGCAGGCTTTGATAAAAAAACAATGGCCTCAGATGTTTTGGAGTTGATCAAGCAACTTGGCTTAGGTAAAGTGCACATCATGGGCCATGATATCGGTGGGATGGTGGCCATGAGTTTTGCCTTTAACTATCCCGAATATACAGAAAGGTTGATTGTTGCAGATGGTTCACACCCGAGTGAGGGTATGATGCAAATGCCGTTGATACCAGCTCTAGGTACTTTCAACGAAAAAATGGATGCCAATATGCCTTATGCGTGGTGGATGGGATTTAACCAGGTAAAAGAACTGCCTGAAAAGATATTGGAAGGTCGTTTTCAATACCTAATGGACTGGCTTTTCCAGTACGTCATGATTGACGAAAGTAAAATGAGTACTTTCGAGCGTTCCGTATATGCTGCAGCCTATAATGAAACAGAAAATATCAGGGCATCAAATGGTTGGTATCAAAGTTTTGGGCAGGATATTCAAGATTCAAAAACCTATCAAAAGCTTAATATGCCTGTACTAGGTATTGGAAGCTATGTAAGTTTCAATTATATGCAAATGGGGTTACCTTACGTTGCAAATGATGTAAACGTAATTGGAATACTAGATAGCGGGCACTATTTGTTTGAAGAGCAGCCCAAACAAGTAGTGGATGCGGTGCTCAAATTTCTGAGTGCTTAAGGAAGTATTTTGCTAATCGAGAAATAAGATATAACATGAAGAAAATAATTTTAGTAGCCGGAGCTACCGGTAATTTGGGCAAAAGAATTTGCAGTGAATTAATAACTAGAAATGCCGAAGTAAGGGCTATCGTAAGAACCACTGCCGACCCTGAAAAAATAGCAGCGCTAGAAAAAATTGGTGTAAAGGTTATTGAAGCAGATTTAGCCAACATTGATGATATAGCAAAGGCTTACAAAGGTGCTGATTGTGTAGTTTCTGCACTTGCAGGACTAGGAGATGTGATTATAGACCTGCAAAAAAGATTGGTTGACGCTGCAATAAAGGCAGAAGTACCGAGGTTTATCCCTTCAGATTTTTGTACAGATTATAACGATTTGGTACCAGGAGAAAACAGAAATTTTGACTTGCGAAGACAATTTAAATCTTACTTGGATAGTACTTCCATCAAAGCATCTTCTATTTTCAACGGCGCATTTGCAGATATCCTAAAATACAATACACCAATCTTAAATTTAAAAGATAAGAGCATCAGTTATTGGGGAGAAAAATCAGATTGGAAACTGGATTTCACTACCTTGGATAATACAGCAGCTTTTACAGCCGAGGTAGCTTTAGATGATAAGGCTCCAAGAAATTTACAGATTGCAAGTTTTCAGATTAGTCCGAAAATGATTTGGGAGGATGTGAAGAAAGCAACCGGGGAAGAATTCAGGATGCAACAACTCTCAACTCTTGAAGATTTTGCACAGTTTATAAAAAAACAAAGAACAGATAATCCCGCAGGAGAATTAGAGTTATATGCCAAATGGCAGCAAGCTCAATATATGTATTCTATGTTTAGTACGCACCATACTCAATTGGCGAATCAGCTTTATGATAACCTTAATTGGACGCCAAGCTTGGAGTACATAAAGTCATTTGTAGCAAGATAACTAGTTTTCAAATCATCAGCGATTGGCTCGATAAACAAAAAAACCTGAGTTCGAATATTAAACTTAATATTTTGCTGTTTATCGCCGTATTGCTTCTACAACACGTCATGCTGAATTTATTTCAGCATCTTTCCTACAAATATGACCCTGAAATAAATTCAGGGTGACGTAAACAAAAAAAAGCAGCTTATTTATAATGTGAAGGAAAATTAATAATCGAACTCACTTTTATAAATAAGCTTTTAATGTGCAATAATTCTTTTAAGGTAGTCAATCCACTACATAATTATTTGGTTTCTGAACCATCCACAGAAAGCAAATTTCATTTAAAAAAAGCTTTCGACTTTCAAAACAAGGTACCAGGGCATTTAGAAATTCTAGTAAAAAGTCAAATAGTGTATTAGAATTATCAAATTGTATATTTTTTTGAGTGCTCTATCTTCTAATTTAGTTGTTGTAACGCATCGTCGTTTATTTACTAACCAAATTATCGTTTCATCCTTTTCGCCATCGGCGATTTAACCGTCTTTAAATATCCAGTAATAGAATTTATTGTTCGTATTATGGAAAAAGTCTTGTCAAATCACATAACCATTTATTAACCATGCCTATGAACAAATAGCTTTATAAAACAAAAAAAAACGGGAAATGTTAGCGCATTCCCCGTCTTAAATTAGGTATGTGCATACATATCAGTCCTTTCAAAACCAAATATAAACCAACCTAAACACAAAAGTATGAAAAATCTTTATTACCGTACCAAAGTGGTGCGGCCCAGTGTGCTATTTAAGGTTATTGTTATGTTAAAATTTATCCTTATTCTAACGCTGGCATTTTCAACACCAGTCTTTTCAAAAGACTTCGAGCAGCAAAAAATGGATATTTCTTTAAACAACGTTTCCCTTAAGAAAGCCCTAAAGCAAGTCGAGCGTATTTCGCATTATCGTTTTTTATATCATGACGAATTGTTCACATCTAACTTCCAGAACAATACGGTAGAGATGAAAAATGTTTCTATAGATGAAGTAATGAAGTTTTTGTTACGCAAAACTAGTCTCAAATATGAATTCCAAAGTGATAATCTGATAATAATTTCAGGTGCAAAAAATCAAGCTATTCCAATTTCAGGGTCGGTAAAAGATGAAAAAGGTTTGCCGCTCGTTGGTGTTTCCATCATCGAAAAAGGTACAACAAATGGTACAACATCAGACGCGAATGGTAACTATAGGATTAGTGTAAGTGGTAAATCATCTATACTTAGCTTTAGATACCTGGGATTTACAATGCAAGACGTTACAGTTGGCGAACGAACCATTTTAAACATCGCATTACAACCTGAAAGCAGTACTCTAAATGAGGTTGTAGTGGTCGCCTTTGGTTCGCAGAAACGGGCTAATGTTACAGGTTCCATAAGTACGGTGAATGCTAATGAGATAAAAGACCTACCAGTAACGCAGTTTTCTCAAAAATTGCAAGGTAAAATAGCAGGTGTACAAATTAACCAAACTAGTGGTGTTCCAGGGCAAGGTATGTCCGTTCGTATTCGGGGCGCACTATCAATAGGTGGAGGCAGTCAACCACTTTATGTAGTAGATGGTTTTCCAATTGTTGGCGATATTAGCAACATCAATCCTGATGAAATTGAGAGCTTTTCAGTACTTAAAGATGCTTCTGCTACTGCACTATACGGTTCAAGGGCAGCAAATGGAGTGTTTCTAATTCAAACCAAAAAGGCTAAAGACGGGCAATCAAACATCAGTTTAAATGCATTTTATGGCATACAATCGGTACCAGAAAAAGGTCGCCCTGATATGATGAATGCTGAAGAGTTTGCTCAATTTCAAAATGAATTGTATAGCGATAAAATAAAAGCAGGTACTGCGACAAGTATACCTGCAGAATATCAAAACCCAGCTCAATACCGAGGCGGTGGTACCGACTGGTACGATGTGCTTTTACAAACTGCACCAATACAAAACTACAGCTTATCGTTAACCAGTGGAAAAGATAAACTTAGTACGGCTGCAACTATAGGATACATTAGTCAGAAGGGAGTGCTTATCAATTCTGATTATAAACGTTATTCTGTTCGTTTAAATTCTGAATATAAATTTAACGATAAGGTTACCATCGGCTTAAATGTAGCACCAAGCTATGCCACAAACAATACACCAAATACTGATGGAAACATTTTTGGTGGTGGTATTATTCAAAGTGCAATCGCTACATCACCTTTGGCTCCATATATTAATCCAGATGGGTCGCTACCTTTAACGGCAACTTCAACCGGACTTTTCCCCAACCCCAATTGGTACAGGGTAGCACAGGAAGTGAAAAATGATACCAGAACCGGAAGAATTTTATCCAATGTTTTTGGAAATGTAGAAATTATTAAGGGCTTAAATTTTAAAACGAGCGTTAATATTGATTATACCAACCAGCAGTATAATCGTTTTAGTCCATCAACAGCGGGAGCTTTGTTTGCACCACCGCCAAACCTGACTAGTGCTACAGAGCGTAACTTCGTAAATTATTCATGGCTTACAGAGAATACTTTAAATTATACCCGTTCATTTGGTGATCATAATTTCGATGTTCTTGTTGGTTACACGGCGCAAAAATTCCACAGCGATTATAGCAATGTTGATGCAACCGGTTTTCCAAATGATAAGATTCAATCTTTAGCTGCTGCAACACAATTTATTCCAACTTATGATACTCAAGAATGGTCATTAGCATCATTAGTATCCAGATTAAACTATAATTATAAAGGAAAATACCTTCTATCTGCTTCCTTCCGCCGTGATGGCTCATCAAGGTTTGGTCCGAATGTGAAATATGGTAATTTCCCTGCTGTTTCTGCTGGCTGGAATGTTAGTGATGAAGATTTTATGAAAAACCTGACTTTCGTTTCTAATTTAAAAATTAGGGCAGGTTACGGATTAAACGGTAATTTCAATATCGGTAATTATAGTTACTTGGTTAACACAAGCACAACTAATTATCCTTATAACGGCACCCTTTCTCCAGGTTATGCATTAAGCAACATCGGAAACAATAGTTTAACATGGGAGAAATCTAAACAGCTGGATGTAGGTTTTGATTTAGGCTTATTAAAAAATCGAATATTCTTCAGTTATGATTATTTTAATAAGACAACGACAGATATGCTTTTGAATGTAGATGTACCTACAGGAACGGGGTTTTCATCGGTTACTACAAACGCAGGCAAGTTTAAATTTACTGGGCACGAGTTTGCCATTACCAGCCAAAATTTAATTGGAACATTAAAATGGTCGACAAATTTTAATATCACCTTTATTAAAAACAAAGTAGTTAATGTTGATCCATACGTTGGTTTATTGCCACGCGGAGATCCTAACAACCCTACCATTAATCAAGTTGGTAGTCCTATTGGTTTATTTTATGGCTATAAATTTCTTGGAGTATATAAAGATCAGCAGGATTTTAATTCATCTCCAAAATACGCAAATTCTGCTGTAGGTACTGTGAAAATGGCCGATGTAAATGGCGATGGAAAGATTGATCTAAACGATTTAACCGTTATTGGTGATCCTAACCCTGATTTCACCTTCGGTATAACCAACAATTTGTATTATAAGAATTTTGATTTTACAATTGTAGCTTCTGGTTCTTATGGCAATGATATCCAAAACAGAACTTTGGAATATATCCAGAATTTAGATGGTGTGTTTAATGTAACAAAAGATGTTGCAAGAAGATGGAAATCTGTTACCGATCCAGGAGACGGCATCCATCCTAAAGCTGGAGCCTATACTATTGAACGTAATACCAATTCTAGATGGGTTAGTGATGGAAGTTATTTAACCATTAAGAATGTGACCTTGGGTTACACTTTGCCAATTAAAGAGAACAAATACCTAAAAAACCTGAGGCTATATACGAGCGTGCAACAGCTCTTTGTATTTACTAAATATGATGGCGCAAATCCGGAGGTAAACAGCTATAATGGCAGCTCTACAGGTTTGGTTCAGGGTATTGATAATACGACTTATCCGGTTCCGCGTACTTTTAATTTCGGCATTAACTTAAACCTTAAATAATCATGAACATGTTTTATAAAACTAATAACATGAAAACGAAAATACTCATGATTGCACTAACACTGATTGTATGCAGTGGGTGCAAGAAAAGCTTTCTAGAGCTGGAGCCTAAAACAAGGGTTACTGCAAACTTATCTTATATTTCTGAAGACGATTACAGACAGGCCGTTACAGGTATTTATGCCTCGTTACGAGGATTGTACAATGATGCCTACGTAATGGGCGAAATGCGATCTGACAATGCCAATTATGTGTTTAATTCAACGATATCTGGCGGACAATTTATTTCGAAATATGAAATTGCCAGCTTTATTGATGTACCAAATAATTTTAATACAAAAAATAAATTTGTGTTTTGTTATCAAGGTATTTCGCGTGCGAATGCAGTTTTACGGCGTATAGATGCTTCAACTATTAATGCAACGTTAAAAAGTAATTTAAAAGGACAGGCAGAATTTTTGAGGGCCTTTTATTATTTCGAATTGGTTCAATACTATGGCGACGTTCCGTTGTATTTAACAGATTTATCTGAAGTAAATAATGTTGCGGAGACAAAATTACCCCGTTCGCCAAAGGCAGATGTTTATAAGCAAATTCTTGCCGATGCAACGGATGCAGCTAACTTGTTGCCCAACACACCTGTAGTTAAGGGTCAGGTTGCAAAAGGTGCTGCGAAAATGCTATTGGGATACGTTTACATGACCTTGAAACAATATGCCGATGCAGAACGTGTATTAAAAGAAGTGACTACTTTAGGTTATAGCCTTTTGCCAGATTATGCTTCTATATTTTTGCCGACAAATAAAAACAATGCCGAATCAATCTTTGAAATTCAGTATCTGCAAGGTAATTTTGGGCTTCAAAACGGTATTGTTTATCAGTTGTTGCCCGCTACAAGTCAAACCGTAAATCTTACCGGTATTGTTGGTAATAATCAAACAACCGGTGGATGGAATGTTCCTTCTGCAGATTTAATAGCTGCATACGAAGCAAATGACAAACGTAAAGCGGTATCTATAGCAACTTCTTATATTGATGGTTCTGGCAATACCGTTCAGCAGCTTTATGTAAAAAAATATCTAAATCTTCCTCATTTTCAATACAATAATACCAATGACGACTGGCCAGTTTATCGCTATGCGGATGCACTTTTATTATTAGCAGAAAGTTTGAATGAGCAAGGTAAAAATGCAGAGGCCATTACCTACTTAGATCAGGTTAGAACAAGGGCAGGTATTACAACTTATGCGCTATCTGGCCAAACAGATTTACGGGCAGCGATTGCTAAAGAACGTCGCGTAGAGTTGGCTTTTGAAAATCACCGCTGGCTTGATTTGGTACGTACCGGGCAGGCAATTACGGTAATGAATGCTTATGGTGCTAAACTTAAACCTACGCGTCCTGATATTTCGCCTTTAGCATTTAATGTAACGGCAAACAGATTAATATTTCCAATACCACAGGATGAACT
The DNA here is from genome assembly GCF_003725795.1 of Pedobacter jejuensis. GTDB lineage: Bacteria > Bacteroidota > Bacteroidia > Sphingobacteriales > Sphingobacteriaceae > Pedobacter > Pedobacter jejuensis. The sequence continues at coordinate 219,085 of NZ_RBEE01000004.1, read as the reverse complement.
TAATTTAAACAACCTGTTAACTCAAAATCCAGGATATTAATTGATGTGTTTTAAAAAATAAATTAGAGTTGCCGCATCAATGGTTTATAGGATTCTACCTGTGATCGGCAACTTTAATCCAGTTTTCAAAATATTTCCAACTGGTTAGTTTGGTTTTACTCAGCTAGTGCGTCCGGACATCATAACCGGACGCCAATACTGGGTCTTTGTTCTGTGGGTTTAAAACGATTTTTATGTAGTTCGAAAATCTACGCCTAAATCATGATCCTGATAATAGGTTCATACTAAGGTTAAATTTAAAGCCTGAAGGATATGTTTCAAATTTAAAAGCTCAATTGATTTTACAGAGGCTGTTAATTACCTCTGTATGTGTTATAGCCATAAGGAGATAAAGTAATTGGAACATGGTAATGCTTTTCATCTTTGATTTGGAATACCACCTCAATGAAAGGATAAAAACTCTCCGTTTTTTTAGATTTAAAATAATCTGCGGTAAGAAATGTTAACCTGTATATTCCTTTTTCTGTCCTCGTTTCTTCCAGAAAATTACTAATCCTGCCATTTTGGTCTGTTTTCTTTTGATCTACAGATGCCCAAGTTTGATTAGTCTCATTTAATTTTTCCAGTTTAACAGTTACATTCTGTGCTGGGAGTCCGGTAGAAACATCGAGTATGTGACTTGATAGGCGATATGCAGGTGCTTGTGCGTAGGTTAAGCTTATCGATAAGCTAAATAGCAAACCTAAAATTATTTTTTTCATGTGCTTATTTATTAATATGTGAATTGAATTTACTATTTAGCTATAATATTAGCGTGTGGAATACTCACTGATCTTCCTATAAGGTCATCATGCTCGGGGCTTCCACCACCTGCTATGCCTATTGCTCCAATCACCTTGCCTTGATGAAGAAGTGGAATTCCTCCTCCAAGCAATAAGAGTTCTGGCAAATTTGCGAGGTTCTCTGTATCTGGATTAGCTTTTGCATTTCTTGATAAAGTGAGCGTTGCTGTTTTTGTTGATGCTGCTGTGAATGCCTTTCGTCTTGCGGCTTCCGTATTGTGAATCCCTACACCGTCGCCCCGGCTTATGATAATGGTTTGGCCTTCGGCATCCACAACTGCAACTGAAATATCCTTACCTAATGTGGAAGCTTTTTTTCTCGCCAAATTGGTAAGTTCAATAGCTGCCTGTAAGGTCATTACCTCTTTTTGTATTATAAATGGCTGTGAAGATGGAATTTCATTTTTTGTGTTTTTCTCAGGATAATTAGTCTGTGCGAAAGAAGTATTCGCTAAAAAACAGAATAAAGCTAAATGTATGATTGATTTCATGATACAAAGTTAGCTTCACGTTACATTAAAAACGTTGCCCTAAGTCAACGTTTTTAAAGCTTAGTTTTAATCCTGCTTAGCGTAGATGGAGATATCCCGAGGTATGATGCAGCCATTTTATTGGAGACTTTGAGTAGAAAGTTAGGTTGATTGGTTTTTATCCAAATTACTTTTTCCATCGCACTAAAACCCTGGAAGCCATATATTCTTTTCTGAGCGATGATAAATCCTTTTTCCAGGATTCGGCGATATACAAGTGCAAATGCTGGAATCTGATCGACCGACAAATAGAAATCTGCTCTGCTAATGGTTAGCAGTTCTGATTTTTCAATAGTTTTAAGGTATTCAAATGCAGGTTTTTGATCAATTAAGCTAGGCAATGCTGTGCCGAATTCTCCCTCAAAAGCAAAATAACGGGTAGTTTCTACGCCCTCGCTATTTGTTGTATAAACCCTGATGCCACCTTTGTTTACAAAGTAATGGTGTTTGCAAACTTCATCGTAATCTACCAATGTTTGGTTGCGGCGGACTTTAATCAGGCTGAACTTACTAAAGATTACATTCAGGCTCTGCTCATCAATCTCCGTTATGGATTTAATATAAGATTCTAAAAGCTTAAACATCCGAGCCTAATCACTTATAATATTTTCTGTAAACAAGCTTCGTTTTTTAAATGCAGCATAAGCCTGATGGTAAAGATGAACGTTATCACCGCTAGATTTGAAGCTTTTTACAAAATTTGCTGTTCTAAGCAACAGGAGCTTATATTTTGATAATTCAGGTGCCCGGATGTTGAGCATATCTGCGATGTCGGTACCCAGTAGATTCCGCATCAGACCAAGAATATCATTTTTACTCACTTTTCTTTTATTTAAAGTAAGGATGTGTTCTATCAGCGAATTGGTAAGTTCTTGTCCGTGTGCTGAAGTACAGAACTGACGATTTTTGATCGCAATGTCAAGCTGTGTAGCCATTTTGCCATTTTCCGGTAACAAATCATCATCCAATCCGGTGAAATACCCAACCACTTTCCATAAATGCAAGAATGCGATTTGCTCCTGGTTGCTTATGGTAATGCCCAGTTTTCGAAGGCCCCGAACAACAATTAAAGAGAAGGAGAGGTTTGTTCCCGCCATATCTTCCTGATTAATTGGTGTACCCCATTTTCCGTTCCATTTTCCACTTTGCAGCGTATAATAGCGGACCGCAGCATGTATTATCCTTACTTTTAAAACCTCTTTAAAACCGTTTCCTCCCTTCGAGAAAGCCTCAGGACCCATAACTTCCCAAACAAAAACTGCCGTATCGTAAAGGCGTTTGGTGGTATTTTTTTTAATCTTTTCTGATAAATACAATACCATAGCCCCATCAGCAGCGGTATAACAATAAGGAAGTGATAATAAGCCGAGTAGGCTCATGATATTTTCTGAATGTCTTGCAAAGAAAGCATTTCCCTCACGAATGAGTTCTGGTTTGGCCCATAAAGGAAGTTCCTTACTTTGCTTGATGAAATCAAAGCCTGGGAATAGCTCATCCAAATTTGCTATTGACGATTTTCCCGCCAACCACTGCTGGAGTTGCTGTTTACGCTCGTTATCAGCAAATACAAATTTTATAAATTCATCAACTGCCTTATCGCCTGTTTGTCGTTTGATATCTAATAACTTTCCATTATAAATTCCTTGCTCTGCCATCATTTTGTCTTATTCTTGATAATTGCTTCCGCTATAATTCTACCGCTTTTCATTGCCGCATTAATAGATCCGTTCATTAAGTAATCACCACATACATAACATTGTTTATTCAATTCGGTGTCTTCAGCAGCTAATTCATTGGTTACCTGATCGTCGTTTGGAAGAGCGTATTTAATGTGATAAGTTTTGAGGTGTTTCCAGTTTACCGCATCAGCATACCAGTATTTCATTTCTTCTACGATTTCTTGCTGTAGAAGTTTTTCATCCTTGCCTGCATGATCGCCGATGAGCGATAGCGATATCAGCGCCTGTCCATTTTTCGAATAATCTTTTGAAATAGTATTTATAACCGCAATATTATTCACCAGCTTTCCTGGTAAGCAATTTAGTGCAATTAAGGGCTCATTAAAAGGCTTTTGTTTAGCGGTAAAATACACATTGGTTACCGAACAGAAATTTTTCGCAACTTTTTGATGGGGGAAAGGCAAATTCAATTCATCGGTAGCTATGATTACAAAATCTGCGTTATATGACTGGCCTGTTTCTGTGGTCACAGTTCCCGATTCGACTTTCGAGATTCTGCTGTTTAATAGCAATTCATCTGGAGAGAGGCAAGAAGCGAGCTGTAGCGGTATCATGCCCATACCTTTTGAAGGGATTGCTGCAGTTCCCTCACCGAACATTTTAAAAACAAATTCGAACATTCTGCTTGAAGTTTGCAGTTTATCTTCAAGGAAAATGCCCGTGAGAAAGGGGAGAAAGAATTTTTTTATGATTAAATCGCTAAAGCCTTGCTTTTTAAGGTAAGAAGCTGTTGACATTTCTTCTTCCGAGAAAATATCATCAATTGATTTAGCATTTAGCTTTAACTTCAGTTTTAATATTCGCAATTTATCTGCAAATGTTCCTGCTTTAGAAAATAAAGTACTAATAAGCGAGCTGGGTTGCCGAAGCGGATCGCCGATTTTGCTTATGTTGTTTTTATCCAATATTAAGGCGCCCGAATCAAAACTACGAAGGTCGAGCGCTTTATAGTCTAATAAGTTTTTTGTTTCAGGATAAGCCGTTAGCAAAACTTGAAAGCCTCTGTCTAAAAGAAAGCCATCAACCTCATCTGTTCTTACTCTTCCGCCAACTTTACCAGAAGCTTCGATTACCAAAACTGATTTTCCTGCATTTTTCAAAACCTTTGCTGCAGTTAGTCCGGCCAAACCTGCACCAATTATAATTACTTCTGCATTTTTACTCATATTGGTTACCATTTATCTTTTGGAAGATGATTTAATGTTTATCAAAAATATTGTTCAACAAATTTAGGCTAAAAAATGATCCGAGTTGAGATTGTTTTTTATTAATCTGTCATCAAAGTTTAATCTTAATTTTGAATTTAGGAGTTCAGAAGTAATCGCGAATTTTCTTATAGACCCATCAGGAAAAATAATTGCAAAAGATTTGAGAGGCAAATTATTGAACGATAAACTAGCTCAGATATTTACGCAGAAATAGCAAATATTTTTCCGAACAAAATCCATCGAAACTAGAGAGCTTATAAAATTAATTCCACTTTCACCCAGTTAGTTATTACTTGCAGAAAAGACTTTTTTACATCAATATTTGTTGCAATGCATCAAACCAAATTTTATTATTTGTATTAATTCCGTTGTAATCGATTACCATATAAAGCGTTTCATCCGATCTGAACTTAATCATTAAAGGCGTACTTGGTAAGTATCCATGATGGTTTGAAGTTTAGGCCAGTCGAATGTAATATCATACTTTTTGGCAAGCAAATCAAGAGAACCTGGTTTAGGTCTTTGATTATTTAAGAACAGATCTGAAAGCTCATTCATGTACAACTCATGTCCACCTGGTGAATAAATTTCAATAAATTTTGCAGGCTTTGTGCCTTTATTCCAAAAACTATGCACAATACCTTTTGGCCTTAGGTGCCAGTCGCCTTCATTAACCTCAAATATTTCATTTCCAACAAGTATAGTCAAGGTGCCTTGAGTAACTCTACAAATTTCATCAAAGCCTTTATGAGAATGGGGCGGTGCACCAAGTATGCCTACCGGTAGGGTCGATTCTGTTATACCCAAATGTCCATCCGTTGCATGTTTATCAAATTTGAAGATAATGTCCCCATCGCCAATGTTGCCTTTTTTGCCGTTTCCAGACTTTATGTGTATTGGCTTCTTCACTTCAGGGCCAGAAATCTCCTCTGGATCTGGATATCCTATTTTACCAAACGCTGAGTCTGGGATTATAGCTGCGCCCATTAAAAGAGCAAGACATTGTATGGTTTTTCTTCGATCGATTGTTGATGTTTCCATTTGCTTTTGAGATATTACCCGCTCACCGGGTAAGAATTTAAATCTTAATTTAAGCGAGCTAAACTGGAGTTCTTTATAAAATTAATTCCAAGGTCACCCAATTGGTTATTACTTGCAAAAAAGCCTCTTTTACTGCAATATTTGTTGCAATGCATCAAACCAAATTTTATTATTTGTATTAATTCCGTTGTAATCAATTACCATATAAACCGTTTCATCCGCTCTGAACTTAACTCTTAAAGGTTGCCAAAAAAGCCCTAAGTTTTTAACACTCGAGGCAGGAAAGATTTCATCAAATCCAATATAAACCTCATCAATAGTATATAAGGGTATATTAAGGTCGGTGTCACCTAAAATAATTAATTCAGTTTTAGTTAAAACAACTCTTCCTGAATACTGGTGTAACGGAGGCATCAGAGAAAACATGCCCATGATACTTTTCATGAAATTACTTTTATTGTAGATATCATAATCGTAACCCCAAAATACCTGTCCTTCGAGTATGGTCATCGGTATATTATGTATATATATTCAATTTTTTTGACACCAGTAATTTTCTCTTAAAGCTATATTATCCTGAAATATCAATAGCGTAAAGAGATAAAGATCTTCAATTCACAAAAAACTATTTTGCTAATTAATGTTTCGGATAAATCAATTCAGGTTTAACGTCAGTATCCCTGAATAGCAAATCTCTTTTTTTAATACTGTTGATTATCACTTTTTGGCTTTTAGAAGAGACCAAATTATCTGCATAAGGAAGTGAATTTGATTGCTCTTGTTTGATTTCAGCCAGGCTTTTCAAAAGCAAATTATTACGCTGAACCATTTTATTTTTACCAGAACGAAATTGGTAAATTGAATCTTTATCAACTCTTGAACTATCGTAAATGGGTAGGTGGTTATTGGTTATTCTTAAATTCGAAATTTGGGAATGGCTGGCTATTTGAGCTTTTGCGGAGCATGAAAACACGGCCAGAAAGAGGTACAATATTAATTTCATATTCATAGATATTTATACTTATTAAAACTGTTTATAATCAAGCTTTTTCTAAGATACAAAAATTCTATAGCGTTTATTTGTTCTAGCATTATATTATAACAACAATGTTGCTTTAGCAAAATCAGTTATAAATTATGATACAATAAACTTTCTTATTGAAGGTAATATTTGTTTTTTCTATCGTGAAAAAGTTCAAATTAGGGGGCCTATACTATCAAAATTTAGGATTTCGCAGCGAGATAAACCAGCTAGGAAATCACTTTCAGTTTAGATATTTAAATTAACCTTCTTTTCTATTTTGGCGGCAAGGTAAATCGCTTCAATAATTTTAAGATCTTTCAATCCTTCCTCGCCGTTAACAGGTACTATTGGCTTATTATCATCAAAAATAATGGTTGCCATTTCATCCATTTGTACAGTTTGATGAGTGGTTATGGCTTGCATGAGTTCGCCTTTATGTGTTCTGCCTTTAATCGGGCCGTAACCGGTAGACGGTTGCATTTCTGCAAAGCCATTATTGCCACTCATAAAAAATCTATCCAGATAATTGATGTTATAGCTAGATAAGCAGGATGCTACCGCACCGCTTGGAAAACCTAACTGAAATTGTATGGTTTCATCTACACCTTCTTTAAACTTTAATGAGTCGGTTTTGGTTTCCTGTGCCGTTACCCAGATTGGCTCTTCGCCCACCATATATCTTGCTCCATTGATGGCATAGATGCCAATATCCATCATTGCTCCACCGCCCGCAAGTGCTTTGTTTAATCGCCACTGATTAGGATCACCTGCCTTAAAACCACATTGTGCCTGAAAAAACATAATCTTACCGAATTCTCCTGCTTTTCTCATTCTGATCACCTCCAAGGTGTGTGGCTCAAAATGCATTCTGTAGCCAATCAATAGCTTTACATTTGCTTTCTTGCAAGCATCAATCATTTCCTGTGCCTCTATTGCATTTAAGGCCATTGGTTTCTCGCATATGGCGTGTTTTCCAGCTTTTGCTACACGAATAACCTGACTATGGTGCAATGCATTTGGCGTTATCACGTAAATCGCATCTATGTCTTTATTATTTTTTACCTGATCGAAGTTTTCATAGTTATAGCAATTCTTTTCCGGGATGTTGTATTTCGTTTGCCATTCTTTAATTTTTGAAGGCGTACCACTAATTACACCGACCAATTTGGCTTTGGTGCATGCTTTCATGGCTTCAGCTACACGAGTACCATAGCCACCTAATCCCATGATGGCTACACGGAGCACCTTGCCATCGTAAGGCTGTTCGAAATGGTTTGGAGTATCTGCAAACGCTACGGAACCTAACTGCAGCATCAATGCTGAAACACCAATTTTTTGTAGAAAATCTCTTCTGCTATTCATATTTGAACTTTTGCTGCGTATCTAATTTAGTAAAACACTAAGCAATTCTTAGAATCACACCGTTTGAATTACTAATTAACTGATTTACATTATGTAATTTAACAATAAGTTTTTCTATTTAGTTTTTGCGATGAGATTTTTCACTCTATTTGAATGATAATGGAATCGAATTTTTAATAAAATCAACCTAATTGCGAGGATTATGAAATTTTATTGCTGTCCAATTATATTGCAAGGGCATCATTAAAACAAATTCTTAGTTTGCAAGGTTGATATGTAAAAATTATAACTATGAAAGCAATCTGGAACAATGAAATTATAGCAGAAAGTGATGATACAATTGTAATTGAAAACAATCATTATTTTCCTGCCTCGTCCATAAAAAAAGACTTTTTTTTGGATTCTAGCAAACATACCACTTGTCCGTGGAAAGGTGAAGCTTCGTATTATACCTTAGTAGTTGATGGAGAAAAAAACCAAGATGCGGCATGGTTTTATCCAAATCCTAAAGATGCTGCCAAAGAGATTAAAGATTATGTTGCTTTTTGGAAAGGCGTAAAAGTAGAATAATCAAAAATCTTAAAAGCAATATTAAAATCAGAAGCCCCTTAACATTTCACGTTAAGGGGCTTCCTGTTGTTTAAAACTATAGAGACTTTAACCAATCTATAACTTGTTCGCGGGTTTTGCCGGTTTTTTGTTGCAATTTTCCGTAAAGTTCATCATCTTTTCCGTCTACTAACGTTAAATCATCGTCTGTTAACTGTCCATAAGCCTGTTTAACTTTTCCTTTAAGTTCATTCCAGGCGCCTTTTAATTCTAATTTATCCATTGTTATCGTTTTTAACTGTAAAATGCTTCTGTTAATTTTCTATAGTAATTCGAGCCTTGTGTTTATAATCGGTCGAATTACTTTTTAACCTGAGTTCGATTATTAATTTTCCGTCACTTAATTAAATCTGCTTTTTTTAGGTAAGGTCACCCTGCGATAAAACAGCAAAATATTAAGTTTGAGCATCGAACTCAGGTTTTTAGGTTTATTGAGGGATATCTTTCGATGCATAAATGCTATCTACAACGTAATTGCTATATCCTCTCCAAGGCAGGCTATGTTTATACTCCTTATAATGAAGTTCGAAAAACTTTCCGCTATTGCCCATCATCTTTTTGGCAATCTCTTCATCAGATACAGAAAATTCAAACTCGTTGTTTTGCAGTGTTCCTGTCTGTTTAGAGCGGACGCCACTTTGGATTAGTTTTCCCTCATTGGTTTTAAAAATGTAACCTTTCTTAACGATATAGTTTAACTCTCCGGCTTTTACACCTTCTCCAAAAATGAAAAAGTAATTGTAGTAAACTAAGCCAATAAGCAGCAAAATGCCAATTATTGCAACAATAGTTTTAGTTCTCTTTCCTGTAGTCATCTCTTTTGTTTTAATTTTAAATACTATTAAACCCTTTCTACAGGTCTGGTTTCGATAATGGTAAGGCGTTTCTTAGAAGCGATAAGCGCTCCAAAACTTGCGCTAACCGCACCTAAAACCATCCCGATGAAAGAGAAAATAGCAAACTTAGAAAGCGCTGAAGCCATCTCATCGCCAACTTCTCTAGCTTTTTGCTCTGCCTTTACTTTTACTTCTTTAATCTTTTCTTTAGCGGTTTTTAATGTGCTAACCCAGTTTTCTACAATCTGCTTTGATTCTGCTTCGCTTTTTCCTGTTCTGTTTTTAACAATATTAACTAGTGCTTCCTGATCAACAGCATTAAAGGTTGAATCATTTTCAGAAAATAGTTTCGAAACCAAGGCATCAATTTTTTGCTGTGCAGCCTGAGGATTTTCTAGAACGTCTTTTCCTGTTGATTCGCTTTGGTTAGCGGCCTTATCAATTTTTTTATCTAATGCTTTTGGCTGCAGTTCTTTTTTCTCGGTTTGCTTTAGTAATAGCTCTGCCTCCTGTTTCATTTTTCCAAAGGTGTTTTTATCCATTCCTAGTTGGTCTTTAATAAGATCGCCAGCTTCTGGAGCTGCAGCTTTAATCCCATCACCAGCTAATGAAAAGCCTTTTGTAATTACAGTACCAACACCTCCTACAATTTTTCCAACTGATGAGGTAATTAAATACATATTTAAGAAAGTAAGTAAACACCAGGTAAGTAAACCATGTATAATCAGGTCTGTTTTTTGAATTTGATTTGAAAACCATCCAGCAACCCAGCCACCTGTAAATACAGAAATAAGCATTGTTACTATCCACCAAATTAGTGCACCTGTACCAAGTCCACTAAATGGTTTTGCTTCATCAAGCGGGTTTATGCTGCCAAAGCCGATGCCAAGGCCAAGAAAACTAAGTAGAAGTTGTACTGCAATGGCAATAAATACACCTGAAATTATTGCACTCCAGGATATTCGGCTAATAAATCCACCAACGGATTTATCGCTTATTGTATGAATTTTGTGTTCCATGTTTTTATAGTAGTTGTATGATGATATTTGGGCTAATAATTCGCCCGTTAAAAAAGAAGCTGCTTAATACTTAAATAGCAGAAGGCAGCTTCTTGATTGGATTATTTAGTTGTTAACGTCTCTTTTAACCTTGTTAGCAGTTCGCTGACCAGGTAAATAGATTTGAAAACCGAATGAAAGGTTTAGGTTGTTCTGTGTTGTTGAACTTCCAAATCCAACTAAACCATTGTATTTTAATAAGGTTTCTAAGCCAATGTTTGGTGTAATGAAATAAGCAAAACCTGGTCCTACACTTAAATTAAGTCCGTTGGTATTACCACTACCTTTGCTCACATTAACTCCACCAATACCAACAGTTGCTTCTGCAAAAAAGCGACCATGGTTTAGCACTTCTACATCTTTACCAGAGTAATAACGGCCTAATGCACCCACACCATAGCTTGTTGTTGTGTTTGAGTTTTTAGCTGTTTCCAGGCCAAAGTTTACGTAACCACCCAGTGCAACATTATCCTGAATAAACCATGCGGCTTTAGGTGAAATATCTACACTAAATATTTTCGGGTCATCTAAACCAAGGTTAATGTTGGTTAAGTTTCCACCTACTAATACGTTACCTTTTTGGATTTGCGCATTTACGGCAAATATTGTTGTTGCTGATAAAATGATTGTTGCTATAATTTTTTTCATGATTGATAAGGGATATTGATTAAATTAATATAAAGTAAATTCTACGCGGCGATTTTCCTGGCGTCCTGCCGCAGTTTTGTTTGTTGCAATAGGTTGGTCAGGACCATATCCGGTTGCTTCAACTCTCGATGCATTAACACCTTGCGATACTAAATATGTTTTTACGGATTCAGCTCTATCTTTTGATAAACGCAGGTTCAACTCTCTTCCGCCAGTGTTATCTGTGTGGCCAGCTAATTTTAAACTGAAGTTTTTCTCTATTAATAATGCAGCAACTCTGTTTAAAGTGCTATATGATTTAGAGCGAATGGTTGATTTACCTAAATCAAATTCTAAATTTGAAATTGCATCTCTTACAATTTTACGGTCAGCTTCGGTTACAACAGTTGTTGTTTCTTTAATAACGGTTTGAGTAACTGTTAATGGACAACCAGAACCATCTACAATTGTTCCTGCGGGTGTACCAGCACACTTATCAAATTTGTTTGCCACACCATCATTATCATCATCAGCCAAATCTTTAGCGTATTGTTCTCTATCTCTTGCAGCATTTTGCTCTGCTGTTGATAAAGCTCTTCGTAGTTCAGCACTTTCTTCAGCACTTTGTTTACGTAAATCGGCAACTGCGCTGTAGTTTTGTAATTGAGAATTTTCTTTGTTTCCTAAAGCAAATTCCAATCCTGCGTGTGCATAAGAAAATCTGCTTTCGTTGTAGGCATTTTTAACCGTTGGAGATGATTTGATAAAGTTGATGTCGTAGCCCAAATCAATATTAATTCCTTTGGAAACGCCAAACTTAAATCCTACTCCAGTTGGGATAAACCATCCTTCTCTTTCTGTAAATGTGTTAATATTTCCAAATTGCGAATCCGACGACATGTAACCTGCACCGGCTTTAACATAAGGAATCAACACGGCATTCTCTGTGTTAAGGCTAAAGTTTGCAATGTTTAAAACTGCAGTTAGCGAGCCCGAGTAGTTGATGCTGTTTTTTTGCTCTACAGTACTGGTGCTGTTTAACGTTTTAATTTCGCCACGTAAAAAATCAGCCTGTAAGCCTAAAGCTGGTAAAATTTGCTTTTTGATAAAAGCACCATAACCAATACTTTTAAACTCATCAGCTTTTACGCTTCCGCCACCTAAAAAGGTATTCTGACTTAATATTCCTCCATGTGCACCAATGCTCCATGTTCTTAATGATTGTTTGCCGAACCTATCTGTAGTTGTAGGTGTTTCTTGCGCAAACATTTGAGTCGATAAGCTTACTAAAGCCACCAACATTGATGTTTTTGTAAAATTGATGTTCATCTTTTCGGTTTTTGTTTTTCTAAATTTTACGTTTACTGCTTTCGAAGATTTGATTACGTTGTGAAGTAAATGCTCAATGAATCGATTAGCTTAATACCAAGTGTATTTAAGCTTACCGATTTTGTCTCATCTGTAGCAGTTTTCCTAAAATCGTTTATGAACGAATCTCTACAAGAATGATGTATAGCTATTTTTTCATAGTCGTGTTAAAATCTTCTGAAGGCTTTTAGGCCTGCAGCTATAAACACTTCAAAGAAAGATATTTGATTTTTTTTACGAAAATCCGTTCGTCAGAAGGCCTAACCTGTCCGATAGAAGGTTGAATTAAAACGACGAGAATAAAATGAGAATTTGAAATTAAAGCCAGGATTTAAAATGACCCTTAAACTGCTCGCGATATTGGTTGGTTACAGGAATCACTGCTTTTCCAATTTTTACGGTGTAATTCTGGATGGCATCTATCTTATCTAATGCCACAATAAAAGAGCGATGTATTCGCATAAAACGATCTGGAGGAAGCATGCTTTCCATTGCTTTCATTGTTGATAGCGCTGTTATCATTTTCCCACCTTTTGTGTAAACATTAATGTAGTCTTTTTGGCTCTCGCCGTAAAGAATTTCGTTGAAAGGGACGCGTATTAATTCATGCTCTACTTTCAGAAAGATAAATTCTTCCCCATCACTTTTCTGAATCGTTGGTAATGAATGATTTTTAGCTTTAAATGCAGCTTTAAAGAAATCTTCATAAGTAAAAGGCTTTAAAAGGTAATCAATAGCATCTACTTTATAACCCTCTGAGGCATGATCGCCAGAACCGCTAATAAAGATTACCCTTGGCATATCTTTGCCATATTGATCATACAGTGTTTTGGCGAAACTCATACCATCGATTCCCGGAAGATTAATATCGAGTATAATTAAATCGATACCCGAGCTACCCAAAATGTCAATCGCTTCCGCAGGACTGTTAAATACGGATACTAAATTAAGGAAAGAAGTTTCGCGAACAAATTCACTAACACAAACAATTACCTCCAAATCATCATCGATGATAATACAGTTGAGTTTATTTTTCATACAACTGATGGGTAAATATAATCTTAATCCAATTAAACATTTGTTGCTAACTTCTTTGTTTGTGACCTCAAAGGTAACTTTATCTTAGAGATTTGGAAAGATGTACGCCTTAATATTTTACATCAATTGATAAAAAATACTATTGGTATCGTATTATTTGAAGATTAGTGGGTTAATTAAGTTTACTAATAACCAGAGTCCGATTATTAGAATGCTTTTTAAAGTAGCCTTAAGCTTATAACAAGAGCAGTCGTTATTGCACAGCTCCACTTTTACGAGCTAAAGCAATCCTCTTGGTTGAATAAATAGGATTTGCTTCGTGACTATCAATGACGGAAACGATGGTTAAACCAATTTTTTGAAAATATTAATCAAACTCAGGTTATTAGAAAAGCAGTTACAGTAGCCAGATTAATGTAAATCCTGCCTTCCCTACAATCTTTTTGGGTAAGTCCTGCAATAAAAACGAAGCGTTGGTGCAACAAAAAGTATTTTCGTACAGTCAGGTTTAGATAACGCAGTACAGCATAATTATTTACGTTTGCCCTTCAAACACGTTTAAAAAATCGAAATACCTTGAAAACTAAACCCGGTAGTACGGAAAGCAACTATTTTTCATAGTGCTTGGAGGAATAACGGGGCTGAAACAGACCAAAGTATTTCTTGCATTGCTTTCCAAATTTTCAAAAACAAAAAAAAATAATTGTAACGGATTAAAAAGCAATTTTTTTTAACGAAATGATAGTTTTGCTTTAACAATAGGTTAAGTAAGTAACAAGAACGGGCATCATTGTGAAATTAGAATTTACGAGCGCAAGCAATCTTTCTTGCCTAAATAAATAGGATTGCTTCGTGCCTTGCAGTGACAGAAATAGCGTTTAAACCAATTTTTTTTAAAATATTAATCAATTCAGGTTATTAGAAAAGCAGTTACAGTGACCAGATTAATGTAAATCCTGCCTTCCCTACAATCTTTTTGGGTAATTCCTGCAATAAAAACGAAGTGTTGGTGCAACAAAAAGTATTTTCGTACAGTCAGGTTTAAATAACGCAGTACAGCATAATTATTTACGTTTGCCCTTCAAACACGCTAAAAAAATCGAAATACCTTGCAAACTAAACCCGGTAGTACGGAAAGCCACTATTTTTCATAGTGCTTGGAGAAATAACGGGGCAGAAACAGACCGAAGTATTTCTTGCATTGCTTTCCAAATCTTCAAAACAAAAAAATAATTATAACGGATTAAAAAGCAATTTTTTTTAACGAAATGGTAGTTTTGCTTTAACAATAGGTTAAGCAAATAACAAGAACGGGCATCATTGTGAAATTAGACTTTTACGAGCGCAAGCAATCTTTCTAGCCTAAATAAATAGGATTGCTTCGTTCTTTGCAGTGACAAAAACGGTGATCAAACAATTTTTTTTTGAGAATATTAATCAATCAGGTTAATAGGGTATTGTAAAACGAACGGTACAACCTTGCCCTTCTTCACTTTCTAAATCAATTGTGCCGCCTTGAAGTTTTACTAACTGACGGCAAAGATATAAACCTAACCCTGTGCCTGGCTTTTGGCCACCTGCTTGATAATAAGGAGAGAACAATTTGGCTTGCTTGTTTTTCGGTATTCCAGAACCCGTATCTTTTACGGTTACGGTAAGTAAGAAGTTATTCAGCTGCTCATCAAGCTTAGCAGATAATGTTACATGGCCTTTATCTGTGTATTTGATAGCATTGCTTAATAAGTTTATCAGTATCTGTTTAAGGCGTAAACTATCTCCATTTACTTTTTGGTCAATCATGCCGTTAAATTCAAGATTTAAATCGACGCTCTTCTTTTCAGCCATAAAACGCATAGCTTCTACAGAATCATTAATGGCCTCATATGGAGAGAATGGTTCAATTTTTAATTCGGCTGGGGCTTATTCTAGTTTGCTAACATCCAGTACATTATTTACCGTTTCTAGGAGTAGGGAGGAGGATAAATTAATTGATTTTACTGGTTTCTCTTGTTCGGGTATTAGTGCTGTTCTTTTGAGCATGTAAACAGCACCATTTATAGCCATTAATTTATTGCGGATTTCATGACTCATAATAGCAAGTATTTCTGATTTCTGACTAGCCAGTCTTACAGCCCTCGAGTTTTCCATTATGTAACGCTTTTCTGATGTTGAAGCCTTGCGCATATATATTATCAATATCACTATAAATAACAATATAAAAGCAGAAGCTATACCCGTAAAAGTATTTAAGCTGAGCGAAGTGGAACGGTATTCTTCCAAAATTTCTTCGCGACTTTTTTCGAAAGCTACTCGCTCTATACTTTGCAGCTCGAGTAATACCTGCCTTAACTCGGTAAGCAGATTTAAATTTGCTAAAATCAATTCTTGATTAGATTGGGTAAGGAGACTATACTGCTGCCCTAAGTCTTTTAATAACTTATTTTGATTTTCCTTAGCATTAGCGATATCTTGATTTTTCTGTTTTTTGATGGTTAATACTTTTACATCAGAAGTATTTTTTACCGCATCTTTTAAACGTTCAATTAACCCTCTATCCGTCGATTCTTGATAGGTTGAAACTGATGTATCGGCTTGCATTTTTACTTTCCCAAATTGCTTTGTCGCTGAGTTATCACTAATTGATTCTAATGTTGTTTTTTCAAGTAAGGATGTAAATCTTTTTTGAAGATCAAATAGTTTTTCTGAAACAGCTAATTTTTGTTGAAGGGCAAGCGCAATTTGCTGTTTACTTTTTGGTATATCACTATTACCATCAACTTTATAGCGTTGAAGTATGTTGCCCATTTTCGCTAAAATATCTTTAAGATGTTTTTTGTAAGCATCCAAATCTTTTACTTCGCCATTAGCACTTGCCTGTTGAAAGCTATTTTCAGTTAAATTTAAATCAACCAGTAACCTACTTATGGCTTGTTGTTGCCATGGCTGACGTAGCTGACTGCTTAACCGATCTAATTTATTGGTAATTGTGTGGCGCAGTATAAATGATCCAACGGTTAAAATGAATGTAAAAAGAAGAAAAATAACAAATAGCTTTCGGATAATGGCACTAAAGCTGTCAGATTGGCGTTTGTTTATCATCAGGGATTTTTTCTTAGAATATTAATAAGTACAAATAAATGTTTCAAGCGTAACGATGTTTAGGTTCAATAAATTTTAACTTAATATCTAGATATAACATTATTTATTCTGCGCTTGTTTAAATTCACATGTTTGATCGAACTATCTTAAAAGTAAAAAAGATTTTTTTTGTTTTAGGTTCGAAAGATTTTTTTTGATAAGCCATAAATGAAAAACCTAAATAGTTTTTATTTAGATAAGTTATTTTTCATTATTACGTCTAATATTTTCTTTTAAATCAGCTTAATTAACAACTTAAGAGCATGAACAATTCGATCATACAAACACTACATCCAAATCCTGAAAAATCCAACAAGAAAATTGATGTAGTTAAATATGAAACCATTAAAAATGCCCTTCTTGAAATTATAGCAGATAAGGAATACACCCACACTGAACTCATGGAGACTTTGTATCAAAAATTAAAAGATAATTTTGAAGGTGGTGTTCACTGGTATGGAGAAACGGTAAAATTAGATTTAGAAGCTAGAAAATTGATTGTGAGAACTGATGGCAAACCTGAAAGATATCGGTTGGTATAACAATTAATACAATATTATATTCGATAACTCTAGGCATGTAAAGATTTTTCAAACTTTATTTCTATTCTTATGGTTTTATCATTAGTTCAAACCATGAATTATGAAAAAAAATCTGAATTTTTTAAAGCTAAGCATTAGCATTTCATTGCTTGTTGCAGTATCTGCTTCGTCACTTAAGGCATATTCCAATCCGATCAAATCGTCTGCTATTCAAGATAGTCTAAGTTCTTCATTGTTTTTACAACAAGCAACAATCCTGACAAATGAAGCTCTTTTAACATCTAAAATTGTTGCGGAAAAGGCAAATAATAGCCAGTTGAAAAGTTTAGGACAACAAATGGTAGATAAAAATATTCAGGTGATGGATGAACTACGTAAACTGGGTAAGGCTAAAAATGTTAATGCCGTTAATACTAGTCCTCAAAGCGGACTAAGACCAGATGGGCGTATAGATTCGGCGCCAATAAATCTGCAAGATACTTCGAGGCTTAATAATGCAACAGGTGAGGCTGTAGGTTCAGCTAAAACGGCTAATTCAACAACTACTAGTGATGTTGATGTAGCTAAAGAAGTTGTTATGCTTAAGGATTTAAATGGTTCAGCCTTTGATAAGGCATATCAAACAATTGCCGTAAATAATCAGACCAAATTAATAGCAGTATTACAAAAGGGTACCATGTCAGCCGATAGTGAGATTAAAAAATTTGCTAAAAAAGCGTTAACACTTACGAAATCAAATTTAAAAAAGTTAGAAAAAATGAGTTTGTAATAGCAATATTCTAAACTTTAGTTTTAGCAATTGTAAATATTTCCATCGAAGTATTGCGACCTTTAAGTAAATGCTCGCCTATCGAGGTTAAGTTGAATAAATGAGATATTTCAAGTTCCTGAATAAGATTTTTTGAGATCAAAATATCTACATTAAACTGGTTGCAGAGCGCTTGTATCCTTGCCGAAACATTTAGAACATCTCCAGAAAAAATAATCTCTTTCTTTAACGAGCCAATTTCTCCAGCTGTAACTTTCCCTACATGTAAGCCAGCTTTAAAATCGGGCACAACTCCAAAAG
Source organism: Pedobacter jejuensis (assembly GCF_003725795.1). GTDB lineage: Bacteria > Bacteroidota > Bacteroidia > Sphingobacteriales > Sphingobacteriaceae > Pedobacter > Pedobacter jejuensis. The sequence continues at coordinate 201,054 of NZ_RBEE01000004.1, read as the reverse complement.
TATCGCTATATCTTTTTGATTGTAATGCCATTAACGCCTTCATTGCGAAAAAACATTCGATGCAATTGTTGTTTCTTATTCCATCTTTAAGTTTCCAACTTACAATCATCTCATCACCAGCGTACTGATAAATTATTCCACCATAATCAATCACCGCATTCGAGAGGTCGAAGAAGTATTCCTTAAGCATTTCAAAGTATTTTAAATGGCCAAGGTTTTGTGCTATTGTTGTTGATGATTTCATATCTAAAAACATAAATATCCGCTCTTCTTCTATTGGATGATGGTATTTTCCTAGAAAAAAATTGCTTAATGTTCCTGGACCGATACTGTCGTTAAACTCCGCATAGAATTGAGTGATTATGATTATTGAAGCTACATAGAGTAAAATACCAATTAGTGAGTAATTGGTAAAAAATGTCCAAACCGGAGCAAATAAATTTATTGTTAGGTTATTTTTTTGAATCAGTGCAGCATTTATAAGTAAGGCTATAGTGAGGAAAATCATCACAATTGCCAGATAAATTATGGATTTAAGGACAATCTTTCTTGTAAAGCTTTTTCTAATAAACCATCTGCTAAAAAAACGAATTTCCAATGTCCCTGTAATCAAACCCATTATCAATCCTGATATGGATAGCGTTAAAATATTTCTTAAAAAATTATATTCAATGCCGGTTGAAGGATAATAATCTAAATTCCCAAGAATGCCAACCTCTAATGCTGCATAAATCAAGCTAAAAATAAACCATAGTACCCCAAAAGGAACTACTCGATTAATATTTCTTCGGGTTTTAGGGGAGAGCATAAATCAATAGGTTTATCAATAATAGTATTTATTATAGAAATACCAATGCGAAGTCTAAGGGCAAATTCCCAAATCACTATAAATAATAATTTCTTAACATCATTATAACTGAATACCTGCAATTATATGATAGGTTTGATGGTATCGAACGAGTAATGGCTGGTTAATTGGTTTGTAATTTAGACAATCCATCAACTCGTCGCTAAAAATATAAAACCTGTAGTTATATTTGATTAACTTACTAAAGTAATAATCGATGCATGGCCTAATAATCGATAATCATATCGACAGTACAGCTTTTTCCTTGGCTGTGCAAACTGAAAATCTTACCATTGCAGGTAATTTTATAATATTTAGGCTTCATAATATTTTAACTGATGATTAATAAGGCCTTCAATTCTGCAAAAGAGTTAAAATTTGGAATCCATATTTACAGGCAATAAACACAACCGATTTACAAACCCTTAAACCCTATAAAATGAGTACGCTAAAATTAAAAGACGGAACAGAAATTTTTTACAAAGATCTAGGATCTGGGCAGCCGATTATGTTTCACCATGGATGGCCATTATCAGCTGATGATTGGGATGCACAAATGATATTTTTCCTGCAAAAAGGTTACCGCGTAATTGCGCATGATAGGAGGGGGCATGGTAGATCAAGTCAAACAACATCAGGAAATGGAAACCTATGCAGCTGACGTAGCCGAGCTAACTGAATTTTTAGGTCTTAAAGATGCAATACACATTGGGCATTCTACCGGTGGTGGTGAAGTTATCCGTTATGTAAATAAGTATGGTGAAGATAGGGTTTCGAAAGCAGTATTAATAAGCGCTGTACCACCAGTTATGGTACAAAGCGAAGCAAATCCTGATGGTGTTCCAATCTCAGTTTTTGATAATATCAGAGATCAGACACTTAATAACAGACAACAGTTTTATATCGATTTAACAATTCCATTTTATGGATACAATAGAGCAGGTGCTGAAATAAAAGAAGGAATACAAAGAAATTGGTGGAGACAAGGTATGATGGGTAGTAATGTTGCTCATTATGAATGCATAAAAGCATTTTCGGAAACCGATTTTACGGAAGATTTAAAAGCAGTTGATATTCCTGTGTTGGTGTTACATGGAGAGGATGATCAAATCGTTCCTTACCAAAATGCAGGCGTGAAATCGGCTAAGCTATTAAAAAATGGTAAGCTAATTACCTATCCCGGATTTCCTCATGGAATGCCAACAACGGAAGCTGCAACCATTAACAAAGACCTTTTAGCTTTTATTGAATCTTAATCTGTAGCGGGTAAATATTTTATTGCGTAGAAATATTAACAGACATATTGATTAGTATAATGGGTATAAAAAATTTAAATCTTTTATACCCATTATTTATAATTTTTAATTTCACTAGCCAGGGGCTTTATCTATGAACCGTTTGAAATTATATGGTAAACCAAATTCCCAAGAAATTTATCCGATAAGGATTTTTAGCTCGGTTCATCAATATTTATCTAAATTATAACTATGGAAAATTTAGAAATATGTAGCCATATTCTGGCTATAAAAGATTTGAAAACCGCAAAAGAATTTGTGTGTGAAGAATGTGTTAAGCAAGGAACAGAATGGGTGCATTTACGTACATGCCAATCTTGCGGAATAACTTTGTGCTGTGATTCGTCACCAGAACAACATATGTCTCACCATTGCAAAGCACAGGATCATGCAGTGGTAATTTCCTCTGAACCAGGCGAAAGATGGCTTTATTGTTATCTGGACGATGAAATGGTGGAGTATTAGAAGTTGATTGTATTTAATATCAACTGTTTCCTACTACCCCAAAATCTTGCGCATCATAATATCAGTTTGCATATCATCTCCCATTTTAAAAACATGTTTATCAAAAGCTAGAAATCCGTTTTTTTCATAGAATTTAATTGCTCTTGGATTTTCTTCCCATACGCCCAGCCAAATCGATTTTAAATCTTTTTGATGTGCTACTTCCAAAGCTTTATCATACAGCAATTGACCAATTTTTTTTCCATGATAACTCGCTTTAACATAAATCCGTTCAATTTCTAAAGCAAAGGGATCCTGAAGCTCCGTCTGGGCTTCTCCAGTATTAACTTTTAAATAACCGATTGGAACATTCTTATCCCATGCTATAAAAAACATCGATTCTTTATTTGAAAGTTCGTTTATCATTTTCTCATCACTAAAGCTTTTTGACAGATACATTTCCATGTTCTCTTCAGTGTTACTCGATGCAAATGTTTCAGAAAAGGTTTCCTTACCGATTAACTGTAGAGATTTATAATCCTCAACAGATGCAGGAGTGATATTATAAGCTTCCATATATTTTGACTAGTCTTAAAATTTAAAATTAGAAAGAATATTTGTCATAAATTAATTCTTTAAGGGAATGAAAACTTTGAGTAGTTTTTTCTTGTTATGAGTTCAAGAAATAAACAAATGAAGAATATATCTATAATATGCATTTTGCTTTTATTTAGTAAATCGCTCTTGGCTCAAGAGAATAAAAGCAAACCTTATAATCTCTTCCATCCTGTTCCAAAAGCTGCTCTCCGGGAAATGGAAACAGACAGACCAGGTATTACAGAATCTCCAATAACGGTTGATGCTGGTCATTTTCAATATGAAAGTGATTTGTTTAGATTAGAGAGACAGCAGAGCGATGAAGCTTTAACCAATACTTTTCTTTTTAATCAGTCAAACCTGAAACTAGGACTTACAAATTCTACAGCTCTTCAAGTTGTGGTTCAAAGTTATATCTACCAAACAGAAAAGTCAGGTGGTGGAACAATAGAACGTGCTCAAGGATTTGGCGATATCACCTTGCGCATCAAGCAAAACCTTTTAGGAAATGATAATGGGAATTTTGCAATCGCAGTATTGCCTTACATAAAATTTCCGACCTCGAAAGTGGAAAAAGAGAACCGATATGAGGGAGGTCTTATCATACCAATGGCTTTAAAGCTGCCTAATGAATGGAAGCTTGGCATCCAGATGGAGGTTGACAGATTGCAGAATACTGAGGATGCCGGACTACATACAGAACTTCTTCAGTCCCTTTCCATCGAACATGACCTAGTAAAGCACCTTAGCGGCAGTGCTGAAACCTATTATAGTTATGACCTTGCACATCACCACTGGAATAATTTTTTAAATGCAGCACTACAACTTGAACTTGCAAAAAAGGTTAAGGTTGATGGAGGCTTAAATTATGGAATTCAGCATGATGCCATGAAAAGTTATTTTTTAGGTTTGTCATTTAGACTTTAGAAAATACAACTGTAAACCTTTGCTCGATTCTTAAACTTAATATTTTGCTGTTTTATCACCGTATGGCTTGTATGACAACTGTTGCTGAATTTATTTCAGCATCTTTCTTGCAAAAAAAAGACCCGCAAATAATTTCAGGGTGACTTTAACTAAAAAAAGCAGCTTATTAGTAGTGTGACGGAAAATTAATAATCAAACTCATGTTATAAGTAATACCAGAGATAATTTATTATAAGATCAATCATTTGTTTTTGATCATTTTGCTAAAAAATGGATAAAGTTGTTTTGCAAGGATAAGATGATCAGCTACATCCGGGTGACCACTACAACCATGTGGTTGCATTTCTGGAAAGAAAAACACACTAACTTTCTTATCATTAGCATACATGGAATCCACTTTTGCTTTTATGGTAAGCAGCGATTTTTCTAATAGATTTTTTTGAGCGCCATGTATCATGGGGCTGCTTAAAAGAGCAATTTTAGCTTTTGGATATTTAGATTTTATCAGCTTAATAAATTTCACATATTCGTTGATAAAAACATCAGGCTCAAAAGGTTTTCTTTCGGTTTTGCCATCACCGTTGCTCATATCATTTGTGCCTAAAGCTATACTAACAATCTCCGGGTCATATTGCTTAAAATCCCATTTATCTACTGTATTATTCTGGAAATCTTCACGCTCATAGACCTGAGGCATTGAGGGTCCGTCCATATTCCAGGTTCTGTAAATACCTATTCCGCTAACACTACTTAATATGTAATTAGCCTTTATTTGTCTCGCAACTCTTGGGCCATAAGCCATGTAAGCATTGTGCTGGTCGTGATACGATCCGGTGCCACAAGGGAAATCTGAAGCATCTGAAGCTGCACCACAGGTTATACTATTTCCAATAAATTCAATTAAGGGCGCTTTAGGAACTTCGATGGCTGCGATTTTATTAGCCACAATGCTTTGAATTAATATTGGTCCGGTGTGGGCTTCTGTTGCTTTATAAATCCACACAGTGTGTTCGCCTTTACCATTTGCTTCTATTAAAATTGGTTTTTGATTGTTTCCATCAACACGAATGCGTGTTTGATATTTCCCATCTATTTCATATTGTAAATAGTTGTGTTCGTTTTTGTTGTTTAAAGTGGCTAAAATTTTAAAACTTTCTCCATTAAATTTAAAACCAAAGTGTACTGCCGAACTTATGAGTTCTAATTTTTTTTCTTTGTTCAGCACACTTCTTCCAAATGGTTTTAGCATTGTAGCCAAAAGAGTATCTGGAGTTTGCTGTAGGTTACTGGCGTATAATTTACCAGCAAAAGAGCTTGAAATAAGTAGCAGGAAAAGGAATTTGAATTTCATTTGGCTATTGTTATTATGCAATAATATGCAAAATCAGATGGCTTAATTTAATATTGATAAGAAACTATTACCATAAGCTTAAAAAGTATGTTCTACTCATTTTGAGTGATCAGGAAATATCCAGAATTGAGACAAGGTATCGGAATTAAAACATCGCCAAACTTCAGATAAATCGGCTCAACACCGCAAGTTGTGATCTGCTTTCAGAGAATCATCGAAATTTACCCAAATGCACAATTATGTAACGAATTTATTATACAAGCAAAAAATATGGTAATAATTATATTAATTTTTGGCAAAAAAGTATAAGGTTAAAAATATATGCAACTGCGATATTATATTGATAATGATAGTTTTAATAGCACAAGGGTAATACAAGAGTTCTTTTTGGATTAACTTAGGGTAAAATAATATTATAAATATCCTTTAAATCGACGTTAAATTTGAGTTAGTAAATAAATAACTAAATATAAACATTATGAGTAAAAAATTACGAACAGCTATTCTGTTTGTAGTATTCCTGGCGTCGCTGTTTCCGGCTATGGCGCAGAATACAACAAATAGGCAAATAACAGGAACTGTTTCAGATGAAAAGGGTACTACACTACCCGGCGCAAGTGTGCTAATCAAAAATTCTCAAACAGCTGTTTCCACAAATTCAGATGGTAAATACGTTATTAATGTTCCGGCAGGTTCGGCAACTACATTGGTATTTTCGTTTATCGGTTTATCTAAACAAGAAGTTTTAGTTGGCGATAGAAGCGTTATCAACGTTGTACTAAAATCTGCCGCAACTGATTTATCAGATGTAGTGGTAATTGGATATGGTAACCAAAAAAGGGGCGATGTTAACGGTGCTATTTCATCCGTTAAAGCCTCTGATATTGCAAACGTTCCGCAGGTAAGTATCGACCAAATGCTGCAAGGTAAAGCTTCTGGACTTACCATTACACAAAATTCTGGTGCACCAGGAAGTTCAACATCGGTACGGGTTAGAGGTGTAACATCGTTAAGTCTTTCTAACGAGCCTTTATATGTAGTAGATGGTGTTCCTATTTCTGGAGATGCTACCAACCAATCAACCAGCGGCAGAACAGTTGGTTTATCGGCTAATAATGGCGAATCTGCGGTAAGTCCGCTGTCATTAATTAATCCAAGCGATATTGAATCTATTGATGTATTGAAAGATGCATCGGCAACTGCTATTTATGGTAGTCGTGCATCAAATGGGGTAATTATCATCACAACAAAACGCGGTAAAAATGGTTCAGCAAGAGTAACTTATGATGGATACGGCGCCGTTTCGCAGCAAGGCAGATTTCTTGATGTAATGAATCTTCAGCAGTATGCCGTATTAGAAAATGCTTTGGCAGATGTTACAGGCGTTCAAAGAAGGGGTGAGTTTGCCGATCCAACATTGTTGGGTGAAGGTACCAACTGGCAAGATGAGGTTTTTAGAAATGCAGTAATGCAAAACCATCAATTGGGAATTTCTGGTGGTAAAGATGGGTTGGATTATTACATTTCTGGCGGTTACCTAAAACAAGATGGTACCATTTTAGGTAGCGATTACAAACGATATACTTTTAGAACAAATACTAACAGTCAGGTTAAGCCATGGTTAAAAGTGGGTCTGTCATTATCTGGTAGTCGCTCAAATGAAAATCAAGGTTTATCAAATAATACTGGTATCGTTTACAATGCCTTATTAAGTGCGCCAGACCAGGCTGTTAGAAACCCCGATGGATCATTTGCCGGACCAATTCCAAATTCAAATCAACAAGGTGGACAGATTAACCCGGTAGCCCAATCTTTGGAAATTACAAACGTATTAAACAGAAGTAATTTAAATGGTGCACTTTATGGCGAGATCAAATTTTCAAAAGATTTGACCTTAAGATCAGAAGTGAATGGTGATTTTAATTATTCTGCAGCAAGAGTATTTGTTCCTACTTATCAGTACGGAATTTATGGTAATGCAACGGCTAGATTACAGGAATACAATTCAAACACTACATTTTGGGGCTGGAAAGAATATTTAACCTACGCACACACATTTAGTGAAAAACATAATTTAACAGCATTATTGGGTTATGAGGTTAATGAATCGAGCTGGGGCGGAACAGATGCTTCGGTTCAGAACTTTTTAAGTAATGATTTGCAAACCCTTGGCTTGGGCGACCTTAAAACTGCCGTAATTGGCGAATACAAAGATAGCCAATCTTTAGAATCGTTTTTTGCGAGGGGAATCTATACCTATAACAATAAATATAGTATAACAGCAACCATCCGTTCAGATAAGTCATCAAAATTTGTTGAAGGAAAGCAAACGGGTTATTTTCCGGCATTTGCAGTTTCATGGCGTTTATCTGATGAATCTTTCATGTCAGGCATAAAAGATGTTGCAGATAATATCAAGTTAAGGGTAGGTTATGGTGAAGTTGGTAATCAGAATCTTCCAAATTATCAGTACGGCTCGGCTTTAACACCCGTTGTTACAGGTTTGGGTACCGGCTTTGCGGTTGATAAAGTTGCCAATCCAAATTTAACATGGGAAAGCGCTGTGCAAACCAATGCAGGTATTGATTTTAGTCTTTTTAAAGGAAGAATAGATGCTTCATTTGATTATTTTAATAAAACATCAAAAGATTTTCTTTTCCAAAAACCACTCCCAGCTTATTTGGTTGGACAAGCGGCAGCTTATTCGAGTACGGGTGTAATTAGTCCGCCTTACATTAACGGTGGTAAAGTAAGCAACAAAGGGTTTGATTTTACCATAAACAGCAAAAACTTAACGGGTAACTTTAAATGGAATACAACTGTAATTTTCTCTAAATACAATAATAAGGTACTTTCTTTAGCGGATGGCGTTCCATTTATCGATGGAAAAATAAATGTAAGCTTCCTTCAGATGACGGTTACCAGAACTCAGGTTGGTGGCTCAATAGGTGAATTTTATGGTTATAAAGTAAAAGATATTTTCCGTACAGATGCACAGCTAAGAAATGCTCCTGTTCAATTTGGGCGACCAATAATCAATAATAATGCAGGCACATGGTTGGGCGATATCCAATTTGAAGACGTAAATGGCGATGGTAAAATTGATGAATCCGATCAAACATCATTAGGAAATCCAAACCCTAAATTTACTTATGGCATTACCAATAATTTCTCTTACAAATCTTTCGATTTATCTATCTTTTTAAATGGTTCATATGGTGCTAAAGTTCTAAATGCGCTAAACTATCAACTAAAAGGATTATCAGGATTATATCAAAACCAATTGGCTTCTGCTATTGATTTCTGGAGTCCAACCAATACAGGTTCTAATATTCCTGCACCTCGTAGTGGAGATAACCCAAACCTTAAAAACTCTGATCGTTTTATAGAATCAGGATCTTTTCTGCGTGTTCAGAACGTAAACTTGGCCTATAATCTTCAATCAGAATTTATCCGTAAGATAAAACTGAATAGATTAAAAGTTTTTGCCAGCGTGCAAAACCTATACGTATTTACTAAATATAAAGGTCTTGATCCAGAGGTTGGAAACCAAAACTACAACGTGTTTTTAACAAATGTAGATAGCGGAAGATACCCAACACCACGAACTTACACTTTTGGTATTAATGCAGAATTTTAATAAAAGAAATATGAAAACATATATAAAATATTCATTTGCAATTGCTGTTCTTTTAATGAGTACAGTAACCAGTTGTAAAAAAGAATTTTTCGATCGCCCACCTCAAAGCTCAATTACGCTTGATAATTTCTATCAAACGGCAGATCAGGTAAAATCAAGCACCAATGTGCTTTACAGTGCCCCTTGGTTTGGATGGGTAGCAAAAGGAGGATGGGCCATTACAGAAATGGCTAGCGGAAACGGTCGATCATATTCATCAGATGTAGTAAATTTTGGAAATTTCTCTGTAACTGATGGAAACACCGAACTTGCAAATGCTTACAATTCATTATGGATTGTTGTGGCACAATCCAATGCCATATTAAATAATTTACCTGCAAAAGTTCCTGCAACGATAGATGCAAAAGTTGTTAATAATGCTTTAGGTGAAGCGCATTTGTTTAGAGCTTTGGCTTATTTTCATTTGGTTAGGTTGTTTGGAAATGTGCCTATCATCGAAAATACGTTAGATTATGTGGAAAATTTTCAGGTTAATACCAATCCGGTAACTGATGTTTACAAATTTATTCTTAATGATTTAAAATTTGCCGAAGCCAACCTAACGCCTCAAATAAGAAGTGGAAATTCTATTGCACAGGGTCGTGTTTCTAGTGGTTCTGCAACGGCGTTAATGGCCAAAGTTTATCTAACCATGCAGGATTACAATAATGCCAGAATTTCTGCTCAGAAAGTAATTAGCAGCGGTGAGTTTAAACTTTATGGTAGTGATATTCAGGGTAAAGAATTTAAAGATTTATTTTTAACAGCCAATAATAATAACGAAGAATCTGTAATAGCACTTCAATGGTCTGGAGCAGGCGGTTATGGCAGAGGCAATCCATTGCAAGCATCTTGGGCAGCAAGTACTGTAATTACCGGAACCGGAGATGGTTATGGTGTTTTGGGTGTAACTTTTGATGCCTTATATAGTTTTCAACAAGATGATAAGCGCTTTAAACCAACCATAATGGTTGTTGGATCTAATTATCCTGAGCTAAATCAAGCCACAGGTGGTTATACACAATTGGCCAACCAGGGACAAGGTACAAGCACATTTGTTAAAAAATATGTTGTTGGTACGCCTGCTGATAATGGAGGAGTTGGTTCAGCTCAATCATCAGCAAATAATGTGTATATGATGCGTTATTCGGAAGTTTATTTAATCCTCGCTGAAGCAATAATGGCTGGTGCAAGAACTAGTACAGATGCACAAGCATTAGCAGCAATTAATAAAATCAGAAATCGTGCGGGTTTGGGTAATTTAACAGAAATCAGACGTGGCTATTTCACGCCAAACAATACGCCAGGCAAACCTACTAACGCACCAGCTCAATTATATCGTGATGATATTTTAGAAGAACGCCGCAGAGAATTTATGTTCGAATTTGATTATTGGTTTGATTTATGCCGTTTAGATGGATTTAATGTTTCGAATCATCCAAATGCAATTACCATTATCAATCAGCAAGATAGAGGTTCGGGCGATGCTAGTGTACCATCTAATAGCTATGGAAACGGATATTCTACCATGACAAATGCGAAGTTCCTATTCCCTTTTCCGGCTACAGAAGTTGCATCAAATCCTAAATTACTACAACCACCAGTACCTTATGTTTTTAAATAAAATGAACATGAAAAATATAAACAAACAATCGAAATTTGCACTGCTTTTATTGTTTATGGCAGTAGCAATGGGTTATTCTTCATGCAAGAAAACCGATGAGGGTGCAGGCGGAGCACCTGTAATTACCAAAGTGAGGCTTATTAGTAAATCAGATACGCTATCAAATGTGGTTCACAGAATTACGTTAGATTCTAATTCTATATATGATGAAACCAGACAGGTGAAGTTCGACTCTACTGTTGTGGCCGGAAGATTAAATAATCAATATGCCATTGTTGGAGAAAATCTTTTAACAACACTTTCAGTTTCATTTAATGGGGTGCAGGTTAATTATAATCCTGCTTTATTAACCGATAAAAGTATCATCATTTCTATACCTGCAACAACACCTTATGGTGCAAGTCAGAGCAATAAATTAGTTGTTACCACAAAATTTGGTACTGCAAGTTTCAATTTTCCAATTTTACAACCACCGCCAATAATTACTTCTTTTAGTCCGGTTGCTGCAGGTTCAGGCGAAATTGTAACATTAGTTGGAACCATTTTCGAAGGGGTTACAAAAGTTACTTTCGATTCTATCCCGGCACAAATTGTTGGTACGCCAACCAGTACACAGATACAGGTAAGAGTACCAGCCGGCGTTGTTCAATCGCGTATTTTGGTAACAACTCCAGGTGGTACAACCCGCTCAACAGGCTCTTTTGGTTTTAAAGCTTTGCTTTATGATGATGTTTTTGCAACTGGCTGGGGTTCTTATTTAGGTTATAACAGTACCATAAACTTAGTCAATACGGTAAATGTGAAACGTGGCACCAATGCCATTACAACAACTTTTACAGATGGATATGGTGCGTTACAAATCGGGTATAATGGTTCCACAATTGATGTTGTTCGGTCAGGATTAACGGCAATAAAATTTTCAATTTATGGCGGCGCTGGCATAGTTGCCGGCAGTAGAGTTCAGTTGGTCATTAATGGTAATTATGGTAATCCTGTTGCAATAACACTAACGCCTGGGGTTTATACCGATTACACCATTCAATTGAAAGATTTGGGTAACCCAACCGTTATAACCGAATTTGTATTGCAAAGCTTAGGCAATGCTGTACCAAGTACAATTTATGTTGATGATTTAGGATTCATATAAACAGTAAAGCATCACATATTTTGGAAACGATTTAAATGTAATAAAATAATTATTTGCCAGAGATTGCTTCTATCCTTCCATAACAGAAAATGTTCTGCATTGCGAGGTATGAAGCAGTCTTTAGCTTGGTTTCTAACATATTAGGAAATGAATAAATGCATTTGTTTTGCTGTAATTATCTGGCTTTGTAGTTTACATCAAGTTTTCGCACAAAAAAATTTAATAAGTAATGGCGGCTTTGAGAATGATTTAAGTGGCTGGGAGCCTGGTAATGCAAAGGTTAGTACAGTAGTACGGAAATCTGGCGGAGCAAGTTTGGCATTGGTTTCTTATGTGAAAGGAAAATGGGAAGGGGTTGATCAAAAAGTTAAACTTCCTAAAAATACTAAGGCAATTGCCATTTCGGGCTTTTACAAAATTGATGCGGTAGAGCAAGGTGCAAATGCCTGGAATACAGCAGTAATTATTTTAGAGTTTACCAATGGAGATAAAAAAATAGGAGAAGGAATTCCATTAGTTGAAAAAGCAGGTACTCAGGATTGGACCAACTTTAGTAAAAAGTTAAAGGTACCTGATGAATCAAATGGTTTTAGATTAATGATTGCTTTGAGTGAAACATCGGGAACTTTCTTTGTTGATGATTTGATGGCGAAATTAATTCCTATTGAAGATTTTGAAAAGTAAATCCACAGAAAAAAAATTAAATATGAATTTTAAAAAATTATGCTTCGTAATAACCATCTGCGCTCTTATATTCAGTTCATGTAAAAAAAGCGAAACCGAAATGGTGGAAACTCAAACACCTGGTACGGTTCCTAACCTGCCAGTTAGTTCAACAACAAGCTTAGCCACAATTAAAGCCGGTTTGGTTGATAAAAATGCTACGGATGAAACAGCTGCTTTATTTTACAACATGAAACAAATTGCAAAAAGTAATGTGCTTTTTGGGCATCAAGACGATACCAAAAGAGGTGTTACCAATGCAACAACTCAATGGGCGAACGAGCAACAATTTACAGGTGTTAGTACTTCACAAAGTGATGTTAAGGCTGTAACAGGGGCTTATCCGGCAGTTTATGGGCATGATTTTATTCACATGACTAATTTTTCTACTGGTAATTGGTTTGATTATGAAAAATCGATTGCACGTACCTTAACCATCGAAGCGTACAACCGTGGCGGAATCAATACTTATGCATGGCATTATGCAAACCCGGTTTCAAAAGGAAATTTTTATTGGGCAGATTCACCAGTTACTGCAGTAAATCAGGTGTTACCTGGCGGTACAGCAAATGCAACATTTAAGGCTTCATTAAAAATTGTTGCCGATTATGCTAAATCGCTCATAGGTGCGGATGGAAAATTGGTGCCAATAATTTTTCGCCCTTTTCATGAAATGGATGGAAGTTGGTTCTGGTGGGGAAGCGGACATTGTACAGCTGCGGAATACATTGCAATGTATCAATACACAGTTAAATATCTTCGTGATGATTTAGGCGTTAGAAATTTTCTATTCGCATGGTCGCCAGATAGAAACTTTAATTCTCAATCGCAATATTTAACTTATTATCCTGGAGATGAATATGTAGATTTAGTTGGTACCGACAATTATGAAGACATGAAGGCCAATGTTTCGCCAACCGTTGCGGCATCAAAATTTAAAATTGTTTCTGATTATGCAAAAGCACATAATAAATTGGCTGCGCTTACTGAAACAGGATTACAAAACTTAAATAAAAGCGATTGGTTTACACAACAATTGTTAAAATCGTTAAAAAATCAGAATCTTGAATTTTCTTATGCTTTACTTTGGGCCAATACTAAAGATGCCTATTGGACACCTTATCCCGGTCATCCGGCGGCCAGCGATTTTATGAATTTTAAAAATGATGGCTTCGTGCTTTTTGCCGATAAAATGCCTTCAGTATATCAAATCAAATAGTTTTTATGAGAAAATTTTCGTTTCTATTTATCTGCATTTTGTTTTACAACCTTACTTTTGCCCAAAATGTAAACTGGATTAACCGCAATGGAGCATTAAAAGTTGTTGATGGAAAAATCCTCAACAGCAGAAATGTAGAACCTCAACTTCGTGGTATAAGCTTATCTTGGAGTGTTTGGCAAGGGAAAAAATATTATAACGAAGATGTTGTTAAATGGCTTCGATCTGATTTCAATATTAATTTATTGCGTATTTCTATGGCGGTTCAGCCTGATGGTGGTTACTTACAAAACCCAGTTGAGCAAGAAGAACTCATAACTAATACCATTGATGCTGCAATTAAAAATGGCTTATATGTGCTTATAGATTGGCACGATCATAACGCTCATCAACACTTAGCTCAGTCTAAAGAATTCTTTAGTAAAATGGCTAAAAGATATTCTGGTAAGCCAAATGTTATTTATGAAATATTTAACGAACCCGAAAAGATAGAATGGCAAACAGTTAAAGATTACGCTACCGCGGTTATTCAGGAAATTAGAAAGTACGATTCAAAAAATATTATTGTAGTAGGTAGCCCACATTGGGATCAGGATGTTGATGTGGCTGCGAAAGATCCAATTAAAGGTTTTAACAACATTGCGTACTCATTCCATTTTTACGCTTCAGAACCAAGTCACCAGGATGTGCTAATGCAAAAAGCCGATATGGCAATTGCGCTAAAATTACCACTATTTGTTACCGAATGGGGCGTTGGCGAAGCCAGTGGTGATGGTAAATTTATTGTAGAAAATGCTGATAAATGGTTTGCCTGGATGGAAAGAAATAAACTAAGTTCGGCAAATTGGAATGTAACTGATAAAAACGAAACAACAGCACTTTTAAAACCAGGAGCTTCGGTAGAAGGTAAATGGAATATTGATATGCTCACTCCGGCAGGTGTTTATATTCGAACTCAACTTAAAAAATTAAATAAATAACAACCGATTTTATGAAGCTTAGATTTTTTCTATTGATTACAATGCTTGCAAGTACAGCAGCTTTCGGACAAGGAAATAATTATGTTCAAAACTATAAGAAATACGATGGTTTGGCTTTAACGCCACCAATGGGATGGAACAGCTGGAACAAATTTGCATGTAATGTAGATGAAAAATTAATCAGAGAAACTGCAGATGCCATGTTGAGCTCGGGTATGAAACAAGCAGGTTACACATACATTAATATTGATGATTGCTGGCACGGAGAACGCGATAGTTTGGGTTTTATTCACCCAGATTTAAAAAGATTTCCTTCTGGAATGAAAGCGCTGGCAGATTATATTCATAGTAAAGGTTTAAAATTGGGCTTATATTCTGATGCTGGTTCTCAAACCTGCGGCGGTCGCCCGGGTAGCAGAGGTTTCGAATTTCAAGATGCTTTAACGTATGCAGGTTGGGGAGTTGATTATTTAAAATATGACTGGTGCAATACAGAAGGGTTAAAAGCCGAGGGCGCTTATAAAACAATTACAGCGGCTTTGCGTAAAGCTGGCAGACCAATGGTTTTAAGCATTTGCGAATGGGGTACTGATAAACCCTGGATTTGGGGCCCGGCTGTGGGGCATTTGTGGCGTACCAGCGGCGATATTTTTAACTGTTTCGATTGTATTGAAGACCACGGTACATGGAAATCGTGGGGTGTGATGCAAATTTTAGATAAGCAAGATGGCTTACGCGAATACGCCGGACCAGGACATTGGAACGACCCAGATATGTTAGAGATAGGAAATGGAAAACTGACCGCTGGCGAAGATAGAGCGCATTTTTCAATGTGGGCAATGTTGGCAGCACCATTAATTGCAGGAAATGATTTGCGAAATATGAATCAGGAAACTAAACAAGTATTAACCAATAAGAAAATCATTTCCATCAATCAAGATTCTTTAGGTATTCAAGGCTTTAGATATTCAAAAGCGAATGGTTTTGAAATTTGGTTTAAGCCTTTAAGTAATGGTAAATGGGCAGTTTCATTTCTAAACCGCTCATCAGAAGTGAAGAAACTAGACTTCGACTGGAAAAAAGAAAAAGTGAAGGATGATATTTTTAATAAACAGCTAAATACAAATACAGTAGTATATAAAATTGAAAATGCCTGGACAGGAAAATCTTCGGGTACTACAAAAAACAGTATAAAAGCTGATGTTCCAGCGCATGATGTATTGACTTTAATTTTGGAGGAATCTTAAGCCTCACCCTATCAATGTAAGTAGATTTTGTAATTTCACTGCATCCCTCTCCAGGAGGAGAGGGAAACTAAGGGTTTTGCTTTTAACCCAAATAAAAGTATAAGACAAGTGCAAAAATATAATTCTGGGTTTTAAACCTCACCCTATCAATGTAAGTAGATTTTGTAATGTCACTGCATCCCTCTCTTTCAGGAGAGGGAAACTGAGGGTTTTGCTTTTAACCCAAATGCTAATAAAGTGTGGCTAGGCAGGTTTTCTACTGTCCACAAATCCCTCTCTTTCAGGAAAGGGAAAGCAAAGGCTTTGCCTAAACTACAACCGCTAATAGGGTGAGGTAAAAATCTTCGCCATTCGTCATTCCCACGTAGGTGGGAATCTTAAAGCGCATAAAAAATATAATCCTGGGTTTTAAGCCTCACCCTGTTAATGTAAGTGGATTTGCAATTTCACTGCATCCCTCTCCGGGAGGAGAGGGAAACTAAAAGTTGTGCTTTTAACCTAAATGCTAATGAGTATGGTGCGGTAGGTTTTCTACTGTCCATAAATCCCTCTCTTTCAGGTGAGGAAAAGCAAAAACTGTACTTCAACCAAAACCGCTAATAGGGTAAGGTAAAAAAGGCTCCACTAAATAAAAATCCTCGTACCAGAGAAATTCTCCCTAAACTCTTTAGGTGTACAATGTTTCTTTTTCTTAAACAATCTGTTAAAATTGGAGATATTATTAAACCCACATTTATAAGAAATTTCAGAAACAGAGTGTGTAGTTTCAATCAGCATCCGTGTTGCATGGCCTAAGCGAATTTCATTTAAGCTGTCTATAAATGTATTTCCGGTACGTTTTTTAATAAAGCGACTAAAAGAAACCTCAGTCATACTTACCAGTTTCGATAAATCTTTCAGGGTGATGGGCTTATTAAAATTGGCGTTCATAAACTCGAAAGCCTTATCAATTCTTCTACTGTTATAATTTAAAACCTGGTCGTTATTAAAGGTAGCATCAGATAAAACCCGCATACTTTTCGATGATGATAAATCATGCAGAATACTCATCAATTCTAACACAGAATCAAATCCTTGCAATTGGTTAATATCTAATATGCGTTTGTAAACCATTTCGATAGTTTCTTTTGGAAACAAAATCCCTCTTACAGAACGTTCAAACATCTTGCGGATAAAACTGAGCTGGTTTCTTCTCAACATTTTATCATCAAATAAATCTTTATGCCATTGAATCGTAACCTCTGTAATTTCTTCGCTTGTACAATTGTGGGTTGTCCAAACGTGAGATAAATTTGGACCAACCAACACCAATTCCATATCTCCAATTTCTTCGACATTGTCGCCCACAATTCTTTTTGCACCAGGTGCATTCAAAATTAAGTTCAATTCATATTCTTCATGGAAATGAAGGGGAAAATCAAAATCTTTTTTAACCCTCGAGAAAATGGTAAAACAATCGTTTTGTGTAAGTGGAGTTATCTCCTTAATGATGTTATTCATAATTTTTACGTTCAAAAAAAATATCTTTAAGATAAAAGAACATTGATGCAAGATAATTAAAATATATATGTTTAAGAATAGCTTAGCTCTCTAATTGTATCGTTAAATATGTTAATAATATACTAATTGGTTAAAATAGTATTATTCTTAATCTAAATGATGAAGTATTTTAGATGCTAATTAAATGTGCCGCAATACCTAGCCAGATATAGTAGAAAATGATAAAAAAAGTATTTCCATTTTGCATATTGTTATGCCTGCCTTTCGTTTCTGTGTTTGGTCAATTAATAGATACAAAAGCCACTTTACAAACCAAAAATTTGTATAAAAACTTGAATAAATTATCTGGTAAGGAAGTGCTATTTGGGCATCAGGATGCACTAGCTTATGGTGTAGGTTGGAAATACCAAAATGGCCGGAGCGATATCAAAGATTTAACGGGAGAATATCCTGCAGTTTTTGGTTGGGATGTATCAGGTTTAGAAAACAGTAAAAAGCAAAATATTGATGGTGTTCCGTTTGCCAAAATGCAGCAATACATAAAAAAGGCCTACGATTTAGGGACGATAAATACCTTAAGCTGGCACATGGATAATCCAGCAAATGGCAAAACTTCTTGGGATACAAGTTCAGTTGCTGTTAAATCCATTTTACCAAACGGCTCTAAACATTTGTTGTATAAAAGCTGGTTAGATAAGTTTGCTGTATTTGTGAAAACGTTGAAAGGAACTGATGGCAAATCTATTCCAATTTTATTCAGGCCGTTTCATGAAAATGGCGGAGGTTGGTTTTGGTGGGGTACAAAATCTTGTGCTCCTAAAGAATACATTGCCCTTTGGCGATTTACGGTTAACTATTTAAGAGATAAAAAGCAGCTTCACAACCTCATTTATGTTTTTAATCCATGCGATTTTAAATCAGAAAAGGAATATTTAGAACGTTATCCGGGTAATGAATTTGTTGATGTTTTGAGTTTTGATAGTTACCAATACGGAGGAATAGAAAAAGGAGAATCATTTAAATTGGATTTAATTGAAAAGTTAACCATCCAGAATAAAATAGCTAAAGAGCATAAAAAATTAAGTGCAATCGCCGAAACCGGCTTAGTAGAAATTCCTGATCCGAACTGGTGGACCAATGTTTTTGCAAAGGTAATTGAAGCAAATAAACCATCATATGTTTTGTTTTGGCGCAATGCAGGTTATCGCGAAAAGGAAAAAGATAATCATTATTATGCTCCATATCCTGGGCAAACCTCGGCAGCAGACTTTTTAAAACTGATAGAATGTAAGAAAATCCTACTTCAAAAGGGACTAAAAAAATACGCCATATACAATTAATACTGATGAAAAAAATTATACCACTTTGGCTTATTTTCTTATTTGCTGCGCTGAATATTTGTAACGCACAAAATGCCACTTTACAAAATTTTACTATTGATGCCAAAGCAACTACAGAAACAAAGGCTTTATTTTATAACCTAAAAAATGTATCAGGCAAAGGTGTTTTATTAGGTCAACAGGATGCTTTAATGTATGGTATTGGCTGGAAAGGTGAATTTGATAGAAGCGATGTTAAAAGTGTAACGGGTTCACATCCTGCACTTTTTGGCTGGGATTTAGAATCCATTGCGAAAGGCGATGGTTCAGAAACTCAAAGTGCCGAAAAACTTGAAAGTTATTGTTTACAAGCTTATAAAATGGGTGGAATAAATACTCTTAGCTGGCATGTTCAAAACTTTGTTACAGGTAAAAATTATTATGATACAACCAAGTGTGTTTCAGCTATTTTACCAGGCGGAGAAAAGCATAAGGAATTTACCGCTGCATTAGATAAAGTTGCTGCCTTTATAAAATCATTAAAAAGTGATAAGGGTGTAGCTGTTCCCGTTATTTTTCGCCCATTTCATGAAAATACAGGCAACTGGTTTTGGTGGGGCAAACCATTTTGTACCGCACAAGAATATAAAAGTTTATGGCAATTTACCGTTCAATACCTTCGGGATAAAAAGGGTTTACACAACATTCTGTATGCCTTTTCTCCGGATAGGATTTCTGGTAATTTCGATAATTATATGGAGCGCTATCCGGGAGATGATTATGTTGATGTTTTGGGCTTTGATAATTATTATGAATTAAAAGATATCAATGATGAAAAATCAGTTGAGTTAGCGGTAAAATCAATCGGGCAGATTTGTAATTATGCCTCATCCAAAAATAAAATTGCAGCATTAACAGAAACAGGTCAGGAGAAAATTGTGCAGCCAAATTGGTTTACGACGGTTTTTAACAAAATTATGAGTGACACCGCTGCATCCAAAATCTCTTACATCATGGTATGGCGAAATGCACATACCGGTCATTTTTATGCACCTTATCCCAGTCACCCAAGTGAGCCAGATTTCAAAAACTTTTACAATGATGCTCGCACACTCTTTCTTAACGATATCGGGAAAGAAATATATAAAGTAAAATAAACAAAATAATTAAAGAGAAATCACCCTATAATGAAGTTACAATTAATAGACGTTTTAATCATCATACTGTACTTGGCTACAATGATTTTCATTGGGTTTTGGTATAGAAAAAAGGCTAAACAAAATAAAGAAAGCTATATGATGGGCGGTAAATCACTCCCATGGTATAAACTTGGCTTAAGCGATGCATCAGACATGTTCGATATTAGCGGAACCATGTGGATGGTAGCGCTATGTTTTGTTTATGGCTTAAAAAGCATTTGGATTCCATGGCTTTGGCCGGTTTTCAACCAGGTTTTTATGATGATGTTCCTGAGCAAATGGCTGCGTAGAAGCAACGCAAATACCGGTGCAGAATGGTTACAAACTCGTTTTGGTAGCATTGGGAAAGGCGTTAAAGGCTCGCATATCGTGGTTATTGCATTTGCGCTTATTAGTTGCTTTGGGTTTTTGGCTTATGGATTTATCGGATTGGGAAAGTTTATGGAGATTTTCATTCCCTGGGAGTATGTAAAAGCTTACGTTCCGTTTGAAGTTTCTGCCCGGTATGTGCCACATTTTTACGGAATTGTGTTTACACTTTTCGCCATGTTCTATTCCATTTTGGGTGGTATGCATAGTATTGTTTTAGGTGATATGATTAAATATGCCTTCATGACGATTGGTTGTGTTGCAATTGCTGTTATCGCCATGAATCACCTCCACGGGCAAACTTTAAACGTGCCAAAAGGTTGGGACGACCCATTTTTTAGCTGGAAACTGGATTTAGATTGGAGTAAAATCGCTGCCGATGCCAATAAAAAAATTGCCGATGATGGTTTTAGTTTATTCGGAATTTTCTTCGGAATGATGTTGCTAAAAGGAGTTTTTGCATCACTGGCCGGACCAGCACCAAATTACGATATGCAGAAGGTTTTAAGCACCCGAAGCCCTAAAGATGCAAGTAAAATGACAGGTTTTGTTAGCATTATTTTATTGCCAATTCGGTATTCGATGGTTATTGGTTTAACCGTTTTAGCGCTTCTATACTACAATCAAATTTATTTAAAAGGTCCGGATGGTGTTACGGATTTCGAAAGAATTTTGCCGGCTACAATCAATAATTTTCTTCCTGTTGGTATTTTAGGTATTGTGCTTACAGGCTTATTAGGTGCATTTATGGGTACTTTTAGTGGAACTTTAAATGCTGCGCAGGCTTATATTGTAAATGATATATATCTAAAATACATCAATCCGCAAGCCAGTACCAAAAAGGTTATCAACATGAATTATATTGTCGGTGTAGTGGTTGTTGCCATCGGTGTAATCCTTGGTTTTTTTGCTAATAACGTTAATGATATTCTTCAATGGATAGTGGGCGGTTTGTATGGAGGTTATGTTGCAGCCAATTGTTTAAAATGGTACTGGTGGCGCTTTAATGCCAATGGATTTTTCTGTGGTATGGCAGTTGGTATTGCAGCAGCTTTGGCTATGCCATATCTAACAACTGGTTTACCACTTTATTGGTGGCCACTGTTATTTGTACTTTCATTAATAGGTTGTATTGTGGGTACTTATGCAGCTCCGCCAACCGATGAAGCCGTACTTAAATCATTTTACAAAACCGTGAGGCCATGGGGTTTTTGGAAACCTGTGCATAATTTAGTAATGGCTGATGACCCAACTTTTCAGGCCAATAAGAGATTTAAACTAGATATGTTTAATGTTGTGCTGGGTATAATTGCTCAATTGTGCTTAACCATATTGCCAATGTACCTCATTTTAAGCATGCACACTCCACTCTTTATAACGATTGCCGTACTCGCTATAATCGTATTCATTTTGAAAAAAACCTGGTGGAATAAATTAGAAGATTAAAAAAGATATAGAATTTTTTTATGATAGATTTTGAAAAAAGAAAGCAGCAATTAGAAGAAAACTTTAAACACGTAATTGCACTTAAAAATAATAAGGCAGATATAGGCAATGGTATTTTCGACAGATACGAAAATCCAATTCTAACAGCTGCACATGCGCCGTTAAATTGGAAATATGATTTTAATCCGGAAACAAACCCCTACTTGTTAGAGCGCATTGGTATTAATGCAACTTTTAACGCTGGCGCGATAAAATTTAATAACAAATATATTTTATTGGTTAGGGTAGAAGGAGCCGACCGAAAATCGTTCTTTGGTGTTGCCGAAAGCGATAACGGAATTGATAATTTTACCTTCTGGGATGAGCCTGTAACGCTTCCTGAAACAAACGAGCCCGATACCAACGTTTATGATATGCGAATTATGTTGCATGAGGATGGTTGGATGTATGGCTTATTTTGCACCGAAAGAAAAGACCCCAGTGCTCCAGCTCACGATCAATCTATGGCGGTTGCACAGTGTGGCATAGTGCGTACCAAAGATTTAAAAACCTGGGAGCGTTTGGCTGATTTAAAAACACCATCACCACAGCAGAGGAATGTAGTACTTCACCCAGAATTTGTAGATGGAAAGTATGCTTTTTATACTCGTCCGCAGGATGGTTTTATAGAAAGCGGCACCGGTGGTGGAATTGGTTTTGGTTTAAGCGATTCGATAGAAAATGCTGTTATCGATAAAGAATTAATTGTCGATAATAAAAATTACCACACCGTTTACGAAGCTAAAAATGGCATGGGTCCAGAACCAATCAAAACAGAACATGGTTGGCTGTTTTTGGCTCATGGCGTGAGGAATACTGCTGCAGGTTTACGCTATGTGTTATATATGTTTATGACAGATTTGAACGATTTAACCAAGGTAATTTATAAGCCTGCCGGTTACTTTTTAGCTCCAGAAGGAGAAGAACGAATTGGAGATGTATCGAATGTAGTGTTCAGCAATGGATGGATTTTGGATGATGATGGCAAAGTTTTTATCTATTATGCATCTTCGGATACGAGAATGCATGTTGCAACCAGTACTTTACCCATACTGCTTGACTATGTGATGAACACACCAGCTGATGAATTGCGTTCTGCAGCTACCGTAAACAGAATTTTAGACAATATTGAGAAAAATAGAGTTGTTAGTAATTAATAGATAGGTTTGAGATTGGAATTAGAAAAATATCAGGAAGAATTAAGCCAGGAGCTCGACAATATTCTATACTATTGGAAGCACTTTGCAGTAGATGAGATTAATGGAGGTTTTGTAGGAAAAATCGATAATTACAATAACATTAATTTTTCTGCACCAAAAGGTAGTGTGCTTAATGCAAGGATTCTTTGGTCTTTTTCTGCAGCTCATAATTTAAAGGCGAATCCAGAATACTTGGAAATTGCCCATCGGGCTTTTAATTACATAACAAATTTTTTTATTGATAAAGTTTATGGTGGCGTTTATTGGCTAATTGATGCTAAAGGAAAACCTGTTGATACCAAAAAGCAAGTTTACGCCAACGCATTTACCATTTATGCATTTAGTGAATATTATATAGCCAGCCAGAATGAAGATGCTAAAACAATGGCAATTAAGCTGTACAACGATTTAATCAATCATAGTTTTGATGATAAAAACGGCGGGTATTTTGAAGCTTTCAATAGGGAATGGAAATCGTTAGATGATTTACGCTTGAGTGCTAAAGATGCCAACGAAAAGAAAACAATGAACACCCATTTGCATGTTCTAGAAGCGTTTACAACACTTTACCGCAATTGGCCCGATGAGGATTTGAAGCAAAAAATCATCGGTTTAATTAACGACTTTTTAATCCACATCATACATCCTGAAACAGGAAACCTAATCTTGTTTTTTGATGAAAATTGGCAAGCTAAATCAGATATAATTTCTTACGGACATGATATTGAGGCATCATGGTTGCTTCTGGAGGCAACAGAGGCAGTAGGAGACGAGGCACTAATTGCATCAGTAAAATCCATATCAGTAAAAATAGCGGAAGTTTCTATCAATGGTTTGGATGCTGATGGAAGTTTGTGGTATGAATATGAACCTGCTGAAAACCATATTATCAAAGAGAAACATTGGTGGGTACAGGCAGAGGCTATGGTTGGTTTTTTTAATGCCTGGCAAATTACAAATGACGAAAAATTCTTAAATATCAGCCTTCAAAACTGGTTGTTCGTAAAGAACAAAATTATAGATTACGATAAAGGAGAGTGGTTTTGGGGCATTACAGCAGGTGGAGAAATAATGCCAAAGGAAGATAAAGTTGGCGTTTGGAAATGCCCATACCACAATAGCCGGGCTTGCATAGAATTAATTAAAAGAATAGGAAATTAAGATCTTCGATTATGATATCGTGATTTAAAACATTAAGAAATCAAGAGAATAGTGATTAGACCATCTCTTTACGAAAACCTGTTTCATAAGCGAGTGACCATCACTCACAAGGCCATTAAATCCCTCTCTTCAAGGAGAGGGATAGCACAAAATAAGCCAAACCAAAAACTTTAACAGGGTGAGGTTTTCAGCTCATTAATTTTGAAACATAGTTTTTTAACCTCGCCCTATGAAAGGTGGTGGTTGTTTATTGAGCATCGCTTCCCTCTTCTTGAAGATAGGGAGATGAAAACCTGTTTTATAAGCGAGTGATCACCACTCACCAGCCCATTTAATCCCTCTCTTAAAGGAGAGGGATAGCACAAAATTAGCCAAACCAAATATTTTAATAGGGTGAGGTAAAAACAGATGACAATCCTAATAACCTAAATTTATTTCTTTCCATATGAGATTCCTTTCCAATCATCTGTTCTGAATGGAAATAATGGTAATCCTTTCGAGTTAATCACATTGGCTTCGGCAGGATTATCTTCCCATGCGTAGCGAACAGCTATTGGATCCTGAACCTTATCGCTACTAACATCTATCGTATTTTTACTGGTGATTTTTGCATTTGCCCAGTACCAAACTTTATTTGCTCCGGCAATTTGAAAGTTACCCAATATGCCCGACTTCGATTTCAGCCCATCATAAACATTTTTAAATTTAAGCTGTATTGAATTGCCATTTATCTTGAAACTTTCGTATGATGAACTCAACGAATCAGCATCTAGATTGTAAACCTGTTTTTCGGCTAAAAGCGCCAATCTTCTGCCAACCTCTTGTTTATTTTTAGGGTGAATATTTGCTGCATCGCCAACATCAATTGCGGTAACCATTCCAGTATTTTCAACCTTTTGGGTTAAGTCCTGAGCTTCTCTAACTTCAGCTAAATAAGAATCAGCAGGGTTATCGCTTTTTTTATGGTAATTGGCCAGTTGTACGAAAAGAAACGGAAAATCTTTGTCCTTAAATTTCATCCTCCAATCTGAAATCATCCTTGGAAAAAGCTCACGATATTGATATCCTCTATCCCAATTGCTTTCTCCTTGATACCACAACACACCTTTAATACTTAAATCAACTAGAGGGCTAATCATATTATTATACATAAGCGTCGGCAACGTGTTCGGATTGATTTGCTTTTCAGGTCGATTATAAGTTGTTAATTTGTAGCCAATTTTGTACTTCCATTCGCCTGCTAAATTAGTCGTTTTTTCATTCGTATAAATATAGAATTGATCTGCTTTGTTAGAGAAGCCACCATCGCCGCCATAATTTTCAATACGAACCGTGATAGTATTTTTACCAATTTTTAAAAGCTTTTTTGGGATGGTATAGTTTCGAACTTTACCCCATGCATCATCGGTTTCTCCTATCAACACGCCGTTGAAAAAGGTTTTATCTGCATTTAAAATTACACCTAAATTCAGTATTGCATTTTGTTGTAAATCTTTCTCCGTAAGCTCAACCTCTTTCTTAAACCAAACAATGCCATCCATTTCCCATAAATCTGGTTTTCCTGTAAATTCCCATCCGTTAGGCATGTTGATGTTGTTCCAGTTTGAGCTGTTTGCATTGCCCCAGATATAATTCCCGTCTTTAAAGCCTTCATCCTGACGGTTAAAATCAGCTACCCATTTATTATTCAGCAATCGCTGGTTTTTATTGTAGGTGGCGGTGTCAAACTTTGAAACTTCCTGTGCTTTTTTACCAAAGGTTTCTTCGTTTAATAAGCCATCCTTACATATCCAACTTTCGATAACCGTGCCACCCCAGCTTGCATTTATTAAACCGATAGGAACCTTTAAATCCTGGTTAATTCTTCTGCCAAAAAAGTAGCCGATAGCCGAAAAGTATTTTGCATTATCACTTGTACACAAATTCCAGCTTCCTTTAGTATCCTCTTTCTCGGTGAGCGAAATTTGCTTATCAATGCTATACAATCTTATTTGTGGATAATTAGCTGCATTTACCTCTCTATCTGCGTTGAAAACATCTTTAAGATTAAATTCCATGTTTGATTGACCTGAGCAAATCCACAGATCGCCAATTAAAATATTTGAAAGGGTAATTTTATTTTCGCCAGTTAATACCATTTGGTAAGGACCGCCAGCTTTCATTTTAGGCATGGTAATTTCCCACTTTCCTGAACTTGATGTTGTAGTTGTAAAATCTTTTTCGGCAAATTTCAATACAATTTTTTCGCCTGGTGTGCCATATCCCCAAATTTTTATAGGCTTTTCTCTTTGGAGCACCATATTGTTTCCAACAAGGCTAGGAAGCTTGATTGTTGCGAAACCAGAAAAGCTTAAGCAGCTTAAGCATATAAATAAAATGATTTTAATCATTAGGAAAAATACTGAAATGGCCGTGGAAGAAGTATGCAAATTTTATCTAAAAGTGATGATAAAACGCATTGATATCTAGATAAGAAAGCTTGTAAATTTATGCAAAATGAACCTTCTTAACATCTTTATGCCGAAAACTCCTGATATAAAAACAGCAACCATTGTATAATCATCTATATCACAATTAATTGCACTATATGCGCCAAATCGGCCTGGACTTGTCACTTGCGTGATAGGATTTCTAATGTTACAAGAAGTTCCTGTATTTCCAGGAGGTAAGCAAAACATAGAAACATCACCATTAAATGGAATGAAGGAATTATAATCAGAACTAAAAAGTATTTGGTTTTGGAACAGCACACCATCACTAATCCTTCTGCATCCAGTTTGTCCAAATGCATTAATAGAAATTACAATAAGCAAGAATGTAATTAGTTTGGTCATGCATCATTTACGAAAACTAACAATTAGCAAGTTTTCGTAAATGGCGAATGAACAGAAATGAACAAGCGTGTAATTTGTTCATTATTTTAATATGTGATTTACTTGATACCTTAAGTTCGATTCTGAAACTTAATATTTTACTGTTTTATTGCCATATTGCTTGTACGACACGTCTTGCTGAATTTAGTTCAGCATCTTTCCTGCAATGAAGACCCTGAAATAAATTCAGGGTGACGTTGACTAAAAGAAACAGTTTATTAATTATGTGAAGAAATGAATATCTAACTGAGGGTAATAATTTTTTGGAAACTTACGTTCAGTAATTCTTTTGGTTTTCCTGTCCTGCTTTTCGTTTCAAGTCCGCTCCCGATGAAAAATCGGGATTGCGGGCTTTACACTGCAATCAGGTTTAGCTAACAAAAGTAAGGTGCTTTTAGCATTAGAACACCTTATTGTTCTTTACCTCATTGCAAACGCAATATTCCGTGAATTTTGTGTTTCTGTGGCAATCTAAATAAGCTGATATTGATTCTAAAACTTAATATTTTGTTGCTTGTACGAAATGTCTTGCTTGATTTATTTCAGCATCGTTCCTGCAAAAAAGACCCTGAAATAAATTCAGGGTGACGTAAACTAAAAAAAGTAGCTCATTAATGATGTGAATGAAATTAATAATGGAAGTCAGGCTAATAAAATTTCAATTGAACAACAATTTCAGATTGGATGTCAATTGGCATCTAAATCGTTAAAAATCTTACCATCTCGATCAAACAAGATTCGAGACAGTAAGATTTAAAATTGGTTGAAACTAATAAGTAATTGGCAACTGAAAATCGACAACTACCTATCTAAGGTTGGCCACCACCGCCCATTGCACCGTAAATTTGTCCTGTTGAATAACTTGCGCCATTATCTGCAAGCTGAACATAAATCGAAGCCAATTCTGCCGGCTGTCCTGGTCTACCCATTGGAGTTGCTTTACCAAACTGCATTAATTTTTCATTTGTAGCACCACCAGCAACCTGCAGTGGTGTCCAAATCGGACCAGGAGCAACACCATTTACACGCACACCTTTTGGAGCTAAAAATTTAGCTAATGAACGTACTGTACTTGTGTTTGCTGCTTTAGTTTGTGCATAATCAAACAATTCTGGAGATGGGTCTGTGGCTTGTTCTGATGTTGTAACAATAATACTCGAGCCTGGGTTTAAATGTGGAATAGCTGCTTTTAACAACCAAAATGGCCCGTAAATATTTGTTTTCATCGTTGCATCGAAATCTTCGCTACTGATATCTAAAATTGATGGTTTGGTTTGTTGGCGAGCTGCATTACTCACTACAATGTCCAGTCCGCCCATGCGTTTTACGCTATCTTCAACTAGACGTTTGCAAAAGGTCTCTTCACGTAAATCTCCAGGAATGGCATAGCCTTTTCTGCCAGCTTTTGTAATTAAATCAATAACTTCTTTCGCGTCTTCTTCTTCGGCAGGCAAATAATTAATTACTACATCTGCACCTTCTCTGGCAAAGGCAATTGCTGCTGCTCTGCCCATTCCCGAATCTCCACCTGTAATTAGTGCTTTCCTTCCGGTTAATCTTCCCGAACCTTTATAACTTTTTTCACCATTGTCTGGCTGTGGATCCATTTTACTGGATAAACCAGGAAATGGCTGTTGTTGGGGCTTAAATGGAGGTCTTGGATATTTCGTAGTTGGATTTTCCATTCCTGCAAATCCATTGCTAGGTTCTATATTGCTTTCGGCACCGAAAGCGGGAGAAACTGCAAGTCCGGCTATACCTACGCCTAAACCTGTAACTGCTTCACGTCTTGTCATAAAATCGTTTTTCATAGGTTAAATGTTTTTCACTTTAATGACATCATTTAAGCATTAAAGGTTTTGAAAAGTAGTTAGGATAGCACTCTTATAAGGTGTGAGGTGTAGCTAGATAAACCTGCCTATTTGCATTTAGGCATAATTGAAAAATAGGAAGGGGAGATATTACAGAAACAGTACGTAAGAACCTTTTAACAATGATTTGATATGCTTTAAGGCAATTGTGATTTGATTTTCAACAGTTCTTTTTGAAATATTTAATTTCTCTGCAATTTCGGTGATGCTGAGTTCATCTTTTCTGCTAAGCAAATAAATTTCACGACATCTTTTAGGCAATTCATCTAAAGAGCGCAAAACCTTTTGGTCTAATTCCTCAACAAGGATTTTCTCATGACCATCATTTGTGGTCGAAACATGTGTATTGGTATCGTCTTGATCGTAATTTTCGATATAGCTTAATGTTACGGTTTTCTTTTGCTTAAATCTTCTGATGCTGTGATAGCTTGCGGCAGCAATTACGTAATTAATAAACGAATTAATGATTAGTTTATCTCTCTTATTCCAAATGTTTAAAAACACATCATGTGTAATTTCCATGGCAGCTTCTTCATCTTTTACATATCTAAAAGATACGCCATAAACTTTCGACCAATGGCGCTCGAAGAGCTCATTGAAGGCTTTTTCGTTATCACAAATTACACTTTGTAATAATTCAAAATCAGAAAGTTTACTGCTGGGCATAATTATATTTGAAAATAAATCTATGATTAAATAATCAGATAAAAAATAGCTTAAAGGCAATTGTAACATTCTAGTTAAAAAAAAATATTTTTTTTATGTGTGTGTCAATATCTTTTTTGTCTCTCTATCTATAATAGCCCCTGTAAACCAAATATTTTATAAATCTGTAATGACTGAAAACCAGTATTTAAGCCTCTGCGAAGCTTATCTTCAAGGGACATGTACCCAGGAAGAAGAAAATTTGCTTATTGCTTATCAGCAAGAAAAAGGATTGACGGATATTGACTTTTCGGTTCATAATAATCAGATAATAAAAGAAACAATCAAATCGAGGATTCAACAAAGCATCAAAAGCCAAAAAAAGCCATTGATTAAATTGCGATTGTTCAACTGGAAAGTTGCAGCATCAATAGCAGCTTTATTTGTTGTAACAACTTATTTTTTAGTTCGTAACACGAACGAATCGGTAACCAAGGCGCCAAAAATGGTTGCTAAAGCAGAAACCAAAAAAGCAATCGAAATTTTACCGGGTAGTACCAAAGCCACTTTAACATTAGCTGATGGTAAGAGCATCGATTTAACAAGCTCGAAAAACGGTGTCATTAGCACACAAAATAATTCAAACATTACTAAATCTGGCAACGGTCTTGTGGTATCGGGAAGTAATAATAATTCTATAACAGCCGCCAATACACTAAATAAAATAACCATTCCAAGAGGTGGGAAGTATGATGTAGTTTTACCAGATGGAACTCATGTTTGGCTAAACTCATCATCATCGCTAAGCTTTCCAAACGCATTTGCAGGTAATGAGCGTAAAGTTTTTTTAACCGGCGAAGCCTATTTCGAAGTGGCTAAAAATAAGGAAAAGCCTTTTAAAGTAGATGTAGCTGGCAAACAGGTTATAGAAGTTTTAGGAACACACTTTAATGTAACGGCGTTTGAAAATGATAAATTCATTGAAACAACTTTATTAGAGGGTTCGGTAAAAATAAATTACAATAAATCAAACATCAAGATTATTCCTGGTCAGATGGCAGTTAATAATCTAAAAGATAACCTTAAAATTATACCTGCAGATGTTGATGAAGTTATGGCCTGGACAAATGAAATGTTTGTTTTCAAGAATGAAAATATCAACTCTATAATGAAAAAGGTTTCTCGCTGGTATGATGTTGATGTGGATTTTAAAGGCGATGTTTCAGCAATCAATTTTGAAGGAAATTATGCACGTTCTAAAAGCCTGAAAAGCCTGCTTAAAAATTTCGAATTAACGGATAAAGTCCATTTTAAAATAGAAGGAAGGAGGATCACCGTTATCGCAAAATAACTACCTAAACCATAGATCCAAAAAACCGGAAGTGTTCTCAGCACTCCCGGAGTTGATTGGCTTAGCCAATACGGATCATATTAATCGTTCAAGCAATTAAATTAATCCTAACCAAATGTATAAAATTTTTACTCCACTTCATTGTGGGGATAGCCCTTGCTATAAGCAAAAGATCCTTAGAGTTATGAGACTCACCACTATAATAATACTCGCTGCTTTTATGCAGGTAAGCGCTGGCAGTTTTGCGCAGCTGGTAAGCATAAATGTTAAGGCAGCGCCTGTAAGAGATGTTCTTAGCCAGTTAACAAAACAAACCAGCTATAACTTTATTTGCGATGCGGCAGTTATTAACAGCGCTACACCCATTACATTAAAACTGAAAAATGCATCGCTGCAAACAGTTCTTGAAGCTTGCTTTTCAAAACAAAAAGTAGAGATGTTTTTTGGAGACAACTCGACGATTATCATCAAAAAAAATGACCAGATTATTAAACCTGTAATAGATGCCATTACCGTAAGTGGTAAAGTTACAGATAGTAAAGGCGGACCAATTCCTGGTGTAAGTGTGTTAATTAAGGGTACAAAAACCGGAGTAGTTTCTGATAATAATGGAAATTACAGCATAAAAGTTCCGGAAGGAAATGAAATACTCGTCTTTTCATTTATCGGGATGGTTAGTCAGGAAGTGCCGGTAACAAATAGAACTAGCATTAACGTAATCCTTTCAGAAACATTGCAATCACTTAACGATGTGGTGGTTGTAGGTTATGGTACGCAATCTCGCTCTACTGTAACCTCATCAATAACAAAGGTTGAAGGTAAAAATATTGGCAATCAGCCTGTTAGTACGCCAGGAGAAGCATTAGCCGGTCTTGCGGCAGGTGTCCAAGTGCAATCAGATCAGGGTGGAAAACCTGGTGCTGCACCAACGATAAGGGTTAGAGGAGTTAGTTCACTTAGTTCGTCAAACGATCCTTTATACGTTGTTGATGGTTATCCTTTACAAACTGGAGCCAACTTTAGCCTTATCAATCCAAGTGATATCGAATCTATTGAAGTTTTAAAAGATGCTGCTTCTGCTGCAATATATGGTTCAAGAGCGGCTAACGGTGTTGTTTTGGTAACCACAAAAAGAGGTAAGTCGGGAAAAACTGTATTTTCTGTTTCTGCATATTCTGGCATTCAGCAAGTAAATAAATACATTGATGTTTTATCTAAAGACCAATATGTACAACAAGTTAAAGCACTTAGCCGAATCAAAAATCTTCAATACCCTGCTATTTTAGATGGCGATATATCTAACTTACCTGATGTAGATTGGCAAAAGGAAATTTTTAGAACGGCCCCTATAAGAAGCTTTGAATTTAATGCATCTGGTGGTAGTGAAAAAGTTCGTTTTAGTGCTTCGGCAGGTATTTTTAAACAAAAAGGGGTTTTAATTGGTACGGAGTATAGCCGCTATACAACCCGTTTAAATCTCGATGCAGATGTAGTAAAAAATCTGAAATTTGGTTTTTCTGTTTCTCCATCTTATTCAGAGCAATACAGACAGCCTTCTTCTGGTCAGGCTAGTGGAGCAGGGGCAAATCCGAATGATTACATTATTGGTGTACCAGGCCTACTTGCCGATTTGAATTTGCCGAGTCCTTTAAACCAGGCCTTAACATTTCAGCCAATCGTTCCGGTATATCGGGCTAATGGCGATTTCGCTCAGCCTTATGATAGGGATTTGAACTACAATTTATCGCCAACAGCGGTATTTTCTGCCTCTAACTTTTACAATCCAGTTGGCATATTAAGTCAATCAATTAATCGTTCAAGAGCATTCAGAACACTGAGTAATGCATTTTTAGAATACGCACCAATAGAGGGTTTAAAGATAAAAAGTTATATCGGTGCTACATTAGAAAATGAAATTGTACACGGATATGTTCCAGGCACAATGGCTTACAGTTCTGCACCAACGGCATCGGGCGCTAATCCGCAACTTGCTGGTATTTTTGCCTCAGATAACGTTCGTAATAGCTTTGATTGGGTTTGGGAAAATACGGCAACCTATGATAAACAAATCGGGAAGCACCATTTTAATTTATTGGGTTTATTTTCTGCCCAGAAACTTGAAGCTCAAATCAACTATACCGCAGGTTTACCGGGTACATTTATCACAACATCAGTTCAAAGTCCGTTGGCTTCGCCAAATACGGTTGGAACTGAGCTTTTTGATGCGAATACTTTTGTTTCTTATGCAGGAAGATTCACTTACGATTATAACAAGAAATATTTATTTACTGCAGCCGTTCGTCAGGATGGGTCATCTCGATTTGGAACCAATAATAAATTTGCAGTATTTCCATCTTTTTCTGTGGGATGGAGATTGGCTGAGGAACCATTTTTAAAAGAACCACTTTTATCAATCGGGATTAATGAATTTAAATTGCGTGGTGGTTATGGAAGAACAGGTAACGCTAATATTGGAAGTTTTACCTACGTTAATTCCATCGCCTTAAACAAAAACTATTCTTTCGGTGGCGGCAGAGTATTTGGTACGCAACAAACTGGTTTTGCAAATCCGGATTTAACCTGGGAAAAAAATGACCAGACCAGCATTGGTACAGATATAGGATTATTACAAAATAAAATCGTGCTGACGTTTGATTATTTTATCCGAAACTCAAATGGAATGCTTTTGAACAAGGCTTTACCGCTTGATGTAGGTTACACAACATCATACCAGGCTAATCTTGGCAAGCTGGAAAACAAAGGTTTCGAATTTACGGCAAATACAAACTTTAAAATTGGAGCGGTTACCTGGAGTGCAAATGCTAATTTCTCGACATATAAAACAAAGGTGCTTGATTTGGGTGGACCAACCGCGTTGCCTGCAGTAAGAGCAATTAACGGATGGAACAATGTGTATCAGGTTAAAGTTGGCGAACCATTAGGCATTATGTACGGATATGAAATTGTTGGTGTGTTTAGAAACGCGAATGATTTAGCCAATAATCCAAAAGTAACGTCAGGAAACAATATTGGCGATTCTATGATAAAAGACCAGAATGGCGATGGAAAAATTGATGTAAATGACGTTACAGAACTTGGACATGGTTTACCAGATTTTACCTACGGATTAACCAATAGCTTTCAGTACAAAAATTTCGATTTGAGTATTTTAGTGCAAGGTGTTCAAGGTGTTAATATTATTAACGGAAACAACAGGCAAACCATAACTGGTAACAACAATCAAAACTCATTAAGTAAATATTTTAATAACTATTTCGATCCGGCTTTTCCAACAAGAGATGTTTTATATCCAAGTCCGGTTTCAACAGGGGCACTTCCCGGACCAGCTTTATCAAGTTTAGCGGTTGAAAATGGATCCTTCTTGCGGTTGAGAAATATCACTTTAGGATATCGCATTAATGATAATTTATTACAAAAAATAGCCATTAAATCTGCAAGGATATATGTAACTGCTCAAAATCCATTCCTTATCACTAAATATTCTGGCTATAATCCGGAGGCAAATATAATGGGTGGCGATCCTACAACTCCAGGTGTAGATCAGGGAACCTATCCAACTGCACGTACAATTATATTGGGTATCAATTTTGGATTTTAATTGCTTTAACACTAAATGATCATGAAAATTAATAAAATAATCATCTGCAGTATATCCTTACTTACTTTTAGTTTGGTTATAACGTCCTGCAAAAAATCTTTTGTAGAATTAACGCCGAAGGGTATTGTTCCGGTAAACACATTTTACAATACAGAAATTGATATAAAATCTGCTTTAACTGGTGCTTACAGTAGTTTGCGACCGATTTATAATGAACAATATGGTTTTGGAGAACTTCCATCAGATAATGCTCAAACGTATGGAGAAAGCGAAGTTTTGTATGGCGAACAAGATAAATTAACCTGGACGGCTAATTCAGCAAATTTACAGGGAGCCTGGGCAAGGTTTTATGCTGCCATTGCCTACGCAAACATTGTATTAGAGCATGTTGCTACACCGC
The DNA here is from genome assembly GCF_003725795.1 of Pedobacter jejuensis. GTDB lineage: Bacteria > Bacteroidota > Bacteroidia > Sphingobacteriales > Sphingobacteriaceae > Pedobacter > Pedobacter jejuensis. The sequence goes on along the minus strand of NZ_RBEE01000004.1, from coordinate 165,983 downwards.
CTATGACGGATGCAAACCGCAATAGTTATATCGGGCAAGCTAAATTTCTTCGTGCTTTAATGTATTTTAATTTGGTAAGAATGTTTGGTGGTGTGCCATTGGTTCTTAATGAGATTACATCAGAAAGCCAGGCTTATAGTTATAACCGGGCATCTGCCGCGGCAGTTTATGCACAAATAGAGAAAGACTTAACAGAAGCTGCAGCAGTTTTGCCGGCAAGTTATACCAGTGCAGATGTAGGTCGGGCAACAAGTATTGCAGCCAACGCACTTTTGGGTAAAGTATATATGTTTCAAAGTAAGTTTCCGCAAGCTGAAGCAATTCTTGCTACTGTTGCATCTACTTCTGGAACATTGTTGCCTTACGATCAAATTTTTGGACAGGGGAAAGATAACAACAGAGATATAATCTTTGCCGTTCAGTACATTGGTGGAGGTTTTGGAGAAGGCAATACTTTTGCGAGAAGTTTTGTGCCTCAACCATCGGGTACTACCATTACAGCGGTTACCGGAAATAGTAACAATAGCGGAACGCGGGATCTTTATACCACATTCGAACCTGGCGATAATCGCCTAAATACAGCAATTGGTGTGTACGCTTCTGGTACATTGATTTATTACTATGCTAAAAAGTTTGTTTACCAAAGTGTTGGTGCAAATAGCGAGGGCGATAACGATTGGCCGATTTTACGCTACAGCGATGTGATTTTATTGTATGCTGAAGCTTTGAACGAAAATAATAAAACAACGCAAGCATTAACGCAATTGAATCTTATTCGTACAAGATCTAATCTTGCACCTAAAACTGGTCTTTCTCAAACAGATGCAAGAGCAACCATACAACATGAAAGAAGGGTTGAACTTTGTTTTGAAGGAGAAAGATGGTTTGATTTAATTAGATGGGGAACCATGGTTCCAGTAATGCAAGCCCATAAAGCGAATTTTGTTCCTGCAAATGGTCAGATTGGAAATATTGTTTCAACATTGGCTTTGTATCCAATTCCAACCCGAGAAATTCAATTAAATAAAAACCTAACCCAAAATCCAGGTTACTAATATGTACAGTTTTCCGAAACCTTTTTCGGTTTCGGAAAACTGATTTAAATGAAAAATCGATTAGTTAAAACTGTTTCGGTATTCAATTGGTGTTAACTTCGTTTTGCTTTTAAATAACTTGCTAAACGATTGTGGATATTCAAAACCCAACTGGTATGCAATTTCACTAGCAGTTAAATTTGTACTCATTAAAATTTCTTTCGCTTTTTCAATGAGTTTATCATGTATGTGTTGCTGCGTATTTTGTCCGGTTACAGTTCTTAACATATCACTCAAATAGGCTGATGAAACATTTAATTCGCCGGCTAATTTTTCAACACTTGGTATGATGTAATCAGAATTCCCACTGAAGTATTGTTCTAAAATTGTTTCAAATTTAGTTAGTAAGTCGCTTTTTGCCATTTTCCTGGTAATAAATTGCCTGTTGTAAAAACGATTGCAATAGCTTAAAAGCAATTCGAGATTGGATACAATTACATCCTGACTAAAATTATCCAACCTGGATTCTATCTCTTTTTGAATGTTTTTTACAATTGTTTCTATTGTAACTTCTTCTTCAGCTGAAAGGTGTAAAGCCTCATTTACGGAATACGAAAAATATCCATAATTTTTTATTGCCGTACCTAATGGATATTGCACAATTAAACCGGGATGAAACATTAAAGACCATCCATCCATGTTTCTATCCTCATCTTTATCTACGCTTAGAATTTGGTTTGGCGCTATGAAAGACATGCTTCCATCATCAAAATCATAGTGGTTTCTACCATATTTTAATTTCCCTTTAAAGCCTCTTTTAATCGAAATATTGTAGAATGCGAAAAGCATTTTCTGGTCGCTAATATTATTGATTTTAGAATGATCTATAATGGTAATTAATGGATTTAACGGACTTGGTAAACCCATAAACGAATGCAGTTCCTTTACCGAATCTATTTTTTTGATGTTAGGAGATGTATTTTTCATTATCAAAACTAAAGCCTTTTTAAATTATGCTTTTGGGATTTATAAATTTAGGCATTTAAAAAGTCAACTCCCGAACTTCTGTCAGATGTCATAGCTTCGAGCACATTTGCAGGGTATTCGACTGGTAGTTTGCTTACATCATTTAATAAGTTTAATTCTTCTGGTGAAAATTTAACATCAACGGCTTTTAAATTATCTTTAAGCTGATGCAGTTTTGTAGCTCCAATGATTACACTACTTACCACAGGTTGTTGTAGCAACCAGGCTAATGCCAATTGAGCGATTGATACCTGTTTTTCCTCGGCCATTGGCGCAAGAACATCTAATACATCATACGCTCGTTCTTCGTGGAAAGGAGGGAATGGAAAACTGTTCAACCTACCAGCTTCTTTGTTTCCATCTCGTTTGTACTTTCCAGTAAGCAAGCCACCACTTAAAGGACTCCAAATCATCATACCAACTTTTTGATCCAATAATAAAGGAACAATTTCACGCTCAACATCTCTAACATCTAAAGAATAATTGGCCTGAAGCGAAGCAAATCTATCTAAATTATTATACTGTGAATAGGCTAAACCTTTCATCAATTGCCATGCAGCCATATTACTTGCGCCAAAATACCTTATTTTACCACTGCGAACCAAATCATTTAAAGTTCTAATCGTTTCTTCAATTGGCGTAAGCGGATCTACCGTGTGGATTTGGTAAAGGTCGATGTAATCTGTACCTAATCTTTTTAAACTCGCTTCTACCTGCTGGATGATGTGTTTTTTCGAAAGTCCTCTGTCGTTCTCACTTTGCCCCATAGAACCTCTAACCTTTGTAGCGAGTACTAAATCATCTCTATTAATCGAAAGGTTTTTGATAGCATTGCCAATCATAATTTCCGATTGCCCCTCCGAATAAATGTTTGCCGTGTCAATAAAGTTAACGCCTGCATCCGTTACGGTTTTAATTTGTTCATCAACCTCTTTTTGATCCAAATTACCCATGTAGCCAAAAAAACCTTTTCCGCCGTAATTCATTGTGCCCAGGCAAAGTGTTGATACCTTTAATCCTGTATTTCCTAAAATTTTATAATTCATCTTTTCTGTTGATTAACGAATACAAATATCATTGATTGCAGATTCTGGGTTGTATTTAAAACGCAGGAATCTGTGTTCAAAATGAGCGATAAATAATTTGCTGATTATGCAAAGAGATTTTAAATTTTGGTTAACTATTTACATGAGTTCGATTCTACGACACGTCATGCTGAATTTATTTCAGCATCTCTCCTGTAAAAAAAAAGGCAGCTCATTACTAATGTGAAGGCAATTAATAATAGAACTCAGGTTAATTAGCTTTTGTTACTTCCACTTCTGTTTGTTATCATCAGCTTAATATTAACTTCACACCAAAGTTGTTTTTTTGCTGCAAAAAAAAATTAGCCGAACACCGCGAAAAATCCTGAATACGGTAAGTCCTTTAAATAATAATATTATCACATTGCATAAAATGAAAATTTCCTACATAAAAATTTTAGCCATCATGTTGGTGTTCCCTTCACTAACTTGGGCACAAACAAATGGCAATACTAGAGGACACAGTCATAACGATTACCATCAAGATATTCCTCTTTTACAGGCCTATTATGCTAAAATGGGATCAGTAGAAGCTGATGTTTTTTTAAAAGACAACGAACTTTACGTAGCGCATGAAAATTCAGAGATTAAACCTGGACGTACATTAACTCAGCTTTATCTATCGCCATTAGCAAAATTATTTAAAGAGAATGGCAACCAGGCATTTAAAAATTCTGAGCAAACGCTTCAATTGGTTATCGATATAAAGCAAGACCATATTAATGTTTTGAACAAGCTTATATCAGAATTGAAGGCCTTCGGCGATGTATTCGATGTAAGCAAAAATAGCAAAGCAATTAAAATCGTAATTAGTGGAGATATGCCTGTTCCTTCAAAATTTATGGATTGGCCAGATTATATCTCTTTTGATGGTCGTCCAGGCATAAAATATTCTGCTGATGAATTGAAGCATGTTGCAATGATAAGTCAGGATATTAAAAAATATACGGTTTGGAATGGTAAAGGCGTACCAACGCCAACAGATTATGCCAAGCTTAAACAAGTAGTTGATGATGCACATAATCTTAAAAAGCCTTTTAGGTTTTGGGCTACAGTTGATAGTAAGAATACATGGATTGTTCTTGGTAGGTTAGGTGTAGATTGGATAAATACCGATCATCCGGCTCAATTGGCCGATTTTTACGCTCATCAAGATAAATTGACTTTTACCAACGCTACTCCATACCCGATTTACACACCCAGTTATCAATCAGATGGAGCAAATAAGAAAGTTAAAAATGTTATTTTATTAATTGGCGATGGGATGGGACTTGCCCAGATTCATGCCGGTTTAATTGCCAATCACGGAGATTTAAATCTAGCCAGAATTAAAAACATTGGCTTTTCTCAAACTGGTGCAGCTAATTCTGATAATACCGATTCGGCAGCTGGAGCTACAGCAATGGCTACAGGAGAGAAAACAAATAACAGGTACATTGGTATGGGAACTGATAATAAAAAGAGAACAAACCTGGTTGATACGCTTTACGGCTTTGGTATTAAGAGTGGAATTATAAGCGTTGGCGATATTACCGATGCAACTCCAGCGGCATTTTATGCTCACCAAACCGAACGCACCATGAGCAATGAAATCGCTGCTGATTTGTTAAAATCAAAAGTAGAAATTTTGGTTGGCTCCAATCAGCAAGCTTTTTTAAATAATAAAAATACAGGTTTAGCGAGTGCACTAACACAATCAGGATTTGTTTTGAACAAAAGCTTTCCTGAATTTGAGAAACAGGTTTCGGGTAAGCAATTGGTTTTGCTACCAAACGAAGATACCCGTTCGGTATTGAAAGGGCGAGGAGATGTTTTAAAACAGTCGCTGTTAAAAACTGTTGAACTACTCAAAAAGAATAAAAAAGGCTATTTTATTATGGCTGAAGGTGCTCAAATAGACCATGGAGGACATGCGAATGATCTACCTTATTTGGTTACCGAAATGCTTGATTTTGATAAAACGATTGAAGCTGCTTTGCGAATTGCCGATAAAGATGGTGAAACACTTGTTATCGTTACCGCAGACCATGAAACCGGTGGTTTATCACTTCTTGATGCGGATACGAAAAACGGAAAAATTACTGGAAATTTCAGTACAGATGACCACACAAACATTATGGTGCCCGTTTTTGCTTATGGTCCACATGCTGATGAATTTAGAGGAGTATATCCCAACAACCTAATTTTTAAGAAAATATTAAAAGTAATAATCACCTTAAAATAATTTACGAAAATTAGATTTGAAGAGGTTGAGACGAATAGCTTTAGGATGGAAATAATCTATCCTGTTAAAACACCGGACACCGAATGCCTCGGTAATTTTCTGATTTACGTTTGAAAAAAGTTAATGAAATTTCGAAAGTATTTGTGTTTGTTCCTGCTGTGTTAAGTGCTGGGTTAATATCGTAGCTTAAGCCTAGCGTAAAATTATTAAATGTAAATCCTCCGTAAGGAACGATTGCATCTTTATAACGAATGTTTCCTCCCAATATCACTTCAGATGTATTACCCGATGGAACTGACAGATAAACACCTGCCATACGTTCTTGTGCATTGCCTTGCCTTGCATACATGATGTGCGGAATAACCACCATATTATTTTTCAATTTAATACTCACACCGGCATTTACCAGATAACGAATTGGTAAATAATATTTCCCCTGCGAGTTCACAAACGGATCTACCGGTCGGGTTAAATGATTCATAGAAAATGCAGCAAATAAATTGGCTTTTTTGAGCGGGTTGGTATCAAAAAAGGCAACACCTGCACCAGCATCTAAAACAGTAGAAGCATTGTTGTTGAAATTATCTGCAGTAGGAATTACTGGATTAAAACCAACTCCAGATTGATATTGGTCGCCAAGTTGAAATCTACTGCTATCAAATCTTCGATTCAAAAAACCGGCGTTTATCCCAAAAATAAAATTATAATCTTCGTTATAACCAAATTTTATACCGGTGTAGGCAAGAGATAAACTACCATTTATGTAACCATAGCCGCCACTTGTAGCCGTTTGGTTTAAAATATTTACACCAATATTTATGTTTCGGTTAGTGGTTAGCTCGGCCGATAAACCATCAGTATTAAAGGTATTTACATTACCAAAACTCTGACTTCTGTGTATCAGTGTTGCTCTGTAATCCATCTGAGATGCGCCTGCAAGTGCAGGATTCATCCAAAGGGCATAAGCATAATATTGTGAAAAATGAGGATCTACCTGGGCATAGGTTTTAAAAGCCACCAGAAAAAAAACTAAAAAAAACACGTTCCTCATACTACCTCAACAAATTAATTGCACCATGTTTTGTAAGTTCTTCTCCATCGTTAAACCGAACCACACATTTATATAAGTAAACACCAACGGGTTGAGGCAAACCTCTGTAATTCCCATCCCAAGATGCATCTTTTTCTTTTGATCTATAAATTAATTCGCCCCATTGGGTATATACCATAAATTCTACGGCATCTATTTCATTACCGTAAACTTTAACGAAGTCGTTTTTGCCATCAGCGTTTGGTGTAAAGGTGTTTGGAATAAATAAATCTCTTTTCTTTGTATAGTTTAAAGCCAAACTAGCAGAGGTTATACAACCATTTTCCGACATCACATTTACAACAACATTTACATTGGATTTTAAATTTAAGCTTTGAGTTGTAGCATCTTGTTTTTGAAATAAATTTTGAGGCGACCAACTAACCACTTTATATTTTAAGTTTGATGATGTTTTTAAAACGATGCTTCCATCTGGTTGGCTAAATTCATCATTTGCTGATAGGGAAATTTTAAAATCAACTTCGTTAACCTGAACGATGTTTGAAATCGTACCTCCGCAACCCGTTGTATTAATAGCTTTTGCCGAATAAATGCCACCTGAAGTAGCTACATAGGTTTGGTTTACTGCACCCGGAATTAATACCCCATCTTTGAACCATTGGTTGCCCGTAGATGATGACGAGCTTAATGTTACTCTGCCACCTCTGCAAATTACTTGCTCACCAACAGGAGAAATTGATGGCGGAGGCAATAAATCTTTAAATATTATAGAAATTGGTTCAGACATTAAGCTTTCGCAACCAGCTGGGGTTTTAGTTTTTACTGTGTAGCTACCATCTAGAGAGGTTTGAAAAATCTGATCAATTGCCCCTGGGATGATGCTTCCATTTCTGTACCATTGATTTCCCGTTGATGCAGATGATTTTAGCGTTGCTTTTTCACCTTTACAAAGTTCTATAGCAGTAGTTGCAGTAATCGATGGCTTTGTTGGCGTTCCTTCATTTATAATGATAACAGGATCAGAAATTAAGGAAGAACAACCATTGATATTCTTGGTTTCGATACGATATTCTCCGCTCAAAGTAATTGTTATGCTCTTGCCTGTCGCACCATTTATGGGCTGATTATCTTTATACCATTGATATTGATGAGCAGTTGAAGATGTTAAAATAACTGAACCGCCTAAACAAAATTGAAGGTTGCCGCTACTGGTAATTAAAGGTTTAGTACCTAAAGGAATAATGGTTACCACTATTTCCGATTTCGGACCTTCACATCCTGTAGAAAATTTCTGGGCAACAAAATATTTCTGAATTCCAACTGTCGCAATTGAAGGTGTCGGAGCAGACGGAAGAATTTGTCCGGCTTCATTGTACCAAACCAAAGTTGCACCACTTGATGCCGTTGCAGTAAGTGCAGGAACTGCCTTTTGATTTTGGCAATATGATAAAGTACCGGAAACAGTTGGAGCTGCAGGAAGCGGATTAATGGTTACCAATATTTCCGCTTTCGGACTTTCACATCCTGTAGGAAATTTCTGCGCAACATAATATTTTTGAGTTCCAACTGTAGCAGTTGAAGGTGTTGGTGCAGATGGCAGAACTTGTCCAGTTTCGTTGTACCAAACTAAGGTTGCATTGGCATCGGGATTTGCAGTAAGTGCAGGAACTCCAGTTTGATTTTGGCAATACGATAAAGTAGCAGAAACAGTTGGAAGTGCAGGAAGCAGATTAATGGTTACCACTATCTCTGCTTTTGGACCTTCACACCCTGTAGAAAATTTTTGAGCAACAAAGTATTTCTGAGTTCCAACTGTCGCAGTTGAAGGTATTGGAGCAGATGTCAAAACCTGTCCGGATTCATTGTACCAAGCCAAAGTTGCGTCAGTCGATGGAGTTGCAGTAAGTTCTGGAACTCCAATTTGATTTTGGCAATACGATAAAGTAGCAGAAACAGCTGGAGCTGCAGGAATCGGATTAATGGTTACCACTATCTCTGCTTTTGGACCTTCACACCCTGTAGAAAATTTTTGAGCAACATAATATTTCTTAGTTCCAACTGTAGCAGTTGAAGGTGTTGGTGTAGATGGCAAAACCTGTCCGGATTCATTGTACCAAACTAAGGTTGCGCCAGTTAATGCAGATGCAGTAAGTTCAGGAACTCCAGTTTGGTTTTGGCAATACACTTGATTTGGTGCGGTTGGCTTAGAAGGAGTTGGGTTGATGGTAACCGTAATTTCCGCCTTTTCACTTTCGCAACCATTTATAAGCTTTTGAGCAACAAAATATTTTTGAGTTCCAACTGTAGCAGTTGAAGGTGTTGGAGCAGATGGCAAAACTTGTCCTGCTTCATTATACCAAACTAAGGCTGCATTGGCGTCTGGATTTGCAGTAAGCTCAGGAACTCCAGTTTGATTTAGGCAATATGCTAAAGTAGTAGAAACAGTCGGAGCTGCTGGAAGCGGATTAATGGTTATCACTATCTCCGCTTTCGGACCTTCACATCCTGTAGCGAATTTCTGGGCAACAAAATATTTCTGAATTCCAACTGTAGCAGTTGAAGGTGTTGGAGCAGATGGCAAAACTTGTCCAGTTTCGTTGTACCAAACTAAGGTTGCATTGGCGTCTGGATTTGCAGAAAGTTCAGGAACTCCAGTTTGATTTTGGCAATACGATAAAGCAGCAGAAACAGCTGGAGCTGCAGGAAGCGGATTAATGGTAACCGTAATTTCCGCCTTTTCACTTTCGCAACCATTTATAAGCTTTTGAGCAACATAATATTTTTTAGTTCCAACTGTCGCAGTTGAAGGTGTCGGAGCAGATGTCAAAACCTGTCCGGATTCATTGTACCAAACTAAGGTTGCATTGGCGGCTGGATTTGCAATAAGCTCAGGAACTCCAGTTTGATTTTGGCAATACGATAAAGTAGCAGAAACAGCTGGAACTGCAGGAAGCGAATTAATGGTTACCACTATTTCCGCCTTTTCACTTTCGCAACTATTTATAAGCTTTTGAGCAACATAATATTTTTTAGTTCCAACTATCGCAGTTGAAGGTGTTGGAGCAGATGGCAAAACTTGTCCTGCTTCATTGTACCAAACCAAAGTTGCGTCAGTTGATGTACTTGCAGTAAGTTCAGGAACTCCAGTTTGGTTTTGGCAATATACTGGATTTGGTGCGGTTGGCTTAGAAAGAGTAGGATTGATGGTAACCGTAATTTCCGCCTTTTCACTTTCGCAACCATTTATAAGCTTTTGAGCAACATAATATTTTTTAGTTCCAACTGTAGCAGTTGAAGGTGTTGGAGCAGATGGCAAAACTTGTCCTGCTTCATTGTACCAAACCAAAGTTGCGTCAGTTGATGTACTTGCAGTAAGTTCAGGAATTCCAGTTTGGTTTTGGCAATATACTGGATTTGTTGCGGTTGGCTTAGAAGGAGTTGGGTTGATGGTAACCGTAATTTCCGCCTTTTCACTTTCGCAACCATTTATAAGCTTTTGAGCAACATAGTATTTTTGAGTTCCAACTGTAGCAGTTGAAGGTGTTGGAGCAGATGGCAAAACTTGTCCTGCTTCATTATACCGAACTAAAGTTGCACCATTTGATGAGGTTGCAGTAAGAGCTGGAACTCCAGTTTGATTTTGGCAATATGCTAAAGTGGCAGAAACAGTTGGGGCTGCTGGAAGCGGATTAATGGTTACCACTATCTCTGCTTTTGGACCTTCGCATCCTGTAGAAAATTTCTGCGCAACATAATATTTAAGTGTTCCAACTGTAGCGGTTGAAGGTGTTGGAGCAGCAGAAAGAACTTGACCACTTTCATTGTACCAAACCAAAGTTGCACCACTTGACGCCGATGCGGTAAGTGCAGGAATTCCAGTTTGGTTTTGACAGTAAGTTAAATTTGAAACAGTTGGGGCTGCTGGAAGAGGATTAATGGTTACCACTATTTCCGCCTTTTCACTTTCGCAACCATTTATAAGCTTTTGAGCAACATAGTATTTTTGAGTTCCAACTGTAGCAGTTGAAGGTGTTGGAGCAGATGGCAAAACTTGTCCTGCTTCATTGTACCAAACCAAAGTTGCATTGGCGTCTGGATTTGCAGAAAGCTCAGGAACACCAGATTGATTTTGGCAATACGATAAAGTCGCAGAAACAGTTGGAGCTCCAGGAAGTGGATTAACGGTTACCACTATTTCCGCTTTCGGACCTTCACATCCTGTAGCGAATTTCTGGGCAACAAAATATTTCTGAATTCCAACTGTAGCAGTTGAAGGTGTTGGAGCAGATGGCAAAACTTGTCCAGTTTCGTTGTACCAAACTAAGGTTGCATTGGCGTCTGGATTTGCAGTAAGAGCTGGAACTCCGGTTTGATTTTGGCAATATGCTAAAGTAGCAGAAACAGTTGGGGCTGCAGGAATCGGATTAATGGTTACCACTATTTCCGCTTTTGGACCTTCACATCCTATAGAAAATTTTTGCGCAACATAGTATTTTTGAGTTCCAACTGTAGCAGTTGAAGGTGTTGGAGCAGATGGCAAAACTTGTCCAGTTTCATTGTACCAAACTAAGGTTGCATTGGCGTCTGGATTTGCAATAAGTTCAGGAACTCCAGTTTGATTTTGGCAATATGCTAAAGTAGCAGAAACAGTTGGGGCTGCAGGAATCGGATTGATGGTTACCACTATCTCCGCTTTCGAACCTTCACATCCTGTAGAAAATTTCTGTGCAACATAATATTTCTGAGTTCCAACTGTCGCAGTTGAAGGTGTTGGTGCAGATGGCAAAACTTGTCCGGCTTCATTGTACCAAACTAAGGTTGCATTGGCGTCTGGATTTGCAGTAAGCTCAGGAACTCCAGTTTGGTTTTGGCAATATGCTAAAGTAGCAGAAACAGTTGAAGCTCTAGGAAGTGGATTAACGGTTACCACTATTTCCGCTTTCGGACCTTCACATCCTGTAGGAAATTTCTGAGCAACATAGTATTTTTGAGTTCCAACTGTAGCAGTTGAAGGTGTTGGTGTAGATGGCAAAACCTGTCCGGATTCATTATACCAAACTAAAGTTGCACCATTTGATGAGGTTGCAGTAAGAGCTGGAACTCCAGTTTGATTTTGGCAATATGCTAAAGTAGCAGAAACAGTTGGAGCTCCAGGAAGTGGATTAACGGTTACCACTATTTCCGCTTTCGGACCTTCACATCCTGTAGGAAATTTCTGAGCAACATAGTATTTTTGAGTTCCAACTGTAGCAGTTGAAGGTGTTGGTGTAGATGGCAAAACCTGTCCGGATTCATTGTACCAAACTAAGGTTGCATTGGAATTGGGATTCGCAGTAAGTGCAGGAACTCCAGTTTGGTTTTGACAATATGTTAAATTTGAAACAGTCGGAGCTGCGGGAAGCGGATTAATAGTTACCACTATTTCTGCTTTCGGACCTTCACAGCCTGTAGAAAATTTCTGCGCAACATAATGTTTAAATGTTCCAGCAACAGCAGTTGAAGGTGTTGGAGCAGATGGCAAAACTTGTCCGGATTCGTTGTACCAAACTAAGGTTGCATTGGCGTCTGGATTTGCAGAAAGTGCAAGAACTCCAGTTTGATTTTGGCAATACGATAAAGTAGCAGAAACAGCTGGAGCTGCAGGAAGCGGATTAATAGTTACCACTATTTCTGCTTTCGGACCTTCGCATCCTGTAGGAAATTTCTGAGCAACATAGTATTTTTGAGTTCCAACTGTAGCAGTTGAAGGTGTTGGTGTAGATGGCAAAACCTGTCCGGATTCATTGTACCAAACCAAAGTTGCGTCAGTTGATGCAGTTGCAGTAAGCTCAGGAACTCCGGTTTGGTTTTGGCAATACACTGGATTTGGTGCAGTTGGCTTAGAAGGAGTAGGATTGATGGTAACCTTAATTTCAGTCTTTTCACCTTCGCAACCGATATCGAATTTCTGAGCTACATAAAATATTTGAGTTCCTGCTGTAGCAGTGGAAGGTATTGGTGCTTCCGAAAGAACTTGTTTGTTTGAATCATACCAAACTAAAGTTGCATCGCGTTCGGTGGTTGCTGTAAGTGCTAAAACTCCAGTTTGGTTTTGGCAATATACTGGATCTGGTGCAGTTGGTGCTAACGGCCGAGGTAATACGTTAATTTTAAATTCAGTAAACTTTTGATCGCAACCTTTTGCGGTAGCTCTAACAGTTGCTTCTCCTACAAATTCAGCTGCCCAACTAACAAGTCCCGTAGCGGCATTAATCGTACCTGCATTCGTGGGAGCAAGTTGATAAACAATTGATTCGCTATTTGTAGCAGTTGCCGAATAAGTGATTTCACCACTTCCAGCACAACGTTCTGTAGCAAGTTCAGACATAAATACAGGAGCGCTTACATTTGGTTTCACTACAATAATACCTGATTTTGAAGCAGGAATGCCACCAACTGTGGTAATGGTATAAGTAGTTCCTTCTGGTAGTGTAGGAACATTGGATGAACCAGTAATTTTAATCAAATCACCTTCTTGGGTATAATTAAATCCTGCAGGCAAATTTGTAACAACAGCTGATGATGCTCCACCTCCAATTTTGTAAACTATTTCTTCGATTGCAGTATTCAAACAAACACTTCGGTCGGGAGAACCTTGGGGTACTAATGTTACCGTACCCAACTCTGTACGAGTTGATATTTCGCTTTCATCATTATTAGGATTGATGTCAGTCTGCGTGCCAGTAATTTTTGCTTTATTTATGTTAGTACCATCTTGTGCAACCTTCGCATTTATAATTAGTTCAGCACTTGCTCCACTATTCATTCCACCTATCGACCAAATACCGGTAGCACTGTCATAACTTCCAGTAGCAGTCGTGTGTGATACATAGGTATATCCAGCCGGAAGTTTATCTAAAACCGAAACCCCAATCGCATTGCCCGAACCTAAGTTTTCGGCTACCAGTTTGAATGAAACTTCTTCGCCCAAATTTGGTAATGCTTTATCTACCGTCTTTTTTATAGAGCGATCGATATCGCAAAGCGAAATAATAAGCGGCAAAGATTGTGCACTCATTCCGCATTCAAGTTCTACAGTTAACGTATAATTTCCTGAAGCCTTAGCCACATAAGTATTAGCTGTAGCACCATTAATTTCAACACCATTGAAATACCATTTATATCCTCTTGCATCAGACGGTTGTGCAGTTAAAATGGCAGCCGAACAGTCCGTTTTATCTACTGTTGGTTGTCCGGCTTTTTCCGCAAATCGAGATATAAAATTAGACATCGAGAAACCATCACCTTGCTGCACCATCGAAACGGTAAGCCTCGTGTTGCTACTTAAGGTTATCACGTTTGGTTTGCCAATATCAGCATCGGTAAATTTAATAAGATATAAACCCGAAGTGCCTAGTGGTTTTCTATTTCCTACTGATGGAATGCTTTCGATATTTTTGTTACCTGTTGTCGTTTTTAGATTAATAACGTCAGTTGGTGAATTGGTTAAAATGTATCCAAAATAACTTAATGCACTTTCTGTATAGGAGGTAAACTTATAAGTTTCTACATTTTTGGAACCACCGCATTTTTCAATTGGCACAAGTGCTGCAACATCTACTTCACAACCTCCACCAACAGAAATACCACCCGTTCCCGAAAATACAAGTACGTCTTTTTCAGCTACAATTCTTGATGATGAGAACTTTCCATTATTTGTCGTACTCCAGTTTGTACCATTAATATAGCCATGTTTAAAGGTTTTAAAACCTCCAGCTGCAGAAATCGTAAAATCTTCTCTACGCTTAAAAACCCCGTTCTCATCATAAAATTCAACATAAAATTTTGTGTTTGGTTCTGAAGCTATTACAGTGGTTTGTTCGGCTGTAAGATTACCTTCACCTTTAACAATAACATATTCAGAACCTAAAGACACGATTGGGGGAATAGGATTGTAGGCGCCATCACCACATCCTTCCGGTGCATCTAATCTGGCTCCGGTATTCATAACTGCCGGACCTGACGACTCGACCAGCGTTCCAATGGGGCTTTGAAATAGATAACTCTCCCCTTTATTTAAGGTTGCAGTTGCAACACCAGCAATTTTAACCACCGTATTGTTTTCTATAGCCATTATGCTATAAATAGGTAATTCAGAACCACTTAGTGTTCCATCTCTATAATAGCCTACCCTAAATGCAGTTCCAATTGCAGCATCACCAAAACTGAATAACGATGCATTTCCTTTAATCTGAGCGTCATTTCCATCGCCGCCCAAATTATCAGAAGCGATGTTTCGCAAGTTTACAGCAATTGTTCCGTTTGCAATTACGATTAAACCGGCACCAGCTAAAACTGTATTGAGTTGATGGGTGGGAGTGGTTGAAGGTGCATCATTAGTTACAACTCTTACAAAAGGTGTATTAGCAACAGTTGTAAAATCATACAGTTTAGCTCCGTTACTTTTATAAATACTACCAGAAATAGTTGATGTACTTTCTGTCGTAATTACAATCTGATTGGCTTTATTCCAATATTGCCAAGGCGCAGGTGCAATATAATGGGTAGAGTAGGTTGGTACGAATAGATTGGATTTATGATTATCAGAATCTGCTAATAAATCGTTTAAAGATGATTTAAATGTTAATGATGTCTTAAAATTCCCTTTTTCATTAGGTAAGAAATCATCTGCAATAGGTGTACTGTTCGGAAATGCATTTGCAATTCCAACGGTAAGTATTTTAAAAAACAATAAGCATAATAGGGTATATACTGCTTTTTTATTCATTTTTCTTAATCACTTGCACATAAATCCCATGTCCGTTAATAATTTATAGTGGACATTTGGAAAAAAAAATTCAAAAACTAGGTTAATGAGAGCGTATCTTAAAACTAATAGGAATGTAGTTTAAGATTGTAATTTCTAACAAAAGTAACCCCTAATCAAGAGTAGAGTTTCTAATCAAAGCGATTTTTACACGAACTTAAAATGCAGTAAAACAAATGATTACATAAATTAAAAAGTCTGTATTTTTAATAATACGGTATGTGTTGTTATTTTGAATGATCACATCGTGTAAAGTTGTTAATTATCAGCTGTTTAAATTAAAATGGCATTAGAAATATTAAAAATTGTGTTATGAGTTTGTAATTGCTATTTTTTGTGATGAAAACCCAGATTTGGGACAATTTTTCTATTTAATAAAAATGCGTTAGATATCGCTAGAATGTATACCAATTTTGGAATAAGCTGTCTGAATTTTTGACATTTTAAACTGAAAAATTTGCGGATTTTATGAAAAATTTTCAGCAATTATTATTCAATATTCAATTGGCATATAGCTTGATTTATCCATCACGAAAAATAAAGAGTTTAATTAATTATTAGTTTTAATCATTAAATCAAATTAAGGAGGAAAAACCTATGACACTGGTTAAATTTAATTCTCAAAACAAGAAAAATGGTGCTTTACCAGAAATGAGTAATGTGTTCGATTCTATCTTTAACGACACATTTTTTGCAGATAGATTGGTATCGCGTGTACCTGCTACCAATATCAGTGAATCTACCGATAATTTTCACATCGAACTTGCTGCACCAGGGCTACAGAAAGATGATTTCAGAATAAAACTGGATGGAGATGTGCTAACAATTTCAGTCGATAAATCTTATCAGGATGATTATCAAGACCGAAATTATGCAAAACGTGAATTTAGCTATACTTCATTTACAAGGTCGTTCACACTGCCAGAAACTGCAAACGCAGAACAAATCGATGCTAAATACAACGATGGAATTTTAACCATAAACATCGCAAAGCGTGAAGAAGCTAAAATGGTTTCTCGTCAAATCGAAATTGAATAATTTTTTTAATGGATAGCAAAGAGGCTGTATCATTTATTAAAATTTTCTAATCTGTACCGGCCAAATCAAAAACCTTTTTTACCTCACCCTATCAAAGGTTTTGATTTGGCCTTTGTTGTGCTTTCCCTCTCCTTGAAGAGAGGGATTTGCAGTCAGTGAGTGATGCACAGGTTTTAACATTCAGTTTTTTTGATGGGGTATTAATAGTCGATTTTTAAGTTGCTTAAGAAATATGAAGTTATTTTTATATTCATCATTATCAAGGGTTAAAAGCACAGTCCTTGTTTTCCCTCTCTTTCAGGAGAGGGATGTTATGACAAAACAAAAAACTACTGACATTGACAGGGTGAGGTTTAGCCGGCATTGATTTATTAGTGATAAGTGCTTTTATTAAGCACACTTAAACGTTAGCTATATAACTTAAACCCTGCCATAAAGTTCTACCATAAATTTAATCTTATCTGCAACTTTTTTATTCAAAGCTTCAGCAGAAACAACCCATCTCCAGTTTATATTATTATTTGTTCCGGGCATATTTATTCGTGCTTCGCTATCTAGTCCTAAAACATCTTGAATAGGTAAAATTGCCAATTTTGCAATGGATGAATAGCATAAACGTATTATAATCTCATTTATATTCTTCTCATTTACATGTATTCCTGTATATGCAAATAGGCGTTTGTGCAAAGCAGAATCGGTTTCATTTTTAAACCAACCTTTAATTGTATTGTTATCGTGCGTTCCCGAATACACTGTGCAATCCGGTGTGTCAAAATTATGTGTGGCGTGGATTGAATCTCCGATATGTTCGCCAAAGGCAAACTGAAGTACCTTCATTCCTGGTAACTCGAATTTTTTAATAATGTCTTCCGCTGCTTCAGATGTTTCTCCTAAATCTTCAGCAATGAAAGGTAATTTGCCAAAATGCGATTTCATGATTTCAAAAAATTCGGCACCTGGACCGTCTTCCCAACTGCCATGAATTGCATCTGTATTTTCTGCCGGAACTTGCCAGTAAGATGCAAACGCTCTGAAGTGATCTAACCTCAACAAATCGAACAATTCCATGTTTTTTTGTAATCGATTTAGCCACCAGGAATACTTATTGCCCTTCATGTACGGCCAATTAAATATTGGCATACCCCAAAGCTGGCCCAATTCATTAAAATAATCTGGTGGTACACCCGCAACTAAAACTTTGTTTAACTGCTCATCTAAAATAAAATTTTCAGGTGTCGACCAAACTTCTACCGAATCATAATCCAGATAAAAAGGTAAATCTCCAATGATTTGAATATCATTCTTATTGGCTAGAGTTTTTAGCTTTTTCCATTGGCGAAAGAAAATAAATTGTTGCCATTTTATTTCTTCTATTTCGCTTTTATACGTTTTTTCAAAATCCAGAAGGGTTTCAGCATCGCGGAATTTGTATGGTTTAGGCCAATTGTACCATTCCAAATTTTGGTGATGAGCTTTTATAGCAGTATAAATAGCAAAGCTATCCAGCCAATCGCTTTCGGTTTTGCAAAAAGTGATAAAGGCTTTCTCAAGGCTTTTCGGTCTGCTTTCACAGTAGTTTGAATATGCCGTTTTAAGTAGCTTAAATTTTAGCGTTTCTACTTTTTCAAAATCTATTTTGTTTGATATTGGTATTTTTGCAGCACTTAACTCTGCTGCTGTAATTAAGCCTTCGTTTAGCAATTCTTCCGGACTGATTAACAAAATGTTACCCGCTGTTGATGAATTGCTGGAATACGGAGAATATCCATTTTCTGCCTTGGTTGGATTTAAAGGTAATATTTGCCAATATTTTTGTCTTGATTTGTGTAGGAAGTCAATAAAATTGTAAGCGCCCGCACCCATGTCACCAATACCGAATTTTGAAGGTAGAGATGAAATGTGCATTAAAATACCTGCAGAACGACTCTTCTTTTTCGGTATAGATTTTATAATCGCAATTGGCAACTCAACAAACAGCTGATTGATTAATATGCCGTTATTTAAAATATCTTTATGCCCTTCTTTTTGATGCAACAAATTTAACCATTCTAGCGGCGCCTCTTGTGGAAGTATAATCTGCGTATTATCCCAATTGAGTTTATTAACAGGCAAATTTTGTTCTTCAGCTACTTTTGCTAAACCCACAGGTATTACCGTAATTATCCATTTTTCGTTAAGCTGGCGGGCAAATGCCAAAATGTGTTCGGCATATTTACCTGTAACTGAAATTGGAATGTATGTGCCAGAATCAAAAATTTCTTTTTCTGACTTCCTGCACTTAGCTAAAATTTGGGTTAGCCAAAGTTTTATTTTTCCTGATAACCTTTCTTCCCAAATATTTTTTAATGAAGCATTTTCATTGATGCTACTTAGTAATTCCTTTCGTAAATTATAATCAACAGGTCGTCTGTTATCTGGATCAACCAGGCTTAAATCCCAAAGCTCAGTTCCTTGATACACATCAGGAACACCAGGACTCATAAATTTTAAAGTTACTTGAGCCAAACTATTGATTATTGTAAATTCTGAAATGGAACTGATGAAATCATTTATCAACTTTAAGGCTGGATGCTCTTTATCTAAAAGTTTCTGAGTAAATTCTTTCAAATTTTGCTCATATTTTTCATCTGGATTTTCCCAGTTCGAACGTTTTTTTGCCTCTCTAAGTGCTTTTTCTATGAATTGTTCTAAGCGAATACCAATATCATCGCTGTCTTCACCTGGAAAAGGTAATGATCCGATAACGGTTTGAAAGATTAGGTAAATGTCGTTTTTATGAAGTTTTTTTAATTTTGGATAACTGTTTTGAATTTCGGTTGCAGAAACCTGAAGCTTCTTAATTAGTTCTTTCCATTGCTGCGGAACATCTGTCAGTACGTTTAACCTTGCCCTAAAATCTTCTCCTTTTTTTGTATCATGCGTCGAACTTCCATTCATACTTAAAGGCCAGTTTTTCTGTCTGTCAATCATGGTTTCATGAAATTGACTGATAGAAAGCCCAAACGCATGTGGTGCATCGCCAACTTCCGAATGCCCTACAAAACGGTTGTAGGTAAACATCAATGTATCTTCAACGCCTTTGGCCATCAGCGGACCAGTAAACTGCATACAGCGCTGGTAAAATTGACTCAGTTTCTGATTTTCTTCAGCAGTATTTTTAAGTGGCTCTTGAATAAATAGCTTATAAAATAATTCACCAACCTCTTTTGTAGCCTCTTTATCCATCATCTTTTGAATGATGCTTTGCAGTTTTTCTACATGAGTCGCTTTCTGAGGAAATTCGTAGTGATAATATCTATAAACAGGCATTTGAATCAAGAACTCTGCTATTCCTTCTTTTAAATCCCTATTGCTAATTGCATTTTCTGGTGAAAGATTTGAGGAATTAAACAATTCAAATAGATTATCCAATTCGCCTGCCATGTGTTTCCACAAAATGTTGCTTTTCTTCTGATAAATAAGCTCTTCTGGGTTTAGCTTTTTACCGATAACGTTTTGATAAAGTTTATTAAATGAATTTTCAGCTTCGGTATTGGTAAATAGGTTATTTGAAATCGCCAGGAAATCGTAACCTGTATTTCCTTCCATTTTCCAGTCTGATGGCATTTCTTCGCCATGTTCCAGAATTTTTTCTACAACCAGATATGTCTCATCACCAACTTTTTTCCTTAACATTTCCAGGTATAATTTTGGGTCGTAAAGTCCATCTATATGGTCAATTCTAAAACCTTGAAATACGCCCTTATTAAAAAGTTCGAAAATATAATTGTGGTAATCATTAAAAACTTCTTCGTGTTGAATATTAACACAAATAAGCGCATTTACCGTAAAAAACCGACGGTAATTGATATTGCTATTGGTTTCTTGCCAGTTGCATAAACGGTAATGTTGTGCATCGGCAATTTGCTGTATGAAATCTGTTTGGCTATTGCGTTTTTTAAGGTTTTCTTTTTGAAGAATATTTGCTGTTTCTTGATTTACCGGCCAATCTGAATCGCCTGCGCTTAAGAAAAATTTGCCTTTAATTTTTTTTAGAATAACATTTCCATTTTTGATTGCTTGCTGTGAATCTTCCCCCAAAAAAGGAACCATCAATCTTCCATCGCTTTTTTCAAAATCGATATCGAAAAAGTTAGCATATTTTGATTTGGAACCATTTTCTAAAACATCCATAAGCATTTGGTTTTTAGGATGAAATGCCGTGTGGTTTGGCACAATATCCTGCAACCATTTTATACCTGCTTTTTTTAATTTTTTAGAAATAGCCAGAAGCTGTTTTTCTGTGCCAATTTCTGCATTTAGTTTATGTGGATTTACTACATCGTAGCCATGTGTGCTCCCAGGAATTGCCTCAAAAATTGGTGATGCATAAATGGTGTCAATCCCTAAATCTATCAAGTAAGGGATAATTCTTTCAAAATCATTAAAATTAAAATCTTTGTGAAATTGAATTCGATATGTAGAAGATGGATTATTCATCGGTAAGTGAAAAAATTAAAACGGATTCTGGATTAATATCTACCATGCCGTTGTGCGTAAAATTTGTGTTGTTTAAGTTAGGTCCAACATACTTTTTATCTGATGAATCAAGTAAAAGTTCCCATTTATCTGATAAATTTTCTATTTCTATATTTTGAATATCAATTGAAAAATTAAGCAGACAGATTATTTTTTGGTTGGTACTTTTGCGAGTTAATACAATTGTGTTCTTGGCTTCATAGGCTTTCGCCTTAGTGCCTTTTCTATCTAATGTATTTAATGCAGCGTTATTTTTTCTTAATGCAATCAGGTTTTTGTAGTAATTGAGCATTAATTTATAATTGCCCATTGCAGGTTTTTCCCAATCGAGTTTTGAAGCCGTAAAAGCCAATTCTAATTGTGGGTCGGGTATTTCGCCCTCACTATGAAAGGCAATAAACTCTTCTTTTCTACCTTTTCGCACAGCATCAACCAATTCTTTTTCGTTATGGCTGATAAAAAATTGGAAAGGGTTGGTTTCAGCCCATTCTTCGCCCATAAAAATTAAGGGCAAAAATGGAGAAACAAAAACGGTGGCAGCCATTAGTTTTAACATTTCGAAGCTCACCAAAGTGCTGCTTCTTTCACCTAGCATACGATTGCCAATCTGGTCGTGATTTTGAGAAAAAACCACGAATTGTTCGCCTGGATTATTAGCCGGTTTGCCAAAATTTTTGTTGCGGTGTTTAGAGAATTGACCATCATACACATACGCATCATTAAACGATTTGGCGAGGTGTGTTATTCCGTCAAAATCTGCATAATAACCATTTTTTTCTTGTCCGGCAGCAACCCACAAAGCATGATGAAATTCATCAATCCATTGGGCATCCATACCATAGCCACCATGCTCAAGAGGATTTATATATCGATTATCGTTTAAATCAGACTCTGCGATTAAATAATAAGTACGTCCGGTTATTTCAGTTAGCTGAGTGGTGCGATGTTTGATTTCGGCCAAAATATGTTCTGCGCTTGAATCTTTGATTGCATGAACAGCATCTAATCTCAGTGCATCAATATGAAAATCGCGGAACCACATTAACGCATTTTCAATGTAGTAGTTTCTTACACCCTCACTGCCAAAATCATCGAAATTTATAGCACTTCCCCAAGGTGTGTGGTGTTTTTCGGTAAAGTAAGGCGCAAATTCGCTAAAATAATTTCCTTCCGGACCAAGGTGATTGTACACCACATCTAAAATTACGGCTAAACCTTTATCATGACAAGCATTTACCAATCGTTGTAATTGTTGCGGGCCACCATAACTGTTTTGCACTGCAAAAGGGAAAACACCATCATAACCCCAATTTCTATCGCCAGAAAATTGGCTTATCGGCATAATTTCTATTGCGGTGATGCCCAAATCTACCAGATAATTTAATTTTGAAATGATAGATTCGAAAGTTCCTTCTGGTGTAAATGTACCAGTATGCAATTCATAAATAAGATAGTCTTTAAGCTTAATTCCTTTCCAGTTTTGGTCGGTCCATTGATAAGAACTTGTATCAAATGCGATTGAATTTTCTTTATCTAAAAACAGAGCTGCCGGATCTGCTCGAAGCGTTTTTATGTTTTGGTTTGATAGATTTTCAGCTGCAGAAAACCTTGTGATTTCAAAACAATATCTGTTCAAGGATTTTATTTTATCAGTTTTTAAATACCAATAGCCTTTATCTTGTTTTTCCAGCTTAATAATGATATTCAATTCTTCTATCACGATAGAAACATCAATTAAATTTGGCGCCCACAACCAAATTTCTGCACTACCATATTCATCGAAATTTAAACCAATTTTTCTTTTAGATATGTCGAGTTGCATCAATTCTTAATCTGTTTTTTGGAAACAACAAAATTCAACAACTATAGTTTCGGAGAATTTATATTACAAGACCTTAAATATTTATATGTGTGATTCAAAACATACGCATGTCCTTTTCTGTTAATTAGGAGAATAAAATACCTTAGACGTAGAATATGAACGACGAGAAAAAACAAAAAGCTATTGCTTTAATAAAACAAGGATTAGAAACAGTTATGGATAGAGAATATACAGAAATTTCTGAAATTCCTACCGATGATGTGAACGAATTGCAGGTGAAATACAGTTTTGTACATGATGGTATTTCAGGAATATTTACTGTAATCGGGCAAGCCAATACTGAAGAATCTGCTACTGGCGAAGAATTAATTAAACTTTCATTGTTTAGTAAGTTTGACGAAGATTCTACGCATTACGATTCTATGACTGCAAAAGAACAAGTTGACAACGACTTATTAAATGTTGAAGAATATGTGCATCGCCATATCAACGAAGGCTAAAATCAGTTAGTAATTGCAAGTTTGGAGATGACCTCTGTTATTTCCAAACTTGTACCATTCTCATCTATATGTAACTAAACCAGTTAATTAAAAATTTTCCATAATAAAGAGTTTCCATTAGGTTTAGTGCTTTTATTATAAATTTCTTGTTGGTTTACGTTTTCTAAATTTGGATAAAAACTATACCTATCCTGTATATACTTTCGCTTAATTACATCAGTTAAGCCAGAGAGTTTATAAATCTTAATTCCATTTAAGTGTGAGTTTTCTATCTTCAATATTTCCATGAGTTGAACATGCTTTGCTAAATTAATCACTTGATTTGGTTGCTCTTTAGATAAATAAATAATACTTTCTGATTTTAGTTTTTCAGGCGAATTGAGCAGGAAACTATTATTAACCGAAATTACTTTTGGCATTTTACTGCCGCCATAATATTTTAATCCTCCTGCAATTGCATAATTATCTGTCAAAACGATGGTGTTTTCAGCATGTTTAATGTCAGCCGCAAGATTTACTTTTTTTGCCAGCATTTCCCAGCCACACATATCTGCGAAAAATTGTGGAATAGAGCCTTGAGTTCCATCTTCCCATACCAATGGTCGCGAAAAGCCTGTTAATGAAACTACATCTGATAGATATCTTTTACACTTTGCAATTGATAAAACCGGAATGACTACAGGCAAGCTAAATAATGCAAAAAGGTAAAGTGTGGCTACAAATGCTATTTGCCTATTTAACTTAAATTTTCCTATCAAAATTGCCCAACAATATCCTCCGGCCGCAAAAAATAAAGGGAAAATGCCAAGACCATAATATAGTTTGCCTTTTAACACAGCAAGAACCACAATAACGACTAGGAATGAAATTGGCCATATCAATAAAGGGTCTCTTTTTTTTTGATAGAATAGCAGGAATACAAAACCAGCAGACCAAACAGCAACACTTGCCCCATGAAAGAAAAATAGTTGAAAAAGGTAATCGCCGGGCTCAAACGAAAACGAGCCCTTACCAACAATAGTAGAATAGTGGAAAATAGGGAAGCCATGCAGCCATTGCCAGATGATGTTTGGAGCTACAATTAACAAAAAGAGTAAACCGGGCTTTAAAAATTTTTTGAATGCTGGAAAAAAAGATGTTGGATTTAATAGGAGTGAAGCAAAACCCAATGAAACCACATAAATTAAAATGGTGTATTTATTCAGCATTCCAAATGCAAAAGCGGCAGATGCGAGATAAAGGAATGATTCTTTCTTCGTTTTTTGAAAGGCAATTACGGCAAAGGCTAATAAAGTCCAGAAAAACTCATCGAATACTACCGGTTGCAGTAAATATGATGTGGCTAAAAATGATGGTGAGCAAATTATTGCAGAGCATGCAATTATTACGGCAAGCTTGCCACCACCAAGGTATTTTGCAATGTACCCAGTCAGCATAACCGTCAAAGCTGAAAATAAGCATGGAAAAATTCTCCAACTCATAATAGATGAGCCGAATAATATGGATGAAAGTTTACCAATCCAAGTTACAAATGGCGATATATCTAAAAAACCCCAGGCAAAATCTTTACTTAATTCGATGTAGTAAAGTTCATCTGCGTGTAAACCGTAAGCATTAAGGGCAATTAGATGAATTAAAAGTTTTAGGATACCAAAAGAAAAGATGAGTGTATCAAGTTTTGGGAATTGCTCAAACTTTTCATTGATTTTGGCATAGGTCATATTTTGCAAATATAGTATAGGAGTTCTACTATTTCTTTAAATATAAAACTGCTGCGAAAGACAATTGTTCTGATAGACGGTTAATTGTAAATTTAATGGTAGATCAATATCGGCATCAATTAAATTTTTAACAATTCTATCCATAACTAAAATTGGTAAATTTTCTTTAAAATGTAATGAAATGGTATCAGGAGTTTGAAAACCAATTGAAACCTGCTCGTTTTTGAAATTGCAAATCAGTTTTTCAATAACTAAAATGACTTGTTCAACAAGTATTGGTTTTAATTTAAACTGAATTTCTTTGGTTTGCATATCAATTGAAACACAATAGATTAGAAATTGATTTAAAAAAAACAGTTTATTTTTCAAAAACCATTAATCTTCTACAAGCAGATTTTTTCTTTAAATGTTTTAATTTCTAATTCCATTCCAACTCGAATAATTCCTGAACCTTGATGCAATAAATTTTGTCCGAACATAATTTTATGATTCCAGCTTCGATATGTAGAAAGTGTTTTTAATGGTTCTGCACTTTTAATAGCGGTTTGCTGGTCGACGGTAATCAGAACGCATCTGGCACAAGGTTTAACCGCAGAAAATGAAACTTCTCCAATGGTGAAATCCTTAAAGCTGTCTTCCACATGAGCTTCGCCGCCTGTAATTACAAAATTTGGTCGGAACCTATCCATTTTAATTGGCATCTGAAGTTTCGAATTTAAGTTATCAAGCGCTGATTGACCAATGATTAAGCATGGGTAACCATCAGCAAAACTTACAATTTCATTCTTTAAAGCATATTTCTTATCAACAGCTCGATGAGCTTTATCAGACATTTTCACCAGCTTTACTGGCATATTTAAGTACTCAGAAAACCAGTTGCTAACGTTTTCTGCTACCTCAACACCATTGGTTAAATCATCCCAAATGGTAACCGGGATATTGCCTCCGGTTTGTTGTTCGATTAAAAATGAGAT
The DNA here is from genome assembly GCF_003725795.1 of Pedobacter jejuensis. Taxonomy (GTDB): domain Bacteria; phylum Bacteroidota; class Bacteroidia; order Sphingobacteriales; family Sphingobacteriaceae; genus Pedobacter; species Pedobacter jejuensis. The sequence goes on along the minus strand of NZ_RBEE01000004.1, from coordinate 140,184 downwards.
TTTATGCTGTGAATTTTCCTTGTGCGTTACCGTTAAGGAATCATCCATAATATTTACTTGTAATAAAGATAGCTGCGGATATTTTCTTTGAGAAATGAACATTCCTTCGCCATCAATTAAAACCCATCTTCTATCATATCGAAGACCTCTTTCCTCAATAATCGACTCTTCTAACTTTATTCCACCTAATGATTTTATCGGGTAAATGTAAATGGCAGAAAGGTGTAATTTATCCATGCATTAAAGATAGCAAAGAGTTTAATGCAATTCAAAAGTGTTTAAATCAACTTATCTGGTGTAGTTGGCAATTTACGGATGCGTTTTCCTGTAGCGTTAAATATTGCATTTGCAATGGCTGCAGCAACACCAACAATGCCAACTTCACCGATACCTTTTACACCCATTTTATTAGGGATTTTATCATCTTCATTAATAAACATGGCATCGAGTTTTCCGACATCTAAATTTGAAGGCACGTGATAATCTCCAAAAGAGCGAGTTGCGAAATTGCCCCATCTTGGGTCGATAACAGATTCTTCACTTAAGGCCATACCAATGCCCCAAATATTTCCGCCAATAATTTGAGAACGGGCAGTTTTTGGGTTCAATATTTTACCTGCACCGGTAACAGCTAAAAATCTGGTAACTTTTACCATTCCAGTTAATGCATTTACCCTTACTTCGGCAAAGTTTGCATTAAAACTATGTGCAGAATATTGGTCTGCTTCCTTTGGTGCTTTGGCATCAACACGGGTTTGAAATTCGCTAATGTTTTCCGAAACCATTAATTGGTAGGCTGTAGGACGAACAAAAAACTGTTTTCCAGATTTAACCAAAAGTTCATCGGTTATTTTTGTACAGGCATCGTTTACGGCATTTGCAAAACTTGCCGCTCCTACAGAACCAACAGAACCTGCAGCAGGAGGTAAGTTAGAGTCGCCGAGTTTTACCGTAATGTATTCTAAAGAAATTCCCAATCCATCGGCTGCAGTTTGGGCCAAAATGGTATTGGTTCCTGTCCCTAAATCGGATGCAGCAATTTCTACAGTTGCTAAAACGTTAGCTCCAGATTTTGTTAATTTCACAATGGCAGAACTATCTCTTTGTCGGGCAGGATAGGTGCCGCAGGCAACACCATAACCAATTAAATCATCGCCAATTTTGTTGGTTCCAGGTGTCGGTTTTCTCTTTTCCCATCCAAAAGCTTTGGCGCCTTCTTTTAAACACTCAACTGTTTTTCTTGATGACCATGGTTTGCCGTTGGATGGATCTTTTTGAGGTTCGTTTTTTAATCTCAATTCAATCGGATCCATCTTTAATTTATGAGCCAACTCATCCATTGCTGATTCTAAAGCGAAACTTCCTGTCGATTTTCCTGGTCCACGAGTATAAGTTGGCAGAATAATATTCATAGGCGCCACCTTATAAGAAATTAATGAATTCGGCACCTCGTACATAATTTTAGAGCAATCTCCACAAGGTTCTAAAAATTCATTATCAATAGCAGTTTGTGTGGTAGTTTCATGTGCAAGGCTAATTAATTTGCCTTCTTTTGTAGCACCTAAACTAATTTTTTGAATATTTTGTTGCCTTAAACCAACCGAGTTAAACATTTGCTGGCGTGTCAGAGCCAATTTTACAGGGCGGCTAATAGCTTTGGCAGCAACAGCGGTAAGAATTAAGTTTGCCCATTGCCCACCTTTTGAACCGAAGCCTCCACCAATAAATGGAGATACAATTCTAACTTGTTCGGGTTTTAAATTGAGTGTTTCGGCGGCAGCAGTTTGAGCACCATTGATGATTTGAGAGCCGTTGTATAAAATAACTTTATCATCTTCCCAAACTGCAATGGTAGAATGTGGCTCCATTGGGTGATGGTGTTCAATTGGTGTTTCATATATCTCTTCAACCTTTATTGCAGCAGTATTTAATGTGCCTTTTGCATCTCCACGAACTAAATCTGCAAGCTCTTTTCCTTTTGGTGTTGCTGCTGACGGAGCTAATTTTTCAAAATCGGTTTTACCCTCTTTCTTTTGGTAATCAACCTTAATTAAATGAGCTGCATGCGTTGCCTGTTCAAAAGTTTCGGCAACTACTACACCAATATTCTGACCGTAAAAAAGAATTTCGGGGCTTTGCAACAAGGCTCCGCCACGTATCCCGCCTTTCTCGTTAAGTTTTGGAGCGTTTTTGTGAGTGATAACGGTAAGTACACCTTTAGCTTTCTCCGCCAACGTTGTATCGATGTTCGTAATGGTTCCAGCTGCTATCGTACTTTTAAAAATTACCGCAAAAGCCATGTTTTTAGCCGGGTAATCCGTAGCGTAGGTTGCCTTGCCTGTTATTTTTAAAATTCCATCAATCCTGTTAACGGCTTTACCAATCGATTTATTTTTTTCTTCCATGATGATAAATTGTAAACTATGCTTTACTATCCGTTCCTCTCAACGCTATTTCTAAAGCGCTAACTATTGTGTTCTTACCCAAATCAACCTTAAATTTATTGTGTGATAAGGTCTTAGCATCAACCATTTCTGCCTCTGCTGCAGCTTTAAAATTGGCTGTTGTTGCCGCTTTGCCTTTTAGAAAAGCCTCTGACTTTAAAGCTCGCCATGGTTTGTGTGCAACACCACCCATAGAAATATGTGCAGAAACAATTTTATTGCCATCAAGCTCTAAACCGGCTGCAACAGATACTAAAGCGAAAGCGTAAGAATTACGGTCGCGAACTTTTACGTAAGCCGAATGTGCTGCAAATTTGTTTTTCGGAATTTCAATAGAGGTGATTAAATCTCCTCTATTAAGATTGTTATCTTTTTCAGGATGATTTCCTGGTAGCCTATGAAAATCTTGTATCGGAATGCTTCGTATTTTACCATCAGCCTGCATAACTTTTACATTTGCATCCAAAGCAGATAGTGCAATTGCCATATCTGAGGGATAAACTGCTACACAATCTTCCGACCAGCCAAATATCGCATGCATCCTGTTAATGCCTTCTTTTGCTGCGCAACCCGTGCCTGGAGAACGCTTGTTACATGGCATTGCCGTATCATAAAAATAGGAGCACCGTGTTCTTTGCAACAAGTTGCCTCCGTTTGTAGCCATGTTTCTAATCTGGGCTGAAGCACCGGCTAAAATTGCCTTAGTTAATAATGGAAAATTTTGACGGATAAGCTGATGATTTGCAGCATCTGTATTTTTTCCAACAGCTCCAATGGTAACACCACCATTGTTTAATCCAGTGGTAATTGCTGAAACTGATGTCAAATCTAATCTGGTTAAATCAATTAATTCATCAGGTCTTTCAACGTCCTCCTTCATCAAATCAATTAGATTTGTTCCGCCAGCTAAAAAATGTGCGTTTGGATTTTTTACCAAAAGATTTGTTGCGTCAGAGGTGCTGTTCGTGCTGGTATATTTAAATGGTCTCATAATTTAGTATCGATTAAATTTAACCTGCAAAAAGCCAGTTTTGTTCAACATCTTTTCCAGTTTGAGCTTCATTTATTGCAGCTACAATATTTGGATATGCACCACAACGGCAAATGTTGCCAGACATTCTTTCGGCTATTTCATCATCAGAAAGCAGAATGGAAGATTTATTTGCTCGAATATCTTGAGTAATGTAGCTTGCCTGACCATCCTTTGCTTCTTTCATCAAGGCAACCGCCGAACAGATTTGCCCCGGAGTGCAAAAACCACATTGAAAACCATCATGTTTTAAAAATGCAGCTTGCATTGGATTTAACTCGTTGTCTTTGGCTAAGCCTTCAATAGTTATTACTGATTTTCCTTCGCATGTTGCGGCAAGTGTAAGGCAGGAAAGTACGCGGTTTCCGTCAACAATAACGGTACAAGCACCACACTGACCGTGGTCACAACCTTTTTTAGAACCAGTTAGGCCTAATCTTTCTCTCAAAGTATCAAGTAGTGTGCTTCTTGAATCGATTAGAACTTTCTTGCTGCTAGCATTTACTTTGAAATTTACGGTTACACCATTTTCAATAGCAACTTCAGGTAAATCTTCAATTTCCATATCAATGGCTCGGGCGAAAAGTTGCTCGGCACCAATCAGGTGACTTGCCAGTAACCCTGCCGAAGCCAAGCCTACCAATTTCATAAAATGCCTTCTATTTAGTCCCGAATGTACAATTGCTGCTAATTCTTCGGGCATAAGGTCGCCGAAAAGTTTTATTTCCTCTTCTGTGAGTTGAGTTTTATTCTGATTCATGCTTCTGTTCTGATGGTTATCGTAATTTGCTAAAGAATTGATTAGCAGATATACTTTGGAAGAACAGCGAAGGCGAACTAAGGTTTTATGGAATCAGAAATATTACAGAATTTAATGCCTTTCGCCTTTTATTACTTTAAAAACATGTAAAACCTGAGGGAAAAGTGCATCCATACTTTCTTGTGCACCTTTAACGGAGCCTGGAAATGTTAGTACCAAAGTATTGCCAATTAATCCACCAACACTTCTCGATAACATGGCATAAGGCATCCGTTCTTGTCCGTATCGCCTTGCGGTTTCCATAATACCATCTATCGGTTTTTCTATCAATGGAGCAATAGCATCGCTGGTAACATCTCGTGGAGATAATCCTGTTCCGCCCGTAAAAATTAGCAGATCAACTTTTTGTGCCAGCGTTTTAACTTTCGACTGAATGATATCGAAATCATCAGCAATTACTTCGTGAACTTCAGTATTAATACCAAAAGCATCGAGTTTTGATACAATTACCTTACCCGATTTATCGGTTCCATTTCCGGCTGATATGGTGTCTGAGCAAACAATTACTGCTGCTTTTAAATCAACATAATCTAATTTATTAAAGTCTGTTTTGCCTCCCGATTTCTTAAGCAATTTAATAGATTCGATTTCCACACCTTTATCTATTGGTTTTAGCATATCGTATATGGTTAATGCCGTAACCGAGGCGCCATGCATGGCTTCAACTTCTACACCAGTTTTGTAAATGGTGTGCACCTCAACAGAAATTATGATGGATAAGTCTTTAATATCGTAAGTTATTGCTGTAAATTCTACAGGTAATGGATGGCAATCAGGTATAACGTCACTTGTTTTTTTAACGCCCAATAAACCTGCCGCACGAGCAAATTCAAACACATCTCCTTTAGGTACTTTGCGTTGTTCTACTGCTTCAATGGTTTCTTTTTTTGAAACTTTTACGGTGGCCGTTGCAATGGCAATGCGGAGCGTGTTCGATTTATAAGTGATGTTAACCATGTTATTTATTTTCTTTCCATTGATGTGTTCCGTCTTCAAAAATTTCTTTGCCCCAAATTGGAAGTTCTGCTTTTAATCGTTCTACAATTTCCTCACAAGCAGCAATTGCCGGTTTTCTATGTGCCGATGAAGTAAATACGAAAAGACAAATTTCACCCACCTTTATAGTGCCTAAAGATTGGTAAACATGCATGCAGGTTAAAGGATATTTATTGAATATTGCTTCTCTAATTTCATGCATTTGTGCTAATGCAGTTTCTTGGTATGCGGTATAGTCGATTGCTGATACTACTTTCCCGTCAATATCATCGGCCCTTACCTGACCTAAGAAAATGCTATGGCCACCAATTTCTTTTTTAGAACTGTGTTTTGCAATGCTATCTGCAATAAAGCTGGTACTTATCGCACCTTCAACAAAAATATTTTTAATTTTTTTATCTGTCATTTTTGGGATGTAAAAAAGTGCTTCCAACGAGCAATTCCGCCTTTGAGGCTGTAAATGTTTTTAGCGGTTCCGTATTTCTCGTGAAGTTGTTCTGCGGCTGCTAAACTTCTTATGCCGTGCTGGCAAATTAATACAATATTGGTTTGTACGAGATTTTCGTTCACCAGCTTTTCAAAATTCGACATTGGAAACTGTTTATAGTTTTCCTGATTTAACTGCGGTATTTCGTAAACCTCACGAACATCAATGAGTATGGTATCGTTTTCTTTATTTATGTTTTGAAGTTCATCAATGTCTATTTCTATCACGCGGTAAGTTTCTTTATTTTTTGAAAACCCAAATTTCGCATTTAAAAATGAGGTTTCATCTTTCGGAATTTCATAGCTATTTACCGAACCAGGAGAAAGTTCAATTTCATAGAAAGATTGCTGTAATAAGTTATAATTTAATAACTTGTTTATCAACGGCTTACCGATTCCTGTTAAAAGTTTTATGGCTTCGGCTGCTTGCATGGTTCCAATTATGCCTGGTAAAACACCAATCACCCCATTTTCTGAACAATTTGGAATTTCGCCACTTGCCGGTGGAATTGGAAAAATATCACGATAGTTTGTAATAATTCCATTTTCATCAAATATGTTAAAAATTGCCAGCTGACCCTCATAAGCGGAAACTGCAGCAAATATCAAGGGCTTTTTTAACAAAACACAAGCATCATTTATTAGATACCTGGTTTCAAAATTATCTGTACCGTCGATAATTACATCGTATTCTTTTAAAATGTTTAGAATATTAATTTGAGTGATAAAAAATGGATAAGGCTTAAGTGAAACCTCAGGATTTAATGCAGTAAGATTTTCAGTAGCAACATCGATTTTTAATTTCCCGATATCATTTGTTGTAAATAATAACTGCCGATGTAGATTACTTAATGATACCACATCACCATCGATAAGACCCAATGTGCCAACACCAGCGGCCGCAAGATATTGTAGCGCCGGGCAACCCAAACCGCCAACACCAATCACTAAAACCTTTGCATTAGCAATTTTATCCTGACCCATTGAACCGAAACCATTTAAAATAACTTGTCTGCTGTATCTCTCGTTCATCAAATTTTATCCTCCAGAAAACGGTGGCATAATTGCAACAACATCACCCGGTAAAAGTTCGATGTTCTTTTGTACAATTTGTTTGTTTAAGGCTAATTTATATTTAATTTCTTTAAGCTGGGGATATGTTTTTTCCAGTTGCTGTTTTAAACCATCTGTATCAAAAATCTCATCGGTATCCAAACGATTAATGGTAATAAATTCGGCAATTTTGCCAAAGCTTAAAATATTGATTTCCATATTGTTAATTTACCTGAAGTATAGAAATTTTGTTTAACCCTTTTACAAATCTTCTTCCAGTTGCATAATCTGTAGGTGAAATTGAGGCAATATTACCTTTTTCAATTTTTGAAGGATTGACATCGAACGATGTTAATACAAAGATATGTTTACCTAAATCGGTGTTGAAAATTTCATTCCATGAAAACACAACCTTATAGCCATCTGTTGCAGTACAAACAATATAATATTCACTCAGCTTTTTAGGAGATTCGGATAGTATTTCTACCTTGGATAAGACATCCTTTAACAGAACCCCGTTAATGTTTTGTATAACGCTTTTGCGTTGCATTAAGTGATTAAAAACCACCATGCTATCCAACTTTACAGATTTAAAATCCTTAAGCGCTCCTAAATCTAAACTCAAAGTATTTTTGATTTTACCATCAATAGTAAATTGTTTGCTTTCTTGTGCATATGATTTGGAAGCAAAAAGTAAAATAATGATGGTTAAATATTTCATTTTAAGCATAAGTAAAAAGAAGTTTATAAGCAGCAAGTGCCAAAACACATGCTAACACATTTTTTAAAATTGTTTGTGGAAATTTTAAAGCTCCAAAGTATGCGCCACATAAGCCACCCGCAAATGCAACAACAACGTATGCAATCATATCCGTGTTAAAAGTGATGCCTTTAACCAACTGGCCGCCAAGCCCGGCTACCGAATTTACGAAAATAAATGCCGCACTTATGGCTGCTGTTTGCTTTTGGTCTGTCCATTTTAAGAGCAACAGAATAGGTGATAGAATGATGCCGCCACCAATACCAATCATGCCTGAAAGTAAGCCGATAATACCACCGATAATTAGTGATAGTGCAAAATTTGCAGGTTTAAAATCTTTAGATTCTGTATTTTTAAAAAAGAAGAAACGGGCTACAGGTATCAATAGCAAGGCGCCAAGTATTTTTTTGTAAATGTTGCTATCTATTGCCATAGTGCCGCCAACAAAAGAAAGTGGTACAGAAGTTAAAGCAAAGGGCCAAAATATTTTCCATTTAAAGTGGCCACCACGGTAAAACTGAATGAACGAAACTGAAGAAACAAACAGATTAAGTAGGAGTGCAGTTGGTTTCATAATTAACGGCGAAATGGCAAAAATTGCCATTAAAGCCAGATAACCACTCGCGCCACCATGCCCAACAGAAGAATATAAGAACGCAACGATAAATAAAAGTCCGAAAAATAGTAAAAGTTCTGCCTGCATTATCTACGCTATTCTGGTATTAATAAAACGTTAACCACACCACCCTTTGCAAAATGTTCTTCTCCTTCATCTAAAATAATCAGGCAGTTTGCTTGCGCAAAGGAACTTAATCTATACGAATCTTGAGCACCAAGAGCAGTTGCTTTTCCATCATTATAATTTCCTTTTAAAAAATGTGTTAATCCGATGGGTTTTTTATAATCATTTAACAATTCTGCCTTAATTTTTTTCACTGGATTTTGCTTGCCCGAGAACAAAGATATGGCCGGCAAAACGTAGTTGTAAAAGCAGCTTAAAACGGATGATGGATTACCAGGCAAACCAAATATCAGTTTCTGATTTAGCTTTCCGAAAAACAATGGTTTGCCGGGTTTCTGCTTAACTTTATGAAAAATCTGTTCGATGTTGCATAATTTGGAAGCCTCCAAAACGAAATCATAATCGCCAACACTAACACCACCGGTTAAAATAATAATATCGCTTTGCGATAATGCTTTCTGAATAACCCGAGTTAAAATTTCTAAATCATCATCAGCTTCAAGTACCGATACATTTGTTATTCCAAATTGATTTAAAGCAGCGGTTAGGGAGTAGGAATTCGATTCATAAACTTGGCCAAACAATAAAGGGAAACCAGGTTTGGTAAGTTCCTTTCCGGTAAGAATTATTGAAACTTTTGGTAAAGGATAAATTAAAACTTCGGTAATCCCTATACCTGCTAAAAAACCAATTGCTGCGGCAGTTAGGTAGTTTCCCTTCTGCATGGCAAGCGCACCAATTTCTATTTCCGAACCTTCATTTCTTGTATTTAAACCCAAAGAAAGATTGTTATCTTGAATGATGAGTTTACCATTTTCTAGGGATATTTTTTCTTGCATTACCACTGTATCGGCTCCATGTGGCAAAGGTGCTCCCGTAAAAGTCCGACTGGCTTGTCCTGTTGTAATTGCAAGATTTTGCGAGGTTCCGGCTGCCATTTCACCAACCAAATTAAGATGCAAATCTTTATCAGAAAATTTTATGGCATAACCATCCATTGAGGATTGTTTAAAAGCAGGAATATTGCAAATGGCATAAACATCGGCAGCTAAAACGTGCTGATGTGACGCAGAAATGTGCTGAATAATCGGTGAACATTTTAATGTATGCTCAACAATTAATTGTTTTGCTTCTTGTACCGTTATCATCAATTTAGCCGCCAATGGTAATCATACTTCTATTGGTAAGTGTATCTGCATCAAGGTTTTCGAAATGTTTACCTAACTGACCGCCAAGTTCTTTTTCTTTTGCCCATATTGATGCTTTAATTAAAGGTAAAATTTCGTTTCCGGCACGATATGCAGTTAATAAATCAGTTTCACCAACAGAGAATAAACAGTTTTTTAATTTGCCATCCGCAGTTAACCGCATTCTATTACAAGTGCTGCAAAATGGGGCTGTCATGGTGCTAATAATCGCAAACGAACCTTCATGTCCGGGAATCATAAATCCTTTTGCCGTATCATTTGGAGCAGATTTAACCGGCAAAACTATAAAATCCTGTTCTACGGTTTTGAGTATTTCCTCTAGCGAAAACATTTTATTGCTTGTCCATTTATTACCTGTAAAAGGCATAAATTCTATAAACCTGATTTGAATAGGATTGTGCTTTGTCCAGTTGATGAAGTCTTTTATTTCGCCATCGTTTAAACCTTTCATCACAACCATATTAACCTTTACCGTAATTTTATGTTGAAGCAATAATTCGATATTACTTCTCACCTGGTGGAAAACATCCCGCCTGGTTATCATAAAAAACTTTTCGGGTTGGAGCGTATCTAAACTGATATTAACTGTCTTAATTCCAGCTTCTAACAAAACCGGTAGCATTTCTGAAATACGTGTGCCATTGGTCGTAATTACCAATTCTACAGGTAATTTTCCAAGACCTAAAATAATTTCTGCAGCGTCTTTTCTTACCAAAGGTTCGCCACCTGTAAGTCTGATTTTTTTAACTCCTTGCTCTACAAATGTTTTAGCAATTGCTAAAATTTCGTTGGGTTGCATTAATCGCGATGCAGGCGTAAAATCATAATCTTCTTCTGGCATACAATAAAAGCAGCGGAAATTGCAATTATCTGTTAACGATATGCGCAAATAATCATGCACTCTTCCAAACGAATCTGCTATCATTTATAATTTATTAAATTGTTGTAGTCACTTTCTGTATCAATATCAATGCTGCCCAATTCAAAAGGAACCGAAGCAGTATCAACAATATTTTGTTTTATTAATTCTTTGGCTCCAACCGAGCCTTGCAAATTAATCAATTTATCGAAGTACTTTTTATTGAACAACGTTGGTGTACCTGTTGTTTTCGAATAAGAAGAGGTAACAATACTTTTATTTTCGGTTTGGTGCTTTTCTAATAGCGCTGTAAATACATTTGCAGTTATATGCGCCTGGTCGGCTACGGTTATAATTGCATTTTCTGTCTCAGGGAAATCGTTTAAAACTTTATTTATCCCAACGGCAATGCTTGATGACATACCACTTTCCCATTGTTCATTTATAACATAAACAACCTTCGGATGATTGTGCAATGCTTTAATCTCATTAGCGTAAGCACCGAGAACGACTATAACAGGATGAAATTGAGTATTCATGGCAGCGTCTGTAACTATTTGCAACAATGTTTGCTCTTTGTATTTTAAAAGTTGTTTTGGTTTACCCAATCTGCTCGAATTTCCGGCTGCTAAAATGATAATTGCGGTATTCATTAATCGTTTTTTACTTCGTAGAAATGAATAGGGTTTTTCTTTTCTTTTAGCATCATTGCCGATGCACCTGTGAAAACAGTTTTAATTTCGGCAACAATAGAAACTGCAATTTCTTCCGGAGTTTCTGCACCGATATCTAAACCAATTGGTCCGTACACCCTCGATAAACTTTCGTTTTGTTTTAATTCATCCAACATTCTAACCAATTTCTTTTTCGGACCTAAGGTGCCGATGTAAGTTGCCTCTGTTTTTAATAAAATCTCAAGCAATTCGAGATCGTAGTTGTAATTGTGTGTCATCAACACGAAAGCAGTTTGCTCATCAATTGCCACCTGCGTTAATATTTGGTTTGGTTTTGCTATCAAAGTGTTTTTCGCATTTGGAAACCTTTGTGGTGTGCAATGCGTTTGCCTTCCATCAACAACTAAAACTTCCCAACCCAAAATGTTGGCCATTTCTGCTAAGGGTTGTGCATCGTTGCCGGCACCAGCAATAACAAGTTGTATGGGCGGCGGAATAAACTCTAATAAAGCATCAAATTCTACTCCGTTAACGGTATATGTTTCAATTCGTGAAAGTTTAAGTTTTAATACATCAAAGGCATCATTTTTAACAGCGCCAGCGATTTCTTCATCAAGTTTTTCTATAAAACTTTTTTCCCTGAACAACATTACAGAACCTGGCTGATGTTTATCGTTCATCGAAAAAAGTGTAGCAATAACACAGTTTTCGCGATTGGAGTTTGCCGATTTTAATAACTCGATTGGATTAAGCGCATCATCGGCAAAAATGGGTTCGAACAGGATGTGTACAATGCCATTACAACCCAATTGCACACCAAATTTTGCATCATCTTCATCGGTTGTATCGTAGGTAACAAGTTTATTTTCGCCCTGATGAATTGCAGATAGCGCTTTTCTAAGTGCATCACCTTCCAGGCAACCACCGCTTATTGCACCGGTTAACATCCCGTCTTCGGTTACCAACATTCTTGCTCCTGGTCTGCGGTAAGATGAACCTTCAACGTTTACAACAGTTGCCAATGCAGATTTTTTACCGCTCGAAATCGCTTTTTTATAGGCGTTTAGAATATCAACAATTTCTTTCATAGGGAATTTATTTTGCCTGAAAACCTGGTTTGAGATGTTCAGCCTAATCAAAGATAACAGACTGATGGCTTTTATGTGTGGGTGAAGGAAATAAATTACTTGCAAATGCTAATTCCTGCACTAAATTTCAATAGGCAATATTACCATTTAGTAATTATATTCGTATGCTTACAAATTATGGTTTCTATAACCCATTTATCGGATAAAGAATTGCTCCAGCTTCTTCAAACAGGAGATGAAGCAGCTTTTTCTGAAATTTTTAACCGTTACTGGGAAAGATTGAGTTCTTATTCTATCGGATTGACAAAATCTGAAGAAGAATCAGCTGATATTGTTCAGGAAATTTTTATTTCGTTATGGAATCGCCGAGAACATCTTTCGATAAATGGAAGTTTAGGGCCTTATTTAATTAAAAGTGCTAAAAATTTATCGCTAAGATACATTCAAAGAAATGTTCATTCAACAGAATTTGTCGAAAAACTTGCCGAGTTTATAGCAGATAATTCGCAAGATATTGAAGAAAACATCTCATTAAAAGAATTGCAAATAGAAATTGATAATGCGATAGCCAAAATTCCAAAAAAAATGCTGGCAATTTATTTATTAAGTAGAGATGAGCAATTATCTTACCGTGAGATTTCAGAAAAACTTTCAATTTCTGAAGGAACAGTAAAAAAACAAATCAGTAATGCTTTAAAAATTATCAGCACATCTTTAAAAGGCAAAATTTCTGTGGTCACTTATGCATTATTGCTGCAATTTTTAAAATAAGTTAAATTATTTTAAAATAAATCTACCACCAAATACATCTTTTTGGAACATCATAGTATAAAACGCCTTCAACACGTTGATTACCTATGAAAAAGGAGCAAGCCAAAGAATTATTGTCCAGATATCTCAATGAAAATGTTAGTCCGAAAGAACAACATTTGGTAGATGCATTTATCGAAGAGCAACTTCTAACTCATACCTGGGAAGCAACTGAAGATGAAAAATTAGCATTTGCTCAGAAACTCAGAAATCGTTTAAGCACTCAAATTCATCAGCACGATGGTCGGAATAATACAATATCTAAAAATAAGCCTAAGTTCAGAAGGCTTTGGTATTTTTCTGCCGCTGCGACAATCGCCGTTTTAATGCTTACAACAATCTATTTCTTCTCTTTAAGAACTCAATCGATAGCTGAACGATACGCAAATGATATTCCTCCCGGGAAAAACAAAGCAATTTTAACCTTAAGCAATGGGCAAAAAATAGATTTAAACAATAGCGGTAATGGCGAATTGGCAAAATTAAACGGGATTAGTATTAAGAAAGCAGCCGATGGATTGTTGGTATTTTCTGTTTTAAATGCTGAACCAAAACGTAAAATAAATTTTAATACAATCGAAACTCCGTTTGGCGGACAGTATCAAATAAACTTACCCGATGGAACAAAAGTTTGGTTGAATTCGGGTACAAAATTAACTTTTCCAGACCGCTTTGCCGATGCAAAAAGAAAAGTTGAACTTTCTGGAGAAGCTTATTTTGAAGTTGCGAAAGATAAAACTCACCCATTTTTGGTAAGTAGCAATGCACAACAAGTTGAAGTTTTAGGAACGCATTTTAATGTAAATAGTTATAGCAATGAACCCCTAGTAAGAACTACTTTATTAGAAGGTTCAGTAAAAGTTTCCAACTCCGTTTCCGAAAAAATTATCGTACCGGGCGAACAGATTACCTTGAAAGGCAATCGTTTTGATGTAAAACAAATCGATCCATCATCGGCAATTGATTGGAAAAACGGTGAGTTTAGATTTAAAGCCGAAGGATTAGAAAGTATCCTGCGTAAGCTATCAAGATGGTACCAGGTAGAATTTGTTGTAGAAAAAGGTGTTGATAAACTCCCTGCGTTTTCAGGTTCGGTGTCACGTTTTGATCAGATTTCGGTTGTGCTTAAAATGCTAGAAGAAACCGGCGACATAAAATTCTACATCAATGGCAAAACCATAACCGTAAAACCATAACATTTTTGGACTAACCATCCCGAATTATCAAATAATATCAACTAAATCAAACCAAACATGAAGAAAAAACTACAACAGCAGCGTTAAGGAAAACAGGTTTAAAAGAAAAAAACCATGAAAGTGTTACCAGCACATCCATGGATAAATATCTGAGTTAACCCTATAAAAACGAATTCTTAGGTCCATTTACGCATTAACCCAAACAAACAAAAATATGAATTTTAATCCTTTTCATCAAGGAAGGCATTCCTCGTGCCTGCCAAAAAAAATCTTTTTAATTATGAAACTCACCGTTATGATTATGATGACCATTATCATACATGCTAGTGCCAGCAGTTTCGCCCAAAAACTAACTTTTTCAGGCAAAAATGTTACGGTTGATAATCTATTTAAAGCAATTGAACAACAAACTCAGTATAGGGTATTGTACGCAACCAATATTTTAAATGATGATGCAAAAATTACGGTAAATTTTAAAGCTACACCACTAGAACAGGTATTAAAAACTCTATTAAAAGATAAGTCACTTACCTATACCATCGAACAAAATACCATCCTAATTAAAAAAGAAGAGCCTTCATTTTTAGATAAAATTACATCCGTATTTTCCGCTTCGCGATTTAATGGAAGGGTGGTTGATGAAAACAACAATCCATTGGTTGGTGCAACTGTAGCAGTTAAAGGAAGTAAGAAATATGCTATAACTGGTTCAACGGGTAGTTTTGTGCTCGATTTGGAGGCTAATGATGTTTTGGTAATTTCATACATTGGATATGAAACTAAAGAACTCAAAATTACCCAGGGCATACTGCAAAGTGGAGTAGCGAGTTTATTAGATATTAAACTTAATATGTCTGCTTCCTCGTTAGATCAGGTTCAGGTAATTGGCTACGGAACAACCACAAAACGAAATAATACAGGTGCTGTAAGTTCTATTACAGCTGCGGAAATCGGTAAGCAAACCATCGAAAATCCATTGTTAGCTTTACAAGGAAGAATCTCTGGTGTTCAAATTACGCAAGATAATGGCTTACCAGGTGCCGGTGTCAGAATGAACATTCGTGGTGCTTATACAGGTCTTTCTGGTGCTGGTTTTATTCCATTGTATGTAATTGATGGTGTACCATTTACTTTATTTAACGGTACTCAGCCTGCTTCTGACAACCTGAATTCGAATAGCTTTTCGGCTGCTAATGGAGCAGTAAGCCCTTTTAGTGTTATTGCACCAGAAGATATAGAGCGTATTGATATTTTAAAAGACGCAGATGCAACTGCAATTTATGGTTCACGTGGTTCGAATGGTGTGGTATTAATTACCACTAAAAAAGGCAGTAAAGGCAAAACTAGCTACAACTTTAATTTAAATACAGGCGTATCTGATGTGGCCAATTATATACCGATGATGAATACGCAAGAATATCTGGCTACCCGGAGAGCGGCTTTTGCAAGGTCGGGCGTTACACCAACTACTGCAAATGCATTGGATTTGGTAAGCTGGGACCAAAATGCATATACAGATTGGCAGAAATATTTTATCGGTAATACCGCACATACAACCAATTTAACCGGCTCGGTTTCGGGTGGAAACGCACAGAATTCATTTCTGTTTTCATCAACTTATCGCAAGCAAGGAACCATTTATGGAAACGACTTTGGAGCTACAACATTCTCTAGCAGGTTAAATGCCGGGCACAAAAGTTTAGATGGTAAATTCAGCATCGATGCTTCTGTAAATTATGCCTACATGAAAAACTTATTGCCCAATACAGATTTAAGTACGATTTATGCTTTAGCGCCAAACTACCCGCTGTATAATGCAAACGGAACCGTAAACTGGACATCAACCAGTCCACTATCATATAACCCAAAGCAAACAGATTCAGAAACTACAAATCTGTTTTCCAACCTAAACCTTTCCTACAAAGTTTTGGAGAATTTAACGCTTAGAGCAAATTTAGGTTACACCACAACACGGTTAAAACAGCAACAAATAAATCCTGCGAGTTCACAAAATCCTGCCACCTCACAGGTGAGTACATTGCGCTACGCAGATAATAACAACGATAATTATATAATCGAACCACAAGCCGTTTACAATGTAAAACTTGGTGAAGGAAATTTAGAAGCTTTGCTTGGAACAACTTTTCAAAAAACTAATGCAACAGGCATTTCTTTGTTAGGCACCGGTTACAATAACGAAGGATTGCTGTACTCATTAACCGGCGCATCGGCCGTTACAACTTCTGCAAATGCAAGCAGTATTTATAAGTACAATGCTTTTTTTGGTCGCCTGAATTACAATTGGAAAGGCAAATATATTGTTGATGGAACCTTTAGAAGAGATGGTTCATCTCGTTTTGGCGACAATAACAAGTTTGGTAATTTTGGTGCTGTTGGTGCCTCATGGATATTTACGCAGGAAGATTTCATGAAAGATTTATCGTTTTTAAGCTTCGGTAAATTAAGGGCAAGTTATGGTGTAACAGGTAACGACCAAATCCCGAACTATCAATATCTAGGTTTGTATGCTACTTCGGGTTCAAGTTCTAATTATGATGGTTCTACTGCCATTATACCTTCAAACATCCAAAACCCGGATTTAAAATGGGAAACTAATAAAAAATTGGATATCGCATTAGAGCTTGGCTTTTTTAACGATAGGATTTTCTTAAAAGCAGATTATTTCCGCAACCGCGTTTCTGATTTGCTAAACACCATTACAATTGCATCGCAAACGGGAAGCACTGGTTATACCGCAAATCTGGATGCTACCGTACAAAATAAGGGTTTTGAGTTTGAGTTAAATACTATAAATGTTGCTAATGGCGATTTTAGGTGGACAACCAATATCAACTTAACCATAATGAGAAATAAGCTTTTGGAGTTTGATAACCTGGCTAACACTTTTTATGCAAGTACTTATGTCGTAGGTGAACCAACCGATATCAGGAGGTTTTATAATTATACTGGCGTAAATCCGGCTACAGGATTACCAACTTATAAAGATTTAAATGGTGACGGCGTTATCAGTTTCGCCGGCGATAGATATATTGGGTATTACGGTCATCCATATTTTGGTGGGATAAACAACAGCATTAGCTATAAAGGTTTATCTCTTGATTTTATGTTTCAATATAATCACCGTTACGGGATTTTAAATTCTACGTTAAGTTCTAGTCCTGCTGGCATAAATTACAGCAATTTAAGTACAGCATTGCTTGATAGATGGGGAGCAGTAGGCGATACCGCACTTTTCCCGGCTGCATCAACAGTGAACGATCCATCTTATGGCAATTTAACATCATCAGATGTGAATTGGGGTGATGCATCTTACCTGAAATTAAAAACCGTAAGCTTAAATTATGCCTTACCAAAATCGGTTATCAGCAAACTAAAATTATCCAATTTAACAGTATATGTGCAGGGGCAAAACCTGTACACGTGGGCTAAACAAAAATATACTTACGATCCTGAATCTACCGTTCCGGGCACTGGCTCGGCATTGGGTACAGGTCAGTATATCGCAGCGCCACAAGTGCGTACAATTGTTTTTGGTTTAAACTGTTCATTTTAATTCATCAAAATCATGAAAATAAATTATATATTTTTTAAAAGGATTATGCTACTTTCTTTAGTTGCTTTATCCTTTACTTGTTGTAAGAAATTTGTTGAAGCTGATTTGGCAACAAACCTAATTTCGCGGGAAAATGCTTTTGCTACAGATGCTTCCGCAACGAGTGCTACACTTTCATTGTATTCTTACTATCCTACCGTTAATTCGCTTCAATATGTTAGCTGGCTTGGCGGCCTTTCGGCAGATGAGTTGCAAAATACAACCTCCAATTCTGAATTGATTCAGTTTTCTCAAAATACAATCCCCTCAAACACTTCAGTATCCTCATCTTACCTATGGGATTATCCGTATCAGGTGATTAGAGAATGTAATTTGATTATTGATGGCGTAAATAAATCTTCAGGCGTTTCTGCCAATGCCAAAAATCAATTAACTGGTGAGGCTAAATTTTTTCGGGCATTGATGTATTTCAATATGGTGAATTATTTTGGAGGTGTGCCAATCAGTTCGGATGTTGTAGAATTAAATAATGCTTTTAAACCAAGAGCATCTGTTACAGAAACCTATGCGCAAATTTTAGCTGATTTAAAAGATGCTCAAAACCTTTTGCCAACCAACTATGTAGGTACAGCGGCATTAAAAGTTAGGGCAAATAAATGGGCAGCAACAGCCTTATTGGCAAAGGTTTACTTATATAACAAAGATTATGTTAATGCTGAAGTAGAGGCAACGAAGGTAATTGGTTCTGGTACGTACAGTATGGCAACAGTTGCAAATACTTTCATAAATACGAGTCCGGAAACCATTTTACAACTCTCTACGCTTTTTGGCACTTCTAGTTTTACAACATATCGTACCACAAGCTCGGCGAATAATGTAGCGCCGCCACAATATGTATTGTATAATAATTTTACGAAGGATTTTGAATTAAATGATGGTCGCAAAGCCAGTTGGGTAGATTCTACAACCTTTAATGCCGTAAAATACTACAGAATTAATAAATATAAAGTTCAAACGGCAACGGCTGCTACGTTGGGTAATGAATATACTGTACTTTTTCGCCTAGGAGAGATGTATTTGATAAGAGCAGAAGCCAGAGCGCAACAAACTAATGTAACAGGCTCACAAAGTGATTTAAACGTCATTCGAACCAGGGCCGGATTGGCGAATACAAATGCTACAACACCAGCAACACTGCTTAGTGCAATTGCCAAAGAAAGAAAGCTAGAGTTGTTTGGAGAATTTGCAAACCGATGGTTCGATTTGAAAAGAACTGGTACTGCTGATGCGGTTTTAGGGCCACTAAAATCTACTTATAAAACAACTGCGCAATTGTATCCAATACCATTAGCTCAAATCGTTTTGAACAATAATTTAACCCAAAACCCCGGCTATAATTAAGCCTGTAACTTTATAAACCAACAAAGAACGTATTATGAAATTAATAAAATCAACCTATGCATTACTGTTGCTTATTGCAATAGGGAATGTAGCAAACGCCCAAAGCAAGCCATCTGCCGATACCACAATTAAGTATCTGGATAAATTGGTTTTGTCTAAAGATTCTGCCGATAAACAAATTTTGAGAAGCAAATTGGCAAGTTTATCTGCCGCGAAGACAGAAAAATCTGTTCTAACAGCTGCAAATTATTATTATAAAATTGGTGATACGAAGCAATCTGAAAAGTTGTATAAAGAATTACCAACGCGTTTTCCTTTAGGTACTCAGGCCAGGGGAGAAGCGTCGAAAGGTTTTTATGAACTGAAAACTGCTGCAGAGGCAGAGGCAGCTTATAAGGCTTGGATTAAAAAGTTTCCACCAGAAAATTATGAAAATAAAGAAGTGCCAGATCGTTTGGATTATGATTATGTGCGTTCTATGATAGCCAATAAATTTGCAGCAGAGAAAAATGTTGCAAAAGCCAATGCTTATGCCAAAATGCTTGAAGTTGACTTTTGGAAAGGAAACGCATACTCGGGCTTAACTACTGCTTTTTACAAAAATGGTGATTTGGCTAACGCAGAAATGTACGCTAAAATGGCAATGGATAATGCATTTTCATATTTGGATGGTAAAAAAGGAAATGAAAACTATGCTAAATTTTCGGCATCGGGCTATCCTGGTTTAACGAGCACTTATGCCAATATTTTATTCGAAAGGAAAAAATTTACCGAAGCTTTAAAATATTCGGAAATGGCTTATCAAAAAAGTACAACTTTAAATCCGCAGTTAAATTATCGTTACGCTCAAATTTTAATGGGTTTGAATAGAAATCAAGAAGCTTATGATAAACTGGAGGAAGTTGTTAAGGCCGGAAAAGCAAACCCGAAAATGGCAGAAGATTTTAAAAACCTGTACATTACAGTTAAAGGCAGTGATGCAGGTTTTGATGCTTATGCCTCCGCCATCAGAAAAAGTTACCTTGAAGCATTAAGTAAAAAATTAACAAAAGATATGGTAAAGGAGCCAGCTGCAGGTTTTACTTTAACTGATTTAGATGGCAAACAGGTTTCGCTGGCAGATTATAAAGGCAAAATCGTGATTTTAGATTTTTGGGCTACCTGGTGTGGTCCGTGTAAGGCATCATTCCCGGCGATGCAAATGGCAGTAAATAAATATAAAGACGATTCTAACGTTAAGTTTTTATTTATCCATACCTGGGAAAACGTAGCCAATCCTACCGAAGATGCGAAGGCATTTATAGCCGGTGCAAAGTACAATTTCGAAGTTTTAATGGATATTAAGGATGCACAAACTAAAAAGAATAAAGTTGTAAGCAGCTATAATGTTGCTGGTATCCCAGCTAAATTTGTGATAGATGGAAATGGCGATGTAAGGTTTAAACTTACCGGTTTTGATGGAAGTAATGAAGCTGCTGTTGATGAATTAACCATGATGATTGATATTGCAAAAGCCAAATCTTAACCGGATTTTCTGATACATTATTTTATTAAAAGCGAGATGCTTGCACTGGAGCAAATGCCTAGCAAAAGCATCTCGTTTTTTCTTTAAACCTTAGTTAGATTCTTAAACTTAATATTTTGCTATTTTATCGCCGTATTGCTTGTATGACACATCTTGCTGAATTTATTTCAGCATCGTTCCCGCAAATAGGACCCTGAGATAAATTTAGGGTGACGTAAACTAATGAAAATAGGTTTTCGAACACCTTTGAAACTTTTCATCATTACAAACGCTCTATTCCATGATTTCTGTGGCAATCTTTGTAACCTTAGTTCGATTCTTAAACTTAATATCTTGCTGTTTTATCGCTGTATTGCTTGTACGACACGTCATGCTGAATTCATTTCAGCATCTTTCCGCAAATAAGACCCTGAAATAAATTCAGGGTGACGTAAACTAAGAAAAACAGCTTTTCGAATACTTTTTATCATTACAAACGCTCTATTCCGTGATTTCTGTGTTTCTGTGGCAATCTTGATAGCGTAAGTTCGATTCTTAAAATCACTATTTTGCTATTTGTTGCCGTATCGCTTGTATGACACGTCATGCTGAATTTATTTCAGCATCGTTCCCGCAAATAAGACCCTGAAATAAATTCAGGGTGACGTTAACTAGAGAAAAGCAGCTTGATAATAATGTAAAGAAATATTAATAATCGAACTCAAGTTTACAATTAGCAAAACTATTGGTCAAAGATCTCTCTGTTCCGCTGCGCTCCAATCGAGATGACGGGAATACACGGCGTCATTTCGAGCGTAGCCGAGAAATCTTTGTAACCTGAATTCGACTCTTAAACTTACTATTTTGCTATTTATCGTCGTATTGCTTGTAAGACACTTCTTGCTGAATTTATTTCAACTCCTTTTCAGCAAAGAAGACCCTGAAATAAATTCAGGGTGACGTTAACTAGAGAAAAGCAGCTTAATAATAATGTAAAGAAATATTAATAATCGAACTAAAGTTTACAATTAGCAAAACTATTGGTCAAAGATCTCTCTGTTCCGCTGCGCTCCAATCGAGATGACAGGAATACAAGGCGTCATTTCGAGCGTAGCCGAGAAGTCTTTGTAACCTTAGTTCGATTCTTAAACTTAATATCTTGCTGTTTTATCGCTGTATTGCTTGTACGACACGTCATGCTGAATTCATTTCAGCATCTTTCCTACAAAAAGGACCAATAAAAAACCAGAATTAATTGGATAGGATATGACCTCAATACCTTCATTTTAATGAACTATTAAGCTTCATTGAGATAACTGGGTATGGTTTTCCTACCGCATCAGTTTCTGTTCTGCCTGTAATTTCAAATCCCATTTTTTTATAAAAACGTATGGCGTTAATGTTTTGCTCATTAACATCAATAGATTTTGCATTTCGATGCTTGATAGCATATTCAATTAGTGCATTCCCAATTCCTTTTCTCATTTCGCCTGGCGCAAAAAATAGCATCTGAATAAAATCTTTTTTTAAACCTATAAATCCGGCAATATTCCCTTCTCTTTTAACAAAAAAGATTTCGAGCTGTTGAAAGTAATACTCATAGATTAGCAGTTTATATTGCTGTATATCCTTCTGGGTTAGAAAATGATGGGTTGCATTTACCGAAGCTTCCCAAAGAATTATAAGCAAATCATAGTCGGTTTTTTTGGCTTTTAAAATCTTATGATTTTGCATCAGGAGGCAGGTAAGATTGCTAAATATAAAAGTATTTTGCTTTTTTTTGATATTACATAAATTTCATAGTTGCGACAGGTCGCTTATTAAGCGTCGGTAATATAAGCACTTCTTGAGTAGAAAAAATATAATATTCAAGATACTATCAGGGGAATGGAAATTGGTTGAATTTATCTTGTGGAATAATTATCAGAGGACAAAATTATTAGCTTAATTAAACTTATTTTTTCGTTTTATAATCTTATGCTGCGCTTCTGAAAAATAACTGTAAAAACTTCTGAAGAAAAAGATGATGAAGAAAAAAATTACAAACATGATTGCCATCAGTACCCAATTTATGTTTTTGCTTGATTCAAATAAAAAAAATATTAAAGAGCAAAGTGTGGCTACAATGAGTGACTGTTGAAAATGCTCAATAGTAAATTTCTTTTTCATAAATCTATATTCCAAGTAACTATAAACAATAATCTATTCAGTGACAGTATGTTTAAATATAGTCTTTAATAAACTGTAAAAAAAATCCCATACATAGTATAAATTTAGGTTCTGGCGATTTAGCCGGAAAATGTATTTTGTTGAAATCAAAAAATCTTCACAAAAATTTGAGGCTGTTGGTAATTCTCACTTGGATGTGAACTTTTAGCACAGACAATCTATGTTCTATGCCCCATTCGATCATCTTATCCATAACATCTGCAATTGATTTTCCTGAATCAGATAATTCGTATTCGACAGTTTAATCTTCATTCACAAAGACTTCAATAGAAATAAAATAAATTTAAGAACCTGCTGAACAATCCTTTAAAATTGCTGTTGAGTTTATATCCATTTTTTTGCACTGGACACTAATTTCATCATCCTAAATTGTTAAGAAACCTTCCCGTATTAAAAGAAAGTAAAACCTTAAGGTATTTTAGTTTCTTCTACTTGTATATTATGCAGGGCATACCTTCGGGTTTTGCACTTACGGCTGTGGCAAATTATTTGGCTGGCAAGGGTTTATCATCCTATTCTGTTGGTTCATTTATCGCTATTGTTGGTTTGCCCTGGGTGTTGCAATTTATCTGGGGACCCATAATAGATAGGTATCAATTCTCCGTTATTGGTCATCGTAAACATTGGGTTGTACTAACTCAAATCTTGGCGTTTATTGCATCATTGGGTTTGCTTATGGTAAGAGATCCGGTTAAACAAATTTCTCTTTTATCAATCCTCTTTTTCATCCATAGTAATTTTGCGAGCGTTCAGGATGCAAGTGTAGATGCCATTGCCATTTCTATAGTGCCTGAAGAAGAAAGGGGACGTGTAAATGCTTTTATGAGAGGCGGATATTTATTAGGAATTGCTGCGGGTTCGGCGGGTTTATCAACAATTCTAAATCATTACGGCTTTTTTTATGCAGCGGCAACTCAGTCGGCACTTTTACTAATTTTTACGCTATTAACATTCATTATTAAGCTCGATTCATCAGATAATTACCTACCTGTTTTTAAACCCAAAATTGTAAACAACGATGCACTATCTCTTGAAAATCCAAAATTAAAATGGTTATTTACCGAATTGTATAGCGCAGTAACCGAGAAAACCAGCATTAAAACCTTTTTACAAATTGCATTGGTATATACTTGCCTAAGCATATTTATCAGGGGTTTTTCGTATCATTTAATTCATAATTTACATTGGGAAAATAACGCCGTTTCGGTTTTGCAAGGCGGTTGGGGAACCATAGCAACCCTTACAGTTACTTTAACTG
This sequence comes from Pedobacter jejuensis, assembly GCF_003725795.1. Classification (GTDB taxonomy): domain Bacteria; phylum Bacteroidota; class Bacteroidia; order Sphingobacteriales; family Sphingobacteriaceae; genus Pedobacter; species Pedobacter jejuensis. The sequence goes on along the minus strand of NZ_RBEE01000004.1, from coordinate 116,052 downwards.
GAGGATACATTGCCGATAAAATTGGTGCAGCAAAACTCCAGCGTAAGGTGATGATAGTCATCGCACTTTTTCTAATCACCTTTTCCCTTTTAGGAAGTTTTTGGTATGTAAAATCAATCAGCATAACGGGTTTATTATTGTTCAATTTTGCCGACCCAATGTTCAGCGTTGCTGCAATGCCAGTATTAATGCTGCTCTGCCGAAAGAGAATAGAAGGGTCCCAATTTACAGCTTATATGGCTATGGTAAATTTTTGTGATGTACTAGGATCGTACTTTTCTGGCTGGGCAATGACATTTGCCTCTGCATCTCAAATTGGGATAGCCTGCGGTCTGACCATTCTATCAGTAATTCTTTTTTATCGCCAGCGAAAGGTTAACGATTTACCTTCCGATATCTAATTTAAAGCTTTAAACCTGTTCCATAAGCTGATGTGTCAGATGAATCAATATTTGATAAATTGCTATGCCTAAGCCATTGATTTTATGTAAGATGACTTTTTAATTGGTCGAATTTCATTCTTTAAAACAGTCTTAAAATTCTTATTCTTCTCGTTTCGTCTATCAAAAACGGCTGTTAAAACTATTAAAAAATTTAAGGAACAATCGGCAAAAAATTATGTTGGACTAATACTATGCCTTTTGTAATTAAGGAAATAGGATAAGGAAAATAACATGGAAAACAACAAAAAAGAAGAAGAGAAAGGTAAAGTTGGCGTTGTGCCGGCTGAGGATATTACAGGAAGTGATGCCGATAAGGCCTACGATGAAAATGGAGATTTTGCAAAACCTCAGGTTGATGATAAAGATGCAAAAAAAACTGACACACCTCCGGGCAGCGATGCTGATAGTTAAGCAAATCAATAAAATTTATACCTAAAAAATTGAATGGGTGAAAGCCTGATTAAAATCTACCTACATGAAAGCAGCAGTATTTCACAAACCCGGCGATATCCGGGTTGACACCGTTCCGGATCCGGAAATTTTAGATCCAAGAGACGTTATTTTAAAAGTTACTTCAACAGCAATTTGCGGTAGCGATTTACATATTTTGAGTGGTGCAGTTCCTCAAAAAGACCCAATGGTTATGGGACATGAATTTATGGGAATTGTAGAAGAAGTTGGTTCGGCAATTACAAATTTAAAAGTTGGCGATAGGGTAGTTGTTCCTTTCCCAATATCATGTGGCAAATGCTTCTTTTGTACCCACGAAGCATCTCCAGCTTGCGAAGAATCGAATTATAAAAACTATGGTCCGGCAGGTAACGTTGCCGACCAAAAAGGTGGTGCACTCTTCGGTTATACCGATTTATATGGTGGCTATTCTGGCGGTCAAGCCCAATATGTTAGGGTTCCGTATGCAGATGTTAGTCCTAGAATTGTGCCCGAACACCTTAGCGATGACCAGGCACTTTTCCTTACAGATATCTTTCCTACTGGCTGGTCGGCTATAGATTGGGCACAGCTTAAAGGCGGTGAAACCGTTGCAATCTTTGGCTCTGGTCCGGTTGGTTTAATGGCGCAAAAAGCAGCATGGATTAATGGAGCAGCTCGGGTTATTGCTATCGACCCACTAGATTATCGTTTGGAAAAAGCCCGTGTGGCAAATAATGTAGAAACCTTAAACCCTCATAAAGTTGATGTAGTTGAGGCCATTAGAGAAATGACTGGCGGCCGCGGTGCTGATGTTTGTGTTGATGCTGTAGGTTTCGAACCTGAACGCAGCTTAATGGATAAAGTTAAAGCCACTTTCAATTTTGAAAAAGGCTCTATGAAGGTATTAGAAATGTGTTTTGAATCAGTTAGAAGAATGGGTACCGTTTCCATAGTTGGAGTTTATGGCTCGCCTTACGATAATTTTCCACTATTCAGGATGTTTGATAAAGGCATCACCATCAAACAAGGGCAGGCACCGGTTGTAAACTATATCGATAAGCTTATCGGTTTGGTTGATGAAGGAAAAGTTGTATTGGATGATATCATTACCCATACGTTGCCTTTAGAAGATGCAGCTCATGGCTACAAAATATTCGATGAAAAGCAAGAAGATTGCGTTAAGGTGGTTTTGAAACCATTTTAAAAGGATTGAGGTTGTCGTACATATTTATGGCAGCCTCATTTTCTTTATGATAAATTTATTGAAACCTCAACCCTTTAGTTTTTTCCAATCCTTTTTCATAGATGCGTAAATCGGATTAGCTTCAGCGCTTTTATACGCTTTATAGAAAATTTCAGCAGATTTTGCTTTTTCTTCTGAGCCTGTACCTCGCTCAAGCGCCTTATAATCATGCTCTTTATCATATTTCTTTCCGCCTTTGTAGTTGGCGTATCGTCTGGCTCGAGTGTAACCCATTTGCAGGTATTTTCTGGCCATATCTGCACCAACAAAATCATTAGCTTCGATATACTTATAAAACATTTCTAGTATTTTTTTGCTGCTTTCGGTAGCAATTTCAGGGGTCTTAAATCGCCAAAATTGTCCAATTTCCGATTTATACGGTTCGCAAATCAGTACTCCTTGTTCGCCTTTACCAACTTTATATTTTTCAGGTTGCGCCCTATAATCAATATCGGGTTTCCAGGGATAACTATCAATTTCAAAATTAAGGTATGATGGTTTGCTATTTGAAGGAATAAATTTATAACGCCATGGTTTAGTTAAAGTTTTTCGGAAATGTTTTTTCGAAATTTTTAGTAAGGAGACATAACATTTAAAAGCAAAAATTGTTAAGTAGGATATTAGTTAATATCACCAATATTATGCAGAATTTAAAACCTTTTGGAATAATTGGTGTTAATAATTAACCAACTTATCTATAGATAAATGTGGGCATCCTTAAGAAAATAAATGAAGCAAATTATACTGGCCGAAGATCATAAAGTGATTAGAAACGGCGTCAAAATGTTACTGGAATCAACTAACCAGTACCAAGTTTTATTCGAAGCCAGCAACGGACAAGAAGTTATTGATGCATTGGATAGAGGTTTGATTCCTGATATAATTATTTCTGATATTGGCATGCCTGAAATGGATGGCATTGCAATGATTGAGGAACTAAATCAATCTCATCCTAAAATTCCCGTTCTTATTATGTCGATGATGGAAAATTACACGAATTTATATCAAACAATAAATGTTGGTGCAAAAGGCTTTTTAACTAAAGCTGTTGATGCTGAAGAACTTTTCTTTGCCATAAACAGGCTATTAATGGGTGAGCGTTATATTTGTTCAAGCTTAGTTATACCAATTGTAGATCAGGTTATCGAAAGAGAGTTATCTTCGAATGCGCAAGTAAATAATATGGATTTTTCATCACGAGAAATTGAAATTTTACAGCTTATTAGTCAAGGTCTTACCAATATAGAAATGGCCGATAAACTTTTCATCAGCAAACGAACGGTAGAAGGGCATAGACAAAGTTTGATTGATAAAACAGGATCGAAAAACACGGCTGTTCTGATGCGATATGCCTATGTTAACGGTATTATCGAATAATAATTTATAAAATGGATAATTCTGTAACACATTATTATTCTGGTACAAGCGGTTTACTTTTACCTGTTCCGAATAAAACCTATTATCCGATAGAATTTCAAAACCGTTCTAGATTATGCTATTACAGTTCTTTGTTAAATAGCATAGAAATTAATAGCTCTTTTTACAAAATTCCGCAACCTGCAACTATAAAGAAATGGTTCGCAGAAGTATCTGATGATTTCAAATTTACATTTAAACTTTTTAAAGGCATTACCCATCAACCGGGTTTAAACTTCGATGAAGCAGAGCTTTCTAAATTTTTTGATGTAATTGCAAATGTTGCACATAAAAAAGGTTGTGTATTGGTTCAATTTCCGCCAAGTGTTCGCATCGCTCACTTTGCTCAACTGCAAAATTTAATGGCATCATTACGCAACTATGATCCATCAAATGAATGGAAAATTGCTTTGGAATTTAGACATACATCTCTTTACACCGAAGAAATAACCGAACTGCTCACCGAATTTAATCTGGCTTCTGTTATTCATGATAAAAGCAATGCTTCTAGTCCGATGCATTTAGATGAATCTCCTTTCGTTTATTTACGTTTTCACGGTCCGGGTGGAGATTATAAAGGCAGTTATTCTGATGCATTACTTGCCGAATACGCCAGCTACATTACAGATTGGATTGATGAAGGTAAAACCGTGTTTACCTATTTTAATAATACCATGGGTGATGCACATGGCAATTTAAAAATGCTGCAAAATATGATTAATGAAAACAGATAACCCGGGTCGGATTCACATTCTAATTTAACCAAACAAACAACCGAGTATTTCACATCGTACAGCAAGTACTTATATCTGTAGCTGCGTATTTATGATTTTAAATGGGTTTTATTTTCCATTTATTTTGTCATTTCTCAAAAAAAAGATGAATAAGAGTGGTATTAAACGGCTTTGCTAATTAAGTAGTTATCTAGCTAAATAAACTAAACAATTGATTGAAATCTGATGTTGTAAAACTGTAGTTCATTACACATGGTTCGAATTACAGCATCAATTCTCATCCTGTAAATTATTTAGCAAACCATCCGATTAAGAAGCATTTATGAATCAAAGTTTACCAAAAGAAGCCAAATTTTTATTTCGGGGAAAAGTACATCCTTCATTAAAATTATCTGTGATTGTTCCGGCTAAAGATGAATCTGACTTTATCGTTAAAACACTTGATGCGCTTCGCATGCAGCTTAATGATTTGGGCATAGCTATCAACTCTGGTTTGTATGAAGTTTTGGTGCTGGCAAATAATTGCAATGATGATACTTATGAAATTTGTAGAAAATATCAGCAGCGATATAAAACTTTTCATTTGCATGTAGAATGCATACAGTTTGAGAAAAAACATGCACATATTGGCACAGCCAGAAGATTATTAATGGATGCGGCTCATGACCGGTTGATGAGCGTAACTGGTTTAAAAGGAATTATTGTTTCAACTGATGCGGATAGCGAAGTTGCACCCGATTGGATTTATCATATTTTAAAGGAAATAGCAACGGGTGCTGATGTTGTTGGTGGTAGAATTTTACCTCGAGATACACCTGAAGTCAGCAGAAAGCATCATTTAAGAGATGTAACCTATCGTTTTCTGAAAAGTAGATTAGAATCATCGATAGACCCATGCGATTCAAATCCATGGCCTCGCCACTTTCAATGTTACGGACCGAGTTTAGCTGTAACCTGCGAAATGTACGAACGTGCCGGACGTTTGCCGGTTATCCCTTTTTTAGAGGATGAAGAATTTAGAAAAGCCTTAAATAGGGTTGATGCAAAGATTCGACATTCGCCAAATGTTCGCATTTATACTTCCGGCAGACTTGATGGTAGAGTGAAGTTTGGGTTTTCTGTACAACTTAAACATTGGTCGGAAATGAGTTTGGGAAGTGAAGAGCAACTCGTAGAATCTTTGGATACTTTAATTTTTAAGTTTGAATTTAAAAACAGGCTCAGAAAAATTTGGAATGCAGATGCACAACTTACAAATGCATTAAGTTTAGCACAAGTTGCTGATTGGGCTGAAGTAGAGTTAACTACTCTTAACAATATTTTTAACACCAGTATTTATTTCGAATCATTATGGGAAAAAATAGAGCAGTTGCTTCATGCAGACGATAAAAATGTCTTAAAGTTTGAACCAATAAATCTGGTTATTTCGGATATGCGTTTGTATTTTAATCATAGAAGTGAATTAACAATTAAATCTATCAATACCGATTTGCGTCTAAATGCTGAAGCTTTGGCTGTTTAAATTATGGATAAAATTTCTGTGCTAACCTTGGTTAATGGTAGAAAGTCGGCGCTAATAAACTTTCTTTCCGGACTTAAAATCAGTACAAAATTGCCCGATGAATTGGTAATCGTTTTTATGAATGAGCCGATAGGAGAATTACCACAAATGCCTTTTCCGGTTAGATGCTTTCAAATATTTCACGAAAACCAGATTCCACTTGCTGCAGCGAGAAACAAAGCAGCCAACAAAGCTGAATTTAATTCTCTAATTTTTTTAGATGTGGATTGCATTCCTTCAAAGGATTTAATTTCTATGTATGCCAACAATTTTGAACCAAAGAAATTACTGGTTGGTTCAGTTCGATATTTGAATATTGGTGCGACAGAGCAAGATGAGTTTTTAGCTAAATTGGAATCGCTTAGTAAGCCAGATCCCATTCGGAAGGATTTACCAGAAATTTCTTATGAACTATTTTGGTCGCTCAATTTTGCCTGTAATAAGGCTGATTATGAATTTATTGGTGGTTTTGACGAAAACTTTGAAGGCTATGGTGCAGAAGATACCGACTTTAGTTTTACAGCAAGAGAAAAGTGCATTGAATTAAAAACGCTTAATGCTTGCGCTTATCACCAATATCATGCTAGTTATTCACCTCCGCTTAATCATTTTGCAGATATCGTTTCAAATGCCGAAAGGTTTTTTGCGAAGTGGAATATTTGGCCAATGGAAGGCTGGCTAAAGCAGTTTGTAGATATGGGGTTGATTTTTAAAAAGGTAAATCATATCGATATTTTACGATACCCAATCAAATCAGAAATTGATGCAGCCTTAAAAGATTAACTATTCTTAAAAAGGTTTTCGGCAGTATTTACAATTGTTATTGCAAGCGTAGCCACAGCATTTGGCGCAATTACACCTTTCCAATCTACTGGCTCATTCTTTAGATTTTGAAGAATGATTTGCCAATCTACTTGGAGCAATTCATCTGGAGTTACAATCTTAATTCCCTTTCGATTTTGAAATGATTTTGCTTTTTCAACTTGCTCATCAAATGGACGATTTTCAGGTATTCCTATAAAACGCTTATTTAAACTCGCAACTTCCATCACTGTGTTATGTCCGGTATTGCCGATGATGATTTGGGCTCCGTTTAAGATTTCAACTGGATTGTCAACTTTACCCAGAAACTCAAGATTGCTAAAGTTATTGTTCTCGCTTTGCTTCAAGCCTAATACCTTAAAATGAAGTTCAGGGCAAGAAAAAGCCATTTTTTTTATTACTATTTCTGTGATTGACGTGCCTCCCTTTCCAACCAAAATACAAACCGTATTTAAATTACCATTTACGTTATTTTTTATAGAATCAAACCTGGAGAAGCCACCTGTAAAAACTGTTTTTGTATACGTTTTATCTTTTTCGCCCACATACATTTCACTCGAAAAGGGGGCAATAAGTAATTCTGCGCTATCATATGCGAGCTGATGCGGCAAATCGGTACGGTTACCTTGTTGCCTTATTATTATGGTTGGTACGCCAGCTAAGCGAGCCAATAATGCAACCTCTACAGAAACATCTACAACTAAAACCAATGGATAATTTTCTTGAAAAACTTCAGTTAGTATGGCTACCCTATCTCTAATGCCTTTAACATCAATTGGTGCATAATGGAAACCCATTGATTTAGAATTTCTATCGGATAGATTTTCACTTTCAATGGCAATATCCAAAGGTAAGTGAATGATTTTCACGTTTGATGGCACGCCTGTCAAATCCTTTAATCCACTTCCTATCAATATAATTAAATAGTCTTTTAACCCTTCAACAATTTGTAAAGTGCGCATCAGGTGACCAGAACCATGGTGATGAATATAAAACGCGATGGTGAATTTCATCTATTAAGATTGTTTTTGAAAAACATCAATTCGGTAATCTTCATTTCTAAAATTGCTTAAATGTTTTAGTGGTAATTCCTTAAAACACTCATGCACATCATCGCCAGAAATTGGATAATCTACAACAAAATGTGTCCAATGCACTAGCAATAAAATTCCATTATCGTTAAGTTGGTTATAAATTTTTGTCCTGGTGCTAAGTAAATCTTCTTTGACAAGGTAATATCCAACTTCGCTCATTACAATTAAATCGAACATCTTATCCGGAAAATCATTTGGAATTGCTCCCAAGCGAAATTCTACTTTTATGTTATCAACAAGGCGTTTTTTGGCCATTGCAAGCGCAGTAGAACTGATATCCATAGCCAATAAATTATTGCAAAATTGCGAAAGCATTGTGGTAAAAACACCAATAGAACAACCTATTTCTAATGCATTATTGTAAGTTTTATTCGGAATGGCGGCAATAGAATTTTGATATTTTTTCTGCTCGTATTCGCTTTTTTCAAAATTCCAGGGGTCGTCATTACCACTGTAAAGCGTATCAAAATAATCTTCTGTTAATGTTGATGAAGGATTTATTTTCCTGCGCTCCATAAAATATTCCTTACCATTAGTAAAGTTTGAAATCATCTCGTCGCTAAGCATAAATCCGGTAGGATCATCATCAATTAAATTTGTTGTTTGCGATGCGTGTGCTGCAATACAATTCTGCTTAATTTCGGTGTATTTAGCTACATCGATAAACTTTAATTCGTGTTCTTTGAGATTTGGGATATCATCTTGTACTGCATTTTCATACAACCAAATCGGGTATTCCCAAATTTTTGGTCTGTGTGTATTTCCTTTTTCTAAAGCTGCCATTAAAAGTTGCCAGGTTGCACGATGGTCTCGGTGTGGGTCTAGCTCGTAAGGAACCAGCACCAAATCTGGTTGGAAAGAAGTTATGTCTTCAGCTAATTTTGAAACAAGTTCATTAAAACCACTTTCACCTTTTGCGGGCATGGCAGAATCTACGCTATTGTAACAGGTTAATATATTATTGCTTAAATTAAGGAAATTGAGCGCTTGCTCCAATTCATTTTTACGTAATGCCGCAAGCTTTTCTGATGGATATATATTAGAATTTGGATGCGATCGGCTTCCATCCGTGGTTAAAATTATTGTAAACTCAGTGCCTTTTTCTTGTAGCAAACAAATTAAACCCGCACAAGCTAAAGATTCATCGTCAGGATGTGGCACTAATATCAAGCATCGTTTTACAGCATCCAAATCATTAGCACGAATCTCCGTTGCCGAATTTTTAAAAGCCTCCTTATTAAATATTTGTTCCATAAGAAACACTGTTTTTATTGATGAAAAAATCGGCAATGTTTAATCGAGTAGCATCAGGAGCAGGTTGGCGAAGATAGAATGTTAAGTCTCTGAATATACGCTCTAAAGTATATGGAGCCATTAATCCTCTTGCTCCAACACATTTGTTGCTTTCATCCATAATTCGCAGGCAAATATCTTCAATAGTTGTACGTGTCATATTTGCAAAAGCGATAAGATTTTGCTCAAATTCTTTATTTTCGAGCCAATTATCATAATTTTCACCAGCCTTTTCCAACCACAATTGACCTGCAACCAGCTGTGTCATTATACTGGCAATTCGCATTCTTTGAATGGGATCTTCAGTACGGTTTAACTCTTTTAAATATTTTATGGTATTGTGTGCAACTGCTTCTGCACCGCCTAAATGCACGGCTGCAAACCGTATCGCACCAGCACTGAAATAAGGTTGTTTGAGGTATATTCCTGGTTTTGATAGCAATTCACTATCAGCTAATTCATAACCCGAAAAATCAACGGTGTAACTTCCTGAAGCTTTCATTCCTAAAGGTTTCCAGATTTCTTTATTTACTTTGTCATCGCTAATCTTCCCCATATTAACGATTGACATTTGCCAGCCAGCCCTTTCTCCATGATTTATATTTCCGGTAATTAATGCTCTATTAACTAAGCCAACGCCAGAGCAAAATGTTTTATTTCCAGAAACAATCAATTTATTATCGATAGACTTAAACTCTATTCCATTTTGCGCTTGTGTATTCCAAACCCCAAATAAATGGCCATATTCTTTAACACCTTCAAACCAGTTTCGTTTTTGGTCTTCATCAGCATATAAATGAATTAGGTATAAAGTATTAATGTGTCCTTCGAAAATTCTACCAACTGATAAATTTGCCTTTCCAACGTCTTTTAAAAGCGTTAATAATGCTGGCGTGTTTGGCTTGTTAAAATCAAGATATTCACCAGGAAGCACAATTTTTAATACACTAATTTCACGCAACAATTCAAATTCTTTACTCAATCCATCGGTATGATGTTCTGAAACAGATGCCATCTGCTCAATTTCAGCAAGTGCATTTTGAAAGGTAATTGGGTTAAAAGCTTCTTTTATTGTATCTATCATTGGTATGCTTGTTTAACTGGATGTTGCGATATTATGTTTTCAAGCATTTGCTCGTATTTATCAATCATTTTATGGATGTCAAACCTCATTGCAGATTGTGCCACTAACGTTCTGTCGAAGTTAGATGCCGATTGGATGGCAGCTGCAAGTGCATCCGTATTAGCGAAATCAACTAAAATGCCACAATGTTCATCAATAAGTTCTGGTAGCGCACCCATTTTAAAACCAACTATTGGTGTGCCGCAAGCCATGGCTTCGGCAACGACTAAACCGAATGGCTCTTGCCAGCATGGCGTAATTAAACAAACTTGCGCCCCACCAATCAATGCATTTAATTCCTGGTGATTTAATAAGCCTAAACATTCTATGGTTTCATCAAGTACTGGAGCGATTTTGCTATCATAATAGCGTTGGTCGGCTATTGCTCCCGCTACCTTAAGTTTAATTTCCGCTTTTTTGGAGGCTTCAATTGCTAGGTGTAATCCTTTATCTGGATGTATCCTGCCAAACCAAACCGCATACTCATCTATATTTTTATCTGGATAGGAAACCCAATCTTCTATAACAATTCCATTGGGTATTATCGCACAGTTTTCTATTTGCTTTTGCCAGTTTGCAGCACTTTGTTTTGAAACGGTAACATAATTAATTACCGGATTTTTCCTTTCTGAACGAATGGCTAAATCTAACTCGTAAAATGGAGGCGTGTGCAGTACGGTAAGCATTGGCGTTTGTACTGTATTTGCCATGGTTATTGGAATGTAATGCAATGAATTATTAAAAATTACGTCCAAATCGTAATTGTCAATATGCATCATCAAGTTGAAATAGGCATGGTGTTCGGCAATATATTCTGAAGGCAAATCTTTTCTTTTAATCCTTACACCAGTTTGTTTATCGTAATCATTATCAGATAAAATCGATTCGACAGGAAGTGATGAATCGGAATTGGAACTTGCGAACAAAATCACCTCATGACCACGTTCAACAAGCAGTTTGGTGATTTGATGGGTAAAAACTTCTAATCCACCGGCAAACGGAGCGGAAATAGGATGTTTTAAATGTGCGATGATTCCAATCTTCATAAATGATAGCGATTATTTATATCATATATGACAATCAAAACGACAGCTAAGTTTTTTAAATCGAAAAATATTGTGCTTAAGGTTGACTCACGAAGTTTCAACAGGCAAAGAGCAGATGGAAACTTCGTAAGTCTTTAATAGATTTTTTAATGATTCACATCTGCTGGCGCATTTGTTGTAGAATCGGCCATGATATTTGCTTGTGTACTGTCTTTAGAATTCGTATCTAAAGTTGTCGAATCGCTGTATGTATTCATCTTATCTGCATTTTCTGAATCGGCTTTTTTGCCGTTACAAGCTGCAACTGAAATGCCTATACTCAAGGCAATTAACATTAATTTCTTTTTCATAATCTGGATGATTTTAATTTGTATTAATATCTGAAAACTGAATATTCAACACAGTAATAATTTACCAGTTATTTAACATCAACTGAATGTTTATGTTTTACAAAATTTAGCACAAGTTTCAAATCCAGACTAAATATTGCTATGCTATAATATGTTAAGCTGAGCTCGATTATTAATTTTTCTTCACCTAAGTAAAGCCACTTTTTTATAGCTAACGTCACCCTGAATTCATTTCAGGGTCTTATTTGCAGGAAAGATGCTGAAATAAATTCAGCATGACGTGTCGTACAAGCAATACGCCGATAAAACAACAAAATATTAAGTTTAACAATCGAACTTGGGTGAATAAGCTGATTTATAAGATTTATTATCGTTAAGTGTGTTAAAGCCTAAACCACCTTTAGATTAATATTATTTCTCTCTGCTAATTCTATGGGTGTATAATCAGATAAAATTAAAGCTTTACCTTTTTTAATGCATACATCATGTTCAAAATGAACGGAAGGTTTACCATCTTTAGTTCTAACCGTCCAGCCATCTCTTTCAATATACACCTCTTTTTTACCAAGGTTAATCATCGGTTCTATCGCCAAAACAAGGTTTTCTTTAAGCATTAGTCCCGAACCACGTTTGCCATAATTGGGCACTTGTGGGTCTTCATGCATGCTTTTTCCAAGTCCGTGACCTACAAAATCTCTTACCACACCATAACCTTGCTTCTCATTATGATTTTGAATAGCAAAACCGATATCACCTAATCTTCTGCCCACAACAGCCTCATTTATACCAACAAAAAGAGATTCTTTGGTAGTTCTAACCAATTTTAAAATTTCTTCGCTGGCATCGCCAATTACAAAAGTATAAGCATGGTCGCCATGGTATTCATTTTTAATAACACCAACATCAACAGAAATGATATCACCATCTTTTAAGGTTTCTTTACCGGGGAAACCATGTACAACAACATCATTTACAGAGGTAATAATGTGGTGCGGAAAACCATTGTAGTTGAAAAAAGATGGTACAGCACCATTATCTAAAATAAATTCATTTGCTAATTTATCAATCTCAATGGTTGCTAAACCCGGGCGTAAAATTTTAGCGATTTCAGAAAGGGTTTCGCTTACCAATAGCGCACTGATTCGCATCAGTTCTACTTGTTCATCAGTTTTGTAAAAAATCATTGGTGGCAAAATTACTAATAAATATTTAAAAGTATTTTCTCAGTAATATCAAAAGTTACCATTCATTTTTTCATAATAAATAATCAAATATTAACCATAAATTCAGTTTATTCTTGTATTAACGTTAATAATACGTTTATTTGTTAAAGCTGATTTATGGTTTGCTAAAAATTGTATATTCGTTAATACCAAATATCTCTTCTCTATAATTTATGCCATCTGCAAACAAGATATTAATTGCTTTTGCAACCTGTTTCCTGCTCAGCATAAAGTTTTGCTTCGCACAATCGCAGCCTTTACTTAAATATCTTGGTGTAGAAAGTGGCCTTTCAAATAACATCGTTAATTCTCTTTATTTAGATGGTTATGGTTTTATGTGGATGGGTACTTATGATGGTTTAAACCGGTATGATGGTTACAACTTTAAGGTCTTCAGGAACAATCAAAACGTAGATAATTCTCTTATAAACAACCATATAACCGTTTTAAATGGCGATAATCAGAATCGTGTTTGGATTGGTACGCAAAAGGGCGTTTCATATTATGGCTATGCTGATTCAAAATTCCATAAGTTAAAAGTAAAAGAAGGTGGTAAGCAAACTGTTTTAACGGCTTCAGTTAATTCAATTGCGATAGATAAAAACGGAGCTGTTTTTATAGCTACTGATGAAAATGGACTTTACTTGCTAAAAAAGGGAAGTGCTATTGCAAATAAAGTTTCATTAAATGATAAAGATTATGCAATAAAGGCACTTTGTTTAGCCAATGATGGACTGTTGTGGTTTTATGTGAAAGACCTAGGTTTGTGCAACTACAACCCATCAAATGCCAAATTAAAACTTATAAAACCTGATGTAAAAAATGTAACCAAAATTATTGCAGGTGAACAAAATGTTTTGTGGATAGGAACCGAGGCAGGGCTTTACAAATTTGATACTAAATCTACAATATTAGCTAAGCCTCAAAACTATCCTAATAACGATAACATTATGAACCTGATGCTGGATAAGCAGAAAAAACTTTGGGTTTCTACCGATGGCTCAGGAATTTATGTTTTAGATATCCGAAACAATAATGTTAATCATTTATCGGCAGGCAAAGAGAAGGGTTTGCTGAGCAGTAACTCCGTTGCACAAGTTTATGAGGATAGAGAATCAAGAAAATGGATTGCAACTTTACGAGGTGGTATAAATTTAATCGATCAGCAGAGTACTCAATTTAGAACCATAAAGAACGATGCCTTAAAGAGTAATTCTTTGGTTAATAATTTTGTGCTTTCTTTTAGCGAAGATGAGCAACAGAATGTGTGGATTGGAACCGATGGAGGTGGATTAAGCAAATGGAACCGGAAGCAAAATACATTTACCAATTTTGTAAAAAACAATGAAATAGGGTCGCTTAAGAGCAACTTTATAACCAGTATTTTAAACGATGCGGATAATAACATTTGGATTGCAAGCTTTAGCGGTGGCATAGATAGGCTTGATAAAAAAACACAAAAATTTATCCATTACTCTTGCTACAACAATGTAAAAGGTGTTGAAGAAGTAAATATCTGGAAACTTTTTCGAGACAAGGATAAAAATATTTGGGCGGGTACAACAAGAGGTGGCGCACTCTATAAATACGATGCACAAACCGATAAATTTGAGCTTTTTGATAATAACCTGAAAGATATTCATGCTTTGTTTCAAGATGCGGCTGGTAACCTTTGGGCTGGCAATTATACCGCTTTAATAAAAATAGACCCTTTAAAAAAACATCATCAGTTTACCAACATTAACTTGGCGGTAAGGGCAATAAATCAGGATTCGAAACAACGTTTGTGGATTGGAACCGAAGGTGGTGGTCTATTACAATTCAACCCATCAACAAAAAGCATCAAAAAATACACCGAGCAGGATGGTTTACCAAGCAGTTCTATCCTAAATATTTTAATTGATGCAAAAGATAATCTGTGGTGCAGCACATACAATGGTTTATCAAAGTTTGATGCCAGAGCCGGAACCTTCAAAAACTACTTTTCTTCTGACGGCTTACAAAGCAATCAGTTTAATTATAACGCAGCGTTAAAACTTAAAGATGGTGCATTCCTATTTGGTGGAATTAATGGCTTTAACCTGTTTTATCCAGACAGTATTAAAGAAAACAAGCGTATCCCTAAAATCGTATTAACCGATTTTAGAATTAACAATATTCCGCTCGATTTGGATTCGACGTATAAGAATGTATCCATTGTTGATTTGCAACAAATTTCCGTCCCATATAACTCTTCCTTATCTATTAATTATGCTGCTATCGAATTCTCGTTTCAGGAGCAAATCTCTTATGCCTATTATTTAGAAGGATGGGATAGGGGCTGGAACAATGTAAACAAACTAACAACCGCATTTTATTCCAGGTTAAGTGAAGGTGAATATAAGCTGCACATAAAAAGTACGGATACAGAAGGTGTTTGGAGTAGCAATGAAAAAGTAATTGTGATAAAAATTCTTCCTCCTTGGTACCGCAGTTGGTGGGCATACGCAATTTACCTCGCTTTATTTTCGGTGTGTTATTATGTGCTGCAAACCTACCGAAACAAGCAACGAAACCTTAAACACGAGGTAGAGCTTACCAACCTGAAAATGGAGCGTGCAAAAGATTTGAATGAAAAGAAATTAAACTTTTTCACCAACATCTCTCACGAATTGAGAACGCCGCTAACTTTAATTGTAAATCCTATAAAGGATATTTTAAATAGCAAGGAATCAGGACAAGAGAAAAACGATTTAAACGTTGTTTATCGCAACTCGCGAAGGTTACTGAGTTTGGTCGATCAATTATTGTTGTTTCGAAAAACCGAAAGTGAAAACGATACGCTAAACGTTGTAAAAATTAATTTGTATCGCTTTGCAAAAGAGATTTTTTTATGCTTTAGTTACCTCGCAAAAAATAACAATATTGATTATACTTTCGAATGTGATGATGAAGAGTTAAATATCTTTGCAGATAGAGATAAACTGGAAATTATATTTTTTAATCTCCTATCAAATGCCTTAAAATTTACACCAAATAATGGCTTCGTAAAGTTTAAAATTACCGCTAACGTTGGCGACATTAAAATTGAAGTTAGTGATAGCGGACCTGGAATTCCGGATGGAATAGGCGAAAAACTTTTTGATAAATTTTATAAAGTGATCAATAAAACCTCTTTAAAAATGGGTTTTGGAATAGGACTTTATCTGGCGAAAAACTTTGTTGAATTGCATAAGGGCAAAATATATTTCATAACCAAAAGTGGCATTGGTACAAGTTTTTTTATTGAAATGCCTATTGGCGAACCTGCAGGATATGACGATAAGCCACTGGAAACCGAACTTACTTATGTAAATGAATTAATTGCTGAAGAAGAACTAGAAAACGAATTGGCAGGAAAAGAAAACATTGGAAATCTAGCGTTATTAATTTCTGATTTACATTCTATACTTGTTGTTGATGATAACACAGAAATTATAGATTACATCAACCAAATTTTTAAAGATAATTTTAAAATCTATAGGGCAACAAATGGTATTGAAGGCTTAGAACTTTGCAAAGAATTTCTTCCTGATGTTGTAATTTCTGACGTGAATATGGATGGACTAAACGGAATTGAACTGTGTAAAGCCATAAAAGATGATTCTGCTTTGAGCCACATTCCGGTAATCTTGCTAACAGCCGATCCAAATGCTGAAATCAGGCTGCAAGGAATAGAAGTTGGTGCTTACGATTTTATCAGTAAACCATTTGATAAGGAGCTATTTACCGCAAAAATAAACGGAATTATTAAGAATCGAAAAAACCTGCAATCGTATTTTTATAACGAGATAACTTTAAAATCTGATACGCATAAAGTATCGCAAGAAGATAGAGGCTTTTTGCAAAAATGTATAAATATTATTGAAAGTAACCTTACCGAAGATAGTTTTAATGTTAAAACATTAGCGGCAGATTTAGGTATGAGCCACTCTAATTTGTACAAAAAAATCAAAGCGACATCTGGCCAATCCATTAACGGCTTTGTTCGCTATATACGGTTACGTAAAGCCGCCGAATTGCTTATTAATACAAATTTAAATATTAACGAAGCTGCATTTAGAGTTGGCATTAATGATATCAAATATTTCAGAGAGCAATTTCAAAAACTATTTAAGCTCACACCATCTGATTTTATAAAAAAACACCGGAGAACTTTTCATAAATATTACAACATACATGCAATGAATTAGGCTGAAGTTTTGGTTTTTACCGCGGTCGTCATTTCATAATTAAATACCTAAATCAATTTAAAAAAGACAAAAATATGTTATATAAATTTACCCTGTTAAGCCTGATTGTTGTGCTTTGCAACCTACACGCTAAAGCCCAGGAAAGCATTATTATCGCAAAGGGAAATCCAGTCATTACGGATAAATACACTGCAGATCCGGCTGCTTTTGTTTATGGCGATTCGGTTTACCTTTATACTGGTCATGATGTGGCTCCCAAATCCAAAAACAATTACGAAATGCATGAGTGGCTTTGCTATTCATCTGCAGATATGATTACCTGGAAAGCGCATCCATCTCCGCTAAATGTAAAAGATTTTAAATGGGCAAAAGACGATGCCTGGGCTTCACAGGTCGTAGAAAGAGATGGCAAATTTTACTGGTACGTGGCTACAGAACATGCAACTATCCGTGGGAAATCAATTGGTGTTGCCGTGGCTGATAACCCGAGAGGGCCTTTTAAAGATGCTCTTGGGAAAGCCTTGATTACAAACGATATGACCACAGATGTGAAAATTACCTGGGATGATATTGATCCGTCGGTTATTATAGATAATGATGGTCAGGCTTATCTTTTCTGGGGCAATCAAAAATGCTATTATGCAAAACTCAAAAAAAATATGATTGAGCTTGATGGATCAATAAAAACCATCAATATTCCAGATTTTACTGAAGCACCCTGGATTCATAAAAGAAAAAACTGGTATTACCTTTCTTATGCATCGGGTTTTCCGGAAAAGATTGTATATGCCATGAGCAAAAATATAAACGGACCATGGGAATACAAAGGAATTTTGAATAAGATTGCCGGTAACTCAAATACCAATCATCAAGCTATTATTGATTTCAAGGGCAAATCATATTTTATTTACCATAATGGTTCAATTAATACCGATGGTGGAAGTTACAGGCGCTCAGTTTGTATCGACTATTTGCATTACAACAATGATGGTACAATAAAAAGAATTGTAATGACATCTGAAGGCGTTAAGAAAGCCAACTAAATGTGATTTCAAGTGTATTGTGCGATTAGACCTGTCTTAATCTCAAAAAGCCCCCTTTTAAATATGATTTCACCCCCTATACAAAATTGGTTAAATTCGGTACTTCGGCTAACCAAATATACAAAGTTGACTAACCAAAATTTCAAGAGAACGATTGCCATTAGGCTGATTTTATGTTCATCATTATTTTTCCTTTTCCCGAGTTTTTTAAAAGCGCAAGAAATTTCAATTAGTACAATAGCCGAAAACGGATGGGCCAATAATTCGGTAAATGCGGTTATTTTCAGAAAAAATTCTCTCGTAACTTTTAATAATTATCAATATGCCGCATATTATGATTCAGAACAATTTGTTGTTTTGGCTAAGAGGAAAAGCGGCTCGAATAATTGGAGCATAAACAAAACACAGTATAAAGGTGATGCTACTGATGCGCATAAATCGATAAGTATAATTATTGATGGTTCTGGTTTTTTGCATGTAGCATGGGGTCAGCACAATAATTCGTTAAATTATGCCAAAGGGATTTCTCCGGGTTCGCTTACATTAGGCGAAAAATTAGTGATGGTTGGCGATAAAGAAGGCAAGGTCAGTTATCCCGAATTTTATAAACTTCCTGCCGGAGATTTACTTTTCTTTTATCGCGATGGAGGTTCTGGAAACGGAAATTTAATGATAAACCGTTATGCTGTCAAAAGCAAATCGTGGCAGCGCATTCAGGATGGAATGATTGACGGTGAAGGGAAACGAAACGCATATTGGCAGGTTGCAATCGATACCAAAGGTGCAATACATCTATCATGGGTTTGGAGAGAAAGTCCGGATGTAGCCAGCAATCATGATTTATGTTATGCAAAATCGTTAGATGGTGGCATAACCTGGCAAAAATCAACAGGAGAAAAGTATAACTTGCCAATAGTAGAATCTAACGCAGAATACGCTTTAAAAATTCCACAAAAAAGTGAGTTGATTAATCAAACATCGATGTATGCCGATGCCAATGGAAAAGTTTTTATAGCTGGTTATTGGCGGGAAAATCAAGATTCAATTCCTCAATACCATATTGTTTTTAATGATGGAAATAACTGGAAAGTAAACAATTTATC
Organism: Pedobacter jejuensis; assembly: GCF_003725795.1. GTDB lineage: Bacteria > Bacteroidota > Bacteroidia > Sphingobacteriales > Sphingobacteriaceae > Pedobacter > Pedobacter jejuensis. Next base: position 96,915 of record NZ_RBEE01000004.1, on the reverse strand, counting down.
CTTCCGAAAAACTCCTTTTAGTTTAAGCGGCGGTGGCACTAAAAAAATTCCAATCTCACGACCGCAAATTATCGTTTGGCCCAACAAAAATCGTTTTGCTGCGGGTATAATTTTTAGAGATGCCGAGCGGGGAAACAAAGCATCAATCGCTATAAATCAGGACATCACATCAAATAAATGGCAAATTAAAGATTTTACAACAGAAAGCGTAGGTGATTGGGAACCGAGTTACGACACCGAACTATGGAAAAATAAAACCATATTAAACCTTTACCTTCAAAATGTAATTCAAATTGATGGTGAAGGAAAAGCAGCATCAAAACCTACGGCAGTTAAAGTGTTACAATGGAATCCAAAATTGATAAAGTTACATGAATAGACCAACCATACAAAAGCATCCGAATTACATATTTACTTTGCTTGTTTGCCTTTTTTCGTTTCAATCTTTTGCTCAAAAAGCAGCAAGCAATACCGAAAAAAACTCAGGCTATCTTTTTGTTTATTTCACCGGAAATGATAAAAAAGAAGAAGCAATACATTATGCCATAAGCAAAAATGGATACTCTTTTAATGCTCTAAATAATGATGAAGCCATTATTTCTTCCGAAAAAATAAGCTCTACAGGTGGTGTTCGCGATCCGCATATTTTGCGTGGTGTTGATGGAAAAACATTTTATATGGTGGTTACGGATATGGTTTCGGCCAAAGGATGGGATTCTAATCGGGCGATGGTGTTGTTAAAATCAACCGATTTAATAAACTGGACTTCCTCTGTTATTAACATTCAAAACCGATTTCCTAATAACGAGAATTTGCTTCGGGTTTGGGCGCCGCAAACCATTTACGATAGCAAGCAGAAAAAATATATGGTGTATTGGTCTATGAAACATGGAAAAGACCCAGATAAAATCTATTATGCTTACGCAAACGCCGATTTTACTGATTTAGAAACCGAACCAAAACAATTGTTTTTTAGTCCGACTAATGGTTCTTGTATTGATGGCGATATCATTTATCAGAACGGAAAATACAACTTGTTTTTTAAAACCGAAGGCAATGGTAATGGCATAAAAAAAGCCGTATCGAATGAATTAACAAAAGGTTATGTTTTGCAGGATAAATATTTGCAGCAAACAACAGATGCGGTAGAAGGAGCAGGTGTTTTTAAGTTAAACAACAGTGACGATTACATTCTGATGTACGATGTGTATATGAAAGGGAAATATCAATTTACAAAAAGCAAAGATTTAGAAACCTTTAAAGTTGTTGATAATGAGGTTTCAATGGATTTTCATCCAAGGCATGGAACAGTATTGCCAATTACTGGTTCGGAAATGGAACGCTTGGTTGCCAAGTGGTACAATGCTAAATCGGTATTTAAATCTGCACAATCTACATTCATCAAAAAGAATAATATCGTTGTAGATAGTGTTAATAAAAAATTATTCCTGCCTGTAAGTTATGGTACAAATTTAAAAAGCTTCGACCCAGAGTTTGCCGCCTTTCCTGGAGTAGTAATTAGCCCGAAAGGGAAGTTAGATTTTACAAAAGGTCCACAGAAAATAACGGTTTCAATTACCGGACAACCAAGTGTAGTTTATGAGGTACATGCCGCTGTAAATAATAATCCGGTATTAACAGGTTTTTATGCAGACCCGGAAATATTGTATGCTAACAAAACGAAAAAGTATTATTTATACCCAACCAGCGATGGATTTACGAGTTGGAGTGGGACTTACTTTAAAACATTTTCATCACCAGATTTGGTTAACTGGAAAGATGAAGGTGTAATTTTAGATTTGGTTAAAGATGTTAGTTGGGGAAAACGAAACGCCTGGGCGCCAACCATTACCGAGCGAAAAATAAATGGTACGTATAAATATTTCTACTACTTTACCGCTGCACAGAAAATAGGTGTTGCTGTAGCTGATAATCCTACTGGTCCGTTTAAAGATAGTGGAAAAGCATTAATCGCCTCTAAGCCTGCTGGCATAAAAGGTGGGCAAGAGATAGATCCTGATGTTTTTACCGACCCAAAAACCAATAAAAGTTATTTGTATTGGGGCAATGGTTACATGGCCGTTGCACCACTCAATGCGGATATGATTTCCATCGATACCAATGCTATCAAAATCATTACCCCAAATAAAGATTTTAGAGAAGGAACAGAGGTTTTTTATCGCAATGGAAAATATTACTTTTTATGGTCGGAAGATGATACAAGAAGCGAAAATTATCGCGTTAGATATGGCTATTCTGATTCGCCAACCGGTAAAATTACCATCCCCAATAACAATCTGATTTTAGTAAAAGATGTGGATAATGGTATTTATGGAACAGGACATAATAGTGTGATTCAGGTACCAGACAAAGATGAATGGTACATGATTTACCACCGTTTTACGCGTCCTAATGGAATTACAATGGGCCGTGCTGCGGGTTTTAATAGAGAAGTTTGCATCGATAAATTAGAATTCAATGCAGATGGAAGCATCAAAAAAATTATACCAACAATTACCGGAATAACACCAATAACTAAATGAAGATGAAATCCTACCTCAGCTTTTTGATGTTACTTTTTGTAGCGCTTGTATCGAACGCTCAAAAACTGCCATCAAAAAAAGAAGTGCTTAACATTATTGATAAAGCGAATACCTATTGGCAAGCTAATAATAAACCCCAAGTGCGCTCTTTTTGGGATAACGCAGCTTATCATACCGGAAATATGGAAGTAGTGGCTTTAACAAAAAATGAAACGTATCGCAAATATTCAGAAGACTGGGCGATTCATAACCAATGGATGGGTGCAAAATCGACCGATAGAAGTGTATGGAAATATAAATATGGCGAAACAGATGAACACGTTTTATTTGGCGATTGGCAAATATGCTTTCAAACTTACATCGATTTATACCATTTAAAACCCGAACCGTATAAAATTGCCAGGGCAAAAGAAGTGATGGAATATGAAATGAGTACACCGCAAAACGATTATTGGTGGTGGGCGGATGGTTTGTACATGGTAATGCCGGTTATGACAAAATTGTACAAAACCACTGGCAACACTTTGTATTTGGATAAGCTTTATGAATATTTTACCTATGCGAACAGCATTATGTACGATGCGGAAGCAAAGCTTTACTATCGTGATGCTAAATACGTTTATCCTCAACACAAAAGCACAAACGGGAAGAAAGATTTTTGGGCCCGAGGCGATGGTTGGGTATTTGCTGGTTTAGCCAAAGTGCTTAAAGATTTACCAAAATCGGATAAGCACAGAAGTGAGTACTTAGCAAAATACAAAGGCATGGCCGATGCCATTTTAAAAAGCCAACAGCAAGAAGGTTACTGGACACGCAGTATGCTAGATGCTGAGCATGCTCCGGGCCGTGAAACCAGCGGAACTGCGTTCTTTACCTACGGATTGTTATGGGGAATAAACAATGGCTACTTAGATAAAAAAACCTATTTACCAGCTGCATTAAAAGGTTGGAATTACCTAACAAAAACAGCTCTACAAGATAATGGAAAGATTGGCTACGTTCAACCGATTGGAGAAAAGGCAATTCCCGGACAAATTGTAGATGCCAACTCAACTGCAAACTTTGGCGTTGGTGCTTTTCTTTTGGCCAACTGCGAAATGTACAGATACTTAAAAAAATAACCGAACTAAAATACTCATGAATATCCCTATAAAAAAATTATCGCTTACCGTATTGATGCTTGCATGCTGTTCAATATTTGGATTTGCTCAGCAAAAGAAAACCAATAAAAAGACAGCAGTTTTAAGCGATAGGCAATTCTGGCTGCAACAGATGGATAAAATGGTGAAACCCGTTTTGTATAATCTCGCAAAAGATAGTCTACGCATAAATATGCCAAAGGTTACATCAATCCATATTGATAACAAAGAGCATAGAATTAAAGTTCAGTATGTTGAGGTTTTAGGTCGGGTTTTAAGCGGAATTGCACCCTGGCTACAGTTAGAAGGTGGAGATGCTGCTGAAGTTGCCTTAAGAAATCAATACAGACAGTGGGTAATTCAAGGTTTAAAAAATTCGTTGGATTCGAACGCCAAAGATTTTATGAACTATGATATTGGCGGTCAGCAGTTGGTAGATGCCTCTTATGTTGCGTTGGCATTTATTCGTGCACCATGGCTTTGGGAAAATTTGGATAAAAAAAATCAGGAGCTCATGATGAAATCTATCGTTACAACCAGAAAATTTAAACCAGTATTTAGCAATTGGTTATTGTTTTCTGCAATGAATGAAGCATTCCTGGCAAAGTTTGGCTACACCTGGGATCCTATGCGTGTTGATTACGCCATGCAACAAATGGAACAATGGTATGTTGGCGATGGCATGTATAAAGATGGCAGCACTTATGCATTTGATTACTACAATAGTTATGTAATTCATCCATATTTGGCTGGCATAGCTGCGATTATAGGGAGCAAAACCAAAGATTATAACAACCTGTTCGAAAAAATCAGAAAACGCAATGAGCGTTATGCAATTATCCAGGAGCGCTTAATCAATACGGATGGAACTTACCCGGCAACTGGTCGTTCAATTGTATATCGCGGTGGTGCGTTTCATCATTTGGCAGATATGGCTTTAAGAAAGGCTTTACCAAAACAGCTTAGTCCTGAGCAAGTTCGTTGTGCATTAACTGCAGTAATTAAAAAGACTTTAGAAAGTCCTACAACTTATAAAAATGGATGGTTAACAATTGGCTTATATGGTTCACAGCCAGATTTGGGCGATTTTTATAATAACCAGGGCAGCCCTTACATCTGCACAAATATTTTTCTTCCATTGGGTTTACCATCAACAGATCCTTTTTGGGCAAATCCTCCCGCAAAGTGGAGCTCGCAAAAAATCTGGGCTGGAGAAGATTTCCCTAACGACCATAGTGCAGATTTAAGATAATTTAACCCATCTAAATTTAAGATGAAGAGCATTTCTTGCTTAAATAAATAAACGTCTGTTTTACGTTTAAAATTTGCAACATATTAATCAATATTGTCTTTAAATGTCAATTTGTACTATAAAATAACAATTATACCCCTATTAATTACCGTATTACCCCTCATCAATGGCAGATAATTTATTGTTATTTGTTTTAACCAAATTATACAACAAGCTTATGAGCGAAGAAAGTCATCCATAACTAACAGTGCCATTCATGGCCAAAATTTTTAAAATCTTCTAGGTTTTGAAAATAGATTGATAAAAAATCAATCCCTAATTATAGAACAAACTAACCAAATAACTATTATGCTAAAAAATTTACTATCACCATTAAGGTGCATTATGGTTTTAATTGCAGTATTTCTTATTGCTGAGATAAACCCAAATCACTTGTATGCACAAACAGCAAATACTGATGTAACAGGTGTTATATTAGATGCAAAAGGTGGACCCATCCCAGGTGTTACCATTAAAAATCAAACCACAACTAAAATCGCCATATCTGATGGTAACGGAAGGTATAAAATTGCCGCTGCAAAAGGCGAAACCTTGGTGTATAGCTTTATAGGTTATACTTCAAAAACAGTTGTTGCAGGCGATCAAACACAGGTTAATGTAACACTTGCCGAAGAACCAAATAAAACATTAAACGATGTTGTTGTAATTGGTTACGGTACGCAAAAACGTTCTGATGTTACCGGTTCGGTTGTTTCCGTTCCAAAAGCAAGATTATCGCAATTGCCGGTTACCAATATTTTACAATCGATTGAAGGTGCTGTTGCGGGTGTGAACGTTACTACAACGTTATCTGTACCAGGCTCTCAGCCAAGTGCATTAATCAGAGGGCAAAACTCTATTACCGCTGGCACTGGCCCTTATGTAGTTGTTGATGGTGTACCATTAAGCAAAACAGGGGGATCTTTAAATGATATTAATCCTAACGATATCGCATCTGTTGAAATTTTAAAAGATGCAAGTGCTACCGCAATTTATGGAACAAATGGTTCTAATGGTGTAATCTTAATTACAACCAAAAGAGGTACAACTGGTAAACCTGTTATTCGTTATAGCGGTTATGCTGGTATCGACAATTTAGCCAATATATTAGAACCACGTACCGGACCAGAATATGCACAAAAATATGCCGACTTTTTGAAACAAACAGGTCAGGTGCAACAACGCCCGGTACCAAATATTGGCGAGTTACCAGCTTACAATGCTGGTACAACAACCGATTGGGTAAAGGAAGCTACACAGCAAGGAACTATCCAAGATCATAATGTGAGTATTTCAGGTGGAACACCAGAGGTTAAATATTTCATCTCTGGAGATTACTTAGACCAAAAAGGTGTTATAAAAGGATACAATTTTACACGTATTGGTTTACGGTCTAATCTAGATGTAAACGTAACCAGTTTCTTAACCGTTGGTACATCTTTATTTTTAACAAGTAATAACGATGATGGTGGAAGAGCAAATTTATTGTTTGCAACTGCAATGAGTCCTTACGGACAAGAATATAATGCAAATGGGACATACAAAATTTTTCCAATGGAGCCTGAGCAACTATACACAAACCCATTATTAGGCTTAACTACTACAAGATTAAGTAGGACAACAAATCTTAATGGAAATGGATATGCTGAAATTAAATTCCCTGGTGCATTATCAGGTTTAAAATTTAGGTTAAATGCGGGTTACACCTATTTACCCAAAAGAGAAGGAAGTTATATTGGCCGTTTGGCTAATGATTTAAATGGTACAGCAAGAAGTTTTAATGCATCAACAAATAGCTACACATTAGAAAATATTTTAACCTATTCTAAAGATATTAAAAAACATCATTTTGATATAACTGCCTTATACAGTTCGCAAGAACGTAAATATAACGAAACGACAGCAGGTGCAGTAGGTTTTATTAATGATGAATTGGGTTTAGATAATATTGGTGCTGGAGCAACACAAACAAGTGGTTCTTATAGAGATAGATACGGACTTAATTCGCAAATGGCTCGTTTATTTTATTCATATGATAGCCGTTATCTTTTGACTTTAACAGCCCGTAGAGATGGTTCATCGGTATTTGGTGCTAACACTACAAAATATGGCTTATTTCCATCGGCTGCTGTGGGTTGGAACATTACCAATGAAAGCTTTATGAAAAATGTGACGCTAATCAACAATTTAAAGTTAAGATTATCGTACGGTAAAACTGGTAATGAGGCTGTTGATGTTTACAGAACAATTACAACAGAAGGATCTGTACGCTATCCATTTAATGGTATTAGTACGATTGGTGTAGTTCCTAATAATTTAGGTAACTCTTCATTATTATGGGAAACTACAAAAACAGCAAATATTGGTTTAGATTTTGGAATTTTAAACAATAGGATTTCCGGTACTGTAGAGGCCTATCAAAATAAAACCAGCGGCTTATTATTAAGAAGAAGCCTGCCGATAATTACAGGTTATAGCAATGTGTTTGAAAATATTGGTAAAACAACCAACAAAGGTTTAGAGGTAACTTTAAATACCCAAAACTTTACCGGAAAAGATTTCCGCTGGGAAACTATGATAGTTTTTGCAACCAATAAAAATAAAATTACCGATTTGTATGGCGATGGCAAAGATGATTTAGGTAACAGATGGTTTTTAGGTAAGCCAATCAGGGTTGTTTACGATTATCAAATGACCGGAATTTGGCAAACAGGTGAAGATGTTTCTAAGCAAGATCCAACTGCAAGGCCAGGTAGCTTAAAATTTGCAGATTTAAACGGTGACGGTAAAATTACAGCAGATGATAGAACCATTTTAGGACAAATAGATCCTAAATGGACCGGTGGTTTAACCAATACGTTTCATTACAAAAACATTAATCTAAGTGTGTTTATTCAAACCGCACAAGGCATGACTAAAAACAATCAGGATTTAACGTATGGTGATGAAACAGGTAGAAGAAATACACCTGCTGAAATTGGTTACTGGACACCAGAGAATATGAGCCAAACCCGTCCGGCATTATCTTACAACAACACCTTGGGTTATGGATATGCATCTGATGCAAGTTACACCAGAATTAAAGATGTTACTTTAAGCTACGTTTTCTCGCAAAACATTCTTGATAAATTGCATTTGGGCAGCCTAACTGTTTATGCCAGCGGCCGTAACCTTCATACATTTACCAATTGGGTAGGTTGGGATCCAGAAAATAATTACTCATCAAGAGGTTCGGGCGATTGGGTAAATAATTATCCAATAACAAGAACATTCGTACTGGGTTTAAATGTTTCATTACGTTAATATAATCATCATGAAAAAATATATAACCATATTCGCATCATTATCAGTATTGTTTATTGCATTCTCATCATGTAAAAAAGCATTTCTGGATGAGAAACCATTTTCAGCATATACTCCATTAACGCTTACAGATTCTTTAGGATTCGAAGCATCGTTAATTGGATTGTATAACCACACCAGCACTATCTTTACATGGTCTGATCAGCAAGGCTGGCCAAGCGTGTGGCAAGTTGGTACCGATGTAGCAAATGCAACAAATAACCAACAAGGTGTAGAAATCCCGTATTACAATTACGCAACATTAACGCCTACTGATAATGGTGCTGCACGTACTTGGAACAGAAATTACATCATGGTTAACTTAACTAATATCATTATAGATGGTGTTGAAAACCCAAGTGTAACTACTTTAAGTGCCAATGGTAAAAAATTGGTAAGTGCGGAAGCAAAATTTTTTAGAGGTTATGCCTACAACAACCTAGCTACGCTATTTGGTGGTGTACCGTTAATAACTCAGGCATTATCTGGTCCAAAAACCGATTTTGTTAGAGCGCCAATAGCCGATGTAAATAATCAAATCGTTTCTGATTTGGTATATGCGGTAACCAATCTTCCTGATATCGAAGCTGTAAAAACGAACACTAAAGGAAAAATGTATGGCAGAGCCAACAAATTTATGGCTATGCAATTGCTCGCAGAAGTTTATTTGAGAATGGGTAAACCAGATTTGGCTGAACAACAAGCGCAAGCCATCATCAGCAGTGGTAAATTTAGTTTGATAAGAAACCGTTACGGCGTAAAAACAAGTCAGCGAGGTGATTATTATTCTGATATGTTTCAATATGGAAACCAAAGAAGAGTTCAAGGCAATACCGAAGCAATTTGGGTGTTGGAACAGGAAAATCCGGCTAGTGTAGTTGGTGGAATAAGTGATAGCCCTCAACAAAGAAGGGTATTTGGTGCTGCTTATTACAACATTGCAGGTATGGCTTTGGCAGATTCATTAGGTGGTCGTTCGGTTGGTAGGTTACGTTTAAGCAACTGGGTACTTTATGGTTTGTATAAAGGAAATGACATTCGTAATTCTCAATACAACATCCGTAGAAGATATTATTACAACGACCCAAATCCAACTTACGCTGCAAGATTTGGTAAACAAGTACCATTTACTGGTCCTGATACCTTAATTAACATTTGTCCGAGTACAACTAAGTGGGGTGCGTTCGATCCGAATGATACATTTGGATACGCAATGATTAAAGATTTTATCTTGATGCGTTTGGGTGAAACTTATTTATTACTTGCAGAAGCACAGGTTGCACAAGGTAAAACTACCGAAGCCGCTGCTACTATTAATGTGCTGAGAACAAGAGCCAATGCAGATCAGGTTACTGCTGCTCAAATGACAAAAGATTTTATTCTTGACGAAAGAGCAAGAGAATTAATTGGCGAAGAAAACAGACGTATGACTTTAATGAGAACAGGTACTTTGGTAGAAAGAGCATTGCGTTTAAATTCAAACGATGCATCGAAACCAATTACTGGTTTAACATCAAAAGCATTATTGTTGCCTATTCCTTTAAGTGAAATACAATTAAATAAGGATGCTGTGTTAACACAAAATCCAGGTTACTAATAAAATATTTTGGTTAGTTTATCGGGTCGTCTTCGGATGGCCCGATTTTTTAAAACTCAATTGCTATATTTCAATTTTAATACATCCTCAAATCTTTTCTATGAATAAGCGTATTCCATTCATCTGCACTTTACTTATTTATTGTTTTATTGGTTTTCAGGTTTTTTCACAAGAAACCTATACAGCGTTTACGCCTGGTAAAATCTGGAAAGATAATAATGGTGTTCATATTAATGCTCATGGTGGCGGTATTGTAGAAAGTAAAGGTGTTTATTATTGGTTTGGCGAACATAAAATAGCAGGGGAAAAAGGCAATACAGCACAATTGGGTGTGCATTGTTATTCATCAAAAGATTTATATAATTGGAAAGATGAAGGCATCGCACTTTCAGTTTCTGAAGATTTAAAAAGTGATATTGCCAAAGGTTGTATTTTAGAAAGACCCAAGGTTGTTTATAATAAAAAGACTAAAAAATATGTAATGTGGTTTCATTTAGAACTTTTAGGTAAAGGTTACGAAGCTGCACGGGCTGGAGTAGCTACAGCCGATAAAGTTACAGGACCTTATACTTTTATTAAAAGCTACCGCCCAAATGCAGGCAAAATGCCATTTTATTCAGCTCAAACACCAGAAAGCGAAAAAGTTAATTGCGATAAGCCCGCCAATAAAAGCGATGGATTTTTTTGTCGCGATTTACCAGGCGGACAAATGGCCAGAGATATGACTGTTTTTGTTGATGATGATGGAAAAGCTTATCATATATTTTCATCTGAAGAGAATTTTACATTGCATTTAGCTGAATTGACGCCAGATTATTTAGGTCACACAGGTAAGTTTATAAGAATTTACATTGGCGAACAAACCGAAGCGCCAGCCTTATTTAAAAAAAATGGAACTTATTACATGGTAGGTTCGGGTTGTACGGGTTGGGCACCAAATCCGGCAAGGTGGTTTAAAGCAAAATCTCTTTTTGGTAACTGGGAATATATGGGCAACCCGTGTGTTGGACCGGGAGCTGATAAAACATTTGGCGGACAGAGCACTTATGTGCTTCCTGCACCAGGCAAAAAAAATGCATTTATTTTTATGGCCGATAAATGGGAACCTAAAAATGCAATTGATGGGCGATATTTATGGCTTCCAATTCAGTTTGAAGATGACAAATTAAAAATCGAATGGAAAGATAAGTGGGATATGAGTGTCTTCAAATAAATAATTATAGAACAAGATATTAAAATTGTGCTTGCGAACGCTCGCACTAAATCAGCTACCTAAAAATCAAAATGAAAAAAAATATATTATTAATTATCTGCCTGTGTTTTTCACTAAATGGATTTACGCAGCAGAAACATACATTTCAATTGGGCAATAATGATTTTTTGCTCGATGGAAAACCTTTTCAAATTATCTCCGGCGAAATTCATTACCCACGTGTACCGAAAGAAGCCTGGCGAGACCGTATGAAAATGGCTAAAGCCATGGGTTTAAATACCATAGGCACTTATGTTTTCTGGAATTTGCACGAACCTCAAAAGGGAAAATTTGATTTCTCGGGGAACAATAACATTGCAGAATTTGTAAAAATTGCAAAGGAAGAAGGTCTGTGGGTTATCTTAAGGCCAAGTCCTTACGTGTGTGCAGAATGGGAATTTGGCGGTTATCCATACTGGTTGCAAACCGAGAAAGGCTTAGTGGTTCGCAGTAAAGAATCTCAATACCTGGAAGAATATAGAAAATATATAAATGAAGTCGGCAAGCAATTGGCGCCATTACAAGTTAATCATGGTGGTAATGTGTTGATGGTGCAGGTGGAGAACGAATATGGTTCTTATGCCGCTGATAAGGAATATTTAGACATCAACAGAAAAATGTTTATCGAAGCAGGTTTTGATGGCTTATTGTATACCTGCGACCCGGAGGCCGATATAAAAGGTGGTTACTTATCTGGTTTATTGCCGGCTATCAATGGTCAGGATAATCCGCTACGGGTAAAAGCGATGATTGATAAATACCACAATGGGAAAGGTCCGTATTTTATTGCAGAATGGTACCCTGCATGGTTCGATTGGTGGGGAACGCCGCATCATACCGTTCCGGCAGAAAAATATACTGGTAAATTAGATTCGGTATTGGCAGCTGGAATTTCCATTAATATGTATATGTTTCACGGTGGTACAACCCGAGCATTTATGAATGGTGCCAATTATAAAGATACTTCTCCGTACGAACCTCAAATAAGCAGTTATGATTATGATGCACCGCTGGATGAAGCAGGAAACGCAACAGAAAAATTCAGACAATTTAGGTCGGTTATAGAAAAGCATCTTCCAGAAGGGAAAAAATTACCTGCTATTCCTGCTGCAAAGCCTACAATTTCGATAGAACCATTTAAACTAACCAGTAGTTTGAGTTTACTTAACTCATTACCAACTTCAGTAAAAAACGAAAAGCCTTTAACTTTCGAAGACTTAAAGCAAGACTATGGATATATGCTTTATCGAACTAAAATTGCTGGAGGCAGAAAAGGTTTGCTTCAGGTTAAACAATTAAGAGATTATGCTTTGGTTTTTGTTAATCAAAAGAGGGTAGGCGTTTTAGATAGAAGAACACTTTTAGATAGTTTGGAACTTCAATTACCGGAGGGTGAAGTACAATTGGATATTTTTGTTGAAAATATGGGCAGGATAAATTTTGGTAAATATCTATTAGAAAATAAAAAGGGAATTACCGAAAAAGTATTGTTTGGAGGCAAAGAAATTTACAATTGGGAAATGTTTAGTTTGCCATTTAACAATACCGCCACGGTTTCGGAGAAAAATGCTTCATCGAATAAATTAAGCGAAAGTCCGTCTATGCAAAAAGGTACATTCACGCTTACAAAAGTTGGTGATACCTATTTAGATATGACCGATTGGGGAAAAGGTGTAGTTTGGCTTAATGGACATAATTTAGGAAAATATTGGTCTGTAGGACCACAACAAACTTTATATGTACCAAAAGAATGGTTAAAGGTTGGAAAAAATGATGTTGTTGTTTTAGAATTGTTAAAGCCGCAACAAAATGTCTTAAAAGCTAGAAATACACCTATTTTAGATAAGGTAAATCCATAATAAATCTTGAGATGAAGATATGGCTAGAATAGCGTTTAAAATGAAATTGTTTGCAGGATACGAAGAGGAATACAAAAAAAGGCATACCGAAATCTGGCCTGAATTGGTTAATCTATTAAGCGCAACCGGAATAAGTGATTATTCTATTTTTTTTGATGAAACGACCAATGATTTGTTTGGGGTTTTAAAAGTGGAAAATCCTGAATTGATGAGTAATTTACCAGCTCAACCTATCATGCAAAAATGGTGGGCTTACATGGGCGATATTATGGAGAGCAATACTGATAATTCTCCTGTGTCTATTCCTTTAAAAGAAGTGTTTTATTTGCCATAAGCGCATTATAATTAAAATTTTTATCATCATGAGATACACAATTTTCGTCTTTTTACTACTTACGAAATTTACTTTCGCACAAAATCTTCATGATTATAAAATCAACCCAATTCAGTTTAATAAGGTAAAACTGAATGACAAATTTTGGCTTCCGCGGATTGAAACCAATAAAAATGTAACCATTCCAACATCATTCGCTCGCTGCGAAACCACAGGAAGAATTAAAAATTTCGAAATGGCTGCGGCCAAAAAAGGCAAATTTTGTACAGCTTATGTGTTTGATGATACGGATATTTATAAAACCATCGAGGGTGCGTCATATTCTTTAGCGGTTTATCCTGATGCAAAGTTAGATGCCTATTTGGATTCCCTAATCAATGTGGTTTCCAAAGCTCAGGAACCTGACGGATATTTATATACTGCCCGAACAATTGATCCAGCAAATCCACCATCGTGGTCGGGAAAGGATAGATGGATTAATGAATCAAATATGAGCCATGAATTGTACAATTCTGGTCATTTAATCGAGGCTGCGGTAGCACATTATCAATCTACCGGGAAGAAAAACCTTTTAAATATTGCCATAAAAAATGCAAATCTTTTGGTAGCAACTTTTGGCGATAATAAGCAAAGTGTAGCGCCAGGACATGAGATTGTAGAAATGGCGTTGGTGAGGCTATATCGAGCAACTTCAAATGAAAGTTATTTAAAACTGGCAAAGTTTTTTATCGATCAAAGAGGCAAAAAAAAGTATGATTTTCAGGATAATAATCCATGGAAAAATGGGAAATACTGGCAAGATAACGAACCTGTTATAAACCAAGATGAAGCTGTTGGACATGCAGTTAGAGCTATGTATTTGTATGCTGGTATGGCTGATGTGGCTGCTTTAACCGGCGACCCAGCCTATATTAAAGCTATCGATAGAATCTGGGAGAACATGACCAGCAAAAAAATGTATGTGCAAGGTGGAATAGGTGCAGTACCCGATGGTGAGCGGTTTGGTAATAATTACGACTTACCAAATGCTACTGCCTACAACGAAACTTGTGCAGCCATTGGAAATGTGTACTGGAATCAGCGTATGTTTTTATTACACGGCGATTCAAAATACATCGATGTGATGGAAAAGGTATTATACAACGCCTTACTCTCAGGTGTTGGTTTAGATGGTAAGTCTTTTTTCTATACCAATGCAATGCAAATTATTAATAGAGTAACACATAAAGATGCAGAACCGGCTAGGTCTGGCTGGTTTGAATGCTCTTGCTGCCCGACAAATATGGCTAGGTTTTTACCATCCTTACCTGGCTACATTTATGCACAGTTGAACAATCAAATCTACATTAACCTTTTTGTAGCCAGTTCAACAGAGTTGGAGGTTAACAATGAAAAAGTAAAAATTAGTCAAAACAATAATTATCCTTGGGATGGAAACCTTAGCATTAGTGTTGACCCAGTCATTGCAACACAGTTTAGTCTTAATTTGCGGTTACCAGGATGGGTTAGGGAAGAGGCAATTCCATCAGACTTATACAAGTTTAAAACAGACAAAAAACAAGCCTTTCAAGTTTCAGTAAATGGTAAAAAAGCCAATTATCGTATGGAAAAGGGATATGTTATAATCGACCGTAAATGGCAAAAAGGAGATAAGGTTGAATTCATCTTGCCGATGCAGGTTAAGAAAATAATTGCAAATGAACAATTGGTTGATGATAAAGGAAAGATTAGTTTGCAACGCGGTCCGCTAATGTTTTGCGGCGAATCAATTGATAATGATGGTGTTATCGCTTCAATAAAAATTCCATCTAATGCTAAATTTACAGCCAACTTCTCCCCAGATATTTTAAACGGAATAATTAAGCTTAAAACTCCTGCAATTAATTCATTATCAAGTGTCGCTCAAAAGAATGTTGAACTTACGGTAATACCATATTACGCTTGGGCAAATCGAGGAAAGGGAGAGATGAGCGTTTGGTTTGCAGAAGCAAAATAATATTCAGGCTTCAAATTGCTTTAAATTCATTGTTATGTAATTTCAAACCATTGTTTGAATATCGTAATCTATTCTTTGATTTCTGTAAGAATTATTTAACAATTGCACGTTATTTTTGTTGTGGTATAGTAAATTAAAATTATTATGATAACAACAAAAGGATATGCGGCTCAAACAGCCGAAACAGACCTTGCACCATGGACTTTCGAGCGTAGAGAAGTTGGTCCACATGATGTACAGTTCGAAATACTTTTCTGTGGCGTTTGTCACTCAGATCTTCATCAAATTAAAAACGATTGGTTCCCGGGTATTTTTCCAATGGTTCCTGGTCACGAAATTGTTGGTCGTGTTATTAAGGTAGGAGATCATGTTAAAAAATTCAAAGTTGGCGATTTAGCCGGAACAGGTTGTATGGTAGATTCTTGTCAGGTTTGCGAAAACTGCAAGCAAGATTTAGAACAATACTGCTTAGAAGGAAATACGCAAACATACAATGGTTTAGAAAGAGATGGCAAAACACCTACTTACGGTGGTTATTCTGATAACATTGTAGTTAGAGAAGAGTTTGTTTTAAACATCTCTGATAAATTGGATTTGGCAGCTGTTGCACCATTATTATGTGCTGGTATAACAACTTACTCACCATTACGCCATTGGAAAGTTGGTAAAGGGCATAAATTAGCTGTATTAGGTCTTGGTGGTTTAGGACACATGGCAGTTAAATTTGGCGTTGCTTTTGGCGCTGAAGTTACAGTTTTAAGTACTTCACCAAAAAAAGAAGAAGATGCGAAAAAATTAGGTGCTCATCATTTTGTTGTAACCTCAGATCCAGCTCAGATCAAAGCGGCAGTAGGAACGTTTGATTTCATTTTGGATACGGTTTCTGCTGAACATGATTTCAATATGTATCTATCTCTTTTAAGAACAAACGGTACACATATTTGTGTAGGTGTACCACCAAAACCTGCAGAAATTGCTGCGTTTAGTTTATTAGGTGGCAGAAAAAGCCTTGCTGGTTCTGGTATCGGTGGTATAAAAGAAACACAGGAAATGCTTGATTTTTGTGCTGAAAACAATATCGTTTCTGATATCGAAATGATTGATATGAAAGATATTCAAACCGCTTACGAACGTATGCAAAAAGGTGATGTTCGTTACAGATTTGTAATTGACATGGCAACATTGTAATAATTTTTTGTATTCAAACAAAAGGTTGTATCACAGCGATTTATAAACTTGCCTCATTAAGCTTGTTGAGTGATTTGTAATTAATTTTACATTCCTTATTAAGCTTAGCTTAGTAAGTTTAGATTGTTGATACAACCTTTTTTGATTTCCCTTCATTAATAACGAGATGTTGATGATTCAACTATCCTTCAAATTATCAATTAGCAGCTTTTTTTTAGTTAACGTCACCTGAATTTATTTCAAGGTCTTTTGTGCGGGAAAGATGCTAAAATAAATTTTGCAAGACGTTTCATATAAGCGATACTGCGATAAAACAGCAAGCTTATTAAGTTTAAGAAATGAACTCATTTTAATATAAAATCCTCCCCCTTGCCCTCTCCAGAGGGTGATACATGGTGCAGATAGCGATGTGCAAGAAAAGATCAGAATCCACAGAGAACACAAAGTTAGCCAGATCATTCTTTACCATATAAGACATTTAAGAACATATAAGCTTGCCCAAAAAAACTAACCGAAGAAAACCTTCCCTTTGTTTTTAAACCTGATAAAAGCGGCAGCCCCGAATTTTTCTATGAGGGCTAAAGCGGTTAGCGGGGCTGCAACCCCCAATGAAATGCTAACGATAATTTCCAAAAAAATAAAGCTTAAATTATAGCAACTTTTAGATATTGGCATGTAAAAAAGATAAGAATCTTAATGTAAAACTGTCACGCTCTTCAGAGGGGATACATGGTGCAGATAGTAATGTGCAAGGAAGAGACCAGCATTATTAAAGCTGCTTTTCTTAGTTAACGTCACCCTGAATTTACTTCAGGGTCTTTTGCAATAAAGATGCTAAAATAAATTGAGCAACACGTTTCATACAAGCAATACCGCGATAAAACAGCAAGCTTATTTAGTTTAAGAATTGAACTCATTTTAATATAAAATCCTCCCCCTTGCCCCCTCCAGAGGGGGATAAGTGGTGCAGATAGCGATGTGCAAGAAAAGATCAGAATCCACAGAGAACACAAAGTTAGCCAGATCATTCTTTACCATATTAGACATTTAAGAACATATAAGCTTGCCCAAAAAAACTAACCGAAGAAAACCTTCCCTTTGTTTTTAAACCCGATAAAAGCGGCAGCCCCGAATTTTTCTATGAGGGCTAAAGCGGTTAGCGGGGCTGCAACCCCCGATGAAATACTAACGATAATTTCCATAAAAAATAAAGCCTAAATTATAGCAACTTTTAGCTATTGGCATGTAAAAAAAGATAAGAATCTTAATATAAAACCCTCACGCTCTCCAGAGGGGGATAAGTGGTGCAGATAGCAATGTGCAAGGAAAGATCAGAATTTACAGAGAACACAAAGTTAGCCTGGTAATTCTTTACCATATAATAAATTTAAGAACATATAAGCTTGCGAGAAAAAACTAACCGAAGAAAACCTTCCCTTTGTTTTTGAACCCGATAAAAGCGGCAGCCCCGAATTTTTCTATGAGGGCTAAAGCGGTTAGCGGGGCTGCAACTCCCAATGAAATGCTAACGATAATTTTCAAAAAAATAAAGCTTAAACTATAGCAATTTTTGGATATTGGCATATAAAAAAGATAAGAATATTAATGTAAAACCCTCACTCGTATCAGTGGTGGATACATGGCGCAAATAGCAATGTGCAAGGAAGAGATCAGCATTAGTAAAGCTGCTTTTCTTAGTTAACGTCACCCTGAATTTATTTCAGGGTCTTTTGTGCAGGAAAGATGCTAAAATAAATTCAGCAAGACGTTTCGTGCAGGCAATACGATGATAAAATAGCAAAATATTAAGTTTTAGAATCGAACTCCGGATAATAATTAATTTAATTTTTTTATTAAGAACCAATCATCAATTTTATGCGTATGTTTAATTATATAAATACTTAGATATGTTAAATACTACAATCGCCGCCCTGCTAGGAGGCCCTGAAATGATTTTGATAGCCGTAGGTGTACTTTTGCTTTTCGGTGGTAAGAAAATTCCTGAATTGATGAAAGGATTAGGAAAAGGTATAAAAGAATTTAAAAACGGACAAGACGGTATTGATGAACAAGATGTTAAAAAAGAAGCTAAACCGGCTTCTACAATATAATATCTGTTTCAATATCTTAACATTATAAAATAAAAAAACTGGTTTGCATTGCAAACCAGTTTTTTTTATGGGTTAATTTTTCAGGCCAATAAATTGTCAACCGCCTAAAGTTGTCTTATTTTAATATTTCTCCATTGGCTCGAACCAGGATGCTCTTGTAATGCAATTTTGCCTTTTGCAACTTTGGCAAAATCTGCAAAGGCTTTATCTTTAAATTTGCTTCCTTCTACCAATTTATTCCATTCTTCACTACCAATTTGGCCATCGAAGGTTTTTGTTCCGTTTAGGTAGAACGTTAAGTGTCCTTTGTTTTGAATTAACCTAACCATGTTCCATTCGCCAACTGGTTTTGGTTTAGAAACTGTTGCATCGCCCGACATATCGTACAAGCAACCAGCAAGATGATTCTGTTTCTTATTATCATCTGCATTGATATTATCTAAAACCTGCATTTCAGGTCCGGTTAAATAGGTAGCACGGTATTTAGGGTCTTCCTGGATATCGAAAATAATACCGCTATTACCGCCTTTGGATATTTTCCACTCCAGATTCAACTCATAATTTTCGTACGATTCGTTAGTCACTAGATCACCACCACCATTTCTTGGTTTAGACGGATCAAATACAATTGCACCATCTTGAACGGTCCATTTAGAACCAACTGTATCTCTTAAATAAGTGTGCCAGCCTTTGGTTGTCTTTCCGTCAAACAAAAGTTTCCAACCTTTTTTTATTTCTTTTTTGGTTAAAGTATTTGGCATTTGTGCCATGCTTACGCTGCAAAACATAACAAATATTGTGAAAACTAGTAATGCTCTTTTCATTGGTTTTTAGTTTTTTATTTCGAAAGTAATAAATAGTTTCAATATTTATTTGTTTCTAATAAATTGCGTTAAGACTGTTACAAATCGTTTTAGTCATATATTCTCAATAGTTAGGAAGAGACTGTCTAATAAATCAATTGGTCTTTGGGGCTTGTCGCGTTGAGCTTTTCGAAACGCTTATAAAAGGAAGTTTTTTATAAGTCTTTAAAAAGGATTAGGATGACATTCCATATTAATTAGTCGGCCCCAAAAGAATTACTTATCAAAATTTAAAAAAAGAAATACTTTTTAATGAAGGATACAGAAAGGGAATGTCTGGAGTTTTTAAGAAAAATTCTGTTAAACATTTTCTTTTTGCAACAATGCAGGAATTGTTTTCAATATCAATTTAATGTCGTTAACAAAGCTTTGGTTTTTAGCATAAGTATTGTCGAGCATTAATCGTTCATCTTCACTCATATCGCCTTTACCGCGTTTTTCAACCTGCCATAAACCTGTTATGCCGGCTGGTGCAGCAAAACGAAGTACATACTTATCGGTTGTTAGTTTCTCAGCCTCATAAAGCGGCAGTGGGCGATTACCCACAATGCTCATATCACCAATTATAACGTTCCACAATTGAGGTAATTCATCGATACTTGTGTTTCGTATAAAGTTGCCAACTTTGGTAATTCTTGGGTCGTTCTTTATTTTAAAAAATGCCGAACCAGAACTTGCCATTTTAGAATCTTTAAAATCTTTTTCGCACCATTGGATGTTATCTGCGTAAAGTGGATATTGACACTTGCCCTCTGCAGCACATTGGCTACAATGCGTTTCTCTTATTTTTTCTGTTGTATCCTTAACTCCTGCATCGATATCGTATTGATTTAAATGTTTTAAATCTTTAATGCGTTGGTCGGCATTTACAAACATCGATCTAAATTTATAAAACTTAAAAACCTTAAAACCCGTTCCAGCTCTTAGAGAATAATAAAACACAGGACCTTTAGATTCCATTTTAATCATTATGTAAATGATTAAAAACAAAGGAGATAAAAAGAAAAGTGCTAAACCAGCAAAAAACACATCAAAAGTTCTTTTTGCAAAACCTATGTTTTTTATTGGCGGTACTTTTGGTATGATGTTGTCTTTTAATAAATTCCAGTTATCAATTAAAAAATTAACACGTTTTTCAATCCGCTTAGCTTTTAATGGAATTCTAAATACATCAGATATTCCTGCCGTCAAAGCTAGTTTTCTTAAATTAGGATTAAAGTAATTTACAACTAAAAAGAAGGGTACAGCCGGAAGCGCTCTTTTTTTAAGCGTTTCTATTAAAGCTAAACCTGCCGGAGCCATAATTTCGCTATATGATATGATGGCAACGATATTTATATTATGATCTGACCAAGCAGATACCATTTTCATTCCGTTTTCAAAATGTACCACTTCTTTATTATTGAAGTTGCATTCTGCAAACATTTCTGAGAAAGCATTTTCGAAACCAACCAACGCAATTGTTGGTGCACCTTGAGTAGCGTAAATATTTTCACTCATCGTTAAGTAGTCAATTTACCCATTCTTCTTAATACTACTCTAATCCTAGCTTCTAATTCGGCTGGGTTAAAAGGTTTAACAATAAAATCATCAGCACCGGCATCCAAACATTTTATTCTTTTATCGGAACTTTCCTCGCCAGAAAGAATGATAATAGGAATGGAATTAAAAAAATCGCTAACTTTTACTTGTTCTATTAATTCTAAGCCATTAAGTTTTGGTGTATTTAAATCTGCAATAACAACATCCGGAATGTTTCCGTTCTGGAGGTAACTTAAAGCATCCAATCCGTTTGATCTCATTTCTACCGTATATGTAGCGCATAAAATTTCTTCGAGTATAGCCTGCATAAAAACGTCATCCTCAACGATTAAGATTTTTATTGTCCTTGTACCTGATAAATTCATTTTTTGGGATGTGGTTTAAACTATGCGTTCTACTAACGTAAAAACGCAACTTCGGGTTTTTTAGTCAAAAATATTGATTAGAGTTTAAGGGATAGTAATTTATAAATCAATAATTTATGTACTTAAATTTCGAAACATAACTTAAGCCCTTTAGGCACTTGCTGATAAACACTGCCTGAAAGCTGCCGAGATTTTTTAAACTGTAAGCTAATAGTCGGGACGAAAATAGGTTTCATTTTAGTTGTTGGGCTTTAATAAAAAACCGTATCGTTCATAAAGTATGCCAAACTAGTCAAATAATAATATAAAAGACTGTGCAGAATACTTGTAATGAAATAAATAGGATGATTATATTTCTGCAATTATAGAGAAAAGCAGGCTAATTACAAACTCCTTTTAAGTAAAATAATGCTATTTTTTTTTTTAATTTGATGAAAACAATATTTGTTAGCGAAATAAGTCATATTTCAGCGCTTTACCCTATTTTTTTTTGACGAAGTGCCAAAAACATTAAATTCATTTTATGTGTTAAGTACAAATAAAATCAGCTATTTATAATATTAAAAATTAATCACATATCTTTAATTTTTAGTTCGCTTCATTAAGCATTTGTTTTTTGTAAGAACTAAAATAGCTTGTTTTTTTTAAGCAATAATCATCCACTAACTATTAACCTCTCTTTGGGGCGTAAAAACTTCAAAAACTAAATATTATTGAAAAATATGGGCAAATCTTTGTTTTTATTTAACAAAAATCAACTAAACCGTTTACTACCATTTTACATATTAATTAATAGCGATTTAACTGTCGATGCTAGCGGCTCTGGTTTCGGACAGTTAAATATAGATGTGAACAACAAGCATTTCAAAGAAAATTTTGTAATCGAAAATTTTGAAGATGAGGTGATTAATACCGATTTATTAAAATTTATTGGTACAGGCCGAGCAAAAATTTTATTAAAATCTGATTTGACAAAGTATATCGATGGTTATTTCGAATTCTTTGATGATGAAAATCTGATTTTATTTGCTGGTAAAGAAATAGTTGATGCTGTAAAAATTGAAACACCTGTAAAACCAGTCTCTAGCAGAGCTCAGCAAGAACAATTACTTATTTTATCTCAAATTGCTGAGGTTAACACCAATACTGTTATCATTACCGATAGTAAAGACATCATTACCTGGGTAAATCAAAGTTTTACAACCATGACAGGTTATTCCTTTGATGAAGCTATCGGAAGAAAACCCGAACATTTGCTCCATGGTTCTAAAACCAATCAACAAACTTTAGATTATTTAAACAAACAGGTACAAAACGGGCAATCTTTTAGTGCAGATATTTACAATTACTCCAAATCTGGCGTTCCATATTGGGGCCGCATTAAAGGTCAGCCGATACACAATAGCAAAGGTGATGTAACTGGGTTTTTTGCTCTAATAGAAGATATTACAAGCGAGAAAGAAGCTCAAGAAGAGTTAAAGGATTCTGAAAACAGATTTAGAGTTGCTTTAGAAAAAATAGGAAACGTTTGGGAACACGATTTTGTTACTGGCAGAACTTTCTTCTCTAAAACGAATAACGAATTTTGGGGTTACGAGGAGGATGAACTGGAAAGAATGGAATTAAACTGGTGGGATAATGTACATAAAGATGATTTTCATTTATTGCTAAAAAACTTTAAAGCATACAGACGAGGTGCTATAGATTCTCACAATGAAGAATACCGGATAATACACAAAAATGGTGATGTAAAATGGATTTTAGATCGTGGTGTTGTCATCGAAAAAGATGAGCAAAACAGACCTTTAAGAGTTGTTGGTACCCACACTGATATAACACCAATTAAACGCACCGAACAGGAATTAGAGCAAAGAGTTAGGCAATTTAAATCGCTTTCAGAAAATATTCCTGGTGTAATTTATGAGTACGAATATAGAGAAGATGGAACAGACGGTTTAAGATATATAAGTCCGGCTATTAAACGTGTTTTCGGTATCACACCTGATGAATTCTGGTTTCAGAAATACATATCACCTGAAGATCAGGAAAGAATAAGCCAAAAGCAAGAACATAGCATGACTACATTAGAGCCATTCTATGATGAAACTGAAATTATCATTCCAGGCTTAAGTACCAGATGGTATGCCATGCATTCTTCTTATTCTTACACCGACCAAAATAACGCCAAGGTGTTTACAGGTTTCATGTCTGATATTACAGAGCGCAAAGCCATTGAAGAATCTTTACGAATAAATGAAGAAAAATACCGTAGCATTTTAGCCAATATGAAGCTGGGCTTGCTCGAGGTAGATAACGAAGGCAAAATAACCTACGCAAACAATAGCTTTTGTTACATGAGTGGATACACCATGCCAGAGCTTATTGGTAAGTTTACAGATAAATTATTTCTTGCAGAAGATAGTTCGGAAGCGGAACGAGAAAAATGGAGAAATAGGGAAAAAGGACTCGGTGATGCCTATGAGGTTGAAACCAAAGATAAAAAAGGCAATAAAAAATGGTGGTTAATTAGTGGTGCCCCACGTTATAATGATAAAGCAGAACTTGTTGGTTCTATAGGCATTCACTTAGATATTACAGATCAGAAAATTCAGGAAACAGACCTTGTCGAAGCTAGGATAGAAGCAGAACAATCTGCATATTCTAAGGAAATTTTTCTGGCCAATATGAGTCATGAAATCAGAACGCCAATGAACGCGATTATGAGCATGGCCAGCCAACTTGCCAAAACCAATTTAGAGCCACAGCAAGAATTTTATTTAGAAACCATTCATACGGCTTCAAAAAATCTGCTTGTTATTATTAACGATGTGCTTGATTTATCAAAAATTGATGCGGGTAAATTAAGTTTAGAAAATATTGGCTTTAATCTTATTGATGTGTTGCAAAATGCAATGCAGGTAATTACCCATAAAGGGGAAGAGAAAGGTTTGGATCTTAATAATTTCTATTTCGATGGAAATATCAACAAGGTTTTAATTGGCGATCCTTACCGTTTAAATCAGATTTTATTAAACCTGATGACTAATGCCGTAAAGTTTACTGAGAAAGGTTCTGTTGATTTGATTTGTAAGGTTATAACAGATAAGCCAAATTCTCAGGTCATTCATTTTTCTGTAGTAGATACAGGCATCGGGATGGAAGAATCTTTTGTTAAACACCTTTTTGAAAAATTTAGTCAGGAATATGAATCTGTTAGTCGCAAATATGGTGGTACAGGTTTAGGAATGAGCATTTGTAAGGAATTGGTAGAGCAAATGGGTGGTGAAATTTTTGTTGAAAGCAAAAAAGGTTTCGGTTCTACAATCTCCTTTATTATAGAGTTTCAAAAAGGGGCAACTGAAGATATGCCTGAAAAAGCAGAAACCGAATTTAGTGAAGATTTTTTGGTTGGTAGGAAGGTGCTTGTTACCGATGATAATGACTTGAACCGCCTTGTTGCATCAATTCTTCTGTTGGATTATGGTGCTACCGTAATGGTTGCAGAAAATGGGGAAATAGCTTTAGATATGATATCAAAAGAGAATTTTGATGTTATTTTGATGGATATTCAAATGCCTATAATGAACGGATATGAAACCACCAGGAAGATTCGGAAAACGGGTAGTACCATTCCTATTATTGCATTAACGGCATCGGCCATAAAAGGCGAACGCGAAAAATGCATTGCCTGCGGTATGAATGATTACATTACAAAACCAATTAATGAAGAAGAGTTTCTAAAAACTATTGATAAGTGGATTGTCACAGAGGAAGAAATTCAAGAAGAATCGGATATGGAACAATCACTACAAGAAGAAGATCTTTATGATTTATCTGGATTAAGGGCAATTAGCAAAGGCAGAGAGGCATTTGTTAAAAAAATGGTTGATATGTTTTGCGAGCAAACGCCGATAACAGTTAAAGAAATGATTGATGCTTACCATGAAAACGATTTGGAGCAAATGGGAGCGATAGCACACAAACTCAAATCCAACATTGATAATCTAAACATTGTTTCCCTTCAAAAAATCATTAGAGATATTGAAAGTACTGGACGTGAAAGATTAGAAAACCCTTCATTACCAACCGCTTTGAAAGACACGGAAACAATAATTTCTAGAGTTGTAGAAGAGCTTAAAAAAGAATTTCCCGATGAGGAAGCAAATTAAAATGTAAGGGTTTTTAAAATGCCATACCAAGCTTTAATTAGAAAAGATTAGTATGGCATTTTAGTTTGAATGTGTTCCCTTTTAACTTTTTCCCGCCAAAATTGAATCAATTTCTTTCAACTCTTCGCTGCTAAAACTAATGTTATTCAAACCCTCAAGCGAATCAATAATTTGTTCTAATTTACTCGCACCGATAAGAACGGACGTTACACGGTCATCTTTTAGTAACCATGCAATTGCCATTTGAGCCAATTTTTGATTTCTTGATTTAGCAACTTCGTTTAGTTTTGATATGACGGCAAGTTTTTCGGGCGTTAAATTCTTTTCATTCAGAAAAACACCACTTGTAGCAACTCTAGAATCTGCAGGAATGCCATGTAAATATTTATCAGTAAGTAAGCCTTGGGCAAGAGGAGAGAAGGGAATACAACCAACTCCATGTTCTTTTAAAACATCCATTAAACCATCTTCAACCCAACGTTCAAACATCGAATATTTTGGTTGATGAATTAAACAGGGCGTTCCCATTTCTTTTAGTAATCGAAAAGCTTTTTCGGCATCTTGTGCTTGATAATTTGATATGCCAACATACAATGCTTTACCTTGTTGAACGATTAAACTTAAAGCAGCCATAGTTTCTTCTAAAGGCGTATCCGGATCAGGACGATGGTGATAGAAAATATCGACGTAATCAAGTTTCATGCGTTTTAAACTCTGATCTAAACTAGATATCAAATACTTTTTCGAACCCCATTCTCCATAAGGTCCATCCCACATCTTATAACCTGCTTTAGATGATATGATCATTTCATCGCGATAGCTTTTAAAATTTTCCTTTAGAATTTTGCCGAAAGTTTCTTCTGCCGAGCCCGGCGGCGGACCATAATTGTTTGCTAAATCAAAATGTGTAATTCCTTTGCTAAATGCAGTTGCAATTAAATTTTTACTGTTTTCGTAAACATTTACATGCCCGAAATTATGCCATAAGCCAAGAGATAATGCTGGTAATTTTAAACCGCTATTACCGCAACGGCGATAAATCATCGATTCGTAGCGGTTTGTTAAATCTATAGTGTTCATAAATTTTAGTGACTAAATATTTGGACGTAAATTAAGATAATTATCTCTTGAATTGAGACAAATTTAAATTGTTGATTACGGAGCAATCTCAAAAAATGAAATATCAACTTAAATAATTTATGCTTTCCTTTTCAATTCTATAACTGTAATTTCTGGCCAAATACCAATGCGACCAGAGAAACCTAAAAAGCCAAAACCTCTGTTAATATTTAAAACACGATTATTTTCTGATTTTAAGCCAGCCCAATGTTTATACCTGTATTTCACCGGGCTCCATTTTATACCGAAAGCTTCGATGCCAAATTGCATGCCATGGGTATGACCTGCAAGTGTAAGCTGAATTTTCGATGGAAATTGCTTTACCTTGGCATCCCAATGTGATGGATCGTGTGATAAAAGTATTTTAAAATCATTCTTTTGCGTGTGCTGAAGTGCTTTATTCAAATCTCCACGTTCGCCAAAACCAATTCCCCAGTTTTCTACTCCTGCGAGTATAATTTTTTCTCCATTTTTTTGGAGTTCTACATGTTCATCCAACAATAATTTAAAACCTAGTTCAGCATGATAAGCCTTTAATTGCTGCAAATTTTTGATTTTATCAGCTTCAGTTGGCCATTTAACGTAGTCGCCATAATCATGATTGCCAAGAACAGAAAACTGCCCGAAGGGTGCTTGAATTTGGGAAAAATGTTTTAGATATGGAACAATTTCTGAGGCAGCATTATTCACCAAATCGCCAGTGAAAACAAATAAATCGCTCTTTTGTGCATTAATTAAATCTATTCCTTTCTGCACAGCTTTTGGATTTGTAAAACTTCCGGCATGCACATCAGATATTTGAGTTAGCGTAAATCCATTAAAACTTTCAGGTAAATCATCAAAGTATAAAGTGTGTTTAATTACGCGATAAGCATATTTGCCTCGGGTTATGCCGTAAATAAAAAGTACTACGGTTAAACAAAACATCACTAATGCAAAATCTACCCAGTATGTGCTTCTTGCAAACCAATGAAAACCTTCCGGTTGAAAGTTTGATGTTAAACTTAAAAACAAACGGTAGATATCTCCTAGGAGAAGAAATGCTGCGAAAATTAATTCGGCAACAAAAACAGTTAAAAATAAATGACTGGCAATTTGAAAATACTTATCCATGCCACCACTTCCTTTAATTCTTTGGATGGTTAACAGCAGCGATGTTATTAAAAATGCAATAAAGCCCCAAAAAATTGGCGTTAATAATTTAGAACTTATTATGGTTGATAATCCTGAAAAAATACAAGCGTTTAATAAAATAAATAATGCAGCGATTGCTATTATGGGTATTAAGTTGAATCTTCTCTTCATTAAGATAAAATATAAGATGTAAAATTATATTTTATTGAGAGATTATAAGGTTTATAGAACTAATGAGGATTTATTTTACCATCTGTTGATTAATAGACACTTCTATGTCCATCTGATTAGTATCGTCCTTAAATCGGCAAGCGTAAATGGTTTTGCTAAAAAGTCTTTCATCCCGGCGTTCAAACAAGCAATTCTATCGCTTTCCATTACATTTGCACTGCAACCAATTATTATTGGTGCCGCCGAATCTTTATTTGCGAATTGTTCTAATATCTTTCTTGTAGCGGTTACGCCATCCATTTCTGGCATTTGCATATCCATTAAAATAACATTGTAGAAGCTATCTTCAATCTTTTCTAAAGCTTCTAAGCCGTTGCTTGCCACATCAAAATCATAGCCCGATTTTTTCAACATTTTTGATGTTATTACCTGATTAAAAACATTATCGTCTGCAATAAGAATTTTAATTCCTGATACTGGAGTTGTTTTGGTTATCACATCTTCCATCATATTCTGTGGAAGAATATCTAAACGCTCAATGGGCAAGCTAAGTGTGAACTCGCTGCCTTTTCCAATTTGGCTATTGGCAGTAATATTCCCACCCATCATTTCTGCAAGCTTACTGCATATTACTAGTCCTAAACCTGCACCACCAAACTTTCTGGTTATGGACTGATTTACCTGAGAAAAGGGTAAGAAAAGCTTGTTCATATCTTCATCTTCTATTCCAATTCCTGTATCTTTTATTGTTGATGTAAGTACATCATCTCCAGATGATTGATGATACTTAACAATTAAATTAACTTCGCCCTTTTCGGTAAATTTAATGGCATTGCTTAGCAGGTTAATTATAATTTGTTTGTATTTAATTTCATCCGTAATAATGGTTTGAGGTAAAGTTTCATCGATTGTTAAATTGTAGCTCAGGTTTTTGTTTTTAAGCATTGGCCTAACAACATCACCAATATCTTGAAGGGTTTTCTTTATGTTAAATGGATGTTTATGAATTTCCATTTTATTGGCTTCAATTTTTGAGATATCCAATATATCGTTCACAACATCAATCAAAATGCTATTACTGGCTTGTAGCGTATTTAATAATTGCGTTTGTTCATCATCGAGTTTACTCATTTTTAACAATTCAGAAGCACCAATTATCCCGTTAAGCGGCGTTCTAATTTCATGACTCATATTTGTTAAAAATGTAGATTTGGCTTGTGTGGCCGCCTCGGCAGCTTCTTTGGCTATGATGAGTTTCCGTTGAGAATTTTCTAACCGCTCTGTACTTTTTATTAATAAAAATCTTTCGTAATCTGCAACATTGCGGTACATAATCAACATAAAAATCATCATAAATGAAATGATGAAAAACGAAAGGATTAAATCAAAATTTCTGGCAAATTCATTAGGATATGGAACTACCAATGCCGGAAATAAATATTCTAAAGCAATACACAAACCTGCAGTTGCAATAAAAAATAGTATAAATAATAATCTCGAATTTTTGGATAGAGAAAGTACAGCAACACTCAAGTAAAAAACTAGAAATATAGGTGTAGAACCTTGCGAACCTGCATTTAAAAACCATGAGGGCAGCATGGTTATACAGTTAAATATAAAGTAAATAAGCCGTCCCTTTTCCGAAACTTTATCTTTTAAGGCATAAAAGTAAAAGAAGGAATGAACAATAAGATAGAAGACAATTAATAAATTGATAGTCCAAATTAAGCCTAAAAACAAATTGCAAACTATGCTAATAAGGGAAATGATAATCAGGCATAAACAAAGTACCGCAAACAACTTCGATTCGATGCTAATCTCGCGGTTTCCTATGTTTAATATTTTAATCTTCTTCAGCATTATTATACCGGTTTCCTATTATGGATAAGTTACTTAGCTATTTTTGCAATTATGCACTATTGCAACGTTTAATAATATATCGTTGTTTTAATTATTACTTACTTTTATTAGCTTTGTATGATATATGCTATCCAAAAAGACAAAATACGCCATTAAAGCACTCGTTGCACTTGGCAAAAATTTAGAAAAACCTCCGATGCAAATTTCCAAAATCGCTGAAGAGGAGCATATTCCTAAAAAATTCTTAGAGCAAATTCTGTTAGATTTACGTAATGCCGGCTTTCTTTACAGTAAAAAAGGTGCAGGTGGCGGTTACAGCTTAAATAAAAAACCCGAAGAAATCTTACTGGTACAGGTAATGCGTGTTACCGACGGCCCAATTGCCATGGTTCCATGTGCAAGCTTAAATTTTTACCACAAATGTGATGAATGTGTGGATGAAAAAACCTGCGGAATTAGAAGTGCATTTATCGACGTTAGAGATGCAACACTTAAAGTTCTTAGCGAAACTAGCATTGCTGATGTTATCGGTAGAGAAGACACTTTAAAATCTGAAATAAATATTTTGTAAAAACTCATTTTTATAATCCAATAAAATTCTTTTCACAAAAATTACGACTATTCCTATATACTTTATATATTTGACAGATGAACTTCAGATTTATAACTAAGGATATGGTTGCCCAAATGATGCGCTGTTGTACTAAAACAAAGTAGGTGAGGGTATAAGGTAATTTATAGGTATAAATATTGGATGCTTCTCGTTTAAAGAGAGGCATTTTTTGAATAAAGCTAACAACACAATATGCAAAGTTTCAGAACAGAACTCGAAAACAATATCGTCGAGCAGGACATTATTGACTTAGAGAACAAGATAAAAGCTTTTCGTGATGGAACCATCCACGATGAGAAATTTAGAAGTTTACGCTTAGCCCGCGGAGTTTATGGTCAGAGACAGCCAGGTGTACAGATGATTCGCATTAAATTGCCATTTGGAAAGGTAACTTTTAAGCAATTATTACGCATTGCTGATATTGCTGATGAATATGGTAGCGGCAATTTGCACCTAACAACCCGTCAGGATATTCAATTGCATTATGTAAGTTTAGATAAAACGCCAGAGCTTTGGGCTAAACTGGAGCAGGATGATATTACACTTCGTGAAGCTTGTGGCAACACAGTTCGTAATGTAACGGCATCGCCAAATTCGGGCATCGATAAAGATGAACCTTTTGATGTTTCTCCTTATGCACATGCCGTTTTCAAGTATTTTTTGCGCAACCCGATTTGCCAGGAAATGGGCAGAAAGATTAAAATTTCTTTCTCTTCCAGTGATAAAGACACCGCTTTCAGTTATATCCACGATTTGGGTTTTATCCCAAAAATAAACGAAAATGGTGAGCGTGGCTTTAAGGTTTTATTTGCAGGCGGTTTAGGTGCTCAACCATTTTTAGCCAATGCTATTCACGATTTTTTACCTGAAGACCAGCTTATTTCTTTCACAGAATCAGTATTACGCGTATTCGACCGTTATGGCGAACGTAGCAATAGAAATAAAGCCCGCTTAAAATATTTAGTTCAAAAATTGGGTTTGGAAGAGGTTTTGCGTTTGGTTGCCGAAGAACGAATTGCCAATAAAGTGAAAACCTTTAAAATAGATACAGATACCGTTCCTCAACCAGAGTTACCTTTGGAACAAAACTACGGAGCGGTTGACATTCTAAACGAAACGCATTACAAACATTGGTCGGCAACGAATGTTGTGGCGCAAAAGCAAGATGGCTTTTATGCCGTTTATGTAAAAGTTCAGGTTGGCGATATCAAAACCGATAAGGCCAGAGCTTTTGTTGAGGCCATTAAGCCTTACGTTGCCGATGAAATCAGAATTACGCAAAACCAGGGTTTGCTTTTAAAATATGTAAGAGAAGAGGCTTTGCCTTCTTTATATGTAGCCTTAAATAAAATTGGTTTTACTACAGCAGGGTTTGATAGTTTGGCAGATATCACAACCTGCCCTGGAACAGATACTTGTAATTTGGGCATCTCCAACTCTATGACTTTAGCCGAGATTTTAGAAGATGTGATTTATACAGATTTCCCTGAATTTATTTATGAAAAAAACATCAAAATAAAAATCAGTGGTTGCATGAATTCTTGCGGTCAGCATGGTTTGGCAGAGATTGGTTTTCATGGAAGCTCGGTAAAAGCCGAAGGTAAAGTTGTTCCGGCAGTGCAGGTTATGCTTGGCGGTGGAACGGTTGGAAATGGAGTGGGTAGAGTAGCAGAACGGGTAATCAAAGTTCCATCAAAAAGAGCAACAAGCGTTTTGCATTTCATTTTGAATGATTTTAAAGCGAACAATGAAGAGAACGAAAACTTCCATCAATATTATGATAGAAAGGGTAAAGACCATTTTTATCAGTTGCTAAAACCTTTGGCCGATTTAACCAATCTTCAACAGGAAGAATTTGTGGATTGGGGTCATGTAGAGCAGTTTGTTACTGCAATTGGTGTTGGGGAATGTGCTGGGGTAGTCATTGATTTGGTGGCTACATTGCTGCTAGAGGCTGATGAGAAATTCGGTTGGGCAAAGCAAAATTTAGAAAATGGTGCTTACGCTGATGCAATTTATCATACTTACAGCACTTTCGTTAGCGCAGCAAAATCTTTGCTTTTAGATAAAGGTGTGAACAGCAGCACTCAGGTTGGCGTAATCAGAGAATTTGATAATCACTATGTGGAAACAGGGGAGTTTAATTTATCGACTAACTTTTCAGATTTGGTTTTACAAATTAACAAGAACGAACCTACTGCAGAATTTGCGCAAAAATATTTTAATGAAGCTGAGGCATTTTTGAATCAGATTAAGGGAAAGAGAAATGAGAGAATTAGAGATTGATAGAATTAATGATTGATAGAATGAGTGATTGAGAGAATTATATAATGTATGCAAATCGCTATAAGAACATTCACTCATCCACTCATTCAAAATTCAATAATTAGTTATTAAAGAATTCACTCATCCAGTCATTCAAAATTCAATAATTAAAAAACTATGGTTAATCAAAATAAAGAATCAAAAATTACGCTTTTAGGTGCTGGTCCGGGTGACCCGGATTTGCTGACCTTGAAAGGTGTTAAAGCTTTGCAAGCAGCAGATGTGGTATTGTATGATGCCTTAACCAATGAGGCCTTATTAGAACATGCTCCAGCTGAGGCCATAAAAGTTTACGTTGGCAAGCGTTCTGGAGAACATTCTTATCCACAAGAAACGATTAATAAACTGATGATTGATTACGCCTTGAATTATGGGCATGTGGTACGCCTAAAAGGTGGCGACCCATTTGTTTTCGGCAGAGGATATGAGGAATTGGATTATGCGGCATCTTACAGCATTCCGGTGGATGTGATTCCGGGTATTTCGAGTTCAATCGGTGTTCCAGGTTTACAACAAATCCCCGTTACACACCGTGGATTGAGCGAGAGTTTTTGGGTAATTACAGGTACAACTACATCTGGCGAAGTCTCTAACGATATTTATCAGGCAGCAGAATCAAATGCAACGGTTTTAGTATTAATGGGTTTGAAAAAATTGGCGAAAATCGTTGAGATTTTTAAAGCCGCAGGAAGACATCATTTGCCTGCAGCGGTAATTCAAAATGGTTCTTCGGAAGATGAGAAATTAGTGGTTGGCGTGGTAGAAACCATCGAGAGTTTGGTTCAGCAAAACAACATTAAAGCGCCCGCACTTTTAATTTTTGGTGAAGTGGTTTCTTTACATCCATCATTTAAAAAATTAGTAAAACAATATGCAAGTATTGCCTAACCAACCTAATGATACAGCATCTTTCTCAGAAAAGGAGAAAGGGAATCAGCTTTTTCCGGTTTTTGTAAAACTGAACAAGTTGCGTACATTATTAATTGGTGCAGGAAATATTGGTTTGGAGAAGCTAACGGCGATTGTAAATAATAGTCAGCAGGCTAAAATTACCATAGTTGCCGAGAACGTTTCGCCAGAGGTTTATGCGTTAATAGCAAATTTTCCTCAAATAAAAATAAAGCAAAAAAGTTTTGATGTTACTGATTTGGAAAACATCGATATTGTTTTTGCGGCCACAAACAACAATATTTTAAACGAAGAAATTAGAGCGGTAACGCATGAAAAAGGTTTGCTGATAAATGTTGCAGATAAGCCAGATTTATGTGATTTCTACTTGGGTTCAATTGTGCAGAAAGGCGATTTAAAAATTGCTATTTCTACCAATGGAAAATCGCCAACCATCGCCAAGCGTTTAAAACAGATTTTGAATGAGGGTTTGCCAGCAGAACTAGACGAAACGCTACAAAATATGAGTGCTTTGCGCCAAACTTTAAACGGCGATTTCTCGGCAAAAGTCAAAAAACTAAATAAGGTTACACGGAGTTTAATCAATCCTCGAAAAAGCTTTGCTGAACGCAATATTAAGTGGCTTATTTGGGTGGCATCAATTTTATTAATCGGTGCAATTGGTTTTTCTTTATGGAACACGGAACCCGAATTTCAAACTTTCTTAATCAATATCGACCCATTATTTTATTGGTTTTTAGGTGCAGGATTTGTATTTGCATTGATAGATGGTGCCATCGGCATGTCGTACGGGGTAACTACCGCATCATTCTCATTAGCAATGGGTTTGCCGCCTGCATCGGCAAGTATGGCCATTCACATTTCTGAAGTAATGAGCAATGGTATTGCAGGCTGGATGCATTACCGAATGGGTAATGTAAATTGGAAATTATTCAAAATACTCATTATTCCTGCAATTGTTGGTGCAGTTTTAGGTGCTTTTATTTTATCATCATTAGAACATTATAGTTCATATGTAAAGCCGATAGTGGCAGTTTACACACTGTTTTTGGGTGGTGTAATTTTGATGAAAGCATTTAATATCAAACGAAAAAAGGCAAACGAAAAGATAAAAAGAATTGGCTTACTGGGATTTGTAGGTGGTTTTATTGATGCTGCTTTTGGTGGCGGTTGGGGTTCAATCGTATTATCAAGCTTAATTGCTGGCGGTCGGCACCCGTTATTTTCTTTGGGTACGGTAAAAATCAGCAGGTTTTTTATCGCAACATTAAGTTCACTAACCTTTTTTACGATGTTGGGCGGTAAACATTGGGAGGCCGTTTTAGGCTTAATTATTGGAAGTGCGGTAGCATCGCCTATTGCTGCAAAGGTTTCAAACAAAATTTCTGCAAAAACCATTATGGTGGCCGTTGGAATTATCGTAATGATTGTAAGTTTGCGCAGTGTAATTATGTTTATTTTAAAATTAATTTAGATGGTGAATTTATCAGAAATACAGGCAGAATTATCTGGATTAAATGTGGTAGATAAACTTAAATATTTGGCAGAAAAGTACGCCGATAATATTATCTTCTCTACGAGTTTTGGTTGGGAAGACCAGGCCATTACGCATTTAATTTTCTCGAATAATATCCCAATAAAAGTATTTACATTGGAAACTGGTCGGCTTTTTCCAGAAACATATTACGTATGGAACCGAACTTTAGAAGTGTATAACCAACCGATTTATGCTTATTATCCGCAAAATGAATTGTTGCAGGATATGGTAAATACCAAAGGACCAAATAGCTTTTACGAATCGGTTGAAAATAGAAAGGAATGTTGTTACATCCGTAAAATTGAGCCTTTGAAACGGGCGTTAAAAGGGAACAAAATTTGGGTTACGGGAATCAGGGCTGAGCAGAGCGCAAACCGTGAAGATATGCATGATTTAGAGTGGGATGAAGGCAATCAGTTGGTTAAATTCCATCCGATTTTCAACTGGACCTTAGACGATGTGAAAAATTATATTAAAGATAATAACATCGTTTATAACACTTTACATGATAAAGGTTTCCCAAGCATTGGTTGTGCACCATGTACAAGGGCTGTAGCGCCGGGGGAAGATTTTAGAGCAGGAAGATGGTGGTGGGAAGACCAGAGTAAAAAAGAGTGCGGTTTGCATGCTACTGAGGTTGAGGAAGGAAAGGTTTAGGGCTAGAAAGGTTTAAGGTAAAAGGCTAAAGCTGAAAGACTAAAGCGGAAAGACCAAAGCTGAAAGACCAAAAGCTAAAGCGATATGTATATGCACTTTGTAATTCCCCTCTTTTAGAGGGGTGCCCGCAGGGCGGGGTGTTTTTAGAAAATAAAACCTCACCTGTTTAAACGGAAGAAAATGCAACACATAAGCCAAAGCTTACACTTTGATTTAGTGAGGTAACAACAACAACAAATGATATAACAATTGGATATTTGAAAGAACAGACTATCGTAAGTCAATTCGCTCATTCAAAATTCAATCAATCAAAACTTAATAAATGAGTACGTATAATTTTGATTATTTAGATGAACTAGAGGCCGAGGCAATTCACATTTTGCGTGAAGTGGCTGGTCAGTTTGAAAAACCTGCCTTATTATTTTCTGGTGGAAAGGATTCAATTACTTTGGTTCGTTTGGCCGAGAAAGCCTTTCGCCCTGGGAAATTTCCATTTCCCTTAGTTCATATTGATACCGGGCACAACTTCGAAGAAACCATTAGTTATCGCGATAAAATGATTGAAAGAATTGGTGAGCGATTAATCATTGGCTCCGTTCAAGAATCTATCGACCAGGGAAAAGTGATTGAGCAAACGGGTAAAAATGCCAGCAGAAATGCTTTACAAACGGTTACTTTACTGGATACCATCGCCAAACATCAATTCGATGCTTGTATTGGTGGTGCCCGACGAGATGAGGAAAAAGCCAGAGCAAAAGAACGTATTTTCTCTGTTCGTGATGAATTTGGGCAGTGGGACCCAAAACGACAACGCCCTGAACTTTGGAATATTTACAACGGAAAAATCCATAAAGGCGAAAACGTTCGGGTATTTCCAATCAGCAACTGGACAGAATTAGACGTTTGGAATTACATCCGGAGAGAAAAAATTGAATTACCGAGTATTTATTTTTCTCATGAGCGTGAAGTGATTACCAGAAATGGTCAGTTAATGGCTGCATCGCCGTTTTTAAATATGGATGATGAAGATGTGGTTTTCAAAAAGCAAGTACGTTTTCGTACCGTTGGCGATATGTCTTGCACTGCCGCTGTAGAATCTGAGGCCACTTTAATCGATGATATTATTTCCGAAATCAGCGAATCTAAAATCTCCGAACGTGGCGCTCGATTGGATGATAAAGTTTCCGAAGCCGCAATGGAGGATAGGAAAAAAGGGGGATATTTTTAAGAGATTTGAGTATTGGGATGTGAGATTTGAGAACCTTGCATCTGTGTGATATCTCATATATAAAAAACCAAAAGAAATTCGAGTGTTGTGATTTGAGATTTGTGACTTACAGCGGTCTAACATCTCATATCTATTATCTCAAATCTGAAAAACATGAACATATTAAAATTTTTCACAGCAGGCAGTGTAGATGATGGTAAGAGTACTTTAATCGGCCGTTTGTTGTATGATACAGATTCCATTTTAGCCGACCAGTTAGAGGCCTTACAAAGTTCTAACCGCAAAAACGATGATGGAACTATTGATTTAGCCATTTTAACAGATGGTTTAAGAGCCGAGCGTGAGCAAGGAATTACGATTGATGTAGCTTACAAATACTTCCAAACGGAAAAGCGAAAATTCATCATAGCTGATACGCCAGGGCATATTCAATACACCAGAAACATGGTTACCGGCGCATCGACAGCGAATTTGGCCATTATTTTAATCGATGCCAGAAACGGTGTGGTAGAGCAAACCATTCGCCATTCGTACCTGGTTTCTTTATTGGGGATTAAACACATTGTAGTTTGTATCAACAAAATGGATATGGTAGATTATAGCGAGAATGTTTACAATTCAATCATCGATAAATATCAAATTCTGGCGCAACAATTAAAGCTGGTGGAGGTAAATTACATTCCGGTTAGTGCTTTGAAGGGCGATAACATTGTTCAGAATTCGGAGCGTATGGATTGGTACAAAGGCGAAAGTTTATTGCATTTCTTAGAAAAAATTGATACCGATAATTTAGATAAGTCTCAACTGGCTCGGATGCCTGTGCAATGGGTTATCCGCCCTCAAACAGAAGAACTGCATGATTACCGTGGTTATGCCGGACGGGTTTTAAGTGGTACATTTAGCTTAAATGATAAGGTTACTATTTTGCCATCAGGTGCAAGCTCAACGATAGAAAAAATCGAGTTTTTCGACCAAAATCCTGATGTTGCACATGCGGGTCAATCGGTTACCATTCATTTAAAGGATGATGTGGATATTAGTCGCGGTGATACCATTGTAAATGCTGCAGCCTTACCACAAGAATCAAAATTAATTGAGGCCGATTTATGTTGGATGGATGCCCGTGCTTTGGATACCTCGATAATGTATTTGATTCAGCATAACAGCAAAACCACCAAATGTAAAATCAGTGAAATTCTGCACAAAGTGGATATTAACACTTTAGAGAAACATGCGGCAGACGAGTTCAAACTGAACGATATTGGCAGAGTGATATTAAAAACAGCTGATGCCCTTGCTTTCGATTTATATGATGATAATCGTACCAATGGTTCGGCGATTTTGATTGATAGTCGTACGAATTTAACAGTTGGAGCGCTGATGTTTAGAGCGGCAGTTGAATAATTTAAAATTGGCAGATGTGTGATGGGCGATGTTTTTGGCAAAATTCTAAAGAACCATAACCAAATATCATAATGAAAACTCTAAATTTAGAGGGAAAGCAATTTCAGCGGGGCATCGGTAACGATAGCCCCGTTTTTCTTTTAGATGATTTAAAAATGCTGCCTATAATTTCCTGGATGTCTTGTCTAAGGTGGTTCAAAACATTTTCTTTACCTTCGCCTATCCCCAAACAAACATCCCGAATAAATAAATAGCAAAACTATGCACGCTGGGAAAAAATACACGTTTTTCGAATTTATTATATGGACTCGCAGAGACATCTACCGTTTAGCCATTTTGGCCATTATTCCTACGGTTCTCTATCACTTTTTTAACTTTACTTTCCTCTCAATATCATGGGTTCCGGTGGCGCTTTTAGGTACTGCGGTTTCTTTTATTATTAGTTTCAAGAACAATGCAAGCTATGCCAGGCTTTGGGAGGCTCGCCAAATTTATGGCGGAATCATCAATGGAAGTCGGGCTTTTGGGGTAATGATAAGAGATTTTCTTTCTTCAAAAGATAAAAAACAAGATGTGCAAATTATCTTCTATCGCCACTTTGCATGGTTAACGGCTTTGCGTTTCCAGTTAAGAGAAACACGTGCCTGGGAAAATATGGATGATTTAAGGAACATCGAATATGCCAGGAATTATCACACAGCAGAAAAAACGGATAAATTAGAAGATGTGTTAGCGAAATACCTTTCTGCAGATGAATTGACTTATATTTTAACGAAGAAAAACAAGGCTACACAGTTGATGGCTTTACAATCAAAACATATAAATCAATTAGTTGCCAAAGGAGCTTTATCTGAACTTCAACTCCAATCTTTACAAAATGCAATTACCGGGTTTTACGATAACCAAGGTAAAGCAGAACGAATTAAAAATTTTCCTTATCCAAGGCATTTTTCTTCGATAGCAACGATTATGTTAAATCTTTTTGTGTTTTTAGTACCTTATGGATTATTGAATGATTTTAATAAATTAGGCACAGGAACGCTAATAGAAGGTTATTCTATCTGGTTAAATATTCCATTTGCAATCTTGTTAACTTGGGTTTTTAATTCATTAGATGTAGTAGGAGAGAGTTCTACCAATCCGTTTGAAGGTAGTGCGAACGATGTTCCAATAACCAATATTTCCAGGACAATTGAAATTGATATGCGGGATATGCTCGACGAAACTGATTTACCACCAGCCATTGTCCCAGAAAATAATATTTTGATGTAGCAATTTACTTATGGAATTCATTAAAACATTTCATCGTGTTTATATATTTAACCTTTAAACAATCCTAAAATTTAAATCATGAAAAATAAAATTATTTGCCTCGCTTTTGCAGCATTCCCATTTATGTACGCTTGTAATTCATCTGATAGGAAGGCAGACATTGCCAAAGCAGATTCTGTTTTGAATGAGAAATGCTATGCTGCATCTTTTGAAAAAGATAGTGCAGCCATGATTGTAAAAACAATGGCATCGGGCAAAGTGACGGGTTCATTATTAATAAAATACGGTGAAAAGCCGCAAAACAATGGCAAAATTGATGGCAAGTTTCATGGCGATACGCTCTTAGTTGATTACCGATTTAATACTGGTGCAGATACAACAAAAGCCTTCACTAATCCGCTGGCATTTTTAAAGAAAGATGGTAAGTTGATCATGGGCGTAGCTCAAATAGAAACCACCTTAGGTAGGTCTTATTTCGTTAAAGGTAAACCGATTAATTATGAGGCAGGGAAATTTACTTTCGAAGAAGTACCTTGTAAGTAAAATTTATCCAGTTAAATATCAGGCTGTTAAGTTGATTTTAAAATCAAGCTAAATTATTTTAAAATAAATTACTACAATTTCTATAGACTTTGTATATTTGGCTAGTTAATCGGAATTATCACGAGCTAATTTTTTTTGTTATGATTTTAAGTAAAGTAGAAAAAGCGAACATTGAACCCAAAATTACATTGATAGGTGCTGGTCCTGGCGACCCGGATTTATTTAGTTTAAAAGGTGTTAAAGCATTAAAAACAGCGGATGTTGTTTTGTATGAT
This sequence comes from Pedobacter jejuensis, assembly GCF_003725795.1. Lineage (GTDB taxonomy): Bacteria > Bacteroidota > Bacteroidia > Sphingobacteriales > Sphingobacteriaceae > Pedobacter > Pedobacter jejuensis. The sequence goes on along the minus strand of NZ_RBEE01000004.1, from coordinate 56,277 downwards.
GCAAATGTGAACGAGGCTTTACTTTGTCATGCACCGGATGGCATCCCGAAAGTTTATGTAGGTAAACGTAGTGACGACGAAGATTTTTCGCAAGACGCTGTAAATAAACTGATTGTGGATTATGCTTTAAATTATGGTCACGTGGTACGTTTGAAAAGCGGCGACCCATTTTTCTTTGCTAAAGGTTACGAAGAAATTGACGCTGCAGAATCTTACTGCATTCCAACTGAAATCATTCCAGGTATTTCTAGTGCAACTGGTGCACCTAGCTTGCAAAAAATACCAATGATTTACAAAGATTTAAGCGAAAGCTTTTGGGCGGTAACAGGAACGAATGCTAAAGGTGAAATTTCTGAAGATTTATATATTGCCGCTAAAACAAAAGCAACTATTGTAGTGCTTAATTGAATTGAAAAGGTAAAAGAAATAGCCGCCATTTTTCAAAGTGAAAGCAAAGGTTTACTGCCAGTCGCGGTGATTCAAAATGGTTCAAACCACGATGAGAAAATAGCTGTAGGCATTGTTGATACCATAGCTGAAGTTGTGGAAGACAAAAAAATTACAGCACCGGCTCTATTGGTTTTTGGTGATGTAGTTTCGCTTCATCCACAGTTTCAACCAATTCGAGATTTCTACGAAATAATGGCTGGGGAATAAAACCTCACCCTATGAAAGTTTGAAGTTTGGGTTAATTAAGTAAGCCCTCTCCTTAAAGAGAGGGAAACAAAGATTTGCTGTTCTAACCCAATGAAACATAACTTGTAAATATTTCCATTGATAGGAACAGACCTTTGTTAATAAGCCTGATTGCAGTGAAAAGCCCGTAGCGCAGCGAAGGCTTGCAACGGAAAGCAGGGCTGCAATCGGCAATGAAATGCTGACCGTAAACTTCCAAAAAAAACCTCACCCTGTGAAAGGTCAGAAGTTTGGGTTAATTCAGTAAGCCCTCTCCTTGAAGAGAGGGAGACGAAGATTTGTGGTTCTAACCCAATAAAAACATAACCTAGAAATAACTCCCATTGATAGGGACTGACCTTTGCTCATAAGCCTGATTGAAGCGACAGCCGCCAATTTTTCATTGGCGCTATAGCGGAAAGCAGGGCTGCAATCGGCAATGAAATGCTGAACGTTCACTTCAAAAAAAAAACCTCACCCTATGAAAGGTCAGAAGTTTGGGTTAATTCAGTAAGCACTTTCTTTGAAGAGCGAGAAACAAAAGGTGGTGGTTCTAACCCGATAAAAACATAACTTTTAGATAACTCCCATTGATAGGAACAGTCCTTTGTTAATAAGCCTGATTGCAGTGAAAAGCCCGTAGCGCAGCGAAGGCTTGCAACGAAAAGCAGGGCTGCAATCGGCAATGAAATGCTGAACGTTCACTTCCAAAAAAAGCCTCACCCTATGAAAGTTCAGAAGTTTGGGTTAATTCAGTAAGCCCTCTCCTTAAAGAGAGGGAAACAAAGATTAGTGGTTCTAACCCAACTAAAACATAACTTATAAATAACTCCCACTGATAGGAACTATCCTTTGTTAATAAGCCTGATTGCAGTGAAAAGCCCGTACCGCAGCGGAGGCTTGCAACGAAAAGCAGGGCTGCAATCGGCAATGAAATGTTGAACGGTCACTTCCAAAAAAAACCTCACCCTATGAAAGTTCGAAGTTTGGGTTAATTCAATAAGCCCTCTCCTGAAAGAGAGGGAAACAAAGATTAGTGGTTTAAACCCACCTAAACATAACTTATAAATAGCTTCTATTAATAGGAAATATCCTTTGTTAATAAGCCTGATTGAAGCGACAGCCGCCAATTTTTCATTGGTGCTATAGCGGAAAGCAGGGCTGCAATCGGCAATGAAATGCTGAACGTTCACTTCCAAAAAAAAACCCCACACTATGAAAGTTCAGAAGTTTGGGTTAATTCAGTAAGCCCTCTCCTTGAAGAGCGAGAAAAAAAGATTTGTGGTTCTAACCCAATAAAAACATAACTTTTAGATAACTCCCATTGATAGGAACAGTCCTTTGTTAATAAGCCTGATTGCAGTGAAAAGCCCGTAGCGCAGCGAAGGCTTGCAACGAAAAGCAGGGCTGCAATCGGCAATGAAATGCTGAACGTTCACTTCCAAAAAAAATCCATATAAATAAATCTCAATCATTATCCTTAAAACAAAGAAGACATTATGAAGATCTAAGATTCTTAAAAATTTAGATTCAAATCTTTTAAATAACTACTAAAAATTCCCATCAAAAAATTATTTTTCATTATTTGCAAAAAACAAAACAATTAGTAACTTACTAAAGTTATCTACACCAAATATTTGATGGAAATTATACATATAAGCGCCGAGTGTTACCCTGCTGCAAAGGTTGGCGGATTAGCTGATGTGGTTGGGGCTTTACCAAAATACCAAAATAAAATAGGCCACATTGCCAAAGTGGTTGTTCCTGCATACGATACAAAATTTATTCGCGAAAGCGATTTCGAGGTTACTTACGATGCATGGTCTAATTATGGAAATCATCACTTTTCTTACCGGGTTTTAAAGGAAAAAACCAATAAACTAGGTTTTGATTTATATTTAATTCATATTCAAGGTTTAACAGATAGGCCAAATGTTTATGGCTATGCAGATGATACTGAACGTTTTGTGGCTTTTCAAATTGCAACTTTAGATTGGATTGCACAATGGGAACACCGCCCGGATGTTATTCATTGTCATGACCACCATACCGGACTAATTCCTTTTATGGTTGCAAACTGTTTGAAATATCAGGCGATAAGTAAAGTTCCAACGGTTTTAACCATCCACAATGCACAATATCAAGGTCAATTTGGTTGGGAAAAATTATACTATTTACCAGCTTTCGATTTATGGAAGGGCGGCTTATTAGGATGGGAAGATGCAATAAATCCACTAGCCGCTGCAATAAAATGTGCTTGGAAAGTTACTACGGTTTCGCCAAGTTATTTGGATGAAATGATGGGCAATGCCCGTGGCTTGGAAACCTTGCTGAGACAAGAACGCTGGAAATCGGTTGGGATTTTGAACGGAATTGATACAGAAGTCTGGAATCCGGAAACAGACCCAATGCTAGGTAAAAGTTACAATTTAAAAACAGTAGAAACCGGCAAACAAGCAAACAAAAAATCCCTTTGCGATGTTTTTCAATTAGATTCTTCTAAACCACTTTTTACTTTTATAGGTAGATTGGTTGATGAAAAAGGAGCAGATTTGCTGCCAGATATTTTCTATTCAGCTCTACAGCAACACGGCGACAATATCAATGTTTTGGTCTTAGGTTCGGGAGATAACTGGGTAGAAGGCAGATTGAATCAGCTGAAAGATATTTACGGAGGAAAATACAACGCATACATTGGTTACAATGAGCAGGTTTCACACGAAATGTATGCCGGTGCAGATTTTCTCTTAATGCCATCGAGGGTAGAACCTTGTGGTTTAAATCAACTTTACGCTCTACGATATGGAACTGTTCCGATTGTAAGAAGGGTAGGTGGTTTGAAAGATACAGTAGTTGATATTGGTGATGGAGGTTTCGGCATATGCCACGACCAAACCAGCGTTTGGGATGTTACCCAGGCCATAAATCGAGCTGTAGATTTATACAATGATAAAAAAGCTTTTAAAGCAGTGCGTAAAACCATGATGAAAATAGACCATTCATGGGATAAAGCAGCAACAAATTACATACAATTATACCAAATATTAAAATAAGCTTAAACATGACTGACAAAGTTTTAGGCGTTATCCTTGGCGGTGGCCAGGGCTCTAGATTATCGCCATTAACACAAACACGCTCAAAACCTGCAGTTCCAATTGCAGGAAAGTATCGGTTGGTAGACATCCCAATTTCTAATTGCCTAAATTCTGGCATCCACCGTATGTTTGTGTTAACCCAGTTTAATTCGGCATCCCTAAACAAACACATTAAAAATACGTATCACTTTAGCCATTTTAGTACGGCTTTTGTTGATATTCTTGCGGCAGAGCAAACGGTACAAAATGCCGGCTGGTTTCAAGGAACTGCAGATGCGGTGCGCCAATGTATGCACCATATTGTTTCGCATGAGTTCGATTACATTTTAATTCTTTCTGGCGACCAATTGTACCAGATGGATTTTAAAGAGATGATTGAAAAACACATCGAGGCTAATGCAGAAATTACCATCGCAACAATCCCGGTAACCGCTAAAGATGCTACTGATTTTGGTATCTTAAAAGCAGATGAAGAAAACATGATCACTTCTTTCATCGAAAAACCTAAAACAGGCTTGGAAGATTGGGTTTCTGATACTGGTGCTGAAATGCAAGGTGAAGGACGTAACTTCCTTGCATCGATGGGTATTTATGTTTTCAATCGTGAGTATCTTATCAATATCTTAAATGAAAACGAAGAGGAAAAAGATTTTGGTAAAGAAATTTTACCTAGAGCCATCGAACAAAGCAGGGTTTTAAGCTATCAATACGAAGGTTACTGGACCGATATTGGTAATATTTCATCCTTCTTTGAAGCCAATCTAGGCTTAACTGATGAGATTCCGAAGTTTAATATGTTTGATAGCAATCACACCATATTTACCCGGGCGAGGATGTTGCCACCATCAAAAATTTCTGGTACAACTCTAGAAAAGGCAATTATCGCAGAGGGTTGTATTATACAAGCAAGTAGAATTGAACACGCTGTATTAGGTATTCGTGCCCGTATTGGCAAACATACCGTAGTTACCAATACCTACGTAATGGGTAGCGACCGTTATCAAACGCTTGAAGAAATTCAATCGGAAACCAGTAAAGGAAATTCACTAATTGGAATCGGAGACCGTTGCTACATTAACAACGCTATCATAGATAAGAATTGCCGAATTGGTAATGACGTTAAAATTAATGGCGGTACACATTTGGAAGATGGGGATTTTGAACTATATGCCGTTAAAGACGGTATCGTAGTAATTAAGAAAGGCGCTGTTTTACCAAGTGGAACAGTAATTTAAAATAAATATTTATCATTAACTAAGCCAGTTTCGTTATCGGAATTGGCTTTTTTTGTAAATAATCTTTATGTTCAACATTAGTAAATTTAAATGTTTTTTGGAAGTGAACGTTCAGCATTTCATTGCCGATAGCAGCCCTGCTTTTCGTTGCAAGCCTCCGCTGCGCTACGGGCTTTTCACAGCAATCAGGCTTATTAACAAAGGACAGTTCCTATCAATGGGAAGATTTACAAGTCATGCTCTAGTTGGGGTACACCACTAAACTTTGTTTCCCTCTCTTCAAGGAGAGGGCTTACTTAAGTAACCTATACTTCGGACTTTCATAGGGTGAGGTTTTTTTTGGAAGTTAACGGTCAGCATTTCATTGCCGATTTTAGCCCTGCTTTTCGTTGCAAGCCTCCGCTGCACTACGGGCTTTTCACTGCAATTAGGCTTATTAACAAAGGGATAGTTTATGCCAACGTATTATTTAAAAGCTAAGCTTTAGTTGGGTTATAACCACCATCCTTTGTTTCCCTCTCTTCAAGGAGAGGGCTTACTGAACTAACCTAAACATCTGAACTTTCATAGGGTGAGGTTTTTTTTTGGAAGTTTACGTTCAGCATTTCATTGCCGATAGCAGCCCTGCTTTTCGTTGCAAGCCTTCGCTGCGCTACGGGCTTTTCACTTCAATCAGGCTTATTAATAAAGGACAGTTCCTATCAATGGAAAGATTTACAAGTTATGCTCTAGTTGGGGTACACCACTAAACTTTGTTTCTCTCTCTTCAAGGAGAGGGCTTACTGAACTAACCTAAACTTGTGAACTTTCATAGGGTGAGGTTTTTTTTGTAAATCCTTTAAATTCGTTAAAAATTTAATATTAGCCAACATTTTTGATACAGGCTTGTTAGTGTAGTAAATAAATTAAAAATAGCTTATGGCCGAAAAACATCTGTATCAAACAGGAATTATAGGGAACTGCGCATTTATAGCACACGTAAATAAAAATACAGATGTATCTTGGCTTTGCTGGCCTCGTTTTGATAGTTCTTTTATTTTCGGTAGTCTGTTGGATAATAAAAAGGGTGGTGAATTTTCGATTCTTCCTCAAGGCGAATTTTCATCAAACCAATACTACATCGAAAATACAAATGTATTAAGAACCGAAATTAAAGCAGAAGATGGTAAATATCGCATCACCGATTTTGCACCTCGTTTTCGCCTTTACGATAGGTATTTTAAACCTTTAATGTTCATCAGAAAAATTGAACCTCTGGAAGGAAACCCAAGAATAATAATCAAATGCAAACCTGTTTGTGATTACGGAAAGGAAGAAATGCGAGCAACAAGGGGCAGTAATCATATCGATTATTCTTGTGGTGATGAAAATGTTAGATTAAGTACGAATGTATCTACAAACTATATTTTAGATGAAAATGCTTTTGTTTTAAACGAGGCAAAATACCTTATCATGACATATGGTCATAATTTGGAGGCTCCTGTAATAAGCACCGCAGAAAATTTTCTTCGCGAAACCATTGGGTATTGGCGTTTGTGGATTAAACATTCATCCATTGCTGGCTTTTACCAACCATTCGTAATTCGTTCGGCGTTGGTTTTAAAAATCCATCAATATGAAGATACAGGCGCATTTATCGCTGCGAGTACAACGAGTTTACCCGAATCGCCAGGAAGTACCAGAAACTGGGATTATCGTTATTGCTGGTTGCGAGATTCTCACTATGTGCTAACTTCATTAAACCACATCGGTCATTTTGAAGAAATGGAGAAATATTTTAATTATCTATCCGATATTTCTGATAATGGGGATACGAGATATCAACCACTTTATGGTATTGCTGGTGAACGTGAAATCACAGAAAACACTTTAGACCATTTAGAAGGTTACAAAGGCGAACAGCCAGTTAGAATTGGTAACCAAGCTTATGAGCATATCCAAAATGATATTTATGGGCAGGTTTTGATATCGATGCTGCCACTATATACCGACCATCGTTTCGTATTCTCCGAGCGTAGCGATTCTGTGAAATGGATTGAAAGTGTTTTATCAAAAATTGAAAGAACAATTGATGAAAAGGATGCTGGGATTTGGGAATTTAGAAATATGGCCAATGTACATTGTTACAGTAATTTGTTTCAATGGGCTGGTGCTCAAGCGGCATTAAAAATGGCTAAAACCATTGGAAATCAGGATTTTGAAAATAGAGCGCAAGTTTTAATTGATAAAGCTGCAGCACATATTGAGGCTTGTTACGACCCGGAAAGAAAAGTTTATACGAACGCAGTTGGTAGCTCGCATTTAGATGCAAGTACTTTACAATTGATTATGATGAATTACCTCGACCCATCATCGGATAGAGCTAAAGACCATTTAATTGCCCTCGAAAAAGAACTGAAAACAGAAGATGGTTTGTTTTATCGCTACATTCATGCTGATGATTTTGGAAAGCCGAAGACGACATTTTTAATTTGTGCTTTTTGGTACGTAGAGGCATTGGCTTGCGTCGGCAGAACCGATGAAGCAATTAAAGAGTTTGAAAATATTATAAAATATTGCAATCACTTACTGCTTTTTAGTGAAGATGTTGATGCCAAAACTGGAAGCCAGTGGGGAAATTTTCCGCAAGCCTATAGTCACGTTGGTTTGATGAATGCGGCATATCGAATAGCGATAAAATTGGATAGACCGATATTTTTATAGAATTATAAAAAACTCTTTCGCTTTTTTGCTTTGACAACTTTACATACATTTCACTTGTTAAGTTGTCAAAGCTTTGAAGTTTTTTAATTATTTCCCGAAGATTTAATATGAGCTTTGACAACTTTCTATTCATTTTGCTTAGTAAAGTTGTCAAAGCTTTGCGTTTTTTAATTATCTCCCGCATAATTAATATGAGCTTTGACAACTTTCTATATATTTTGCTTGGTAAAAAAGTTGTCAAAGCTTTGCCTTTTTTAGTTATCTCTCGCAGATTTAAGAAAATTTACGCAGCGTAAATCGTTGGTATTCTTAATAAGTTTTGACAAATTAATATCCTATTGCCTATTAAATTTGTCAAAACTAAATTAGCTCGTTATTTCACTACTGAGTCTGCCAAACTCCATAATAATTTCCTTACTTCTTTATAATCATTCAGGTAATATTTGGCCTCTGAAATGTTGTTTCCAACTTTAATGGTGAAAGCATTGTTTGGTAAAGCCTTAAAAATATCTTCATCAGTGTGGTCATCGCCTAAAGCTAAAATAAAATCAGGATTTTTATTGTAAAGCCAATTTAGTGCTGCTTTTCCTTTATTTACTTCCATGTTTTTAAACTCAATAACCTTATTTCCCGGCATAAGTTGTAAACCTTTATCAGCAGCTAAAATCTTTAAATGACTTACAATTTCATTTGCCCTTAAATCGCCCAATCCTTCATCCGCTTTGCGGTAATGCCAAACTAACGAATAACTTTTTTCTTCTATAAAAGAACCTGGTGTTCTGTCTGTGTAGGTTTCTAAAATGGATTTCATTTCTTGTTTCCATTGGTCGGTAAGTAAGGGCAAGCAATTCCATTTATCGCCATAGGCTTTTTGCCAGGCACCATGCTCGGCAATTAAATCAACCTTTAAATGCCCGAACCAATTTTCTAGTGTTTCATTTCTTCTCCCACTTATAATGACCACTTTGTTCGAATCATCAGCAGTTAGTTTTTCAAGCAAGCTATAAAGTTCTTCATCAGGCGATGCATCATCAATATTTCCTGCGAAATCCACCAGTGTTCCATCATAATCGAGAAATAAAACCCTACTGGATGTTTCATTGTATTGTTTAGTAATGTTTTCGTTTATTAAATTAACCGCATGTTTGGTCAATAATGAGTTTTGAGAATCTTTCACTTCGTTAAGTCTTAAAATAAAATTATTAACCCAATGTTTAACATTGAATTTTTCTACTACTTCTCGCATGGCTTTCATACGAGTTTGCTGTTCTTCTAAAGGCATTTTTAAGGCCACAACAATAGCCTCCATTATATCGCCAAGGTTATTTGGATTTACAATTACAGCATCCGTTAATTCTTTAGATGCGCCAGCCATTTCACTTAAAATAAGTACACCATCGTTATTGTTTCTGCTTGCTACATATTCTTTACTTACCAAATTCATCCCATCCCGCATTGGTGTTACCAGGCAAATATCTGCGGTAGCATAAAGTGCAGACAAGATTTCGATTGGAAACGAGCGGTAGAAATAGTTAATCGGAATCCAGTTTACAGAACGATATCGGGCATTTAAGTTACCCACAAATTGGTCTATATGATCTCTTAAATCGCGGTACTGCGGAACGGTATCTCTAGATGGAACCACAATCATGTACAACTCAAATTTGCCAATATATTCCGGGTGAAGTTGTAATAATAGCTCAATTGCTTTCAGTCGTTCTAGAATTCCTTTACTGTAATCCAATCTATCAATCGATAAAATTACTTTCATGTTTTCTTTCCCTGCTCTGAAATCTTCAATCTCTTTCCGAACTTCATCTTTTGAAGTGAGGTTAGAAAATTTATCGAAATCTATTCCCATTGGGAATGCCTCTACCACGATTTGCCTATCGTTACTGCTTAATATATTTGCTGATGAATTTACAGGCAACAATCTTGTTGTGGTGCTTAAGAAATGACGAACATCATCATAGGTATGGAAACCAATTAAATCTGCACCCAGCATGCCATTTAACAATTCATCACGCCAGGGAATTAGCCTGAATATTTCATAAGATGGGAAGGGGATATGCTGGAAAAAGCCAATGGTTGATTGCGCAAGTTTGTTGCGTAAAATGCCTGGTAAAAGGAGTAATTGGTAATCCTGAATCCATATTTTATCTTTATCTGAAAGTACTTTTAAGGCTGCTTTAGCAAATTTTTTGTTTACTGATTTATAGCAATCCCAATAGCTTTGTTCGTAATGTGCGTAGGTAACGAGGTAATGGAAAACCGGCCATAAAACTTCATTAGAAAAGCCCTCGTAATAAAGATTGATTTCATCCTGAGTTAAAAAAACTGGATAGAGGTTAAGTTTGGAAAGTTTATCTATTACTTCTTGTTGTCTTTCTTCAGGAACTTCAATTCCTGGCCAGCCAATCCAAATGGAATTGCCGTTTTTGTACACATCTCCCAAACCAGTTGCGAGGCCGCCCTCACTTGGAATAAAAGTGTACTCGTTATTGTTTTCGATGATTTTAACGGGTAGTCGGTTCGAAATTATAACTGTCTTCATGCTTGTATTTGATGTATCCACATAAATAAAAGCGCTTTAAACAGTTTTTGTTTGAATTTTGTTTTAAAAGCACATTGAAATGATTTTAAAAAAAACTAAAAAACCGGTGAAATTAAACGTTCGCATTCAAATTTTTGAAAAGCAAAAACTACACATAATTAAATAATAAAGAGAAAGTTGTTTGCTCGTTTGGTGCAGAAATAACTTCAATACTACCGCGATGCATTTTCATAATATTCCTGCTGATGGTTAAGCCAATGCCCGAACCATTTTTACGGGTGGTGTAAAAGGGAACGAAAATTTTCTCCAAATCGGAAGATTCAATTCCCTTTCCGTTATCGGTTACATCGATATAAAGTTTAGTATGCTCCAATCGATAATTGACTGAAATGTGTGGGTTTTCTTTTTCCTCTACCGAATAAATACTGTTTGTAATCAGGTTAATTAAAACCTGTTCTATCAATTTTAAGTCAAGCTGTACTGTGATTTTAGAAGAAGTCTGTTCTACATCCAATACCACATTTTTAACCTTCGCAAATGGCTGCATCAATACTTTTATATGCTTTAAAATTTCGCCAATGGTGTGCGATTCGAGATTTGGTGTTGGTAATTCGGCAATTAGACGGTAATCCTTCACGAAATCCAGCAATCCTGATGAACGTCGTTTAATGGTTTGGAGTGCTGTTTTTAAATCCTCCATTTCATCAGCATTTAAATTCTGTTTATCACTAACCATGCTGTTAATGGTATCAGATAATGAACTGATGGGGGTGATGGAGTTTAATATCTCATGAGAAATAACACCAATTAAGCGATTCCAGGCTTCCGTTTCTTTTTGTTCAATCTCATCTTTAATATTTTGAAAACTAATGATGGTATAATTTTTTGAGTAAAGATTTAGTGGGATAACTTCTGTAGAAAGTTGTATGAGTTTATCCTGAATTTTAAGTTCCAAAAACCTTTTCCCGCCAGCAGCAATTTGCTCAATTTCGTTTGAAAAAGCAGGTAGATGTTGTTTTAAACGATGCCAATATTTATACGCCGGTACGCCTAAAAGAGTAGAAGCTGCTTGATTAAAAAATGCTATTTCTTCGTTTCCATCTGTAGTTTTTGTATTATTAACTACAATTACACCCACCGGAACCTGTTCTAAAATGGTTTTTATCAACTGAAACATGGCCTCTTGTTCCAGCCGAATTTGTTTATGCACCTGCAAAATATCTCCAAAGGATTCATACAGTTCTGGAAAACTCCCTTTTGTAGCTTTGTTTTTGAAATTCAGGGTATGGTCGCGGGTTTTTACCGCTAAAATGAAGCGTTTTATATCCGAACGGATTTCATTGATGTAATAATAAAGCGAAATAATTGTTCCAAGCAAAATTAAACTGACACCAATAATGGTGAACCAAAGCTGAGTATTTTTGATTAAGTAAAACAGGAGGTAAGCCAGTAAATTGATCACCAGCAACCGAAAAATTAAACGGAAAGTAAAGCGTTTGTAGAACATGTTAATAAGCTAAAAGCTTAAAGTGAAAAGTCCAAAGCTTTCTGCTTTAGTCTTCTGCTTTGAGCCTAAATTCCAAATTTCTCGATTCTTCTGTATAAAGCTGCACGGGTTAAACCCAATTCTGCTGCGGCTTTTGATATATTTCCTTTATGCTTGTCGATGGCTTTTTGCACCATCATTTTTTCCATATCGCCAAGTGCCATTTCATCTGGCATTGCTGTGTTTTGTGCAAATCGCTGCGGACTTAGCTGCAAATCTTCTTCCGAAATTTCTTTACCATCGCTCATAATTACAGCCCGTTCTAAAACATGCTGCAACTCGCGAACGTTGCCCGGCCATTTATAATTCAAAAGCATATCTTCTGCTTTTGCACTCAAACTTCGGTTTTCTTTGTGATATTTTGAACTAAAAACCTGCATAAAATGATTGGCTAATAGTAAAATGTCTGTACCTCGTTTGCGTAAAGGTGGCAATAAAAGTTCAACAGTGTTAATGCGGAAGAGCAAATCCTGTCTGAATGTATTTTTAGCCACCATTTCGTTCAATGGCATATTTGTAGCGGTAATTAATCGAACATTAATTTTTCTTTCGCGGCTTTCGCCCAATCGCGTAACCGTTCGGTTTTGTAAAACACTTAAAAGTTTTGCTTGAAGCGGCAAGGTTAAATTTCCAATTTCATCTAAGAAAATTGTTCCACCATCGGCAAGTTCAAAACGACCAGGTTTATCCTCTTTTGCATCGGTAAATGCCCCTTTTGCATAACCAAAAAGCTCGCTTTCAAAAAGATTTTCATTTAAAGAACCTAAATCGACATGCATAAAAACCTGATTTTTACGCTGCGAATTTCCATGAATTTCATAAGCAAAAACCTGCTTTCCAGTGCCATTTTCGCCTAATATTAACACATTGGCATCAGTTGGCGCAACCTTCAATAAGGTGTTTTGCAACTGTTTTATTCCCCCTGCTTTACCTACAATGTTTTCGAAGCCTCGGGTCATATCTTTTTGCAGAGATAAATGGATTTTTTCCAGTTTTTTTACCTTTCTATTCGATTCGCGAAGTTTAGATGCGGCAGAAATGGTAGCAAAAAGCTTTTCGTTTTCCCATGGTTTTAATATGAAATCTGTAGCACCTTTTTTAATTGCTTTCACAGCAAGTTCAACATTACCAAAGGCTGTCATTAAAATCACTACATAATCTTTATCTATAGATAAAATGTGTTCTAACCAATAAATCCCCTCTCTGCCGTCGCTTGCACCTTTTTGATAGTTCATATCCAAAAGAATAATATCAACTTCGTTTTTGCTCAACAATACATTAATTTCTTTAGGCGATTTGCAGGTAATTACTTGCTTAACCTGCTGTTTTAAAAACAATCGGGCACTTAAAAGAATATCGTCATCATCATCGATGATTAAAACTGTGGCATCTAACATATATTTATTTATAAATTAACATCGTCCTATTAAAGGTGGTGGTATTTGTTTTTGTATGCTGTCCCTCTCCTTGAAGAGAGGGATTTTGGGTAAAGTGTTTTTAACCTCGATGCTAATTTTGCTTCTCGCCCCCTCTCCTCAAGGAGAGGGGATGAAGGGGTGAGGTTCTTCCACCAAAAATAATCAAACTGTCCGCTCTCGCACATCAACTGTTCGATAACGAACATAAAAATTTTTATATAATATTTAAATAATTGATTTTCAATTGTTTAAATATGTATCTGGCTTTTGGCACAAGCTTGGTTATTAAGCAAATCGAATACTACAACCGAACAATGGATAAGAAAATAGAGAAGAAAAGATTTAGCACTAAAACCTTAATTATTATAGGTGGGGCGATTGCTTTTGTAGCAGTCGTAATTTATGGCTATACCTTATCACTTAAAAAAACATATACTGCCGATGCCGATAAATTAACCATAAGTAAAGTAGAATATGGCGATTTTGAAGATGTAGTTTTATTAAATGCAAGTGTTGTTCCGTTAACTTCGGTTATTGTAAGTTCGTCGGAAGGTGGAACCGTTGCTGAAATTTATACCGAAAACGGAGCGTCTGTGCAAAAGGGTACACCTTTATTACGCATTGCAAATTCAAACGCCATGCTAAGTTACACGTCAAGTCAAACCGCGGCTACTGAACAAATTAACCAGTTACGTAAATCAAGGTTAGATTTAGAGCAAAACCAAAGGGTTTTAAATCAGGATGTATTGGATGTAGAAAATAATTTGCGCACTGCAACCCGTCAATACAGATTGGATAGCAATCTGTTCAGCAAAAAAGTAATCACACTTCAAGAATTTAATAAATCCAGTCAGGATTACGAGTATTATCAAGGTAAACTTAAAATCGTTCGCCAGGCGATTAAGCAAGAAAACCAGAGCCGTAAAATGCAATTGGCACAAATCGACCAATCGATGGGGCAAATGAACGAAAGCTTGGAAATGATTCGCAAAAATATCGAAAACATGACCATCAAAGCACCAGTTTCGGGTAAGCTCTCTTCTTACGACCCGGTAATTGGTAAATCATATAATTCCAATGAAATGATTGGAAAAATTGATGTTTTGCAAGGTTACAAATTGCAGGCTGGCGTTGATGAATACTACATTAATCGTGTTAAAGAAGGGCAAACGGCCAGCTGCGAATTTAATGGCAAAACTTACAATTTAACGGTTAGCAAGGTAATTCCAGAGGTTACTGCAGGTCAGTTTCAGGTAGAAATGGTTTTTAAAGGTCCTGCACCCGAAGGTTTACGCCGCGGCTTGTCCTTACAAACGAAGTTAACCTTATCTGATAACAGCAAATCATTGCTTTTGGGTCAAGGACAGTTTTTTCAAAGTACAGGCGGTTCGTGGGTGTTTGTGGTAAACAATGGTAAAGCAACAAAGAAAAATGTGAAAATCGGTAGGAAGAATTATCTGTATTATGAAATATTGGATGGGTTGGCAAAGGGTGATGAAGTTATTACCTCATCTTACGACCAATTTAATCAGTACGATCTTATTGAAATTAACAAATAAATACTATGAATAAAATACTAATAACCATTGCATTAGCTGCTTGCTCATTGCTAGCAAATGCTCAAAGCCTTTTTAAGAAAGAGGCCAACTGGATGGATACTAAGAATGGCATAAGCTATGAAATGAACATTTTTAGCAAATCTGCAAAATATAATAACCAAAATTTGGCTAAAGCTAATTTCACCATCGTTGGAGATGTATCTATTCTCCAAAAAATTGAGTTGTTGCAAGATGGAAATCTAAAATTCAATGTACCGTTAAAGTCAGAAACATCTGAAATTCAATTAAAACCAGGAAATTATACATTCAGAATGTACCACAAAAAGCTTGGTGAAAAGGATTTTGAAGTTGAATTAAAAAAGGCTCAATTAAATAACATTAAACTTACCATCAAATAAATCTCTTCATGATAAAAATAGAAAATCTGGAAAAAGTTTACAAAACTGAAGAAGTAGAAACTACAGCGCTAAATGGCATCAATCTTCATGTAAAAGAAGGCGAATTCGTTTCCATCATGGGGCCATCAGGCTGCGGAAAATCTACTTTGTTAAATGTTATGGGCTTATTGGACAAACCCGAAAGTGGAAGTTATAAGTTTATAGACACCGAACTTTTGACTTTGAATGACAGAGAACGTTCTAATTTCCGTAAAAGAAATATGGGATTTGTTTTCCAGAATTTCAATTTAATTGATGAACTGACTGTTTTCGAAAACATCGAATTGCCATTGATTTACAATAGAATTCCGGCATCGGAGCGCAAAACGCTGGTTAACGAAATCATAGAAAGAATGAACATTGTAAACCGTAGCGGTCATTTTCCACAGCAACTTTCGGGCGGTCAGCAACAACGGGTTGCCGTAGCAAGGGCCTTAGTTACCAAACCGAAATTGGTTTTGGCCGATGAACCTACTGGTAATCTGGATAGTTCTCATGGGAACGAAGTAATGGAACTGCTTTGCGAATTAAATGAAACGGGAACCACGATAGTAATGGTAACGCACTCCAGCCACGATGCAAGTTTCTCTAACAGAATTATCAATCTGAAAGATGGTCATGTGGTTTCAGAAAAGATAAATAAAAGTAGAAACGAGGAACTGATATAGAAAGAGGTTTAAGGTAAAAGGTTTGAGGCGTAAGGTAAGCGCCAAAACCCTACAACCATTAGAAAAATAGTTTTAGTTAATGATAAGCCAACCGAATCTTCCTGGATGGGAAGATTCGGAAAAGGCGCTTGAAAAAGCTGAAAGACTAAAGCTGAAAGACTAAAGCTGAAAGACCAAAGACTAAAGTGCCTTGCAAAGGCCACCAATACTGTAAAATTACAAAACAGCACATCCAGCTCCCTCCTCAAGGAGAGGGCGGGGGAGAGGTTACTAAATACTTGATATTAAAATATGTTCAAACTCAACCTAAAAATCGCTTTGCGCAACCTTTGGAAAAACAAGGGGTTTTCACTGATAAATATTGGTGGATTAGCCATTGGCTTAGCCAGTTGCATGGTTTTGCTCTTGTACGTAGCTTATGAGTGGAGCTATGATAAGCAATTTGCAAATAGTGATAAAACTTACGTTGTTTATCAAAATTCTGCTGCAAATGGTAAGATTTTTAGTTTTGCTTGGACCCCAAATGTTATGGCTGATGAAGTTGCAGCTAAAATTCCAGGTGTGAAATATGCAGCACATGCCAGTTATCCAAGTCGGAAATTAATTGCAGTTGGCGACAATAAAATAAGTGCTAATCTAAATTTTGCGGATCCAAAATTTTTGAAAATATTCGATTATAAATTTATCAAAGGGAACCCAGAACGAGCGCTGAGAGATGTAAATACTATAATCCTTACAGAGTCTTTGGCGAAAAAACTTTTCGGAAATGAAGACCCAATAAACAAAACCATTAAGCTTGAGAACCAAGACTTGCTCAAAGTTGAAGCTGTAATTGAAGATGTGCCTGCAAATAACAGCATCACTTTTGAATGCCTAGCACCTTGGGCACTTTTTATTAAACGAGAAGCCTGGGCGAAAGATCCAAATTGGGGAAATAATATGTGCTTAACCGCTGTTCAACTTAAAGATAATAAGTTTTTGGATGGTGCAAATGCCGATATGAAAGGCATTTACAAACGCAATCAACAAGGTAATAATGCCGAGGCACTTTTGTTTCCATTAACCAAATGGCATTTGTACGATGATTTTCAAAATGGAAAATCGGTTGGCGGCAAAATAGAGCAACTTAAAATATTCTTATTGCTAGCCTTTTGTATCCTTTTAATTGCCTGTGTAAATTTTATGAATTTATCTACAGCCCGCTCCGAGCGTAGAGCAAAAGAGGTTGGTATACGCAAAGCGATAGGCTCAACAAGAAAATCTTTAATTGGGCAGTTCTTTCTAGAATCAGTTTTTATTACTGTACTTTCAGGTGTTTTTGCTTTTATTCTAGTTGAAGTAAGCTTGCCGTATTTCAATAATTTATTGAATATAAAACTACAAATTGATTACAACAACGTCACTTTCTGGGGAACATTTTTAGGCTTAATAATCTTTACGGGATTAATGGCCGGAAGTTATCCTGCATTATACCTGTCGTCGTTCGAAGCAATTAAAGTACTAAAAGGATTAAAAATTAAATCAGATTCTTCAGTATCCATTAGAAAGGTTTTGGTAGTAATTCAATTTGTTTTTGCGGCTTGTTTAATTATTTGTACAGCGGTAATTTATCAGCAGCTTTCTTATGTCAAAAATAAGCCAATAGGTTACAATAAATCAAACCTAGTTCAAATTGCGGTTCAGGGTAAAATGGGTAATAGAAGTAAGTTAGAATTACTAAAAACTCAAATGTTAAAATCAGGTGCAGCAACAGGAGTAACATTTTTTAGCAAAGACATTACCGAAACTGGAAATAATACTACAGATGTACATTGGCAAGGCAAAACGAAAGGCGAATCTATTTTATTCAACAATAGAGGAATTGGCAATGATTTTATCGAAACAATCGGAACAGAATTAACAGCTGGAAGGGCACTTGAAACGGTATCAAAAAAAGATAGCAATAGCATCATGCTTAATGAGGCTGCAGTCAAGATGATGAATCTCAAGAATCCCATTGGTGCTAAAATTCGGTATTGGGATGTAGAAAAGACAAATGTTGGTGTGGTTAAAGATTTTGTTGTGGAAAGTGCTTATCAAAAAGTTGCTCCAATGATATTTTATCCGAGTTACATGGATGATGTTCAGGTGATTATTGCCCGTTTAAATCCCAATCAAAATATTAGTTCATCACTCGAAAGTATAGATAATTTAATCAAACAAATAGAACCTGATTACCCGGTTAATCGCAAATTTGTTGATGAATCTTTTGAAGTCAAATTTCAAAATGAAAAACTCCTGAGCACACTGTCTAACTGGTTTGGTGGCTTTGCCATTTTTATTTCATGCCTAGGTTTGTTGGGTTTAGCACTTTTTATGGCAGAGCAACGCAAAAAAGAAATCAGCATCCGTAAAGTTTTGGGCGCCAATACAGCAAATATTCTTACGCTTTTAAATAAAGATTTTATCAAACTGGTGGCTATTGCTAATCTCATCGCATTTCCGTTGGCTTATATCATCATTAATAAATGGCTATCTGCTTTCGAATACCGGGTTTCGATTTCGGCCTTACCGTTTATTGCTGCTGTAAGTATTTCAGTAATTATTGCAGTGTTAACAGTTAGCATACAATCAGTTAAAGTAGCAAAAGCAAATCCGGTTGATGCGCTTAAATATGAATAGACAAAAGTTGCCAGTTATGGGTTGCCAGTTAAAAGTCTGGACTCGTAACAGGTAACCGATAACCCACAACCCAAATATGTTCAGACTCAACCTAAAAATCGCTTTGCGAAACCTTTGGAAAAACAGAGGAATTACCGCTATTAATGTTGGTGGTTTAGCTATTGCATTGGCTGCATTTATTTTAATTGCAATGTATTTTAGCTATGAAACCAGTTTTGATAAACAAAATCCCAATTACAACAATATTTATGTTGTTGGCAGGATTTACCCGGAGTTCAAAACCAATTACACCTCGCCACCTTTTGCAAAAGCAATTAAACAAAACTTCCCTGAAGTGGAGAATGCTGGAATTACAAAAAAAGGTTTTTTCGAGCTAACAATTAAAAATGGCAAGCAGACCTTATTTGCTAAAAATTTTATGCAAGCAGATTATAATGCTGCGAAAATTCTTGATTTGAAACCAACGGGAGGGTTAGAAAAACCTGCAGGTGAGGCTGACAGACTTTCTTATTTAAGCAAAGAAAGTATGCAAGTGCTTTTCCCCGATAAAATAGATAACAAACCTGAAATGGTAGGGATGGGTGCAAGCAGCTTAGGCATTAACAGCAAAATTAATGGTACCATTATCAACAATCCACATTCGAACGTAACTTTCGATGGTATTTCAATCGGAAATGAAATAGGGCAGGGCGAAGATTATGGAATGAATAATTATACCACTTACATTCAGGTAAAACCCGGAACCGATGTTGAAAATTTGGAACAAAAGATTACCAATCTTTATCGTTCCGAATTATTGAAAGGTGAAACCGACCAAGAAAGTATTGATGAAATCAAAAAGATTTCTACATTTTTAGACCCGCTCTCCAATCTGCACCTAAAGCCAAAAGCTGGTAATGACACACCCTATAAAATATTAATAGCGCTCTCTATACTTGGTATTCTAATTTTAATAATTGCTTGTATTAATTTTACCAATTTAAGTATTGCCCAAGCTACTAAAAGAGCCAAAGAAGTGGGTGTTAAAAAGGTTATGGGTGCTTTCCGCTTTCAGTTAACTACGCAATTTTTGGTCGAGATTCTTGTACAATGTTTTACTGCAACCATTTTGGCGTTAATTTTAGCCGAATTGATACTGCCAAAGTTCAATAATCTGTTTCAAGTAAATTTGAGTATTTGGCAAATTGATAACGATTTGCTTTGGCAATTACCTCTTATTTTATTGTCAATAACGCTTATAGCCGGCTTATATCCTGCTTTAGTGCTTTCAGGTTTCAAACCTGCCTTGGTTTTAAAAGGTAATTTTTCTACAAGTAAACAAAGTACCTGGCTGCGGAATGGCTTACTGGTTTTTCAATTTAGTATCGCCGTTATTTTCATTATTGGCTTATTCATAATCAATTCGCAGTTAAAATACATGCGTAGCCAGGATTTAGGTTTTACAGCAAATCAGGTGGTTTACATTAAAAACCTAACGCTTTTTAATAAACCAGCCAAATTTGAACCTGTTAGAGATAAAATCTTAAAAATCCCTGGTGTCAGGCTTGCAACAGTAGCTACAGATGTACCAAATGGAGCTGAAAATGGAAGTAATGGATACACTGTTAATGGTTTGCAAGCAAACATTGATTTTGTTGACGTGGACTTCGATTATTTTGAAACCCTACATATTAAGTTGAAGGATGGTCGCTTTTTTTCACCTTCATTTAAAACAGATACAGCGAATGCTGCTGTAATAAATGAAAGTGCGGTAGCAAAATTTGGATTGAAAAACCCGGTAGGACAAACGATTAGGGGTTGCAATATGGATTATAAAATAGTTGGTGTTGCGAAGGATTTTAAAGCTCAAGGATTTGAAAGTGCCATTCAGCCAACCATTTATGCAATTAAAAATCCATGTGGGAATTATAAAACGCAAATCATGCTAAAAATAGAGGGAAATAAAATGGCTGATGCGTTAATTGCTTTGAGAGCAAAATGGCCAGAAATTAATCCCAAAGATGGAGAAGATTTTAGATACGAGTTTTTAGACGAATTGTATGGCAAGCTCTTCAAAAAACAAGAACAGTTGCAATCTGTCTTTTTCGCGGCAGCTTTACTCACCATTTTCATCGCAATTTTAGGCTTGTTTGCATTTGCGAAATACATCACCAACGGTAGAATTAAAGAAATCGCGGTGCGAAAAATTTTAGGAGCAAGCGACATCCAGATTTTCAAATTGATTAACAGTTCCTTTTTTAGGATGGTTTTATTGGCCAATGTTATTTCGTGGCCTGTTGCCTATATATTAACCAAAATGTGGCTAGAAACATTTGCATATCGAATCGATTTATCGGTTTTACCATTCATCGCAAGTGCTGCAATTACCATTTTATTAACGTTGTTTACCGTTAGCATTCAGGCTAAGAAAGCTGTAAAAGCAAACCCTGTTGATGCGCTTAAATATGAATAAAGCTGAAAGCTTAAAGACCAAAGACTAAAGCGCTTTGCAAAGTCTTGATACTTGATACTAAATACTTGATACTAAAAATATGTTCAAACTCAATCTTAAAATCGCTTTGCGAAACCTTTGGAAGAATAAAACCTCATCTTTCATCAATGTAATTGGTTTGGCTATTGGCCTTGCAGCTTGTTTAATGTTATTGCTCTACGTATCGTACGAGTGGAATTTCGATAAACAAGCTAAAAATTCTGATAATATTTATATGGTCATGACCAATGTTCCAGGTGAGGGAAATAAAATTTCTCAAACTTTTTATGGCTCTACAACAGCATTAGGTCCGCTTTTAAAACAAGGCTTACCTGAAGCAAAACATGTAGTCCGAATGAATTATGGTGAAAAAAGTTTAATTGCCAATGGGCAAAATAGCTTTAAAAAAGATTCAAAGTTTGCCGAACCTGATATTCTAAAAATGTACGATTATCAGTTTGTTGCAGGCGACCCAAAAACGGCTTTACAAAACCCGCTTTCGGTTATTTTAACAAAGAGTACTGCAAAAACATTATTTGGCTCTACCGATGTTTTAAATAAGACAGTTCGTTATCAGGATATGGAAAATTTAACCATAACCGGGGTAATTGAAGATTTGCCAGAAAATAGTTCCAACAAATTTGATTTTTTAATGCCATGGTCTTTTTACGAAAGTGTTGATGCCAACGCAAAGGATTTGAATTGGAACAATTATAGTTTCGTAACAATGGTTGTATTAAACCCAGATGCAAATATTGACTTGGTGAACCGTAAGGTTGAAGCATTGGTAAAGGCAAATACGCCACAAAATCCTCAGTCGCAACCACATTTTTTATATAAGGCCAGCAAACTGCACTTGTATGGCAAGTTCGAAAATGGTAAAAATGTAGGTGGCGACATTGAGCAAATCTGGCTGTTTATGGCTTTGGCATTCGGAATTCTTTTAATTGCCTGCATCAATTTCATGAATATGGCTACGGCCAAATCCGAAAAGCGGGCAAAAGAGGTTGGCATAAAAAAAACCATAGGTGCAAATCGTGCTTCTTTAATTTTTCAGTTTTTAACCGAATCTATGGTGCTTACCCTGGTTGCAGTTGTGCTTGCCATTGCACTGTTAGAAGTTTCTCTGCCTGCGTTCAACCAACTTTTAAACATGAATTTGGGTATTTCGTACTTCAATGCTGCTAGCTGGTTTGGTATTTTAGGAATCGTATTAGCAACCGGATTAATCGCCGGAAGTTATCCAGCCTTCTATTTATCTGCGTTTAACCCGATTCAAACTTTAAAGAGAAAAATTAAATCGAAGACTATTTTATCAGTTAGTTTAAGACAAGTTCTTGTTGTTGGGCAGTTTTGTTTCGCAATTGTTTTAATTATTTCTACTCTGGTAATTTATCGCCAGATTCAGTACATCAAAAATAAACCTGTTGGTTTTGATTTAAATGCATTGGTAGAAATTCCTCAGGATGGCGAATTAAAAACCAAATTCGATTTATTCAAAACTGAAATGCTAAAATCTGGTGCCGTTACTTCGATGTACCAATCGTCGGTTAGTCTTTCTCATCATGGCCGTAATTTTATGGATATGAAGTGGGATGGTATGACCAAACCAGTAAATACGGTGATGTTTAACCAGGTGGCTACCTCTTACGATTTTATTAAAACCAATGGCATAAAATTATTAGAGGGCAGAGATTTCTCTAAAAAATTTGCTTCCGATACCAGTGGCGTTATGGTTAGCGCCTCTGCCGCTAAAGTTTTTGGTTACAAAAATCCAATTGGTAAAAAGATAACCATTTTTGGTACCAACGCCAATATAATAGGCGTTTTTGATGATTACGTTTGGGATTCGCCTTATAAATCGAACAATCCTCAAGTTGTTTATTTAACAACCGGGCAAACCGGAACCATTACTATGCGCCTCAACAATGCAAACAATTTACAAAGCAACATCGAAACCATCAACCGAATTACGAAATCATTTAACCCATCTTATCCTACTGAAATAACATTTGTAAATAGCTTGTACCAAGAAAAATATAAATCAGAAAAAACACTGGGTATTCTTTCTAACCTTTTCGGCGGACTAGCAATTTTCGTATCCTGCTTGGGTCTTTTTGGCTTAGTAGCTTACAGTGCCGAGCAGCGTACGAAAGAATTCGGTGTACGTAAAGTACTCGGTGCATCGGTTGCAAGTTTAATGCAATTGTTGTCGCTTTCTTTTATTAAAATGATTGGCGTTGCCATCGTAATTGCTATTCCAATAAGTTATTATGCTATGGAAAAATGGTTAAATAATTTTGAATTCCATACCGAGATAACTTGGTGGATTATGCCACTAGCCGCAATTAGTACATTATTAATGGCTTTGATTACGGTAAGTTTTCAGGCATACAAAACTGCTAAAGCAAACCCTGTTGATGCGCTTAAATACGAATAGACAAAAGTTACCAGTTACGGATTGCCAGTTGAAAGTCTGGACTCGTAACAGGTAACTGATAACCCACAACCTCACTATGTTCAAACTCAACCTCAAAATCGCCTGGCGAAACCTTTGGAAAAACAAGGGATACACATTCATCAACATTCTAGGGCTTTCCATAGGTATGGCCAGTTGTATTCTAATATTCATTTTTATCCGCTATCAAATGAGTTTTGATGAGGGTTTTAAGAATGAAGATAGAATTTATCGTTTAACTACAAATTGGACATCAGCTGATGGTTTTGCTGAATCGCAAGGTGTGCCAAAACCAACGCCTGCCGCTTTTAGAAATGATTTCAAAAATCAGGTGGAAAAAGTTGGTTCTATCCGTCAAGATGGTGGAGTAATAAAAGTTAAAGATGATGCCGGAAAGGAAAGGATAAAGGTTCAAGAAGATGTGTTTTATGCTGAACCAGAATTTTTTCAAATTATGAATTTCGAGTGGTTGGAAGGAAATCCAAATCAATCGCTTACCCAACCAAATACAGTAGTCTTATCTCAGGAGATGGCCAATAAATTGTTTGGAGACTGGAACAAGGCTGTTGGCAAAACTATAAATTACCAAAATAGGGATAATTTTACGGTTTCTGGAATTTTGAAAGATATACCTGATAATTCATCTTTCCCCTTGAATATTGTTGTTTCTTATCAAACGTTTAAAAATTATAAAAACGAAAATTTTAATAGTTGGGGTAATACATCCTCAAATGATGAGTGTTATTTTCTTTTAAAACCAAGTGTTTCAATTGATGAGATACGCTCTATATTACCGAAATTTTCGGAGAAATATTTTCAAAAAGATAATTCAGGTAAGGAAGAAATTAGTGCACAAGCGCTAACTGATGTTCATTATAATGAAAACTTAGGAAATTTTGCTAACAGAACCATGCCTAAAAAGGAACTTTATGGTTTAGCTATTATTGGTGCTTTTTTATTGTTAACGGCATGTATCAATTTTATAAATCTGGCTACAGCACAAGCCGTAAGTAGAAGTAAAGAAGTTGGCGTTCGCAAAGTAATGGGCAGTTTAAGAAAGCAATTGGTATTTCAATTTCTTACAGAAACCTTAACGATAAGCGTACTTGCCTTACTTATTGCTTGCGTTTTAACAGAGATTGCATTACCAGGAATGAGAAGTTTATTCCAGGATAATATTTCTTTCAGCATCATTAGCCATCCAATTATCCTTGTATTTATTGTGGTATTGGTAATAGTTGTAAGTTTTCTTGCAGGGTTCTATCCAGCTATGGTCATGTCGGGTTTTAGTCCAGCTTTGGCGATAAAAAACAAGATTTCGGCAAACGCTGGCGGTTTAGGTTTGCGCAAAGTATTGGTGGTAGTTCAATTTTCTATAACGGTAATTTTAATTATTGGAACACTTGTGGTACTTAAGCAAATGAACTACATGAGAGAGAAACCACTAGGTTTCAACCCATCGGCAATTGCAATGGTAAGCGTTAGAAATGATAGTTTAAGTTTATTGAAATACCAAATTTTACAAGAAAGAGTTTCGAAAATTCCTGGCGTTTTGTCGACTAGCTTTTGTAGAAATCCTCCTTCTTCAAGCAATAACAACGAAAGTAATTTTAGGTACAATGGTACAGAAAAGGCTAATTTTCAAGTGAATACAAAGGTAGCAGATGAAAATTATTTTAAAACTTTCGGTTTAACATTTGCAGCAGGAAGAGGCTTTTCGAAAAGCGATACAATTAGAGAAATTGTGGTGAATGAAACTGCATTAAAAAAATTAAACGTTGTTAATTTTAACGATGCTTTAGGCAAGAAAATCAGAATATGGGACAAAGAGGGCACTTTAGTTGGTGTTGTAAAAGATTTTAACAACTTGAGTTTGCACGAGCCGATTTCACCCGTTCTTATTACAACTGTAAAAGAGAATTATAGAAATTTAGCTGTAAAAATGGATAGCAAACAGATTCTTGCTGTTATGCCTAAAATAGAAAAAATCTGGAACGATACTTTTCCTGAAAACTTTTACTCGGCATCTTTTGTAGATGACGATATCAGTCAGTATTACGAAACTGAACGGGTGATGGGCGTTCTATTTAAAGTTTTTGCAGGTGTAATTATCTTCATTTCCTTTATCGGCTTATTCGGTTTAATATCATTCGTCGCCACACAAAGAACTAAAGAAGTTGCCATACGAAAGGTTTTGGGCGCCTCTACAATCGAGCTAGTAAGAATGTTAAATGGTTCATTTTTAATAATGGTCTTTATCGCCAATCTGGTTGCCTGGCCTTTAGCATATCTGTTTATATCTAAGTGGCTTTCAACATTTACTTATCGGATAGAGATTAGCATTTGGCCTTTTGCATTGGCCATGATAATCTCAATGGTTATCACTTTAATCACGGTCAGCATACGTTCGTTTAAAGCTGCAAATGCCAATACCATTGATGCACTTAAATATGAATAATCAATAAGTTACCAGTTACGGGTTGCCAGTTATAAGTCTGGACTCATAACAGGTAACTGATAACCCACAACCCGACTATGTTTAAACTAAATTTAAAAATCGCTTGGCGAAACCTTTGGAAAAACAAAGTGTATGCAGCCATTAATATTGGAGGCTTAGCCCTTGGTTTAACGGCTTTTGTGTTGATGCTTTTATATATCAATTACGAAGAAAGTTATGATACATGGACTCCTGATTTAGAAAATGTTTACCAAATCAGAGAACGACACGATTTCTTCACGCCCGATAACAAAGAGCATTGGCAGGATACGCAAGACAGTCGTATTGCCAATTTATTGCGAAATAAAATACCCAACACCATTGCCGCTACAAGGGTGCAACCTGATTGGGATTTTATTAAAGGGTTTTCTGTTAAAATAGCAAATGCCAATCCAATTGTAGTAAGCAAAATGAAAGATGCTGATAGCAGTTTTTTTCAGGTATTTCACTATGATTTTATTCAAGGCGATGAGCAAACTGCGCTTAAAAATGTAAGATCGGTCGTACTGAAAGAAAGCCTTGCGAAAAAACTTTTTGGTACAGATAAAGTGCTTGGTAAGGTAATTAAAGTTGTAATGTGGCGAGATGATGTTGGACAGGATTTGACCATTACCGGTGTAGTAGCAGAACCAAAAACCCCGCAAACTGTAAAATTTAATGCTTTAATGAGAACTGGTGAAGAAGATGCTTTACCTAACAATGCAAGTAATTTTCATTATTGCCAGGTGTATGCAAAATTTAATACAACGGACACTGCACAGCTGAACAGTAATTTGCAAAGGGTATATCTCGAGCATAAAAAACTATCATTCTCTCAAAGAAAAATTAATTTTAAAGAATATTATAAAGATGGAAAGCGCCCTGGATTAAAGGCTGTCTCAATTGCCAATGTACATGCAAATCCCCCTTTTCAAACCAGTTGGGTAGAGAAACTTAAGCCAATTGTAGGCATCTCGGTTTTTTTATTGGTCATTTCAATTATCAACTTTGTTAATTTGGCCACTGCGCAATCTGTTCAAAGGGCAAAAGAAGTTGGCGTGAAAAAAGTTTTAGGTTCCTATAAAGCCCAGCTGATTAGTCAGTTTTTAATAGAATCTGCATTACAAAGTGTTTCAGCATTATTTCTATCTATCGTTTTAGTCGAAGTAGTTTTGCCTTTATTTAATGCTCATTTTAATGTTCAACTCAGTTTCTGGCACAATGCACAATTGCTAACCACACTTAGCGAATTGGTTGGATTATTCATCATTGTCACGCTTTTAGCTGGTTATTATCCCGCATGGATTTTATCCAATTATAATCCGGTTTCGGTTTTAAAAGGAAATTATGAAAACGGTTTAAGAGGAATAGCATTGCGAAACGTATTGGTTGTCTTCCAATTTGTAATCTCGGTTACATTTATCATAGCTATTGGTGTAATGCACCTTCAAACTAAGTTTATCAGCAATAAAGATTTAGGATTTCAACGCGGACAACTCATCAATATTAAATCCAATTATGATGCTAAATTAGCCGAACGGTTGAGAACCATCCCTGGTGTACAATACGTGGGCACCAGCACACAAGTGATGGGTAACGTTTTTAATGTATCTGAATCGGGTTATTATAAAAACACAAAGCTTAATTTTAATTCAGTTACCGTTTCAATGGATGCTTTGCCAGCTTTAGGGGTACAGGTTGTAAAGGGTAGAATCTTCTCCGGAGCATATAAACAAGATACCATTAATAGTATTGTCATTAATGAAACTGCAGCTAAAAGTTTTGGTAAACAAGTTATTGGTGAAAATTATTACCTCAAACGGGATGATAAAAATCTGGTTTTTCAAATCGTTGGGGTAATTAAAGATTACCACAATGAGGGATTTGATAAAGTGGTATTGCCTACAATTTACAAAGTAACTAATCTAGGTGGCACATCAAACACTAATAATCTGCTTGTTAGATTTAATACCGATAATATCGCTGCAACCATTGATAAAATTAATGTGGAATGGAAAAAGTTATATCCTAACTATCCTTTAGAATATGAAACAATGGATGACGCATTTTCTAATGTAATGGATAACAATAACCGATTTATCAATATGGTAATGTTATTTAGCATAATTTCGGTTTCATTATCTTTATTAGGTTTATTTGCACTTTCTACATTTGTGGCAAAACGAAGAACAAAAGAAATTGCAGTGCGGAAAGTTCTGGGCGCATCAAACATACAGATTGTGAACCTACTTAATAAGTCATTCCTATTATTGGTACTTGCAGCAAACATCATTAGTTGGCCAATCGCTTATATTTTAATAAAAAAATGGCTCGAAGGTTTCGCTTACAGAATTGATATGGCGGTAGTTCCATTTATTATTGCTACCCTAACATCGATAGTTATAGCTGTTTTAACCGTTAGTATTCAAGCCAGAAAAGCTGCGGTTACCAATCCTGTAAATGCACTTAAATATGAATAATGGTTTGAGGCTTAGGGTAAAAGGCGTAAGGTTAATACGTCAAAACCCTAAGCCTTTCACCCTAAACCTTATACCCTAATAAAAATGATAGAACTAAAAAACATAGAAAAATATTACGCCAATAAAGGTGTCAAAAATTACGTTTTGCGCCATGTAACTACAACCATTAAACAAGGAGAATTTGTTTCGATTATGGGTCCATCCGGTGCCGGGAAATCTACATTGCTTAATATTTTAGGCATGTTAGAAGAACCCACTTACGGTACCTACGAATTTTTAGGTGAAGATGTAACTAGCCTGAACGAGCGCAAACGAATTGAACTGTATCGCAACCACATTGGTTTTGTGTTTCAGGCATACCATTTAATTGATGAAATGACGGTTTATGAAAACATCGAAGCACCTTTGTTATATAAGAAGATTGGTGGTTCAGAACGTAAAAGCCGAATAGCCGATTTGCTCGACAGGTTTAACATTGTAGCAAAAAAGGATTTGTTTCCGAATCAATTATCGGGCGGACAACAGCAATTGGTTGGTATTGCCAGAGCATTAGCTGCTCAACCATCTATTATTCTTGCTGATGAACCTACCGGAAACTTACAATCTGCATAAGCCGAAGAAATTATGCTGCTATTTCAAAAACTAAACAAAGAAGATGGCATAACCATTATCCAAGTTACGCATTCAGAGAAAAACGCACAGTTTGGTAGCAGAATTCTGCACATTGCCGATGGCGTTGTGAAAGATGATGTTGCGATTTAGTTGATTAGTTTTTTGTTGTTTGGTTTTTTGGGTATGTATTTGTCTCTAGTTGTGGATGAATATTTGCATCAAAAAAGCTTTTTTGACTTAACCAATAGTTAGTTTGGTATCCAAAAAACCAAAAATCTAAAAAACCAAAAATCCAACTAACTTTGCTTCATGCAAAAATCTTTTACCGACCAAATGGGTAGGGAAGTAACCATAAATTTTCCGCCAAAACGGATTATATCTGTTGTGCCCTCTCAAACCGAACTACTTTTTGATTTGGGCTTGGATAAAGAAATCATCGGCTTAACCAAGTTTTGCATTCACCCGATAGAGAAATTTGCCAGTAGGACCAAAGTTGGGGGTACTAAAAAACTCAATATCGATTTAATAAAAGAGTTAAAACCCGATTTAATTATTGGCAATAAGGAGGAAAATACACAAAGCGATATTGAAGAACTAGCCGAACATTTCCCTGTTTGGATGAGTGATATTTATACTTTGAACGATGCTATGAAAATCATTACCCAAATAGGAGAGCTGGTTGACAGGCAACCCGAGGCGGGATATCTCAATCATCTTATTTCGGCGGGTTTTAGCGATTTAAAAACGTTGGCAGCTCAACATCGTATTGATAAAAAGGTAGCTTACCTCATCTGGCGTAAACCCTACATGGCTGCGGGTAAGAATACATTTATTGATGATATCTTGTTAACCAATGGAATGACAAACGTTATTGATGTAGAACGTTACCCCGAAATTACTTTAGAAACACTACAGACTTTAAATTGCGATATGATTTTGCTTTCTTCAGAACCTTATCCCTTTAATGAAAAGCATATCACTGAAATTCAAACTGCCATGCCCAATGCAAAAATTATTTTAGTTGATGGCGAAATGTTTAGCTGGTATGGAAGTAGATTGGTTAAAGCCGTTCAATATTTCTTTGAGTTTCAAAAAATGTTTTATTAACGGTTGATATAATTTCCCTTAATTTGCAGTCAAAATCATCTAAACATTTTTATTATGAAAAAAATCTTAGCATTATCTCTCTTTGTAGCAGTAATTTCAGGTTGCACTTCAATGAAAACTGCTGATACCGCAACTCGCGTAACAGCAACAGGAAAAATCGAAACAATAGGAATGACCACCTATCAATATGGTACTCATATTTTAAAAGCCGAGAATAAAACTTACGCACTAAAAGGCGGGTCTATCAACCTCGACCAGTATTTGGATAAAACGATTACCATAAAAGGAAGGAAAGTTGCAGGTTACCCAATAAACGGCGGACCAGATTTAGTTGATGTTACATTGATCAAGTTTTAGAAATAATAATAACTGATTAGAATAAGTTCAAGGCAGATTCAATATTAAATCATCCGCCTTGAACATTCTTGATAAAATTATATGTGCTTAGTAAGAGTACTTAGCTTTTTGAGTGAAAAATAATTAAGAAAATATATTATTTCCTTTTTGATAATTCATTCTAATTTCTATCTTTGCAATCCAAAATAAATCCTAATTGCGGATGTGGCGTAATTGGTAGCCGCACCAGACTTAGGATCTGGCGCTTCACGGCGTGGGGGTTCGAGTCCCTTCATCCGCACTATAAATGAAGCCGTTTCGATGTTAAATCGGAACGGTTTTATTTTTTTATTGATTTGATTAAAATTATAAATCGATGTGAGTTTGAGCCTTCAATCTGTCTCATTTATCATATCTAAATACTCATATCTAAAATGAATATTACACAGGAAAAAACCGGCAACTTAAATGCTGTTGTAAAAATCAAAATCGCACCAGCAGATTATACTGAAAAAGTAGATAAGGCCATTAAAGAACAAGCTAAAAAAGCTCAATTACCAGGTTTTCGTAAAGGAATGGTACCGCCATCTCATATTAAAAGAATGTACGGTAAAAGTATTTTAGTAGAAGAGGTTAACAACTTATTAAACGATACGCTAACAAATTACATTGCCGAACAAAAACTAGAGATTTTAGGTCAGCCTTTACCACAAATGGATGATTCTAAAAACTTCAAATGGGATAATACTGATGATTTTGAATTTGACTATGAGTTAGGTTTAGTACCAGCTTTTGATGTTAACATTTCTTCAAAGGATAAGTTTACACAATATGTTATTAAAGCTGATAAAGAAACTTTAGAAAGCCGCATCAAAAATATTCGCCGTAGTTATGGTAAAATGACTAACCCTGAAGTTTCTGCTGCAGATGACGTTTTATATGCAGATTTAACTCAGCTTTCACCAGATGGTTCTGTTTTTGAAGGCGGAATTGCAAGCACTGCAACAATTCGTTTAGACCAGATTAAAGACCAGGAAATTTTAAAATCATTAATCGGTTTAAAGAAAGATAATGAAGTAACCATCGATATTCAAAAAGCTTTAGAAGATGCTGCATTAATTGCAAAAGCTTTAAATATACCTGAAGAAGATGCTGCAGAATTAAAATCAAACTTTAAATTGGTTGTTAAAAATGTTAATCGTTTAGAAGAATCTGATTTAAACCAGGAGTTTTTCGATAAATTATTTGGTGAAGGTACTGTAACTAACGAAGCTGGTTTCAGAGCGAAAATTACGGAAGAAGTAGAAGGTATGTTTAAGCAAGATGCTGAGCGCCAACTATCAAACGATATTTATGAGCAACTTTTGCAAAAACATAATTTCGAATTACCTGATGAATTTTTACGTCGTTGGTTAAAAGCTACGAATGAAAAGTTAACGGATGAAGAATTGGCCGAAGGTTATGATGATTTCGCTAAAAACCTTAAATGGACTTTAATCGAAAACAAAATCATTAAAGATAACAGCATCGAAATTAAATATGAAGATGTCGTGCAAGCCGCTAAAGCAAAGTTAGATGCTCAGTTTAGAATGTATAGCCCAAGTCCGCTACCTGAAGATCAATTGGCTCAATATGCAGTTCAGTTTCTACAGGAAAAAGAAAATGCAAACCGCACTTTCGAAGAAGTAAAAGCTTTAAAAACTTTCGAACAAATTAAATCGATTGTTACTTTAGAGGAAAAAGAAATAGATTACGATAAATTTATCGCTTTAGACAAGAAGTAGGAAAAATTAGCTGACCAAATGTCAGTCTTTTAAATATAATTAAATAAGAGCAGCTCATCGAGTTGCTCTTATTTTGTATAAAAGTTCTATTAAACTTTAAACTATTATTCTTGTCAAGTTGCTGATTTCGTGAATGCTAACCCTCATTATCATCAGCGACATTCTAATAATGATTTATCTTTGGAAAGCAAGATTTTTATTTCTTCTGCAGATTTGCTTAACATTAAGATTTATTTAAATAAATTGGCATGGAAATTAACCACCTATAGAAAATAATAGTTAAAATTACAGTCGATTGGTGTTTAGAATAATCGTTTAAATACACCAAACGCTTAACCCTAATCAAAGTTATGAACATAGATTCACAAGAATTCAGAAAATTTGCCGTTAAACATCAGGGTATTGGCGGTTTACACGTAGATAAATTTATTGCACAGGCTAACTTGTCACCACAATCGATGACGCCTTATATTATTGAAGAACGCCAGTTGAACGTTGCTCAAATGGATGTTTTTTCAAGGTTGATGATGGATCGTATTATCTTTTTAGGAGATGCAATTTATGATCAGAATGCAAATATTATCCAGGCTCAGTTGTTATTTTTACAATCAACCGATGCCGATAGGGACATTCAGATTTATATCAACTCTCCAGGTGGCTCCGTTTATGCAGGTTTAGGTATTTATGATACCATGCAATATATCCAGCCAGATGTTGCTACCATTTGTACAGGTATGGCAGCATCAATGGGTGCAGTATTATTAGTTGCAGGTGCAAAAGGTAAACGCTCTGCTTTACCACATTCAAGAGTTATGATTCACCAACCATCAGGAGGTGCACAAGGTGTAGCATCTGATATGGAAATCAACTTAAGAGAAATGTTGAAATTGAAAAAAGAATTATACGATATCATTTCAGAGCACTCTGGTCAAACTTATGATTGGGTAGAGAAAGCTTCAGATCGTGATTACTGGATGAGCTCAGAAGAAGCAAAAGGTTTTGGTATGATTGATGAAGTGTTATCGAGAAACTCAAAAAAAGATGGCGAAACAAAATAAAGAATCCCGTTGCTCATTCTGTCATTCCGGCAAGCACGAAACTTTAATGTTAATTGAAGGTATGGATGCATTTATCTGTGATAAATGCGTAACCCAAGCCAATCAATTGCTTGCTCAGGAATTGGGTACAAAAAATAGTAAAGGCATTCAATCGTCACTTACCTTATTAAAACCCTTTGAAATCAAACAGCATTTAGATCAATATGTTATTGGTCAGGATGATGCGAAGAAGGTTTTATCGGTTGCGGTTTACAATCACTACAAACGTTTAAATCAAAAAATTGATAAAGACGAAATTGAGATTGAAAAATCGAATATCATGTTGGTTGGCGAAACAGGTACAGGCAAAACACTATTAGCTAAAACTATTGCTAAAATATTGCATGTTCCATTTTGTATTTGCGACGCAACTGTGTTAACTGAAGCGGGTTATGTAGGGGAGGATGTTGAAAGTATTTTAACACGCTTGTTGCAAGCAGCTGATTATGATGTTGCTTCGGCAGAACGTGGTATTGTATATATTGATGAGGTAGATAAAGTTGCTCGTAAAAGTGATAATCCTTCTATTACACGTGATGTATCTGGCGAAGGTGTGCAACAAGCCCTACTTAAAATTTTAGAAGGAACTGTTGTTAATGTGCCACCTCAAGGCGGTAGAAAGCATCCTGATCAGAAAATGATTCCGGTAAACACAAATAATATTTTGTTTATCTGTGGAGGTGCATTTGATGGTATTGAACGTAAAATTGCAAATCGGTTACGTACGCAGGTAGTTGGTTATAAGGTAAAAAAAGATGAAGCGGTTTTAGATTTAAAAAATCTCTACAAATACATTACACCTCAGGATTTGAAATCTTTCGGATTAATTCCTGAACTTATTGGACGTATTCCGGTACTTTCTCACTTAAACCCTCTAGATAAAGAAACGCTTAGAAATATCTTAACTGCGCCAAAAAATGCATTAACGAAGCAGTATGAAAAGCTTTTCGACTACGAAGATGTTAAACTGGTTTTCGATGAGGATGTTTTAGATTTTATTGTTGATAAAGCAATGGAATATAAACTTGGTGCTCGTGGGTTGCGATCAATTTGTGAAGCAATTATGCTCGATGCCATGTTCGATACGCCAACGCAGAATGATGTGAAGGAGTTGCACATAAATCTCGATTACGCGATAGAAAAATTTGAAAAGGCTGACTTTAAGAAGTTGCAAGCCGCATAAATAATAAATCCTCTCGCTTAAAACGAGAGGATTTTTTTGTAAATAAGCCTTGCTTCAATAGCTGGCTAAAATCTAATAATATATGAATGAAGAAAAAGATGTCAAAAAAGACGAAAAGATTGTAGAAAAATCTAAAAAGATAAAAGAAGTCGAAAGTCCTGTTAAATCAGGATTAAAATCAAAAGAGGAAATTGTTAAAAACTGGTTGCCTCGTTACACTGGAAGGTCATTAGACCAATTTGGTGATTATATTTTACTAACCAATTTTAGTAAATATTTAACCATGTTTTCTGAATGGAATGATAATGCGCCAATAATGGGTCTTGATAAACCTATGCAAAGCGTAACAGCAAATGGAATTACCTTAATTAATTTTGGTATGGGTAGCCCGCTTGCAGCAACCATGATGGATTTATTAACGGCCATAATGCCAAAAGCAGTTTTGTTTTTAGGGAAATGTGGTGGTTTAAAAAAGAAAAATCAATTAGGAGATTTAATTTTACCAATTGCAGCGATACGTGGCGAAGGAACATCAAACGATTACCTTCCGGCAGAAGTGCCTGCATTACCTGCCTTCGCTTTGCAAAAGGCAATTTCTACAACCATCCGCGATCATGGTAGAGATTACTGGACTGGAACTTGCTACACCACAAACAGAAGGGTTTGGGAGCATGATAAAGAATTTAAAAGGTACTTGAAAACCTTGCGTGCAATGGCGGT
The DNA here is from genome assembly GCF_003725795.1 of Pedobacter jejuensis. GTDB lineage: Bacteria > Bacteroidota > Bacteroidia > Sphingobacteriales > Sphingobacteriaceae > Pedobacter > Pedobacter jejuensis. The sequence continues at coordinate 21,003 of NZ_RBEE01000004.1, read as the reverse complement.
TGATATGGAAACTGCAACCATTTTTACTACAGCATTTGCTAATAAAATCCCTGCAGGTGCATTGCTGCTAGTTTCTGATCAGCCGATGATTCCTGAAGGCGTTAAAACAGCAGAAAGCGATAGTAGCGTAACCGAAAAATATGTAGAAACACATTTAAGAATAGGTATTGATTCTTTAAAGCAGTTAATTAATAACGGATTAACAGTGAAGCATTTATTGTTTTAGATTTACAATCATTGCGAGAGACTAAGAAATCTCGAATTCCTAGAAAGTATTAATATGCATAGATCAGCAAAAGCTGGTCTTTTTTTATGGGTTAGTTTTATTCTCTAAAATCGGGTAAATAACCATGCAAAATCAAATCATCTGTATTTTGTATCTGGTAATTGCATCCATTGTGCAGGAGTATTATTCTATCTGAGGTATCCAAAATAGATTGATAATAATGGTCTGTTATAATAAATCCTTTGAATGATTTTATTTTATTAATGTGTTGCTTTAGCTCATCAACCAAGAGCGGTGCTAATTGAGAAAATGGTTCATCTAATAAAACATATTCTGCATCACTGTAGATAATAATTAATGCTTCCAGCAGCCTGCGTTCTCCACCAGAAAAATCTTTGAACTTCGTTTGTAGATTATCCGCAACGAATTGGATGTTTAATAAATCATTACGATGTGTGTTGCAAAATATTTCAATGGCCTGTAACACAGATAAATTTATTGGAATAAAATTATCTTGAGGCAGGTAAGAGATATTTCTTGATAAATAACCTTTCGAAATTAGCTTATCATCAAGCTTTAGGTGTTTAAAATCAGCGTTTACAGTTCCAAAAATGATTTTTAATAACGTCGATTTTCCACTTCCATTTCTTCCTAATAAACCTACAACCTCACTAATTTTACAATTGAAGAATACGCCATTTAATATTGCTTGTTGATTAAATTGCTTGGTAACACTGTCAATAATAAGTCCCTGCATAACCAGCAAATAATTATAGTTATAATAAGAATAGCAATATCGTAATAAATTATATTTAATAATATTTTACGGAAACCTAGTCCCATATTATTGTAGAAGTAGCGATGTTTACTCAAAAAAAAATGCTCGATAACAATCGAAGAGGCCCATCCAATTGGTTTCATAAATATAGCCATTACATAAGGGGCAGGCTTTTCAAATCCATCGATTACGAAAAATAAGCCAATCATTATACTTAGCAATATATTCCATATTATGATTGGTTTATAAACTAGCGAAGATTTTTTGAGCAATTCAATAGACATGCTGAAAGATATATAACAATCTACAAAAAAAAATCCTTAACAAAAAAAGACCGACAAATTTGTCGGTCTTTAAATATTATAATGTTAATTGAAATTATCCTAGATATGATTTCAAAATCTTGCTTCTTGAAGTATGACGTAAACGTTGTAACGCTTTATCTTTAATTTGCCTTACACGCTCGCGAGTTAGGTTGAATTTTTCACCAATTTCTTCTAACGATAATGGATGATTTGAACCTAAGCCAAAGAATAATACAATGATTTCTCTTTCTCTTTCTGTTAAAGTAGATAAAGAACGTTTAATTTCTTCAGAAAGCGATTCGTTAATCAATGAGCTATCCGTATTTGGCTCGTGATTTTCCAATACATCTAGTAATGTATTTTCCTCACCTTGCACAAAAGGAGCATCCATTGATACATGGCGACCAGAATTACTTAACGTGTCAGAAATTTTATCAACTGTAGTTTCTAAAATATCTGCCAATTCTTCAGGAGAAGGCTCACGTTCGTATTCTTGCTCTAATTTAGAGAAAGCTTTACTGATTTTGCTTAATGAACCAACCTGATTTAATGGTAAACGAACGATACGACTTTGCTCTGCTATAGCTTGCAAAATAGATTGACGAATCCACCATACGGCATAAGAAATGAATTTGAAACCTTTTGTTTCATCAAAGCGTTTTGCAGCTTTAATTAAACCTAAATTTCCTTCATTAATTAAATCGCCCAGGGTTAAACCTTGGTTTTGATATTGTTTGGCAACTGAAACAACGAAACGTAAATTGGTTTTGGTAAGTCGCTCTAATGCAGCTTGATCACCCTCACGAATTTTCCTTGCTAAAATTACTTCCTCTTCTGCTGTTATTAAATCTACTTTACCAATTTCATGCAAGTATTTATCTAAAGATTGACTTTCACGGTTGGTAATGGATTGCGTTATCTTGAGTTGTCTCATTTATACGTATTGTGTGCTCTTAAATTATTGAGTGTGCAAAGTTACGAAATTGTATAGCAATCCGAAAGGATAAAATGCTGAAAATGTAGGTGTTTGCACAAGTTTTTTACAGTTTTACTTATAGCAAAAACCATTCCAATAAAATATATGTCACTAAATGTATAGATAGGAACTATATAGCTGTTTATCAGATAATATTTATTGTAAATCAATAAATATATTTTGATTTGTAATAAAAAATATTTTATGTTTGTGTTGCAAATAATTAAATAAATATGACTTTTATAAAATTTCTGCTTTTGAAGGCATAATTCAGAAAAACGAAATTATTAGACTTTAATAAATCTCTTAACCTAAATAATAGCAATATGAAAAATACTCTTTTACAACTTCAAAAAATTTCCGTAGGGATGTGGATAGTGGTATGGCTAATCTTTTTTATCTCATCAATATTCGAAATCATTAAGGATTTTAGTCAACCATTAAATTCTATTTTATTTGTTGATGGAATAAAACAAACAATATCAATTTGCTTTTATTTTTACATTGGATTGCTTCTTTTCAAGTTGTTATACAGTAATAGGCAAAATCTTATTAGCAAAATAATATCGGAGGATGGAATTAAAAGCATTCGAAGTATTTGGCTTGCAATATTCTCTTATTTACTTTTCAAATTCTTCTTCATAAATACAGTTAATTGGTTTGTTCTATCTCGTTTGGATAATACCTTAAAGGCAGAGGTTTTAGGTTATGGGATAAGAACAGGAATAAAACCTTATACAGACCTGTTCATCGCCAATATAATTGTATGGACACTCTTATCCGTTTTGAACTATTCGCTTAATTTAAAAAAGGAGAACGATTTAACTATCTAAAATATGAAGACTCAATCTCAAATTAAATTAATTAAAATCGGCTATATTCTAATTCTTACTTTGGGCTTTTTAATCTCAATGATAAATGGAGGGATACAGAGCTTTAAAGATGGTTATAATTCATTAGGACCAAGCAAGATGAACTTCTTTCAGGGCTGTTTAGTTTTGGTTATATCATTTTTTGCCATTAGAATATTCTTGTATTTATATCGGTTTATGAACTCCGTTGAGCTTGATGAGGTTTTTAATGTTGCAAACATCCGCAGATTATATTTAATGGGCTGGTATTGCATTTCCGTTCCATTTTTGTTGTTCTTATTTAATTGTTCGAATTTGAATGAATTAGGTTTTAGAACTATTAGTAATGTTGACTTCGAATTTTGGCTATTAATTTTGGGTATCACTCTGTTAACGATATCATTTGTTTTTAAAAAAGGTATTGAACTCAAACAAGAAAACGATTTAACCATTTAACTTTATCTTTAAATCATCTCATGCCCATAATAATAAATTTAGACGTGATGCTTGCCCGTCGCAAAATGTCGTTAACCGAATTAAGTGAGCGTGTAGGTATTACGATGTCTAATTTATCGATTTTGAAAACTGGAAAGGCGAAAGCAATACGCCTGGAAACTTTGGAGTTAATTTGTAATGTTTTAGAATGTCAGCCTGGAGATATCTTGGAATTTCGTTCTGAATAAAATTTGAAAGTTTTAAATCAATACTCAAAGGAAGCTATTCTCATATTTAGGGCGTTTGATTGGTTTATCCAAAAAGCACTGCATTGACTTAAATAAACCCGATAAAATGGAAATACTTTTTGTTGCAGTACTTTGGCAAGCTCAGCAATGACGCAAACAAAAAGATTGAAGTGATAGCGTTACTACCTTGACCGAAGAACACGGAACCTTGCTTTTCAAATAATTAAAAACATTAAACTTTTATTAAAGCTTTAAACGATAGTTAATCTTATTTGCAAAGACCAATCAGTTTAGGCGTTTGATTGGTTTATCCCATAAGCACTGTATTGAGTTAAATAAACCCGATAGAACGAACATACTTTTTGTAGCAGTGCTTCTACAACCTCAGCGTGGTACAAACAAAAAGATTGAAGTGATAGCGGGGCTACCTTGACCGAAGAATGCAGAACCTTGCTTTTCAAATAATTAAGATAACTGACCGATTAGATTACCAAGCCGAATAAAAATCGGCTTCGCAATAACGGCTAACAAAAAAACCTTCCAGTTTACACTGAAAGGTTTTAAATATTTATATAATTTTTAATCTTAATTCGCTAAAACTTTAGTTACTAAATCAGCAGCTTCTTTTAAGGCAATAGCCGAGTAAACTTTAAGTCCAGATTCGTCGATTAATTTTTTAGCTTCTTCGGCATTTGTACCTTGTAAGCGGCAAATAATCGGCACCGGAATGTTTCCAATTTCTTGGTAAGCATCGATAACACCTTGAGCTACACGGTCGCAGCGAACAATACCACCGAAAATATTAATTAAAATGGCTTTAACATTTGGGTCTTTTAAGATAATGTTAAAAGCAGCCTTAACGGTTTGTGCATTTGCAGTTCCACCAACATCTAAAAAGTTAGCAGGCTCGCCACCGGCAAGTTTTATAATATCCATAGTAGCCATTGCTAAACCAGCACCATTAACCATACAACCTACGTTACCATCAAGATTAACAAAGTTTAGGTTACTTGCACTTGCTTCAACTTCCATTGGGTCTTCTTCCGTTACATCACGCATAGCAGCGTAATCAGCATGGCGGAATAATGCGTTTTCATCTAAATTAACTTTTGCATCAACTGCAATAACTTTATCATCAGATGTTTTTAACACAGGATTAATTTCGAACATCGAAGAATCTGTAGCTTCGTAAGCTTTATATAAAGCGGTTACAAATTTAACCATCTCTTTATGTGCAGCACCACTAACACCTAAGTTGAAAGCAATTTTACGAGCTTGAAAACCTTGCAAACCAACTTTTGGGTCAATTTCTTCTTTAAAAATTAAGTGTGGAGTGTGTTCTGCAACCTCTTCTATATCCATACCACCTTCGGTACTGTACATAATAATGTTACGACCTTTTGCACGATCCAACAATACCGAAATATAATATTCTTTAGTTTCTGAAGCACCTGGATAATACACATCCTGAGCAACCAAAATCTTGCTAACCAATTTACCTTCTGGTCCGGTTTGTGGTGTAACCAATTGCATACCAATGATATCGGTAGCACGTTGTTTAACCTCTTCTAAGTTTTTAGCCAATTTTACACCGCCACCTTTACCGCGTCCACCTGCGTGGATTTGCGCTTTAATTACAACCCAATCAGAGTTATAATTAATTTTAAGTTGCTTAGCCGCTTCAACAGCTTGCTCTGGAGTATCGGCAACAATTCCTTCTTGAACGTTAACACCGAAACTTTTTAATATTTGTTTACCCTGGTATTCGTGAATATTCATTTGCTACAAAATTTGCCCAAAGCTACAATTTCAAACCCTTTAAACAAATAGCAAATGCCGATTTTTTTAGAAAATGAACGTTTTATGTTAATCGGGAAAAGCAGCCCCGCTAATGTTCCAAGCACCGATGAAGAATCGGTGGCTTTCCACGTATATCGGGTTTAGTTTACCAAGATTGTACTTCTTGGCAAATTGGTTCCTTGCAAATTGTTGCAGCTAAGTTCCTGCAAATGGAGTTCCGAAAATGCCAACGGCTAATTCTGCCCAAATTAGGAATAAAGCCATCAAAATGATAAAAAACAATACTGCTCTAAAGTTGCTATTTTGAACATTCCTGATAACAATTTCTATTGCCGAGCAAGTGCTTAGAAGTAATACGCCTGCGGCAACAAAATCAAGCAATGTCCAATTTACTTCTGTTGTAAATTGCATTGCAACTAATGGAATACTAAGAATAACGGCTGTAATGATAAGCATTATGGTAATGCGCAATTTTGATGGGTTAAGTGTTTCTTGAGTTTTCATGATTTAATTAAATAAATATTCCTTTTTATTAGTTAGTAATTTCTTATTTGCTTATTTTAAAATATTCAGCTGTTTTCCAATCTTGCAAATTCCAGGATATCCAACTCACTCTCTCGTAACGATCTTTAAAAAAACCGATTCTTTGATTCAATTTCTGCTGGTTAGTTGCCAAAGTTTCGGGTCTTGCTATTTCTGTTCCGTATTCGCTTTTTGATTCGGTGTGTTGCAATTTCATTCTGTTTTTATCCAACACAGGCAAGGTTTTATCTGAAAGTGATAGCAAGTAATCTGCGTCAACTGATATTGAATCAGAATGTGATAAATTATATTTTACGATGAAAATATCCCAATTGACCAAGCTAAAGACAAGTAATAATGCGAACCAAATATTCCCGTTAAGTTTTAATAAATAGAAAAATGTTTTTTGTTTTGAAACCTTTATATAAACACTTATCAAGCCAATTACACAAAGTAATGCAAAAACTAAAACACCAATCCGTTTATGTGTGAGCCCGTAAAATTCAATGTAATAGCCATCACGAATGAGTACCGAAATTATGAGAATGAAGTTTTGAATCATCCATGCAAAGGCTAAAATTCTCAACGCTTTACTTTTGCTGTAAAAATTTAGGTTTCCCCGAAAGAAATATATAATAATTGCCATTGCCAAGGCAATACTAAAAATTAATGAATTAGTACCATCGTGCAAATCTGCTGAGTAATTAATTTCGGCAAAATTTCTCCCTTTACCTAACCACAACCACCAAATATCAATTCCATTTAAAAAAAGTAATAATAAATTTAGGGCTGCAAAAGAAATAAGGCCTGTAATAAACTCAGTTTTAAGCGCCAGCTTTTTAGTTAACAAATTGCCGCTGAAAACCTTCGCTACTTCGAACCAAACTGTTTTCTGATTTATATTTTTTCTAACCCTTAGTAATTGCTCTTTACATTTCAATTCAATCTGTTGCAGGCTTTTATCAAAAAATGAAATCAGCAAACCAGCGGTAACCATTATTCCGAAGCAGAAATGCATGAAGCGACTAAAACTCAAATCTTTAAAAATGAAGCCAAAAATATTGTTGAAGAAATCACCGATGTTTATTAATAGTGCCTCAGCATAATGGGCAAATACGCTGCTTGCCGCAGAGTACAAACAAGTGAAAATGGTTACGATTACTATTGGAATAAAAACATATTTAACCAATTTGAAAACTGGTTTGAAGTTAAAATTACCAATTTTTACCTCATTAAGTGTTTTGATAGCATTTAGGGGAACAGTTACCATTTTTAAAATAGCAGCACCAAAAGCTGTAAAAACTGTTCTTATTTTTTGATTGTGGCTGTAGCCAATAAATAGTATTAAACTGATGTAATAACTAACCAGTGATAAATCTGAATTATTGATAACAACAAGAATAGCAGCCAACAAATGGGCAAACCCATAAATTTTAAATTTTAAGCTTTTAATTACATCAGGATTGAGATAAGTAATTATCAAGATAAAAATGCTGTAAATCATTAGGTTAAGCGCTAATCTTTCTTTCCAAAAAAGGAAGCTAAACAGCAAGCCACCCAATAGGGCAGAAAAGAGTAAAAGGTTAGATTTATTTTTCATTTTCTCATTTTAAAAGTGCTTTGTATTTCAAAGTAAATAGTTAAAAAAAATTGTTTATAGTTTTTTGATCATTTTTTCAAGAGCATCTAAATGAGCTTTAAAAGATTGCTTTCCTAGCGCTGTAATTGCATAAGTAGTGCTGGTTTTCCTTCCAATAAAACCCTTGTGCACCTGTATAAATTCTGCTTGTTCTAGCGTGTTTAAGTGCGAAGCTAAATTGCCATCGGTTAATTCTAACATTTGTTTCAAATCATTAAAGCTTATGTTATCATTTACAATAAGTATAGACATTACGCCTAACCTAATTCTGCTATCAAATATTTTATTTAAATCTGCTATCGGGTTTTTCATCTTACTTGCCTCTTTCGTATTTAAAATACATTAAAAGTCCGTAAACAATATGCAGAATGCCAAAGCCAAAAGCCCAGAATATTAAACCATATCCAACATAAAACATACAAATCAATCCAAGAATCACTTCGCAATAGCCTAAGTATCGAATGTCGCTAAATGTAAATTTGCTTGCATTTATTAATGCTAAACCATAAAATATTAAACACGTTGGTGCGATAATGCTGTAGGTATTTGGGTGATTGAATAATAATGCAATGATGAATAATCCGCCTGCTGCTAAAGGAGTAAACAAATTCAATAGAAGTGATTTCGATGTTTTATCCCAAATCGGGAGGTTGTTGCGCTGACTTTTTCTGTAGGTAAACAGAACTCCACCTGCTATTGAAACGATAAGGGTGATTATTGCAAGCTTTAAAAGATTATATTCTAAATCCATTTCGCCCTCTACACCATAAGAATAGCCTCTGCCATTAACAAACTTTAAAATTTCTTCATTAGCGAAGTAAGCACCAATTAAAGCTATAACGCCTGCAAAAACACCTGATAATCCACTCAGAGAAATGAATCTGGATGATCTATCCATCATTTGTCTGATATCTTTTAACGCATTTAATTGTTCCTCAGAATTGCTCATTTTAAAAGTGCTTTGTTTTTCAAAGTTAAATAAGATAATTGTATTTGCAAATTTTTTTAAGACTTTATTCTTTTATGTTCCTTCGGATTGATTTCACAGATTAGGGATTTCACAGATTATTTGTTTTGTGAAAGGATTTGTTCTTTGGAATTTCCGCTTTATTCTTTGCTCCTTTATCCTTGTTCTTTATTCATTAATCTTTATTCTTTTCCTTCGGATTGATTTCACAGATTAGGGATTTCACAGATTATTTATTTTGTGAAAGGATTTGTTTTTTGGAATTTCAATTGGGGTCTATCTTCATTAATCTTTGTTCTTTCATCTTTATTCCTTAAATCTTTATTCTTTGCTCTTTTATCTTTGTTCTTTATTCCTTAAATCTTTATTCTTAATTTTGATTTATGCTAAAAGCCACGGGTGTTAGAAAATCGTACGGAAACTTACAAATTTTAAAAGGTGTAAATTTTGAAGTGCAAAAGGGAGAGATAGTTAGTATTATTGGTCCTTCGGGTGCCGGTAAAAGTACGCTTTTGCATATCTTAGGTACATTAGATAAGCCCGATGAAGGTTCTGTTGAATTAAAAGGTACGGTTATAAACGAATTGAGTGGTGAATCGCTGAGTTCTTTCAGAAATCAGAATATCGGTTTCGTTTTTCAGTTTCACCATTTATTACCTGAGTTTAGTGCAATTGAAAATATTTGTATCCCTGCATTTATTGCAAAAACAAATAAAAAACAGGCAGAAACCAGGGCTTTGGAACTGTTAGATTTGTTTGGACTGAAAGGCAGGGCGAATCATAAACCAAATCAATTATCGGGTGGGGAGCAGCAGCGTGTAGCCATTGCAAGGTCGTTAATAAATAATCCTTCAATTATTCTTGCCGATGAACCTTCAGGGAATTTAGATTCAGAGAATGCAGCGGCATTGCACCAGCTTTTTGTGAGCTTACGCGATAACTTTCAGCAAACTTTCGTAATTGTAACCCATAACGAGCATTTGGCAAAAACCAGCGATAGAATTGTAACGATGAAAGATGGCTTAATCGTATAGGAATAACATTCGCCAGATTTAAGAATTTTTATGTGTTGTTTGATTCTTTCAATAAACACTCTTTCAGTCTAACAATAAAACAATATAAGACATTTCTCACTTGAAAATTTTAATTACCTGCGGAAATAACGCCAAAACCATGAAGCTTTTAAAAGCGTTTCCAAGCCATTTTGTTTTACTTGCTGATTATGGAGATGTTCCAGGAATTATTACAGAAAATTATGCTTTTACATCATTAGGAAAACTAAACCATGATAGTATTGCGCACATATTGTTAAATTTCTGCATTACTGAATCAATTGACACAATAATTCCTTTGCATAGCTTTGAAATTGAGCCAATTGCAAAATCGGCTGTTTTGTTTAGCGAATATGGCATTGAGGTTTTACTCCCACATTTTGAGTTGTTAAACCAATATATTGATGCAGAACAAAATAAAAATTCGGAATTATATATTTTTGTTAAAGGAGAATGTGTTTTTTCGACCAATAAAGATGTTCCTCAAAATTCTGCGACAGGTTTGAACGGCGTGTTTACGCTAGATAATTTATTAAATTATAAACTTTTTACCATTTAAGTATGGATGTATATCCGTTTGCAAAAGATAAACAAATATTTATTTTCGAGCTTGATGATGTATTGTTTCCTGCAAAAGATTATTTGTTGCAGGTTTATTATCTTTTTGCGCAATTTATAGAATACAGCGAGCAAAAAAACGCACAAACTATTTTAGATTTTATGCGTACTGAATATGAAAACTACGGACAGGAGGGTTTGTTTGCTAAAACAGCTTCTCAGTTTGAAATTGCAGAAACGTATCAGCATAATTTTGATTTACTGCATCAAAATGCCAGGTTGCCATTAAAATTACTTCTTTACAAGAATATGCTAGAGTTTCTGCAAAACTTAGTTTTGGATAGGAGAAAAATAGTTATCGTAACAACGGGTAATCCCGAACAGCAGTTAAATAAAATACGGCAAACCGAATGGAACGGACTTGAAAAATACTTAATCGTTTTCTTTACGGAGGAGTTAAATCAAACGAAAGCAGAAATTTTTCAGAACATATTAAACAACAACAATTTAAGTAATAAAGATGCGTTAGTTGTTGGTGCAAATAAAGTTGATGAGCATCAATCTAAATTAATTAATTTGCCGTATATTGAGTCACTAAAAATTTACAAATAAATATGATAAGAAAGTTTTCCGCACATAACCTGATTATGTGTGCTTTAATTGTTGTTGTCGGGTTAGCAACATCATGTAAGAAATCTTCAGTTTCACCAGATGGTGGTTTAACAACAACACCACCTACGCCAGCAACACGGGCAGAATTAACTAAAGATTCAATTTATTTATACGCACAGCAAACCTATCTTTGGAATGTTGGTATGCCAACTTATGCTAGTTTTAATCCAAGGCAATATAATTCTAATGATGCGGTTATAGCAGCCATTAAAGCTTTACCAAGTACCGGGGGAAGAGATAAATATTCTTTTATGGATGATGGTACTGTTGCAACACAATTGGGTGGAGTAAGCGGAGATTATGGTTTTTCAGCTAATTTTGATGCAGGAAATTTACTTCGTGTTAAACTGGTTTATCCGAGTTCTCCAGCTGCTGCTCAGGGTTTAAAAAGAGGTTATCAAATCACAAAAGTAAACGGCGGTGGGGTAAGTAGATCCAGCCAAAGTGATATTGATAATTTGAACAATGCAATATTTGGAAGCAATCCATCTATTACCATGACGGTACTTAAATCTGATGGAACATCAGCAGATATTACAATAACACGTGCAACTTATAACATCAATCCAATTCTTTATACCAATACCTACACTGTTGGTGCAAAAAAAGTAGGCTATATTGTATTTAATAGTTTTACAACAAATTCTACCACTTTATTAGATGCTGCATTTGCAAAATTTGCTGCTGATGGCGTTACAGAATTGGTAGTAGATTTAAGATATAATGGTGGTTCTGTTGCTACATCAGAAGCGTTTACCAACTTAATTGCACCAGTCGCTCAGAATGGTAAGGTAATGTACACTACTTATTGGACTCAAACCATGCAAGATGAACAGGCGACGATTCTTCAAAATCAGAAATTTTATGCTAAAGGAACCGATGGTGTAACACGTTTGTATTCATATTTCGATTACTCTTACAAACCTACACCAGCAGCAGGAAACCAGGAAGTTTTTGCTAAAAGAGGCTCGCTTAATACTTTATCAAGAGTTTATTTTCTTGTAACAGGTGGTACTGCATCCGCAAGTGAGTTATTGATTAACAATTTAAAACCAGTAATGGATGTTAAGCTAATTGGTAAAACCACGTATGGTAAACCTGTTGGTTTCTTTTCAATAAGAATTGATAAAAGCGATTTATATATTCCCCAATTCCAAACTAAAAATCAATTAAATCAAGGGGATTATTTTGCTGGAATGGCTGTAGATAAGGATGTTTCAGATGATTTGACAAAAGATTTTGGTGATACATCAGAAAAACTTCTATCACAGGCCTTGTATTATTCGGTAAATGGTAATTTTTCTGCTTTGGCTAAAGACAATACTTTAAGCAGCACTTCAGGTATTTCTCGTACTCAGATAGATAACGCCAATGAAAAATTAAATCATGAATTTAAAGGAATGGTAGAAACCAGAAAGTTAAAATTAAATAAATAAACCAAACAAATAAATTTTGAAGCCGGCATTTTAACTTATGTCGGCTTTTTTTATGATTAAAAATTAAAATTACAGTTCAAAGATTGCTTTTTTTCTAAAATTTTAATAAGCTTGTTTAACAAAAATCGTTAAATACATATTATGCCGATAGAGATCGTAGAAAAAGAACATATAAGCTATTTAAATATCATCAATTCGAAAGATGATCTTACTGAAGAATTAAAAATTAAATTAGATGAAGCTCAAAGGCTTGGAAATGAGTTCAAATCTAAAGCAGTAATTACGTTTAATACCACTATTGGTCCGAAACGAGTTGATACGACAGTTTGGTCAGTTACAGAAAAATACATTCAACTCAAAAATAATATTCATATACCGATTAAAAGCTTAATTGATATCGATTTTTAGGCTAATAATTAAGGAAATAAATCATCCCGCATTTATTCACCTTAGCCTAAACATCAATGAGTACGCTCCATAAAATCGCTTTAACTTTTATTAAATCAATTGGTCCGGTAAATGCCAAAAATTTACTGGCTTATTGTGGTAGTGCCGAAGCTGTGTTCTCTGCCAATAAAAAACAATTGCTGCAAATACCAGGGATAGGAGATAAGACTGTTGAAGCCATATTAAGTACCGACGCATTAAAACGGGCTGCTGAAGAATTAAAATTTATTGAAAAACATGGTATAGAAGTTCTCTTTTTCTCAGATGAAAATTATCCAAAACGCTTAAAAAATTGCTTTGATTCACCAATTTTACTTTATTTTAAGGGTAAGGCAGATTTAAATCATCCAAGAATTATAAGCATTGTAGGTACGCGAAATGCAACCGAATATGGTAAAACGTTGTGCAGGCAACTTTGCGAGGTTCTGGCACCTTATAATGTTTTAATTGTAAGTGGTTTAGCTTACGGAATTGATGTGACTACACATAAAGAGTGCATCACAAATGAAATTGCAACTGTTGGAGTACTTGGGCATGGCTTGGACAGATTGTATCCACAGATTCATAAAGCAGTTTCACAAAAAATGGTATCGAATGGTGGTTTGCTATCAGAGTACCCGACTTTAACAAATCCCGACAGGCAAAATTTTCCTCAACGAAACCGAATTATTGCAGGCATTGCAGATGCTACTATAGTTGTAGAGGCATCTATAAAAGGTGGCGCATTAATTACCGCTGAAATTGCCAACTCTTACAATAAAGATGTATATGCTTTCCCAGGTAGAACAAATGATGTGTTTTCTGAAGGCTGTAATTTTCTCATCAAAACCAATAGGGCAGGATTAATTAACAATGCACATGATTTGATTTATTATTTAGGTTGGGATGATGAAGTGAAGGAGAAAAAGAAACAAGCTCAAACTACATTGCAACTTAACCTAACTGCGAATGAACAAAAAGTTGTTGAAGTTTTACAGAATGGTCAGTTATCTATAGATGAACTTTGCATTAATTTGAACATTCAACAGAGCAAATTATCCATTGTGCTGCTTACATTAGAAATGCAAGGCATAATAATTTCGCTACCTGGTAAGGTTTATAAGCTGGCTTAATAAATTTGATTTTGGATAAGCTCTATAGCCAATACTGCATTTTGCCCAATAATCAATCTATAATGCCTATCATTATTATAGATTATGCAATATAATTCTATTAAAATTTTATTATCAAAATTATGTTTCGAATAAAATATTGTTTATAAAATACTTAATGCCTTTGCTTAATTTTGCAATATGTGGTATAATAATATTTTAGAAACCATTGGCAATACGCCACTGGTAAAATTAAATACAATTACGAAAAATGTTCCAGGCACAATTTTGGCCAAAATAGAAACTACAAATCCAGGCAATTCAATTAAAGATCGTATGGCGATTAAAATGATTGATGATGCTGAGAAAAGTGGTAAGCTAAAACCAGGTGGAACGATAATCGAAGGAACATCAGGAAATACCGGAATGGGGCTTGCTATGGCAGCAATTGTTAAAGGTTATAAATGTATTTTTACCACAACTGATAAACAATCGAAAGAAAAGGTTGACGCTTTGCGTGCTTTTGGTGCTGAAGTAATTGTTTGTCCTACCAATGTTGAACCTGAAGATCCACGCTCTTATTATTCAGTTTCTTCCCGCTTAGAGCGTGAAGTTCCAAATTCATGGAAACCAAATCAATATGATAATTTAGCCAATTCGCAGGCGCATTACGAACAAACCGGACCCGAAATTTGGGAACAAACAGAAGGTAAAATTACCCATTTAGTTGTTGGGGTAGGTACAGGCGGAACCATTTCTGGAACTGGTAAATACTTAAAGGAGAAAAACCCTAATATTCAAATTTGGGGAATTGATACCTATGGTTCGGTATTTAAAAAGTATAAAGAAACAGGGATTTTTGATAAGGATGAAATTTATCCTTACATCACAGAAGGAATTGGAGAGGATTTTTTGCCAGCAAACGTAAACTTCGATGTAATTGATTTATTCGAAAAGGTGACGGATAAGGATGCTGCATTAATGACTAGAGATATTGCCCGTAAAGAGGGAATTTTTGTAGGTAACTCAGCTGGTGCTGCAATTGGTGGTTTAATTCAATTGAAAGATAAATTAAAGCCAGAAGATGTCGTTGTGGTAATTTTCCACGACCATGGCAGCCGTTACATGGGTAAAATGTATAACGAAGACTGGTTGCGTGAGCGTGGCTTTTTGCAAGATGAAAAATTAACTGCTAAATCAATTTTGGCTAAGAAAGAAACAACCGAAATTGTAACGCTCGATGCAACTAAATCTGTTTTGGAGGCGATAAATACCATCAAATCGATGAATATATCTCAAATTCCGGTAACGCAGCAAGGCATGATTGTGGGTAAAATTGCAGAAAGTGATATCTTATCGGCATTGCTTGAAAACCCGGGATTGAAATCTGCCGCTATTTCAGAAATTATGACGGCAACGTTTCCTTTTGTTGATCTAAATACCTCCATCGATAAAATTTCATCATTAATTAACAAAGAAAATTCTGCTGTTTTGGTTGAGGACGAATCTGGTAAAATTGAAATTATTACGCAGTATGACATCATAAATGCAATTTCAGGGTAGGTATCTCTAATTTTTATTTGGTAAGGTAGTTGATTTTCTAGACTTAGAAAATTGCTTTAGACTTTTTTTCCTTCGGTCTGTATCTCTACAGACCGAAATTTTTAAATTTTAAATATTTCTTTGTTTCCATCGGTATGATGGTAATTTATAAACCTTTTAATATGCTTTAGCTTTTCTTGCTTTAAGCTTTGGGTTCTTTGCGAAAAACTTAGCGCTCTTTGCGGTTAAACAAACTCAAAAAAACTAAACGAAGAGTTGCCGTATTTTCGCGTTTCAGTATAACCAGGCTGGCTGTTTAGTTTCATATTACTTTGATGCTCTACAACCAATAAACCATCGGGTTTTAGTAGTTGTTGCTCTTTCACCAAAACAGGAATTTGAGGAATGTTTGGCATGTTATATGGTGGGTCTGCGAAAATTAAATCGTAAGAACCTGTCATTTGTTTCAGCAATTTAAAAACATCGCCTTTACGTACTTCAACCTGGTTAAACTCATGCTTGGCTGCGGTAGTTTTTACCCAGTTAACGCAACCGTAATCCATATCTACGGCTAAAATTTTTTCCGCACCCCGTGAAGCGAATTCGAAAGTTAAGTTTCCTGTTCCGCAAAATAAATCTAAAACAGTGCAGTTTTCAAAGTCGAATTTATTGTTTAGAATATTGAATAAGGCCTCTTTGGCCATATCAGTTGTTGGGCGAACAGGTAAATTTGCAGGAGGCTGCAAACGTATGCCTTTTAATTTTCCTCCAATTATTCGCATAAATTTAAAGCAAGTAATCCGCTGAAATAGTGTTTTGGCATATCGGCCAATAATTCACTCTCCTGTTTGCCTGCGGGAAGAAAGAAATATAAGTTATTGAAGTATTTTAGCAAAGTATTGTAGTAGGCATCATCTTCATTTATAATGCCTTGCAAATAAACCGCTGTAGATTCATTCAATCCCAATTGCTCGATAATTAGTAACAAAAAATAGTTAAATTCTTCGGTATTTTCGGCTTGGTAGTGGTTTTGAAAGTTAACTTTCTTATCCTTTACAAACAATACATTGAATGATGCTGCAGTAAAATCTATCAATAAAGCATCACCAGATAAATGATTAACTAAAGCCAATAATGGCGAAGATTGTGGGTAAAGAATAGTGTTTTCAGGAAGTCTTTCTTCAACATTTTCATCTAATGAAAAAAGCGTTTTAAACCCAAATGCATCGTGATGTTTGGTATAAATCTTACTATCTGAACCTAAGAATTTTGAGTAAACAGCAAGGTTATCGGCATCGAACCATTCATCAGGGATGAAGATAAAATTTGAGGTATGTACAGCAGCTTTTATAGCTCCATATTGTTGAGATAAATAGCTATCATTTTCGAAAGCAGCCTGTAAATCTTGTTGTAAATTTTCACAGCCTTGTTTATCGAAAATTACATTAACCTGCTCCGAATCTTTATCAACCACGGCATAAGAAAAACTATCATTCGTTATTTTTAACAATAAATGGCAGTTTGCATATGCATCAGCTTTAAAATTCGGGTCGACTAATAAAAGGCTGTTTTTACTCATTGAAACAAAAATAGAGTTTTTTAAGGATTAACCGCAAAGGGTACAAAGTTTTTTCGCAAAGGACACAAAGTTGGGCGTATCAATTTTGTTGCTGCAAATAACTTTGTGTTCTTTGCGCCTTGGTGTTTAAAATTTCTCTGTGTTCTTTGCTGTTAAATCAAACTAAATCTTTTGACCAAAATCAAACCTTTCAGTTGTTCAAAATTCAAAATATTCGGCTTAAATTCGAAACATGAGTTACAAGCCTACTTATAAAGCAGCGAACACGGTTGCGGTTAAAATTGAGCAACATTTTATAAAACTGCATGAGAATGCAGTAGCGCAAGGCGAGGAAGATTTGGCAACTCAGCCTGATAAAAAAATTATTGAGGCCTTAATTGATGTGGCTTTTTGGAGCAGTTTAAGGAAAGAAGAAGGACACTCTCCACGAATTTCTATTGCTTTTTTACCGCCTTCACAAACTTCAAAACCATTAAAATTTGCAAAACCTTTACCCTTAAATGCCAATACGCTTACCAAAATAGCACCTGGGATTGAGCGTTCGGGTATTCACCTAGGCGTTTGGGAAGAGGATGGCGAACTTTACATTTGGGGTACAACATTAAATATTCCCAACTTTTGTTTTGTAGTGGATGTCTCGGAACCTGGCTTAATTGTAATTAAACACCGCAGGATCTATGGAATTGGTAAATTTACCAATGTGGCAGTTTTAAAAGGAGAGCAAATTAGAATTGTGGATGATACGAGTTGTTTAAACCGCGATTGTCCGCCGATTTTAAAAGCTTTGTTAGATTTAACGGTGCTGGCAAGCTGGAACGACCCAATTAATATTCTGATTCAGTTTTCAGTTTCAATGCGTGGCCATGGTCGAGGTGGTGCTTTGCTTATTGTACCGAAAAACGACCAAAAGTGGGAAGAATCTATCATTCATCCAATTCAGTATTTAGTTGAGCCACCTTTTTGTGGTTTATCTGATCTGGCTAAACAAAGTGGTAACCAAACTGAAATTTTTTCTCAAGGCGCTTTGCGTCGCGAGGTTGAACATTTAGCAGGTTTAACTGCCGTTGATGGTGCTACGATTATTAACGACCAATTCGATTTACTAGCTTTTGGTGCTAAAATCGGTCGTGCGAAAGGGAAACCAACAGTTGAACAGATTGCTTTTTCTGAACCAATTCTTGGTGGAGAAGATAAAATTCTATATCCTGGTCAGTTGGGTGGAACGAGACATTTCTCTGTTGCTCAGTTTGTTAACGACCAACCGCAAGCTATTGGTTTGGTTGCATCGCAAGATGGGCATTTTACCATTTTTAGTTGGAGCAAACAGCAAAATATGGTGATGGCTCATAGGATTGAGACGTTATTGTTGTAGTAGAAGATTCGTCCAGTATTTTCCCGCAGATTTCACTGATTTTCGCAGAGAAAATAACAATTATTTGTTGGCAGCCATTAGTATTTCAACCTTATGGAAAGTTAGAGTTGACAACTTTATAGGGCTTTGGAAAGAAAGTTGTCAACTCTCAAAAAGTAATTATACATCCTGCAGCAACCAACTTTAAAAAAAGCCTCTATCTTTGCCACTTAAACCGTATTGCAGCGGCATCCTTTTTTGTTGCATACTTCAATTGAAATAGCACAACCATTCACAAAAAAGATATAGCGGAAAGACGGACTGCTGCGGCCGAAGAGTACTACAACTGCTTTCCAAAAACTTAAATCAAACCATTCAGTAATAATACCATTCAACATTACATGTACATCGATAAAAGTCAACTCATTGCCCAAGCTTACGAACACACGCCAACCAAAGAGCAATTGCTTTTTTGCGAGCGGATGTCGAAGTTTTTGCAGGAAGAGGATGAATATCGTTGTTTTGTGCTTAAAGGTTATGCGGGTACAGGTAAAACTACCTCGGTTGCGGCTTTGGTAAAAGTTTTGGCAAAGTTTAATTTAAGGAGCGAATTATTGGCGCCAACTGGTAGGGCGGCGAAGGTAATGAGCCAATATTCTTACCGAAAGGCATTAACCATTCACAAAAGGATTTACCGGAAACGCTCTGCTGCATCGCCAGAAATGCAGTTTCAGCTGGCGCCAAATTTATCAGAAAACACACTTTTTATTATTGATGAGGCATCTATGATTGCCGATGAATTTAACGAAACAGGTTCTTCTATTTTGAGGGATTTGCTGGAATTTGTGTACAATACTAAAAACTGTTTTTTGCTTTTTGTGGGCGATACCGCACAATTATCTCCAGTTGGAAGTTTGGAAAGCCCTGCATTGAACGAACAATATTTGAAAGATAAATTCGCGTTATCCATTACTGCGGTTGAGTTGAAAGAAGTGGTTAGGCAGGAAAAAAAATCGGGAATTTTAGCCAATGCAACCATGCTGAGGAACCAGATTTCTAAAAATCCAGATAATCCTTTGCCAAAATTCCTGACTAAAAATTATAAGGATATTTTTAACATGGCGGGCGCCCGATTGGTTGAGGGTTTGGAATATGCTTATCGAAAGTTCGGTATGGAAAACACTTTAGTGGTTTGTCGTTCCAATAAATCGGCCAATATTTACAACCAACAAATCAGGGCGAGGTTGCTCTATCGCGAAGAAGAATTAACGGGTGGTGACCAAATTATGGTGGTTCGTAACAATTATTTCTGGCTGCCCGAAAATGAAGAAACTGCTTTTATTGCCAATGGTGATATGGCGAAAGTGATTCGGGTGAGGGGGGAGGAGGAACGTTATGGTTTCCGTTTTGCTGATGCTACTTTGGAGTTTATGGATTTTCAATCGGCCGGGCAAATTAGCTGCAAAGTAATGTTGGATACCTTAAATTTAGAATCTGCAAACCTACCTTACGAACAAAACAAAAAGCTTTTTGATGGCTTGAATGAAGATTATAGTCATATTGCCAACAAGCGGCAACGAATGCTGGCCATTAAACAAGACCCATTTTATAATGCTTTGCAAATTAAGTTTGCCTATGCCGTTACTTGCCATAAAGCCCAAGGCGGACAATGGGATGCCGTTTTCGCCGACCAAGGTTATTTAACCGAAGAGATGATTGATTTGGATTTTTTAAGGTGGCTTTATACCGCCGTAACTCGAGCCAAGAAAGAGTTGTATCTGGTAAATTTTGCTCCACAACTATTTGCTAAGACCGCACAAGAGGATTACTTTTAGAAGGTGATTTTATCGATTTTTTGAAGATGATTACACCAATTTTGAGATTACACTGATTTTTCTAGGCAAATTTCTAATCAATAATACCAGATTATATACCCAGCTTATATGTTCCTTGTATATCTTATATGGTTCAAAAATGAACTATTGATTTATTAGGAAGTACATTCAACTTTTAAACAATGTATTCTTAAAAGCGCTTTTCAAAGCTTGTAACCATATAAGACATATAAGAACATCCAAGCTCGAATGTTCTTATATGGTTGAAAAATTAATCATTTTACTCCGCGTCTTTGTCGGTAATTAACCTTTTTGAAGATGTTTACAACGATTTTGAGATTACACTGATTTTTCTAGGCAAATTAAATCAAGATTATCAGATTATACACCCAGCTTATATGTTCCTTATATGTCTTATATGGTTTAAAAATGAACTATTGATTTATTAGAAAGCACAATTTAACTTTCAAACAAATATATTTTTGAAAGCGCTTTTCCAAAGATTTTAACCATATAAGATATATAAGAACATCAAAGCTCGAATGTTCTTATACGGTTGAAAAATTAATCATTTTACCCCGCGTCTTCGTCGGTAATTAACCTTTTTGAAGATGATTACACCGATTTTGAGATTACACTGATTTTTCTATGCAAATTTCTAATCAATATAACCATTTCTTCTATACACCTCAT
>NZ_RBEE01000003.1 GCF_003725795.1 Pedobacter jejuensis | reverse complement strand
TTACCAGTGGAAAAATGGTGGGACATCTTTGGAGATTCAACTCTGGCCGACGCCTTTTTGGATCGTATGGTGCACACATCTTATAGAATTGAATTAAAAGGAGAAAGTCTAAGAAAAAAAAGGTAAAATTGTCATGCCGTCAGCTATGACAGGCCAAATCCCCGAGGGGGTCAGTATGGTGCATTACTGGGGTCAATATTGCCAGAATATCCACAACCATAAGAAAACCGAATTAACCGATCCTAACGCACGAGCAGAAGTGCTTACCCATAACTTCCTAGTATATGATCGTAGTGAGATCTTATCCGAGGTTGAGGTGTTAAGAGAGTTGAAACCGAAGTTAAAGAATGATGGGTATCACGTTGCCTTGAGCTTTGCTAAGGAGGATATTTTGGATAATCAGCGGCTAATCTCCATAGCAAAAGATTACATGCAGGGAATGGGATTTGATGCAGACTTAAACTATTTCGCACTTTGGAAGCATAATGATGGTGAGGATCACGACCATATACACGTTCATTTACTATTGACTCGAATAGGTTTCAATGAGGGGAAGGCTACCGTGGTTTCCGATTCCAATAACTACAAACGAAGTGAGGTGCTGTGTCGCAGACTAGAGCAAAAATACGGCTTGGCAACTGTTCTCTCTTCCAAGGATTCTCTTGAGCGAGCGCCCAACAAGGATGAATTGGAGATGGTACAACGAACCGGAAAACCTTCAGACAGGATGTTGATGCAAGAAAGAGTTAAGCTCGCCTTGACACGATCTGATTCCGTAGAAAGCTTTATACGGACATGCCAGGATCAAGGAATATACTTACTTTTTAATCAATCAAAAACCACGGGCAGGGTTTCAGGAATAACCTACGTTAACGATAACGGATTCTTGGCAAAAGGGCAGAAGCTCGGAAATATGTATAAATGGAATAACATATTAAATGAAATACAATATGAACAAAGCACAGACAGCAAAGCAATTAACGAAGCAAACAGTCGAACAAGAGTACGATTTAAGGACTTGCTTTCTCAAGGAGACGAGCGACATCAAGATAGGGGTGATGGCTCTTGGGAACGGGCAAAAAGTGATTATACAGAATCAACAAATCATTCACGAGGCGATCAACTCGCTGAAAGAACCGGAGGCCAACGCGAATCAAGCAGCAATCCTTCAGCAACTATCGGAAACGAAGAAAGAATATCTGAAAATGAAAAAACTGATAGTCATCAGCTTTCTAACGGTGCTGGTGCCGCTCTTAGCAGTTTTAGCAGCTTTGTTGGTGGGGCATCTGCTAAGGACATAGACGATGACGAGCCAAATAAAAAAAGACGAAGAAGACGGTAATTCTCAAGCTTTTATGCACATACATAAATAAGCACCTATGCATTAGAGTATTTACAAGAGTATATCGATACATTGAAATATAATAAAACACGACATTGCTCCGACATTAAATCTGATGTATTTAACTGACGACGCTCCGAGGGAGATGAAAAAAGGCCACCGAAAAATATACATTTATTTAACGAAGCTTCACTGTCAAGATATACATTTGTATATAAAAACCAATGTTCAAAAATATACATTTATATAAAAATATTAGCTGTTAAAATATACAATTGTATATAAAAACCAATGTTTAGAAATATACATTTATATAAAAAATATTAGCTTTCAAAATATATAATTGTATAAAAACCACGATCCAAAAGAATATACATTTGTATAAATATTTGTGCCTTTTCTACTGTAAAGTATTGCTAGTGTAAAGCTTACCTATTAAGTATAATTGCCAGATTGTACCTTCATATAAATAGATAGAAGGTCGTAGTATTCAGACAGGGTAATTTCTAAATTTTGATAGTCTGCAGGGTTAATTTTTTCGAAGTCCAAAAAATGTTTTTGAAGAAACAAGTACAAAGACGGTGTGATTTTCTTGTTTTCTATATATTCTCTTAGTTCCCGATCGAAATTTTCAGTGTACAGGTCTTCATCCTCCAATAACCCCATGTTAAGCCTAGTCATAATCTTCAAGGCACCTGCGACTGGCTCATTTTCAAGTAATACTTTTACGATATCCTCTCTACCTTGCTTATCTATATTTGGCAAATAGCGAACACAAGTCTTGAATAGAATCTCATTACCTTCCCGGGGATCAGTTGACAAGAATTTGCTTTGGTAATTTGAAAACTCCTTACTAAAAGCTACCTTATTATACCTTAAAAGATCCTCCGCAGGGTTTTCAGTGCCAAATAACGATAGATCGAATATTGATTTGAGAGGTAAATAATGGCTTGGAAAATTCATTGACTAGGTTTTCTTTGGTTTGCGATTGATCAGATAGAACAGCCCCCACGTTATTGCCACGTAAATTAAGCCCCGTCCCGGATTCCCCGACATATTTCCAGCGAAAGTTACGCCCGTGGTAATAAAAATCGCTAGTATAAAAGTGATAAACTTCATAAGCGAATATAGCAATAATACTGCTACATGTAGCGGTGCTATTCTTTTCGATCTTTTCTTATTTGCGTGGATGGATAAAAAGCCCAATGTTACAGAAGTTGAAATTTACTTAATTGCTAAAGTGAAAGAGCTTCGGATTCAAAGAGGCATTTCTCAATCTCAATTGGCTCATCTTTTGGATGCGCCAATTTATAAGCTTGAACTTCTGGAACTAAAGAGAGCCCTGATAAAGTTGAGATCCCTTGAATCAAAGATACTTGTTTCTATAAAGGACGATCCTAATAAATTTATAGTATTGACTGAAACTGACAGTCTGGGCGAAACTTATAGATACAAGATTATCTTAAAAGAATATTTGACGGCTTTTAGATTACTAGATGGTAGTTGGAAACTTTCCAACCCCGAATGTAAGTTTGAGAAACGTAAGAGGGTTTCTGATAATGTGACTGAAGTTTTAGATCGAAATATTAAGCTGAACCGAGGATTTGAAAATATTAAACATGCATTAAATGTTGTGGGTAATAATTCAGAGCTATTTGATATAATTACCTCTGAAGGGCTCGTGCTTAGAACATACTTATAAATCCAAAAGATGATTTGTCTTAGTGCTTTAGAGTTTCAGTCATATTCTGCGGTCATGTCTTTTCGGTGAGCGAACATATTCTATAATTTTCTGTACCGATTTTGTATTCTATTTATCACAAAACACTGATATTTAATGATATATACTTTTTGTATCGGTAAGTAATTAATCATCTACCTTATCCTATAAGTTAATTTCTTTATCGGCTTCATATCTATTTGCATATAAAATTATGTTGCTTATATGAATACGAGCAATAGCATATCATAAACATTTAGCTGGATTTACTTTTAAAAGCATTTGCGGAGATTATTCCCTTATTCTCCGCAAAATATGCGGAGAATAAATTGGTCTGCGAAGCAAACTTCCTAAAATATGATGTAAACAAAATTTTCTATCTACCATATATCACATACTGTCAATCGAATTTTTTCGGTTTTTCAAACCGCTGTGGATAATAAATCCAAAGATAATAGCACTCACAGCATAACAGGTGTAAACTATACTTACCTGAGCAGGATCATTATTGTTCGAAACAGATATGGCTATCAATGCCCATATTCCCACGGCGGCAAATTCGCGAAGGTTTCTGGTATAAACCATAATTACATTAACAAGTCCAGCTATACAGATCATAATGATTGCCCAGGTAACACTTGAGATGCCCCATCCTTGCCAATCTATTTTAGTTAAATAGGCAGCGATGTTTGCAATAAAAGCCACGGTAATCCATCCCGAATACAAGGCAAAAGGCCAGTATATGAAAAGATATTCTTTCAAAGGATGAGCATCCAGTTCCATACGGGTATTGACGATGATCTTGAGCAAAGAAAAAAGGATTACAGCCATAATCACAACCGAAATACCCGTATAATCATATAACCAGGCTACTACCCAAAGGCAATTTGCTAGACAGGACAGAACAAACCACCAGCCTATTTTTGCGACTACATCAGATTTGACCGGGTCTTTTTTACCATTGATTCCGGTATATAAAACAAAAGCCAGTAGTCCAAGATAAATGATACCCCAGATGGAAAAGGCATAGCCGGCTGGTGTAAAATAATTAAAATACCTATCAGATACCGTTTTCATGGTATTGCCATTCAACAGCCCTGTATTAGAAAGGTAATTAACCAATATCGTTAGGACGAGAGCAAGTCCGTTGGCGAAAGGAAGAATTTTTTTAGAACTGTCCATTTTAGTATTAGAAAATAAATTACCCAGTTAAGGTAAGGAAATTTACAGTAAAGTGTGATGATTAATGTTTAGCTATCAAAAACTGGTGGACTAGTAATGACCAAGATTAAAGACTTGCTTTAGCCATCATAATATATTTTTCTTATATCATTCCAAGTAATTAATTCAATATTATTCTCCTTGATTTTAGCTTCAATTTCTATGTTGGTAAAACTTTCAAAATCAATTTGCCGCCATTTAGAACCGAAATTAGGGTGATTAAGCGTTATTCCCTTCATTTCGGGATCATCAAAAGCCGGATGAATTAAAATAATGTTTAAGCCGCTTACCAGGTTATCAAAAACCTGTGTATAATAATCTTTTAAACTGCCCGACTCAAAATATTCCCATATTCCATAATGCGCTTTTGCAATGATTAGATCTTTCTGGTGTAGGTTGTCTTTTGCATTTAGGCCAACCATTTCCATCAATTGCTCGCCAATCATAACTGGAAGAGCATATTCTTTGCCTAGCTCCCGATAAACTTGAAAAAATTCAGGACTTGCGCCAATACTGAACATATGAGAATCAAGATGAGTAGGCTTTAATCCAAATTTTAATGCCTTGTCTATTTGTGCCTTAAGTTCTTTTTTAACATCTTCAGCAGTGGCATTTGCGCTTAGCTGATCTCTCTTCTTATAAAAGTGACCATTCTGATCTACCAAACTTGGAACTTCAGAAGCCGGTAAAACAGGTCCAAATTTATAGTTCTCCCATTCGCAAGTAAGGGTTAGGTGAACACCATAATCAAACTCGGGATGATCTTTTGCATAAATCGCCATCTCATAGAACCATGGGCAACTAACCATTATACTATAAGAATTTACAATGCCTACCTCCAGGCATTGAGTTGTAGCCATGTTTTCAGAATGAGATAATCCGGCATCGTCTGCATGTATTATCAACAACTTTGTATTTTCGTTGAATCCTAATTTTTTAGCTACATTCATTGTATTAGCGCTTTTTTGTAAATGTTTCTTTGCGAAATAGCCAGTGACAAAATTAAATAAGTTGCAGCCTGATGTGTTGAGCTACCTCAACCAAAACTATTATATTTTTGATAATCACACAACCATGAGCTAAAAATACGCTTGTATTTTATCAATGAATATTTATATATTTTAATCATGCGCCAAAGCAGAGCGTATCCTTTAATTATGCAATAACTTATATTCCCGGCATATATCAATCTTCAACTACTCCTTCACAACCCTTAACCCATAAACCGGACCAACGTTATTTTTTGCTTTGGGTAATAATTTAACCGTTAATTTATTCCTGCCTTTGGTTAGTTCGGGAGGGATTTTGTAAGGAACATCATAGAAACGGCTTTCTTTATATTTATTTAAATCTTCGGTTGCTATTTTAATGCCATCAACTAAAATATCGAAAATGCGGCCCCGATTATCCATACCCCAGTAGGAAGCTATGATTGTATTTGGCGAGCTTGGGTCTACTTTAACATCGAATTGCAAAAAGCCATCTTCGCCTGCGAGGCGCCATTTGCGGCCATGCTCTTCACCCATAGATTCTTTGGCTGCGGTAAAATTGTGGTCGCGTTCGGGTTGCATTTCTCCAAAGCGGAAAACATCTGTTGTTTTATCTTCGAGTTCCTTTTGCTTGCGTTTCTGTTCATCATAAATTTTCTGCTGAACGGCCCATTTCTCTGGTGTAAAAACATCCCAATACACACTATAGTATTGGTTTTTAGTTTGGTAAAATGGAATCATGGTTACCTCGGCAGGTTGAGCGGTGTTGACGGTTTGAAATTTTAATTCCTGTTGATTGACAACGCTCAACCAATCTTTCGGGTTGTTGGTGGCGCTAACAAAAACAGGTACACCTTTAACAGGGTCGGGTTCGGTAGTGCCTAAAATACCAGCTAATAAAACCGGTCCATAGAAAACTGCTCTTCGCTCGGCATTATCGGGCATTGCTTCGGTATGTAATTGCTCCGGTGTGGTGTAGGTTATCTTATCGTTGTTTTTCCATGTTCGGTTTATTAGGAAGTAGCCAGCTTCATCAGGATTTATTTTTTGAAGATTTCCATTTACATAAACCGTAGGCTCATTACTCCATTTCGGTCTTCTGAGGCGAATGGAAAATGTGCTAGGTTTGCTGGTATTAACTGTTAATTCTGTTTTATCACCCTGAGGTAATGCTGTTTCCTGCGTAATTTTAATGCCTTTTTCTTTCCAATTTAACGTTGAAGGGATGAATAAGTTAACATACAAACTCCCATCACTGCCTCTAAAATAGATGCTTTCATTGTACTTTACATGGTTTTCCATTCCTGTACCAACGCAGCAGGTAAAGGTGTTAAATTTATCACTGTATTCTTTTTTGCCACCCATGCGTAATGGTACGAAGTAGCAGGTCATGCCATCATCGTGGTTTTGAGAAGCCAGAATGTGGTTGTAGAGTGCTTTTTCGTAATAATCAAATAACTCTGCAGAAGGATTTTCTGTAAACAAATGCCCGGTTAGCTTAAGCATGTTATAAGTGTTGCAGGTTTCGGTTGTGTTTTCTGTAAGTTTATCGTTCAGTTTGTTTGGCTCGCTTAAATATTCATAGTTGCTGTTGCCTCCGGTTGCGTAAGAGTGGTTGTACACGATGGTTTTCCAAAAGAAATCGGCTATTGCCTTATCGTTTTTATCGCCTGTAATTTCATGT
The DNA here is from genome assembly GCF_003725795.1 of Pedobacter jejuensis. Classification (GTDB taxonomy): domain Bacteria; phylum Bacteroidota; class Bacteroidia; order Sphingobacteriales; family Sphingobacteriaceae; genus Pedobacter; species Pedobacter jejuensis. The sequence continues at coordinate 139,325 of NZ_RBEE01000003.1, read as the reverse complement.
CGCCTGGCGCTGGCAATAATTTTCGGAATTTGGGTATTGGAGTGCTTTCCCGGTAAAATATCCTGTTGATTGGCTAGTGGATCGAGTATGCGCTTATCGTAAAATTTGTATGATAGATTGAGGTACTTTTTCTCGCCAGTAATGGCATACAGATTTACCAAGGCATCGGCCATGCCACCGTATTCGCAAAACAACATCTTTTGCAATTGTTCATCATTTAAGCCGCCGATGGTATTTTCAGTCCAGTTGGCCATGCCAATACATTCTGCCAATGCTTTTTTATTTCCGGTGTACAAATAGGCATCGAGCAAACCAGCCATTACTTTATGAACGGTGTACCAAGGCGACCAACCGCCGTTTAAATCAAAACCGCCTGATTTTATGTTTCCTTTTGCTACTTCGATCCATATTGCATCTTCTTTAGGAATTGCTCCGATGTAGCCTGTTTTTCTGGCTTTTTGGCATTCGGCAAGTTCATCGATAATGTAATTTACTTTTTGTAGGAAGATTGGGTTTCTGGTTGATGCATATTGCATGGAAATGGCCGATAGGTAATGGCCTAAACTGTGTCCCGCCAAACCATCAGATTCCCAGCCACCGTATATTTCTGCTTTAGGTGTTAATCCTGCATTTTTTCTAAAACCTGCCAACAATCTATCCGGTTCTATAACGGTTAGGTAAGCTTCATCGACTTTCATTGCAACTTTAAAAGTGCTTTCCAGCAAAGTTACCTGCGATAAATCGAAAGCATAAGCCTTTATGGGTGTAACGTTTTTAACTTTTATTCTGGCATCAGCAAATTGAGGCATGTAGTTTTGAGCATATATTTTCGTGGAAAGGAGTAGCAAAATGGCTATTAGGCTTTTATAGATAAACATCTTCATATTCTAATTCATCAGGAAGACTAAAATTATCAAAATGTATATGGAATTGTTGCTTAGTATTTTGCAGCTATTGTGCATATTTTACCTTAATTTTAGATAAAAAACCAATTATTTACGATTTTTATACCATATGGATGGCTTATATTTTGCCAATACGAACCATATTTTATCCATTCATTCTAAAATTAGCACGAAAGTGAATGCTTTTGGGATATTTGCTTAACCTCAAAAAAATATGTTTGATAGAGAAATTTATATTAAAAGAAGAGCAGTTTTAAAGTCGAAATTTTCAACAGGCTTATTGCTTTTTTTAGGTAATGATGATAGTCCGATGAATTATGCTGCCAATAGTTATCACTTTAGGCAAGACAGTAATTTCTTGTATTATTTTGGCATCAGCGAACCATCTTTAACGGCTGTAATTGATATTGATGAAGATGAAGTGATTCTTTTTGGAGATGAGATGAGCATTGATGATATCGTTTGGATGGGCAGGCAAAAAACGCTTCAGGAGAAAGCATTTGATGCCGGATTAAGCAATATTCAAAGTTCTGATAAGTTGGAAGTTTATCTAAACAGAAATAAACAACAGCATAGAGAAGTTCGATTCTTGCCTCCATATCGGTCTGAAAATAAAATTAAATTATCGCAATGGTTTGATTTGTCAATCTCTGACCTTGAACATTCAGCTTCAGTTACATTTATTCAATCAGTTGTTTCACAGCGTTCTATAAAAGCAGAAGAAGAGATTGTGGAGTTGGATAAGGCAGCAGCATTATCGGCAGATATACATTTGATGGTGATGCAAACGGCAAAGCCAGGAATGTACGAGCGTGAGTTGGCGGCGAAAATCCAAGAGGCTGCATTGGCATCAGGCGGAAACCTTGCATATCCTGCAATTTTAACGGTTCAGGGCGAAATCCTCCACAATCATTACCATGGCAATATTTTAAAAGAAGGACAAATGGTGCTGAATGATTCGGGGGTAGAAACGGCCTTAGGTTATGCCGGCGATCTTACCCGAACTTTTCCGGTAAGTAAGAAATTTAGTTCTGCGCAAAGAGATATGTATAACATCGTGTTGGGTGCTTATACTAATGCCAAAAATGCTTTGGCTCCTGGTGTCCGTTACCTGGATGTTCACTTAACGTCATGTAAAACTTTAGCGCAAGGTTTAAAGGACCTGGGTTTAATGAAAGGTAATGTAGATGATGCGGTTGAAGCGGGTGCACACGCTATGTTTTTTCAATGCGGTACCGGCCATATGATGGGTCTGGATGTTCATGATATGGAAGATTTAGGTGAGCAATATGTCGGTTATACCGAATCGCTTAAAAAGAATACCACACAATTTGGTTTAAAATCTTTACGGTTGGGCAAAGCACTTGAAAGTGGTTATGTGCTAACGGTTGAGCCTGGTATTTACATCATACCAGAATTGATTGACAGGTGGAAAGCTGAGCAAAAATTTTCTGAATTTATTGATTATGAAAAATTAGAGCAGTTTAGAGATTTTACAGGAATTCGTATCGAAGATGATTTTCTTATCACAGAAGGCGGGCACAGAATGCTTGGAAAACATCTTGCACAAAGCGTTGAAGAAATTGAAACCATAAGAACAAATGCTTTTTAATAGATTTATAATGAGAACAATACTGCGTTTAACTACTTTTTTGCTTATTATCATGCCTTTTAATAATGGTTTTGCACAAAGCCCAAAGGTTTTTACCAAGGCCGATACTTTAAGAGGAACGATAACACCAGAACGTAGCTGGTGGGATGTGCAACGTTATGAGCTTGCTATTAAGCCGGATTATAATGATAAGAGTATAAGCGGTTCTAATCAAATCGTTTATAAGGTTGTAGGTGCCAACAATGGCAAAACCCGCATGCAGATTGACTTACAAGAGCCATTGATTATTGACAGTATTCTGTACAACGGTAAACTGAAATTAAAATTTGAGCATACAGGCAGCGTTTGGTATGCACATGTGCCTGCTCAAAAAATATCGGCAACAAACAATGTAAATATATTTTATCATGGTAAAGTACATCAGGCAAAGCGAGCGCCATGGGATGGTGGTTTTATTTTTACTGCTGATTCGCTCGGTCGCCCGTGGATGACCGTTGCATGCCAGGGTTTGGGTGCTTCGGTTTGGTATCCGAATAAAGATCATCAAAGTGATGAGCCGAATTTGGGTGCATCTTTAACCATGACCATTCCTGATACTTTGGTAGCCGTTGGTAACGGTAGATTGGTTTTTAAAAAAACCAATAACGATGGTACAGCTACTTATAAGTATAATGTTGTTAATCCCATCAGCAATTATTGCATCATTCCATACATTGGTAAGTACGTAAACTTTAAAGAAAAATATGCAGGCGAAAAGGGTGCTTTAGATTTAAATTATTGGGTGCTTGATTATAATTATCCAAAGGCGAAAACCTACATGCCCGACCAGGTTCATAAAATGTTAAAAAGTTTTGAGTACTGGTTTGGTCCGTATCCTTTTTATGAAGATGGTTACCAGCTTATTGATGCTTCGCATACCGGAATGGAACATCAATCGGCTGTTTCTTATGGCAACTGGTATAAATTTGGTTATCGTGGAAGAGATATGTCTGGTGATGGTTGGGGTTTAAAATGGGATTTTATCATCATCCATGAGAGCGGACACGAATGGTTTGGCAACAACATTACAACCAATGATTTAGCTGATATGTGGGTACATGAAGGTTTCACCAATTACAGCGAAACGCTTTTTGTTGATTATATTTTTGGTAACAAGGCTGGTAATGAATACAATTTCGGCATTAGAAAAGGTATCAGAAACGATATTCCAATTATTCCGCCTTATGGTGTAAACGCTCAGGGAAGTGGAGATATGTATCCAAAAGGTGGAAACATGTTGCATTCTATTCGTCACGGATTAAACAATGATGAACTTTTCCGAGCGATTTTAAGAGGCTTGAATAAAACATTTTATCATCAAACCGTAAACACTAAGCAAATAGAAAATTATGTTTCTAAACAGGCAGGGTTTAATTACGATAAAGTATTTGACCAATATTTGCGAACTATACAAATACCAACGTTAGAATATTATTTGAAAAATGGGAAGGTTTTTTATCGTTATACGAATTGTGTGAAAGGATTTAATTTGCCACTTACTTTAACCAAAAAAGGAACTAAATCGATAAAAGTTATTCCGACAGAAAACTGGCAAGAAATCGCTTTGGGAAATGGTCAGGATGCATTATTCACAAAACAGGCTATAGAATTTATGTATTACCTAAATGTCGAAAAAGTAAATTAATCAGGATAAGATTTTGTATCATAAATTGGTGTATTTATAACTTATATAGGTTAATATTAAACAATAGTTGGATGGCTGTATGAACTAACTTTGAAAAGATAAATCAAAATAATAATAAATTAAAGATAAAATAATGAGTATAAAATGGACTGGCGTATTTCCTGCCGTTACCACAAAATTTACATCTAACGATGAGCTAGATTTTGAAGCATTCGACCTAAATATTGAGGCACAATTAGAAGCTGGTGCCGAAGGAATTATTTTAGGAGGTTCGCTTGGTGAAGCAAGTGTGCTTACGGATGATGAGAAATTTAGTTTACTATCGCATACGCTAACTGTTGTAAATGGCAGAGTGCCTGTTTTATTAAATATAGCAGAATCTACAACCAAAAAAGCAATTGAAGTTGCAGCAAAAGCCAAATCTTTAGGTGCAAATGGTTTAATGTTATTGCCGCCAATGCGTTATAATGCAGCTGCTGATGAAACATTGGCGTTTTTTGGCGCAATTGCCGAAAGCACGGATTTGCCAATAATGATATACAACAACCCTGTTGATTATAAAATTGAAGTAACACTGGATATGTTTGAAGTGCTTACTAAATATGATAACATTCAGGCAATTAAAGAATCTACCAGAGATGTTTCTAACGTAACCAGATTGATTAACCGTTTCGGAGAGCGATTTAAAATTTTTACAGGAGTAGATCCATTGGCGATGGAAAGCATTGTGATGGGCGCTCATGGCTGGGTTGCTGGTTTAGTAGATGCTTTTCCGAAAGAAACGGTGGCAATTTTCAGATTGATTAAAGAAAATAGAATTGCTGAAGCATTAACCATTTACCGCTGGTTTTTACCTGTGCTTGAATTGGATATTCATCCAAAACTTGTACAATATATTAAGCTTGCAGAAGTTGCAACCGGTTTAGGTACAGAAGCAGTTCGTGCGCCTCGTTTACCGCTGCAAGGTGAAGAACGTGAGCGTGTTTTAAAAATTATTAACGATGCGTTGGCTACTCGCCCCGAATTGCCTGCCGGCAGTTGGGGAAAATAGTTCGATAAAATATGAACGGAAAAAATATTGTAGCAGCAACATTTGTAGATACAAATGCGCAGAAATTAAATGCTGTAAATCCTTCGACGGGACAGATAATAGATGGTGATTTTGACAAGGCTAATGAGCAATTGGTTGATGAAGCTTTAGTAGCTGCTACAGACGCTTTTGCGATTTACAGATCCATTAATAAAGATGTTAAGGCTAAATTTTTAAATGTCATTGCCGATGAAATTTCGGCAATAACCGAGGATTTGGTAAAAAGAGCATCCGTAGAAAGTGGTTTGCCTGCAGCACGTTTACAAGGTGAAGTTGGGCGCACAACCGGACAATTGCGTTTATTTGCCAACTTAGTAGCCGAAGGTTCATGGGTTAACGCAATAATTGACACTGCACAACCCGAGCGACAACCATTACCAAAACCGGATATCAGAAGAATGCTTATCCCGATAGGACCTGTAATAGTTTTTGGTGCGAGTAATTTTCCGTTGGCATTTTCTGTTGCAGGTGGCGATACCGCTTCTGCATTAGCTTCGGGTTGCCCGGTAATTGTAAAAGCACATCCAGCGCATTACGGTACAAGTGCCTTGGTTGCCGAAGCAATTATGAAAGCGGTAGGAAAAACGGGAATTCCAAAAGGTGTATTTTCTATGTTGTACGATGATGGATTTGAAATTGGTTCGGCATTGGTTAAACATCCACTAACAAAAGCAGTAACTTTTACGGGCTCATTTAAAGGCGGCATGGCCTTAGTTAAACTTGCAGAACAAAGACCAATTCCTATTCCGGTGTTTGCAGAAATGGGTAGTATTAATCCTGTGATTTTTCTTCCAAAAGCTTTAGAAACGCAAGCTGAAACTTTAGCTAAAAAATATGCTGCATCCATTACACAAGGTGCAGGTCAATTTTGTACAAACCCAGGCTTAATGCTTGCAATCGCATCGCCTGCACTTGATACGTTTAAAAAAGCATTATCTGAAGCAATTTCGTTAATCCCATCTGCAACAATGCTTACAGCAGGCATTGCACATAATTACAATGAACTCGCTTCAGAAATTATCATTGATGATAGCACTTCGATTTTAGGTATTTCCAATTTGAAAGACAAAGATTTGCAAAACCAATCTCAAGCTTTGGTTGCACAAATTGATGCTGCAGATTTTATCGCTAACCCTAAATACAGAGAAGAAATTTTCGGACCATATTCATTGCTGGTTGTTGCCAAAAATTTAAGTGAATTGGAAGCTGCAATTGCTGTGTTGGATGGTCAGCTTACGGCAACACTTATGGCTGAAAGTGAAGAATTGAAAAATTATTCATCGCTTGTAAATACACTAACGGACAAAACCGGGCGAATAATTTTAAATGGCGTACCCACAGGAGTTGAGGTTTGTGCCGCAATGCAACATGGTGGTCCTTTTCCCGCAACAAATGATAGTCGTTTTACCTCTGTAGGTTCTACAGCCATTTATCGTTTCGTTCGTCCACTTGCTTATCAGGATTGGCATCCGGATTTATTGCCCGATGAATTAAAGAACGGTAATCCATTACATATTTTTCGAACAGTTGACCAAAAATTAACCAATCATGAGTAAGACTTTTTTCTGCGTTGATGCGCACACTTGCGGTAATCCGGTTAGGTTGGTAGCTGGTGGCGGACCGCAATTAATCGGCGCTAACATGAGTGAGAAGCGTCAACACTTTTTAAAAGAGTTTGATTGGATAAGAACAGGTTTAATGTTCGAACCTCGTGGTCATGATATGATGTCGGGAAGTATTCTCTATCCACCGCACGACCCAGCTAACGATGTTGCAGTTTTATTTATCGAAACCAGCGGTTGTTTGCCCATGTGTGGTCACGGCACCATTGGAACCATAACCATTGCGGTAGAAGAAGGATTGATCCAGCCGAAAATACCTGGCATAATTAGAATGGAAGCACCTGCTGGTTTGGTGTTAATCGAATACAAGCAGGAAGGTAAAAAAGTTAAATCCGTTAAACTGCGGAATGTAGCTTCTTACCTGGCTGCAGAAAATCTTCAAGTAGATTGCCCTGATTTGGGCTTGCTTACCTTTGATGTCGCCTATGGTGGAAATTTCTATGCCATTGTAGATCCACAGCAGAATTTTCCAGGATTAGAAAACTATACCGCATCGCAACTTATTACCTGGAGTCAAACCATTAGGAAACGGATAAATGAGCTTTATACTTTTGTGCATCCGCTCGATGAAACCATTAATGGCTGTAGCCACGTATTGTGGACAGGTAAAACAATTGATCCGACATCAACCGGCCGTAATGCCGTTTTTTATGGAGACAAGGCAATCGATAGGTCGCCTTGCGGAACTGGAACTTCTGCCCGAATGGCGCAATGGCATGCTAAAGGAAAACTAAAGAAAGGTGAAGATTTTATCCATGAAAGTTTTATCGGAAGCAAGTTTACTGGTCGGGTAGAAGATGAAGTTAATTTAAATGGAATTAATGCCATCATCCCGAGTGTAGAAGGATGGGCAAAGGTTTTCGGATACAACACGATAAAAATCGATGCGGAAGATGATCCTTATGCTTACGGTTTTCAGGTTATTTAACAATACAATTCGATTTGTATTCCAAATCGTAAATATAAAAATACATGGCGAAGGTTTTAATTATTGGTGGTGGTATTGTTGGACTAAGTTCTGCTTATTATCTTCATAAAAAAGGATTTCAAGTTACCGTACTGGATAAAAGCAATGTTGTAGATAATTGCTCTCTAGGAAACGCCGGGATGATTGTACCCAGTCACTTCGTTCCTTTGGCTGCTCCAGGAATGATTAGTCAGGGCATCCGTTGGATGTTTGACAGCAAAAGCCCATTTTATGTTCGGCCAAGTTTAAACTTAAATCTGGTAAACTGGGGATTGAAATTTATGAAGCATGCAACTGTAAAGCATGTTGCAGCAGCTGCAGAGCCACTTAGAGATTTATCTTTATTAAGCAAAAAGCTTTATCAGGATTTAGCAAGCAAACCAGACTTTGATTTCGAGTTGACCAATAACGGGATTCTTGCCTTTTACAAAACAGAAAAAGCAGGTGAGGAGGAAGCGCATTTAGCTAAAAGGGCTTTAGAATTAGGTTTGGATATGGCCGTTTTAAATGCTGCGGAATGCAAAGCTTTGCAACCAGAATTGGAACTGGACGTACTTGGTGCAGTACATTACCGTTGCGATGCTCACCTTTATCCGGGCAAACTGATTAAGAATCTAATTCAATATCTGGAGCAGAATGGTGTTAAAATTATGAGTAATAGAGCGGTTGATAAAATAGAATCAGACGGAAGCCGTATAACAAAAGTTTTTACTGGGAATGAAGTTTGGGAGGCTGATGAATTTGTTCTTGCAAGTGGTTCATGGTCGCCGGCAATTGCAAAAATGATAAATTTGAATATTTCCTTAATGCCAGGTAAGGGTTATTCGTTTATGGAACCTGAACCGAAAAATCGCATCATAATACCGGCATTATTATGTGAAGCAAGGGTTGCAATTACCCCGATGAATGGGAGTATCAGGTATGGCGGCACAATGGAATTGGATAAAATTAATACACGGATAAATATGCAAAGAGTTAAGGGCATTGTAGAATCTGTTCCAAAATATTTTCCTGATTTAAAACCTCAATTGCCTGCACAAGATAAAATTTGGTACGGTTTCAGGCCAGCATCCCCTGATGGTTTACCATACATCGCCAGAAGTATAGAAAAGAAAAACCTGATTGTTGCAACCGGACATGGCATGATGGGATTGAGTTTAGGTCCTGCTACAGGTTTATTGGTTAGTCAAATTATTGCCAACGAGCGAGCAGAAATTAGCTTAGATGCATTTAAATTACGTTAATTTGATTTGTGCGTAATTATTGCTTTGTAACAAATTCATAGATAATTCTACAAGATTTTATCAAATATTAACCATATTTTAACTTACTAATACAAATGCTTCATTTTATGGGTTAATTTATATACATTCAGATAAGAATTCCTATAATCATCCCGTATCATGAAAGTATTACCATTTACAATGCTTGTCCCAGACGACAAAAGCGTTATATCTGAACATATAGAACTTCCATTCTTTTATCAATATTTGCACAGGCATGATGAGTGGCAAATCACTTATATCGAAAAAGGCGAAGGAACATTAATTGCTGGTAATGATATGCACCCTTTTACTTCAGGGGATGTATTTTTAATAGGCGCTAAATTGCCCCATTTATTTAAAAGCAATCCTGAATATTTTTCGAACGATAAAGACATCACTGTAAAAGCTTGCTCGGTTTATTTTAATTCTAATGGAATTTTGAGTGCTTTATTTGGGCTACCAGAAATGAAAGCCGCTAGTTTATTTCTTTCAAGAAATAAGCATGGTTTTAAAATCCCTGAGCAGTTTACTAAAACCATCGTACAAAAAATGTTCGATGTTCACCATGCATCTGGGTCGCATGTTCTGTTTACATTTTTAAAATTGGTTAATAGTCTTCATAGTTTAAATGAAAACGTTATACCATTATGTTCCGATTTATATTCTTCCAATGTTTCCGAAAATGATGGCATGCGTTTGAGTAAAATCATCAATTTTATAACCGAAAATTATAACAGCCAAATATCTCTAGAGGATGTTGCAAATGCAGCCTTTATGACACCACAGGCATTTTGCCGTTATTTTAAAAAACACACCGGACACACTTTTGTATCCTTTTTAAATGAAGTAAGAATTAACGATGCTTGTAAAAGTTTAATCTCGGGCGCCAAGGCAGATTGTATTTCTGGTGTTGCCTATAAATCAGGTTTTAACAGCATCACAAATTTTAACAGGGTTTTTAAGAGTATTATTGGTCAATCGCCAAGGGCATATATCGATACTTATAAAAATGTAAGTAAAGTGAATTATAATGTTGCTGTAGGTATTTAAATAGTAATTACTTAAAATTTATGTCGTTATCTCGGCTGCGCTCGAAATGACGATGGTTCTTCCTGCCGTCATCTCGACTGAAGCGCAGCGAAGTGGAGAGATATTTGAGAACAGATTATTTCTTATTACGAGATTTCTTGGCGACGCTCGAAATGACGGGGCGAAGACTTTGTATTTACGCAACAAACTGCTGTTTATAAACCTGACAATAGCGGCAGCCCCGAGTTTTTCTACGAGGGCTACAGCGGTTGGCAGGGCTCAAACCCCGATGAAATACTGAACGTTCATTTCCAAAATTAAAAAACAGCAATAAAAATATTGAAAATACTTTATTCTTTATCTCTAACCTAGGCTTTTAAATTGGCTTATAATTAAGTCAATTACAAAGATTTCTCGACTTCGCTCGAAATGACGATGGCTTTTCCTGCCGTCATCTCGACTGAAGCGCAGCGAAATGGAGAGATCTTTGAAAATAACTGAATTGGCTATTAAAAAGATTTCTCGGGTACGCTCGAAATGACGGTTAAAGAATTTTCAAATGCAGATTATTTTTTGGAAAGCAATTGCAGTAGTGCTTTTGAAAAAGCAGTCCCGCCCTCGTTTCTGCCGATGAAAAATCGGCATCTCACTAAGTCGGGTTTAGGGATGTTATGTTTGTGCTGCTATTAAAGACCGTTTAGCTCTTCCCTCATTTTTGTCTTAACAAGTTAGTTTCTCGGTGTGTGTCTTCACAGACCAAAACTTTCAAATTACAAAGATTTCTCGGCTGCGCTCGAAATGATGATGGCTCTTCCCGCCGACATCTCGACTGAAGCGCAGCGAAATGGAGAGATCTTTGAAAATAGATGAATTGGCTATTAAAAGATTTCTCGGCTACGCTCGAAATGACGGTTGAAGAGTTTTCAAATGCAGATTATTTTTTGGAAAGCAATTACAGTAGTGCTTTTGAAAAAGCAGTCCCGCCCTCGTTTCTGCCGATGAAAAATCGGCATCTCACTAAGTCGGGTTTAAGGATGTTATGATTGTGCTGCTATCAAAGACCGTTTAGCTCCTCCCTCATTTTTATCTAAACAAGTTAGTTTCTCGGTGTGTGTCTTCACAGACCAAAAACTTTCAAATTACAAAGATTTCTCGGCTACGCTCGAAATGACGATTATTGATATTTCCCACTTGCCTAACAAACCGTTGTTTATAAACCTGACAATAGCGGCAGCCCCGAGTTTTTCTACGAGGGCTACAGCGGTTGGCAGGGCTGCAAACCCCGATGAAATACTGAACGTTCATTTCCAAAATTAAAAAACAGCAATAAAAATATTGAAAATACTTTATTCTATATCTCTAACCTAGGCTTTTAAATTGGCTTGCTAATTAAGTCAACTACAAAGATTTCTCGGCTACGCTGGAAATTACGATGGCTCTTCCTGCCGTCATCTCGACTGAAGCGCAGCGAAATGGAGAGATCTTTGAAAACAACTGAATTGGCTATTAAAAAGATTTCTCGGCTACGCTCGGAATGACGATTATTGATATATCCCCCTTGCCTAACCAACCGCTGTTTATAAACCTGACAATAGCGGCAGCCCCGAGTTTTTCCACGAGGGCTACAGCGGTTGGCAGGGCTGCAAACCCCGATGAAATGCTGAACGTTCATTTCCAAAATAGAAAATTACTATAAATCGGAATTAATAGATATTTTTTTGGAAAGCAAATACAGAGTGCTTTTGAAATAGCAGTCACGCCCAGGTTTCTATCTCTGAAAATCAGTATCTAAATAAGTTAAAAATAAATATTTGAAAACGATTCTTATTTAGACTAATTCTTATTAATTTTGAAATTGTAAATTAACATCAGTTAAAGCAATTGATCATTACATAAAATGAAAAAATTATTATTCGCAATTAGTCTGCTTTGGAGTATTTCTGTTCAAGCTCAAAAGAATAGTCTTTTAGAATCTTCATTCTGGCAAACAAAACCAGATGTGAATGCCGTTAAAGCTGAAATAGAGAAAGGAGCAAATCCTGCTCAGTTTAATCCATCAAGTTTCGACCCGGTAGTTATGGCTATCAATGCTGAGGCGCCTAATGAAACCATTAAATTTCTATTGTCTCAACCAGGTAACGATGTAAATAAACTTACCCACGATGGACGTATTTACGTGCATTGGGCCGCAAGTAGGGGAAATAGTGAAATTGTTGACTACTTAATTTCGAAAGGTTCTGATGTGAAGATGAAAGATAGTCATGGTACAAGTCCATTATTATTTGCCGCTTCTGCAGCACAGCAAAATACCAAAATTTACGATTCATTTATTGCTAAAGGAGTTAATCTAAAAACGGATTTAAGTGGTTCGGGCGCTAATGCGTTATTGGTAGCCATAGGAAATGATAAGGATTTTAAGCTAACAGATTATTTTGTTTCTAAAGGATTAAGCTTAAAAAGTGTTGATGCAGAAGGACATAATGCTTTTGGTTATGCAGCAAAATCGGGTAATGTAGATGTGCTCAAAGCTTTAATCGCTAAAGGTGTTCCAGTTGATAACGGTGCGATTTTAATGGCTGCAGAAGGCTCACGCAGAGGTCCGGCACCAATCGAAGTGTTTCAATATTTAGAAAGTTTAAAGGTTAAACCCACCGCTCTTACTAAAGATGGTAGAAATGTTTTACATATTATCGTTCGTCGCCCAGGTCAGTTAGCATTAATTAAGCATTTTATTGCTGAAGGCGTTGATGTTAACCAGGCTGATGCGGATGGAAACACTGTTTTAATGAATGCTGCAATGTCTAATCGAGATACAGCTGTTTTTGAAACATTATTGCCAAAAGTTAAAAATATTAACCAAGCCAATGCAAAAGGATTAACGGCATTAGCAATGGCTGTAAACAGTAATTCGCCTGCAATTGTGAATTTACTTATTGCTAAGGGTGCAAATCTAAATTCAGTTGATAAGGATGGAAACAACCTTGCTTATTATTTAATTCAATCTTATGCTCCAGAAGGCGCTCGCCAAGCACCCGGTTCGCCAAGTAAAGCACAAGAGTTCGAACAAAAAATGAAAGTGTTGCAGGATAAAGGTTTTAATATTGTAACCCCGCAACAAAATGGAAATACATTGTACCACCTAGCCGTTGCAAAAGGTGATATTGCACTAGTTAAACGTTTTCAGGATTTATCAATAGATGTTAATGCAAAAAATAAAAATGGCATCACAGCGTTACATAAAGCTGCAATGATTTCTAAAGATGATGCCATGTTGAAATATTTGCTGTCTATTGGTGCTAAAAAAGATTCGAAAACAAGTTTTGATGAAAGTGCCTTTGATTTAGCAAGTGAAAATGAATCACTTTCAAAAGGAAATGTATCACTTAGCTTTTTAAAATAAAGAAATGAATAATATTTTTAAAGTATCTCTACTGGTTTTAGCGCTAGCTTTTATAAAACCAAATCACGCATTGGCACAAACTGCTAAATACAAATGCATGATACAAATGACTAATTATATGGGCGAAGGCGCTTACATCGTTATTTCATTAATTAATGCAAAAGGAGCGTATGAAAAAACGCTTTATGTATTGGGTTCTGATAAAAAATGGTACAACAGTTTAAAAGAATGGCATAAGTTTAATGCTAAAAAACCTGCAAATATTAGTGCGATTACTGGCGCTTCTTTAACAGGTGGCGATCGTGGTGTTTCTGTAATTGAAATTGATAAATCGAAAATTAATACGGGATACAAATTGCGTTTTGAGAGTGCAGTTGAAGATCAAAAATATAATGTTAAAGATCTTGAAATTCCATTAACGACTGAATCATTATCTGCAAAAAGTGATGGTACAGGTTTTATAAGATACGTACGTTTTAGTCCTAATTAATTCTTTTAGGCTAATGATGAATAATTTTTGGAGATACTGTCATCTTGCTTTGGCAGTATCTTCCTTTCTTTTTCTTTTGCTTGCATCCACTACGGGTGCCATTTTATCGCTCGAGCCCGTGGTGGAAAGGTCAAAACCTTTTTCAGCAGGCAATCTTGAAGAAATAACCCTTGCTCAATCTATTCCTGTACTTAGGGATAAATATCCAGGCCTCACCAAAATTTCTGTTGAAAACAATCAGTTTGTTTTAATTGAAGGAACCGATAAAAATGGTGATGACCTTAAGGCATACATCGACCCAAAGACAGGTGAAATACTTGGTAAACCTGATGCAAAAAATGAATTTTTTCAATGGGTAACTACGCTTCACCGATCTTTATTCTTACATGAAACCGGACGGATATTTATTAGCGTAACTGCATTTTTGCTGATTCTGATTTCGGTTTCCGGGATTTTGCTTATCGTAAAACGTCAACGAGGTATTAAGCGGTTTTTCGCCAAAATACCAAACGACGGATCTAAACAATACTACCATACCGTAGCTGGTCGGCTATTGTTGGTTTTTATCTTCCTAATAGCAATCAGCGGAACTTACTTATCGTTAAATACGCTTGGAATAATCAAACCTTTTAAAGCAGGAGTGGAAGTTGATTTTGATAAAATTAAAAGCGGTGCCCAAATTAATGTTAAAGACTTCGAGATTTTTAGAAGCATTAATTATGCTGATGTTCATACTATAGAATTTCCTTTTTCGGAGGATATTGAAGATTATTTTATTTTAACATTACAGGATAAAGAAATTGCTGTAAATCAAATAACCGGTGTTGTTTTAGCTGAAACAAAATATCCATTCTCTGTTTTGGTTGCAGATTTAAGTATGAAAATTCATACCGGTAGAGCGAGTATCCTATGGTCTATTATTTTAGGTATTGCATCACTAAGCATTCTCTTTTTTATTTATTCAGGCTTTGCAATAACCTTAAAAAGAATTTCAAAACGTTCGAAGAATAAGTACGCGAAAGAAGAATGTGTTTATATATTGCTTACTGGTTCTGAAAATGGTTCAACCCTACGGTATGCCTCTTCAGTTCATAGTTTGTTACTAAAGCAGGGCAAAAAGGCATTTTTAACATCGTTGAATAATTATTCTGTTTATCCTAAGGCAGAACAAATAATCGTGTTTACATCAACTTATGGCGATGGCGAAGCACCGACTAATGCAAATAAGTTTATGTCGTTGGTGAATACAACACCTCAAACGCAGCAGGTAAATTTCTCGGTTTTGGGTTTTGGCTCTAAAGCATATCCTGATTTCTGCAAGTTTGCTTTTGATGTGCATAATCTTTTATCGGCACAAAATTGGGCTAAACCGTTAATAGATATTCATACGGTTGATGAAAGGTCGCCTGCAGATTTACTTTTATGGCAAGAATCTTGGTCGCAAAAAGCTAATATTTCTTTTGCTGAATTTTCAGATTTTGAGAAGGAAAATCAAAAATCCTTAAATGCATTTACAGTTAAATCACACAGTAACTCAGGAGATACAATTTTAATTAATTTTAAACCATCAATTAGAAACAAGGCAAAATCTGGAGATTTATTGGCTATTTATCCTGCTAACGACCACCGCGAGCGATTGTATTCTATAGGAATTGTAGATAAATCAATCCAACTAAGTGTAAAACTTCATGAAAATGGCTTAGGCTCAGGTTTCTTGAATAGATTAAAACCTGCTGATCGATTTAAAGCCAGAATCATAAAAAATCCACATTTCAATTTTCCGGAAAAAGCTTCAAAACTTATTTTGATTTCTAACGGTACTGGTATTGCTCCTTTTTTAGGGATGATAGATGAGAATAAAAATAAAATTAGCTGCCACTTGTATTGTGGTTTTCAAACTGCCTCTTCATTCGAGCCATTTAAAGAATTTCTGAGTAATAAGCTTCGGGAATCCAAATTAAGTAAATTAAATGTAGCATATTCAAGAGCAGAATCAAAACAATATGTTAGCCACCTCATCGCCTCAGATTCAGCTTTAATAGCAGAAAATTTACTAAACGGTGGTGTTGTAATGATTTGTGGTTCACTATCGATGCAAAAGGATATTCTTGTTATTTTAGATGAAGTCTGTGCAACTCAAACCAATAATCCTTTATCATTCTACCAGTCCAGAAATCAGATTTTAATGGATTGTTATTAAATTTTACAAGGCATAACAATGAAAAATTTATTGCTTTCTGCGCTAATCTTCTTTGCTTTACAATCCAGTTCCCAAGTTTTACGCAAACGCACAACCTTGCTAATGGGCGGGCGGTTTGATATTACTATTGTTGCGGAAAATAAGGAATTAGCAGAGAAAAATATTGATTCGGTGGTAGCTGAAATATCCAGAATTGAAAATTTAATATCCGACTGGAAATCTGATTCTCAAATTTCAAAGGTTAATCAGAATGCTGGAATCATGCCTGTTAAAGTTGTCAAAGAGGTTTTTGAACTAACCAAACGAGCACTTGAATTATCAAATGCAACACATGGTGCTTTCGATATCAGCTTTGCTGCAATGGATAAGATATGGAAGTTCGATGGCTCTATGACTCAGATGCCATCAGAAGAAAGCATAAAAAAATCTGTTTCACTGGTTGGTTTTGAGCATGTTATTTTGAACCAAGATAGTTCTACCATTTTTCTCAAATACAAAGGAATGAAAATTGGTTTTGGTGCATTGGGTGAAGGATATGCAACCGATAAATGTAGGCAAATGATGTTGGCAAAAGGAATTAAAGCTGGTATTGTAAATGCATCTGGTGATATGAGTACTTGGGGAAAACAACCAAATGGTGCGAAATGGCTTGTTGCCATCACCAACCCAATCAATGAAGAAAAAATATTACCAACCATTCCAATAGAAAATGAAGCAATTGTTACTTCAGGAAATTATAGAAAGTTTGTAGAATTTAATGGCAAAAGATACTCGCACATTATTAACCCTAAAACCGGCTACCCTGCAACCGGCTTAATTAGCGTTACGGTTATAGGACCAAGTGCAGAAATTGCAAACGGTTTAAGTACATCGACAATGGTTTTAGGTAAAAGCGCAGGAATTGCATTTCTTGAAAAATACGCTGATTATCGCTTTATCTTGATAACCGATAAGGGCGAAATTATTCATTCGAAGGTTGCGAGTATGAATAAAATGAAATTACCAAAAAGAGTAAATTCATTTTAAATATTCTTCATACTTATTAAGCTAACTTTTAACGTAGGTTTTTGTTATCATTAAATAATTATGACATGATGTATAGCATCCTCGTTGTATCTTTAAAATTTAATTAACAAATATGAATACTGAAAAAGCCATTCTTGCCGGAGGTTGCTTCTGGGGAGTAGAAGAACTTATCCGTCAGCTGCCGGGTGTAATTTCTACTGTAGTAGGATATACCGGAGGCGACGTTCCAAACGCGACTTATAGAAACCACGGTACACATGCCGAAGGAATTGAAGTAGTTTTCAATCCAGAAATACTTTCTTATCGTTCTTTGTTAGAATATTTCTTCCAAATTCACGATCCATCAACAAGAAACAGACAAGGAAACGATGTTGGTACTTCTTACCGCTCTGCTATTTTTTATGCTGATGATAACCAACGTAATACAGCTGAAGAACTTATTGCAGAAATGGATGCTTCGGGTAAGTGGCCAGGTAAAATTGTTACTGAAATTGTACCTGAAACAGACTTCTGGAATGCTGAGGAAGACCATCAAGATTATTTACAAAAAAATCCTTACGGATATACCTGCCATTTTGAAAGACCAGATTGGAAGTTGAATTAGGTATTTTACGTCTTGCTATTTTAATATCTAAAAGCTTATAAAAAATATATGAAAATCGCGACTTACAATGTTAACGGAGTAAATGGCAGATTGCCTGTATTACTCCGTTGGCTGGAAGAAACTAAACCAGATGTTGCTTGTTTACAAGAACTTAAAGCACCAGATGAAAAATTCCCGCTTGCGGCACTTCAGGCCTTAGGATATAACGCTATTTGGCATGGACAAAAAAGTTGGAACGGTGTGGCTATTTTAGCTAAAGATAGAGAAATAAAAGAATTGCGTAGAGGTTTGCCCGGCGATGATGAAGATTTACAAAGCAGGTATATCGAAGCCATGGTGGATGATGTGGTTATTGGCTGTTTGTATTTACCCAATGGCAATCCTGCTCCAGGTCCAAAACTTGATTACAAGCTTAGTTGGTTTGAAAGATTTACAGCACATGCAGCAAAGCTTTTAGAATACAATTTGCCTGTAGTGCTTTGCGGAGATTATAATGTAATGCCAACCGAACTAGATGTTTACAAGCCCGAAAGATGGGTTGATGATGCATTGTTTCGCCCTGAAGTAAGAGCAGCTTTCCATAATTTAATCGACCAGGGTTGGACTGATGCCATTCGTAAACTCTATCCAAAAGATGTAATTTATACTTTCTGGGATTATTTTAGAAATGCCTATGGTAGGGATGCAGGCTTAAGAATCGACCATTTTCTATTGAATCCTTTACTAGAACCCAGACTTAAAGCTGCTGGTGTTGATAAACATGTAAGAGGTTGGGAGAAAACAAGCGACCATGGTCCGGTTTGGATAGAGATTGCATAACAACTTCAATGTGTAAAATTCCTGTATTCTATCTGTTACAGGGATTTTAATAGATATATAATTGCTAATTTGAGGTATCAAACCTAAAAAATATGGATACCATAAAAGACGAAAAGAAAATTACGGCTTTCCTTAAAAAAATTAAAAAAGAGTGGCCTAGTAAAATAGAGCGATTTGAATTAAAGACCGCTACCGTTATTTACGTACATTTAAAGGAAGGCATTTCAAGTATAGATTTTTTAGGTTCTTTATCCCAAAAAGTTGAGCGTTTTGTGGATTTCACCATGCCAATAATTTTGTATCATGTAGAAAGCGATGGAACAAATTTACGTTCTCATCCTATTAATTGGTATTCTTCTTTAAGCAGATAGTTTAATAGAGTTGTTATAGATAGTTTTTTTGGTATTCTATTTTACCGAGAAACTTGTAGTTCCGGAGAAAACATCTTCGCTTGATATACCTTGAACGATAATTTTAAAGTTATCAGCAATATCTCCAGTTTTAAAATTAATTATGGCTTCTCCCTCAGCATTTGTTTTAACACCTGCTTTCCAAAGTAGGGTTGATAAATACTGTATCTCTCCAGGATTATTGTTCACGCCATAAAATACTCTTTCGGCATAAATTCCGCCAATTGTTGTAACCGATTTTTTGAGTTCTGTACAGGTGGTGAAGTAATATGGTTTTACGGTAAACCAATCGCCTTTAGCACTTAAATCTGTTCTTATTACGTACCAAGTATTTGGTTTTGGCTTATATCTCTTTGTTGCTTTTTCGTAATTAAAATGGCCGGCTTCGTCTACAAAATCACCACAGTCATTTGTTCCTGGCTCACCTTTAAACGCATATATAGAACCCGAACTATTTTTTGCTTTGATAATAACATCTTGCAAATTGTAAGCATTTTCTAATCCTTTTAATTGATTATCTATACTGTTTGTTGCATTTCTTATGCTTCCAAAACCTGTACTAGCCAGGTTTTTAGCAATGTTAGAATTTAATAATAAATGTGGGTCATTAATTTCAATTGTATAACCAGCGTTATTTTTCCCACTAACAATGATGGTTAATTTTTTTCCATCACTTGCCAAAAGATTTTCTCTGCTAACTGTAAAAGAGCCATCACTTTCAGTTACGATAAAGGATATTTTATCACCGCCTAAAATGGCTAATTGAATCGCAGCTTTTAAAGGTTTATTTCCATATTTTACTTTGCCAGAAACGATAAGAGGCTTAAATTTTTTGGTGGTATCTGCATTAAGTACATCTTGCCATGTGTATTTTCGCCAGCCTTTAGTTAATAACATATCTTCAACATAATCAGGGTTATGCAAGCCATTTCCGCTTGGTTCTTGCGGAAGAGAACCTAATTCATTGTTCAAGTATATATAGTTTTCAATGTCAACACAATTACTTGTTAATCTATTTTGCTGAATAGCAGCGATGGAAAATAATCCTATAACAGGTTTACCAAGGCTATCAGTTAAATTAACTTTTACAGCCACACTGTCTTTTCGCTTATATATTTTCGAATCAACAGCAATTTTTGCCTTAACTCCACTATTGTATCTTCCAAAAAATAATCGTTCTGCAATTGGCTTTCCATCATCTAAAATTGTTAGTGTCCAAATGCCCTTTGGTAAACTGTAAAGCGGTAATTTTATGGTTTTGGTTTGTGTTGTAACCTCGTATTTAAAAAATGCATAAGCACCTTTATTATTATTAATTAGAATTTGCACAGGTTTATTTTCTTTAGAAACCATGCTAAGCCTTAACGTATCATTTACAACACCTTTAGGCAAATGTAATGCAAAGCCAACATTAAGTGCCGCAGGTAAAAAATAATTGGTATCTGCTTTAAGGTAAGTGCCAGATAAAACTTTTAAATAGTATTTGCTGCTTAATTCTGGTTTCAAGTTAAATTTACCAACACCATAACTGTTTGTTTCTATGGTGTCAATAGCAATATCATTTCGAAATAAAATTCCTTTTATACTTATTGGAATCGATTCATTGGTTTGAGCTTCCCAGGCAATTGAGTTAGGTAAATCTGCAACCAAGTTTCCACCTTCAGGAAAAAAGCGAACATTAATTTTCTTCTGTTGAATAGCTGGCAGTTTAACGTTGAGGAATTGAATTTGATTGTTAAATTTCACTTTAATTTTAAGTACTGGTTGGTGAGCATTTAAATCAGTTTCTTTAATATTGATGAGAAGTTCTTTATTTACCTCCATTAGCTTCGATGTTACGCTATTGCCAATTTTATATTCTACTAAGGGTTTAAGTTTTGCATCGCTTTGTTTGGTATTTATAATAAGCTTCGCCCTTAAATAACCATTAAAAATAGCGCTATCTATTAATACCACTGATGATGTGAAATC
Source organism: Pedobacter jejuensis (assembly GCF_003725795.1). Taxonomy (GTDB): domain Bacteria; phylum Bacteroidota; class Bacteroidia; order Sphingobacteriales; family Sphingobacteriaceae; genus Pedobacter; species Pedobacter jejuensis. The sequence goes on along the minus strand of NZ_RBEE01000003.1, from coordinate 118,231 downwards.
TTGCTGGGTAATGGTTTTAATAACAATTTTTGTAATAAATTGGCTTGTGGGTTTATTGTCTTTATCTACAATGTTTGTAGTGGCAATGAGATTATAGTTCCCTGGCGGGATGCTATCTGGCAAATCTAAACTACCTGAACTTACTGCATTGAGCATTTGAAATTTCTCAGATAAAATAACCTGGTTACTATTTTCATCGGCAATTGCTAGATTTAAAACATCATGATTTTTGAATGTTGTATCAGCGTTTACCAAATATGCACTAAACCAGATTGATTCATTATTAGTATAAATGTTCTTATCTGTATGAAGGTACAGTGGAGTAGAAGGATTAGAAAGTTTATATTGATTAATTTTTGAATCAATATAGGATGTACTAATCTGTGTTGATTGTGAGAAAGATTTGATGGATAATAAACTGATTAGTGCAATAATTAATCCTTTTAGCATATTATCAACAGCTTAAATAACACCTCAAACTAAAAAATATATAGTTTTCTAATAAAAAAATGCAGGATAAATTAATATCCTGCATTAACAAACAATCAATCAATGTATATCTACAAAAATTAATTATTGTAAGGATAAGTAATTTTATCTATACATAGAAAGTAAACCTAATTCTATTTAGGAGTAAATGTATAGTATTATCTTATTGGCTTTCTAGTGGTATATTTAGGGAATTTTGGAGCTTTCGGTGCTTCTTCTTCCGAGATTTTGATGGTTAGTGTATTGCCTTTGAAGGATTCGCCATTTAAAGCAGATATAACCTTTTGCGCATCATCTACTTTTGAAGTTTCAACAAATGCATAACCTTTGCATTTATGTGTAGCCCTATCTCTAACAACTTTTACTGTTTCGATATTGCAGTAGAGGCCAATTAGCATAGCAATATCCATTTCACTAACGTCGGGTCTTAACCCGCCTACAAAAAGCTTAATCATTAACAGGGTTGCGTTTCAGGTATAAAAAACGCAAGATAATTCATTTGTATTGATAAATCAAGACACTATTGCCAATTCAAAAATATTTTTATGAAAATTTTTTGAAGGCTAATTCAAAAATTATGTTGTGCTAAATGAATATCATATCAACAAATATTGAACCGTATATACCTGATTTTAAGTTAATAAAACTTAAAAAATACTATAACAGCTTAAAAGGGATCGGTTGTTGTAATTATCTATGCAGAATTTATAATCTTAAAAATTAAATTTATGAAACTTTACAAATCACTCCCTTTACTATTATTTTCAACGATTCTGATTTCGAGTTGTGTAAGTAATAAAAAGTACACTGAATTACAAACAACCTTTGCCAAATTGCGTGAAAGAAATCAAGAATTAAGTAATAAATATCAAGACAGTCAACGAGAACTAACAGGTGCAAACAGTAGGGTTAAAAGTCTTGAAGAACAAATTGCATCTGAAAAGGCAAACACTCTAGCTTTGCAAGATGCATTAAATAAGTGTTTAAGTTCGAGCAACCAAGGAAATGTTAATATTTCTAAATTGGTTGATGAAATCAATAGTTCTAACAAATACATTAAACAATTAATTAATGCCAAAAATAAAAGTGACTCGCTTAATATGGTGTTAACGAATAACCTGACACGTTCGTTAAGTAAAGAAGAACTTGGAGATGTTGATGTACAAGTGCTGAAAGGTGTTGTGTATATATCATTGGCTGATAATATGTTATATAAATCCGGAAGTTATGAAGTATCGGATAAAGCAGGAGAAACGTTAAGTAAAATTGCTAAAATAATTAAAGATTACGATACGTATGATGTTTTAATTGAAGGTAATACAGATAACGTTCCAATCGCTCAAACCAACATCCGTAACAACTGGGATTTAAGTGCGCTTAGAGCATCATCAGTTGTACAGGTATTGCAAACAAAATACGCAGTTGACCCTAAAAGATTGACAGCAGGTGGAAGAGGAGAATTTAATCCGATAGCTGATAATAATACGCCATCTGGTAAAACTCAAAACAGACGTACCCAAATTATAATTACACCAAAATTAGATCAGTTTATGGAACTTATAGGCAAAGCACCAGCAACAACTGATGCTCCTAAACAATAAATTGTGCTCTTAGGTGCATTTAGAAAATTAAATAAATAGTCGATTTAAATCATTAGCAAAAAAAGCTGTTTCACAAAATGTGATTCAGCTTTTTTTGCTAATTACAACATTTATATGCAGATATTCAGGGAATTTCTAGTGGTCTTTCCAATATTTAATCTGCGATTTCTATACCTTTCGTCTTTCTTTACCTATTCGTTTTGTATATTATATCTCCAGTTTTATTGTGGAACTCACAATTCGTACAATTTATTGCGTTAATTGTTTTATATATAATACATTTATTTTTCTGATAATCAATCAATTGTGGTTTCATGATGATTATTATCAACTGTTCTATGCGAATTAACATATTACAATAACCTTTTTTTAAAAAAATATATATATTTGTTCTTACCCTTTCGAGGGTATGTTTTTCATAGGTAGATGTAGGGTCGAATACTTGTATTCGGCCCTTTTTTTATTGTTTTATATATTTTTTAAAGCTTATTTTTGCTAATGTAATGGGTAAGAAAAAAATTGTTGTTGCAGTAACAGGTGCTAGTGGTTCAGTTTATGCAAAAGTTTTGTTGGATCAGCTGATAAAACTCGAAAATCAGATAGAAGCAGTAGGCGTAGTAATGAGTGATAATGCCAAAGAAGTCTGGCAATTTGAATTGGGTAATCAGGACTATAAAAACTACAATTTTACTTTTTATAGTAAAAATGATTTTAATGCGCCTTTTGCATCCGGTTCTGCAAAATATGATACGATGATAATCGTGCCCTGCTCTATGGGTACTTTAGGAAGAATTGCTCACGGTATTTCGAACGATTTAATTTCCAGAGCAGCAGATGTGGTTTTAAAAGAGCGTAGGAAGTTAATCGCTGTTGTAAGAGATACACCATTTAGCCTAATACACATTAATAACATGAAAACTGTTACCGAAGCTGGAGGAATCATTTGTCCGGCTAATCCATCGTTCTACAGTTTGCCTAAATCAATCGAAGAAGTTGCCGGAACCGTCATTAGCAGAGTTTTAGATCTGGCTGATTTCGAACAACAAAGCTATCGCTGGCAGGAAGATTAATAGAAACAGATAGTGGAAAGTATCTAATGGTTTAAAATTGACAAATTCCAAACGTACGGTTAGGGGAAATTTATCAACTGAAAGCTTATTTTGCTATCTTTGCAGGCTAAATGAAAAAGGTCGCATTTTATACATTAGGTTGTAAACTAAATTTTTCCGAAACATCAACTATTGGTCGTTTATTCACTGATGCAGGTTATGCTGTAGTAGAATTTCAGGATGCAGCTGATGTTTATGTGATTAATACATGTTCGGTAACAGACCATGCCGATAAAAAATGCCGAAAAGTTGTTAAAGAAGCTTTAAAGCATTCGCCAAATGCATACATCACCATTGTTGGATGCTATGCTCAACTTAAACCCCAGGAAATTGCTGAAATAGAAGGTGTTGATATGGTTTTAGGCGCTGCAGAAAAATTCAGGATAGTTGAGTTTATATCTGATTTAACAAAAAATCCTAAAGCAATTGTACATCAGCAAAGTATCGAGAAAGTAAATCATAATTTTATTGCATCATATTCTATTGGCGATAGAACGCGTACTTTTTTAAAAGTTCAGGATGGTTGCGATTACCCTTGTACGTATTGTACAATTCCCCTGGCTCGTGGAGCAAGCCGTAGTGATACCATCGAAAACGTGGTTTACAGAGCGAAAATGATTGCAGAAAGTGGTGTTAAAGAAATCGTTTTAACGGGAGTTAATCTCGGTGATTTTGGCATACGAAATGGCGAACGTGAAGATAAATTTTTTGATTTGGTTAAAGCCTTGGATGAAGTTGAAGGTATTGAAAGAATCCGAATATCTTCTATAGAACCAAATCTGCTGAGCAACGAAATTATATCTTTTGTAGCTACTTCCAAACGTTTCGTTCCGCATTTTCATATCCCTTTACAATCTGGTTCTGATAAAATATTAGGTTTAATGCGTCGTCGCTATCGTAGAGATTTATACGTTGAAAGGGTTGCGAAGATAAAGGAAGTTATGCCAAATTGTTGCATTGGTGTAGATGTTATTGTTGGCTTTCCCGGCGAAACAAAAGAGGATTTCTTAGATACCTATCAATTTTTAAATCAACTTGATATTTCTTACCTGCATGTATTTACATACTCAGAACGCGAATTAACTGCAGCAGCAGAGATGAATGGGGTAGTAGCTGGTAGTGTAAGAAATGAGCGCAGCAAAATGCTTCATATTTTATCAGATAAGAAACGAAGAGCTTTTTATCAATCCCAAATTGGTACCAATGGAGAAGTGCTTTTTGAGGCTGACCAAAAAATGGGTTATATGCATGGTTTCACAAAAAATTACGTGAAGGTTCGTGCCAAATATGATCCAATTATGGTTAACGAACTCAAGAATGTAAAGCTAATAGAAATGACTGCTGAAGGAGAAGTTGAGGTAGCAGAATTGGAGACATCCGCATACGCTCATTAGTGATTGGTTATTAGTTGTTAGTATCAAGTATTTAGTAGCAAGTATCAAGATTGGATTTATAGGATGACTGATGATTTTTAGTATCAAGTATCAAGTATCTAGTAGCAAGTATCAAGTTTGGATTTCAAGTATCAGATTGGATTGATAGTCTGACGGATGATTTTTAGTATCAAGTATTTAGTATCAAGTATTAAGCTTGGATTCATAGCATAAGTTTTATTCTACTCTACAATTTCTTTTTTATTCCTCATCCATCTGCCCAATAACCTCAACCATCTTCCATTTTACCTTTTACCTCAAAATATCGCTCCATAAACAACCTTTTAGTCTTTCAGCTTTCTTTACTATCTTCGCCTTAAAATATTTGTATGTTTCCTACCGTTTCGCACTTTTTAGAATATCTTTTTGGTATCAACTTACCGCTTCCCTTTAATACTTTCGGCGTTTTCGTAGCGATTGCTTTTGTGGCAGGCTATTGGGCTTTTTCTGAAGAATTAAAACGCAAAGAAGCTTTAGGTATTCTTCATCCATTTAAAAAAACGGTTACAATTGGTAAACCTGCAACAACTTCCGAATTAGTATTAAACGGACTTTTTGGATTCATCATCGGCTATAAATTAATTTATGCGTTGTTAAATTATAAGATGTTTGTAAATGATGCACAAAGTGTATTAATGTCTTCAAAGGGAAATATTATTGGCGGTATAGTATTGGCTGCTTTGTTTGCTTACTGGGATTATAAAGAAAAGGATAAATACAAGTTAGATAAACCTAAAGAAACTATTGTAACCGTTCATCCATATCAATTAATGAGTAATTTAATTGTTTGGGCTGCGATTTGGGGTTTTTTAGGCGCTAAGTTTTTTGATAATTTAGAGTATTGGGATGATTTTGTTCGACATCCGATAGAACGACTACTATCGTTTAGTGGCTTAACCTTTTACGGCGGATTAATTTGTGGAGGTGCAGCGGTACTTATCATCGCTAAAAGAAACGGAATTAAACCACTTCACATGCTTGATGTTGGCGGTCCAGGTATGATGCTGGCTTATGCAGTTGGTCGCATTGGTTGTCATTTATCTGGCGATGGCGATTGGGGTATTGTAAATCCAAATCCTAAACCATTTTCCTGGTTACCAGATTGGTTATGGTCTTATAAATATCCTAATAACGTAGTAGGAGAAGGGATTCCAATTCCTGGTTGTACATCTGGGAAATTCTGTAACGAACTGGCGCAAGGTGTTTATCCAACGCCAATTTACGAAGTAATTGTTTGCTTAATTCTTTTTGCTTTTTTATGGAGCATAAGAGATAAAATAAAGGCTCCGGGATTAATGTTCGGTATTTATATGATTTTAAATGGTGTAGAGCGTTTCTGTATCGAGTTGATTCGTGTAAATTCTAAATACCATGTTTTTGGCTTGCCGCCATTCACTCAAGCCGAAATGATTTCTACCTTTCTGGTTGTAGGTGGTATTGCACTAAGTTTTTATTCCTTACGAAATAAGAATAAATTGGCATAAATCTCGCCTCAAAAACAGCCAGAACTTTATAAGTTAATAGTTGAAAATCTATGAATTACGAATTACTTTGCAATAAAGTCATATCCATTGTTAAGCTCACCGGTAATTTTATCCGTAAAGAAGCTTTAGAATTTGATGCAAACAAGATAGAATACAAAGGATTGAATGATATGGTTTCTTATGTAGATAAAACTGCAGAACAAATGCTCGTTCAAAACTTAGAAAATTTAATACCTAATGCAGGATTTATTACAGAGGAAAAGACAATTAACAGAGTTGGAAAAACCTACACCTGGATAATTGACCCATTGGATGGAACCACTAATTTCATCCATGGCATACCCGCTTACGGCATTAGTGTTGCTCTTTATGAGGATGGATTGCCTACTTTAGGTGTTGTTTATGAACTCAACAGAGGAGAAGTTTTTTATTCATATAAAGGAGGTAAGGCTTTTTTAAACAAGAAAGAAATTCAGGTTTCTAAAAATCCAGATTTGAAATCAAGCTTATTGGCTACGGGTTTTCCTTATTATCAGTTTGACAAGCAAGCGCAATACTTGAAGTTGTTAGAAGAGATGATGCAAAAAAGCCACGGTGTACGTAGAATTGGGGCAGCAGCAATCGACTTAGTTTATACAGCCTGTGGTCGTTTTGATGCTTTTTTCGAATATAATTTACAACAATGGGATTTTGCTGCAGGTTGTTATATTGTACAGCAAGCAGGGGGAGAAGTTTTTGATTTTTCTGGCGGAGGCGATTACTTTACTAAAAGAGAAATACTGGCTACAAACGGGAAGATAACAGCCGAATTGTTGGAAGCCATCAAAAGATATTTTTAATAGTTATGCTCTCTAAAAAATAAAGCTCCCAAATTTTTAAATTTGGGAGCTTTATTTTTGTAATTATGATATGTTTACAAAGCTTCTGAAACAACATCAGTAACTTCTGGAACCATTCTTTGTAATAAATTTTGAATGCCTGACTTCAGCGTAATTGTAGAAGAAGGGCAACCACTGCATGAGCCACGTAATTCTACCGTTACAACGCCTTCATCAAAAGATTTATATGTTATTGCACCACCATCTTGTTCTACTGCTGGGCGAACATAATCGTGCAAAATTTGCTGAATTTTAATCTCCGTTTCCGAACCTTCGAAAGCTGGAGCTTCTTCGGCAGTTGCTTCTTTAATTTTTAGCTCACATTCTACAGCACCTTTAACAAATTCTTTCAAAATTGCTTCAATATCTGCCCATTCTGCATCGTCTGTTTTGGTTACGGTTACAAAATTACTGGCAAAAAATACACCTGAAACAAAATTAAATTTAAATAACTCCTTAGCAAATGGTGAAACTTCTGCACTTTCTTTCGTTGCAAAATCCTCACTTCCATTAATCAATAACTTGTTCACCATAAATTTCATGGTGGCCGGGTTAGGCGTTTGTTCTGTATATACGTTAATCGTCATGTCTTAATCAATTAGAATGTGTAAAATTAACAAATACTGCTTAATAATGCTTTCAAGTGCTGTCTGTTTAGCGTCAATTTAATTTTACTAAAAAACGCCTGTGTAATTAAAAGGGGTGATGCTTCTTAATTGAGTTTTAACAACTTCAGACACATCTAAACCTTCAATAAACTCAGCGATACTGTTGGCATTTATTTTAGAGTTTGTTCGTGTTAATTCTTTTAAAGCTTCGTAAGGATTTGGATAATTTTCTCTTCGTAAAACTGTTTGAATGGCTTCAGCAACTACTGCCCAATTATCATCCAAATCGGCATGTAAGGCTTGCTCATTTAAAATAATTTTATTTAAACCACGCAGAGTAGAATTTATGGCAATTAGCGTGTGAGCTAAAGGAACACCTACATTTCTTAAAACGGTAGAATCTGTTAAGTCTCTTTGCAAACGGGAAATAGGCAATTTGGCCGCAAAGAATTCGAACAAAGCATTTGCTATTCCGGCATTGCCTTCAGCATTTTCGAAATCAATCGGATTTACTTTGTGTGGCATAGCCGATGAACCGATTTCGCCAGCCTTAATTTTTTGCTTAAAATAATTTTTAGAGATGTATGTCCAAATATCTCTATCCAAATCGATAATGATGTTGTTAATTCTTTTTAATGCATCACATTGGGCAGCAAATTGGTCGTAATGTTCTATTTGCGTTGTGTGTTGTGCTCTAGATAATCCCAAAGTTTCATTTACAAACTGATTGGAAAATTGAACCCAATTTACCTGAGGATAGGCGATGTGATGGGCATTAAAATTTCCGGTTGCGCCACCAAATTTTGCACTATTTGGTATTTGATTCAAACTGTTTAATTGAATGCTCAAACGCTCTGCAAAAACTAAAAATTCTTTACCTAATTTAGTTGGCGATGCGGGTTGGCCATGTGTAAATGCCAACATCGGTATATCTGCCCATTCGTTTGCAAGAGCTTTAATTTTATCAATAAGCACTTCTAAAGCTGGGTAATAACTTTCATTAAGTGCTAGTTTTATAGAGTATGGAATGGCGGTATTATTAATATCCTGAGATGTTAAACCGAAGTGAATAAATTCTTTAAACGCTGATAGTGATAAGGAGTCGAATTTACTTTTGATAAAATATTCTACTGCTTTAACATCATGGTTGGTTACCTTTTCTGTTTCTTTTATTTCAAGCGCATCAGCTTCCGAAAAATTTTTATGAATATTTCTTAATTCTGCGTAATGATTTTTATCAAAGTTTTCTAAACCGGGCAGGTTAATTTCGCATAAGGCAATAAAATATTCAATTTCTACGAAAACACGATATTTGATTAAAGCCTCTTCAGAGAAATAAGCAGCTAAATTCTCGGTTGTTTTTCTGTAGCGTCCATCAACTGGTGAAATGGCTTGTAGTGAGGTTAAATTCATTATGCGGATTATATTTTTGCCGCAAATTTACTACAATTGGTGGATTATTGTTGAAATGAAAGTTTCTTTTAAATAAAAAAGGCTCCGGAAAATTCCGAAGCCTTTTTTAAACGAAAACTGAAACTACATTTTTACAGTAGTATCTTTCGCCATTGTGTCTTTCATCATTGTGTCTTTCATCATGGTATCAGTCATTGATGTGTCCATTGCCGATGAATCAGTCGTTGTAGAATCAGCACCTGCAGCCTTTTTTTCTGAACAAGCAGCTACTGATAGTGATAAAGCTAAAGCTAAAAAGCCTAATTTAAATGAATTTTTCATTTTGGATGATTTTTTATTTGTTTGTGGTTAAATTGTTGATTATTAATACAATTATAGTAAAAATGAATCTAATAATCATAAAAAAAAGACCTTGGAAATAAATTCCAAGGTCTTTTCTTATAATTTAAAGCAAAAATTAGTTTTTTACTTCAGTTTTTTCAGTTGTAGCTTTAACTGTAGTGTCTTTAACTGTAGAATCTTTAACAACTGTATCAACAGAAGTTGTATCAGTAACGATAGTAGAAGAATCAGTTAAAGTTGTGTCAGCGCCATCAGCTTTTTTTTCTGAGTTACAAGCAGCTACTGATAAAGATAAAGCTAAAGCTAAAAAGCCTAATTTGAATGCATTTTTCATATTCGAATTTTTTTTTGTTTTAAGTTATTAATTATACCTTAATACCGTAATTATAAAAAGGTAACCCAAAAAAATAAAAATAAAAAAAATAGGCTTTGAATTATTCCAAAGCCTATTTTTTTATGAGTAAAATTAAACTAGTGTTTAACTTCAGTTTTTTCAGTAGTAACTTTTACTGAAGTATCTTTTACAGTAGAATCTTTAACCATAGTATCTGTAGCAGTTGTATCAGTAACGATAGCAGAAGAATCAGTTAAAGTAGTATCAGCACCGTCAGCTTTTTTTTCTGAATTACAAGCTGCAACTGATAAAGATAAAGCTAAAGCTAAAAAGCCTAATTTGAATGCATTTTTCATGTTTGATTTTTTTTAAGTATTAATTAATTTACTGTTAATGCCGCAAAGGTAAAAAGGTAACCCGATTATTTTAAAAAAAATAAAAATATATTTCTTGCCATTTGGGTTACTGTTGTAATGTGGATAGTATTAAGGTATAGTTAGTAGCTATAAATATTTTTTTTATCTAATATTGGGTTACTATTTACAGAAAAAAGTATTAATTGGTGAATAACGGTTTAAAGAGTTCAGTTCCAACAGATAGAGAGGTTATTTTAGGTATTCTAAATAACTCCGGCGATACACTTAATAAGTTATATAAGGCGCACTTTGCAATGATATTGCAATTTATCCTGAATAATAATGGCAATGAAGATGACGCAAAAGATGTTTATCAGGAAGCAATTATCATTTTATATAACAAAGTTAAAGAAGGTAATTTTGAACTAAGTAGTAAGCTTAAAACATATATTTATTCGGTTTGCCGTCGTATTTGGTTAAAAAAATTAACTCAAAACAGTAAAAAGACTGGTAACATTACCGATTATGAGGATGTGTTTGTTGTTGAAGAGGATGTAGAACATCATGAAGAAAAAGATGCCGCCTTTGTTAAAATGCAATCGGCATTGGAACATTTAGGCGAACCGTGTAAAACCATTATTCAGGATTTTTACATAAATAATTTATCCATGCAGGATATTTGCGAGAAGTTTGGCTATACCAATACGGATAACGCAAAAACACAAAAATATAAGTGCCTGCAGCGATTAAAGAAAATATTTTTTCAACATTAATAATTGAGATGAGAAACGATTTAGAGTTAGATGCAATTATTGAAGATTATCTGTTAGGTAAGCTTAATCCTCAGGAAACTGAGGCCTTTGAACAATTGCGTCGTAATGATGCAACAATTGATCATAAGGTTGTTTCACATAAGGTGTTTTTGCATAATATGGAAGAATATGCAGAGCAATTACGTTTAAAGGAACAATTAGACGCTATTCATAGTGAAATTGATGTAGATGCAATTTCTGCTCAAGTAGGTCCTCATCCTTCCAAGGTTGTTCAGTTGTGGCGCAAACATAAATCTGCCATTGCAGTTGCTGCTTCATTTATTGTTTTATCATTTGTTTCTATTTATTCTATACAGCACAATAGCCAACAGACTGATAAGTATGTTCAATTGAGCAAGCAGGTTAATAATTCATTAAAAACTCAAAACAATCTAATTAGAAAGATAAGTAGCGATAATACTCCTGTAAACAAATTAACCAACCCAGGTAATTTTGGAGGTACAGGTTTTGCAGTATCTACCAATGGGTACATCGCTACTAACTTACACGTTATTAAAGACGCAGATTCAGTTTATATTCAAAACAGCGATGGTGAATCTTTCAAAGTAAAAGTTGTGCACAGAGATTCTGAATATGATATTGCTATTTTAAAGATAGATGATAAGAATTTCAGAAATTTATCGGCATTACCATATACCATCAAGAAAAATAGTACCGGTGTAGGTGAGAACGTTTACACTTGGGGCTATCCTAAAGATGACGCCGTGTTGGGTGAAGGTTATGTAAGTTCTAAAAGTGGATTCATAGGCGATACAACACAATACCAAGTTGCAATTCCTTTAAATCCTGGTAATAGCGGTGGTCCGTTGTTAGATAATAATGGTAATCTGGTAGGTATTATCAGTGGAAAAGAAACAGCTGCAGAAGGTGCATCATTCGCAGTAAAATCAAAATATATATTAGAAGCTATGCGAGCAATTCCTCAAGATTCTTTAGGTAAAAAACTTACTGTTAATAAGAAAAGCATTTTATCTGGAATGAGACGCGACAAGCAGATTGAGAAGTTGCAGGATTATGTATTTATGATAAAGGTGTATAACTAATAACCCAAACAAATTAATATTTTTAAAACCTTCTGGCGTAAGCTTAGAAGGTTTTTTTATAATATTTATTTTAAAAATATAAAATCTATGTATTTAGTATAGTATTTGGTAAATTTGATTAAATCAACTTAAAAAATAATACTATGAGCATAAGATTAGGCGATACGGCACCAAACTTTAAAAGTAACACATCAATTGGTGAAATCGATTTTTACGAATATTTAGGCGATAGTTGGGGAGTTTTGTTTTCTCACCCGGCAGATTATACGCCTGTTTGCACCACAGAATTGGGCAGAACAGCTGCGTTAAAAGATGAATTTGAAAAACGCAATGTTAAAGTTTTAGCCATTAGTGTAGATACAGCTGATTCTCACAAAGGTTGGATAAATGATATAAATGAAACGCAACACACTTCTGTTGAGTTTCCGATTATTGCAGACCCAGATAAGGTTGTTGCAAATTTATACGATATGATCCATCCCAATGCATCAGAAACCTTGACAGTACGTTCATTATTTGTGATCAGTCCTGATAAAAAAATCAAACTTATCATAACTTATCCTGCATCAACAGGTAGAAATTTTAATGAGGTGTTACGTGTAATTGATTCGCTGCAATTAACTGCTAAATATAGTGTTGCTACCCCGGCTGACTGGCAAGATGGAGAAGATGTTATTGTGATGAATAGCATTAAAACGGAAGATATTGCTGAGAAGTTTCCTAAAGGCCATACTGTTATTAAACCTTACTTACGTACTACACCACAGCCAAATAAATAATTAATTTGATGTTAGCATAACTGTGATTATGTTATGAGAATTAACTGATAAGCTCGTTAAGTTATTGAAACATAAAATTATTATTACGTAATTGAAAATCGATAAATTTAAAACCGTAATTATTATATTTGATAGTTTTGTTTCCCTATTTAGTGCATATTCCGGTTATTTAAGCGATTTAAATTCCTATTAATTGTATAAAATAAGAAACAAGGCGATAAGGGTTTTATTTTTTATACAATTTTTTATTTTTTTTATGGCTAACGGAAAAGTTAAATGGTTTAATACTCAGAAAGGCTTTGGATTTATTGTTCAGGAAGACAATAAGGATTTATTTGTACATTTTAAAGATGTTTTAGGCGGAATTGAGAGTTTAAAAGAAAACGATCAGGTAGAATTTGACGTTGCTGAAGGTAGAAAAGGTTTACAGGCTGTAAACGTTAAGAAAGTTTAAGTATAAATTATACAATTGTACATCCCTAAAAGCGAAAAGGCTTTCCATAATTTGGGAAGCCTTTTTAATAATATTGAATTATTGAAGCCTTGATTATAATATTCTGATTTTGGTAGTTTTTAGTGAATATTAGAAACTTATCATTGCTACTGCTAATTTTATATTTCCTGATTAAATCTTCTGCTTTGGCTGGGTAATTTCTTACGATAACATTTCCCTTCAATAGTTTTTTAGATTTTAATTCACCGCTTGAAATAATTTCTTCTATTTCAAATATCCTTCCAGGGAAGTTATTATTTATTGTTTGGGATATATACAACTGAGTTTGTTGCTGTAACTTTCTTAAATTATACTGCGTAGCGATTAAATTAAATGCACCCGATTTTAATAACGCTGCATCGGGCTCATATAAGTATTTTTCTAAATTTACATCTTCAGCAAAATTAGCCGTTGTTGCAAATTGAGATTTTGAAAAACTGAATTCCTTTACCTTCTCATTTATAGTAACGGCAGCAATTTTAATATCCTTATCGTAGCGTTTATCGATAACCCAAATCAATTCTTTGCATTCATTTTTTACACTGATGATATGAATTTCGCTTACGTTTGTTAGCTCTGATAGTCCTGCCGTAATATCAAGCAATGGGGCTGTTTTAATAATTACTCTTTCCGCTTTTGCAAGTAGTAGATTAAGATTGGAAACGACATCGGGTGTACAATCTTTTAGCATGAATACTTTGCCTTTTTCAGCTCTACGGGCAGGATCTATGTATATGGTATCAAATGTTTGGTTTGAAGTTTTGATAAATTCTAAACCATCGCCTGCAATGAAATCAATATTATTAGCGCCTAAAATTTTAGCATTATGTTCAGCAATTTTTGATAGTTCTGCATTAATTTCGCAATGAACAACATGGTGTATATTTTTCGCAAAATAAAACGAATCTACTCCAAAACCTCCAGTTACGTCAATCAGCGATTTTCCTTTTATTAACTTAGATTTATATTTGGCTGTAACTTCTGATGAAGTTTGTTCTACCGAAAGTGCTTGCGGGTAATAAATATTTTCTGCGACATACCAAGAAGGTAATTTCTTCTCAGCTTTCTTTTTTGCATTAATTTGGTTTGCTAATTCAGCAGCGGTAACGTTATCAAACGGGCTTTTAGCTAAAGCAATTTGATTTACATCTGCATTTAAATTTGCATTAATGTAATTCTGAACGCCTTTATCTAAAATATTGTTATTCATTTCTAATTTGTTTTTCGGTTCAAAACAGGTCTAGTTAAACATAGACATATTGTTTTTAACCAAATAACATTTTTATTAAACTTTGTTTTTCATCACCATTTGACAAGTGTGTCTGCTTTTAACTTCTAGCAAAATATCTTTATTTACAGCTACCCGATCTATTGTTTGTTGGTTGTAATACCTTATCGTCACCAATTCGAGTCCTTTATTGTATTTAACAGTAAACTGAGTGGAAAGTGCAGCAATCAGTTTTGTAATCTTTTCTTCATTATCATCTACACTAACAGAAAAGCTAATGGCAGAATTAAGCATTGTATTAATCTTAATTTTGTGCTGGTGGAAAAGTTCAAATATGTTACTTAGATTTTCCTCGATAATAAAAGAATAATCCTTCGGGAAAATAGAAATCAAAGCCTGGTTTATTTTGAATATAAAAGAAGGAACAGGTAGTGGATTGCTCTCCTTTGTAATTGCGGTTCCACTTGCTTCAGGCTGCAAAAATGAACGTACAAATAGTGGTATGCCTTTATTTTGTAATGGTTTTATGGTTTTTGGATGAATAACGGTTGCGCCATAATACGTCAGCTCAATCGCATCGTGATAAGATAGTTGTGGAATCTTTTCTGTTTCATCAAACCATTTTGGATCGGCATTTAACACACCCGGAACATCTTTCCAAATGGTTAAGGCATTAGCATTCAGGCATGATGCAAAAATCGCGGCCGAATAATCGGAGCCTTCTCTTCCCAAAGTAGTTGTGTAGTTTTCGCTTGTGCCACCAATAAAGCCTTGTGTAACGATAATATTTTGATGCAAAAGACTAATCAAATCTCTTTGGATTAGCTGATTGGTTTTGTCCCAATCTACTTTACCTTCACGATAAGTATTGTCTGTTTGTATATAATTTCTTGCATCAACCCAAAGTGTTTTAATATTAGTTTCATTTAACCATGCAGCTACAATTTTAGTAGAAACCACTTCTCCGATTGATACAATTTGGTCGTAAATATAATCGGGATCATTATCAGGCTCATCCTCTAATAGCCAGTCTATTTCTACAAATGTATTGGCTACATCATCGTAAACCGGATTATTGGTTCCTTTAAAAAGTTCTTCAATCAGATTAAAGTGAAAATGTTTTACCTCATCAAAAATAGAATGTGCAGTATCGCTTTGTAGTAAGTAAGCTTGTGTAAGTTCTTCGAGTTTGTTGGTCATTTTGCCCATTGCAGATACTACGATTAGCAATTCACCTTTTTTGTATTCGCTAACAATATTAGCCAGGTTTTTTACACCTTCAACATCTTTAACAGAAGCACCCCCGAATTTAAAAATATCCATAAATTAAAATCCCTTAATCTGTTCTTTTGAAAAAGAAGCATTTAGCCAGCCCTCTTCCAGATGAGCTTTATATTTATTGTAAAAATTGATTGCCGGTTCATTCCAATCTAAAACTTGCCAAACCATACCGCTATAATTACCGTTTTTAGTAGTTTCGATTACCTTTTCAAAAAGAATTTTACCAATGCCTTTACCTCGATATTCTTCGGTTATGATAAAATCTTCCAAATATAATCTACAACCTTTCCAGGTAGAATAACGGGTGTAATATAGCGCAAAACCAACTATAATATTATCAACTTCTGCAACATATGCTTTCCAAACTGGACTTTCACCAAAACCTGCATCAATAAAATGTTCCAAGGTAACGGTTACTTCTTCTGGAGCTCGTTCGTAAATAGCCAGTTCATTAATTAATTCTAAAATTCTTGTACAATCCGCTGCAACTGCTTCCCTTATTTTCGTATCTATCATTTTAATTAATTTGCCGAAATGTCAGCTTTAAAATGTTTAATTATTCTTTTACCAAAAATTCCACTACCAATTCTTACCATGGTACTACCTTCTTCTATAGCAATTTTGTAATCGGCACTCATGCCCGTTGATAATTCTTTAAAGCTGTCATCACTACTAAAAAAGCTAATTTTCAAACCATCAAAGAAAACTTTCAATTCGTTAAATTCTACTTTGATTTGCTTTTCATTCTTTGTATTTGTAGCAATGGCCATCAAGCCAACAATACGAATGTTTTTAAGTGTTTGATATTCATCAGAACGTAAAAGTTCAATGGTTTCATCGTAACCTAAACCAAATTTGGTTTCTTCATCAGCAATGTAGATTTGCAAAAGGCAATCGATAACTCGTTTATTTTTAAGGGCTTGCTTGTTAATTTCTTGCAGTAGTTTTAAGCTGTCAACACCGTGAATTAACTTAACAAATGGAGCAATGTATTTAACTTTATTTGACTGTAAATGCCCAATCATGTGCCATTCGATATCTTGTGGCAAATGCAATTGCTTATCAACCATCTCCTGAACTTGATTTTCGCCAAAGATTCGCTGTCCTGCGTTGTAGGCCTCCAAAAGAACTTCGTTTGATTGTGTTTTAGAAACAGCGATAAGTTTAACGCCATCCTTTTCTACTTCACTTTTATATTGTTTAAGATTATCAGCTATGCTCATTTATAACTATTTTTGCGTAAAATTAATAACCTTGTTGCAATTTGGGCAATAAATAATACTTTAATTCTAAATGAGAAATTTGATATGCGTTTTAGCGGCAACAATTATATTGTTTGCTTGTAAAGCTAAAAGGCCAAACGATATTATTGAGCCAGATAAAATGCAAAAGATTTTGTATGATATACATGTTGTAGATGGTTATATTTCTACCTTACCCACACCAGATACAACTAAAAAAGTTGCAGCAGGTTATTACAGGGGTATATATAAAAAGTTTGGAATAGATTCTTCAAAATTTGCAAATAGTATGAAATATTACTACACCCATCCGGCAGATTTGGATAAAATTTATAAAAATATTTCGAGAACCTTGGAGAAAAGGAAGCGAGCCATGGAAAAGGCAGATTCGATATCAAAATCAAAAGTAAAAGTTCTTCCTGCAGTTAAATAATATGTTATATCCCGAAAATTGTTTAGAGCGTTTAGGTTTTGTAGAAATCAGGCAGCTTATCAGTAAGCATTGTTTAAGTCCGATGGGGCAAACAATGGTTCAAAAGATGCAGGTTATGAACCGTTTTGACCAAATTGATAAGTTTTTGCGACAAACCAACGAGTTTAAAAGCATCATCCAAAACCAAGAGCCTTTACAAATTAATTCGTTTTTTGATATTAAGTCATTAATCGAAAAGATACGTGTTGAAGGTACTTATTTGCAAGAAGATGAATGGTTTAAGATTTATACTTCGTTACAAACTGTTTTTTCTGTACTTCGGTTTTTTGAAGAAAGAGCAGAAGTTTATCCAACACTAGAAGCCCTGTTTGAACATCTGCCTATTGAAAAAAATATTCTGCGTAAGGTAGAAAATGTGATTGATATTAAAGGTAAAATCAAACCAAATGCATCTAAAGAATTACAGGAAATTTCCTCATCAATTGCTAAAGCCGAGCAAGATGTTAGAAAAAGAATGGATTCTATTTATAAGCAAGCAGTTGCAAACAATTGGGTGGCAGATGGTAGTTTAACCATTCGTGATGGAAGAATGTGTATTCCGGTTTTGGCAGAAAATAAGCGTAAACTTAAGGGTTTCGTTCATGATGAATCTGCATCCGGGCAAACGGTTTACATAGAACCTGAAGAAGTTTTTACACTAAACAACAAACTCCGCGATTTAGAATTTGATAAACGTAGAGAAATTATAAAAATTTTAATTGCCCTTACGGATGAGCTTCGACCTTATTCGCCACTTCTACTATCTTATCATGGATTTTTAACCAAACTTGATTTTGTTAGAGCAAAGGCATTATTTGCCATCGAAATAGAAGGGGAGATGCCCGGTTTATTGAAGGAACCTAAAACAAAACTGATTAATGCAAGGCACCCTTTATTAACCTTATCATTTGCAGCCGAAAAGAAAACGGTAACACCATTAAACATTCATATAGATGAATTAACCAGGGTTGTTTTAGTTTCAGGACCAAACGCAGGTGGTAAATCGGTTTGTATGAAAACTGTTGGTTTATTGCAAATTATGCTTCAAACTGGTTTATTAATTCCTGTTGATGCCAATAGCGAAGTAGGGATTTTTGAAAATATTTATGCTGATATTGGTGATGATCAATCCATAGAAAGCGATTTAAGTACTTATAGTGCTCACTTAAAAAAGATGCGCTATTTTGTAGAACACGCTTCGCCTAAAACAATGGTGCTAATTGATGAATTTGGTACAGGTACCGACCCTCAATTTGGCGGACCAATGGCTGAAGCTGTTTTAGAAGTATTAAACAATAAAAAAGTACGTGGTGTGATTACGACGCACTATTCTAATTTAAAACTGTTTGCGGGTAATACCGAAGGTTTGGAAAACGCATCAATGCTTTTTGATAATGCCAAAATGAAGCCGCTATACATTTTGGAAATGGGTAAACCAGGTAGTTCGTATGCCTTTGAAATTGCGCAAAATATAGGTTTGCCGAAAGAAGTTATTCAACTCGCCCGACAGAAAACCGGTTCCAATCAAAACCGGGTTGATACCATGCTGGTAGATTTAGAACGGGAAAAGAAAACCATTTATGATACCAAAGTTAGTTTAGCAAATCAACAAAACAAAGCCAAAAACCTGGTTGCTGAAAATGAAAAATTAAGGGCTTTTTTGGATGAAAATAGAAGAGTTTTAATTAAAGAAGCAAAGCAGGAAGCACAAAATATTATTAAAAATGCCAACAAACTTGTTGAAAATACAATTGCCGAAATTAAAGAAAAGCAAGCCGATAAGGTTATAACAAAGGAGTTGAGGCAGAATTTGCAAAAAGAGTTGGTTAAAAATACCAATCCTAAAGAAAAACCAAAACCTCAACTCGTAGTTGTTGATGGTGAAATTGCTGTTGGAGATTGGGTTAAGTTTACGGATAGCGAAACTACTGCTCAGGTATTGGAAATTAATAGAAATGAACTGGTTTTGGCTATGGGTGATTTGCGGTCAAACGTGAAGAAGAATCGTGTTCAAAAAATCAGCAACAAGGAGGCAAAAAAAGTTATTCAAAGTAGTGCTGGTTCTTTTGCCGGTAGGATGAATGAAGCAGTTTCTGGCTTTAGAGCAGAACTTGATTTACGTGGCAAACGTACTGAAGATGCGCTTTTTGAAGTTGAAAAGTATTTAGATAAGGCAATAATGCTTGGCTTTCCATCCATAAAATTAATTCATGGCAAAGGAGATGGTATTTTAAGAAAAATGATTCGGGAATACCTTAAAAAATATAGCCAGGTAAATAGGATGGAAGATGAACATGCCGATAGAGGTGGTGATGGTATAACTTACGTATATTTGAATTGATAAATCACTGATTGCTAAAACTATAAGGTGTTATATTTGTTGTCATTGAAATCCGGAAATTATGAAAGCAATTATCACCTGTTTGGTTGTGCTATTGATGTGCACAAGTTGCAAAAAAAATAAAAGCGATGATGGTGATACAGGAAATTTACCAGACGTTGAGTTAAAAAACAGAGTTGCTGTTTCAGGTTTGAGATTTCCATGGGGTATGGTTTATGGCTCTGATAATTTCATTTGGTTTACAGAAAGAGGTGGTAAAATTAGTCGTTTAAATCCTGCCACCGGACAAATAGTTCCATTACTTACAATTGCTGAAGTTAGAGAAAACGGTGAAGGTGGTTTACTTGGGATTGCTTTGAATTCAGATTTTTCTACTAATCCATGGGTTTTTGTCGCTTATAATTACGGAAGTAGCTATAAAGAAAAAATTGTTCGATATACTTATTCAGGTGGAGCGTTAATTAACCCGATAACTATAATTGATAATATTGGTGCGTCTTCTACACACAACGGTTCGCGTTTATTGATTAGTGGTGGGAAACTCTTTATTTCAACTGGTGACGCCGCAGATACCAATACACCACAAAATATAAATTCTACCTCGGGTAAAATTCTAAGATTAAATTTAGATGGTTCAGTGCCATCAGATAATCCATATCCCAACAACCCGCTTTGGTCTTACGGGCATCGCAACCCTCAAGGTTTGGTACAGGTGGGTAATAAAATTTTCTCTTCAGAGCACGGACCTGATTCGGATGACGAAATCAATGTCATTGAAAAAAACAGAAATTATGGCTGGCCTAATATTAAGGGTTTATGTAACGAAAGTGGAGAGCAGGGTTTTTGCTCAGCTAATAATGTTGCGGTTCCATTAATTACCTGGACACCAACCATTGCGCCTAGTGGAGTGGCTTATTACAATTCTGATTATATTCCTCAGTTTAAAAATTCATTATTATTAGCCGTGTTGAAAAATACCAAGCTTATGCAGCTGAAATTAGATGATGCTCAAACTAAAATTGATGGAACGAAGGATTTCTTTGTGAATACTTATGGCAGAATGAGAGATGTTTGTGTATCGCCAGAAGGAAAAATCTATGTGTGTACGAGTAACGGAACCGATGATAAAATAATCGAAATTTATAAATAATTATTTTTTATCCTTACCAGGACATTTCTTACATCGTTTTCCTTTTTTATATTTTTCGCAGCATTTTTTATGTTCGGCAGTACAGCTGAATATAAAACCCATCCCTTTTTGAAATTCTGGGTCTGTTGGAATTCTTAAATCGTCGTTATCATTAAATATCACGTTGCAAAGGTAATTGTTATTTAGATTAATTCCAATTCATTATTCTTTAAAGGGGTGTTGAAGTTGTGTTCAAATCCTGCATCAAATATTTTAAAAAGCTATCTGCTTTCTGTACTTTAGCGGTCTAACCATAATATTCATAAAATGATAAATAAAGTTGTATCAGGCGCTGAAGAAGCCATCCATGATATATCTGATGGCGTTACCATTATGCTTGGCGGATTCGGATTATGTGGCATTCCTGAAAACTGCATAAACGCATTAGTTGCAAAAAAAACTAAAAACCTTACATGTATTTCTAACAATGCTGGCGTAGATGATTTTGGAATAGGATTGATGTTAAAGCAACGTCAGGTTAAAAAGATGATATCTTCTTATGTTGGTGAAAATGCTGAATTTGAGAGGCAACTTTTAAGCGGCGAACTAGAGGTTGATTTAATACCTCAAGGAACACTTGCAACCAGATGTTTAGCTGCTGGTTACGGTATGCCAGCGATATTTACACCTGCTGGTGTGGGTACCGAAGTTGCCGAAGGAAAAGAAATCAGAAACTTTGATGGAAAGGATTACTTAATGGAATATGCTTTTGATGCTGATTTTGCATTGGTAAAAGCCTGGAAAGGGGACACCGCAGGTAATTTAATTTTCCGTTCTACAAGCAGAAACTTTAATCCGGTTATGGCAATGGCAGGCAAAACTACCATCGCTGAAGTTGAGGAATTGGTAGAAGCTGGTGAATTGGATCCCGACCACATACACACTCCCGGAATTTATGTTCATCGCATTTTTCAGGGCAAGGATTATGAAAAAAGAATTGAACAACGAACGGTTCGGAAGAAATAGGTTAATTGGTTCATTAGTTTATTGGTTCATTAGTTTATTGGTCATTAGTTAATTAGTCATTGGTTCATTGGTGATTGGTTAATTGGTCATTAGTTCATTATTCATTCAAAATTCACTCATTCAATATTCTCTCATTCAAAATTCACTAATTCACTCATTTTAAAAACATGGCATTTTCAAAAGAAGAAATCGCACAACGTATTGCTAAAGAAATAAAAGATGGTTACTATGTTAATCTGGGTATTGGAATACCGACATTGGTTGCCAATTACATTCCAAAAGGAATAAATATCGTATTACAATCTGAAAATGGATTATTAGGTATGGGGCCTTTCCCGTTTGAGGGCGAAGAAGATGCTGATTTAATTAATGCCGGAAAACAAACCATTACTACTTTACCAGGTTCATCCATATTTGATTCGGCAATGAGCTTTGGTATGATTAGAGCACAGAAAGTTGATTTAACAATTTTAGGGGCTATGGAAGTTTCTGAAAACGGAGATATTGCCAATTGGAAAATTCCAGGGAAAATGGTCAAAGGTATGGGCGGAGCGATGGATTTGGTAGCATCGGCTAAGAATATCATCGTTGCTATGCAACATATAAATAAAGCCGGAGAAAGTAAATTGTTGCCAAATTGTACCTTGCCGTTAACTGGCGTAAAATGTATAAGGAAAGTAGTCACCGAACTTGCTGTATTGGATATTTTAACAGAAGGTGGTTTTAAACTTTTAGAACGTGCTCCTGGTGTTAGTGTCGATTTTATTAAGCAATCTACTTTAGGAAGGTTAGTAGTTGAAGGTGAAATCCCTGAAATGCAACTAAACTAGTTAGGTTTTAAAGCAACAAAGATTCCAGAGTTTATCATAAAAGGAAGTGCTATAACAATTATACTGGCAAGTATATCGAACCAGTTATTGTGAGTCTTTTCCCCACGTAGAATGAGATGAAAATCTCGAAGATTAATTTTTTTAGAAATATTATTTACTACAAATATCAAAGAAATAAATAATATGGGAACAAAGGAGAATAAATCTTGTCCCGCATTCATGATGCTTATTATTGCAATAGCAGCTAATACTAATGAAATGACGATGTGAATTACAAGCGTTTTTTTATCGTTTAGCAATGCTTTGTATAACCTAAATGGCGGTTTCATTCTCAATGGATCAAGGAGATAAAGCCAATAAATAATGGCTATAAAGCTCAACGCTAATGAAAATGAATCCATTTGCATATTAGTTTATATCAACTAGAATGCTGTTTCTTAAGTTATTAGAAATATCCTCGGTAATGGCTATAATTTCGTCTGGCTCATTGGTATTGTTCATCACAATCTTATGGCAGATATCTTTATATGGCAATAAATACTCCTTGTAAGCCGGCAAAACGTGATTATGCCATTTGTAAAGTACATCTTCCTCCGGATATCCACGTTCCAAACCATCTCTTTTTACCCTGCGATCAAGCGCTACTTGTTCATCTGCATCAACAAAAATCATATGATCTAATAATGCTGCAATTTCTTTAAAATGGAGGATAAACAAGCCTTCAACAATAATGATTGGTGCTGATTTTATTTCTAAAATTTTAACAACCGCAAGTGGATTATTGAAATTATATTCCTTTTTATAAACTACTTCGCCATCAAGCAATTGTTTAATGTCTTTCAAAAACTGCTGACTATCAATTGTCGAGGGTAAATCGAAATTAAACAGTTTGTTTTCTTCCTGGGTCATATCACCAGCAGGGATGTAGTAGTCATCCTGTGAAACAAGCGTAACTTCATCCTGTTTAAAATGATGAAGGAAACAGTTTAAGAAAAAAGTTTTGCCAGAGCCGCTTCCTCCGGCAATCCCAATTATAAATGGTTTTTTATTCAAGTTCATGCACACCGTACGTTAAATTGCAGAAAAATCTTTTGTCTAAGGCGCCAAGCGAATCTGCTACGGCTTTAGTCATTACAATTATAACATCTTTTGTGGATTCGTTCTCAGTAAATTTACCAACAACCTTTGCTAATGCTGTACGATTAGTCATTGGGTTGGTTAATTTAATTATGGTACCAATAGGGGCGGTGCGGTGTAAAACCAACATTTTCGATGCATCTAAATCTGCATCAGTAATAGAAACTGCTGTTCCTTTTTCTTCAATTTGATTCAAGCCATATTTACTTGGTGCGCCACGAAGTTTAGGGTCTTTGAAAGCTGTACTATCTGGATTTACTTCTTGTTCTTGCTTAGATAAATCATTAACTGATTTAGGTTCAGGTGGTCTTGGTATAATCAATTTCTGACCAACCGTTATCGCATTATCATTTAATTTATTTGCTGTTCTAATTTGGTAAGCTGTCAAATTAAACTTCTTAGCAATATTAAAAATAGTTTCTCCTGTTCCTACTGTGTAAAGAAAGCTTTCGCCTGGAATAGTATCTTTATCCTTAACAATAACCTCTACCGTTTTTTCTTTAACAACAGGAATTTCGGTTGTAATCCCTGTAGGTATTTTCAAAACCTGACCAGTATTTAGGGTATTATCACTTAAGTTGTTTAAACGCCTGATTTGATATGCAGTAATGCCATATTGCTGAGCGACTTTAAATATACTTTCGCCTTTTTTTACCGTGTGAGTACCTGTAGCATCTTTAACTTCTGTTCCAATTTGAACAGTCTCTACTGTTGTTACAACCTTATCGCCTTCAACATTTTTAGTAGCAGGAATTTTTAATTTCTGGCCAATACGTAAATTATTTCCAGATAGATTATTTAGTTTTCTTATTTCATCAACTGTTGTTCGATACTTTTCTGCAATTTTCCCTAGAAACTCTTTTGGCTGTACAATATGCTCTACTAATGTTTGAGTTGCCATTTCCTTAGTCTGCTGTGTTGTAACAACTTGTTCAACAGGTTTTGTCGGTTCGGTTTTCGAAACAGGAATCACTGTTGGTTGAGCCTGTACAGCTTCACCATTTTTTACAGGGATTTTTAAAACCTGCCCAATACTTAAATTAATATTTTTAAGATTGTTGAGTGCTTTTAACTCATTAACTGTGGTGCCATACTTTTCAGCAAGCATGTTTAAATTATCTTTCGGTTTTACAACATGCTCGGTAACATTTGCCGGAGTATTTGCTGGTTGTTGGGTATTACCCGACGTTGTTACAAAAGGTATGTTTGTTGGAACTTTTATGATAACACCTATTTGCAGGTATTTATTCTCATTAAAAGCCATTATGTCTTTTGGAGCAACATTGTATCTTCTACCAATAGCATAATAGGTGTCTTTCGCAGCCGTTTGATGAATAATTAATTTCTTGCCGTTATTATTTTCTACTCCTATGGAGTCGATTAATGCGTTTGCCTTAGCGGTAGCTACATTTAGCGCTAATAATACTATGGCAGATAAGCCTATCTTATACATTTATTTTCTTTAAATTTTTTAATCAGGGGAAGCAATTATACGAATAAAATTATAAAACCAATAGTTTTTAGCCGTTGATTACAGGCCAATTTTATACTGATTGTATTATGCTAAAATTCATATATTATTAATTTACAAATACTTATATTTTTAATGCTACTATAATTATGTTTATTAAACGATAGGATAAAAAAGGTATTGTTTAAATACAGATTTATGCGAAACTTTTCTTTTATTTAGTTGTTACGTTGGCATATAATCAATTCAAAAATAAATTAAAATGGACGCTAAAGAAATCAGCTTAAACGAGAAAGAGGTTAAACCTGTTGTAGATCTTTTAAACGACTACCTGGCTAATTACCATATACATTATCAAAAATTAAGAGGTTGTCATTGGAATATTAAAGGACAAAATTTCTTTACCTTACACGTAAAGTTCGAAGAGCTTTACACCAATGCTCAATTAACCATTGATGAAATTGCTGAACGTGTTTTAACTTTAGGTAAACCACCTCACAGTCGTTTTGCAGATTACATCAAAGAATCTAAAATCAAAGAAATTGATACCATTGGTATGAAAGATCTTGATATGGTTGATGCGATTTTAGATGATATGGCAAGCCTAATAGAAATTGAAAGAGAACTGCTAGAAGCTACTGATAAAGCAGGAGATGATGGTTCTAATGATATGGTGAATCGTTTCATGCAGTTTAAAGAAAAAAATACCTGGATGCTTCGTTCATTCGCTGGAAAGAAATAATAATCTTTTTATTGTAAAAAGCCGTAGATATACAGCGTAAATGCTGTTTATCTACGGCTTTTTTGTTTTACAGAATTACTAAATATCTATCTTTGAATATGGCATATATCAGTTTAGCAGAGTGCGTTAAAGATTTAGAAAAACACGGTCATTTAATCAGAATAAAGGAAGAGGTAGATCCTTATTTGGAAATGGCTGCCATACATCTACGTATCTATGAGAGCAACGGCCCGGCAATTCTTTTTGAGAAGATAAAAGGAAGTTCGTTTCCGGCGTTATCAAATTTATTTGGCACATTGGAGCGGTCTAAATTCATTTTTAGAGATACTTTGCCGAAAGTGCAGCAATTGGTTTCGTTAAGAAACGATCCAATGAAGGCACTCAAAAATCCTTTCAAGTATGTAGGTTCTGCTATGTCTGCTCTATCGGCTTTGCCTTTAAAAACCCCTTCAGCTAAAAGTAAATTCCTAAAAACGACGATAAGTAAATTGCCGCAAATAGTAAATTGGCCAATGGATGGTGGTCCGTTTGTAACCATGCCACAGGTTTACACCGAAGATGTAGAAAAGCCAGGTATTTTAAATGCCAATTTAGGTATGTATAGAATTCAGCTTGGCGGAAGTGATTACATTCAGGATAAAGAAATCGGCTTACATTATCAAATTCATCGCGGTATTGGGGTTCATCAATCAAAGGCTAATGCTTTAGGCAAGCCTTTAAAAGTTAGTATTTTTGTTGGTGGTCCGCCGTCACATCCTTTGGCAGCTGTTATGCCTTTGCCCGAAGGTTTATCAGAAATGACTTTCGCAGGTGCACTTGGCGATAGAAGATTCAGGTATTTCTATGATGATGAAGGTTTTTGTATTTCTGCAGATGCTGATTTCATCATTACAGGTATGGTTTATCCTAATGAAAATAAATCTGAAGGACCTTTTGGCGATCATTTAGGCTATTATAGTTTAGCGCATCCATTCCCATTAATGAAAGTGCACAATGTTTATCATAAAAAAGATGCAATCTGGTCTTTCACCGTTGTTGGTCGCCCACCGCAGGAAGATACAAGTTTTGGTGCTCTGATTCATGAGATTACCGGTTCAGCCATTCCACAAGAAATCCATGGTTTAAAAGAAGTTCACGCAGTTGATGCTGCTGGTGTGCATCCATTATTATTTGCTATAGGCAGCGAACGTTACACACCCTATTTAAAGGAGCGGAAACCTCAAGAAATTTTAACCATTGCAAATCATATTCTTGGTAAAAATCAACTCAGTTTAGCTAAATGTTTATTTATTGCAGCACGTGAAGATGATGAAAATTTAAGTACACATCATGTTTCTGAATTCTTGCAACACATATTAAAGCGGATAGACTTTAAAACAGATTTGCACTTCTACACAAACACAACTATTGATACGTTAGATTACAGCGGCGATGGATTAAATAGTGGTTCTAAAGTGGTTTTTGCAGCAGCAGGGAATGAAAAGAGAACTCTTTGGGATACAGTACCAAATGATATCCAATTTCCAGATTCGTTTACAGATGCGCATATTGCAATTCCGGGTGTATTTACTTTAAAAGCTCAACCATATCAAAATGCGGAAAAAACAGCTGCAGAAATCGCATTATTAAACATTGCATTAAGGGATATAGATTTATCAGGACTACCTTTAATTGTTTTGTGCGATGATGCAAAATTTGCTGCAAAAAGCATTAACAATCTAGTTTGGGTAACTTTTACTAGAAGCAATCCTGCTGCAGATATTTATGGTATAAATGATTTTACCATCAACAAACATTGGGGCTGCAAGGGTTCATTAATTGTAGATGCGAGGAAAAAACCTCATCATGCGCCTGAGCTGATAAAAAGCGTTGAAGTAGAAGCTAAAATAAATGAAATGGCTAAAGCAGGAGGTGTGTTGTCGGGAATTATTTAGTTTGAATATGTGAGAAATTATGTAGATTTTTAGGTACATCACTCCGGATATGCCTCAAAAAAAAATATTAGTTTTCAGTTTCTTTTGTTGCTTCCTTTCTTATCTAAATTTGAAGGCCCAAATAGTTAAGTTGGATAGCTTGGCTAAAAATCTCTATAACTATTCAAATTCAAATAAGTCATCTACGTTATTTATCCATTTCGATAAAAATATTTATACCAATAATGATAAGGTATGGTTTACTGGTTACTTGTTAAAAACGGCTACAGATTTATCAAAATATAATAGTTTATACCTTTCTTTAGTTAACAATCAAGATAGTTCTGTAGTTGTTCATGAAAAATTCTTGATAGAAAATGGGTATGTTTTTGGAAGCTTAACTTTGCCGGATTCTATTCAAAGCGGAAATTACAGGTTTATCGCAAACACAAACGTTAAATTCAATGGACTGCCGGATGTTGAATTTGTTCAGCCCATCACAATTAAATCTACTACAATTAACCCCTTACTGGCGAGCATTTCTCCGTTTAAAACTAATGATAATGGAAGTGGTATCGTATTAATAAAGGCCATATCGAGCGATAATCGTTTCGTTGCTAATGCGGATGTAACCTATACCATTGGTAAAGCAGGTAAAATAATCAAATCAGGTAAGGCCAAAACAAGCATTATTGGTGAATTGATGATTGATTATTCTACAGATAAAATTAATTCAGATAATAATCAGATATCAGTTGTTGTGAAAAAGAACAATCACATCAGCTATGCAAAATTGGATTTACCGGTAAGCAGAAATCAATATGTTGTAAACTTTTACCCTGAAAGCGGCAATCTTGTCTTGGATGTTGAGAACAAAATTGGATTTGAAATTAAAGACTTACATGGTAAAGTAATAAATACAAAAGCTGTTTTATACGCTAATGAAAAAGTCTTGGATACACTCAGTACGAGTTATTCAGGAATGGGAAGTTTCTTGCTTAAACCTAAATCAGATTTAAGGTATTCTGTTAAATTACTAAATAATAGTAAGATATTAGGTGATTTTGAATTACCAAAGCCCATCAAAAGGGGTGCTACAATCAGATTAAACTCTGCTTTGAGCAACAGTGAACTTCGAACATTAATTTATAGTAATTTTAGTGGGGTTGGTCATATTGTAGTGCACAATTATGAAGAAATTTTTTTATCAAGCGATTTGAAATTAAATGCTAAAGAAGCCTTAAAAGTACGATTGAAATTAGATTCTGTACCGATAGGGTTAAACACAATCACACTGTTAGATAGTGCATATAAACCCATCGCTGAACGAATATTTTTTGCCCATTTTGATAAGATTAATCGCTTACAGATTAAAAGTAATAAAACAGTTTATAACACAAGAGACAGTGTTAAATTGGATTTAAAAATTTTAAACAATGATAATAAATTGGCAAAAGGAATGGTCTCTGTTGCTGTAGTACAGAGCAATAGAATGGCGCTTTCAAATAAAACAAATATTGTTGATTACGCTTTCTTGGAAAGTGAAATGGAATTGCTTCCTAAAAATTTATCAGGTATTAAATACACTAACATAGATTATCTTGAAAACATTCTGTTGATAAAGGGTTGGCGGAAATACAAATGGCCAGAACATGAAATTGCTAATCAAAACCAAAGTAAACAGTTTTCTGAATATGAATACACAGGTTTTATTACCAAAAATAAAAAAGCTTTAACAAAACCAGTTTTAATAAATACTATCGGTGCAAATAATGTCAATTCATTTAACACAGATAGTAATGGACGATTTTTGTTGCCATACAATACACTTTTAACTGATGGAAAATCTAAAATCTGGCTAAATATCGGAGAAAAAAACAGCGCACTATATGAAGTTAAATTGGTTGATCCATCTGAAGCCATTCAATTGTACCAGAGCAAATTGAATTATACTGAAAATAAAACCACAATGAGCTCTTTAACCCCTGACTATGAAAATATAACATCTTTATCGGGGATAAAATTAAATGAAGTAACAATAAAAAAGAAAGTAGATGATATAAGCTTTGCTTCAAATGTGTATGGAAGAAACGCTTGTGGTGATTATGTTTGCGACTACGGAATACTTAATTGTCAAAATCACAGTTTTGGAAAACTTCCCGTAAAAGGAAAAACATATCCATCTAACGGAAGAAGTATTGTTTATCAAGGCTGTTTAGAACAGCCAGTTAATCCAAATTTTTTAGTATTAAGAGGCATTTCTTTGCCTAAAGAATTTTACGTGTCGGATATTACTAATATGAATGAGCCAATAAACTTTCCAACGGTATATTGGAATTACCAACTGTTTATGGATGGTAAAAGCGATACAGTATTAAAATTTACCACAGGTGATTTAACAGGACCGTTTAAAATAATTATTCAAGGCGTTAGTGAAAATGGTGTCGTTTTTGGAGAGGAAACAATTGAGGTTAAAAAACCATAAAAAAAACTCCTGAGGATGTCAGGAGTTTTTTTAAGCAGTACAAACTATTTTTTAAAATTTAACACCAAATGTTAAGTAAACATTATCGGCTGTATTTTTCAAATTGGCTGTCGGGCCAGAACCTGTAAAATTAAAATCAGGATAGTCTGATGATATGGTATAAGGTGAGTTTGTAGATTCCCATTTTGTATGTCTATACGTTACATCAAGATAATAATTATCAAACCTGTAACCTAAACCACCGCTGTAAGCTTGAGTAGTAAAATCTAAATTTTTATATGGCGAACCAGAATACGAATAACCACCTCTAATCATAAATTGATCAACCAATTTAAATTCCAAACCTGCTCTATAGTTAACATTACCTTTATACAATGATGCAATATCGCGATTAGTATTTGTTTCTTCAGTAGAAAAATTAGAGCTAAAGCGAATGCTGCTGTAGTCAACATATTCAGCATCAGCAGTAATTAATCCACTATTACCGAAAATGTATGCAACACCACCGCTAACTTTATAAGGCGTTCTTAAGTTATACTCTGAATTATAATTAGATAACGGATTAGTATATTCTGGAATGCTAGTTCCATCCGCTCTTTTAAACTTTGTATTTAAGTTTTCAGAATAATCATCAGTTAAGCTATACCACGTTGGTGTAACAAAACTCAAACCCAATCTCAACTCATTAACAGGCTTGTATATCAAACCTAATTTGGCATTAATGCCATTTCCTCGGGTTTGCTGAATAGAATTAAACCCAAAACTGTATGTTCCGTTTAAGAATACAGGATCTTGACCAGCAAAAGTTAGATTGTTTCCACTTTCAGAAAATGCTAAATCAGAAGTATAATCGATGTTGGTTAAACCCAATGATAAACCTAAATATAACTTATTACCATAGTTACCAGCCATACCGATATTCAATTCAGATTGCGAACCCGAACGACGAATGATATTTTGTTGGTTGCTATTTAAAGCAGTAGTTGGAAAATATCCCGCAGGATCATATTCAATTAAAAAATTGTTGTAAGCCATTTGTTCTAAAGAACCAGATGCTAAGCTTCCTGTTGGTGTATTACCAGCTAAGTCTGCAAAATAATCAGCCATTGAGCTTTTTGCATTCTTTCCTGAGTATGTAATATTTGAGTTAAAGTTATTTGTCTTATTGTAGCCAACACCAAAATTTAAACTTACCCAACCATTATTTAAATCAGAACCTTTAGCCTTATTAACTGGTGAATAAAATACAACCCCAATTTGATTAATTCCAGCTTTACTGCGTTTATCTGATGTGTTGTTCCCAAGATATTCTGAACCAACTTTAAAGTTGTTGAATTCAGGGGTAAAGCTAAAGTCAGATTTCGTAAAAAAACCTAATCCCGCTGGATTTGCTGAAAGTGAACTTATATCTCCACCTAATGCAGTTTGTGCACCGCCCAAACCTTTAAAACGTGCTGTAGAGCCCGGCTCTGATTGTGAAAATCGTAACACATCACTGGTGTATTGTGCATATAAAGAATTGCTGGCAAAAACTATTCCTGCCACAATGAATATTGATCTTAGTTTCATGTTATAAATGTGTGTATGTGCTAAAATTATCTACCGCCGCCTCTTGTTGGTCTGCCGCCACCACCGCCGCCGCCACTAGAACTTCCGCCACCGCTACTTCCTGAGGATTGTGCAGGTGGACTATAACTTCCTCTATCAGGTCTTGAAGCTGGTTGAGATTGTTGGATTTGTGGTTGTGGTCTGTAACTATCATCACGTGATGGTCTTGAACTAACTCGTCCTTGGCCGTTATTGATTGATGAACCATTACTTCCATTTGAATATCGTTCTGGTCTACCTGAATTATTTGAAGTAACTGATGGTCTGCCATAATTTCCACTAACAGGGTTAATTCCTGACCCACCATTTCCATAAGACCCACGATTATCACCATCTCTGTTTGGTCTTGGTCTGCTGTTACGATTTGCGTAACCACCTCCAAAGCCTCCACCATAATATCCACCGCCTATGCCGTATCCACCACCGTAAAAGCCACCGCCCCAACCAAATCTATCGTAGTAGGAGTAAGGTCCCCAACCGCCAAAGCCGTAAGGACTGTAACCGAAATAGCCATAATTAAAAGGATTGTTCCAGATGTTTCCGTAACCGAAACCTCCGCCCCAGCCAAATCCGCCTCCCCAGCCGCCTAAACCATAACCACTATTCCAACCCAAACCATAACCTAAAAAGTTTGAATTGCCATAACTGTTTCCGTAATAATAATTATCATAATATGGGTCGTAGTAGCCCCTAAATGTAGAACCATTATAGAAACGATTTATTCTTGATGAATAATCCATGTCGTAATATGGGTTACTTGTGCCATAATACTCATCATATTCCTGGTCATTTTGACTGTATTGTTGCTGCTGCTGTTGTGGAGCAGGAGCTACATATTCTACCTCTCTGGCTTTTGCCACGGTATTATAAACATCATCAGTGGTGTTGGTAGAAGCCATTTTTGATGTAGAGCATGATGCAACCAACCCAGCGGCCGCTATCATAACAATGGGTAAAAATTTAATTGGTTTCATTGTGTTTATATTTAGTTGTGTGTGTAGATTGTATAAAAGCAATTCTAGCCGAAAAATTCAGGCATTTATCATTTAAAATTTAATGCTTTGGTTTCGTAATCGTTTTGTAGGCATAAATTTATAAATTTGTGGCTGAATTTCACATTATTTAACATACAATTTACGTTCCAAATACATAACATGAGCAAAGAAATTACAAGCCGGGAAGCAGATTATTCACAGTGGTATAACGATATCGTAATAAAAGCCGATTTGGCAGAACATTCGGCAGTACGCGGATGTATGGTTATTAAGCCAAATGGCTATGCTATTTGGGAAAAAATGCAGGCTGTTTTAGATAAAATGTTTAAAGATACTGGCCATCAAAATGCATATTTCCCATTGTTCATTCCTAAGTCATTTTTTTCAAAGGAAGCATCTCACGTTGAAGGCTTTGCGACAGAATGTGCGGTTGTAACACATTATCGATTAAAAAATGACGGTAATGGAAATATTGTAGTTGATGAAACCGCTAAATTAGACGAAGAATTAATTGTTCGCCCGACATCCGAAACTATAATTTGGAATACTTATAAAGGCTGGATTCAATCTTACCGCGACCTGCCAATTCTTATCAATCAATGGGCAAATGTTGTGCGTTGGGAAATGCGTACCAGGTTGTTTTTACGTACTGCGGAATTTTTATGGCAAGAAGGGCATACCGCACATGCAACAGCTCAGGAAGCTATTGAAGAAACCGAACGTATGTTACACATTTACGCAGATTTTGCCGAAAATTGGCTTGCTGTACCTGTAATACGGGGAAGAAAATCCCCAAATGAACGTTTCGCAGGTGCGCTTGATACTTATTGTATAGAAGCTTTAATGCAAGATGGTAAAGCATTGCAAGCAGGAACTTCACACTTTTTAGGTCAGAATTTTGCAAAAGCCTTTGATGTAAAATTTACAGGTAGAGATGGAAAATTAGACCATGTTTGGGCATCATCATGGGGTGTATCTACACGATTAATGGGTGCTTTAATTATGGCACATAGTGATGATTCTGGTTTGATTATTCCACCAAAGTTAGCACCGATACAAGTTGTAATTGTGCCAATTTATAAAGGGGATGAAGATTTAGCGAAAATTACGGCCTATGTAAATGAATTAACCATGCGATTAAAAGGTTTAGGCGTATCTGTTAAATATGATGATAGAGATACCCAGCGTCCTGGTTTTAAATTTGCCGATTACGAGCTAAAAGGAGTTCCAATTCGAATTGCAATAGGAGGTAGAGATTTAGAAAACAAAACAGTTGAAGTAGCCCGCAGGGATACTAAAGTTAAGCAAACTGTGCCGCAAGAAGGATTGGATATTTACATTGTTAAGTTGCTGGAAGATATCCAAACCGCTATGTTTAATAAGGCTTTAGCTTATCGTGATGATCACATTACAGAGGCAAATAGCTACGATGAATTTAAAACATTGTTAGATGATAAAGCTGGTTTCATTTCTGCCCACTGGGATGGAAATCCAGAAACTGAACAAAAAATTAAAGAAGAAACAAAAGCAACAATTCGCTGTATTCCTTTAGATAACAAATTGGAAGATGGTGTTTGTATTTATTCTGGCAAGCCATCAACGCAACGCGTATTATTTGCCAGAGCATATTAAATAAATTTAAGGTTTAAGATTTAGGATTTTAGGTTTGACATACAAATCTTGAAGCTAATTCTTAATACTGTACTCACATCCTGATACTACTAAGATGAAGTTCGCAACAAAAGCTATACATGCAGGTCAAGAACCTGACCCAACAACTGGTGCCGTGATGACACCAATTTATCAAACATCAACCTACTGGCAAAAATCGCCGGGCGATAATAAAGGTTATGAATATTCGCGAGGTACAAACCCTACGCGTAAAGCATTAGAAGATTGTTTAGCTGCTTTAGAAAACGCTAAATACGGTTTAGCTTTTTCTAGCGGTATGGGCGCCACAGATGCCGTTTTAAAGTTACTGCAACCTGGCGATGAGGTGATCACAGGCAACGATTTATACGGTGGTTCTTATAGAATTTTCACTAAGATTTATTCGAAATATGGAATTAAATTTCATTTTTTGGATTTATCTAAGCCAGAAAATATGTTGCCATACATCAATGATAAAACCAAATTGGTATGGATTGAAACGCCAACGAACCCCACAATGCAAATTATTGATATCGAAGGTGTGGCAAAAATAACTGAAGAGAAAAATTTAATCCTTACCGTTGATAATACCTTTGCTTCACCATATTTACAAAATCCAATTGATCTAGGTGCTGATATCGTTATGCATTCGGTTACTAAATATATTGGTGGTCACTCTGATGTTGTTATGGGCGCTTTGGTAACCAATGATGAGCAGTTGTATAAAGATTTATGGTTTATTTATAACGCATGTGGAGCAACTCCTGGTCCGCAAGATGCTTTTTTAGTTTTGAGAGGCATTAAGACTTTGCATTTACGCATGAAAGCGCATTGCGAAAACGGCGAAAAAATTGCTCATTATTTAAAAACACATCCGAAAGTAGATAAAATTTACTGGCCAGGTTTTGAAGATCACCCAAATCATGATGTGGCCAAAAGGCAAATGCGTGGTTTTGGCGGTATGATTTCGATAACACTTAAAGGTGCTGATTTACAGGAAACTTTCAGAATTTCATCTAATTTTAAAGTATTTACTTTGGCCGAATCTTTAGGAGGTGTAGAATCCTTAATCAATCATCCTGCAACTATGACTCATGGTTCAATACCAAAAGAAGAACGTGAAAAAGTTGGCGTAACTGATAATTTATTACGTTTAAGTGTAGGTGTAGAGGATATTGATGATTTGCTTGAAGATTTGGAAAACGCATTAAAATAGTATAATATTCTTCTTAAATGAGGCTGTTTCACTAATCAAGATATTTTGGTTATTGTAATACAGCCTCATTTTTTACACCTCAAATGGATTTCTTAGATCTTAAAAATTTTCTTGATGCAAAGGTTGAAATATACAATCAACCGAAATTTATAGAAAATGATCCCATTTGTATTCCTCATCTGTTTGAGAAAAGACAAGACATAGAAATTGCAGGTTTTTTTGCAGCAGTTTTAGCTTGGGGACAGCGAAAAACGATTATCAATAAGTGTATAGAACTTTTTCAAAGAATGGACAATGCTCCTTTTGATTTCGTTCTGAATCATCAAGATGCTGATTTAAAAAGACTCTTAAATTTCAAACACAGAACTTTTAACGATACCGATTTACTATACTTTATTTCTTTTTTTAAGGCTCATTACACGAACTACGAAAGTTTGGAGATGGCCTTTATCCCAAATTCTGAGGCAGCGCTCTCAGATGTAAATCCATCGAAAAAAGGTTTGAGAAACTTAGATTTTTCTTTAGGAACTAAAAATTTTGATGTAGAACAAGCTTTAAACCATTTTAGGTCGTACTTTTTTTCATTAGAAGATTTTCCACATAGAACTAAAAAGCATATCTCATCTCCAAAACAAAAATCCACCTGTAAGCGATTGAACATGTTTTTGCGTTGGATGGTTCGTGATGATAATAAGGGTGTAGATTTCGGGATATGGAATATTATTAAACCAGCTGATTTAGTTTGCCCTTGTGATGTACATGTTGATAGGGTTGGTAGATTACTGGGTTTAATAACCCGCAAGCAAACGGATTGGCAAACCGCTGTTGAATTAACAAAAAACCTTAAAGCATTTGACGCAGCCGACCCGGTAAAATATGATTTTGCCCTTTTTGGTTTGGGAGTCGAAAAAGTATTTTAAGATTTTTTCCAAAAAAAATGCTCCAATCTGCAGATTTTATATTCATTATTACTAACTTACATCGTAATATTTCTGATAATAAGCAATATTATACAATCCCTACTCTAAATATATGCTTGCAGTTGATTTATCTGATGAAGATAGATGGAAAAAATATAATAATTTTTCGCCATTAATCTCTGTTTTTAAGCACTTTCATCCACTTACTGATGAGATTGAAACTCGCATAAACCAACATACTTTTCCAGTAAGCTTCAAAAAAAATAAATTTATAGTTTCACCAGTTGATAGGAATAAATTTCTCTATTTAATTGTTAAAGGGGTTGTTAGGGGATACATAAAAGATGGTAAAACCGAAATTACGACTTGGATTGCTAAAGAAAATGAGATTGTGGGAACGATTCGTAATTTATGGCTTGAAGGCGATTCGGAAGAGTATTTACAGGCTTTAGAAGATGTAGAATTGATAGCCATTCCGCACGTTTTATCAGATTATTTGTATGAAAATTATGCTGAAGCAAATATCGTAGGTAGGAAAATGATGGAACTTTACTACCGTTCAGCTGAAGAAAGGGCCTATCTTTGCCGTATCTCATCAGCAGAAAAAAGATATAAAAGGTTTCTGGTTTCTTTTCCAGAATTAATTACTCGGGTTTCATTAAAGCATATTGCTTCTTTTTTGGCCATCAGATTAGAAACACTTAGCCGCATCAGAGCTAAAATTTAATATTTTATCCTTCGTTTTAGTCGTCAATATTAGAAATTATTCTGCTCAAATTTTTTGGCTTGTTGCTTATACAATCTTATCTTTTCTCGTTACCAAGGTTTTTGTTATTAAAATAGGTCGGCGAAATTTTAATAAAATGCTTTTGATGACAAATGTCAAAACAATTACAAGTATTTGCCCATGAATTAAATGTAAATACCGATTTCTGTTAAATCAAGATTAATAAAATATGTACTTTTACAAATACAAAATAAATAAAGTAAAAAGTCTAATTAGCAAATTTAAGTCTACCTACGGATTAATAAATTGATAATTATCAACTAACAATACTTTGAACAATGAAAACTAAAAATACTGTAAGTACTTTTTCAGTACTTATTGCTGATGATCATGAGATTATCCGCCGTGGCTTAAGTAATCTTATTTCTGATTACTGGACAGGGGTGCAGATTTGGCAATCTGCTACAATGGAGCAAACTTTAGTGGAAGTTGCAAAATCGCCGGGACTTGTTATTATAGATGTAAACTTACCTGGAGGTAATAATTTAAAGGTAATTGATCAAATCAAAGCTATACAACCGAACGCTAAAATCTTGGTGTTCTCCTCACTTAACGAAAATATTTATGCTGTACCTTATTTAAAAGCTGGTGCATCAGGGTATTTAACAAAAAATGCTGATGAAGCTGAAATCGTTACTGCGATTACAACCATCTTAGCGGGCAGTAGATATTCTAGCAGGAATGTGAAAGAAAATATGTTTAACAGCATTTTAGGAAACGATGGTGATAATCCTTTTACAAAGCTATCTGGTCGTGAGTTGGAAGTTGCTGAGTTATTAACTAAAGGCGTGGGAGTATTAGATATTTCTAATCAGCTAAACCTTCAAATGGGTACCGTAAGTACTTACAAACTTAGGCTTTTTCAAAAACTAAAGATTAAAAGCATTATTGAACTCGCCGAAAAAATGAGTATCTACGAGAAGTAGTTCATTCTATCTGGCATAAAAAAAGAGTTTGCTTACACAGCAAACTCTTTTTTTATGGTACTATTTTTTTGTTTTCTTGGCAGTTCCAGTACCATTTGCATCACCAGATTCGTTAGGCGTAGAACCACTTTCACCAAATTTCTCAGAAGCACCTTTGCCATTTTGGTCGAACGATGCTTTTTCTTTAGAACTTCCAGCAGTTTTGCCTGCTTTGGGTTCCTCTTTTTGATTATCTTTTTTCATAATGTTTAAATTTTATAATTGGAGCATCTCAAAAAATAATTGAAACAATTTATTCTGCAACTGCTTCTTCATTAACAAAACTTTCTGCTGCTTGTGTTAAAGCAACATCGGTTTCTTTTTCATTATCTAATGTTAATTGCAAAAGCTCTTGTACATCTGTATGCCCCATATTTTCTGCAAAGGTTCTCAATGTGCCATAAGTTGCAATTTCATAGTGCTCAACTTTTTGTGCAGCTAAAATTAATCCTGCATCTCTAGTCATTGTATCTTTATCTGTATCTTCAATAATTCCGGTCGCTTCTTCTAATAAACCGGCCATTGCATCACATTTTTTTGCTGCGGCTTTCTCACCAAGTAATTCAAAAACCTGCTCTAATCTTTCGATATGTTGCTGTGTTTCTCCTGTATGTTTCTCAAATGCTGCTGCAAGTCCCTCACTTGTTGCTGCTTTTTGCATTTTAGGCAACGCTTTCACTAAATGCTTTTCTGCCCAATAGATATCTTTAAGTTCATCAACAAAAAATTTATGAAATTCTGAGTTTTCCATTTTACCGGTTTTTCCTGTGGGTTTTGCAGATTTTGATTTTGCTGTTGTTGTTTTTACTGTTTTCATGATGTTAATATTTAGTTCAATAGATATGGTTTTACAACATCGGCTATTCATTAAAGTTTTTTATATCGTTTGGGTTAAGTACGGGATTTTAGTTTTTAGTACTCAATGATTAACAAAAAATACCTACATATAAATAGCAACATACAATCACAAATATTCCTTTCAATAAATTAAGTAGCAATAAAAAGCTAAATATGTTAGTAAAATGTTAATAATATTGATACTATTATAACTAAAATACTAATAATATTAGTTTATTTTTGCTTATCATAATTAGTTTGACATGGATAAAGACAGGCATATCATTCACATGGATCAAGATGCATTTTTTGTATCAGTTGAGGTAAAGAAAAATTCAAAGCTTATTGGCAAGCCTGTAATAATAGGTGGAAGTTCTGATAGGGGCGTTGTTGCATCTTGTAGTTATGAAGCCCGGAAATTTGGTATTCATTCTGCAATGCCTGCCCGTACTGCAAAAATGCTTTGTCCTGATGCTATTTTTTTAAAGGGGAACATGGATGAATATTCAAAGGCATCACAAGAAATTACCGAAATTATATCGCAACGAGTTCCGCTATTTGAGAAAGCTAGTATCGATGAACATTATATCGACATGACGGGTATGGACCGTTTTTTTGGATGTATGAAGTTTGCTTCCGAATTACGCCAAACCGTTATAAAAGAAATGGGTTTGCCAATTTCTTTCGGGTTATCTGCAAATAAAACTGTAGCAAAAGTTTGTACTAATGAGTGTAAACCCAATGGCGAATTGGAAATTCCTTTTCCAGAAGTTCGTTCTTTTTTAAATCCATTGCCTGTAAATAAAATTCCGGGAATAGGCAATGCTACATATCGAAAATTAAGTGAAATGGGGGTTAGAAAAATTGAAACCTTGGCAGAAATTCCACAGGAGCTAATGTTTAAAATTTTGGGCGACCATGGTTTAAATCTTTGGCAAAAAGCAAATGGAATAGATATTTCTCCTGTTATTCCTTATCGCGAAAGGAAATCTATTGGTACCCAAACTACATTTGAAAGTGATAGTATGGATATCAATAAAATGAAAGCCATACTTACCGGTATGGTCACCAATTTAACTTTCGATTTGCGTAGCCAGCAAAAATTAACGGCTTGTATAACCGTAACTATACGCTATTCTAATTTTGAAACCGTAACCCAACAAGCACGAATTCCTTATACCGCTTTGGATTCCTTCTTAATTGGTAAGGCCCATGATTTGTTTAAAAAGTTGTACAGCAAACGCATGCTTTTGCGGTTAATAGGCGTAAAATTATCTCATTTGGTTAGTGGTTTTGAGCAGATTGGGTTATACCATACATCAGAAGAGGAATATGATTTATACCAGGCAATGGATAAAGTACGGCAGCATTATGGTGTAGAATCGGTAGTTAAAGCTTGTATTGTTGCACCACCAGCTAAGGATGAGAAAAACAAAACGATAAAATACAATCCGCGTAAAAAATCCGAAGAGGAAAGAAAAAAATCTCGTATAAGAACTTTTATTAATTCAGGTGCATCCTCTGTAAATAAACCTACTGATAGTTAGCAATATGTTTCTTAATGTACATTCTTCATATAGCTTAAAATACGGTACAATGGATATTCCTGCGCTTATTGCCAAGGCTAGAGCATTGGAAATCCACCAGATGGTTTTAACTGATATCAATAATTCTACTGGTGCGGTAGAATTTATCAGAGAATGCTTTAAACAAGAAATTGCAGTAGAGCCCGACGAAGTACAAAAAGGAAATACGCCATATCACATCAAGCCGGTTGCAGGTATTGAGTTTAGAAAAGATAACAGGCTTTTGTATTTCGGCATTGCAAAAAGTAGAGAGGGTATGCGGACATTAAATGAATTTTTAAGTCACCATAACATTCAAAATATACCTTTACCCAATGATGCACCAGATTTTGAAGATGTATTTATCATTTATCCTTTTACTAAAATTTTTAATAGACCATTAAAATCAAATGAATTTGTTGGCATTCGAAGCAGTCAGTTAAATTACCTGT
Source organism: Pedobacter jejuensis (assembly GCF_003725795.1). GTDB lineage: Bacteria > Bacteroidota > Bacteroidia > Sphingobacteriales > Sphingobacteriaceae > Pedobacter > Pedobacter jejuensis. The sequence goes on along the minus strand of NZ_RBEE01000003.1, from coordinate 76,745 downwards.
ACAAACACCCAATACTTCATCAAAAAGAAAAACTGGTGGTTTGGCATCCGGTAACGGTTAGCGATAAAATTAGCCATCGCTTGCACGAATATTTAAGGGCTATTGAATTAAATACGCTTTTAACAATGGTACCAGAAGATGCAAAGTGTGCAGCAGATGAATTTTTAATAGCTGAAGATGAATTGAAGAAAAGGTTTGAAGCTTTTCCTTTTATCATTGAAAATACACAGCAATTAATTGATCCATGTGACTTAAGTGCTTACTTTGAACCGAAAACACAATCAAAAAATAAAGTTTGTTATTGCAAAGAAGGTGTAGAACAAGATAAGGCATTGCTTAGAAGGATTGCTTACAAAGGATTAGAGTATCGTTATGGTAAAAACAACTTGGTTGCTATTGAACGAATTGAAAAAGAGTTACGAATTATTGAATTAAAAAATTATTGTGGTTATTTTCTTATCACCTTCGATATTATTCGCTTTGCGATGGGAAAATGCAAGTTTTATCATGTTGGAAGAGGTTCTGGAGCAAATAGTATAGTAGCTTATTGCCTTCGAATTACCGATGTGGATCCGATTGAGCTTGATTTATACTTCGAACGATTCTTGCATGAGAAGCGTACCAGTCCGCCGGATTTTGATATCGATTTTGCCTGGGATGAACGAAAAACCATTCAAGAATACATATTTAAAAAATATCCTAAATGGCACGTTGCCTTTTTGGGTACAATGAGCACCTTTAAAGATCGGGCAATTATTCGTGAAATTGGGAAGGTACTTGGCTTGCCAAAAGAAGAGATAGATGGTTTTACTGACCCAACCAGAGAGCGTGAAAATCAACAAAATGCTACGTATAGAAAACTAGTTGCCGTACACCACCACATGAATAATATGCCTAACCAACGGTCTATTCATGCAGGTGGGATACTTATTTCTGAAGAACCGATTACCTATTATTCGGCTTTGGATTTGCCTCCAGTTGGGTTTGTAACCGTACAATGGGATATGTATGAAGCTGAAGCTATTGGCTACGAGAAATTCGATATATTAAGTCAACGGGGAATTGGTCATATCCGCGAAGCGGTACACCTAGTTAAACGAAACCGAAATGTTGATATTGATATTCATGACTTTAAAACCTTTAAAAACGATCCTAAACTGAATGGAATTTTACGCGAAGGTCAGCCTATCGGTTGCTTTTATATAGAATCGCCAGCGATGCGGCAATTGTTAAAAAAGTTGAAATGTGAAGATTATCTAACTTTGGTTGCTGCCAGTTCCATTATTAGGCCAGGTGTTGCTAGTTCGGGTATGATGAAATCTTACATTGAACGATACCACGCACCAGATAAAGTTGTTTACCTCTGCAAAGAAATGGAAGAGCGACTGAAAGATACTTATGGCGTAATGGTTTATCAGGAAGATGTGATTAAGGTTTGCCATTATTTTGCTGGCTTAGATTTATCAGATGTTGATGTACTGCGAAAGGCCATGAGCGGAAAGTACCGTTCTAAACTTGCTTTTGAAGAATTGGTAAACAAATTTTTTTTCTCAGCACGCAAGCAGGGTCATGCCGAAGAATTAATTGCTGAAGTTTGGCGGCAAATTTCATCCTTTGCAGGCTATAGTTTTTCTAAGGCACATTCTGCATCATTCGCTGTAGAAAGTTACCAAAGTTTATACCTTAAAACATATTACCCGAAAGAGTTTATGGTTGCTGTGTTAAATAATTACGGTGGCTTCTACAGCCGCTGGGTGTATGTACACGAGTTGAAAAAAACAGGTGCAAATGTTCACCTGCCTTGTGTAAACAATAGTGATGAAGCTGTGAATATTCATGGTAACGATGCGTACTTAGGCTTTATTGGGGTACAGGGTTTGGAAAATAAATTTGTAGAGTTAATACCCAAAGAACGGCGGCTAAATGGCTTATATACTGATTTGGAGCAATTTGTGAAGCGAACACAAATCACTTTAGAACAGGCAATTTTGCTAATTAGATTGGGCGCTTTACGTTTTACAGGAAAAGATAAAAAGACTTTACTTTGGGATATTTATACTTATTTAGGACATAAAAATAATAAATTTAATCATGCAGAATTATTTAAAACAGTGCATAAAACTTTCAATTTGCCGAATTTAGAAAATTCTGAAATTGAAGATGCGTACGCTGAATTGGAATTGTTAGATTTTCCATTAAACTTCAGCATGTTCAATTTTTTAAAAACTAATTATCGAGGTAATGTTATGGCCACCGATTTGCATAAACATATCGGTAAAACCGTAAAAATGGTTGGCAATTATGTTTGCGAAAAAACCGTCCGAACGGTTAAAAACACAAAAATGTGGTTTGGAACTTTTTTAGATATTAACGGCGATTTTTTCGATACAACACACTTTCCAAATACAACACCAATGTATCCGTTTAAAGGCAAAGGGTGTTACCTAATTTTAGGTAAAGTTGTAGAAGATTTTGATTTCCCAAGTATCGAAGTTCTAAAATTTGCTAAGCTCGATATACACATGAATCCGGTTGCGATTGACTAGGAGTGAGCCGAATAGCATTGCTAATCGCCTCATGATTTAGCTGTTTTATGAGGTGAATAAATCGTATATTCGGCTCATGCTATATAATTGGGAGTAGCCAGATTAGCCTAATTTTACGTTTAGTTTAAAAAATATTTGGTGAAACCATGATCCATTTTAAAGCCGAAATAGAACGTTTCGAAACCATGGGAGAAAAAACAGGGTGGAGTTACGTTTTTCTTCCAAATGCTTTGGCGAATAAAATAAAAGCCGGGTGCAAAAAGAGTTTTCGTGTTAAGGGCAAAATCGATGCATTAGAAGTTTGCGGCATGGCAACTGTACCAATGGGTGAAGGTGATTTTATAATTGCATTAAAAAGTGAACTGCGTAAAAAGCTAAAAAAAGAGGAAGGTTCATCAGTAGAACTTTTTTTAGAAGAGGATAAAGATTTTAAAGTTGAAATGCCAGAAGATCTAGAAATGTGTTTATCTGAAGAGGAGCATCTGATGCATAATTTTTTAAAGCAGCCAAAATCACATCAAAATTATTATATCAACTGGATTAATCAGGCTAAAACGGAAGCAACAAGAACCAAACGCTTGGTAATGACGGTTACGGCAATGGATAAGGAACAAGATTTTGGTGCAATGATTAGGGAAAGTAAAAACAATAAATAGTTTACTTTTTATAGTTTCTAAACCAGCTATTTACTTTCATTTGTATTACCCCAAGAAAAGCTTCTCTAAATATTTTGGTGCTCATTTTTGATGTTCCTTCGGTTCTATCTGTAAAAATGATTGGCACTTCAACCACATTGAAGCCATATTTAATGGCGGTAAATTTCATTTCAATTTGAAAGGCATAACCCACAAATTTAATTTTATTTAAAGGAATGGTTTGTAATACTATTTTGCGATAACATTTGAAACCGGCTGTTGCATCCTGAATGCTTATTCGGGTAATAAAGCGTACATACATAGAAGCAAAATACGACATTAAAACCCTTCCCATTGGCCAATTAACAACATTCACGCCTTTTACGTATCTAGAACCTACGGCTACGTCTGCGCCATTTACACATGCTTCTCTTAAATGAATTAAGTCTTTAGGGTTGTGCGAAAAATCAGCATCCATTTCAAAAATATATTCGTAAGCACGTTGTAATGCCCACTTAAAGCCAAAAATGTAGGCTGTACCCAATCCTTGTTTCCCAGAACGTTCCTGAATAAATAAGTGACCTGAATATTCTTCTTGTAAAGATTTTACAATATCTGCAGTACCATCGGGAGAGCCATCATCAACAATTAAAATATGAAAAGGCTGGGTTAAAGAAAAAACCTTTCGAATTATTTTTTCAATATTTTCCTTTTCATTGTATGTTGGTATAATGACTAAACTATCGGACACGTTGTTTGGTTTAAATTTATTTGCCTTAAGAAGGCACGAAAGTAAATATTAATTGTTAAAATCCCGAATCAATAGTTTTTAACCGGGGTTAAATTCTGTTAAAATGATAATTATCTTACCTCTGCCATTAACTTTTTAATCATTGGTGAAATAAGAATTAATGCCAACCCTGCCACTAATGAATAAATTGCCAACTGCTTGTAACCTTCTGTATAAGACATTAGCTTAGTCATTAAGGAAGCATTTTCAATACTCGACATTTCTGCGCCAAGTTTGCCAGCTGCCAATTGTCCGAATGCGCTCGAGAGAAACCAAAGTCCCATCATCATTCCAAACATTTTCTTTGGCGAAAGTTTAGTGATGATAGACATGCCAATTGGTCCTAAACATAGTTCGCCAAGCGTTAACAAAAGATATGCTAGAGTGAAAACATTTAACGAGCTAATGCCTTGTTCATTAGCAAAGAATCTGGTTGCATAAAAAACGTAAAAACTTAGCGCAAGTAGTAGGAAACCTATTCCGAATTTTACAACAGTATTTGGTTCGATTTTGCGTTTGTACATTAATAACCAAAGTATTCCAACAATTGGGCTAAATACGATTACAAATAATGAGTTTACACTATTGTTTACCACATTTGGGTCAATCGACATAAATATTATTTGATGATCTAAATTATCTTTTGCGAACAAAGAAAGTGAACCACCACTTTGCTCGGAAATTGCCATGAAAATAAAGTAGCAAAATATGAATACAAAGGCAGCTAAAAGCTTGTATTGGGCTTTTCTATCTTTGATCATAACAATTTCGTATAAGAAATAAATTAAAGCAACAACGCCAATTGTGTACATAAAGTAATCGGTAAAGGCTGTGTTTTTAACCATTATGAAGATTAGAGGAATGCATAGTAGCGAACCAGTGTAAACCACAATTTCATATATTGTCCTTTTAGATTTCTCCAAATGAAGCAAAGGCGAATTTCCAATCGGACCCAAATATTTTTTTGTAAAAATAAATGTGCTCAAGCCGAAAGCCATTACAAAAGCAGCCGATAAAAAGCATAGATGCCAAGAATAATACTTGCCTAAGTAAATGCACATTGCACCACCTAAAAGTCCGCCTACATTAATTCCAGCATAAAATAGTCCGTAGCCAGCATCTCTGCGATTATCCTTCTCGTGATACAATTCTCCAACCATTGATGAAATGTTTGGTTTAAAGAAACCAGTGCCAATAATTGATAAGGTAATACCTGCATAAAATAATCCTTGTGGGTTAAAAGCAAGAATTAGATTTCCGATAATCATTAACGAACCACCCCAAAATAATGATTTTCTAAAACCTAAAATTTTATCTGCAAAAATTCCACCTATAAATGTAAAAGCATATACAAAAGCTTGGATTGCACCATATTGTAAGTTAGATTTCTGGTCGGATAGATGTAATTGATCTACCATAAAAAATGCCAATACGCCACGCATGCCATAAAAGCAAAAACGTTCCCACATTTCTACTAGTGATAAATGCCAAAGTTGTTTGGGATATTTACCATCAAAATTTTGAATTTCTGCTATTGATTGTATTTCACTCATGAAAATTTGTTAAAAGCAAAAGCCCAAAATAAATCGGGCTTTTGGGTTATTATCGTTAATGAATTTTAATGTACACCGTTCATCCATTTCCGTAAAATCGGGTTTATGGCAAACATAATTAAACCAGCTACAATTGGTATAAATGTGAAAATTAAAAAGAATGTAGAAATTGAATATTCTGAACTGATTTTATCGATAAGGCTACCAGATTTACCAGCAAGCCAGTTTCCTATTGCTGTACATGTAAACCAAAAACCAAACATTAAACCAACTAATTTAGCCGGAGCCAGCTTACTTACATAAGACAAACCTACAGGAGAAACGCAAAGCTCGCCAACGGTGTGGAAAAAGTAAGCAAATATTAGCCAAAACATGCTTACCTGAGCAGTCGATGCACCCCTTGCAATATCCATACCTCCGTAAGCTAAACCAGCAAAACCAATTCCAACAAAAACTAAACCCATCCCAAACTTTACCGGGCCGCTTGGATTAAATTTAGTTTCCCATAATTTGGAGAAGAAAGGAGCGAGCGTTACAATAAAGAATGAGTTTAGTATTCCAAACCAAGATGCCGGAACTTCTGTGTTTAGTGAAGAAAATTCTTTTTCAACCTTCCAAATTGCTAATCCCCAAATAATTATAAAACTTAATGCAGTGAAGAAAATTGTTGCCGGATATTTTTTTGCAATCTTAAAAGCAAGGCTTAACAAAACCAAAGTTACAGCAACAAGCGGAAAAATTGTGAGTGCCGCATCAACCCATTTAAAAGTTGCACCTGCGGTTCCTGTTAAGTTTCTTAGCGTGTAATCCTTAGCGAAAATCGTCATAGAACCACCCGCTTGTTCAAAAACCATCCAAAAGAAAATGGTAAAGATTGATAAAATTGCTACAACCCATAGTCTTTGGCTTACCACTTTCTTAGGTAAAACCTCTTCAGTAGGGTCAATTACTTTTTCTGTTTTATTTACTGCAGCACCTAAAACACCAAATATTTTTTGTCCAAAATAAAACTGAAGCATACCAAAGAACATAAAAATTCCGGCTAAACCGAATCCGTAATGCCATCCAACTTTCTCGCCAACATATCCACACATCAACATTCCTAAAAATGCACCGCTATTTATTCCCATGTAAAAAATGGTATAAGCGGCATCTTTTTTATCACTTGTAGGTGGATAAAGTTTACCAACAATTGATGAAATATTCGGTTTAAACAATCCGTTACCAGCAATTAAAAAGAATAGTCCTAAGTAGAACAAATTAGTGCTTACACCTTCTAAGGCCATAGTGGCGTGGCCAAGTGTCATAATTAAAGCACCTAAAATAACTGCTTTTCGGTACCCTGTTATTCTATCGGCGATTAAACCGCCAATTATTGGGGTAAAGTAGGCCAAACCAGTGTACCAGGCATAGAGTTGCAAAGCTTCAGGTCTGGTCCAGTTCCATCCATCTTTACTTGCCTCGCTCACTAGAAACAAAACCAAAAGCGATCTCATTCCATAGTAACTAAATCTCTCCCACATCTCGGTAAAAAACAAGACAAATAAACCTACTGGGTGGTTTATAAGTTTTTGCGTTTCTACACCATTACTTTCCAGGTGTGCATCAAGGGCTTGATCTTCGTTTAGGGCAACAGTTTCTAATGCCATATTTAAAATTTAGTGAATAATTAGATTAAGTTATCAAAATTTACAATTGAAATTTTTAGTTGCTAACCAATAAAGTTGGGCGCAATATAGTCAGCAGTGTGCATTCTTACAAATTTTTAAATTAGATGGAAATGAATCAGGACTTTAGTAGATTTCAGTTTTAAAATTTCCGGATTGGTTTAACATTTTTTGCCGGATCGGAATATAAAGCATCACTTTCCTTTGCATCATTTTTTAGCACCACATTTTCTTGAAGTTTTAATCTGCCGCCAATTATTTTAAAAGCATCCGTACTTCCATCAGAACCATAGAATTGAAATTTACCAACCATTTCAGGCTCAAAAGGTGCGAGGTGATCGAATACAATTAGTCCAGCATTTTTGTCTGTATTTAAAACCATTGCATTCTGTTTTTGATATTCAAAAATCACCCTATTCTTTCCTTTTAAATCTTTGCCATCAAAAACAGGCATACCGAAATTAACTTGGTCCTTATCAAACGATAAAATCTCGACTACCTTTTTTGTGGTTTCTGTTGTATTCCCCTTCCAGCCAAGCAAAACATAATAGGGCAAACGGCCCGAAGTTGTTACAGGAATAATTTCATAATACCTTGCACCAAACCATTTTTGATTGTTCGTGATTTGATTTGGATCTGCAATATTTTCAGTTTGATCTATCAAAGGATATAATTTTAGCGCACCTTTAGTATTCATTTGAATGGTGCCATAGTAACGATAGTTACCATTTTCTAATTGAACATACCAGGATAAAACTCTAAAAACTTGGTCTGATGGTTTAATTACTGAAACGGTTTTTAAAGAATCAAAATTATAAGCAAAAGAGTTTGGTTGCTTTAAAGCTTCAACAAGTGTTTTTACAAACTTTCCATTTTCGGCAAGCTTTATTGAATCACTTTGTGCTGAATAAACTTTTTGCGCTATTTTGTTTAAGCTATCCTGAAAAACATCAAGTTTATTTATGTTTTGCTGGGCGTATGATGTAAAATTCCAACAAACGATAAACATTAATAAATAAAATCTGATGTTTTTCATCGAATAGATTTTAAAGTTTTTCTATAACCAACGCACTTGCGCCACCGCCACCATTGCAAATACCTGCAACACCAATTTTACCACCATTTTGTTCTAAAACAGATAATAGGGTAACTACAATTCTAGCTCCTGATGCGCCAAGCGGATGACCTAATGAAACCGCTCCACCATTTACATTTACTTTATTATCGCTTAAATTTAAGAGTTGATTGTTAGCAATTGATACCACTGAAAAAGCCTCGTTAATTTCGAAAAAATCTACATCATTAATATTCACATTTGCCTTTTGTAAAGCTAATGGAATTGCTTTTGAAGGTGCTGTGGTGAACCATTCTGGTGCTTGCTGAGCATCGGCAAAACCTAGGATTTTAGCTAAAGGCTTGATGCCCATTTCAGCTGCTTTTTCAGCACTCATTAAAACCAATGCAGCAGCACCATCATTTAATGTTGATGCATTTGCAGCGGTAATTGTACCATCTTTTTTAAATACTGGCTTTAAACCAGGAATTTTTTCGAATTTTACAGCGGTAGGTTCATCGTCCGTATCAACAAAACTTACATCTCCTTTACGGTCTTTAACCTCTATAGCGATTATTTCTGATGCGAATTTACCAGATGTTTGAGCAGATTGAGCTCTTTTATAAGATTCTATGGCGAAATTATCTTGTGCTTCGCGACCGATGTTGCAATCTGTTGCGCAAAGTTCTGCTGCAGAACCCATGTGGTAATCATTATAAACATCCCAAAGTCCATCTTTTACCAGCCCATCAGTAATCTGACCGTGACCTAATCTATAACCATTTCTTGCCTTATCTAAGTAATATGGTACATTACTCATGCTTTCCATTCCACCAGCAACAATTATTTCACTATCGCCATTTGCTATGCTTTGTGCAGCAAGCATAATTGCCTTAGTGCCAGAAGCGCAAACTTTATTAATGGTAGTTGCAGGCAAATCAGGTAAACCGGCAAATTTCGCAGCTTGTGTTGCAGGTGCTTGTCCTAAATTAGCGGATAACACATTGCCCATATAAACTTCTTGAATTTGGTTGGCATTTAAACCTGCTTTTTCTACTGCAGCTTTAATGGCGAATCCACCTAATTGGGTAGCAGAAAACTGCGCCAAAGAACCGCCAAAACTACCAATAGCCGTTCTTACAGCCGAAACAATTACAACTTCTCTCATGTAAAATAAATTTATGAATTTTTGGTTAGGCTGCTAAGTTATGCATTTTTTAATATCGTAAAAAAGTAGGAGCAAAGAATAGCAGGAAACAAATCATTTTAACGAGATATTAAAGTTAATCTTGCTTAGGCTTATTTTTTTTTCGCGATTTAACCGCTTGATTTAATAAAAATTCAATCTGGCCATTGATACTTCTAAAATCATCAGCAGCCCAAATTTCAATTTCTTTTAAAAGAGCCGGACTCATTCTCAACACAAAAGCTTTTTTATCTTTTTCACTCATCCTTATTATATTGCCTTAATATTATTGCCGATTTTAAATTGATTAAACAGTGATTAAAAAGAGTCACCATAAATTTTTATGTATTGATTCTCATCAAACTCCGTTAGCCATTATATAAAGTACCTGTATTTACCACTGGTTGTACATGCCTATCGCCGCATAATACAACTAACAGATTGCTAACCATGGCAGCCTTGCGTTCTTCATCAAGTTCAACAATTCCTTTTTGAGATAACTTTTCTAAAGCCATTTCTACCATCCCAACAGCACCTTCAACTATGAGTTTACGAGCGGCAATAACGGCTGTAGCTTGCTGGCGTTGCAACATTGCACTTGCAATTTCTGGCGCATAAGCCAAATGCGAAATTCTGGCTTCCAGCACTTCAATTCCTGCTCTTGATAAGCGATCGTTTAACTCTTTTTCTAACAATTCGCTTACATGCTCGGCACCATCTTTTAAGGTAATGCTCGTTTCTTCTCCTTCTGCATGATCATAAGGGAAAATATTTGCCAAATGCCTTACAGCAGCCTCACTCTGAATATTCACATATTGAAGATAATTTTCTACCGAAAACATTGCTTTAGCGGTTTCATTAACTTTCCAAACTACAACAGCCGCAATTTCTATCGGGTTACCGAGCTTATCGTTTACTTTTAATTGTTGTCCGTTAAGGTTATTTGCTCTTAATGATACTTTCTTTTTAGTTGTTAACGGATTTACCCAGAAAAATCCATCTGTTTTTACCGTACCTACATATTTACCAAATAGCGTTAATACTTTAGATTCGTTGGGGTTATTGATGATTAATCCGGGTAGAACCAGAAAAAAATCAAAGGCCAAGATAATGCCTCCCCAAATAAAACTTTGGGTTACAAAACAAAATACTGAAATACCCAAAAGCACTAAAAATAATGCAAATGTTAAATACCCTGATGGAGGGCTAATGATTTTTTCTTGATACATGATGATATTAATTTGATATCATAAAGTAAAATATAAAAAGTTGAATTCGCAAAGAAAATCAGTAAAATGTATATTGCATAAAAATGTTAATTTTGACAGCATTATATTTTTATCGTTTTGGCCAAAATCAAGAAAAATTCACATAAAATTCTCTACCGTAAATATTCATCAAACATAAAATATGTGATGATGATTTTTACAGTTTTCATCATTACACTATTTTTACCCAAACAGCCTCGCTTCAGGTATGAATTTGAAAAGAATAAGGTATGGATGAATAAAGATTTAATTTCACCATTTCCTTTTGCAATTTTAAAAACTAACCCTCAGGTAAGTACCGATAAAAAAGATGCGCTCCGAGATATATTGCCTGTTTATCAGTATGATAAGGAAATAACAAATGATGCATTAGAGGGGTTTTTAAATGAATTTGATATTAAATGGCGCACTGGTCAGCTGGATGAGAAAGATAAAACCACATACAGAAACCTTTCCTATAAGCTTTTACAAGGGATTTATCAGAAAGGCATCATTGGCTTAAATGTCAAACATCAAACCGGGGGTAAGAATTATGATTTTGCTTTGGTTGATAATAACATTTCCAAACAAAAAAATACACAAGACATTTTTACAGCAGAAACTGCACTTCAATATTTTAAACTGAATTTTAAAGCACCAAATCAGGTTATGCAAGATTTGGTAAATAATCTTGTTGAAGACCACCTTACACCAAACATTGTTTTTAATGAGCGGCTAACCGAAGTTATTCGAAATAGTACGGTAAGCAATGTTTCTACTACAAAAGGTATGGTGCAAAAAGGCGAATTAATTGTTGCCAAAAATGATGTGATTGATGATGAAATATTTCAAAAATTAGAATCTTACAAGGCCACATACGAGGCACAAACCAAAACTATTGGTAGCAGAACTTTAGTATATCTTGGTCAGGTTGTACTTGTTGCTTTTGTGATTAGTATATTAATGTCGTTCCTTTTTCTATTCAGAAGAGATATTTTCTCTGATAACCGACAGCTTTCTTTAATTTTAATCGTTACAACTGGTATGTTGCTTGCCCTAACATGGGCATTAAAAATGAACATTGGCAGTTTGTATTACATTCCTTTTTGCGTTGTTCCAATCATTATCCGAATCCTCTTTGATACTCGCCTAGCACTTTACCTGCACATGTTGGTTATTTTAATTGCAGGTTTTTTCGTTGCAAACAGTTTCGAATTTGTGTTCTACCAGGTAACTGCAGGTATGGTTGCCATATTTAGCATTAAGAATTTTGTAAAAAGAGAGCGATTTTTAGTTTCAGCGCTATTTATTTTATCGGCATATTTTGTTTCATTCGTTGGCATTGCCATGCTTCGCGAAGGTACTTTCAGAGAAATCCAATGGATAAATTTTGTTCCATTTATTTTTAGCGTTTTACTTTCATTGTTGGCTTATCCGTTAATTTACATTTTTGAACGAGTATTCGGCATCACTTCTGATGTTGCTTTAATAGAACTCACCAATACCAACAATAAATTACTTCGTGAACTTGCATTCAAAGCACCAGGAACGTTTCAACACTCGCTTCAGGTAGCCAATCTTGCAGAAGCTGCAATATTTAAAATAGGAGGGAACTCTGTTTTGGTTAGAGCTGGTGCGCTTTACCATGACATTGGTAAGGTTGATAATCCTCAATATTTCATTGAGAATCAAAATACCGCTGTTAGTCCCCATGATAAATTGCCTTATGAGCAAAGCGCTCAAATCATAATACAGCACGTGCATAAGGGAATCGAAATTCTAAGAAAAAATCAAATGCCCGAAGCAATTATTGATTTTATAAGAACACACCATGGAAATACCCGGGTTGATTATTTCTACCAGTCGTTTTTAAAAAATTCGCCCGAAAAATTTGTTGATGAAAACATTTTTCGCTACCCCGGACCAATACCTTTTAGCAAAGAAACCGGGGTATTAATGTTAGCCGATTCTGTAGAAGCTGCATCAAGAAGTTTAAAAAATCCCGATGCTCAGAACATAAATGACCTCGTTGAAAGGATAATTAACTATAAATTGGAACAAAATCAACTCGATAATTGCGATTTAACATTAAAAGATATTGAGACTATCAAATTGATATTCAAGACAATGCTGATGAGTATCTATCATGTACGAATAGATTATCAACAAGTTTTATAATTTTTTTTTGTGGAATAGGTTGTTTTACTATATTTGCAGACCTCAAAACAAGGTTGGTAGAACAAATTTTGAGATAACGGAGAGGTGCCTGAGTGGCCGAAAGGAACAGTTTGCTAAACTGTCGTACTGGTAACGGTACCGCGGGTTCGAATCCCGCCCTCTCCGCAAAATAAATTGGCAAATTAAAATGGAATTATCATTTTAAAACCGTTACTTTGCCAGCCCTTGCAAAAAGGGAAATAGATACCAAGTTCGGGGTGTAGCGTAGCCCGGTATCGCGCCTGCTTTGGGAGCAGGAGGTCGTAGGTTCGAATCCTGCCACCCCGACAAAATTTGCAGCTGCAACTGCAAGAATTAAATAAAAGATCGATGCCATTTTCGGGGTGTAGCGTAGCCCGGTATCGCGCCTGCTTTGGGAGCAGGAGGTCGTAGGTTCGAATCCTGCCACCCCGACAAACACAGATACAGTTTGTATTAAGAACCCTCTAAATTATAAATTTAGGGGGTTTTGTTTTTTAGTATGGCATAGTGTGGGTCAATATCAAGCAAGTTGTCACCAATTCGGCTACCAAATTTTCGTTGTATTTTTAAAGTCTCTACAAAACCGAAAATTTCTTGTAATTAATTGTTAAATAAAACCAATCAGAATTACCGCATTTTTTTTGCTTTTTTTGGTAGTCGATTTGGTGACAAACTAAGGAGAAGATTTAATGAAATCTAATTGAAAGAGATAATTATTTGACCCCGTTCTATCCCTTTTGTGACTTTTGTTATTTGTATGATTAAGATTTTATGCTGAAATTATTTTTCGCGAGATGAGCTCAGTACACGATGGTTCATCCAGCATACTATCAATAACCTTTAAAAAAATGATTTCAATCATATTTTTAAGTAATATACATCTTTAAGAAATTGCTGATGCTTTAATAGGTTTGCGTAATAATACTTTAAACACATGATGCACACTTTTCACATCCCGGTTTTAGGTTTAGGCTATTCTATTGATACACCTCTGAAAGTTTCCCGTTATGGAATATCTTCTGTTTTATCCATAGTTGATGATGAATTGATTGAACGTATGCGGGAATATCATTCCGGAAAGAATTTTTATCAGTTCCTGCCCACCCCAAAATCAGATGATGATTATCGTTCTAAGAGAATTAAGGCATATTTAAATTTTCTGAATGAAGTCATTAATGATCAGTTCAAAGAGTTAAAAAAACAGAATTTTATTAAAGGAAATGATCTTTCTCGTTACTTCGAATTATTACCAGACACCTCAAAGTTAAAGCAAGGCTACGAGTTAATGCTCGAATATTCGGAGGGCGAGCCAAAAAATGCCTTTCAAAATGTATTGCGTAATGCCATGAGGCTAGGATCTATCGATGTGAATATCATGGCGAAGGTGGATAAAATGAACTATGAAAATGGTGAATATACGGGCGATTTAAATACCGATGCATTATCTGCTTTGCGTGGTTTTGCAGAAAGTGATTTAAGCGCTTCGGTGATTTTATCTGCAGGAATGAATCCAAAATTATACAGTTACATGGAGGATTTTAAAGACTTTTTTCCTAATGAAAGAGGCATGCTGAAAAAGAGAATCGTTTTAAAGGTCAGCGATTTTAGATCGGCTTTAATTCAGGCAAAGTTTTTGGCGAAGAAAGGATTGTGGGTTTCAGAATTTAGAATAGAGTCTGGTTTAAATTGTGGCGGTCATGCATTTGCAACTGAGGGCTATTTACTAGGTCCCATTTTAGAAGAATTTAAAAACAGAAAAAAAGAAATGTTTAGTGAGCTTTTTGAAATGTACCAAAACGCTTTAGCACAAAAAGACATGCTGATTGAAAGCAAACCGAAACAACGCATTAGTGTACAAGGGGGTATTGGTACTGCAGAAGAACACAGTTTCCTGCTCAAATATTATGATCTCGATGCAACAGGTTGGGGAAGTCCTTTTCTTCTGGTGCCGGAAGTAACAAATGTTGATGCTGAAACGCTATCGCATTTGGCCAAGGCTAAGCATAGCGATTTTTATTTAAGTGGCGCTTCTCCACTCGGCATACAGTTCAATAATTTCAAAAATAGTAGCATTGAAAATCAACGTACCGAACGAATTGAAAAAGGTAGACCTGGAAGTCCCTGCACGAAAAAATACTTGTGCAACAACACAGAATTTACCCAGCAGGCTATTTGTACCGCATCCAGGGAGTATCAACATTTAAAAATCAAAAGTTTGAAAGCCTCACATCTTTCCCAAGATGATTATCAAAAGCAGGTTAAATCGATTACTGAAAAAGTTTGTCTTTGCGAGGGATTATGTTCGTCGGCTTATTTAAAATATAATATTGCTAAGCCTAAAGAGAATAAAGCGGTAGCCATCTGCCCCGGACCAAATTTAGCCTACTTTTCTGACATATATTCCTTTGATGAAATGGTTGGGCATATTTATGGGAAAATCAATCTTTTAGAACTTGTGCCAAGACCACATATATTCATCAATGAACTCAATCTGTACATTGATTATCTTCAGCAGGACATCAAAAAACAGCTTCAGAATTTCAGCGATAAAAAGCGGAAGCAGTTAAACGGATTTAAATTACAATTATCCGAAGGTATAATTTATTATAAAAACCTATTCAACGAGCTTACAGATCAGGCTTCCGTTCAATTGAATGAATTGGCACTTGCGAAAGTTAAATTAGATAATATCATTATTCAATAGGAAAAAAGGCGCTAATGATAAATTTCTATATTTACCAATCTACACAAATATTTAAATGGATAGGTCGAAGTTTTTAGATGCAATTATAGAGAATGCCATTGATGGAATTATAACCATTGACGATAAAGGAATTATAGAACATTTAAATCCGGCTGCGCTGGAACTTTTCGGCTATTCCAGAGCTGAGTTGGTTGGACATAATATTTCGGTATTGATGCCAGAACCTGATCGCTCCCGCCATGATGCCTATCTTTCAAAGTATGAGCATACTGGTAAGAAGAATATTATTGGAGTTGGGAGAGAAGTTTCAGGTAAGCGCAAAGACGGAACTGTTTTTCCTTTTAGATTGGGCGTGAGCGAGATTAAGTTTAGCGACCGTAAAATTTACACCGGTTTTATTCATGATTTGAGTAAAGAAAAAGCAAACGAAGAGCAGATAAAAAGCTATACCGAAAAACTTGAGGTTAAAATAAAGGAACGCACACAGGATTTGGTAAAGCTCGTATCAGAACTGGAAATGGCAAAAGAAAATATGAGGGCGCTTTTTCAAAAAGAAAAAGAACTTAATCAGTTAAAAACGAGGTTCGTTTCCATGGCTTCACATGAATTCAGAACGCCACTGAGTTCAATTCAATTGTCAGCTTCGCTGATTGATAAATATACCACGAAACAGGATGTAGCTAGCGTAGAAAAACACACTTCGAAAATTAAAAATTCTATTAACAACCTTACCACCATCTTAAACGATTTTCTTTCGTTAGAAAAATTAGAAGCTGGTAAAGTAGAAGCTTCACCACAATCGTTCAATATTATCAGTTTCGCTGAAGAAATTACAGAGGAAATGCAGATGATGACCAAGCAAAACCAACATATTATTTATGAACATACAGGGACGACAGCTGATGTTGTTTTGGATTCCAATCTGCTAAAAAACTGCATTATAAACCTTATTTCCAATTCTATAAAATATTCTGGAGAAGATACGCTGATTCAATTCAATACGATTTTGAAAAATGATGAACTCGTGCTCGAAGTAAAGGATAATGGAATCGGCATTCCCAAAGCTGATCAAAATAATCTCTTCGAACCTTTCTTTAGGGCGCACAATACAGGCGATATTCCGGGAACGGGACTAGGATTGAATATCGTAAAGCGATATGTTGGTTTAATGAAAGGAACGGTGGCCTGCAAGAGCGAACAGCATCACGGAACGGTTTTTACGCTAAGTTTTCACTTTAGTAAATAGGTTTATAAATCATCCTCCAGGCCATGAATAAGAAAGTTTTAATTATTGAAGATAATGACGATATCCGGGAAAGTACTGCCGAGGTACTCGATTTGGCTGGTTACGAAACTTTTTTGGCTAAACATGGCAAGGTTGGTGTAGAGATGGCATTAAAACATTTGCCAGATATTATTTTGTGTGATATTATGATGCCTGAATTGGATGGATACGGAGTACTTTATCTCTTAAATAAAAACCCAAAAACGGCCAACATTCCCTTCATTTTTATTACTGCGAAAACCGAACGTGCTGATATGAGGAAGGGAATGGAAATGGGTGCCGATGATTATCTGACCAAACCATTTGATGATCTTGAATTATTTAAGGCAATAGAAAGTAGATTTAAGAAAAAGCAGCAATCTGGTAGTTTTAGTACCGATTCTGATAATTGCGAGGCGGTTATTGAAGCGCTTCGAAAAAAAGGTAAATCGAGGTCGATTGCTAATAAACAGATTATTTATGTAGAAGGTGATGATCCTACTCATTTATACTATCTCATAAAAGGACAGGTAAAAACCTACAAGCGTTTTAAAGACGGGCGTGAACTTTCCTCTAATTTACACCACGATGGTGATTTTTTTGGGTATGAAAGTTTGTGTAATGGTGAACTTTACGCAGATAATGCAGCCACTTTGATTGAATCGGATATTATACAAATTCCAAAAGCTGACTTTATGGAGTATTTGCTGAATCATCAGACCGTTTCTAAGACATTTATTGCATTGCTATCTGGAAATATTCGAGACAAGGGTAGCAAAATGCTTCAACTGGCTTATTCATCGGTGAGAAAGCGTGTTGCTGAAGCTTTGTTACAGGTTGCTAGCAAATTTAACGATGACCCTGCAGACAGTTGCACCATTCGGATTTCACGAGATGATCTTGCGGCACTAGTGGGCACAGCATGCGAAACAGTCAGCAGAACGCTTGCTGATTTTAAAGATGAAAAACTAATTGATAAAACAGGAAATGCCATCAATATTCTGTCTATCGAAAAACTTCGAAACATTAGGCAGTAACCCTGTAAAATCAATCTTCATCAAACTAGTTCCATATACTGGTGCAGTTTTCAATCGTTAAGATTATTACGATTTGCATCTATATAGAAATGACGGACATTAGTTAACATTTCTTTTATGATGATAGAATTAGGCACTTCTATCCAAAATGTAATCAGGATCATTTTTTTCTCTAAGCATCCTCATCTATTGCGCACATCCAATCCCATAGTTTTGTATAGATAAATTCTATATATGAAAGCTATTGCCTACAATATTAAGCCCGATGAAAAGGAATGGTTGGTTCTTGCAAATTATAAAAAGCACGACATCACCATAATCGCCAATAGCTTAACGGCCGACACGCTTTCTTTTGCAGCAGGCAAAGAAGCGCTTTTGGTGTTTAATAATGATTATTTGAGTGAAGCTATGATTGAAGGGTTAAAATCTTTCGGCATCAAATACATCGCAACCTCATCTTTTCAAACTGACCACCTGGATTTAAAAGCAGCGGGTTTTGCAGGAATAAAAGTTGCAAACGTTCCTTTTGATATTGGAGATACGGATCCTAAACTTCGGATGGAACAAGTTATAAAAAACCTTGACCAATGGGCTGCTGGTAAATGTGTGGGTAAAGCATGTTGCTGTCAAAATGATTGTGCAACCCAAAAAGTATTAAAATAATGGAAACTGCCTTATTGCTTAAAAAATACAATGTTGCTGTGCCACGGTACACCAGTTATCCAACAGTTCCTTACTGGGATAATGAAAAATTCAATGTATACGATTGGGAAAAAACTGTTGGGAAAACCTATTCAGATTACAAAAAAGAGGGCATAAGCTTATACATCCATCTTCCCTTTTGCGAAAGTCTTTGTACCTATTGTGGATGCAATACCCGAATAACCAAAAACCATAACGTAGAGCAGCCTTACATTGAGGCTTTGATTAAGGAATGGGAAATGTATGTTTCAGTTTTGGGCGAAATGCCAAAAATTAAGGAAATCCATCTTGGAGGCGGAACACCCACTTTTTTTAGTGCTGAAAATCTTGAAGTATTGATTAGTGTGATTTTGCAAAACGCTGAGTTGACTAAAGATGCTGAACTTTCTTTTGAAGCACATCCAGCCAATACAACATTAAAACACTTAAAGATTTTAAACACACTTGGTTTTAACAGATTAAGTCTTGGTATCCAGGATTTTGATCCAAAGGTTCAGTTCCTGATTAACCGTTTCCAAACGCCTGAACAAGTGGCTAAAGTAACCGAAGAAGCCAGAGGAATTGGTTATACCTCCATTAATTTTGATTTAATTTATGGTCTCCCAGGACAAACGCTTTTTGGTTTAAGCGATACCATCAAAACAGCGATTTTAATGAAACCTGATCGGATTGCTTTTTACAGTTATGCGCATGTGCCTTGGTTAAAACCCGGGCAGAGACATTATACTGAGAAAGATATTCCAATAGGCGAAAATAAATTTGCACTTTATCAATTGGGCAGGCATTTACTTGCTGAAGCAGGCTATGAAGATGTTGGTATGGATCATTTTGCACTAAACAGCGATTCCCTGTTCCAAGCGATGGTGGAACAAAAACTTCACCGGAATTTTATGGGGTATACCAGCCAGCATACGCATTTGCTTATTGGTTTGGGTGTGTCGGCAATCAGCGATAGTTGGACTGCATTTGCCCAGAATCCAAAAACAGTTGAGAGTTATCTAGATAAAATACAACGCGGAATTCTCCCGGTCGAAAAAGGACATTTACTGAGCGAGGAAGATCTAGGGATTAGAAGGCATATTCTAAATATTATGTGTAGGGAACACACTTCCTATCATAAAGGAATACCTGATGAAATACAAGCCCGATTAAAACCTCTATTGTCCGATAAATTAATCACCATTAATGAAAAGGAAATCAAAATCACATCAATAGGTAAATCTTTTTTGAGAAACGTTTGCATGGCTTTCGACGAAAAATTGTGGGAGAAGCAACCAAAAACTCAACTTTTCAGTTCATCAATTTAACTGTTTTACTATGGAAGATCAGAATAAAACAACAACTGAAGCGGTTTGCTATCACTGTGGAGAGGATCTGCCCAAGTTAAAATATCAAATAGATGATAAAGATTTTTGTTGTGCAGGTTGCTTGGGCGTTTTCAAAATCCTTTCGGAAAATAACCTTTGTAATTATTATGTGTACAATAACAATCCTGGTCAGCAACTTAAAAATGACGGGCATTTAGAATATCTCGATGAACCAAAAATCATTACACAATTGCTTGATTATCGGCATGAAAGCTCAAGCATCATTACTTTTTACATTCCGGCAATCCATTGTAGTTCTTGTATTTGGTTGTTAGAACATCTTTATAAAATTAACCCGGCAATATTTAGCTCGAGAATTGATTTTCTTAAAAAACAGGTTACCATAAGTTTTAATCACGAAGAAATATCATTGAAACAGTTGGTGCAAACCTTAAATCAAATAGGCTACGAACCGTTAATAAGTTTGCAGGACGTTGTAAAAGAACACAAAGATTCGGCTGATAAAACTTTGATATTAAAAATTGCGATTGCAGGTTTTTGCATGGGCAATGTTATGCTGTTTAGCTTTCCAGAATATTTTGGACTTTCAGGTTTTGAAGAGGAATTTCAGTGGCTTTTTGGTTGGTTAAATCTCGCTTTTTCAATTCCTGTGGCTTTTTATTGTGGCCGCGATTATTTTACATCGGCAATTACAAGTTTAAAACACAAACACATTAACCTCGATACGCCTTTGGCTTTAATAATTGCCGTATTGTTTTTCCGAACAGCATTTGAAATAATTTTTAACCATGGGCCAGGATTTGCAGATACGCTGAGTGGCCTTGTGTTTTTGCTGCTAATGGGTAAATGGTTAAAACAACGCACTTATCACCACA
This sequence comes from Pedobacter jejuensis, assembly GCF_003725795.1. GTDB lineage: Bacteria > Bacteroidota > Bacteroidia > Sphingobacteriales > Sphingobacteriaceae > Pedobacter > Pedobacter jejuensis. Next base: position 55,958 of record NZ_RBEE01000003.1, on the reverse strand, counting down.
TTTCATTCGATAGAGATTATCGTTCTTATTTCCCGATAGCGGTAACAACATTACAAAACGGTAAAGAAAAACCGGTATCAATAAACGAAATTAATATCGGCGATCGCCTTTGGATTAGAAATGGAGAATTAGTACCGGCTGATGCTATTTTAATGAAAGGCGATGGGAACATGGACATGAGTTTTGTAACCGGCGAATCTGAGCCGATAAACAAAGTTTTAGGCGAAATTATTTATGCCGGCGGCAGGCAAATAGGAGAGGCGATAGAACTTGAAGTGATTAAACCGGTTTCTCAAAGCTATTTAACAGGCTTATGGAACAATGAGCATTATAAAATCAATAACGCTAAGCAGAATTTTAACGATAGTGTAGCCAAATATTTTAGTCTGGCTGTATTTGCTATAGCTTTTTTTGCAACCGGATTTTGGTTATTACAAAGCGATAGCCATAAAGCTTGGTCGGCATTTACAGCAGTTATCATAGTAGCATGCCCATGCGTATTGGCCTTAAGTACACCTTTCACATTATCGGCAATTTTATCTGTTTTTGATAAAAAGGGTTTTTACGTTAAAAATACAGATGCCGTAGAAGCGCTTGCAAAATGCAATACAATTGTTTTTGATAAAACCGGTACGTTAACCAGCAGCGAAACTGCTGCAATTACATTTAGTGGATTACTAGATGAAGAAGAAAAAATAGCAGTTTGTTCGCTTATTCGAAATTCTGCACACCCTTTAAGTAGGCAAATTTTAAAAGCATTAAGTGTCGATAAATTTTATACGGTTCGAAGTTTTCTGGAAATCCCTGGAAAGGGTTTAAGCGGTAATATCAATGGCTATACTGTTTATGTAGGCAATCTCTCTCTTTTACCTGTTGATGTAACAAGTTCTGCTGAGAATGGTGTGCATATTTTAATAGATGGTAATTACAAAGGCTGTTTTGTTATCAATCAAAAATGGCGACCTGATTTAAAAACTCTTCTGGACAATTTAAAAAGTAGTTTCGAACTTCAGGTATTATCTGGTGATACCAATAAAGATGAATCGGTACTGAAAGAAATTTTCCCGCCAAAAGCAAAAATCAAATTTCAGCAAAACCCGCATCAAAAACTGAATGCGGTTTTAGAACTTCAACAGCAGGGAAATGTGGTAATGATGTTGGGCGATGGATTGAATGATGCCGGTGCATTAAAACAAAGTGATTTCGGCATAGCAATAACCGATAACATCAACAATTTTACACCGGGCTGCGATGCCATTTTAAAAGGAAATGCTCTAAACCTGCTGCCAAATTTTATTCAGCAAAGTAAAGATGGCTTGAAAATCATTAAAATCAGTTTTGCCATAGCGATTGTCTACAACTGCATAGGTATTTTTTATGCAGTGCAAGGTACGTTATATCCGCTTGTTGCTGCGGTGTTAATGCCCATTAGTACAATAACCATAATTTCATTTACAACACTGGCCACCAGGTGGTTTGCACATAAAAATAAACTGCTATGAACATCCTTTACTTTTTAGTGGGATGCAGTATTGTAATGGCACTCATTTTTTTAGCGGCATTTATTTGGGCTTACAAAACCGGTCAGAATGATGATGTACATACTCCCGCAATAAGAATGCTTTTTGATGATGAGGTAATTGAAGAAAAAAGTGAAGAAGATCACTTTTCTGCTTAACCATCATCATCATTTAAATCACTGCACCAAGATACCTTTGATGCATAAACCAACAACTCATTTTCGATTATGCAGTTAGAAAAATTTACATACGATAATAAAATAGTTAGAAACTTTGCACTCGCCACATTGGTTTGGGGGATTATTGGAATGACGGTAGGCTTACTCGTAGCCATGCAACTTTTTAAACCATCAATGAATCTTGGCAGCCAATATACCACCTTCGGGCGGATAAGGCCATTACATACCAATGCGGTAATTTTCGCTTTTGTTGGCAATGCAATTTTTATGGGTGTTTATTATTCTTTGCAAAGGCTTTTAAAAGCCAGGATGTTTAGTGATATCTTAAGTAAAATACATTTTTGGGGTTGGCAATTGATAATTGTTTCGGCAGTTATTACTCTACCATTGGGTTTAACTACATCACATGAATATGCTGAACTGGAATGGCCAATAGATATTGCCATAACGATAATATGGGTAGTTTTTGGTATCAATATGTTTGGTACCATCATTAAAAGAAGAGAAAGGCATCTATATGTAGCCATTTGGTTTTACATCGCAACGTTTGTAACCATTGCTGTTTTGCATATAGTAAACTCTTTCGAATTACCCATCTCTTTTATGAAAAGTTATTATGTGTATGCTGGTGTTCAGGATGCATTGGTACAATGGTGGTACGGACACAATGCTGTTGCATTTTTTCTAACCACACCATATTTAGGCATGATGTATTATTTCCTTCCTAAAATGGCTAACAGACCGGTTTATTCATACAAGTTGAGTATTCTTCACTTTTGGTCGTTAATATTTATTTACATCTGGGCAGGTCCTCACCATTTACTATATAGTTCGCTTCCTGGTTGGGTACAGTCTTTAGGGGTAGCTTTCTCTATCATGCTAATTGCACCAAGTTGGGGCGGTATGATTAACGGTCTTTTAACGCTTCGCGGAGCTTGGGACAAGGTTAGGGAGGATGTAACACTTAAGTTTATGGTTGTGGCACTTACCGCTTATGGTATGGCAACTTTCGAAGGTCCGTTGTTATCACTTAAACAAATTAATGGTGTTGCACATTTTACCGATTGGATAGTTGCTCACGTACACGTTGGAGCCTTAGGATGGAATGGATTTTTAACTTTTGGCGTTTTGTATTGGTTAATTCCGCGTATTTATAAAACCGAATTATATTCTAAAAAGCTAGCTGGTTTCCATTTCTGGATAGGCACTTTGGGCATCCTTTTTTATGCTGTACCAATGTATTGGGCTGGCTTTACCCAAGGTTTAATGTGGAAGGAGTTTACACCTGATGGTTTGTTGAAATACCCAAACTTTTTAGCTACAACGCTTCAAATTATACCGATGCATATTTTAAGGTCGATAGGTGGTGCAATGTATTTAGCTGGTGTAATTGCCATGGCTTATAACCTTGCAAAAACAATGTTGGGTGCAAAACTTGTTGCAAATGAACCTGCAGAAGCCATGCCTTTGACCGAAATTATTATAGATGTTTCGCAGGCCGACAAATCTTGGCATAGGGTTTTGGAACGCAAGCCAATGAAGTTTATGGTATTTTCATTAATCATAATTCTTATTGGCGGCATGGTAGAGATGATGCCAACTTTCACCATACAATCTAACGTACCAACCATTAACAGTGTAAAACCGTATTCTGCTTTAGAACTTCAGGGTAGAGATTTGTACATACGTGAAGGTTGCGTAAACTGCCATACACAAACTGTTCGTCCGTTTCGTTCAGAAACAGAACGATATGGTGAATATAGTAAAGCAGGCGAATTTGTTTACGACCACCCGTTTTTATGGGGTAGTAAGCGTACTGGGCCAGATTTGCATCGTATCGGTGGCAAGTATTCTGATGCATGGCACTACAATCACCTGCTCGATCCTACTTCAATGTCGCCGGGAAGTATTATGCCCCCATATCCATGGTTGGTCGAACAAGAGTTGGATATTTCCACAACACCAAGCAAAATAAGAGCTATGCAAACCTTAGGCGTTCCATACCCCGATGGTTACGATAGGTTGGCGAATGATGATTTGAAAAATCAAGCCAAAAAAATTGCTCTGGAATTGAAACAGAACAACATTAAAATAAAAAGCGACCGGGAGATTGTGGCCATTATTGCTTATCTGCAAAGGTTAGGCACCGATATTAAAGCCAATAAAGAAACTATTCCTTCAAATCAACAATAAAATGTTCAATCAAATTAAAAATTTAGCCGGAGGCGAAATGTACCTGATACTATCCTTATTGATGTTTATGGCATTTTTTATTATCGTTGGTATTTACCTTCTAAAATTAAGTAAACAGCACATTAAAATAATGAGCGAACTCCCAATTCAAGACAATCAGCCTGAAGGATATGAAGAAGATTAAATTGTTGTTGCCTTTTATTGTTTTATCAAGCCCAGCTTTTGCTGCTGATGAAAAGGCTGCTCTTGTTATGCCAGGCGAACCTGGTTTGGGTTTAACAAGTTCAGAATTGTTAATCGTATTGCTTTTGATTTTTACTATGGTGCTGCTTTTTGTTTCGGTAACGTTACTTAATGCATTTAAAGTAATGTATAAAGAACAGTTAAGCCCAACACCTTATGTAATTATAGTAAAAGAACCTGTTTTAGATTATGATAGCTGGTTGAAAAAAAGGCCGTCCAAACCATCAATATGGAATAAATTATTAAGCCTTAAACCAATAGAAGAAGAGCATAATTTGGTTATCGACCATTCTTATGATGGAATTAAAGAACTGAACAACCCAGTTCCGGCATGGTTTAATTTCTTATTTTTTGGTACAATGGTTTTTGCCGCCGGTTACCTGTTCTATTATCACATTGGTGGATACGGCGATTTACAGGATAAAGAATATGCAAATGAAATTGCAAAAGCTGAAATTGAAAAGGCTGCGTATTTAGAAAAATCAGCAAATACGATTGATGAAAATTCTGTAAAGTTTGATAATACAGCAATCGTTCTAGAAGATGGAAAAACCATTTTTAACACCAACTGTGTGGTTTGCCATGGTGATAAAGGTCAGGGAATTATTGGCCCAAATTTAACTGATGAATACTGGATACATGGCGGTGGAGTGAGCAATGTTTTTAAAACAATAAAATATGGTGTGCCAGCAAAAGGTATGATTAGTTGGGAAAAGAATTTAAACCCCAAACAAATTAGTGCGGTTTCAAACTATATTCTTTCTTTAAATGGCACAAATCCTCCAGGCGCTAAAGCAAAGCAAGGAGAAAAATACGAAGATAAAGATGTTGAAGATAGTGAAATGAAAGAGGTAGCAGATAGTGTAACCAAAACAGATGTCTCAAAAAAATAAAACTGAACGTAAAGGCAGAAATTTCCTATACCCTAAAAAACCATCGGGCAAGTTATATACTTATCGTAAATGGCTTAGCTATGTTTTGCTCGCATTTTTATTTTCATTTCCTTTTATACAGTTTAATGGAGAGCAGTTAATTCTGTTAAATTTTATTGAAAGAAAGTTTGTCTTTTTCGGATTAATTTTCACCCCGCAGGATTTCTATTTATTCGCTTTAGCAATGCTCATTTTTATCCTATTCATTGTATGCTTTACAGTAGTTTTAGGCCGATTGTGGTGTGGCTGGGCTTGCCCGCAAACAATTTTTATGGAAATGGTTTTCCGAAGGATTGAATATTGGATTGAAGGTGATGCTATTAAGCAACAAAAACTCGATGCACAAAATTGGAATGCCGAGAAATTTATTAAAAAAGGCAGTAAACATTTTCTTTTTCTGCTCATATCGTTTGCCATTGCAAATACCTTTTTAGCTTACATTATTGGCTCAAATATTCTTATCAAAATTATTACCGAACCTGTTTCACAGCATGTTTCTGGTTTTATATCCATTTGGCTGTTTACGCTAATTTTTTATGGCGTTTTCGCTTATGTACGTGAAATCGTTTGCACCGTAATTTGTCCATATGGTAGGTTACAAGGCGTTTTACTCGATAATCAGAGTTTGGTAGTTGCTTATGATTTTACAAGGGGAGAACCCCGGGGACATTTGCAGAAAAACGAACTGCTTTCAAAAACCGGAGATTGTATCGACTGCGGACTTTGTGTGCAGGTTTGCCCAACTGGCATTGATATTCGTAACGGAACCCAACTAGAATGTGTTAACTGTACAGCATGCATCGATTCGTGTAACGAGGTAATGCTTAAAATAAACAAACCTAAAAACTTAATCGGCTTCTTTAATCAGGATTTTTTAAAAGATAGGACACTTTATAAAATTGGTTTAAAATCTTATGGTTATGCTGCGGTGCTATTTATTATAATGATGGTTTTTTCATCTTTGATTTACAAACGAGAAGATATTCAAACTACTGTTTTACGTGCAAGCGGAACGCTTTACCAAAATCGGGGTGAAGATAAAACAAGTAACCTGTATAACGCAGAGTTAATCAATAAGACAAACAAACCGATACACTTCATTTTTAAATCGAAGAACGAATCTGATAAAATAGAATTTATACAAAAAGCAACTGTTTTGCCAAAAGAGGGTTCAGTGCAAGTCACCTTCTTTTTAATCAGGAAAAATAACTTGATAGAGAAATATAAAACTGACGTTGTTTTTGAAATTGTTGCCGATGGTAAAGTTTTAAGCACTGCTAAAACCAGTTTTTTCGCTCAGCCAGATGATAATTAAAAATTAGGAATATGAATTGGGGAACAAAGGTTGTTTTAGGTATGATTACGTTCATGTTATTTATTGTTTGTATGGTGGTGTATATGTTTCATGTGCATGGTAGAGATGCTTTAATCGAGGAAGATTATTATGAGAAAGGCATTAATTATAATGTAGAATACAATGCCAAAAGGAACGTACTTAACGATAATGCGCAACCTAAAATAACAGTTACCAAAACCCAAATTGTTATCGAGTTAAAAAAAGCTGCAAAGTATGAACTGAATTTAATGCGACCATCAAACAGTTTAGATGATGTTAAGCTTAAAGGGAATACAGCTGGTGAAGCAAATTTCATTCTAGTTGATAAATCTAAAATGGCCAAAGGGATGTGGTTTTTGAATTTACAATGGCGCTCGGGTAATCGAAATTATTTATATAAAAAAAATATCAACTTGTGATAAGTCTTTTGCCACTGGCATTTTTAATGGGTATTTTTGGAAGCCTGCACTGTGCGGTAATGTGCGGTCCGATAATGCTTGGTATGCCGTTTAAGAAGGAAAGTTTTTTAAAATCTGGTGCTCAACTTTTATTGTATCAATTCGGTAGGATTTTGGTTTACACGGTATTAGGTTTAGTAGTAGGCGCATTGGGCAATAGCATTCGCATCTTCAGCAACCAGAAAATCCTCAGCATAATTATAGGTTCGTTGTTAATTCTTTTTACCGCTTTGCAATTTAACCGAAGTTATAAGAACAGGTTTGCAATGATACAGGCAAAAGCCTTAAATCCGATAAGTAAATTAATGGGGAGGGTGTTTAATTCGCCGTTCTGGGGTTTATTCGCCGGAATGCTTAATGGCCTAATTCCATGTGGTATGGTTTATCTGGCATTAGCCACAGCATTATACACCGGCAATGCAAAAGCTGGAGGAATATTTATGTTTTTGTTCGGTTTGGGAACAGCTCCTTTAATGATGATGATCTCTTTAGGTGGAATATATTTGAAAAAATATATTCGTTTCAACACAAATAAATTTTTGCCATGGTTTATGTTTTTTATGGGTATGCTGTTTATCTTAAGGTCGGCAGACTTAGGCATTCCATTTTTATCGCCAAAAACCACAAACTCATTTTCACATTCAGCAGAATGTAAATAGTTTTTTTGTTTAGTTATGAACCTAATAACCTGAGTTCCATTCTTAAACTTAATAGGTTTGCTGTTTTATCGTCGCATTGCTTATACGACACGTCTTGCTGAATTTATTTCAGCATCTTTCCTGCCGAAAAGACCCTGAAATAAATTCAGGGTGACGTAAAAAAAAAGGAAGCCCCTTATTAATAACATGAGGGAAAATTAATAATCGTACTAAGGTTAATAATTTAAAATTGATTTTGAGCACGACAGCTAATCCCAAGATGAAACAATATTAGCTCCTGATAAACATGTTCAATGATCGCCGTAATGAAACCGGGTCAGGATAATTTTTTACATAACCCGTCCGGAGAATAAACTGTATCTCGTCCTTTATTCTTATCGAAGTGTTCAGGCTTTGTTTTATGGATGGCTCTTCAAGTATTTGCGTCATAGGATGTATGCCAATATTTCGCTCCCTTACCTTTAAAAAGAGCCTCTGCATCATTTTTCCCGTTTCAATTAGACATTCAACTGAATCTGCTTTGCTAGAGATTAAAAACCAACCTGCAGAGTAGGCAACCTGCTTTTCTACCTGTGCGATACCTTGGTCCCTGAAACTTTTCGACATCACGTTATCTCTATCATAAAAATTCCTTACCATCCAACCTGGAATGCCATCAATTTCCATACTTCCAGTAGTCAGTCCATCAAGTTTTTTCTTTGCATCTGCTGAGGAAAAGCGAATCCAGTTAGAAAGCTCCCTTTGGGCAGCATTCCTGTAAGACTGGATTTTGTTCGCTTCAATAGTCTGTTCATTGATGTATGCATATTCTTTTGATAAACCCGGGATAAAATGGATTAGATCTTTATCCTCGCCAATTAAATGTCTTATGTCTTTTGTTTTTAAAGGATCAATAAGCAAATTCGACCGCATTGTTCTACGCTGTCTTATAAGCTCCAAATCGAAACTAAATCTGTTGCCAGATTTTTTCAGCTTCACCTCCATTACCTCTTCAGCCTGATTGCTTATTGCCATGAGATTAAACTGGTGGCTATATCCCATATTATCGGCTGCATATTCGAGATTCTGCAGGAAAGCGCCTATTGATAGCATTGTTTCCCGTTGGGTAGGATCAACCGCTGGCAACCACCTGCTTTTATCGTTGCAGATGATCCAATGGTATGGTGCGATGCATTTAATGAACCATGGCTGTGTATTGTGACCACTTGGAGCGAGGGAAGCAAGGGATAAAATCTTTATTTCATCAGATGTCAGGCCGGTTTCTTTATTATTTCCAGCAAGGGAATCTGCTCTTTCAAAGTTATTCCTGTCACTCACCAGGTAGCCTGAAAATCCTGCAATTACCACAACTGCACCTGAGCCCAGTAAAAATTTTCTTCTGTTCATTATTTATCCTAAAATATGGAGTTTCAATCCTTTTTGGTTTCTTTTCTCAATCTCATCATTATAAAGGCCCATGTTTGCCGCCCTGTTGCATTTTGCACGATGATAGATATCCTGTTGTGCATTAACCATATTAGCATCATCTCCTTTCCAGCTCATAAGTGCCGTCTCCTGGAGTGCCCGTCCAAACGAAAACGTAAGTTTCCATGGCAGGTTTGATGCCGGGTTTTGCTTCATGGCATTCAGTCTTATGGAGGCCTCTTGTGGAGACTGGCCGCCTGAAAGAAATGCAATACCAGGAACAGCCGCCGGTACGCATTCCATTAAACATTTAATGGTATCCTCTGCGATTTTTTCTGCAGATTTTTTTTCTCCGGAATCCAGTCCAGGCAGGATCATATTGGGTTTCAGGATTATTCCCTCCAACGCGATATTTTGAAGGTAGAGCTCATCAAATACGGTGTTGATTACTTCTTTGGTAATTGTATAACACATTTTGGAAGAATGACCGCCAAGCATCATCACCTCTGGTTCCACAATAGGAACCAGGCCACATTCCTGGCAAAGTGCTGCATACCTAGCGAGTGCATTTGCGTTGGATATGATACAGTTTCTTGATGGAATTCCCTGGCCAATGAACATTACTGCTCTCCATTTGGAAAATCTGGCACCCATCCTGGCATATTCTTTCAGGCGATACCTCAATCCATCCAGCCCTTCGGTTATTTTTTCATCCGGAAATCCGGCGAGATCTTCCGTGCCGATGTCAACCTTAATTCCCGGTATTATTCCTGCATCGGTAATGATTTTGATGAAAGGAATTCCCGATTCGTCACTTTGTCGAATGGTTTCATGGTATAAAATCACCCCACTGATGCTTTCATTAAGGCCACTGGTCTTGATGATCAACTCCCTATAGCGTCTTCGGTTTTCTTCTGTTTGAGCAATGCCAGCATCTGCGAAACGTTTGTTGCAGGTGGAAATACTCTCGTCCATAGCAAAAAGCCCCTTGTTATCGGCAAGCAATGCATGGGTGGTTTCGGTGAGTTTCTTTACATTCATACTTTGATATTCCATTTCCATTCCAGTATTTCGGGCATATCTTTTCCATATCTGTTTACATAGTGCTTATGTTCAATAAGCTTATCCTTCAGTTGCTGTTTTAAATAAGCGCCCTTGCTGCCAAGATTAGGTACACGATCGATGACATCGATAACTAGGTGGAAACGGTCAATCTCGTTCTGTACCCTCAAGTCGAAAGGGGTTGTAATGGTTCCTTCTTCTTTATATCCCCGTACATGTAGATTGCGGTTAGCCCTTCGGTAGCTGATGCGGTGTACCAGCCATGGATAACCATGAAAGTTGAATATAATGTGTTTATCCCGAGTAAATATAGAATCATAATCCACTTCACTTAGGCCATGCGGATGTTCCGAACTGGACTGCATTTTCATCAAATCAACCACATTAACAACCCTGACTTTAAGCTCTGGGAGATGTTCCCTTAATATCGAAACTGCTGCGAGGAGCTCGAGTGTAACGGTATCGCCACAACTCGCCATAATAACATCAGGTTCTGAACCCTGGTCATTACTTGCCCATTGCCAGATACCGATGCCCTCTGTGCAATGCGTTTCAGCCTGCTGCATGTTCAGCCATTGTGGCAAGGCGTGTTTTCCGGCGACAACAACATTTACATAGTGTTTGCTGCGAAGACAGTGATCGAATACAGAAAGCAGGCAGTTCGCATCTGGTGGTAGGTAAACCCTAACAACATCTGCTTTTTTACTGATCACATGATCCAGAAAGCCTGGATCCTGATGGGTAAATCCATTATGATCCTGTTGCCAGACGTGCGACGCTAGAAGATAATTCAGCGATGCTATATTTCTTCTCCATGGAAGTTCCCTGGTAACCTTCAGCCATTTGGCATGCTGACTGAACATGGAATCCACGATGCGTATAAATGCTTCGTAACTATTAAAAATCCCATGCCTTCCGGTAAGCAAATAGCCTTCCAGCCAGCCTTCGCATTGATGCTCACTGAGTTGAGCATCCAGTATGCGTCCTGACGGTGAAAGAAATTCATCATTATCCTGTATATTGGCGTCCCACTGACGGTTACTCACCTGAAAAACAGCACCTAAAAGATTGGATAAGGTTTCATCCGGACCAAATACCCTGAAATTGTTTTGGTTTAGCCTGACGACTTCGCTCAAGAACTTTGCTAATATCATTGTATCCTGTCCCTCAACTGCTCCGGGTGATGGTACATCAATTGCGAACGCTCGGAAATCCGGCATTATCAGGTCTTCAAGCAATAGCCCACCATTGGTGTGTGGATTGGAACCCATGCGGCTGTTGCCTTTAGGAGCAAGCGCTGCCAGTTCCGGTATCAGCCTGCCTTCCTCGTCAAAAAGCTCTTTGGCCCTATAACTTTTCATCCAGTTTTCCAGTAACACAACATTTTGCGGATGTTTTTCATCTACCAGAATTGGAACCTGATGGGAGCGGAAAGTACCTTCATTCTGCAAACCATCGACAACTTTTGGACCTGTCCAGCCCTTTGGTGAACGAAGCACAATCATCGGCCAGTGTGGTCTTGTATTGTCAGATTTTGTTCTTGCATGTTCCTGAAACCTTCGTATATCAGTCACGGCTTTTTCTGTAACAATCGCCATTTCCATGTGCATTTTTTCCGGATCGTTTCCTTCAACAAAATAAGGCTTCCACCCACAACCCTTAAAAAACTGTTCTAATTCTTCATGTGCTATGCGGGCTAGGAGCGTAGGATTACTAATTTTATATCCATTAAGGTGAAGGATAGGCAATACCGCTCCATCAGTAATTGGGTTAAGAAATTTGTTTGAATGCCATGCCGTAGCTAGAGGACCAGTTTCCGCTTCGCCATCACCTACAATACAGGCAACGATAAGTTTGGGGTTATCGAAAACAGCCCCAAAAGCATGGCTTAGTGAATAACCCAGTTCTCCACCTTCATGGATTGAACCCGGAGTACTTGGGGCCACATGGCTTGATATTCCACCTGGAAACGAAAACTGGGTAAATAGCTTTTTTATTCCATCTTCATCCTGGCTGATGTTAGGATAGACTTCGGTGTAGCTGCCCTCCAGATAAGTGTTGGCAACCAATGCTGGCCCTCCATGCCCAGGCCCTGAAATGTAAAACATGTTCAAATCAAATTTTTTGATTACCCGGTTAAGGTGAACATAGATAAAGTTCTGGCCAGGAGTAGTTCCCCAATGACCGACAACAATGGGTTTTACATGAGACAATAATAGTTTGTTCCTGAGCAGTGGATTATCATAAAGATAAATCTGTCCTACTGAGAGGTAATTAGCCGCTCTCCAGTAAGCATCCATCTTATTTAAAAGTTCCGGTGAGATTTGCTCTAATTCGGTATCTAATAATAATTCTTCCATTCTTTTTATATGTTTAAAGCGTAGTAATTTATAACTGTCATTTATGCGATAAGTGTAATTTCTTGATTAAGCACGTTGCAATCGGCAGAAAAGGGTTCTAGCCCAAATCCAATGAGCTCATTTAATGTATTCTTATAATTCTTATGCAAAATTCCCCTGATACCGATCTGCTCAGCATTCTGAATAAAAACAGGCTGATTTTCGATGTAAAGAATTTCCGATGGCGTAGATTGGACTATGTCTATCGCCATTTGGAAAATATCCATATCCGGTTTGCGCAGATGCACGAAAGAGGAAGAAATAAACGAATCCACAAAATCTTCCAATTTGAATTTATGGATACGGTATTCATTTAGTTCTCGGCCTTCGTTACTCACCACTGCAATTTTTAAACAGTATTTTTCTTTTAAGGTTGTGATTAGAGACAGCATTTCAGGATAAGGTTTCGAAGCTGCAAACATGAAGCTTCTGAAATCCTCTAAAGCGAAATTCCTTTTTTTATAGAACACAGCACTTTTGAGATAGGTGTCTAGTGAAATCTTACCAAGTTCATAGGTTTCAAAATTAATATGATGCCTTTCTTCCATTTCCTGATGGTTAATGTTAAACTGTTGGGCAGCGCTTTTTCGTGCATTTCTGTCCCAGCCGTCGCTCAGCAATACGCCACCGATATCCACGAAAAGTGTTGTTATGCGTGTTCTAGTTCTCATGTTTAAACGTTCTAAATCCTTTGCTACTCATCAGGTAAAGATGGTAAGGATAGACGTTTTTCGAGTTGCACAAATGCGGTATAATTTTATAGAATTCACACTTTTGATGTATAAGAAATTTCTAGAAGCTGTATGTGAATTGTATAAGGATTTCATTAAAAGATATAACATCAAAACTCACCAATTGACCAACCTTTGATTGTGAAATAATTCACGCTAAAATCATCAAAGATGAAAAGTAACGAAAGTTTACAGAAAGACGTTCAGGAGGCCATTAAATGGGAACCACTTTTGAATGCAGCAGAAATAGGCGTAACAGTTAAAGATGGCGTAGTAACTTTGACAGGGAATGTTGACAGTTATGTTAAAAAAACAGAGGCAGAAGATGCAGCAAAAAAGGTAAGTGGCGTTTCGGCAGTAGTTGAAAATATTGAAGTTAGATTTGGCGACTGGGGCGAAAAAGAAGATGGTGATATTGCAAGAGAAGTACTCAACGCATTAAACTGGAGCTGGCAGGTACCCAATGATAAAATTAAGGTTAAGGTAGAAAAAGGTTGGGTAACGCTTGAAGGCGAACTAAGCTGGAATTATCAAAAAGATGCTGCAAAAACGGCTATTAAAAATTTGCTTGGCGTAAAAGGAGTAATCAATAGCATCAAAATTGCCTCTGATGTAAAAGATGCTGTTGAAAAAAGCGACATCGAAAGAGCCATAGCCCGCAACTGGTCAATTAATGATCAGGATATCCATGTAAACGTTTTGGGAAATCGTGTTACACTGAGCGGTGAGGTAAGTTCATTATTTCAAAAAGACGAAGCACAGCGTATCGCCTGGAACGCTCCGGGTGTTTGGTTTGTGGATAATGAAATCTCAGTACAATACGATTATTTAATGATGGACTAAATTAAAAGGGGAGCTTTTTGCTCCCCTTTTAATTTTAATATTCTCCCGATTTTTTTATTGATTCAAGAACCAGAAAACTAGTCTTCATTAAATGTTTTTAAAGATGCTTTTAGCCCTGCCATATTAATTTATTGAATTCGATTCAAAGTAGGTTTTGACGAAAGCATGTTGCTGGTTTTCGGTCATTTTATCAGCCGAGCGGATTTCCACCTTAATTTTCGAAAACAGATAATTATCCTTAAAAGTATTATACAATTCGGTTTTAGCTTCAGTAGGTCCAAAAAGCAGCACCTCATCATATTTCCTGATGAGCTCACCCAATTTCTTATAGTAATCTGCCTGTTCTCCCTGTTCTTTGGTGTGCATCGTGCTTTCCCCACGTGTTAGTGATTCTTCTTTAGCTTTTGTGGTAAAGGCACACTCGACTGTCCTTGTAAGTATAGGGCTCGCTGGATAGTCCATTAGGTTGGCCACAGAATGATTCATCCATATGCCGATTTTTGTTTTTTTTATCATGGTGCTATTTTCTAGGTAGGGCAATTTTAAGGCAAAGCCTATAATCTATATTGCCTTGGATTGAAGAGGTGTTTAATTAAGGTTCAATTTCAGAAAATCGATAAGCTGTTTTTCCAGGGCCTCACTGTTGTTTGCAGGAATAGTATTATCTGTGGAAAGCGTAATTTCTTCTTCAGAAACGACAATATGAAAGGCTGTGCCAGTAATTATTTCCGGAAAAGATACATTGATAATATCATAAATGCGTTCGAATTCAACTGCAACTGCTGCATCCAGTTTTTTGTTCAGGTAATCGGCAAAATCTGTTTTCAGGGTTCCAAATAGATCCTCTGAAGTAACCCATCTTATGTTTTTTATTTCAGTAGTCATTAGTTATTAGTGTTTATGGAGTTTACATCTCTTTCATTTCTTTGGATATTAACATTGATAATATCTTTTACTTAGATTTCTTTAAGGTGTAAAAAACAGGGTTTTTTCTAAGTTTATTCTGTGGTCATGCCATCAAATCCCTCGCCATGCTCTTCTGCAGCTTCTTTTGTTGCCCTCATAATTCCATCCTTATGGTTAGGTGGACCGTAAATGGTGTATATGCTTAGGTCAACTTCTGTATCGGTATTGATAACATTGTGATTTGCACCAGCAGGAACCACAATGGCATCGCCGGCTTTTACGTAATATTCGTTACCGTCTATAAAACATTTGCCATGCCCGCCTTCAAAACGGAAAAACTGGTCGTTTGAATGGTGAACCTCTTCACCGATGTCCGTTCCTGGAGGCAGGTTCATCAATACTACCTGGAGGTGTTTACCTGTGTAGAGTACTTTTCTGAAATTGGTATTTTCCAAAGTATCCGCTTCGATACTACTTTTAAATCCGTTCATGCGATTTTTTTTTAAGTTTGAAAAAACGGCATTTGATAAGCCGTTTTTATGGTTTGTGATTATGATGCCAGAAGAATATCTTTTCTTTCCTTAAATTCTTCCTTACTGATTTCTCCCGATGCAAATCTTCGGTTCAAAATATCAAGAGGCGTATCTTTTCTGTGTCTTTGTCCAGGTATTTGATAGGGTAGCGCGAATATCCAAAACAGGAATACTACCCATATACACCACCAGATGAAATCCATTCCCCAGTAATTATTTTCATAAAACATCATAATTTTATTGATTTTTGACCAGACATCCGGACTCAACAAATCTGCCTGTTTTAGTACGCTTGCAGTTTATGGAATTCTGTTTATTCCTTACATGATTCACACTTTTGCATTGTTTTTTTGTGGAGCTTCTTTTAAGTTGGAAACGATTTCGCGGATTTCAGCCTTCTCCTTTGAGATGTCCTGGCGGATAAGTCCGAATAGGCTCATGTAGGTGTTGGCAATCCAGACTAGGGAAAAGCCAGCAATCAGATATCCTCTCCAATCATCCATTAAAAGGTGAAAGTCAGTGAGGATTATAAAAATAATTGAAATATAATGGCTAAAACAGTATTCGCAGGTAAACAGGTAAAAGAATTTCCTAACCAGAATGCTTTTACTATTTAGGCTTCTTTTTGTACAATATTCCCTGGGTTCGCGGAAAACTTCCTCATGCGTAACCGTCCAGGCCACGCAAGCAATTGGTATCGATAATAGGAAGAGCCACGTAATCTCTCGTTGAATTGACATCAGTTGATGGATAATTGATTTGTATAAACTAAATTCTGTCGGATTTTTTAAAATATAAAGCATTGGATAATATTAAGTCTCCAATGCCTTACCAGATGAGTATCATCTTTAAAACCTAGTGTTCAACTAGCAAGTCGTTGCCAACCATAGTTACACCACAGGCGTTCCAGGCCATTCTTCCGGCCTCATCTTTCTGGTAAAAAGTACTTACATGTCCGTGCAGGTTTACTTGGTTGCCCGAAACCTTAACTTTGATCTTACAATCTTTTAGCGAAGAATTACGCTTAATTGCTTTTTCAATAGCAGACTTTTCGATATCATCTCCATGAACAGATCTGATCTCGATGTAGTTAGAAATTCCTTTTACACCAGCGAGGTTGGTAGCTGCTTTTTCTGCTGCATCACGCTGATAGTTCCACTTTACCTTTCCGCTCAAGGTAACCCATCCTTGTTCCACTTCAACGCTCAAATGATTATCTGGCACTTCGGAATCTCCTTTGAAAGTATTGATTACGTTGGCCGCTATATCCGTATCATTACTGTTGGAAGCTGAACCCAAATTAACCGTTATTTCTTCTGCTACACCCTTAACTCCCGATACGTTTTTTGCAGCCTCTTCGGCTTCAAGTTTTTTTCGATAGCTGTCAACTGATCCTGTTAAGGTAACAATACCGTCCTTAACCGTTACTCCGATCTCTGCGGCGTGCAAAAGCGGTTCCCATCTGATGGCATCCTGCACATCTTTCTGTAATTCCTCGTTTTTTTTCATTTTTTCTCTGTTTTGTATCCAGTACCAGTTTAATATCCTAATCCGGATAATATTTTTTAATCTTTTCCTAAACATTTTCAAGTGCAATACGACTATCAAACGGCGCATTCCTGAAAAATGAGGCTGTCAGCCCCGTTACCTGCTTAAACTGTCTTGAAAGATGGGCTACGCTACTATAGTTCAACAAGTAGGAAATTTCAGTGAGGTTTAATTCATCGTAAAGGATCAGTTCTTTTGCCCGCTCTATTTTATGGTTTATAATATAATGTTCAATGGTCATTCCTGTTTCCTGCGAAAATACATTGGCCAGATAGGTGTAATCATGTTCAATCTTTTCACTGATGTAATTGGAGTTTTTAACTTTGGGTAGCTCATCTGTATAGTGTACCATATCGATTATCGTATTCTTGATTCGCTCAATCAGCATCGCTTTTTTATCTACCATAAGTTCAAGACCAAACCTAATTAGTGCTGCTTTAAGCAACCTGTATTCATCTTTTGTTGGTATGTTTCGCATTGCAACCTCTCCAAGTGAAATGCTTTCATAGTCTAAGCCGATCCGATCGAGCTCGTTTTTTACGATCATTTTACAAGGGTTGCTGACCATATTCCTGATATGTAATTTCATAGTTGAATCGCTTATGATGGATTAAAAACTAAAAAGCATTTTATAGGCACACCGCCCATTCAACAAAATTCAGTATTGAGCACTGTTTTGGGAATGACGCCCGTCATGCGGTTCGTAGATGTTCATCATCATACAGATTTTGGTATAAGCTAATATGCGTTTCAATTTTATTCGATGGTTGAAAGGATATGCTTAGTGTGAATCCTGCAAAGCTTTTCTTTAATGGTGCAACGTATACAGTTAACAAATAGGCAACCTTTGATCGCTGTTTCGAGCGTTGACCAGTTATCAGCATTTTAAGCGTTGATGAACGTCTTATATCATCATGACTTGCATCATTTGTGAAGAAATAGAATAGGAAGACCTTTATTAATTAATAATTCTATTGATTCTTCCTTAAAATCGAGGCACTAAATGACCAAATTAAATAGGTTTTGAAGGGAGACTTTTACCAGATACTAATATCAATATCAAATGAAACACAATGAAACACTAAAAAACGAAGTAACGGAGGCCATAATGCTCGAGCCATTACTCGATACAGCACATATAGAGGTTAGCGCAAATGAAGGCATCGTTACCTTATCAGGGACGGTTGATAGCTACGTCAAAAAAAGAGCAGCTGAGCACGTTGCAGGGATGATACCCGGAGTACATGCAGTAGAGGAAAAGATTAAGGTGAAATTCGGGGCGGATGAAATTAAAACAGATGAAGCACTGGCATCGGATATTCTGAAAGCGTTAGCGTTCAGCCCCGATATAATCAAAGACAGTATAAGCGTACTTGTTGAGGATGGCTGGGTTACCCTTGAGGGCAAAGTCAAATGGATCGCTCAAAAAGAGGAGGCGGAAAGAGCAGTACATCATCTGCCAGGAGTGAGGATGATTACCAATAATATAAGCATCCGTTCTGAGAGCGAAGATGATGTTGAAAAGGCAACTATCGAGAATGCACTTCTGAGAAACTGGGCTATAGATGATCAGGAAATTGAAGTTTCCGTTCTTGACAACCAGGTTACCTTGATGGGGAAAGTGCATTCCATTTATCAGCGCAATACCGCAGAACGGATTGCCTGGAATGCACCCGGAGTTTGTAACGTCTACAATAAACTGAAGATAGAATATGCTGATTGCTCATCAGAGCATAGTTATTGAACATTAAAGAAAAAATATAAATAAATACCTTAATTTTTAAACATGGCCATACAAACCATCAACCCTTTTAATAATCAGGTTATTAAAAGCTACGAGGAAATGACACCCGATGCAGTAGAAATCGCAATCTCCATTGCAGATGAAACCTTTCAGTATTGGAGGAAAACGACTTTTACTGAGCGGGCAAACCTGCTACACAAAGTTGCAAATCTCATGCGTAAGCAAAAAGATATCCTTGCTAAACTTATTACTCTTGAAATGGGAAAACTGCTTGCGCAGAGTTACGGAGAAATAGACCTGAGTGCAGATATTATAGATTACTATGCAGAGAATGCAGAAACTTTTTTGGAAGATCAGCGTCTTGAACCTGAATTTGGGGAAGCATACATTAAGAGTACGCCAATAGGCGTGCTGCTGGGAGTAGAGCCCTGGAACTTTCCCTTTTACCAGGTAGCCCGTTTTGCAGCGCCTAACATCATGGCAGGAAATGTTGTTGTAGTGAAACACGCCAGCAATGTTCCCCAATGTGCATTGGCCATACACAGACTTTTTGAGGAAGCCGGAGCACCCAATGGCGTTTACACCAATCTTTTCTTAAGCGGAAGCCGTATTGATGAAGTTGTAGCGGATGTGCGCATAAAAGGAGTTTCCCTTACTGGAAGTGAAGCAGCAGGTGCAAGCATTGCTGCCGCGGCCGGAAAAGCACTAAAGAAATCTGTTCTTGAGCTTGGTGGTAGCGATGCTTTCATCGTTCTTGCTGATGCAGATATCGATCAGTCGGTAGACTGGGCAGTGATCGGAAGAATGAACAATACTGGTCAATGCTGCGTTGCAGCAAAAAGGATCATTGTGGTGGAGGAAGTTGCGGATGAATTTCTGGCTAAGTTCAAAGCTAAAATGAGCGGTTTGAAAGTAGGCGGTCCGATGGATAGTGATACCCAACTTGGACCATTAAGTTCTGAAGGTGCAGTAATCAATCTAATCGAACAGGTTCAACGGAGCGTAAGCGCAGGGGCGAAGGTCCTGTTGGGTGGGAAACTGATCGATCGTCAGGGAGCATTTATTGAAGCCACTATTTTAGGTGATATAAAACCAGGAATGGCCGCTTACCACGAAGAGTTATTCGGACCCGTTGCAGCTTTTTACAGGGTAAAAGATGAACAGGCGGCAATCGATCTGGCCAATGATTCGCTATTTGGATTAGGTGGGAGTATTTTTACCAGCGATATTGAAAAAGGCAAACGCCTGGCCGAACAGATAGATACGGGTATGGTTTTTATTAACCATCCAACCTGGACCCAGGCAGATCTGCCTTTTGGAGGTACCAAGGGTTCCGGATACGGAAGGGAGCTTTCCAGTCTTGGTATACAGGAATTTGTAAACAAAAAACTGATTAGGGTTAGTGCACTGACCGATCCATTTTAACAGCAAAATAAATAGCAATGTCTTTCCCGGTCCTGTACTATTTTAAACAGGGTTAGGAAAGGCATTTTTTATTTAAAAATTTAGAAGCTGGTCAGGAAATCGACATTTAAAAGGAAATAATCTACTAATATGAAAAACTGCTTGAATTCGATCTTGATTGTACGCTTGGCTTAACTAAATCATCTATTGATAACCAGGCGAGCCAATTATTTGGCAGATTGCTATGATAAACAGAAAACAGACGCATGCTCTGCAGATGCAGACATTTTTTTTGTAGTCTATGTATCGATTATGGCCTTATTAGTTCCATTTTTCGCTATTCTTTAGTTTTGGTTTTTTGCTGCTTCTGCTCCTGTTTTCTGAAATATCCGCGGAAGAGAAAACTATGCTTGGTAGCATCCATCAAATCAGCGAATCCATCAGTTCCTTTCTGAAGGTTATCTAAGCTGTTACCAAGTTTTATCGTAAAAGATGAATCCCTGAGCAGGGCATGCAATGGCCCTTTACCATAATTTATTTCATAATCAATTCCTTTCACCATATCACCAAGCTGGCCGGTAACCTTTTTGGTATTTCCTGCTGTAGCTTTGAAATCAGCGACTGCATATTTCAAATCAGCGGCGAGCAAGGTGTCGGTTAATAAAAGTCCTGCAGCACCTTTCCCATTTCGGATATTTCCAACCAAAGCGTTTAACCCATTGCTCATCTGATTGGCATTTTTCGTAGCCATGTTGATTTCGTTAAGTGAAGATTTTAGGCTTAGTCCAATTTCCGGATCATTCATCAGATTGAAAATTTCACTGGTATCTAAGCGAAGAACGGTTTCTTTTAGCGCCTTGGCTATCGCAGCTACATCATTATTAGTCTTAGAGAGGGTTTTGAGCATCTCATCGGTGCTCACCAGCTTCTGTGCATCCAGCATATCTCCTTCAGAAACTTTTTCACCAGGCAATTTTACGGGTTCAATATTGATCACTTTGTTGCCCATTAGTCCTTCGGTTCCTATCGCTGCTTGTGCATTTTTGTGAATATAAGGACGAACCTTGCTGTTGATCTGCATGGTCACCTCAATTGTGGTATCGTTAACCATATCGATGCTTTTTACCGTTCCTGCTTGAATGCCTGAGAACAAAACGTTGTTACCTTCCATCAATCCATTAAGGTTATTAAAGCGTGCCTTTATTTCAAAGTCCCTTCCAAATATATTGCGGCTTCGGCCTATCATATAAAATGAGAATACCAGTACCATTAAGCCCGCTAGGACGAAAATGCCAAGTTTGATATTTTTTCCTTCTGTCTTTGCCATAATGTTTATTTAAAAAATTGATTGATTTTAGGGTCGCTAGAAGCCTCTAGCGTTTCGTATGTTCCCTGCGCATAACACATGCCTTCCAAAAGGAGTACGACACGGTCTGCAATATTTCTCACACAGTTCATGTCATGAGAGATGATGATGGATGAAGTTTTATATTTCTTTTGAAGGGTAAGGATTAGTTGATCGATTTCTCTGGCTGTAATTGGATCAAGTCCGGTTGTAGGCTCGTCATACAGGATGATTTCCGGTTTTAGAATCAATGTCCTGGCCAAGGCAATTCTTTTGAGCATGCCTCCTGAAAGTTCGGTTGGCATCATATCCGAAGTATGGGTCAGTCCAACATTTTCAAGTGCTTCCTTAACCATTTTGTCAACTTCAGCTTCTCCAAGGCTGGTCCAGTGCCTGCGCAGTGGAAATTCTAAATTCTCCCTAACCGTCATTGAATCATAAAGTGCATTGGCTTGAAATAGAAAACCAATTTTGGTCCGTGCCGTTGCGAGTTCGTCCTCATCCATCATTGTAATATCTTCTCCAAAAACCAAGATCTTACCTTTATCAGGTTTTAAAAGTCCGATAATGCATTTAATCAATACTGATTTTCCTGCGCCGGATTTTCCGAGTACCACTACGTTTTCTTCTCTTTTTACGCTAAGGGAAAAATTTTCCAAAATGACGTTATCTCCAAATTTTTTGTAGAGGTTTTCGATGACGATGACCGGCTCGCTTATTGGCTGATGGTGTTGTGTTGGTTGAACTGCTGTTATTTCTTTATCCATGTCCATCAATTTAAACCCAGCAGATTGGTCAGTTGGACGGTAAGGAGATCCAGAATGAATATTAGTACAGAAGAAAGCACGACCGCAGAATTGGCGGAACGTCCTACGCCTTGAGTACCCTTTGTAGAGTTAAAGCCTTTATAGCATCCAACCAGACCTACAGCAAAACCAAAGAATATGGTTTTTATCACAGCCGGAAGTACATCGCTATAGCTTAAACTTTCAAACACCTGAACAAAAAAGAACCTGATATTGGTTACGGATTTGATGTTTACGCCAATGTATGCGCCGAAGAGCGAAATGGCATCTCCAAGAATAGTCAATATCGGAAGCATTAAGCTGGTCGCGATTACCCTTGTAGCTACCAGGTATTTAAAGGGATTTGTCCCGCTTACATCCATCGAATCGATTTGCTCGGTTACCTTCATCGATCCCAGTTCGGCACCAATACTACTACCTATTTTTCCAGCAAAGATTAATGCGGTGATAACCGGACCAATTTCCCTTACAATAGCAATGCCCACCATGACCGGAAGTTCAGACTGTACCCCGTAGCTTACCAGTGATGGACGAAGCTGCATGGTGAGCACAAGTCCCATAATAAAACCGGTAAGTCCCACCAGCGGAAATGACTTGTAGCCAATTAAATAGCACTGTACCAGAAGTTCTTTAACTTCAAACTTAGGCTTAAGCCCATGCGAGAAAAAACGCCCCGCAAACCTGGAAATCTGCCCGGTTTGGTCCAGAAAATCTTTTGACTCAGAAATTATTGACATATATGACTTTGTTAAATGGGAACGAAGATATCAAGCCCTCTTTTCCAAGAATTATTAGATGGATGCTTTATTGCCTATTGACAAAAGATCCTGCTGCAAAATTCCATTTTTGGTAGGCTAAAACGTTATCCAATTCTTTTGATATATTGTATGATTCACACTTATGTATCATTTCATTACGCAGGTGGTGTTTCGAGATTACTGGTTTGCTATTAAAGAAGCCGCCATAGGTTCATCCAGGTTATAAATATCATTTCTGAAGTTGAGGACATTGTTGCGGTCACAAAAGGCTGTCAGGTAAGCAATATAAACAGGTACCTGCTGTGTTAAGGTTACGTACCGTTCTCTGCCTAAATGCATTGCACCTAAAATTTTTTCCTTGTTCCAATTCTTTTGATTAGCCAGTAAGAATTCTGCGAGCTTTACAGGCTCCATTACTCTGATGCAGCCATGACTGAAAGCCCGCTCAGTTTCCCCAAATAGGGATTTGCTGGGTGTATCATGCATGTAAATGCTGTAGCTGTTTGGAAAAATAAATTTAACAAGTCCAAGGGAGTTCCTTTTTCCAGGTTTTTGCCTTACAACAGGAATCTTACCTCGATAAGTGGTTATCTGCATATCGTGTTTGGATAAGTAAGCAGGATCTCTTTGCATGCCCGGAAGAACCTCCTTTTTTACGATGCTTTCCGGAATATTCCAGTAAGGACTGAACACAATATGTTTTAGCTCGCCAAAAAAAACAGTTGTTCTGCTCCAGCTTTGTCCAACCACCACATTGCAGCTCCAAAGCAAACTGTCGCCTCGGTACACATGCAGTTTATATTCAGGAATATTTACAGCCAGGTAATCCGCATCCGAACCCACCGGAAGCCACCTGCAGCGTTCCATATTTACAATAATTTGTTTGATGCGTTGCGCTATGGGAACATTAAGCTGGGCAAATGTATCCGGCCCTAAAAGTCCATCTTCCTTTAAGCCGTGCCTTTGCTGAAAATGTTCCAGCCCGTCGATAAGTTCCTGATCATATGTTGTGCTAATGGTATCGCCAATAAGATCGCCAAGCTTGAAAAGCCGCAACCTTACCTCAGCAATTACAAGCGCACTATCGCCAGGTCTTAAAGGTCTTAGGCTGTCAAGAAGTACCGGCCAGTCTTGAAAAGACAGGTCTCTGTATTTTTTAAGAAATGATTTTAGCAATTCATACTGTCTGTAAACAGGTACAGCAAACTGTCTTTTGGTATTCTGTTCACTAAGCAAACTATCGAGGAGCTGCGCATAAGCGATTTTTTTTCGTGGGATAAACCAGCCCGAGGTAGTACTCAACGAGTCGTCCTGTCCCTGCCAGGCTATTTTGGAAAACAGAAAATATTGTGCAGTAAGCATCAGCTCGGTGGTGGGATTTGGCGTGAGTTTTTTAGTGCCTTCTGTGGGGCTGTTTACAAGGGAATCCAGTACACTGAGGTAAGGCAAGGTTTGATAGATGCCTTCCGCACTTATGTTTAGCACACGGCTACTAAGGTTGTGCGCCTGAAAATTTAGTCTGCCTTTATCATACCATGCATAAGAGAATTTTCTTTTTCGGTAGAAATCCACAAGTGCAGGCTGGTAAGTTGCAAGTTTTGGGTAGCGTGAAAAAAAGGTTATTACATTTAAACTATCGAAAACAGCTATTTTTTGATCGCTGAATTTTCCAGTCACTGAAAGCGAATCTGTACTGACCAGCTCTGTTTTTGTTTGCGCTCTGCAGCTCAGCATTACAGAAATCAGGGTAATCGGTCGCAAAGCCGTGTATAAGTATTTAAGTAAGCGATCTTTTCTGAATTTCATATTAAGGGATTTTGGATAATGGAATAGAAATTCCTTTTCCGATGGAATTAATAAGCAGTCTAACGGCTGCGGACCGATAGATCTGCAGTAGGATAACAATATGGATATGCAATATCTGGTTTTCGGATTTGAGCATGTTATCTTTTTATCTGCATATGTTGCATGATTCACACTTTCCCAAATCGTTGCCGTGTCGGGCATCATATACTTACTTGACCATCATCATTGCCCTGCAACTTTGGATTTACAAGTTTTGTATCTGAAAATATAACATAATGAACCATTATGATTTTTAAGACCGTCGCTATGCAATAGATTCTGCTCACTTGATTACCATTAAAAACCTAAGAATACTTGGATGAAAAAAATACTTATTGCCACCGATTTTTCAGTAGCTGCTGACGATGCCGCACGATATGCCATTCAACTGGCCCAAGCAGTCAGGACCGATACCATATTGCTCAATGCTGCTGCAATTACCACAGACTCCCCGGTGGAGATTCTATGGCCAATGGAAGATTATCAAACGCTCATTAAGCGTACGGATATCCGCCTAAAAGATCTTTCAGAAGTCCTACTGGAACGGATGCATGCCACCTCAGAAAATACCCTGATCTTACCGAAGATTGCTATAAAGTCCGATTTGGGCTCCGTTACCGATCTGCTCAGGGAAACCGTTCAGCAAGAAGGAATAGGTCTTGTAGTGATGGGACTTTCAGGGGCGGGGAATATGAAACGATTAATCCTGGGGAGTAGCAGCCGTGATATAATAGATTCCGCAGATTATCCAGTACTACTGATTCCGAAAGGCACTGCTTATAAACCCATCCGAAAAATCGCCTTCGCAACTGACCTTTGTGTTGAAGACATGGATTCGATCCAGTCGCTGGCCGATTTTGCAGGTTTGCTCCATGCGGAACTGCCTATTGTACACGTGATCGGGCGCAACATAAATAAGGGAATGACCGGGCGTATTAACGCATTTTTGACTGAGCTTAAAAATAAAATAATTTACGACCGGATTTATTATGAAAATGTTTACCAGGGGAAAGTTGAAGATGGCCTAGGATGGTTAAAGAACCATGGAGAAACAGATTTATTGGTGATGATTCACCGCAGACATGGCGTTATGAATGATTTCGTACACGGAAGCCATGCCCAGAAAATGGCCCGGGAGACTAAACTTCCCTTATTAGTTATGCCCGAAGGTTATCCTGGAACGCTCTGCTAATCATTCAGTTTTTTTAATGTATTCCCTTTAATTCACCTGTATTTCTTTAATTCCATTAGCCTGGAACAGTTCCAGTTTTCCATGTTTTTGGTCATCTATACAAGTGATCTTTGTCATGGTCTAAGCTTTTTGCTCGACCTAAATTTACCAGATAATAAAATCACATAATGGAAGGTAAAACAGTTATTATTACCGGTGGCGCATCCGGAATCGGAAAAGCAACAGCCGTATTATTTGCAGAGGCAGGAGCAAACGTAATCATTTCAGACATCGATAAGCTTCAGGGAGATCTCTTTGTAAAAGAAATAATTTCTAAAGGAGGTATTGCCTCTTTTTACCAAACAGATGTTGCCATTCCTGAGCAAATGGAAGCCTTAGTTGAGTACGCAATAAATACTTATGGAAAACTGGATATAGCAGTAAATAATGCAGGGATTGGAGGCGAACAGAATAACGTTACAAATATGAGCCTGGAAGGCTGGCAGAAAATTATATCTGTAAACCTAAACAGTGTTTTTTATGGAATGAAATACCAGATCGCAGCAATGCTCAAAAACGGCGGAGGCAGCGTGGTCAATATCTCTTCGATACTTGGGGCGGTAGGTTTTGCCGGCTCCGCAGGATATAGTGCGGCAAAGCATGGCATCATCGGACTCACCCAAACAGCCGCATTAGAATATTCATCGCAGAATATCCGTGTTAATGCTGTTGGTCCAGGTTTCATCGATACACCCTTACTGAATGCCTTGGATGCTGAAATGAAAAATCAGCTTATTTCAATGCATCCTATTGGCCGTTTGGGTAAAAGCGCTGAAGTGGCAGAGTTGATATTTTGGCTTGGAAGCGAGAAAGCCTCCTTTGTAACTGGAAGCTACTATCCAATTGATGGCGGATATCTTTCCAAATAATTTTTATTACGCATAGGTTCATCCAAACAGAATGGAGTTTATAGATTACTATCAGTTGCTCGGTATTACAAAGGCAGCGACAGCCGCTGAGATTAAAACCGCTTACCGAAAATTTGCCCGCAAATACCATCCGGATCTTAATCCTGATAATAAAGAGGCCGAGCAGAAATTCAAAGCCATCAACGAGGCCAATGAGGTTTTAAGCGATCCGGAAAAACGTAAGAAATACGATAAACATGGAAAAGACTGGAAAAATGCCGAACAGTTTGAAAAAGCAGCACAACAACAGCAACAACACAGCTACGGAGGGCAGAACGCTAAACAATCGTTCGGAGCTGATGATTTTTCTGAATTCTTTGCATCCATGTATGGAGCCGGGAACCGTGGCAGACAGACAAAATACCGCGGACAGGATCTTAATGCGGAAGTAAATCTTAAACTCAGGGATGTTTATGAAAGCCGGAAACAAACCTTAACGGTAAACGGTAAGCAGATTAGATTGACTTTTCCTGCCGGAATAGAAAACGGCCAGGTCATCAAGATAAAGGATCATGGCAGCCCCGGAGCCAATGGTGGACCTAACGGAGATCTTTATATCACATTTGTGGTTGAAAACAATACGCTTTTTAAAAGAAATGGAAATAACCTGCATCTCGATGTTGATCTTGACCTTTATAAGGCAATGCTGGGCGGTGAAATTCTAATTGAAACTTTCACAGGAAAAGTTAAATTAAAAGTGGCACCCGGTACGCAGAGTGAAACCAAAGTAAAACTGAAAGGCAAAGGTTTTCCCATTTATAAAAAGGAAAACCAATATGGAGATCTTTACATAAACTTCAAGGTTAAACTCCCAACAGATCTTTCCGATCGGGAAAAGGAATTATTCACCGAATTAAGCAACATCAGAAATGGAAACTGAGCATTTAGTACCATTGGAAATATTCTGTCTATACAATGAAGTAGAGATTTCCTTTATTTATCGGCTGCATGAATTCGGTATTGTAAACGTATTTAAAATAGCGCAGCAGGATTACCTTTTAAAGGATGAACTCGCGGATTTGGAGAAAATGATCCGCCTGCACCAAGAGCTTGAAATCAATCTGGAGGGCTTACATGCAATTAAAGGATTATTAGAACAGATCGCAATATTGAAAATTGAACTAAAAATGCCAATAACAGCCATTTTTCCTGATTTAATTCTGCATAATTAACTATAAAGCTTTATTTAGGTTCTCTAATTTTTCATTTTTGAAAGTCCATTGAGGTCCAGTAAGGTAATCCTTGAACCAGTTCTTTCAATCAGTTTTTCATCCTTAAAATCTGAAAGTGTACGGCTAACCGTTTCGGTAGCCATGCAGGCCATCGCAGCAAGATCTTCCCTGGTAATGGTGAAAAAGTTATTTTTCATATCCTTGCTGTGCAGCTTAACCAATGTTCCTGCCATTTTTTTTCTTACCGAATGATAAGCCAGTTGTAAGAGTTGATCTTCCTTTTCGCGGTTATCTCTCGAAAGCAAATGGATAAACTTTCTGGCAACCTCAGGATAAAGACTGAAAACACTTTCCATCTGTTCTGTAGGTATCAGGCAGAGCAGGCTGTCTTCTATTGTTGTTGCAGTATCGGCATAAGTGCTGCCGCTTAATACGGCATTTATCCCAATGTAATCTCCCTCGCTGTACATGCCTGTCATTAGTTCGCGGCCATCTTGAGCAAGCTTGATGGTTTTGACCCTGCCTTGGGTGATGAGGTACAACCCTTTACCATGATCGTCTTCATAATAGATAACCTGGTTCTTTTTAAACTCCCTGCTCTTTCTGCCTTCAATAATTTTATTGAATTCTGCCAGCCCATCTGTCTTTGATACAAGTACTTTAAATTCCTCAGAATTGGTTTTGTGGGAATGTTCAGCCATGGCTTTTTTTCTTAAGCGGATGTCTATTGCGTTCAGCAGTTCCATATCATCAAAAGGCTTGATTAGATAATCGTCTGCGCCGAGTTCCATTCCCTTTCTAAGGTCTGCATGCTCAGCCTTTGCCGTTAGAAAAATAAAGGGTATCCCTGAAGTTTCTACATGTTTATTGAGCATATACAGTACGCCATAGCCATCCAGTTCGGGCATCATAATGTCGCACAAAATAATGTCAGGGATATTTTTTAGGGCCATATCTACACCAATTTTTCCATTTTCTGCCTGAAATACGGTATAGAGTGCCATTTCTAAAATTTCTACCACGTTTGCACGGATAGCATCATGATCTTCAATGATCAGTATTTTTTTGCTCATGGTTATTGGATAGTGGAAAGGTTAGTGTAAATAATGTACCTCGGTTAACTCTGCTCCTAAAACTTACTTTTCCGTTCATTAGCCCGGTATATCTGGAGAGTATGCTCAGACCAAGGCCATTCCCGGAAATGTTTCCTGTGTTATGGGCCCTGAAAAATGCTTCAAAGAGGTGTTTGTGATCCGTTTCGGGAATGCCGATCCCATTGTCGCAAATTCTTATTGAAAAATTGTTTTCATTGATTTTTGTATAGAACTGGATTTCGCTCTCATCGCCCGAATATTTGATTGCATTATCGATGAGGATCACAATGCAGTTTTTCAGCAGATTCTGGTCTAGGTTAATTATCTGGCCAGGTCCTCTGTGCTTAAAAATAATTTTCTGTTTTCCTTTAAGCGTAATTTGCATTTCGCCGGTAATCTCTTCGGCCATTTCCGAAAGGTTAAAATGGCTGAGCTTTGGTTTCACCATGCCCGAATCGAGTTTTTCCAGCGAAAGAAAATCATTGAGTATAGCTGTAATATTCAGCACTGCATCTTTGATCTTGACAACATGTTTTCCAATGCTTTCCCGGTCCTGGTTTTCTGCATAACGGTCGATGAGTGAAGCGGAGAGCTGGACCATACTCAACGGAGTACGGAACTCATGTGATGCAATAGATACAAAGCGGCTCTTGAGCTGTCCGAGTTCTTTTTCCTTATTCAGGGATAAATTCAGCTCATCCTGTGTTTGCTGTAATACATTAACCGCATTTTTTAGCGAATGCGTACGTTCTTCAACCTGTTCCTCCAGTAATGCCGCATAATCCTGTAATTTCCCTTCAGCTTCCTTTTCCCGGGTCAGATCGTGTATAAATCCGGCATAAATAATTCTTCCAGAATATTGCACCTCACTTACCCCCAGCCGAAAAGGAAACTGGCTACCGTTTTTTTTCAATCCAACAAGTTCCCTTCCAATACCTATGATACTGGCATGCCCTGTTTTTTTATACTGAAAAAGATAGCCGTCATGCCTGGTCCGGTCGGGTTGCGGCATTAGCATAGATATATTATGACCAACGACCTCGTCAGCCGAATAATGAAAAAGTTTACATGCCGAAGGGTTGATGGATTCAATAATCCCACGATCATCTATGGTAATCAAGCCGTCTATTGCATTTTCAATGATTGCTTTAAGCAATACGGTGTTTTCCATAAATTATTGATTAACAGGTAAATAATTAGCTGTTTAAAACAGACAATCGGCAGATGCTTTTGTTTCATCCCTGCAACTCCTGATCAATTGAAAGACCATTTAAGTTCCTACGTTTTGGTACAATGTAGGTACAATAATCGGCATATAGGTGATTGGCATCACGATAAGCTTGTGGCAAGGTCATTTACAGTGGCTTCTCCACAAGCTACCTTTACCATAACGAAGGTAAGAAAGCGATTCAGTAAAATTTAATTCGGATAGAAATATGGAAAAGAGTATGCAATCAATCAAGGAACATTTCGTGCTGGTGCTCAATTCCGGCTCCTCAAGTCTGAAATTTGCTATTTACCATTACCACACGATGCACAGGCAATGGTCTGGGGTGATAAATGGGATTGGCAAAGCATCTGGTACTATGAAGATATCTGATAGTCACCATCATCAGCTACGCACAAGTACACAACACTACCGGAACATTGCAGATGCTGCAACGGCTATAATTCTCTGGATGAAGGAAAATAAAAAATACTGCCTGATATCCGCCATTGGCTACCGTTTGGTACAGGGAGGACCCGAGCACAGGATTCCGGAAATTATCACCGAAAAAGTATTGGTGGATTTAAAAGCACTCATATTTTTAGCCCCCAATCATTTGCCTGAAGAGCTGAGTCTTATCGATACCTTTTTGATAGCGTTTCCAAAGATTAAACATGTCGCCTGTTTTGATACGAACTTTCACCGGGATATGCCCGATCAGAATAAATATTACCCACTGCCGATAAAGTATAAAGAGCAGGGATTGATGAGGTATGGCTTTCATGGCCTTTCTTATGAGTACATTATGCAAAAACTCAATCAGCAACATGCTTTTATCGATCAGAAAAAGATCATCATTGCTCATCTTGGAAGTGGCTCGAGCATGGCTGCCGTTTCAGCAGGTATAGGTGTTGATACGACCATGGGCATCAGCCCGATGGGTGGGCTGGTTATGGCTACCCGCTGTGGCGACCTTGATCCCGGCGCCATCCTTTTTATGCTCAAAATGAACGATATCACCCCTGAAGAACTTGATGTAGAACTTAGCGAGGATGCTGGCATAAAAGCCATTGCCGGTACTGCTGACATGCGGGATATTTTAAAACGCAGGAATAGTGATAAGCTTGCGGAGGATGCATTTACTTTATACTGCACACAGGCAAAGAAATTTATTGCAGCCCTCGCTGCCTCGCTCGGCGGTCTTGATCTGCTCATCTTTACTGGTGGGATAGGGGAAAACTCATTTGAAATCAGGGAGCGTATATGTGCAGATATGGATTTCATGGGTCTGAAAATCGATCACTGCCTCAACCTGCGTTCCGAAAAAATTATTTCCTGTCAAAGCAGCAAGGTATGCATCCGTGTGATGGAAACCAATGAAGAACGCATGATAGCCATGCATACAAAAAGTATTCTCTTGGCTTGTGAAGAAATAGATCCAAAATTTTCAATGCATTCAGGTGTAGAAACAGCTTAAAAATATGAACATTGAGTATCCACTTAAAGCAGCTTATTCTCTAAAAATTGAAAGTGTTGTAAAAAACCTATCGACAGAACGGCACGAAGGACTTAGTAAAGCAGAGGCTTCCAAGCGATCCAAACGGTTTGGACTTAATATTAATAAAAGCCAAAAGCAGAAAAGCCTGTGGAGTATGGCTTTTGAACAGTTCAATAGTCCGATAGTTTACCTGCTCTTACTGACCGGATTTGCCTCTCTTTATTTTAAAAATATCGTGGAGGCGATAGCGATATATATTGTTATCCTCGTTAATGCCATGATCGGTTTTTTTATGGAGCTGCAGGCAAGAAGTTCCATGCGTGCCCTAAGGGAAATGGACGTCAGCTATTCTAGGGTAATTAGGGGTGGAAAGACAATTGAAATCTCTTCAGATGGTCTTACACCCGGTGATCTACTTCTTTTGGAAGCAGGAGATGTAGTTTCGGGTGATGGAAGGATTGTTTCAATCAATGGTCTTCAGGTTGATGAATCTGCTCTAACGGGAGAATCCTTTCCTGTTTTAAAAACGAATAAAACACTTACCGAAAAAATAGAGCCTTTAGCTGCCGAGAATATGGTATATAAAGGAACAGCTATAATGAATGGGAATGCAAGGGTAATCATTACCGGGATTGCCGAAAATACAGAGCTTGGAAAGATAAGCGAACTGGTCGGTCGTTCAGCTTCGACAAAGACACCCCTTGATATCAAAATAAGTAAGCTGACCAAAAAACTCATTTGGATTACCTTGATTATGACCGGCATTTTTGCTTTTTCGGGTATAATCGAAGGAAAACCGTGGCTGCAGATCCTGGAAACTTCAATCGCATTGGCTGTTGCGGCTTTCCCCGAAGGACTTCCAATTGTAGCTACTGTAGCGCTTGCGTATGGAATGCTGCTGATGGCCAGAAAAAATGCCATTGTTAAAAAACTATCCTCTGTAGAAACGCTCGGCGGCGTAAATGTTATCCTGACGGATAAAACCGGAACGCTTACCGAAAACAAAATTTTTGTTGAAGTACTCTCTTTTCCTTCCCTTGAGCTGAATGTTTCGATAAAGAATGGTTCACTTGAATACAAAGAAACCGGAATTGAAAAATGTCAGGAGAATCTCGAGTTGCTTGTGCGTATCGGGAGCCTTTGCAACAATGCGCCATTGCACCAAGCAGATAAAGACAAGAAATCTTCCGGAGATCCCATTGAAATAGCATTATTGGTGCTGGCTGATGCCACTGGATTTCCTGCGAAAAAAACTGCAGGTGAATTTAAGCGCCTGGCTGAAATACCCTTTAGTTCCGAAACCAAGCTTATGGGTACCCTCCATCAGGCTAGCACGGGTTTTTTTGTTTCTGCGAAAGGGTCAGTCGAAGACCTGCTGCTTAAATGCAAAACCTTAAAATTTGGAACCACAGCCAGGGACTTATCAAAAGAGGAACGCGAAAAGATTCTATCCCGGGCAGAAGCGCTTTCCTCATCGGGCCTTAGGGTGCTTGCTTTTGCGTACCGCATATTCACTGAAATGCCGGCAGGGGATTATCTACTAGATTTGGTTTACGTAGGAATGGTTGGCTTTTTAGATCCGCCCAGAATGGATATAAAGGGTGCCATCAGCGCCTGCCATTCAGCCGGGATTAAAATTGTAATGATTACCGGAGACCATCCCATGACCGCCCTGAATATTGCTAAAAAAGTAGGTATAACAGCGATGGATGATAATAAGGTAATTGCTGGGAGTGAACTGCCGGAAATGGAAGTTCTTGGAGATGAATGGACAAAGCGTGTTCTTTCCACCTCCGTATTTGCAAGGACAACGCCGAAACAGAAACTTGAAATCGTAGAAGTCTATCAAAAAGCAGGGTTTATTGTAGCAATGACCGGAGATGGGGTGAACGATGCACCGGCACTAAAAAAAGCAGATATAGGCATTGCAATGGGACTTAGGGGAACACAGGTGGCTAAAGAAACGGCGAGTATTGTTCTCAAGGATGATTCTTTTACTTCCATTTCACAGGCTGTTGCCCATGGAAGGGAAATCTTTCAGAACATCCAGCGCTTCGTGATTTATCTGGTATCCTGCAACTTAAGCGAGATTTTTATCGTGACGATCTTGGGCTTCCTGGCAAATGTAGCAATGCTTTTTCCTTTACAGATTTTGTTCCTGAATATGGTTACCGACGTATTTCCTGCTCTTGCACTCGGCCTGGGTAAAGGGGATGCAACGGTTATGCAAAGGCCGCCACGTGATCCCAAACTGGATATTATTTCTAACTACAACTGGCTGGTTATTTTGATTTATGCCTTAATGATGACTGGATCTGTATTGCTGGCCATCTTCCTATGCAAGATATATGTTACTACTGATGTAAAGGTGCTCAATAATGTCGCTTTCCTAACCCTGGCCGCCTCGCAGTTGTTTCATGTTTTTAATATGTCTTCGGCTCATTCAAGAATACTCGTTAATGAGGTTACTAAAAATAAATTCGTTTGGATTGCGCTTCTGCTTTGCTTTGTTCTCCTGGCAGCAGTATACTCGTTTAGGCAGAGCCGTGAGGCACTAAATCTATATTTAATTCCCCTTCAGGCTATGTTTATTATAGGATTTGCCAGCATGCTTCCATTATTTTTCGTACAGTTTTATAAGTTGGTATTGGAGAAAAGAGCTGTTCCTGGCAATTAATATAAGTTAGGCTGGTACCGATCTTTATTGATGATAAACATCTTTTTAAGTGACTGCCATCAGTGTAGGGGATTTATATTTTGGCCAATTTTATCCTAAGAAAAACATAATTCATTCATATTATTAAAATATAAATTAATGAAAAATTTACTGGTACTAACCGATTTCTCCACCCATGCAAAACATACAGCAGAATACGCTTATGCGATGGCCAAAAAAATAGATGCCAACATTATTCTTTGCAACGCAATAATAGTACCTGCAGAGATGCCACAGGCCGGACTTGTTGTTTGGCCAATGGATGACGCCGCAATATTGGAAGAAGGAAGTGTAAGCGAACTTGAAAAATTAAAGGACCATCTCAAAAAAACAGACCAATCTCATGATAAAAAACCGCAGATAGGTGTCGTACACCAGTCTGGTTATCTTCAGGATGTTGTAGAGAGTTTGGTTGCTGATCAGCTGATTGATTTTGTGGTTATGGGAACACATGAAGATGAATTTGGAAGTATTTTTCTTTTAAACCACACCCGGAATATGATTGATTCGTTAAGTGTTCCGCTTTTACTCGTTCCGTCAAAAACCAAGATTTCGCCGTTTAAAAATATCTATTTTGCTTCTGATTTCAGCGATCCCCATGGCGATAGTGCTTTTTTAAAAACACTCGTTCCAATAGCAGGGGCATACAAGGCTGAGATTTTTATAGCCCACATTTCAACGCCCCAAACCATAGCCAGCGATATATCAGAAAAAACCAAGGCTATGGTGTTCGAATTTAATAGTGATTTGGGTTATCCTGGTATTCATTATGTTCGGATGAATGAAGAAAGTGAATTGGCAGGCCTAAATAAACTTATGGATAAATCTAAAATGGATTTACTGGTGATGGTTCATCGTGAGAAAAGTTTTCTCAGCAGACTTTTAAATGGGAGCCTTACGCAAAGACTAGCAAAAGACCTTGATTTTCCCATGCTGATCTTTAAGGCCATACCGGAAGCTGAACATATCGCCTAAAATTAATCAATCAAATTATCCCCACCACCAGGTGAAATAATCATAAAATGGACTTACACACAGCCTTTAATTTAGAGCATTGTATTAATGATGATGGCTCTTTGACTGAATCGGAATATCTGGAACAACTTTCTAGAATAGAAGAGAAGTTCAGAATCTGGAAAAATAAGAATTTATTAGAAAGGACTACAATGTTTAAAAAAGTAGCAGCCTTAAGCAGGAATAATGGTGATAGCCTTTCTGAATGGGTGGTAAGTGAAATGGGAATACTGCTGGAAAACAGTGAGGTAGGTTAACAATTGTACGAGTTAGAAAAAGAATTAATCCTTTAATAAAATCAAATATGTTCTTTACAAATAATTTCCTCGGAATGGATTTCTTGTGGTGGATCTTCTGGTTCGCTATTTTAGTCTGGATATTTCTGGTGCCTTATGATATTCCTGGACAGCGCAATAGAAAGCGGTCTGCAATACATATTCTTCAGGAACGCTTTGCCAAAGGTGCTATAGATCTTAAAGAATATGAACGGAATAAAAAAATCTTGGAACGTGATAAAATGGTACCATCATGATGAAGTCTGTCAGGTTTAATCCACACATTTTAAAAATTATAAAAATGAGACACAACGAAAAATTACAGCTTGATGTACTTGAGGCAATTAAGTGGGAACCCTTACTTCATGCTGCGGAGATTGGCGTAATTGCTCAGGAGGGAATCGTTACCTTAACTGGTACAGTAGATAGCTATGCGAAGAAAGCCAGAGCGGAACATGCAGCAAAAACTGTTGTAGGTGTTAAGGCTATTATAGAGAAGATTGAAGTTGATTTTGGCAGCTTGGAAAAGAAAACAGACCTCGATTTGGCCGGGGAAATCCTTAAAGCACTAAAGCTAAACCCCGAAATTCCCGTAAACAAAATCATAATAAAGGTTGAGAATGGTTTGGTTACTATTGAGGGAGAAGTGAAATGGTACACCCTTAAAGGGGATATACAAAAATTAGTTGAAGGGCTTAAAGGGGTAAAAAACTTAACCAATATAATACAGGTAAGATCAGATACTGCAGATGATGTAGAAAAGGTAGCCATTGAAAATGCACTGCATCGGAACTGGGCAATCGATGATCATCATATCCTGGTCAATGTGTTCGGCAACAGGGTGACCCTGAGCGGAAAAGTAAAATCAATTTATCAAAAGGATGTGGCCGAACGTATTGCCTGGAATGCACCGGGCGTGTGGAATGTTCATAACGAATTGCTTATAACTTGAGCTCGATTATTAAACTTAATGAATTTGCTGTTTTACAGCCGTATTGCTTGTACGACACGTCATGCTGAATTTATTTCAGCATCTTTCCTGCAAGCAAGACCCTGAAATAAATTCAGGGTGACGTTAACTAAAAAAAGACAGCTTATTAATAATGTGAAAGATATAATTGAACTCTTAGGTTTATAAACCATGCAACCATTTGAAAAAGATAAGCCAGAAAATCATTCTTTTGACCTTGCCAGGATTTACCTCCACACAAGGTTTGTTGTTTTGAACTGGATAGCCACGCGTTATCTCTTAATTGAACTTTCAAAGCAATTAACCCTTTGGCCTTACCAACCGCTGTTCCATTTTATTGGGTGCATATTCAAGCATTCTAAAAAATAAACTGATTGAATTATTAATTACAGATGGCTATGAACAATTTTGGAGCGGAAGGTCTATCAGATGTACAGATCAAAGAATCGCGGGAAAAATATGGCCTAAATATTTTAACTTGTGATTCAGAAGGCGGTATTTTTTCTGTACTGCTAAAGCTCTTAAAAGAGCCTATGATCATTATTCTTTTAATAGCTTCCTCCATATACTTCCTTAGCGGAGATTTTTCAAACGGCATATTCTTATCAATCTCCATATTGTTTCTTTGCCTGATTACTTTGTTTCAAGATTCCAGGAGCCGAAATGCTCTGAGCAAACTCCAATCATATAATAAGCCAAGCTGCAAAGTCATTCGAAAGGGTTTAGTGAGCGATATCCAGACTGAATCTCTTGTTGTTGGAGACAGCATGCTCATTGAGGAAGGTTCGTCCATTCCTGCTGATGGCATAATCTTCCATGCCAACGATTTCTCTGTAAACGAATCCCTGCTAACCGGAGAGTCATTGCCCGTTTTTAAGAATACTGAATCTGCAGATAGGGGCGTTTATAGAGGAACTACTGCTATAACAGGGCTTGCAATTGCAACTGTAACTGCCATCGGATTAGAAACACGTCTTGGAAAGATAGGTACGAGCCTCTCGATGATAAAAGAACAAAAGACACCACTTGAACTGCAGGTCAATAGTTTTGTCAGAAAAATGGTAATTGTCGGCGGCATTGTATTTCTGATGGTTTGGATTATCAATTTTATACATAGCCCTCTGTTTCTCGACAGTTTGCTTAAATCCCTCACCTTGGCCATGAGTATTATTCCCGAAGAAATCCCCGTGGCCTTCACTAGCTTTATGGCACTTGGTGCCTAGCGGCTGATGAAGTTGGGCATTATCGTTAAACAGATGAAAACCGTTGAGACCCTGGGAAGTGCAACGGTAATATGTACCGATAAAACAGGCACATTAACAGAAAACCGCATGAGTCTCGATCGTGCTTATTTGCCGCAGTCAGGGAAGTTTACCGATCTTAATGGTACTCCGGATACAGAACTACTTTTGCTGATTGAAACAGCGATGTGGGCAAGCGAACCCATTCCATTCGACCCCATGGAAATTTCCATTGTTGAAAAATATATTAAGTATTGTACCAACGATAAAAGAACCAGATTTTCAATGCGGCATGAGTATCCATTAAGCGGAAAGCCTCCAATGATGACCCATATTCTTGAAGATAAAAACGGCAATAGGGTGGTTGCAGCTAAAGGTGCCCCCGAAGCCATCATTGAGGTATGCCATCTCACAAAGGATGAAAAGACGGAAGTTTTGAAAGCAGTCGAAACTTTATCCTCAAACGGGTATCGTGTTCTGGGCGTTGCTTCTGTAGATTTTCGGGGTTTAGACTTTCCAAAAACGCAGCAGGAATTACCTATGGTTTTTAGCGGGCTTATCGCCTTTAACGACCCACCTAAGAAGAATATCCGTTCGGTGATGAAAGATTTTTATCAGGCAGGGATAGTTGTTAAAATCATAACCGGTGATAATGCCCAGACCACTGGTTTTATAGCCCGGGAAATTGGATTAAAGGGAGCAGGAAAAGGCATGAATGGTGATGAGCTGATGAAGCTGAGCGATTTAGAGCTTCAAAGACAGGTTAAAGAGATACAGGTTTTTACCAGGATGTTCCCCGAAGCTAAGCTTAGAATCATTAATGCGCTTAAAGCCAACGGCGAAATTGTAGCCATGACCGGTGATGGCGTTAATGATGGACCGGCACTTAAGGCCGCAAACATTGGGATCGCAATGGGAAAAAAGGGAACTGAAATTGCCAAGCAAGCCGCCTCTTTGATTCTGCCGGAAGATGATCTTTCCAAAATGGTTGATGCCGTAGCTATGGGAAGAAGAATTTATGCCAATTTAAAAAAGGAAATCCAATACATCATTTCAATACACATTCCCATTATCCTCTGTGTTTTTATTCCTCTGGCATTTGGCTGGCGTTATCCAAACCTTTTTTCTCCAATTCACATTATATTTCTTGAGCTTATCATGGGGCCTACCTGTTCAATCATTTATGAAAATGAACCCATGGAAAAAAACGCAATGTCTCGAAAACCAAGGTTGCCTGCAGATACGTTTTTTAATATTAAAGAGTTACTGCTTAGTATTATACAGGGCATTTGTATAGCCCTTGCTGCATTACTAATATATAGATATGCCATTGCATGCAATTTTAATGAAAGTGTCGTCCGAACCATGACCTTCAGCGTTCTTGTGGTATCAAATATCTTTCTCACCTTGGTCAATCGGTCTTTCTTTTACTCAATTGTCGAAACCATACAATATAAAAATAATCTGGTTCCCATTGTTATCACCATCACGCTTTCCCTTACTTTAATCATGATCTATATTACTCCGGTCAGCCTTTTCTTTGGCTTTTCTCCTTTGAACTTAAAACAGTTCTCGCTTTGTTTTATCGCAGGTTTTATTGCTGTTATCTGGTTAGAAGGCTTAAAGTTCTTTAACAGATTGAAAGTTTCAAAAAAATAGATTTCTACTGACATATAATTTACTTGGCCTTGGTGAAATATCGTCAGGTCAAATTTTCATTGACCAATCCGCTAAAATTTACATTAGGAATTGGGTTTTCGATCCAGTTTGCATCTTGTTGTAAACATTTGAAGTTTCGTGATAAATGAAACTAATGCCTCTCTATAATATCAGTTCTGCTTTGGTGACGATAAACAATCTATAACATGATTGCCATCATTTAGGCTGCTAAAGTATATGCAGATATTTATGCTCAGCAGATAGCTTAAAATATTTCAAATGAAAACGATACTTGTCATCAACGATCATAGTCAGGAAGCAGAACATGCTGCGGGATTTGCACTTGTACTTGCCCAGCGCTTGCATATGAATATCATTATTGCAACCAGTATGGAGTTAAAGCTTGATTCGCGGGATTACGGATGGGCAGGAAGTTCTCATGACGAAACCATCGCAGAACCTATCCATACGCCTTTGATGAAAAAGCTGCTCAGGAGAAAAAAACTGCATCCCGGCTTCAGTCCGCTGATTCAGGAGGTTGAAGTGGATAGAAAAGGACTTTTTCTGCTTTCCATAAGAAATGATATTTATATGGTTGTAAAGGGAATGGATGAATTTCTTCCTCAGGCACTGCTTAATGTGAATTTAGCGATCAATACTTTGCTGGATCAGCTTCAGGTTCCCTTACTGCTCGTTCCATCTTCATGGTCAGAAAATGAAT
Source organism: Pedobacter jejuensis (assembly GCF_003725795.1). GTDB lineage: Bacteria > Bacteroidota > Bacteroidia > Sphingobacteriales > Sphingobacteriaceae > Pedobacter > Pedobacter jejuensis. The sequence continues at coordinate 15,404 of NZ_RBEE01000003.1, read as the reverse complement.
TTACCCGACTGGTCTATCTAACCGACCTACGTTTCTGCGGAATTGAAACCGTCAGGTTTCTGGTTAGACTTGCAGGATGCTGGAAGGCCAATCTTGTAATTGCACACAGCTCCGCAAGCGGACTTCCCGAAATTGCAATGAAAGAGGCGGAGAATATTTTTAACCAGGAAGTGAGCCTGAATGTAGGTTACTCAAAACTGTTCCTGAATATGCTGGAAAAAAACGATGAACTGAACACCCTGGAAATTATGGTAAGTGGTATGCAGGCCGACCTGTTGGTTATGGTTAATCAGCATTTTCATTTTAATACCCTAACCAAACAATATTTTAAAGACAAATGTGCACGCTATAAGCCTGTGCCATTGCTAATCTTTCCATTTTAACCCTTTCTACTAAAATAATCTAATATGAATACCATAAACAGCACCTCTGCAGAGTATCGTCAATATCATGCTATAGCCCGGCACTGGGCATCCGACGTAGATTTTTTTAAAATCGAAATCGTTTTCCTGCACCACCTTTTAGATGACCATTTTATCCGCCTTTCGGGTCCTGAATATTTTGAAGCACTAAAAAGCGTAGGCGCTAAACTACTTCAGCTTGAAAAGGATAAGTATAGTGCAGACATCCACCTTATCGAGCATCTTAAAGATTTGGAAGGGCAGACCGAAGATTTGGTATTTGACCGCGGCGAATTCCTGTCAGTTAAACATGAGCAAATGGAACATGAGATGACTCATCTCACAACGGCTTACAGAACCTTGAAAAAAGAACTTTTTTTACTGATACAGCAAGTTATAAAAGCTCGGCAAGAAATAGCATAAATTCATCGACGGCTTTTTTTCTTCTGCTAAGTAGTTGAACACTGAACCCATTAAAGTTTACAAAAAATCCTGAAAGCTTCATCACCATTAAAAACAATAAATAAACAGATGAAAAATATCTTTAGAACCAAGCAGCTTTCAAAAAGCTATAGAACCGTTTTCATCATATGGATGATCTGCCTTCTTGCACATATCTCCTTTAACGTACTGGCGCAGAATCCTGCAATTACTTTTACTAAGGAGGGAGAAAAACAAAATGCTTTTATTTCCGAGCAGACCAAAGCGCAGCTTTTAGCCTGCCAGGGTACACTAAATTATCCGAAGTCTGTAGAGCGCTTTTACAAAGAAAAAGGTTATAAACTGGCCTGGGTGGAAAAGCAAAACCACAACAGGCAACTTGCTCCGGCGATGATGATCCTGGATTGCGTTTCCCAGTTCGGTCTTAAACGCCAGGATTTTCATCCCAGTGAGCTTATTTACGAGCAGGTTACAGCCTTATCAGAGGCGCCCGATATGCTTGGTGGCGGCCAGCGGGCAATATTCGATGTGCTGATGACCGATGCCATGATTACCTTTATGAACCATCTGCACTACGGAAAATTCAACACCACGCTGCCCCCTTCCAGAATTGACGAAGGCGGTTATGGGGATTTTAGTGCTGAGCTCAGATTACTGTCTTTAATGGAAAGCAAAGATTTCTATAATGAAATTGCCTCAGTACAGCCCTCTTCAAAAGAATATGATGACCTGCAAAAATATCTTCATCTTGTACGCGGCCAGTATCTGGAGGACAGCTATGAATTCCCAGAGGAAAGTGTTAAGAAAATGACGATAAATATGGAACGTTTAAGATGGCTTTCTGCCAGCCAAACCCCAAGTTTAATCATCAATATTCCTGCATTTAGCGCCAAAATGAAGCTAAAAGACTCGGTATATGTTTTTAATATTATTGTGGGAAAACCATCTTCGCCTACGCCAATATTTGAAAGTATGCTGACGGATATTACCGCTGTGCCAGACCGAAGGGTAAGTGCTAAAGCATTTATAAGTGAAGTTCTGCCAGGAGCAATAAAAAACACTGACTATCTGGACAATAACCATTATGCCATATATAATGCAAAGGGTAAGTTGGTGGAAATCACGGCGAAGAAACTCCAGCAGATAAAATCGCAGTCAAAAGGCTATTATTCAAGGCAATCCGAGGGTTGTGGTAATACAATGGGTAAAGTGCTTTTCCGTTTTTCAGGTGACGCAGGTATATATCTCCACGGCATGCCCTTACCTAAATTAGCACGCTCAGCGCAAAGGGCCTTGAGTACGGGCTGTATCCAGATTGATCAGGCAGAAAAACTTGCCGGATTGCTTTTGATTCAGGATGGGGCTTCCAATAAAAAATCATCACTTCTTGCTTCAATTGCAAATGATAAAACCACAGATTTTAAGCTAAACAAATCCGTTCCGATAAAAATAACTTACCTGACCTGTGAAATGGTCGATAGTCAGCTTGTTATTTATAGGGATATCTATGCGCAAGACAGATCGCTGGAAATGGCCATGTATGGGTACGAAAAGCTGCTTGCATCAGATAAGAAAATCAGCTCCAGGCGATAAGCCTTTAAGGGATTGGTCATAGCGATCCCTCGTCCTCATTCCATTCTGCACTAAAACTTCCCAGCCGCTGGTGATACATTTCATCGCCGTTGTGCTGGGTAAATTCGATATTAAGCTGCCCGGTTTCCAGCCCTAGCACCTCATTGCACATATCAATAAGGGCCCTGAAAAGTTCTGTTCTTACATGTGCATCCCTTCCTTTTCTAATATCGCACATCATAATTGCTGCTGGCATAGGCTCTCCATCTCCGCAGCGCCAAATAGCGCCTTCTCCTAGTTCACGGATACTTACGGTTATGCAGTTTTGATCTGCTTTCATTACTTTCGAATAGACCTCGCCGATTCTTTTCGCCAATAATTTTTTGGTTGCATAAGGGTAGTTTCTGATTACTTCCAACTGAAGATAGGGCATAAATAGTTATTTGATACGGATAGACCTGAATTGGTTATCACTTTTCACAAGATAGCCTTAAATGTGTTTGATGGCTACTGATCGACATCACCTCATCTCTTGATAGCGGTCATGGTTGAGCTACCTAGCCTTGCGCACCTTTACAGCACATTAACAACAAAAAAAACACATCGTGAAATACTTCAACTTACTTGTAATAATCTTCATGATCAGTCCATTTGTGAGCGGGGCGCAACAAAAGGATCGGACAAGACTGAGTGATACCCTTAAAAACTATTCTGCCTACAAAAGAAAACTTTCTTTTGCTGGCGTTCTGCAAACCAGGTATGTAATTGCTCTGAATAAGAATGCTGACATTAATGGTAAGAACTTCGATCCAGGAAGCTCAAAAGCCATATCAAATACTTTTCTGGTAAAACGGGCCAGGGTGATGGTGAAAGGTGATATCAATGATCATTTTTCAGCGAACATTTTGGCCAACCTTGCTGAGTTTAATAGCGACCCGACCAACAAAGTACTTGAAAACGCCTACATTAAATACTCCCTCAATGAATATTTTCATATTCAGGCAGGGCAGTTTCGTCCATTTTTTGGTATAGAGGATGCTATGGCGGTCGACATCATTCGTACTCTTGATTTTTCCAATCAGTATTATGCCTTTGGGAAAAACGGATGGCAGAGTTTTCAAACCGGGATTTCCGTTTTGGGCAATGTTATCCCTGGAGGCAAAGTACGCTATTTTGCAGGTGCTTACAATGGAAATAACAAGAACCAGTCTTCGGATGATAACAACACCAAAAATCTTTATGGCAGGCTGGAAGCTGATTTTTTAAAAGACTTTACCATTGGCATCAATGCAGGTTCGGGTAGTTTGGCATCCAGCAGCATTGGTAAAGCTTATGGTGCGGATGCAACGGCTAAAATATCTTTAACCAAGAAATTTGACCTGCTTTTAATGGCTGAATACAAAACAGGAGCAAATTTTTTAGCCTATAACTCGGATAAGCAGCTCACCCGTCCGGATATAATTGAATACCAGATGCAGGGATTTTATTTCTTCCCGACACTGCGCTACAATCACGAAAGCCGAAGGCTGCGTGCAATAGAATTCTCTTGCAGATATGAATATTTTGATGAAAACTATAAGCTCGATAGCAATCCCCGTCAGACCCTAATTCCCAACGTCTCCTTAATTTTTGCTGATGATTTTTATGCCGCGGTTCAGGTTGGCGTTGCGATAGACAGGTTTAAAAACCAGGTGCCATTAAGTACGACCTACAATCACAGCCTGGGCTATGTTCAATTACAAATACGCTTTTAAAACAATAATATGAAAGAGATCAATTTTAAATCGCTCATCATCACCCTTGTGGTAGGTGTGGCCATCTGGTTTATTCCTGTGCCCGATGGGGTGAAACCCAACGCATGGCATTTGCTCGCTATTTTTATAGCCACTATCGTAGGAATTATTTCCAAAGCCGCAACAATGGGTACAATGGCTATTATCGGTATCACACTTTGTGCCGCCACACAGGTTTTAGCACCCGGCGATCCGACAAAATCAATACTAAATGCATTAAGTGGTTTTGGTAATTCAACCATTTGGCTTATCGGACTAGCCTTTTTCATTGCACGGGGATTTATTAAAACCGGTCTTGGAACCAGGATTGCCTATAGTTTTATTAAAATTTTCGGTAAAAGTCCGCTTGGCCTGGCGTATGGATTAAATACAGCCGATCTTATTTTAGCTCCGGCAATTCCCAGCAATACAGCAAGGGCAGGAGGTGTAATCTTTCCCATCATGAAATCTATTGCGGTGAATATGGGTTCTCTTCCCGAGAAGGCAGAAACCCACCGTAAAATTGGAGCATTTCTTACTTTAAGCAGTTACAACGCGAATATGATAACCTCGGTTATGTTCCTTACTGCAACAGCCAGTAACCCGATGGCACAAAAATTTGCAAAAGATCTTGGCGTAACCATTACCTGGGGAAGTTGGGCCATTGCGGCACTCGCTCCAGGGTTAGTTTGCTTCTTGCTTGTTCCAATATTTCTATATAAGGTATTTCCACCTGAGCTGAAAGAAACCAAAGAAGCACCTGCCATCGCAGCCAAGCAGTTGAAAGAAATGGGACCGATGACGATCAAAGAATGGCTTATGGTCGCAACATTTTTCATTTTACTTATACTCTGGATTTTTGGTAACCTGTTTTCTATTGATGCCACTACGGGCGCATTAATTGGCCTTTGTATCCTGCTGTTATGTGGCGTGCTGACCTGGGAAGATGTGAAATCAGAAAAAGGGGCATGGGATACCATCGTATGGTTTTCTTCCCTGGTAATGATGGGATCCTTTTTAAATTCATTGGGCTTTATCGGTTGGTTTGGCAATCTGGTGGGCGGACAGATGGCGCATTTGAGCTGGCAACTTGCTTTTCCGCTCATCATCCTTGTTTATTCTTATTGCCACTATATGTTTGCCAGCGCAACCGCACAGGTTGCGGCCATGTACTCGGTGTTTTTAGCCGTAGGTATTGCTGTTGGTGTTCCCGGAACTATGCTTGCAATATTTCTTGGAGCCTGCGCTTCATTGATGGGGTCTTTAACACATTACGGACACGGTCCGGCGCCGATATTTTTTGGAAGCACCTATGTCGATCTAAAGGACTGGTGGAAACAAGGCTTTTTTATGAGTGTGCTTTTCTTGCTCGTTTGGTTTCTGGTAGGCGGGTTATGGTGGAAAGTCATCGGACTTTGGTAGGAAACTTAAATGTTCATCTATTTAAATTGATAATATGAAACAAGCTACGTTAACATATAAACTAATGATGGCCGCAACGGGGCTTTTCCTCTGCTTCTTTCTGGTGATTCATCTGCTGGGAAACCTGCAGCTCTTGTTGCCTGAATCTGAAGCGCGGGAACAGTTTAACTGGTATTCCCATCTGCTTTCGGGAAATATCCTAATCAAAATTATTTCCTACATCCTGTATCTCTCACTTATAGGGCATGCGGTTTATGCGCTAATCATCACAAGGAAAAATATTGCGGCGAATGGTAGCAAATATGTTTACGATAAACGTAGTCAGGTTAGTGCATGGAACAGCCGAAACATGGGAATCTTAGGTACCATTATCCTAATTTTTCTGATTATCCATTTTAAAGATTACTGGTATGTGTATAAGTTTGGCCATTTGCCTTTGGATGCAAAAGGTAACAAAGATCTGTATTCGATTGTGATCACTTCATTTCAGCAAGGCTGGTACATCATCATTTATGAGCTTTCGTTCATTGCGCTTGGCTTTCATCTTTTACATGGATTTTTCAGCGCATCAAGAACACTTGGTCTTTACCATCCCAAATATTCAGGTGCAGTTCGCGTGTTTGGGTGGGTCTATTCTTTAGCAATCACACTGGGCTTTATGTTAATACCCATTTATATTTATTTTAATCTAAACGCATTATGATGGACGCTAAAATTCCTGTCGGCGATCTCGCCGATAAATGGAACAATTACAAGGACAGCTCAAAACTTATAAACCCTGCCAACCGTAAAAAGCTTGATATCATTGTGGTGGGAACGGGACTAGCTGGCTCATCGTGTGCAGCAACGCTGGCCGAGCAAGGTTATAACGTAAAATCTTTTTGTTTTCAGGATTCTGCCCGGAGGGCACATTCGGTTGCTGCACAGGGAGGGGTAAATGCAGCGAAGAATTATAAAAATGATGGGGATAGCGTTTACCGAATGTTTTATGATACGATTAAGGGTGGCGATTTTCGCTCCCGGGAAGCCAATGTTTATCGATTGGCAGAATGCTCACTTGCTTTAATTGATCAAGCTGTAGCACAAGGTGTTCCCTTCGCAAGAGAATACGGAGGATATTTAAATAATCGATCTTTTGGTGGCGTGCAGGTGTCGCGTACTTTTTATGCCCGTGGACAGACCGGTCAACAGCTGATGATCGGTGCCTATCAGGCGCTTATGAGACAGGTGTCTGCAGGAAAGGTGAAAACTTATACCCGCCACGAAATGCTAGAACTGGTTTTAGTCGATGGAAAGGCCCGTGGCATTATTGCCCGTAACCTGGAAACAGGAGAAATTGAACGCCATGCGGCTAATGCTGTTGTACTCGCCACAGGCGGCTATGGAAAGGTATATTATCTTTCTACCCTTGCCATGGGCTGCAACAGTTCTGCAATTTGGAGGGCGCACAAGAAAGGTGCTTTCCTATCGGGAGTCAGCTGGATCCAGTTCCACCCAACCTGTTTGCCGCAGATTGGCGAAACCCAATCAAAACTCACGCTGATGTCCGAATCCCTCCGTAACGACGGACGGATCTGGGTGCCCAAAAAATCAGGGGATGAGCGGGTGCCAAATGAAATACCCGAAGAGGAAAGAGATTATTATCTGGAAAGACGTTATCCTACTTTCGGTAACCTTTCTCCAAGGGATATCTCCTCACGTGCAGCAAAGGAAAGAATTGATGCCGGTTGTGGCGTTGGGCCAATGAAGAATGCGGTATGCCTTGATTTTTCAAAGGCAATAAAGGAACAGGGAAGAGATAAGATCGAAGAGAAATACGGCAACCTGTTCCGGATGTACGATAAGATTAACGGAGTTGATGCCTACAAGGAACCGATGCTGATTTCTCCTGCTGCGCACTTTACCATGGGCGGGCTTTGGGTAGATTATGACTTGATGACAACCATTCCGGGGCTTTTTGCCTTGGGCGAGGCCAACTTTTCAGATCACGGCGCCAACAGGCTGGGGGCAAATTCGCTACTTCAATCCTGCGTAGATGGTTACTTTATTGCACCATACACCATTCCTAATTATCTCTCGGGCGAACTTAAAGCAGAAAAGGTTACTACCGATCATCCGTCTTTTGCCGAAGCAGAAGATTCTGTAAGAGAACAGCTTAGTAGGTTCTTAAACCTCAAGGGCCATTTGTCTGCCGATCATTTCCATAAAACACTCGGCAGGTTGCTTTATAATAAATGCGGACTTTCCCGAACGAGAGAAAGTTTACAGGAGGCCATTGTGGAAATCCGGGCACTCAAAAAATCTTTTGATCACGAACTGAAAATAACCGGAGATGAGGGGGTAAATTCTGAACTTGAAAAGGCAGGACGGGTTTCTGATTTTCTGGAACTCGGCGAACTGATGTGTCATGATGCGCTGCAACGTGAAGAATCCTGTGGAGCACATTTCCGTGAAGAATACCAGACAAGCGATGGCGAAGCCGTTCGTAATGATAAGGATTTCTGCTATGTGTCTGCATGGGAATGGAAAGGCGAAGGAGCGGAGCCTGAACTGCACAAGGAACCATTGGTTTTTGAGACCGTGCAGCTTACCGTTAGAAGTTACAAATAGTTAATCACATAGAAATTTATTATTATGAAATTATATCTGAAAGTCTGGCGTCAGGAGCACAAGGAATCAAAAGGGAATATGGTGAACTACGAAGTTGATGGCATTTCCGCCCACATGTCTTTTCTGGAGATGCTTGATTTACTGAATGAAAGATTGATTGGCAAAGGGGAAAGGGTTATCGAATTTGACCACGATTGCAGGGAAGGCATCTGTGGCGCATGCGGCATGATGATCAACGGAAGGGCACATGGACCGCTCACTGGAACAACAACCTGCCAGTTGCATATGAGAGGTTTTAAAGATGGAGAAACTGTTTATATCGAGCCTTTCCGTGCTACGGCTTTTCCGGTATTGAGGGATTTAAAAATTGACCGATCGGCTTTTGATCATATCATCCAGTCAGGTGGTTATATTTCAGCATCTACAGGCCAGGCGCCAGAATCAAACAGCATCCCAATTGCTCACGAAGTGACGGAGGCGGCATTTGATGCAGCAGCCTGTATCGGCTGCGGTGCCTGCGTGGCTACCTGCAAAAATTCGAGTGCGGCGCTCTTTACCTCGGCCAAGATTTCTCATTTGGTGCTATTGCCACAAGGAAAGCTCGAATCTGCCGACCGCGTGATTAAAATGGTTGGCCAGATGGATGCTGAAGGTTTTGGACATTGCTCCAATACAGAAGCTTGTGAGGTAGAATGCCCACAGGAAATATCAGTTCTGCACATCGGGCGGATGAATTATGAATACAATAAAGCACTCTTACTAAAAAAATAATGAAATGATTCTCTCAGCTTATCTAGTGATTGCCCTTTTAGTTCTTTACGCCTTTTTGGTGCTGCTATCCAATTGGCGTTTTAACAGGCAGCTTAACAGGATGTTTGCGCTACGGGATAAATCTGCACCAAAGATTTTTAGCTTTGATCAGCTTTCCGGGCTTCCCTCGCCGGTAGAAAAATATTTCAGATTAGTGCTTAAAGAAGGTCAGCATTATCCCGGAACAATTCGGCTGAAGCATGGAGGCCAATTCAAAACTGGTCTGGATAAGCCATGGATAACGATTAAAGGTGAGCAGTATTTTACCACTTTACCGCCCGGATTTATCTGGAAAGGCAGTACTAAACTATTTAGTGCAAGAGATATGTACATAGGAACCAAGGGAATGCTGGAGGTTTTTCTGCTTGATGCACTAAAGATTGTTAACGGTAGGGGAGAAAAGTTTGATCAGGGCGAGCTGTTGCGGTGGCTTGCAGAGAGCGTTTGGTTTCCGACGAACTTTCTTCAAGACGAAAATAAGCATTGGTTTCCAGTCGATTCAAAAACTGCCAGGCTCAAGGTAAAGGTAGATGGACTAGACTTAAGCTATCTTGTATCCTTCCATGATAAAGGAGAAATAACAACGCTTTCAACCAAAAGATATATGGGAGAAAAACTTGAAACCTGGATGATTAGCCTTTCAGGATATAGCGAAATAAATTCAGTTAGCATTCCACTTTTGGCAGAGGCCAGCTGGAAAATAGATGGGAAAATGATTCCCTACGCAAGGTTTGAAGTTCAGGAAATAGAATATGATATGGCATTGCGTTATTGATGGATGTAAAAAAAATTAACCCATGCTGAGGCATTTCGGAGTAAAAAGAACTTATGCCCACAACCTGAAACTGGCTGTGCTCTTAAGTCTTACTGCCGGTTTTGTAAATGCAGCAGGTTTTCTGGGCTTTTCTGCACTAACTACAAATGTTACCGGCCATGCAGCGCTTTTTGCAGAGGGCATTGCCCGGCAAGACTGGGTAATGGCAAGGCGTGTCGCAATCTGGATGATACTTTTTCTTGCCGGAGCTTTTTCTAGCAGTTTGATTGTAACCAAAATAGGCCATAACGGAAGATTCTCATTTGCCATTCCTATTGTTTTAGAAACCTTCATCCTGCTTTTTTGCTCTTTTTCGCCATCAATAAAACAATGGGGTTTGTCAGGCAGCTTTTTTGCAGGTAGCCTCCTCTTAGCGATGGGTATGCAGAATGCACTGGTGTCTGTCATTTCAGGTTCCGTTGTTCGTACCACGCATCTAACCCGCACTTTTACTGATTTGGGGATAGAGCTTGCCCAGCTCAGAACGGATAATTATGCAGCGCAAAGTGTGCTGATTTCCAAGATTAAACTCAGGATTTCCATTATTCTGTTTTTTATGCTTGGTGCGCTATCGGGCGCATATCTTTTTACCTTTATTAGTTATAGATCGTTTCTACTTCCGGCAATGGTACTCTGTTTTACGCTGCTATATGATGTATTCCGTTTAAATATCAAAAGATATTACTCTAATTTTCGATACCGTAGAAAAGATAATAGTCTGTTAGGGGGAGCTAAAGGGAAGGAAATTGCATAAATAGCTTTTGCCGGGTATTAATACTTACCTTTAATCACATATTTTTCTTTTCACCTTTCTTTTTAACCAGTACAACCAGTGCTGTTTTGCCAATCGACACGATTGATTTTACCTAATAAGGATTACCGTAAATACAATGAAAGACCCTGAATATATAATAGCCATCGGTGCATCCGCCGGAGGTCTTGAAGAAATCAATACCTTTTTCGACCATACTCCGCTGGATGGTGTATCCTATATTGTGGTGCAGCACCTCTCGGCAGACTTTAAAAGCAGGATGGCTGAAGTGCTTGCCAAACATAGCAAGCTTTCTGTGGAGGAGGCAACCGAAGGGATTCTTGTTGAAACCAACCGGGTTTACCTTATTCCTCACGATAAATTTATGACCATCAATAAGGGTCATCTTTACTTGCGTGATAAACAGAAAACAAAAAGCCCCCATCTAACCATAAATACATTTTTTAGTTCACTCGCTCTTGATTGCGGGAATAAAGCTATTGTAGTGGTATTATCTGGATTGGGAAATGATGGCGCTGAGGGACTGATTGCCGTCAAGAAAGCTGGTGGTATGGTGATGGCCAGAAATCCCGAAACCTCTTCTTTTCCAAGCATGCCCTATAAGGCCATTGCCACAGGAATGGTCGATTTTATACTGGAGCCAGCCTCTATGCCTGGTGCAATAGAGGACTATGTGAATTACCAGGGAGAATCCAAGAATAATACTAAGGATGATGATAAAAACCTCGTGATGATAATCGACCTGATTAAACAGCGCTCCCCACTTGATTTTTCGGACTACAAGCCGACGACTATTTTAAGAAGAACTAAGCGTAGGGCTGCCTACCATGATTTTGCTACCCTTTCTCAGTATTATGATTTTTTAAAAAATTCCCCTGAAGAAATCGAAGCACTTTCTAAGGATTTTCTAATTAGTGTTACCGCCTTTTTCAGGGATAAAGAAGCTTTTGACTATATACAGAAGAATGTAATACCCCGAATACTTAAAAAGCTGGTATCGGGCGAAGAGCTTAAGTTCTGGGTGGCTGGATGCGCAACCGGGGAAGAGGTTTACTCGCTGGCGATGCTTATTGCAGAACAGCTTACCGGAGAGCTTGCTTTCACGGTGGTCAAGATTTTTGCAACCGATATCGACAGTGCGGCGCTAATTCATGCAGGTAAAGGAATTTATCAGGCTGATACGGTAAAAAACGTTAGTGCAGATAGGTTGAAAAAATTTTTTATAAAAGAAGGAGCGCAATATCGCATTAAGCCGTCGCTCCGTAAGATGGCTATTTTTGCTCAGCATGACCTGGTCAAAAACCCTCCTTATTGCAATATGCACTTCATCAGTTGTCGCAATCTTTTAATCTATATGGCTCCGGTTTTACAGCGAAAAGTTTTTTCAATGCTCCTTTTTGGGCTTAAAATGGATGGCTATCTTTTCTTAGGCTCGAGCGAGAATCCTATGCCGATCATTCAGAACCTTGAAGTGGTTAGTAAGCAGTATAAAATATATCGTAACATCAAATCCAAGCGTATGTTTAGCTTCGATGCCTTTTCGATGCCCGATACTTTGGAAGTCAAACACAGGCCAGCTTTTGCTTCCAGCGAAGGAATGAATAGTGATACCAGCAGCACGCTATCAGAGATGATGCAGATAAACCTTGCTGAAGACCTGGACTATCTTGCCCTTTGCATAGATGAACACAAAAATGTGATCAAATCTTATGGAAGCACAACTAAATTCCTGCTTGCAAAACATTTCACTACAAACCTGGAAAAACTGCTGCCCAAGAAACTGGCTATGGTTTTTCATACCATGAGCAACAATGTAATCAAAACGGGAAAAAAAGCTTCTCTGAACCGGATAAAGATAAAACAAGGTGATTCTTTTATGCGTGTTAACCTGAGCCTAACCCCGATGGAAGTGAAAGGAGATGAACAAAAACTGATCATGGTCACTTTTACAGAAGATAAATCTTTTGCCGAATTGGAGGCGGAAGGTATGGATTTTAATGAAAAACTATATCATGATGAGTATACCTTAAATCTTGAAGAAGAACTTAAGGATTTGAAGGAAAAGCTTAAATCTACCTATGAGCAGCTCGATGCATCAAACGAGAACATGCAGTCTTTTAATGAGGAGATGATATCTGCTAATGAGGAAATGCAGAGTACAAATGAGGAAATGCAATCGGTTAATGAAGAACTTGATACCATAAATTCTGAATACCAGCTCAAGAATAAAGAACTTCTGGATATTAATGATGACCTGAATAATTATTTCAGAAGTAATATTAACGGGCAACTCTTTATCAATAACGATTTGCTACTGATGAAGTTTTCTCCGGGTACGGTAAAGCAGATCAATCTGCTGGAAACCGATATTGGCAGACCTTTGAGCAATATCACCACCAATATCAAATTTGAAACCATTATCGAAGACATTAAACGAGTACTCAAAGACGGGGATATTATTACCAAGGAAATCGAAACCAATAATGGGAAATGGTACCAGGTGATGACCATGCCCTACTTGCAGCAATCTGACCATAAAAACAGCGGTGCCATTGTAACCTTTAATGATGTTACACAGCTAAAAAAAGCTCAGCATGAACTTGATGTAAGCAACAGGACGCTGGCTATGGCGCTGGACGCTGCAGAAATGGGTATGTATTCTATCGATGTCAATACCAGGGTTTTTACGCCTTCCTTGCGCATGAAAAAGTTTTTTGGATACGAGCCTGAGCAGGATATGTCTTATCAGGATGCTGTTTCCAGAGTCGGACCAGAATACAGGAAACTATTTACCGACGGGGTTGAGCACAGCATCAGCACGGGCGAAAAAATGGATATTGAGTATCCGTTAATCCTTTCTCCTGATGATACGCCAATGTGGGTGCGATCTATCGGCAACCTTGTTTATAATGATAAGAATAAGCCTATGTATTTTGCCGGATTGTTAAACGATGTGACGATTCATAAATAAGATTAGATTAGAAAAAATGATTTATTGCTATCGCAAGTCATGAACTAAGAAATCCGCTGACTACGATTAAGGGATACATTCAGTTGATGGAATCCAGAACTAAAAATAGCGGTGATGAATGCTTAAATACTTCTCTTGGAAAAGTAAACCTGCAGGTTAAAAAGATGTCTGGCCTAATAAACGGTTTTTTGAATACCTCAAGTTTTGATGCAGGTAAGGTCTTTTTAAATACTGAGGCTTCCGAATTAAACGATTTGCTTCGGGAAACAATAGCTGATTTAAAAGTAAATGTACTCGATCATGATATTCAGTTGATATTCCATGCCGACTGTATAATTACGGCCGACCGGGATAAAATTGGCCAGGTAATCAATAACCTTACTTCCAATGCTGCAAAGTATTCACCAGCAGAAACAACTATCGAAATCTCTTTTAGAGCGTATAAGAAAACGGTAAGCATTAGTGTGAAAGATCATGGCGCAGGCATTAAAGAAGAAGACCAAAAAAAACTTTTTGATAGATATTACCGGGCTGATAACATACAGACACGTAAAGTGTCGGGATTTGGCCTTGGACTAAACCTTTCAGCTGAGCTAGTAAAATTGCACAATGTAAAGATCTGGATGGAAAGTGAATTGGGGAAAGGCTCCAGGTTTTCTTTTAGTTTGCCTTTAAAACAAGTTTAAAACATATTGTTCAAAAACAATATGTAGCGCGGCCTTTAAACGTAAATATGTCTGACGTATGCTTTGAAGTAATAAGATTTTGGTTTAAAATCTTATTGCCTATTGAACATTCTTATATTTTTTTGCGGGCTTTTTGATAACTGTTCAAAAAAGAAGTGATTAAGTTGGAAAACATTATTTTTTTTATCTGCGGTTTTCCCGCAAATGCCCGATAAACTTTTATTTCAGTGCTGAGCATATTCGATTGATTTAAAGAAGTTTCCATATCGTAAATTTTAGTTTCCGGTATATGCTATACAATATTCAAGCCTGCTTATTTTTACACTCAAGGGTAGCGTGGTGAAGCTGAATCGTGCATCAATATTGTAAATGTCAGATTAGTGTCCGATTGGTACTAATAAGTGTATCTTTTTGTTGCCTGTCGATTTTGCTTTGATGGTATCAAATTTGCTTGTATGCCACGTCTTGCTGAATTTATTTCAGCATCTTACCTGCAAAGAAGACCCTGAAATAAATTAAGGGTGACGTTAACAAAAAAAAAGCAGGTTGTCAAAACATGAGTTCCATTCTTAAACTTAATATTTTGCTGTTTTATCACTGTATTGCCTAAACGCCACGTCTTGCTGAATTTATTTCAGCATCTTTCTTGCAAAGAAGTCCCTGAAATAAATTCAGGGTGACGTAAACTAATAAAAAGCAGGTTATTAATCATGTGAAGAAAAATTAATAATCGAACTCAAGTTTACAATTAGCAAAACTATTGGTCAAAGATCTCTCTGTTCCGCTGCGCTCCAATCGAGACGGGAATACACAGCGTCATTTCGAGCGTAGCCAAGAAATCTTTGTAACCTGAATTCAATTCTTAAACTTAATATTTTGGTGTTTTATCACCGTATTGCATACACGCCACGTCTTGCTGAATTTATTTCAGCATCTTTCCTGCAAAGATAAGTGCAGGGTGACGTAAACTACAAAAAAATAGCTTATTAATCATGTGAAGAAAAATTACTAATCGAAGGTTAAAAATATCTCTTTGGGGTATCAAATGATTTAGGATAAAAATAACAAAACCCGGGGACGTGGGGCGGGTTTGTTCCTTAACTGATGGCGATAGTGCATATACCAATAAATTT
>NZ_RBEE01000002.1 GCF_003725795.1 Pedobacter jejuensis | reverse complement strand
GAACTGATGTTGAATAAGCCACTTGAAACTTTATTGGCAACAGCGGATTAGGTCCGATGAAGAATCGGACTTACCTCTGTTTTGGTTATTCGGGAAACGAATGTTTGTGCACAAGTTTCAACTGCTTATCCTGCCATCATTTCCTAGGCCGGATAGCAGGGTGGAATGGCAACGTCTTTTAACTCGGCCGTCCTTTCGACCGTAGCGGAGAAATCTTTTTAATTTGGTATTTTTTGTCCTGGCCGGACGGCTTTTTTCTTTTCCTTGATGAAAAGAAACAAAAATCAAGGCTTGGAACTGATGTTGAATAAGCCATTCGAAACTTTACTGGCAACAGCGGATTAGGTCCGATGAAAAATCGGACTTACCGCTGTTTTGGTTATTCGGGAAATGAATGTTTGTGCACAAGTTTCAACTGCTTATCCTGCCATCATTTCCTAGGCCGGATAGCAGGGTGGAAATAGCTTGGCTTTCAAAGTAATCTTGATGAGATTATTCAAAATATGGTTTTTAATCGCACATTACTTGCTATTAGGTTAAAAGCACAACCCTTAATTCCCTCTCTTCAAGGAGAGGGATGTGCAAAAAGTAGAAAAACCACTGCCATTAACAGGGTGAGGTTTAAGACGCCACTTTAATGTTATTCTCAAGTTTCTAATAATATAGCCTCATCCTAATAAATTACATTATATCTTTTCTTTCATCCTGCCATCATTTTCCTAGGCCGGCTAGCAGTGTGGAAATAGCTTGGCTTTCAAAGTAATCTTGATGAGATTATTCAAATATGATTTTAATCGCACATTACTTGCTTTTTGGTTAAAGCACAACCCTTACTTCACCTCTCTTCAAGGAGAGGGATGTACAAAAAGTAGAAAAACAACAGCCATTAACAGGGTGAGGTTTAAGACGCCAATTTAATGCTATTCTCAATTGCTATTTTCCTTTACTTAAATCCCCATTAATTTAAATTTAAGCTAAACCTCTTTCACCGATTTTAAAAACACAAATCCCACCACACCTGATAATATTGATGCTGTAAGTATAGCAAACTTCGCCTCCGAAACATGTAAATCATCACTGAAAGAAAGCAATGCGATAAATATCGACATGGTAAAACCGATACCTGCTAACATGCCTAAACCTAAAACGTGTTTCCAGCCTGCACCAGTTGGTAAATCGGCCCACTTTAGTTTTACCGCTAACCAAGAAAAAAACGTTACACCGATAGTTTTACCCACAAATAACCCTACAATAATGCCTAAGCCTAATGGAGAAACCAGACCAGCAATCATTTCTCTTTCAAACGTAATATTGGTGTTCGCCAACGCGAAAATTGGCATGATGAGGTAGTTTACCGGGATGCTTAAAGAATGTTCTAGTTTTTCCAACGGAGATAACACATCTGTTTCGTTTGTTGGAATGGTAAAAGCCAACAGTACACCTGCTATAGTTGCATGAATGCCCGAATGGTGGATGAAATACCAAAGAAATATTCCGGGGATTAAATAGAAAATCAGGTTTTTGACACCAAAGTAATTCATCAGCGCCAATACCACCAATATTCCGCCAGCCATTGCCAGATATTCAAAATGAATTTGATGGGTGTAGAAAATTGCTATAACCAGAATGGCTCCCAAATCATCAACAATAGCTAAGGCCGCTAAAAAGATTTTCAAACTAGTAGGAACGTTTTTTCCGAGCATAGCAATAATGGCCAGCGCAAAAGCTATATCGGTAGCCATCGGAATTCCCCAACCACTTGCGGTTTCGGTTCCTTTGTTAAATATTGTATAAATTAAAGCCGGAACCAACATTCCACCTAAAGCGGCAATAACCGGGAGTACTGCGCTTTTGAGCGTTGATAATTCGCCTTCTACCAGTTCTCGTTTAATTTCTAAGCCAACAAGCAAGAAGAATATTGCCATTAAGGCATCATTTATCCAGGCTAAAATGGAATAATTAACAGCCCCAAAGCCAAGTTTGGTTTGTAAAAATGTTTCAAAACTTTCTTTTGATGCAGTGTTAGCGATCAATAAGGAGATGGCTACACAGATTAAAAGTAAAAAGCCACCAATTTGTCCAGATCTAAAAAAACGTGTGAATACTTCGAGGTTGATAATTTTTGCCATTGCTGTAAAAATAAGGAATTTTTGATTGTTAGCGGTGTTATTGATGTTAATAGGAATGGTTTTTAAGTCGTTATTTCTCTTGAATAAAAGAATGCTTTTGCTTTTCTTAGATAGTTTACTAAACAATTTTTTCTTTTTCTTGATGACAAGAAAGAAAAATCAAGGCTTGGAACTGATGTTGAATAAGCCATTCGAAACTTTACTGGCAACAGCGGAGTAGGTCCGATGAAGAATCGCACTTACCGCTGTTTTGGTTATTCGGAAAATGGATGTTTGTGCACAAGTTTCAACTGCTTATCCTGCCATCATTTCCTAGGCCGGCTAGCAGGGCGGAAATAGCAAGGTTTTATTGCGGCCGTGACGCGATTATTCAAAATATGATTTTTAAACGCACATTACTTGCTTTTTGCTTAAAAGCACAGCCTTTAATTCCCTCTCTTCAAGGAGAGGGATGGACAAAAAGTAGAAAAAACCACTGCCATTGATAGGGTGAGGCTTAAGACGCCAAATTTAATGCTATTCTCGAATTTCTAATAATATAGCCTCATCCTATTAAATTACATTATATCTTTTCTTTCATCCTGGCATCATTTCCTAGGCCAGATAGCAGGGTGGAATGGCAAAGTTTTTTGATGCGACCGTCATTTCGAGCGAAGCCGAGAAATCTTTTTAATTTATTAATTATGTTGTAACTGTCCTGGCCGGACTAATGTGTGTAAACTAATTACTATTTTTTCTTCCCGATATTTACCCTAACATTTATTTCAAAATCACCATCAGTATAACCGCTAATTGCCGAAGTTGCAGTGTTATAATAGGCCATAAAATAAAGGGTCGATTTGTAATTCATTCCAAAGCCAACCGTTGCGTTTTGTGTATTGTGATACATCGCCAATACATACAATTTATCGTTTGCAAAATTGGCGTTTAAACCGGCATCCCATAGGTTTTTATAATTTTTAATTCCTCTAAAAACGCCTTTAGGTTCAAGGCTGATGCCATTTAAACCCGTTCCGAAGTTTATTTTATAACTTACTGCCGAATAAAAAGTCGGTTTATCTGCGAAGTTTAAATCATCATTTCTAAAAACTGAACGCATGTTCGGAATCGCTCCCTCCACACTTAATCCATTTGATGTATAAGAAACTCCAAAATCGCCATCCAGATAATAACCCCTATCATTAAAACGGGCAATCGACGGGTCGTTAATATCGCTGTTTCTAATGCTGCTTAAATCCAATTTATCCTGACTAGCACCAAACGAAATACCGAAATTTAATTTCTGGTCATCGCTGCTCAATGGTAGATGATAGGCAAACGTTCCAACTGCTTTGGTGCGTTGAATACCTCCCGATTTTTCATTATAAATATTCACACCCCAACCCACTTTATCCACTTGTTGGTCTAAGGTTACGCTTTGTGTAATCGGTGCACCTGGAATATTTGTCCACTGTTTGCGGAAACTTCCGTTAATATTAAAACCCCCATTAATACCAGCCATTGAAGGATTCACCAAATATCTATTCTGAAAATATTGTGCATTCAAGGGCAGTATCTGTGCCTTTGCTTTATTGAATAACAAGGTACCAAAGGCAAATAGAAACGTTACGCGACTTATTTGTTTTATATTTTTTGTAATTGCTTTCATGTCTGTAATTAGTCTCTAATAATGTTGATAAATCCTTTGAATGTTCCGATTCCTGTTCCCAAATCGATAATGTAATAATAAGTTCCCTCAGCAAGCGGACTACCATTCACAGTTCCATCCCAATCATTGGTGTAAACTTGTTTGGTGTATAATATTCTCCCGGCTTTATCGAAAATTCTCAAAGTATTGTTAGGATAGTAATCTATGTTCTTGATGATGAATTTATCGTTATAACCATCACCATTTGGTGTTAAAACATTGCTGGCCTCCAACTTGTAATCGTTTATCACCGTTATGGCAATAGTTTGTTCTGAAATACAACCACTAGCATTTGTTACCATAACCTTATAATTTCCGCTTTGCTTTGGTCGGATGGTTAGCGCAGCCAAATTCTGACCACTAGTAATATCCGCACCAGTCCAGCTGTATTGCGAACCTCCCGATGCAGTCAAAACAATAGCATCACCTTTGGAAATTGATACACCTTTATTGCTATTTATTGTGATTACGGGCAATTGATTAATGGTAACGGTTGCATTCCCTGTTTGACTTTGAGATGCATTTACATCAGCAACCTGTAACAAATTGTAAGTAAAGGTTCCAGCTATATTGCTTGGTGCAACTACAGTAGCGGTGTTATTTGTTCCTGTTGTGCTTACTGTTTGGCTTGCACCGCCATTAATACGATAAGTGAAAATAAAAGGGCCTGTTCCATTAGTACCAGTAAAAGTTACCGTAGGTGGGTTTCCATTCAAACAAATTGCTGTCGTACCAAAAATGGTTGCTACAGGAATTGGATAAATTTTTACAGTTGTAGATACGTTTTGTGATTGCGTACTATAAGCATCGGTAATGCTGGTAATGGTGTACGTAAATGTGCCTGCAGTTGCTGTAGATGCGTTTACTGTTACTGTATTTGTTGTAGATTTAATTGTTTGGCTCGCCCCTCCATTTATAGTGTAAGTAAATGTAAATGGTGCAGTGCCAGTTGCAGCGGTAAAGGTAATTGCTGGATTGGCAGCATTTAAGGGAACGGAGACATTGCCACTTAATGTAGCAGCCGGTTTAGCGTAAATGCGTAAGTTGGCAGATTTATAAATAATGTTATAATTGGTGCTTAATGCCAAAGTTCCTTGGGTTATCGCATAATCGACAGCGGTTTCGCCAGGATTTCTGGTTAATGTACCAGTAAAAGCATCTGCTCCAATTAACGTTGGGGTAGATGTGTATGTTAACATTGGGTCAACAGTCGATTCTACTTTGGTTTTTGCATCAGCTGTAACCGTAATGGTTTTGGGCGCAATGGTTAAAACTTGTTGTTTCGCTACAGCAGGATTAAAAAATGTATCTCCCGCTTGATTTGCCGTTATGGTGACCGTCCCTGCTTTTACAATATGGATATCATTATTGCTGATGGTTGCTATATTGGTATCGCTACTCGTGTAAGTAATGTTGATGTTTGTATTGTCACTCGTTGCACCTATCGGGAAATCAGGGTCGCCGTAAGTTACCGTTTTAGTTGGGGCAAATGTAATGGTTTGGGTTGCCTTAACCGTAGCATCATCTCTGGTGTACCAAATTGGAGAGGTAATTATTCTGCTTCCATCAGCCTCTACAATATCAGCATAGTAATAACCAGTTGCCAGGTTTGATAATGCATTATGCGTATAAGTTAAGTTGGTTGTTGCACTTGTTGCTATTTCAACTGGGTTGGTGCCGCTTCCTGGGGTACCGTACAAAATTTTAATGCTTGTAACAGGACTCGTGGTAATCGAACTTAATTCGATAGCAGGTGCGCCAGCTGTTTTAAATACACTACCAACCGGTTGTTTGTTAATGGTGAAGACAATTTTTGCAGCAGAATCTTGCGAGGCATAAAAACGCATTTTCTTAATCGCATCCAACAAATCATTTTCTGTTAGGGCAGGAGCAAGCACTACCAACCTTGCCCGTGTATGCCTACCAAAAGTTAAATTATGGTTATCGTGGTCGATACTTGCACCAAGGTGATAACCTCTTGCCAGCATTCGGTTGTAATAACTCAGATAACTCATCGAGCTTGCCGGGTCAGAGTAGGTTACATTGGTAGAAAACGCAGGTCCGCTTTCTAAAGCAGTACCTACAATAGCACTATCAGCACTTAAATCATAATTAGCTAAAACGTTGTTATAATCAGTTGTATTTGGGTGGGCAAGTGTTGCAACAGCATTTAACCCATGTCTGTTGATTATTCTAAATAATCCGGTTGTACCTGTGTAAACACTTTTCGGAACGTAGATTTGGTTTTCGCCTGGTTCCCAGCCAATTAATGAATCGATACCATATACAATAACATGTCCACCACCGCTAATAACGCCCCATTCCATACCATGCAAGGCCACAAAATTTGATGTTGTTGCTTTTTTAGCGGCGTCAATTCCAGGTTGCCAGCTTGCTAGCGACATTCCGGCTTGGGTATGGTTGTGTTCTGATATTCCTAAAAAATCCAAATTCATCGAATTCTTCGCGAAAGCATAATCATCTTCTGGTTTCTTAGTTAAATCATCTTTATTTCCATCAGAATAACTACTGTGACTATGTAAATTTCCGTAGTAAAAATTCAGTTTGTTAACATCTAAAATGCCTGTTTTCAAATTTCCTAAGAGCGGCTGTGTAGTTAAATACAACGGACCTCCGCTGCATGCACTATTTATCGAATAGATGAAGAAGTAATAATTCGTATTCTGTGCTAATCCATTTCTAATAAAAGTGCCTCCTGTTCCTCTTTTTACTACAATGCCGCCACCTAACTGGTCGCCAACATTGTAAGTGTTTTGGTTTATAGGAGCGGCTGATAGCGCATTGCTGGTACTCATTATCACGAGGTATTCATCGGCACCGTTTGCAGGCGTAAATGCAGCTTGTATAAAATTGTAGTTTGATGAAGTGACCACAAAATTTGTAGGCTGTGCGACAGGAACCGCACAAGGCAATAAAGCTTTGGTAAGCTGACTAGCCTTTAAAATTCCGGTGGTTAAGTATTTTGGTCCCCCAGTACAGGAAATATTATTTAATGGAATGATAAAATAGGTATAGCTTGTATTATCAGATAGGCCGTTATCGGTAAAGGTGTTGGTTACAATTCTGTTGGCAACAATACCGCCACCAAAAGTAGAACCTACATTGTAAACTGTTCCATCAACAGGTAGAGCAGATAAGGTTGAATTTAAACTTCTGATAATTAAATACTCATTTGCATCGGCAGACTTGGTAAAACTTGCAGAGATGCTACTGGTGGTAACGCTATTAAATGCTAATGCAGTTGCTGGGCTTGATGGTGCTGCACAAACAGGCAAATTTGGTGGGAAATGAACACCCAATCTATTTACGTCATCATCATCAATTGCATTTTGAACTACAGCTAAGGTTGTGAGTGTCCAATCATCATTTATATAAGTTGGGCTTGGCGCAGTAACATTTAAACTTCTTACATATGAAACATCTTTGGCGTTTACACCCTGTCCGAATGCATCGATAACATTATTGTTGGCATCGAGTAAAGCAACGCCATCATTACCATTAAAATTGATTACCGAATTACTGTTTAACACAGCACTCGTGCTATTTAAATATGGAACTTCGGTGCTGCTATTTCCTGTATTACCCAACAAAACAGAGCCACGTGCGGGAATGGTAAAGTTTAGATTTACGATTTGCGATGGTGCACCAGTGATATTGATGGTTCCAGCATCGCCGGAGATATTATATAAAGCTAACTTTAACTGTGGCGATGCAGTATTAATTGGTGCGTTACTTAAATTGGTTAATTCAATCCATTTGTTTGTAGATGTTCCCTCGTAATATTGACTAATAATTATAGGTGCGCTAACCAATGGCGGGTTTGCTGTTATAGCGCCAACGGTAGAAACTGTAGTTTGCAAATTCCCTGCAGCATCTTGCGAAACTACATAAATTGCATAGGTGGTCCCTGCGGTTAAACCAGAAATTGTTGTTGTTGCATCTGTATTTGCTGCATTGGCAAACGAACCAAATTTAAATGCGGTGGTGCCTGTGGATGTTTGGCCTGCTTTAACTTGTGCAGGTGTTGGTGCGTTTGCACCCGAAGCTAGAAGTACATAATAACTTGTGCCAGCTTCGTTTATGTTATTAATTAAATCTATTGATGTTAAGGTAGGGTTATTGGTTTTCGGGTAAGTTGGTGTGGTTACGGGAGGGGTTACGTCGGCAGCACCAAGGGTAGAAAAGTTTAAGGTTGAAAATGAAGTTTGCAAGTTTGGGGTGCTTGCTGCATCTTCTGAAACTACATAAATTCTATATGCGGTTGAAAGGGTCAATCCTGTTATTGTGGCAATAGCATCTGTATTTATCGTATTTGCTATTGTTCCTGATTTTAAAGCGGCAACATTATTTCCATCTCTACCAGCTTTTATTTGTGCTGATGTTGTTGGAGCCGTTCCAGTAGCAGGAATTAAAACGTAATAAGTGTTACCTGCCTCATTTATATTACTAATTAAGTTAACTGATGTACTGGTTATTGAAGCCGTTTTTGGATAATCTGCAGCATTTGTGGGTGGGGTGGTATCTGATCCCGATAAAGCAGTCCCTGCAATTGTCACGTCATCAATACTAAATGTACCACCGATGGCTTCGGCGTTGTAGCCATAGAAACGGAAAGTTGTAGCAGCAGTAATATTTGTGTAGCCATTTAGTGTAATAGTACTACCTACTTCAGCAGTTGCAGAAGCATCCGTAACCTGAAAGACATTACCAGTTAATACTTGTAAATCTGTATTTTGTGGAGCTATAGATGCTGGCAAATTAGTTGAGTAACCATTTTTGTTAGATCTTACAACATATTGTCTTATTCCAGTAGCTGAACGTTGTAATGTAAATTTTATAGATGCGATATTTAAAGTATATCCCACGGTAGGTGTTACAGTAACCTCGTAATATTTACTTAAATCAACGGTTCCTGTAAAAACATCGCTACCATTTATTGCACCAGTTGATTGATTCGTAAATGAGAATCTTCCTCCAGCGTTTGGGTTTGCAGATACAGCTCCGTTTGCTGTAAATGGGCTGAAATTAATACCTAATGAGGTTGGTACTGGTGTTGGATCCGTTTTACTAGAGGTAGTAGTAACATTAGCAAAGGAATATGTTGCCGTGAAACTCTGAGCAAACATTTTTCCTGCCATAAAAAATAGCAGTGATAACAGTAAAATTTTTTTCATACAAATTTTATAGGGATATAAAATGATTTAGAGCATTAATTGCATTGTACAATGCAATCTGTAATTTGTGGTGTAACCGATTTGTAGTAAATTGATTTTAAGGAAGTTCATGCAAAATATTATCCATGACAAAGGGTTATGCTCAAAGGATATATAATTGAATAAATAGATAAAAAATCAATTTGCGAAAAGCAAAAAGACACAGCCGGAACCAGCTTTATTGATGTAGATGTTTCGTCATATTGGGATGGTTTAGGATGCGAAAATAGGTTTCGAATATTAATTTAATATTTAGGGAATGTTAAATCAGCTTGTTTGTAAAATGGTAGTTATCCATTTATGGTATAAATCTAAAGATTTACAGGGATTTAAATACAGATGTTGAAAAGTTATGGCGATGTAACGTGGTTTAAAAGGGTGATTTACAGAAAATCTTCAATATTTCCTTTGCCCTCACGAATCACTTCAAATTCGCCATTTGTACAATCTATAACGGTCGATGCCTCATTATCTCCATAGCCACCGTCAATTACCAAATCAACCAAATCCTGATATTTTTCATATATCAATTCAGGGTCGGTAGAATATTCAATCAATTCATCATCATCTTTAATTGAAGTTGAAAGGATGGGATTGCCCAATTCTTTTACTATACATCTGGCGATGTTATTATCTGGCACACGAATACCAACCGTTTTTTTATTCGAACTTAAAAGTTTAGGTACATTATTATTAGCATTAAAAATAAATGTAAACGGACCCGGCAAAGCCTTTTTTAAAACTCTAAAAGTTGTATTGTCGATAGGTTTGATGAAATCAGATATGTGGCTTAAATCATGGCAAATGAATGAAAAATTAGCTTTTTCAGGTTTTATTCCACGAATTCGGCAAATTTTTTCGATGGCTTTTGGATTGGAAATATCACAGCCCAAACCATAAATTGTATCTGTTGGGTAGATAATTAAACCACCTTTTTTTAGCACTTCTACAACTTGCTCAATGGCTCTTTCGTTTGGGTTTTCTGGATAAATCTTAATAAGCATAACGCAAAAATAACAATTTAATGGTGTCAGTTGTTTAGAGATTCTATAAATCGCATCTATTTTAAATCTATGCAAATGATTGTACTGTAGGGTTATTATCTTTAATTTTGAAAATTATAAACCGCATTGCATAAAAAAATCAATAATATATTTGCTTGGAGATAAGTTAACACTAAAACTATGTTTACAAAATAGATAGTTTATCGTAGTTAACTTGCATAGTAGATTTTAGAAATAATTAATTATAATATGAGAAAAGCATTCGTAGCCATCGCTGCCTTTTTAATTGCCTTAACCATAATGTTGGGCTTATACCATCCATTTTTATGGTGGACATTCCTATTCACCGGACCATTTGTAATTCTGGGTGTTTACGATTTATATCAACCTAAACATAGTATTGTTAGAAATTACCCGGTATTTGGAAGGCTTAGGTATTTTATGGAAGAATTGAGACCAAAAGTCTATCAATATTTTGTAGAAAGTGATACCAATGGAACACCATATAACCGTTTAAACCGCTCATTAATTTATCAGCGGGCAAAAAAGGATAACGATACCATTCCTTTTGGTACCCAGTTAAACGTTTATGAAAACGGTTACGAATGGTTAAGCCATAGTATTGCCGCCATTTCACACCATGAATTAAATTTAGACCCACGAGTTTTAGTAGGCGGACCAGATTGTAAAAAACCTTATTCTGCAAGTATTTATAACATCTCTGCAATGAGTTTTGGCTCTTTAAGTCAGAATGCGATATTGGCATTAAACGGTGGTGCAAAAATGGGCAACTTTGCTCATAATACAGGTGAAGGTGGTATCAGCGATTATCATCGTCAGCCCGGAGGCGATTTAATTTGGCAAATTGGTACAGGCTATTTTGGTTGTAGAAATGATGACGGTACATTTAATTACGATGCCTATGCTGAGCGAGCAAAAACAGAACAGGTAAAAATGATTGAGGTAAAACTATCTCAAGGTGCAAAACCCGGTCACGGAGGTATGTTGCCAGCAAGAAAAGTTACCGCTGAGGTTGCTAGAATACGTTTGGTGCCAGAGGGTAAAGATGTTTTATCGCCACCAGCTCATTCAGCTTTCAACTCACCGATTGGATTATTAGAGTTTATTAAAAAACTTCGCGATTTATCAGATGGAAAGCCTGTCGGGTTTAAGTTGTGTATTGGTAGAAAAAGCGAGTTTTATGCAATTTGCAAGGCAATGGTAGAAACCGGAATTTATCCTGATTTTATTACTGTAGATGGTGGTGAAGGTGGAACTGGTGCAGCACCACAAGAATTTTCTAATTCTGTTGGTATGCCTCTGCGTGAGGGAGTTGCTTTTGTTTATGATGTTTTAAACGGTTTCGACCTTAAAAAACACATTAAAATTATCGCATCTGGTAAAGTAGCCACAGGATTTGATTTGGTAAAAAACATTGCACTTGGAGCAGATATGTGTAATGCTGCAAGGGGAATGATGTTTGCTTTGGGTTGCATACAAGCACTTGAATGCAATAGCAATACCTGCCCGACTGGTGTAGCCACGCAAGACCAAAGTTTGATGAAAGGTTTAGTGGTTGAAGATAAAACCGTTCGTGTTAAAAATTTCCATAACTTAACGGTTGCCAGTGCGGTAGAATTATTGGGTGCTGCAGGGCTTAAAGAACCACATCAATTAAGCAGAGCTTATATAAATAGAAGGGTTAGTTCGAGTGTGATACAATCTTATTTAGAAAGCTTCCCTTACATTCCGGCTGGTAGTTTATTGCAAACACCTTATCCCACACGTTTCGAATTGGGTATGGCGTTGAGTTCTTCGAAAAGCTTTGCACCAACAGATTATAAAGTTTCTGCAGTAGATTATTCACATGCGAATCCATATAGCGATACGATGCATGAAGAAGGGCGGTAGGTTTTTGTCGCATTGTTAGATTCGCCACGCTAGTCTTACGAAGTTTTCCAGGCATTGAGCAGAGGAAACTTCTTAAGTCTTACAACAGGCATTGAGCAAAGGAAACTTTGTCGCCACGCTAGACTTACGAAGTTTCGATGGGCATTGAGCAAAGGAAACTTCGTAAGTCTCCCAACCGACTAAAAAAGCTCACTCGTACCCAGATAACCATTAACAGATTTTAAAATTTCACCACCAATTTCTACCGCATTTCCAATTCCTACGCCTTTTATTGCAGCCAATTGCTCCGTATTTTTAGGTAATTTATCTGCAATTGAAAGTAAAGCCTGTTCTGATAATACATTATGTTCAGCAACGTTGCGTTTCTCACTAATTATTTTCCTAAGTTTTAAGAGTTCATTAAAAAGTGGCAGATTAGATATAGCTTTCGGTTCGATAATAATTTTTGGCTTTCTGCCGGTTTGAACAGGTTCGTATTTACCACTTGCTTTATGATAAGTTTTAGTGTAATCATCTATCGTAAATGTATTCCAAGGCAATTTAAATAGTGATAGTTTTAAAGTTAAATCATTAATTAAATCGCTAATTCTGTTCAATATTTTTTCTGTTCGATCATCAATATAAACATTCAGCTCATTAAATTTATCAGCTTCAATTAAAACCATTTCCAATTTTGGAATAAAGTATTTCGAAGCTTTGGATAAACGCTCAATAAATTCTTCCTCATCCTTAATACCGTTAGTTTTAGATAAACCAGCCAGTTCTTTTTTAATAAAGCGATGGGCAATGGCAACAATTTCTTCTTCTAAAACTATACTTATTTTATCAACAATTTTATGGAAAGCATCGTTACCAGCATTATTTCCAAAGCTCGATTTTTTTAGTAACAACCAATTTTGATTTATACCTGTAAAATCTAGTAAATCACTAATCAGCGTCCATTCAAAATCTTTAGAAGCATTTGCTAAAGTTTCAGCATTTGGCTTAGAAACAACAGCGTCTTTTGTAAATTTAATAACCCCTTCATCTGTAATTAAATTGTTTGCCGCTATCGGAGCCTTTAAAACCAATCCTTCCAAACTTCGGCATCTACTTAAAGCTACGTAAGCCTGGCCATGTGTAAATGAAGAACTTACATCTACAATGGCTTTATCAAACGTTAAACCCTGACTTTTATGAACCGTTATTGCCCAAGCCAATTTAAATGGATATTGAGAAAAAGAACCCGTATTAACCTCATTAATTTTATTGTCAGTAGGGTTTAGGTTGTATTTTATATTTTGCCATTCCTCTCTAGCAACTTCTAAACTGGTTTCTTCATCATTAAATTTTACTTTTACACCATCACTTCTAATCTCTGTAATAACTGCAGCTTTACCATTGTAATAAAGTTTTTTACCTGATGAATCATTTTTTAAAAACATAACCCTTGCACCAACTTTAAGCTCCAAAACTTCATCAACAGGATATGCATCCTTAGGGAAATCGCCTGTTATTTTAGCTGTAAATTGATGCAGGTCGCTATCTAGTTTTTCTAAATATTCTTGATTTATCTGCGTAACCAGTTTATTATGAGTGGTTAAAGTAATATACTCTTCCTGTTTTATACTTGTTAAATCAGCAAAGTAGCGTTCATTTAATTTTGTAAATAAATCATCAGAAAGATTATTTTCTCTAACTCCGTTTAAAATTTCAAGAAATAGAGGATCTGATTGTCTGTAAACTTTATCAAGTTGAAATGTTGTAAGTTTATGCTTACGAATAACAAGGCTATCAAAAAAATACGGACTTAAATAATGCGCTTTTAGGATGTGCCATGCATCGTGTGCGATAGGTGAAAGTTGATATAAATCGCCAATCATTAATACCTGTACGCCACCGAAAGGCAATTGGGATGATTTTACTTTTCTTAGTGCTGCATCAATAAAATCAAGTATATCTGCCCGAACCATACTTATTTCATCAATAATTAAAAGCTCAAGGCATTTTAATAGTTTTATTTTGTCTGATGAATATTTTATTCCATCGCCAAAATTATCGGGTATTAGTGGTCCAAATGGAATTTGGAAAAAGGAGTGAAGCGTAACACCACCAGCATTAATTGCAGCAACAGCAGTTGGTGCAACAACGGCATAATTTTTTGTAGTAACTGCTCTAATATGCCGAAGTAAGGTGGTTTTGCCTGTACCAGCTTTTCCGGTAAGAAAAATAGATTGATTGGTAGATTTTAAAAAATCTAGTATGAGCTGATGTTCGTGGGCCAAATTGTAAATTTTAATTTGCAAGAAATTTTAGATGACTTGCAAATCAAAAGTACGATGATTTTTGTTACTGCTACTAAAAATGTTAGTATCTTATTAATTTACCACCAAGAAAGTGGAAATTCTATTTCATCCACAGAACTGGCAATTAAATCGGGCTTAAAAGCATAATGGCTTAACCTATCTTTACTCGAAATGCCCGAAAGCACCAAAATTGTTTTATATCCCATTTGTACACCACCTTGTATGTCGGTTTCCATCGTATCGCCAATTACGGTTGTTTCTGATGTTTCCAAACCTAAAAATTTACGGGCCGAACGCATCATAACCGGACTTGGTTTGCCGGTTACAAAAGCTTTCCTTCCTGTAGCTTCCTCAATCATAGCGGTTGTTGCAGCTATACCCAAATTGTTCCATCCCGGTTTTTTTGGTGATGGATCTCTGTTGGTTGTAATAAATTTAGCACCAGCTAAAATCATATCAACAGCTCTTTGAACCATTTCAAGTGTGAAATTTCTTCCTTCACCCAGCACTACAAATTCTGGGTCGGTATTAACAAGGGTAATTCCATTTTCGTGCAAACTGCTTAATAAACCACCTTCTCCTAAAACATAAGCCGTACCCGCCGGACTTTGATCTGCAAGAAATTTTCCTGTAGCCATTGCGCTGGTGTAAACATGTTTGTCTTCTACTTTTATACCCAAACCCTTTAATTTACGGCGAACTTCCAGGCTTGTTCTTTGGCTGTTATTTGTCATAAAAGCAAATGGAATATCTTGTTTTATGAGGTTATTGATAAATCTATCAGCCCCAAAAATAAGTTCTTCGCCGCTGTAAATAACGCCGTCCATATCAATTAAAAGTCCTTGTTTCATAGTAAAAAGCAGCTAGTTTTAAGTCAATTGCAAATATAGACTTAAAATAACTGTTAGTTAAACAATAAAAACTGTTTAATATTAGCTTAATGTTAACAAGGTGATGAGAAACATTGCGAATACAGGTGAGTTAGAATTAACCTAGAAGTGTCTTCAGCTAGCATTCAATTAATTTTTGAACGTAGAGAGATTTTTCCTTTTAATTAAGGAATTGTGGTAGGAGCGTTTGGTAAATTAGCTATTCGCTATAATTTCTCTTGTTCGCGTATGAAATTTGCCACAAATACAGTATCCACACCATGGTAATCGTGCTGAAAATTAATTCAGGTTCATAATAATCATAACCTATAAGTAATATAACTGTGGAAATTAAAACGGTCAGGAAGAAATAGAAAAAATTTTTCATAACTTCTTGATTTAATGTTCGTTGAATGACGTGAATATACTTCAAAAATGTTTAAAATCAAAACTTAATTGACTTTTAATTAAAATTTAAGCCAGGAAGATTGAGTTAACCGAAACTTTGATGTAAAATGCTATTTATGTCTAAGTATTATATAGGAAATTAAGGTATTAGATATTTTAAGTGATTTAATTGATTGTGACGCAGCAAATTCCTCATTAATTCACCAACATTTAAATAATAAAATCGAAATGTACGTTTATTCTCGCCCCATTTTTTTAAGCATATTAAAATGCGATTGCAAAGCCATTTGAAATGTTTTATTTTCATGGTAAACAATTCCATACTCTAAGGCTGTTGATTTAACAATTTTTGATATGCTGCCGTAATGTATGTGGCAAATCTTTGGAAACAAATGATGTTCAATTTGTCGGTTTAAACCACCAAGGAAAAATGCAGCAAACTTAGAATCGGTTGCAAAATTTGCTGTTGTTGCCATTTGATGCTCTGCCCATGATTCTTGCATATTACCAGCCAAATCGGGTATTGGAAATTCGGTTCCTTCAACAACATGTGCCAATTGGAAAACCAAACCCATGGTAAAGCCTTGTGATAAATGTAATATCATGAAACCTACAATTACGTGGTACCATGCAATATCCATTAGCATAATTGGTAATGCTAAGAACAGGAAATAATAAATCGCCTTAAAAAAGAAAAGATTGAAATATTCTATTTTAGGATGCTTGTTTGCATGTGCACCAACTGATGCCTGAAAAAACTTTTTATAGTCTTTTCTTAAAACCCATGATAATGATGCAAGACCATAAATAGGAAAGGCATACCATTGTTGATATTTATGGAAACTTTTTAATTCATCAGCATCTGATATTCTGATTAAACCTGGTGCAACCTCGATATCTTCATCATGACCGGCAATATTTGTGTAAGTATGATGTACAACATTGTGTGTTATGTTCCAAACATACGGGCTTGCACCCAATAAATTGAATAGAAAACTAAGCAAATGATTTACTTTCTTGGATTTTGAAAATGAACCATGTATAGCATCGTGACAAATGTTAAAACCAACAAAAGCCGCCGTCATTCCAAGCAATACGGTTAGAACTGCTAAAGCAAATAAATTTATTGGAAGCAATAAAATGACCAAATAAAGTAACACATAGCTAGCCAGGAAAATAATTGTTTTCATCCACATACCAGCATTAGCATTTGGAGAGATTTGATTTTCTTTAAAATGATTATTTACCCTAGAGCGCAATACAGAATAAAACGGACCAGATGCCGCGGACGGGAATTTAGCTTTTAACTTCATTGAAATTGGGTTAAACAAATTGTTTCACCACTATTTCTTTAAGCAGCTATATAACTCATCAGGTATTGTGGGAAAATTCCCTGCAGTTTTTGTTGCTGCTAATATAGGTACGAAACATAGGTCGGTACGGTTTGTTTGAAATAAATTTTAGCTTATTTAAAATCATTAGGAGTTCGATTATTAATTTTCCTTCATATTATTAATAAGTTGCTTTTTTTTTAACGTCACCCTTAATTTATTTCAGAGTCTTACAAGCAGGCAAGATGCTGAAATACAATCGACAAGACGTTTCGTACAAGCAATACGTCAACAAAATAGCAAATTTAAGTTTGAATAGAATTCAGCCTACAAAAATTTCCCGGCTAAGCTCGAAATGACGTCTTATATTCTCGTCATCTCGATTGGAGCGCAGCGGAATAGAGAGGTCTTTGACCAATAGTTTTTTTATTGCAAAGATTTCTCAGCGATTTTCGGAGCTACAATCACACTTATTCTGTGATTTCTGTGTATCTGTGGCAATTTTATTTTTCCCTGAAAACGTTAGTTCAGTAATCCTTTTGATGTTTCAGTCCTGCTTTCCATGGCAAGCCCAATGAAGAATTGGGGCTTTACATTTCAATCACGTTTATTTAACAAAGGTAAGTTGCTTTTCGGGCATTGCCGTCAGCTACGCTCGAAATGACGTCTTATATTCTCGTCATCTCGATTGGAGCGCAGCGGAACAGAGAGATCTTTGACCAGTAGTTTTGCTAATTGTAAACTCAAATTCGATTATTAATTTTCATTCACATTATAAATAAGCCGCTTTTTTTAGTTTACGTCACCCTGAATTTATTTCAGGGTCTTATTTGCAGGAAAGATGCTGAAATAAATTCAGCATGACGTGTCGTGCAAGCAATACGGCGATGACACAGCAAAATTTAAGTTTAAGAATCGAATTCAGGCTACAAAAATTTCCTGGCCATTTTCAAAATTACAATCACACTTCTTCTGTGATTTCGGTGTTTCTGTGGCAATTTTATTTTTCTCTGAAAACGTTAGTTCAGTAATCCTTTTGATTTTTCAGCCCTGCTTTCCATTACAAGCCCAATGAAGAATTGGGGCTTTCCATTTCAATCACGTTTATTTAACAAAGGTGAGTTGCTTTTCGGGCATTGCCGTCAGCTACGCTCGAAATGACGACGTATATATCCGTCATCTCGATTAGAGCGCAGCGGAACACATAGATCTTTGACCCATAATTTTGCTAATTACAAACCTGAGTTATATTATTAATTTTTCTTCACATTATTAATATGCTGATTTTTTTAATGTCGCCCTGAATTTATTTCAGGGTCTTATTTGCAGGAAAGATGCTGAAATAAATTCAGCATGACGTGTCGCACAACGAACACAGCGGTAAAGCAGCAAAATATTAAGTTTAAGAATCGAATTCAGGTTGTTATAGTTAAAATAAACTAACTCGATTAATAGTGATGATAATATAATTTAAAACCCATGCAGAACTTTTGTGTTACTTTGTTGAAAATACTCCTAAAACATGAAAGAAATACATTTACCAAAATGGACAATGCTTGTGCCTGTGGCAGCTATAATTTTATATTTTGTGGCAGGTTATGATGCAGGGCTTTTTTTAAAACTACTTTTGGCTGTATTGCTTATCGGTTCTGTAATTGCCTCAGTACACCACGCAGAAGTTATTGCGCACAGGGTAGGAGAGCCCTTTGGTACAATTATACTTGCTATTGCAATCACTACAATTGAAGTTGGTTTGATTGTATCATTGATGCTAGCCGGTGGCGATGGCGTTAAGGAATTGGCCAGAGATACCGTTTTTGCCGCAGTAATGATAATATTAACTGCTATAGTTGGAATTTGCCTGCTGAAAGGTGGGTTAAAATTTAAAGAGCAATTGTACAAACTTCAAGGAGTAAATGCAGCTTTAATAACGTTATTATCAATAATCGTACTTACTCTTATTTTGCCAAACTACACCAGTGGAGCCAAAGGTGAATATAGCGTAAGTCAATTGATATTTGTTATTGTTGTTTCCCTCGTTTTATATGGCGGATTTATTTTTATGCAAACCGTTAGGCATCGTGATTATTTTCTTCCAAAAGAATCACAATCTGAAGATGATCATGCAGAAGCTCCAAACAATATTACAGCACTATCCAGCTTAGCTTTTTTAATTTTAAGTTTGATAATCGTTGTTCTATTGGCCAAATATTTATCAAAAGATATTGAAACTATTGTTGTTGAAATGGGAGCACCGAAATCTGTTGTTGGTGTAATAATAGCTGCCATTGTGCTACTTCCAGAAGGATTAGCAGCTTATAGCGCAGTAAAATCTAATCGTTTACAAACCAGTCTAAATTTGGCGCTGGGTTCGGCACTAGCAAGTATCGGCTTAACAATACCAGCAGTAGCAATAGTGTCAATTTTAACAGAAATGCCTATTGTATTGGGCATAAATACCACATCAACAGTTTTGCTATTGCTATCTATGTTAACCATAATGTTTTCTTTAGCTACTGGTAAAACCAATATCCAACAGGGTATTGTATTATTGGTAATATTCTTTTCCTATCTGTTTTACACAGTTGTACCGTAAGTTATTTATTAATAGTAAAAGCGTCCATTATTTTCATGGTTATTAAAGCGTCCGCCCCACTACATGGATTTTTTCCTTTGTCCAGAAAATAATCTACAACTTGTGCTATCATAGGTTGTTGTACGTGTTGTAATGGTTCGAAGTTGTAGGTATTTTCTTCATTATCAATTGAAACAAGAATTTTATGCCCGAACATCGGGAAACTAATTTTTCCTTTTTCGCCATATATTTCGCAAACATCAGCTTGCTCTTCTTTTGAAACCGAGAAGCACCATAAACCATTAAATAAAACTCCGCTATCAAATAGAATATTTCCTGCAACTAAGTCATCGGCTGTTGCATTTTGTTGCTGCTTAATTGCCATTCCTTGTGCTTTTTCTACGCTTCCGAAATAGTAAGTCATTAAATCGAGTTGGTGAGGCGCTAAATCATGAAATAAACCACCGCCAGAAATTGCCGGGTTGGTTCGCCAGTTTTCATCACTTTTAGCTATCAAATCTGGATTTGGCGGCTGAAGCATTTTTAGATTTACGAAGCGAATGTCTCCAATAACTTTTTCATCCAATAGCAATTTAACTTTTAAAAACATGGGCTGCAGCCTTCTATAATGCGCTACCGAAAGCTTAGTGTTATATTTTTCTGCTGCATCAATCATTCGCTTTGCAGAATTTGCATCCATAGTCATTGGCTTTTCAACATACACAGATTTGCCAGCTTCTAATGCAGCGATGCAGAACATTTCATGTTGCAATGGAGGTGTAGCAATATATATTGCATTTACATCGGGGTCGTTAATCAATTTATCAGCATCGGTATACCATTTTGGAACACCGTGTCGTAAAGCATAATCTTCCGCTTTTTGTGCGTTTCTTCGCATTACTGCAACCAATTTCGAGTTGGGCACTTTGTTAAACGCCGGACCACTCTTTACTTCGGTAACATCACCGCAACCAATTATCCCCCAATTAATTTGTTCCATGTGCTATTTATTATTCTTTATTTTTTCTGTGTAAGCTTTTTCCAACTCATTTAATGATCGTATGTAACCATTTCTATCCATAAAAACTTCCGGATGATAGCCATCACTAGGTTTATGTTTTTCGTGCAGCTTAAACTGACTTGCATGAGAAGCCAACCAAATATCGAAAGTTAAAGTTTTCATCGATTTGAAAGTATAAGCGTAATCTTCAGCAATTTTCGGGTACTCTTTTACATCTTCAAAATTCTTCTCCGTTACAATTGATGGCATATTCGCAATCAGAACCTTATAGCTTCGATTTTTATCTGCGGTAGAGAAAATAAAACTGCAAGAACCTTTAGTGTGGCCAGGGTGATGAAGCATTTTCAGGCTAAAATTTCCTAAAGTAACTACTTCGTTATTTCTCAATAATTTATCAGGGATTATAGGAGCATAACTACTTTCTTTTCCACCCAATGCGTAATCAGATTTTCCACCATCTTTTAAAACTGATGCATCTTCCTTATATACCATAAATTTCGCACCAGTTAACCGCTTAATTTCTGCCATTGCGCCAAGATGATCGTAATGTGCTTGTGTGGTTAACAATATTTTAGTGTCGCTAAACTTAAATCCCAATTGCTCAATGTTTTTTTTAATCAAAGCAGCTGATGACGATAAACCAGTATTTATTAAAATATTACCCTTTGAGGTAGTGATGAGGTAGCAGGCTAAATCGTAAGTGCCAACATAATATAGATTACCAGCAATTCTGAATGGCGCATAAGCAGCAGACCATTCTTTTGGCGTTCCTGTGGGTTCTTTAACGTTTTGAGAAAATGCATTTATACTTGAGATTAAGCATAGGCAAAATAAAACTAGACTTTTAAATTTTAACATAATATGGTGATTGGATGCTAAGATAACAATCAACCTGGAAAATGTTTACCGTATTAATATTTGAAAGAGAATTTACAAACTATTTTACTTTGATACAAGGTTATATTTATTAAGGTGAAGTGTTAATAATACTTTATGATTGAAGTTTTATAAATACATAAGTTTTAAATTGTAGTATAAATAATACTAATTAATTTTACAATTATTTGTATAATTGTCGTTTAAAAAAAATCATCCTCTTTGTTTTGTGTAATTATGGCTCGAAATGGCATTATAAAGTCTTTGAATAGTGATCTTTCTGGTATTATTACAGATGAAAATCAGCAAGACATTCCTTTTGAAATTGATATTGATTTTCTGAAAAGTTTAAGCGGTAAAAACGTTAGTTTTCAAATAGAATTGTCGGCAACAGGCTTGGTTGCAGTTGACGTTCAATTACTAAACAGCACGATATAGAATCTGCATTAGCTGTGCTTGTAAGATTTCAAAATTTTGAACATGTGGTCAAAATTTTCGCCACTAACGTTGGCAAAATCTGGCATGCTTAAATTATTGATGGATAAGTAATTCAGTAAATCTCTGATGCTCTGATTTACATATTCATTGCTATCAGAGTGTTTTAGAACATCAATTTTCAAAAGTCGGAACGAAATTTCAAGTATCTTAAATTGATGTCCATTTAACGATTCTAAACCTTTTTCTATTTCCACCAATGCATTTGAATAATTGTGGTTATGGTTTAAAAAATTTGCTTTACATATATGATACGCTGATTTTATGTAAGGAGTGAAGTATCTTTTATTTTCGTGAATAATTTTATCTAAGAGCTGGATTATCCTTTTCGCTTTTTTGTTTTGGTCGAGTTTAATATACGTTTGTACCAATAATATTAATAGATATGAAGAAAAAACGGACGACCTTAGATAAAATATCTTTGGGTATTTTTTTAATATCGCTTCAATAAAACGGCCGCATGCTTCGTAATTTTTGTTGGTAAATAAAACTACGAAAGCCAATCTGTAACACATAATTTCTACACTGGTAAGCTCATCATTGGTATGCGGACGGCTTTCATCAAGTTGCTGCTGTAATACATTAATTTTATCGAATACACTTTTTCCGTTATTTGGTTTATTTGATAAATTGTTCGATAGAAATAAAAGTAAATCACTGGGGTTTATTGGAAACAAATCGTACAATTCTTTCGGATATCTTTTTAATAGATGCATGCTCTCATTCAAGCCTTTTTCATCCATATCAACTACGCAAATGCTACACTCTATAACATTTAGCATAATCTGAATATCTTCGTTTACAATCTTTTCGGCTATCTTTTTTATGGTTTCTTTGTAGTGTTGGCTTACAATTTTACCCATAACCATAATATCAATAAAATGAATATCAATGGTTTGAGAATTAAAATTAGAACCTGATCTATTTAGTTCGAATACAGCAACATCGCATATAAAATCGAATGCCATATTCTTTTCATCATTTGTAAATGGCAGTTTAAAAATATGCTTCAAAGCCTGTAACTCATTTCTATTGATGCAAAAGCGAATGCTCCAGTTAAGCATTAAACTACGTAGATGAGATTGTTCTGAATAAACGGTTAGTATCTCTTTAAAAAAATTACCATCTGGCTTAAAGTGGAACTTCTCTTTTAATTGCAAAAACAGAAAATATGTGTAGATATCATCATTTAAAAATCGAATAATTTCAGTTGGAATTGAGGTGGTCAAACGCTTTTCTTCAATAAGAATTCCACCATAAACAAGTTCGTTATAAGCTTCTGGAAATAAGGTAAATGAGTTCAAAACCTTGTCTTTGGCCACCCGGTTGCGAACACTTCCTTTAGAGATTGAATTACTTAAATCCTTTAAAATGATGATTTTTTCTGTGCTGTTTTTGGATAGACATATTTTATTCTCCAAAAAATAACTAATTAATTCTATGCACAATAAGTAGTTATTTAGCCTTATGGTATTGTTTTCCTGTTTAAGTTTATAGTAAATCTGTAACCAGAAGGGCGTTCTAAATTGTTTAATTAATTCAGGATGAACGTCTTTCTCCAAAATAATTTTTCCTTCCAATCGGGAAAGGGTGAAGAGAATCTCATCTTTATTCAGCAATGGTACGTTTGTACCCTTTTCTTCATCAAAAAATAAACCTTTGTACCAGGCTTTGGTTAAAAATGCCGAACCAGAAATAATAGGTTGCATATTAACCCAGTTGTTTACCCTTAAACCAAGTACTATTTTTAAAAAATTGCTTTCTTCAATACTTAGCAAAAAATCAGTAAAAACCTTCAAATATTTACTTTGGGATAAAAACTGGTCAATTCCATCAACAATAAGTATAAAATGCCCTTTACATTCTGTTGGATTTTTTTTAAAATGCGTGTTTAAATCGCTTACCCCACCAAATTTAAATTCTTTTCTAAACCAGTCTTTTAATGATAAGTCATTTTGAATGAGTTCGTTAATCGTATCTGAATTGATTAATAATACGATATCATTATTGTAGACTGCATTTTCCCCATAAAAAAAATGTTCAACTAAGTGCGTAATGAGGATAGATTTTCCCTGCCCTGGTTGTGCAGTAATGGTTGTAAACTGATAATTGTTTTTTAAAAAGTAATCGAAATCGTTGAAAAGAAAACTTCTGTTTGATGTGGCATCAAATGGAACACCGGAATTGTTCTTTTTAGAAATGATAGACATTTCTGTTATTGCCCTGCACCTGATTTGAAGGTCTGTCCATACATCATCTACATTTTCTGATTGACCTTGTTTATCCTTACAAAAAGATTCCCAATCTGAAAAGCCTACATACTGAGAAAGGCTATTGAGCGTGAACAACGAAAATTTATGAATAACCTGTGCGAAACCGAAGAATCTTTTAACGGTTGTTTCGCTAACGTAATTCTTAGTCTCTTTAAATATATACTCCGAAATAGTCTTACAGTGGGCGGGGTCGATATTTCGCAAACCCGATTTTATAAGAACGAATTTTCTGAGTTGAGAGATTAATTCATTTGTATTCATCGTAGAGGATAATAATGCTAATGTCATAAAAATAATCTGTTAGCAAAAATCATTTTGGTAACAAAAGTTTGATGAATGAAATGAATAGGTGCCCCGAACGAATAATGAACGAGAATGGATAAATGCTATTTAGAGTTGCTGATGTAGATTTATCAATAATCAAAGAAAGTATAAATACTTGATGTGATTAGAAATTCAAACCTACTAGCGCCTGACATGATGAAAATCTTTACTCTCAATTCCCAATCGGGAAAACGTTGCATGCTTAAACTATTTGCAATACTATCTCTATTAACGATTCTAAATCAGAAATCGTATAGTCAAACTAAAACTTATGCAAACGTGGTCAGTGCCGTTACCGGAAATTCTTCGGTAGATAATCCTGCCAATGCAATAACACCAGTCCAAACTGATTTTGCTACTGTTAAATCATATGGCGGGCTAGCTTTAGGGGGAGGAGCATATTCAGGAGAATTGGAATTGAGGTTTCCAACTACTCTTACAGCCGGAACAACATCTTACAT
Organism: Pedobacter jejuensis; assembly: GCF_003725795.1. GTDB lineage: Bacteria > Bacteroidota > Bacteroidia > Sphingobacteriales > Sphingobacteriaceae > Pedobacter > Pedobacter jejuensis. Next base: position 327,002 of record NZ_RBEE01000002.1, on the reverse strand, counting down.
TAGAATAGATGCTGACGCAACTTTACTAAATCAATTGCTTGGTGGCAATTTAGGCGGTTTACTTGCAGGAGTTGTAGGTGGAGTTGTTTTAGGAGACCACTCTATAGAAGTAGGTGCTCGAAATGCTGCAGGTACAACTGTATTAAGCGGTTCGAGTACGGGCGCATTTACGAGCCAGAATTTACGCTTAGTGAAAGATGCCGACGGCTTTTTTTATTTTGCTTTACGGCCAACGCAAAATTATGATAGGGTATATGTTAGGGACGTAACCCGTGCTTTATTATTGAGTGGACCAAATGAGACAAGAGTTTACAATGCATTTTACACCAGTGGTATTGATCCATGTGCACAGGCATTTGCTACTGGTTTTGAGGGCAGCGGTTTAACTGTAGATGTGTTAGGAGCAGGCAAAGCTGGAGTAACCAATGCCCAATTTGCAATTGATGCCAACACAACCAATTATTCAGAATTGAGTTTAGGCGCACTTGGTGTTGCCGGTTCTATTAGTCAGAATTTCTACTTTAATACAGCAGCAAGTGCAGGAGATGATTTCAATCTAAGACTTAGAGTATCATCGGCATTATTAACAGCAGGTGTGTTAAATAATTTAAATGTTACTGCATTTAATGGCACAAGTCAAGTCTATTCTGCCTCTGCTTCAAATCTATTAAATTTAGATTTGTTGGCATTGCTAAATTCAGGTCAGCCGGTTACAGTACCATTTTCGCCAGGTGTTGCATTTGATAGGGTTCAGGTTACACTTTCATCATTGTTAAATGCTAATTTAACACAAACTATATTTATTTATGGGTTAACCAAATCAGCAGGGCGCCCAACTTTTACTTTGCCTGCAACCAATAGCGTTGCAGCTTGTTACAATACTTCCGCAGCTTTAACTGCAACCACGGCTAGTACTAACGATTTGAGATGGTACGACGCAATAGAAGGCGGAACGGCATTGGCAACAACCGCTTACAACGGCACATATCAAACGCCCGCACTTACTGCCAATAAAGTTTATTATGTAGCAGCCAGAAGATTAGGTTGCATAGATGAATCTGTACGGGTACCAATAACGGTGACCGTAAATCCGGCGATTATTTTTAATACAACAACGCTAGGCAATGCATCTAACGGATTTGCTTATGCAAAGCAAATTGATGCAGCCACAGGCGGAACACCTGGATTTACTTATGCCTTAGCTAGTGGAAATTCTTTACCTGCGGGTTTAAGTTTATCTTCAACAGGATTAATATCAGGAACACCAACAGCCACTGGGGATGCAACATTCTCTATAGTTGCAACTGATACCAAAGGTTGTACAGCAACTGCAAGCTATACCTTAAGCGCTAAGGCAGCACTTACTTTTGCACCCGGCGTTTTGCCAAATGGCGTAACAGGAACACAATACCCAGCTCAGGTTATTCCTGCGGCAACTGGAGGTACCGGACCATATGTTTACAGTGCCATAAATTTACCTCCGGGATTGGCATTTAATGCTACAACAAGAGAATTTACCGGAATCCCAACACAAGTAGGAAACTATAGCATCCCGGTTACGGTAACTGATGCAACAGGAATCAGTGTAACCGCTATTTATACCGTTAAAATAACTGATCCATTGGTTTTGCCTGCTGCAACTTTAGCAAGTGGCATTACCGGGCAGATTTATACCCCACAAACAATTCCATCTGCAACAGGTGGTACCGGACCATATATTTATGCAGCTACTAATTTGCCTCCTGGATTGTCTTTTAATCCGACAACAAAAGAAATTACAGGCACACCTTCTAGCTCAGGTACATTTACATTTCCTGTAACCGTAACGGATGCTGATGGAAAAACTGCAAGTACAAATTATACCATTTCGGTAACCGATCCGCTATTACTTCCATCAGCTACATTGGCGGGTGGTATTGCTGGTACTGCTTACACCACACAAGTATTGCCAGCGGCTACCGGTGGTGTTGGTCCTTATACTTATGTGGCTACTGGTGTGCCACCCGGTTTAACATACGATGCTACAACCAGAGCAATTACCGGAACGCCAACTCAAGCTGGTAACTATACTATTTCGGTTACTGTTACTGATAGTCAGGGTAGAACAGCATCAAATACATATCCTTTAAGTGTAACTGGTGTACTTTCTTTACCAACTGCAAGTTTGCCAAGTGGTGTTGTAGGTAGTGTTTACCCAACACAAACGCTCCCTGCTGTTGCAGGTGGAACGCCACCTTACAATTACATTGCAAGTAATTTGCCTCCGGGATTAAGTTTTAATACCGCAACTCGAGAAATTTCAGGTACGCCAACTTTAGGTGGAACATTTGTAGTTTCGGTAACAGGAACTGATGCAAATGGCAATACTGTAAATTCTGATTATACGATTGTTGTAAATGTAAACCAACCTGTTGTAGCTAGTGCTGCGGTTTGTGCTGGCAGTACTGCTACACTAACAGTTAGTAATTTACAATCTGGCGTAACGTATAACTGGTATGGTTCTACCGGAAGCACGGCTTTAGCAACAAACAGTACCGGAGTTTTTGTAACACCAATTGTAGATGCCCCTATTACTTATTATGCAGAAGCTGTTTCAGGAACAGCGGTAAGCGCTAGAACAGTAGTTAATGTTACTCTAAATCCGGCAGCTAATCCTGCTGTTGTTACCACAAACAATCAGGTGGTTAATGCTGGACAAAGCACTACATTAATTGCTACTGCTGATGCAGGAAATACCATTAAATGGTATGCAGCTGCTACAGGAGGTGCCGAGCTTGCAACAGGTTCTAACTTTACAACTCCGGCACTTACAGCTACCACAACCTATTATGTGGAAACCACAAACGTCAATGGTTGCGTCAGCGCTGGTAGAGTTCCGGTAACAGTTACTGTTATTTCAGGTGGTGGTGCTACAGCTTGTAACGCTGCAAACAGTCAAAATTCTGGAATAACAGGAATATGTTTATTGTGTAACATATCAGGAGCTGGTAACTCAACCGATTCAAATCCAAATAATTTCACCAGAATATCTCTTGCAGTTGGCGTTACTTCAACAGGGTTTCAACAATTAATATTTCCAGCGGTAGGAGCTGCAACCGATAGTATTCGTTTAGATTTAGGTTTGCCAACTGGCTTATTGGATCTATCCGTATTGAGCAACATTACTGTGAATGTAATGAACGGTGCATCAATTGTTTCGAGCTATCCACTTAATTCATCAGTTTTAAATCTTAGGTTACTTGGTGGTACCAGGTTTACCGCAACACTACCTTCGGCAGGAGTTTATGATAGGGTAGAACTACGATTTGGCGGATTGGTATCTGCAATTAGCAGTTTAGATATTTATGGTGCTACCGTAATTTATCCAAATCCAACGATAACAAGTGGTTCACAAACCATCTGTGCCGGAAATACAGCAACACTTTCTGCTACTGCAAATGGCGGAACCAACCTAAAATGGTTTGATGCGCCAACTGGTGGCAACTTATTAAGCAGTGGAGCTTCTTTTACAACACCTGCCTTAACTGCAACAACAACATATTATATCGAAGTAGCCAACGGAACTTGTGCAAATACAACCAGAGTTTCTGTTGTTGTGACGGTAACACCTGCGGTTGCGCAGCCTGTTTTGGCGCCTCTTGCTAATGTGTGTTCAGGTTCACCTGCAACATTAACGGTTAGTAATCCTGATGCTGCCCTAACATACAATTGGTACGCTGCAGCAACTGGTGGTCCAGCCATATTTACTGGAAGCACTTTTGTAACCCCGGCATTAAATGCCAATACAACTTATTACTTAGAAGCTGCAAATGGAAGTTGTTTGAGTGCGAGTAGAGTTGCAGCAGCGATTACCGTAAATCCACGTCCGCTATTACCTACGGTTACAGCATCAGCTACAACCGTAAATTCTGGTCAAACAGCAATATTAACCGCAACTTCGTCAGAAACAGGTGTTACTTTTAACTGGTATGATGCTCAGGCATCTACAACTCCGGTTTTCTCTGGTTCTACCTTCGTAACACCGCCTTTAACAGCAACAACAAGCTATTACGTAGAAACGGTTTCGGCTTCAGGTTGTTCTTCATCTACTCGAGTTCAGGTAACAATCACCGTAAATGGAACAGGTACACCAACACCAATTCCTTGTGAAGTTGCATCAACTCAGGTAAATGGTGTAACAGGAGTTGCTTTACTAGCGGGAGTTTTTAATGCAGGCTTGGCAATAGATAACGATGCACAAACTTCATCATCATTGGTTATGCCTGTAGGCGCCTTAGGTGCCAGCGTTTATCAAACTTTATATTTCGGAAGTTTATCCAATTTAGGTGATACTTTAAGAGTTTTAGTTTCATTACCTCAAAGCTTAGCTTCCGTTGGCGTTTTAAATAACGTTTCTATAACAACATATAATGGTGCGAATTCCAATAATGATGCTACGCTTTTAAATAGCGGATTATTAAACATCAGGTTATTAAATGGCAACACTCAGGCTTTAATTACATTAATTCCCGGTGTTGCATTTGATGGAGCACGGTTAAGTTTAAATTCGGGCGTATTGGGTGCGTTAACATCGGTTAACCTAAATTACATGCAGCGTTCATTACTGGCACCACAAGTTACATCAGCAAATGTTGCTGGCTGCGCAGGTTTAACAAGTACGTTGTCAGTTTTAAATCCAATAAATGGCGTAACTTATCGTTGGTTTGATGCTGCACAAAATGCCTTAACAGATGGACCAACGTACACAACAGCGGCATTAACAGCCGATACAAAATATTATGTAGCAATCGTTTCGGCCTCGGGATGTTTGAGTGCAAAAACAGAAGTGAATGTTGTAGTTCAACCAGCACCTGCAACGCCAGATTATTATCGCCTACCGTTAGCGCATGTGCAGGTACAGCAATATTTTTACAGGTTAAAAATCCGGTTGTTGGCGTTACCTATAAATGGTATGATTCGAACGGAACAAGTGCTGGACCTGATGGCACAACTTTAACTGTTACACCAACAGCCAATACCACTTACACATTAGAAGCTGTAAATAGTTGCGGAACGGCATCAGCAAGAGCAACTGCCACGGTAACTATTGGTGCAAACCCACAAGCTCCGGTTATTACGCCTGCATCGGCCATAATTGTATCTGGAACAAGGGCTGTGTTAAATGCAACATCATCGGTTGCTGGTGCTACAATAAATTGGTATAGTGACGCTAATGCAACAATTCTTGTAAATACTGGCACATCTTTTACAACACCAATACTAAACGCATCTACAACTTATTATGTAACTACAACAGTTCCAGGCTGTGGCACTAGTTCACCTGTATCTGTATTGGTAACCGTAATACCTCCAACCCCAGGAACAGTTGATTGCGGTATTGCAACAATAAGCGCTTTAACAGGTGTTAATGGTGTAATTGTAGGAGCCAGTGTTTTCAACGATGCTTCTGCTGTTGATACAGATGAAAATACGGGTTCTACTTTATTTATTCCGGCAGGGGCTTTAGGAGCATCTGTTTTTCATCGCTTAGGATTTACAGGTGGTTTATCAAATATCGGTGATACCTTGCAAATTAAAATCTCTTCTCCAGGAAAATTATTATCAGCAGCAGTTTTACCAAATTTAACTTTAACCACCTACAATGGTTCGGCAAGCAATAATGATGATGTTACACTTAACAGTCAATTCATACAACTTGATTTAGCTACCGATGGAAGTGAAGCTACTTTATCATTCATTCCAACTGCTCAATTTGATGGCGTAGAATTAAGATTAAGTTCGGGTTTAATTGGTGTTTTAACTTCCGTAGATTTTAATTATGCCAGAAGAATCATAACCAAACCAGAAATCGTTTCTACTGCAGTATCGGCCTGCTTCGGCTCTTCTGCTACATTAAGCGTAAGTAATCCTAAACCAAATATCACTTATAAATGGTACCAAGGCTCGGTTTACACTGGACAAAATGGTGTTAATTTCTTAACAGATGCGACCCTACCCGCCGGAACTTATGATTTCTCTGTAACCGCTACAGACTTGAATGGCTGCGAAAGTCCGAAAGTTGATATAACGGTAACCATAACTTCGCCACCAGCACCACCTGTTCCTGCTACAACAAATTCTGTATCAACCTGTATCAATACTCCGGTTACCTTAGCTGTTCAATCGGTTGCTGGTGTGGTTTACAATTGGTATGATGCAGCAACTTCAGGTAATTTATTGGTGAGCAATAGCAGTAGTTTTGTAACTTCTGCAAATCTGTCGCCAGGCAGTTATACCTATTACGTAGAAGCGGCATCAAGCGGAGGTTGTACAAATGCTACACGCACGCCGGTAAATATTGAGGTTAACCAAAATGCAATTGCTACAGATATCGTAATTTCTGGTAACACAGCATTATGTAATGCGGGTACAACAATCCTAACAGCAAGCAGCACAACAGTTACAAATCCGGTATTTACCTGGTATAGCGATGCATCACTAAGCACTCCGGTTTTTGTTGGTGCAGCATTTACCACTCCACAAATAAATGCGAACGTGACTTATTATGTTACGGTAAGCGGTTCAAATCGTTGTCCAAACCCTATAGGTAATGCGGCCAGCGTATCCATTACCATAAACCCTGTAGCTTTAGCATCAGATATAAATGTTACTGATGCAAGTAGCTTGTGTGCTGGCTCAACAACAACATTAACAGCAACTTCAACTATACTAAATCCAATATTTACCTGGTATAGCGATGCTGCTTTAACCACAGTCGTATCTACAGCACCATCATTTACAATGCCTGCATTATCAACAGCAACAACTTATTATGTAACCGTAAAAGGTAGCAATAGATGTGAAAATACACCAGCAACTGCAAAAGCTGTTGTCATAGATGTTAATCCGCTGTCAACCGCAGCAGATATCAATATTACAGGCTTAAACATCATTTGTAGTAGTGCTACTGCATCATTATCCGCATCATCAGTTACGGTAACCAACCCGGTATTTACCTGGTATAATGATGCGGCATTAACCAGTGTTGCATTTGTTGGCGCATCGTTTACAACACCAGCTTTAACTGCTACAACAACCTATTATGTTACGGTTAGCGGTGATAACAATTGCGCAAATTCTGCAGCAAATGCTAAGACCATCACCGTAACAGTAAAAGATTATGCCACCGCAGCAGATATTACGGTTAATAATGCAAATATTTGTTCAGGTAGCACGGCAACTTTGCTGGCATCGAGTTTAACGGTAACACAACCTGTATTTACCTGGTACAGCGATGCATCATTAACGGTTCCTGTTTTTACCGGACCAACTTACAATGTTGCCGTTTCTGCTACAACTACATTTTATGTAACTGTTAAAGGAACAAATAAATGCGAAAATGCTGCTGCAGATGCAAAAGTGGTAACCATCAATGTAAATCCGCTGGCTACATCAACCGATATTATTGTAGCTGGAAATACGGCAGCTTGTGCTGGTTCTTCAGCTATTCTTACTGCAAGCTCAACCACGGTTACTAACCCAGTGTTTACCTGGTACAGCGATGCATCACTTACAAACATATCTTTTGTGGGCGCTAGTTATACTACACCGGTTTTAAATGCTAACACAACTTATTATGTAACTGTTAAAGGCGATAATAAATGTGAAAACGCATCATCAACTGCAAGAGTGGTTGTAATAACTGTAAATCCTGCTCCTGCAAATCCTGTTGTTTCATCAACTGGTACAACAATTTGTTCAGGTAATACAACTACAATTAATATTCAAAATCCGCAAAATGGCGTAAGCTACGAATTTTATAATGCAGCAACTGGAGGTAACCTTATTTCAACAGGAACGTCATTTACTACACCAGTTCTAAACTCAAACACGAATTACTATATCCAGGCAATTGGAGCAGGTGGTTGTGTAAACGCTGCGGGAAGAACAATGGTTACCATCGTAGTTAATGCTACACCAAATAACCCGGTGGTTGCTACGACTGGCACTGCAATTTGTTCTGGAAATTCAACCACACTTACCGTACAAAATCCTCAAACGGCTGTAACCTACGAATGGTATGATGCTGCAACAGGAGGCAATCTTTTAACAACTGGAAGTACATTTACCACAACTGTTTTAACTGCAAATGTTAATTATTATTTACAAGCGGTAGGAAACGGAGGATGTGTGAATACAGGAGGCAGAACCTTAGTTGCAGTAACTGTTAGTGCGGCACCATCTAATCCTGTAGTTTCATCAGCTGGTACCAACATTTGTTCAGGCAATGCCACTACATTAAACATTCAAAGTCCAGAGGTTGGTGTAACGTACGAATGGTATAATGCGGTAACTGGCGGTAATCTTTTAACAACCGGAACTTCATATACAACTCCTGTATTAACCAATACAGTAAACTATTACATCCAAGCGATAGGCGCAGGCGGTTGTTTTAATGGTGCAGGCAGAACCTTGATTACCGTAACCGTTAATCAACAACCTTTTGTTCCAATAGTTGCGAGTGCTACACAAAACGTATGTTTTGGAAGTGCTGCAAATCTATCAGTAACAAATGCTCAAACTGGTGTAACTTATAATTGGTACACCAGCGCAACCGGAGGTGCAATTGCTGGTTCAGGAAGTACATTTACAACGCCATCATTAACCAATAATGTAACATATTATGTTGAGGGTGTGGCTGGTACATGTATCTCAAGCAACCGAACTGCGGTTAGCATTACGGTTTTACCATTGCCTGTAGCACCACTATTGGTTAGTGCTACAAACGGTACAATCTGCTCTGGAACGACAACTGTATTAAATGTTAATTCACCTGAACCTGGTTTAACTTACAGATGGTATGCAACAAGTACAGGTGGAACCGTATTAGGACAAGGAACTACGTTTACAACACCGTCGCTAAGTGCTAACACAACATTTTATGTAGAGAGCTTTAGTTCAGCAGGTTGCGTAAGTGCAGTAAGAACGCCAGTAATCGTTACCGTTTTGCCAGTTTTATCTATACCAGTTGTTCGGGTAGAAACCACTACACCTGCAAGTGTAACATTTAGTTGGAATGCTATTTCTGGTGCAACAGGCTATGAAGTTTCGCTTACTAATGGCGCAACATGGCAAGCACCTTCCAACGGGACGAACGCAACCAGCCATTTAATTATTGGCTTAAAACCAGACCAAGCCGTTACCTTAATCGTTCGTGCTTTGGGACAGATTGGTTGTCAAACCAGCGCCAATTCAACCCCTGTAACTGGAAAAGCTTCTAATCCGATTGGAAACGACATCTACATTCCAAACATATTTAGTCCTAATAACGATGGTAAGAATGATATCTTCTTGGTTTACGGAACTACAATAGCCGCTGTAAAAATGAATGTGTACACCCAATGGGGTCAATTGATTTATCAAGTAAATTCTACCACTACAGGTTGGGATGGAACTTACAAAGGTGTTCCTCAGCCAAACGGTGTGTATGTATATATGATTGAAATAGAATCGACAGATGGCACCAAGGTGATGAAAAAAGGTACAATAACCTTAATCCGATAATTAACAGATAATATACCGCTATAAATTACATCTTATGAAAATGCTAAAACCTCTAAAAATATGTGTTGCAATGCTGATATTCAGCTTTGCAACACTAAACCTGAAAGCACAAACCGATCCTCATTTCTCTCAATATTATGCCTATCCGTTATGGTTAAACCCGGCTTTAACAGGTGTTATCGATGGCGATTACCGGGCATCAGTAAATTTTAAACAACAGTGGGGTGCAATCTCCAATTCATTTTTAACAGGTGGGGCTTCTTTTGATTTGGCACCAAAAAAGAACTTTGCTTTTGGTGCTACGATTTTAAATCAAAGGGCAGGCGAACTCGATTTTAATTATTTAACAGCATTGGTTTCTGGTTCTTATCGGTTACGCTTTGGCTTAGAAGGTTTACAAATGATAAGTTTTGGATTGCAAGCCGGGTTCGTAAATAGGAGTTTCGATTTATCGCAAGGCAGGTTTGGCAACCAGTTTAATCCAATTACAGGTTATGATGGTGGCATGATTAGCGGCGAAAGCTTTTCATCAACTTCATCATTTGTGCCAGATGTAAATGCTGGTATTATGTACTTTGATGGTAATCCAAATCAAAATGTCAATGTATTTGTGGGTGCAAGTGCAGCACATTTAAACCGTCCGATAGAGCGATTTTCTGAAAATAGTACCCGTACTCCAATCCGTTTTACGGCGCATGGTGGTGCCAGAATCCGAGCTTCTGAAATGCTGGATATTGTTCCGAATGCTTTGGTAATGTATCAGGGCAATACAAATGAAGTTTCTGTTGGTGCTTATGCTCAGTTTATGGTTAACAACCAATCAAATATCCTTTTCGGAGGTAATTACAGGGTTAAAGATGCTGCAATTGCTTTTGTAGGCTTACAATTTAAAAATATGGTTATAGGCCTAAGTTACGATGTAAATACATCAACACTTCAGCGGGCATCCAATAGTAATGGTGGTTTAGAATTATCCATTTCACTTATTGGTCGCAACGGTATTATCGGTCCTAACTTTTTCTGTCCTCGTTTATAATTTTTTAGCTATGAAAAAATTAATCCTCTTTTTAATTTTAGCTACAGCAATTACTGCTGAAGCTCAATACGTTGTTAATTATAAAAAAGTAGCCGATGCTTATTTTCAAAGTAAAGATTATTATGCCGCTTCAACATTTTATAAAAAGGCTTTAAAAATTACAGCAGATAGTAGCCAGGTTGTTTTGCCTTATGGTAAAGATAAAAAATTGGGCAGCGAAGAAAAGGTAATTGAAGATTATGAAGGCTCACTTTATAACCTTGCCGAAGCAAGTCGGATGTACCGCGATTTTACAGAAGCTGAGAAATATTACGAGGTAGCCAGCACTTTTAGCAATCCTAAATATTATAAATCCTTGTTTTACTATGCCGAAAGTTTAAGGGCAAATAAAAAATTTCCACAGGCAATTGCTGCTTTTGAAAAATTTATTACCAATAACAAAACTGATGGATTGGTAAAAACAGCAAATTTAGAAGTGCTGTCATGTAAATTCGCCATGAAAGAAATGCGTTTCCCGAGGCTGGTTCAAATTAAAAAAGTGCCTTCAGAAATTAACGGATTAGGTTCTAATTACGCTCCGATTAAACAAGGCAGTTCATTTTATTTTACTTCTTCAAGGCCAGTTGCGGTTTCAGGTAAGCCCGATGTGGTTAAGGTGGTAAAAGGCGAATCACCAATTTCTACTAAGGCCAATCCATTTATGAATAACCTTTATAGTTCGAGCTCAAATTTTCAGGATGATAAAGTTAATGTTAAGAAGATCGATTTCAATTTACAAAATGATATGGAATTTGCTGCGGTAAGTTTTAATCCTGAAGGTAATGTTGCTTATTTTACGGCCTGGAAAGGGCAAGAAAAATATTCTATTTATTCTGCTAGTAAAACAGATGATAAATGGTCGATTCCGCAATCTGTAGGTTTACAGGTTAATAGTAAAGATTTTAACGCTGCACAACCTTTTGTAACCAGCGATGGTAAATTTTTGATATTCTCATCTGATAGAATGGGCGGTTATGGAAAATACGATTTGTGGTATGCTGCCATAAGAAGTGATGGTACAATTGGTCAGGCGGTAAATTTAGGTCCTGAGATTAATAGCGAAGCCGATGAAAAGGCGCCTTACTATAACACGATTACTAAAAAATTAATATTCAGTACAGATGGTAGAATTGGTTTTGGTGGAATGGATTTTTACGAATCGGAGGGTGATTTAATTAACTGGACAACACCCAAAAACATGGGTTATCCTTTTAATTCATCCAAAGATGATGTGTATTTCACGCCGATAAATGCCGATGCCAGCAAAGGTTACATCAGTTCGGATAGAGAATCTGCTTGTTGCCTGGAAATTTTTGAAGTGAAAAGGGAATATATTTCTGTATCTGGCATCATTACCGATTGTAAAACCAAAAAGCCATTGGATGGGGTTTTGGTAAAAATGAACGACCAGGAAAATGATTATATTTTTACAACCAATAATACAGGAAAATACGATTTTAAAATGGATAGCCGAAGACCAGTAAAGCTAAACATGACCAAAGAAAATTATTTTGCCTTAAACAAAAGCTATGCATATGAGGAAATTGCTAAAGCTGACACTTTAATGTATGCTGATTATTGTATCAATGCCTTTAAAATAAATGTACCAATCGTATTGGATAACATTTATTATGAATTTAATAGTGCAGAATTAACAGAATCGTCTAAAAAAGTTCTTGATGCTTTAGCATTAATTTTAGATGATAACCCTGAAATGGAAATAGAACTTGGAGCCCATACAGATGATGTCGGAACCGATGTTTACAATCAGGAATTATCAGAAAGAAGGGCGAAATCTTGCGTTGATTATTTGGTAAGTAAGAATATTTCGCAAAACCGATTGGCCTCCAAAGGTTATGGCGAAAGTATGCCGATTGCCCCAAATAAACTTAAAAGGGGGAAGGATAATCCCGAAGGCAGAGCAAAAAATAGAAGAACAGAATTTAAAGTAACTAAGAAATAGCGTTTATTATATTGGTTTAGTTGAGGTAGGAGATTGAGAGCTCCTGCCTTTTTTTTTATTAATAGAATAGTTCAAATACTTTATTCCGTGATTTCTGTGTTTGTGTAGCAATCATAATGTGTTTTTTTGGAAATTTACGTTCAGTAATTCTTTTGGTTTTTCAGTCCTGCTTTTCGTTTCAAGTCCGCTCCCGATGAAAAATCGGGATTGCGGGCTTTACACTGCAATCAGGTTTATTTAACAAAGTATGCTGCTTTTTGGTATTCTCTAATTCGTCATTCCTCAAATTATGGAGAATCTTGAAACGATAGTTCAAACGCTCTATTCTGTGATTTCTGTGTTTCTATGGCAATCTAAATATATTTTTTTGGAAACTTACGTTCAGTAATTCTTTTGGTTTTTCAGTCCTGCTTTTCGTTTCAAGTCCGCTCCCGATGAAAAATCGGGATTGCGGGCTTTACACTGCAACCAGGTTTATTTAACAAAGTATGCTGCTTTTTGGTGTTCCCTAATTCGTCATTCCTCAAATTATGGAGAATCTTGAAACGATAGTGCAAACGCAATAATCTGTGAATTCCGTGTTTCTATGGCAAGCTTAATGTATTTTTTTGGAAATTTACGTTCAGCAATTCTTTTGGTTTTTCAGTCCTGCTTTTCGTTTCAAGTCCGCTCCCGATGAAAAATCGGGATTGCGGGCTTACACTGCAATCAGGTTTATTTAACAAAGTAAGCTTCTTTTTGGTGTTTTCTCAGTTCCTCATTCCTCAAATTATGGAGAATCTTAAAACGATAGTGCAAACGCAATATTCTGTGAATTCTGTGTTTCTGTGGCAATCTAAATAATAGTAAACGCTACATTTATTTATTCCATTTAAAACTATTTTGTGTATTGCTGGTTTTTTGATGAGATTTGAACTGATTTAAATATTTCGTTTTAAATTTGAATTCTATTTTACAACCTTAATAATAAATATGGCATCAGGTTTTTTTGCAATTTTAGATGATATCGCAGCTTTAATGGATGATGTGGCCGTAACGGCCAAAATTGCTACACGAAAAACCGCAGGAATTTTGGGCGATGATTTAGCCGTAAATGCAGAAAAAGCTACAGGTTTTCTATCATCACGAGAGTTACCAGTTTTATGGGCTATCACAAAAGGTTCACTTATAAACAAATTGATTATTGTTCCAGTTGCCTTACTGTTAAATTCTTTTTTTCCCGTTGCCATTACCTATATTTTAATTTTAGGTGGATTTTATTTGGCCTTTGAAGGTGTAGAAAAAATTGTAGAATACTTTTTTCATCGTTCTGTAGTTCCTAAAACAGCAGAGAAAGTTATTGTGGAAAATGATGCTGAAAACGAAAAAGCTAAAATCAAATCTGCCGTCACTACCGATTTTATACTGTCGGTAGAAATTGTAATTATTGCTCTAGGAACCGTTCTAGATAAAAGTTTGACCTTACAAATTTTAACCGTTTCGGTTGTTGCATTATTGGCAACCATTGGTGTTTATGGCATTGTTGCACTTATTGTTAGAATGGATGATGCCGGACAAAACCTAATAAAGCGTTCGGGCGATAAAGGTTTTTTTGGTTCTCTTGGAAATTTATTGGTAAAATCTTTACCTGTGATAATCAGGATTTTAAGTATAGGAGGTACAATAGCTTTAATATTGGTTGCAGGCGGTATTTTCGTGCACAACGTAGCCTACATTCATGATCTGTATCCAAACGTAGCTTCAATAATAAAAGAATTTGTTGTTGGTTTATTAGCGGGTTTGGTTGCCCTAGGAATTATTACATTAGTTAAAAAAGTTATTTCTTTATTTAAAAAATAATTGATGCCTTGCGGTGCTGAACCGTAAGATTATTGATATGTCTGCATAATTTATAGTTTTTGCAAATCAAATGGTTATCTTCAATTTGCTAATTCCCTGAGGGTTTTAGCATAAATCATCTAACCGATTAACATTTTTGCAATTCAATTACCCCAATCAGATTATGAGATTCAAAAACTTATTAATAATTGCGTTTACATTATTGCTCGTTTACAGCTTCACCTTAAAAAATATGCAAAAACCACAATTGGGCATCTCAGCTGGTTTAGATAGAGATAGCCTGGTTTACGCATCTGGTTTTAGAATGCTTGGTGAATCTGTTAGAAAGATGCTGGCTCCATCATTAACCGGTGAGCAATTCGAACAAAATTTATCTCTGATAAAAGCGGCAAAATGTAAGGTAATGATGTGTAACCTGTTTTTTCCTGGCACACTAAAAATCGCCGGACCAGATGTGGATGAGAAAAAAGTTTTAGCTTATGCTGATTCAGTTCTTAATAGGGCAGGGCAAGCTGGAGTAAAAATTATTGTATTGGGTAGCGGTGGTTCCAGAAATATTCCCGAAGGTTACGATTTACAAAAGGCAGAAACTAGCTTTGTCAATTTAGCTAAAAAGCTAGGTGCTATAGCAAAAAAATACAATGTTACCATTGTGCTCGAAAACCTGGAAACCACAGAAACAAATTTTATTACTTCCTTAAAATCAGCTGCATCTATTGTAAAACGAGTTAACGACCCTAATTTCAGATTGAATGCAGATATTTTCCACATGATGCGTGAAGGCGAATTGCCAAATGAAATTGTTGCTGCCGGGAAATTATTGGCTTTTTGCGAAATAGCCGAAAAAGAAAAAAGAACATTGCCAGGTGTTATGGGCGATGATTTTAAACCTTATTTGAGCGCATTAAAGAAAGCTAATTATAGCGGTTATATTTTTATAGAAGGAAATATTGGTAATGCAGAAGTAGAAATTCCTAAAGCTTTTAATTACCTCACCAAACAAATTGATGAGGTATATTAAATCAGTAACATTCAAATATTAGCTAAAAGATTCAATTTTAGAATCTAATAGGTTTTTAATTGTTAAAAGCATATTATCTAACTTATACGGTTTGCCCATTATTGCATCGGCATTACAGATAATTTCTCCAATTACGTCGTATTCTAAGCCAGTTAATAAGATTATCGGAATGTGTTTAGTATTTTCTGATTCTTTAATTTGATTGCACAGAATTCTTCCATCAGCTTTGTTCAGTTTAATATCCATAATAATTAAATCGGGATTAAATTCTGCTATCGATGGGAATATCATTTCAGTTAAATGAACGCTTTTAACGTTATAGCCTTCATTATCTAACATTGAATTTATAACTTCTAAGGTAAGAATGTCATCATCAATGACCAGTATTTTTTTGTTCATGATTCTTTAACAATTAAGATGAAGATTTGTTGTAAAATACTTAAAATTAAGTATTTAAAATCTGTTTTCGCTCAAAATCCGTATATATACTCGTTTTATTATAATCATTCCTCTATTTAAGCTTTCATGCTATGGTACTTAATAATGATGTAACGACAATTAAATTAAATTCACTTCAAATTGGTGATTTTATTGAGCACAAAAGTGGCTCAAAAGGTATTATTGAGCAAATAAATGTTTATAAAACTGAAACATCGGTCGAATATTATTTTCAATTGTTTGATGGAAAAGGTATTGTGTTGGTTGTCAAGCAGAAAGAAACTAAATAATTAATCTAATCTAACCATTTAATGCTGTTGCAACTTCTTATTTAATCACAATTACTTAACAGATATTATCACTTAATCTCGTTTTTAAGCTATTTTTTTGGCTTATCTATTAAATAGAAAACTACATCGCCACCTTTTATTAAATCATCATGTTTGATGTAATTTGCACCATAACTTTTTCCGTTTAATAATATTTTTGAAATGTAAATTGCGTTTTTGGAACTTTTCGAAGTTTTTATATTTAGTTTCTTTCCGTTACTAAACGATATTTGAGTTTGCTGAAAAGACGGACTTGTTAATTGGTAATTCCCAGAAACCGGATCGACAGGATAGAAGCCTAATGCTGCAAATACATACCATGCCGACATTTGGCCGGCGTCATCATTTCCACTTAAACCACCTGCGCCTTCATCATATTCTTCGTTTAAAATGCGGTTTACTTGCAATTGTGTTTTCCATGGAGAAGTTGTGAAATTATAAAGAAAAGGAATTTGATGACCAGGTTCATTGCCATGCCAGTATTCTTTCTTGATAAATAAAGAGTCTAATTCGTTTTCAAGGTTTTTACTTCCACCCATTAATTTAATTAATCCGGGCACATCATGTGGCACGTAAAAAGTATATTGCCTTGGTGTTCCTTCTGTTATATAAGGCTCACGATGATCTGGGTAAAAAGGGCTGTACCAGTTTCCATTTTCAAATCTACCTCTAACCATTCCCACCTTAGGGTCGAAAACATTCTTGTAATTTAAAGCCCTTTGTGATAATTTTTTGAAATCTTCAGTTTTTCCTAAATCCTTTGCAATAGTGGCTAGTGCGTAGTCATCATAAGCATATTCTAACGTTCTACTTACCTGCTCTTTTTTATGAAATGCGTTTGGAATGCTATCTTCCATTGGTATATAGCCATATTTCAAATAACTATTTATTCCTCGGCGACCTTTTCCATTCAAATAATCAACCGAATCGGGCATCTCAAATGCATTTTGCCTCATCAATCGGTAGGCTTCTTTTACATCATAATCTCTAATTCCCTTATTATAAGCAGATGCAAGAAAAGCCGTTGCATGGTCGCCGATCATTGCGGCTGTATAACTGTTCCAACATGGAAAAATCGGAAACCAACCGCCTTGTTTACCTTTTAAAACCAGCGAATTTGCAAAAGAATTTGCCAGTTCGGGTTGTAATAATTCTACCAGTGGAAGTTGTGCACGATAAATATCCCACATCGAGAAATCATCATAGTAGTTGCCTTTGCTTATTTTCTGTGTTTGATAATTTCCGGCGTATTGTGGATAGGTGCCATCTACATCGTTAAATAACCTTGGGTGTTGTTGTGCATGATAAAGCGCAGTATAGAAAATCTTTTTCTTCTTCTCATTCGGGTCGGTAATTTTTATTTGCGATAATGATTTTTCCCAGGTTGCATTTGTTTTACTCAACACTGAATCGAAAGTTTCATTTTTTATTTCACTTTCGAGGTTACGTTTTGCGGCATCAATGCTGGTAAAAGAAGTGCCAGAATATATAATCAATTGCTCGCCTTTTTCCATCATGAAGCCTGCATAAGCACCAAGGTTTTTCTTGTTGCTGATGGTGTGGTTTTTAGCAGTATTTCCATCACTGTAAACGCCACTTGTTTTAATTGCTTTTTTAATTTTTATAAAGAAATAACCGCTAAAACCTGCGGCCTCTCCCCAACCTTGATAAATCCTATGAACAGGATTGTAGCCCGAGATTTCACCTTTCGCTTCATCAATATGGATGTATCCTTTATCTTTATCGCTGTTGGGACTAATCAAAACATAAACACTATCTGTTTTTATGGCAGTAACCCTCATCACACCACACCTAAGCGACGCAGTTAATTCTACCTGTAATTTATAGCGGTTTAAGTTTAGTTTATAATACGATGGTGTAGAAACTTCGTTGTCGTGATTGTAATTCTCGGCATAATCTGTTGTGTTGGTTTTCAGTTTGCCTGAAATTGGCATAATGGTGAAGCTACCATAATCTTGTGTACAAGAGCCACTTATCCAATGGCTTGCCCTAAAGCCATATATTTTTTTATTACTGTAATAGTAAGGCGCTAAACATTTTGTTTCTGTTAGTTGGGTTTGGGGCGTCCATTGTGTCATGCTAAAAGGTGGTGCCACAGCCGGGATGGTGTTGGCCAAGCGTTCCGTTTTATCTTCGATGTGCTGGCTGGCCATTGTCGTACTGGCTGATGTGCCAGAAAATGGCTGAACATATTTTATTAAAGCTGATTGCTGAGCGAAAACTGAAACAGATTGTAAACAGGTAAGCAAAATTATGCCAATGATCTTAATACCAACCGATTTTGCCTTATATTTTCTAGCTATTACATTCATTTTAATTTGATAAATTTTATTGATTTTCAGCACACTAATTTTGTTTAAGGAAGTTCCTTTATCGATTCTTTTTTATTTGAAGGGAATTTCGTGTTTTTAATGGAAACACCGCCAGTATTTTTTAATACCATTACATTGGGATGTTCAGATTTATCGATTTTTAGTCCATCCACGTCAATTCCATTTACATCATCAAATATTACAGCCGGCCTAAAATCGCTCTCAATATAATTTAATTTTACATTTTTAAAGGTGATACCTTTTGCGTGGCGAACATAAAATCCCCATGCAGGTAATTCTCCAAACATGCTAAATTCTGGATATCCGGCTTCATTTTCAGCCACTTTATCCAACTCATTAATTGGAATGTTTGCTGTTTTTTCTGAAGTACCGCCGCCATACGTAATTTCGATATTTTGGAGCAATACGTTTTCTATGAAATGCCCTGGGATGCCAACAATTGATGCTGGAAGTAAATTATGAGGTGGAACTTTTGGTAGTGGTCCTTCAATTGGGTAGCCTGCATCAGGCTTTGTGTTTGGAATATCTGCTTTAACATTGGCAATCCGAATGTTTTTTATCGTACTAAATTTATCGGTTTTATTTCTATGCCCTAAGCGGATGAAAATTGCATTACCTGTGTATTTGGCTACAACGCCTTCAATATCAACGTCTTCAATAAAACCGCCATCAACAGCTTCTAGTGCAATGGCCGAACGGTAAGTGTTGTAAACGGTGATGTTTCTAACTTTAATATTTCGAAAACCTCCGTAAGAACCTGTTCCTAATTTAAATCCACTAGCGCTCGATCGGATGATGCAATTTTCTACATAGACATTCTCACAAATACCAAGCATGCCTTCAGATTTTAAGCAAATTCCATCATCTGCTGCATCAACATTGCAATTCGTTATACGAACGTTTTTACTGTTTACAATATCAATTCCGTCATTATTCCAATATTCCGTACTTTCTACCGTTATGCTGTCTATGTTAACATTATTACACCTCACAAAGTCCTGAACCCAACCTGCACTATTTTTTAATTTCACACTTCTTACGGAAACATCCTCGCAGTCGGTAAAAGCAATTAACCTAGGTCGGTTGCTTTCTGAAGGTCTTTTTACTTTCCAGGTTTCATCTTCTAAAACGCCTTGGTGTAATAAGGTAAGTAGGTTTTTAACTACTTCGCGACCTCTTCCATTAATAATTCCTTTGCCACTTATAGCAATTGAATGCTGTTTCTTCGCATAAATTAACGCCTCTGCATTCTTCTTACCATAATCTAATCGGTTAACGCTTCCGAGCAATTCTGCATTAGTTGCTAAATACAGCTCCACTCCAGATTTTATTTCTATCGGTCCGGTAACAAATTGCCCATCCGGGATAAATACTTTGCCGCCATTTTTTGATGCAGCATCTATCGCATTTTGAATATTCTTGGTATTGATGAAATTTAATCCCGGCTTTGCACCAAAATCAATAATATTGAAGGTTTTATTTTGCGCCAATGCATTGGAAATAGATGCAAATAGGGTAATTATATAAATAAGGTTTTTCATAATTCTTTCTTAATTTTTGGTTATCGCAGCGTATTTTTCAATTAAGCCACGATATTTTTGATGCATTTGCTTTGCAATATCAACAGGATTGCCAACTGTTTTTGTTGGATAATCTTTTCTTTGATTTACCCATTTCCATTCCCAAGCGCTGATATCATCATTAAATTTCTCAATATTTAATCCTTTTTTATTGATTAAGTCATCTTCCATACGAGAAAAGAAAAGCTGCCATCTGGGTTTGTAAAAGTCTGTCATTAATCCACTCCATTGCCTGCATGTATATTCATTCAGCGGACTTTTAGCATCGCCCCAAAGCGTTACCAAATCTTTCGCATTCATTTCGTATCGTGCTTTTTCTTCAGTATTTGTACCCCAGGCTCTTGCATCGGCAACCCACGGACCTAACATAAAGTCTTTTCTGGTTGCGAGCAATTTATCCATATCATTAATAAGTTGGATAAAATTATCACACTCTTTTTTAAACGTAATCAAATCCTTTTTTTGATAAGCCAACACAATTTTTCGCTGAATGGGCAAGGCAAAATTTGCCATTACTTGTCTGGTTCTATCAACAACATCATATTGATAACCCTCGCTGTTTTTACAATAGGGAGCAGCTTTAAGCAATTCGTCCCAAGCAGGTAAAAGGTCGTATTCATTATAATTTAAAGTTGTTTTTGCCCAACGGCTCAGCGAATCTAACGTTGGGCGAGCCTGTATTATCGATTCAGCACCATCTCTAATGTATTTATCAGCAGGCACGGTGTAAACCGTTTTTCGAAGAATATCCCATGCTTTTACTGCATTTGCATTGTTATTTCCGTATCGGTTCAACACAAATTGAGGCAGCCAAGTATCCAGATTTATCGGTTTCGATTGCCAAACATTAGCCATCATTAGTTCGTATAAAACCGGATTTTGCTCAATGCCTTCCATGGTTAAGCCAATACCTTTCATTTTGCCGCTTTGTGGATTGTTTAAGGCTTCGGATGGTGCGGTGGCAACAACATCCATTCTGCCGAATAAATTAGTGTTTCCACCAAAATTGTGAAGCATATTCCAAATCCACGGTTTGCCATAAAATCCTTCTGTACGTTTCCAAACAGGTTCAATTTCGGTTGCAAGGTCGAGCAAAATCATTTTATCATTGGGTACTGCTTTCAAAAGTGCCTCTGTTTGTGGTTCTTTCCAAAACTTTCTATCGCTGTAAAAAAGCCATCCCTGCATTACCCAAATTGCTTTTGGGTCGGCGGCCGACATGCCACCGTAAATTCTCGCACTTAATTTGCTCAAAAATTCTGGTTCGGCCGATGGCGGTTCATTTTCGTTAAAAGTATCTGCAGAATACAAATGGTCCGTACCTAATAACTCGGTTTGTTTTTGAAGGAATTTTTTTCCTATTGAAGCAAACATCGGGTCTTCAGAATCAAGAATGTAGGTATCGGCAAAGCCGTTTGTCCAATTGGTTGCTTTAAGCTTAGCATTTGGAAATTTCTTTTTAAATGCCGCAGGCACATGACCAGTAAAAGCCGGAAGAACAGGTTTCATGCCTAAAGAACGTTGTCTGGCCAGTATTTTCTTTTGCAATTCGAAATGGCTCTTCATCCAACTCAATGGGAGCGGACCACCCCAACCGTCAATATTGCCCATCCAAAACCAAGAGAAATAAGCCGGACCAGTAAAGAAGTCTTTCAAATCGTTATCTGTAAAGCCCATTTCTTTGTACAGCAGATACCAGGTATATTCTTCACCTGTGATGGCTAGCGGCATATTAATGCCATGTAACGCCATCCAATCAATTTCCTTTTCCCATCTTGGCCAATCCCACCAACTCATGCTATAATTAAAAGTGCAATAATTTAAATAATAGCGGTATTCGTATGGTGTATTTTTTCTAACCTTAGTTTTTACCAATGGTAATTTTTCAGGTGTTTTTAAATTTGTACCGTTCCAAGTGATTTGACAATGCACATATTCGGTTAAATAGTAGTAAAATGCAGATGCAAGCGCTACGCCACTACTGCCTCTTAATACGATTTTGTTGCCCTTGCTTTCAATTTCAAAAACATCCTTTCCATTTTCTGATGAAATGCTTTCCGTAGAAAAGTAACTGCTTTGTTTTGGTAAAACCCTTGCAATTAAATCATTAGAAGCGGTAACGAATGCCTGTGAATAGATATTGCTTGAAAACAGGATGATGAACAAGCCTGATAGTATAATCTTAAATTTCATATCAAATTTTTAGGAACAACTTTTTATCGTAGAGAAATTTTAGGAGAAACAACTGAATAATTAAAACACCCGTCCACACGCCTGCTTGCTGGTAAACGCTTGGGATTTTATCGATTATACCTCCGAAAAGAAATGTAGCGGTAGATTCGAAATTGAATAAACCATGCGCAAAAACGTAAATCAGAATAGAATTTGTACCGAACCAAACCAAAGGCATACTCCAGTTTTTGAATGATTTTACATCGATAACAAAATAGAACACTGCAAATAACAAGATGCTAAATCCGCCAGCAAATAAAACAAAAGAGCTTGTCCACATGGTTTTATTGATGGGGAAAATTAAGCTCCAAATTAAACCAATAGAAATGCTTAACAAACCTGTTGCAAGTAAAACCAATACCTTTTTTTTAGGATTTAAGTTTATGTAAGTAGATTTTATGAAGGTACCCACAAAAACACCAATCAGCGCAGAGCAAACGGCTGGAATTGTACTTAACAAGCCTTCCGGATCGTAAACCACACGGTGCAGTTTTCCAGGTAAGAATTGTCTGTCTATATAGGCTGATAAATTTCCTTCGGGTGTGAATATGCCTGCTCCAAAATTAGGTACAGGTACAAATTGCATTATAAGATAGTAACCGATTAGAATGGTAGAAAACCAAATAATTTGTTTGCGTAATGAGCAGTTTAAATAAATTACTGCTGCGAAAAAGGTAGAAAGCGCTATTCGTCCGAGTACACTTGCAAAGCGAGTATTCTCATAGCCGTTCCATTTAAATAAGCCATTTATAATTACACCTAAAATTAGCAGTATTAGCGTTCTTTTTATTAATGCAGTATAAATTTTCTTTGTTAATGCGCTATTTGTCTTTTTATCATCAAAATATTTTTGATAAGAAAAAGGCATAGATACACCGGAGATAAAAATGAACAAAGGGAAAATTAAATCGTAAAAAGTAAATCCATTCCAGTGAGAATGGTGTAATTGATTGCTTATTCCAACTAGAAATTTTTCAAAAACAGAAAGATTATCATTGGTGGCAATCACCCAGTTTGTTGGGTTTCTTACCAATTCATTTTCATCTTTTATTCCGTTAGCTAAACCGTGGAAAATTCCTTCGCCACTCACAATCCAAAACATATCGAAACCACGAAGCGCATCTAAAGAAATTAATCTCTTGCTTTTGGTAGCAAGTTTTTCCTCATCAATCGCTTTCGTTGAATTCATTTTTGCTGATTATTTTTTAATTACAGTAGTGTAAATGATGTAACCTTCATCATTAATCATTTGAACACGTAATTGGTCTTTGTTTACCGAAAACAGCATAAAACCATACTCTGATGCTACAACTTCCGCATCAGGAATTAATTTCACAGGTGTTTTTTCTGATGCTGCACCAGAAATAAAATGATGCGTTTTGCCTTCAGGCTTAATGTATTGTAAGCTATGTTCGTGGCCGGTGAGGTAAACATCTACTGCATATTTATCTAAAACAGGTTTTAGTGAATTGCGAATGGCTTTGGTATCGTAGCCTTCGGTTCTGCTACCACCTGTAAACATCGGGTGGTGACCAACAACTATTTTCCATTTTATTGATTCGTCTTTATCATCAAGTGTTTTGGCAAGCCATCTTTTTTGTGCTGTGGTATCTTGTCCCTTTACATTCGGACCATATTCCGAATTTTTGTAAAACTCTGGTATCAATGGATTTGTGTCAATAAAAGCAATCAAAACCTGATTATTTAAATCGCCGTTTATTGGGAATTTCTTTGCAAAATAACGTGCTGGCATTTTCCATCTTCTGCTTATTTTAGAATAGGCAACCTGTGCATCAGGATTTGATTTATAGTCGTGGTTTCCCAATACCGAATACCAATCCCATTGTAGTGAAAAATCAGTGTAAATGTCTTCAAATGAATATTTAAATAAAGGATCTTGCTCGCTAATTACACCACTTGGATAAAAATTATCGCCTGTAGAAATAATGAATTGAGCTTTAACATCAGAAGCAGTTATGCCCATTTGTTTTGCAACCTGCTTTTGGTGGTCTGCACCGTTGCGACCCCAATCGCCCATGGCAATAAAGTTTAGCGAAGTGGCATCTTTAGTAATGTTTTTTGATGCGATTGTTCCAGTTGCAGTTGCTTTTGTTAAAACCTGTGCATATAAAGAACCAGCGGCAAGCAATGGTAAAATAAAAAGTAATCGTTTAACCATAATTTGAACTTAGGATGTGGATTATAAAAAAAAAGAAATTCCTCTAAAATAGTAATTAGAGGAATTTCTTCTTGTAAAAAGGTAATTAATTGTAACCCGGATTTTGTTTTAATTTTGGGTTTAATAAAGTTGCCGTAGCAGGAATAGGGAACAGGCGATGGAACGTTTGTGCATCTGTTTTGAAACCCCAAGTTCCTTCGAATTTGCCAAAACGAATCATATCATTTCTATGCCAGGTTTCCCAAGCCATTTCTCTGCAACGTTCTTTGTAAAGGTCTTCTAGCGTTACTGCAGTCCAAGCTGGTGAAGTCGTTCTTACAGCACGTAATTGGTTTACCAAAGATAAAGCAGTTTGACCTTGCGTTGGTGTTGCACCACGAAGAATAGCCTCAGCTTTCATCAAAAGAATATCTGAATATCTAAATACCGGTAAATCATTATTTTGATTTCTGTTCGATGAAGTACTATCGCAGTAAAATTTATTATTTCGGAAGCCCATATTCCAGGCAATTTCATCATTTCCGGCATCAAAAGGACGAGTTGCATCTCTTAAAGTAACATTTGGTGTAATGTTAACCTGATAAGTTAAAGGAGCCGCACCATCAGAACCTGTGTAAAACTGATCGTAACCTTTTTTGGTAGTGGTTACCGTAACAGATGTTCCGTCGTTATTAAACTGTAAACCTCTAATCCATTGCGCATTACGTTTGTCATTAGGGTCGTTGAAGTTTGCATAATATTCTGGTAAAGTACTCATTGGAGCGCTTGGCGTATGTTTTAAGCTAAACTTCGCTTGTAATGAACGAGGCAAAGAATATCTTGCATAAAACATATATCCTCCGCTAAATGAAGCATCGTAAGGAATAGCAAAAATAAATTCTTTGGTTTGAGGTCCGTTATCAATAAAGAACATTTTACGATAATCGGTTTCTAAACTAAATGGTGCACCGGTAGCTGCAATAATGTTATCGCACATGGCAACAGCATCATTATAACGGTTTGTACCAATATAAACTTCTGCATTTAAAAACATTTTAGCCAATAAAGCATAAGCTGCATACTTTGTTGGTCTGCCGTAAGTTGGTACACCCACAACCGAGCTTAAATCTGGAATAGCTTCTTTAACTTCTTTCTCTATAAAAGCAAATACTTCTGCTCTCGATTTGGTTTCTGGTGGCGTTACATCACCAAATTGAGTTACAATTGGCACATTTCCCCAAAGGTCCATCATCATATAAAGTGCTAATGCTCTAACCGTACGCATTTCAGCTGTTGCTGTTTTTTTTGCTGTAGTTTCAGGCGCATCTTTTATTAAGTAAAGACTTTGATTTGCTTTACTTATGGTTGTAGAAAGGAAGGTCCATACGCCACCAATATGTGCGTTATCTTTATCCCAAGTATGTTTCGTGTGTTGTTCGTAACGACCACCATCGTACCAGTTACCACCTCTTGCAGGCATAATCGCTTCATCGGTACTTAAGCTTTGTAAGAAAAAATATTCTACACTAATGCCACGAAGCTGTGCATAAACTTGCCCTGTAAGTTGAATATAATGTTGATCTGTTTGCGGAAAGGTTTCTGGTGTTAGTTGTGTTTTTACATCCACATCCAGTTTTTGGCAGGAAGAAAAAGTAGCCATGGCTAATAAGGCTCCTGCAGTTATATTGATAAGATTTTTCATCTTCTTTATGGATTAGTTAAATGATACATTTAAACCGAATAAAAATGTTCTGGTTTTTGGATAGAAGTTATTGGTATCTACACCAGGAGCAATACCACCTTGATTAATCTCTGGATCGATGCCTTTGTAGCCGGTAATTACAAATAAATTGTTTGCTGTGGCGTACAGGCGTAAAGATTTAACTCCTGGAATACCTTTTCTGAAAGTATAACCTAGCGTAGTGTTATCTAAACGAAGGTAACTTCCGTTCTCTACAAATCGAGATGAATACCTGTAAGAGTTAAAATCTGCTGTAGATTCATCTGCAACTTCTACCGGGATATTTGTAAACTGCGCCGTATTCGGACGGAACAAATCTGCTCTGGTGATGTTCATAATCTTATTACCCAATACCGCTCTCATGAAAACACTAAAATCGAAATTGCGATAACTGATGTTGTTTGTCCAGCCGATTAATGCTTTTGGTTGTGCATTTCCAACTGCATAATAATCTGTTCTGTTAGATGGGGTAGTAGTCAAATTTCCTTTTGCATCATAATATTGAGACACACCTGCAGCATTTTTACCTGCATATTTAAAAGTGTAGAAGGTTCCGATTGGTAAACCTGGCTCTAACAGCTGTACTGTAGCACCTGTTTGGCCACCGCCATCAGGTTGAACGGTATATACTTTCGCTAAGGCTAATCTGCTATCAGATAGACTTACAATTTTATTTACGTTTCGTGCTAAGTTTATTCCTGTTGTCCAGAAAAAATCTTTGCCTGCAACAGGTGTTGCGTTTAATACAAACTCAAAACCTTTGTTGCTCATTTTACCAACGTTTGCTGTTAATCTTCCAACAGGGTAAATGTTAGGATCTACGTCGTATTCAAAAATTAAATCGCTTGTTAGCTTATTATACCAATCGAATGAACCGCTTAATCTGCCTTTAAATAAACTGAAATCAGTTCCGATGTTAGTCGTTGCTGTTTTTTCCCAACGTAAATCTGGGTTTTCATTTTGAACAGCTCCAATTGCCGATTCGTTAATACCGTTATAGTAAAACTGACCTACACTACCATAAATTAATTTTGTAGTAAGTGGATTAAAGCCAGCTGAGTTACCAGCAATACCATAACTTGCTCTTAACTTTAAGGTTGTTAACAGGTTTTGGTTTTTCATAAAGTTTTCCTGATCGATATTCCAGGCACCACCTACAGAAGGAAAGTAACCCCATTGCTCGTTTCTACCAAAAACAGATGAACCATCTTTTCTTATCGAACCCTGCAAAACATATTTGTTTTTGTAGTTATAGTTAACCCTCGCAAAATCAGAAATTAACAAAACTTCTTGATAGGTATTACCTCCGTAATCTACTCTAAAATCTTTTACTGCATATGGGTTTCCTAAACTTAAGTTATAATAACCAACCTGATTAATTGGAAAGTTTGTTGATGATGCTTGAACACCATCTCCAATTACTGAGTTTTGATATGAATAACCAATTACCGCGTTAATAGAGTGGTCTCCGAATTTACGATCCCAAGTTAAATAGGTTTCGATGATTTTATTTGTGCTTTGATAAGCATTTCTAACACCCACACCATTCTGACCAATTAATGAAACAATTGAAGGATTTGCAGGTGGATCTGGAGTGTTACGAACGTTGTTATATCTCGAAGTATAAATGCTGTTGTAAAATGCGCCATAAACCGTTTGATAGTTTTGATACGAAGCCGCAACATCATAAGAAAAGCCGAAAGGAAGTTTCAAGTTAGCCGTAAAACTACCAAGTAAGTTTTTGTACTTTAAATTCTCTTGAGCATTTTCTAGCATTGATACTGGGTTGTAATAATTCGATTGAGTTAAGTTGTCGAAATATGAACCATCAGCATTTTTTACCGGAGCCGTTGGCAAATAAGTTAGCATTTGCGATAAAACTGTATTGCGATAAGGTACAAGATTAGAATTGCTTACCGAATTGGTTAAGCTAAAACCTAATTTTAATTTATCGTTAAGGGCTTTTTGCTCTACACCAACGCGACCAATAAAACGATCTAAATCACTGGTTTTGATGATACCTTGTTGCTTGAAATAATTTAAACTAGCATTGTAAGTCGTTCTTTCTGTACCACCACTAAAAGAAATGTTATGGTTGTAAGAAATCGCATCTGTACGTTGCACTTCGTTTTGCCAATTGGTATTGGCACCTTTATCATTAGCTGGCGTAAGTGAAGAATTATTTTTAGCTAAAAATGCTTTCAGCTGGTCAGAATTCATCATTTCATACTGATTGGAAACGTTCTCTACTCCGAAATAACCACTGTATGATAATTGAGTTTGTCCGGCTACACCTTTTTTGGTGGTAACCATAATTACTCCGTTTGCAGCCCTGTTACCATAAATTGCGGCAGCAGCAGCATCTTTTAATACATCAATCGATGCAATATCATCTGGAGCAAGGATAGAAATATCAGCACCAACCACACCATCAATTACAAATAATGGCGATTGTGCGCCTTCACGCAGGGTAGAAGCACCACGTAAAATAATAGCTGCCGATCGGTTTGGGTCTCCACTTCTGGTTATGTTCAAACCAGGTACTTTACCTTGTAGCATTTGCCCAACATCACTTATAGCACCTTTGTTTAAATCATCACCTTTTATGGTTGATATTGAACTGGTTAATGCCTTTCGAGTACTTTTTCCGTAACCAACTACAACAACATCAGTTAAGGTAGCGCTTGCTTCGGCAATGGTTACTTTGTAAGTTGATGCTGTAGTTACGATTAATTCTTTTGTTTCGTAACCCATAAAGCTAAACAGAATTACATCTCCTGTTTTTGCCATAATACTGAACGATCCATCGGTGCCTGTTGATACGGCTTTGCTTGTGCCTTTAACCGAAACCGAAGCTCCAATAATAGGCTGATTGGTATTGTCTAATAAACTACCTGAAATTTTTCTATCCGTTTGTGCGTATGCAAAGTTGAAAGATTGTCCAATAAGTAAGAGCAGCAAAAGAATGCTGCCATACTTTAAACTTGTACATTTTAATCTCATGATTTTTGTAAATTTAGGTTCATAAATTGTTTGTTATTTGGT
Source organism: Pedobacter jejuensis (assembly GCF_003725795.1). GTDB lineage: Bacteria > Bacteroidota > Bacteroidia > Sphingobacteriales > Sphingobacteriaceae > Pedobacter > Pedobacter jejuensis. The sequence goes on along the minus strand of NZ_RBEE01000002.1, from coordinate 297,684 downwards.
TATAAAAAAATTGATTGTTTGTAGTTAAAATTTTATGTTGGTTGGCAAATACTTGCTCACCAAAGCTTCGTAATAAGGTTTTAGTTCTTCCCAGCTTTTTTGGTTTGGGTTTTTTGAGTACAAATCATAAGGATTGAAAAGCCTAACCCATTTAAACATTTCGTGGTCTTTTTCACTCATTAAGTGGTCGTAAGCATTTTCGCGGTGCTGCGAATAAAAAGAGTGGTAACGAAGCATATATAAACCAGGTTCTGGTATGTATGGCTTCATCATGTGGTAAACATATTCATCATGTCCCCATGACATATCAACGTTATCCAAACCACAATTTTGGCTGTAAACACCTAATTTGGTTTGATAGGTTGGGTTGTGAAAATCGGGGTTTAAGCTAAAAAATTCAGGATAAACAATTTTATCAGAGTAAGCGCAACCTACAGGGAAAGTATCGCCAACAACCGCCCATTGTGATTCTCCGTACAAGCAAAGTACTTTACCCATATCGTGAATTAAGCCAACCAAGACCATCCAATCTGGATGACCATCATTGCGAATCGCTTCTGAAGTTTGAAGTAAATGTTGCATCTGGTCTAAATCCGTATCCGGATCTGAATCATCTACCAATCTGTTTAAGAAATCAAATGCACTCCAAATTGGCATTTCTTCTTTGTCAAACTTTAAATATTCTGCCTTTTTCTGCTGAACGAAATCGTAAGTTTGATAAGTGTGGTTTAACTTGTAAAATTCTTTTACACCATCTTTTTCAGTTTCTTCATAATTTCTAAACTGTTCTTCTGCTTTATCAGAATTAATGTTTGCTGGGTCTGGATAGCGTGTTAATATATCCTCTTCCCACTGATCAAGATTTTTCAAAGGATTTTGGTCTTCCCCCGAAACTAGGTTTTCGTTTCTCATAAGGCTAGAAATAATTTGGTTAAAAATTGCTTTTTTTGAATAGTTAAAGTTGAGTTTTTGAAAACACAAACCTTAATAATTTGCCAAGTTTATTTACTTAAACGATTACGTAACCTTCTAAAAAATTATATATTTATCTGTAAATCAATTATTTGATTTTGTTTAAGGGCTGGTTTTTCAACACCACTTTTGATAAATTTAATCTGCATTACCAGTAGCATATTAAATAAATGTTAATACGACTATTATTTTATAATTTCGTAACGGCGAAATTGTTGTGTAATGCAACGCAACACTTGTTTTATTAACCAAATAATTTCTGGTATTTTAAATTATTTAAAAGATTAACTAACTTTTACTTCGCAAATGCTGATAGAGATATTTTTTAAATACAGCTTTTGCCTTGGGTGATAAGATGAGAAGCGTAATAACTAACAAACTTTAATAAAAAATGGCGGGAGAGGTAAATATTAAAAGACTTGCACAAGAATTAAACATCTCTATTGCAACGGTTTCTAAAGCACTTAACGATAGCTATGAAATTAGCTTGAAAACTAAAAACAGGGTTTTATCGCTAGCTAAAGAACTTAATTATACACCAAACCCGGCAGCAAGTAATTTAAGAAGCAATAAGACCAAAACCATCGCGGTAATTGTGCCTGATGTTGCTAATAATTTCTTTTCGCTGGCCATTAAAGGTATTGAAGAAATCGCCCGAAAATACGGTCACCATGTTTTGATTTATCAAACGCATGAAGACGCAGAAATGGAAAAATCCTTTACCAATAGTTTATTAAATGGTAGGGTTGATGGAATATTAACATCGGTATCGAGCAACGAATACAACAGCGATTATTACCGAGATTTGGTAAAAAAAGTTCCATTGGTGTTTTTCGACAGGGTTTATGAATCTTTAGATGCCTTTAAAATTACCACCGATGATTACCAAATATCTTTTAAGGCAACAGAGCATTTCATTGAATGTGGTTGTCAAAACATCGCATTTTTATATGGTTTGGGTAAACTTCCGGCAGGTACAGCCAGGTTTACAGGTTACAAAGATGCTTTAATAGCGCATGGCATTAATTTTCGTGAGGAGCTTGTGCTAGATTATAGCGAAGATGAGGAAGTAAATTTCGCTAATATTAAAACGCTCTTTAAAAAACATAAACCCGATGCCTTGTTTTCATCAATAGAAGAATTTATCATTCCAGCTTACATGGCTTGTGCTGAATTGAAGTTCAGCATTCCTGGAGACGTAAAAATATTGAGTTTTTCTAACATGAGTTCGGCAAAATTACTTAATCCTTCACTAACAACTATTACACAACCTGCTTTTGAAATTGGCAATGAAGCAGCCAAATGTTTGTTCAAAATATTAAATAAAAAAGGCATGGATGATGATAAAGACATTGTTTTAAAATCAGTACTCATCAAGCGGGCTTCAACAGGTTGCTAGCTTTATTTATGCTTTAAATTCAAATTTTATCCGAAAACGTTTACGTAATTAAATAAAAGTATATAGCCTGTAACTTTAGTAATTTTTCTGATTTTTAAAAAAACCAAATATTATCTTTCTTATGAATCATCTTTCGGCGCTAGATTGTGCAGTCTTTTTTATATACTTTATTATAGTTTCTGCTTATGGATACTGGGTTTACCGAAGCAAAAAACAAAAACAAACCGATACAAAAGATTATTTCCTGGCTGAAGGTTCGCTTACATGGTGGGCTATTGGTGCATCCATTATAGCGTCAAACATCTCTGCCGAGCATTTTATTGGTATGTCGGGCTCTGGTTTTGCAATGGGATTGGCCATTGCAAGTTACGAATGGATGGCTGCAGCAACATTAATTATTGTAGCCATATTCTTTTTGCCTATTTATTTAAAAAACAAAATCTACACTATGCCGCAATTTCTTTCTACGCGGTATAACAATACGGTTAGTACATTAATGGCCGTTTTCTGGCTCTTGGTTTATGTTTTTGTCAATTTAACTTCGATATTTTTTCTTGGTGCAATCGCAATTGAAACCATCACCGGTATTCCATTTAGTACTTGTATAATATTTCTGGCTATTTTTTCGGCGATTATTACGCTCGGCGGCATGAAAGTTATTGGCTATACGGATGTAATTCAGGTTGTAGTATTGGTTGTTGGTGGTTTAATTACCTGCTACATGGCTTTGAAATTGGTTTCGGAAAAATTAGATACACAAACTGTTTTTGGAGCACTGCCGCTTTTACGTTCAGAAGCATCTGATCATTTTCACATGATTTTTAATAAGGGTGATAAGTTTTACAACGAATTACCTGGAATTGCAGTGCTGGTTGGCGGTCTCTGGATTAACAATCTAAATTATTGGGGCTGCAATCAATATATTGTTCAACGTGCTTTAGGTGCGGATTTAAAAACTGGTAGAAGCGGATTAATCTTTGCCGCTTTTCTAAAATTGTTAATTCCTGTAATTGTAGTCATTCCGGGTATAGCGGCATTTGTATTGTACCAACGCGGATATTTTCAGGCGGAAATGCTTGACGCCAGTGGAACGGTTAAGCCCGACCATGCCTATCCGGTTTTAATGAATTTATTGCCTGGGGGTATTAAAGGAATGGCATTTGCCGCATTAACAGCCGCAATTGTTGCATCTCTAGCCGGAAAATCAAATAGTATTGCAACCATTTTTACATTGGATATTTATAAAAAATACATCAAGCCAGAAGCAACCGAAAAGAAATTGGTTTCTGTTGGTCGCTGGTCGGTTGTGGTGGCATCACTTATTGCAATTGTGGTGGCGCCAGCTTTAAGAAGTTTTGATCAGGTTTATCAATTTATTCAGGAGTATGTTGGCTTTATTTCACCAGGCGTATTTGCTATCTTTTTGTTGGGCTTTTTCTGGAAAAGAACTACTTCAAGAGCTGCACTTGCTGCTGCATTATTAACCATCCCATTATCAATTCTCCTTAAGTTTTTACCTGTGTTGAGTAACGGTTTTATAGCTGATATTCCTTTTCTAAATAGAATGTCCTGGGTTTTTGTAATCATTATAATTATTATGGTTGCTGTAACGCTTAGCGATCCAAAAAGTAAAAATAACGAGCAGGGGTTGGAAATTGATAGCAGTATGTTTAAAGTAACACCAGCATTTGCAGTTTCGTCAGTTATTATTTGCGGCATTTTAGCAGCTCTTTATACCGTTTTCTGGTAGCAGATTAATTAATTGAATGATTGCAATTTTTAAGGCAAATTAGCTTCAACAAAAAAATATTTTGCGTTAATTGAATATGATTTGATGCACGTTTTACATAAAAACCAATACCAATATAGAATGAAAATTAAAGTACTACTTACATTTGCACTATTGCTTTCTTTAAATGTCTTTGCACAACAAAAATTTAACATCAAAAATTATGGAGCCGTTGGCGATGGTAAAACGAATGATGCCTCAGCCATTCAAAAAGCCATAAATGCTTGCTCGGCAGCAGGTGGTGGACAAGTACTTGTACCTGCAGGGCATGTTTTTTTGGCAGGACCATTCGATTTAAAATCTTTTGTAGAATTAAGAGTTGAAGGTGGCGCAAAAATATTGGCTAGTCCTGATGAAAGCATTTATACAAAAAGCGCATTTCGCGAAAATAAAGGCGAAGGAACCATTTGGATTGGAGGAGAAAAACTGGAACAAGTAAGCATTACCGGTACCGGAATTATTGATGGCAATGGTATTTCTTTCATGGGAGATGAATTATCTGATTCTTATGTATTGAAACCTTTTAATGTTATCGATCCTCGTCCGCATTTGCTAACCCTAATTGGCTGTAAAAAACTTAATATAGATGGTGTTACCTTTCAAAATTCTGCTTATTGGACCGTCCATCTTATTGGCTGCGATGATGTTTCCATTTCGAATATTACCTTGCTCAATAGCATAAAAATTAGAAACAGCGATGGAATTGATCTCGATCACAGTAAAAATGTTAGAATTACAAATTGCTATATCGAATCGGGAGATGATTGTATATGCCTAAAAAACCGACGCGAGTTTGAAGAATATGGCGCATGCGAAAACATTGTGATTAGCAACTGCACCATGACTTCAAGTTCTTGTGCCATTAAAATAGGCTCCGAAAATATGGATAGAATTAGTAATGTATTGATTAACAATTGCAATATCCGAAACAGTAATAGGGGCATTGGCATTCAAAATAGGGATGAAGGAACAGTTAGCGATGTTACTTTTTCTAACTTGATTATCGAATCGAAACTTTTTAGTGATGTTTGGTGGGGAAAAGCAGAACCTATTTACATAACTGCTTATCCACGTGCTACGGCAAATAACAAAGATGCCGGATGGCGCTTACCAAAAGGACAAACGAAAGGTAAAGTTGGTGCCGTAAAAAATATTTATTTTAGCAATATTCGCTGTACAGGAGAAAGCGGCGTTTACATTAGCGGCGAAAGTCAGGATAAGATTTCTAACATTAATTTTGACCAGGTTAGTGTTACTGTTAACAAAACAACCAATGTTAGCGGAGGCGTTTACGATCGCCGTCCTAGCAATGTAGAAGGATTGGTGAAAAGTCCTATCGCTGGTTTTTATTTTGAAAATACAGGAAACATTAATTTGCTAAATAGCGAAGTAATTTGGGGTTTAAAAAAACCTAGTTATGCCGGAAAAGCAATTGAACAAAAAAATGTTGAAAAACTTAGAACGGTAAATTTTCAGGAAACGAATAGTACATTTTAACAAAAATTTATTTGGATTTTTTGTATAATTTCCGTCCTCAATTTAAATTTATGAAAACTGAATATAAAAAATTAGAACAAACTTGGCGCTGGTATGGGCCAAATGATCCGGTTAGTTTACAAGATGTAAAACAAGCTGGTGCTACAGGAATTGTTACCGCACTGCATCACATTCCACATGGCGAAATTTGGCCGGTAAACGATATTTTAGAGCGTAAATCTATTATCGAAGCTGCTGGTTTAACATGGTCAGTAGTAGAAAGCGTTCCTGTGCATGAAGCCATTAAAACCCGTGCTGCTAATGCAGATGAATATATTGAAAAGTATAAAAAGTCGCTTCAAAACTTATCGCAATGTGGTATAAAAACAGTTTGCTATAACTTTATGCCGGTGTTAGATTGGACACGTACACAACTGGATTTAGAAATGACAGATGGTTCCAAAGCCTTGTATTTTAATTGGATAGATTTGGCAATTTTCGATTTATACATTTTAAAAAGGGATGAAGCGGAGTTGGATTATTCTGAATCTATTTTAAACCGGGCGAAAGACAAGTTCGCTACGTTAAATCAGCAGGAACTAAAAGATTTGCAGATAAACGTTTTGATGGGTATTCCTAATGAGAAAGAAATCGAATTGGAAACCCTGCGAAACAGCATTACCGAGTATAAAAAACTTGGTTTTGATGGCTTGAGGGAAAATTTGGTTTATTTTTTATCATCTATTGCGGATGTTTGCGAAACCGAAGGAATTAAAATGACCATCCATCCCGATGATCCTCCTTATCCTATTTTAGGTTTGCCAAGAATTGCAAGTACGATTGATGATTTTAGTTATATATTTGAAAAGGTTGATAAACCATTTAATGGAGTTTGCTTTTGTACCGGTTCATTGGGTGCGGGTGTTGATAACAATGTACTAGAAATTTTTAACGTTGTTAAAGAGCAGGTTTATTTTGCACATTTAAGAAACGTAACTAAAGATAACGACGGAAGTTTTTACGAAGCAGACCATTTGGGCGGCGATGTAAACATGTACGAAATTATGAAGGCTCTATCCGAAGAGAATGCTTTAAGAGAAAAAACTATTCCTTTCAGACCAGATCACGGCCACCAAATGCTCGATGATTTAGCGAAGCAAACCAACCCTGGTTATTCAGCAATTGGTCGTTTAAGGGGTTTGGCAGAATTACGTGGACTTGAAGTTGGTGTAACCGGAAATTATTAATGAAATAAGCCTAGCTGCGTGTCTAAACAATTTATTATTACATATTAACATTCTTAATGCAAGAAAAATTATCAATAAAACACATTGCTAACCTGGTAGGCACATCAATTACAACCGTTTCATTTGTATTAAATGGAAAGGCGAAAGAAAAGCATATTAGCGAAAAGCTTACCGAAAAAATACTGAAGGTTGTAGCTGAATTGGATTATCAGCCAAATTCAATTGCTCGCAGCTTACGAACAGGCAAAACGAAAATTATTGGTTTTTTGGTTGATGATATTTCTAAACCTTTTTTCTCGGGAATTGCAAGGGTTATCGACCAAAAAGCTTCGGCTCGTGGTTATAAAATTATTTTCAGCAGCACCGGGAATGATAAGAAAAGAATAAGCGAAATTTTAAATATTTTTAAAGATAGGCACGTAGATGGTTACATTATTGCCATTGCCGAAGGTTTGGAAGAAGAAATTGGTAGACTTATTTCGGGTAAAGCTCCGGTAGTTTTCTTCGATAGATATCTCCCAGAAATTGATGCAGATTATGTGTTAACAGATAATTTTCAATCAACGGCAACAGCAACACAGCACCTGTTGGATAATGGATTTAAAAAAATAGGATTTGTAACCATTGATACGGAACAACAGCAAATGCTCGATCGTTTACAAGGTTATACAGATACCGTTAAAAAAGTAAAAGCTAAACCGCAGGTGCTGAAAATAAAATACACAAATTCAGAAGATTCTACCGAGAAAATTAAATCATTTTTGCAGGAAAATCCGGATTTAGATGCCATAATTTTTGCAGCGAATTATTTAACAATGGATGGCTTAAGGCTTTCTAGATTAGGTATGGAGCAACTTTTGTCTAGCAAGGCAGTTTTATCTTTCGATGATTTTGAACTTTTGGAATTCATTAGCCCATCTATAACAGCGATTGAACAACCAATTGAAGCATTGGCAGAAAATATTGTTCAACTGCTACTTAAAAAACTAAATGCCGGCGAATCAAAAAACAGCGGCGAACGTAGCGTTTTAAAAATAAATGCAAATTTAAATATTAGGCAATCTACCCAAACTTTAGTAAGCTAAGTTTATACATACTATATTCCTATTCATCGGTCTGTGCCGCCACAGACCGAAATGGAGAGAAGTCTTAGTGGTCTGAAATAGGATAATAATTGGTTTGTGATGATACAGACAATTTATTGGTTTGCTTCATTCCAAGTAAGCTTTGACAACTTTTTAAAAGTTGTCAAAGCTAAATTAATTATTTAGATATTCTTACGTCTGTGCCCCGCAGACAATAGTTGAGCATATTTAAATTAAATATCACAAAACAAATTCCTCGGTCTGTGTCCTCACAGACCGAAAATAAAAGTTTAATGTCCATGAACGAAAATATTTAGATTAATATCACAAAATTCATAATTTTTAGAAGAGCAATACCTGAAGCATCTATTAATGTTCGTCCCGCTATCGCTTCAAGTCCTCATCCTCGTTCCTCGTCTTCCGGTCTTTCCGCTCTATCGGGTCTAGTTAAATCTTGCTTCTACAAGTATTTAAGGCTGCAAGTAAATAAGCTATCGTCATTTCGAGCGAAGCCGAGAAATCTTTATCATAGAATTCTTATTCCTCGGTCTGTGTCCATGAAGACCGAAATAAATAGTTTAATGGTCGCTTTGACAACTTTTTAAAAGTTGTCAAAGCTAATTGTCCATAGCCCGTTTATGTCCTACATATCCAAATAGACATTCCTCGGTCTTTGCACCTACAAACCGAAAATATAAGTGTTTAATGTTCTGTAAGGACATTGGCCATTGAAGAAAACCCACCGTCATTTCGAGCGAAGCCGAGAAATCTTTGAACATGGAATTCTTTATTCCTCGGTCTGTGTGCATAAGGACCGAAATAAAATAATTTAATGTTCTGTGAGGACACAGGCCACGGGGGATAATATATTGGTTTATGATGATACAGACAATTTATTGGTTTGCTTCATCCCATGTAAGCTTTGACAACTTTTAAAAAGTTGTCAAAGCTAATGCCTATATCCCCGATTATGTCCTAAAGATCCAAATAGACATTCCCAGGTCTGTGTCCCCACAGACCGAAATAAAATTAATTTAATGTTCTGTGAGGACACAGACCATGGGGGGCTAGTATATTGGTTTGTGATGATACGACAATTTATCGATTTGCTTCATCCCATGTAAGCTTTGACAACTTTTTAAAAGTTGTCAAAGCTAATGCCTATACTCCGCTTATGTCCTACGGATACTAAATAGACATTCCTCGGTCTTTGCACCTACAAACCGAAAATAAGATCGCTCATTTGTCTATCGAAAAAACCAACCCTAAATAATTACAATGTCTCCAAGTTTTTCAGATAATAATCTGCTCTTGATAAAACTTTAGATTTTAATTCAGGGTTCATCTTATCCCAAAGGCGGTAAACCATAGAAAGGCGTGGATTGCGTTGAAGTTTTTCTCGATGCTGATCGTGAAAATTCCAATACAAGCTATTAAAGGGACAAGAATTTTCGCCAATTTTATCATTCTTGTCGTATTTGCAATGCTCACAATAATTACTCATTTTATTGATGTAATTAGCAGAAGCCGTATATGGTTTCGAACCAACAATTCCACCATCAGCGTATTGGCTCATACCCCTGGTGTTTGTAATTTCAACCCATTGTATAGCATCGATATAAATGCTTAAATACCAAAAATCTACCTCATCAGGGTTTATTCCCGCCAATAAAGCAAAGTTTCCAGTAACCATCAATCGTTGAATATGATGTGCATAAGCATAATTTAAAGATTGGTTTATGGAATGTTTAAGGCAGTTCATATCTGTTTTGCCTGTCCAATACCAATCCGGTAGTTTTTCTGTGTGGTTAAAATAATTTAAGTTTTCAAACTCGGGCATTTTCATCCAGTAAACGCCACGCATATATTCACGCCAACCTAAAATTTGCCTAACAAAGCCTTCAACCTGATTTAGTGCAACTGTTTTCTTATTATTTCTCCAAAAAGTTATGGCAGCCTTTACAACTTCCATGGGCGAAATTATTTTGGTATTCATGCTAAATGAAAGTCGTGAATGGTAGAGCGACCACTCGTCGGTATGCATCGCATCTTGAAAAGTTCCGAAAAGATGAAGGCAATTTTTACAGAAATAATCCAATAAGCCTAAAGATTGTTTTCTATTTATCGGCCATTGCAAATACTCAGGTTCAATGCTACCAATGGTACGAATTTTAGCTGCAACTAAACGTTGGTGCGGTTTCCTAACATCGTTATCAAATAATAATGGAGCATTCGGTTTATGTCCTTTGGGTAATTTTTTTCTATTCTCAGTATCAAAATTCCATTTATCACCTTCCGGGTCATCACCATTATTTATAAGGATGTTATGTTTTAAACGCATTGCCCTGTAAAAACTTTCCATAAGCAATGATTTCTTACCGGCAAAGAAATCGCCTAATTCATTTCTGCTTGTGTAAAAATGCTCCGTATCAAAACATTTGTATGTAATGGTAAGTCCATCGCATAAACCATTTAATTCTTGGTCAAGTCTATATTCATCAGGCATTTGGTATTGAAAAACTTCAATTTCAAACTTTTTAATCAAATGAATGATGTTTTTAGAAAAGCTCTGCTGGTTGTCTTCATCATCTAATTTTAGATAAATCGTATCAAAACCATCGGCATTTAAGGTTTTAGCAAAATCTTCCATTGCGGCAAAGAATGCACAAGCTTTTTGAATGTGGTGCCAAACATAATCGGTTTCCGTTTTAACCTCCATCAAAACATGCAATATAGATGAGTCTTTCTCCTGAAACCAAGAATGATTTCGGTTTAACTGGTCGCCTAGAATTAACCTTAATTTTTTGTATTTATTTTTCATTTAGCGACTACGGATTTGGGTATCGTATTTAAAAGAGATAATGTTTTGTATTGTTTTTAGAAAATGTATTATTCAAAACCAATAACAAAATTCAACCACGGAAATTTACGTATATAATTTTTGAAGTAGAGATAGAAAAACCTAATTGCTTTTTTTGCAATAGCGAATGATGTATAAATATAAAACTATTGATGCCTTCGGTTGTTTTTTCCTACTCTAGCATATTTCTAATAGATTTTACGCTTTCAAAATAACGCACATTAAAAAAAGATAAATGGATAACACTTTTGGAAAAAACATTATTCCTGATAATGATGAATTGCGTATTGAGGCTTTGAAGCGATATAAAATACTCGATACACCACCAGAAAATGCTTTCGACAATGTTGCCAAATTAGCTACTCAAATTTTTGATGTTCCAGTTTCACTAATTTCCCTTGTAGATGCCGAACAGGTTTATTTTAAAGCTAATATCGGTATGGGAAATGTTAAAAGCACATCAAGAGGTGTGAGTTTATGTTCACTTTCCATATTAGATAAAAACGTAACGGTTTTTGAAAATGCTCCAACAGAACCCTGTTTATTAACTAACCCTAATGTTGCTGGTAGTTTTGGCTTAAGGTTTTATGCAGGTGCACCGCTTACAACTGCCGATGGTTTCAGAATAGGAACGCTTTGCATCATAGATAAAACCCCAAGAACATTCGATGAAAAGAGTCGTGTGATTTTAGAAAGTTTAGCTAAAATTGTGATGGATGAAATAGAGCTTAGGCTTTCATCGATAGAAGAGGCTGAAAAGCAGCATATGATTTCTGAAAGTGCCGAAGCCGTTAATGAAGAGTTAAAGGCTACAAATGACGAATTGTTTTACAGCCAAAGGATGGTTGAAGAGTTGAATGAAGAACTTTCGACTACCAATGAAGAAATCCTGGCAGCAAATGAAGAATTAATTGCGCTCAATCATTCGCTAAAGGTTAGCCAAAGAAGTTTATACCTCAGCAATGCTAAACTTGCAGAAAGTGAGGAGATAAAAAATCTTGCCATAGAGCAGGCTGAATTGGGTATTTGGTATATCGATGCAGATACACGGGAGTTTATACCATCGCCCCGACTAAAAGAATTTTTCGGTTATGAACCAAGTGAAACCATGGCATATGATGCTGCCCTTAATCACATTCGTGAAGATTACAGGAGTATTGTAGGTGCTAAAGTTGAGGAAGCAATAGCGTCAGGAGAAGCTTATGATTTGGAGTATCCAATTATATCCAAAAAAAAGACAATCGATTACGATGGGTTAGGGCAACTGGAAAATTAAACCCTGCAGATAATGGTCGAAGATCTTACTTTTCAGGTACCATAATGGATATTACGGAACGTAAAGAAGATGACCAGCGTAAAAATGGCTTCATCAGTATTGTTAGCCACGAACTTAAAACTCCATTAACATCAATGAGTGGTTATATTCAGGTTCTACAGTTAAAAGCTGCCAAAAATGACGACGATTTTAGTAGCGGAGTGCTTGGTAGAGCACTTCTGCAAGTACGAAAAATGGTTTCATTAATCGATGGATTTTTGAATATGAAAAGGGCAGAAACAGGAAAAATCCCTTTGAATACTACTGTTTTTGATATGGCCGAATTGGTAAAAGAGTCGGAAGTAGAATCGCAAGCCACTATTTCTTCACATAATGTAATATTTGCACCGGTAGAACGTACTATCGTAAAAGCCGATAGAGATAAAATTGGTCAGGTAATTACCAATTTTATAAACAATGCGGTTAAATATTCGCCAAGAGGAACAACCATTAATGTTGCTTGCGTTACGGAAGAAACAAATGCTGTGGTTAGCGTAAAAGATCAAGGCATTGGCATTGCAGGGCACGATTTAAAGAAACTATTCGAACGTTTTTACAGGGTAGATAGAAAAGAAATTCAGACTATAAGTGGTTTCGGTATCGGGCTTTATTTATGCGATGAAATTATTCAGGCACATGCAGGGAAAATTTGGGTAGAAAGCGAACTGGGCAAAGGCTCCACGTTTTACTTTTCTATACCAACTGAATCTTCAATTACTAAACTGGAAGAATCATAAAATTTTTATCTAAAACTGCCGACTAAGTTAATAATGTGATTAAGATCAAAAGGCTTAGATATAAAACCATCTGCCTTACACTGCGCCATCATAATAGAGATATCGGCATGGGCGCTCATCATTACAACCGGAACATGGCTGGTTTTTGGTTGATTTTTTAATTGATTGCAAATTCGTAAACCATCACCATCTGGTAACATTACGTCTAATAAATAAATATCAGGTATGCTGGTAGCGTTTCCAATCATAAAATCATTAACGCAAGCAAAGCCATCAACTTCATAACCTTCTGCAGATAATATCATTTCTACTACCTCTAATATTCCTTCATCATCCTCCAAGACGCTTATTTTTTTCCCTTTCATATATCTCTCAATCATAATGCTATAGCATCCATACTAAGAACCTTTAATCAATTCGTTTGTTTTTAATAAGCCATCAAAAATAGTTGTATTGCATAAAACACGTATTTTCCCCCAAACAATAATACTTCATATCTCTAAGCAAAAGTTACTTTTAGAGGTATCATAATCGAACGACGACAACGTCAATTTGCCATAATACTTCGTTCATATCAGCTTTAAAATTTTCTGTTTTTATGCTTACATTGTACATCATTTCTAATCCAAATATTGTTCTATTGTAAGATGCGTCTCAAAATTCTCTGTATTTTATTTATTTTTTGTGGGTATGCATCCGCTCAAGAAACTCAACTGCAGTTTTCGAGACTAGATTTATCTAACGGCCTTTCAAATAATCAGGTAACCGCAATACACAAAGATTCAAAAGGATATATGTGGTTTGGTACTATGGCCGGCTTGAACCGATATGATGGATATCAATTTAAAGTTTTCAAACATAATTCTAGAAATCCAAATACACTTAGTGATGATTTTATCAACAATGTAGCCGAATTACCTCATTCAAAACTATTAATCGATACCAGAGCAGGCTTAAATATATTCGACCTAGAAAAGCAGAGCATTGTACAAAATGTTAATCCATATTTTAAATCTTTAGGTATTAGTACAAGTGCTATTCTCAATGTAAAAAAAGATAAAACAGGTAATTTTTGGTTTAATGCCGGTAATGATGGAATCTACATTTATCAAACAGACAATAAAAAAACTGTTCATTTAAAATGTTCAGATAATGGCATACTTGGCAAAGCACCAGTTTCGGATATACAAAATGATACAAATGGAAATATATATGTTTTACATACCGATAAAACCTTCGAACAATTTGATGCTTTTAGTTTAAAATTAAAAAGGCGCTTTATTGCTTTAAAATTTAAAGAGCCAATAGATTTTAAGCCGCTTAGGTTTTTTATCGATAAAGATGGTGGTGTATTTATCTGGAGTTTTAACGATCAGGAAAATCTTACTTATTATGCTATCTCAACTAATCAGGTTAAATTTTTAAGTAAAAAAGCTGGAGGTTTAAATAGCAACTTAATTACCGGAATTATACAAGATGATAATGGTGCAATTTGGATAGGAACCGACCATGGCGGTATTAATATTTTAGATGAGAAAAACTTCGAAATAAACTATGTAGAAAGTAGGGAAGACGACCCGAAAACATTAAGTCAGAATAGTGTTGTAAGTATGTATAAAGATAATACAGGCATTATTTGGGTTGGAACTTTTAAAAAGGGAGTAAGTTATTACCATCAAAATATAATTAAATTCCCTTTGTACAAGCATTTATCATCAAATAAAAATAGTTTGCCTTATGATGATGTGAACCGATTTATCGAGGATGATAAGGGCAATATCTGGATTGGAACAAATGGTCATGGCTTAATTTATTACGATAGAAAAAATCAGAAATACCTTACTTATAAGCACAATGCTAATGATGTAAATAGCATTAGCAATGATATTGTGGTGAGCTTATTTATTGATGATGAAAAGAAATTATGGATTGGTACTTATTTTGGAGGTTTAGATCGCTTCGATGGTAAAAACTTTAAACATTATCGCCACGATACAAAAAATACAAATAGCATTGGTGATGATAGGATTTGGGATATCATCGAAGGCGATGATAAAAAATTGTGGATTGGCACCTTAGGTGCAGGTATTGATGTATTGGATAGAACTAGCGGGATATTTACCCATTATAAAGCATACCAGTCAAAAAATAGTGTTGCATCAAATTTCGTAACCGCTTTGTTAAAAGATAAATACGGAAATGCATATATCGGTACTTCTGTAGGATTGGATTTTTGGGAGAAGAAAACCAATAAATTCACACATTTTAATGCCGATCCTCAACTTAAAAATTCATTAAGCAATGGCAACGTTTACGATATTTTGGAAGATAGTTACGGTTACATTTGGATAACTACCCGAGATGGGCTAAATCGATATAACCCGAAAACAAAACATTTCGATGTATTTAGGATTGAAAATGGTTTGCCTGATAATACAACGCTTAACATTGTAGAGGATAAAAACAAAAATCTTTGGGTAAGTTCTACCAAGGGTTTAACGTTTATTAAAGTCAAAAACAATGGTAAAAGCTTTAGTTTTTCTTTTAGAAATTACGACCAGCAAGATGGTTTGCAAGGAAAAGAATTTAATGTTAACTCTGCTTATTTAACCAAAAAGGGTGAGTTAATATTTGGTGGCGCAAACGGCTTTAACATGTTTAAACCCGAAGCAATAAAAACCGACCACAGTAAACCTGAAATTGCACTTTCTGATTTGCAAATTGCCAACAAAAGCATTGCTGTTGATGAAGAATTAAATGGCGATGTAATTTTAGAAAAAACATTGAATAGTACTACTGAGCTATCATTAAATCATCAAAACAATGTGGTTTCGATAGAATTTACTGCTTTGAATTATTTCAATCCGGATAAGATTAAGTATAAATATATGTTGGAAGGATTCGACAAAACATGGCAGGAACCAACAGGAAATTTACGAAGAGCCACTTACACCAATTTAGACCCCGGAAATTATACCTTTAAAGTATATTCCACAAATGCTGCAGGAGATTGGGTAGCAAACGAAAAAAGAATAGCGATTGAGATATTGCCTCCATTTTGGAAAACTCCATTAGCGTATGTTTTATATTTAGCTACAATTGGTGGTGCACTATTTTTAGTTAGGCAACGAGGCATCAGAAAGCTAAAAACCGAATTTGCAATAGAACAGGAGCGACGTGAAGCTAAAAGAATGCATGAGCTGGATTTAATGAAGATTAAATTTTTTACCAATATCAGTCATGAATTTAGAACGCCATTGTCGTTGATTATTACGCCAATGGAAAAGCTAATCAAGCAAACTGAGGACAGTGGCAGAAAGCAACAAATGCAAATGATTCACAGAAACGGAAGGCGTTTGCTAAATATGGTTAACCAATTGCTGGATTTTAGGCGAATGGAAGTCCAACAATTAAAACTGGATTTTAAACTGGGCGACATTGTAGATTTTATTAAAGATTTAACACATTCATTTTCTGATATCGCTGAAAAAAAGAACATCGAATTTAGTTTCCAATCTGATTTGACTAACTTTATTACCGAGTTTGATTATGATAAAATTGAACGTATTCTATTTAATTTGCTAAGTAATGCGTTTAAATTTACACCAGAAGGTGGTAAAGTAGAGGTTCAACTTGGTTCAGAAGTTAATCAATATCAAGAGACCTTGCTACTGATAAGTGTTAGCGATAGTGGTATAGGGATAGAAAACGACAAGTTAAATCGAATTTTCGACCGTTTTTTTCAGAGTGATATTCCAGGGTCATTAGTAAATCAGGGTAGTGGAATAGGTTTATCCATAACCAAAGAGTTTGTTCGTTTGCATGGGGGCGATGTAACAGCCGAAAGTAGCGTTGGTATTGGTTCTACATTTATTGTTAAGATACCTTTTAATGAAGCTAAGGTAACCATAGATGAAAATAGCAAGCTTAGCTTTACCGTAAAATCACCATTAAATGCTGTTTTTGAAGATAAGCATGCTGCCACATTACCAGAGTTTAGTAAGAAGCCAGTTTTACTATTGGTAGAAGATAATGATGATTTTAGGTTTTACCTGAAAGATAATTTGAATGAATACTATCTAATTTTCGAGGCATCGAATGGAAAGGAAGGCTGGCAAAAAGTTTTGTCTCACCATCCTGATTTGGTGGTTAGTGATGTAAGCATGCCTGAAATGAATGGAATAGATTTATGCAAAAAAATTAAAACCGATAAACGTACGGCAAATACGCCCGTAATTTTATTAACAGCACTAACTGGCGAAGAAATGCAGATTTCGGGTTTAGAAACTGGTGCAAATGATTATGTAATGAAGCCTTTTAATTTTGAAATCTTGCTTTTTAAAATTAAAAATCAACTTACTCAAATTAAATCCTCTGAAATAAAATATAAAAAACAGGTTGATATTAATCCGAAAACTGATGAGATAGAATCGGTAGATGAAAAATTTATGCGTCAGCTTACCTCATTTATAGAAAGTAATGTTTCCAACGCCGAATATTCAGTAGATCAGTTAAGCGGAGAAATGAATATGAGCAGGGTAAGCTTATATAAAAAAGTTTTGTTGTTAACAGGAAAATCGCCTGTAGAATACATTCGTTTTTATCGCTTAAAAAAGTCAATTCAACTGCTGGAGAAATCTCAATTAACCATATCCGAAATTGCTTACGAAGTAGGTTTTAATAACCCTAAATATTTTACCAAATATTTTAAGCAAGAATTTAATATGCTGCCATCGGCTTATGTTTTGCAAAAAACCAAGAAAAATTAAAATCAAAACCGCTTTTAAAATCAAATGAAGCCTAATTTTTATCAGGTTAACATTTGCATACCTATTTTTAAACATTTGCATACCCGGCAAATTTTAGTAGGCACCTACCTTTAGCTTATCAATAACCAAATATTTATTAATCGCATGCTGCGGTTTACGATAAGCTTTATGAGAAAAATTTCTACCCTTTTAAATACGACAGTATTTTTATTAGCCTTTCCTATTATTTGTCTTTCACAGAACACTCATTATCAAAAAACCGATAATGGTATTATTGTTAAGCCAACCATAAATAATGCTAGTATTGGTAAACAAATCAAATTAGAAGTCGTTACAGAAAAAATCATCCACGCAGTAATTACCGTTGCCGATAAATTTTCTTTAGAACCTAGTTTAATGGTTATTCCGGTAAAATCTAAACCCGAATTTTCTATTTCTGAAAATGGTAACAATGTAGAACTTAAAACCAAGGCACTTACAGTAAAGGTTGATATTAATACCGGGCAAATCATTTATCAAGATGTTGCAGGCAAAAGCATTTTAGAAGAGAAATCCTTTTCTGCCAGAAGTTTTAAAGCAGTTTCTAACGATGGCGAAGCAAGCTATCAAATTGAGCAGGTTTTTAATTCACCTGATGATGAAGCCATTTACGGATTAGGGCAGCATCAAGATGATATGATGGATTATAAAGGCAAGCAGGTTTTATTGCTTCAAAACAATACCGATGTTGCCATTCCTTTTCTGCTAAGCAATAAAAATTATGGTATCCTATGGGATAACTATTCCATTACGAAGGTTGGAGATACCAGAGATTATCAGCCACTTTCTAGTTTTAAACTGTTTTCTAAAAATGGCGAACAAGGTTGGTTAACTGCAAGTTATGTCGATAAGAAAACGGGTGAGGTGGGCATTACCAGAGCCGAATCGGATATTGATTATTCCTTTTTAAGTGATATGAAAAAATTTCCCGATAGCTTTAAAATGGCTAACGGAAAAGTAACTTATGAAGGTAAAATATCCTCTGGATATACTGGTCTTCAACATTTTAATGTTAAGTATGCTGGTTATATCAAAATCTGGATTGATGGTAAAATGTTGGTTGATAAATGGCGCCAAGCATGGAATCCTGGTTCTGCAGTTGTAGAAACGGAAATGTCGAAAGACAAAAAATATGATATCAAAATAGAATGGATTCCTGATGGCAATGAATCCTATCTATCAATTAAAGCACTAACACCAATACCCGAAGCTGATGAAAATCAGTACGCTTTCGCATCGGAATCGGGCGATCAAATTAACTACTATTTCGTTTCAGGAACAAATGCCGATGAGGTAATTAGCGGCTACAGAACATTAACAGGTAAAGCCGTTTTAATGCCAAAATGGGCTATGGGTTTTTGGCAAAGTCGAGAAAGGTATAAAACCCAGGATGACCTTTTGGGTGTGGTAAAAGAATTTAGAGACCGTAAAATTCCTATCGATAATATTGTACTCGATTGGCAGTACTGGAAACCAGATAGCTGGGGAACACATGAATTTGAAAAAAGCCGTTTTCCTGATGCTGATGGCATGATCAAAACACTTCATGATACCTATCACACGAAATTAATGATTTCTGTTTGGCCAAAATTTTATTCTGGCAATGCCAATTACAATCTGATGAATAAAAACGGCTTTTTGTATAAACGCAACATTGCTGATGGAAGAAAAGATTGGTTGGGATATCCTTCTACTTTTTACGATGCTTTTAATCCTGAAGCTCGAAACCTTTTTTGGGATTTGATGAACAAATCTTTATACAAAAAAGGAATTGACGCCTGGTGGATGGATGCAACAGAACCAGATATACATTCTAACCTGCCAATTTGGGAAAGAAAACAAAATATGACACCAACTTATCTCGGTTCGGGTACAAAATATTTTAACGCCTTTCCATTACAAAATTCAAAAGGAGTTTATGAAGGTCAACGTAAGGAAAACCCAAACAGCCGTGTATTTATTTTAACCCGTTCGGCTTATGGGGGTTTACAACGTTATGCTGCTGCTACCTGGAGTGGTGATATTGCATCAAGATGGGAAGATATGAAGTCGCAAATTTCTGCAGGAATTAATTTTTCATTGTCTGGCTTACCCTATTGGACAATGGATATTGGTGGTTTCTCGGTAGAACGCAGGTATGAAGACCCAAATACTGAAGATTTAAAAGAATGGAGAGAACTCAATACAAGATGGTATCAGTTCGGGGCATTCGTTCCATTATTTAGAAGTCATGGTCAGTTTCCATTTCGTGAAATATACAACATTGCACCAGAAAGTCATCCTGCATATAAAAGTATGCTGTTTTACAACAAGTTACGCTATCGCTTAATGCCTTATATATATTCGCTTGCTGGTGCAAGTTATCAAAATGATTATACCATAATGCGTGGTTTAGTTATGGATTATGGCACCGATTCGAAAATCAAATCCATTGCCGATCAATACATGTTTGGTCCATCAATGCTTATTAATCCGGTTTATAAATATGGTGCAACAAGCAGAAAGGTTTACTTGCCTGAAGGTAACGGATGGTACGATTTCTACAACGGAAAATATGTAAAAGGCGGCCAAACAATTACTGCAGATGCGCCATATAATCAAATGCCAATTTATGTAAAAGCTGGTTCTATTATACCATTCGGTCCGGAAATTCAATATACTGATGAAAAACCAGCGGATGCAATTACGCTACAAGTTTACGCAGGTAAAGACGGAACATTTACTTTATATGAAGATGAGGGATTGAATTATAACTACGAAAAAGGCGAGTTTTCTACAATAACCTTCAATTACAACGATAATTTAAAAACGCTAACCATTGCAGATAGAAAAGGCTCATACAAGGGAATGTTAAGCAATAGAATTTTTAATATCATTTACATAAATCCTAAAAAATCGAATCCATTAAATTTTAATCAAAAACCAAATAAAACCATCAGATACGATGGTAAACAGACAATAACCAAATTTTAAACTAACCATTTATGAGACAATTTTTTACAAAACTAAAAGGATGAAGAACTTACTAAACAAAACATGGATCGTTTACTTGTTCTTCCTAACAGCGCTTGTACTTACAATTCCTGAAGCTTATAGCCAGGCAGTTCAAAAAACTATTCGAGGAAAAGTAATAAGCGACGACAATTCAAAAGATGCTATACCTGGGGTAAGCATCTCACTAAAAGCAAAAAAAACGCAGTTAGCCGTTACTGATGCTGCCGGAAACTATTCGGTAAGAGCTTCGGTTGGCGATGTATTGGTATTTACTTACGTTGGTGCCCAGCCAAAAGAAATTACTGTAGGCAACCAAGACGTGGTAAACATTACTTTATCAATGGCAGTTAACAACCTAAACGATGTTGTAGTGGTTGGTTACGGTACTGCCTTGCGTAAAGATTTAACCGGTTCTGTATCATCCATAAAAGCTGAAGACATTGCAAAATCGGCAGCTACAACTTTCGATCAGGCATTACAAGGTCGAGTAGCCGGTGTAGTTATCAATACCAATTCTGGTCAGCCTGGAGGAGGTATTTCTGTTCAAATTAGAGGTGTATCTACTTTGGGTGGCAATCAAGAGCCTTTATATGTGGTAGATGGTGTGTTTTATGGCGGCGATGTTAACGGCGCCATTTACACAGGCGGTAGTCCGGGTACAAACCCGCTTGCAACCATTTCACCATCAGATATTGAAAGCATTGATATATTAAAAGATGCATCTGCAACTGCAATTTATGGTAGCCAGGCTAGTAATGGGGTAGTTATTGTAACCACCAAAAAAGGAAAATCCGGTCCGCCAAAAATAAGTATCGATGCATCTTACGGCATCCAGCAATTGCCAAAATACTTGCCTGTAATGGAATTGCCAGAATATGCAGCATTTAGAAATGTAAGAGATGTGCTAAATGGTGCTGTTCCTAATCCACTATTTGCAGATCCATCTGTTTTAGGGCAGGGTACAAACTGGCAAAAGGCAATCTTCGGAACGGCACCAGTTCAAAACTACAACCTATCGGTAAATGGTGGCGATACCAGAACCAATTATATTCTTAACGTGGGTTATTTATCTCAGGATGGTATTGCTATTAAATCTGACTTTAAACGATACAATGTTAGGTTAAATGTAGAAACCAAAGCAACAAGCTGGTTAAAATTGGCTACCAATATCTCGGGTAATCGCATTAACGAAAATATAAATAACCAGGATGGAAATTTAGTTCAATTGGCCATTAGGCAATCGCCAGATATTGCTGTTATCAATCCGGATGGAACCTACGGCGGACCCTCGAGTTCGTTGTTTACGCTTACCAACCCATTTGCACTTACAGAAATTAACACCAATACTAGAACCAGGAGTGAGGTGTATGGTAGTGCTTATGCCGATATAACTTTTTTGAAAGATTTTGTACTAAGAAATGAGATTGCTGTAAACTATAATTTCGGGCAAATAGAACAATTCGAGCCAGCATATCAGTTTGGGCAATTTCCTAAAACAAACAGTTTTGGCAGGAGAGGTACAACAGCCTACAACAACAATACCTTTCGTACCTACTTATCTTATAACCATACTTTCGCCTCAAAATATAAATTGAATGGAACATTAGGACACGAATCACGTTTAAATACAAGCAGCTTTGTTGATGCAACGGCTACTGGCTATTTCCAAACCACAAACTCTGAGCTTAATCTTGGCGACCCAACTAAAGCTACCTCAACAAGTGGTAAAAGCCAACAGGCAATAGATTCATATTACGGTAGGTTTAACTTTACTTATGATGATAAATACACCTTAACATCTACTGTGCGTTATGATGGTTCATCTAAATTCTCACCAGAAAACAGATGGAATTTTACCTATGCATTTGCATTAGCCTATCGTTTAAAGCAAGAAACTTTCATGAAATCAGTTGATTTTATAAGCGACCTTAAACTTCGTTTGGGTTATGGCTTGGTAAATAATCAAAATATCTCCGATTATGTTTATGGTACTTCTTACAGAACAACGCAAACAGCACTTGGCTTAGGCGTTTTATTGGATAATGTTCCAAATCCCGATGCTAAATGGGAAACTACAAAATCATCCAACGTAGGTATTGATGCGAGCTTTTTTAAAGATAGGTTGCAATTTACAGTTGATGCATATTATAAAAACACAAACAACCTGCTAAACAGTTTATCACTGCCGTTATATTCGGGTACAACACCACAAGATCAGTTTACGGTAGCAAAATTAAATGCACCAACCAAAAATGTCGGTTCGATTGTTAATAAAGGAATTGAATTCAGCATAAATTCGGTAAATGTTAAAGGCAAAGATTTCACCTGGACAACCAATGTTACTTTATCCCGAAACTTAAATAAGGTTACCAGTTTAATTACAGAAAACACAAACTTACCTCAGTATTTAGGAACTGATATTGTTCAGCAGGTTACTGTAGGCAGATCAATCGGCGAATTTTACGGCTTCATTGCAGATGGCGTTTTTAAAGATGGTGCAGATTTAACTAACAGTGCAAGTCAAGGAACTATAGGTGTAAATGGTGTTTGGGTTGGCGATATCAAGTTTAGAGATTTAAATGGAGATAAAATCATCGACAATAAAGACCTTACTTATCTAGGTTCTCCACTACCAAAATTTCAATATGGTTTTAGCAATACATTTAAGTATAAAGCGTTTGACATCACTGTATTTTTCAATGGAAACTATGGTAACAAAATCTTCAATCAATTAAAAAGAACAAACGAAGATTTGCAAAGCGGATTTGGCTTGTTGCAATCGGTTAATGATTACGCCCGTATTGGCTTGAGAAACCCAGCTGGAAGTGCAGCAGATATTAATAATGTGTTTATCACCAACCCGAATACAACCGTACCAAGAATTTCTACCTCAACGTTAAACAATAACAACAGGGTTTCTACCAGATACATCGAAGATGGCTCATACTTACGTCTTAAAAACTTGGTTGTAGGTTATAGTTTTCCTTCAAAATTGGTGCAAAAAATTAAGCTAAGCTATTTTAGAGTTTATGGTAACGTAACCAATTTATTTACCATTACCGATTATACAGGTTACGATCCTGAAGTTGGTTCACGGTTTCAAAACGCACAATCGGCTGGGGTTGATAATGGAAGATATCCATCATCACGTACGTACACATTTGGTATTTATGCCGGCTTTTAACATTAATACTTATAGAGATGAAAAATAAAATATATTTCACAATAGCCCTGATGATCGGCATAAGCTCATTTTTCGGGTGTAAAAAAGATTTTCTGGATAGAACGCCACAAGATAAAGTTACGCTAGAAAGTTTTTTTAAATCTGAAGGCGATTTGCGTCTTGCCACAGGTGCACTTTACGGTACACCATGGTTCGATTTTAACGATAAGTCTGTTTTAGTTTTGGGCGATGCCTTGTCAGGTAACTTATCCAGAACAAACTTTGTAGCGTATTCTACTTTTGCGGTTAATAATTCTGATGCCAGAATAAACGAAGCCTGGCGCTCACTTTACAAAATTATTGCCTATTGCAATTTGAACATTATCTACATCAATCAAAATACAGATGCTTCAGTAAGTGCGGTAGCCAAAAACAATGCCATTGGCGAACTTCGGTTTTTGAGGGGAACAGCCTATTTTTATCTGGTGCAATATTTTGGTGAAATCCCCATCATTACCGATAATAGAACACTTGCAGAACAGCCTCAGGTAAACAAACACCTGATAAAAGATGTGTATCGTTTCATCATCGAGGATATGAAATTTGCTGCTCAAAATCTTCGCTCCGTACCAGATAAAGGAAGAGTAAATAAATGGTCTGCTGAAGGAATGCTTGCCAAAATTTACTTAACCAGATCTGGTTTGAAAGATGATGGAACAGGTACCGGAAACGGACAAAGAGATGTTGCTTTATTAGATAGTGCTAAAAAATATGCTGGTGATGTTTGCAACAATAGCGGTTTGAAATTATTAACCAATTATGCCGATTTGTTTAAAATTGAAAACAATAATAACGAAGAATCTTTATTTGCATTACAGTTTATTGCTAGTCCGAATGCTTACGGGCTTGGAAATAGCACACAAGGATATTATGCTGCCGAAGGTAAATTAACCAATGCCGGCGATGGGTATGGCGCAGCGAACACACCAAGTATAGATATTTACAATAAATACGATGTTAAGGATTTACGCCGCAAAGCTACCTTTATGCAAAATGGAGATTTCTATCCCGAATTGTTAAAAAAGGATGGAGGTTACAAGGTTACTGATGAAAGACCACACGTTAAAAAATACGTTGTAGGTACCAATGAAGATAATCCTGGTCAGGTTTATTCGCTTTCTACAAGTTCTGCAGCATACATGCTTAGGCTTGCCGATGTTTATTTAATTTATGTAGAAGCACTTATGGGTAATTCAGCTACCACTTCTAATCCTGATGCCGTTAAATATTATAATTTGGTTCGTGCCAGAGCTGGGGTAGAAGCCAAAGTTGCTCCAATTTCTAAAGCGGATGTTTTGGTAGATAGACAGTTGGAGTTAGCTATTGAAGGACAATATTGGTTCGATTTATTAAGAGAGCATGATATTAATCCATCGCAAACAATAGCTAAAATTGCGGCTCAGAATCGAGGTAGGTTAACATTTAACTCGGCAACAAACGTGCGGGTTAACGAAGATCAGTTTTCTACTCCGACTGATGCTTCTTTTAAACTTCCATACCCTTTGGCCGATGTTTCTACAAATCCTTTGTTAAGTCAGCCAGCTGTACCATATTATAAATAACCGCTAATTTAATTTTAAATTAAATCATAATGAAAAAGCTTATAAAAAGCAGATTTAGCTTAACCCTTCTGTTATTGATGGTGGTTTTAGCCTTGCAAACTGCTTGCAAAAAAACAGATAATGAGCAACCTCCTGTAATTACAAAACTAAGGGCAATCACTCCGGCTCCCAACGACTCTACATTAACAAAAGTAGGTTCTGGGCAAAATGTTGTTATTCAGGGCTCTAATTTAAAAACAGTTTCTGCAGTTTACTTTAGTGGTTTTCCGGCAACATTTAATTCAGCTTTGGTAGGTGATGATAATTTTGTAGTAACCGTGCCTTCAATTTTATTTTCAAGCATACCAAAAGGACAGGAAAACACCATAAGATTGGTAACTAAATTTGGCGAGACCAGTTTTACCTTTCCAATATCGCCACCTCCGCCTGTGGTTTCTTCAGTTAGTAACGAATATACTTTACCAGGTCAAACCATTACTTTATATGGCCAATATTTATACTTAATTACCAATATAACTTTTCCTGGCGGTGCCGATGGAACTAATATTGTGTCTAAATCCGATGGAACTTCTTGTACCGTAACTGTTCCTCCATCAGCAACTTCGGGCGATATTATTGTTAAAACACAGGGTGGTTCTACTGCCTATAGTTCTTATAATGATAAGGTTACAGGTATGTTATGCAATTTTGATGATGTTAACACATACTCATTTGGAAGTTCTAGAACAAATGATCAAGTGCTGTATCCGGGTGGGCAAGGTTTTTATGGTAGAATGTTTACGGGACCAATCTCTGCATTTAACTATAACCAGGCTGATAATAGGTCTATTAACTTAACTGCTGTTCAATGGGTTCCATTAGCCAACCTGCAAGATCCTGTTTCGAGTTATGTAATTAAATTTGAAATTTTTGTGAAAGAACCATGGGGTGGTGGTACAATAATGATAAGAAGAGATGAAAGCAGTTGGATTTATTTGGCTCGTTATGAGCCTTGGAAAGCGGATGCAACAAGAATCTTTAAATCAGACACTTGGTTTACCGTAACCATTCCGCTAACTCAATTTAAAAAGAAAACCAATAATGGTGAAGGTACTGGTGATTCGTCTCCAACGCTTACTGAACTTATAAATGCTACCGGCAGACGACCAATGACTTTTATGTACATAAACGATACCGCTACGCCAGTAACTACCAGATTTGATGTAGCAATTGATAATATCAGAATTGTTAAAGCTAGAAGATAGTATTCTTAGTAGGCTGTATCATAAATACAAAATGTCATCCTGAGCCTGTCGAAGGACTTACATAAACTGCCTTTTGGGGCGTTTCGACAAGCTCAACATGACAAAGATCCAAGGATAAATTGATTTATGATACAGCCTGATTTTATTAATTCAATCATTCCTTAAAATGAAAATTGTAAACAATAAGAATACAAGCAGATGGATGCTGTTAATTTGTTTAGCTTTTACAGCCTGTAAAAAAAGTCCCGAGGCGCCAATGCCTGAAACACCGCAGGTAAATCCAGCTGGTACAAGCACCATCATTCCGCCTAAAGATGTAAGCACAGCAACAACTATAGGTTTTTTTCTGGATAACTGGGAGGGTAGAAGTTTTAGCGCACCTGCTTTTGCTGATGTAGCTAAACCAACGGCATCAGCTGGTGTAACTATAAACGCCGATTATAGTGAAACAATAAGTAAGGTTTCTAAATACCTTTTCGGAAACAATACCAATCCATATATTGGTCAGTTAGGTAACGAACCCTTACTGATTAATCATGTTAAAAACCTTTCCCCAAATATCATGCGTTTTCCGGGTGGAAACATTTCGAGTGCTTTTTTCTTCAACAGCGGCCCCGGACAGAAACCTACAGATGCGCCTGATATGCTTTACAACCAATCTGGAGCCCCTGTAAACGCAGGTTATTGGTATGGTAAAAACACAGCAAGCTGGACATTTTCTGTCGACAACTATTATAGTTTTCTGCAACAAACAAACAGTACAGGAATTATATCTGTAAATTATAGCTATGCCCGTTATGGTACAAGTGCGCATCCAGATCAGGTAGCCGCACATTTAGCCGCAGATTGGGTTCGTTTTGATAAAGGCAAAACCAAGTATTGGGAAATCGGTAATGAAGATGCCGGACCATGGCAGGCGGGCTACAAAATCAATACAGCAAATAATAAAGATGGTCAGCCAGAAATTATTAATGGTGCTTTATACGGAAAACATTTTAAAGTTTTTGCCGATTCAATGCGTAAGGCTGCTGCAGAGTTGGGTGTAACCATCAAAATTGGCGGACAACTTATTCAGTACGATGCATCCATCGGTAACAGCAATGCGGTAGATAAAACCTGGAATTCGGGTTTTCTCACAGCTTCTGGTAATACTGCTGATTTTTATATTGTTCATACTTATTATACACCTTATGCTCAAAATTCTTCAGCTTCGGTTATTCTAAATACAGCCGCTACAGAATCTAAAAGCATCATGGATTTTATGAAAAAGACAACGCAGGATAACGGTGCGCCTTTAAAACCAATTGCAATGACCGAGTGGAACATTTTTGCAGAAGGGTCAAAGCAGCAAGTGTCTCACATCGCTGGTATGCATGCCACAATGGTTTTGGGCGAATTAATAAAAAATAACTATGGCATGGCAAGCAGATGGGATTTAGCTAACGGTTACGCTGGTGGAAATGACCATGGCCTTTTTAGTTTGGGCGATGAAGGCAACGGAACAACGAAGTGGACACCCAGACCGGCATTTTATCATATGTATTATTTCCAGAAATTTTTTGGTGACAGGATGATTGCTTCAAGTGTTTCCGGCTCTACAGATGTTGTGAGTTATGCTTCAGGTTTTGCATCAGGCGCTGCTGGTATCGTAGTTGTAAATAAAGGTACATCCACTCAAACCGCAAACATTAATCTTTCAAATTTTGCAGCCGGTACACGATATTATTATTACACTTTAACCGGTGGCGATGATAATGTAGAATTCTCGGCAAAGGTATTTGTAAATGATAATGGTCCAACTGGCGTTTCTGGCGGCCCGGCAAATTATCAGGCCATAACAGCAAAATCTGCATTGGTAGATGGCGGCATAAAAATCACCTTACCTCCACGTTCAGTTGTTTTCGTTGCAGTAGATAAAAAATAGTTTTTCATGTTATATAAAAAAGTACTCTACATCTTTATTCTCTTCTTTTCAGTTATTTTCAGTCAAAATTCGTTTTGCCAAAGCACGCAAGGCTTTTTTATAAAAGGTATTAATAAAAAAGATGTACAAATACCTGATTATAAAAAACATACTATCCCTGTAAGTAAGTCATCGGTTTTTGTTAACATCAGTTACAAAGATACTTTAGGTAAGGTTTCAAAGTTTTTGTACGGAAATAACGCAAATCCTTACATGACTCAAATTGTTGATCAACCTGCTTTAATGAATCACATTAAAGCACTTTCTCCAAACATCATTCGTTTTCCGGGTGGAAATTTGAGCAATGTTTATTTTTGGAATTTATCCAGAGATAAACGCCCCGCTGATGTTCCCGAAATTATTTTATATGGTGATAAAAGAGTACCAAAACCCGAGCGTTTATGGTATGGGATTAACGATAGTCCAACATCTCTTTCTTTAACAAACTATTACAAACTACTTAATGAAACGAATAGTACAGGCATCATCTGTGTAAATTATAGCTATGCCCGATACGGTACCAGCGATAATCCTGTTCAAAAAGCTGCTCATTTAGCAGCCGATTGGGTTCGTTTCGACAAAGGGAAAACCAAATTTTGGGAAATAGGTAACGAAAATTATGGCACCTGGCAAGCAGGCTATAAAATAGATACTTCAAAAAATAAGGATAATCAGCCCGAACTGATATCCGGTAAACTTTATGGCGAACACTTAAAAGTTTTTGCCGATTCGATGAGAGCTGCCGCAAAAGAAATTAACTCCGAAATCTTTATTGGTGCAGTAGTTATAGAAACAGCCAAAGAAAAATCCTGGGAGGGTGGAATCACAAAAAACTGGAATGATGGATTATTAAAAGCTGCAGGTTCTCTTATTGATTATTATGTTCTGCATAGTTATTACACACCTTACGAGCAAAATTCATCACCAGAAATCATTTTAAATACAGCCAAAACAGAAACCAACAAAATGGCCAGTTATATGAAAGAATTGGCTAAACTTTATAACCTTCCGGAGAAACCTTTGGCACTTACAGAATGGAATATTTTTGCAACGGGCTCTAAACATTCCTGTTCTTTTATTAATGGTATGCATGCTGCGATTGTTTTAGGTGAGTTAGCCAATTTAAAATTTGGTATGGCTAGCCGCTGGGATTTAGCAAATGGTTACTCAAAGGGTAACGATCATGGTATGTTTAATAAAGGCGATGAACCGGGCGTTCCGCTTTGGAACCCCAGACCTGTTTATTATTACATGTATTATTTTCAGCGTTTTTTTGGCGATGAATTGCTTAAAGCTAGCAACCCAACAAATCCAGATGTGTTAACTTATGCATCAAAATTTAATAACGGAGCGGTAGGCGTTGTGCTCGTTAATAAAGGTAATTCAAGTCAGGTGGTTGAGCTTTCCTTATCCGAATTTAAATCTTCTAAACAATATTACCTCTACACTTTAACCGGAGGAGATGATAATGGTTCCTTCTCTCAAAAAGTCTTCGTAAACGGAGAAACTACAAAATTTACAGCTGGCGGACCAGAAAATCCATCAGCAATAAAAGCATTATCGGCTTCAGTTACAGGTAATATTAAATTTGAATCTGCTCCTTTTTCAGTTCAATATCTATTAATTAAATAAGGATAAACACATAAATGAAATCATATAAAATATTGGCTTTTTTGCTTTTGATTAAATTAGGCCCAACAACAGCATCATTTGCCCAAAATAAAATTGAGTTAAAACGTGAACATATACTGATAGATACTGGTTGGCGTTTTGCCTTAGGGCATCCTTATGATGTTAAAAAAGATTTTTACAATGGAACAGGTTATTTTTCCTATCTGGCTAAAACTGGTTATGGAGATGGAGCTGCGGCACCAGGTTTTGACGACAGAACCTGGCGGAAGTTAAATGTACCGCATGATTGGGCAGTTGAACAAGGC
Organism: Pedobacter jejuensis; assembly: GCF_003725795.1. Lineage (GTDB taxonomy): Bacteria > Bacteroidota > Bacteroidia > Sphingobacteriales > Sphingobacteriaceae > Pedobacter > Pedobacter jejuensis. Next base: position 267,073 of record NZ_RBEE01000002.1, on the reverse strand, counting down.
TTTGATAAAAATGCAAGCTTAAGTCACGGTTTTAAAGCTATTGGTCGTAATTTTCCTGATGCCAGTGTAGGTTGGTATCGTAAATCGGTATTTATCCCAGCTAAAGATTTGGGTCGTAAAATTAGTATAGCTTTTGATGGCGTTTTCAGAAATTCAATCGTTTGGGTTAATGGCCATTACCTGGGTATTGAACCAAGCGGATACCATGGTTTCGAATATGACATTACAGATTATTTAAATTACGGAGGTGAAAATATAATTGCCGTACGTGCTGATGTAACCATAGAAGAAGGTTGGTTTTACGAAGGTGCCGGAATTTACCGCCATGTTTGGCTAAATAAAACTGCTCCTTTACATGTTACACCAAACGGAACCTTTGTTCGCAGCACAATCAATAACAATAATGCAGTTGTAAAAGCAAGTGTTACCTTAAAAAACGATGCACTTAAAAATGATAAATTTAATATCAAACAAAGTATTGTTGATGCAAAAGGCAAGATTGTCGCATCTGGCTCGCTTCAAAATATTGAATTGAATGCATTGGCAGAAAAGGAATTTACCATTGATATTCCGGTAATTAATCCACAATTATGGGATTTGGAAAATCCATATTTATATCAGCTACTAACAATAATAACTAAAAATGAGCAAGTAATTGATGAATACAAAACAAACTTCGGAATAAGAACAATACGGTTTGATGCTGATAAAGGCTTCTTTTTAAATGGTAAAAGAGTTGAAGTGAAAGGTACAAATAACCATCAGGATCATGCAGGTCTTGGCGTTGCGCTACCAGATGAAATGCAGTATTTTAGAATCAGTAAGCTAAAAGAAATGGGTAGCAATGCTTATCGTTGCTCGCACAATCCACCAACACCAGAATTGCTAGATGCATGTGATAAATTAGGCATGCTGGTGATTGATGAAAACCGTTTAATGGGCATTACCGATCAGAATTTAAGCTACCTTAAAAAATTAATCATACGCGATCGCAATCACCCAAGCATCATCAGCTGGTCTATCGGTAATGAAGAATGGAATATTGAAGGCAATATTACAGGTGCCAGAATTGCTAAAACCATGCAGGCATTCGCTAAAACAATAGATACAACAAGAGCTATTACAGCTGCGGTAAGTGGAGGAATTGGTAATGGAATTTCTACAACGATAGATGTACTGGGTTATAATTATGTGGCAACCAAGAATACGGATGAGCAGCATAAAAAATTTCCTGCGCAATTTAGCTGGGGAACTGAAGAAGGATCAACAGTGGCAAGTAGAGGTTTGTACATCAATAATATGGAAAAGCATGAACTTGCTGCTTACGATACCAGGCAAAATGAGAATTTCCTGAGTTTAGAAGATGGTTGGAAACACTATGCCGCCCGTCCTTATTTAGCAGGAATGTTCATTTGGACCGGTTTTGATTACCGAGGAGAACCAACGCCTTTCGGATGGCCATCGGTAGTTTCTTATTTCGGTATGGTTGATTTGTGTGGCTTCCCGAAAGATAATACCTGGTACTTAAAATCATGGTGGACGAAAGAACCTACGATACACCTCTTGCCACATTGGAACTGGAAAGGAAGCGATGGAAAGCCAATTGAAGTTAAAGCCTACAGCAACTGCGATGAAGTAGAATTATTTCTGAATAAAAAAAGTTTAGGTAAAAAGCGGATGGAGGAGAACGGACATTTAAACTGGGTCGTAAATTATTCACCCGGAACACTAGAAGCAGTTGGGTATAAAAACGGTAAAAAAACATTAACGGATGTGGTTAAAACAACCTCATATCCAACCCATGTTTCTATAACACAGGAAGCAATACCTGTACAAAAATCAACTTTAGCTATTTTAAAGGTTGATGTTAGAGATGCTTCTAATCAGGCTATTCCAACTGCGGTTAATGATATTGATTTTGAAATCAGTGGTCCGGCGAAAATTATTGGTGTTGGTAATGGAAATCCAACCTCGTTAGAACCCGACCAATTTATTGAGCATATTGATGTGATTCGAATTAACGATTTTAAAGAAAAACCTATTTCAAATGTTGATGATGTAACCGAACTTTCAACAGATTTAACAGGTTGGGATTATGCCTTTAAACAAGAAAGGACTCAGGAATTTGGTAAAAAAGTTAAGGCATTAATTTACAGAGGAAACTTTGATTTGAAAGATTGGAATGATCAAACTAAAATCACATTTTTTTACAAAAGCTTAGGTAAACAACAGTCTATTTACATCAACGGAAAAAAAATAGCCGATAAGCTTACAGAAAATAAAAAAGGAAATGCTTTTGTACTTGATAAATCAGTATTAAAAGCTGGCAAAAATACAATCGCTATATTGGCGACACCAATTTTGAAAGTTCAAAGCTGGGATAATATCAATGCAGACCCGGGTTTATTTCAGGTTTTAAAACCTGCTGCCACCTGGAAAAGAAAACTATTTAGTGGCTTGGTACAGGTTATTGTACAATTTACCGGCGAACCAGGAGCAGTTACTTTAAAAGCTTCATCAAATGGTTTAAAGCCTGCGATCATTAAAATTAAGTAATGAAATATTATCTTAATGTTAACATTATTCTCAAAAACGCAGTCATAACAAATTAAATTATACAAATTTACTTCAAAAACCCCTATATGATTAAGAAGCTGTTTTTTATGTTCGCGACTGCGTTTTTTGCACTAAATGTTGAAGCGCAGGATACCCAATATCAATACTTATCAGGAAAAGATAAAGACCATACCGTAAACTGGGATTTCTTTGTAAATACCGGAATGAAAAGTGGCGTTTGGGATAAAATACAAGTGCCATCAAATTGGGAACAACAAGGTTTTGGTACCTATAACTATTACAAGGATACCCAAAATCCTGAAGAAACGGGGCAATATAAATACAAGTTCAGGGTTCCGAAGAGTAGTGCCGATAAAGAGATTTTTATCGTTTTCGAAGCGGCTATGACAGAGGCTGAAGTTAAAATTAATGGAAAATTAGCCGGACCAATACATCAAGGTGGTTTTTATACTTTTCAATACAACATTACATCGCTGCTAAATTTTGATGGTGAAAATCTGCTTGAGGTAAAAGTAAGTAAACAATCAACTGATAAATCTGTAAATAATGCAGAGAGAAAAGCTGATTTTTGGTTATTCGGTGGTATTTTTCGTCCGGTATATTTAAAAATTTACCCAAAATCACATATCGATAGAATTGCAATTGATGCAAAAGCAAATGGTTCATTCAATCTTGATGCCTATACCGAAAATGCAGTTGCTGGGTCGGTTGTAAAAGCGCAGGTACAAAAGTTAAATGGAGAAAAAGTTGGAGTAGAAATTTCATCTAAAATTATCGGTCAAAATCCTGTAACAGCGCTCAAAGGTCAGTTCAATGAGGTAAAATTATGGAACGCCGAATCGCCAAATTTATATCAGGTTGTGGTTACTTTAACTGATGCTAGTGGTAAATTAATCCATCGCACAAAACAAAAATTTGGTTTTAGAACAGCAGAACTTCGTCCGCATGATGGCTTTTATGTAAACAATAAAAAAGTGATTTTCAAAGGTGTAAATAGGCACAGCGAATGGCCAGAATCTGGAAGGACGTTAAGCAAAACCTTAAATATTACCGATGTAAAATTAATTAAAGAGATGAATATGAATGCGGTTCGTATGTCTCATTATCCTCCAGATCCAAGCTTTTTAGAAGCCTGCGATTCTTTAGGTTTGTATGTTATTAACGAGTTAACTGGTTGGCAGGCTAAATACGATACTGAGGTTGGTACAAAATTAGTTAAGGAACTGGTTGTTAGAGATGTTAATCACCCTTCAATTGTAATGTGGGCAAATGGAAACGAAGGAGGCTTCAATTATGATTTAGATTACCTGTATGCAAAATACGATAACCAGAAACGTTTGGTTATTCATCCTTGGGAGCGCTTCAATGGCACCGATACCAAACACTACCCAGATTATAATTATGTAGTTAATACAGCTTTACACGGAAATGACGTGTTTTTCCCAACCGAGTTTATGCATGGCTTGCACGATGGTGGGCATGGTGCGGGTTTAGATGATTTTTGGAGTATGATGATGAAGCATCCTTACGCGGCAGGTGGATTTTTATGGTCGTTTGCCGATGAAGGTGTAATCCGTTTGGATAGAAATGGTGAAATGGATATTCAAGGCAATGCCGCACCAGATGGGATTTTAGGTCCACACCGAGAAAAGGAAGGTAGTTTTTATACCATAAAAGAAATCTGGTCGCCGGTGCAAATTGCGATGAAAGATTTGCCTGCCAATTTTGATGGAAAGGTTTTAGTCGAAAATCAATATAGCTTCACAAATTTGAATCAATGCAGTTTCGAGTGGAAATTATCAAACCTGCCAAATCCGGCCGCAAATAATCAGCAAAGTTTGGTAGCCTCAGGTAAAATTAAGGGCATCACTTTATCTCCTGGCGAGAAGGGTTTTTTAAGCATTCCACTTCCTGCAAACTGGAAAAGCAGTGATGTTTTGTATTTAACCGCTTTTGATGCTTTTAAACAAGAACTTTTTACCTGGAGTTGGGCAATTAAAATGCCTGCTGCTCCAATAACAAATAATGCGAATTCAAAATCTAAAATGGATGTTTCAGAAACTGGTAAGGCTTTAACCCTTGTTGTTGATGGCATTTCTTATCAATTCGATAAAAAAACAGGCTACATTCAGAATGTTAAAAATGCTAAATCAGAGATTTCAATTTCTGGCGGACCAGCTTTGGCGGGTGTTAAATGTGAACTTAAAGAGTTTAAGCATTATGCCTCGGGCGATGATTACATTATCGAGCCTATTTATAATAATGAAGCAAAGTTTAAAGTAAAATGGATTTTTTCATCAGGAAAGACTGTTAAACTCGATTATGAATATAGCGTAAGCGGTGAAGTTGATTTTATGGGCATTACTTTTAACTATCCTGAAGAAAACATCACCGGTATGAAATGGGAAGGAAATGGTCCTTATCGCGTTTGGAAAAATAGATTGAAAGGCACAACTTTTGGTGTTTGGAATAACGATTTTAATAATACCATAACCGGAGAAAGTTGGAAATACCCAGAGTTTAAAGGCTATTATTCAAATGTGTATTGGGTAACGGTAAAGAATAAGCAATCACCATTTACAATTTACACCTCAAAAAAGGGCACATTTTTTCAAATGTTAAAACCTCAAAAGGCAGCTGGTGCGACAAATAATAATACCACTCCTGTATTTCCTGATGGCGATTTAGGTTTTTTAGATGGAATTAGTGCAATAGGAACTAAGTTTCAAGCTGCTGAAAAACTTGGTCCGCAGAGCCAAAAAAATATGCAGCTAAATTATTCATGGAATAAAGGTAGCCTTTGGTTCGATTTTAAATAAAGAACACAAATCCTAAAAGAAAGGCAAAATTTTAATTATGCTAAAAATCAAAAAATCTTTTTCGGTATTGTTGCTTTCATTGCTTTCATTGCTTTGTTTTTCGCAAGAAAACCTAAACCAAAAGCTTGTTTCGCTTAATGGTGAATGGGAAATGGGCTTCGGTCGAAAATACACTTCTAAGGTTAATGTTCCCGGAATTCATAACGATCCGGCTAAAATTTCTAACGAAGTTTTATGGTACAAAAAGGAAATTAAATTGCCTTTAGGTAAATGGACAAATGCCACAATACAACTGAAAGGAGCACGGTTTAAGCCACAGGTTTACATTAATGGCGAATTTGTTGAAGAAAAAGAAGGCGGTATGGCTCCGGTTTTCTTTCAGTTAAACAATAAAAATATCAAGCCCGGAAATACCATCACACTCGAAATTGCATTAGCATCGCTTAAAAATGTTTCGCCAACAGATGCCTCTTATACACCTCAGGCCGACCAATGGCGTTCGGATGTTTCCTCAAGTTTGTGGGATGGCGTAGAACTAAATTTGCATGGTAAAGTAAGTATCGAACGGGTTATTCCATTTATCAATTACAATGCGCAAAATGTTAGTTTTAAATTTGATTTGAACGGAGAAACAAACTTTAAGGGCAAAGCATTACTACAAATTTTTGATAACAAAGGGAAAATACTAATTACCCAATCTAAGTTTATTTCAGGCAATCGGGATTCTGTGAATGTTATCACCAAAGGAATATTAAAAAGCTGGGGTCCGAAAGCACCAAATTTATATCGTGTTCAGTTAACATTGTTTGATAACAAAAATCAATTAATGGATAGGTATAAAATTCCTTTTGGCATTAAAAAATTCGAAATCAGAAATAAAAAATTTTATTTAAATAACGAACCACTTGTTGCTAAAGGAGGAACTGTGGTTTGGCATCGTTGGGTAAGAAGTAAAGAAGGGCGAGAATTAGGATATGATTCTGCCTGGTTTAAACGAAACATTATTCAACTTTCAAAAGATCATGGCGCAAATTATCTGCGTTTCCATTTAGGTTTACCTCCCGAAAAGTTTTTAGATATGTGTGATGAGCTTGGACTGGTTGTGCAATATGAATGGAATTTTTTTCACGGAATGCCTGCATCAGAAGAAAGTCTTTTAATACAGTATAAAAGCTGGCTCGATTTAGCAATGCGGCACCCTTCGGTTTCGCTAATCCATCCCTATAATGAAACTGTGGGCGACCAGCTGAAAACAGTTTGGGCAGCTCTCGATAAGTTATTGCCAGATTATCCTGCCTTGGTTTTAGAAGACAGAGATGTTATTCATATCCATAAATACTGGTGGAGCATGTTTGAGAACCTGGGATTGTATTATGACGATGCAAATGTTTTTCCGAAAGCCATAATGGCTGATGAGTTTGGAGGAAACTATTTAAATGAAAATGGTGATTTAGGCGGGTATCCATCTCTAAAGGAAAGTTTTCTTCGATTTCTGGGCAGAAAAAACACTAAAGCGGAAAGACTTGAATTTCAGGCTGAATCGAATGCACGGGTTGCCGAATACTGGAGGCGTATTGGTGCTGCGGGTTTTGCACCCTTTTGTGCTTTGGGCAGTTACGAAGATGGCAATACCTGGTTTTTGGGGCCATTAAAAGATGGTAAGCCTAAGCCTGTTTGGGATGCTCTAACAGCTTCATTCTCTCCGTTAAGTGTTAGTATCGATTTATGGGATAAAAATTTTGAACCAAATCAAGCTATTAGATTGCCAATTTATTTGTTTAATGATGAAGCAAAAAGTAATATGTTAGCTGTTGCCATAACTGTTGAAGATACAACTGGTAAAGTTGTTTTAAAAGAAAATTTAAAATCAGAAGTAAGCGCCTTCAATAAGAAAGTAATTCAAGTTTCTTTAAACTTGCCTGGAGTTAATGGCGATTATATTATCAAAGCCGAGTTGTTAAACAGACCACCAGAAATAAAATATCCGGTAATCTCCAAATGGAAAATTCATGTTTTTAAAGCTAAAATTCCAGAAAATATTAAAAATGTAATTGTCGGCATTTCTCAAAAAGAAGAAGAGCTGAAGCATTTTCTCAATCATTTAAATATAAAAACTGTTGATTTGAGCAATCCTTCTGCTAATTTACTTTTAACCTCAAAAGCAGATTGGGATGAATTTGCTAACGGTAATACTTTGTTTTCTGGTGTGTTGGAAAATTCAATTTCCAAAGGAAAATCTGTAGTAATGCTTGATGTTGGTGATCGGCCTCTAGGACAGGGATATCCAAAAAATGCTGGCGATCTTGGGCCTTTGCAAGGAGTTGCTAGTGTTTATAATCCTAAGGTGAATGTTTATCAGCTTTTTAATGGCGTTTCGTTAAAATTTAAAGAAACTGCTGAGCCCGAAAGTTACATCCATCCCGATAGGTTAAATAATGCGCTCTGGCATAATTTGCCAGATGATTACACCAGAATTTGGAATGGTTTACGTGGAGGGCTTATCGTGCCTGCAGCCGATATGGAATTTAAAGGGTTGAGTGCCGATGCATTTGTAACCCAGTGGAAATTAAGAGGGGCCGAAGAGCAAAAAGTTAAAACTGCGCCATATTATGCTTATGAACTACAGGGTTTTTATGAATTTTCTATGTTGCCGAATAATGAAACGATTAAAAAGAAGTTAAAGGATAAGATTTATTTTCTGGTGCAAGATGCTCCATCACTTTCAACATCGTTAAATTTAAATACGCCGGTTTTGATCACAGATTTAAATAAAAACTACCTGGATTCAAAAAATGGGCTTGCCGATAGTTTTATTCCTTTGGCCAATTCAGCAAAAAATCTTACACAAACGCCTGTAGCACTTATTGGCTTTGGCAAGGGTAAAGGAAAGCTAATTGTATCTCAATTGCTTACCTCCGGAAGGTTGGCAAAAGGTTATGGGGAAGATGGTTTTTATGGTATTAGGTATGATGAAGCTGCGGTACAATACGTTTTAAATATGATGAGTTTGGCAATTAAGTAAAATCATCAATAGCCCAAGTTTTTATTTCTTAGATAGTTTTTTATTTAAAAATTCTAACTTCGAAGCTTTTCTTTAATTAGTTTTGACTTGAATTTTGAAATAAACAAGATATCAAAATTCTTTACTAAGGATAAATAATCATGACTAAAGCACCATTTTCGAAAATAATTGCAGGCACCATGACTTGGGGTGTTTGGGGTAAAGATTGCGACACCAAACAGATGATAGAATTGATGAACTGTTGCATTGAAAATGGTATCACAACATTTGATCATGCAGATATTTACGGCGATTATACAACAGAAGCTGCATTTGGTATAGCGCTTAACGAAAGTAAAATAGAAAGAAATAAGATACAATTGATTTCTAAATGCGGCATTCAAATGGAATCTGCAAGCCGAAAAAATGTAATAAAGCATTACGATTATTCAGCATCATACATCATCTGGTCGGTTGAACAATCTTTAAAAAACTTAAAAACCGATTATCTTGATTTATTATTGCTTCATCGCCCTAGTCCGTTGATGAGGGCAGATGAAATTGCCGAGGCGATTGAAAAGCTTAAAAACGATGGTAAAATTTTAGATTTTGGTGTTTCAAATTTTACACCTGAACAAACTGATTTAATAAACACGAAAATTAAAATAAACTATAACCAAATCAAGTTTTCTATAACCGATTTTAATGCAATGCTTGATGGCAGTTTAGCACATATGCAAACGAACAATATCACGCCAATGTGTTGGTCTCCATTGGGTTCGGTGTTTAAAAATGATAATGAGCAATCTCAACGTTTAATTAAAATGGCTACAACACTTTCAGTTAAATATGATGTACCTGTTGATGTTATATTTCTTGCCTGGATTTTAAATCATCCGGCAGGTATTTTACCAGTTTTTGGTACTGCTGATAAAAGCCGAATTGCAAAATTAATGAAAGCAACTTCAGTACAATTAGAATTGCAAGAATGGTTTACATTATGGTCTGCTAGTGCTGGCGTAGCTGTACCTTAGCGGTTTTTTTAGCGATCAAACTTTTGCAGATTTCATTTTTATATTCTGCATATCGCGGTATTGGTTGGGCGTAAGTCCGGTTTTATCTTTAAAAATTTTAGAGAAATAAAAGTTAGATTCAAAGTTTAAATCATAAGCAATTTGTTTGATTGATTTCTCTGGGTTTAACAAATGTTCTTTCGCTCTTTGTATTTTTAATTGAATTAAATATTGCCCGGGAGATATGCCTACGTAAGTTTTAAATACTTTTCTAAAATACGAATAGCTCAATTTAAGTTCGCAGGCAACTTGTTCTGGTGATATATTTTCGTCGATGTTAGCCCGTAAAATTAACCTGGCTTTATCTATCATTTTCACCAATTCTTCTTTCCCATCAAAGCCAATTTGCTTGGTACTGCTGTGTATATGCCCTAACAAATATAAAACAGCTCCAGAAATTAATGATTGGTAGCCAGATTTCTCCTCTTTAGATCGTTCTATAATCTCCAGCAACGAACTCAAAATTCGCTCATTAAAACCTAAATCTGTAATGGGTATTTCTTTATTAAAAAAGTTGTTCGAAATTAAATTTTCTACAATTCCGCCTTTAAAACCAATCCAGTATTCATCCCAACCGGTTTCTCTATTTGGTTTATAACGATGCCTTTCTCCCGGAAACAAAAGAATAATATTACCTGCTGCAATTTCTTGTTTACCAGCAGATTCTGATTCGAAAGTACCCTGACCTTTTGTAATGTAGATAAGCTGAAATTCGTTTAATACGCGGCCATTATCCCACGTAAAATTGTGGTGAGAAGGATGATTTTTATAGGGATAAGCCTGTTCTGGTTCGATTCGGGTACAGCCTGCATTTAATACATACAGGCCCCAAATTTTTTCCTCATCACTTACAGGAAGGTATTTAAAGTAGTTATTCATATTCTTTAATCCGAATTAATGCAACTTATTTCAAACGATAATTTTCTCAAATTAGCGAACTCCTTTTTAAATGATATGTAAAAGTCAAAATTTATAACGGAATTATCAAATCGTGTATTTCTACCGGAATCGCAACTCATAATTTTATGATAATAACTAAATCAAATAGTTGCTAACCAAATACTAAACAATTTATGGAGATTTTTACAATTAAAAACCTTTTTAGGAAGGTTATGCTCAATTACTTAATTGGCATCTGCGCAACCGCGTGTTTCTTTCTAATTTCTGAGCCTCTACGGGCGCAATCACAATCCATTACCGTTTCCGGAAAAGTAACCTCTAACACGGGTGATGTATTACCTGGCGTAAGTATTTCTGTTAAAGGTAGCCAAAACACGGCGAGTACTGATGGGAACGGAAATTATAAAATTGTTGTTCCTGATAACAATGCCGTTTTGGTGTTTTCTTTTATCGGTTACAAAGCAAGTGAAATAAAGGTTGATAACAAAACCGTTATTAATGCAAAACTTACTGAACAGAGCCAATCTTTAGATGATGTTGTTGTGGTTGCTTATGGAAGTACCACGCAAAGGAGTTCAACCGGAGCATTACAAACGGTTAATTCAAAAGAACTTCAGGATATTCCTGCTGCTCAAATTACACAGAAACTTCAGGGAAAATTGGCTGGTGTACAGATTAATCAGGCATCGGGTAAACCTGGGCAGGGTTTACAGGTTCGTATTCGTGGTGGGGCTTCAATTACAACAGGTTCTGCACCTTTATATGTTGTAGATGGTTTTCCAATTGCCGGAGATATCAGTAACATTAACCCCGATGAGATTGAAAACATTACCGTTTTAAAAGATGCAGCATCTACATCATTATATGGTTCTAGAGCGGCTTTTGGTGTTGTGGTGGTAACTACAAAAAGTGCCAAATCAGGACAAACAAACATTTCTGCAAGTGCTTACACGGGTACACAAAAAGTGCCGCAAAAAGGTCGTCCTGATATGATGAATGGTACCGAATGGGCTCAATTCAAAAAAGAATATTTCGAAGATTTGGGTCAGCCGGTACCTACAGCACTACAAAATCCAGCGCAATATGGCGAAGGTTACGATTGGTACGATGCCATGTTACGTTCTGCGCCAATAACAAATTACAGCGTATCCATAAATACCAATAAAGAAAATTTTAGCAATGCTATAGTTGCTGGTTATCTAAAGCAGGATGGTGTTTTACTAAATTCTAACTACGAAAGATTTTCGGTACGTATTAACTCAACTTTTAAATTAAATGATAAAGTTAGGTTAGGTTTTAACTTAGCACCAACACATACGGTTAACAATTCTCCATCTACTGATGGAACATTTTTTGGTGGTGGCGGTTTAATTAACAATGCTTTACTAACTCCGCCAATATTAAATTATCAAAACCCAGATGGAAGCTATCCGGTATCGGTAACAACACCTGGCATTACCTCATTTCCTACACCAAACTGGGTTAGGTCTATTCAGGACATTACCAATAAAAGTAAAGACAATAGAATTTTATCAAATGGTTATGTAGAATATGAGCCAATCAGTAAGCTTATTTTAAAATCGAGTATCAATGTAGATTTTGCTCAATCCTTATTCCATTCGTTTCAGCCTTCAACAGCATCAAGAGCTTTTGCATCTTCTCCAAGTTCTTTAACGGCTAGTTTATTCGATTCTAATTATCAATATCTTTCATGGCTGTCAGAAAATACCATTGGTTATTCTAAGCAAATAAAAGATCATAATTTTGATATTTTAGGTGGTTTTACCAAACAAAAATACCGTAGTGATTATAGCACCATAAGTGGTTCTAACTTTCCTGATGACAGGATTGAAACCATAGGTGCAGCCTTGGTGAAAAACAATTCAACTTCTGATATTCAGGAATGGAGTTTAGTTTCATTTTTAGCGAAATTTAATTACAACTACAAAGGCAAGTATTTATTCGCAGCGAGTATTCGCCGAGATGGTTCTTCGCGTTTTGGAATAGATCAAAAATATGGTAATTTCCCATCTGTTTCTGCTGGTTGGGTAGTTAGTGAAGAATCTTTTTTAAAGGGCATTAAACCAATTTCTTTCCTAAAAATTCGCGGTAGTTATGGTACAACCGGAAATAATAATTTAGGTAATTACGAACAATATGCAACGGTAGCTGGTGGTGTAAATAATCCTTTCGGCTCTACAATTAGCAGTGGCTCTGCGGTTACCAGATTAGGAAATACAGAACTAGCCTGGGAATCGACGAAACAATTTGATTTTGGTGTTGATTTAGCTTTATTCAATAATCGAATCAATTTTACTTACGACTATTACACTAAAAAAACCTCAAATTTATTATTTTCTCTACCAGTACCGCGTGAATCAGGCTTTTCGTCATTTACCGGAAACGTTGGTTCAATTAAATTCTGGGGACATGAATTTGCGATTACATCCAACAATTTAGTTGGCAACTTTAAATGGAATACAAATTTCAATATTGCTTTTAGTGATAATAAAGTACTTGCTTTATCTTCTTTGAGTAACGATTTATATGTTTCTGATGGTACGGCTCGTACAATTACCAGAGTTGGAGAAAGACTTGGCCAGTTTTGGGGCTTGATTCAGGATGGTGTTTACAAAGATCAGGCAGATTTCAATAGCTCTCCAAAAAGTGTAAACTCACAAGTAGGAACCATAAAATTTAGAGATTTAAATGGCGATGGTGTTATAAAATATGGTGATGCAGAAGGTGACAGAACCGTAATCGGAAATCCGTTCCCGAAATTCGTTTTTGGTTTTACCAATAGCTTTGCTTACAAAAACTTCGATTTAGCAATTGTAGCTAGTGGTTCTTATGGTAATGATATTGCCAGAATGATGGACGAAGGCACAACCAACTTAGATGGTGTATTTAATGTACTTAAAGAAGTAAAAGATAGATGGCGTTCGCCTCAAAATCCTGGAGCAGGTAAATATGGTAAAACTACTGCCTCAACCGGAGATGATCGTGCTCAATTTCATACTCGTTTCGTACAAGATGGAAGTTACTTAACCATAAAAAATATAACGCTGGGTTATACTTTGCCAACAGAAAAAATCACCTGGTTAAAAAGTGTTAGGTTATATACCAGTGTTCAACAAGCATTTACATTTACAAATTACGATGGTATAAACCCTGAAATTGGTACCGACCTAAATGGTAATGCACCAAGCTCATTAAAGCAAGGTTTAGACTATTCAGCTTATCCGGTACCAAGAACTTTTACGCTTGGTATCAATGTAAATCTTAAATAAATTTTAATCAGATAATCATGAAAAAATATATAATCTTATCATCCATCTTGTTAATAGCGTTGGCAGGATGTAAGAAAGCTTTTTTAGAAGTCCCTCAAAAAACAGCATTAAGTACCACAACATTCTTTAAATCTGAGAGTGATTTTCAACAGGCCATAAATGGCGCTTATGCTCCTTTAAGAGGTCTATATAGCGGTAACAACGGGGCTTGGGCAATGGGAGAGCAGCGCTCGGATAATACGACATATAAATATAATCCAAATGATAGAGGTTCTATTCAATCGGAATACATTAAAGATTTTACCGATGATGCCAATAGTCCGGTTACCGCAAATAAATACTTTACAGATTATACAATTATCGCAAGAGCAAATCAGGTTTTGGATCCTATAGATGCGGTAGAATTTAATGCTGCATCAAAAAATAACATTAAAGGTCAGGCTTATTTTTTAAGGGCTTTTGCTTATTTCGATTTGGTACAATATTTTGGTCAGGTTCCTCTGCATTTAAAACCTGTTAAAACTTTAGATGAAACTTCACTTCCATTATCATCAGTAGATGCTGTTTATACACAAATTATTGCTGATGCTAAACAAGCTGCTACATTATTGCCAAATAAAGCAGCGCAAGAGGCAGGTCGTGCAACATCTGGTGCGGCCAAAACTTTGCTGGGAAATGTTTACATCGTACTAAAAAGATGGGCAGAGGCTGAAGCGATATTGAAAGAAGTAACCGGATATAGCCTTGTATCGGATTATAACAATGTTTTCAATCCTTCACAAAAAAATAATAGCGAATCGGTTTTTGAGGTTCAGTTTAAAGAAGGCCCAGAAGGTTTAGCTAGTAACTTCTTTTATACTTTCTTAATTCAGCCCATTTCTGCTGCCGAAATTACTGCTGTAACGGGAATTGCAGAGGTACCAAGAACCATACAAGGATTTAACCTACCAACACCCGATATTATTGCTGCTTACGAGGCAGGTGATAAACGTAAAGATGCTTCAATCGGTTTCTTAACCGCAAGCGGAGTTACTTATCCATACATTAAAAAATATGCGCATGCTCATGCAAACACCAACAATACAAATGATAACTGGCCGGTTTACCGTTATGCAGAAGTATTACTGTTTTTAGCTGAAGCTGCAAATGAGCAAAACAGACCAGGCGAGGCGCTAACTTATTTAAACCAGGTAAGAGCAAATCCTCGTACCGGTTTAGCGCCAAGTGTTGCTGCCGGACAAACAGCTGTTAGAGATGCAATTTTAGCCGAAAGAAGGGTAGAACTAGCTTTTGAAAACAAAAGATGGTTGGATTTAGTAAGAACAGGCAAAGCCGATGAAGTAATGAAAGCTTTTGGTGTGCGATTTAAAGCAAACCCATTAAGCTATTATTTTCCTGCAGGTATAACGCCATCACCTGGTTCATACACAACCATCAGGACATTGTTCCCATTGCCAGCTTCTGAAGCAGCGTTGAGTCCGTTTTTTTAGTGAATAGTAAAGGGGTTATTGTCGCCTTTGGCTAATAAATTTTAAAAATAAAGATTATCGTCATGAGGTTGTATCATAGATAAGACTTGTCATCCTGAGCCTGCCGAAGGACTTAAAAAACTAGCTTTTGAGGCGTTTCGACAAGCTCAACATGACAAGATTTAAAGATAAATTGATTTATGGTATAGTCTCACGATACTTTTTATTTTAATAACATAAACATATTATAATGCATCAACTTCGAAAATATTCTATAGCCATTCTGCTTTTAATGGTGTATGCTGTTTGCTTTGCCAAACCTGTTACGTTAGAACCCATAAATTTAAAATGCGAATTGTATAGCAATCCAATGGGGGTTGATGTGCAACAACCGGGTTTGAGCTATATCATTAAGTCAGATTTAGATAGCAGAGATGTTGAGCAAACTGCCTATCAAATCATTGTATCAAGCACAGCGCAAAACCTAGAAAAAAACAATGGCGATTTGTGGAATTCGGAAAAGGTTGCTTCGAGCCAAATGGCTTTTATTAAATATGCGGGTTTAAATTTAAAATCGGGTAGAAAGTATTTTTGGAAGGTTAGGGTTTGGGATAATCATGGAAACGTATCTAAATGGAGTTTGCCAGCCAGTTGGATAATGGGAATTTTAAATGATAAAGATTGGTCTGCAAACTGGATAAGTGCAAAAGGTGCAGAAAAATTTTCTCTTACGCCTTTCGGTTATCGGGCAGAGCGTAGCTCATCGCAAACAAAAACAAAATGGGTACAGGTTGATTTGGGCAAAACTGCATCAATATCAGCGGTTAGGCTAACCCCAATGTTTTTTGAAGATAGAGCGGGTTATGGTTTTCCATCTCACTTTAAAGTAGAAATGGCTGATAACGAAAAATTTAACAATGCTGTAACTTTAGTAGATTATACAGAATCAGGCTTTAGAAATCCCGGATGGAAACCGGTTTCAATCCCTTTAAAAAATGCGTCAGGAAGATTTATCAGGTTAACTGCTAGTAAATTATGGGGTAGAGATAAAAATTATCAATTTGCTTTAAGGCAAATCGAAGTGTTCTCTAACGGAAAAAATATTGCAGCTGATAAAGCAGTTCAGGCTTCTGATAGTAATGAAGAAAGTGGTTGGTCGAAAAAGAATTTAACCGATGAACCTCAAGATCGCAAATCGCTACCGAATTATTCATCAATGGCTTTGCGAAAAGATTTCCAGGTGAATAAAAATCTGCTTAGAGCGGTAGTTTTTATTAGTGGCATGTCTGAATTTGAATTGAGCATTAATGGAAACAAAGTAGGTAACGATTTACTTGCTCCAGGGTGGACAGAATATAAAAAAACCATTCTGTACAACACATACGATATCACCAGCAAACTTCTATCAGGTACCAACGCTATCGGGATTATTTTGGGCAATGGGATGTACAACATTCAACCTGATTCTATACGTTACGTAAAATTTTTAAATGCTTATGGACCATTAAAAGCCATAGCACAGCTGCGTTTAGAATATGCTGATGGTAGTGTAAAAACCATCGGCACCGATAAAACATGGAAGGTTTCACCTGGGCCAATTACTTATTCAAACATGTTTGGTGGCGAAGATTACAATGCCAATCTGGAAATTGCCGGATGGAATAAACCAAATTTTAAAACCAACACCAATTGGACAGGCGCTATTGAAACTGGAGGTCCGGGAGGAAAGTTGAAAGGCTTATCATCTGCTGCACCGCAGGTTAAAGTTATCGACACAAAGAAAGCAGTTAAAGTTACCCGGATTAAAGATAATGTATGGATTTACGACTTTGGGCAGAACGCTTCCATGATGCCTAAACTTACTGTTACGGGAAATAAAGGTGATTATGTTCGCATGATTCCGTCAGAACTTTTAGGAACCGACGGGCTGGTAGATAGAAAATCAGCTACTCAAGATGGTGTCCGACCGGCTTGGTGGCAATACACACTTAAAGGTGGCAAACAAGAATCATGGAAACCAAAGTTCTTTTATCAGGGAGCAAGATATGTACAGGTTGAATTATTTCCTGCAAATAAAGGCACTAAGTTGCCTGCCGTAATCGAACTGGAAGATTTAATTGTTCATTCATCATCTACACCAACTGGTAGTTTTGCAACTTCTAATCAGTTATTTAACCAAATATATGATTTGGTTAGGTGGGCACAAAGAAGCAATATGCAAAGCCTGATGACAGATTGCCCGCACCGCGAAAAAATGGGCTGGTTAGAAGAAAATCATTTAAACGGACCATCGTTAAGATACAATTTTGATATGTCGCCACTTTTTAGAAAAACCATGAGCGATATGGCCGATGCACAAGAACAAAATGGTTTTGTACCTAACATTGCTCCTGAATATTTTATTGCAGGTTCTTCTGAATTAAGCAATGGCTTTCGCAATTCAACAGAATGGGGAAGCTCATTTATCATTGTTCCATGGCAGCAATATTTATTTTCTGGAGATATTTCGCTGCTTGAGCGCTATTACGATAGAATGAAAGGCTATGTAAACTTTTTAGCATCAACAGCAAAAAATAATATCATCACAACTGGTTTAGGCGATTGGTATGATATCGGACCAAAACCTGCTTGGGGTTCTCAACTTACGCCAGAACCTTTTACCGGTACGGCAATATATTATTATGATAACCTAATTATGTACAATATTGCTAAACAATTGGGTAAAGAAGAAGATGCTACTGATTTTAAGAAATCGAGCGAGCAAATCCGAAAATCTTTTAACGACAAATTTTTTAATAAAGAAACTGGCTTGTATGCTACCGGGTCTAACACAACATCGGCTATGCCTTTATTTTTAAATATTGTCGAACCTGAAAATCGTAGCAAACTTTTTAATTCTTTGGTAGATTCTATTCGTAAAAACAATAACAGTTTTAATTCTGGTGAGATTGGTTATCGCTTTTTATTGCGGGCTTTGGCAGATGGTGGTCGTTCGGATGTCGTTTATGATATGAACAACCAATCTGATAAACCTGGTTATGGCTACCAAATTAAAAAAGGTGCAACAAGCTTAACCGAAAAATGGGATGCTGGTGTGGGCGATTTTGGCTCACAAAATCATTTCATGTCTGGCCAAATTAATGAATGGTTTTTTAACGATTTAGTGGGTATTAGTCCAGATGAAACCGGACCAGGATTTAGAAAAATACAGATTAAACCAGCCTTGTTAAATGAACTTAATTGGGTTAACGGCGAATTCAAATCCATCAGCGGAGATATCAATTGCAGCTGGAAACGCAATGCAGGTGGTATAAATCTCGATGTTAAAATCCCTGTTAATACAAGTGCCACAATTTACATTCCTTGTACCGATGTTAATTTATTAACTGAAGGCGGCTTGCCTGTAAACACTGCTAAAGGATTAAAATTTATAAAATCAGAAGGTGATAATTTGGTTTTTGAAGCCAAATCAGGGAACTATCACTTTCTTATAAAAAATAAATCCTGATTTATCTACCCATTGAATTACACATCTATCATGAATAAAAATACGTTTAAGGTTGGTTTATTTGCTATCGGTTTAGATACCTATTGGGATCAATTTGAAGGATTAGAAACTCGTTTAAAGGGTTATCTTTCTGTGGTTGAAGAAAAGATTTCATCTATCCATCCTAATGTTCTTAACCTGGGATTAGTTGATAATATCGATAAAGCCTTTGATGCCGGCGATAAATTTAGAACAGAAAATGTTGATATAATCTTCTTATATGTAAGTACTTACGCATTATCATCAACCGTTTTACCTATTGTTCAGCGTGCTAAAGTTCCTGTAATAATTTTAAATATCTCTCCCGAACCTGCTATTGATTATGAAAAATTTAATCAAATGGATGATAGGGTAAAAATGACCGCAGAGTGGTTGGCCTATTGTTCGGCTTGCCCGGTACCCGAAATTGCAAATGTGTTTAATAGAACAGGTATTCAATTTTACCAGGTAACAGGCATGCTGCATAATGATGAAGAATGCTGGCAAGAGGTTGCTCAGTGGATAGAGGCAGCAAGAGTTGCCAACATCATGTCGTACAATAGGCTGGGTTGCATGGGGCATTATTATAGCGGTATGCTCGATATATATACAGATATCACTAAGCAATACGCTCACTTTGGCGGCCATATAGAACTTTTAGAAGTTGATGAATTGGCTGCACTAAGAAAATCAATAACCGAAATTGAGATTAGCGATAGGGTTGCTCACTTTAAAACTCAATTCGAAATTGAAGAAGATTGTGCTTTGCATGCTTTGAATGATGCAGCCAGAACATCAGTTGCCCTCGATAAACTGGTTGAAAAATACAAGCTGGGTTCCATGGCTTATTACTACAAAGGCACCGGTAATCAAGATAATGAAGATACCATAAGCTCAATCATTTTAGGCAATTCTTTATTAACAGCCAGAGGAATTCCGGTTGCTGGCGAATATGAAATTAAAAATGCACAGGCTATGAAAATCATGGATAGTTTTGGTGCAGGTGGGTCATTTACAGAATATTATGCTATGGATTTTAAAGATGATGTGGTATTGATGGGGCATGATGGACCAGGGCATATTGCCATTGCCGAAGGAAAAACTAAAGTTAAACCATTAAAAGTATATCATGGTAAAGTTGGCAGCGGTCTTTCTGTAGAAATGTCGGTTAAAAACGGACCGGTAACCTTGCTTTCCGTTGCCGAAACTAAGGACGGAAAATTGATGCTTTTAGTAGCCGAAGGCGAATCGGTTAGCGGACCAATTTTACAAATTGGCAACACCAACAGCCGGTATAAATTTAGCATTGGCGCCAGAAAATTTGTAAATGCATGGAATGAAAACGGACCAGCACACCATTGTGCAGTAGGGATAGGACATATAGCTGATAAGATTGAAAAACTTGGTCAGTTATTAAATATGCCCGTTGTAAAAGTCTGTTAGCAACAGTTTGGGTTTTAAAAACCTTGCCGTTTAAACCCAAACTTTTATAAAATAAAATACTATGAAACCACAACACTTAAATATAATTAATGTAGAAAGTCAATCTTTTAGTGTAAGGAAAGATTTTTATGCGAACATCAACAACAGGTGGCATTACCATAAACAAATCGAGCTAATTACTTTTCATAAAGGTACCGGTACTCAGTTTGTAGGCGATAACATCAGGAATTTTGGACCAGGAGATGTGGTTTTAATTGGCAGCGACTTGCCCCATTATTGGAAGTATGACAGCTGTTTTTTAAATGATAAAGAAAATCATGAGCCATATTCTACCGTAATTCATTTTTTTGATAATTTTTTAGGCGATAGGTTTTTAATGCTTCCAGAATCAAGCAGTCTTCGTTCTTTAATGGAGCTGGCAAAAAGAGGTATCTTGATTAAAGCTAAAGATGCAACTGCAATTGCTGCTAAAATTGAATCGGTTTACAATTCTCAAGGCATTGTTAGGATTATTCAACTTTTAGATTGCCTTAACGCCATTAGTAAAATGCCAGAGCATACTATCTTGGCAAGCATAGGCTTTAAACAAGATTTTAAAGAATACGAAAACGAAAGAATGGATAACATCTACAATTTTGTAATCAGCAATTTCAAAAATAAAATCGAACTGGAAGAGGTAGCAAGCATTGCTGGTATGTCAGTAAGTTCTTTTTGCCGGTATTTCAAAACCCGAACTGGTAAAACCTTTATGAATTTCTTGGCAGATATGCGTGTTGGCTACGCCTGTAAGTTAATTTTAGATAATAAGCTGAATATGAAGAATATATGCCATGAATCTGGATTCAATAACTTTTCGTGCCTGCATAAAAACTTTAAAACCATAACAGGTATGACCCCAAAAGATTACAGGCAACAGCATAATATCAAATGAAATTAACACAGATGTTAATATTGATATGCTTTTATGGTAAAATCATTTAATAAGTAGTCAATCTGAGCAAATTTCTGATGCTAAAATCTTGTTTCTTTGAAAGTAGATAACACCTAACCAGATATTTACCTCATTAAAAAGGAACTTTTAATCCCAATAATTAGGTTGCTTAAGCTAGAAGTTAAATAGCGGTTGTTGAAATATATTTCGGACATACTGTTTATAAAAATTTCTAAAAGTGATAAACATCTGTTGGTGTAAAATTCAAATTATCGCCCTCAAGCTTAAAATCAATACCTGGCTACATTATGAGTAAACTTAAACGCATAAAACTTCTTTTATCAATCATAATTATTGGATTCACTGTACCTGTTCATGCACAAGTAAAAAGTGCTGATAATCCTGAACAAGTGTTTTTAAATCCGCCTGAAAGCGCAAAACCTGGTGTTTTGTGGATGTGGATGGGTGCTAATTTGAGTAAATCGGGCATTACTAAAGATTTGGAGGCGCTTAAGAAGGAAGGTTTCAATAGAACAACAATGTTTAGTTTGGCCGATGTAACCACACCATGGGCAGGAGAAATAAATAAAAGCCCAACGCCCGAAATAATTTCCTGGACCGAGCCTTGGTGGGATTTGGTAAAACATGCAGCTAGTGAATCAAAGCGTTTGGGTATGGATTTTGGCATGTTCAATGGTCCATCATACGAATCAAGCGGTGGTCCTTGGATTACACCCGAGCTTTCTATGCAAGAAATTTGCTACAACGAAGTAAAAGTTAAAGGGAACACACATATCAGCATAAATATTGGTAAGCCAAAAGTTAATCCGAGAGGAAAGAGTCCTTTTCCAATGTATAACCCGGAGACCAATAAGGTCGAAAAACCAGAAATTAAAGCCAGAAATACCTATTATAAAGATATTGCACTTTTGGCTTTGCCGGCTTCAGGTATTGTTCCAAAAGATAAAATTATTGATTTAACCAGTAAAATGCAGGTCGATGGGCAATTGGAATGGGATGCACCCGCAGGCGATTGGGTTATTTATCGATTCGGACATACTACAAGCGGTACACTTATTCAGCCATCGCAATGGAAAGCTACTGGTTTAGAATGCGATAAAATGAGTGAAGAGGCTGTGGCTTTTCACCTCGACCATGTTGTTGGAGAAATTAAAAAGTACATAGGCGAATTTGTTGGCAGTAGTTTTACTCATGTTCATTTTGATAGTTACGAAGCTGGCGAACCAAATTGGACACCAAAAATGAGGTCAGAATTTTCATCAAGAAGAGGATACGATTTGGTTCCGTATTTGGCTTCTTTTGCCAAACGTACCATTGGAAGCAAGCAAGACTCTTTAAAATTTAGAGAAGATTTTAGTGCCACAATTAAAGATTTATACCGCGATGTATATTTCGCTACCATTGCAAAAAAACTAAAGGCAGCTAACCTTACTTTCTTAGCCGAACCTTATGGCGGACCATGGCGACAAGATGATGTAATGCCTTATGTGGGCAAGGTGATGACTGAGTTTTGGACGCACAAAGGAAAATATAGTCCGTACGAGTTAGACCCAACTGTTGCTGCGCTAAGAAAATCAGGGCAAAATATTATTGAAGCAGAAGGATTTACCGGCGACCCAACAGATAGTAAATGGGATGAAACCCCTGCCTGGTTAAAATCTATGGGCGATGCCGCGTTTTGTGCCGGTGTAAATCAGTTAATACTGCATCGTTTTGTGCAACAACCTTGGGATGAGAAATATAAGCCTGGTGCAACTATGGGGCAATGGGGAACCCATTTCGATCGTACCCAAACCTGGTGGGAGCCTGGTAAAGCAATGGTTGAGTATTGGAAACGATGCCAGGCTTTGTTGCAATGGGGACATATCAATGATACAAAAGATGATTTTTTCGTAGCAGAGCAAACCGGGAACGTTGATTTGAAACACATTCGAAGAAGCGATGGTGATATGGATATTTTTTTCGTAGCCAATACAAATCGTTCTTTGGGAGCTGCAAAATGCAGCTTTAAAGTTGTTGGCAAACAGCCAGAATTATGGAACCCGGTAACAGGAGAAATGAAAGATTTGCCTCAATTTGATGAGCAAAATGGTGCTACCAGCATTCAATTAAATTTCGAAGATTCTCAAAGCTTTTTTATCGTTTTCAGGAAACCAGCTGTTAAAAAATCGAACGCTGTTAATTTTCCTGCATCACAATCACTTGCAACTTTAGATGGAAGTTGGGATGTGAAATTTGATGCGGCATGGGGTGGACCAGTAAAACCAGTACGCTTTAATAGCTTAACCGACTGGACTAAAAATGAAGAAAATGGCATTAAATATTATAGTGGAACTGCACTTTACACAAAAGTTTTCAACGCCACATATTTAAGTAAAGAGAATAGTAAAAACCTTTTAATTGATTTAGGAACAGTAAAACATATTGCAAGTGTAAAATTAAATAATGTTGAACTTGGTGTAGTGTGGACGGCACCGTGGAACATTCAAATTCCGGCCGGACTGCTGAAAAAATCAAATAACAAATTAGAAATTGCCGTTACAAATGTTTGGGCGAATAGATTGATTGGCGATGAGCAGGAACCAGCCGATATGGAATGGCTTCCTGGTCACATGAACAGCGGTTCGTTTTTAAAAGAATTTCCAGATTGGTTCTTGAACAATAAGCCTCGTCCATCAAAAGGAAGATTCACCTTCACCACCTGGAATTACTTCACTAAAGATTCGCCATTAATTTCTTCAGGGTTATTAGGTCCGGTAAAAATTATTCATTCAGAAAATAAATTGTAATCAAATGAGCATAATGCGTTACATTTCTTACAGTATTTTAATCTGTTTTGTTTGCACACAACTTCATGCACAAAAAATGGATTGGCAGGAGGTAGAACCTGGTATTTGGAAGGCAACCGTCGGTAAACCAGAGCAATACAATCTGTTAACAGCTTCTGGCGTTTCGCCTTATCATAATGGTTTAATGAAGCTGGAGCAATCAAAATTTCCACTTTTAAAATCAGAAATTACAGCAAAAATAATTGATGGAAAAACTTATTTAAAGTTTCCTTTAGATAAAACAGAGCAACTTTTTGGCTTCGGATTAAACTTCAAATCTGTAAACCAAAGAGGTAAAATTCTCGAGCTTCATGTAGATCATTACAACGGAACTGATAATGGTAGAACGCATGCGCCAACACCTTTTTATGTTTCATCGAAAGGTTACGGAATTTTTATAAATAGTGCTCGCTACTTAAAAGTTTACGCAGGTGCTTCGGTACAAAGAGATAGTAAAAATCCACCCGAAGTTCAGGATAGAAATACAGACCCGAATTGGAATCCTCACCCATATTCTGATGGTGTTGAAATTCTTGTGCCGGCAGAAGGTGTAGAAATTTATGTTATAGGCGGTCCAACGCCTATGAATGCTGTGCAACGCTTCAATCTTTTTAACGGCGGTGGTTGTTTGCCGCCACGTTGGGGCTTGGGCTTTACACAACGTATGGAGCGACTTACCAATGCTGCCGAAGTATTTAAAGAAGCTGCAGATTTTGAACAAAGAGGTTATCCGCTTGATTTTATCGGACTTGAACCTGGTTGGCAAAGCAAATCTTATCCAAATACATTCGAATGGGATAAAAAAAGGTTTCCGGAGCCAGCAAAAATGGTTGCTGACTTGCTAAAGAAAAATATCCGCATAAATTTATGGATAAATCCCTACGTTTCGCCTGATGCCCCGTTTTATAAAAAACTGCTTCCTTACACGGCATCGCACACGGTTTGGGCTGGTGTAGTGCCAGATATAAATACAGATAGTGGCAAAAATATTTTGTTTACTGCATTAAATAAAAACAAAGTTGACATCGGCATCAGCGGATATAAAATTGATGAAGTAGATGGTGGTGATGGCTATTTATGGCCTGATTTGGCAACTTTTCCTTCACAAACATCGGCCGAGCAAATGCGCCAAACCTATGGCGTGTTAATGCAACGATATACTACAGAATTGTATCAGCAAAAAAATCTGCGAACTTATGGTTTGGTTAGAGGTTCGAATGCAGGTGGCGTTTCTTTTCCTTACGTTATCTACAACGACTATTACAACCACCAGGATTTTATCACCGCTTTAATTAATAGTGGTTTCGCAGGTGTTTTATGGACACCCGAAGTAAGGGCATCCAATAGTCCTGAAGAATGGGTAAGGCGTTTTCAATCAAATGTTTTTTCTCCAATGGCAATGATTAATGCTTGGGCAAGTGGTACCAAACCATGGACATTCCCCGAAGTTGCCCCAATAATTAAAGAATTTGCGCTATTACGAATGCAAATGATGCCTTATTGGTACAGCGAATTTGCTAAATATCATTTCGAAGGTATTCCACCTTTCAGGGCCATGAATTTAGAAAATGGTTTCCAAAATATCACCCCTATACAAGAAAAGAAAAACGATAATCTGGAAGAAAACCCATATGCAAAAGCAATGGTAAAAGAGATTAAAGACCAATACATGGCAGGCGAAAACCTACTTGTAGCACCAATGTTTACCGGGCAAAAAAGCAGGACCGTTATTTTACCTAAAGGAAAATGGTTTGATTTTTACACCGGAAAGTATGTCGGCGATGGCGAAGTAATAACAACAAATCCTGGTTTAGATAAAATTCCGGTTTATGTTAAAGATGGTGGAATTATACCCATGATGAAACCATTGCTTCACGCACCAAAACCAGATGAAAAAGTAGATATCGAATTTCGATACTATGGCTCAAAACCGGCAACATACCAGTATTACGATGATGATGGTGAGACCTATAATTATGAAAAAGGTGATTTCTCGATTAGAACAGTCAAAATTTCAAAAGTTAAAGGTAAATGTGTTGGAAGTATTACCAACGCTGAAAAAGGCAAACCCAACACAACCAAGAAAATAACCTATAAGATGATGACGCTTTAAGGCAAATTGAACCGAACAATAAGACTATTTAAACCAATATAATACAGGTAAATGAGAATTAACAACCCGATTTAATCTTCTTAAATTTTTAACTAACCAAATAATAATTATGAGTAAACTTAAACTTTATTGTTTCCGAGGCTGCAAGTTGGCAGCTGTAGTGGCACTGCAGTTATTTCTGCTACTCGGTTATGCTTTTGCCCAAACCAACATTACGGGCAAAGTAACCGATACAAAAGGAGAACCAATTCCTGGTGTTTCCGTTCGGGTAAAGGGAGCGCAAACCGCAACCTCTACCGATACAAATGGAAAATATGTTATTTCTGCATCGCCAACATCTGTTTTGGTATTCACGCTTGTAGGTTCAACCCCAAGCGAGATTACTGTTGGAAATAGAACAACGGTTAATGTATCACTATCAGAAAGTCAAAACGACCTAAGTGATGTAGTAGTAATCGGTTATGGCACCAAGAAAAAAATAGACCTTACCGGTGCTGTAAACTCGTTGCAATCTGAAGAAATTACCAGGGCACGTGCTACTGGTGCTCAAGAAGCCATGCAAGGTAGGCTACCAGGTGTTGATATCAGGCGTAACTCAGGAAAGCCGGGTTCTGATTTTAGTATCGAAATTAGAGGTGCAAATTCAATTACAGGAAGTACACAGCCACTTTATGTTATTGATGGAATTCCGGTTGCGCAAAATGGTAGCGCAACCAATCCTATTAATGACATTAATCCTGCTGATATCGAACGTATTGATGTGTTAAAAGATGTTTCATCTACTGCCATTTATGGTTCAAGGGGTTCGAATGGTGTTATTTTGGTTACTACAAAACGAGGTTCTAAAGGTGCTACAAAAATAACTTATGATGCTTTTATCGGTATTGTAAATCCTTACAATTTGCCTCCGGTGATGGATGGACCAACTTTTGTAAATTATGTTCGTGATTATTTTTATGAATTACCAAGAGCTACGGCAATCAGGAATAATCAACCCATCCCAACAACACCTATTGCAGACAATACTATTTTTTCAGCAACTGAATTAAGTAACATTGCTAATGGTACTTACACAGATTGGATAGATTTAATTAAAAGAAACGGTATTTCATCAAATCAAAATTTATCAATCAGCGGAGGCGATGATAAAACCAATTACTTTATTGCTGCGGGATATCAGCTTTATCAGGGAACAATGAAAGCCGAAAGTACTAAGAAATATACTTTAAAGGCTGGTTTGGATAAAACGATAAACAAAACTTTCAAAGCTGGCGCATCCATGTATACGACCTTTGCCGATATACACCCAAGTAGTGGTGAAGCGTTTAGAAGTGCCTATCGCCTTCGCCCAACTGGTAGTGCTTACAATGCTGATGGATCGGAACGCTTTTTTGCTTATGAATCTGAGGCACAAATTACCAATCCATTGTTTGATTTCAGAAACGAAATCAGGCAGCAACAGTACCTGCATGTTTTACCAAATGTTTATGCAGAAGCAAATATTATAAAAGGGCTAAAAGTTCGTACCTCTTTCAGTCCGGATATAACGATACAAAAACAAGGACAGTTTAACGATACGTTTTCAAAATCCAGATTGGGTACTTTGCCTAATAGTGCATCAACTGCTGCAAATCAGTTTGTTAATTATACCTGGGATAACTTATTGGTTTATAATAACGAAATAGGTAAACATAAATTTGATGTAACTGTTGGTAATTCGTTTGAATACCATCAGCAGGATTTCACTTCAAACTCGGCGACGGGGCTTCCATTTAATTCTCTATGGTATAATTTACAGTCGGCCACAACGGTTAACGGTATTGCACCAGTTATTACCGTAGGTAGTGGTTATAGCCTGCAAAATATTACCTCCGTTTATGGCAGGGCAAATTATACCTACAATGATAAATACCTATTTACGGCAACTTTTCGTGCCGATGGTAATTCGATATTTGCACCAGGACATAAATGGGGTTACTTTCCATCGGGTGCATTTGCTTGGATAATTAGTAAAGAAAACTTTTTTAGCAATGTAAAAGCAATAGATTTATTGAAACTTAGATTGTCTTATGGCAAGTCTGGTAATGCTTCATTAAGAGATCCATATTTTCTTCCATACGTAACACAATCTAAATTAAACCAAACGGTATATGATTTTAATGGAAGTGGTGCTAACGGATTTGCCCCCGCATTTGGAAATCAGGATTTAACATGGGAAAAAACAGACGAATACAATTTAGGATTAGATATGCAAATGTTTAAAAACAGAATTGGTTTGCAGGTAGATCTTTATCGTAAAACTACAAATGGAACCGTGTTGAGCCAAAGAATTCCTGATGCAAATGGTTACCCTAATACAACGACCAATCTTGGCACCATTCGTAATCAAGGTATTGAAGTGGGTATTAATACAGTAAACATTCGCTCTGATAAATTTACATGGAATACTAATTTTAACTTTGCCATTAACAATAATAAACTTCTTGAACTGTATGGTGATGGAAAAGATGATATCGGAAATGGATTTTTCATAGGTCAGAAATCAAGGGTAGTTTACCGTTATAAAATTACAGGCGTTTGGCAGAACGAAGAACTTGCTGCGGCTAAAAGCTATGGCAGAATTCCCGGACAATATAAAATTGAAGACATAAGTGGACCAAATGGTGTTCCAGATGGTAAAATCGATCCAAGCGATAGGCAAATTATTGGCAGTGATATGCCGAAATGGTTTGGTGGTTTAACGAGTACCATGAATTATGCAAATTTTGATTTCAGCATAACACTTTACACCCGTCAGGGATCTTATGAAAACAGCGTATTCCTAGAGCAAGTGATGAATGGTGATCAAACTAGGGCACGTTTTGGTGCATTCGACAGAGATTACTGGACACCAACCAACCCAAGCAACACCTGGGCAAATACGGCTATTGAAACAGATGGAGATGCCAGAACTGTTGCGCAATTTCAGAACAGTTCTTATACTAAAATCAGTAACATGACGCTCGGCTACACTTTGCCAAGAACAATGTTAAATAAAGTAGGTATTCAAGGGCTTAGAGTCTACGCTAATGCATTCAATCCTTTCATATTCTCAAAATTTGTTGGTTGGGATCCTGAAAATCCAAGTGGCAACTCTTTCCTTAATCAGGATTTTAGAACACGAACTTTCATGTTCGGTTTAACATTAACTCTATAAATAGCAGTCATAATTTAATTAAGATATGATGAAAAATATAAGCACAAAATACATACTCATTGGTGCATCAGCCTTGCTGCTTAGCATAACCGGCTGTAAAAAATTTACAGATGAATACAATCCTGCAAACCGCACCGCCGAAACCTATTACAACAAGTTTGCTGGTTTCGAAGATTTAGCAAAATCCAATTACGCCACTTTAAGAGGTGTAATTAATTTCCCCACGTTTTTTAATTTAGGTACGGATACTTACAGTACGGCTAATATTAATGATAATAGTGGAGAAAACCTGTATAATATCAACCTTAATTCCCAAAATGGGAATTCTGCTTTTTATGCGCAAATGTATACAGCCATAAATATTGCGAACAATACCATATACTGGGCTACACAAGTTACTGATGGTAGTGCAGCAACGGTAAATACAAGAGTTGCAGAAGCAAAAGCATTACGAGCATTTTATTATTATTACTTAGCAGAAACTTTTGGTGATGTGCCTATTGTTCTTACCAGGACAACTGGCGTTACACTTGCATACACCCGAGCGCCAGAAAAAGATGTTTACGACCAGGTGATTAAAGATTTAAACGAAGCAATTGCAGTTTTACCCGCTACAACAACAGATTTTGGTCGTGTTACAAAAGGTTTTGCACAACACTTGCTTGCGAAAGTATATTTAACAAGAGGCTATAAAACTTACGGTGGAGGCAATGCCGATTTTACTCAGGCAGCAGCTCTTGCAGAAACTGTAATTGCATCGGGTACTTATGCCTTGAAACCAAAATTTTCTGATTTGTTTGACCCAACTGTTCCCAATTATCAAAGCAATAATGAGGTAATTTTTTCTGTTCAATACAGTACAAATGCTTTGTTTAACGGTGGTGGAAATACATTGCAACAATGGTTTCTTTGGGATGTGCAAAACTCAGCACTTTTAGGCAGAAGTGTATTTTATGGCAAAACAAATAATGCTATAGCACCAGACCCTTACTTTTTCAGTTTATTTAATAAAAACAGCGATAGTCGTTATTTGGCAACAGTTTACGATGCCGTATTAACTCAGGTAGCAGGTTCGTTTAACGGAAAATCATTTGCCGTTGGCGATACTTTAATTTATTATCCAACTGTGCCTTTTACGGCTGCTCAAAAAGCCTTAAGAAAATACATTGTAATCAATCCTGATGAATACAGAACATCACCTTTTCTTAATGGTGTACGCAACTATCCACAATTCAAGAAATTCCGAGATCCTTTTGTAAGTGGTTATGTAGATAATGGTGGCGCTAGAGATACGTATGTTTTCCGCCTGGCAGAAACGTATTTGCTTGCAGCAGAAGCTTATGTGAAGTTAAACAATCAAGGTAAAGCTTTAGCTTACATGAATGTGTTACGCACAAGAGCTGCTAAAACCGGAACAAACCCATTAACAGGTGTACTTTACGCAACAGAAATGCAATATACTGGTTCAGTTACTTTAGATGCAATATTAGAAGAACGAGCCAAAGAATTGGTTGGAGAAGAGTTTAGATGGTATGAACTAAAACGTATGTATGAAACAGTTGGAAGTGTAGCAACTAATAAATTGCTTACCCGCTCTTTATTGTACAATGATGAATTAAAAGCTGCCCAGGCAGGTAAAACCATCCTGGATGCTAAATATTTATTAAGGCCAATTCCTCAAACACAAATAGATTTAAATAGAGGCTCGTTTCCTCAAAACCCTGGTTATTAAAATATGCCGGGAAGATTTAACGAGATTGTTGAAAAATGCTTGTTTAATTTGTAATAAACAACAGATTCAGGTTTAAATCCTGAGTCTGTTGTTTGGTAAATCCAATTAAATATTTAAACATAAAAATCATATCTTAAGGTCTTTCCTGCTTATTTTATAATCATATAATAAATTACCCTATGAACAAATTTTCTTTCTTTAGCTTGTTGCTTTTCGTTTTTTATGCTAGCCAAACATTTGCCCAGCAACTTTGGTATGCAAAACCAGCCGCTCAATGGACAGAAGCACTTCCCATTGGCAATGGTCGGTTAGGCGCAATGGTTTTTGGAGGTGTAAACGAAGAATTACTGCAACTAAACGAAGCTACACTATGGTCGGGCGGACCCGTAAAAGAGAACGTAAACCCAAATGCTTTCAGTTATTTAGCTCAGGTTAGAGAAGCCCTATTTAAAGAAGATTATGATTTGGCAAGAAAGCTCACGCAGAAAATGCAAGGTGTTTATTCTGAAAGTTTTTTGCCTTTGGGAGATTTAAAAATCGCACAAAATTTTGGTAATGTACAAGCAACTGCTTACAAACGAGATTTAGATATTCAACGTGCCGTAGCAACCACCAGTTTTGAAGTTAATGGCGTTAGTTATAAAAGAGAGGTTTTTTCAAGCGCACCAGATCAGGTTATTGTGATGAAGATTTCGGCAAGCAAACCAAAAATGCTCAACCTTTTCATTAGCACCAATTCTCAAATTCGGTTTGCTAAAAATGTACTATCTGGAAATATTTTAGCCTTAGGTGGAAGAGCGCCAGTACATGCCGATCCGGTATATGTTAACAACACCAAAGACCCAGTTCGATATGGAACAGATCAGGATTGTGCCGGAATGCCCTATGAATTACTGGTTAAAGCAATTAGTAATGATGGTGTTGTTAAATTGGATACCGCAGGAATTAGTGTTAACAATGCAACTGAAGTATTGATTTTTATTTCTGCTGCAACTGGTTTTAATGGCTTTAACAATTGCCCAAATTTAGATGCACAAAAAATTGCCAAAGAAAAGCTGGATTTAGCAACAACCAAAACTTGGAATGATTTGTTGGCTGCTCACCTCAAAGATTTTCAAAAATATTTTAATCGCGTTAGCCTGAAACTAAATGCTGGCGAAAAATCTAAATCAAATATACCTACCGATGAAAGGTTAGAAGCTTACACCAAAGGCGAAACCGATTCGGAATTAGAAGCCCTGTATTTTCAGTACGGCAGATATTTATTAATTAGCAGTTCGAGAGTTGCCGGTGTACCCGCAAATTTACAAGGCATTTGGAATAAAGAAATGCGACCACCTTGGAGTTCTAATTACACCACAAATATTAATGTGCAAATGAATTACTGGATGGCAGAAAATTGCAATCTGTCAGAAATGCACACACCACTTTTCGGTTTAATAAAAAATCTTTCTGTTACAGGAAGTAAGGTTTCAAATTCGTTTTACAAAACTAAAGGTTGGGTAACACACCATAACAGTGATATTTGGGCATTGGCAAATCCTGTGGGCGACCTTGGTTCTGGCGACCCGAAATGGGCGAACTGGCCAATGGGCGGCGATTGGCTCACCCGACATTTATGGGAACATTATGCCTTCACTCAAGATAAAGAATTCCTAGCCAAAACGGCTTATCCTCTAATGAAGGGTGCTGCTCTTTTTACATTAGATTGGCTTGTTCCAGATAAGAATGGAAATTTAGTAACCGCACCATCTTTCTCACCAGAAAATGATTTTATTTATGGTCCTAAGAAGGTTGGTCAGGTTTCCGTAGCAACCACCATGGATCTTGGAATCATAAAAGATCTTTTTGATAACCTGATTGCGGCAAGCAAAATTTTAAACATAGATAAAGCTTTTCGTGATACCTTAATTGCGAAGAAGGCTAAATTATTGCCTTACCAAATTGGCAGCAAAGGCCAATTGCAAGAGTGGAATAAGGATTATGAATCTCCGGATCCTCATCACAGACATGTTTCGCATTTGTATGCTTTGTATCCTGCAAATCAAATTTCTCCATTAAGTACGCCAAAATTATCTGATGCAGCTAAAAGAACATTAGAGTTACGTGGCGATGATGGTACAGGTTGGAGTTTAGCATGGAAAGTAAATATGTGGGCAAGGCTTTTAGATGGTGATCATGCTTATAAACTTTACCGAAACTTATTCAGAATAACCCGCGAAAACGATACAAATTATGGAGGCGGTGGCGGTATTTATCCGAATATGTTTGATGCGCATCCACCATTTCAAATTGATGGAAATTTTGGTGGAACATCTGGTCTTGCAGAAATGCTTCTTCAAAGTCAGGATGGTTATATACATCTGCTTCCTGCTTTGCCAAAAGTATGGCAAAACGGAAAAATTAATGGTTTAATAGCCCGTGGAGCCTACACTGTGGATATTGAATGGGCAAATGGAAAACTTGCAGCAACTAAAATTGTAGCTAAAAAATCTGGCATTTGTAAGGTTCTATCCGCCCAACAATTAAAAACCAATGGCGTAAAAGTTATTAAAAAATCAAAAATGGCACTTGGTTATTTATACGAATTTAATACAAAAGCAGGTCAGGTTTTGAATTTATCAGCCTTGTAAATTTCTTGCTAAATCTGCCTAAAAAAAACAAACACACAATGAAAAAACTGACTTTAACCTTCATCGCAATTGCATGCTTTTTAAAGGTATTCTCGCAAAATATTCCTTCATCAAAGGATGATAAAAAAATGGAGTGGTGGAAAGAGGCTAAATTCGGCATGTTCATCCATTGGGGCATTTATTCTGTTCCAGCCGGAGTTTATAAGGACAAGCCAGTAAAGGGTATTGGAGAGTGGATTATGAATACAGCGAAAATACCGGTAAAAGAATACCAAAGTTATGCGCCACAGTTCAATCCCGATAAATACAATCCAGAAGCCTGGGTTAAAATGGCAAAGGATGCAGGGATGAAGTACATCATCATTACATCTAAACACCATGATGGTTTTGCGATGTTTGATTCTAAAGTAACCGATTGGGATATTATGGATGCATCACCCTATAAAAAAGATATTTTAAAACCTTTGGTTGAAGCCTGTAAGAAAGCAGGAATAAAAATTGGGTTTTATTATTCTCAGGCTCAAGATTGGGTACATCCCGGTGGCGCAGCGAGCGGTGGCTCTTGGGATGAAGCTCAAAAAGGAAGTTTTGATGCGTATTTAGATAAAATATCCATCCCTCAGGTAAAAGAAATTTTATCAAACTATGGCGAACCCGATATTTTATGGTGGGATACACCCCAAAATATGACCCCGGAACGGGCCGCAAAATTCGATGCAATAGTAAAACAACATCCAAACTTAATTACCAACAATAGGTTAGGTGGTGGCTTTGATGGCGATACGGAAACACCTGAACAATTTGTTCCTTCAACAGGTTTTCCCGGCAGAAATTGGGAAGCATGTATGACCATTAATGATACCTGGGGATTTAAATCAACCGATAAAGATTGGAAAAGCGCTAAAACACTTATTCGTAACCTAACCGATGTGGTAAGTAAGGGCGGCAACTTTCTGTTAAATGTTGGTCCTGATGCTCATGGAGAAATCCCAGAGGCAAGTATAACACGCCTTGCTGAAATTGGTAACTGGCTTAAAATTAATAAAGAATCGGTGTATGGAACAACAGCTAGTCCGTTTCCTTTTCTATCTTGGGGTAGAGCAACCCGAAAACAGCAAAAACTTTACCTGCATATTTTCGATAATCCTGCCGATGGAAAATTAAAAGTTCCGATGTTGAATAAAGTTACAAAAGCTTATTTATTGAGCGATTCTACTAAACTATTGCAGACAAAAAGGATCGGTAAAAACATGGAGGTGATGTTGCCAAAGCAGCTTCCTGATACAATAAATACAGTAGTTGTTTTAGAATTTCTTGGCGAACCAAATGTAGCTCCATCTCCGGTATCAGGAAAAAAAATTACGGCATCATCTGAACAGCCAAACGCCACCGCTAAAAACCTTTTGGATGGTAACAGATTAACAAAATGGGAGGCTGTTAAAGGACAAAAAGATGCTGTTTTGGAAATCGATTTAAATACAGTTTTTGATATTTCAACGCTTATTGTTGATGAACCTTGGCACCCTTGGGAAGATAAGAAACAAGATATAACTTTAGAGTACAAACAGGGAAACAACTGGTTACCTGTGCTAAAAGTAACTACTGGTGGTATTGGTATGATTAAAAATTTTACACCAGTTAAAGCAAGGTATTTCAAGCTAACCATTCACAATCAAAATACACAACCAACACTTTTAGAATGGCAGCTTTATGGCAGCGAATAGTAGATATTTCCTAATAAAATATATAAAATGAAATTCCAATCAAAAATACTTTTCCTGCTAAGTTTTGTTTTATTTGCAGGGATAAATGCAAATGCTCAAGGTTTAACCGTTGGCAATTTGCTCTGCGAATACAAAAAACGCCCAGTTGGTGTAGATGTGCCAAAACCAATATTAAACTGGCAGATAAAAAGTAGTAAAAGAAATGTAATGCAAGGCGCCTATCGAATTTTAGTAGCTGATGATTCGCTTTTACTAGCTAAAAATACGGGTAACATTTGGGACACAAAAAAAGTAACTTCAGATGGTTCCATTCAAATTAGATACAGCGGCAAAACACTTTTGCCCGCAAAAAATTATTTCTGGAAGGTTATGGTTTGGGATAAAACCGGAGGTGTTAGTAGCTGGAGCAAAATTTCGGCATGGCAAACCGGGTTATTTGTTAAAGATGATTGGAAGAAAGCACAATGGATTGGCTACGAAAAACTCCCTGAATCAGAAATCATCGTTCCGGCTCAACCCGAACTGGGCGACTTAGGAACTAAAGGAAAAAACAACATTCTTCCTTTGTTAAGAAAAGAAGTGGTTGTAAAAAAACAGGTTAAAAAAGCCACAGTCTTTATTTCTGGCTTAGGTCATTTTGAACTTTCGTTAAATGGTACAAAAGTGGGAGACCATTTTTTAGATCCAGGATGGACAAAATATGATAAGCATGCGCAGTATGTTGCTTTCGATATCACTAAGCAAATCAAATCTGGTTCAAATGCTTTTGGGGTGATGTTAGGTAATGGATTTTATTATGTTTTATCAGAGAGGTATCGAAAATTAACTGGCGCTTTTGGTTATCCAAAAATGATTTGTAGAATCGCATTCGAATATAATGATGGTTCAACTGAAGATGTTGTAAGTGATAATTCCTGGAAAACAATCGCTGGTCCAATTACTTTTTCAAGTATTTATGGTGGCGAAGATTATGATGCAAATTTGCTTCCAATAGGATGGGATACACCGCGGTTCGACGACAAAGCCTGGAGAAATGCTGCGGTTGTTGGTGGGCCCGAAAAATTAGATGTACAGGCGCAAGAGCCTCTAAAACTATTTAATAATTTTAAAGCGGTAAAAATAACCCAGCCAAAGCCAGGTTTATGGGTTTATGATTTTGGTCAAAACGCATCTGGCATACCTTTCATAAATGTGAAAGGCTTAAAAGGTAAAACTATAAAACTCATTCCGGGTGAGTTGTTGGCAAGCGATGGAACGGTTACTCAGAATGCCATCGGTAGTCCGGTTTTCTTTAATTATACCTTAAACGGTGCCGAAACAGAAAGTTGGCAACCTAAATTTATGTATTATGGTTTCCGTTATTTGCAAATAGAAGGTGCGGTACCTGTAAATGAAAATAACGGCAATAAACTTCCAGTTGTTTTGCAAAGCAAATTAATTCATACACGAAATGCTGCACCAACAATTGGCACTTTTACCAGCTCGAACATTTTGTTTAATAAAACATTCGATTTAATTGATTGGGCTATAAAAAGCAATATGGCGAGTGTATTTACGGATTGCCCGCACCGAGAAAAATTGGGTTGGCTAGAAGAAGCACATCTTGTTGGCAGTTCTATAAGATACACCTATGATATCGCCACATTAAGTAAAAAGGTTATTTCAGATATGCGCATGTCGCAAACCGCCGATGGCTTAATTCCAGATATCGCTCCTGAATATTCACAATTTGGTGGTGGATTTAGAGATTCGCCAGAATGGGGTAGCAATGGAATTATTTTGCCTTGGTACGTTTACCAATGGTACGGCGATAAGCAAGTGCTTGAAGAAAATTACGATATGATGAGCCGATACATCAATTATTTGGGAACGAAGGCAAATAACAACATTTTAACTCACGGCTTAGGCGACTGGTATGATATCGGTCCGAAAACCCCAGGTGTATCTCAACTTACACCAAAAGGCGTTACGGCTACAGCCATATATTATTATGATTTAACCATACTTGCCAAAATTGCCCGTGCATTAGGAAAACCCGATGATGAAAAAAAATATGAAGCATTAGGACTGAAAGTAAAATCAGCTTTTAATAAAAAATTCTTCTACTCAGAAACCAATCAATATGCTACTGGAAGCCAAACTGCCAATGCAATGGCGCTGTATATGAATCTTACAGAGCCAGATAGAAAGCAAGCGGTACTGGATAATTTAATTAAAGACTTAAAGAAAAGAGATAATAGTTTAACATCAGGAGATATTGGTTACCGGTATTTGTTAAGGGCTTTGGATGATGCAGGTCGTTCGGATGTTATTTTTGATATGAATAGCCGCTCTGATGTTCCGGGATATGGGTATCAGATAGCAAGAGGAGCTACTGCACTTACTGAATCTTGGCAAGCTAACAATGATGCTTCTAACAATCATTTTATGCTTGGGCATTTAATGGAGTGGTTTTACAGCGGTTTAGCAGGAATTAGGGCAGATGAAAATGATGTAGCTTCTGGTAATATAGAAATAAGACCCGAACCTGTGGGCGATGTAACCTTTGTAAAAGCCAGCTATAATTCTCCAAGAGGATTAATTAGTGTAAATTGGAAAAAAGAGAAAGGTGTTTTTAATATTGATATTGAAATTCCGGCAAATTCCAAAGCTACCTTGTATTTACCTGCAAACGAAAGTTCAAAGGTGTTTGAAAGTGGTACATCAATAACAACAAATAAAGCAATTAAATATTCGGGCTATAAATCGGGTAAAAAAATATTTCAAGTTGGTTCGGGTAACTATCATTTTCAAATAAAATAATAGATAGAATGAAAAGGAGGACTTTATTAAAGGCTGCGGTTGGTGCAATTCCAGCTATGTATTTGCCAGGATTTCTTAAAGCGAATGATTTCCTAAATCCATTGGAAGTTGCAGGAGAATTGATGCAAAAAGGTCCTTTCAAGCCAACCTGGGATTCTTTAAGTAATTATCAGGTACCAGATTGGTATCGAGATGCTAAATTTGGTATTTGGGCACATTGGGGTCCTCAGTGCCAACCTGAACATGGTGATTGGTATGCCCGGAAAATGTATCTTGAAGGTACCGATACTTATAAATATCATGTGCAAAATTATGGTCACCCATCAAAATTTGGTTTTAAAGATGTTATAAATGAGTGGAAGGCCGATAAATGGGAACCGGAAGCTTTATTAGAAATGTACAAAAATGCCGGAGCAGAATACTTTTTCGCTCTTGCAAATCACCATGATAATTTCGATTTATACCCAAATAAATATCAACCATGGAATTCAACTAAGTTTGGTCCGAAGAAAGATTTAATTGGAGGTTGGGCAAAAGCAGCAAAAAATCACGGTTTAAAGTTTGGTGTAAGCGTTCATGCTTCTCACGCGTGGACCTGGTACGAATCTGCTCAATTCGCTGATAAAAATGGTTCTTTTGCAGGAGTTCCTTATGATGGAAATATTACTAAAGCAGATGGTGCTGGAAAATGGTGGGATGGGATGGACCCCCAAGAACTATACGCCCAGCGACATGCCTTAAGTACAAACGAAAATACAGCTTATTCAAATATTAAAATTTGGGAATGGCAAAAAGGTGTTAGTGTTCCAACAAAAGCATATTGCGATAAATTTTACAACCGAACAATTTCGTTAATTGATAAGTATGAGCCTGATTTGGTTTACTTTGATGATACCGTTTTACCTTTATGGCCAATAAGTGATGCCGGACTTAAAATAGCAGCACATTTATACAACAAGAGCATTAAGAAAAATGGAAAACTCGATGCAGTTCTTTTTGGTAAGATATTAGATGAACAGCAAAGAAAATGCATGGTTTGGGATATAGAAAGAGGGCAAAGTTATGAAATTGAACCGATTCCATGGCAAACAGATACCTGTATTGGTGATTGGCATTACGACCGAAGAATTTATGATAGGAAAGGGTATAAAAGTGCCAAAACCGTTATTCAAACATTGGTAGATGTAGTAAGTAAAAATGGAAATCTTCTTTTGAGCGTTCCTTTAAGAGGAGATGGGTCGCTCGATAGCCAAGAAACAGAGATTTTAGCGGAAATTTCTAAATGGATGGCGGTAAATAAATCTAGTGTTTTTGGAACACGACCATGGAAAATACTAGGTGAAGGTCCTGCCTTAGATAATGTTCAACCACTAAAAGCTCAAGGTTTCAATGAAGGAAAATC
Organism: Pedobacter jejuensis; assembly: GCF_003725795.1. Taxonomy (GTDB): domain Bacteria; phylum Bacteroidota; class Bacteroidia; order Sphingobacteriales; family Sphingobacteriaceae; genus Pedobacter; species Pedobacter jejuensis. The sequence continues at coordinate 227,593 of NZ_RBEE01000002.1, read as the reverse complement.
GAAGCCATTTTCATCGGCAGATATTCGCTTTGGACAAAAGGATAAAATAATTTTTGCTACCATACTTGGAGCGATTACATCAGATAAAGTGTTGATTAAAACCTTCTCTACAAGTAAATATTCTAATAAGGTTAAAAAAGTAACCCTTCCTGGCGATAGTAATCCTTTAAATTTTACGCATAATGAAACGGGATTGGTTATCGAAGTTCCAGAACGTTTACGTGGAGCTTATGCAACTGTTTTTCAAATAGTTTAATTCTAGAATTTTTCCAGGAGACTGTCTTATATTTCCATGGTCTGTGTCCTCACAGACCATCAGTGTACAAAGCTGAGTTCGATTATTAATTTTCCTAAAATAAGAGGATATAAATAATTAGCCTTCTCTGGATTATTGAACAATAAAAAAACGCCCGAGCAAATGTTCACTCGGGCGTTTTTCTTATTTTGTTGTATTCTTGAGACTTAACTCTTTCGGCTTCAACCTTAAGCCTTTCAACCCTCTGCCTTTCTAATGGCTTGGCGCATCAGCATTTACACGCTTAATTTGTGCACCTAAAGCACGCAAACGCGTATCAATATCTTGGTAACCTCGCTCAATTTGTTCGATATTGTAAATGGTCGATTTTCCTTCTGCAGATAAAGCAGCAATAAGCAATGAAACTCCAGCTCTGATATCAGGAGATGTCATGCTGATGCCTCGTAGTTTATATTTTTTATCAATACCATTAACCGTTGCACGATGCGGGTCGCAAAGAATAATTTGAGCGCCCATATCTATCAGTTTATCCACAAAGAATAAACGACTTTCGAACATTTTCTGGTGAATTAGTACGTTTCCTTTCGCTTGTGTAGCCACAACCAATACAATACTCAACAAATCTGGCGTAAAACCTGGCCATGGTGAATCGGCAATTGTTAAAATCGAACCATCAATAAAAGTATCAATTTCATAATGCTTTTGCGATGGGACATAAATATCGTCGCCTCTGCGCTCTAATTTAATACCCAGTTTTTTAAAAACTTCTGGTATTACACCAAGCTCATCATAGCAAACATTTTTAATTGTAATTTCTGATTCCGTCATGGCTGCCAAACCGATGAAAGAGCCAATTTCAATCATATCAGGCAGCATTCTGTGTTCTGTACCACCTAAAACTTTTACACCTTCAATGGTTAATAAATTAGAACCAATGCCAGAAATCTTAGCACCCATGCGGTTTAACATCTTACAAAGCTGTTGCAAATATGGTTCGCAGGCTGCATTGTAAATAGTAGTGGTTCCTTTAGCTAAAACAGCAGCCATTACAATATTTGCTGTACCGGTAACAGATGCCTCATCCAATAAAATATATGCACCTTTTAAATCTGTTGCATCAACATTAAAGAAAGCTTTTTTGCTATCGTAAACGAACTTCGCACCTAGTTTTTCGAAACCAATAAAGTGCGTATCTAATCTTCTTCTGCCAATTTTATCACCACCTGGTTTCGGAATCGCAGCTTTACCAAAGCGGGCCAAAAGCGGACCAACTATCATAATCGAACCACGTAAGCCACCACCTTTGGCCTTAAATGTATCAGATTCGAAGAAGTTTAAATTGATATTTTTTGCCTCGAAAGTATAAGTGTCTTTGTTGATACGCTCTACAATCACACCTAGATCGCCCAATAATTCAATCAGCTTATTTACATCCTTAATATCAGGAATATTGCTAATGGTTATTTTTTCTTTGGTAAGCAATACCGCCGATAAAATTTGCAAAGCCTCATTTTTGGCGCCCTGAGGTGTAATTTCGCCCTTTAATTTAATTCCGCCTGTTATTTCAAATGCGTTCATATTTTTAATAGTTTTTAGTATCAAGTATTTGGAATCAAGTTTTTAGTATCAAGTATCAAGATTGGATGGAAGTATAACTAAGGCTCTATTGTTTATTACCTTTCGTTTTTTACTTTCCATCATTAACTTTTAACCTTATACCTTTCGCCTTAAATCCTATACCTTCAACCTTAATATTTAGGTTTATTGTTATTATTTGGTCTGCGGTTATTGTTGTTATTATTTTGACGGTTTTTGCCGTTATTGTTGTTGTTATTCGTTCTTCCGCGGTTGTTGTTATTGTTGTTCTGACGAGGATTTTGTGCTCTAAACTCAACTTTTGCTAAGTTCACACCTTCATCAAGTGATAGCAATCCACCCGATAAATACTTCAAATCTTTAATAATAGTATCATCGCTAACGTTATCCTTATTCCAGGTAACATAAGCCATTTTCATAAAATTCGCAATCCCCTGAACCATCGATTTTTTAATTTCCGGGTTTTGCTCACCCATTGCTTTTTCAATCAAATTTTCTACCGTTTTACCGTAATGTTTGTAGGTAATTCTTTGCTGAGGATAAGGTAAAGGCTCTGGTTTTTTAAAAGCATTTTCGGGCAAAGGTTTTGGGTACGGACTTTCAACATCAATCTGATAGCCAGAAATAATGTGTAAATGGTCCCAAAGTTTATGCTTAAAATCGGCAACATCACGTAAATGTGGTTGCAAAAATCCCATTAGGTCAATCACCGCCTGGGCATATTTATTTCGCTCTTCAATGGTTGGCAATTCGCAAATATACTTCACCATATTTTGAACGTTTCGGCCATATTCCGATAAAATCAAATGGCTACGCGTAGTATTATAATCAAAATTCATGTACAGATAATTTAATGGATAAATCTTCCGGCGATACGAATTATGAAATAACCAAAAGAGATGAGGTTATGAATTCACCGAAATGTCTATTGCCGGACTTTCGTTATTTATAGTTTCAAAGATAGTTAAATTTACGATTTTAGCATTACGATTTGCGATTTTTTTGGAAACGTGTTCTGAGGAATTATTTTGATCTGTATATTAAAAAGTCTTGGTGAATTCTGTGTTTCCTTGGCAGTTTTATAAGAATGATTTTTAGGAAATGAAAGTTCAGTAATTCTTTTGATTTTTCAGTCCCGCTTTGCATTACAAGCCCAATGAAAAATTGGGGCTTTCCATTGCAATCGGGTTTATTTAACAAAGGTGAGATGCTTTTAATGCGAGTTCTGTAACCTGCGCCATATTATACTCATCGTCATTCCTTAAGTTTTAAGGTATAGGAAGGTTTAGGTAAACACAGTTTTCTGTGAATTCTGTGTTTCCGTGGCAAACTAAATAGTATGATTTTTAGGAAATGAAAGTTCAGTAATTCTTTTGGTTTTTCAGTCCCGCTTTTCATTACAAGCCCAATGAAAAATTGGGGCTTTTCATTGCAATCGGGTTTATTTAACAAAGGTGAGATGCTTTTAATGCAAGTTCTGTAACCTGCGCCATATTATGCTCATCGTCATTCCCTAAGTTTAAGGTATGGGAGGTTTAGGCAAACAAGTTTTCCGCGAATTCTGTGTTTCCGTGGCAATTTTATAAGAATGCTTTTTTTGTAAGCAGTATTATATTATACCCATCGTCATTTCCTACGTTTAAGGTATGAGAAGGCTCAGGGAAACATAGTTTTCTGTGAATTCTGTGTTTCCGTGGCAAACTAAATAGTATGATTTTTAGTAAACCTTTTGCGTTAAAAACCCTTCCTTAAATTCTGCGTTTCCGTGGTAAAAAATCTAAATTTCATCGCTATTCTTCGGGTAATCAAAAAATACCAATTCACCAGTTCCTTTGCTCACCATTTCCCATGAATCAAATGGAAATGAAATCAATACCATCCCAGCAGTAGGAATATTATAAATATCAGCATCGCTCAAATCATTAGCTAAATCAGTAAAGCCAGGATTATGTCCAAACATTATTACTGTATCGGCTGCATCATCTAAACCATTTACAACTTTCAAAAGGGTAGAAGAATTGGCCTCATAGATAGATTCTTCGTAATGGATTTCATCGATTTTAAATGCCTCCGCGAAAAACTTCGCTGTAGATTTTGCCCGCTTCGCCGGACTGCTCACCATCAAATCGAATTTGAAACCTTTTGTTAACAAGCGCTCTGCCATTTCTGGGGCATTTTCTTTGCCGCGTTTGTTTAGCGGTCTATCAAAATCTTTTAAATCTATATTTCCCCAATCCGATTTTCCGTGTCGAACCAAAAGTAATTGCTTAGCCATTTAGTTTTGCTTTAATTTTATTTACAATCGTTTCAGGATTAATCAAATCCATACAACTTTCAACACTACAAATGCAGGCTTTGTTTCCATAAATTGAATTTGGTCTAACCGGATTATCAATTTGAATGCAATCACTTTCCAACTGCCCATACCCTAAAAAGCCAGCGTAAGGATGTGTTGGTCCCCAAACAGAAACCACAGGGATACCAACCAACGATGCAATGTGCATACCCGAAGAATCCATACTGAGCATTAAATCTAGGTTTGAAATTATCGCCAGTTCTTCTGATAGGTTAAAATTGCCAATTAAATTATAAGTGTTTTGATATTGATTAGCCCAATTTTCTGCAGTTTGCTGTTCCGTTTTTCCTCCACCAAAAATAAAAAGTTCATAACCAGATTTAGAAAGTTCGGCAATCACCTGTTGCATTTTATCCAATGGATAAACCTTAAAAATATGTTGTGCGAAAGGGGAGATGCCTACTTTCTTTTTGGTATCATCACGAAATAAATCTTTAGCGCTCGAAGGTATTTCTTTTGGTTTAGAAACTAATTGGTGAGACAAATTAATATCAAAGCCAAGCGCTCGAAAAACATCAGCATAGCGTTCTACGGTTGGCTTTAAAGGTTTAAAAATTTTATTTTTCGAGCGGGTTAAAGCTTTTTTCTCAACTCTGCCTTTATCAATACGTCTAATTTTAATTCCCGATAATCGGAAGAAAGTCGAAATTACCCGACTCCTTAAATTATCGTGTAAATCTGCAATTGCAGTAGGTTTGTATTTTTTTATCTCCTTAAAAAGTTGATATAACCCTCCAATTCCTTTATGGATGGTTTTGGGTTCAATTGCATGAAAATTCAAGTTCGGAATACCATCGAAAAACGGGTTAAACGCCTCACGACTAACCATAACCATCTCTACGGATGGGTTTTGTTCAGAAAATTCTTTTAATACAGAGGCAACCATTGCCACATCGCCCATAGCCGAAAAACGTAAAACGATGATTTTTTCTTTTGACATGGTTTTAAGCTTTGGTCTTGTTGCTTTTACGCTTTGTTATATAACACCGGGTTTAAACTCGGGTCGTTATACATTTTCATTTGTTTATACACTTTCATGTATTTCTTACCAGCTTCGATATCAGCGATTAACTCATCAATACTCTGAGATAAATCATCACGTTGCGCTAACAATACATTCAATTTAGCCTGGCACTGCTCACGGTGTTCGGCAGTTGCCGTTTCACGTTCAGCCTCTTCTTTCATGTGGTAAATTTTCAAGGCTAAAATAGATAGTCTGTCGAGCGCCCAAGCCGGACTTTCAGTATTAATTTTAGCATCTGGCAATGCCTTTATGTTTTTGTAAAGGTTTAAGAAATAGCCATCAATAAACTCTACCATATCCGTACGAACCTGGTTTTGAGCGTCAATACGCCTTTTCCAACTTAATCCTTCAGCAGCATCAATTTGCGGATTGCGAACAACGTCTTCCATATGCCACTGTGCAGTATCAATCCAGTTTTTAACGTAAAAAAGATGCTCAAGCGTTTCCGCATCGTATGGGTTTTTAACAGGATAGTCTATATCATCAAACTTATGGTAATCTGCAATTACTTGATTAAATATGCGGTTGGCAATTTCACTTATCATGGGAGCAAAGTTAGGTTTTTTTACCACAGATTTTCACAGATGAACACAGATTTGGATGTCAAATTAAACATGTGGCAGTCAGTTGGTACCTGATTAAATATGCGGTTAGGGATCTAGTTAGGTTTTTTTACCACAGATTTTCACAGATGAACACAGATTTGGGTGATTAAATATGCGGTTAGGGATATAGTTAGGTTTTTTTACCACAGATCTTCGCAGATGAACACAGATTTGGGCTGCCTAAATAATGTTGTCAAAAACTTATCTGTGTTTATCCTATCTATCTGTGGTTAATTTTTGTAAGAGGGTTTATTTCGTATTCTCTTTTGTTCCGTGGCTTAATACTTTAGGGTTTCTTACTATTAAAATACTCGGTTATACCCTCCAACGAAAAAGCATTTAAACATTTATCAGCGCTTAAGCCACCTTTACGAGCCACTAAAATACCGTATTTCATATCATGGAAGCCCTCAGTTCGATGCGCATCAGGATTTACAGATAGTAAAACGCCTTTTTCAAGTGCGTAACGATGCCAGCGCCAATCTAAATCCAAACGTAAAGGATTTGCATTGATTTCTATAACCACGTTATTTGCGGCACAAGCATCAATAATTTTTTTATAATCTATCGGATAGCCAGCTCTACTCAATAACAACCGACCAGTTGGATGACCCAAAATTGTAGTATATGGATTCTCGATAGCTTTTAATAAACGAGCAGTTGCTTTAGCCTCATCCATGCGTAAATTGCTGTGCACAGATGCTACTACGAAATCGAAAGTTTTTAAAATATCATCTGAATAATCTAATGAACCATCACTTAAAATATCGCTTTCAATGCCTTTAAAAATTTTGAATGGAGTTAGTTTTTTATTCAATTCATCAATTTCCTGGTGCTGACCATAAACCCGTTGTTCATTTAAACCCTTAGCATAAACAGCCGTTTTAGAGTGATCGCAAATGCCCAAATACTGCATGTTTAATATTTCCTTGCAATAAACAGCCATTTGTTCTAGGGTATGCACACCATCGCTCCAGGTAGAATGATTGTGTAAACTCCCTTTTAAATCATCGTAAGTAATTAATTTTGGTAGATTATTATTTTTGGCCAGTTCAATTTCATCGAAGTCTTCTCTAAGTTCGGGCGCAATAAAGGTCAATCCAGCTTTGCTGTAAATTTCTTCTTCATTTGCAAAAGGTCCATTTCCGGCCAGTCTTAATACTTTTTCAACATGTTCTGCATTTCCGGTTTGCTTAAACTGTTCCAGGTAGAAATCGGCTTTTTCTACCACAAAAATCTTAATTCTTAAACCGGTTTCAGTTGTTGCAATGAATGCTTCTTCACCTCGAATGAGTGAAAGTGGCTCGAACAACTCCAAATTTGTTTGTACTTTTTCAATGTTTTCGGCACCAATTACAAATTCCAATTCATCAATGATTTCGCAAGCACGGCGATACTGCCCTGTCAAACCTAGTAAAGAATCTTTATCAACTTCTATCAACCATTTGGAAATTTCATCAAATAATGCCTCTGCAAAACCTTCTACTTGTGCGTACAAAAATCGGCCATTTGCAGCCAATTTAAATTCGATGGCTTTTTTTATTTCTTCCTGTGTTTTTAAACCAAAACCTTTGGCCTCAATCAAGCGGTTTTCGTTACAGGCGTAATATAGTTCGCCAATACTTTCAATGTTTAAATCTCTCCAAATAATCAGAATTTTTTTTGGTCCGATACCTTTAATACCAAGCATTTCAATAATGCCTTCAGGCGTTTGCTGAATGATATCATTGAGCTCTTTAAGTGCTCCGGTTTGCAGTAACTCGATTATTTTTGCAGCCAAACCTTTACCAATACCGTCTATTTTATCAATATCCTCGATGGGTTTATCTTTCAATGCAAATGGCAATTTATCTACTTTAAAATAAGCATTTGCAATCGATTTAATTTTAAAAGGATTTTCCTCATGCAATTCCATTAACTGCGATAAAAGGCGTAAAGTACGGGCGATGGTTTTATTCTCCATATGCTGTAAAATTAGGAAACAAGATGTGGTTTGAAGAATGAAATAGGTAAAGATGTAAAATGGAAAATGTAAGATGGGGAATGGAAAATGGAAAATGTAAGATGGAAAATGTTAAATGGAAATGCAAGATGGACGATGGTTTGATTCCATTTCCCATCTTACATTTTCCATAAAAACCTATTTAATAACGGCTTCAAAAGGCATTCTTGCCTGGATACCAGAATTTGCAATAACTTTTTTCATTTGCTTATACAGCATGTAGTTATCACCAAGTTCTTGTTTTGTGTAGTAAGTTTTAATCTTATCAGTGCTTTCTTCTAAAAGAGATTTTAAAGGGTCGATTACATCAGGATATTCTACAACTTTATATTCTTTTACTTTGGCTTTTTTAGCAGCAGCGTTAATGGCGTCGTTAAAACTTCCTATTCTATCTGCTAAACCAATTTGTACGGCATCGGTTCCAATCCACACATGTCCACCACCAATGCTATCAATATATGCTTTACTCTTTTTTCTGCCGTCGGCTACACGCGTAATAAAACCGTTGTAAATTCTGTTTAACTCATTTTGGATGATGAATCTTTCTCCAGCAGTCATTGGGCGATTGGTTGCCATAATATCTGCATATTTACCTGTTTTAACACCATCGAAAGTGATACCAAGTTTATTGGTCATTAAGTTTTGGAAGTTTGGAATGATGCCAAAAACGCCAATTGAGCCGGTTATGGTATTCGGCTGAACGAAAATACTATCAGCAGCACAACCAATATAATAACCGCCAGAAGCGGCAACGTCTCCAAATGATGCGATAACAGGTTTTTCTTTCTTGGTTAAAACAATCTCCCTCCAAATCACATCCGAAGCTAAAGCGCTACCGCCCGGAGAATTTACACGGAGTACGATTGCTTTAATATCATCGTCCAAGCGGGCTTTGCGGATTGCTCTAGAAATTCTTTCAGAACCAATTTGGTTATCAGAACCTTCGCCGCCGGTTATTTCACCATTTGCGTAAATAATTGCAATTTTATCTTTCTCTGAACCCGTTGAGCCATTATTTTTTGCGTAATCGTTTATCGATACAGAACTGATAGTTTGCTTTTTAGTTTTACCCGAGAGCGCTTTCAATTCTTCTAGGATTTCGTCTTTGTATTTCAAACCATCAATCATTTTGAAGCCAACAGCGTCTTTCGGTTCTCTGATTTTATAATTATCAGCGATGCTGTAAAGGCTATCCTTTTGAATGTCTCTGCTTTGCGCAATATCGGTAAGAAAAGTATTGTATAATCCACCCACGTATGCGGTAACTTGTTTGCGATTATAATCGCTCATTTTATCAAGGATGTAAGGTTCTACAGCACTTTTGTAATTGCCTACCCGAATAACCTGCATTTCTACACCAACTTTTTCAAGTGTTCCTTTAAAAAAAGTTAATTCAGAACTAAAGCCTTTAAACTCTAAAGCACCTTCAGGATTTAAATATAATTTATCAGCCACTGAAGCCAGGTAATAAGCACCTTGCGTATAAACTTCGCTGTAAGCTAAAATTTTCTTATGTGATTTTTTAAAATCAATTAACGCGTTTCTAACTTCTCGCATGGTTGCAAAACCTGCATTCGGACTGCTCACATTTAAATAGATACATTTTATGTTATCATCATTTTTTGCTCTTTTGATAGATTTTAATAGGTCATTTAGGCCAATTCCATCTCTTTCCTCGCCGCCAACAATTGGTAAATTACCAAATGGATTTTTAGGGGTGCGCTCGGTTATGGCTTGGTCTAGGTTTAAAAATAAAACCGAATTATCGCCAACGGAAACCATTTTATCATCATCGATTGATGAAATGGCAGCAGCAATAATAACAAAGCAGATGAAAAATACAATAATGATTGATAGGAAAAACCCTAACATTGAGGCAAATAGATACTTAAAAAATTCTCTCATTTAAATGTTTTAATTTTGTGCAGTAAAGATATAAAAAATACAAAGGCTAAATATGGCATTAGAGTACACAATTGCTTATTTGTTACTAGGTGGAAACTTAGGCGACAGACCTAAAAACTTACAACTTGCAATTGAACTACTGGAGCAAGAAGCAGGAGAAGTGTTGTCGGTATCATCTATCTACGAAACAGCGGCTTGGGGAAAGGAGGATCAACCCGATTTTTTGAATCAGGCTGTAAAAATAAGTACAAAATTTGATGCTTTGGAGCTCTTAAATAAGGCTTTAGAAATTGAACTTAAATTAGGTAGAATTAGAAAAGAAAAATGGGGTGAGCGGTTGATAGATATCGATTTAATTTTATTTGGCAACGATATTATTAACATAGAAGGGAAGCTTCAAATTCCTCATCCACAAATGCAAAATAGGGGCTTTGTTATGAAGCCTTTAGCAGAAATCGCTCCTAATGTGAAACATCCGGTTTTGGGAAAAACTATTCTAGAGATTGCCGAAAATATTTTAGATGATTTGGAGGTAAATAAATTGTAAATGGTTATATTTATTTATGCAAGATAACAGAGATAATCATCCCTTAGATTTATCCTATCTTAAAGAAATGGTTGGTCATGATCCTGAATTTATGATCGAAGTTTTAGAAACCTTCATTGAGCAAACACCTTTTTACATGGCAGAACTTGATGATGCTTTACTGGCTAAAGACTTAAAGAAGGTAGCAAATTGTGCCCATAAAATAAAACCGACTTTTTGTTATGTAGGTAGAAATGATGTTAAAGAATTTGTTCAATCGCTAGAAAATGATGCGAAAAATGATGTAAACATAGATTTATTAACGGAAAAAGTTAATGAATTGCATTTGCTTTTAGATAAAGTTTATGTTCAAATACAAGATGCAATAACAGCCGTTAGGCTTCAATATAATATTGGCTAAATTTGTTTTAACGGATTGCTTTCACCTCTGAAATGCAAAATTGATAAAGCAATATAAATTACCAGCACAAATGGTATTGCGGCGAATTGTAAAACGGCTATTAAAATTGCCGATAGAATTAAAAATATGAATTTGATTTTATTTTTCGCCCAGCTTAAATTGCTAAATTTTAGAGAAAATATTTTTATTTCGCTTACCAATAAGAAGGATGTTATGGCCGTTGTGGCTAGTAATAAAATGGTAGAGCCAATTATCTGCGGATAATCTACAGCAATGAAAGGTAACGAGCAGATGAACAGTGTATTCATCGGTGTGTTTAAACCAATAAAATCTTCAGTTTGCCTTTCATCATTATTAAATTTAGCCAAGCGCAAAGCCGAAAAAACCGTTATAAAAAAACCTAAGTAGGGAAGATATTCAGAAGAATAATCGCTTACTTTTAAGAGTTGAAACATGATTACGCCTGGTAAAAATCCAAAACTTACCATATCGGCTAAAGAATCTAAATCCTTGCCAATTGCAGATTTTACATTCAATAAACGGGCAACCATTCCATCAAAAAAATCAAAAACGCCCGAAAGAATTACAAAGTATGCAGCAGTTTGTAAATCGCCTTTAAATGCGAAAACGATTCCAATACAACCAGAAAATAGATTTGCACAGGTAATCGCATTAGGGATATGCCTTTTCATATAATGGAAAATGGGAGATGGAAAATGGGAGATGGAAGGGATACCCTAACCATTTGCCATCTTCCATCTTACCTATTATTAGCTGTTCATTGAAATTAAAAACTCTTCGTTGCTTTTGGTACCTTTTATTTGTGCTTGTACAAATTCCATAGCTTCCTGGCTGTTCATATCTGCAAGGTGGTTACGCAAAATCCAAACACGTTGTAGCGTATCTCTATCCAATAATAAATCATCGCGACGTGTACTTGATGCAGTAATATCAATAGCAGGGAAAATACGTTTGTTAGATAATTTACGATCCAACTGTAATTCCATATTACCGGTACCTTTAAATTCTTCAAAGATAACTTCATCCATTTTAGAACCTGTATCGGTTAAAGCTGTTGCAAGTATTGTTAAAGAGCCTCCATTTTCGATGTTACGAGCTGCACCAAAGAAACGCTTAGGTTTATGTAAAGCATTAGCATCAACACCACCCGATAATATTTTACCTGATGCCGGAGCCGTTGTGTTATATGCCCTTGCCAAGCGTGTAATTGAATCTAAAAGGATAACTACATCGTGTCCGCTTTCTACCAAACGTTTAGATTTTTCTAAAACAATATTGGCAATTTTTACGTGGCGTTCTGCAGGTTCATCAAAAGTAGAAGCAATAACCTCAGCCCTTACACTCCTTGCCATATCGGTAACCTCTTCTGGTCGCTCATCAATTAAAAGGATAATTAAATAAACTTCTGGATGGTTTTTAGCAATCGCATTAGCCACTTCTTTCAGTAAATTGGTTTTACCTGTTTTCGGTTGTGCCACAATTAAACCACGCTGACCTTTACCAATTGGCGTAAACAAATCCATTATACGGGTAGAATAATTGTTATTATCCGTAAATAAATTTAATTTTTCTGTTGGGAAAAGTGGCGTTAAATAATCAAATGGAACACGGTCGCGAACTTCTGCCGGCACTCTGCCGTTAATCGTTTCTACACGAACTAGAGGAAAATATTTTTCGCCTTCTTTTGGTGGGCGAATGCTACCTTTCACAGTATCGCCGGTTTTTAAACCAAAAAGTTTTATTTGTGATTGTGATACATAAATATCATCAGGAGAAGTTAAATAATTGTAATCTGCAGAGCGAAGGAAGCCATAACCATCTGGCATAATTTCTAAAACACCTTCGTTTGTAATAACGTTATCAAAATCTAAATTTGAATAACTGTTTTCATTTTTATGATGATTTCCGCCGCCTGGCTGTTTTGGCTGGCGATTATCGTCTCTTTGTGTTTTCTCTCTTTGTTCTAATCGTTGCTTAGGTGCGGCAACTACTGGTTCTGCACTTTCTTCAATTAAAGCTGATATTGGTTTGCTACTACCTTCTTCTGATTCAATAATCCGGTCTGGTTGCGTTTCAGTTTGCTGTTGGTGCTGAGGTTCATCAAAAAGCGTTACAGATTCTTTTCTTCTCGCAACTGGAGCCGCAACTTCATCTTTTGATAGTCGAGCTCTTTTTTTTGCAGGTTTTTCAGCAGTAACAGTTTCAGTAGCCTGAGCATTTACTTTGGGTGCTTTTTCTGATTTAGACGCTTTTACTTTTGCTACTGGTGCTGCTTCAACTTCAGCTGTTGCTGCTTCACTGTAAGGATCAGCACCTGATTTTGCAGCATTAATAATTTCTTGCTGATGTAATAGCACTTCAACAAGGTCAATTTTTCTTAGAGAATCGGCAGCTTCAATGCCATAGGTTTTCGCAAGCTCACGTAATTCTGATGTGAGCTTATCATTTAATTCTGTTTTACTGAACATTCTAAATATATATGTTTCAAGAAATTTTTAAATTTTTTATAACGGATGTTTCCCTGCTATAAATCTGCAAAGGCTATATTGTTAGTCGAAGCCCAGCTTTGTTGTATATAAATTCTAACGGTTATAAAACTAAACTGAGTTTGATTTTAATACTCAAAATGTAATATAATTGTTTTAGTGCTGAATAAAAACGATTAATCGTTTTCAAAAAAATGGTAACAAAAAACAAGTCTTGATAGATTTTTCTGGGATATTCAGATAAACGGTTGAGAAATTATGGTGCAATTGTATGTATTTGAAACGTAAACTGCAAGCAAATGTTTAAATTGTTTATAAAAATATTTAGTAACCTTATTTTTTTATCACTCTAAAAATTTAAAAAACCTCATATTTGCAGCAAATAAGGCATTATATGACTAAGCAACAACTTTTCGAGCAGATACAAAAAAAACGTTCATTTTTATGCGTTGGGCTAGATTCTTCATTAAATAAAATCCCTAAACATTTACTAAAGTACGAAAATCCAATTTTGGAATTCAATAAACAAATTATTGATGCAACAAAAGATTTATGTGTAGCTTATAAACCAAACACAGCTTTTTACGAATGCTATGGAAAAAAAGGTTGGGAAACTTTAACCGAAACCTGGAAGTATATTCCTAAAGATATTTTTAGCATTGCTGATGCAAAACGAGGAGATATTGGAAATACCTCGGCAATGTATGCAGAAACTTTTTTTAATCAGCAATCATCAGACATGAGTTTCGATTCGGTTACGGTTGCTCCCTACATGGGAAGCGATTCGGTAACACCATTCTTAAGTTTTGAAAACAAATGGGTAATTCTACTTGCTTTAACTTCAAATGCTGGTCATGCCGATTTTCAACTGAAAGAAATAGGAGGTGAAAGGCTTTTCGAAAAAGTATTGAAAACCTCACAACAATGGGCAACGGACGAACAAATGATGTATGTTGTTGGCGCCACTCGTGGTGCTGCCTTTGCCGATGTACGTAAATTAGTGCCAAATCATTTTCTGTTAGTACCAGGCGTTGGTGCGCAAGGTGGCGATTTACATGAGGTTTGTAAATATGGTTTGAACTCGCAATGTGGTTTATTAATTAATTCTTCCAGGGGAATTATTTACGCAGGCAATGGCGAAGATTTCGCTGAAAAAGCGAGGGAAGAGGCTTTGAAACTGCAACGAGAAATGGAGCAGATACTAGTATCTGCTAAATTAACCACAGATAAACAGGATAAACACTGATTTTATCAATTTTTAGAATAATGAGATTTAGATTGAAAATCTTTGATTCAAATAGCACAAATAAGTCAACCACAGATAAACAGGATAAACAATGATTTTATCAATTTTTAAAATAATGAGATTTAGATTGAAAATCTTAGATTTAAATAGCACAAATAAGTCAACCACGGATAAACAGGATAAACACTGATTTTATCAATTTTAAAATAATAAGATTTAGATTAACAATCTTTGATTCAAATGCACAAATAAATTAACCACAGATAGGCAGGATAAATACTGATTTTATCAATTTTTTAAATAATGAGATTTAGACTGAAAATCTTGGATTTAAATAGCACAAATAGGTTATGATTTATCAAGATGAGATTACAGAAAAAATAATTGGTGCAGCATATAAAGTATCAAATACTCTTGTTTGTGGCTTTCTAGAGAAGGTTTACGAAAATGCTCTCTATATAGAAATAAAAAAAAGTGGATTATCAGTAACTAAACAACATGCACTTCAAGTCTTTTACGATGACGAAGTTGTAGGAGATTATTTTGTCGACTTATATGTACAAAATGAAATTATTGTTGAATTGAAAACAGTTTCTATGCTTACAGAAATTCATCAGGCTCAACTAATGAACTATCTAATTGCTTGTAACAAGAAATGTGGTTTGATATTAAATTTTGGTAAGCCCAGAATTGAAATTAAAAGAATGATTAATGGGTATTAAAATAAAAATTTATCCAAATTATTTCTACTATTAATTAATCAATATTAATCCATGGTCGCAGTAGCTAAATATCAGTGTTTATCTGTGTTCATCTGTGGTTAAATACAAACACCAATTATGAAACTCAAAACAGATTTAAATTGATAAACAATTATTACTCTAATTAACATTCTCCTAATCATTTACAGTATCTAAATATCAGTGTTTATCCGTGTCCATCTGTGTCAAAAAACTTCGAATAGAAGTCTTGCAATAAAATAATATCCGTGTCCATCTGTGGTTAAATACCAACACAAATTATGAAACCCAAAATAGATTTAAAACTTATCCTTGCCTTAACCGGCGTAGCCCTGATTTGGGGAACAACCTATTTAGGTATTCGCGTTGCGGTAGAAAGTATTCCAGCTTGGTATGTAACCGCTATAAGACAAAGCATTGCATCATTAATTATTCTAGTGATTTTAATCAAACAAAAAGAATTAAAATGGATTGGCTGGGCGAGTTTTAAAAGACAAATATTACTTTCAATTTTAATGGTAATAATAGCGAACGGAATGACAACCGTTGCAGAAAAAACCATTCCAAGTGGATTAACATCATTAATAAATGCAACATCTCCATTATTAGTATTTCTAGGATGTGTATTTCTAGGTATTCAAAAGGGAACTTTGAAAGGTTTCTTAGGTGTATTTATTGGATTTTTAGGTGTTGTATTTATTTTTAGAGATGGGATTAATGATTTGCTCGAGCCTGGTTATAGAAATGGCATATTATCGTTGGTAATAGCGGTTTCCGGGTGGACAATTGGAACCATTTACTCCAAAAAGCACAGCGGAAAACCTCAATACATATTTTTAAATCTTTTCTATCAATTTGTTTTTTCTGCAATAGTACAATTTGGCTTGGCTTTAATTTTTTCGGGCAAGGCTGATGTAAGTTCATGGAAAACAGAAAGTATTTTAGCAGCAGTTTACCTGGCTATATTTGGTTCTGTTTTAGGGTATTTTTGCTACCATTATTCGCTCAAAAAAGTTTCCGCATCTGAAGTATCCATCTTAACTTACTTCAATACCATCATTGCCATATTTTTAGGTTGGTTAATTCTAAATGAGAAGGTGGGGATAGATTTAATAGTTGCCACGGTACTGATTATTGCAGGTGTTTTCATCACAAATTACAAGAAGAAATCTCCTGTAGCATAATCGATTGTGTAAATCAAAATAAATTATTCTAAATATTCATTCAAAACTTTTAGGAATAATTTATTATCTTCAAGAATGAATTTTCCGGAAGATTTTCTGCACTATGTTTGGCAATTCAAGTCGTTTGATAACCATAATTTAAAAACGGTTCATGGAGAAGAATTAAAGATCACTCATCAGGGATTTTTAAATAAGAATGCTGGTCCAGATTTTAATAATGCCAAAATTCAGATTGCTGAAACAGTTTGGGCGGGCAACGTCGAAATTCATCTAAAATCATCTGATTGGTTAAAGCACAATCATCAAAATGATGCAAGTTATGAAAATGTAATTCTTCATGTGGTTTACGAAAACGATACTGAAATTACCCGAATTGATGGTTCCGTTTTGCCTGTTTTGGAGCTTAAAAATCGGGTAGCTGCAGATTTAATCCACAAATACGAACATTTGTTTTTAACGCTTACCGATTTTCCTTGCGTTGCCCAAATACAATATGTAGATAAAATCATCATCGATTCTTTTTTATCTAGAACGGTGGTTGAGCGGTTTGAACAAAAAACAGCAACTGTATTGAATTGTCTTAACCGACTAAAAGGCAATTGGGATGAAACGTTTTACTGGTTTTTGGCTCGCAATTTTGGTTTTAAGGTTAATGCATTGCCATTCGAACTTTTTGCAAAGACTATTCCACAGCAAATTTATGCCAAGCACAAAGATAATGCATTGCAAATTGAGGCACTTGTATTTGGCTCAGCAGGATTTTTAAAAGATAACTTTGAAGAAGAGTATCCAAAAAAGTTGAAACAAGAATTTCAATTTCTACAGAAAAAATATAGCATAAAGCCTTTAGAGGTTTCTATGTGGAAGTTTATGCGTATGCGGCCACAAAATTTTCCAACCATACGTTTAGCGCAGTTTGCAGCCTTAATCGTAAAGTCAAATCATTTATTTTCGAATATTTTAGAGATAAAAGATACTGCCACGCTTCGTGAATTATTCGAAAATTTGCCCATTAATTCTTACTGGGAAACACATTATCATTTTAAAAAAGAAGCAACGTCTGTTAGTATTCAAATTGGGAAAGCCTCTGTTGATAATATTTTACTGAACACAATTGCATTGTTTTTATTTGCGTATGGTAAACATACAGGCACTCAATATTACATCAGCAGGGCAATAAAATTATTAGAAAGTTTGCCGGCAGAAGAAAATGCAATTACAACGAAATTTACTCAAGCTGGGGTCAAGATGGATAATGCATTTACTTCCCAAGGTATTTTGCAACTAAAAAACCACTATTGCGATGCTAAAAAATGTCTATCTTGCGGTATAGGAATTAAAATTTTAAGGCAGGTGTAATTGCTTAAACATTCCTCAAACTTTCTACAATTAAATCAGTTTTACCAATATGGAATTCCCACACGAACTTAAGGAGCTTTACCCAGATAAAATTATTGAAGTTAGGGGTAATGCAGATGCTTTAACTGTAATTTTGATTGATGGTGTTGATATAGAGCTTTTTAAAAATGATTTGAAAAAGAAATATTCAGGTTTAGAGGATCCTCAAACGCTCTTTATAAAGCACGAGAATAAGCAGGATTTTGAAAAATTAATTTTAGAATAAATAAATTTCAAGAGAAATTAAGATCATTTAAATCAAATTTTATTTATAAATTAGTTTAGAATTAGGTGTTTAATTAATTTCATCCGCATAAATAAGCTTAAATATGTTTCAAAGAATTATAACTTATTTCGAGCAACAGAGTTTTGGAGTTTCCACCTATTTAGCTAATAAGTTAAATATGAGTACCTCAAAAGTTCGTCTGTTTTTTATTTATTCCTCATTTTTAGCGGTAGGTTTTCCTATATTATTTTATTTCTTGGCAGCTGTTGTACTTGATATTAGAACATATATGAAAAAAATGCGCTTAAGAATTTGGGAGTAGTTAATTTAACAATTAGTAATTCACAGTTGCGAAACTAAAAACTGTTAACTGATTATTCTTCCCTTAAAATTTCAGCAATTTCATTAAATCCTTTTTCGGCAGCCAGATCTGCAGGCAATTTACCTCCTTCCATACGCAAGCCTACTTCAGCACCATGTTCTAAGAGTAAAATAATTAGTTCAATGTTGCCAAGTTGTGCAGCCGTATGTAAAGGTGCTAAACCCGCTTTTTGACAAACATTTGGGTATGCGCCGTTATCAAGTAGCATTTTAGTAATTTTTATATTATTTGCGGCAACGGAAGAGTGTATCGGAAAAACATTAAAGCCGTTCTTCGAAGCCAGATTTACCTCTGCGCCTTTTTCTATAAGAAAACTTGCTATGTTTTCGTGACCAAAATAGCAAGCCAATGCTAAAGGTGTAAAACCATCCTCTGAAAACTTATTTAGCCAATTTGGATTTTGAAAGATAAGTAATGTTGCAGCATCTAATTTGCCAGCGGCACACGCTTCGAATATGGTTAGCTGACCTACAAACTCCGCTATCAAATTCGCAATTTCAGGTTTTTTATAATAACAGGCCAATAATAATGGAGAAATTCGGTGCGAAGTATCTGTATTGGCAAGCTCGGGATTTTGAATTAAAATTTCTTTTACAGCATCTAAATTTCCAGCTTCTATTTCTTTTTCAAGGTTTATTATATCCATTGTTTGAATCTATCGCAAATAATCTTTTCAAATTAATAAAAATAAATAGCGTGAAGAAATAAGTGATTAAATTTTGTTGTGTGATGCTTAATATTTTAGCTTAATTCTGTTTTAAAGTCCTTTATTATAGATTGAAAATAAAAATCCCGTTTCACCTCTCCAGGTAAAACGGGATAAACCTAAAACAAAATCCGTTTCATTTGATAAAACGCGACAACTTGTGTGTTGTTAAATTTATAGACCAAATTTTGTGTATAAGGTTTAAGCACTCAGATTAATATTTAAATATTAATTTTTTTGGATAGGGGAGAATCAATAAAATTGTTTACAATAGTAACAATTTTGTCTAAGTTTGCTCTTTATAATATTACATAGAAAATGGCGGTAAAGGGAAACCAGTTTAAATCCAATACATTCAGAGAGCGAGGTGCAGAAAATGCATCTGGAAGGTCTTCATCTATTCGCCAACCTAAGGAGAAAAGAGAATATCTGCCAAATTTCGATTTGCAGGATGGCAGGGCGATAAAGATACTAGGTTTGTTTTTTGTTATACTTTCTCTGTATTTCTTAATTGCATTTACATCCTATTTATTCACTTGGCAGGATGATCAAAGTTATGTTATTGATGCTAACGGAGGTTGGGGGAATTTATTTAAAACTGCAGAAGAGTTAAAAGACTCAGGTGTAAATATTCCTGTTGTGCAGAACTGGTTGGGTAAATTTGGTGCTTTATTATCACATCAATTTATATACGAATGGTTTGGTATTGCATCATTCCTTTTTGTTTTAGCTTTTTTTATCATTGGATACCGTTTGCTTTTTAAAGTTAGAATTTTATCCATTTCTAAAACCCTTGGTTATAGCTTTTTCTTTTTATTATTTATATCCTTAACTCTGGGTTTTGCCCATAGTTTTTGGTCAGAATCGCCACATTATTTAGAAGGCGAATTTGGTTATTGGAGTAATAAATTGTTAAGTGCTCAAATTGGTGCTGCAGGTGTTGCCGGGTTAATTGCTTTCGCAGGCTTAACCATTTTAATCATCGCCTATAATATCGATTTTAAGTTTCCGGAACGTAAAGAGAAAGAAGTTTATTTAGATAATGAAACGCCTGATTTTGTTAATGAAGTAAGGGAGAAATTTGCACAAAGTAAAGCGAGGGAGGATGAGCATGAACCCATTGAATTTCCGATAAGGGATAAAACGCTTATAAATAATGAACGCAGACAACAAAATGTTGTTTTACAGCCAAATCGTTATGAAGAGCAGGATGTAGAAGCAACCGTACCACCTTTAGTTTTATCGCCATTAGCAACAAATTTGCCTATAGCAGCTGCAGCTGCTTCAGCTATGCCTTTAGTAGTTGAGCCAACCATCCAAGATGAGGAAGAGGTTAAAGAACCTAGCTTTACAATTCAAAAAACGGAAGAAGATAAAAAATCGGAAGATTTGGTTGAGCAGTTTGGTAACTATGATGAGAAGTTAGATTTAGCCGGTTATAAATACCCAACAATAGATTTATTAGAAAATTATGGCACTAATAAAATTTCTGTTAATGCAGAAGAGTTGGAAGCCAATAAGAATAAAATCGTAGAAACGCTTAATCACTACAACATCGAAATTGATAAGATTAAAGCTACGATTGGTCCAACGGTTACACTCTACGAGATAATTCCTGCTCCTGGTGTTAGAATTTCAAAAATTAAAAACCTTGAGGATGATATTGCGCTTTCATTAGCTGCATTGGGTATTCGTATTATTGCACCAATGCCTGGAAAGGGAACGATTGGTATCGAAGTGCCAAATCAACATCCGGAAATGGTACCCATGCGCAGCATTTTAAATACCGAAAAGTGGACTCAAAATACCATGGATTTGCCAATTGCCTTAGGTAAAACCATTAGTAATGAGGTGTTTATCGCTGATTTGGCTAAAATGCCGCACTTATTGGTGGCAGGTGCAACAGGTCAGGGTAAATCGGTTGGTATTAATGCAATTTTAGTTTCATTGTTATTCAAAAAACATCCGGCACAATTAAAATTTGTATTGGTTGACCCTAAAAAAGTAGAGCTAACCTTATTTAATAGAATTGAACGCCACTTTTTGGCAAAACTTCCGGGCGAAGCCGATGCCATTATTACGGATACTAAAAAGGTAGTAAATACACTAAATTCACTTTGTATCGAAATGGATCAGCGTTATGATTTGTTGAAAGATGCCCAGGTAAGAAACTTAAAAGAGTACAACGATAAATTTATCAAGCGTAAGCTTAACCCAAACAATGGACATAGATTTTTACCTTTTATCGTTTTAGTGGTAGATGAGTTTGCCGATTTAATGATGACAGCTGGTAAAGAAGTTGAAGCGCCAATCGCTCGTTTAGCTCAATTGGCTCGTGCCATCGGTATTCATCTGGTATTGGCAACACAGCGTCCATCGGTAAATATTATTACTGGTACCATTAAAGCCAATTTCCCGGCCAGGTTAGCTTTCAGAGTTTTATCTAAAATAGATTCGAGAACGATTTTAGACAGCGGAGGTGCAGATCAACTAATTGGTCGCGGAGATATGCTTTTATCAACAGGAAGCGACTTAATCAGGCTACAGTGTGCTTTTGTTGATACACCTGAAGTGGATAGGATTTCTGAATACATCGGCAATCAACGCGGCTATTCTGATGCTTATCAACTCCCTGAATATATCGATGAAGCAGGTGAAGGTAGCAAGGCAGATTTCGACCCAAATGAAAGAGATAAGTTTTTCGAAGATGCTGCAAGACTGATAGTTCTGCATCAACAAGGTTCTACATCATTAATACAACGTAAACTGAAGCTTGGTTATAACCGGGCAGGGAGAATAATCGATCAATTAGAAGCAGCAGGCATTGTTGGTCCGTTTGAAGGAAGTAAAGCCCGTGAGGTTTTATATCCTGATGAGTACTCTTTGGAACAGTTCTTGAATAGTATGAACAGCAAGGATTAGAACTATCAATTTAGCTAATCAAATGTTTCAATAGAAAATTTAAAAGACACAAGATGAAGAAATTAATTTCAGCATTAATGGTTGTAGCTGCTTTTGCAACTTCAACTTATGCTCAAACTGATGCGAAAGCTAAAGCAATTTTAGCTGATGTAAGTAAGAAATACAAAACGTATAATATTGTAAAAACTGATTTTACTTTCACTTTAGATAACCCTAAAGCTAAGGTAAAAGAAACGCAACAAGGAACATTATATGTTAAAGCCAACTCAAATAAATACAAAGTGGCAATGACCAACCAGGAGTTGTTTAGTGATGGTAAAAGTCAATGGACTTATCTTAAAAAAGATAAAGAAGTTCAGGTAAGCAATGTTGATAATAGTGGAGATGCAATAAATCCTGCTAAGATTTTTACTGTTTACGAGAAAGGTTTTAAATACATTTATACAGGCGAAGAGAAAGTAGGTTCTAAAACTTACCAAATGATTGATTTGACACCAACTGATGCTAAAAAATCCATATTTAAAGTTCGTTTAAGTATCGATAAAGCTGCTAAACAAATTGCAAACGTTGTTTTGTTTGATAAAAACGGAAACAAATACACTTACAATGTAAAAACCTTTGTGCCAAATGTTAAAGTTCCTGAAACTACATTTGCGTTCGATGCAAAGAAATATCCAGGTGTTGAAGTTGTTGACTTAAGATAATTTCTTTTTAGTTTAAAAGTTAAGATTTATAAGTTCAGCTGGAAACAGCTGAACTTTTTTGTTTTAGAACTTAATCTAATATTTAGCGATTCGTTTATGTTGCCTGTAAATTAATATTGGGTAATTTAAGATCAATTTCTTAAGCCTGGATAATAAAAAAACGGTTTGTATTTATGAATGCTACTCATAATTCTCTAAGTTTGTTCTAATGTCATTACCACTTACCAATCATACTTTAGAGAAACTGGAGCAGTTGCTTTTTGCTATGGGTTTCAAGGTTCGTTACGAGAAAGGGAATTTTAAAACAGGTTCTTGCTTGCTAGAGCATAGTAAGATTATTGTTGTGAACAAATTTTCTAATTTAGAAGGCAAAATAACCGCCTTGGTAAATTTGGTAAAGCAAACAACTACTGATGAAAATTTATTGGATGATCGTCAAAGGCAATTTTTTCAATCTTTACAGCAAACAGAATTATTTTAATGCAGGTACGAAACGTAGATTATTGGTTTAGAAAGGAGAGGTGTTTAAGATGAAGGTTACTTTTTTAGGGACAGGCACATCGCAAGGCGTTCCGGTAATTGCTTGTACATGTGAAGTTTGCCAATCGACGGATTTTAGGAACAATAGATTAAGAACATCGATTTTAATTGAAACCGACGATAAAACGATTGTTGTAGATAGCGGACCAGATTTTAGATACCAACTTTTAAGAGCGAAAGTTAAAGATTTAGATGCAGTTCTATTCACCCATGAACATAAAGACCATATTGCTGGCTTGGATGATATCCGGCCATTTAATTATTTGCTGCATAAAGTTATTGATGTTTACGCAACAGAACGGGTTCAAACCGCTTTAAAACGCGAATTTTACTATATTTTCGCGGATACGAAATACCATGGTTTGCCACAAATAAACTTACATGAAGTGGTAAATGGAGTGAGTTTTAATATTGGCAATAGCAAAATTATACCATTTGAAGTGATGCATCACCTATTGCCAATAACAGGATATAGAATAGGGGATTTTACATATATAACTGATGCTAAAACGATTTCAGATAGCAGTTTTGAGCAAATAAAGGGGACAAAAATATTGGTGATAAATGCTTTGCAAATAGAGCCTCACATTTCGCATTTTACTTTAGATGAAGCTATCGCATTTGCAGAAAAGGTAGGTGCAGAAACTACATATCTTACGCACATTAGTCACAATTTAGGCTTACATAATGAAGTTGAGCAATTTTTGCCATCAAATATTAGGCTTGCTTACGACGGTTTGAAAATAGATTTATAGAACGCTGTTTCTAAACGCTAAAATTAAATTATATTTGCAATATATACTCAGGTGGCGAAATTGGTAGACGCACCAGCTTGAGGGGCTGGCGCCTGTATGGGTGTGGGAGTTCGAATCTCCTCTTGAGTACAACAAAAACTTCGGTAGTGTAAAAACTACCGAAGTTTTTTTATTAATCTATTTAAACTCTTGATAGATATTTATTATCAAGCTTGCCGTTCAGGATAAACTTTATTTTGTTCCTTCAATTGGATCGCCATAGATCACATCATCTTTATCAAACTGCTTCCTTGTTTTAGGTTCAACAGGCGGTGGCGGAGGTGCAATTTGAATGTCTAACACTTGTTTATCTGCTTTTGTATGACTACTTTTTATATTTACCACGGTTATATCTTTCGATTTTGGTTCTACAGGCGGTGGTGGTGGAGCAATACGAACACCTTTTTCCTTTTTCGTTAATGGTATTTCAGTTGCACGCGGCGGCGGTGGCGGTGCAAGTTGTATCTCTTTTACTTTTTTAGCTGTCGTTGGCGCAGCAGGCGGTGGTGGAGGTGGCGCCAATTTTACACCTTTAACTCTTTTTGAACTAACTGTCGGTTCTTGAATAATGATAACCTCTACAGCTTTCTTTCTTTTAGCGGTATCTTGAATAGAAACGATTTTTGATTTGTTCTTTTTTGGATACAAATCAATGGTTCCATAATCTTTTGTAAAAGCCATGGTTGAGGCACAAAGCATCCCGCCAGCGATAGGTAGAGCCAATAACAATTTGAGCCTGGCCCATTTTGCTGATTTTTTTTGATTTAACATATTTATTCTGTTTTTTAATATGGATGAATTAAATATTTGATTAGTTAATTGTGTTTCTCGATTACCACATGAGTTCTGTATCAGAAAAACTGCATACTCGTATTTTTCAATTCCTTTGTTTGTTGTTTCCTCATCGGCAAGGTATTCATGTACAAGCTTTATATCATTTTTTAATAGGTGAGCAATCGGATTGAACCAACAAATACATGTAATGAGTTCAAAAAATAATACATCAAGACTATGCTTTTGCCTAATATGTGCCAGTTCATGATTTATGATGGTTTCTCTTTTAGCAAGTTTTGGATCGATAAAGAGTAGGTTAAAGAAAGAAAATGCGGTACTGGTATTATCCAATGCAATAATCGTAATTCCTTGTTCTGATGTTCTATTTGGTTCTTTTAATAATCTAAAAATGTGTCTAAAGCCCCAAAACAGCTTCACCATAAATATCATTACGATGAAAAGATAAGCCGACAATAAAAAATTTTCTATCGTATAAATTGAACTATCACCTACAACTTCCTGATAAACGGGTACTGCTTGAGTCAAATTGTCTTTTGATAAAAAGCCCAATTGTAGTAATGGAATAAAAAATGCCAGTACAGAACTCAGCAATAGATAACATCTGTTGAGGGTGTAAAACGTTTCTTTTTGTAAGAATAACCTGTAGAACCCATAAAAAATTATAAGATAAAGGTTTGCTTCGAGTAAATAAGATAGCCAGCTCATCATTTATTTGTTGTAAGTTTTTCTGCCAATTGAATAATTTCATTCAATTCTTCATTGCTCATGCTTTTTTCTTTTACAAGAAAAGAAACCAAGCTTTCGTACGAATTTTCAAAGTAATTATTCATTACTTTATCCAACGCAAAACGTTTGTAATCAGCCTCTTTTACAATAGGAAAGTAGATATATGTATTTCCAATCGCCTTATGATCTACAAAGCCCTTACCTTCTAACACTCTTATTACTGTAGAAACGGTGTTATAAGCGGGTTTGGGTTCATTCATTTTTTCGATTACATCTTTCACCAATGCTTCTTCCATTTCCCATAAAATCAGCATGATTTGTTCTTCTGCTTTTGTAAGTTCTTTCATCATTGTAACTATTTTTATAGTTTCTTTATATGAATGTACGACTATATTTATAGTTTGCAAACTATTTATGTAGTTTAATTTTTAAAGTGCTGATTATAAGTTAAATAAATTTTTCTGATCAGGTTTTTACCCAAAAAAAAACCTATCTGATTAGATAGGTTACAAAGTTGAATGTTATATTGATTAGTTTTTCATAATCATTTTATCCTTTAATGATTGTTGCAAGCCTGTTTGTTTATCTACGTTCTTCACTACTTCTAAAACAGCATTTGCGGCATTGCTATAAAATTGCTTAGTAATAGTTTGGTATTCGTCAGTTGCTTTGTGGTAATCTTTATGGTCTTCTACACCAAAGTACAAAAACGGAATATTCTTGGCGTTGAAGGCACCTTGGTCGCTTTGGTTTGTCCAATCATCATGGCCAAGTTTAGGGTCATCGTGTCCTAAAATAACTTTTATATCCTTTCTACTAGTATCTACATATTTCTTTAGAGCAGGATATTTAAAAGTGCCACAAACGTACAACTCGCATTTATCGCTATGGCTAATCATATCCATATTTAAATTAACTGCAATGGTATTAATCGGAACTGGTGGATTGGCAACAAATGCTTTTGCGCCTTGTAAACCCATTTCTTCAGCATCAAAAGAGGCGAAAATGATAGTATTATTTGGTTTGTTTTTAGCAAAGTAAGCTGCAATTTTTAATAAACCAGCTGTGCCTGATGCGTTATCATCTGCACCATTAAAAACTTCATCTTTAACCACACCTAAATGGTCGTAATGGGCAGAAACCACAATTATATTTGTGCCTTTACCTGGTATGTAGCCAATAACATTTGTTCCATTAACTTTTGCGCCACCTCTTGCATTAAATGTAAATTCTTGTGCGTAATTAACATTTTGAGGATAAGATTTTAAGCCTAATTTTTGAAATCTATCGATGATGTACGCCCGAGCCATTTCTGTACCTTTAGTTCCGGTTTTTCGGCCTTGATAGGCATCAGAAGATAGTACTTCAACGTCTTTTAAAAGTTGGGTATCGAGTTTTCTGGAATCGGCTGCGGTTTGGTTTTTTACGGATGAACAGCAGCTTAGCATCATCGCTAAGGGAAGGATATATAGAATTTTCATGTTTACGTTGAATTGATTACCAAAGCAATTTTAATAGGTTTGGTATTATTGGATTATACTCCTGAAACCAAATTAAGCAATGTGTATCTAAAAGATAATGATTTGATGGCATTACATATATTCTTTAAAATCATCCAAAGGTTCATCAAAATCTTCAGATAATGTAATCTTACCTTTAAATGCACCAGGTGTTCTTTTTAAGATATTGTTGGGTTTATCATCAGTTAAAAATGTCACAATTACATCTGTTTTAGATAGGACTGGTGCCTTTTCATTTAAAACAATTTTTCCTTTTTCGTAATATCCTTTAACGGTTGCTAACATAATGGTGACTGCTTAAAACAAATATACTATTTTCAATATGTTATTCAAACCTAGGTTATGGTGCAATATTACGTCTTTTTAGATAACAGTTCTATGTTGTAGATTGTTTCAACCAGCGAAACTGCCTTCAATAATCCGAATTTCGCTTTAATCTTTAAGCTTTTTTCATTTTGCTTACGCCGCTACTTCTCTTAAATCTACCGCCACAACCCTCGAAACACCTTGCTCAACCATGGTTACTCCATAAATAATATCTGTACTGGCGATGGTTCGTTTATTGTGAGATACAATAATGAATTGCGATTGGTCGGAAAATTTACGAATGATGTTGTTGAATTTATCAATGTTGGTATCATCTAAAGGTGCATCAACCTCATCGAAAATACAGAAAGGAGCCGGTTTGAGCAAGTATAAAGAGAATAGGAGAGCGGTTGCAGTTAGTGTCTTTTCACCACCTGATAACTGATTGATGGATAAGGGTCTTTTGCCTTTCGGACGAGCAATGATATCAATATCGGCCTCCAGCGGATTATGAATATCCGACAAAATCAAATCACAGCTATCTTCCTCATTAAAAAGGGAGCGGAAAACTACTATAAAATGTTCGCGAGCTTGGGTAAAGGCCTGCATAAATTTTTCTTTCGCGGTATCATCAATTTCTTTTATGGTTTGTAAAAGGTCGGTTTTGGCTGCGTTTAAGTCTTTTTTTTGATTTTGAATAAAAACGTAACGCTCTTCCATTTCCTTAAAAGCCTCCATGGCCATCGAATTTATGGCGCCAAATTCATTAAGCTGGCGTTTCATTTTTTCAACCTTCTGGCGAATTTCAAATTCACTTTCTACGGCCTCAACATCGGTTTCCGTTTCTAACAAGTCGTTGATATCAATGTTGAATTCTACAGCTAAACGTTCTTTTAGGGAGTTTAAATCTATTTTTAAAGTGTTCTTTTTGTCTTTGATTTCGCTCAATAAAAAATCAGATTCTTCACGGTTTTTGCGAATTTGTGTTAAATCTGTTTCTAACTCATTAATGTTTCCTTTACTATCGAAATATGCCTTTTCTGCCTCGGCCAGTCCTTTTTCCATCTCCTCACGTTGTTGATACATCTCCAAAAGCGTATCATCGCTCAAATCGGTATGTTGTAAAGTAGCCGTAATTTGAGTTAATGTTTCCTGTAATTCTTTATCGTTTTGAGCAATTCGCTTATTAAGCGCCTCCTCTTGCACAAAGCGATAATCTAAATCTTTTTCTAAACCAGCCAGCTTATTTTGTTGCTGGTGGAAACGAATATTATCCTGATTATACTTACTTGCACTATCATTAACCTGGTCGGCAAGTTCCTGGTAATTTAATTGTTGCTCTTGTAAATTTAAATGGTCTTGTTGCTGCTTTTTTTGCAACTCTACCAATGCCGGCAACTTTTCCGAAAGCGATTTTTCTATAGAAACAATTTTTTGTGCAATATCAGTTTTACGATTTTCACTTGTCGTAATAAATTCCTGGTATTGGTCGCGACGCGTTTGAACGGAAATTTGCTCATTGCTTAACCGATTTAATTCCTGCTGAAAGGTATTAATCTGATTAAGCTTTGATGAATCTTTCAGGTTTAAAATATTATTCGTTTCGGCAGTTATGGTTGCGTTATATTGATTTATCAGTGATTCTGATTGTTTGATTTCTTTAGCTAAATTTTCCAAGTTTTTAGCACGACCAATTCTTTTGCCTTCAAATAAACCTACTGAACCGCCTGATAAAGTAAATTTTGTTTGTGCATATTTTCCGTTTTTAGCCAAGATGGTTAAGCTTTCTGTTGGTGTTTCTTTGAAAATATTTTCCTGCTCAGCAATGGCGATGTAAACATTTTGCAAAAGTAGATTACACAGATGCTGGTATTTTTTATCAACCTCGGTAACTGATAATGCTGAAACTAAGCCTTCGTGATTCCAAATTGCAATGTTTTTATCAGGAACATTTTCTAAAATAAAGAAATTTGCCCGCCCGCGACTAGCATCCGTTAACAGATTAACGGCTTGTACGGCATCGGCATATTTATCAACCACATAATGGTTCATTACAGGCTCGAGATAATTTTCTATTGCAATGCGATAATCTTCATCACAAAATAAAATATCAGAAAGGAGTAGGGCATTTTTAGCAAATGCATTATTCTTTTTAAGGAAACGTATGGATTCTGGAAAGCCCTCTAAACTATCAACAAGCGATTTTGTGAGGTTATATTCGTTTTGCTTGGCATCCTTTTTTCGATTCTCTGCAGTAAGTTTTTCTTTGTTCGAACTTAAATTTAACTCAGCTTCGGCAAGTTTTTCTTTGATAATTTCTTCAGCATCCTTAAGTTGATTAATGTTTGCCTGCTTTTCGGAAATTTGAACATCAAGTTCAGCCAAAGCATGGTCGAAAGCTTTCAATTCTAATGTTTTCGTTTCAGTATCATCAACATTTCTATTGGTTTCCTGTACCAACGCATCTTTCTGAATGTTAAAAATATCGATTTCCTTTTGAGATTGATAAACCTGATTTTGCAAATCGTTAACAGATTTAAGCAAATTATCCGTTCTGTTTTTTTCGGTTTGCTGTTGTTCTCTTAGCGTATTAAGGGTTGATTTCAGGCTTTTTAAATCAGATTCCAGCTTATTAAAGACTTCAGTCTCTGTTAAAACCTCCTCATTCAATCGTTTAATATTGTACTTAATATGGTTAACTTGATTTTTATCTTTTTCAAGTTCTCCAGATAAACGCGTTTCTTTTTCCTGCAAGAAACGCATTTGTTCATTTTTTACTTTTTTCTCGCTTTCGTAAGCTCGAATTTTAGAAACCAATTCATTAGTCGCCTTTTGCTGTACAGAAAGGTTTTTCTCCTGATTAATACTTTCAAGTTTGAGCTTTTGTAGTTCAGCTTCGTGTGTATCAATTTTAGTGCTTAATTCCGTTCTTTGTATTTGTTGGTTTTGCTCTTGATTTTCGAGTGCTTGTAAATCAATACGGAAAAAGGCAATTCTGTGCGTTGCCAATTGAACGCTTAACTCACGATATTGCTCCTTTAGTTTATAATAGCGTTCGGCTTTTCGGGCTTGACTTTCTAACGTTTTCAGGTTCTTTTCAATTTCGAAAAGCAAATCTTCCACACGTTCCAAATCGGCCTCGGTATCTTTTAACTTATTGAAAGTTTGCTTTTTACGTAGCTTATATTTTGAAATTCCTGATGCTTCCTCAAACAAAGAACGTCGACTATGCTCTTTATTGGTAATGATTTCATCAACCATTTTTAGCTCGATGATGGAGTAACTATCCGAGCCAATTCCAGTATCTAAAAATAAATCAGTAATGTCTTTTAACCGGCATTGAACATCATTTAAACGATATTCGCTATCTCCATTTCGATATAATTTCCGGGTAACCGTTACTTGAGAATAAGCCGTTGGGAGAATATTTTTGGTATTATCAAAGCTCAAAGAAACCTCTGCAAGTTGTGCCTGTTTGCGGTTTTTTGTTCCGTTGAAGATGATGTTCTCCATCTTTTCAGAACGTAAAGCTTTGGTGCTTTGTTCGCCTAACACCCAACGCATCGCATCAATTACATTTGATTTTCCGCAACCATTTGGGCCAACAATAGCCGTAACTCCTTCATTAAAATTGATGGTCACTTTGTCGCCAAAGCTTTTAAATCCTTTAATTTCTAATCGAGTAAGTTGCATGGTTTTTAACGGGAGAACCGAAACCAATAATAAGGATAATTTTGGGGTTTTTCAAGGGGCCTTATCCAATGAAAAGCAATTATTTGGCAAACATTGAGCTTATCTTCTCCGAAGAGAGCGTTTTGGAGGAGTGAGCCTCACCCTTTGAAAGTAAGAAATAACGCAAATGTTGTAGCCTCCCTCTCCGGAAGAGAGGTTTTTGACAGACTGTGATTTGAACCAAAATTTAATCTAAATTTTTATTAGCTTGATTAGGTCAAAACCGCACACTCAATTAACCTCTCTTCCGGAGAGGGATTGCATTAAATGAAGACAAGCTTCTACCATTAATAGGGTGAGGCTAGGTAAGACTCCTATTTCACAATCATCAATTTTGCAAACTTTAATAACAACTGCTTATTACCCAATCCCTGAAAAAACACCGTTGCTTTTACATCAGGTAAAGTTCCTTCTAAACTAATAATTTTGCCGAATCCAAATTTTTCATGCTCTACTTCCATGCCGCCTTGAAATTCGTAAGGTAGCGATGGGGTAAAGCCAGGAGTTGGAACATGTGCTTTTGCTAATAATGAAGTAGTTTTTGGTCTTACTGGTGGTGTAGTTGCTGTACCTGCCGGTTTGGGTTTGCTAAAGAAATCGCGTGGTTGTGAAGTCCAGGTTTTGCGTTCATCATCAAAATTACCTTCAAGCACATTACTTTTTGAAGGCTTAACATCCAATTCTAAAAATCTTGGATTTATTTCATTGATAAAACGGCTTGGTTCACAATTGGTTAAGGTTCCCCAACGATAACGAGAGGTAGCGTAAGTAATCGTTAGTTTTACCTCTGCACGGGTTATTGCAACATAAAACAGACGGCGTTCTTCTTCCAAATCAGAGCGAGAATTAACTGACATTTGCGATGGGAAAAGGTTCTCTTCTAAACCAACTATAAACACATTTTTAAACTCCAAACCCTTGGCAGAGTGAATCGTCATCAATGAAACGGTATCCTTATTTTTATCGCCATCCTTATCGTCATTGGTTAAAAGCGCCACATCCTGCATAAAAATATCCAAGCCTTTTTCTTCAATATCTTCACGCTCCGCAAACTCTTTTATACCATTTAATAACTCCTGAATATTTTCATATCTGCTTCTACCTTCTACACTATCATCGGTGTAAAGCTCTTTTAAAATACCCGCGTGTTGAGCGATAAACAAAGCTGTTTCATAGGCATCATGCTTTTTAGCTTCTGCCTGAAAACTTTGAATCATTACTGCAAAATCATTCAGTTGATTGGCCAAACGTCCCTCTACATACTGATGTGCATTAGAAATCACATCCCACATCGTTTTATCGTTTTGGTCTGCCGCTACGATAATTTTATCAATTGATGTATCTCCAATTCCACGTTTTGGGTAATTAATAACACGTTTTATAGCCTCTTCATCTTTCGGATTAAAAGTTAAGCGGAAGTATGCAATTAAGTCTTTTACCTCTTTGCGTTGATAAAAAGACTGACCACCATAAATTCTGTAAGGAATGTTGAGCTTACGCAAACCTTCCTCCATGGCCCTGCTTTGGGCATTGGTGCGGTATAAAATTGCGAAGTCTTTATGGTCGTATCCTTTTGTGCTACGTTCCTGAATAATGGCTTCGGCAACCAATTTGCCTTCTTCATTATCCGTAAAAGCACGGGAAACTTTAATTCTATCGCCTTCTGCATTTTCAGAGAAGACATTTTTTTCCAATTGATTTTTATTGTTCGCGATGATGCTACTTGCAGCATCAACAATATTTTGAGTGGAGCGGTAATTTTGCTCCAGTTTGTAAACTTTTAAATCAGGGTAATCGCGTTCAAAATTTAAAATGTTTTGAATATTCGCCCCGCGGAAAGCATAAATACTTTGAGCATCATCGCCCACCACACAAATGTTTTGGTAAGCTGCCGCCAATTTTTTTACAATTGTATATTGAGAAAAGTTGGTATCCTGATACTCATCAACCATCAAATACCTAAATTTTTGTTGGTATTTGTTTAGAACATCTGTATGCTCTTTTAATAAAATATTGGTTTTGAAAAGTAAATCGTCAAAATCCATAGCGCCAGCTCTAAAGCAACGTTTAGCGTACTGTTCGTAAATCTGCCCAATCAGTGGACGTTTATTTTGAATATCTTCTGCCTGAATTTGGTCGTTAGCCTGGTATTCGCCCCATGAAATCAGGTTATTTTTTGCTGATGAAATTCTGCCGAAAACGAAATTTGCAGCATACAATTTATCATCCAGCTGCATCTCTTTTAAAATAGCACGGATTACACTTTTGCTGTCATCAGTATCATAGATGGTGAAATTGCTTGGATAGCCAATTTTCTCTGCCTCAACCCGTAATATTTTTGCAAAAACGGAGTGAAAAGTTCCCATCCAAATGTTTTTGGCTTCTGCACCAACCACTTTGCCAATACGCTCACGCATATCCTTACTGGCTTTGTTGGTAAAGGTTAAAACCAGAATATTAAATGGGTCGGTACCGGTTTGAATGAGGTGTGCAACACGATAGGTAATTACCCTGGTTTTGCCCGAACCTGCACCCGCAACAATCATTACCGGTCCTTTAGTGTTTTCTACTGCTGCTCTTTGTTGTGGGTTTAATCCTTCTAAATAATCCAAATCGGCTCCTGTTTTTTGAGGTTCAAAAATAGGAATTCCAAAGCTTTTTATTGAATTTGTGGATAAATAGACGTTGATTTTTTTGTCTAGAAGATTATTCTATCCTCATAAATATGAAGATAGGTGTAAGCGCAGATTACCTTGCCACGATAAACTTTTTAACAGAACTATACTGACCAGAATCAGACGATATTTTAAAAAAGTAAATTCCTGCCGCAAATGCAGTTGTATTAATTTCGAGTGTATGCTTGCCGGTGTTGAAATATTCATTCACTACAGTTCTTGTCAAGAGTCCCATCATATCAAAGATTTGTACATTTATCTTATCAGGTTCTGGGAGTACAATGTCTATAAACGTTTGACTTGATGCCGGATTTGGATAGTTCTGAGTAACTACGAAAAGCAAAAACTTGTCGAATATAGCTTTATTAACGGCATCAAAAATAACATAACTTATTAGCCTGTAGCCTCTGGCATTTGGATGATAAGGATCTTGATATAAAGAAAAGTCGCGGCGCATGGCTGCATTAACGTCAGCTAAATAAATTTTAAACTCACTTGCTAGTCGGCGATAGGCCGCATTTATATTTCTGATGTTTGTGTTTACCTGTACTAGCGCCGGGGTAGTTCTATCATCAACATTTTGAAGTGTGCATAAAATTGGCACCAGATTTTGTTTTAAGCTGGTAGTAATTAACAAACGCATGTTTGCCGTTGTTTCGGCAACACTTCCACGTCCGTTGGCAATTGCAAGGGCATCATTAATCCCCATAGATATTACAATAAACCCTGTACGGTCTCTAATTGCTTTATCAATTCTTAGCAAACCTTGCATGGTGGTTTGCCCACCAATGCCTTGATTTGTAATGTTTATAACCTTACCAGAATAGCAATTTGAAAAATTATTTTCGAGCATGGTTTGAAAACCAAGTCCTTTAACGCCTTCTACCGTACTTGCCCCGAAAGTTACAATGTTGATGCTATCTTTAGCATAATACTGGGCCGCTTCAGGACAACTAATTTTTACGTTAGTTTGAGCCGAAACTATTATTGGAGTTAAAAATGAAAATAGCAGCATAATATGCGAAACAATTGCGCTTAATTTCATTGATAACTTTCTTGTTTTGAGGTTTCTAGTGTGATTTTTAAAAGGCGCAATTTAATAAAAAATCGAAATAAAATGATTGCATATTTAAATAACTATAAATAATTTACAACATCATTATATAATCACAAAGCGTACAACGTGTAGTGTTATTTATACTAAAATTTTAGCGTTGTGGTGCTTGTTAAAAGTTTCATTTCTAAATCTAATTTTGAAGGCTTTTACACTAAAATCATATATTTGCCCAAATTCATTTTGTTATGCAAGAGATTAAAAATTATGTAGAAACACACAAGCAACGTTTTTTAGATGAGTTGTTTGAGTTATTACGTTTTCCATCGGTAAGTGCCGACCCAAAATATAAGGCTGATGTGCTAAAAACGGCTGATTATGTAGCACAGAAATTAAAAGATGCTGGCGCTGATAAAGTTGAAATCTGCGAAACTGCAGGATATCCAATTGTTTATGGCGAAAAAATTATCGATGCATCTTTGCCAACTGTTTTAATTTATGGCCATTACGATGTACAACCTGCCGACCCCTTAGAACTTTGGCATACACCACCTTTTGAACCAACTGTTCGCGATGGTAAAATCTATGCTCGAGGCGCATGCGACGATAAAGGCCAGTTTTATATGCATGTTAAAGCATTTGACCTAATGATGGAGACAAATACTTTAGCTTGTAACGTAAAGTTTATGATAGAAGGTGAGGAGGAAGTTGGTTCTGCAAATCTTGGTATTTTTGTAAAGGCAAATGCCGAACGTTTGAAAGCTGATGTTGTTTTGATTTCTGATACATCGATGATTAGCATGGAAAACCCATCAATAGAAACGGGTTTACGTGGTTTAGCTTACATGGAAGTAGAGGTTGTTGGTCCTAACCGCGATTTACACTCTGGTGTTTATGGTGGTGCAGTAGCAAATCCGGCTACAATTCTTTGCAAAATGATTGCTTCCCTTCACGATGAAAATAACCACATTACTATTCCTGCATTTTACGATAAGGTTGTTGAATTAACGGATGAAGAAAAAACCGCATTAAATTCGGCGCCTTACGATGAAAATGAATACAAAACGGATTTAGATATTGAAGAAGTTTGGGGCGAAAAAGGTTATTCTACATTAGAGCGTACTGGCACACGCCCAACTCTAGAAGTGAATGGGATTTGGAGTGGTTACATTGGTGAAGGTGCAAAAACGGTTTTACCAAGCAAAGCCAATGCGAAAATATCTATGCGCTTGGTTCCAAATCAAAGCTCAGAAGAAATCGCTGAAATTTTTACAAAGCACTTCGAAAGTATTGCACCTAAAAATGTAAAAGTAAAAGTTACGCCGCATCATGGAGGCGAGCCGGTAGTTACTCCAACAGATAGCGTTGCCTACAAAGCCGCTGAAAAAGCTATAGAAGA
This sequence comes from Pedobacter jejuensis, assembly GCF_003725795.1. Taxonomy (GTDB): domain Bacteria; phylum Bacteroidota; class Bacteroidia; order Sphingobacteriales; family Sphingobacteriaceae; genus Pedobacter; species Pedobacter jejuensis. The sequence continues at coordinate 191,346 of NZ_RBEE01000002.1, read as the reverse complement.
TAGTTTTGGTAAAAAAGCAATCCCAACTCGGGGCGGTGGTAGTATCCCTATTGTTGCTTTATTTGAAGATGTTTTGGGGATTAAATCAGTACTTTTTGGGTTTGGTTTAGATAGTGATGCATTGCATTCACCAAATGAGAAATATGATATCTACAACTATTATAAAGGTATTGAAACACTGCCTCTATTTCATAAATACTACGCAGAGTTAAGTAAATAATTCTGATCAGCACATTATTCTTATCATTAAATCCTGGCTATTTAGCCGGGATTTTTTATTAAAATTGAGCGGTGTTATGCTATAGCTCTTTACAATTCGCTATAGCCCTTTTCACCTATGCTGTCCAGATTGGGCTATAGTTGAGCACAGTAGGCGTTTGTATATAAAAAAGTTGCCCTACAAAATCTATCTCAAGTTGCTGTGTGTTAGAAATTCTTATGGCATCATCTTTTTTAACTCGTTGTTTATTAACTAATCCAGTACCATCTAGAACATAAAATGTGTAACTAGAAGTTTCATCTAATGGCAAGCTGATTTTGGTTGTGCTGGCAAATGTTAATTTCTTGATGGTCAAATTTGGAGTTATTGAAACTGCTTTACTTTGTTGGCCAATATACGTTATGGTATCAACACCATTTTCAACTGCGGTTGGAAAATGTTCGCTGTGATAATCCAAATAAGCAGGATTTTCTTTAATGGCTTTATAGAAATTTGGGTCAAACCAAATTTGAAAACTTCTGGTGCCTTTTGCAATTCTTTCTTGATGTTGAATTCCACTATTAGATTGGATAATTTGAAAATCGCCTGTTTGTAAAGGTGTCCAAACTTTTGAGGCAGTATCAAAGTGGCTAACTTTTCCCTCTAAAATAAAGGTCATTATTTCAAATCCTTCGTGTGGATGCAAACCAAATTCGCAATCGTTGGTTGCAACAGCATGGCTCCAGTAAAACAAGCTCGAATAAGGTGATATCGTTTGTGAAAAACCATTGGCAACAGGCTTGTTAACAACAAAATTACCATTGAAAATAGTTGTATTAAACTGTGCTGATTTATCTATTATTTGTATCATGTCTTCAAATTTTATTTTAAGACAAAACAGCCTTGCTTTTATAACAAGACTGTTTTGAAATTCATATGAAATTGCTCTATTTTCCTAATTTAGAAACCACTTCCTGCAAGTTAATTTGCATAACTTTTTGTCCATCTGCTGTGCTAAAATCTTGGAACAGTTCTGTAACAGTTGCATTTGCTGATAATACTTTTGCACCAATTTGTCTAAAATAATCGAAAGAAGTTTCGTCAGCCAGTTTACTCATACTTCCGCTTGCATCGGCAACTACAATAACATTATAGCCTAATTCTAGGGCAGATGTTACAGTGTGCAACAAACATATATCTGTTGTTAACCCACAAATAATCAGGTTTTTCTTGTTTAGGTTTTTAACTGCTGTTTTAAAATTTTGATCTATAAAACAGTTTAAAGTTCCGCCTCTTTTAATTCTGTTTGCAAATTGTTTAGGTGCGGCTTGTTGTATGCCATCCCAAGTTAGGCCAATTTGCTCTTCCATAGTCGTTGTAATTAGCAAAGGCACATTAACTTCTGCGCCAACTCTTGCCAGCATTCGCAGGTTATTCTCTACATTTTTTTTGTCTTGACTATAAATCCAATCCATTGTAGAGGTTTGGTGGTCTACCAATAAGATAGCAGAATTTTGTGGTGTAAATTGTTCCATTTTCTTTGAGTTGTTTTGTGAATAAACTTTACTTGAAATACCTATTGCCATTAGTAGCATCGCGATTTGAAGAACTTTCTTATTCATTATTTTTTTAATTCTAATTGTTAATAATGAAACAAAAGTAACTACATTTACTACCTTAAGTATAGTTGTTACCTATTGGTAACTAGTTACCTTGAAGTAAGTAATTTGGAAATCAAATAGATATGGAACATAGAGAACCAGTATGCCAGTTCAAATTAATGGCATCAAGAGATGCATTGGAAGTTATACAAGGCAAATGGCGCATTCCAATTATAATTTCTTTAACCTATGGGCGCAAACGTTTTGGCGAAATTCAGAGAGATATTGCGGATATTTCTCCGAAAATGTTATCGCAAGAATTAAAGTCGTTGGAAGTGAATAAGATAATTACGCGTACTTTATTTGATAGTATGCCCGTAACTGTTGAGTATTCGCTAACACCTTTGGGTATGTCAACCAAGAAGTTATTAGATGAACTTCTAGATTGGGGCATTCATTTTCGTAAAGAAGTTGTTGGAAATTAAATACGGGATTTTGCAATAAGTGAGGCATTACATCCATAATCTATAGCATTTTCTATAATGGTTAATCATGCTACTACTTAACCTGCTTTTAAAAACTATGACAACGAAGTTTCTTAACTTCATATTTTTTTATACATTGTACCCATGAAATACATCATCTCTTCACTTTTACTTTTTGCTGGAATCACTTCTTTTGCTCAAAGTACTAAAACGATTAATCAGTCTGGAAACCCGTTATTTCCGGGTTGGTACGCAGACCCGGAAGCTGCGGTTTTCAATAACAAATATTGGATTTATCCAACGTATTCAGCAAAGTATAAAGAGCAGGTTTTTCTTGATGCCTTCTCATCTGATGATTTAACCAATTGGAAAAAGCATGAACATATATTGGATACTGCAGCAATTAAATGGGCAAATAAAGCCATGTGGGCTCCGGCAATTGTAGAAAAAGATAAAAAATATTATCTGTTCTTTGGCGCAAATGACATTCAAAGCGATAATGAGGTCGGTGGAATTGGTGTTGCAGTTTCTGATAAGCCTGAAGGTCCTTTTAAAGATCATTTAGGAAAGCCATTGGTTGATAAATTTCACAATGGTGCACAACCGATAGATCAGTTTGTGTTTAAAGATAAGGATGGGCAGTATTATTTAATTTATGGCGGATGGCGTCATTGCAACATTGCTAAACTGAACAAAGATTTTACGGGTTTCGATCCATTTGATGATGGAACAATATTTAAAGAAATAACGCCAGATAAATATGTGGAAGGTCCGTACATGTTTATAAGAAACGGAAAATATTACTTCATGTGGAGTGAAGGCGGCTGGACTGGTCCTGATTATTCTGTAGCTTATGCCGTTGGCGATTCTCCATTCGGACCTTTTAAAAGGGTAGATAAAATATTGAAACAAGATCCAACTATGGCAACAGGAGCGGGGCATCATTCGATAATTATCAATCAGAAAAAAAATAAATATTATATTATTTATCATCGTCGCCCATTAGGCGACACAAATGGAAACCACAGAGAAACCTGTATTGAAGAAATGAATTTTGATGCTCAGGGAAACATTCTTCCTGTAAAAATTACAAAAGAAGGTGTAAAAGCTCAAAAAGTTAAATAAATGAATTTAGTTAGCCTGCAGAACTGATGCTTGCTTTTTGCCATTCATGATGCTGAATCCGTATGCACATAAAACAAGCATACAGGCTAAACCAAACCAAAGCCAATTGTAGCCGAAGTGTTTGGCGATAAAAAAACCTGCAAACGGTCCGATAACTTGTGCAAAAGACCAGCTTAGCGTATATCCGGCAGCGTACAAGCCTCGGTTATGTTCGTTGCTACGGCTTATAACAATTGTATTTATAAATGGTAAGGCAAACATTTCTCCACCGGTAAATATGATTATGGTTAGTATTGCTGCAGCCAGATGAAAACTTACCGGGGCACTTAAAATTAAGTAAGAAACAGCGAAAAGAATAGAACCGATAATGATAAAATAAAGCGGTGAACGTTTGTGCTCAATTTTATTTATCATAATCATTTCAAAAAGTGCAATGATGCCTCCGTTTAGGCCAATAATAATACCAATTGCAAATTCATCTATATGCCATTGCTCTTTAAAAAATACCGGAACAACCCTAAACATTAAAAAAGCACAGGTTATAAATATGGTTGTTAGTAAAATGAATTTAACATAAAAAGGATCTTGCCAGGGCTTTAAAATCGTTAGCTTATTAGCATTTTCTTTTGCCTGCTTTATAAAATTTTTAACTTTTGGCAAGAAGGATAGAATTAATAAACCAACTATAATACTAACACCGCCTTCTACAATAAATAATAGTTTATAATTGATAGATGCTATTATTCCGGCTAAGCTTATACCAACCGACCAGCCTATATTTACCGCCAGCCTATTTAAGGAGTAAGAACGCGTAATGGTATCAGCCGCTGCATAATGGGCCACCGCAGTAAAATTTGCAGGTCGAAATGCTTCTGAAAAAAAGCTGATTACCACTGCTAAAATGCATAAAGTAGAAAAGGTAGTTATAGCAGAAAATAAAATGAAAAGTAAGCCGCCAATTATAGATGAAAATATTTGAACCGGTCGGAAACCAATAATATCTGTTAACTTTCCGCCTGTGGCAGAACCCAAAATAGAGCCAACACCAAACAATGTGATGATTAAACCAGCATCCATTTCGGAGCGGTGCAAGCTTTGCGTAACATACAAGCCCATAAAAGGAACAGCCATGCTACCGCACCGATTAAACATCATTACAATACTCAAAAGCCAGGTTTCTCTGCTTAATCCACTAAAAGAAGTTTTATAGGTATTGTAAACCAGCTTGAACATATATTTATTTGCTTGGCGAAATTACCAAAAACCTAAATAAATAATTAGCTTTTGCATGTATAAAAACTAATTATTTTGGACGATTAAACATTCAATATTTTTATCAAATTTGTAGTCGAATTAAAGCGAATGCCTCCAATAAAAAGAAAACCTGTAGTACGAAAAACGGCACCGAAGAAGAAGAAATCCAAACCAATTTCTACACAATGGAAGGTTGCTATTGCTGGTTTGCTGTTGATTTTATTATCTCCATTTTATTACGGTTATATTGTAAAAGGTTTTGTTGGAACCTGGAGATGGATAAAAGATTGGGGGCAAGACCCTAATTATAGAACCTACGAAAGCTTTAATATCAAAATCCCAAAGAATTATTCAATCCACGGAATTGATGTGTCTTATTATCAGGGCAAGATTAACTGGCAGAAAGTAAAATCGATGAAAGATGATGATGTTAGCATTCGCTTCGCATTTATCAAAGCAACAGAAGGTATTTTACAAGTCGACCCTTACTTTCAGCGTAACTGGCGTGAAGCACCGAAAGTAGGTATTATTTGTGGAGCTTACCATTTCTTCAGACCAAAACGTGATGGTAAAGCCCAGGCTAAGTTTTTTCTTCAGGTTGTTAATATCGAAAAAGGAGATTTACCACCGGTTGTTGATATTGAAAGTTTGGATGGTGTTTCACCTTTAAAGATGAGGGCTGAACTATCTGATTTCCTGAATTATGTTGAAATGAAAACCAAAGTAAGACCTATTATTTACACCGGATTAAAGTTTTATGAGGATTACCTTGAAGATAATTTTGATGAATATCCTCTTTGGATTGCGCATTATTATCAACCTAAGTTGCGTTTAGACAAAAGTAAATGGAAATTCTGGCAGCACTCGGATAAAGCCAAAATCAATGGCATTGGTCATGTAGTGGATTTTAATGCTTTTAATGGTGATAGTACTGATCTTGCAAGAATGCTCGTTCGGTAAAGTCGTTAGTTCATTGGTTCACTGGTCATTATTCATTAGTTGAAAATCTGGCTTTTGGACCATGTAGTTGTTTGCGCCTAAACTAATTTCCTAATGAACCAATGACTAATGAACTATACCGTCCAACTTTCGCATTGCTCTAAGAAAAATTCATCCGCTTCTGCGCCAATACCTGGTGTTTCTGGAACATCTAAAAAATAGCCGTTATAAGTCAATCCGTCAACTACTGGGTCAACCAAATGGCCAAGTAGGGCGGTGTCTAAGTCAAAAAATACAACATTAGGGCTTGCTAACGCAAAATGAAGGTTTGCACTTAAGGCAATCCGACTTTCGAGCATACTTCCAATCATGCACTTAACACCAGTTTGTAAAGCTTCTTCATGAATTTTCTGCGATTCTAAAATCCCTCCCGATTTTGAAAACTTGATGTTTAGGTAGGTTGTAGATTGGCTGTTAATTAACTTTCGTGCATCATGGTGATTGTAGCAACTTTCATCGGCCATTAATTTAATTGGTGAATTGATATTTAATTCTGGTAATTTATCATCGTACCAGGTACGCATTGGTTGTTCGCAAAATTCGATATTGTATTTTTCCAGTTCACCCAGAGCAAATAAGGCATCATCAAAACTCCAGCCCTGGTTGGCATCTAAGCGTAAAATCATTTCATCACCAACAGCTTCGCGAATCTTTTTTACCCTCTCAATATCATCATTAATATCTTTTCCCAATTTAATTTTTAAAATCCTGCACCCTTTGCTTTGATATTTTAAGGCAGTCGCAGCCATTCCATCTGGAGAATCAATACCAATCGTCATATCAGTTTCTATGCTTCTTTTAGTGCCACCTAGAAATTTGTATAGCGGCAAACCTGCGTCTTTGGCGGCAATATCAAATAAGGCCATATCAAAAGCACTCTTTATGGTATTGTTATGGTCTGCGTAACCCAATAAATCGCTCATCCGTTCAGGAATATCTAAGGGATTTTTACCCTTTAAAATCGCGGAAAAATCTTTCGCCATTGCAATGCAGGTTTCCTGGGTTTCGCCAACAATCATCGGGAAAGCAGAACATTCACCGATGCCATGAATACCACAATCGGTATAAATTCTAATCAGCACATTTTGTGCGAAATGCATAGTTCCGGTTGCAATAACGAATGGTTCCATCGGGATGCTGAAGCGGTATATTTCGGTATGGGTGATTTTCATAGTTTCAGATTATCTAATTCAAAACGTTGCCTATCTTGCTCAATTATTGCTTTTAATTCTTTTTCTTTTGGTAAATACAATAAATATTTGCTTGCAAATAAATGATTCTTATCGTTTAAAACGGAATACTTTACAATTGTTTCGTCTTTTTCTGTACATAGTAATAAGCCAATAGTTGGATTATCATCATCATTTCTCTTTAAATCATCATACATTCTAACGTACATATCCATTTGACCAATATCCTGATGGCTTAAGTTTGTTGTTTTAAGATCAATTATGAAGAAACATTTTAAAATATAATTATAAAATACGAGGTCGATAAAAAAATCTGAAGTGTCTGTTACAATGTGTTGCTGGCGTGCAACAAAAGCAAAACCTTTCCCAAATTCTAATAAAAATTTTTGAAGGTGTTCGATTATTGTAGATTCTAAATCTCTCTCCGTATTTTTAATATTCGGATTTAAACCAAGAAATTCAAATATATATGGGTCTTTGATGTAATCTTGAATATTAGGGTTGGGTTTAACCGACTCATTTTTAGTTAGCGATCGTTCAAATGATAAGGCATTAATTTGCCTTTGTAATTCTCTACTATTCCAATTAGATACAATTGATTCATTAATATAAAAGTTTCGTTTTTCGGCTGAATCTAATCTTGATAATAGGCGATAATGCGTCCAACTCAATTGTTGACGCAATGCGTCAACAATTGGAAAAGCTAGATAAAATTTTCGGATATTAGTAAGATTTGTATAATCAAATCCTTTTCCAAATTCTAAAGTGAGCTGTTTAGATAAATTTTTTAAAGTTTCTTTACCATAATCTGCTCTCGATTTTCCTTGCAGTTCATCTTCTACGATCAGCTTTCCGATTTGCCAGTAAGATTCCAGTAAAGCCGAATTTGCGGCACGGAAAACCCTCAAGCGAGATTGAATAATAATCTCTTTTATTGCTGAAAATAAATTATTTTGAGTCAATTCCATATCAATTTGGGCCTTTCGGATTTAAGAACTAAAGTATAAAAACAAAACTAAAACCGAACAGGTTTGTAGATAATTAATAGCTTTATATCTTAATCTTCACACCAATAGCTCATGTTAAATACCCATTCAGAACCCAACAGTTTAATCAATGCTTCATCGCCATATTTATTGCAACATGCATATAATCCTGTTCATTGGTACGAATGGGGAACCGAAGCATTAGAAAAAGCTAAAACTGAAAATAAATTAATTTTAGTGAGTATAGGTTATTCTGCCTGCCATTGGTGTCATGTTATGGAACGCGAATGTTTCGAAAACCATGAAGTTGCTGAAGTGATGAATCAACATTTTATCTGTATAAAAGTAGATAGGGAAGAACGCCCCGACATCGACCAGATTTATATGTATGCCATACAGTTAATGACAGGGAGTGGCGGATGGCCACTAAATTGTATTTGTTTGCCAGATCAGCGTCCAATTTATGGCGGAACTTATTTTAGGAAAGATGATTGGATAAACATACTTGAAAACGTAGCGGCTTTATGGCGTAATGAGCCAGAAAAAGCAATTCAATATGCAGAGCGATTAACATCTGGAATAAATGATAGTGAAAAAATAGTTGCGGTAGATATTCAGGAAGCCTACACTGAAGCACATTTAACAGAAATTATTGAACCTTGGAAACGCCATTTTGATATCACTTATGGTGGCTATAACCGGGCACCTAAATTTCCTTTGCCAAATAATTGGATGTTTCTACTGCGATACGGTTTTTTAAAAGATGATGAATCGGCTTTTACGGCTGTTTGTCACACTTTAGAAGAAATGAGCAGAGGCGGAATTTACGATCAGATTGGTGGAGGTTTCGCCAGATATTCTGTAGATGATAAATGGCATGTTCCACATTTTGAGAAGATGCTTTATGATAATGCGCAGCTGGTAAGCTTGTATGCAGAAGCCTATCAATGCACAAAATTCGATTCTTTTAAACGAACTGTTACAGAAACTATTGATTGGGTTTTTAGGGAAATGACATCAGCAGACGGCTTGTTTTATGCTGCTTTGGATGCTGATAGCGAAGGTGTTGAAGGAAAGTTTTACGTATGGGATAAAACTGAATTTGATGAAATAATGGGTAATGATGCGAAAATAATCGGTGAATACTATAACATTACCGAAGATGGAAATTGGGAGGAGGAGCAAACCAATATCTTGCGTAAAACCATACTGGATGATGATTTAATTGCTAAACATGGAATAGATGCTGAAGCTCTTTACGATAAAGTAAAAGCTGCGAAGGCTAAATTACTTGAGGTTAGAAGCAAAAGAATCAGACCAGGTTTAGATGATAAATGTTTGACGGCCTGGAATGGAATGATGATTAAGGCTTTGGCTGATGCGGCAACCGTTTTGAACCATGATTTATATTATGAAAAAGCCGCAGAAGCAGCAAAATTTATTTTAGCTAATTTAAAAACAAAACAAGGCGGATTATACCGAAATTATAAAAATGGAAAGGCCTCTATTATCGGTTTCTTGGATGATTATGCTTTTTTAATTGATGCTCTAATTGCCTTATATGAATATGATTTTGATGAAAAGTGGCTAAATGAGGCAAAAGCCCTTAGCGATTATGTACTAGAAAACTTTTCGGATACAGATTCGCCAATGTTTTTTTATACCTCAGCAGAAAGTGAAAGTTTAATTGCCCGTAAACACGAAGTGATGGATAATGTAATTCCGGCGGCGAATTCTGTAATGGCTCAAAACCTTAAAAAACTGGGCTTATTTTTTGATTTAGAAAACTACGGTGCAAAAGCTGCTGAAATGCTTGCTGCGGTTCATCCAAAAATAAAAACTTATGGTTCTGCTTATTCAAATTGGGCCATTCAATTGCTTAACGAAGTTTATAGCATAAACGAAATTGCCCTAACAGGTTTAGAAACTGATGTAGTTAAATTGGAATTAAGCAACCATTATATTCCAAATAAAATTACATTGGGCGGAACAGAAAGTACCTTGCCGCTGCTAAAAGGTAAGCAAAGCAATGAAACTAAAATTTACATTTGCCGAAATAAAGTATGCCAGTTGCCGGTTAAAACTGTTGAGGAGGCCTTAGGATATTTGGAATAGAAATAGATTAATGCACTGTAAATCAGTTGTATAATACAATATTTATACTTGCCATTCCTGGTGTTACCAAACCATTTAATTAATATATATCTACTTGAAATGTGCTTTTTAATTTATAGTTTAGTGTGAACTAAATTAATAACCTCATACGCTCCTACTTCTTCGAAATCGTCTTAGCTATGAGTTTTCTTTTATAATGTTTAACTATTTATAAAATGTATTCAAAATACGCGAGTAGAAGTAGCGACTGTAAGCATTTTACTATGGCATTTGATTTTTTAAGTCGAGTGTATTCAATAGTTAGCGGCAACTAGTGACAGACCCTGAAATGGCAGAACATAAACTAGAATTTGGACTTCGAATCATCGACAAGTTATTTAGACTTGGAGAAATTTTGTGGTATCATTCCGAAAAAGAATACCCGGTTGACAAAGACAACAAGTCCGCAGTTGATGTAGCTTGGCTTTATGAGGTAGGTCAGAAGTATCCGCTTTTTATTTTTGAAATTGAAAGTGCAACGACAAACTCCATAGTTGCTAATCCGAGTAAAATATTTGGAGAATCAAATCAGAAATTTGAAAAACCACTTTTTCTTTTATTATTGAAAGGCGGAGACTGGTCTGGTAAAATCTCTCAACTTGAAAACCTATTTGGCAGCCACAATTATAGAATTTACCGATTTAGCTTAGACGAAGAACTCAACTTAATTCTGGATATTTTAACACAACATCGTAGACTCACAAATTCTTTGAATATTTTTGAATTAATTAGTGAACTGTTAGACAATTGGAAACTATTAGATATTAATAAAATACTTCTTCATATCGAAGACTTGGGATTTGAAAAAGATAAAGGAACAATATTGCCCTCATATGCTTTGCTCACCAGAAAGTATTCAGCTATCAAACCTCATTTCATAAGACTACTAAAACTCAAAATAGAAAAACCTAAAGGATTATTTGAAGGTGAATCATATGATACTTACTTAGGAAACGAATGGGAAATTCCTATTCATCTAGGTATTCTTTCAGCTTTTGCAGACGACAAATTAGAGGATAAATACTTTGACGACTTTATGAACTGGCAAGAAAAATCTTATTACATAAAGCAAATTGGTGCAAATTATGGACTTTCTAGAGATTATGACCTATTCATCCTTGGAATGGCGGGTGCAGTTTTAGGGATAACGGCTGTTCTATTTTATAAAGTTGATAAAGCGAGAGAATATATTGCCGGTGAACTATTCGATATCATCAAGAATTCTGACGGATTTAATCCAAACACAAATATTTTCAACGCACTTTGGCTATTGCACATAGCCCCAGATACTGGCAAAGGGAAAGAATATTACGAATATGCCAAAGAGTATATAAATTCTAACGGTGGGATTCCAGAAAAAATTTATACCACACCACAGACAAATTACATCGGCTTTTTGGAAGGTGACGATAATCTTGAAGATTATGGCAAACGAACTAATGTGGTGAGTTGGACAGACTTTAAGGAAAACAAATCATCTCAAAAGTTTAATGCCGACATCGTGTTTGACTTAGCAATAAATTATTTGACCGATAACGAAGACAAATGGAATCCCATTACGAACGGACAGCTATAATAGCAGCCGAAAACCGTTACGCCTAATTCTACCATCGCCCCTGCAAACATCAACGACATAAATAAATGATAGAAGTTTTAAGGAAACACATCACAACCAGACTTGGAAATGACCTTGACCATTTAGAAAAGGTGCTTTCTTCATTTAAACACATCACGACTAAACGAAACGAACAACTTTTACAGCAAGGTAATATTTGCAAAAACGTTTACTTTATTGCCAAAGGTTGTTTACATGTTTACGTTTACGATAAAGACCATAACGAAACTACAAGAGATATTGTTATTGAAGATAACTGGTGTTCAGAACTTTTAAGTTTCGGAAGCGGCAAACCTGCAACAGAGAACATTAGGACCGTTGAGCCTTGCGAGCTTTTTGCAATTGATAGACAATCATTTCAAAAAATGATGGAAACTGTTCCTCAGTTTGATAAAGTGTATAAACAAATCCTTGAAGCATCTTATGCTAACTCTGTTTATCGCATTAACACTTTTGTTTCCTTAACCGCATTAGAAAGAATAAGGTGGTTAATGGAATACCGACCGTTGCTGATGACAAGACTTTCAAGCAAACTTATTGCTTCTTATTTAGGCATCAATAAAGACGTTTTCAGTCGACTAAAAGCCAAATTGTAAAACATCGACTTTTGTCATCGCTCACAGAAATTTAATAGCTGAATTTTGCTTCATCATTCACAAATTAAATTTCAACACAATGACAGAATACTTATTATTGTTTCGCAACGCAAGTGCCGAGAATGGCTACTTGACTACTTCACAAGATATGGCCGAAGATATGCCCAAATGGCAATCCTGGATTGGTAATATCGCAATGCAAGGTAAACTGGTGCATACAGCACCCATTCGCTACGATGCTTTAATTGTAAAAAACAATGAAGTTACTGTTGGACCGCACAAAGAAACAGATAGTGTTTTAGTTTCAGGTTTTTTAATCTGTAAGTCCGACAATATAGAAGAAGTGCAAGAATGGAGCAGGACTTGCCCAATACTTAAATATCCAAACAGTTCGGTAGAAATCAGAACACTTATTCCATTTCCAACCCATTAAACTTTACTGCGATGGACAAAATTTTAAATTCAGGAAAATACATTTTTCCACTTTCGTTTTTACTGTATGTTGGTTTGCACCTTGGGAAACCAGAAGTGGGCGCCTCGTTCGTGCCGGACTATATTCCATTTCCATATTTCTGGAACTACTTCACTTTGGTTTGTATTCTGCTATTTATTGTAAGTGCTGTACTAGGCAAATACGATAAGTTAGCATATTCGCTAATGGCATTGTATGTAATACTAATGGCTATTTTGGTTCACTTGCCACGAGCAATGGGATACGAATTAGGAACACAAAATATGACCGCTGATTTAGTAAGAGAAAAAGAATTGGAAATGGTAAATTTTTTCAGAAACATAATGGTAACAGGTGCATTATTGGCTTTTGCAAAATTTGTAGCGAAAGACAAAAGTGTAATCGGTTAAATGCAAAAGCAAATCAATTTTAAGTCGGGACAATTATGTTCCGACTTTTTGTATTTTAGCATAGTTGAAAGGGAAGCGTGTAAGCCTAATCGGAGTTGCAAGAAATTGGCGGCTAAGTGATTGAATGAAGGTTTGTGTTCGATTTAAGCAGTATCACCAAGCCAAAGTCCTTATGCATCACAGAAAAAATACCATCAGAATGAGCGTAAAACAAAAATTGAAAAACATATGCTTTCTTTGCTGCACAGTTTTGATTGTCTTAATAATCTCTTGTAATAAGCAAAGCGCCATAAGATTAAAATACACAACAGGAGTTCGTTCAATTTTAGAAGATAGTAAGGGAGATATCTGGTTTGGCAGTTATAATGAAGGGGTATGTTTGCTTCATAATGGGAAGCTTCAATATTTCACAACAAAAAACGGATTAAGCGACAACCAGATAAGAAATATTTACGAAGATAAAAATGGCATAATTTGGTTTGAATGTGGAAGAGGATTGAGTACTTACAATGGTAAAGAAATGACTACTTACAAAAATCGGGATTATAGCTCAAAGCACGAATGGACGTTAAATGAAAGTGATCTTTGGTTCAAAGGCGATAAAATTGAGGGCTACAACAAACTTGAAGCGTACCCGGGCGTGTATCAATATGACGGACAAAAGCTTTCCTATCATCTGTTTCCTGTTACACCTAAACCTGGAGATGGGTTTAAATATTACATTTCAACACCTTTTGTCAAAGCTAAAAATAAAACCGTTTGGTTTGGAGCTTATGGTGCTGTAATTGGATATAATGGATCAAGTTTTAAGATACTGGATAATGAATATCTTGGCCTAAACGTAGAAACTGGTTATTTGCATGTTCGAAGTATAATGGAAGACAGGAAAGGAAATCTTTGGATTGGTAATAATGGAATGGGCGTTTTGAAATATGATGGAAAAAAGGTAATCAATTTCACCGCACAGAATAAGTTGAAAAAGGAGTTTACGAAAGGCAATTCTCTTGAAAAAGTTTTTTCGATTGGAGAAGATACTGCAGGAAATATTTGGTTTGGGACTGTAGCTTCTGGTGTGTGGAGATATGATGGTAATTCCATTAAAAATTTCAATAAAGACGATGGTGTTGAAAGTAAACACCTTTGGACGATATACAAAAGCAAACAAGGCGAATTGTGGTTTGGAGGAGCTAATCCAAGCGGTGTATATTGGTTCAACGGAAGTTCTTTCGAAAGAAAATATTAAATAAATTACGAACGCATAACATCGATTTGGGCAAAGTGCTGATTCGATTCTAAGAAAACACATTAGTGGTTAATCAAACAATAGTTGTCCGCATCAACATTAATCCATATTTCAAATTAATGTAAATTATTCATGGCATCAGAGCAGAAATTCGTAGATTTTGTCATAGACCAAATTGGTTTTTCAGAACAAGTTACCAGCAAAAAAATGTTTGGTGAGTACGGCCTATATTTTGACAACAAATTATTTGCTCTTGTTTGCGACAATAAATTATTTATTAAGCCAACTCAATCGGGAAGAGTATATATCAATGAAGTTGTTGAAGCATCACCATATCCAGGAGCAAAACCAAGTTTTTTAATTGAAGAAAAATTGGACGATAGGGAATGGCTAAGAAAATTAATAAAAATTACTGTGGATGAATTGCCAGAACCGAAGCTTAAAAAAAAATAAATCGAAAGACGGAAAGTAGATTTTACTGGAAGACACGCCAGGAAACATTAACAAAGGTTTAAAAAGTTAGGGTTGGCACGAATAATCTAAAAGTATTTTTCCAGTTTAATTTAATAACCTGAATTATATTATATTAACTGTCCATCACATTATTAATAAGTTGCTTTTTTCTAGTTTACGTCACCCGGAATTTATTTCAGGGTCTTCTTTGCAGGAAAGATGCTGAAATAAATTCAGCATGACGTGTCGTAAAAGCAATACGGCTATAAACAGCAAAATATTAGATTTAAGAATGGAACTCGAGTTAATAATAAATCCAGCTTTAGTGCTTCACTGCCAGCCGGCAGGCAGTGATTTCCACTCCATCGTCAACCCCCAAAACCGCAATTGAGCAATATTGGCGGACACACTTTTCTTCCACGTTATCAACAATATTAATTTTTATATCTAATAGCCAACAATTAAACACTTTTTTTGTTAAACTAATAATTCGGTTATCTTTGCGCCACGAGCGTTAAATCAATTAAAAGATATTTGCCGAAAATAGTTATGCCAGTTGCCGGTTAGTTCTGTTGATGAAGCATTAAAGTATTTACAATAAAACAATTTAAATGAATATTTCATCAAACTCAGTAGTTGCATTAACTTACGAATTGCACACTACTAACGAAGAAGGACAACAAGTTTTTGTTGAAAAAGCTGATGAGCAAAATCCTTTAGTATTTTTATATGGTGTTGGCATGATGTTGCCAAAATTTGAAGAGCATTTAACTGGTTTAAAAACTGGCGATGAATATAGCTTCGAATTATCTGCTGCTGATGGTTACGGAGAATTAGATCCGGGAGCATTTGCAGATTTACCAAAAAGCATGTTTACCGAAGCTGGTGGTGAAGTACCGGCAGTTGGAGATGTTATTCCATTGCAAGATAATCAAGGAAATCAGTTTAGAGCTGGTGTAACTGCAGTTCATGATGAAACGGTTGCAGTTGATTTAAACCATCCGATGGCTGGTAAAAATTTAATGTTTGCCGGAACAATTTTAAACGTTCGCGAAGCTACGCAAGATGAACTGGCTCATGGTCATGCTCACGGCGCTGACGGTCACTCTGGTCATTAATAAATTATATCTATCAGTTTTTGTACTGATAAATTGCAAAACCTTTTCGATTTT
Organism: Pedobacter jejuensis; assembly: GCF_003725795.1. Classification (GTDB taxonomy): domain Bacteria; phylum Bacteroidota; class Bacteroidia; order Sphingobacteriales; family Sphingobacteriaceae; genus Pedobacter; species Pedobacter jejuensis. Next base: position 175,413 of record NZ_RBEE01000002.1, on the reverse strand, counting down.
TCGGAAAGGTTTTTTTTATGTGCATTTTTCTAAAAGTCAAGCTTTAACCTTAATCCTCCGTTGGTAAGGTTTAAATTATCTTTAGAGAAATCTTTCATTGGTAACCTCAAAAACGGCTCTACGGCAATATGTTTCTTCGATGAAATTTTTTGTTTGTAACCAAGGTTAAAATTATAAAAGCCTAAATATTTTTCGGGTGCACTTGTTGCTTCACTTTGTTGCTCTGAAACTCTTTCTGTAACAACTTGCATTTTTTGCTCGGCATAACCCATTGTATTTACAACTGTAGTGTTTTGTGCCTGACTAACAATATAATTATTTTGCTGCTTATTGTTGAGAATAGCTAAAGCAGAAACGCCAATTCCAGTATAAAATTTATTGCTGAAATTATATTTTAGCTCAAGCGGAATATTAATACCACGAACACTCGCATCAACAGATTGAAGACTTCGGTTGCTGTTATTAGAACTTGCCAAAGCCATTGCAGATGGGGAATTTTGAGCTGCCCCAAAATCATTTTGTGCGGGGTTACTTGTAGAACTTAAAGCTGTGTAAGCAATTCCAGAACTAATAGAAAGTTTAGTTGCTAAATTATATGAAAGGGAAAAACCATAATTCATATTTACTTTATTATCGTTTCCTATTGCAGGCGCAACAAATATTCCAGGTTCCCATTTTGTATTTCCTTTAGTTTTTTGCGATTTGTTTGTGCTATTGGCATAACTATCTTGCGCTAAAAGTTCTTCAAAAGTAGTTTTTGATTGCGCTTTCGGCTTTTTCTCTACAACGATTTCAGTTTCATTAGTCTTCAATTTTGGAGCAATTTGTTCTATGTTTGATCTTCCAGCTAATACATTGTTAGGTGATGATTTATCAGAAACTGAAGCTATTTCTACCTCATTTGATGTGATAAATGGATTTTTATTTAAAATGATCTCATCTTTTTCTATTGGTGAAGAAACCGAATTTTGTTCGTTTTTACTGTATAATGAGTTGCGCTCTGTTTTTTGAGTTTTAGGTTGTAGTAAAGGAGTTTCTTCTACAGTTGTTAATGGTTTATTTTCTATTTCTTTATCTACTGCTTTATGTTGATTTACAACGATTTTATCTTGCTTAATTTCATTGTTTTGCAGGAAGAATATACTGCCCATAACTAAAATTATTGCTGCGGCCGACCAAAGAGGCCAATAAGCAATACCTCTTCTTTTCTTTTTTTCGGGCACGCTAAAGCGCTCCCAAGCTCCGGGAGTATATGCCTCTTCATGTGCCTGAAGATTATCTTTTATATGGTCAATTAATTCTTTATCCATTTTTCTCATACGAATTAACCTGCGTTTTTAAATACAATGTTCGCAGCTTATTTTTAGCACGGGTTAAATATACCCTGCTCGAACTTTCGGGTATGTTCATCATTTTCGAAATCTCATCGTCTGCAAAGCCTTCAATTTCGTAAAGGTTAAAAACCAGCCGATGTGTTTCAGGTAAATGATTTAACAGTTTCAGAATATCCTGAACATGTAAATCAGATGCAACTGAAACGTGGGTAACAGGATGCTCAGCTTCCGATAAATCATCAACATAAGCCTGGTTTTTTAAGGTTCTAAGTTTATCAATTGCTGTTCTCGAAGCAATTTTGGCAATCCAACCTTTAAATATTTTTTGTAAATCTGAAGCATTATTTGGCGCTTGAAAACCGTCAATACTCTTAAAAATTTTTATAAAGCTATCATTTACAAGTTCTTCTCCATCATAACTGTTGTTTACATACCTTAAAATAATACCCATTAAATAGCCATAAAATGATTTATACATCATTTCTTTGCAGCTGTTATCATTCCTTTGGCAGCCTTGTATAATTTCCTCAATACTGAGTATTTTTTTTATCAACCTTTAAGAACTTATAGAGATTTGTTAATGATTTGGTGTGGATTGCAATTCTGATGCAAAGTTAATGAAAATGACACCATCCGTTTAACCGGATGATGTCGATTTTCGTTTCATATGTAGGTGTTATTTATTTGTAAGGATGCTTAAGCCAAATTTGGTGCTATCTGTTTTACTTTTTAAACCTTTTGCCCAAAGTGTGTAAATTTTGCCGGCTTCAATTTTTGTGTCTGGAAGTGTAGCAGTTACTGCATTGCTTTCTTTAATTTGAAAAGTATAACTTGCTGATGGGTCTATAGAAATGAAAGGAGAAGCTTCTTTATATGCTTTTGCAGCTACTAAAGCTGCATCTTTACCAACAACAGCTAAATCTAAAGCAGCAGCATCAGGACTTAAATTTATAAATCGAATTTTTGCTTTGCCGGTTTCAGGAGCTTTTAAATCATCTTCAACCACTAAAATTTTTGGAGTTGGCAAAACATCTATCACAAAAGCCGAATAGAATAAACCAGATTGCAGATTGACATTTGCTGTAGAGATAAATTTGGTTGAATCTTTTTTAGTGATACCGAATAATCTTGAGCCAGGGTAGGCACCGAAATAGCCCAAATCGTTTGTGTAGTTAAAAGCTTTATTGTTAGCTTTTTGATTATCTACGATAAAATCTAAAGCACCAGTGCCTGGAGATGCATGTACAAAACCTATACCTGCAACGGTAACGGCATCGTTATTCCAATCTTTTTTACAGGCTGATATAAATATGGTAAATAACAGGAGCGAGCATATAATTTTTGTTGTCGTACTAAATTTGTTCAGTTTCGTTTTCATTTTAATGATTTAAGTCAATTTTAAATTAAAATTGGTTAATGGCCATTAACACTTTTTCTGATAGAACGAAACAGGATAGAAAAACGCTACAGTGTGTAAGAATTATTTTAATCGACTGTATTATATTATTATAAAATGAACTGTATATCAAAATAACCACCCCGCCTTTCAGGCACCCCTCCAAAGGAGGGGAATGTAGGATGCAATTCCCCTCTTTCAGAGGGGTGGTCGAAGACCGGCGTGTTCGATAGCAAGAGTTTAATTATTGAAATATATGTAAATCAGAATGTAATTTCTTTTTTTCAAAAAGTATAATTCACTATCGGTTTAGTCGATATTTTTTTTTGACTAAAAAGTAATTAAAAAAACAGCTACAAAAAAAGAGCTTTGAATCAAAATCAAAGCTCTTTCTAAAATAATATTTAAAAATGAATTTACGAGTACATTTCTTCTCGAAGCTTTGCAATGTCCGAACTGTTGATGTATTCATCATAAGTCATTAACTTATCTATAGTTCCTTTTGGTGTAATTTCTATAATACGGTTTGCAACAGTTTCTGTTAACTGATGATCTCGTGAAGTAAATAAAATCGTTCCTTTAAAATCTTTCATACCGTTGTTTAGCGCTTCGATAGATTCTAAATCAAGGTGGTTGGTAGGTTCGTCAAACATCAACACATTTGCTTGTTGAAGCATCATCCTGGAAAACATACAACGCATTTTTTCTCCACCAGAAAGCACTTTTACGTTCTTCAAAACCTCTTCGCCAGAAAATAACATACGGCCTAAAAAGCTTCTTACAAATTGCTCGTCAGCATCTGTTCCTGAGTACTCACGTAACCAATCAACTAAATTTTCATTTTTGTTAGCAAAATATTCTGCGTTATCGTTTGGTATATCAGCGGTGCTGATGGTAACTCCCCATTTAAAGTCACCTTTAAAGTTGGTATCTCTACCACTTAAAACATCGTAAAATGCTGCGGTTGCCAAACTATTTTGCGATAACACAGCAATCTTATCGCCTTTGTTAACCATGAAGGTAACTTTATCGAATAAAATACCGTCGTTGCCAGATTTGCCTAAAGCGTCAACCTGTAAAATCTGATCGCCTGCTTCTCTACCTGTATTGTTAAATATAATTGCAGGATATTTTCTGCTCGATGCTTTAATCTCCGTAATATCGATTTTATCAAGTGCTTTTTTACGCGAAGTTGCTTGTTTTGATTTTGATGCATTTGCACTAAATCGGCGGATAAACTCCTGTAACTCTTTTACTTTTTCTTCAGTTTTCTTGTTCTGGTCGCTACGTTGTTTCAATGCCAGCTGACTAGATTCATACCAGAATGTATAGTTACCAGAGTAGATGTTCATTTTCGCGAAATCAATGTCTACAATGTGCGTACAAACGGCATCTAAAAAGTGCCTATCGTGGCTTACAACCAATACAATGTTTTGATAATCCGCTAAAAAGTTCTCCAGCCAGGCAATGGTTTCAATGTCTAAATCGTTGGTAGGCTCATCGAGCAACAAAATATCAGGATTACCAAAAAGCGCTTGTGCCAACAACACACGTACTTTTTGTGTGTTATCTAATTCTTTAAGTAATTTATAGTGATTTTCTTCAGTAATGCCCAGGTTACTCAACATGGTAGCTGCATTACTTTCCATGTTCCAGCCATCTTTTTCAGCAAAGATATTTTCCAATTCACCAGCACGTTCGCCGTCTTTTTCGGTAAAATCTTCTTTCATGTAGATAGCGTCTTTTTCCTTCATAATGGCATAAAGTTCTTTATGTCCCATCATTACCGTTTCCAAAACCGTCGATTCATCAAGTTCGTGGTGATTTTGTTTTAAAACAGCCATCCTTTCACCAGGTGTAAAAGCAACACTACCAGAAGTTTGGCTCACTTCGCCCGATAAAATTTTTAGAAAAGTTGATTTTCCTGCACCATTGGCTCCAATTACACCATAGCAATTGCCTTGGTTAAATTTAAGGTTTACATCTTCAAAAAGTGTGCGTTTGCCGTAGCGTAAGGAAAGATTAGAAACTGAAATCATACTGTAAATAAATAAGCCGCAAAGATACGGTTAATAGTCCGAAGTCAAAAGTGAATAGTAGGGTAGTATTTTCTTTTATTCTTAGTCATCGATTTGTGTTCCCACAGACCGAAACAGCATATTGTAAATATTTGTTGGCCAACTAAGGATTTATTGAATTCGTAGTTATTAAAGCTTTGACAACTTTTTAAAAGTTGTCAAAGCTAATGTCTATTCCTGATTTATATGAACAAAAACGGGACAGGTTTGAAAGAAATATGATTTATATTTTGGAAACGAAGGTTCAGTTTTTCACGGCAAAGGCAGTCCTGCTTTCACTACAATCTTTTTGTTATCGTTCTGCTTTAAATTGAAAGAATTCTGCAACAAAAAGGATTTTCGTTTAATCAGGTTTATTTAACAAAGTCAGATGTTCTTATTGCAAAGTTCAAATCAAATTTATCGCATTCTCCTCAATTTGTGTATTCAAACACCGAAACAGGCTTTAAATAAATTCTAAATGGTATTTAATTTATGTTTGGAAACAAAGGGATTAATTTTTATGCTCCTCGGTGTGTGTGCCCATAGACCGAAACAAAATAGTGTAACTGTTGTATTGCCAACGCCGGGCATTAGTTGAATTCGTAGTTATAAAACTTTGACAACTTTTAAAAAGTTGTCAAAGCTGATGTCTATTCCTGATTTATGTGTACAAAAACGAGGCAGGTTTTAAAAAAATATGATTTATATTTTGGAAACGAGCGTTCAGTTTTTCATAGCAAAAGCAGTCCTGCTTTCACTGCAATCTTTTTGTTATCGTTCTGCTTTAAATTGAAAGTAATCTGCAACAAAAAGGATTTTCGTTTAATCAGGTTTATTTAACAAAGTCAGATGTTCTTATTGCAAAGTTCAAATCAAATTTATAGCATTCTCCTCAATTTGTGTGTTCAAAAACCGAAATAGGCTTTAAATAAATTCTAAATGTTATTTAATTTATGTTTTGGAAACAAAGGGATTAATTTTTATGCTCCTCGGTGTGTGTGCCCATAGACCGAAACAAAATAGTGTAACTGTCGTATTGCTAACGAACGGGGATTAGTTGAATTCGTAGTTATTAAAGCTTTGACAACTTTTTAAAAGTTGTCAAAGCTGATGTCTATTCCTGATTTATGTGTACAAAAACGAGGTAGGTTTTAAAGAAATATGATTTAGATTTTGTAAACAAGCGTTCAGTTTTTCATGGCAAAGGCAGTCCTGCTTTCACTGCAATCTTTTTGTTATCGTTCTGCTTTAAATTGAAAGAATTCTGCAACAAAAAGGATTTTCGTTTAATCAGGTTTATTTAACAAAGTCAGATGTTGTAATCGAAATGTCTTAATCAAGGCTTATAGAAAATTTATATTTTTATAAATTGGTTTACAAAAACTGGTTATTTATGCAGTACCTAATCAACATAATAAAAAATCCAATTGGTGTAATTCAGGTTGAGGAAGTTGCAGCTTTATCATTAAATGATATTTATTCTATAACCGATTTAATCAACCTAAGTTTTCATAAAGAGGAACAAATTGCTTTCAGAGCAGCTTGGATTTTAGAGCGTATTTACTCAAACCACCAATCCAAACTTATGCCCTATACTACAATATTTTTAGATAAGCTCCCGCTTCAACAGAACTTATCTGCACTTAGGCATTATGTAAAAATTCTTGCTTTTATCACAAAGAAAAATGCAGCCGAGGATGTACAAAATATTATGAATAATTATGATACCAATTACTTAGCAGAGGTAATATTCGGTTGGTTAATTGATGAGAAAATTCCAGTGGCAGTGAAATCACATTGCCTAAATATTTTGGCCAATCTTTGCACAAAGCACAGTTGGATAAGAGACGAGCTTACAGAAACAATGGATTATTTAGTTGATAAAGAAAGTATTGCCTTTTTTGCAAAGGTGAAACAAATAAGAAAGCAGTTGAAGAATACAAAACTTATCAAGCCATTGTAATTAGTAGCTTAATACATTAAAAAGTCACATATTTCTGTTTTAATTATTTTAATAAAGGCTTTCCGCTTTGTTCTTTTAGCTTTTATCTATTTTTACCAAATGAGTACGAATTACGAAATTGTATCAAAAATTATAAAAGAGCGACGCAGTATTTTTCCTGCAAGTTACATCAAAAAGGAAATTCCGGTTGAGGTAATAAATCAGATATTAGAAACAGCCAATTATGCACCAACACATAAATTAACACAACCCTGGCGTTTTGTTGTGATAAGAAAAGCTGCATTGGCGAGGTTGGGTGAGGAGTTAGGCAGGTTATATAAAAACCTGGTTAGTCCACAACAGTTTTTGCAGAAAAAGTATGACAGCTTTGCTGAGAAAACAAGCCAAGCCGATTGCATTATTGCTATTAATATGCAGCTTAGTGGCAAAATTCCCGAGTGGGAAGAATTGGCAGCTGTATCTTGTGCGGTTCAAAATATGGCCTTAACCGCCGAAAGTTTAAAAGTTGGTGCTTATTGGAGTTCTCCACCACTTATTGATGATTTGGGCGAATTTTTAAGTTTGCAAGAAAACGAAAAATGTATAGGCCTTTTTTACATGGGCTATCATAATGAAAAACCCTGGGAACCCAATCGTACTCCAATTGAAGAAAAAGTTAGGTGGATTGAAGCATAGTAATTGTATATAGAGAAATTGTTTTATTGTTAAATAGCCATCAGCGTTTATAACAATTTAGCAATAAAACAATCTATTCTTAAATCGTTTAATCCAATTATTCATTACCAACTTAAATCAAGCATCTTACATTTTCCATAAAAAAACATGTCTAATTTAAAACCTAAACTATATCAGCTTTGCTTAACTTTTATTCAAAATAGAATAGAAAACATTGAGTATTCCTTGCAGCAAGCCAGGCAAGCATCGAACGATGATACCAAAAGTAGTGCTGGTGATAAGTATGAAACCACTCGTGAAATGATGCAGCAGGAGATGGATAGAAACAGCAAATTATTGTACGAGGCTGGTCAGCAGAAAATTGCCTTGCAACAAATAGAAAATGTTGATGCCGCTAAGGAGGTTAAAAACGGAAGTTTGGTTATTACTTCTGGTGGTAATTTTTACATCAGTATAAGCGCAGGAGAATTGAAATTGGATGGTCAATCATTTTTCGCCGTATCTCAGGCCGCACCAATTGGCAAATTTCTCATTGGTAAAAAAGTTGGTGAGGAAATGATTTTTAACGGAAAAAAATATTTGATTTCAGAGATTTTATAGCTATACGTTAAATTAGTGAAGTTCATCTTTCGCCATCAAGCCCAGAAATCGAATGTTATTTCAATCCAATCCTTGAAGAAAAACCAGGCGTTAAATAGGGCTTTAATTCGGCAAAGGGAATAAAAACCACAATTTGACCTTGAGCGTAACTTGCAACTTCATAAGGATTGTACATAAATGCCAAACCGTTTTTGTTGAAATAAAAGTTATTATTTGGTTTTAAGAAATTGTCGAATAAAACGGTGTTCAACTCATCGCCAGCCTTAATGTTATATTGGTTTCTTAGGTTTTTCTCCAATAAATTTTGAAGCGAATTAGAATCTATTTTAACAATATCGCTTAAAGCCATTTGCTTTTTTTCTTTTACATCTAAACAATACATCAAGCTACTGTAATAACCATGGGCTCCGCCGGTATAGGTATCTGCCAGAAAGTCGATAACTACAAAGCCATCATCGTTACATAAAATTGATTGCTGACTGTTGTTGGTGTAATTCATCCATTCCATATATCCTCTGTCTGGTCCGGTTCGTTGTTGCTCTGTAATTTCTTTTTTATAATCAGCAAAATATGCATCGGCAATTTTTTTAAATGCCGGCACTCTATCCATATTGGTTGATTTTATTCCTGAAATTTTTTTCAGTTGATTGTTTAACCAAACTCCAGATTCATCATTAGCATTTGCTTGTAAATATTCAAAAGAAATTTCTGCTGTTGGTGTTTTTGGTTTGTCTGCAAATGCCTTTACCGAATCTCTGTAAATGCCAGGCGTAAATGCGTAACTTCCTTCGGCATATTTTTCTGTTAATGCAATTGGATATGTTTTTGTTTTATCTCCGCTTCGCCAATTACCATTAAATGCTGAGCCATTCCATTTCAATGTTAATATTGGTGGCTTAGCGTTTTGGTTAAAATAGTAATCATTAAAACTATTTTCTGTAAGTATCAGGCTGTCTTTTCCAACAAGAGTATCTGCAGTTAAATTAAGCCATGCACCATCATAATAATATTCACCATCAATGCTGCCATCTAATCTCTGCAAATGCATTACTACTGGCTTTCCTGCTATCGTTCCTTCTAATCTTTTATAAAAATTTTGTGGTAATTCTGTATTTACCTTTGCTGTACTATCAGCAATTTCGCTATCACTTTTGCTGTTTTTAGCATTGTTGCAGGCAGAAAGCATAAATAATCCACCTAGGAAAACAAGAATTAGTTTTTTCATAAATCTTTTTAGGGATGAGTAATTTATTTACATTCGAAACTATGTTTTTGTTTTGTTAAAGCTTTTATTTATGCTATAATATAAATTTTTAGCGGTGTATCTTCCTGGGTCGATAATCCTGCGGATGGTGTAAAGCGGAAAATTCTCATCTCTAGGTGTTGACAGTATAAAGGCAGCTTTGAAGCCATGTTCTTTAAGCTTGTGCAAGTTAGCGGCTTTATAAACGCCATAAGGAAATGCGAAATATTCTACTTTCTTACCGGTTATGGTTTCTAACTTTTTAGTTGGTTCATCTATTTGTGTTGTCCAATCTTCATCATTAAATTGTGCAAAATTTTTATGGTCATACGTGTGGCTGGCAATACAATTCCCTTCATCAGCTAATTGCTTAATTTGTGCTGCCGACATATAATTAATTCGCCCTTTGCGACCGATAGAAACCGTCATGATGAAATAAACACCTTTAAAACCATATTTTTTTAAAGTTGAAGCACCAATGCTAAATTGATCTTCATCAGTATCATCAAAAGTTATCATAATAGGTTTTGGCGGCAATGTTTTACCATAAACCAAATAATCATAAAGCTGATCTGGCAGAATCGTGTGGTACCCGCTATCTGCAATCATTTTAATGTGTTCTCTAAATTTATCTGGGGCAATAATATCATCGTGTGCTCTTTTGCTATCACTTGCAATATTATTTCTGATTTGATGATAGCAAAGCACCGGAACCTCTCTACGGGCAAGAATGGTTTTATTATCTGCTGGTTTTAAAGTGGTATCTACTTTTGATTCAATAGACGTATTTTCTTTAGTTTTTTCTTTGTCGCTACGGCTTGTACACGAGCTTAAAAGTGAACTCAATAATAGTGCTGTTAATAGGGGATGAGCGAGGTTTTTTACTTTTGTTTTCAATGTTTTAAAAATTATTTAATTAAATGAACAGCATTTTCAGATTGAATAAAGTCTTTCTCATAAGTGTCCCATTCGTTTTTTGTTACACCTGATTTTAGTGCGCAATTTTTAAAGAAATTATAATCTGTTAATTCGTTTTTAGTAATTAAGCAAGTGTTTAAGAATTTAAACATTCGCTTTTCGCCAATAATTTGTTCAAGTCCTCTTAGTAAGAATGGACCGTAAGTGTACCTATAGGTACCAGATATGCTATTCATATCTTTTATGGCGTTTAATGGAACAGCTTTAAAATCTTTTAGTTGTTTGGCTCTGGTTTGAAAATACCGGGTTGCAAAGGGTTTACCAAACTTATCTTCTGCAGCTTTAACTGATAAATATTCTGCTGTTGATTCTAAAAAAAACCAAAATAAGGTTGAATTCGGCTGTAAAACATTCCCAAAATAGTAATGCGCAATTTCATGAGCAATAAAAGGATAATCTGTAGAATCTTTTAATTGTGAATGCTCTTTATCAACCATATCCCCTAATTTTAATCCTGCAAATGCTATTACCGGAAAGGATACGAAACCCCAGCTTCTTCCTTTGTTAAATTTTTCTACAGGAGCATGTTCTATAAAAACGTTTTTTGTTTCATAAGGAATTTTTAAAGACTTATTAAAGTAAGTCTTCATATCTGCAATGTTTTGCTCAAAAACCGAAAGTTCTTTTTCATTCATTGCAGTATTTAAAAATAATGCGCCATTGGTTTTTTGTATTCCATAATCACCAGCGAAAAGAAGTGGAGCAATTGCAATGTCTGATTTAAACTTTGCAACCGGACCTGGTTTTGGAACATCGCCGTTTACAAATATTGTTTTAGAATCTGTACTTTTTACTTCTATTTCATAGGTCATTTGCTCAATAAGCCTATCATTTTTAATATCGTAAATTATTGGATACCATTTTGATTGGTCAGTTGCCCGAACAGTTTTTCCATTAAATGCAATTAATCCTTTAAAATCAATAAAATTTAAAGTGTCCGTATAAATAGGAAAGGCTCCGGTATAAGTGATATGGAGTAGCTTTGGGTTTGTCAAAACATCATCACCCTTTTGTGGCACATAAGTCAAACCTTCGCCACGCATTTTACCATTGTAAAAACCCGAATAGCTTAATGTTTTATCTAAAGAATCTTTAATGGCATTAATGTTAAATCCCTTGTTTAATAGTATTTGGTAATCTTTTCCTAAATCAGGGATATTACTCAAAACAAAATCACAGGTTATTTGCCCAGTAGCCATTACCACGTCAACATTTCCTTTTAAATGGGGCGTTTGACCACGAACATTTAAAAGTGCAAACGTTAATAGTGCTGCAATTAAGTATCTTTTCATACCTGTCGATTTTTCTATTAAATTAATAAAAGTTCAACACTTAAATGAATATTAGAAACTATTTTTTATGCTATTGCTCAACGTTTTAGGACTCCAATAGCCACTTGCAATAATTCTTCTGATTGTGAATAATGGATCTTTTTCATCACGTTTTGTAGATAATTGATAAGCCATTCTAAAACCTCGTTTTTTTAATTCAGGAATTCCTTCTGCATTCCACAATCCAAACGGATAAGCAAACTCTGTCATTTTTTTACCGGTAATTTCTTCCAGTCTTTTAGTTGGTTTGTCCAATTGTTCTTCCCAGTCTTTGCCTGTATATTTTTTAAAATTTTTATGGTCATACGTGTGCGAACCAATTACATTTCCTTCATCGGCGAGTTGTTTAATTTGCTCTGAAGTCATATAATCTACAAATTTTCCTTTTCTGCCGATCGAAACCGTCATTATAAAATACACGGCCTTATAACCTAATTTATCAAGTGTTGGGCGTACAATTGTAAACTGATCCATATCAGTATCATCAAAAGTTAGCATAATTGGTTTGCTGGGTAAAGCAGCACCGGTATTTAAATAAGCATACAGCTGATCGGGCAAAATGGTGTGGTAACCACTATCGGCCAACATTTTCATTTGGTCTTTAAAATTCTGAATCTCAACAATATAATCCTTACCAACTTTACCGTCTGTAGGTTTCCAGTTTCTTACCTGGTGGTAGCACAAAATTGGGACTTGTTTTCTTGCTAAAATGGTTTTAGCATCGGCAACTTTTATTTTTGATACATCGATTTTAGATGATTCCGTTTTAATTTCTTGTGAAGTTTTATCGGTAGAATCCTTGCTATTGCTGGCTTCAGTTTGTGGTTTAGATTGGCAACTTGCAAGTAATATTGCTGCAGCGGTAATTGTTGTTAAGATGTTAATTTTCATGTAGAAGTATTTCTTGCAAAACTATAAAATCTGCTAAAAACTAAGTGCAAATTTATCATGTGTTGATAAATAAATCAGCCTTATATTTTAGCAACAAACTATCGCATTTATTACATCCGAAATAAAGCTAAGTTCCCGTTTATTGAATATTTTAGGGCTTTTAAAATCAAACCTGAATGAATAAATTTTACAAACTCGTTTTATGTGCTCAGCTATTATCGTTTGCAGTTATTGCACAAAATAAAACCTTTACCATTACAGAAAACGTGCAAGCACAGCCAAAAGCAAATTATCAGCTGGCATCGAGGTTTTCTCCAAATAAATTGAAAAAAATGGTGTATTCTACTTCGGTAGATCCGCACTGGCTGAAATTAAGCAACCGTTTTTGGTACACATTCGAAAGCCCAAAAGGCAAGTTTTGGTATTTGGTAGATCCTGCTGCGAAATCAAAGAAACTAATGTTTGATAACGCTAAACTGGCCGCCGATATCACCTTAATTGTTCGCGACCCGTTTGATGCTGAACATTTACCATTAGAGAATTTAAAGTTTGCTGCTGATGAAAAGAGTATTTCTTTTGAAGTAAAAAGTTCTATCGACGAACTGAAAAAAGATAGAAAGGATAAAAAAGCTGCAGATTCTATGCAAAAGAAAATTTATTCATTTAAGTATGATTTAGCAACAACCAAGTTAACTGAAGTAGCCAATTTTAGCCGACCAAAACCTAAACCAATGTGGGGTTCAGTAGCTCCGGATTCATCGGCAATTATTTTTTCAAGGAATTATAATTTGTATTGGATGGATAAAGACAACTATAAAAAGGCTGTAAAGAATGAAGATGACAGTACGATTGTAGAGCATCAACTTACGAAGGATGGCGTTAAATTTTACTCTTATGGTAGTGATGGTGATGGCGAGAATAACGTTGAGAATGAAAAAAACAATAAAAAAAGAAGAGGCGCTTACGTGCTTTGGTCGCCAAATGCTAAATATTTTGTTTTAGATAGAACCGATTCTCGTAAAGTAAAAGATTTATGGGTGATTAATAGCGTAACTCTTGGTCGCCCAACTTTAGAAACTTACAAATACCAAATGCCGGGCGAGGCAGAAGCACCACAAGATGAAGTGTTGCTTTTTGATTTCGCGGCGAAGTCTTACAAAAAACTAAATGTTTCAGCGTTTAAGGATCAGAGCATTTCTGTTTGGAGCAAACCATCGTTAAATAAAGATAGGGATAACGAATTTCGCCCTTCTGTTTGGTTGGGTAATGATAATAGATTTTATTTTTCTCGCACCAGTCGCGATTTAAAACGAATAGATATTGCTACGGTAGATATTTCAACAAGTAAAGTTACACCTTTAATTGATGAGCGTTTTAATACTTATGTTGAGGTAAACCGACCTGGATTAATTAACGACGGAAACGAACTAATACATTGGAGTGAACGCGATGGCTGGGCACATTTTTATTTGTTTGATGGAAACGGCAAACTTAAAAATCAAATTACAAAAGGTTCTTTTCATTGCGAAAGTATTGTAAATATCGATGAGAAAAATCGTGTGCTTTATTTCACAGCAAATGGGAGAGAAGGTAAGGAAGACCCATACTATTTGCATTTGTACAGCATCAAGTTTGATGGTACAAATATGAAACTATTAAACCCTGGCGATTTTGATCACTTGTCGAACCTTAATGATAACAATACGTACTTCGTTGATAATTATTCGAGGGTAAACACGGTTCCAAAATCTACCTTATACAATAAAGATGGTGTGAAGGTTATGGATTTAGAAACCACTGATTTATCATTGTTAATGGCTGCTGGTTATAAATTTCCTGAACCGTTTAAAGTTAAAGCTGATGATGGAGTTACCGATTTGTATGGTGTAATGTATAAACCATTTGATTTCGACCCAACTAAAAAATATCCAATTATAGAATATGTTTATCCTGGTCCGCAAACTGAAGCTGTAAACAAGGCATTTACCAAAAGTATGGATCGTACTGAGCGATTGGCACAGTTTGGTTATATCGTAATTACAGTTGGTAACCGCGGTGGAAATCCATCTAGATCTAAATGGTACCACACTTACGGGTATGGAAATCTTCGCGATTATGGTTTGGCTGATAAAAAAGCAGCGATTGAGCAACTTGCAGCAAAATACTCATTTATTGATGACGATAAAGTTGGTATAACTGGTCATTCTGGTGGAGGTTTTATGTCAACAGCGGCAATGTTGGTTTATCCTGATTTCTTTAAAGCCGCAGTTTCTAATGCTGGTAACCACGATAATAGTATTTATAACCGATGGTGGAGCGAAAAGCACCATGGTGTAAAAGAAACTGTATCGTTAAAAGGTGATACCTCATTTAAATACAGCATTGATAAAAATCCTGATTTGGCTAAAAACTTAAAGGGACATTTGTTATTGATGCATGGCGATGTGGATAATAATGTTCATCCGGCAAACTCTATTCGTGTAGCAAATGCGTTGATGAAAGCTGGTAAACGCTTCGACTTTTTAATTATTCCTGGTCAGAGACATGGTTTCGGCGACATGACAGAATATGCATTTTGGAAACTTGCCGACCATTTTAACAAGTATTTAATTGGTGATTTCTCTGATCCAAGTGAAGTTGATTTGGTTGAAATGGATAGAGATATAGAACAAAATGGGAAGTAGATATGAACCTCACCCTATTTACGTTTGGGGTAAAAGCACAACCTCCGTAACGACAGGAGAAAATCTACAAACATTGATAGGGTGAGATTTGATGCGTTTAATTTGCTTTAATATTCCCACCTGCCTGGGTAAGATAAAACTCCCAATTCATTTGACCTCACCCTATTAACGTTCGGGTTAAAAGCACAGCCTTTGCTTTCCCTCTCCTTCAGGAGAGGGATGTAAGGACAGGAGAAAACCCACAAACATTGATAGGGTGAGGTCTAAGCTTTAGAGATTCCCACCTGCGTGGAAAAACTGCAGTTTCCAATTCAACATTTAGCAAACTTCTAAATCTATATTCTTTTAATTGCCTCCACCTTATCTCTTCAATTCTATCAAATCCACAAAAATTCATAAATTACCAACTCAATAAAAATTTATGAAGAAAACCCTCTTTTATTTTTCAGCATTAGCAATATGTTTTATTTCTTGTAAGCAATCTTCAGAAGGTAGTTTAAATAGCCCTGATTCATTAGCCATTAAAGAAATCAATGCCGCAAGCCTTACTAAATATTTATCGGTAATTGCTGCAGATAGTTTGGAAGGAAGAAAGCCTTTTACAACTGGCGAAACAAAAACCATAAACTATTTAAAAACTGAATTTGAAAAATTAGGTCTGAAACCTGCCAATGGTGAAAGTTATTTTCAGGAAGTACCGATGGTAGAAATTAAATCCATTCCTGATGATAAAATGATAATTAAGGGCAAATCAGGCAGTTTATCCTTAAACTATTTAACAGAATTTGTTGCAGGTTCTCGCCGTGTTCAAAATGAAGTTAGCATTAAAAATTCTCCCTTGGTTTTTGCCGGGTATGGAATTGTAGCACCAGAATATGAATGGAACGATTACAAAAATTTAGATGTAAAAGGAAAAATCGTTGTCGTTTTAATTAATGATCCTGGGTTTTCCGATTCGACTTTGTTTAAAGGTAAAAATATGACTTATTACGGTCGATGGACTTATAAATTTGAAGAAGCATCGCGACAAGGTGCTGCTGGTGTTTTAATTGTACATGATACAGAACCAGCAGCTTATCCCTGGACTGTAGTTCGAAGTGGTTGGTCTAAATCTAAACTTACGTTGCAAACCGCAAATAATGGCATGGATAGAACCGTTATCGAAGGTTGGATTGGTTTAGATGCTGCAAAGAAATTATTGGCATTAAGTGGACAATCGTTTGAAAATTTAGCTTCAAGCGCATTGAAGAAGGATTTTAAAGCTGTTGATTTAAATGTAACAACATCGCTCAAAATTAAAAATCAAACTAAAAAATCGGTTACGTACAACGTTTTAGCTAAAATTGAAGGTGAAAAATTAAAAGATGAAGCTATAATTTATTCAGCGCATTGGGATCATTTAGGTGTAGGGGAGAAGATTAACGGCGATTCTATTTATAACGGTGCGGTAGATAATGCCACAGGAGTAGCTTCATTATTCGAAATAGCTTCAGCATTTAAAAAATTGCCTAAGAAACCTGAAAGAACTATTCTATTTATTTCTTATTCAGCAGAAGAACAGGGTTTATTGGGTTCGGAATACTATGCTAAGCATCCAACTTTTCCTTTGGAAAAAACAGTTGCAAACATTAATATGGATATGATGGGGCTTGCTGGAAAAACTAAAGACATTGTAGTTTATGGTTTTGGTCAGTCAGAATTAGAAGATTATGCAGCTGCTTCGGCTAAAAAACAAAATCGAGTTGTAGTTCCTGATCCAGTACCATCATCGGGCTTATATTATCGTTCCGATCACTTTAATCTGGCAAAAGTTGGTGTTCCATCTTTATTTACAGGTTCTGGAGTAGATAATATTAAGAACGGTAAAGCATGGGGATTAAAACAAGTTGCCGATTTTACTAAAAATCGTTACCATTCTCCACAAGATAATTTTGACGCAAAAACCTGGGATTTATCGGGCATTGTTGAAGATGTGCAAATGTTATTTGATTTGGGTTACCGCTTGAGTAACGAAACTACATATCCGAATTGGAAAGTAGGTTCGGAATTTAAATCAATAAGAGAAAAGAAATAATTTAATAGCAAAAAGCCACAGATTAACAGTGTATTTTCATCAGCTTTTAAGGATGAAGAATCTGTAAATCTGTGGCTTAATAGTTATCTTAATGACTAAAAGTGAAACATAACACCCAATTTAGGTGCAAATGTATCAGCCTCTAAACCGAATGAGTTTGTTGTAACTTTAGCACCATTCGCTTCATTTTTAGCCTGGAAATTTTGGTAACCTAAACCATTAACTGAAACTTCAATACCGATTCTTTTAGTAGGGAAGAATGCAAAACCTGGAGCAACATTAACACCGATTGATGTTGTAGAAGCAACTTTAGCACCTGTATCGCCATTTGCAGCAACTACTTTGTTAGAACCAAATGCCATAGGAACTGATAATTGTCCGAAGAATTTAAATTGGTCTGATAAACCAACATAATAACGACCAAATGGAGCAACAACAAATGCCTAATTTTGATTTAGGTTACTAACTTCTTTGTTGTAAGTATAACCAACACCTGTACCGATAGCAAAGTTATTGTCAACAAAAAATCCAACACTTGGAATTACGTTAAAGCTTACATCTGATTTTGCAGCACCTTCTACTTTACTAGAATTGAAACCCACACTACCACCTAAAATTACTTTTCCTTTTTCTGTTTGTGCATTTGCACCATAAACTAAACCTGCAACGCCTACTACTGATAATAATAATTTTTTCATCTTTTTATTTATTAATTTGTTTGAAAAACAAGCCAGTTTTTTACTTTTAATTCCTGACTATATTCGCCTAAAAGTCAACACTTGTGCCAAAAGGGATTTCTGTTAGTCATTAAAAAATCAGGTTTTTGCTAATTGGCTTTATGTTAAGATGATATAAAATTGAGGTTAAATCAATATTATTTTTGTGTGACTAAAAATCAATCGTTTGATTAATTTTTTAGGTGTGACAAATTGACAATCTGACTTTTTTAGAATAAATGTCAGATTTAAATCGGAAATTTTGACACCTTTTAGGAATATTTTTTTGATGATTTGAAGGGTATTTTTTCTCTAAATCCGACGTAAAAAAAAGCCGCAGATTTATAGATTAAATACATAATCTATAAATCTGCGGCTATCAATATATCAGAATTAACTGTTTTGATTTAAAAACACAAAGTTGTTATCAAACATATCTAGCTTAATTTTGCTATCCTTATCTACTTTTCCAGAAAGGATTTCTTTCGATAACTCATTCAATATGCGTTTCTGAATCACTCTTTTCAGCGGTCTTGCACCAAATTGCGGATCGTAACCTAATTGTGCTAACCAATCTAAAGCTTCTACCGATGCGTCCATTTCAATTCCCATTTCGGCAAGTGTTTGTTGCACCTGTTTAAATTGTAAGCTCACAATATCTCTAATCTCGTTACGATTTAATGGCGTAAACATAATCAGTTCGTCAATACGGTTTAAAAATTCCGGACGAATGGTTTGTTTCAATACCTCGAAAAGCTCATTCTTAGTTTTCGCTATTACTTCATCTCTGTTCTCATCATTTAAATCTTTAAAATTATCCTGAATTAAATGTGCACCAATGTTCGATGTCATGATGATAATGGTGTTTTTGAAGTTTACCGTTCTGCCTTTGTTATCTGTTAAACGCCCATCATCCAAAACCTGCAACAGAATGTTAAAAACATCCGGGTGTGCTTTTTCAATCTCATCGAGCAGCACCACTGAATAAGGTTTACGTCTTACGGCTTCGGTTAATTGTCCGCCTTCATCGTAACCCACATATCCCGGAGGCGCACCGATTAAGCGTGAAACTGCATGGCGTTCCTGGTATTCACTCATGTCAATACGTGTTAAAGCATTTTCATCATTGAATAAGAATTCTGCCAAAGCTTTCGCCAATTCCGTTTTACCTACACCGGTTGTACCTAAGAATATGAACGAACCAATCGGTTTACGTTTATCTTGTAAACCTGCACGAGAGCGACGAATGGCATCAGAAATGGCTTCAATAGCTTCATCTTGTCCGGCAACACGTTTATGTAATTCTGCTTCTAAGTTCAGTAATTTTTCACGTTCGCTTGCAATTAGTTTAGTTACCGGAATGCCTGTCCAACGTCCAACTACACCTGCAATATCATCCGCTGTAACTTCTTCTTTTAGCATCCTACTATCGCTCTGCTGACTTTCTAAAGTAACTTTCAGCTTATCAAAAGTATCTTGTGCTTCTTTAATTTTACCATAACGAATTTCAGCTACCTTACCATAATCTCCTGCACGCTCGGCTTGTTCGGCTTCTAACTTATAATGCTCAATCTGCTCCAGTTGATTGTTAATGTTATCAACCAAATCTTTTTCACCTTGCCATTTGGCTTTCAATTCATCACGCTCAGCCGATAAGTTTGCTATTTCTTCTGATAAATCTTTTACTTTTTTATCATCTTTTTCCCTTTTAATGGCTTCACGTTCAATTTCCAAGCGCATAATTTCACGGTCTAACGCATCTACATTTTCTGGTACAGAATCCATTTCCATACGCAATTTTGATGCGGCCTCATCCATTAAATCAATCGCTTTATCAGGTAAGAAACGGTCGGCAATATACCGCTGGCTCATTTCTACAGCCGCAATAATCGCCTCATCTTTAATCCTCACTTTGTGGTGTGTTTCGTAGCGCTCTTTCAAACCACGCAGAATCGAAATCGCATCCTGTGTATCAGGTTCATTCACCATCACCTTTTGGAAACGACGCTCAAGCGCTTTATCTTTTTCTAAATATTTCTGGTATTCATCCAAAGTAGTTGCACCAATTGCCCTTAATTCGCCACGAGCCAAAGCAGGTTTCAAAATATTGGCGGCATCCATTGCACCTTCTCCACCACCGGCACCCACTAAAGTGTGTATCTCATCGATAAATAAAATAATATCACCATCGCTTTGCGTAACTTCTTTAACCACAGCTTTTAAACGCTCTTCAAACTCGCCTTTATATTTTGCACCGGCGATTAGCGAACCCATATCTAAAGAATAAACCGTTTTACTTTTTAAATTCTCAGGCACATCACCTTTAATAATTCTGAAAGCAATACCTTCTGCAATTGCGGTTTTACCCACACCTGGCTCACCGATTAAAATAGGGTTGTTTTTAGTTCTACGAGATAAAATTTGTATTACACGTCTAATTTCTTCATCGCGACCAATAACCGGGTCGAGTTTACCACTTTCTGCGTACTCGTTTAAATTACGGGCATATTTATTTAATGCCTGGTAAGTTGCCTCGGCATTTTGGTCGGTTACGCGGTTATCGCCACGTAATTCTGTTATGGCTTTTTTAAGGTCTTTTTCATTTACGCCTTGCTCTTTTAATAATTTCGAAGTGCTATCATTAACGGCTAAAATACCCAATAATAAATGCTCTACCGATACAAATTCATCTTTAAATTCTTTTAAAAATGTTTGTGCTTTTTGCAAAACGCTATTGGTATTGGATGACAAATAGACATTACTTCCGCTCACTTTCGGGAACTTGGCAATTTCTAAATCTAAATTTTGGTTTAATGAGTTAAGGTTAACGTTCAGTTTTTTTAATACATACGAAACCACATTTTCATCAACAGTAAGCAGACCTTTAAGTAGGTGCGCTGTTTCAATAGCTTGTTGCTGATTGCCTTGAGCTATTTCAGAAGCCTGTTGAATTGCTTCCTGGGCCTTTATTGTAAAATTGTTGAAGTTCATATCTGGTTATGCTCAAATCAGATGCCATGGCTACATTAACTTTATAATCGGAAATTTTGTCGCTCGGATTTATTTTTAAGTGACTAAATTTCTGATAATTAAGTATTTATGCTGAAATTTTGACAGAATTTAATAGATTTTGGAAAGCAATTGCAGTAATTCTTCGGTTTCGGTAGTCCTGCTTTCCTTTCTGCCCGAAAAGGGCATTCATTCAATCAGGTTTAGGTGGGTAGATTAGTAGAACTATTAATGGAATTCTTGGCGCATAAAAAAAGCATCTGCCGATTTAAATGCAAGTGTATTTTAATTTTAAATATTTGGAAAGCAATTACAGTAGTTCTTCGGTTTCGGCAGTCCTGCTTTCCTTTCTGCCCGAAAAGGGCATTCATTCAATCAGGTTTAGGTGGGTAGATTAGTAGAACTATTAATGGAATTCTTGGCGCATAAAAAAAGCATCTGCTGATTTAAATGCAAGTGTATGTATTCAAATATTTGGAAAGCAATTGCAGTAGTTCTTCGATTGTGATAGTCCTGCTTTCCTTTCTGCCCGAAAAGGGCATTCATTCAATCAGGTTTAGGTGGGTATGTTAGTAGAACTATTAATGGGAATCATGGCGCATAAAAAAGGCATTTTCCAATTTAAACGCAAAGGCTTGAATGTGTATTTAATTTTAAATATTTGGAAAGCAATTGCAGTAGTTCTTCGGTTTCGGTAGTCCTGCTTTCCTTTCTGCCCGAAAAGGGCATTCATTCAATCAGGTTTAGGTGGGTATGTTAGTAGAACTATTAATGGGAATCATGGCGCATAAAAAAGGCATTTTCCAATTTAAACGCAAAGGCTTGAATGTGTATTTAATTTTAAATATTTGGAAAGCAATTGCAGTAATTCTTCGGTTTCGGTAGTCCTGCTTTCTTTTCTGCCCGAAAAGGGCATTCATACAATCAGGTTTAGGTGGGTAGATTAGTAGAACTATTAATGGAATTCTTGGCGCATAAAAAAGCATCTGCTAATTTAAATGCAAATGCTTGTATATGTATCTAAGTAAATTTTGATGGCGTATTGGTAACTAAATACCCAACAAACCAAAAAACCAACCAACTAAAAAACCAATTACGCTAAAATCTCTTTTAACTTTTCTGTTTGGTGATCTGCTAATTTTTGCAACGGGCCAGATGCCAACATTTTCATCATCATATTTAAATCTGCCGAGATGATGTGTTTTGCTGTTGTAGTTCCATTTCCATTATCTTCAACCGTCCATTTTAATTCTACATCAAAGGGTGCTTTTTCTGAAGGTATTGCGGTTAATTCCTGATTTTCTACCCGATTAGATATCTTGATGGCCAATTTAGCCATATTTTGAATAGTAAAGCGAGCATCATCTTCTGTCGATTCCCAATTGTAAATATTTTCGGGCATCAACTGTTGATGATTGTTCATATTAGAGAGAAAAGCATAAACCTCATTTACAGGCTTGTTTACTTCTACAGCGCTTTCAATAATTGTCATTTAGGTAAGTATTTGAGTTTAGGAGTTCTTTTTTTTAGATAGTGATATTAAAGTTGGTTTTGACCCCAGTTAGACGGATACAAACGCCATTTGCTTAATAAATCCATATCGCCTTTTGCAATAATGCTATGCTCTGCTGCATAATCAATCAATGCCTCGTAATTAGATAAAGTAAAGTATCGGCATTTTGCAGCGCTAAAATTTTCTTCAGCTTGTGCAAAACCGTAAGTAAAAATTGCGGCCAAACCAGCAACTGATAAACCTGCAGTTCTTAATGCCTCCACAGCTTGTAAACTGCTTTTCCCAGTTGAAATTAAATCTTCAATCACCACTACACGTTGGCCTTCTATTACTTCGCCTTCAATTAAACTTCCGGTACCATGCTCTTTTGCTTTTGCTCTAACATAAATAAATGGCAAACCCAATTCTTGTGCTACCAACACACCTTGTGGAATGCCTGCAGTTGCAACTCCGGCAATAACATCAACCGAACCAAATTCTTCTTGAATGGATTGTGCAAGTTTCTGGCGAATGTACGTTCTAACCTGTGGATGGGAAAGGGTAATTCGGTTATCGCAATAAATTGGCGACTTCCAACCAGATGCCCATGTGAAAGGATTATTAGGTTGTAATTTAATTGCCTTTATTTGTAATAAAAATTCCGCTACCTTTAATTCAATATCACTTTTATTATACATGGCCCAAAATTACAGAATTTATATTAACGATAACACCTTGTTTATCTCAGATGTTTTACCTGAGCAAAAAGAAAAAATTCAACAACTTGAATTACAGGATTTTGATTTGCAAATTTTTTATAAAAAATTAAAAAATGGGTCTAAAAAAAGCTACATTTTCTTAACTAAAAACCCGAAAGAAACCTTCAAGAAGTTAAAAAAGGATTGTACCATCATAAAAGCCGCTGGTGGTTTGGTAGAAAGTGCAAAAGGCAATTATCTTTTTATTTTTAGAAATAAGAAATGGGATTTGCCAAAAGGTAAACTTGAAGATGGAGAAAACATGAAAGAAACCGCAGTTAGAGAAGTAGAAGAGGAGTGCGGAATTAAAGTAGCAAAACGTGAAGAAAAGCTTTGCAAAACATATCATGTTTACCCGATGGGTTCGAAATTGGTGATTAAAAAAACCAATTGGTATAAGATGAAAGTAAAAGGCGAACCCAAATTAATACCACAAAAGGAAGAGGGAATTGATGAGGCTGTTTGGTTGGATAAAAACCATATCACTCCTGTAATTAAGAATACTTTCCCATCCATTATGGATGTTTTAAGGGCAGGTGGAATTTTGTAGCCCATGATTGAAATCCTGGGTTTTAGTAAATAGCATTACTAAATTATTGAAAAGAATTTTTAGTAGCAGTTTTAAGGTTTGTACAAAAATCCCAAAGCCTCTTTCGGCACAAACGGACTAACGTCGCCGTGGTTTCTTAGAATATCTCGAACGATGGTTGAACTGATGGCTGAATATTCTGGCTTGCTTAGAAGAAGGATGGTTTCTACTTCAGGCATCATGGTTTGGTTAATTTGAGCAATGGCTCTTTCATATTCAAAATCTGATGCTGAACGAATGCCACGAACCATATAAGTTGCGTTAATCTTTCGGCAAAAATCTACCGTTAATCCCTCGTAGGTTTGAATTTCTATGTTTTTATAGCCAGCAAAAACGGTTTCTAAAATTTGTAAACGCTGTTCGGCAGTAAGGAAATTTTGCTTTGAACTGTTTAATCCGATACCGATAACGATTTTATCAAAAAGAGGTGTAGCACGTTGTAAAATGTTGACGTGAGCAATAGTTATCGGGTCGAATGAGCCAGGAAATAGCGCTATTTTCATAAATCAAATATAGATTTTTAAGTGGAAAAGAGAAAGGTTTACGATAATTGCTTCCCAATTCCATGGTCTGTGTCCCCACAGACCATCATATTTTTGAATATTGTTTCGGTATGTGGAAACACAAACAGGGGATTAATTGTTGCCAAACTATTTACTTGAGTTCGATTCTTAAACTTTATAAGTTCGCTGTTTTATAGCATATTGCTTGTACGAGACGTCTTGCTGAATTTATTTCAGCATCTTTCCTGCAAACAAGACCCTGAAATAAATTCAGGGTGACGGTAACTAAAAGAAGCAGTCATTCCATGGTCTGTGTCCCCACAGACCATCATATTTTTGAATTCTGTTTCGGTCTGTGGGACATTGACCGAAGAGGAGTATAAACTGATTGATTGAACCGTTATGAGATTGCTTCGTACCTCGCAATGACGGTAGCTCATTTATCCGCAACCTTTAATACTTGCAGAAACAGATTTAATTAGACCCGATAGAGCGGAAAGACCGGAAGCCGAGGAACGAGGATGAGGACTTGAAGAGATAGCGGGACGAACATTAATAGAAGCTTGAGGTATTGCTCTTCTAAAATTTATAAATTATTATTTACGTCTTCAATGGTCTGATCCTCACAGGCCATTTAAATGTTGAATGTTTTTTCGGTCTGTGGAAACACAAACAGGGGATTAATTGTTGCCAAACTATTTACTTGAGTTCGATTCTTAAACTTTATAAGTTCGCTGTTTTATAGCAGTATTGCTTGTACGAAACGTCTTGCTGAATTTATTTCAGCATCTTTCCTGCGAAAAAGATCATGAAATAAATTCAGGGTGACGTAACAAAAAAAAGCAGTCATTCCATGGTCTGTGTCACCACAGACCATTATATTTTTGAATGCTTTTTCGGTCTGTGAGGACATAGACCGAGGAGCAAAATTCAGGGTGACGTTACTAAAAAACACAGCTTATTAATTGTTTCTATTTACTTAAATCGACAACCGAATTCAATCTGATATCTTTAGAAGAAGAACCAACATTTATCATAACCTTACCTTGCTCAGGTTGCCAGCCTTTTTCGATTGACCAGAAGGAAATATCATCTTCATTAACTTTCAAATCAACTTTTGTTTTTTGTCCTCTAGCTACAAATACCTTTTTAAAACCTTTTAATTGTTTTAAAGGAACTTCATGCTGTGAATCGGGATAACTGGTGTAAAGTTGTACTACTTCTTCTCCATCAATATTTCCTGTATTTACAATTTCCACTTCAACAGAAATTTGCTTTTTGCCATTTTCTATTGTTCTTTTAACTTGTAAGTTTTCGTATTTGAAAGTTGTGTAACTTAATCCGTATCCAAATTCATAAAGGGGTTTGCCGGGATAATACATATACGTTCGGCCTTCATTAATCTCATATCTATTCATTGCAGGCACTTTATCTAAACTTTCGTAATAGGTGAGGGGCAATTTTCCGGAAGGATTATATTTACCAAAAAGAACTGAGGCAATTGCATTTCCTGCCTGTTCGCCACCAAAGTAAATGTTCACAATACCTGGAATATTTTCTTTAATCCAACAAATAGTATGTTGACTGCCAGTTACCATAACCACTACAACATTTGGGTTAGCTTGGTAAACAGCTTTAAGCATCGCCATTTGGTCGCCCGGAAGCTCTAAATTTTCTTTGTCATGCCCTTCACGCTCATTATAAAGTCCGCTGCCAATAACCGCAACTACTACATCACTTTTTTTGGCAGCATCAATTTGGGCCGTGTAAACTTTATCTTTTGCAAACGGTGTACGCCACCAAAATCTGCAAACTGCATCATTTCCGGTATCATAATATTCAATTTTAACGGCATATTTTTTTCCTGCTACTAGAGTAACTCTAAAGCTATCTAAAATTTCACCCCTGTCTTTCCAGCTATTCGTAACTTGTTTACCATCAAACCAAGCTCTAGAACCATCGTCAGAACTTACAGCCAAAGTATATTCACCACTTTTTGATGGCACCAACCAACCCGTCCAACGCATAGATTTTTTACCTGCCGGAATAAATGGGTCAGGTGGATTCTCCTTCGTGTTAAAATTTACCTGTGGATCTATTCTTTTTTTAGGAGTTCCTTCTAAAAATTTATTATCGAAATATTCCGCATCAAGTCCGTGCTGCCCATTAGCAGCCTGAAGTTCATCAGATGGAATCATTTCTACATTAAAAAGATCTAATTTAGTAGGAGCATAATTTATTTTAACAGCATCTCCCACAGCATTTTTTATCCCTTGTAAAGGCGTAATTGGCGTATTAACTGGAACACCACTGTAACCTCCAAAAACATTAATATCAGCATTATGACCAACCACTGCGATAGATTTTAAATCTGATAGTTTCAGCGGTAAAATATTTTTATTGTTTTTCAAGAGTACAATACTTTCTTGAGCAGCTTTTAATGCCAGTTTTTGGTGTTCTTCACTTCCAATTACTTTTGGACTAATATTATCATAAACACCGTTACCGGTTTTATCAAATAAGCCGAGGCGAATGCGAACCCTTAATACGTTTCTTACCGAGTTGTTTAATTCTTCATCTGTAACAAGCTTTTTTTGCCATGCTAATTTTAAATATTCCTTTATCAGATTACAACCTGCAGCACATTCCATATCCATACCGGCTTTAAGAGCGGCAGCTGCGGCTTCTTCCATAGAGGCTGTGAATTGATGTTTGGTAAAGATGTTACAAGCTGCACCACAATCGCTCACTACGTAACCGTCAAAGCCCCATTCTTTACGAAGTACATCCGTTAGCAACCATTTACTTGCTGTAGATGGAATCCAGTTTACTTTGTTATAAGATGACATGATGCTTTGTGCGTTGCCTTCTACAACACTACTTTTAAAAGCAGGAAGATAGTATTCTCTTAAAGTTTTTTCGGAAACGATGGAATTTGCTGACAGCCGATTATTTTCTTCATTATTAGCTGCTAAATGCTTTGGCGTAGCAACCACTTTTATGTAGTTTGGGTCGTTGCCTTGTAAACCTTTGATATAAGCTACTGCAAAACGTGAGGTAAGAAATGGATCTTCTCCGTAGGTTTCTGCGGTTCTTCCCCATCGTGGGTCGCGGGCCATGTTTATGGTAGGTGACCACAACGTTAATAAATCGCTAAATGGTGCGTTTTGATTTTTTCCTTTATTTAGTTCATTCCATTTACCACGTGCTTCATCAGATATTGCCGTTGCTACACTATTTATTAAAGTTGGATTCCAAGATGCAGCCAAAGCTATGGATTGCGGAAAAACGGTGAATTTACCAGGACGCATTACACCATGTAATCCTTCATTTCCATAAAAATATTTATCAATACCAAGTCGTTCTACCGCTGCTGAAGTTTCAGAAAGCATTCCTATTTTTTCATCAATCGTTAAGCGTTTTATAACATCATCAAGTCTTTTTTCAATGGGTAATTTTGCATCGTTAAATGGAAAATTTTTAGATTGTTGTGCAAAACCCAAGAAAGGAAACAGACTTAAAATAAATATTCTTGCTAAAAATTTGGTAATGAAATTCATTTGGTTAAAAATCTTTATTGGCTTTAAAGTTGCAGTTTTGATGTGGTAAACAGCAATTTTAGTTCGGTTTTATTTACTTAAACGATTAAGTTCAAATACTATCGGGTTTGTGTGGCTATTGAATAAAACTCAGATTATGTTAATGGTCTGTGGGGACACAGACCATGGTTGAACTATTGGGTTTGTGTGGCTATTGAATAAACCTGAGATTATGTCAATGGTCTGTGGGGACACAGACCATGGTTCAGTTAAGGATATATTTATTCATCATCCTCGGTGTGATTCCTCACAGACCGAAACAAAAATCATATAAATTTTCTCTAAGTACACAGACCTTGATTGAGTAAAAGAATATCTTCTTTACAAAAAACTAAAAATTAAAGCTTTTGTAATTTGCGAAGTTCTCGCTTTTTTATCTTGAAAATGGTTCCATGCCTTAAACCTTTTGGTAGCGAAATATTATCTGAAACATCTACCCAATTCTTTAAATCAGTAGATTTTATTGCGCCATATTTGTGTTCGGTATATTTATCAAAATACACTAACCAATCATCTCCAATTTTTACTGATGTTGGACCTTCAGCCCAATAATTGCCAGTAATTGGTGCGCTAGCTGTAGTGTATGGTCCGGTTAAATTATCGCTAAATGCTATTTTGATATTTTTCTGAATGGGTTCTTTCGTTTCATCTTTTAAAAACATAACGAATTTATCGTTGTCATTAACAATAGATGCATCGATTACATTAAATCCGGGCTCGTAAAGTAATTTTGTAGGCGAAAAGGTTTTGAAATCTTCCGTAGTTGTAAAATAAATTCTGTTGTTGTTGGTGTCATCCTTCTTTAATAAAGTTTCAGGAAATTTTCCTTTAATCGTACTCGACCAATAAATCATGTACGTTTTGGTTTTCTTATCATAAGTAATTTCCGGTGCCCATGTATTTCCTACGCCCTCTTCCTTTTCCATAACGGGTAAAAATTGCTGTTCGCTCCAGTTGATTAAATCTTTGGAACTTGCATAACCAATTCCGTTAGATTTCCAACTAACCGTCCACACCATGTGAAAAAGTCCATCTTCACCACGCAAAATACATGGATCTCTCATTAATTTATCTTTACTTACGGTCGGTGTAAGGAATGATTCATCATTTTTCAATGCAGTCCAATTGTAAGCATCGGTGCTATATGCATAATGTAAACCATCTTGTCCATTATCTTTAAAATATGCAAATAGATGAATGGATTTCTTTGATTGTGCCACTCCATTTAGTAAGATAAAGAGGCATAAGGCACAAGTAATTAGTATTTTTTTCATGTTTTTCTATTCGATTACCATTACAAATCCACCGAAAGGTTTCATGGTAACTTGTTTATTTGTATTAGTTTTAATATCACTTTCTTTAAAAGAATATTTCTCATTTCCATCTTCTATCAATTTTGCGTTTTTAGCGCCAAAATCTGCTAACTTTAGAGTTATGGTTTTAGCATTGTTTTCGCCATTTATGCCAGCGATATACCATTTGTTTCCTGCTTTCCGGGCCATTACTACAAATTTTCCGGGATAGCCATCTATAAGTTTGGTTTCTGCCCAACTGGTCGGAAATTCTTGTAGAAAGGATTTAACGAAAGCTGGCATTCTAACCATTCCATCAGGTGCCTCGGCTAAATGTTGCACACCAGATTGGAAAATTACAGGTAATGCAAGTTCAAAAGCACTCGTTGTTTTCTTATTTATTTTGTCGATTTCGTATAAACGCATTGGTGTAAAATCCATCGGGTCGAAAACGTTTCTGGTAAATGGAATTGTCGTGGCATGCATCGGTTCTTCATCTGCATTTTCTTGTTTAAAAGTGATAAACTCCATACCTTTAATCGATTCCATTGTCATCAGGTTAGGATAAGTTCTTTGCCAACCTCTTGGTAATGTTGCTCCATGACAATTAACGCTCAAATTAAAACGAGCAGCATCTTCAAACAATTCCAGGTAATATTTAATCATGGATTGTCCATCGCCACCAAAAAAATCTACTTTGATGCCTTTAATACCCATTTTTTGCAAAAGAGCAAATTCTTTAAGTCGGTTTTCGTGTGTGGTAAGTTTATTTTTTGGTGTGTATTTTACGGTATTCCAATCCCCGGCAGAGTTGTACCACAACAGTAAATCAACATTTTTTTGCTTCGCGTAATTGGCTAAATCCTGCATTTTTTCATAGCCAATTTTTGTATCCCAATCTACATCAATTAGCGTGTATTCCCATTTCATTTCGGCAGCAAAATCAATGTATTTTTTCTGAGTATTGTATGTAATTGAGCTGTCTTTCAACATTATCCAACTCCAAGAAGCTTTGCCCATTTTAAATAATTCGGGCTTTATATTTGATTTTGCAGGATAAGCTAAATCTGTACCCAAGGTTGATTCAGTAATTTTTTTTAGATTGCCTATTGCTATAATTCTCCAGGGTGTAAACCAGGGAAGTTTAGATTCGGGATTTACATTTTGACCTGTAAAAGCCTCTCTTTTATCTGGAAAGCCAACTTTGTAGTTTCCATTTTCTGATTTAGATTCTAATCGGGTGGCGCAATAATTTTCATCTAAACCAGATTCTGAAATTAACAACCACGTATTTTTATATTTGAAAAGGGCAGGATAAACCCAACCTGCATTGGTTGGTGCCAGTGTGCCAACATTTATTTCTTTTTGATAATATTCTTCATAAGATGGATTGGTACTTTCCCATCCGGTTTTCGCTACAGACATGGGCTGCATCCAGGCTTTTGTTTCTTTAAAAAAATGGAATGATGTTATTTCATCGGTTATGCTTTTGATTTTATCACCTTTTTCAGGAAAATAATACCTGAAAGCAACTCCATCATCAGATACCTGGAAAATAACATCAATTTTATTACCCGCCGAATTTTTTAAATGAATTATCTTTTTATTTGCAACGTAGTTATGGTTTAGGCGTTTTGAATTTTTAAGTACATAAGAATCTTTAATCAATTCATTTTTAGATACTGAGATTAGCGACAGTTTTTTTGATAGGTCTTCATCTGCCCGGATTAGCCCAAGGTTAGATTTCTGCAAAACCAATTCTGTTCCTTTTTTTATGGAATAATAGGCTTGTCCATTTTTAATAAAGACATCTGCTTTAATCGTATTATCAGGACTTGAAATGGTAATACTCGACTGAGCTTTAGTTATTTGAGATGCTGCCAAAGTAAGCATGAACAGCAATATGTGGTATTTTTTTATCATTTCTTATTTTAATTCGAGTACAACTACGGATTGTGATGGCATATCAATTTTTAACAGATTACCAGATTTTTTTGCGCCTGTAAACTTGGCATTATGAACTTTATCAGGATTTGAAAATGTGTTAATGTCTGTAATTTTTACAGAGGTTAATACTTGTCCGGTTACGGTTTTCCATTTTAGTCCGTTTAAATCCGTACTAATTGAAATTTTATTTTTTGGGTCTAAATTAACTAACGATATATGAACTGCTCCTGTTGAATCCTGAGAAGCAGATACATTTAGCGCCGGGATTTTAGCATTTCCAAAGCCATATTCCGGGCTGTTAAATGTTATGGGTAAGTATTTTGCATCTTGATGAACTTTAAATAAATCGAAAATGTGGTAAGTAGGCGTGAGGAGCATTTTATCTTTTTCTGTAAGAATAAGTGCCTGCAAAACATTTACCGTTTGCGCCAGGTTGGCCATTTTTACACGGTCTGAATGGTTATTGAAAATGTTAAGCGTTGTACCTGCAATTAATGCATCGCGAAGGCTATTTTGTTGATACAAAAATCCCGGGTTTGTTCCTGGCTCAACATCGGTCCAAATTCCCCATTCATCCACAACAAGGGCTACTTTTTTATTTGGATCATATTTATCCATTATTGCTGAATGCTTGGTTACCAGTTCTTCCATTTTCAAGCAATTTTTCATGGTGTTGAAATATTGTTCTTCATCAAAATTCGTTGCAGAACCTTTAGCTTTCCAATTATTGGTTGGTATGGTGTAATAATGTAAAGTAAGTCCCCACATTCTCGAACCAATTGCTTTCATAGAAGTTTCTGTCCAATTGTAATCATCGGCATTGGCACCACTAGCTATTCTTTTTAATGGCGCACCGGCATAATCTCTGGCGTAGGTAGCGTATCGTTTGTATAAATCAGAATAATAAGCAGGCGTCATGTGTCCGCCGCAACCCCAACTTTCGTTGCCAACACCCCAAAAAGTAACTTTCCAGGGCTTTTCTCTTCCGTTTTGTGCACGTATGGTTGCCATCGGACTAACGCCATCAAAGTTTAAATACTCTACCCATTTTGCCATTTCTTCAACCGTACCACTACCAACATTACCTGCAATGTATGGTTCGCAGTTTAACATATCGCAGAGCTCCAGAAATTCATGTGTGCCAAAACTATTGTCTTCCGTTACACCGCCCCAGTTTGTATTGACCATTTTCGGGCGTTGGTTTCTTGGGCCAATTCCATCTCTCCAATGGTATTCATCTGCAAAGCAACCACCTGGCCAACGTAGGTTTGGTATGTTTATTTTCTTTAGCGCATCAACAACATCAAGCCTTATTCGGCCTTTGTTAGGGATTGGAGAATTTTCATCAACCCAAAAACCATCATAAATACACCGACCCAAATGCTCAGAAAAATGACCGTAAATGTGTTTGCTGATGATTTGTTCGCCCGCCTGTTTAATGTTTAGGTTTACCTCACTTTGGGCATTGACAAATTTGATGAAACATAGAGCAATAAAGAATAGCGATAGTTTTTTCATTAAGCAATTATTTGGTAAATGGAATTGTGATAACGTTAAAAGAGTATGGCTTTAAAGTGATAGCCAATTTTTTGTTTTTTACAACAATAGCATTTCGTTTAGGACTTACAGCGTTAGGATTTTCGAATGAGTTTAGCTGATTTAAATTTTCACTAGCCAATTCATCAACATATCCTTTGCTTTTTAAGCTCTTTTTACCTTCTAAATCGAAGTTTATGTTTTGAGCTTTGTTGGTTGTATTCGATATTTTAATAATAACTTCTTTACTTATGTTGTCGCCAACTGCTGATGCATATAAGCCATCTTGCCCGATGATATTTTTACCATCCAATTTTGCAGCGATAACATCGGTGCCTTTATTTGTGGAGAAAAGTTTTTGAACATAATAATCTGGTGTGCCATAGCAATTTAAATTATCAACCCAAATCATATCAGGAGCCCATTGCCAGGCATCGATATGGGCAAAAAGTGGAGCGTAAGATGCCATTTGTACAACATCCGCATTTCTTTCAAGCCCTGTCATTAACGATGCAGAAGCCAAAGCACTTTCCCAATTATTTTTGCTGCTACCTGTTAAGCTTTTATCCGCGTGTACGGCATATTCACCAACAAATACTTTCGTATCATTTCTTGGGTAGTTATCATATCTACCAGCATTTTTCAAAAACCAATCTGCAGGGCGATAATAATGTTCGTCGATAAAATCTGCGTTTGTACTGCGTAATGACGTATTTAACGCATTAAATCTTTCTCCTTCTGGGTCGGTACCAGAGCTGTTTATAATTTTAAAATCCGGATACTTTGCTTTTATCGCTTTGGTAAAAATGGCTAACCGCTCCAGGTATTGTGGTCCCCAGTTTTCATTTCCAACACCCATCATTTTTAAATTAAATGGTTTTGGGTGCCCTAATTCTGCTCTCTTTTTACCCCAAGTCGTGTTCGTATCGCCATTGGCAAATTCAATTAAATCTAAAGCATCCTGAACATAAGGATCCAATTCATCCAAAGCAACAACTTCACCAGTATTAAATTGGCATGCCATTCCGCAATTTAAAATAGGTAGTGCATCAGAACCAATATCTTCTGCAAGCTGAAAATATTCGAAAAAGCCTAATCCAAAGCTTTGGTAATAATCTGATGCCGGGCGATGCGCAAATTCTACATTCCAGCGGTTCATCAAGAGCTGTCTTTCTTCAATTGGGCCAATGGTTTTTTTCCATTGATAGCGGTTTGCAAGGTCAGTTCCTTCTACAATACAGCCACCCGGAAAACGAATAAACCCCGGTTTCATATCAGCCAAAATCTTAACCATATCTTTCCTTAAACCTTGTGGTCTATTTTTCCAGGTATCACCCGGGAACAAGGAAATCATATCTAAATCAATTTTTCCTTTTCCATCAAATAATACTACAAATCTTGCTTTTGCATCTGTTTCGGTAGCTGTAAAACTTGCAGTTTGTTTGTTCCATTCGCTTCCGGATTTTTCGGGCGTCAAACTTCCTTCGCCGATTATTTTATTATCTGATGATATTAACTGCAAGCGAAGTTTTATAGCTGCAACTGGTTGGCGGTACATTACAGAGAAATCATAGCGAACTCCTTTTTTTACACCAATGCCTTTAAAGCCTTCATTACTTAAGCCAAAATTGCCCTTTTCAGTATTAATTTGCACATACCTCGGGTTGGCTATATTTGCTTCTTTGCGATTTACAATCAGAATTTCGCCTTCATTTGCCTTTGCCCGTTGTATGGTCCAACCCATTAAAGGTTTAGCAAATTCGAAAGAACGGTTTTTGATTAACTCAGCATATATTCCACCATCGGCACCAAAATTAATGTCTTCAAAAAAAACGCCCCACATATTCGGTTGCACTTTTGCAATTGAATTATCGATGTTAATTTTTATGGTTTTAGTGGTTTGTGCTTTTAGATTAATAGGAGATAGGCCGATTAATATTAAGGATAACGATGCGAAGAATATACTATTTGCGGTATATTTTGATTTCATAAAAAGCATATTTGGTGAGAATCTTTAAGTAAAAATAAAAATTTTACTATAATAAACGTTATTTATACGATTATTATTTAAGAAATCGTTTACTTAAGGAATTTAGCTTATGCTCGGATTAATGGTTTCGCTAAAGCTATAAGCATAAAAAAAGCCTTTTAAGTTACCTTAAAAAGCTTTTTTGTAATTAATAATGAGCGTAAAACTTATTTATTATTGTTTTTTGAACGTTACGGTAACAGCATTCATATCAACAGTGATTTGATAAGTACCCGCTTCTGCAGCACTAAGTTTCCATTTAATATCAGGGTTTCCACTTAAGGCAATTTGTGCTTTATTGTTCGAAACACTCTGACTTGCGGTTGCTGCTACGAAAAAATCAGATGAAAAACTTTTTTGAGTGGCAAATTTAATTTCACCTGCGGTTAGTGGTCCTGTCCAAGTAAATTGTGTCTTGTTTGCTGGATTGACCGTCATTTTGATAGCAGCATCAATATTCCACAAAGCCGGACTTGCATCACCAATGATATAAACATTCGAATAAATTAGCGGTAAAGGATCTGATGCTTTTAGTTCTTTTTTGCAAGAAGAGAGTAAAATGCTTGCACCAATTAATAGCAAACTGTACATCACATACAGCTTGCTAGGGTTATATTTTATACTTGTTGTTTTCATTTTTTAAAATGCTAGCTTGTTTAATTAATATCCAGGATTTTGTTTTAACTGAGGATTTATGTTTAAAACGTTTTCACCGATAGGAAAAATTTCAGTATGATTATCTGCATCGGGCTGTTTATCCCACCAAATTCCTTTTGTAAAAACTCCCCAACGAATCAAGTCTGTTCTTCTACGTCCTTCGGTTAAAAATTCACGTCCCCATTCATCAAGCATTTCCTGGTCGGTTAAGCTGCTTCCATCTGTTTTGTACAAACTTGGTGAGCCAGCAGGGTAGTACCGAGAGCGAACCCGGTTTAACAAAACACTAGCTCCGGCTTTATCTCCAGCCCTATATTTACATTCTGCAAGTGCATAATAAATTTCTGCCAAACGAATTTCAGCATAGTTTGAAGCGATTTTATTCGCATCATCAGATGGATACCATGGATATTTTACTGATGGGATACCGGAATTTTGATCTGCATGGTTCATATTCGATTCTTTATCAGCAGGAGCAACTCCGGGAGGCGTGTTTAAAAAATAACCAACTGCATCTCTAATATATAATGTGTAGCCTTTTGTACCTTCAACGTTTACAGTGTTTCCACTTGCATTTCTATAGGGTAAGTATCTAAATAAAAACATTCCTTCGCGTTTACTTCCACCTAAATTTTTATATTTTTTTAATCGTACATCATCCGCATATTTCTGAAACTTAACAAATGGCTTGCCCAATGCGGTTGTTAACTCAACATCATTAATGTCTCTTCCGGGTTGAAGCGAAAATTTTGGATTCATGTTTCCAAAATCCGTAAAGCCAAAATATTGAGGTGTGTTTACCGGAAAGCTCCAGAAATACATGCCACTTGTATATTGCCAATGTGTGTATCCGAATGATGATGGAAAAGCAAACAAGTTTTCTGTTGATGTACCATTGTTATAATCAAATGGCGCATCCCATCTACTTTCGATATTGTAAGTGCCATATTTTCCATCAATAA
This sequence comes from Pedobacter jejuensis, assembly GCF_003725795.1. Taxonomy (GTDB): domain Bacteria; phylum Bacteroidota; class Bacteroidia; order Sphingobacteriales; family Sphingobacteriaceae; genus Pedobacter; species Pedobacter jejuensis. The sequence continues at coordinate 139,095 of NZ_RBEE01000002.1, read as the reverse complement.
TATCCTGGCAAACTGTGGCACATTGTGCAAACTTATCCTGACCGGTGTACACCTTTGCATTTAAATAAAGTCTTGATAATAAAGACATGGCAGCACCTTTTGTCCATCTGCCAAGGCCGTTTGCACCAAGTGCGGTGTTGGTTGGTAAGTTTGGAACGGCTTGTAAAAGTTCACTTTCTATAAAATTAAAAGTTTCTTGCGGGGTAGATTGCTCTTTACCTTTATTTTCTCCTTTAACTTTGGTGATGATTTCAATATTTCTGTAAGTATCTAATAATCGAATGTAAAACCATGCCCTTAAAGTTTTAAGTTCAGCGATAAAATCAGCTTGCTCTGCGGCAGTCATATTAAATTTGCCAAGGTCTGTAATCGCCTCAATATCTTCAATAGAGTTTGTTGCCAATGCAATTCCCTGATATAAATCATTCCACATATTGCTGGTGTAATCATCAGTTTTTGTCCAGGTATGGTTGTGCATACGTTGAAAAATACCGCCATCAAACCAATCTCCCTGTCTGTTTGGCGTCATCAGTTCATCCGATGAATTTTCTTGTGGTGCATAAGTGCTTTGAATGGTGTAGTAACCATGTTCAAATGGTCTGAGGAAATCTCGTATCACATCATCCTTTGTTTGAAGGAAATTTTTTGATGTGATGATATCATAAGGTTTCTCTTCGAGTTTTGTACAACTCCCTAGTGATAAACCTCCAACTAGGATGCTTATTACCAGTATATTTTTATGTGTCTGAGTAAATTTCATTTTGATATTTTTTAAATTAAAAACTCACCTGCAAACCACCAAGTAATTGCATGGTTGATGGATAGTAGTTTAAAGAACTACTTGCACCAGGATACAGCCCATTAATAGATGTAGCTTCCGGGTCGCCACCTGTATATTTAGTGAAAGTGTAAAGGTTTCTTCCGGTTACAAATGCTCTTACCGATTTAACATATTTTGATTTTGCAGTGAAGGTGTAACCGAAACTAACATTGTCAATTTTCAAGTAATCTCCTTTTTCAAGAAAATAATCTGAAGCAGATGCGAGTGTGCTGCCATTGGTAAGTTTAGAATATTTGCCACCATCGTAAGCTGATTGAAGTACGTTTGTACCGGTTGTTGTAGCCGGAGTACCGATGTAGAATGCATTTGTATTAAATATGCTGTAACCAAAAGCACCTCTTAAAAATACAGAAGCATCAAAGTTTTTATAACGAAATGTATTACCTAAACTCAGTGTAAATTTTGGAAGTCCATTGCCAACGTATTGCTTATCTTCATTTTTTGATGTGTTGGCCGCTATAATATCGCCTGCTTTATTATATACCAGCAAGCGTCCAAATGTATCATACCCGGCAGATTTTAACATGTAAAAACTACCAATTCTACGGCCTTCTTCCAATCGCTGTATGGTTCCCGGGCTGCCTGGAGCAGGTAAACCTACTACATCTAAAAATGTTTGCCCTTTATAAGTATCGTTTGAAAACGAAACAAATTTGTTCTCTAAAGTTGCTCCGGCAAGCGATATTTCGTAGCTGAAATTATCTGTCTTTATTGGCGTACCAGAAAGCTGCAATTCGATGCCTGAGTTTTGCATAGAACCAACATTTGCATAGATAGAACCTTGTACATTTGGCGGAATTGGTACATTGTAATAACCTAGTAAATCTTTGTTTTGTCTTATGTAATAATTAATGCTTCCGCTTAATCGGTTACTAAATAAAGAGAAGTCTAAACCAAAGTTGTAATTGGCAGCAGTTTCCCATCTTAAATCGTAATTGGTATTTTGGCTTGGACCATAAACCTGATAATAAGTGCCATTGTATAAGTAATAGCCATAACCTGTGTAGGTATCTAAAGATAAATAGTTGCCAAAATCCTGATTACCCGTTACACCATAATCAGCTCTTATTTTTAGGTTATTAATCCAGCTTAAAGATTTAATTACGGGTTGCTGACTTAAATCCCAGGCGGCTGATATAGCAGGAAAATTACCCCACTTGTTATCTTGCCCGAACTTTGAAGAACCTTCACGTCTTAAACTTGCAGATACGAATACTTCATCATTAAAGCTATAATTTAACCTGCCGAAAAGTGCAATTAGTCTGGAATCGTTTTGATAACTGCCTACATTATTTTGCCCTGCAACAAGATTATATAAACCCGCTCCTAAATTATTATAAGTAAAAACATCAGTTGGAAATTGCGAATTAGAACCAGAAAGACCTTGATTGTTAAAATAGGCGTAAGAATATCCGCCTAATAATTTAAACGAATGCTTTTTTATGTCAAGTGCATAATTGGTTGTCCACTCTAAGTTTTTGGTATCATTGTTTGAGTAGATTCTAGAAGCCGAGTTGCGACCACCATTAGAGGCAATAGCATTTGTATTGGTTGATGGTCGGAAATAAAAACTTAAAAAACTGGTATTCGATTGACTTACCATTAACTGGGTACTCCAATCTTTGATAATGTTAAGTTTAAATGAACCATTCCAATCCAGATATTTTCCTTCCGTACCGCTTAAAACGGTATTTACCTCTTCAACAGGATTGTATGGATTTGTAATACCATTTGTGGTGTAGTAGTAAAGGTTGCCATTGGTTTGATTTAATATTGGCTGCGTTGGATTTAGCGTTAAAGCTTGAGCAAAACCACCGTAATCTGCATTATTGCTTTTCAAATAACGTGGCGCAATATTTAAAGCCAAGGTGTATAAATTATTTTCTGGCGTGTGGGTAACATTTACCCTTGCACCGTACTCAGTTTTTGAGGAGCGAACATCAATACCTTCAGCATTTCTATAATCGCCTGAGATGTAATAATTTGTGCGGGCGCTACCGCCTGATGCTGATAGATTATGACGTTGAGAAAAAGCATACTTTTTGGTGATTTCATCTTGCCAGTCTGTTCGTGCACCATAATCAAAACCTCTTTTATTCGCGATAAAATCATCGGCCGAAAGAATATTGACTTTGTTTGTAGGAACATCAAAAGAGAAATAATTATTGTAATTCATTTGAGCTTGAGAGGAACCTTTTTTCGTGGTAATTAAAATAACACCATTGCTGCCTCGAGTACCATAAATGGCTGATGCTGCTCCACCTTTCAAAATATCTATGGAAGCGATATCATTCTGGTTGATGTTGTCTATATTTCCTCCCGGAATTCCATCTACAATGTACAGCGGACCTAAACCTGCGTTTCTAGATGATACACCACGTAGTTGAATACTAGGTGAAGAATTTGGGTCGCCGGTTGCTGTATTTACCACACTTAAACCCGCAACTTTGCCTTGTAACGACATTAAAGCACCATTACCACCTACCGAAAGTAAATCTTTTGCACCTAAATGGGTAATGGCACTACTCACTTCTTTTTCGCGAAGTGTGCCGTAACCCACAACAATTACATCATTTAGAGAGCGAACATCATCGGCAAGTGTAATGTTTATCTGCCTTTTATCTCCTGCTTTTACTTCCTGATTATTAAAGCCAATGAAAGCAAATACAAGCACTGAAGATGGGCTACTTACTTCGAGCTTGTATAAACCATTCTCATCAGTTACGGTGCGGTTGGATGTTTCTTTTTCACTAACAATAACACCAGGAATTGGCAATCCTTTCGAATCAGTTACTTTACCGGTAATTGGAATGGCTAAAGAAAATTCTTTGGGTGGATTTGTTTCTTTATAAATACGTGCAAAAGAGGGTTGGCCGGCGATGATAAATGCTGCAAGGAGCCATCTCGACCTTCGAATTGCATTGGCAATCCCGATGGGTAGCTTTTTTTTCATATACATTTGGTTAGGTTAAATTTGATTAGGATGAAAGATTACGAATCGCAGTTTGAAAAGGGAAACGTAATAATTAATCTAAAATCAGATTTGGGATACTTGAACTATTAGGGTTTTATTGTTTCTTAGTTTGGTAGAATAAGCAGCCTCATTAACTTGCTGAAAATCTGTTTACAAGGTAGAGTTATCTACAGCATCTCCATTTACCAAATTGTTTCAATTTGTCGTCAAATAGTATCAAAATTTAATTGGAAAATGTATATTTTTTCTCACTTCAGGTGGTTCAAAAGAATTTATACCTGATTTCAATTCTTAAACTTAATATTTTACTGTTTCATCGCCGTATTGCTTTTACGAGACGTCCTGCTGAATTTACTTCAGCATCTTTCTTGCATAAAAGACCCTGAAATGAATTCAGGGTGACGCAAACTAAAAAAAACAAGCTTATTAATAATGTGACGGATAATTAAGAATCGAACTCAAGTTTACAAGTAGAAGATATGCAGTTAAATGGATAACGAATTATAACTCATTTGTTATAGGACAAATTAATATTAGCTTAAGCTTATTTCTTTAACGTTTTAGATTGAATGTATTCAGTTGGCGACATCCCAAATTGTTTAGAAAAGTTTCTGCCAAAGTGGTTTTGAGAACTGTAACCAACCTGTTCAGAAATTTCATATATTTTTAAAATGCCTTCGCTTAATAATTCTGCTGCCCGCTTTAACCTTGCAATATTTATCAGTTCGTTGGGACTTAGGTTTGAGATGGATTTAATTTTTCTATACAAAGTAGGCCGGCTCATATTCATATGGTCGGCAAGATGTTCTACATCCAAATCGGGGTTATCTAATTGTTTGTTAATCAGATTTTGCAATTTCTCTAGGAAGAGTTCTTCGGCCTTTGAATAAGCCATTGTTTTAATATGTATTAGTGGAGAACTTGCGAAGTAGGCTTTTATTTTACTCCTGTTTTTAATTAGGGAAGAAACCTGTGCATTTAAAAAATCGATAGAAAAGGGTTTTTCAATATATGCATCAGCGCCCATCTCCAATCCTGCTATTTTAGATTGCAAACTATTTTTCGCCGTTAACAAGATAAATGGAATGTGGCTGTACTCCATACTCGATTTCATCTTTTCACAGAGTTGATAGCCATCCATTTCCGGCATCATAACATCACTAATTACCAGCTGAACAATTTCATGGTTTAAAATTTCTAATGCCTGAACGCCATTTTCTGCAGTTAAAACCCTATAATGCTCTCCTAAGTCATCTGCGATAAATTCAAGCATTTCCAGTTCATCATCTACAACAAGAATTACGAATTTTTCTTCTAATACTTCAATATCACTCATTATTGTTTTTTCCATTTTCCTTTTAAATCAAATTCGAAAAGTTGATGAATAGGCAATTGCAGGATAAAAATATTTTGCTCCCTCTCATCTAGCGAAGCAAACAAATTTCCTCCGTGTAATTCTGTTAGTGCCTTTGATAAAGACAAACCAATACCTGTACCTTGTTTAAACTGGTTTTCAGTAGCCCTGAAAAACGGCTCGAATATTTTCTCCCGAAGCTCTGCCTGAATGGGTAAGCCATCATTTGTAACTGATACAGTGAAAAATTCTGCATTGCTAGCTTCAAAATTTAGTTTTATTTCTATCAATTGCTCACTGTATTTTAAAGCGTTATCAATAAGGTTACTCATAATTTTATAAAAGGCCTCTGTATCAACATAGGCAAAAAGTTTTTTATCGGGTAGGTAAAGCTTATAACTAAAGCCCTTTGCATCAGCAACAGGCTGGAAAACTTCAAATATTTCCAGTAAAATATCAGAGATGTTCGCATTTACAAAATTGAGAGAAAAGCCATTTACTTCAGTTTTTCTAAAATCGAGCAATTGGTTGGTAAGATTAAAAAGCCGATCTGTATTTCGTTCCATAGTGCGTAAATTTTTTTCTATAAACGGAACTCCAGATGCCTGCTTAATAATTTTTTCCATTGGCGCTTTTATTAAGGTAAGTGGTGTTCTAATTTCATGCGCTATGTTGGTGAAAAATTCGATTTTGGCTTGGTAAATTTCTTTCTCTTTTTGGTTTTCAAATCGCTCCATTCTCCGTTGACTACGATTTTCCATTTTCTTGTGGTAGGTTTTTATCAGATAGAGTACCGTTAAAGCAATTACAATTCCATAAATAACGTATGCTAAAGTACTTTGATAAATTGGCGGAAGAATTTTTATCGATATTTGGGGGTTGTTTTCTGTCCAATTATCGCTTCCGTTAAGCAATGCCTTTACCTCGAAAACATAATTCCCGGCGGACAGCTTAGTAAAATATACCTTTCTATTGGTTTTCAGGTAATTCCATTTATCGCTTAATCCTTTCATCCGATAGGCGTATTGTGTCATATCAGGAGCCGTATAATTTATAGCCGCAAAATCGACACTGAATGACGATTGTGCATCATTCAGAATAATCTTCTTTGTATAAAGGATAGATTGTGGTATAACCAAATTATCTTGTTTTTCATCTGCACCATCTATCTGAAAACCGGTAATTTGAACCGGGGATTTGAAATTAAAATTTTTTAATTCACCAGGCAGAAAACTTATTAAACCGCGAACGCTACCAAAATACAGTCTTCCATCATCTGCTTTAAAACCAGAATTATAGTTGAATTGGTCTGTTAGTAATCCGTTAGATTTAGAATAAACTTTAATAGAACGATTTACCGGGTTAAAATGGATTAAGCCGCGTGTGCTACCCATCCATAATTTACCTTCTTCATCTTCCATTATTTTAAAGAGAAAATTGCTGGGTAGGCCATCTTTTACTGTTATATGCTTAAAAGTTTCATTTTTAGCGTCAAACAAATTTAAGCCGCCACCATCGGTGCTAACCCAAATGTTCTGTTTACTATCTTCGTATATTCCATTTACCGTATTATGGCTTAAGGAATTGTTATTTTTAGGGTTGTTTTTATATTGGATAAATCCGGGTTTACCTGGTTTGAAACGAATTATTCCGCTATCAAAAGTACCTGCCCAAATGTTTCCTTTGCTATCCTCTGTAAGTACTTCGTAAAAAACAGTTGGTAAGCCTTCAATAGGTTCGAAGTTGTCTTTTTGCCTATTGTATCGGTAAAGACCCGTTATTGTGGCCAATAAAATTTCTCCACCTTTAGTTTTACAAAAGGTTACGACAAACCCCGTTTTTAATCCGCTTTTATTGCCAGCGGTATAATGTTTTACAACCTTTTTTGTTTTAATATCAAGCACATCAAGTCCGTGTTCGAAGGTTCCAATCCATAATTTATCATCATCTACCAGTAAACCATGAATGTTGGAGTAAGAAATGCTGCTCGATTTACCATCGGGAAAGAAATTAGTGAATTGTCCTGTCTTGGTGTTGAGCATATTTAATCCCGCATCTTCAGTTCCTATCCACAGGTTTCCATAGGCATCTTTGCATATTTCCCTTACATCGCTTCCACTCAAAGCGTTCACTTCCTTTTGGGGGAAATATTTGGTAAAAAGAGCGTATTGACTGGAGTAATAATTTATGCCACCAAAATAGGTTCCAACCCATATACCTTTTTCTCTATCCTGATAAACAGAATAAATTGCCTCGTCTGATAATGAATATGCATTTCCATATTGTTTCCTAAGCCGGGTAATTCTCTGATTTGCATAAATGTAAATCCCCGATTCAGTAGCAATCCAAAATTCGTTTTTAGCAGCTTGATAAATATCTCTTACATAGATTGAAGTTTTATCAGCATTGAAAACCAATAATTCTTTTGTTTTAAAGGTTTTACGATCGAAAAGTTTGATTCCCTGATTAGCCGTACCAATGAGAATAGTGTTATTCCCGGCATCACGTACTTTAGTAGCCCAGCTATTTTCGTTCGGGTTCAATTTGCTCATTACGTAATGCGAGCGAAATTTTTTATTTGTAAAATCATATTCTTCGATGGTGCCTTGTAGGGTGCTTATCCAAATGCTTCCATCTTTCATTGCTGATACAGAAGTAGCAACAAATTTGGCTTTATCATTAAATTGGGAAAGTGCTTTTTTATTAATGTTGTATATCAGAGTTCTGCCGAGGGCCACAATCCAGAGATTTCCTCTGGTATCGGTAGCCATGTCATTTATACGAAGGTTTTCAGTGCCTTTTACAATTTCAAAACTTTCATGCTGCGGTAGATATAAATAAACACCGCTGTTTGTGCCAACCCATAAACGGTTTTTGGCATCATTGTGCAAAGCGTAAATCAAATCGTTACCTAAACTTCCAGCTTTTTCAGCATCGAAGCGATAAGTTTTAAACTGATATCCATCAAATCTATTTAAACCATCTTTAGTGCCAAACCACATAAAACCACTACCATCTTGTGCACTACAGAAAACCGTGTTGTGCGATAAACCATTTTCAACCTGGTAATGCCTAAAATAATAGGGCTGGGCGGCAGAAAACCTTACGGTAAAAAATAAAATGGTTAGAATTAACAGTCTTAAAATCATATGCTATTTCAAAGATATCAAACTCAATACGGTATCGGTAAAAATTTAAAACTTGAAACAAAAAGTGGAATTATTGAGAAGATTTGCAAAAGGTAGCTTACATTCGTGTAGCAATCATCACCGCTACATAAAAAGACACAAAATGAAGAAATAATGATACGATTTCAGTCAACCTAAAATATTAAATCCATCATATTTGAAAAAAAATCAGTTTATAGAAGTATAAATTGAGATACCTAACCAAATTATGCGTGAATCATTATCCATTTTATTATTTGTTTTCTCTTTTGCCAACGTTTTTTCGCAAACATTTTCAAATCCGTTATTGCCAGCTGGTGCCGATCCGTATAGTTTTTTTAAAGATGGATATTACTATTACACGCATACAACTGGTAACCGAATTGATTTATGGAAAATTAAAAACCTAGCCGATTTAAAGGATGCGCCGAAGAAAACAATTTGGAAAGCACCTGCAAGCGGACCATATTCTAAAAGCATTTGGGCGCCTGAAGTAATGTTTATACAAGGCAAGTGGTATGCATATTTTGCGGCTGATGATGGCAAAAATGAAAACCACCGAATGTATGTTCTAGAAAATTCATCGGCAGACCCAATGCTTGGCGAATGGATATTTAAAGGGCAAGTTGCAGATAAAACCAATAAGTGGGCTATTGATGGTGATATCATTTTTATAAATGATAAGTTATACATGGTTTGGTCGGGATGGGAAGGTGATGCCAACGGGAAGCAGGAAATTTTTATGGCTACCATGAAAAACCCGTGGACAATTAATTCTGATCGTGTTAAAATTTCTTCACCAAAATACGATTGGGAAAAACATGGAGATTTAAATTCAGCAGGTAATCCTCCACATGTGGATGTAAATGAAGGGCCACAATTTTTGGTGCATAACAACAAAATTTTTATCATATATTCAGCAAGTGGCTGCTGGACAGATTTTTATGCTTTAGGCATGTTAACAGCCAATGTTAATGATGATTTTATGAATCCCCTTAATTGGGTAAAACATGATAAACCCGTATTTAAATCATCTGTAGAAAATGGCGTGTACGCTGTTGGACATAATTCATTTTTTAAATCGCCTGATGGTAACGAAGACTGGATTTTATACCATGCAAATGATAAGCCGGGGCAAGGTTGTGGTGGCTTTCGGTCGCCACGGGCGCAAAAATTTACCTGGAATTCAGATGGTACGCCTAATTTTGGTTTGCCGGTTAAAACAGGTGTAAAGCTTAATATTCCTTCAAATTAATTTATATACAATGCGCATAAAACACACGTTACCTGCAATCCTGTTATTAATTTTTGTTACTGCTAATGCTTTCTCGCAACAAGATAAAAAGGTTTTAGGTCAGGTTTGGTCTATTGAAAAGGCAAATGCTTGGTATAAAAATCATAAGTGGCTCACTGGTGCCAATTACATTCCTGCAAATGCCATTAACCAACTCGAAATGTGGCAAGCGGATACCTTTTCTCCGCAAGTAATTGATAAAGAATTGGGTTGGGCAAACAGCATTGGTTTTAACACTTTAAGGGTGTTTTTATACAGCAAAGCCTACAAGCAAGATCCACAAGGGTTTTTGAAAAGAATGGATCAGTTTTTAACCATCGCAGAGAAACATCAGATTACACCAATGTTTGTGTTTTTTGATGATTGTTGGAACAAAACTTCGACAATTGGAAAACAACCAGAGCCCAAAACTGGCATTCACAATTCTGGTTGGTTACAAGATCCAGGTGACCCAGCTTATAAAGAAGAAGCTAATTTTCCTGAATTGGAAATTTATGTGAAAGCAGTTTTAAAGCGTTTTGCTAATGATAAGCGAGTGCTTTTGTGGGATTTATACAATGAACCTGGAAATAGCGGAAAACTTGAAACCAGCATACCTTTACTAACCAAAACGATAAGCTGGGCAAGGGCAGTTAACCCAAGTCAACCAATAACAATAGGTTTGTGGAGTTGGGATTTTGAAAAGCTAAATGAGATTCAGCTTCTAAATTCGGATGTGATAAGTTACCACAATTACGAAGCACCTGAATGGCATCAACGCACCATCGATTTACTGAAAGCTAGCGGTCGCCCATTAATTTGTACTGAATACATGGCACGTACACGAAACAGCCGATTTTCAAATATCCTTCCGTTACTAAAAAAAGAAAATGTTGCGGCAATAAACTGGGGCTTTGTAGCAGGTAAAACGAATACAAAATACGCTTGGGATACTCCACTTGCCGATGGAAGTGAGCCTATTGAATGGTTTCACGAAATTTTTAATCAGGATGGAACACCTTACCGAAAAGATGAAACTGATTTAATTAAAAAACTAAACGGAAAATAAAAGCATATTTTTTTTCTTCAAAAGAAGTCTATCTATCATCCCTTAAAAATCAAAACAGCATGCATTTTAAGAAATTATTATTGGTTCTGATTCTCTGTATTGGCGTTGCCAAAATAGCTTCCGCACAAAAATCTTATGAACTAAAATCTCCCGATGGAGGAATAAAAGTTTTATTAAATGTTGCCCAAGTTATAAACTACAGCGTATTTTATGCTTCAGATGAATTGATGACTAATAATAGTCTTTCGATGGAGCTTAGAAATGAAATTCTTGGAAAGGATGCAAAAGTGATAAGTGCTAAATACTCGAAAGGAGATGATCTAATTAAACCTTATGTTCCGCTTAAATTTGCTACGGTAAATTCACAGTACAATACGTTACTGCTTAATTTTAAAGGTAATTATGCTGTCGAATTTAGGGCGTTTAATAATGGTGTGGCTTATCGTTTTATAACCAGTAAAAAAGGTGATGTTGAAGTATTAAATGAAGAAGTTGGTATAAAATTTCCATCAGATTATGATTTGCATGTACAGCAACCAGCTAGTTTTAAAACAGCTTATGAAGAAAATTATTCTACAGTAAATGCTGCAAATTGGACTACCAAAATGAGCACTTTACCAATGCTTATTGATACCAAAAAGCAATACAAAATTTTAATAAGTGAATCAGATTTAAGCGATTATCCATGCTTGTTTTTAAAAGGAAACGGTAAAAACGCGGTAACGTCTACTTTCCCAAAAGCGCCGCTGGCTTTCGGCGATGATGGTGACAGGAGTTTAAAAATAACAAAAGAAGCAGATTATATTGCGAAAACAAAAGGTACGAGAAGTTTTCCCTGGCGGTATTTCGTACTATCGAAAAATGATAAAGAACTTTTAGAAAATACCATGACGCTTCAGCTAGCATCGGCCAGTGTGATAAAAAATCCGGGTTGGATAATTCCCGGACAAGCAAGCTGGGAATGGTGGAATGATGCATCTCCTTACGGGCCAGATGTTAATTTCGAAGCGGGATATAATTTGCAAACGTATAAGTATTATATTGATTTTGCTGCAAAGTTCGGTCTGAAGTATATTATTATGGATGAAGGTTGGGCAAACAGCACTACAGATCCTTATACGCCTAATCCAAAAGTTGATGTTCATGAACTGATTCGATATGGTAAAGAAAAAAATGTTGGTGTGGTATTGTGGCTAACCTGGCTTACAGTACATAAAAACATGGATTTGTTTAAGACTTTCAAAACATGGGGTGTAAAAGGAGTTAAGATTGATTTTATGGATCGTAGCGACCAATGGATGGTTAATTACTATGAAACCATAGCCAAAGAAGCTGCAGAAAATGAATTGTTTGTAGATTTTCATGGTGCTTTTAAACCGGCCGGATTAGAGTATAAATATCCAAATGTGTTATCCTACGAGGGTGTGCGAGGCATGGAACAAATGGGAGGCACCTTGCCTAAAAATAGTTTGTTTTTGCCATTTATGAGGAATGCTGTTGGTCCGATGGATTATACACCTGGCGCCATGATTAGCATGCAGCCAGAATCTTACCGAGCAGAAAGACCGAATGCAGCAAGTATCGGAACACGTGCTTACCAAATGGCCTTGTTTGTAGTATTTGAGAGCGGAATCCAGATGCTTGCAGACAATCCAACGCTTTATTATCGCAATTTAGAATGTACAGAATTTATAACTTCAGTGCCTACAACATGGGATGAAACCAAGGCATTGGCCGCGAAAGTTGGCGAACTGGCAGTGGTTGCAAAACGAAAAGGCGATAAATGGTTTATTGGTGGCATTACCAATGGTGCAGAACAAAACAGAACCTTGCAAATTACAACGGATTTTTTACCTAAAGGAAAAACGTACACCATGACCTATTTTGAAGATGGAATTAACGCTGGTAGGCAGGCAATGGATTACAGAAAAAAAACCATGCAGGTAAATAGTGAAAGTAAATTAGAAGTTAAAATGGTAAAAAATGGTGGATATGCAGCGGTTATTACACCAAACTAATGGAGTGTATGCTACTTATTTAATAAAGCCAAAGTGCTAGAATCCTTTTCGTTATCAAAAAACTTTATCAAAACAGTTTCAAAAACCGGGTTTATATTTTTTAGGGTGGCAAATAATGTCATACTCGATCGAAGCTTTACAGCGTCAATTCCTCCAAAAATTTCTTCGGCAGAGAGATTTCCTAAGCCATTTAATGTCTTTGTAATTTCTATAAGCCGGTTACCAAGAATAGGATGATTTAGATAAGCTTCGGCTTCACTAATATCCCGAATTGCAAATTTTTTAGCCATATCGCTATAACCCAATCCATCGAGTTGAGGAAAAATGAACCACATCCAATGGCTGGTTTTTCTTCCGTTTTTGATTTCCTTTAGTGCAACAGAATAAATATGATGTTGCGCTTCCACAAACCTATCTAAATTGTATTCCATTATGATTAAGCTTTTAGAATCTTGATATTAATAAAACTATAATTTTAAGAGATTGGTTTTATTCGTTTGGAATAAAAAAAAATGCACAAGACCCGCAATTACACGTGTTAAGATATCCAAGATATGTTATATACCCTTAATAATAGCTTGTTGTAATCAATATTGATTTTGTATATCTTGACCTTATGAAATGTTTCTCTTTCATTACGCTTACGTTACTCTGTTCCATCCTCATATGTTGTGCATCACCAATGGTTAGTTCATTCAGGCAGGTGCAGGATTCATTAGAACGATCAGAAAATGTTCTAAAGATGTCAAATAGAGAAGAATTAAAGAAAATACATGACCTAGGCATAAATACCGTATCAAACCAAGCTGATTCAATATACTATGCTTCAGAGGAGCTTAATGGGCTAATTGATGAGTTTAAAAAACAAATTGCTAATCTTGACTTATCAGGTTCTGACACCGAAGTCGCTTATGATGTAATCGCTACACCAGACATGATTAAGGGTGCTCTAATCTCAGCTACATCAACACTCGTTGAAAGAAGTTCCAAAGTAGAAATTGCAGAAACAAAGAAGGAACATGTGGATAGTCTGATTAATAACATGGTTAGAGTTCAATCACATTCTACTTATTTCACTACAAGCTTTAAAAATGTACCATCAGCTGGAGCCTTAGTTACGCTAACTAAAATGCAACTAGAAAGTTCTGAGATAACAAACATTACCTTGAAATCGCTATATGGGGCTTCATTGAAAGCTCATACATCTTCTATGGGTGGAGATACAAAATGAAGACTAACGATTAGTAAGCTAGAAGTTTTCAATGTCTAAGATTCTTTAATTCCTCTTAATTAATTGATAGTATTCTTGCATATGGTAGATGGCTCACAGAAGGGTTGTACAATTCGTTGATTCTTATATCTTTGTGATTACTAAATTATCTCACTAATCAAATCAATCAATGAAGCGATTCGCTCTCGCATTCTTGGTAGCATTGTTAATGTTATCAAGTTGTACAACAAATTACTATCTGACAGTATCAGATACAGAAACACCAATATATTCTACAGCTAACGGCTACGATCAACAAGGATTAATTGAAGCGGGCAAAGCATTTATCTACAGTGGAACTTCTCGTAGAACACCAACAAAGTATGGTATGATAAGCGGGTATAGCCCACGCATTGTAGCCTGGAAACCGTTGAGAAAACTGTCGAAGAAGCAACTTGAATTACTAGCTTTTACTAACGATTACGGTTACACATACGATGGTGTTCCCATCTCCTCATATCGTTACGGTAGATTAGCACCAACTTCACCAACTTATACACCGTCCAGAAGCTATGGCTCTGGTTCGACTAAAACAACCAAATCAACTGGCGGGACTGTTCATGTAAAAGGTTACACCCGTAAAGATGGTACGTATGTAAAACCACATACAAGATCAGCACCAAGAAGACATTAAGAATATCATATGACTTACGATTTATTTTCAAAGCGGCAAAAAAGGGAGCGAGGGGAAGTTCCAGAGGTGCTATCGTTTGATATCTTACCTACTGCATTACGAGTTCAAATTAAAATGATCATAGATGATGCATTTGGGGTTCGGAAAAGTGGTTCTGGGGAATCAAATAGACCGCAACTAGCCTATTCCATGATACATAAGATTTTGTGTCGAGAATATGGTGTATTTGAAATCGGTGTTAATGGAAGTGGCTATGCTCAGTCTGAATTAGAACAGGTGAAAAGTCACTTATTGTACTCTCCCAATGTTGACCAGGTATTAGATATAATTGAGCTGTCGTTTCGGTATATATCCCGTGTAATAAACAAAGATCTCAATGAATACGAAATTACCGTAAACATATCCATGACACCCGAAGAGGCTATGAACGAGCTAAATTTGCGCTTTCGCGAACATGGTGTTGGGTATCAATTTGAATCTGATAAAATAATCAGGGTAGATTCAACCTATATGCATTCAGAAGTGACAAAACCAACATTGAGTCTACTTTGGGATGAACGTTTCACAGGAGCAAATGAAGAGTATTTGAAAGCTCATGAACACTACAGGCATGGAAGAAACAAAGAGTGCTTAACAGATTGTCTTAAGGCTTTTGAAAGTGCCATTAAAACAATATGTAATGAGAATGGTTGGACATATAATCCAACCGATACAGCAAGTAAGCTTATTAGTATCTGCTTTACAAATAATCTAATTCCTTCATTTACACAGAATCAATTCTCATCTCTTCAAAACCTCTTGACAACTGGAATCCCAACGATAAGAAATAAGGTGGGTGGTCATGGACAAGGCCAAGTACCTCAAAAGGTTGATGACGAATTGACAAGATATGGTTTGAACCTTACCGGAGCTAACATTATCTTCCTAATAGAGCAAAGCGGTCTTAAGTAAACTGCATTATGAAAAGCTTCTACGATAAAGAGGATTACACTGTTGAAGATATACAATCGTTAATCGACAACCAAGTTGAAGAATCAATATATCTTGATTTTAAAAGTGCAGGATCATTAGAGAAAACTGATAAAAAGCGCATGGAGCTATCCAAAGATGTTGCTTCTTTTGCGAACTCAGATGGTGGTATAATCGTCTATGGTATTAAGGAAGAAAATCATGTTGCATCTGAGTTCTCATTTATTGATGGCAATGAATATACCAAGGAATGGATAGAACAGGTTATAAGCTCGTATGTTCAGCGTCGGATTTCTGACATCAAGATTTTTCCCATCAGATTTGGCGGGGACCTTAAAAAAAGCGTTTACGTAGTCAAGATTCCTTACAGCTACGATGCACCACATCTTAGTAAAGATAATAGGTATTATAAGAGGTATAACTTTATGTCAGTTCCAATGGAGGAGTACGAAGTCCGACAAACCTATGGTAGGAAAAGCAAATCAAAACTAGCTATCTCACAATGGTATTTGAATGATAAGCATCAAGATGTTACCGAAGAATGGGTAAAAGTTCATTTTGCAATTCAAGTTCAAAACATTTCGAACACTTATGAAAAGGATTATAAAGTTAATGTGTTTATGTCTAACTCCAACAGATTAATAACCATTGAAAGCCTAAAAACGGACACCAATTATAATTATACCAATCTCAAAAACGGTGTTTGGAAACTAAGTGTGACGAGCAAAGAGCCATTATTTCCTGATGAGACTTCAAATGTTGTTCATTGCAAATTACTTTTAGACAAAACTGACCCCATAGCCGCAATGAGAGGTGTTACTGTAGATGTACAGTTGCTATATTCCAGTGGACGAGACAATTTGAGCTTCGATTTGCTAGAAGCATACGATGAAATGCAAAAAAGACATTCTATAGAAATAGAAGACGTATCCAAAACTAAAACCTAACCTCAAAAGTAATAAATAGAATAAAAGTTGCATATTGAAAAGTGGTGATATATAGTATCTATCTAACTACCGCACAATTTTAAGCGTGCCCTCCCAATATGGATTAAGGAACTACGTCATAAACGCTCATGTAGCTTTTACACAACCTATTCATTCCGTTCTTCCTTTCCTTAATTATATAAAACCTTAATCTTGATAAAGAAGTTTTAAGCCAATTACTTATATTTAGAAAAAAATATTCTATACCAATTTATTTTCAATATCCCAACGAAATAGATTTAAGTAACTAATGAGTAAAAATTAAACATATTATGAAAGTATTATTGATTGTAGTTTTTGTAGTGATTATTGTAGCTTTTCTTTATGCAGCCTATGATATGGCAAAAAATAGAAGAAAGATTCACCTGATCAATATCTTATTGTTGGTTTTTGTCCCGTACTTATGGCCATTTATTTATTTGCTTCTCACTAAGAGGCTAGTAAAATACAAATCTCAATCACAAACCAAAGCTATAGCTGTTTTATAGCCTTCGTTTCTCTTCAAATAATTAGTTGAATATTTTGAAGGATAAAAACCTTAACACAAAAAAAAAATGCCCTCTAAGAAACTTAGAAGGCATTTTAAATTTGTGGGCCCAGCTGGGCTCGAACCAGCGACCAAAAGATTATGAGTCTTCTACTCTAACCAACTGAGCTATAGGCCCTGAAAAAACTATTGTTTTTTGCGAGTGCAATGTTACAAATTTGCATCCAATTTAGGAAAAAGTTTTTCACTAATTTTTTTCAACTCTACTTTTTCCGTTCATTATCAGATATTTCCTTTTTCTAAAGAAACAAAAAATCAATAATTTCTTTAAGATTACGTTATTGTAAAATAAAATCTATTTCTGTTATCAAGATCAGGAAATCTTTTTAGCAAAAATTAACGTAATTTTATCCAACCAAACACTATCTTTTAAATACTGTTTTGTTCATATTAGAAATTAAAATTTAGCAGCACGCTCATGGATTATAAGCAACTACAAATTGATGTAGAAAAGCATGTTACCGACTACTTTAAAGAAAACCACGATTCTAGATTGGTTTACCATAACTTACAGCATACCAAAGATGTGGTAGAAGCCACACAGCAAATCGCAAATCACTATCAGCTAAGTGATGAAGATTTTTTTATCGTAACCACTGCCGCATGGTTTCATGATACTGGTTATTTTGAAGATGTATTCAACCATGAGGTTAAAGGCGCAGATTTGGCGAAAAAATATTTAAAAGCTGAAGGCATAAGTGAAGAAATTAGAACTAAAGTTTCGAGTGCAATTTTAAGCACGCAAATTCCTCAAAAACCCGCAAATCTTTTAGAGGATATTTTATGTGATGCAGATCTTTTTCACCTCGGTACAGAAAATTTTAGGCAAAAGGGCAAATTGATGCACAAGGAGGCCGAATTGATTTATGAAAAAGACATCAAGAAAAATGATTGGCGTGTTAAGGATATTCAGTTTCTGCAAGCTCAGGAATACCATACCGATTACGTAAAGCTATTATTAGGCGATCAAAAGAACAAAAATATCGAAAAGATAAAAAGTAAATTATCTGGCGAAAAGGAAATTGTTCGTTTTGATGATCAGTCAATTTCAACAACCAGTTCATCAATCTTTGCAGAAGATAAAAAAAAGAAAAAAGATAAAGGTGATAAAACCGAAAAGCCTGATAAAGGTATAGAAACCATGTTCAGAATTACATCTGCCAATAATCAGCGTTTAAGCGATATGGCCGATAATAAAGCACATATTTTAATCACGGTAAATTCGATTATGCTTTCGTTAATTGTAAGTTTACTCTTAAGAAGATTAGAAGATCACAGTAACTTAATTATCCCAACATTTATTTTGCTTACAGTAAGTTTAACTTGTGTTGTCGTTTCAATTTTATCTACCAGACCATCTATTCCGCCAGGAATTTTCACCCCGCAAGATGTTGACAATAAGAAAGTTAATTTATTATTCTTCGGTAATTTCTACAAAATGTCGCTACCTGCGTATACAGATGGTATGATTAAAGTAATGAATGATAAAGACTTTTTATACGGAACGCTGATTACCGATGTGTATTCTGGTGGTGTGGTTTTAGGAAGGAAATACAAATTAATCAGGTTGGCTTACAACATATTTATGTTTGGCTTAATTGCTGCGGTATTGGCGTTTGTGGTTGCTTACGCAGCTTATGGTAAACTTTAATGGAAGATTTAGTGAATACCACTTTGTTTAACAGAGATTTAAGCTGGCTTAAGTTTAACGAACGTATTTTAATGGAAGCCGAACGGGAAACAGTTCCGCTTTTAGAACGCGTTAAATTTTTATCTATTTTTTCTTCCAATCTTGATGAATTTTATCGGGTGAGAATGCCGGTTTTGCTTGCATTAGAAAAATTAAGCAATCGCGATGATAATGATATCAAAATTGAAGCTGATTTATTAAAATCCGCGAATGATTTAATATTAAACCAGCAACAGCGTTACGGACAAGCTTTAAAGCAA
The DNA here is from genome assembly GCF_003725795.1 of Pedobacter jejuensis. GTDB lineage: Bacteria > Bacteroidota > Bacteroidia > Sphingobacteriales > Sphingobacteriaceae > Pedobacter > Pedobacter jejuensis. The sequence goes on along the minus strand of NZ_RBEE01000002.1, from coordinate 120,043 downwards.
AACATCATTCCAGCGTTAAAGAAGAATAAGATCAATCTAATTTATGGTGAAGAGTTTCCTGATCTAATTAATCAACAAGTAACAAGATATTTCTTGAGTCAGGTTTTGGCTTTTATTAAACCTGTATATATTAACGAGCAGACAAAATTTTTCCCTTCGAATAACGAGCTGTATTTTTTAATTACGTTAAATCAGGGCGACTCATACCAATCCGTCATTATAAATATTCCGTCTAACGAATTGCCTAGGTTTTATAAAATTGAAGCGGATGATCAGACCTATATTGTTTTTTTAGATGATATCATTCGTTTTCATCTCGATTTAATATTCAAAGCAGAAATTACGGGTTGCTACAGTTTTAAAATTACCCGAGATGCTGAAATTGATTTAAAAGATGAATATTCTGGTAGCCTTTCCGAACAATTAGAAGTACAACTTCAAAAAAGAGATTCGGGCTTGGCAACGCGGTTTCTTCATCAGCCAGGCATTCCAAAAAATGTTTTAACATTGCTTAAAAAGCTCTTTAATTTAAAAAAGGCAAATCTGGTAGAAGGCGGGCAATATCATAATTTAAAAGATTTTATGGCTTTTCCGGTAAGTTTGCCAGGCTTATCTAATAAATCGTGGCCAAAATTATGCAATACTGATGTTTTTAATGGAAGCTTAACAGAAGCAATTTTAAAGAAGGATATTATCATTCATACGCCCTATCAAAGTTATGATAGTGTGCTTCGCTTCTTTAATGAGGCTGCTATAGACCCGAATGTTGAAGAAATTTATTTAACCATTTATCGTGTTGCAAGCGATTCTAAAATCATAAATGCACTTATTAGCGCTGCGCAAAACGGTAAAAAAGTTTTAGTGCTGGTAGAACTTAAAGCTCGTTTTGATGAAGCCAACAATATTAAGTGGGCAAAGAAAATGAAGGAAAAAGGGGTAGAGATTGTGTACAGCGTTACTGCCTTAAAAGTTCATGCTAAAGTAGCTTTGGTTAAAAGAAAAATTGATGGTAGAATGCTTTACACAGGTTTACTTGCCACAGGAAATTTTAATGAGAGTACAGCCGCTTTTTATACCGACCATATTTTAATGACGGCTAATAAAGACATTTTACGCGAAATAGAATTGCTATTTATTTTTCTATCTAAACGTGTAAAACCTTCATCAGCAGATTTGATTAATTTTAAACACATTTTAGTTGCACAATTTAATCTTCAGCAAACGTTTTTAAACTTAATAGATAGGGAAATTAAACATGCGAAATCAGGTAAAGAAGCTTCCATCACAATAAAATTAAACAATCTAGAAGAAAAAGTACTCATAACAAAACTTTATGAGGCATCCCAAGCTGGTGTAAAAATCAATATGATTGTGCGTAGCATTTGCAGGCTTATTCCTGGTGTTGAAGGCATGAGCGAAAACATTAACATAACCCGTATTGTAGATCGTTATCTAGAACATGGTCGTATTTTTATCTTTAATAATTTAGGAAAACAAGATGTTTATTTAGGCTCTGCAGATTGGATGAACAGAAATATTTACCGCCGAATTGAAGTGTGTTTTCCCATTTATGATGCCCAAATTAAAGCTGAAATTTTGGAGCTCATCAAAATCCAGTTGCATGACAATGTTCAAGCCGTTTCGATTGATGAATCGATGAATAATGTTCCTGTACCAAAGGATGGAACACTTATTGCATCTCAGCAAAACATTTACGAATTTTTAAAAAACAAATCATAAATTTTACCTAATGAAAAATTACAAATTATACATAGCATCTGGTTGTGCAGTTTTAATGATGGCTTTTTTATGCATTTCATGTGTAAATGAGAAGCACGATGATAAAGCAGATGCTGAAGCTTCAACAACTGAAAAAAGCACTTTACCTTATGATTTAAACAATCCTGTTAAATACAATATGCCTCAAAACCTATTCGAAATATCGGGCATTGCTTTTAATAATGGAGATGCTAAACAGGTTTTTGCTATTCAGGATGAAGATGGAGACCTATTTTATTTAGGTTTGGATGATAAGGATTCGAAATATGTAAAATTTGGAGGCAAAGGTGATTATGAAGATGTTGCCATAATTAAAAATAAAGTTATTGTTTTGAAAAGTAACGGTGAATTACACATTTTTCCATTATCAGAAATTAGTAAATCTGAAGCTGAAAATGTAGATAAAGTTAAAGATTTGGTACCTAAGGCAGAATATGAAGGTCTAGCTGCCGATGAAAAAACTGGTAAAGTTTATATTCTAACCAAAGCCAGCAAAGCTGATGATAAAAATAAAGCCACAAGTATTTACGCATTCGATTTTGATGGTAATGGTTCTTTAAAACCAGCAGGTGAATTTAATTTACCGTATGCCGATATAGAAAAAATATCTGGTGAAGGCAAAGTAAAATTTAAGCCATCTGCGTTAGCTAAAAATCAGGCTACAAATGAATGGTACATTCTTTCTTCAGTTAATAAAATGTTAGTTGTTGCTGATGCTGATTTTAAAATAAAAGCTACTTATCCATTAAAAGGTGGTAATTTTAATCAACCTGAAGGAATTGCATTTGATAAAGACAATAATTTATATATTTCAAATGAAGGTGGAACATTAGCTTCGGGAGATATATTACAGTTTAAACTAAAGAAATAGAATAGAATTGTTTTGCTGCTCGAAAATTAGGGCAGCAAACAGTTCTTTTGATACTATTGAAGCATACCAAACAAACTATATGATTAAAAATTTTACTTTATCAATATTCTTCTCCCTGATATACTTTATAGCGTCTGCCCAAAGCGATGTAAAATATAGGGTAATTTTATTTGGCGATGCTGGCGAAATGAATCCTGCACAAACGCAGGATTTAAAAAATGCTGCAAAACAAATTATTCCAAAAAAAACTACGGTAATCTATCTTGGCGATAATATTTATCCAACCGGAATGGGTTTGCCGGGAAGTTTAGAGGAAGAGGATACTAAAAAGATTTTACAATCTCAGTTTGCGCCAATGCGAGAGATGGGTGCTGCAGTATATTTTATTCCAGGTAATCACGATTGGGACAAATCAGGGCCAAAAGGCTTGGCAAAAATTAAAGCACAGGATGATTACTTAAAAGCTCAAAATGATCCGCTTTTAAAGTTAATTCCACAAAATGGTTGTCCTGATCCGGTGGCAATAAATTTAACCGACAAATTAACCATCATCGCTTACGACAGCGAATGGTGGCTTTTTCCTTACAATAAGTCAAATCCAAACGGCGAATGCGAATGCCGCACCACGGATGAAGTTTTGGTTAAAATGGAAGATTTGCTAGAGAAAAACAAAGGCAAGGTAATTCTGCTTGCATCACATCATCCATTTCAAAGCTACGGTCCGCATGGTGGTTATTTTAATTTAAGAAATCATCTTTTTCCATTAACTTCTCTCAACAAAAACTTATACATTCCGCTGCCAATTTTAGGTTCGGTTTATCCTGTTTTACGCTCTACTTTATTAAGCCCCGAAGATTTAAATCATCCAGCTTATAAAGAAATGATTAAATCTGTAAATGGTGTTTTTGGCGATGATCCTAATGTTACTTATGTAGCTGGGCACGAGCACGGTTTACAACTAATTAAAGGAGAACAATTGCAAATTGTTAGTGGTTCGGGTTCTAAAGTTTCTCCAAATAAACAGGGTAAAACATCTTTGTTTCATGAAATGGAACAGGGGTATGTAGTTGCAGACCAGTTGTTAAACAACGATATGCGGTACGAATATTACATTTATGCCGATACAGGTGTTAAACGCGTTTTCAGTTACATTAAAAAATTCGAAAACGTAAATCAAAAGGTTAGAAACAGAGATAAACCACTTACAGCTGATAGTATTTTTGTAACCATCAAACCAGAATATGATAGTGTTGGCCGTTTCCATAGATATGTTTTTGGAGAAAACTACCGAAAAGAATATGCACAAAAAACAAAAGTCCCGGTTATAAAAATATCTCAAATAGGAGGAGGACTAAAAGCTACACAACGGGGTGGCGGTAATCAATCTCGTTCGTTAAGGTTAGAAGATAAAAACGGTAAAGAATATGTTTTACGGAGTGTAGAAAAATTTCCGGAAGTGCTTTTGCCAGAGCAATTAAGGCAAACCTTTGCCAAGGATATTATAAAAGATAACATGTCTGCTCAACACCCGTTTTCTGCGCTAATTGTACCAGAATTAGCTAAAGCAGGTGGTATTCCACACAGTAATCCAATAATTGGTTGGGTTTCTCCTGATGATAATCTGGGCGAATATGAATCTGCTTTCGCGAACACTTTATGCCTTTTAGAAGAACGTGAGCCATTAGGAGAATCGGATAGTTCGCCGAAAATGGATAAAAAATTAACGGATGATAATGACAATACTTTAGATGGACCAGCCTGGGTTAGAGCCAGAGCTTTTGATGTTTTGCTTGGTGATTGGGATAGACATGAAGACCAGTGGAGATGGAAGGAAACTAAAAAAGATGGTGGTTCTCATTATTCGCCGGTTCCTAGAGATAGAGACCAGGTTTTCTTCAGGTCAGATGGTAAATTACAGCGTTACACACAATCTTCATCTCTTTTGCCAATGATGCAGGGTTACGAACGCGATATACAAAGCATCAAATGGTTTTTATGGGAAGGTAGAGAAATCAGTAGCAGGTGGACAGCCAATATTGATGAAAAAGAGTGGGATAAGATTGTTGAAGATTTTTGTTCCAAGTACAATGATGAAGTTTTCGAAAAGGCCTTGAAGAAACTTCCGGAGCCAAGTTATTCGCTTCATCACGATGCAATTTTAGCACAAATGCGAGTTAGAATTAAGCAATTGCCAAAATTAATGAACGATTATTATCATTTCTTTAACGAAGTAGTTGATATCGAAGTAACCAATAAAAATGAATTGATTAAAATTAGTGATACCGATGATAAGGGCTTAAAAGTTAAAATCAACAAAATATCAAAAGAAGGAAATATTAAGGATGAATTGTTTAATCGTGTTTTCGACCCAAAAGTAACCAAAGAAATAAGGGTTTATATGCACAATGGTAACGACAGCCTATTTCTAAATAATAAAAATTCGAAAATTAAAATCAGGATTATTGGAGGTAAGGGAGATAAGGTTTACGATTTCAAAAGTAGTAATGGCTTTGTAAAGCTATATGGCAGAGAAGATAAAGCGACTTACAATGGAAACGATGTTAAAAAAATCAGTAAAGTAATTTCTAATGATACGTCCAATTTCAGTTACATACCGAAAGATATGTACGATAGAAGATCGTATAATTTAAACGCTGGTTACAATAATGATGATGGTATTTTACTAGGGCTAATTTATAAACAAACCAATCCTGGATTTAGAAAACAACCTTATGGTAATACGCAGACAGTTTCATTTTTACATTCATTTTCTACAAAAGCATTTCGCTTTAATTACAGGGGCGAATGGTTAAAAGCATTAGGTAAAGCAGATTTTATAATTAAAGCCGATGCTTATGCACCCAATAATACTCAAAACTTTTTCGGTGTTGGAAATGAAACTGTTTTTGATGAGCATGGAGATGATATCAGGTTTTACAGAGCCAGATTTAATCTTTATCAAGTAGAACCAACCTTAAGATGGCGCAGACCAAAATCTACTTTTAGCTTTGGTCCGTCGTTTCAATATTATAAATTGAATCAGGAAGATAACGAAGGCCGATTTATAACCAGTGGTGCGCCACTTGGGTCATCTGATAGTTTAAATGTTCGTAACGAAAAAATGTTTGGTGGTGCGATTGTTAACTTTACAAACAATACTCGTGATAATGATTTGTTGCCAACACTGGGTAGTTTTGTTGATTTTAAATTTTTAGGATACAAAGGCTTAAATAAATACTCAAACTCTTTCGGGCAGTTTACGGGTAGCATTGCTTTATATAAAAATCTTGATGGCAGAAAAGCATTTATTCTTGCTGATAGATTTGGTGGCGGTATTACAATCGGTAAGCCAGCTTTTTATCAATCTCAGTTTATTGGTGGTCAGGGAAATTTGTTGGGCTATCGCCAATTTAGGTTTGCAGGCGACCATAGTTTTTATAATAATTTAGAATTAAGAGCTAAACTTGGAGATTTAGTGAGTTACGTTCTACCAGGGCAAATTGGCCTGTTAGGATTTTACGATGTTGGTAGGGTTTGGTGCAGAAATCAAAGTTCTGATTTATGGCACCATGGCGTTGGTGGTGGTGTTTATTTTGCGCCTGCATCATTAACAGTTTTACGTTTCGTAATGGGACATTCAACTGATGGATGGTACCCTTATGTATCATTAAACTTCAGATATTAAAACCTCTTTAGTTAAGTAATTTGGTCGTTTAGAAACTATTTACAGCAATTAAGCGTATATTAACTATTGAATTTGTAAAAATAGTATTACGTTTTGCAGACTGTTTTTGGCTTTCGCTGTTTGTATCTTTGTGTAATTATTTTTTTTACTTATTAAATTTTACGTCTATTAAGCACCTATACTCATGAATACCAATGTAATACAAATACATAAAAATGAATGTATTCATTGCCAAGTAAAATCAAATTTGTCTTTCAGACCATTAGTAAATTATCTGAAGAACAGATTGAAAACCGAGAAAACCGTTAAATCTGAGTTTTACAGATTTCTATTGGAAAAAATAGAGAAAGAAGACGCTTTACTTGGAAATATAACTACGCAAGAATTAGCAAAACATAAAGATACGCTTGAATTAATATTCACGATTTTGACGCCTTTAATGGCTAACGAAAATGAATTGTATTGGGCGTTGAGTACGCCTGTACCTGATGAAATATTCTTCAGTACAAATGCTTTCTATCAATTCTTTAAAGATCACGATCCTAAAACCAAAGTAAATACTGGTAAAGATGAATCGGCGCAAATGAAGCATTTAAAATTTATTTATAATTTAATTTTAAATAGATTTTACAGCTTTACCTCGGTGTTAAAAAATGATATTATTTATGCGCATGTAAATACCGAAAACAACCTAACGCAGTATTACAACATTCAAAATGATACGCAATTTATTGATATTCAGCATAAAGGTAGCTTGCCCGAATTGAATTTTGAAGAATTGGCTAAACATTTCCAGGAGGGAACAGAAATAGAATACCTGGATAAAAATCTTCCACTAAAGAAATTTACTTTTGAAGGTTTTAGTGTAATATCAATAACTGATGTAACGTTACAGCATGCAATAGAAGGAATTAGAAGTGCATTGGTTGATCATAATTATCAAACAGAAGCCTATAATCACGTTATTCAGGCTTTAAAAACGTTGAGTGGAAATGGTGACTTAGAATTTGGTTTAATGCCATTTTTAACTGTTAATGATAAATTGGTTTTTGATAATCAGGATTTTTCTCAAAGTATGCTGATAAATTCTGCTAAAGCATCTAACCTCGAAGAAGAGGTTTTTTACTCTTTAGTAGATAAATATAAAGAAGATCCAAGAGCAATTTTTGTAAGTTCTATTAATGAGGATCAGATTGTTAAAGATCCGTTTTTACGCGTTTTAAAAGCTGCTGGTGTTTGTTCATATTCTGTTTTGCCAATTTATTACAATAAGCAGTTGGCTGGCGTACTTGAGGTTTATTCTACAAAAGAAATGGCTGTCGATGATAAATTATTATCGAGATTACGCCCTGCAATGCCATTAATTGGACAGCTTTTTCAATATAGTATTGAGGAGTTTAATGCCAAAATGGATGCCGTTTTGATGGATAAATTTACTGCTTTGCAGCCTTCTGTTCAATGGAAATTTAATGAGGCAGTTTGGCATTTTCTTCGACAAAATAAAGAAAGTAGAAAGCACAGACAGATCGATACAATTACTTTCAAAAATATGTACCCTTTATTTGGTGCGGTTGACATCAGGAATTCGACTAATGAGCGTAACCAAGCTTTAAAAGAGGATATGCATGTACACCTTTTAAATATCATCAAAACTTTAAAAGGTATTCGGAAGTTTGTTCCTTTAGAACTTATAGAGAAGCTCATTTTTAATTGTAATGATTGGATTGTTCGTATAAGCAACGTTGCCTCTAGCAATGAAGAAATGCTGTTGAATGAGTTTTTGAGCGCTGAGGTTTATCCTTTCTTTTCCGTTATTAAATTAAATCATCCTGAGGTAACCGAAATTGTAGATGATTATTTTGCTGAGATTATACCTGAAACTGGTTTAGCTTATGAGAATAGAAGAAAACTGGAGGTTTCGATGCAATCCATTAATATGGAAGTGAGTCAGTTTTTAGAAACAGCTCAACAAAATCTTCAGGCTTCATACCCTTGTTATTTTGCAAAATTTAGAACCGATGGTGTTGAATATGATATTTACATCGGTCAGGAAATTGCGCCTAACAAACCTTTCGATTTGCTGTATTTGAAAAATATTCGCTTATGGCAGCTTACATCAATGGTAGAAATTGCTAGGCTTTCTAAAAGTTTAATAGGCGAAATGCCACGACCATTACAAACCACTCAATTGGTTTTCATCCATTCGAATTCAATTGATATCAGCTTTAGAAATGATGAAAGAAGATTTGATGTGGAAGGTGCATATAATATTAGGTATGAGGTTGTTAAAAAACGAATTGATAAGGTTTTAATTAAAAATACATCAGAACGTTTAACCCAGCCAGATAAAATTGCGATGGTTTATTTCAATGCAGAAGAAGCTAAGGAATACATCGAATACATTAAATATTTGCAAGATCAAGGTTATTTAAATGATGATTTGGAGCAATTGGATTTGGAAGAACTTCAAGGCGTTTCAGGGTTAAAAGCTTTGAGAGTAGGCGTTAAATATTTAAGTAAAAATACAAAGCGAGAATTGGTAAACGCGAAAACTGAAGATATGAGCTTAAACGAAAATTAGAGAAATCTATATTGTCTTAAGGCCAATTTTTGTTATATCCATTATTAAACTGAGTTTGATTATTAAACTTAATATTTTGCTGTTTTATAGCCGTTTTGCTTGTACGACACGTCATGCTGAATTCATTTCAGCATCTTTCCTGCAATATAAGACCCTGAAATAAATTCAGGGTGACGTAAACTAGAAAAAAAACTTATTAATGATGTGAATGAAAATTAAGAATTGAACTCCTCAGGTTATTAGTTACAAAGCTTAATATAGGCTTTGTAACTATTTTAGCTTAAGGTTTCTTCTAATCTTCCACAATGAAAAAGCTACTCTTTTAATCCTCCATTTTTAAAAAGTTCATAAGCAGTTTGATAATTTGCAATTGCTTTATTGGTAAACTCTTTTGAAAAATTTGCTTTCCGCTGTTCATTTTTTGATTTATCGTATAAGTAACTTTCTATTTTTCGCTGCGGACTTAAAATCACCAAACTATCGTTTTGCATATAAGCCAGCTTTTGATAAGTTCCTAAAACTACTCTTGGTTTATAGTTGCTATCCAACACATTTTTTCCGAAAAAGTCATTGGTATAATTCCATCCTATAAACCCCCATAGTGTAGGAAAAACATCAATTTGAGAAGTCATTTTATTGATATTGGTGTTTGCTGTATTTTTCAAATTTAATATCATACAGGGTATTTGATATTTAGAAATATCGATTTCATTTTTACCAGCACTACTGGCACAATGGTCTGCAACAATTACAATAACCGTATTTTCAAACCATGGCTTATTTTTTATCTTTTCAATAAATTTTTCGATGGCATAATCTGTATATCTAACTGCTGCTTCTCGCGTACCCTGTGCAAGATTTATTTTATTGGCAGGGAATGTGTATGGCCTGTGATTCGAAGTAGTCATTATGAAATTATTAAATAGCTGATGGTGTTTATATTTTTCATCTGCATCTTTTACAACCACATTAAAAATATCTTCATCGCAAATGCCCCATGCGTTTTCGAAAGTCACGTCCTTATCTTGAATCATGGTTCTGCTACCATCGTATGTTTCATTCAAAAGTTTTCTACCTCTATCAACAATATTATAACCATTGTTTCCAAAAAAGTGATTCATGTTATCAAAATAACCATCGCCACCATAAAAAAATGTATTGGTATAGCCTTGATTTTTAAAAACATGTCCAACTGTAAATAAATGCTCATTATCCATTCGCCTTACAATGCTGCTTCCAGGCGTTGGCGGAATACACAGTGTAAGTGCTTCCATACCTCGAACAGTTCTGGTTCCTGTTGCATACATGTTGCTAAAAAATACACTTTGATTTGCTGAAGAATCAAGAAAGGGTGTTAAATGTTGTGTATTGCCGTAATGCGCCAAAAAATCGGCACTTAAACTTTCAATCGTTATTGTGATTACATTAGGTTTATAGGCTTTGTTTTTACTTGAAATGATTCTTTTAATGGATTTTCCAGAGTTTATAAAACTACTATTGCTTTCTTTTAGCTGATTTCGTATAATTTCGAAAGCCATTTTATCGTCAACTTGGCTGTAAAAATCCTGGTAATTCAGTTCATTGTTTTTAAATGCAGCAAAAAATGAATATGTACCAGCTTTGCTTAACTCATTGGTGTAATGGTTATTACCTTGTTCTGCCCAGGAATTTTTAACAAAGATGATAAATGCAACAGCAAAAACTATTAATGTGATAGATGGTACACTTCTTGATTTTTTAGTGGATGCACTTTCAAAAGTTTGACTAAAAATTTTAAGCTTATACAAACCATAAGTAATCACAAAGGCTATTATCAATATTGCAGCAAGTAATAAAGGAATTGGGTAGGATTCGTTTATGTTGTGTATAACTTCGTAAGTATATATTAAATAATCTACGGCGATAAAATTAAACCTGCTTTCGAATTCTTGCCAAAAGGTTAATTCCGCAAAAAAAGAGAAAAGAGTAATAACGATAAAAATGAATAAAATTATTGGAGTAAAAATTTTATTCCATTTCTTGCGGTACAATTTATCAGATACAAATAATAAAAATAGGGCATATGGAAGTGCAATTATTAATCCGGTGCCTATATCGAAGAACAATCCTATGCCAAATATTTTTACAATTTCGAATAATGTGAAATCGGTGTGATGACATGCAGAGATAAAGAGTAATGTTCTGACTGTAAAAGAAAATATGATGAAGAAAGTCAGAAATGCAAAATATAGTGCAAATCTACCTTTAAATAATTTTTTCATTAAAAGGAAATTTCATCGAAGTTAACTTTCAAATCTGAAGGAATGCTGAAGATAAATCTCGACCCAAAAATGTTGGACACAAAAAAAGCGATAAGGTTTTCCTCATCGCTTTCTTCCTGATAAATAAGCTCTATTTTATGTTGGCAGCAACTTCAATAGCATCATTAGATTCTACTGAGCTAATATTTGTTTTTAAGGCTGCAAATTTATCAATGGTAAGTTTTGGCGTGTTGCCCATTACTAATGTATGATTATCTGTAGCGCCGCTTAATTTTAAATCAGCATTATCTTTAATTACTGTATATAAACCTTCTGTGCTTGAATTAATCTGTGCAAAAGCATTGTCTTTTAAAAAGATTTGTAAAAATCTAGCTTTAAGTTTTCCATTAGTTTTTACAACTGCATTTTCAGAAGCTTCAATTCTGTAAAGGTCGTTAACATATACAGTAAGCTTGCTTACTTCTTTATCATTCGAACTGATTTTTAATATATTTCCTTCCTGTGTTATTTTTGCATTTCCTAAATTATCATCAGCATAATTGATGCCTTCGTTTTGTCTTTGTACAAGCGTTACTTCTACATTTCCTTTAACAATTATTCTTCTGTAGCTGGTAGATGACTCAGATGATACCGGATATTTTTCTGCCGCCATTACACTGGTTGCAAATGTAGTTGTTGTTAAAACAATAGCTGTTAATGATGTTGCGATTAGAGTTTTGATTGAGGTTTTCATAATGCTGTATTTTAAAATTATTTATTATTTAAGTTTTTAAGTTGTTTTGTAGATAAGACGCCATCAACATAAAAACGTTGCAGTCGATTACTTGATATTATACCAGCATTGGTAACTAATCGACGAACAGGTGTAAAAAACAGACGAACCAAATGTATTTTTTGTCTATTTGTAAAATAATTCTAAATATGATGTGTAGTTATACTTTTTAGTATCTTTATGCAAAATAAGCCAAACACCACACATGAAGAAAAAGGTTGTTCTCGTTCAGGATAACAAAGATATTTTGGACATTATGGACCAGATATTGGAAGAAGAGGGATTTGATGTAACGCCATCATTAACAACCGATCCTATAGATAAAATTGAGGAGATAGATCCGGATGTGGTTGTTATTGATGATCATATAAAAGGATCAAAAAAAGGTTCTAAAGTTGTTAAAGACCTTAAGTCTGATCCTAAAACAGAAGATGTGTCTGCTATTCTTACATCAACGTCAGAAAAACTTCCTGAAATTGCAGAAGAAAGCAAGGCTGATGATTACATTCAAAAGCCTTTTGATATTGATGATATGGTAAAAGTGGTTAAACGGAATACCTAATTTTTATTTAATGAAGGTTTAAAAGTATCTGTTTTTACTACAGCTTTTAAATCATGTAAGATCGTATATAAACCAAAATTAGTTCGGTTTACATAAATAAAATGCTTCACGCCACGGGCTTGTTTAAATTCAGGCATTTTGGCTATTTTCTCGCCATATTCATAAAGCTTTTCGAAAAACTCATTCTGACTAAAATCGAAAGTGTTATTAATGTATGGTTTCGCAAAAAGCTCAATCATTTCTTTGTACGATTTATAATAAAACTCAACCTGCGATGCAGTATCATCTTTATGAATCATGTCAAGCTGCCTAAATGCATCAATTGTTTTTGCTTTATCATTAATGACATCTGTTGAAATTAATGAGAAAAACGGATAGTAAAAATCATCAGGCATTTCTTTTATACAACCAAAATCAATTACCCCCAGTTTTTCATCAGGCGTAATCATAAAATTACCCGGGTGCGGATCTGCATGTACTGCCCTTAATTCATGCTGTTGGAAATTATAAAAATCCCAAAGGGCTTGTCCAATTTTATTTCTTAATTCTTGTGACGGATTAGTCTGCAAAAACTCTTTTAAGTGTAATCCATCAATCCAATCCATGGATATGATTCTTTTACCAGAAAGTTCAGGGTAATACGTTGGGAAAACTACATTATCCAAATTTTTGCAAGCTTCAGAAAATTCAATAGAACGTTTAACTTCTAGTTCATAATCCGTTTCTTCTAATAGTCTTTCTTCAACTTCTTTAATGTAAATGTTTAATTCCTTTTCAGACATGCCCAACAAGCGGAACGCAAAAGGTTTTACCAATTTTAAATCTGATGAGATGCTATCGCCAACACCAGGATATTGGATTTTAACCGCAAGTTTTTTACCTTTTAAAGTAGCTTGATGCACCTGACCAATTGAAGCTGCATTTGTAGAATTAATGTTAAAAGTATCGTAAATCTGCTCTGGCGTTTTGCCGAAATTTTTGGTAAAAGTTCTTACAATTAATGGTCCGGAAAGGGGTGGAGCATTATATTGCGACTGCGTAAATTTATCAACATAAGATTTTGGAAGTATGTTTTTATCCATACTCAACATTTGCGCAATTTTTAAAGCACTGCCTTTAAGTTCACTTAAAGATTTGTAAATATCTGTGGCATTATCTTCATTAAGTTGTTCTCTATCCATTTCTGGATTGAACAATTTTTTAGAATAATGTTTTATGTAATTTCCGCCAATTTGAAAACCAGTTTTTACAAATTTAGCAGATCGTTCTACCTTTGTTACAGGAATACTATTTTGTTCTTTCATTTAATTAAAACCCATTTTACCTGCGTACTTGCCATTGCGGCTTAAAAACTTGCCATACTCAAACAAGTTATCTATTGGAGAGTGCTGAAATAAATCGAAGGTAACATTTATGCCTTTTTCAATCGCTTCATCTGTTTTTTCGAAACCATCGCTATCATCATTTATCCAAAAATTTAAAATAAATGCAAACTGAATCCACAAAGCATCCTTATATCTTTTGCTTAAAAACCTGCGTTCGGCAAGCTCGCCACTTTCCAAACCTTCAGCTATAATTTCTTCAGCAAAATTTTCGAAGATAGGTTTAACACCAGAAAGCACATTTGGCATTTCAAATTTTCCTTTTTGATTTTTTAAGCTATAAATAACAAAACTGCGTTCGTTTTTTAAATTTTCTAAGTAGCTATAAAAAAAGGAAAGTATTTTCTCACGAGAGGAATATTGAAGCCAAACCTCTTGTTCTTTAATTTTTGTAATGGTTTCGAACGTTAATTGAAACCAAACATTCTTTTCGATACTTTCGAACGAAGCATAAAACTGATAAAATTCAGCTTCGGTAATTTTAAGTTTTTTAACGAAAACGTAAACCGATTTTGGTTTCTCATTGTTGGTTAAAACATAATCAAGATATGCTTGTCGAATTTGTTGAGCAGTTGCCATATACCTGTTTTTTTACAAGTATAACGTTAATATGATTTCCTTGTTTTTTTACACAACAATTTCTTAATCATGTTATTGTAATAATCAATTTCAAAATAATTGAAAGTTAATTTACAAGCTATAAAATTTAGTTAAATGTGGAATAATAATTAATTATTTAACTAAAAATATTAGTAATTTCGTGTATTGATTTTCACAATTTGAACATTATTAATATGATGCAGCTAAGCGATTTTTTGTATGGTAAAATGGAATTGCCAGATGTATTTACCGAACTTTTAGCAACTGATGCTTTAAAGCGTTTGGCCGGAATCCACCAGAGTGGCGCTATCTATTTGGTAAATCCAGATATCTGTCATTCCAGATTAGAGCATGCTATTGGTGTAACCATGCTAATCAAAAAATTAGGCGGAACAGAAATTGAACAAATTGCCGGTTTATTGCATGATGTATCACATACTGCTTTCTCTCATGTTGGAGATTATGTTTTTGATAACGTTGAAGAAGATTATCACGAAAAGGTATTTGCCGAAGTTTTGTACAAGTCGGAAATTCCTGATGTACTGATAAAATTTGGATATAGTGTAAATCAAATTTTGTTTAGCAAGTTTGATATTTTAGAGCAGCCTTTACCAGCGCTTTGTGCGGATAGATTGGATTATACATTACGTGATGGTGTTTACGCCGGAATTATATCGAGACAAAGAGCAAAAGAATTTTTAAAAGCTGTAATCCTTAAGAATGGAAAAATTGCGATAAACAGCAAAAAAGAAGTGCTCTGGATTAATGAAACCTTTATAAAACTTAATGAGGATGTATTTAAACTGCCGCTTTACCTTTATGCAAATGGAAAAATGGCTGAGTTGATTAAAAATTTAATAAAGAAGCAAATATTATCAGAAAGTGATTTATTTAAAACGGACACTATGTTGTTGAATAAAATAAGAAGTTATACTTTTGGTTATGAGGCTGTTAAATCTATTAAACAACTAAAAGGATTTGCTGAATTTATGCGGCATGGAGCTTTACCGAAAGTAAAAGCAAGAAGCTTAAAAGCGTTATTAGTTTAAATAATATATTAAAATAAAACTTAAGCGCCGATAAATCGTATATTACTGAAAACCCTAATATGTCGGTCGTGGAAATAATCTTAATTGGTGCAGTAATTCTTTTAATTTTTGGAGGTAAAAAACTACCTGAATTAATGAAAGGGATTGGAAGAAGTATTAAAGAATTTAAAGAAGGTAAGGATGAACCTCCGGATAAGTAATTAATTTTTCTTCATGATATTCTAAATGTATTTATTTATCGCATAGATATTTAAGGCTTTAGAAGTTAAAATCATTTTTTTTATTCTATCAATTTTCGTCTTTTTTACACAAAACCATAGTTTAACAATTTAAAATTGTTAAATAACTGCTTAGTGCTTTTGTTGTATATTCATAAATAGTATATTGCATTTCGATATCCAACCAAATGCAAACTACATTCCTAATAAATTAATAATGATGAAGACTGCTTTTTTGGTTTTTATTGTTTTTGTATTTTCGTTTTCTTTAAAAAGTTTTGGGCAAAGCTCATCAAATAAAGGCAAAGATTTTTATTTAGCATATTCTGCACACGTGGATAATTTAACATCCAGAATGACTTTGATCCTTTCTGCTGATGTTCAAACCAATTATACCGTTTCTATTGGAAATACCGTCGTTGCAACAGGTAGTATCGCTGCCAATACATCTAAACAAGAAATTATAAACCCTAATGCATTTAACGTTTATATTTCATCTTCGGAAGTTAAGGAGACTGACAAGGCAATACATGTCGTAACTGATAAGTCAATTTCATTATATGCAATCATATCCAATAACTCGCGAACTGGTGGCTCAATGATTTTGCCTACCAATACTCTAGGTAAAGATTACTATGCGTTCTCGTATCAAAATTTTGGGGGTAATTCTGGTTCTAATACAGTATATTCTCAATTCACAGTTTTAGCTACTAAAGATGGAACTGAAGTAGAAATTACACCAACTCAAACTTCAAGAAGTGGGAATAGACTTGCAAATACTAAATTCACTATTCAGCTAAATAAAGGTGACATTTATCAGTATCAATCTATTAGCGATTTGACTGGAAGTTATGTAAGTAGTGTGGGTGATTGTAAGCCTATTGCATTTTTTTCTGGTAATACTTGGACTGCTTTCTGTGAAGACGGTAATTCAAGATCACCAAGCGGTGGTGATAATCTGTATCAACAGATATTTCCAATAAATTCTTGGGGCAAAAATTTTGTTACTGCACCATTTTATAATACGTTGCATGGAAATACAGATGCATTCAAAATTATCGTATCAGAAGATAATACAATAATTAATGTAAATGGTAGCACATCAAATGCTAATGGTTTGCCTTTAACTAATCCTTATGCAAAAGGTTCCGTTATAACGTTTTTTTCTACGGCACCAAACATTGTTTCGGGCTCCAAGCCTATAGCATTAGCTCATTATCAAACTTCGCAAACCTGTAACTTAAGTAATCCTACTGCTACTGGTATGAATGCATCAATACCTTTTCCTGGCGATCCTGAAATAACTTTATTAAATCCAGTTGAACAAACGCTTAATGATATTACTGTCTTTTCAAATATTCGATCATTAGGAGTTCCAACATCAATTAATAAATATTTTATTAATGTTATCATTAAAACTATAGATATAGTAACTTTTAAACTTGATGGTGCTAATTTCAATTCATCGTTTGTAAATATACCTGGTTCTGAATATAGCTATGCTGTTATTGACGTTACAAACTTACAAGCGCAACATCGATTAACATCTGATGGTGGGTTCTCTGCAATAGCCTATGGTTACGGTAATGTCGAATCCTATGCATATCTAGCAGGTGCAAATATTCAAAGTTTTACTTTTCAAACCAGCAACTTGGCCAATCAAAGTATTACATCAAGTTGTTCTAACGAACCTTTTAAACTAAAAATTAATTTATCTGCTCCTGCTTCAGAAATTTTATGGAATCTTGGAGGTGCGTATACAAAGAATCAAACAAATCTCACACCAATAGAAACAAGCATAGGAGGAAAAATTTATTACACTTACACTTACCCTGATGATATAATAATTACAACACCCGGAGATAATACTTTTACTGTAAATGTAACATATTTAAATGCTACAAATTGCGGTCTGACAGAAGAAATAGAAGGCAATTTTACTGTTAAGGAAGCACCAAAAACAGAATTTACTTTAGATGAAAAAGTTTGTTTGGGAATCGAATTTATGCCCATCGATAAGAGTACATTAGCTGATAATCAAATAACCAAATGGAAATGGGACTTTGATGGTACAATAATTACTGATCAGAATCCAAAATTTGCTTTTAATACAGAGGGACCGCATTCAGTAACATTAAGTGTGGGAACACAGGATGGATGTTGGTCTGATCCGCTTAAAAAGACCATTATGGTTTACCCTATTCCTGTGTCTGAATTTTCCATTAGTAATACAACAACCTGCATTAATACCAGTGTAAGCTTTGAGGATTTGTCAAAAATAAACAAGGAAATCTATGCTGATGCAAAAATAGCTTCCTGGGAATGGGATTTTGGTGATGGAACACCAAAATCAATAGAACAAAATCCGACACATCAGTATTTAAGTACTGGAACTAAAAGTGTAACCCTAAGAACTACATCTGATATGGGATGCAGTAGTACATCTACCATAAAAACCATCACAATTACCGATTTACCTACAGCAGATTTTACAACTCCAGCAGTTTGTTTTGATGATGGAGTTGCAATATTTAAAAATACATCTAAAAATGTTAATGGTACTACAAATGGTTTAACTTATGAATGGAACTTTGGAGAAATTGGTTCTTCAACAAATACCTCCAGTGATATTGATGGTAAACACACTTATCTAACTGCTGGAGATTACTTAGTAACATTAAAAATTACCAATGAAAATGGCTGCCAGGTTATTCAACAAAAGCTTTTTACAGTAAATGGGCAAGTGGAAAAAGCAGATTTTTCTATTCAAAACCAAACCAACCTATGTAGTAATAAAGATGTTATAATTAATAATTCTTCGAGCGCTTTTTTTGGTAAAATAACTAAAATAATTATTTATAAAGATTTTGTAGATGAACCCGAAGTTTTTGAGACGATTATATATCCAACTTCAGATGATATTCATTTAGTTTATTTGCCTTTTGGCGGTTCAGCTACTAAAGATTATACCATAAAACTAGTTGCTTATTCAGGAGAAACCTGTTTTAAAGAAACATCGAAAATTGTTACGCTTAAACCATCCCCAATATTAGAGTTTGCAGATATTCCTGCTGCTTGCCAAAATGATGGCTCAGTTATAATCAACCAGGCAAAAGAAACTTCAGGTATTGCAGGTTCAGGAATATATTCTGGCGATGGGGTAGATGCAGATGGTAATTTCAATCCTAAATCTGTAAGCATCGGTTCGCATGTAATTACTTATACTTTTACAGCTATCAATGGTTGTGCAGAAGTAATTTCAAGAACCATAAACGTATACGAATCGCCAACTGCAGATATGGGAGCCACTCTTTATATTCTTGCTGGTGGTCAGGTTAAACTTCCTGCTTTTGTAACAGGTTCGGGTTTAACGTACAACTGGAGCCCTTCTTTAGGTTTAGATAGTGCCAATGTTTTAAATCCAATAGCATCGCCGGAGAAAGATACAGATTATGAATTAACAGCAACTACACGTGATGGATGTACCGTAAAAGTAATTTATAAAGTTATTGTGTTACAAGCTTTAGTTCCGCCAAATTCATTTACACCAAATGGCGATGGCGTTAACGATGTGTGGAACATCAAATATTTAGAAAGTTACCCAAATGCAACGATTGAGGTTTTCAATAGGAACGGTAACAGGGTGTTTTTCAGCAATGCATATAAAGTGCCTTTCGATGGCAATTATCAAAATGAGCCTTTGCCCGTTGGCGTTTATTATTACGTTATCAATCCAAGAAATGGGCGAAAATCAATAACCGGCCCTTTAACCATAATCAGATAGAATTGAAAAGGTACTTCATCATAATCGCCCTATTTATTGGTTTCAAAAGTTTTAGTCAGCAGAAACCGCAGTACACGCAATATATTTTTAATCAATACTTATTAAATCCTGCAATATCGGGAATTGAAAATTATATCGATTTTAAGGCTGGTTATCGCAAGCAATGGGCGGGAATTAATGATGCGCCGCAAACTTCTTTTGTTTCTGCACATTGGGCGCTTAGTGATAATCATTTGTGGAGCAATGCTTTAACTTCCTTTCCAGAACAAAGTGGCGACCCGATGGATAGAAATTATACACAAAACTATACTTCTTCTCCAGCCCACCACGGTATGGGTGTTACAGTAGTTCAAGATAAGGCAGGTCCGATTTCAAGAATAGATGCTAATTTAACGTATGCTTATCATTTACAATTAAGCAATAATTTCAATATATCCGTTGGTGCAGCGGCGGGAGTTTCGAGCATTAAATTAGATGTTAATTCGCTTACTTTTCCGGATAGCCAAACCGACCCGGCATTAACAAACGCTTTTATTAGTCAGCTGAGGCCAGATTTAAGTGTTGGCGTTTGGCTTTATGGAGCCCGAATGTTTGCCGGTGTTTCAGCACAACAAGTGTTATCACAAAAATTAAGTTTTACAAATTCTGATAACTACAATACAGGCAAAGAGGTTCCACATTATTTTGCTACGGCAGGATATAAATTTTTCCTGGATGAACAGATTGCTGCTATACCATCTGTAATGGTTAAATATGTTCAGCCTGCTCCGGTATCGGTAGATTTGAATATGAAAATTGCTTTTAGAGATAAAATCTGGCTTGGAGGAAGTTATCGTAAAGATGATTCTTTCGCTGCTATGGCAGGTTTTAACATTGGTAAAATCGTAAACTTAACTTACTCTTACGATTTTACAACTTCTGATTTAAACACGGTTAGCAACGGTAGCCACGAAATTGTGTTAGGCTTACTGCTGAATAACATTTATAAAGTGCCGTCGTATATTAGAATGTGGTAGGTGTGGTTGGGTTTTTTGGTTGGTTAGTTTGTTAGTTTTTTGGATGGTTAGGGATAGTTTGTTAATTGGTTTGTTTGTAAGTTTTTTCGACGTTTGGAGGTTAATTAGTTTGTTGGCATAAAAGATAGAAAATGGGTGATTAGTGTATTTCCTGCATCGAATCCATATCTTAAAATTCTTTATGAAACTTTGAGCCCAAAAAACGAAACACCCAAAAACCCAAAAGACAAGTAAGCCTAAAGTTCTTTTCTAAGCCTTGCAACAGGAATATTCATCTGTTCGCGGTATTTTGCAACAGTTCTCCTGGCGATGTTATAACCGCGTTCTTTTAAAATATCAGTAAGTTTCTCATCGGCCAGTGGCTTGCGTTTATCTTCATCGCCAATACAATCTTCCAGAATTTTTTTAACTTCTTTATTAGAAACTTCTTCACCATTTTCGGTTTGAATTGCCTCAGAGAAAAATGATTTTAATAAAAATGTACCAAATTCTGTCTGTACATATTTAGAGTTTGCAACCCGTGATACCGTAGAAATATCCATATCAATCTTATCGGCAATATCTTTCAAAATCATCGGACGCATCTTACGTTCATCAGCTGTTAAAAAATATTCGTATTGATAATGCATAATCGCATTCATGGTTTTAAGCAAAGTTTGTTGTCTTTGCTTAATTGCATCGATAAACCAACGGGCCGAATCTAATTTTTGCTTAACAAACTGAACGGCTTCTTTTAGCTTTTTATCTTTTGATGAGGCTTTATCGTAATGCTCAAACATTTCTTGATAAGAACGGCTAACCTTAAGTTCAGGAGCATTTTTAGAGTTTAGTGTTAAAATTAAAATGCCATCGTTATTGCTAATATGAAAATCTGGAATGATTTGCATTTGTTTCGTAGTAACCTGATTAGCATCTCCAGGTTTTGGATTCAACCGAAGAATTTCATTAACTACTTCTTTTAATTCTTCACTATCTAAACCTAAGCTTTTCTCTAGTTTATCATAATGCTTACGTGTAAATTCATCAAGATAATTTTCGACAACATTCATCGCTTTAACGATTATTGGATTGCCGGCATCTTTTCTTTTCAGTTGAATCAATAAACATTCTTTTAAATCTCTGGCGCCAATGCCTGGAGGATCGAAACTTTGAATAAGCCTTAACATTTCCAATACATCTTCTTCCTCAACCATTACATTCTGAGAGAAAGCCAAATCATCTATCATGGAACTTAACGGACGG
Source organism: Pedobacter jejuensis (assembly GCF_003725795.1). Taxonomy (GTDB): domain Bacteria; phylum Bacteroidota; class Bacteroidia; order Sphingobacteriales; family Sphingobacteriaceae; genus Pedobacter; species Pedobacter jejuensis. Next base: position 98,241 of record NZ_RBEE01000002.1, on the reverse strand, counting down.
CGTAAATAACCATCATCATCCAAGCTGCCAATAATTTGTTTGCCAATAATAAAATCCTGGTCAGAAAGTGGAATTAAATCTAGCTGCTCCTGTAAGCTCTCGAAAAACGTACTTTCTATAGCAATTGGCGTTTCTTTTTTCTCCTCATCATCATCGCCATTATTGTAGTTTGTGCTGTAATCGTTGGTGTTATCATCTTGCAGATAATCATCTACATTAAATTCATCAGTACTACTGTTATCGTCTGATGATTTATCATAATCCTCCGGGCCATCATTTAAATCATCGTATTCGCCTTTTGGCTCATCGGCAGTCATTAAACTTGGGTCTTCAAGCGCAGGATTTTCTTCTAATTCTTCTTTTACACGGGTATCTAAAGCAACGGTTGGTACCTGCAACAACTTTATAAATTGTATTTGCTGAGGAGATAATTTTTGTAATAATTTTTGTTGTAGGTGCTGCTTTAACATATTTTATATAAAAGGAATGGCAAAAATAAACAAATCATCTCAGATATTTTCTAGAATAGAATAAATGCTGTTTTAAGATCATATTTTAAATATTCCCTAAACGTTTGAAATAATGTTTATGTTTATTACTTTAGTCTTAAATCAAACAAATAATAGAATATAGTATGGGTTTTGTAAAAGAATTTAAGGAATTTGCAATTAAAGGTAATGCTTTCGACTTAGCTGTTGGGGTAATTATAGGTGGTGCTTTTGGTAAAATAGTTACTAGTGTTATTGATGACCTGGTAATGCCCATAGTTGCAGCTATGGTTGGAAAGCCCGATTTTAGTAGTATTTATTTTGCGATGGGTAAAGGCGCAGAGTTGATACCGACAGGTGCATCATTAGCGGATGCTAAAAAAGCTGCTCCTGACGCTGCAATATTTGCATACGGTAATTTTATTACGGTTGCCATCAACTTCCTATTATTAGCATTAATTGTTTTTATTATGGTAAAAACGATTAATAATATGAAGAAGAAAGAAGAAGCGGCAGCAGTTGCAGTGCCGGTTGCGCCTACAAAAGAAGAAACGCTTTTGACAGAAATAAGAGATTTACTTAAAACAAAAGCATAAATAAATTTGGCTGTTTCAAAAGATATGGATTTAACCATACCACTTTTGAAACAGCCTTTTTCCTTAATAGCTTCTTTTAACTTTTGGGTCTGTTATGATAATATAATCGCCCAGAGTTTTAAATTTTTCCCATTCAGGATTATCAAAACTTTCATCAGAAAAGGAAGAAATATTCAATATTCGTAATTTAGGAGCATATTTTTGAAGTTTAGCTAAAGTTCCTAATTTCTCGTCGCTATGGAATCTTCCATTCAGCTGTAAAATTTTAAATCCATTGTGCGCCTTTAAATACTTATCGATATTCCAGGCCATTGTAGCATCCCAAAGATTTTGAGTTTGATAAATTTTCATGGTGCCTGTTCCATGCCCACCCATGCTTTCTCCGAATTTTTCATAATATCTGCCAAGTGCAGTATCAATAGGTAAAGGTGGAAGAAAGCTGGAAGAGCCTTTCGGAAAATCTTTCAATGTTTCCAATCCACTTTTTGTAACTGCATTGCTATATCGGGTTGCAGCATTACCACCAATTACATCGATTTTATTTTCTTTTGCATATTCAATTAACGGACGATAATCTTTATAGTTTGGCCAAACTCGGGCTTCTTTAATAAAGTTTTTCTCCGATATCAATCCTGCCAAATATTCATCAATAACTGGTTGCGTATCAGTGTAAAACATTTCGAAGGATGCGGCTGTTTTTTTGGGATATTTTTGATACAGCTGCTTAAAAATTTCTGCTTCAAGATAATGTCCGATAGAATCGTTGTGGTCTTCACCAAAAAATAAAACATCTGCCTTATCCATATCTGCAATAATATCGCTAATTGCGATTATTTTTTGTTTTTTAACATCGTAAATTTTATAATTATCGCTGATGTTTTGAGCAAATAGGGTAGTTGAGGCAGTAAATAATAAGATAAATGATAGAAATTTCATGCGATTAAAATACTAAAACATTTTTCACCGATGAAATGAGATAACTCACCGCTTTTTAGCCATTTTTTGCAGTTGATGTATATATCTATTGCTGCATTGTAAATACTTTTGGTTATTAACAATTGCACAAATGGAAAACTCAAATAACAATTTATCCAATAATAGTTCAAGCAGAATGTTTAGCGGCTTGATAATCGTATTAATTGGGATAGCTTTTCTTATCAATACATTAAACCTCGATTTACCAAGTTGGATTTTTAGCTGGTCTAACTTCTTAATTCTTATCGGGATTTTTATTGGTTTAAGAAACAATTTTAAAGGCATTGCCTGGTTAGGTTTAATCTTAATTGGAGCATACAATACCATTGAAAATATGCATCTCGACTTTGATATTTCGAAATATGCGTTAGGTTTTGGTTTTGTTATTTTTGGTGCTTATTTAATTTTTAAGCCAAAGGGAACATTAAAAGTAAAACGGAAAAATCGCTATGCTGATGGTTTTAATCCTGCTTCTGGCAGTGAAACAATCAATATAAATCAAAATTTAGATGGTAATGATTTTGTAGAAGCAACTGCAGTTTTTGGCGGAAGCAACCAGATTGTTTATTCTAAAAATTTAAAGGGTGGCGATGTTACCGTTGTATTTGGTGGGGCTGATTTAAATTTCATTCAAGCCGATTTTACAGAAAGCATCGCACTTGATGTTACGGCAATTTTTGGTGGGATAAAATTGGTTGTGCCGCAAAATTGGATTATCAAATCGAATGTTACACCAATATTTGGTAGCGTAGAAGATAAACGCGGACATTTAATTCCTACGGGTGAAGTTCAAAAGACTTTAGTAATTGATGGAACCGTAATGTTTGGTGGCATCGAAATTAAGAGTTTTTAAGAAATTATCTTTATAAAAAAGAGACGTAATTTAAAATATTGTTGCAACACATTTGGTGGGTAAACTGCCGCCAAATCGCGGTAAGGGGTAAGTTTGGAATTCACTCATCCAAGGCTTATATAAAATTCATCATTACATTAACTACTCCCTAAACTAACTAAACATTGACAACCAGACCATTATCCGTTCCACAAATACAGAAAATTTCTATTGCTTTTGCCATAGCATGGATAATTTTATGTGCCGCAGGTTTGCATTATGTGGTAAATTTTTCATGGGTGATTTCATTTACAGATAGTGTAATTACCAACTTTTTGCTGATAGTGGCATGCATCAGCATCAGCAATATGCTTGGCTATTATCAACCCAAAAATGAACGGGTTTTGTATGTTTTAATCATTTCATTAGCGCTCACTTTTGTTATCATCTATCTCGCAAAATATTCCCTTCTATTTATTTTTACTGATTTTAAAAACTATCAGGATTTTTATAATTTTTCTTTTCCTTTTAGAGGTCTTATTTCTTTTATGTGTTTAGGTTGGTGCGCTTTAGCAAATATTTTATGGTATAGGTTAGAAGAACAATCGGAAATGCAAGGACGGCTATTATCAACACAAAACTTGGCTAAAGAAGCGGAGCTGAATAAATTACGGCATCAATTACAGCCACATTTTTTATTTAACAGCTTAAATTCGGTATTTGCTTTAACTATGGTAAACCCAAAAGAAGCAGGTGTAATGATAACCAAATTGGCCTCTTTTTTAAGAGGAACTTTAAAAAGAGACGATGAACTTTGGGTATCTGTGGAAGAAGAAATGGAATACATTCAACTTTACCTTGATATCGAAAAAGTACGTTTTAGCCACAGGTTAAATATTGAAGTGAACATCAGTGAAGATACACTTAACCTATGTTTGCCTGGTACATTACTGCAGCCAATTGTAGAAAATGCTATAAAATTTGGGTTGTACAATACATCTGCAGGGATTACCATTAAAATAGATGTTACGGTCGAGAATGATATTTTAAATTTAAGGGTACAAAACCCTTTCGACCCTGAAATGAAAGCAACAGGAGGAACTGGTTTTGGCTTAACGGCAATTAAAAGAAGATTATACCTGTTATTTGCCAATCAGAATTTGTTACAAACCGAAATTGAGGCAAATAATTTATATATTACCACTCTTAAAATTCCTCAGAAAGATGATCAGAACCATACTAATTGATGATGAGCCTTTAGCAAGAGATATTGTAAAATATTACCTATCAGAACATAAAGAAATAGAAATAATTGCAGAGTGTTGTGATGGTTTTGAAGGATTAAAAGCAATAACCCAACATAAACCCGATTTAATTTTTCTGGATATTCAAATGCCTAAAATTAGTGGGTTTGAAATGCTTGAATTGGTTGAGGATAAGCCCGCTGTAATTTTTACAACTGCATTTGATGAATTTGCAATTAAAGCTTTCGAAGTTAATGCAGTAGATTATTTATTGAAACCAATTGATAAAAGTCGCTTCGATTTAGCCATGCAAAAGCTGCCTTTAAGGTTAAACCAGAAAGAAAGTACTGATGCTGTTTTAGATGCTGTAGCAATGAGTTCGGCTCAAAGTAATCGTGTTGTTGTTAAAAAGGACGGTATTATTAAAATTATACCGGTTGCTGATATTAATTATTTGGAAGCGGATGACGACTACGTTAAATTAAGTACAACTGAAGGTGCATTTTATAAAAACAAAACGATGGCTTTCTTTGAGCAAACGCTTGATGCAGGACAGTTTATCAGAATACATCGTTCTTACATTATTAATTTGGCACAAGTAACTAAAATCGAGCTTAAAGAGAAAGACAGTTATGTTGTTTTGCTTAAATCAGACATTTGGTTGCCTGTGAGTAAAACAGGTTATGCCAAATTAAAAACAGCATTAGGATTGTAAACAGCAATCTGCAAATGCGTTTTAGAAAGATTTACTACATTTGCTTTTCAAATTAAAAAATAAAATTAATCGGGCTTGCAATTGTAGAGAAATCGCTTTATATTTGCACCTCTTAATTTTGAAATTATAATAAGATAATATACAGTCATGAAAAGAACATACCAACCTTCGCAAAGAAAGAGAAGAAACAAACACGGCTTCCGCGAAAGAATGGCAACAGCTAACGGCAGACGAGTATTAGCATCACGTCGTGCTAAAGGAAGAAAAAGATTAACAGTTTCTGACGAACGCAAGCATAAAGCATAATTTTTGATTGCTTTTCCGAGCAATCGGAACTGGCAGATCAAAATCTGCAATTATCAATCAAAAAAATATGTACACATTCAGGAAAGAAGAACGGTTATGCAGCAGAAAACATTTAGATCTGCTGTTTAAAAACGGTTCTTCTTTTTTATTATACCCGTTTAGGGTTTCTTATCTTTTTATTGATGAACCCGCTAAGGTTCAGGCCCAAGTGGTTATCAATGTTCCAAAAAAAAGATACAAAAGGGCGGTCGACCGCAATCTTTTAAAGCGTCGCATTCGTGAGGCTTACCGATTAAACAAACAAAATAATTTTTACACAAAACTACCTGTTGATAAGGGCTTGCTTTTATTTTCGCTTCAGTTTATTGGTAAAGAGAAGTATGAATTTTCTTTCGTAGAAAAAAAATTAATCGCGACATTTAACCGATTTTTTAAGTTAATCGAGCCGAATGAAGTTGATAAATAAAGTTTTCGGCTGGTTATTTTTAGGGTTGATTAGGATTTATCAATATGCAATTTCGCCAATGTTAGGTGCGAATTGTAGGTTTACGCCAACTTGTTCTCAATATGGACTGGAAGCAATTAGAAAGCATGGGCCATTTAAGGGCGGCTGGCTAGCCTTGAAACGTATTGGTCGATGTCATCCCTGGGGAAATCATGGCCATGACCCTGTGCCTTAGTTGTTTTAAATGGTTGCCTGTTGTGGGTTGCGAGTTGCGGGGCTGGATGCAATGACCGTTTACCGGTTGGGGGGCTGGATGCAATAAACAGTTACCAGTTGGGGGTTGCGAGTTATGGGGCGATATGCGGAAGAGTTAAAAGTTACGAGTTACTCTGCTGGTAATTAATTAAATAAAAAAAAATGAAAAATAATTTTCAACACATTAAACCTTTCATCACAAAAAAATCCAAACCTTAAACCCAAATTAAAATGGCAATAATACTTCAGTTAGAAACGGCAACCGCTGTTTGTTCAGTCGCTTTATCAGTCAACGGAGAAACGGTTTTCACAAAAGAAGAAAGCGGGCAGAATTTGCATGCTAGTAATTTAACTTTGTTTATCGAAGATGTTTTAAAAGCATCTGGTTATGTATTTAAAGATTTAGATGCTATAGCAATCAGTAAAGGTCCGGGTTCATATACGGGACTAAGGATAGGTGTTTCTACCGCAAAGGGTTTGTGTTATGCATTAGATAAACCATTAATCGCAATAGAAACTTTAACCATGATGGCTGCAGGTTTTTTAAGTCAAAATTCTGGTTATAAAGGCTTGGTTTGCCCAATGATTGATGCTAGAAGAATGGAAGTTTACACTGCAGTTTTTGATTCAGAATTGCAAATTTTAGAGTCAACAACCGCCAAAATCATTGACGACTTAAGTTTTGTAAATCTGCTTGCTGAGCATGAAATTACCTTTATTGGAGATGGAGCTGCCAAGTGTGCTGAAATTTTATCAAATCCGAACGCCAAATTTAGTTCTGCCAACTTCAACTCTGCAAGTAATCTTTCTATTCTTGCAGAAGATGCTTTTAAAATTGGCACTTTTGAAGATGTGGCATATTTTGAACCTTTTTACTTAAAGAATTTCGTACTTACACAACCAAAGAAAAAAGTTTAACGGATTAATTCTTTTTAAATAATGAGAACAGGTTTTTGAAAAAGCTACCGCCTCCATTATCATTAATTCCAGGCATTACATCACTAAATTGTGGATGGTTAACCACATTTCCAAATTTAATTCCAATACCCATGTAAAATGAAGCGCCATTTGGTCCGCTGCCTATGGTGTAGTCATTTTTTAGTATTGCTCTCGCCGAATTGGCAGATGAAATTAAGTTATCTGTGCCCATAAATATTTCAAAATTAGGCGTTTGATACTTGCCTTGTAAGCCAACCATAAAAATATTGTTTAGGTTGTATAAAGGCGTTACACTTCCGCTAAAATCATTGTATTTAAATGTATTTATGAATGCAATATCGCCACCTTTGTAAAATAGATTTTTTGAAATTGCAATTGCGGGTTTATAAAAATCAAAGTTTTTCGATATGTAAACATCAGCTTTGGCATTGGTCGCAGCTAAGAATTTTTTCGGCTGTTCTGATGATTCAAAAATATCTCTTATCTGCCGATTGGTATTGCCTTGATTTGAAGTATTAATTGTACTAGGAATGCTTAGCGTCGATTGTGTGGTATTACTTCTCCACCATATAAAGCCCAAATCTTTGATGTTAGCCATTAAAAACAATCCTTTTTTGGTGGTGTAATTTGTACTAAAGCCAACAGAAACACCTGGATTTTTAAAATTAGGAATTACTGTATTCCTATTGATTTTATTTTGATCATTAAAATTGCTAGCGTAGGTACCAGTCAAGCCAATATCTAATGAGCCTGTAGAAGGATCTTTATCTAAATACGAATCCGAAATGTTTAAATCGTTGTAAACAATGCCACTTAACACACTTGCCTTTACGCCAAATGCTAATCTTTTATTGTAATTTTCTCGGTAAGTAAAACTAAATTGGTGGTAAGATTGCTGATAACCTTTGGTATTAAAAATATCATCTAATCTATTATCAGGAAATCTCGGAGCTGAATCAAAAATGATAAGTGATTCGTTGGTGTAATCAATTTGAGAATCTGACCTAATTTGCCAGGCAAAACCCATTTCTTTTTGATATTTATAAGAATGGAAAAGCCGTAAAGTAAGCACATAAATATTGCTGTTTTGATAAAAATGATTTATTTCGCCCGTTCCAATTGGTAAATCTCTGTTGTCGTTTACGCCATCAACCATTAACCTTCGGATAACGGATTCGGCACTTCCTTTATTAGCACCATTAACACCGAAATAAGGCAGGAAAAAGTTCGAGGAAAATTTTCTGGAAGAATCTAAAGTGAACGATTTTTGAGATGGATTTTCAAAGGCATCAAACATGGTTTTGGTGCCAAACAAAGCATACTGTTGTGCAAAACTGGTGTTGAATGATACGAAAAGAATGATAGCAAGTAGAAGTTTCTTCATTAATGGTTGGTTTTGGCTTGAGTTTATTGGCTGATTTATTAACGAGCACTTAGTGAATCTGGTATTTGTGATTTTAAATATTTGTTTAGTAGCGTGTTAGTAATAAATTTATTCTTATCCGAACTCATTTGATAATAAAAAGTATCGAAACCCTTTAAGCCACTATCTGCCCTTAAATGTTTGTAGTAGTTTAAGTTAATATTCCTTCTGAAAATATCAGTCGAATTCTTAGTATTTATATAATAACTAATGTTTGATGTTGTTGAAAGCTGATTTAAAGCATCTTGATAGTCAGCTTGTTGAATTAATAATTTATTGTTTTTGTAACTATTTAAAAAAGATTGAACTGTACTTGCATTATTAGCAAAAACCAAATTATTATCAATGATGGTATAATATGGTCTTTCAAATTTTTTAAATGGTTCACCAAAGAAACTGTACAAAATATTTGGCGATTTAAAAATTTTGATTTCATCGCTATAATCTGCACTAACATCTAAAAGCAATTGCTTTACCTTTTCGCCATTTGATAAGGTAATTGCACCCAATTTTTCTGTTGTACTTAATTGGAAACTAATAAACTGATTTTTCACATAAGGTAAAAAGATAGATTTTAAATCAACACGATAATTGTTTTTAACTGAATTGATGGTGCCTTCTATTTTTTTTGTTTCTTCTATTAGGCTTTGCCAATTATTAAGTTTTTTGTTCCAAAGTTTATAATCACTATATGAAAAAAGGCTGTAATTAGCAGTATTATTAGGTAACAGGTTTGTAATGCTGATGGCTTGGGGAACATCATTTTCAAAAATTTTCAGGTAATTATCTGTAGCTACAAATTCTGTAGTGCCACTAAATAATATCTGCTCTTTACTAAAATTATAAGTTAGCGAAGCAAAACTGTTTTGCTTGTTAAGAAATGAGATTTCACCATTTAAATTTCCGGAAATTATATTTTTTAATGCTTGTGGTGCATGGTTAAAATTAATGTATAAATGCGCCAATACGTTTTTATTCAACAGATTGTTTTTGTTAATATAATCCGTAAAAGGATTTTCGGATAACCTTACAGCAGCATCATCAATAAGTTTTAAAGATGTTGAGGCAGTTAACACCTGGTTTTGAACGCCAATAAAAATTGACAGACTATCATTAAAATTAATTTTATAAACGTCTTTTTTAATGGCAGTTAAATTGGTTTCCTTTTTTAGTTCCTGATTGAATTGTTTAAAATCTCTATCTGCTAAAATTTGGGTTGTGATTAAAAAATTTAGCTCTTTTTGTTCATCTGGTAAAATGCTTATGTAGATTTTTTCATCAGCAATAAAACTGTTTAAAGCATTGTTATTAATAATTTTATCTCTTAAATGCCTTAAAAACCAGGTTTTCTGTGTGCCTAAAACCTGCTGCAATAAACCCTGACTTTCAATAATTTGGTAAAAACTTTTATCATTTTGAAAAGCAAAAATAATTGCAGCATTATTAGTGGCAGATTGTAAGGCTAAATCTTTCGCATTGTTCTCATTACTTAATTTAGAAAAATACAGGTAAGTTAAAAATGCAACGCCTGCAATCAATGCAATTATTAGAATTAAGATTTTTCTCATCTGTTTGTGCAACAAATTTAAATTATTACATCCATTTGTACTAAGTTCTTACCCAATTTATTAATTTAGCGTTTGTTTCAAGCTAAACTTTATGAACAAACGTATAATTCTTACTGCTTCTTTCTTTGGTGCCGTTGCTGTTCTATTGGGTGCTTTCGGCTCGCACGGCTTGAAATCTCTGGTTGATGCTTCTTCTTTAGAAATTTGGCAGAAGGGCGTAAATTATCAGTTTTACCACACTTTTGCTTTACTCTACCTTTCAACATTTGCCCGTTACCGAAATAAATTAATCAATATAGCTTATTTTTGTTTCACCTTCGGAATTGTACTTTTCTCAGGCTCATTGTATCTGCTGGCAACCAGAAGTATTTTAAATATTGGATTTGTTGATGTTATTGGTCCGATTACTCCGATTGGAGGCTTGCTTTTTGTATTGGGCTGGATAATGTTATTTTTCGCTGCTGTTAAAGACAAATAATGAACGGATTTGAATTGGATATTTTTACAGAAAGAGAAACACTTTTTGTGGAAGTTATTTTGCCTTTATCTTTGGCAAAAAACTATACCTATCGCGTGCCTTTCGAGCTGAATAGTCAGATTGAAATTGGTAAAAGGGTAGTTGTTCAGTTTGGTAAGCATAAAATTTATACTGCTTTAATTAACAGCATTACAACCGTTCCACCAACCATTTACGAAGCAAAATACATACTCGATGTAATTGATTCTGCACCTTCAGTTACCGAAACCCAACTTAAGTTTTGGAAGTGGATGATGGATTATTACATGTGTAATGAAGGTGATGTGATGGCTGCTGCATTGCCTGCAAGCTTAAAATTGGCGAGTGAAACCATTCTTATTCTGCGAGAAAATTTTGATGATAGCGTTGAACTAACAGAAAGAGAAGCAATAATTATAAGTGCTTTACAAAAGCAGCAAAAGCTAACGGTTAATGATGTCTCCAAGTTATTGGGTCAAAAAACCATTTATCCGATTATTAACCATTTATTGGATAAGGAACTTATTCTTGTTGCCGAAGAAGTTATTCAAAAGTATAAGCCTTTGTTAAAATCATTTATAATTTTAAATGAGTTTTATAACGAAGAAGAAAATTTAAAACAGCTTTTTGCAATTTTAGATAGAGCACCTAAACAGCTAGATGCACTTCTCGCTTACCTAAAATTGAATAAACTAGGTTTGCCAATTTCTAAAGAACAGCTTTTAGAAGAAAGTAATTGTGGTGCAGCAGCATTGAAAGCATTAACTGATAAAGATATTTTTACAGTTTTAAAACGACCAGTAAGCAGGCTTGCAGCTCATGATGATGATTTCAGTGTAAATTTTTTGCTCAATGATGGTCAGCAAAGTGCACTAATTCAAATCAATACCGCTTTTGAAGATAAAGACGTGGTTTTGCTCCACGGCGTTACAGCATCTGGTAAAACCCAGGTTTACATTAAACTAATCGAAGAAATTATAAATACCAGCGATGGGCAGGTTTTATTTTTATTACCGGAGATTGCTTTAACCACGCAAATTGTAGAAAGGATTAAAAAATATTTTGGCAATTCAATTGGCGTTTATCATTCAAAATTTAACAATAGCGAAAGGGTAGAAATTTGGAATAAGGTTAAGCATGGTGCTTTTAAAGTCGTATTAGGCGCTCGCTCGGCTGTGTTTTTGCCTTTTCAGAATTTAAAATTAATTGTTATTGATGAAGAGCATGAACCATCTTACAAACAATACGATCCGGCTCCAAGGTACCAGGCCAGAGATTCGGCCATATATTTGGCCCATTTGCATAAAGCAAAGGTTATTTTAGGTTCCGCAACACCATCACTGGAAAGTTATCATAATGCATTAATAGGAAAATATGGCTTGGTAGAGCTGAAAGAACGTTTTGGTGGCGTTCAATTGCCAAATCAACAAGTTGTTAGCATAGCTGAAGAAACCAAAAGAAAAACAATGGTTTCTTATTTTTCTAGCGTTTTGATTAAGGATATTGATTTAGCCTTAAGTAAGAAGGAGCAAATTGTTCTATTCCAAAACCGCAGAGGGTATGCAACGATTTTAATTTGCGCTACCTGTGGCTACACCCCCAAGTGTGTAAATTGCGATGTTAGTTTAACATATCATAAAAGCAGCGGCAAGTTACATTGTCACTACTGCGGATTTCAGCAGAGCAGTGTTAATATTTGTCCGGCTTGTGGCTCAGTACATGTCGAGCAGAAAGGCTTCGGCACAGAGCGTATTGAAGAGGAACTGAGATTACTCTATCCGGAAATTACCATTGCCCGTTTAGATATGGATACTACCAGAACTAAAAATGGGCTTCAGCAAATTTTAACCGATTTTCAAGATAAAAAAACGGATATTTTAATTGGTACGCAAATGGTTGCGAAGGGTTTGGATTTTGATAATTTAAGTCTTATTGGTGTAATCAATGCAGATACTTTACTAGGCTACCCGGATTTTAGGGCTTACGAGCGTAGCTATCAATTGTTAGCTCAGGTTGCTGGTAGGGCAGGTAGGCGGGCAGACCAAGGGAACGTTTGCATACAAACTTATGATGCTGATAATAGAATTATCAAGCAGGTTGTTGATAATGATTACCTGGGAATGTATAACGATGAAATTGCAGAACGTGAAAAGTTTTTATATCCGCCATTTTCAAGAATGATTTTCATTGCCGTGAAACATAAAGACGCTACAGTTTTGGAAAATGCCGCTTTTTTCCTTGCGAAAATATTAAAAGCAAAATTCGGACAAAGGGTTTTAGGTCCTGAACAGCCTTTGGTTAGCAGAGTAAGGAATCTCTACATAAAACAAATCATAATTAAAGCAGATAAACACACGGCAATTAATAAAGTAAAATCAGTTTTAAGAGAAACCCTTACCGAATTTAATGCAATGAAAGAATATAAAGGTGTTTTAATTCAAATTGATGTTGACCCTTATTAGTTTTTACTATTAAAGTTAAACTGAATTCCTGCTGAAACTGGATTTAACAAAAATTCCCACTTATTGTATGTATTTATGGTTCTGCCTGCAAGGTTTGGCTGTGTAATATCTTGCTTTTCGTAAGAATAATTAAAATCTAAACTGCTTTCGGCAAATATTGCAAGGTTTGGAATAATGTTAATTTTAAGTCCCAAAGATGGAGTCATAACCAATCCGTTTTTACTTGCATCGGCAGATTGACTTGTGGTAGGAACCATAGAATTGGCCGGTGATAATGTTCCGGTAAATCTGTTAGAACGATATCCAATATCAAAAGCAAAATATGGTTGAACTCTTGAATAGTTAAAGTTTTTTTCGAATCCTATTTTAAATGAATAATCAGTTACTTTTCCTTTAGCAATTTCGCAGGTTTCGCATGTATTTTGAAATTGAACATCAGTATCTCTAAAGTAATTCCCGCTTATTCTATAGCTTATCTGGTTATCGTTAAATTTTAACATTGCTCCGTTACCAACCATTTTGGTATAATCCTGAGTATTAGTTTGATTTAATATCTTAGGTAGTTGCATCATACTAAAGCCTCTAACTGCAAAAGAGTAATTATAATCGGCGCTTGTTTGTGCAAATATGGTTGTGGTAACGGCGGTGCATAAAATAAGTATGCTAAGTAGTATTTTTTTCATTTAAGAGGAAATAGATATTTTTATAAATGTATTTAGTTTTCAAAAGTAGAAATAATTCTTAATAACGAACAAATAATATTTATGGTGCTAACAAGCTTAAAAAATTTTAGTTTTGATTACCTGCAACTTACATTCAGAAATATTTTTTTACCTTGTACAAAAGCATAAATAAACTACTTTTGAAACTTCATGGCCTACAAATTTGTTGATAATTACCGGGAAAAAGGAGCGAGAAAGAAGTTAGTTGAATTGCTAAAAGCTCGTGGAATTGAAGATGAAAATGTATTAAAAGCAATAGGAAAAGTTCCACGTCATTTCTTTTTTGACGAAACTTTCTGGAATCAGGCTTATAAAGATATTGCTTTTCCTATTGGAGATGGACAAACCATATCTCAACCTTATACCGTAGCGTACCAAAGTGAATTGGTACATATAAAAAAAGGCGATAAGGTATTGGAAATTGGAACGGGCTCTGGTTATCAAACCTGTATTTTAATGGAATTGGGCGCTAAAGTTTACACAATAGAGCGACAAGAAAATATTTTTAACCGAACCATCCAGGTTTTGCCGGGAATGGGATACAAACCTTCTTTTTTTTGTGGTGATGGCTCAAAAGGAATAGCTGAACATGCACCTTATGATAAAATTATAGTTACTGCAGGAGCGCCACTCGTACCAGAAATTTTATTGAAGCAATTAAAGGTTGGCGGCATATTGGTAATACCGGTAGGAGATGAGCGTACTCAAAAAATGGTAACCGTAATTAGGGTTAGCGAAAATGATTACGAGAAAATTGTTTTAGATACCTTTAGGTTTGTGCCATTAGTGGGCGACCAAGCTTGGTAGGTTTTTGGTTGGTTGGTTTTTTGGTTGTTTAGTTTTTTGGTTCGTTAGTTTTTTGGTTGTTGGTTATTCATTTGGTGATGGTTTATTTAAATATCAGCACTAAAAAATAGAAAATTGATTTTAAAACTATCTTTTCATTGCTCTATCCATTTCCCGCTTTACATCTTTATCTTTCAAACTGTCGCGTTTATCAAATTCTTTTTTTCCTTGAGCTAACGCGATTTCTATTTTAGCAAAGCCACGCTCATTTACAAAAATTCTAAGCGGAACAATTGTGTAACCTTTTTCTTCCCCCTTAGCTTTCAGTTTCTTAATTTCTCTTTTTTGAAGCAGCAAAGCACGGTCTCTTTTAATATCGTGATGAAAAAAGGAACTGTGGCTGTATTCAGAAATATGGAGATTTCTTACGTACAAATTTCCACCAATAAACATGCAAAATGCATCTGTCATGTTTGCTTTTCCTTGTCTAATGGCTTTTATTTCTGTTCCTAAAAGGGCAATTCCTGCTACATATTTATCAATCAAATTGTAATCGAAATAAGCTCTTTTATTTTTTATATTAATATCGTTTTTCAAAATGGGTACGTTGTTAAACCAAATAAGTAAATGCTAATTGTTGAAGCAAAAATACTTGGGGTTGCAAATATCTCAAAAAATGCATGAAATTTATTATTTTATGCAACTTGTCTATAAAATATAAATGTTCAATTTTTGTAAAACCTAATCTATAATGTGTTCTGTTATCAATTTAAAAATTTAAGTTTGAATTTATATTATTCGTTATGAAGTTTAGAAACCTGTTTTTTGTTTTGATTATGTTTTTTGCTTTTTCGGCAAATGCACAACAACCGAATTATTTACCTCAATTTAAATTTTTTAAATTAGATGGAAAGCCATATTCTAACATCAATATCAACACGACAAAAAAAACACTTTTCATTCTTTTTGATTGTACATGCGAGCATTGTCAAAGAGAAGCGAAAGAACTTAATCTGGCCTACTCTAAATTGAAAAATGTTACAATTTTGATGGTTACGCTTGATGAATCGATTTCTATCCAAAAGTTTTTTGGCTCTTTTGCACCAGGTTTAAACTTAAAACCAAATGTTACCGTTCTTCAAGATAGAAACCGAACTTTTATTCCAACGTTTTTACCATCACAGTATCCTGCCATTTATTTATACTCGCCTGCTGGAAAATTGCTGGTTTACACTTATGGAGATGGCGGCATCAAAAAAGTTTTAAAAGCTATCGGATAATCAAAACCGGGATATTAACTTTATGCCTAACAGAATCTACTGTTGTGCCAAAGATTAAATCTTTAAGTCCTTTATGTCCATGAGCGCCCATCACCAAAAGCTCAAATTTATTTTTATTGCTAATGTCTGCAATTGCTTTTGCTGTGCCACCAAATCCTATAAAAACAGTAGCATCGTATCCTAAATCCGCCAGGTTTATTTTATATTTTTCGAGATTATTGGCATCACTTTGTGTTTCATGATCCATCACAATATCACCATGATACCTTGCTGCTGCTGTTTCTACCACATGAATTAAGTAATAATGCGCATCTTTTCCGCCTTGAATTAAGGCATGCCTTATGGTATTTCTATCGTTTGTAGAAAAATCAACCGCTATGCCAATTCTTTCATAACTTATCTTTTCTATTTTACCAATATCGAGCGCATTTCCATGGGGAACCATTTGTCTTTGAAGATTGCCTTTGTTTATCAGCGGATGAAGAAATACATACAATAAAAGCAATACCACCAAAACTACCGCCGGAAAAACAAAAACATAAATCCACCAGGTGTTCGCATCTTTAGCCCAACCTGAGATTTCTTCTATGACCAACTTAACATTTAGAGAAATAATAAGAAATGCACTTCCCCAAGCCCAAACCTTCATCCATGTTTTGATGGCAAAATCTTTCATCAGCTTTTTATCTGATGTGAAATGAATTAGTGGAATAACTGCAAAACCCAATTGCAGGCTCAAAACAACCTGACTTAACACCAGCAAGCTACCTAAAGCACCATCTCCATAATACAAAATCGTAAAAAATGCAGGTATTATGGCCAATAATCGTGTTATTAATCTTCTTAACCAGGGCTGAATACGTAAGTTAATATGCCCTTCCATAATAATTTGTCCGGCAAGTGTTCCAGTTACGGTAGAACTTTGCCCGGCCGCTATCAATGCAATAGCAAATAGGGTTGGGGCTACGTTACCGAAGATATTTGATAGCAATTTGTGCGCATCCTGAATTTCTGCTACCTCGTGTAAACCATTTCTAAAAAATGCTGCAGCAGCCAAAATTAAGATAGCTGCGTTTACAAAAAATGCCAAGTTTAAAGCTACGGCTGTATCAATAAAATTAAATTTTATGGCTTCTTTCATGCCTTTATTCGTACGTTCTATTTTTCGGGTTTGTACTAGTGAAGAATGCAGATAAAGATTATGCGGCATCACCGTTGCGCCTATGATACCGATAGCAATGTACAATGCATCGCCACTTAAAAGTGAAGGTTCGAAACCTTTAACTACCTCTTTAAGTGAAGGTTCTACGATAAACATCTCTACTAAAAAAGAAATCCCAACTATAAATACCATTGATACGATAAAACCCTCCATGGCTCTCATACCTCTGTTTAAAAGGAATAGCAATAATATGGTATCGAATATGGTGATAGAGATACCCCAAATTAAAGGTAATCCAAAAAGCAGCTGTAAGCCAATTGCCATTCCAATAATCTCGGCTAAATCGCAAGCAACAATTGCTGTTTGTGCCAAACCAAACAATGGAATATTTACCCATTTAGGATAGGCATGTTTCGAAGCTTGAGCCAAATCTAATCCTCGAACGATGCCAAGCCTTGCACTAAGCGATTGTAATAGTAAAGCGATGAGGTTCGACATTAATAAAACCCAAATCAGTTGGTAACCAAATTTACTGCCACCTGCTAAATCTGTAGCCCAGTTTCCTGGGTCCATGTAACCAACGCTGATTAAATACGCAGGCCCGATGAATGATAAAATTCTCCGCCAGCCTTTTCTTTTATCGGTATTTACGCTCTGATGAACTTCACTTAACGACTCAGTTTTTGCCATTATTGCTTATTAAAATGTGTTTTGCAACTTCTCTGCTTATGTTGATTTGTTTTTCTTCAATTAAAATTTCTACCGAACCATCGAAATCCGTAACATCAGAAATTTTGATTTGTTTGCCTAATGTTAAACCAAGCTTTTCTAGGTGTTTTAAAAATGCTGAACTGTGTTGACTAACACCTGTAATAGTTCCACTGTCGCCAATTTTTAATTCGATAAGCTTGATGAACTGAGTTTTTGCAAACCTTCCGTTTTTATCCGGAATAGGGTCGCCATGAGGATCTGCTTTCGGAAAACCTAAGAATTCATCCAAACGCTCAATTAGACTAACGGATTTTATGTGTTCTAGTTCTTCTGCAACATCATGAACTTCATCCCATTTAAAATTTAGTTTTTCAACTAAAAAAACTTCCCAAAGTCTATGCTTGCGCACAATATCGACTGCGGCATGTCTGCCTTTATCTGTAAGTGTTACACCCTGATATTTTATATAATCTACTAAACCTTTCTCGGCAAGTTTCTTAATCATATCGGTTACAGAAGCAGGTTTTGTTTGTATCTGCTCGGCAATTGCATTGGTTTGAACATTGTTTGTTTGCTCAGCCAAGTGATAAATAACTTTAAGATAATTCTCTTCGGTAAAACTTTGCATTTATGTTTATCTAATTATATTTTTAGGTAAATCTAAAAATTATTATTTAAAATATATATGATAAATTATGTTAAATTTTAGAATATAATTTGGTTATGTTTGTGTTCTCAATACCTTTGAACTTATATGGCATCTGAATTAGACAAAATTGATTTTAAAATTTTAAAAATTTTACAAGAGAATGGTAGAATTACCAATCTTTTACTATCTCAGGAAATTGGTTTATCTCCGGCTCCAACTTTAGAACGTGTTCGTAAATTGGAAATGGCAGGATTTATCAAAAGTTACCATGCTTTAGTTGATGAAGAAAAATTAGGTTTGGGTATTAAAACGTTCATCCAAATTCAGCTCGATTTCCATAAAAACAATACCATTCAAATCTTTTTGGATGAAGTAAATCAAATAAAAGAGATTACGGAGTGCCACCATGTTACTGGGCAGGCAGATTTTTTATTGAAGGTTTATGTGAAGGATATCAAAGCTTACGAGCGTTTAATTATGGATAAAATTAGTAAAATATCTGTTGTTAAAACTTTTCAAACGATGATGATCATGTCTACGACTAAAAAGGAGCCTATTGTACCTTTGGAGTATTAATTTACTTAGGATCTTAGATTTCAAATAAATTTCAGATTATTTTAGTGGATGCTTGGTTTTGGAATTAAAATCTGTGGAAAAAATTCTTCCAATACACGAAGCACAAATTATTACTTACATGAAATTATTGAAAGCTCCAAAAGGAATGCTTGTAAATTTCAATTGTACCAACATTGTGCAAAACGGCAAGAAAGCATTTGTTAGTGAATACATGTTCAATCTAAACACCTAACTTAGATGTTCTAAGATGTCTAAGGTGGTAATAAGTTTACCTTATTGTCCAATCAATCGGCGTTAAATTATTCTGTACCAACAATTGATTTGCTTTTGAAAAGTGCTTTGAACCGAAAAATCCATTGTATGCAGAAAAAGGGGATGGGTGAGCTGCAGTTAAAACGTAATGTTTCTTCTCGTCTATCAATGTAGCTTTTTGTTGAGCGTATTTTCCCCAAAGAAGAAAAATTAAATGCTCACGCTTTTGCGATAACGCTTTAATGATTTCATCAGTAAATATTTCCCAACCTCTATTTTGATGTGAACCAGCTTCTGAAGCACGAACGGTTAATGTTGCATTAAGCAATAAAACACCTTGTTCTGCCCACTGCATCAAGTTTCCATGTTGCGGTGCTTGAAAACCTTCTATATCTGTTTCCAGTTCTTTATATATATTTTTTAATGAGGGCGGAATCGCAACTCCTTTTTGAACAGAAAATGAAA
Organism: Pedobacter jejuensis; assembly: GCF_003725795.1. Lineage (GTDB taxonomy): Bacteria > Bacteroidota > Bacteroidia > Sphingobacteriales > Sphingobacteriaceae > Pedobacter > Pedobacter jejuensis. The sequence continues at coordinate 78,894 of NZ_RBEE01000002.1, read as the reverse complement.
GTCCATGAGCTTGATTATTACCATGATAAGGATCCTGACCAAGAATAACAACCTTAACTTTATCAAATGGAGTTGTATTTAGTGCATTAAAAATATCGCTGCCTTTTGGAAAAACCTGATGACCTTTTTGCTTTTCTTCAGTCAAAAAAGCTTTAAGGCTTTTCATGTAGTCTTTATTAAACTCTTCTTCTAAAACGGCTAACCAACCTGGTTCTAACGCGGCAGACATATATTATTGGTATAAAATTGTGAATCGTATAAATCAATCAATGATTTTAAAATACAACCAAATTAATCTATTAAAGTTTTAAGGTTTCTTTTTAAGAATTGCTAAAAAATCACCTTCAAGAGTTGTTTTAGGATGCTCGACAATTCTACCTAATTCCTTACCTTTTTTATCATACACAATAAAAGTAGGTACTCTTTGAATATCTAAACCATCAATAATTCCATTCTCTGCTTTTTTATGTCCATCTACAGCAATAATACTTACATTTTTTTCTTTAAAATGTAAAGCATCTAAAACTTTAAAAAAGTTAGGAACATTTACCTTACTATCACCACACCAGGTTCCAAAAACAATCTTTACTTGTTCCTTTTTAATTAATTTTTTCAGTTCAATCATTGTTGCGGCATCTGGAATGTACGCAGCATACAATGGATCATACATTTCTTTAAATTCGGGGAAGGTGACAACGCCTTCTCTTGTACAAGTGTTAATTAGAATTTCTTTATTGTGAGCAGCATCGTGAATTTTTTTATTCACTTCTTGTGCAGAAACATTCATGGCTAGGATAATTAGGGTTATAGATAATAGATATTTCATTTTGATGGCTAAGTTTTTTACGTCTAAATTTTTAATGAAATTATTGTTTTAAAATCTAATTTCTGCTATTTAAACACGATATTTGCAAAAAAAAAATATTTAGAATAAAATTTATGCCAAATATTATAAGATTAATTGCGGGGTTTGCATTATTGGGTGGCGCTGTAGCTTTATTTATTTTCGGTTTTTGGCCATGGGGCATTGTTGCCATATTCCTTGGGCTAATTGTATTGGTAACTTATTTTTTCAATGAGAATATGTTGTTGGCACAATGGTTTCTTAGAAAGGATAATATGCCTAAAGCTAAAATGTATTTAGATAGAATTACTGATTATCAGAAACAACTAATTAAAGTGCAACACGGATACTACAACCTTCTTGTTGGTTTAATTGAAAGTAGAACAGCACCTTTAAAATCAGAAAAATATTTTAAAACAGCTTTAAGTTTAGGTATGCAAATGGAACACAACATTGCATTGGCTAAATTAAGTTTGGCAGGTATTGCTATGGCAAAACGTAACAAGCGTGAAGCAACAATGTATCTAGCCGAAGCAAAAAAAGCAGATAAAAATAAATTACTTGCCGACCAGATTAAACAAATGAAAGACCAAATGGGTATGATGGATAAGCAACAGCAGGTTAGATATAGATAAATTCTATCAAAATAAATGAAAGCCATTTCTTAATTGATTTGGCTTTTTTTTTAAAATGTATTTTAGCATTTTATGGAAAATGAACATCCGCTGTAAATTCAAACTTTGCGAAAAACAACGAGAATGCTATTCCAATCTTGCTTTAAAATTAAGCAATTTGCGAGATGTATAGACGTAATGCTTTAAGTTTACAGCACGAACTTAAGTGGATAAACCTGATAGAACGATTATACTTTTTGATGTAGAATTAATAATGCTAGCACTAACATTAACAAAAAGATAGTAGTGATAGCAGGACTGACATTTATTCTTATTGGGAATGTGCTTTTCGAAATCTTCAAAACCAAATCAATTTTAAAATTGTAGTGTATATAAAACTTACACTTATGGCAACATCGCAAGAAGGGAGTACGAACAATACTCAAGAAGAAAATAATATTAAAGATTTAGGCGGAAAAGAAGCTGTAGAGAAACTACGTGATTTGGCAGATAAAGCTGAAAGTTGTTTCTTTTGTACAAATATTAAAACTGGTGTACCAATGTCGGTTAGGCCAATGGCCATTCAGCAAGTTGATGATGAGGGCAACATTTGGTTTATGAGTATGAAGGATAGCAATAAAAATGAGGAAATTGCTTCAGACCCGTTTACACATCTTTTGTTTCAGGCTGGTGCTCATTCTGGTTTCGTTAATATTTATGGTATTTCAGAAATTCTTAGAGACCAAGCTAAAATTGATGAACTTTGGAGTCCATTTATTAAGACCTGGTTTCAAGGTGGTAAAGACGATCCTAATATTACGTTGATAAAAGTTATCCCTTCAGAGGGTTATTATTGGGATACAAAACACGGTACCGCGGTAGCTTTCCTAAAAATTGCAGCTTCGGTGATTACTGGAAAAACAATGGATGATTCGGTTGAGGGTACTTTAGATATTGATTAGTGGTTGAGATTGAGGTTAAGGATGAGATTAAGGTTGAGGATAAGGTTAAGATTGAGTTTAAGGGTGAGATAAAAGCCAAGGTTGATTAACAATTTTGGAGTTTTTACTCTTTAAAATCTTTACTTATCACCTAAGTAATCAAATCCTTCTAATTCTTCTCTTTGATTTCTTTTACTTAAAATATCGTCTTCTTGAGCTTCAGCTCTTTTGAAAAAGAAAGCTTCGGCTTGAATTCTTTTAATTAACTGGTGAACCAAAGATAAGTCGAATGCATCTTTACTCAATTTAATGCAATATTCTCTTTCGGTAATCTCTAAACTTGAAGTATTCATATAGCAATGATTTTAATTATCGATTGCTGTAAATATAGAAAAGGCTTGCTAAATATTTGTTAGCAAGCCTTTTAAATTTGTGTTATGTTTACGTTAACTATGTGTAGATATTTATAGTTAATACCTTATTTATGCGATAAAAATAATCCTTCTTCAGTTTTAGTAACTTTTAAAATACCTTTACCTGTTAATGCTTTTAAGGTAACATCCCATTTTTTATTACTCCAGTCTGCTAGTTTTGCCTTAACATCAGCTAAAAGAAAATTTTCTCCCTCTTTTACCAATGCGAATAATTCAGCTTCTTCGGGTGTTAATTCAATTTTCTTCTTCTCTGGTCGCATTTGTGGGAAAAACAGAACTTCTTGAATGGTACTTTGATTGGTCATAAGCATCACAATCCTATCAATACCAAAGCCTAAGCCCGAAGTTGGCGGCATTCCGTATTCCAAAGCACGAACAAAATCATCATCCATTGCCATTGCTTCGGCATCACCGCGGTCTGCAAGTTTTAATTGATCTTCAAAACGTTCTTTTTGGTCAATAGGATCATTTAATTCTGAATACGCATTTCCGATTTCTTTACCATTAACAAATATTTCAAAACGTTCTACCAATCCTTCTGCGGAGCGATGTTTCTTCGCAAGAGGAGTCATTTCAATCGGATAATCGGTTATAAAAGTTGGTTGAATTAAATTGGCTTCAACCTTCTCGCTAAATATTTCATCAACCAATTTACCACGACCCATGGTAGAATCGGTTTCAATACCTAATTCTTTACATGTTTGAATTAATTGTTCTTCATTCATTGCCGAAACATCAATTCCGGTAAATTTCTGTATCGATTCGTACATGGTTAATTTTTCGTACGGACCCTGAAAATTAATTTGATTATCGCCGACAGTAACCACAGGACTACCATTTGTAGCGATAGCTACTTTCTCCAGACATTCTTCAACCATAGCCATCATCCAGATATAATCTTTGTAGGCTACATAAATTTCCATTGAAGTATATTCAGGGTTATGTGTACGGTCCATTCCTTCATTACGGAACATTTTACCGAACTCATAAACGCCATCAAAACCTGCAACAATTAATCTTTTTAGGTACAATTCATTTGCAATGCGCAAATAAAGAGGCATATCTAAAGTATTGTGATGCGTAGCAAAGGGGCGAGCAGCAGCACCACCGTGAATCGGTTGTAAAATTGGGGTTTCTACCTCCATCCAACCTTGTTCATCAAAATAATTACGCATGGAGTTAATTACCTTACTGCGTTTGATGAAAATTTGCTTAAAATCGGGATTTACCGTTAAATCAACGTAACGCATTCTGTAACGTAATTCCGGATTTGTAAATCCATCATAAACGTTTCCTTCGTCGTCTCGCTTAACAATTGGCAATGGTCTTAATGATTTTGATAAAACTGTAAAGCCGGTAACATGAATAGAAATTTCTCCTGTTTGCGTTGTGAAAACGTATCCTTTCACACCAATAAAATCACCAATATCTAAAAGCTTTTTAAAAACGGTATTGTAAAGTGTTTTGTCTTCATCAGGACAAAGCTCATCTCTTTTTAAGTAAATTTGAATACGACCTGTAGAATCTTGAAGTTCTGCAAATGATGCAGCACCCATGATATTCCTGCTCATGATGCGACCAGCTAAACTAACGGTTCTATAAGCGGTTTTATCCTTTTCGTAGTTTGCTAAAATATCAGCAGCGCTTACATTAATTTCGTAAGATTCTGCAGGATAAGGGTTAATGCCTAATTCTCTAAGTTGTTTTAGCGACTCACGTCGTAGTATTTCTTGTTCTGATAATCCTATACTCATTTCAGGTATTTTTTGCAAAAGTATGCATTTTACAACACGTTTAGCAATAGTAATCTGCTGTATTAAAGTAATAATTTTGCCTCGTGTGGTATTTGGTGGCTGTTTTAAATAAATGAATAGCCTGAATTTTTATTAATTGAATTATTTGAAATGATAAAGGAAGATAACATTGCCGGTATAAGCTGTTTTTGTTTGTCCTTTGATGTCTAAATTTGCCTCAATAACAACTTTAGTAATCCCTCTCAAATCTGATATCGCGATAAGTTTTGCTCTTAACTGAACCTCATCATTTACCAATACTGGTTTGTTAAACTTAAATGATTCAATGCCATAATTTACCTCCATTTTAACATTCTGTATGTCGGCAATTTGTTTCCATAAATACGGAATAAGAGATAACGTTAAATAACCATGAGCAATAGTTCCTCCAAATGGACTGTTTTCTTTAGCCGCTACTGGGTCGGTATGTATCCATTGAAAATCAAGTGTTGCCTCGGCAAATTTATTGATTTGCTCCTGATCTATTTTGTGCCAATTAGACGAACCTATTGCGCAACCTAAATATGATTTATACTCTTCGAAACTATTAATTATAACCATAAAATTGCATTGATTCCCATTTCCGGGTATTGATTAAAACATTAAATTATTTATACTTTGTTTGAAAATATTTCGATTATTAAGAACTGATGAACATTAATTGTTTACAAATTGTTTTACAGTTTATTAGCTTTCAGCTTCTATGCCTTCTTCGTACATTTCATCAATCGCATCAGCATACTTTTTTTCAACAATTCTCCGTTTAACTTTCATGGTAGGCGTAATTTCTCCTTCATCAATATTAAAAGGATTTCGTTTAATTTTAAAGTTTTTAATGCGTTCGAACTTGGCCAACTCATTAGAAATCTTTTTAATATCCTGTTCCATCCAATCCTTTATATCTTTGTTTTGAATAAAAGGATCAGCTTCATCAAAAAACGAAGGTTTCAGATTAAAGGTTTCCTCTAAAGTTTCACGATTTGGAATGATGATGGCTGTAATAAATTCGCGTTTATCGCCTATTAAAAATAATTGTTCAATCTTCGGACTTTTTAGGTAAATATTTTCAACCGGAGTTGGATATACGTTTTTGCCGTAAGCGTTAACAATCATGTTTTTTAAGCGGTCTGTAATTTGAAGATTGCCTTTATAAAACCGACCAATATCTCCAGTATGAAACCACATAGCCGAATCGATTGCTTCGGCAGTTTCTGCTGGTTTATTAAAATAACCTTTCATAACGCAATGGCCACGTACGATTACTTCTCCTTCAGCGCATTCAAAGTCTTCATTAAAAGTATCGTGTGTTTGTATGTTAATAATCTCTTTAGATTCAATCTCCTGAATGCCAATTTCAATACCAGGTATAACGCGTCCCACGGTACCATAAACCTGTCGGTGATACTCTGTAACTGCCATAACGGGTGAGGTTTCTGTTAAACCAAAACCCTCTAATATTTTAATGCCCAAATCACCAAAAAATTCACCAACATTTTTTGGTAATGCTGCACCACCAGAAATCATAAATTTCAATCTTCCGCCGGTTTTTTCTTTAATCTTACTAAATACCAGTTTCTCGGCAATAGCTTTTTTAGCAGTCAAAACAAGTCCTGGATTTTCTCCAGCCTCTTTAGATAAGCGATATTTATTTCCGGTTTCTAGAGCCCAAGTAAATATCTTGGCTTTTGTACCACCACCGGCTGTACCAGATTTTATGGCTTTATCATGAATCCGTTCTAATAATCTAGGCACGCAACTCATAATTGTAGGACGAACCTCGCCCATATTTTTTGCCAGAAGCTCTAAACTTTGAGCAAAAGCTATTTTACAGCCTTGTGCACAGCATACATGATAGGTTGCAGTGCGTTCGAAGACGTGTGAAAGAGGTAAGAAGGATAGAAATGTTTCAGTTTTATCAATTACAGGAATCTGTTCCAAGCAAACCTCAACATTTTTAACAAAATTGTAGTGTGTTAGCATAACACCTTTAGGCGTTCCGGTAGTTCCTGAAGTATATATTAAAGAAGAAACATCGCTTGGATTTACAGCATTTCTGCATTGTTCAATTTCTGCTTTTTCAGCAGCGCTGATTTGATGTTTAAGAGCAAGAATATCCGAAAATGCAATTACTTCTACATTTACATCGGCAGGTATTGTTACCTTTTCAAAATCCTTAAAAGCGGGGATAATGTATTTGAGTTCTTTACATCTTCCGGTTACTTTGAGCACTTTGCGATATAAAAAATTGTTACCTATTAAAATGCCTTTAATGCCCGAATCATTGATGATATATGCAACTTCTTGCTCTGATAATGTTGGAAAGATGGATACATTTATAACGCCAATTTGCTGAATTCCCTGATCGTAATAAACATATTCTGGCGAATTTTCTATCATTAATCCTAATCGATCGCCTTTTTTAATTCCCTTCTCTAAGAAATAAGCAGATACAGCGTCAGCTCTCTTTAAAGTATCTTCAAAAGATATTTCTGCCCATTCTGCACCCTGCTTGTGAATTAAAAAGGTATGTTCGGGTTTATGAATGGTTTTTACCACATTTCTTAGTAATGTAGGTATAGTAGAAAACTCGTTAATTATTGGCATTGCTTACAATTTGGTTTGCTCGTTACAGTTAGCAATAATAACGCTTTTTGATTAAAAAATGCAAAAGGCTCCGAAAATTCGAAGCCTTGTTGTTTTTTAGATGGTAAGGGTTTATTTATACCTTATAACTAGCTATGAGGTAAATTCTAATTTCAATTGTAAGGGGCAGAAAATTCACCTTCAGTTACATTTATAAAGGTATTACCACCACTTAATTTTAGCTTTCCTGAAAAAGTTCCTTTAACGCCCCATTTGGTTAAACTGGTTATCGTTAATGTAAATGATGTTTCGCTACTTCTGCCGCCGCTGTAAACGGTAGTGCTAATAATTTTGCCGTCTTTCATGTTTTGGATGAAATAGTCTCCATCAAGCTCTGGGGATAAAGAACCTGCTACTGAATAGGTTGTTTCTTTAGCGCCCTCATTTGGAACCACTAAACCGATGCCAAAGCCCGTTATCATATCTTCCTTTTCCCATCCACTAATTGTTACAAAATGAATTTCTTTTTCGGATGGTTTATCATTGGCATTTACATTATAATTAAAATTATACGCTTTGCCATTTAATTTACACTTTAAAAATTTATCAGTACTTGCTTCTCCAGCAGCATCTTTACCACACGATAAAAGAACCGTAATTAGCACAATACAAAAAAGTAAAGATAAAATGTTGCGAAATTTAGATGTTTGCATAAAAGGGTTGATTAATTAACATTAATAATTATTACTTCAGATAATCTATTTGCAAAAAAACTGAGCGTATAAAACAAATAATCCTTAGATAGAACCTACCCAAGGATTACTAAGATGTGTTAATTTTCCATTTATTTTATTTTGACTGAAATTTCTCCTTCATCCAAGCCATCAATATTTTTTTCAACAAAAGTAGATGGTGAACTTTTCTGCAGAGATTTTAATAAATCTTCTGTTGTTCCGGCGTGTTGTACTGTAATTGTTGAGCCTGAAGAACTAAATTTCATTTTTGTATTTTCTACACCTTTACTAGCTTGAACATTTGCATTAATGGTTTTAAGAGATGCAAATGTTACACCACTAAGCTTTATCAGGGTTGTGTTATCTGATTTATCTCCAGAAGCAGATTTTTTCTTTCCGAACATACCACCAATTTTACCAGCTGTATTATTTGTTCTGTCTGCTGTATTAGCTGCCCTGTCTGCCTTATTTAATGTGCGGTCAATTTTATCTAAAATTCCTTGAGCATTTGCCGATGTTATGCCTAACAATATAAAGGCAAAACAAGTTATCCACGTTTTTTTCATAATTTATTTTATTAAATGTTTTTCATTAAAAGCTTAATAAAATTATGATCAAGATGTAATGCAATCAATACCAACATGCAGGCATTTTTTTTGTACCCATTTACAGGTATATTTAAAAATACTTAATTAATATATTTAATAATACTTATCTTTTGCGTTGTTATAGATAATAAGCAAAGATGCTTTTTTGTTAAAATACTAATTGAATTATTGTCCCTCAATTAAAAAAGATATAGGTAAATGCAAAAATCGATTGTTTTAAAAAGATGGTTGTCCGTATGCTTTCTATTCTGCAATTTTTCAAACCTCGTGGCTCAGCAATACGTCCCTTTAAATGAGCACAAATATCTTGATAGCCTGAACAATATAATTGTTTCCAAAAAATCGGATAGCCTGTCTGCTAAGGCAAATTTTTTATTATCAGATTATTGGCGATTAAAAGATTCTGTAAAAAGTAAGCGTTATTTGTTAACAGGTAAAAAACAATCAGAAAAATACAAATTCTTACAAGCGGCATTCTATTTTTATCAGGGCGGGTATTTGGTTGCCAATGATAAAATTAGTGCTGAGCAGGCTTATGGTAAAGCTTGTGCCGAATTAGCAAAATATAGCACTAAAGATGCTAAACAATTATTAGCCTACAGCTGGTTTAATTATGCGCTTGTTAAACGAGCAGAAAACGGGTACGAATATTTGATAGATATTATATTAAAAAAGGTAATTCCCATATCAGAATCTATTAACGATACAGAACGAACGGCCTATTACTACACACAACTTGGGTGTGCTTTTATGTATAATGCTCAATTTAATAAAGCAGAATTATTATTTAATAAATCCATTGCTTTAGCTGAAAAAACATACCCCAATTCATCGACCATTCTGCTGGCTTATCTTTCAGCAGCAGGTAATTACTGCTATCTTATCAAAACCAGCCAAGCAAGAAAAATGCTGAACCGAGCAGCGGAGATACTTAAGCCTTATCCTGAATCCATTCAGTATCCGCTTTATTATTATAGCGAATCCATGTATTACACCTCCAAGCAAATTCCCAATCGCATATTGGAAAATGCAGATAAAGGTATGGTCCTCGCTAAGGCATATAATCAAAAGATGTTGTATCAAATGCTTTCCTTTCGTAAACACGAGGTTTATATCAATGCAAAGCAATACGGTAAGAGTAAAAATATTTTGTTGGATCTGCTGTCTTATGGGCCACTACGATCGGATGTAAATAGCAGAAAAAGTATTTATGGCCAATTGGCTAAAACAAATGCTAATATGGGCTTAATGGATGAAGCTTATAAATGGCTAGTCGCATATAATAAAATTAATGATAGCCTAAATGATGCAAAGCTTAAAGAAAAAATTAACGCATTAGAAATAAAATTTAGAAATGTAGAAAATCAAAAAAAAATAGAACAGCTTCAGATAGAAAAAGAAAAAGCGAGTTTATCTGCAAAAAATAATCGATTAACAATTTGGTTGCTTGCAGCGGTAGCAGCCTTTTTGTTACTTATTACATTCTTCACAATAAATTATTACAAAAACAAAAACAAACTTATTACTTCTAATGCAATGCTTGATGGAGAGGAAAAAGAGCGTAGGAGGGTAGCAAGAGATTTGCACGACGGTTTGGGTGGAATGCTTTCGGCGGTTAAAATCAAATTATCTACATGGGCTGCGAATAAGAATGAAATCATTGCCGATCCGGAATTAGAAAAAATAATAGCTCAACTAGATGGCTCTGTTAAAGAACTGCGACATATAGCCCGAAATATGATGCCCGAATCTTTATTGAAGTTCGGATTGGAAACAGCTTTGAAAGATTTATGCGAATCTGCCAATACAGAAAATACTTCTGTTGATTTCCATTTATATAATCTCAGTACAGAATTGCCTTCAAAAATACAATTTACAATTTATCGTATCATTCAAGAATTGCTTTCAAATGCAGTTCGCCACGCTGAAGCAAAACAAATTATGGTGCAATGCAGCCAAAACGGGGATACCATTTTTATAACTGTAGAGGATGATGGTAAAGGTTTTGATATTGATTTAATAAAACAAAAGCAGGGAATGGGTATGACCAATATCAAACACAGAGTAAATTATTTGAAAGGAAAATTGGAGTTACAATCTGAACAAAACCAAAAAGGTACAACCGTAAATATTGAGTTAAATGTTACGTAAAACACGCATAGCCATTGTTGATGACCATCCCGTAGTAATTGAAGGTTTACAAAAACTTCTTCTTATTTTTGACAAATTCGAATTGGCAGCAAGTTTTAATAACGGCTATGATTTTATTAAATACATACAAAAGAATGCTGTAGAATTGGTATTGCTGGATATTAACTTGCCTGATCTTAGCGGAATAGATTTATGTAAAGAATTAAAAGCTATTGCTCCAGAAACAATTGTATTGGCCTTTAGTAATCATACAGAACGAAGTATGGTAATGAATATGATTCAAAACGGAGCAAGCGGTTATTTGCTTAAAAATATATCTTCAGCTGAGTTATTAAATTGTATTAATGATGCTTTAAATGGTCAAATTGTTTTCAGCGAAGACGTAAGGGCTATAATATTAAAACCAGCTTTAAATGGTAATTGTGAAATGCCAAAACTTACTAAGCGAGAAAAGGAAATTTTACTTTTGATATCTGATGGTAAAATAACTTTAGAGATTGCTAAAATGCTATTCCTGAGTAAATTAACTGTAGAAACGCATAGAAAAAACTTATTGCATAAATTTAAAGCTAATAACGTTGCTGAATTAATAAAAATAGCCTCTAAAGAAGGTTTCTTGTAGAGGCTATTTTTAAATATAAAAATGTTTTTTAAACTGAAAAACTTTCGCCACAACCGCAAGTGCGGCTGGCATTAGGGTTTATGAAATTAAAACCTTTACCATTTAATCCATCAGTAAAATCTAATTCCGTTCCGGCCAAATAAAGGAAAGATTTCATATCTAATGCAATTTTAATTCCTCTGTCTTCAAAAAACTGATCTCCGGTTTTAGATTCATTATCAAAATCTAAATTATAAGATAAACCAGAACAACCACCTCCTTTTACAGAAACGCGTAAAAAATAATCAGAACCCATTTCAGAATCCTGCATCAAATGGTCGATTTTTTCTTTTGCTTTATCGGTTATTGTAATCATGTTTATTTACGATTTACGATTTTAGATTTACGATTAGCCTGCAAAATGCAATCTAAAATCGTCAATCTAATATCTAAAATTTCCTAGTGGTGTGATTTTTCTAAAACGATTGCCTCTAAACCATTTTTAACGCGATAATCGTTAATTGCTGATTTAATTGCATCTTCTGCCAACACAGAACAGTGAATTTTTACTGGAGGTAATGCTAACTCTTCAACAATATCCATATTGTCGATTGTTAAAGCCTCATCAATTGTTTTACCTTTTAACCATTCTGTAGCTAAAGATGAAGAAGCAATTGCAGAACCGCAACCAAATGTTTTAAACTTTGCATCGGTAATTACGTTATCTGCTCCAACTTCAATTTGTAAGCGCATTACATCGCCGCACTCAGGTGCACCAACTAAACCGGTGCCTACAAATTTACTTTCTTTATTTAATGTCCCTACGTTACGTGGGTTATTGTAATGGTCAATTACTTTTTCTGAATATGCCATGATATTTTTGATTTTAGAGCCCCACCCCAACCCTCCCCAGTAGGGAGAGAGCTGTAGAAGCCCATTATTAATTATATATTATTGTTATATAGAACACAAATTATTAACCAAACGATTTGAATATATTTATGTTTTGCATCCTAACTTTTAACTTTCAACTGATAACTTTTAACTTTATTTGCGTAGCAAATTAATGTTCTGCCCACTCAATTTTACTTAAATCGATACCTTCTTTAAACATTTCCCAAAGTGGAGAAAGTTCTCTTAAGTGAAGTACAGCTTTTTGAGTAATTGCAATAGCCTGGTCAATGTCTTCTTCAGTAGTAAATCTTCCTAAACCGTAACGGATAGATGAGTGTGCTAAATCATCAGATAAACCTAAGCTTTTTAAAACGTAAGATGGTTCCAACGAAGCTGAAGTACAAGCAGAACCAGATGAAACTGCTAAATCACTCATCGCCATCATCAAACCTTCACCTTCAACATATTTAAAAGAAATGTTGGCTACATGTGGTAAACGATGTTGCGTATTTCCGTTCACATAACTTTCTTCTAATTGGCTTAAGGTAGATTCTAATCTATCACGCAAAGCGGATAAACGAATTGCTTCGCTTTCCATTTCCAGGCGACAAAGTTCGCATGCTTTACCCAAACCAACAATGCCAGGAACGTTTAAAGTACCAGAACGCATTCCACGTTCGTGACCACCGCCATCCATTTGAGAGGTTACTTTAACTCTTGGATTTTTTCTGCGAACGTAAAGTGCACCTACGCCTTTTGGTCCATACATTTTGTGCGCAGTAAAAGCCATTAAATCGATACCATCTGCAATTACATCTACAGGTATCTTTCCAACTGCTTGTGTTGCATCAGTCATAAATAAAGCACCAAATCTGTGTGCAATGGCAGCAATTTCTCTAACTGGTTGAATTACACCGATTTCATTGTTTCCATACATAATAGAAACTAAAATCGTTTCAGGTGTCATTGCAGCTTCAAGTTCTTGTAAATCAATTAAACCATCTTCTTTAACACCTAAATAGGTAACTCTTGCACCTTGTTTTTCAAGATGTTTACAAGTATCTAATACAGCTTTATGCTCAGTAACCGTAGTAATAATATGGTTACCTTTTTCTTTATACATTTCAAAAACACCTTTAATACCAAGGTTATCAGCCTCTGTAGCGCCAGATGTAAAAATAATTTCTTTTTCAGTACAGCCGATTAATTTGGCTACTTGTTCACGAGCATAATCTACTCCCTCTTCTGCCACCCAACCAAAAGCGTGATTACGGCTTGCAGCATTTCCAAATTTCTCGGTAAAGTATGGTAGCATCGCCTCTAAAACTCTTGGATCAAGAGGTGTAGTTGCATTATTATCTAAATATATCGGCTGTTTCATTTCAGTTCTGTTATTTGTAACACAAAGATACGAAAAAACTTATTTAACAATTATAATTAATAGCTATGATGGTATAGGGAAAACATGCATTTTTACATTCACATAACCTTATAAACTATGAATAAGATAGAACATATTGGCATTGCCGTAAAAGATTTAAATGCATCGATAGATATTTACCAAAAATTACTGAATACCGATTGCTATAAAACCGAACTTGTAGCATCAGAATTTGTAAATACAGCTTTTTTTAAAACTGGAGATAATAAAATTGAACTTTTAGAGGCGACTTCTAATGATAGTGCAATTGCAAAATTTATCGAGAAAAAAGGGGAGGGCATTCATCACGTTGCTTTTCTTGTGGATGATATTTTGGCAGAAATGGAACGCTTGCATCAAGAAGGTTTTGTTTTGCTAAATGAATCTCCAAAAAAAGGTGCTGACAATAAAATGGTTTGTTTTGTACATCCTAAAGATACAAATGGCGTTTTGATAGAAATTTGCCAGGAGATAAAGTGGATATAAAATGATGGAAGATGTGTGAATGGGAAATGGATGATGTGTTTTATTCGCTTGTCATTCTCGCGTATGCGGGAATCTTAATTCCTTTAGTGTTGATTAAGGATTTGAAAATGAGTGGTTCTACATTTCAAGGGCTTCTACAGTCCTGCTAAGCACTTTACTCCGCAAGTTTTTTCACACGCTCGTCATTCGGGCGTATGCTGGGATCTTAATTCCCTTAATGTTGATTAAGGATTTGCAAATGAATGGTTCTGCATTTCATCGGCACCAGCAGTCCTGCTAACCGCTTTATTCCGCATGTTTTTTCACACGCTCGTCATTCGGGCGTATGCGGGGATCTTAATTCCTTAATGTTGATTAGGGATTTGGAAATGAATGGTTCTGCATTTCATCGGCACCAGCAGTCCTGCTAACCGCTTTACTCCGCAATCAGCCGAAAAGGCTGATGCTCCGTGTCCGCTTTTATCAGGTTTATTTAACTTAGTTTTGTGGTTCTTAGCGTAAAGCAAGATCCTAAAATTCTAAAATCTCAAAATCCTGTTACGTGCAAATAATTAATATCATCGGTAAAGACTTCGATTTAAACGAAAACCTTTCAGAAAATCAGCTGCGAGAAGTTCTTGTAGATGCCTTTGCTTATTTAGTTGATAATGATTTTCCAAAATTGCTTCAGATTTTATACAAAGCCGATGTTGACCAATATAAATTAAAAGAGCTACTTGAAACTACAGAAGGTATGAGCTCCGCAGAGGTAATAACTGATGCATATATTGCTAGGCAACTTGCCAAAATCGAAACCTGGAAAACATTCAGCAGATAAAGCCTAAATGTTGGAAGTGGGCGTTCAAAGCAGACTTAATTTTCATGCAAGATAAAAACACAGTACTTTGATTATAAAAACTTGTTTCCGTGTATTCTGTGATTCCGTGGCAAATGATTAAACACCCGATGAAAAATTCGATGATTTAATAAATTTTGGTGCCGTTCTGTGTTTCGTAGCTTGTTCATAAGCAAAAGCCATGGATAAAACTTTAGGTTCCTCATAAGCCAATGCCATAATTGATAAACCAACCGGTAATTCATAAATTTTGCCCATCGGTACAGTAATGTGTGGGAAGCCAGCCATAGCTGCCGGCGAACAGAAATAAAACCCACTTCCGTAATCTCCGTTAAATAAATCAATACCAGATGGAATTCCATAACTCGTTCCTGCAATGGCATCTAATTTAAATTTTGCCATCAAATCTGTAATTATTTTTCTTGATGAGATTACTTTTTCCAAAGCATCTTTATATTCTTTACTATCAATTTTAGGTGCTTTATCACTACTTTCTAAAGTTTCTTGTTTAAAATAAGGCATAGCCTTATCTTCATTAGCTTTATTAAATGCGATTACATCAGTCAAAGTTTTAACCTTCGCATTTGCTTTTGATAAATAAGCATTTACGCCATCTTTAAATTCGCATTGCAATACCGTAAAACTTGCAGAGCCAATAACTCTCATTTCCTTTAAAAGCTCTATTTCGATAATTTCTGCCCCTAATTCCTTTAATTTTTCTATAGCGTTTTTGTAAAGCGCAACTACACCTTCATGCCCTGTTAAAAATGACTTCTCTATACCAATTCTTTTACCTTTAAGTGCGTCTTCTTTTAAAAATGAGGTATAATCTATTGCTGATTTACCCTCACTATTTTTCGTTATTTCATCTTCCACATCAACTCCTGAAAGGGATGAGAGCAAGATTGCAACATCGGTAACATTTCTACCCATTGGTCCGGCGGTATCTTGAGTTGTTGAAATTGGAATAATACCACTCCGGCTTAGCAAACCAACAGTAGGTTTTAATCCAACAACACCATTGTACGATGATGGAGCAATAACAGAGCCGTTGGTTTCGGTACCAATGGCTATCGCACATAAATTGGCCGATACAGCAGAACCAGAACCTGAGCTAGAACCACTCGGACTTCTATCTAAAATATATGGATTTTTAGTTTGTCCGCCTTGGCTACTCCAACCACTGCAAGACCGTGTAGAGCGGAAATTTGCCCACTCACTTAAATTTGTTTTGCCAAGAATTACAGCACCAGCATCACGAAGTTTTTTAACTATAAATGCATCTTCGCTAGCTACATTTCCAGCCAAAGCCAATGAACCAGCTGTGGTTTGCATTTTATCTGCAGTATTAATATTGTCTTTAATTAAAATAGGTATTCCATGCATCATCCCTCTGATTTTACCTGCTTTTCGTTCATCATCCATTTTAGATGCAATTTCCATAGCATCTGGATTAAGTTCTATCACAGCGTTTAATTTCGGTCCGCTGTTATCAATCTTTTCAATCCTTTTTAAATACATTTTTGTAATTGATTTCGAACTTGCTTTACCACTTTGCATTAGCTTTTGCAATTGGGTTATCGTGACTTCATTTAAATCGAAATCATCTTTAAATTCGGTAATTATATCATCATCAACAATAATTCCTGCAGATACAGGTAAGCCAATTGTAGTAATTAAACCTGCAGCAGAGCCGCTTTTAATAAAGTTTCTTCTATTCATGGGGATGGTAAAGTGATTGAAACAATAAATATAGTTTATAAATACTTCAAATTAATGCGAAGATTTTTGTGGTAACTTTTTCTAACACTTTGAAAACACATAGCTCTGAAAAACTTTATGCTACATCTCTGACGTGAAATTAGATATTGACATAATAATTTAAATGCAAAACTATTACAATATAAAATTCTAATTTGCGCTTGTATTTAAGAAATAAAATTAAGATATTTGCATCCTCTAAAATAGAGATAGAAAAGACTAACAGAAAGGTCATAAGCGTTGTTGCCAGCAAATTGCAAAAATGTTCTTGATGCTTTCAACACAAATAACTAAAATAATATTCAAATGAAAAAAGATTTGCACCCTACAAGCTACAGACCAGTTGTTTTTAAAGATATGTCTAACGAATATGCTTTCTTAACAAAATCTTGTGTAGATACAAAAGAAACAATTAAATGGGAAGATGGTAATGAGTATCCTCTTTATAAATTAGAGATTTCTCACATGTCTCACCCTTTTTATACTGGTAAAATGAAATTGGTTGATACAGCAGGACGTATCGATAAATTTAAAAACCGTTACGCTAAGAAATAATTTTAGCGTTAAAAAGCATTTTTTAAAGTCCCTTTGCCAAAAGCATCGGGACTTTTTTTATTTTTGTTGCTTATGACAATCAATCTATTTGATGATTCTAGTTGGGAATCATTACGACCTCTTACTTTTACAAGGCCAGTAGCCGATTTACGGATTGGCATCTTAACCATAGCCGAGAAATGGGCTAAATACTTTGATGCTGATTTTGGCTTCAATACGCAAGATTATCTTTCTGTAAAATATCCTTCAATAAATGCCAATCTTTTTATAAATGGTTCGGTTTGTCCTGATGATGGCTTGCTAAATGAAATTAATGGCTTAAATCATGGCGAAGTATTATTAGCTGAAGATTTAATTATAGCCTTTAATGCTGATAGTTTCGATTTAGCAGCTGTAAATACTTTAAAACCAATTCAATACAGCAATCAGTTTATTAAAATTACATATCCTGATGATATTTTTACGCACAATGGCGCAGAATTAAGAAAGGATTTTGAATTGCTAACTAAAGGAAGAACATCAATAAATTTAAGTTCTACCAATACATTTTTAGGTGATAATATTTTTGTTGAAGAAGGTGCAACAGCAGAGTGTTCTGTTTTTAACAGTTTGCAAGGGCCAATTTATTTAGGAAAAAATAGCCAGGTATGGGAAAGTAGTAATATTCGAGGTTCTTTTGCTTTATGCGAAGGTTCATCGGTAAAAATGGGTTCAAAGATTTATCCAAACACAACCATTGGTCCGCATAGTAGGGTTGGTGGTGAAATTAATAATGCCGTAATTTGGGGATATTCATCAAAAGGACACGAAGGTTATTTAGGGAACGCAGTTATGGGGCAGTGGTGTAATATTGGTGCCGATAGTAATAACTCGAACTTAAAAAATAATTATGCAGATGTTAGGCTTTGGGATTACAATGAACAAAGTTTTCGTAAAACAGGATTGCAGTTTTGCGGTTTAATTATGGCAGACCATGCTAAATGTGGCATCAATACCATGTTTAATACTGGTACTGTTGCAGGTGTTAGTGCCAACATTTTCGGCGCTGGTTTCCCTCGTAATTTCATTCCTGATTTTGCCTGGGGCGGAGCGCATGGGTTTGAAGTTTACAGCATTACCAAAATGTTTGAAACTGCCGAAAAAGTGTATGCCAGAAGAGATTTACCTTTTAATGAAATTGAAAAAGATATATTGAACAAGGTTTTTGAATTAACACAAGAATTTAGAAGATTTTAAAAATTAGTTGAAATGTTTAACAAAGTTGAAAAGCTTTGAATGTTGAATATTTTAACATTTCAATTCTATAACATTCCAACCTTAAATAAATAATAAACAATGAGAAAAAAAATAGTTGCAGGAAACTGGAAAATGAATTTAGATTATAACGAAGGTGTTTCGTTATTTAGTGAAATCGTTAACATGGTTAAGGATGAACGTAAAGGCGACCAAATTGCCATTATTTGTGCTCCATTCATTCACTTAAACAGTCTTGCTAAACTTGGCGGTGCTGATGTTGCTATTGGCGCACAAAATATTCACGATAAAGAAAGTGGTGCATATACTGGCGAGATTTCTGCAAAAATGATTAAATCGGTTGGGGTAGAATATGTGATTCTTGGTCACTCAGAACGCAGACAATACCAGGCAGAAAGCGATGAATTATTAGCTGCAAAAACAAAAATCGCTTTATCAAATAACTTAAAACCGATTTTTTGTATTGGTGAAACTTTAGATGAACGTAACAATGGTAGTTATTACGAAGTTCTAAAAAAACAGTTGGTAAATGGTATTTTTAGCTTAACTGAAGAAGATTTTAGCAAAGTTGTTATCGCTTACGAACCAGTTTGGGCTATTGGTACAGGTTTGACAGCATCACCAGAACAAGCGCAAGATATTCATGCTTTTATTCGTAGCGAAATTGAAGCAAATTATGGTTTTAATGTAGCTGATGATACCACAATTTTGTATGGTGGAAGTTGTAATCCTGGAAATGCAGCAAGTTTATTTGCACAGAAAGACATTGATGGTGGTTTAATTGGCGGTGCATCATTAAAATCACGCGACTTTACCGATATCATTAAAGCTTTAAACAGCTAATGCAATACATAAAAGCAATATTTAAATTTGAAGCTATTGAAGACTATCAGCAAGATTTGCTTATTAGCGACCTTGCAGATTTAGGCTTCGATACTTTTGAAGATAGTGAAAATGGTTTTACAGCTTTTGTAATTAAAGAAAATTTTGATGAACAAAGCTTAATAAGCCTACTCAAAAATAATGAAGGGGATTTTAAGGCAGATTATACCTTAAGTGATGTAGCTGACGAAAATTGGAATGCCGAATGGGAGAAAAATTTTAGTCCGCTAATTATTGATGACATTTGCTACGTTCGTGCTACCTTTCACCAACCTCAGCCTTCCTATCCTTACGAGATTATAATTGATCCGAAAATGGCTTTTGGAACTGGTCATCATCAAACTACCACAATGATGATGCAGTACATTCTGGCTGCTGATGTTAAAGGCAAATCTGTTTTGGACATGGGTTGTGGTACAGGAATTTTAGCCATACTCGCCGCTAAACTAGGTGCAAAAAGTTTAATGGCAATCGATTATGATGATATTTGCTATGAAAGTACAATAGAGAATGCAAACCTAAATCAAGTCGAAAATTTATCAGCTTTGTGCGGCAGCAAGGAAGTTATTCCTGATGAGCTTTACGATATTATACTAGCAAACATCAATAGAAATATTTTGCTTGATCAGATTAGCAGATATGCAGAAGTTTTAAAACCAAATGGAAAAATATTCTTCAGTGGCTTTTACCTTGACCCAGATTTAGGAATGATTACTGCAGAATGCGCCAAATATGGTATTAAATATATTGATCATAAGCAAAATGCAGATTGGGTTGCGGCCCAGTTTGAAAAAAAAATGATAGAATTATAGAATGGGCGGATGATAGAATGCTAATTCATACATTCACTCATTCAATAATTCACTCATTCAAAATTTATTTATATGCGCATACATTTTATAGCAATAGGTGGCAGTGCCATGCACAATTTAGCCATTGCACTTCATAAAAAAGGTTATCAAATCTCAGGTTCCGACGATGTGATATTTGAACCGGCAAAATCTCGTTTAGATAAATATGGCTTATTGCCGGCTGAAATGGGTTGGAATGAAGGTAGAATTTCTACAGATTTAGATGCCGTAATTTTAGGAATGCATGCCAGAATTGATAACCCTGAATTATTAAAGGCACAGGAATTGGGCGTAAAAATATATTCCTATCCTGAATATATTTACGAGCAAAGCAAAGATAAATTACGAGTTGTTATTGGTGGTAGCCATGGTAAAACCACAATTACCAGCATGATTTTACATGTGCTGAATTACTACAATCGTGATTTTGATTACCTGGTTGGTGCGCAACTTGCAGGTTTTGAAACTATGGTTAAAGTGACTAAAGAAGCACCAGTCATGATTATCGAAGGTGATGAATATTTAGCATCACCAATTGATAGGCGCCCAAAATTTCATCTTTACAAAGCAAATGTTGCTGTGATAAGCGGAATTGCATGGGACCATATAAACGTATTCCCAACATATGCAGATTACACCGCTCAGTTTGATAAATTTATTGATACGATTGAAGAAGGTGGAACCTTAATTTATTGCGAAGCGGATGCAGATTTAAATGATATTGTAGAAAAATCCTCAGCTAAAATTAACAAAATCGGATATTCAATTCCTGAGCATGTTATTAAAAATGGAATCACTTATTTGCAGCCTGAGCATACAGAATTAAAGATTTTTGGCGACCATAATTTAATGAACCTTAATGCTGCTAAATTAGTTTGTGCAGAATTAAAAATTAACGAGGCTGAATTTAACAAAGCCATTTCATCTTTCACTGGTGCTGCAAAACGTTTAGAAGTAATTTCTGCTGATGAATCGACAAATGTGTATAAAGATTTTGCGCATTCACCATCTAAATTAAAAGCCACAATCGAAGCTGTTAAAGCTCAATTTACAAATCGTAAATTGGTCGCTTGCATAGAGTTGCATACTTTTAGTAGTTTGAATAAAGATTTCTTAAAGGAATATGGAGGTTCGATGGATAAAGCCGATGATGCTATAGTTTTTATTGATTTGAAATCATTTGAGCAAAAGAGGATGGAGCCGTTTTCTGAAATGGATGTGCAGGAAGCTTTCTCAAACAAAAATCTAAAATTTTTTAATGACGCTTCTAAATTAAAGGCTTATTTGCTTAGCCTAAATTATAAAAATGCAAATTTATTAATGATGAGTTCTGGTAATTATGCCGGTTTTGATTTGCCTGAATTGGCTGGAGCATTATCGAGATAAACTTTCCTCAGTTATCAACTAATAAATGAAAAGTATTGGAGAGAATATCAAACAGAGTAGGATAGAGCTAGGCCTGAGTCAGGCTGAAGCAGCCAAAATGATTAATATTTCTACACCAGCCTTTTGCAAAATTGAAACCGGACAAACCGATTTAAATATTTCTCGTTTACTTCAAATTGCAAAAACATTCAAAGTTTCTGTTCATCACCTTATCTCTGGGGATGGTGAATCTCAAAATTCAGCCGATGAAATTTCTATATTGAAAAAAGAAATGGTAGAAAAAGATGAGGAATTAACTAAACTTCGTAAAAAAGTGATTGAGCTTTATGATAAATTGGGAATCTGAGTTGCGTTGAGAACGTTGATAAAGAATAAGGAATAAAGAATAAGGAACAAGGAATAAAGAATAAAGGTGAAAAGCAAAATGCTCTTTCATCCTTGCTCTTTGTTCCTTTCCCCTTGCTCTTTGTTCCTTTCCGCTTGCTCTTTGTTCCTTTATCTTTGCTCCTAAAAAACCTTCCTCATTGTTAAATGCTTTTTGCCAAATGTTGCGCCAGTTGCTTTGTGGATTGCAATCATTTGCTCATTAAAATCGCCAACCCAACTCAATTCCAATTCTTTATACTGATTTTTTGGTAGTACATATTCGCCTAGGCTTATAAACAATACAGATTCTAAACCATGTTTTTGAAATTTTGGTTTTGTACCCATCACAATCGCCCTCATACGGGTAACACCTACCCAACGCCTGTATGCAAACTTTAACTTTTCTAATAAACCGAGTTTTCCATTAAAACCTTTAATCATTTGGTTTGCATCAGGAATAAGTACAACAAATGATGCTGGTTCACCGTTAAAATAAGCAAATTGAATTAAATGCTCATCCATAATCGGTTCCATACTTTTAAAACTCTCTTCTAAAGTTTCTTTCTTAATCGGTACGAAATTTTCAAAATCTTGCCAGCCGTCATTATAAATTTCCATCAAATCAGCTATGTATTTTTCAGAATTTGCTTTGCTGAAATATTCGAAAGTGTATCCTGGTTTGTTTCTTACCCAATTGGCAATTTTTGTAAAGCGCTCGGGGAAAGGAATGGTTAAATTGATATGATTTGTTAGTTGTTCGTATTCGGTCACAAAACCATAAGCATCAAAATGTTTTTTATAATAAGGGAAGTTATAGTTCATACCAAAAGAAGGTGGCGTGAAACCTTCAACCAATAAGCCCCAGAAACTATCATTTTCGCCGAAATTAATCGGTCCGTCCATGGCTTTCATACCATTTTCTGTTAGCCACAGTTTTGCTGTATCAAACAATAAAAAAGCTGCTTTTTCATCATCAATACATTCAAAAAAGCCCATGCCTCCGGTTGGCTGTTCATAGTTAAATGCTTTTTTTTCATTTATAAAAGCAGCAACACGTCCAATTAAACTTCCTGAATCATCTTTCAAAACCCATCTTGTACATTTGCCATGATTAAAGAAATTGTTCTTTTTTGGGTCGAAAACATTCTCAACTTCTGTATCCAGCGGACAAATAAAATTTTTGTCTTTTTTGTAAAGAATTTTTGGTACTTCTAAAAAATTGTTTTTTAATGATGTATTGTTAACCTGTATAATTTGCATGGCAGTTTTTAAAATAAAAAGCATCCTACCAAACGGTGCGGATGCTTCTCAAATGTATATATATTAAAAATTAATAATCTTCGTCATCATCGTCAAAAGTGTCGAAATTCTCCAAATCATCTAATGGAATGTCGAAATCATCATCTTCATCTTGAGGTTTTTTAGCAGGTATTAATTCTGCATCATCTTCAAAATCATCATTATCTTCTACTTCTTTTTTTGAAGTCGGCTTTATCGGGGATTTCTTTGGAGTTTTCATACAACAAAAATAAATATTGCTTTTACAGTTTAAAAATACGAAAAAACTTTTTTTAATAACGACCTGGCTATAAACAAATTAAAATTTATTTATTCTGCAGTTTCACCAATAGTATTTTCCTCTTTAGCAATATCTTTCAGCTGCGGTAGCTGTGATAGGTTATTTAGGCCAAAATAATCCATAAATAATCCACTTGTGGTGTATAAAATTGGTCTCCCAGGTGTTTCTGCTTTTCCTTCTATGCTAATTAATTCTTTCTCTAAAAGCCTTTGAACAGAATAATCTGAGTTGACACCTCTAATTTGTTCAATTTCTAATTTTGTTATCGGCTGGCGGTAAGCAATAATGGCTAAGGTTTCCATCGCAGCCTGGCTTAATTTTTTCTTAGAACGGTGTAACTGGAGTTGATTTACGGTTTCGTAGCATTCTTTTTTGGTTAAAAACTGATAACCGTTATTAAGATTTACCAATTCTATAACAAAGTTATTTGACGCGTATTTTTCTTTAATTGCTGCTAAACTTTCAAATATTTGATTTTCGTTACAACTATCTTCAAATATTGCATTTAATGCTAACAGAATTTCTTGTACAGTTATACTTTGTACGGATGAGAAAATTAAGGCTTCAATGTGATTGACTAGATTAATTTGCGGCATAAACAAATGTAAAATTTTTGACTAAAAAAAAACGGTCTCGTTTTTAAAAAACAAGACCGCTTTTAACACACAAATGAAACCTGAATTAAGATATAGTTTTAGGTTAGGTTATTAATATCTATATCAATTCTATAAGAACGTTTTGATAAACACTATCGTTTATTTCTAACACAAGTTTAAGGCTAAACACAACCTGTAGTAGTTTATATTTAGTAAGTGGTATCAATAATTGAGTAAACGGTATATTTTTATTTTAATGGTACGGAAATAGAGACTGTTGTACCGTTTTCGGTGTTTTGATGTATGTTTAGATGTATAGGTTTTGCTTCAATTTGTCCTAAAAGGATTAATCTTTCGCGTGTAAGCTGCATGCCTTTGCTAATGTGATTGTCCTTTTTTCCTCTTAAAGAATTCTCTATGCCAACGCCATCATCTATAATATCGATATTTAAGTAGTCGTTATCGCCTAAATTTATATTTATTTGAATCTCCCCGCCGGTTTCTTTTGGCATTATACCATGCCAGATTGCGTTTTCTACATAAGGTTGTAATAACATTGATGGGATTAATGTATCATCCTTATCAATCTCTTCATCTACATTTATACTATACTGAAGTTTATTGCCAAAACGGTTTTTTTCTAATTTGAGGTAAAGATTTAAGTAATCTAATTCTTCTTCTAACGTGATGTAACTCTTGGTACAGATTTCCAGATTTTTTCTAATTAGCCTTGCAAAGCCTGTTAACACTTTATTTGCCGAAGCTGTATTTTGTGTATTTATGTAATGCTGAATCGAATTCATAACGTTGAAAACAAAATGAGGATTCATCATCGCTTGTAAAGCTTGCTGCTCCAGCATTAAGATTTTATTTTTTAAGAGCAATTGTTGTTGCTCCTTATCTTTTTGCCGGCGGGTAATGTAAACGGCTAATCTGTAAAAAGCATAACCTACCAAAACGATCAATATAGATAGGAACCAAAACGTTTGCCAGAAATGTTTTTTTATAGTGAATGAAATCTTTGCCGATGGACCCCATTCGTTGTTCTGACTTTTTGCGCTAACCTCAAAAAGATAATCACCAGGTTGTAGCGCCGAGAAATCTAAACGCCTAGTTTTGGTTTCTACCCAAGGCGCATTTTCATTTAAACGATAACGATAAGTAATATCGCTTGTGGTAAAATCTACAGCACCGAATGTAAAAAGTATGGTGTTATTACCGCTTTCAAAAACAAAATTATCTTTATTAATGGGTAAACGTTCTTTATCTTTAATAATAGAGGTTATATAAACCTTTGGCTTGCTTTTAGTTGCATTCTGATTGTTATATTTAAAAAGTATGAGCCCTTTATTTGTTGCGAAATAGGCTGTGCTTTCATCAATATAAAGGTTATTTACATCCTCTGTTAATAAATCTTTACCGTAATCAAAATTGGTAATATCAGCTTTATTTGCATAGTCAGAAATTTTATTTACGCCTTTATTGGTAATAACCCAAATCTCATTGTTTTTAATAAATAGCCTATTGCAAATATCGTTTGTTAAACCTTGTTGCTGGGTAATTTGCTTAGTGATTTTGCCATTTTTGTAGAATAATAAACCAAAGCCATCCGTAGCCAGAATTAAAGTCCCATCTGGTAATTGTTGTATGTCATTTATTCTTTTTGTTAGCAATTGATTTCTCTTAAAGTGTTGCACAAGCTTGCCATTTACAAGCTCTGATAAGCCATCTACATTAGAAAACCACAATGCACCGTTTTTATCATAGAAAACATGATAAGCCCGGTTTTTAAAAAAGTCTGCTTTTTCGCGGTATTTTGAGGCATTAAATTCTAGATTATTAATTCGATTTGGTAGAAAAACGACACCTGAAGAGAGTGCCAGTGCTAGTTGATTATTGTTTTCGCCAACACTAAAATGCTTGATAACAAACATAGAGTTGTTTGCCTCTTTCAGGTATTTGACATCATTTTTAGTTTTGTAAATGTTATTGAATACTCCCAAACCGTAATCAGAAGAGAAGTAGATGGATTTATTTTTTGCATCGTAAGTGATTTGTTTAACCGTTTTGTATTTCTTATAATCATCTAAACCAACTTCATCAATTTCGAAATTTTTTATATTTAAAATGTCGATAACTGCATCGTCTGTTCCAAGCCAAAGTCGGTTGTCTGCATCTTTAGTTATGCTTTTGATAACATTGCTGCTTAGGCCAGATTCTGCATCGATAATTGATAACCTGGAATTTGTATTTGGCAGCATATAAATACCTTGATTGGTCGCGAACCACATGTTACTGCTGTTATCTTTAACAGATTGATTTACGGCAGTGCCTTGAAGATACATTATTGTTTTACCACTTTGATTCATGACCAAAGCACCATTATTGCTTGCCAGCCATACTTCCTTATCTTTATCATCATAATAAAAATAGCCAGCCATATTTTTAAGCAAATTATCAGGAATTCTAATTAAGCTTTTTATAACTCCATTTTGGTATTGCTTCAAACCGCCTTCATCTAAATAATATAATGACCTATTAGTGGTGTTGAAAGCTGTCATGTAGGATAAAGGGTTCACCATATTATTCGCTGGAACAAAATTTTGACCATCAAATTTTTGAGTGCTTATATCGCTGTACGCATAAATATTTCCAAGCTCATCTTCGTGTAGAAATGCATTTGTAAACTGGTTGTTAATTTTTGATGAAATAAATTTTTTAACCGATTTTTTATCCCACTGAATGATAAGATTAGCGTTTGTACCCAACCAAATTCTGCCTTTACTGTCTTCTAAAAATGAAACAATTACGGTTTTAGAGTTCAATTCCTTTAAAACCTTGCTGTTATTTCGGTTATAAAATTTACCATCTTGTAAATAACTCAACTGACCGTTTAAAGCTAAAAACCAAAGTCTTCCTTCCTTATCTTCTTTAATTTGTAGAATTTGGGTATCTGGCAAACCATCTTCGATGGAGAAATTTTGAAAATTTGTTCCATCAAACCTACTCAAGCCCGCATCGGTAGCAATCCAAATGAAACCTTTTTTATCTTGTAGAATGTAAAAACAGTTGTTGCTTGGTAAACCGTTTTTAGAAGTATAATGTGGTAAATAGGTTGTTTGAGCTATAGTAAGAGGAAGATTAAACAGGGATATTAGCACAAAGACCATGCATCCAAAAACAGTTTTTAAGCTACAGGAATTCCTTGCAGGTAGAAATCCTTTGTTAGTTTTGCTTATGCTCACCATTGGATTTTGTAAAATGTTTTATTTTTTCGAAAAAATCGCTGGCTCTTCTTCTTGATACATTAATGCTTTCACCATTTTTGAGCAATGCTTGTAAGCCATTTTTAGAATTGTATTCTTTTAGATGATTTAGATTTATGATACTCGATTTATGTATCCTCACAAATTGTTCTGAAGGCAGTAGTTCTTCAAACTCTCTTAAAACTTTTGAAACCGTTATTTTATCATGGTTGCTTAAATGAAAAACCGAATAATTGCTATCTGCTTCAATATAAATGATATCATCAACATCAATCATCTTAAATCCTTGGCCATACGGAAGCGTTAATTTTCTTATTTCTGTTTTGCTATTTAAGCTCGTAGCCAGGTTGGTAATCCTTTCATCTTTTTTATCAAGAGTTTGATGCAACCGGGTATATTCCAAAACTTTATCAACTGCAATTTTTAATTCATCAATATCTATAGGTTTCAAAAGATAATCTAATGCATTGGCTTTTATTGCTTTTAAGGCATACTGGTCAAACGCAGTGGTGAATATAACTGCAGCATTATGTTGCTGGGCATCGGGTATCAATTCAAAACCATTTCCGCCCGGCATAGCAATATCTAAAAAAATTAAATTAATTTGGTGATGGGCTAAAATATCCTTCGCTTCGGCTACAGAACGGGCAATGCCAGTAATTTCTATTGCCGGGCAATTTTGTTGCAACAGGAAAAAAAGAGATGATCGGGCAAACTCTTCATCATCAACAATAATAGCTTTTAATATACTCATAGCAATAGGTTTGTGAATGTATTAAAAACAGCTTGTAAAAAAAAATGCAAAATCAAAAAACCGCCTAAAGAATTGTCACGTATATATCAGCAAAACAGGAATAAAAACCCCTAGACATAAAAAAAATTATGAAAAACACTGAACTAAAAGTAAAAGATGAACTTCAGGAAGAAAGTTTGTTTAATGGTAGTTTAGGCCGCAGGTCTTTTCTACAGTTTGCCGGTGCAAGTGCTGCCGGATTAGCATTAGTTGCCGCAGGTTGTAAAAAAGATCGTGGTTATATAGATACTACCATGGGCGCAACTTTAGATTTTAAAGATGATTTTGGTGTATTAAATTATGCTTACGCTTTAGAGCAATTAGAGGCTGCTTTTTACATTCAAGTTGCATCTGCTCCACCAGCAGCTTTTACAGCAACTCAAAAAGCTTATTTTCAAGATGTTCAATTTCACGAAATTGCACACAGAGAATTCTTTAAAAAAGCATTAGGTACTGCAGCTATTGGTAGCTTAGAAGTTAACTTCTCATCCATCAATTTTAGTGATGCGGGTAGCGTATTAGCAACTGCAAAAACCTTTGAAGATTTAGGTGTTGCAGCTTATAATGGTGCAGGTGTAAGATTAACAAATACTACTTATTTAGTATTGGCAGGTCAAATCGTATCTGTTGAGGCTCGTCACGCAGCTTATGTAAGAGACCAAATTTCTAATGGTACATTTGCAGATTTAGGAACACTTTCTGCTTTCGGCGCATCTGATTCAAACGGTTTAGATGGTGCTTTAACGCCTGATAAAGTATTGGCATTAGCTGGTCCATTTATTAAAACCAAAATTAACGTTACCAACCTTTAATCTTTAAAATCAGAAATCATGAATATCTTAAATATATTAGACGAAATTGAAAAAGTTGATGGAGAGATCTATGAAAGGTTAAATCCTCGTAGAGCTGCAATGAAAAGTTTTTTCAACGCAGGTAAAAAAATCTCATTAGCTGCATTACCATTGGCATTAGGTTCAATGTTCCAGAAAGCTTATGGTCAATCTAACCCTGCAAATGTTGTAGAAGTTTTAAACTTCGCATTAGCATTAGAGCATTTAGAATATAATTTTTACAACCGTGCATTGTTATCAACTGGTTTAATTCCAGCTGGTGCTGCAACTGGTGCAATTACAACCATTCGTACACATGAATTAGCACACGTTAACTTGTTAAAAGGAGCAATCACAGCTGCAAATGCAACTCCGATTAATTTAGTTGAAGCCAATTTTGATTTTACTGCTGGTGGTGGTTTTGCTGATGTTTTCACTAACTATCAAACTTTCTTGAAAGTTGCAACAGCTTTCGAAGATACGGGCGTTAGAGCTTACAAAGGTCAAGCACCGGTATTAAAAGGTATGCCTGTATTAACTACTGCATTACAAATTCACTCAGTTGAAGCTCGTCACGCTGCTCACTTACGTCAAATGACTGCTGCTGCTTTAGGTGTTGGTTTAAAACCATGGATTAGCTTAGGTGCTGGTGGTGTTTCAAACGATACTGGTATTGCTGCTGTAGATGCTGTTTATGCTGGCGAAAACAACACAATCCAAGCAACAATTGAAGTTACTGGTATTGCAACAGGTGTTACAAGAGCTGCTGCTGCAGAATCATTTGATGAATTCTTAACAGGAGCTGCTGTTAAAAACATAGCAAACTTATTTATTAGAACAGGATTCAAACTGTCGTAAATGAGAATTTTACATTATTGATTAGGTAATGTTTAGTTTAAGGTAGGGAGGTAGAACTTAGGTTTTACTTCCCTTTATTTTTGGCTAGGATTTTTAAGATTAAAGGACTTTCAAGATAATATCCTTAAGGTGGAACTTAGGTTTTACTTCCCTTTATTTTTGGCCAGGATTTTTAAGATTAAAGGATGATTTTCAAGATAATATCCTTAAGGTAAAACCTAGGTTTTACTTCCCTTTATTTTTTGGCCAGGATTTGAAAGATTAAAGGATTTTCAAAATAATATCCTTAAAGTAGAATTTAGGTTTTACTTCCCTTTATTTTTTTGCCCAGGATTTGAAAGATTAAAGGATTGTCAAGATAATATCCTTAAGGTGGAACTTAGGTTTTACTTACCTTTATTTTTGGCCAGGATTTGTAGGATTAAAGGATTTTCAAGATAATATCTTGAAGGTAGAATTTAGATTTTTCTCCCCTTTAATTTTTTAGGCAGGATTTTTAAGATTAAAGGACTTTCAAGATAAAACTCAATAAAATCAGCTCTAGATTTTTTGGAAAAACAAGCTCCGGTTTTCAATTTGTGTCCATCCCTTTTTCCGCTGTATCTTTTTAGCTGAAAAAGCTAAAAAGGATGTCGCTTCAAAAGGGTTTAGTTTACTTTGGTAATTGCAAGAAACCTAAGCTTGTTTTGCAAGTGAGATAAAACGAGATTTTCGCTATTTGAGATTAATATTTGCGTTATCGGAGATTTTAAAGTCATTTAACAATTCAATAATTCATTCATTCACTCATCCAATCATTCAATAAATCACTCATTCAAAATTCACTCATTCCTTTAATTCCAATCTTAATAAGTAATTACCTGCTCTTCCAAATGTTCTGGCAAATCTCTGTAGTTATATTTTTGTCCACGCAGTTGTGGTTCAAAACCTGCTGCTTTTATAGATTGTTGAATGCCTGCAGCTGTAAATCTGTGTGGTGCACCTGCAGCTGATACTACATTTTCTTCAATCATAATTGAACCAAAATCGTTAGCGCCAGCATGTAAACACAATTGAGCTGTTGCTTTACCAACGGTTAACCAACTCGCTTGTATGTTTTTAATGTTCGGCAACATTATTCTGCTTAACGCTATCATGCGGATGTATTCATCAGCCGTAACGTCATTGGTAATGCCTCTCAAACGTTTCAGCAATGTTCCATCATCCTGAAATGGCCATGGAATAAATGCTAAAAAGCCATTTGCATCAGCTGGTTTTTCACTCTGTACTTGTCTAATCCAAACCAAATGTTCAAAACGTTCTTCGATGGTTTCAACATGTCCAAACATCATCGTTGCAGATGTAGTAATATCCAACTGATGGCAAGCCCTCATTACATCCAGCCATTCTTGTCCGCCACATTTACCTTTTGATATTAAACGCCTAACACGGTCGTTCAAAATTTCAGCCCCTGCACCAGGTAACGAATCCATACCAGCTTCCTTTAATGCTTTTAAAACTTCAGTATGGCTTATACCTTCTAATTTTGCAACATGCGCAATCTCCGGTGGACCTAAAGCATGTAGCTTTAAATCAGGATATAATTCTTTTAATTTTCTAAATAAATCAGCGTAAAAAGCCAAGCCTAAATCTGGATGATGGCCGCCTTGTAAAAGTAATTGGTCGCCACCTAAACGGAAAGTTTCCTCAATTTTAACTTTGTAAGTTTCGATATCGGTAATATAACTTTCGTCGTGACCAGGCCTGCGGAAAAAGTTACAGAATTTACAGTTGGCAATACAAACGTTCGTTGTATTTACATTTCTATCAATTTGCCAAGTTACCTTACCGCTTGGAACCTGAATTTTTCTCAATTCGTTGGCAACAAACATTAGTGATGCGGTATCGGCATTATGATATAAATAAACACCTTCTTCTTGTGTTAAAAATTCGAAATGTAATGCCCTTTGCAGTAAATCGGCTGTATTCATAGGTACAAATATAAGCAATGGTTTGTTGGTTGATTAGTTTTTTGGTTTGTTAGATGTCAAATCTAATTGGTTTGTTTGTTGGTTGGTTTTTTGGTTGGTTAGAATAGCAAGGTTAGTTGGTTTTTTGGGTTATTAGTTGATTGGTTTTTTGGTTTGTTAGTAGGCTAATTATTTTCTGGTAAGATAATTTGCTATCTAATTGATTAATTGTATCCAAAAACTTTACTATATCAACCGCTAACCAAACACCTAATCAACTAACAACTAAACACCCAATCACCAAAAAACGAACCAAGTAAACACCCAATCAACTAACCCCCCAAACAACTAAAAAAATTCTATCTTTACGCTCCTAAAATTTGATAATGGTAGATTTTAATCGCTTTACACTAGCCAATGGTTTAAAAGTTTTGGTGCATGAAGATGCTACAACGCCAATGGCAGTTTTAAATATTTTATATGATGTGGGTGCTCGCGATGAGGACCCAGAAAAAACGGGTTTTGCACACTTATTCGAGCATTTAATGTTCGGTGGTTCTGTTAACATCCCAAATTACGATGAACCTTTGCAACGCGTTGGTGGAGAAAACAATGCCTTTACCAGCAATGATATTACCAATTATTACATCACATTACCTGCAGAAAATATAGAAACTGCGTTTTGGTTAGAGAGTGATAGAATGCTTAACCTAGCTTTTTCTGAAAAAAGTTTAGAAACACAAATCAACGTTGTTAGCGAGGAATTTAAGCAGCGATATCTAAATCAGCCTTATGGCGATATTTGGTTAAAATTACGTCCGCTTGCCTATAAAAAACATGCATATCGGTGGGCAACCATTGGTAAAGAACTTTCGCATATCGAAAATGCAACAATGACTGATGTGAAAGCTTTCTTTAATAAGCATTACAATCCTCAAAATGCAATTTTAGTTGTTGGTGGAAACGTAAAAACTGAAGATGTTAAAAAGCTTGCCGAAAAATGGTTTGAACCAATTCCATCCGGAGAAAAATACAATAGAAATTTACCCCAGGAAGATAAGCAAACCGAAGCACGATTTGAAACGGTTAAAGCAAATGTTCCCTTAAATGCTATTTATGTTGCATTTAAAACTCCAGGTAGATTAAGCGATGATTATTACGCTTATGATTTACTTTCAGATATTCTTTCTGGTGGCAAATCATCACGCTTGCACAACAGTTTACTTAAAGAGCAACAACTGTTTAGCGATATTAATGCATACATATCGAGTAGCTTAGATCCCGGGTTATTTATTGTTGAAGGAAAGCTTGTTGAAGGTGTGTCGATAGAAAGGGCAGAAGCAGCAATTTGGGCAGAACTCGAAAAAATCAAAACGGAATTGGTTGATGCTAATGAATTAACCAAAGTAAAAAACAAAGTAGAATCTGTTTTAGTATTTTCTGAAATGAGTTTGTTGGATAAAGCTATGAATCTGGCTTACTACGAACTGCTTGGAAATGCTGATATTTTAAATAACGAAGCAAGTCAATATTTAAAGGTAGCGGCAGAAGATATCAAAAGAATATCGAATCAAACTTTCGATAAAAATTCATCATCAACATTATATTATTTAACCGAAGAAAATGCTTAATCGTACGCAAGCGCCTGATTTTAAACAGGTTTCAAACATAAAATTTATTCAGCCTCAGAAAAGTATTTTAGATAATGGCGTGCCCGTTTTTACTGTATATTCTGGCGAGCAGGATTTAGTAAGAATTGAATTTCTTTTTGATAATGTAAATTGGAATGCTGAAAAACCATTGCAGGCAATAGCAGTTAATGCTATGCTGAATAATGGAACGAATAAACTTTCGGCAAAGGAAATAGCAGAGCAAATAGATTTTTACGGAGCATTTTTTCAAACAGAATATGGTCAGGATCATTCTACTGTTACACTTTACACGCTGAATAAACACTTGGCATCGGTTTTACCAATTGTTAAAGATGTGCTTTCAAATAGTCAGTTTCCTCAAAAAGAGCTCGATATCTACATTCAAAATCAAAAGCAAAAACTGCAAGTCAATCTTCAAAAGAATGATATACTATCTCGTAAAGAGTTTTCACATGCACTCTTTGGTAATACGGCTTATGGTGTAGATATTCAACTAAAGCACTACGATGCTGTGAAAAGAGATGATTTGTTGGAATATTTTGGTGCTGCTTACACGCCAAATAATTGTACGATTGTTGTTGCAGGTAAATTTAATGAACAAAGCTTTTCTTTATTGAATGAACATTTTGGAAACAACTGGTTAGCAAGCAATTCAGTTAAAAATCAATTTAATTTCGATTTATCTCAGAAGAACGAAGTATATAAAGAAAAACCAGAATCATTACAATCGGCCATTCGTATCGGTCGTTTGGCTATTAATCGTAGACATGAAGATTTTGCTGGTTTACAAATTTTAAACTGTGTTTTAGGTGGCTATTTTGGTTCTAGATTGATGAATAACATTCGTGAAGATAAAGGATATACCTACGGAATTGGCTCTGGTATTGTATCGATGAAAAATGCGGGTTATTTCTTTATCGCTACAGAAGTTGGTGCTGATGTTTGTTCTGCGGCATTAACCGAAATTTATAAAGAAATTGAACTGTTGAAAAATGAATTGGTTGAGGAAGAAGAACTAGGTTTAGTGAGAAATTATATGCTAGGTTCTATGCTTGGAAGCCTCGAAAATGTATTCTCTCACGCAGATAAGTTTAAAAATATTTACTTCTCAGGGCTAGATTACAATTACTATGAAAACTACATTAATAAAGTTAAAACCATCACTACTGCTGAAATAAAAGTCTTAGCGAATAAGTATTTAACAACTGAAACCTTTACCGAGGTTGTAGTAGGGAAGAAATAGGGAGAGTTTTATCATGAATGTTGATATAAAATAGTTTTCCTCGATACTAATTATTTAATTGTAATTGTAAATTTGTATATTAAGCCAAGAGAAGAATAAACGATTATGCAAACGGATAGTATTTTTATAGCACATCCTACAACTACTGACCAAATAGAGGCATTAAAAGCTGTAGTTAAGGCTTTTAATGTTAAGTTTGAAATCAAGAAAGATTTAAGTAAAAAGATAGCAAAATCTAAAAATACTCAGGTATATGAAGATCTTAAGCAAGGTTTTAAGGAAGTAGGCTTCATTCAAAAAGGAAAGATGAGTGGTACATCTTTAGAAGATTTTTTGAATGAAGTATGATATCATTCTTACGGCTACCTTCAAAAAGGAAGCAAAAAAGTTAATTAAAAAATACCCCTCTTTATCCAATGAGCTAAGTGATTTGGGTAAAGAACTTCAAGAAAATCCAACTAAGGGAACATCTTTGGGTAATGATGTCTATAAAATTCGAATTGCGATTTCATCAAAAAATAAAGGCAAAAGTGGAGGTGCTAGAATAATTTCATTTGTAAAAATTGTTGAAAAGACTGTTTTTTTAGTCAACATTTATAGTAAAGGTGTAAGGGATTCTATCTCTAGTAAAGAAATTTCGGAAATTTTAGAATCAGAAAACATTGTTTAAATTTTAATTAATGCTTTGTCAACAAACCTTAATATTTATCTATAATATATTTTAAGCTTTTATTTCCAGCTTATTTCCTTATCTTTGCCTGGCAAATAATAAATCGTAATTTATTTGCTATGCAACTCGACTCCACAAAATTTATTGCTACAGGTTTAACTTATGACGATGTACTTTTAGTACCCGCATATTCAGAAATTCTGCCTCGCGATGTAAATACAGCCACTTTCTTAACAAAAAAAATCAAGCTTAACGTTCCACTGATTTCTGCAGCCATGGATACCGTAACAGAAGCTGAACTTGCTATCGCTATTGCACAAAATGGCGGTATTGGCATGTTGCATAAAAACATGACTATCGAAAGACAAGCGGAAGAAGTGCGAAAAGTTAAGCGTTCGGAAAGCGGAATGATTCAAGATCCTGTTACTTTACTGGAAACTGCTGTTGTAGCCGATGCTTTTAAAATCATGAAAGAGCATAAAATTGGCGGTATTCCTGTGGTTAGCAGCGATAATAAATTGGTCGGCATTATTACCAATCGCGATTTGCGTTTCCAAAAGGATATGAAAAGACCGATTGTGGAAGTAATGACCAAAGATAATTTAATCATTGCCCCAGAAGGGACGACACTTGTTCAGGCAGAAGAAATTCTTCAAAATTATAAGATAGAAAAACTCCCTGTTGTTAGTAAAGATGGCTATTTAAGTGGTTTAATCACTTTCAAAGATATTTCAAAAGTGAAAGATTATCCAGCAGCTTGTAAAGATGAACGTGGCCGTTTACGCGTTGGTGCTGCGGTTGGTGTAACCGCAGATACTCTGCAAAGAGTTGATGCTTTGGTACACGCAGGTGTTGATGTTATCACTATTGACACAGCCCATGGTCATTCCA
Source organism: Pedobacter jejuensis (assembly GCF_003725795.1). Lineage (GTDB taxonomy): Bacteria > Bacteroidota > Bacteroidia > Sphingobacteriales > Sphingobacteriaceae > Pedobacter > Pedobacter jejuensis. Next base: position 42,574 of record NZ_RBEE01000002.1, on the reverse strand, counting down.
AAGGTGTTGTAGATAAACTTAAAGAAGTAAAAGCAAAATACCCTGATTTACAGGTTATTGTTGGTAATATTGCAACTGGCGCTGCAGCAAAATTTTTGGCTGATGCAGGTGCAGATGCGGTTAAAGTAGGTATTGGTCCTGGTTCGATTTGTACCACCAGAATTATTGCAGGTGTTGGGGTTCCTCAGTTATATGCAGTTTATGAATGCGCAAAAGCTTTGAAAGGCACTGGCGTTCCGGTTATTGCTGATGGAGGTATTAAGCACACAGGCGATATCGCAAAAGCACTTGCATCTGGTGCTAGTACGGTGATGGCTGGTTCATTGTTTGCCGGAGTAGAAGAGTCACCAGGTGAAACCATTATTTACGAAGGTCGTAAGTTTAAATCGTATCGCGGAATGGGTTCAATCGAAGCAATGGAACAAGGTTCAAAAGATCGTTATTTCCAGGATGTTGAGGATGATATCAAAAAACTAGTTCCTGAAGGAATCGTTGGTCGTGTTCCATTTAAAGGTACTTTGGCAGAAGTGATGTATCAATACATTGGTGGCTTGAGAGCAAGTATGGGTTACTGCGGTGCTGCAAACATCGAAGCTTTGCAAGAAGCTCAATTTGTTCAGATTACAGCAGCGGGTATGCGTGAAAGCCACCCACACGATATCACAATAACGAAAGAAGCTCCAAATTATACGAGATAAGAGAAATTGAAATTACTGTAAACCTGTGATCAATTAAACCTAATATTTTCCTGTTTTATAGCCGTATTGCTTTTAAGACACGTCTTGCTGAATTTATTTCAGCATCTTTCCTGCAAATAAGACCCTGAAATAAATTCAGGGTGACGTTAACTATAAAAAGCAGCCTATTAATTATATGAAGGAAAATTAATAGTCGAATTCAGTTTATAATCAAGCATTTTGAAAAGCGGAATCTCAATTAGAGGCTCCGCTTTTTTTATGAAAAAGTTTTTCTGAAATGAAAATTTATCTCAATTCCACAAAATAAAATTTGGCAAACACTTTTTTTTAATATATTTGCCTACTAAATCTATAGATTTTATATAATATTAATATTTAGAATTATCAATTCAAAACACACATACAGAATTTTATTTTTTTCCAAATCCTTATCCTCCATATTACATAATTATGAAAAAAAGCTTACTTATCATCTTTTCAATACTACTATCCACCGGAATTCTTTATGCTCAAACATCAATAAAAGGTATAGTAAAGGGAGCCAATAATGCTATTATACCTGGCGCCACAGTTGCTGTGAGAGGAACGAACGTAGCCGTAATTGCAGATACAGCAGGTGTTTTTACCATAGATGCAAAGCAACAGCCACCATTTTACATTCGAATAAGTTCTGTAGGCTACAAACCTCAGGATTTTCAAATTTTAAAATTTCAGGATACACCACTTGAATTGGTTTTGGTAGAAGATACACAGCTCGATGAAATTGTTGTTACTTCAAGAAGACGGTCAGAGGTATTGCAGGATGTACCGATTCCAATTACGGTGATTGGAGGACAAGCTGCAGAGAATGCTGGTGCATTTAATGTTAATCGGCTGAAAGAATTGGTTCCTTCTGTACAACTTTACGCATCCAATGCAAGAAATACTACACTTAATATCAGAGGTTTGGGTTCTACATTCGGATTAACAAATGATGGTATCGACCCGGGCGTGGGTTTCTATGTAGATGGTGTTTATCATGCTCGTCCGGCTGCTACATCAACAGATTTTTTAGATATAGAACGAATAGAAGTTATCCGAGGTCCCCAGGGTACATTATTTGGCAAAAATACAACTGCAGGTGCCTTCAACATCACAACTACTAAACCTACTCAAACGCCTTCGGCTAAAGTAGAAATGAGTGTTGGAAATTATAATTTTCTTCAAGCGAAGGCATCAGTTTCTGGCGGATTAGCAAAAAATCTAGCAGCAAAAATTTCTTTATCAGGTACGCAAAGAGATGGAACCATTTGGAATACAAGGGAGGAACGTAGATATAGCGGGCAGAATAATCTTGGCTTTAAAGGTCAGCTTTATTTTAGCCCTTCAGATAGATTACAAATATTGTTAAGTAGCGATGTTAGCGTTCAACATCCGGCAGGTTATCCTTTAGTTATTGCTGGTGTTACAACTACCCAACGTAGTGCTTACCGCCAGTATGCCAGAATTATTTCCGATTTAGGCTATCAGCAACCTAAAATAGATCCGTTTTCGAGAGAGATAAATACAAATACCCCGTGGAGACATAATCAATCAATAGGGGGTATCTCTTTAAATGTCGATTACAAAATTGGCAATGGAACATTAACGTCAACAACGGCCTGGAGATTCTGGAACTGGGATCCAACAAATGATCGTGATTTTTCGGAATTGGCTGCACTTACAAAATCACAAGGTAATTCTCGCCACGACCAATATTCTCAAGAAATTAGATATGCAGGTAACATTACCGAAAAAATAAGCGGTGTAATTGGGTTATTTGCTTTAAGTCAGGATTTGCAAGGCTTAGACCAAACGGAAGAAGTTGGAAAAGACCAATGGAGATTTGTGCAGACTTCAAATACAGGTAGCCAAGCATTATATGCCACTCCTGGTTTATTGGATGGGTTTGGTATAAAAACAAATTCGACAATAAAATCGTTGAGTGCTGCGGTTTTCGGTCAGATAGATTGGGAAGTGCTCAAAAATTTACACGTTTTACCTGGTTTAAGATTTACATATGATAAAAAGGATGTGAATTACGATAGAGCCACTTATGGCGGTTTACAAACTACAGATGCAACTTTATTGGGATTGAAAGCGGCAGTTTACAGCAATCAACAGTTTAATACGAGCATAGAAAATAATAACCTATCAGGAAACATTACAGTGTCATATCGTCCGAGCCCTAAATTAAACGCATATGGAACATTTTCTACTGCTTATAAACCTGTTGGTGTAAATGTAGGTGGGTTGCCTACAACTTCAACCGGCCAGGCAGATTTATCGCTAGCAGTAGTTAAACCTGAATATGTTGAGCATTATGAGCTTGGTGTAAAAACAAGGCCATTCAAAGGTGCAATTTTAAATGTATCTGCTTTTAATACAGATATTAAAGATTACCAAACCAATGTACAATCGCCACAATTGGGGGTAAACAGAGGCTATTTGGCAAACGCAGAAAAGGTAAATGTAAAAGGTTTAGAAGTTGATGGAACATATCAATTAGAAAGATTTTTAACATTAAATGCTGCCTTGGCATATCTTGATGGTAAGTATGTATCTTTCACAAATGCTCCATTACCGCTAGAAGAAACCGGATTTACTCAAGTAATAAATGGTGTTGCAACTCAAGTTGCTTTTAAAGATGCATCAGGCGGTAGATTGCCGGGAATTTCAAAATGGAACATTTCTGGTGGCGCAGAGTTTAGCACTCCGGGAAATTTAGCTACTAAGCCCGGTCGATATTTTATTGCCGGCGATGCAAGTTACCGCTCGGAATATTCATCGAATGCAACGCCAAGTACGGTATTAAACGTTCAGGGCTATTCATTATTTAATGCAAGATTGGGGTTCAGGTCAGATAAATTCTCGGCTTTTGTTTGGAGTAGAAATATTGGTAATAAAAATTATTATGAACAATTGCAGGCAGCTGCAGGTAATTCTGGCTTATACGCTGGTGTGTTAGGCGACCCAAGAACGTATGGTGCAACTTTAAGATTTTCTTTTTAATTCTTTTTTCAATTTATATTTGGTTAGAAGGCGTCGATTTATTCGGCGCTTTTTTGTGTACGATATCTTTTGCTTTGCTAATTAAAGATAAAATTTTAGTAAATATTGAATTTAGGCAAACATCATATACTACAAAATTAACTACCGCTACAAGGTTTAAAACCATAACATAAATAAGTGTAACAGGTTTGTGCAGAATAAAATTTACAAAAAGCCGATAAAATATTAACTTCGCTAAATTTTTATTTAAATGAATAAGCTTAAATCAGTTTGTGTGTACTGCGGCTCAAACTTCAATGGCGATATGCAGCTGCGTACTGCAATAAAACAACTTGCAGAAACACTTGTAAGGCAAGGAATTAGGTTGGTTTATGGTGGAGGTAGCGTTGGAGTGATGGGTGTTTTAGCCAACGATGTTTTGGATAATGGCGGTTTGGTTACGGGCGTAATTCCTCAATTTTTGATGGATAAAGAAGTTGGTCATAAAGCCCTTACTGAAATGATTATTACAGAAAACATGCATCAGCGTAAGCAAAAAATGGCCGATTTAAGTGATGGTTTCGTTATTTTGCCTGGTGGTTTTGGTACGCTTGAAGAATTTTTTGAAGTGCTTACCTGGTTACAACTTGGGTTGCACAACAAACCCATAGGTGTTTTAAATGTGGGTGGCTTTTACGATCCTTTGTTTGCCCAAATGGAAATGATGGTGCAAAGTAAATTCCTTAAACCTGCAAATCGCGATTTGGTATTTAACGAAGCCGATGCAGAAATATTAATCAACAAAATGGATAACTTTTCTGCAGTACCCGATGAGGTTTGGTTTAAAGAAAGAAATTTGATTTAGATTACATTAAAAACAATAACCAATTATAAACCGCCATACTCAAGGCGATAAAAAATACATTTCAATGCAAATTATTTCATCCCACGCAGAATTTGAACAATACCTTGGCAAAGAATTGGGCGTATCTTCATGGCACACAATCACACAAGAACAGATTAATAAATTTGCTGATGCAACTTTGGACTATCAGTGGATCCATACAGATGAGGAGATGGCCAAAAATGAAGGTCCGTTTGGAGCAACCATTGCACATGGCTATTTAACGTTATCCTTAATACCATTTTTGTGGAAACAAATTGTAGATATCCAAAATCTAAAAATGGAGATTAATTATGGGATTGAAAGCTTAAAGTTTGCTCAACCGGTAATCGTTAACAGCAATATCAGATTAAAAGCTAAACTTGCATCCATAGTAAATTTACGTGGCGTAACCAAGGTACACATGGGTATAGAAATGGAAATTGAAGGACAAAAGAAACCGGCTTTTACTGGTGAGGTTGTTTTCTTATATCATTTCATAACAACTTAACTTTTCATCTAGCATATTTGCATGTTGGTGTTAAAAGTGAACAGCTAAGGTTGCTCAATCTTTTTTAAATTTCTTTTTAATAAATCCACTTATCGATTCGTCTTCCAATTCTTCTAAAGTACTTAATTCTAACTCTAATGCTTTGGTGCTGAGTTGAATCTCAATTAAAGAAATGATTAGAGATATGGTGAAAAATATTAAACTGATAGCGAATAACACTTCTGCAATTAGGTTCCACTTTAAATAAATAAAAAACATACAAAAAAGGCAAGCACAAAAACTTAGAACACCAAAGGCCTGCATATTTTTGATTAATCTTAATCGGTAGCGTAAATTTTTTATTTGATTTTGTAAACCAACGTTCTTTTCTCCCTCTTCATATTTTGCCTTTAAACTTCTTACCAAAGCTGCTAAAGCCAGAAAGCGATTGGTATAAGCTAACATTATCAAACTAATGGCAGGAAATAATAATGCTGGGATGTTTACGGTTAATTCCATTTAGCTGTGTTTGCTCAAAAATATTGTTTTAAATGGATATCTGTTTATTTAACCGCAAAGGAGGCTAAGTTTTTCGCAAAGAACGCAAAGTTGGGTGATTGGTTTTAGCCACAGATTCGCAGATTATCTGGGTATTTGTTCATTTAACCGCAAAGGACGCTAAGTTTTTCGCAAAGAACGCAAAGTTGGGTGATTAATTTAGCCACAGATTCGCAGATTATTTGGAATTTAACCAAAGAGAACAACAAGCTTTAACAGAGATGCACAAAGTTTATCAGAAGCTTAATTAAGAACAAGCCGTTCTAATGTTGATAGGGAAAGGTTTTGAATTTAGTGCAAAATCTCTTTTTTGTATCCTCTGTGGTTAAAATTTCTCTTGGTACTTTACGGTTAAACAAACATGCAGACCCGAAACCATTTCAGTCACGATGATTTTTCTAAAATAAAATATAAATTGCCAGCATGAATATCGAATTCAACAAAAATGAGGATGTAAATAAGCAACTTGTATATGAGCTTAAAACAAAACTCAAGAAAATATTTTTAGGTGGTGGCGAAAAAAATGCCGCTAAACAAAAAGAAAAGGGCAAATTATTGGCTCGAGAAAGGATAGCTTATTTAATTGATAAACAGACTGAATTTCTTGAAATTGGTGCCTTTACGGCTGATGGCATGTATGCCGAACAAGGCGGCTGTCCATCGGCTGGTGTAGTGTGTGGTATTGGATATGTTAGTGGCAGGCAGTGTATGATTGTTGCAAATGATGCAACAGTTAAAGCCGGTGCATGGTTTCCTATGACGGCAAAGAAAAACCTTCGGGCACAGGAAATTGCAATGGAAAACCGATTGCCCGTAATTTATTTGGTAGATAGTGCTGGTGTGTATTTGCCAATGCAAGATGAAATTTTTCCTGATAAGGAACATTTCGGCCGAATGTTTCGCAATAACGCAATGATGTCGGCTGACGGGATTGTTCAGATATCGGCAATAATGGGTGCTTGCGTTGCTGGTGGAGCTTATCTTCCAATCATGAGTGACGAAGCTATGATTGTTGATAAAACAGGTTCAGTATTTCTAGCCGGTTCTTATCTGGTAAAATCGGCTATTGGCGAAGAAGTTGATAATGAAACACTGGGTGGGGCAACAACCCATTGCGAAATATCTGGCGTAACAGATTATAAACATCCTAATGATGAAGCTTGTTTAGATAGCATCAGAAATATCATGAGCATGTTAGGTTCACCTCAAAACGCTGGGTTTGATAGAATAAAACCTGCTAAGCCTAAAGAAAAGGAAGAGGAACTATACGGCATCTTACCCGAAAACCGAGATAAACCCTATGAAATTCTGGATATAATTCATCGATTGGTTGATAATTCTGAATTTGAAGAATATAAACAAGGTTATGGACAAAGCATTGTTTGTGGTTTAGGTAGGGTAGATGGATGGGCAGTTGGCATTGTAGCCAATCAGCGTAAGGTGGTAAAATCTAAAAAAGGTGAAATGCAGTTTGGTGGCGTAATTTATTCTGATAGTGCCGATAAAGCAACACGTTTTATTATGAATTGCAATCAAAAGAAAATTCCCCTTGTTTTTTTACAGGATGTAACTGGCTTTATGGTTGGAAGTCGCTCTGAACACGGTGGTATCATTAAAGATGGTGCGAAAATGGTGAATGCAGTTGCCAATTCAGTCGTTCCTAAATTTACAATCGTTATTGGCAATTCTTACGGAGCCGGTAATTATGCAATGTGTGGTAAAGCTTACGATCCAAGACTAATTTATGCCTGGCCATCGGCAAAAATTGCTGTAATGGGTGGTTCGCAAGCAGCTAAAACCTTACTGCAAATCCAGGAAGCATCACTGAAAGCGAAAGGAGAAGTCATCACACCAGAGAAAGAAGCTGAACTATTAAAGGAAATAACAGATAGATACAATAGCCAAACAACACCATACTATGCGGCTTCTCGTCTTTGGGTAGATGGTATAATCGATCCTTTAGAAACCCGAAAAGTAATTTCAATGGGTATTGAAGCTGCAAATCAATCGCCAATTACAAGAAAATTTAATGTTGGTATTATACAGACATAGGATAATAACCATTCAGGATACATTTTACATACACTAAAAAGGCTTAGGTGTCTTAGGTGGTTGATCAATTGTATAACACGAGAAACTTGAAGTAGGTATAATCTCAAAAATTAATAACCACCTGAGGCACCTGAGGCATTTTGTAAATCTAAGGTGTCTGAGGTGGTAAATCCATTATAGATCACTAGTAAACCGAGTTCGATTATTAATTTTCCTTCATATAATTAATAAGCTGCTTTTTTTTAGTTAGCGTCACCCTGAATTTATTTCAGGGTCTTTTCAGCAGGAAGGATGCTGAAATAAATTCAGCAAGACGTGTCGTACGAGCAATACGTCGATAAAATAGCAAAATATTAAGTTTTAGAATCGAACTCATGTTGGTAAATCATATCGATATTAAATCAGTTTTTCAGGTAAACAACATATGATAAAGCAACCATCAACCGATGTTAATAAGTAAACTATGTTGACAATGTGCACTTGCCAACAATTATTTAAAGCATTAAATTTGCGTTACAAAACGAATTTCAAACACATATTATAATGTCACAAGAAAACGAACACGTTCAGTGTTTAATTATAGGTTCTGGTCCTGCGGGTTACACAGCAGCAATTTATGCAGCCAGAGCCGATTTAAAACCAATTATGTATACTGGTATGCAGGCTGGTGGTCAGTTAACTCAAACCACCGATGTAGAAAATTTTCCAGGTTATCCACAAGGAATTATGGGGCCCGAAATGATGGAAGATTTCCGCAAGCAAGCAGAACGTTTTGGAACAGATATTCGCTTCGGTTATATAAGTTCAGTTGATTTTTCATCTACGCCTCACAAAGTTGTTGTTGATGAAATTAAAACCATAACAGCAGATACCGTTATTATTGCTACGGGTGCAACTGCAAAATGGTTGGGCTTACCAAGCGAACAACAATATAATGGTTTCGGTGTTTCTGCCTGTGCAGTTTGCGATGGTTTCTTTTTTAAAGGACAAGATGTTGCAATTGTAGGTGCTGGAGATACTGCTGCTGAAGAGGCAACTTACTTAGCAAAATTGTGTAAAACTGTTCATTTGTTGGTTCGTAGGGATGAATTCAGAGCTTCGAAAACAATGGTTGCACGTGTTTTAGCAACACCAAATATTATAGTTCATTACAATACCGAAACGCAAGAAATTTTAGGTAATGGTAAAAATGTTACCGCAGTCAAAGTATTAAATAACAAAACTGGTGAAGAAACCGATATCGCTGTTGAAGGCTTTTTCGTAGCCATTGGGCACAAACCAAATACCGATATTTTTAAAGGTCAGCTTGATATGGATGAAACTGGTTATTTACTTACTAAACCAGGTTCTACCTTAACCAATGCGGAAGGTGTTTTTGCTTGTGGCGATGTTCAGGATATGTATTACCGTCAGGCAGTTACGGCTGCAGGTTCTGGTTGTATGGCAGCACTCGATGCAGAAAGATATTTAGCTGCTAAAGAACATCCTGTAGAAGTGTAATTTATTTCAAAGCTTATTTAAAAATCTCTCCGATTCACTTTTGAGAGATTTTTTTATGCTCTAAATCCACTAATCAAACGTTTGATAAATAGTGTAACAAAAATGTGGTGTTATAATCATCTCATATTATCTATCTTGGTTTAATTTAAATCAGAATATTCTCAAACTGAAAACAAAATGAATAAAGTACTATCGATTTTAATTGTTGCCTTAATAAGCACCAATGTTTTTGCTCAAACCGATCCAAATTTTGGTATTATTCCTGCACCAGTAAGCGTTACCCGGGCTAATGGAAATTTTATTATAGATAAAACAACTGTATTAATTAATCAAAGTCTTGATGGTGCAAAATCTGCAGATTTACTCAATGCATTTATTGTAACAAAAGCTGGTTTTGCTTTAAGAGAAGCTAAAGTTGCTCAGCCAAATCAGAAAAGTATTGTGTTAACATCAGTTGGTGCTGATAAATTACCTGCTGAAGGTTACACCATAAAAGTTACTCCAAACCAAATTTTATTAACTGGTAAAGGCGCTGGTTTATTCTATGCAGTGCAATCGGCAATGCAAATGTTACCGGATAAAGTAGGAGATAAAATTAGTGTTCCAGCAGTTGATATCAATGATTATCCCCGTTTCTCATACCGCGGAACCATGTTAGATGTTTCTCGTCATTTCTTTCCCATCTCTTTTATCAAAAAGTATATAGATCAATTAGCTTTCTATAAAATAAATACTTTTCACTGGCATTTAACTGATGACCAAGGTTGGAGATTGGAGATTAAAAAATATCCGAAATTAACTACCGTTGGTTCGAGCAGAAATGGTTCTGTAATAGGAAATTATCCTGGCAAAGGAAATTACTTAACCGAAGTTAAAGGGTTTTACACTCAAGATGAAGCAAAAGAAATTGTAAAATATGCAGCAGAAAGATACATTACTGTAATTCCGGAAATTGAATTACCCGGTCATGCCTCTGCGGCTATTGCAGCTTATCCAGAGTTAAGTTGCTTCCCTGATAGAGATACTTTTGTAAGTGATAAAACGCCTTGGGCCGGCAGTAGAAAAGGAAAACAGGTTCAACAAACTTGGGGTGTTTTTGATGATATTTTTGTTCCATCTGAAAATACGTTTACATTTCTTAATAATGTATTGGATGAAGTAATCGCAATATTCCCTTCAAAATATATTCACATTGGCGGCGATGAAGCACCTAAAACCTATTGGAAAGAATCTGCTTTTTGCCAGGTTTTGATGAAAGAAAAAGGTTTAAAAGATGAGCATGAATTGCAGAGCTATTTTATTCAAACCATAGAAAAACACGTTAATGGGAAAGGTCGCTCAATTATTGGTTGGGATGAAATTTTAGAAGGTGGATTGGCACCCAATGCAACGGTAATGAGTTGGCGTGGTGAAGATGGGGGTATTGCAGCGGCTCAACAAAACCACGATGTGATTATGACACCTGGTTCAATGGGTTTATACATCGATCATAAACAATCAAACTCTCCAGACGAACCTGTTACCATTGGTGGATTTGCTCCATATCAAAATATCTATGCTTACGATCCTATACCGAAAGTGCTAACGGCCGATCAAAGAAAATATATAAAAGGTGTACAGGCGAACTTATGGTCAGAATACATTAAAACACCTGCAAAAGCAGAAAATCATGCTTTTCCACGTTTATTATCATTGGCTGAAATCGCCTGGAGCCCTGTTGAACGCAAAGATTTGAAAAACTTTTCTGAAGAACGTTTACCTAAACATTTAGCTCGGTTAGACGAAATGAATGTTAATTACTGGATTCCTACGCCGATAAATCAAGGAGATAAAACGCTTACGGGTAGCGAATTCACTATCGATTTAAAGGTACCTGTTACTGGAGGAAAAATCTACTATTCGCTTGATGAATCTCGTCCATCGGAAAACGCATTTCTATACACCGCACCTTTTAAAGTTGTTGTTCCACAAGGTGAAAAAAGAACTTTAAAAACCATTGTTATTGCACCAAGCGGAAGAAGTAGTGTTACCTTACAAACCATTTTAAACAATGGTGCAGCAGAAGTAAAACCTGAGGCGAAGAAGTAATTATTAACTTGCATTCAAAAGCTAAATTCATTAATTTGGGACAAGTTAAAAGTCCCAAACAAAAATGAAAATATTAAAACATAGTTTGCAGCATCTCATGTTATTCACGGGGATGCTGTTTTGCTTTTCGTGTACGGAAGAAAAACCTGCAGAGATAAAAACAGAACCTGTAAAAGGTCAAAAAAATCCTTTTCGGTTTTATAAAGATATTGAAGTTAAACCAGGATTAAACTTTGAGGTGATAAGTTGGGGAAAAGGAGCAGATTCCATAGGTGGCTATCAAATTTTAATGTCTGATTCAGTTCGGAATAACTACAAATCTACGGCTGTAGAGCGCAAAGGCATTATGACTGACGTTTGGAATATGGATTTAGATAACGATGGTAATCCAGAACTTTACATTCAATTATTAAGTAAGAAAAACGTATCCGATTTAAATGTGTTTGAATATTCCGGTGGTAGTTTCAATAAAATTGGTTTTCCTTCATTAAGTTTTTCACAAAAAAAAGGATACGTTGGCGATGATAAATTTTTTATTAAAAACGGAGATTTGTTTCGCTCCTTTCCTGTAAGAGATGAAGCTGATTCTACCAAAACTTTAACTAAAACCTATCAGTACAAATTAAGTGGTAATAGCTTTTCTACCAGTGAGTTAAAACCAGAATAGTATTAAGTGATTTTTTGATAAAAGAATCAATTTAAAGCTGAAAAATCCTTGGTGTAATTAATACAGAAATGGAGAATGAAAAAGATAAATTTACAATTGCAGCCCGGCTTAAAAGTTTTAAATACGCATTTAATGGTTTAAAGCATTTTTTTGTAGTCGAGCATAATGCGAGGATTCACCTTGTAGCTGCGGCTTTTGCAATAGGATTATCTTTTTATTTAAATATTTCATCATTAGAATGGATCGCGATTTTAGCAGTAATTGTAGTAGTATTTGTTGCTGAAATCTTTAACTCATGCATGGAAAAGCTTTCTGATGTGGTTTCGCCAGAAGTTAATCCTCAAATAAAAATTGTTAAAGATATGGCTGCTGCCGCGGTTTTAATGGCAGCCATATTAGCATTAGCAGTTGGGGCAATTATTTTTTTACCAAAACTATTTTGAATTGCTTGCTGCTTTCGATTCTTCCATTTTATCATAAATTATCTTATCCCAACGGGCTTGTATTTTATGATTGCTTCCGTGTTCGGTTTCTTCATCATAATTTTTCTGCATCGTGTCGAAATAATCACTAATCTCATTGGCCAAATCAGCAATTTGAATTTTATAATTTTTAACCGAATACGACCGATTTTTTAAAACTCTATCGGCTTCCATAAGCAGTACATATTGAATATTAACGTGCCCTTGTTCATGATGAAGAAGATTTTCTCTTCCTTCTTCAGATTTGACTTTATCGAGTTTTACCCATGATCTATTTTTATCAATGGTAATTTCATTTTTCAATTTTATTTCAACCCTATTTCGGTAAACTGTTGAACCATAACTGTATTTCCAGGTCATGGCTGTAAGGGCGTAAAACGGAGAATTATTATCAGGTTTACCTTTAAAATGAATGTTCCAATCCAATTGTTCGGGCTCACCATAATCCTGCCTGAAAGGCATCAGTGGTAAAAGCACCAGAAGAGAAAAAGTAATTAAAAGGTTTTTCATAGATAAAGGCTATTGTAAAAACCGTGCCTAAATTATTCTGATGCGGAAAACTGTGCGCTTATACGCTCGAATTTTTCTATCAGCAATGCTATTCTTTCTTTCTCTCGTTTAATTACAGCTTTTCTTAAAATGGTTGAGCAAAAAAGAATCCATATTGCGGTAAATCCAATTGCTAATGATTTTTGAATAGTATTAAAATGTGAAAGTATCTCAACGAAGTAAAATATTATGCCTAAAGAAAGTGCTATTACATAGAACCAGTAAAGTGTATTGTAAAGTTTGTATCTATTTAATTGATAAGTTTTTAAACTGCTTAAATATTCATTTGGATGTAACGTATAATCATTCTTCGATATTAATTTGTGGTCGCGGTATAGAAGCAAAGTATAAACTCCGATTGCAATCAAAGTAATGCTAATTCCAACATGCGTTGTCCACGATTCAAAATGAAATAGTGTCCACATTACTGCAATTGCTAAAAAAGAAGCAACCATACCTAAAATATTTAAAGCAGATTTAAGCTTTAAACCATTTACATCTTTTTTTACTTGTTGCAACATTTCATCAGCAGAAACTTTAACTTCTACCTCGTGCTTTTGCCACAACTCCTGTATTTGATCAAACGCTTGCATACTGGTTATATAGTTCTGTTAATTTTTGTTTAATGCGGTGAATTTTAACCCTTAAATTGCCTTCGCTGATGCCAGAAATATCAGCGATTTCATGGTATGGTAATTCATCCAAAACCATAGTAATAATTAAACGATCGTTTTCTTCGAGTTTAGAAATACATGTGTAAAGCAGTGCTACCTGCTCATTCTTCTCAGAAAATTCTTCAATTTTATTTTCAATTATATTATCAGTCAGTTCATCTTTTGCCTGACGTTTTTCTGAGCGTAAATAAGTTAAGCATGTGTTTACAGCAATTCTATATATCCAGGTAGAGATTAAAGATTTGTTTCTAAACTTATCCAGGTTTTGCCAAACTTTTAAAAATGTTTCTTGTAAAAGATCGTTAGCGGCATCGGTGTCGCCCGTATAACCATAACATAAATGGAATATTTTTTTGGAATTCGAATCGAAGATCTCTTTAAATAACTTGTCTTTTTGTTCCATTTAAGGGGTTATAATTATTTTTTAGATGGTGCGATTAAATTTTTGTTACAGGGAAATTCAAAAATAGAATAATTTTCCTGCTATGCAGAAATCAAAATTTGTTACAAAGCGTAAATATCGTAGTTTTACCAAATTAACAGCGCCACAAAATAATTATTCATGAAGAAAAACAGACTCACGCTTTTCATTTTTAGAGCGCTGATTGCAGGAATTGCTTTAGGCTACATTTTAAATGTTAACTCAATTGATGTTTACAATCAAAAAATACTTAACGCCGATGCAAAAGTTAAAAGTATTGAAGTAAGTATAGCAAAAACAACAGATACCACTTCTGCAGTTTTTACGCAATTAAAAGCAGAAAAAAAGGCTAACTCAAAAATCAAAAGAGATAATGAAGAAATCCGCGAGAAAAAGTTAGAGTATTTCACGTTATTGAGTGATATTTTTCTTCGTTTGATAAAAATGATTGTTGCGCCTTTAGTATTTACAACGCTTGTTGTTGGAGTAGCGAAAGTTGGTGATATTAAAGCAGTAGGTAGAATTGGCGGTAAAACGCTTGGTTGGTTTTTAGCCATGTCATTAATGTCGTTGGTTTTGGGGTTAATACTTGTAAATCTCTTCGAGCCAGGGAAGCATATGAAACTGACCTTGCCAGATCAATTGGTTAATACAGGTATACAAAAGGCATCAATGAGTGTTAAAGACTTTATAACACACGTTTTTCCTAAAAGTATTGCCGAATCTATGGCAACTAATGAAATTCTTCAAATTGTGGTTTTCTCTTTATTCTTTGGTGTTGCTACAGCTGCAATTGGCGATTTAGGTCAGGTTGTAATTAAAGCTTTCGATGCAATTGCACATGTAATATTAAAGATGACTGGCTATGTAATGAATTTTGCACCACTCGCAGTTTTTGGCGCAATGACGGCTATTGTGGCGAAACAAGGTTTAAATGTTCTGAATACTTATGCTATTTTTATTGGTGAATTTTATTTTGGGCTAGCCATTTTATGGGCTTTATTGATATTTCTTGGGTTTTTAATTCTGAAAAAACGAGTTTTCCGTTTGGTAAATGATATGAAAGAGCCAGCAATTTTAGCTTTTAGTACCGCAAGTAGCGAGGCTGCATACCCTAAAACAATGATGCTTTTAGAACGCTTCGGTTGTAAAGATAAAATTGTAAGTTTCGTTTTGCCGCTAGGTTATTCCTTCAATTTAGATGGCTCGATGATGTATATGACATTTGCTTCGTTGTTTATAGCACAGGCTTATGGCATACATTTAGGTTTCGAACAGCAAATATCTATGCTTTTGATCTTAATGTTAACCAGTAAAGGAATTGCTGGTGTGCCACGAGCATCATTAGTGGTAATTGCTGGTACAATTGCCAGTTTTAACATTCCAGAAGCAGGTTTAGCCTTGTTAATCGGTATCGATCCGTTATTGGATATGGGCCGTTCTGCAACAAACGTTGTAGGTAATAGCATTGCTACTGCTGTAGTTAGTAAGTGGGAAGGTGAACTTAAAGATAGCTAGAGTTTATAAGATTGTAGGATTTCAAGATTATTCTAGGTAATTCAAAATTTTAATTTGATTTTATTATGTCATGATAATCAGTAAAAATTCTGAGATTTGTTTTGATTTTGAATAGGGTTTATCATTCAAAATTCAATCATTCAAAATTCACTCATTCAATAATTTACAACCGTGTCAAACAAAGGAAAGAAAATATTTTTAGCGCTTACCATCATCCTTCCGATGATAATTTATTGCTACATCTATTATAAACCCATTATACAAAATGCTCCGTTCAGGAAAAACGATTTTGTTTCTATGGATTATAAATGGGGAATTAAGGATACTTTAGAAAACCAATACAATTCTAAAACTGGTGCATATCAATATGTAAATAGTCGCGATTCTGTAATAACAAAAAGGGTGCTATTGAAAAGTGATGATATTTTGTACATCCACAGCAAAGCAAACGAATTAGGTTTATGGAATTTTCCTGATACAATAGGGGTGAAGAGTTCCAAATCAATGTCTGTACCGCGTTATGATATGTTTTTTCAATATAAAGAAAAGGCAAAACATGTTGTTGTTTATGGGGATTTTGACGGAAATCCAAAACTTTTAGATGCTGCTATGCAAATGAGAAAAGTTATTGAGGATACGATAAACCAGGCAGAAAAAAGAAGTGGAAAATAGGTGATGCAGATTGTATCGTTTTACTATTTATAACTTCGAAAATATATCTTTAAATAATTTCAATATAGGTTTGTGTGTTAATCTAATTTATTCTATATTTGCACCTCGTTAAATAAAAATTAAAAAACTAATAATTAAACAATGTACGCAATAGTAAATATAGCAGGACAGCAATTTAAGGTTGCTAAAGACCAGCACCTTTTTGTACACAGATTACAAGGAGATGAAGGCGCTAGTATTGAATTTGATAACGTATTGTTGGTTGATAATGGTGGTGCAATTACTGTAGGTGCTCCTGCGGTTAAAGGTGCTAAAGTTTCAGCTACTATCGTATCTCATTTAAAAGGTGATAAAGTAATTATTTTCCACAAAAAACGTAGAAAAGGTTACAAAAAGAAAAATGGTCACCGCCAGTTTTTCACAAAGATTCAGATTTCTGACATCACTCTATAATTAATTGTTAACCTAATAATTCGCTTTTAGCGAGTTACAAAATATAAAATCATGGCACACAAAAAAGGAGCCGGTAGTTCGAAAAACGGACGTGAATCGCATAGTAAGCGCTTAGGTATTAAAATTTTCGGTGGGCAGTTAGCTATCGCTGGTAACATTTTAGTACGTCAACGTGGTACAAAACATCACCCAGATAAAGGTGTTGGTATTGGTAGAGACCATACATTGTTTGCTTTAGTTGATGGTACTGTTATCTTCAAAAAGAAACAAGACAATAAATCGTACGTTTCTATTCTTCCTATAACTGAAGCTGAAATTGAAGCAGCAATTGCTAAAGCACCAAAAGTTAAAAAAGAAGCTGAAGCTAAAGAAGTTGTTGCAGAAGCACCAGTGAAAAAAGCACCTGCTAAAAAAGCAGTAGCAAAACAAGAAGAAACTACTGAAGAAGCTGCACCTGCAGAATAATTAGTATTAAACTTATATTAAAAAAGCTTTCGAATTTTCGAAAGCTTTTTTGCGTTATAAAGTTTTTGTGAATCCTGAGAATCTCTTGTCGAATGTAATGACCTATTTAGTTTTATTGACTTAATGTTAAATTCTCGTTAAAAATAATAACAACAAATTAGCAAGATAATTAGCATCTTAAAATTGACGTGCCATGAGCTGCGTTGTTAATTCTAATATCTTCGCTTTAGCTTGGTCGCTAACATTAATTTGGGCCATTAATTCAAG
Source organism: Pedobacter jejuensis (assembly GCF_003725795.1). GTDB lineage: Bacteria > Bacteroidota > Bacteroidia > Sphingobacteriales > Sphingobacteriaceae > Pedobacter > Pedobacter jejuensis. The sequence continues at coordinate 25,128 of NZ_RBEE01000002.1, read as the reverse complement.
GGCTTTATTCATATAGGTATTCATTGTAGTCTTTGCGATGTTCTGAATGTCTAATGTATCATAAATTCCTTTTACGGCTTCAATTTTATCTTTCGGATTAAATTCGGTTTGCTTGGTTAAGTTTTGTAGCAAATTTAAATTCTCATTTTCTGCAAGTTCAAATGCCTTTAAAAGCAGAAAGGTTTTTTTATTTGCGATGATATCGCCTCCAACTTGCTTTCCAAATTTTTCTGGGTCAGCATAAACATCCAAAATATCATCTTGTAGCTGAAAGGCGATGCCGATATTTTCACCAAAATCGTATATTAAATTGGCATCCTTTTCTGAAGCTTCGGCTATAATTGCGCCTAATTTGAGTGCCCCACCTAATAGTATCGCGGTTTTTAGCCTAATCATGTTGATGTATTCTTCAATACTTACATCATCACGTTCTTCAAACTCCATATCCAATTGCTGGCCTTCACAAACGCCTTGAGCTGTAGCATTGAATGTATCTAATACATCTTTCAGGTATTTAACATTTACTTTTGCCAGGTTTTTATTAGCCTCAACCATCATTACATCGCCACTTAATATGGCAACATTAATGCTCCACTTTTCATGAACAGTAGCTTTACCTCTACGTAAAGGCGCATTATCCATAATATCATCATGAACCAAGGTAAAATTGTGGAAAACCTCTACCGCCATTGCTGCATGGACAGCATCATTAGGATTTTTGCCAAACAAGTCTGTTGCCATAAGTACCAATAAAGGACGGATTCTCTTGCCTCCAAGGTTTATGATATATGTAATTGGATCGTATAGTTGTTTTGGATTTTCAGGAAACTTTAAATTTTTAATTGCTGTTTCTAAAATTTCTTGTAACTGTAATGTGCTAAACATGCTTTGTTTTAAGGATTAATCATTGTACCGAAGGCATTCTGACCTTCCATCATTTTGCTGAATTTATCTTCTAATGATGTTTGTTTAACGATTGGGTTATTTTGCCAAAAATCGGCATTATATTTTATAGATTCTACTACATTTTTATCTTTAGTATTTTTACTTACGCTCTGATAAGTTTCATTCTTTAATGAATTATCTTCTTGATAAACAGTTAGTAATGAGCTTACAATTGCGCTTATATCTGTAGATTGCATCCTATTCATATAGTTTACAGATAGATACATTTTTGTAGAGATGCTCTCCAGGATGTTTATGTCACCCTTATCGTTTTTAAAAGTTGAAATGGTTTTTACGATAGGTGGATATTTAAAGCCTGCTCCATTTTCCAAATCCATGGGTAGATTCAAAATGTTTTGCTCCATTCTGTAAATTTTAAAATCTTCTGTGCCAACGTAAAAAGTAGTGTTGGCATAAAATTGATTTTTGCCGGCTTTCTTAATTGTGCAGTTTATTACTGCAACATCTTGGTCGGCTTGTTCTATGTATCGTTCAATTTCAATTGTGTATTTATCCAATGTTTTTTCGGTAACGAAAGTTCCGGAAGAAGGTTGGGTAAGGTAGCCACTAGCGCTAAATGTGAAATAAGATTGATTGCTTAAATCGAATAGCATTTGGCTTTTACTCTCTGCAAAACGAGTTTGCTTTGCTATCCAGCCAGTGGTTTTCGTAACGTTCCATCTTAAATCATAAAAAATCTCATGTATTTTAGTTGGGTTGTTATTTACAGAAGTTAACTGCCTGTAAAAGGCTTGCAAATAGTGATTTTCATCTTTGTATTTTGAAGCTTTTTCAAATGCACTTTTTAATAAAGCTTTGCCCCGATATGGTGAAATATTTATTTCTGATAAATTGATGGCTGCTTGTTTTAATTTAATGACGAGATTTTCGGCATTACTTTTTACATCAAATTCGCCATTTAAATAACTAACGTGGCTGAACTTTAACCTTGCAGGCAACGCTGTTGCTTTAATTACAAAATCTCCGTTTTCATTTGTAATCGATGTTATTGACGTACCAATAATCATTAAAGATGCAAAAGGAATTGGCGCACCAGTAACTTCATCAATAACTTTACCCTGAATATTTTGCGTATAGCCTTTTAAAGCGACTATCAAAAACAGGATGAATAGGGTATTTTTAATCATTTATAAAACTAGCGAAAAATCTATTTGTCGTTTAGCCAGATCGACTTTTTTAACTTTAATTGTCACTTCATCGCCCAATTGGTATTTTTTCTTTTTACGTTGACCAATGATGCAGTAATTCTTTTCGTCTAACACATAAAAGTCATCAGATATTTCGCGTAAACGAACCATGCCTTCGCATTTATTTTCTTCAATTTCTACGTACATTCCCCATTCGGTAACACCGGTAATTATACCCTGGTAAACATTTCCAACGTTTCCTTCCAGGTATTCTGCTTGTTTGTATTTAATCGAAGCACGCTCAGCTTCTGCAGCTCTTTTTTCCATTGCAGATGAATGTACACTTGCAACTTCATAAAATTCTTCATCAGCTGATTTTCCGTTTGCCAAATAATCTTCTAACAGTCGGTGCACCATTACATCGGGGTAACGGCGAATGGGCGAAGTGAAATGCGTATAATAATCAAAAGCTAAACCGTAGTGGCTGGTTTTTTTTGTAGTGTAAATTGCTTTTGCCATAGAGCGGATTGCCAATGATGTTAGCACATTTTGTTCTTTCTTACCCTCTACATCGGCCATTAAATGGTTTAATGATTTCGCAATTTCCTTGTCTGATTTTGTATTTATTTTATATCCGAAACGTGAAGCAAAGTTGGCGAATGTATTCAACGTTTCCATATTGGGAGAATCGTGAACACGATAAACAAAGGTAAGTTTGTTTTTTCCTTTTACTTTGGTGGCAATAAATTCTGCTACTTTTCTATTCGCCAAAAGCATGTAATCTTCTATCAACTTGTGTGCATCTTTTCGCTCTTTAACATAAACACCAATTGGTTTACCTGTTTCATCGAGCTTAAATTTTACCTCTGTACTTTCAAAACTAATCGCACCGTTTTTAAATTTTCTATCGCGAAGAATGTAAGCAAGTTCATTTAGCTTTAGCAATTCAGTAGCATGATCACCTTCCTTTTGCTCTAAAACTTCCTGTGCTTCTTCATAGCTGAATCGTCTATCAGAATGTATTACTGTTTTACCATACCATTCTGCTTTGATGTTTGCCTCATTATCCAATTCAAAAACAGCTGCAAAACATAATTTATCTTCATGCGGACGTAAAGAGCAAACACCATTACTCAATCTTTCTGGCAACATTGGTATCACCCTATCTACTAAATAAACTGAAGTAGCACGACTGTAAGCTTCTTTATCCAATTCAGTTCCCTGGATTACGTAATGAGAAACATCAGCGATATGAACACCAATTTCGTGGTTTCCGTTCGGTAATTTTTGATAGGAGATGGCATCATCAAAATCTTTAGCATCAGCCGGGTCTATGGTAAAAGTTAAAATATTTCTAAAATCTTTACGCTTTGCAATTTCCGATTCAGGTATTTCTTCGGGGATGGCATTGGCTTCTTTTTCTACTGCTGGAGGAAATGATAGAGGGAAACCATACTGAGCCAAAATCGCATTCATTTCCGTATTGTTCTCACCTTGGTCGCCCAAAACATGCTTAACCGCCCCAATAGGGTTTTTAGCACCTTCTGGCCAATCAGTTAAATTAACCAAAACCCTTTGCCCGTTTTTTGCACCTAAAGTATCAGATAGTGGCACAAAAATATCATGCATCATCTTTTTATCATCGGCGATTACAAACGCAAAACGCTCAGATATTTTAATAACACCAGTAAAATCAGATTTAGCCCTTTTGATAATTTCTACAACTTCACCATCGTTTTTGCGTCCATTCTTTTTTGCAAAAACATAAACTTTTACCAAATCACCATGAAGTGCATTTCTTAATTTTCGAGGCGCAACAAAAACATCTTTTTCAAACTCATCATCAGGAACAATATAGGCCGAACCATCAGCGGTCATATCTACACGGCCAGTAATAAAGTTTTGTCGTTCTTTAAGCTTAAATTTTCCTTTTTCAGGCTCAAGAAATATTCCGGCGCTTTTTCCTTCTTTTAAAATCTCAAGAATAGTTTCTCTGGATTCTTGATCATCAAGATTAAGCTTGGCAGAAACCTGTTTGTAATTAAGTGGTTGATTACTGTTTTTCTCGAAAACATCACTAACAAGTTGATTCAGAACTAACTTTATATTTGCCGATTTTTTCTTTGCCATATTGATAAAAGTATTTTATCGAAGATACAGAAAAGATGGAAATGATGTGGGATGTAAGATGGAAAATGGATGACGAATGACCAAAATTGATGGAAAATGTGAAATGGAAGATGGATGATGGTCGTACAACATCATCCATCTTACATACAACATCTTCAATATTATGTACCTGGAATCGCATCGATTAGTTTTTTCGTATAAGCAGCTTTTGGGGCGTAAAATATATCCTTAGGGAAACCTTCTTCTTCGATTTTGCCCTTGTTCATCACTAAAATTCTGTCGGAAATATGCTTAATTACCGCTAAATCATGAGAAATAAAAATGTAGGTTAATCCGAATTCCCGTTGTAAATCTTTAATCAGGTTTAAAACTTGGGCCTGTACCGATACATCTAATGCAGAAACGGACTCATCGCAAATAATAAATTTTGGTTCGAGTGCTAATGCTCTGGCAATAACTACGCGTTGCCTTTGCCCACCGCTAAATTCATGTGGATAGCGATTGTAATGTTCAGGTTTTAAATCTACTTTATCTAACAATTCAAATACCTTTTCCTTTCGTTCGGCTTCACTAGCAAAAAGATTATGAACGGTTAATGGCTCCAAAATGGATTGACCAATGGTCAGTTTCGGATTTAGCGAAGCATAAGGATCTTGAAAGATGATTTGCATATCTTTCCTCAAACGCCTCATTTCTGCTTTATTTACGTTCGTAATGTTTTGACCTTCAAATATGATGCTTCCTGATGTTGGTTGAATTAAACGTAAAATACTTCTTCCAAGGGTTGTTTTTCCACAACCAGATTCACCTACCAAACCTAAAGTTTCACCCGGAAAAACATTGAAATTTATTTTATCTACAGCCTTTACATATTCTTTGCTTTTGTTGAAAAAACCATTTTTTATCGGGTACCAAGTGGATAAATCTTTTATTTCTAGGATGGGTTTTTTAGCATAAAGCTCGTTGCGTCTTTTTTCTATTTCTATTGATGTAATTTGGTTATTTGAATTCAAATGTGCAGATGCATCTTCAATTTTGCCTGTCAAAAAATCGGCCACTACAGGTAATTTTTTAAGTTGTAATGCTGGCGAAGGGCGGCAAGCCAGCAAACCTTTGGTGTATGGATGTTTTGGATGATGAAATATTTCATTTGATGTTCCTTGCTCCACAATTTCGCCTTTGTACATAACGGCAACCTCATCTGCAATTTCATGTACAACGCCTAAATCATGTGAGATGAAAATCATCGCCATTTGGCGCTCTTCTTTCAATTTTAATAACAACTGTAGAATGGTTTTTTGTACGGTTACATCCAAAGCAGTTGTTGGTTCATCGGCTATTAATAATTTCGGATTACAGCTCAACGCTATTGCAATCATTACTCGCTGTTTTTGTCCGCCTGATATTTGATGCGGATAACTATCAAATATTTTTTCAGGTCGCGGGAGTTGTACTTCTTCAAATAGCGCAATGGTTTGTTTTTTCGCTTCTGCTTTGCTAACCTTTTGATGTAGGATTATGGCTTCGGCAACCTGATATCCGCATGTAAATACCGGGTTTAGCGAAGTCATCGGCTCCTGGAAAATCATTGAAATTTGATTGCCACGAAACTGCCTGATTTCATTTGAATCTAGACTTAACAAGCTTATATTTTCAAAATCTATGTCACCTGTAATTTTTGCCAGGCGTTCATCATGCAAGCGCATAATTGAAAAGGAAGTTACTGATTTTCCAGAACCAGATTCGCCAACAATACCAAGTACTGTTCCTTTTTTAACATTAAAATTTATTTCTTTAACGGCTTTAAACCAGGTTTTTTCATCCCGATTAAAAAAATCGATGCTTAAATTTTCTACGTTTAACATTAGGTTACAATGGTAATGTTTTCTGGTTGAATTATATCCATACCTTTAAATTTTAGCAGTACTTGTGCGGTAGTAATTACATCTTTCTGGCAATAGGTAACAATGCGTGGCAAGTTTTTTTCTTCGTAATACACCTTTCGAACCATGCTTCCGTCGATATCATCTTTAGGTGTTGGAACATTTAGTATAGCAGCTAATAAATTTAAAGAAGTGTAATTCTTGTAATCGCCAAATTTCCAAAGTTCCATGGTATCCACATGGTTAACTTCCCAAGGTTTTTTGCCTGAAATTTGTAACTGAACAGGAATTTCTATTCCATTGATTAACAACCTTCTGCATAGATATGGATAGTCGAATTCTTTTCCATTATGCGCACAAAACATTAATGTTGGTAATTGCATTTTTAACAAATCAGCAAATGCTGTTAATAATTCCAGTTCATTGGTATTAGAAATTGATTTTATACGTAGGTGTTGTGTTTTATTTTGGGTGTAAAATATACCTAAGCTGATGCACACAATTTTGCCAAACTCAGCAAATATTCCTGCATTATCATAAAAGCCTTCTGGTGTTTGCTCCGGTTTGCGTTGATACTGTGTTTTTTGCTCCCACAAATCCTGTAAGTTTGGAGGAACATCTTCATAAAAAGGATATTGAGGTACAGTTTCTATATCAATAACCATAACCTGATTAAGATCTAACGTTTTCAGCATAAAACAAGATACTTAATAATTATCCAGTTTACAAAATCGGAAATATCAAATTAACAGAACTATTTTTATAAATTTGATATATGGCAAAAGGCAAATTTGAAATATCATTGGAAGAAGGTTCCCATAAAATTTTGGCTAATTTGATTGGCGAATGGAAAGGAGCAACTAAAACTTGGTTTGAAAAGGATGTTTTAGCTGATGAATCTGAAACTCATGGAAAAATCACTTCACTTTTGGGGAATAGATTTATTTCTTACGATTACCAGGGAAGCTTGGACAGTAAGCCTTTAGAAGGAAAAATGATTATTGGTTTTGATATTCCGTACCAAAAGTTTAGCAGCAGTTGGGTCGATAGCTTCCACATGGGAACACAAATTATGTTATCAAGCGGAACAAAAACAGCGGATGGCTTTTCTGTTTTCGGGCAATATGGAAGTCCGGAATATGGAGAACAACTTTGGGGTTGGCGAACCGATTTTGCGATGGTAAATAATGATGAAATTGTAATTTCAGCTTATAATATTTCTCCTGATGGTGAAGAAGCAAAAGCTACCGAAACAGTTCTTAAACGCATTTTATAGTAATTCTATTTTCAGGTTGAGCTTATCAAATCATCTTGTTTGAGGTATTCGACAAGCTCAGAATAACATCTATTATTAAAAAAGTAATTGATCTGGAGACGAACCATTTGCCATCCCAGGAATTTTCAGATCAGTTCCAATAGCTTTATTAAGTTTTTCAATAAAATAGGCTGATAAAAGGGGAGAAGCTAGTTCTACGTTTTGGTGAACGAAAAAATAAAGATTTTGTAACCCTTGTTTTTTCCAGTCAACAATCCTCTCAATCCATTCATCTAAACGGGTGTAGTCGCTTTCATGATTTGCACCAACATAGCGAACAAAAGCTGTCGGTGTTGTTAAACGCATGTGAAGCATATCTCTCCGTCCTGCAGTATCAACGATGATATTGGTGATTCCATTTTCCACAAACAGTTGGGCAAATTCATCGGCAACATTAGTATTCGAAAACCACTCTCCGTTTCTAACTTCAACAGCTAAAGGTATTACTTTTGGAAATTCTTGGATTACAGTTTTAAGCCTATCAAAATCTTTTGGTTTAAAGTTGTCGTGAAGTTGAAGAAATGCCATGCCGAGTTTATCCTCAAAATTACTTATCGCATCACAATATTGCTCTACAGGTTCTTTAACGTTGATTAGTCTTTTAAAATGGCTTATCGTGTTTGTGAGTTTTGGAAAAAACTTGAAATCAGGCGGTGTTTTTTGCGTCCAGGTAATCACTTGTTCGCTGCTTGGCATTCCATAAAATGTCGCATTCAGTTCTATTGAATTAAATTGAGTAGAATAGTAGGTCAACTCATCTTTTGTTCCTTTTGGATAGAAGCCTTTCAAATCAGCCTTATTCCATTTGGCGCAACCTACAAAAGCTTCGAATTTTTGCTTAGGCTTGTTGGCTTTTAAAATAGCTGCTGTTTGAGCAGCATCTGCAGGAAGCGTGAAATCTATAATTGATGGGTCGTCTACTTTACCGAATTGCATGTTGAGGTTTTTAATTAACCGCTAAGTTAGCAAAGAAAGTTGCGCAAAGAAACACAAAGAAAATATTTTGCAATAGAATGGTCGCTGTAAACCTTAGGTTGTAGGATTGATTCTTACCTTACGATGGTAATTTAAAAAACGCTAAGAAATTTTTCATTTTACTTTGTTTCTTAGCATTAATTATAAAACCTCACCCTATTAAAGTTTGAAGTTTGGGCAAATTATGTACTATCCCTCTCCTTGAAGAGAGGGAATCAAGATTGATATTTAAAAACTAAAGGACTAACTTTGTGTTCTTTGCGCCTTTGTGGTGAAAAATATGCTTAGCGTTCTTTGCGGTTAAAACTGGAAAACCTAATAACCTAAAATCTTCAGAACCTGTTTACTATTTTGTTCTTCACCAAAAACCTCAAAATTGAAACTTTCGTCTCGGTTCCTGCGTATTAATACGTGCTTCGGACTAGGCAACAAGCAGTGATGAATACCGCCATAACCACTTAATACTTCTTGGTAAGCACCTGTATGGAAAAATCCTAAATACTGAACTTTACGCGTTTTAGGCATAAACACACTGTTCATGTGCGCTTCCTGATTGTAGTAATCTTGTCCGTCGCAGGTTATTCCACCCAGATTTACACGCTCATATTCTGCATCCCAATTATTAATCGGCAATAAAATATATTTTTGATTTAAAGCCCAAACATCTGGTAAGTTGGTGATAAATGAACCATCTAACATTAACCAACGCTCGCGGTCGTTTTGTTGTTTACGGCCTAATACTTTATATAAAATACCCGAAGCTTCTGCAACGGTATATTTACCAAATTCAGTAATGATATCTGGCTCCATTACTTCATGAATGGCACAAATTTCTTTAATCCTTTTAACAATTTCGTTTACCATGTACTCGTAATCGAAATCAAAAACCAACGAATCTTTAAATGGCATACCGCCCCCAATATCCAAGGTATCTAAATCAGGGTTTATCTTTTTAAACTTGCAATACAGCGTAACGTATTTTTCTAATTCGTTCCAGTAATAAGGGGAATCTGTAATACCAGAATTAATGAAAAAGTGTAATAGCTTAACGCGGAAGTTTGGATTATGAACAATTTTATTGTTGTAAAAATCAATAATATCTTCCATGCGAACACCTAAACGAGAGGTGTAAAATTGAGAATCTGGTTGTTCTTCAGCGGCGATACGGATGCCTAAATTGCAAGGTGTATCGATATCAACTTCATCATCAAAAAGGTTAAATTCCTCTTTGTTGTCTAATACAGGAATAATATTGGTATAGCCATCATGCAGCATATCAATAATATACTGTTTGTATTGATAGGTTTTAAAGCCATTGCAAATAATGGTGGTATCTTTTGTTAAAACTCCTTTTTTCTCCAAGGCCTCAATCATTGGCATATCGAAAGCCGAAGATGTTTCGAGGTGGATATTGTTTTTTAATGCTTCCTCAACAATATGTCTGAAGTGTGAGCTTTTCGTACAGTAGCAATATTTATAGTCGCCACGATAATTATTCTTTAAAATGGCAGTTTGAAAAAGAATTTTAGCTTGCTGAATCTTTTTACTCACCATAGGTAAGTACGTGAAACGTAAGGGCGTACCATAAGTCTCAATCATTTCCATCAGGTTTAAATCCTGAAAATATAATTCATCATCTATTACATCGAAACCTTCCTGTGGAAAGCCAACACTTAGATCAAGAAATTCTGAATAACTCTGCATTTAATTTTTAAATAATTTCTGCAAAAATGTAATTTTAAATCGAGAATTAATCTTTATTGAAAATATTTTTACTGTAGAGAAACGGTTGAACTGATTAAACTTTTATATAGGAGTTTTGACAACTCTTAAAGAGTTGTCAAAACTGAAACTGCAAAATGTTCTTTTAATCATTAATAATTAAAGGCAAATGAATTTCTGCCAGCATGCACCTTGCGCTACCGCCACCATTCTTTTCTATCGTATAAATTGGTGCGTAAATTATACGACAATATTGCTCTAGTAATGATATCTGTTGTTTAGTTAGCGATAAATAAGCCTGTTCTGACATCACTAGTAATTTTTCATTATCATGATTAGTCACTTGTAACATATTTCCTGCGAACTGATTCATTTGCTCTAAAGTTATTTCAATCAAATGTTTGCCGCTATTGTTCAAGCTTAGCGCAACAATAAGCTTTTCCTGCTCATTTGGAATCGAATCTAAACAAATAATTGCAAATTCATCTCCAATACACATCATCACATTGGTGTGGTAAATCGGAAATCTACTGCTATCTACCGCTTGAAAAGCAATTGGTTGATATCCTGTAAGCATGCAGAAGTTGTTTAGTACTTCTTCATCAGTACGAACACTCAAACAGGCATAGGCAATTTTATTGGTTCTATCTAAAACCATGCTACCTGTGCCTTCTAAAAAAGCATGTTGTTGTTCGTAAAAACTAATATCACTAACATGATTTACCTCGAATTTTTCTTTCAATTTTTCCAAGATATCATTTCTACGTTCTAGTCTTCGGTTTTCAGAAAACATTGGGTATAGAAAAACCGAACCATCTTCATGAAACGAAACCCAGTTATTTGGGAAGATGGAATCCGGAGTTTCTGGTTGATTTGTGTCATCCACTACGGTTACATCAACTCCATTCGCTTTTAATAAATCTACCAAGCCATCAAATTCTTTTAAAGCTAGTGCTTGTACACCATCTTCATTAGATGCGACCTGAAACATATTGTTTCCTGCTGTTTGCTCGTTAAATTTAAAATCAACAGGGCGAATCATTAGTATGTGGTTGGTGCTTTGCATTTAGTATTTAGTATCAAGTATTCAGTTTTCAGTATCAAGTATTTAGTATCGAGTATCAAGATAATGGAGTCAATCATCCATCTAACGTTTTATATCTATAAATCGTCTCTTAAAATTGGTAAACTCATGCAATGAAATCCGCCACGGGCACGAGACAATTCTGCTGATGGCATTAAAATTAAAGTATCTGTAATGGTTTCAGCATCAGCTTTTCCACTTTCTAAATCCTGGATTAAATCTTTCACGTTAACCACATTAAATCCGGCTGCTTTAAAGGCATCAACGGTTTTATCATTTCTATCATAACCTAAAACTACACCCTCTTTAATGGCTAAAAGGTTGCAAGAATCTGTCCATTGTTCTCTAGAATCGTATGGAAACTGATTATTACCGCTGTAAATTATTTTGGTAGGTTCGGTGCTTTTTAAATCGTTCTGACTTATATCATTCAGCAAAGCCTCTACATGTTCGAAGTATTTAGGTTCTCCTGGATTAGCTTTGGTAAATTGAATTGCCGTTGTTGCCTCCAATTGCTCGGGCTCTTTTAAAAAGTTAATAGGTTCGTGTGGGTTATATTTTGGAGAATGCGCAATGGAATTTAAAATTACCCAGGTGTTACGTTTAACATGTGTAAATACGGTATCAAGATGCATATAATCTCTTTTGCTCGGTATCTTAACAACGGTTACTTTTTCTACAACATTATTGTCAAACAATAATTTAATAGCCTCGTTAGCGCCATGTTCTGATGTTCTTTCACTACAGCCAATTAACACATGCGTCGGACTTACCATCATCACATCACCGCCTTCTAAAGTAGTGCTAAATGCAGGTTCATCGCCGGGGCGTAAAAAGTGCATGGTAACATCCGGAATTTCTAAAATGTTATTATGATAGGCTTCGAAAAGCGGATGGTTGAAGAAAATATAGCGCATTAAAAGCGTTTCACGAACACGAGCTTTTTTAGCAGGTTTGTTTAATAAGATGTAGTTATTTATGGTTATACCCACATCCCTGGTAAAAATTAAATTGGGGATGGGTGCAAAAATCATGGTATCGTTGGCGAGCGTTCCAGAGATAAGAATTTCTGCAAGTTGCTTAGGGATGGTATTTGCTAATTCGGTTTGAACTTTATAGGTACAGCCCTCAATTGCGCAAACTGCAGCAACCAATTTTTTGCGTATAGACTCATTCTCTAGCATTTCGCTTAGTAAATTCTGAATCTCAATTACCGATTCTGAATTGTGAAAATCGGGATGATTGGGTTTATAAAAACTGCGGTTGTCTTCTTCCGAATCTATTTTGGCTAATTTTCCTTTAATCTTCTCAGGGTCCATAAAATACATCAGCAATTTGATGTAATAATCGTATTCGCCTTTACGGATGGTATCTAAATGAACAATATCTTCAAAAAGCCAATCTTGTGCTTTTGATGGAACCACTTTGCCTAAACCACTATCAGGACTATGAATTAATAACTTGCGTAATCGACCGATTTCGGTTTTTACGTTCACTTTAAAATTTTGATTTGATTCGCTCATATATTAGTTAGTGTTACAAAGCTATTAGAAAAATTTAGATATGAGAATTGAGATGATAGATTTGAGCATGATCTGCGTCAAGAAGGTTGTTAGTTTGCAATGATCTAACGACTTAAACCTCATTGCAGCGGCAGCTCCCGATTTTCGGTTTTTCATCGAAATCAATCGGGACTACAGCGGAAAGGAGGGCTACAGAAACCGATACGCACAAGAGTACCTTTTCAAATAATCTAAATTTAGCCGGAATTTGAACTTAGGACTTCTGACATCCGACTTCGGACTTTTTTCCTATTTTTACACCATGAATTTTATTATTGCCCCAACGCTTGAAGCCATTAAACAACTTTATAATGAAGAAGTAGCTGAAAGTTTAATTAATATACAAGAAACCCGTAAAGAATTTGATGGTCAGGTGACGATAGTCGTTTTCCCGATTACCAAGATTTCAAAAAAATCTCCGGAACAAACTGCACAAGCCATAGGAGAATATTTGGTTGCCAACGTAACAGAGGTAACGGCCTTTAATGTTGTTAAAGGATTTTTAAACCTAAGCATTGCCGAAAGTTATTTTTTACAACATTTTAATGATGAGATTTTAGCCGATAGTTTTGGTTATTACGCACCAAATGGTAAAAAGGTGATGGTCGAATATTCATCGCCAAACACTAATAAACCACTACATTTAGGTCATGTTCGTAACAATTTATTGGGCTATTCTGTTGCCGAATTGTTAAAAGCTTATGGTTATGAAGTTACAAAAGTGAACCTGGTTAACGATAGGGGAATTCATATATGTAAATCGATGCTGGCCTGGCAAAAATGGGGTAATGGCGAAACGCCTGAAAGCTCAGGTTTAAAAGGCGACCACCTGGTTGGAAAATACTATGTGATTTTTGATAAAGAATACAAGAAAGAAATTGAGGCATTAAAAGCTGAAGGGCAAACTGAAGAAGAGGCGAAGAAAAACGCACCGCTAATAAAGGAAGCTCAAACCATGTTGCAACAATGGGAAGCCGGAGATGAGGTAGTTGTTACGCTATGGAAAACCATGAATGAATGGGTTTACGCCGGTTTTAACGTAACCTACAATAATCTAGGTGTAGATTTTGATAAATTTTATTACGAAAGCAACACCTATTTGTTAGGAAAAGATACTGTTGATGAAGGTTTGGACAAAGGTGTTTTCTTTAAAAAAGATGATGGCTCGGTTTGGATTGATTTAACTGCCGATGGTTTGGATCAAAAACTTGTGCTTCGTGCTGATGGAACTTCCGTTTACATTACTCAGGATTTAGGCACCGCAAAAATGAAGTATGATGATTTCGGGATGGATGAATCTATTTACGTGGTTGGAAACGAGCAGGATTATCACTTCAAGGTTTTGTTTTTAATTCTTGAGAAATTAGGTAAAAGCTGGGCAAAAGGACTTTATCACTTATCGTACGGCATGGTAGATTTACCTAACGGAAAAATGAAAAGCCGTGAGGGAACTGTAGTTGATGCGGATGAGTTGATTGCTGATATGATAGCTACCGCACAGGAAAAGACCGAAGATTTAGGTAAGATTAATGATTTTACGGAGGATGAAAAATCTGAGTTGTATAAAAACATTGGCTTAGGTGCTTTGAAATATTTCTTATTAAAAGTAGAACCGAAAAAACGATTGTTATTCGACCCGAATGAAAGTATTGATTTCCAGGGAAATACTGGTCCGTTTATTCAGTACACGCATGCTAGAATAAAATCATTATTAAGCAAAGCAGGATATCAGGCGAATGTTGGAACACCAAAACCAGAAGATTTATTGCCTGTTGAACTCGATATGATTATGTTATTGGCTAAATATCCGGCTGAGCTAGAAATCGCTGCTAAAGCGCATAGTCCTGCAAGTTTGGCTAACTATTTATATGAATTGGCAAAGTTGTTTAATAAGTTTTATCATGAGGTACCACCAATCGTTAAAACCGAAGCTGGTGAAGCAAAACAGTTCCGTTTAAATTTAAGCAAGAAAACTGCTGATGTAATTAAAGCCGGTATGTTGATTTTAGGAATTACATCGCCGGAGAGAATGTAGGGGTTGATGGAAAATGGTAGGGTGGAAAATGGAATGCATTCATATCTAAAATTGACCTTTAATCAGCAGAATTTTCATCAGTTTTGCGATGCAGTTGCTGCGCAAGATGTTGATTTGAAGGGAATTATAAATTGGTTTGGTTATCCGCCGTTTTGGTCCAGGCCTAATACTTTCGAATCAATTGTTCACATCATATTAGAGCAACAAGTATCGCTAGCTTCTGCACTGGCTACCTTAAATAAGCTGAAGGATAGAATAATAAACATCACACCAGAAAACTTCTTATCCTTATCCGATGAAGAATTAAAGGACTGTTATTTCAGTCGGCAAAAGACCAGTTATGTTAGGGATTTGGCTCAAAATCTTCTCCGTAAAACACTTGATTTAGATGCCTTAGTTAACGAGACGGATGAAGAAATCAGGACTGAACTTACGAAGATAAAAGGCATTGGCAACTGGACGGTGGATATCTACCTGATTTTCATTTTGCATCGTTTGGATGTATTTCCAATGGGAGATTTAGCTGCAGTAAATGCGCTTAAGAAAGTTAAAGGTTTAGGGAAGACATCAAGCCAAGAGGAAATTATTTCAACAACTTTACATTGGAAACCCTATTCTTCGCTGGCAACAATGCTACTATGGCATTTTTATTTAGAGGAAAGGAAGCGTTAAAAATTTGAGTAAAAAAAAATGCATCAATTTTAGTATTGATACATTTTTACTTTTAAAAAAAGGTTTACTTAGATACCCAAATCTTCCTGGGCATAAGTTGATTTATTTTCAAATTCTCTTTTATAATCCTTAGCTTTTTCCATCCACTCCGGTGCTTTATCTTTAATATCATCTACTACAGATTTGCCTGTGATTGAATCTTTCTTGGTAAGGTATTTAACGCCTGCATAAATCGCGGCGCCTATTACTGCTGTTCTTAATAGTCCCATTTTATATCGATTTTTTTTATAATATAGTAACAGTTAAATGCTGCGATGGTTTTAAATTAATGCTATTTGCTTACTGTAATTTTTAAACTATCGGTAACTACGATACCACTTATTGTTGTAGCATTGTATTTAATCGTATAACTACCCGCTTTGGTTATCGCGTATCCATCGTTCAGATTGAAATTGGTGCTAGTACTATCGCCTTTTTTAAGCATGATATAACTATCAGCTGGAGGCGGCATTATTCTTTTCGCCATAGCACCCGTATAATTCACATCAACATGATCTTCCATTGCAACATCCAGGTATTTGCTCATCAATCTTTCGAAAGGTGTATGCCATTTACAGAACTTTGCAACCGTATCGGTATTGTTGTAAACCGAGAATTTGATGTTGATGGGCTGGCCCAATTTAGCTTCTCCAAGTAAGGTCATTTTTTCTGTTATAGGATCGGTTACCTTGGTTGCTTTGGCTTCGGAAAGTAAAGTCGTATCACTGGCTGCGTTTGCTTCTTTTTTATCTTCAGATGAACCACAGGCTGCAAATATTATTGCGCAAAGGCCAAGTACGGGAATTAATTTTTTCATAAGGATTAGATTTAATGTGGTTATTCGGATTTGCTTGTAAGTGCTTTTCTTCTTCTGAAATTTGGAAAGCTCATCGGGCTACGTGCAGGTTTTTCATCACCCAATAAAACACCCCATTGTTTAAACATCTCGGTACGATCGAAAATCACTTTTAGTACTGCAACTATTGGTAAGGCTAGGAACATGCCGGATACACCTGCGATGCTTCCGCCAATAAATACGCCGAGGATGGCAAATAGTGCATTGATTTTTACTTTAGAACCTACAATACGAGGCATTAGAATGTTGTTATCTAAAAACTGAACGAAAGCGATTACGCCGAGAACCGTGATTACCGGCCATAATTCTTGCGATGAAGTTAGGGTTAAAAGCACACCAATTAAATTACCCATCAGCGCACCAACATAAGGTATCAGGTTTAAAATGGCGAAGATGACACCAATTAATAAAGCGTGTTTAATGCCAATCAGCATTAAAATTCCGCCTAAAAGGATGGTCATGTAGGTGATTTGAATTAATAATCCTATCAAATAACTTTTAATGATGGATTCGGTTTCGTAGATGGCTTCTTTAACTTTAGGATGATCGTCTGTTTTGAACCACATGAAAATAAATTTCAAGAGAATGTCCTTATAAAACAGCATCAGGTAAATGTAGATTGGAAGCAGACCAATAAAAACAAAAATGCCACTCAGCGTTACCGCTGCACCGCCTGCCATGGATGTTCCCATGTTCATCAAATCATCGCTTTTATCCTGAATGAAGGCTTTTTGCTGTCTATCATCGTAATGGGTAATGCGGCTGATCCAATCGCTAAGTGCATTGATGTGTTGTGTTACATTGCTTTTAATGCGTGGAAAATCATTAACCAAGAGGCCAATCTGGTGGGAGAAAAACCAAACCACCAGACCAACAAAAAGTGCAACTACAAGTATCGGGAGAACGATTGCCAAACTCTCCGGTACTTTTTTCTTTCTAAGAAAGCGATATAAAGGAAGTAGCATAATGCTGATGAAAAAGGCCATTAAAATCGGCATAATGATATCCCTTCCTATCACCATTACAGTTACCAGGCAAATCAGGCCTAATAGTTCTATGGATCTTTTCGCGGTAAGTGGTAAATTATTCGTCATAGTTTTACGGTTTTGTGATTAAACATGATTGACTTGGAAATGTTTTAAGTTAGGGATAAAATGTGGGGGATGGAAGATGGATAAGGGAAGATGGGAGAGGGTTAAGGTTGAGGTTGAGGTTGAGGTTAAGATTAAGGTTGAGGTTGAGATTAAGGTTAAGGTTGAGGTTAAGATTAAGATTAAGGTTGAGGCTGAGGTTGAGGATGGAGTTTTGAGATTAAATACAACATTTACTAATATAGTGGCAGATTAGCCTTATTTTTGCGTTTTCACATTATTATATGAATCATCAAGATACCATCATTGCATTATCTACTCCGCAGGGTTCGGGCGCTATTGGCGTTATACGTTTATCTGGCCCTGATGCTATAGCCTTAGCCAACTCGGTTTTTAGTGGGAAGGATTTGGAAAAGCAGGATAGCCATACTTTACATTTTGGTTTAATAAAGGATGGCGAACAAATTGTTGATGAGGTTGTTGCAGGTTTATTTGTAGCGCCTAAATCATATACTAAGGAAAACGTGGTGGAGATTTCTTGTCACGGTTCAAACTACATTATTCAGCAAATTATTAGCTTACTGATTAGCAAAGGGGCAAGGGCTGCCAAGCCGGGCGAATTTACCTTACGTGCTTTTTTGAATGGTGCTTTTGATTTGAGCCAGGCGGAAGCCGTTGCCGATTTAATTGCTTCGAATAGTAAGGCCTCTCATGATGTTGCGATGCAGCAAATGCGTGGGGGTTTCGCCCATGAGCTGAAAGCCTTACGCGAGCAATTGATTCAATTTGCGTCGATGATAGAACTGGAACTGGATTTTGCCGAAGAGGATGTTGAATTTGCCAACCGCGAACAATTGCGTAACCTGGTGACCAAAATAAACCATGTTTTGAACCGATTGATTTCATCATTCGAAATGGGGAATGTGATCAAAAATGGTGTACCCATTGTTATTGCCGGAAAGCCTAATGTGGGTAAATCGACCTTGTTGAATGCTTTATTAAATGAAGAGCGGGCAATCGTTTCGGATATCGCCGGAACCACGAGGGATACGATTGAAGATGAACTGACCATTGGTGGCATTGTGTTTAGGTTTATTGATACCGCAGGCATACGTGATACGGCCGATGTTATCGAAGCTTTGGGTGTGGAGCGTACGCTGGAGAAAATGAAACAAGCTAAATTAATCATTTACATGGCTGATGCTGCACAAAGCATTGCAGACATTGAAGAGCAGGTGCGGGGCCTGCGGCAATTGGCCATACCATATCTAATCTTAGTTAATAAAGCTGATTTGCTATCGCCTACGCAGCGTGAAGCCTTTAAGAAACTGGACGTGGTATTTATATCAGCAAAAGATAAATTGGGGATTGATGAATTGAAAGAAACGTTACTGGCGCAAGTTAACCTTCATCATATTAATACGAGTGAAACTTTGGTTACCAATATCAGGCACGTTGAAGCTTTAAAACAAACGGAAAACGCTTTGCAAAGGGTATTGGCCAATGTAGATAACCCGGTCACCTCAGACTTTTTAGCCATGGATATTAAACAAGCCTTACATTATCTGGGCGAAATTACCGGAACGGTTACCACAGATGATTTATTGGAAAATATATTTACCAAGTTTTGTATCGGAAAGTAGCTTACGATAAACGCTGATTAACGATAATAACCGATAAGACTAAACCGCTTAAAATTAACATTTTAAGCGGTTTTTTGTTTCCTATTGTTTACCTTTGGAGTATAGTGTCTATCAGTGTTTTGTATTGCAACTGTACCTTTCTTTTCGAGGTACAAAAAGGTACAAAATTTCCTATAATTAGGAGGAATTATGAAACATATAGAAACACTATGTAACGCCTATTAACAACTAGAAACAAATTGATGTATGTCGAGTAATATTCAGTTGGTAAAAATTTGTGATTTCTGCGGTAGTTCGTTCATTGCGCAAACTACAGTCACTCGTTATTGCCAGAAGATTTGTAATAATAGACATTACAAACAGCTAGCTCGTAATAAGAAAATTGAGAAATCAAATGTCGAAACGAAGGAAAAAATTCAATCTAAGCCTTTAATAATACTTGGTTCTGATAAACTTTTCTTTTCAATAGCTGAATGCAGTCAATTATTAAAGATTAGTCGGACAACTTTATGGCGGTTAATTAAAGATGGTCGCTTAAAGGTTACAAGATTGGGCTCACGTGTCATTATTTCAAAGGAACAGATTTATGAATTATTTAAACAATAAGTGCTATGGTAAAAGTTAAACTAAGAGAGAAAGAGTTGAAAAGTGGTCTAACCAGTTTTTATCTGGACTATTACCCTCCAATTGTGGACCCAAAAACTGGTAAATCCACTAGGCGAGAGTTTTTGAAAATGTACATCGACAAGAAAACTAAAGACCCTTTAGAAAAACAAAAAAATCTAATCATTAAATCTGCTGCTGAAAAGAAAAAGATTGACCGGGAGAATAAGTTTTTGACAGGCGCATTTGAGAGCGGATCATTTTTCGCTCAGAAAGAGAGCTTTCTTCAATATTTTAAATTGGAGTGCAAAAACAGAGCTAGTTCTGAAGGGAATTTTAACAATTGGATTTCTGCATATAAACATTTCGAGAAATACGTAAGTGGTATTTGCTTGTTTAAAGATCTTAATGAAAGGCTCTGCGAAGGTTTCAAAAATTATCTTTCTAAAACCAATACTTTAAGTAGTATGTCAAGGAACCTAAGTGCAAATTCTCAACATATCTACTTTAACAAATTTAAAGCGGCAGTTAGAGTGGCATTTGATGAAGGTTTATTAGCAAAAAATCATACTACCAGAATACAATCTCCAAAGGCAGCACAACCTTATAGAGAATTTTTAACGCAAGATGAAATTTGTCGGTTGAAAGAGACTGTCTGCGAAAATGATACCATTAAGAGAGCTGCACTGTTTGCAATCGTCTGCGGAATGCGTGTAAGTGATGTTTTTCCTTTAAAGTGGGAGAATTATCATTATGATTTGAATGATAAACATTTATTGCGATTCAATAGTAAAAAGCCAGGCGAATTTGTTGTGCATCCAATATCTGCCCAAGGTTTTGAATTTATGGGGAGCATAGGTTCTCCAAAAGATAGAGTTTTCAAAGGGCTGAAGTACTCGGCTAATACAAATAAATTGTTGGAAAGGTGGATGCACCTCGCTGACATTAAAAAGAAAATCACTTGGCACAACTTTAGGCACACTTACGCTGTAAATGTCATTGAAAAATATGGTATTTACGCAGGCAAAGAGATGCTACACCATAAGCATGTGAAAACAACGGAAATTTATTCTAAAATGCGAATTCAGCATAAAATAGAGATTGCAAATAGTATTGAGATATGATGGAAGTCAGGACTTTTGATTGTGATGCTGGTCGTGATTTTATAAAAATATCGATTGACCTGTGGGATGATTTTAAATTATTTTATAATGAAGTTATTCGGTCAAAGGTAGATGTTCGATTTGTGATTAATTATAAATATCTAAATGTGAATGAATTAAATATCGGTAGAGATGATGTGTTGAACAATTTTTTGCATTTACAACTTGAAATTTTGATTTCAGTTATCAGAAAGAAAGAAGAGCTACTTAAGCAGCATGAGTTGTTAATTGATCTTAAATCTTCTTTGAATGAGTTTGAGTTAGTTAAGTTATTACTTGGAGGTAATAAACGCCAGATCGTCTTAGATTATCATGCCTTTATCATCAATCAAATTATCCCAATCTACAACCTTAAAATAAAAAAATACGAAGAGATCCTTAAAATTAATTATAATAAAAATTTTGTACGGCAAAGACCCGAGGAGTTTGCTTTGGTAAAACTTGAGACCGGGTTTATGAAAGATGATCTAAAAGCACAAGTCATAAAATACTTAAATAGTGTTATAAGAAATGAAAAAGAATACATCCAATTCAGTACTGAATTTTTTGATGGGCGCGTAAATGAGATGGTCTATAGTATTAATATTACCACACTTAAAGAATTTTGCCGTTTTTTTAAATTTTTGTGCAATGAAGATTATTTGAATGTAGAGAAGAAAGCCTTGGCTTCCTGGATTATTAGAAAATTTAAAATTGAAGGAGATTCAGGAAATCTTGGTAAAGAGGGTACAATAATAAAGTATCTTGAAGGAGTAAAACATGACCCATTTTTTTAAAAAATTTATAAGTTCCGTTTTCGCAAAGCGGAATTGCTCTCATCATAACTTCGCTTTAGAAATTATAAATAATTAAAATTTAGATCTATGGAGCAAGTAATGATAACCAGTATCAACAAACAGGAGCTTATTGATATTATTGAAAATTCACTAGCAAAGCTGTTGAATAATAGCAAACCAGATATTGCGATTTCCAAACTGGAAAAGCCAATTGGAGTGCATGAAGTGGTAGCAATCTTGAGGTTATCAAAAGCGAGTATATACCGTTTATGCAGTAATCTTGATATCCCTCATTTTAAGAGAGGCAATCGACTTTATTTTTACGAGAGCAAGATTTTAAATTGGGTTAACAACGGAAGAAAATTAACCAAGGGAGAAATCGACCAGATTGCGGAAAATTATAAGTAAAAAGCCAATACTTGCAGGTATTGGCTTTTCAATCTCTTACGGACGGGATATCCCTTGAACTCTTAAGTCAAATATAAGGCATTCCATCCATTTTAAAAACTTTTTAAAAAAATGGATCAAATATATCACTTCGATTTTGAAGCAAAGTCGATTTATAATCGTGTGCACCAATATATTCTTGAACGCTATCAAATACACTTTAATGAAGTTAGTCTGTCTTATGAGATTAATAACCTGACAAATCGTAAAAGAGTATTTGAACTAAATGAAAACTCTTTAATAATTTTATTAGACCAAGCTGAGATTAAAATAAGTAAAGAGAAATTTGTCAATTATTTAAAATCAGATTTAGTTGTTCGATACAACCCAATTCAAAGGTATTTCGAGGATTTGGCAGAATGGGATGGTTTCGATTATATCAAACAATATTGTAGCTACGCAAAAACTGACAATGATGAACTATTTCATTATCATATGAAAAAATGGGCTGTAAGAGCCATTAAATCTGTTTTGTTGCAAGATGAAATAAACAAGCACGCTATAATTCTAGCAAATGGTGAGCAGAATGCAGGTAAAAGCACCTATCTAAAAAAATTAGTTCCACCAACATTGATGAGGTATTATGGTGAAAATCTCTCTCTGGACAAAGATGGTCGTATAAAACTCTGCAAAACCTTCATTCTAAATCTTGAAGAGCTGGAGGCGCTAAATAAGCAGGATACTGATAAAGTTAAGGCGATGTTATCGCTACAAACTGTCAATGACAGGCTACCGTTCGACAGCAAGAATTCGTTTCTTAGTCGAACATGTAGTTTTGTTGGAAGCACTAATAAATCTGAATTTCTAGTTGATGAAACTGGCAACGTAAGATGGATTGTTTTTGAGGTTATCGGTACGATAGATTATGAACGTTATAACCGAGAGTTTGATATCAATAAGTTTTGGGCACAAGCCTACCATATCTTCAAAAATGTTGAAACATTTAACTCTGCCCTGACTGCTGATGATGTACGCTTAAATGAGGAAAGAAATGAAAAGTTTATGATACTTTCCATTGAATGTGAAGCTGTATTGAAATACTACGAACAAAGTGAGGATATAGGTGATTTTCGAACTTCTTCTGAGGTTGTTCATGAGCTCGCATTTACAGGGATTAGGATGACTAATATGAAAATCGGTTCGGCTTTAAAAAAGTATGGTTATCTACGTATTAAGCATCCTAAGCGACAAGTGTACGGTTATTTAGCTCGGCTTATAATCCCAACTTTAATTTAAATTTATAAAAAATGATTTATAGTTACCTAGTTACCTAATCTATCTTACGATGCTATAAATCAGTATTTTACATAGGAAGGTAACTATAAATTTTTAGTTTATTGATCTACCTAAATAGTTGTTTTAGGTAGTAAAGGTAACTGCTGGTAATTAAGGTTTTATGACCTAAATAACTTTCTATCAATTAGATAGGTAGCCTAGGTAACTAGGTAACCTGTTTTTCAAATTATTTAAAACTTTCCATCATGAATTGTGCAAACGTGAAGCAAAAAGTATCATTAATAAGTGTCTTGCATAAGCAGGGTTACAAAGAAAAATTTACGAGAAATAATAAAGGCATAAACTATTATTGGTTTTTATCTCCGTTCAGAAGTGAAGAAGAGGCTAGTTTTTCTGTTAATACGTTGCTAAATACCTACTTTGATTTTGGTACAGGTCAGCATGGTTCAGTCATAGATTATTTATGTAGTTATTACCGGTGCGATGTGCGTAGAGCTTTACAAATTGTGAAGGATTTTAATTTTTCTTCTTTTCCACAGCAAGAATTGACTAAAACATTTGTCGCTAAGCAAAAAGATGAAACCAATTCTTATCTAATTGAAAAAACAGGTCCGGTAAAACACACTAACCTAGTTAAATACTTAAACAAGAGAAAACTTAACCCCATTTTTTGGAAATACTTACTTGAAATTCATTTTACAATGAGTGATAGGATTTATTACGGTATAGCTTTCAAAAATGAAAGTAATGGTTACGAAGTAAGTTGGGAATATTGGAATAAAGCAACATCGAGTCATTCGAGGTTTAAAATGTGTATGAAGGCGAAAGATATCACCCACATTAAAAATGGCTCGAAAAGTTTGGTAGTAGTGGAAGCATGGAGTGATTTCATTGCGTTGTTAACTCTTTATCCAAAAATGGAAAAGGTTAATGATTTTATTATACTCAATTCTGTATCGACTACAAATAAGATGATCTCTATGATTATAAAAATGCAATATCAAACTATCTATTCGGCAACAGATAATGATACCGCTGGTGCTAATGTTCTGGATGTTTTATTAAATAAATTTCCAGGGAAGGTTATACCACTGAACGAATTCTACAGAAGCTCAAAGGATATAGCAGACTATTTGGTTGGGAAATAATTTTTACGATTTGCAGTTAGCAAGCCATGTGCAGAGTCCCTCTGCACGCTTGCTCCAATCAACATCAACCTCACTTTGTTCACTTATGAAAGAGAAAAAATTACCCATTGAAGATAAGCGAATCTATGAAATCAAGATTCGCCTAAATAGAGAAGAAAAGCACAAGCTAGATCAGGTATTGACAGACTGCAGAACGCATGCGCCAGATGTATTTAGACGGCTACTGATGAAAAATAACTTTCCAAAGGCAAAATCCCCGATGCTTGATATCAATACTTACTATGAGCTTCGGAAAATTGGTGTCAATGTAAATCAATATGTCAAAGCTGTACATCAAAGCAAGATTAAGGAAATGGATATAGCGGTTCTAAATGAACTGAACTCACTATTGAAAATAATAAGATCCAGAATTATATCAAGATGATCGCTATCCAAAAGGTGCACAGCTTTAAAACGGCATTTGATTACAACCTGGATATTCTGGAGCATGTTGACCCCTCAATTATGTTTTCCAATTCCGGTTTACGGTAAAACCATTTAAAGCTTTTACTGACATTCCGGCGGATGCTGACCCCACCCTTGGGTATTAAAGATTTTGTAATGGAGCATATTGACCCCTCTTGATCTGCATTAATGCAGTTTTGAATGAGTCATG
>NZ_RBEE01000001.1 GCF_003725795.1 Pedobacter jejuensis | reverse complement strand
TATTTGATGGTTGTGATGCAGTAAAATACTTTAAACTTTAAAAATTAAACATTAAGGCATTAAGAAATAGTATAACGCTTTTTTACAAAAAGTCTTAATGCCTTAATGTTTAATTCATATCCAAATAACAAGCATAAAAATTCCAACTAAATAACTCTTATGACTAAAAGACAAGTAAAACAATTATCCTACGATATTACTGGCTACGCTATAAAAGTTCATAAGGCGTTAGGACCGGGACTACTAGAAAGTGTTTATGAAAAATGTTTAAAATTTGAACTTGAAAGAAATGGTCATCATGTAATACAACAAGCCATTGTACCGGTTGAATACGACGGATTAGAATTAGATATTGATTTGAAGGTAGATTTATATGTTGATAATTGTATCGTTATAGAACTTAAGACCGTTGAAAATATCCTTCCAACTCATGAAGCACAGATATTGACTTACATGAAATTACTTTGTGCACCGCAAGGTCTTATTATTAATTTTTATACAGATAATATTACAAAATCCTTAAAGCCCTTTGTTAGCAATTTCTACAATATTTTAAAAGACTAAAACACACTATCAAAAATTTAAGCACAAAAAAAAGTCCCGACTTGCATCAGGACTTTTTACGATTTATGTGTTCGAGTTTTCTTAAGCTACTTTAACATTTACCGCGTTTAGGCCTTTTCTACCTTCTTCTACATCGTAGTTTACGGTATCATTCTCACGAATGTTGTCAATTAAGCCTGAAGCATGAACAAAAATTTCGGCATCGCCATTAGATGGAGTGATAAATCCGAAACCTTTAGTTTCATTAAAAAATTTTACTGTTCCTTGTTGCATTATATTGTATTTTAATTTGTTTCAAAGATAAACTTAAATCCCTAATAATCAATTTTTTATTTTTTTAATTTAAAAATATTATCAAAATATTGATTGATTGGCATTTAACAGCACTTTCCGTCTGGAAATTAAATTCAGAACACCTCCTGTTGGGGTAAAAATTCAATCACTTAAAAGAGTTTTATAGTGCAATACTCCTTATCTAAGGGATTTTTGACCAACTATTGTTAAGATCTCCCAGTAAATTCTGCAACCCTATCAACAAAAAAGCTTCCTGATTTTTACATCAGAAAGCTTTTACTATTTTTTAATATTACTTAATTATTGTGCAGGAAAACTGAAATTAAATGTTCCTTGTTCGCTAACACCAGACATGTAAATCATATTATTTCTAGTTTGTGGTAATGCTTTTTGAACATCGCCAACAGAATTAACCGGTTGACCGTTTACTTTGGTGATAATTAATCCCTTTTCAACACCAATGTTATCAAAAGCTTTTCCGGTAATTACCGAACTTACAACCACTCCACTATTGATCCCATATTTAGATTTTTGTGCAGCTGTAGCAGGAACAAATGTTGCACCTAATTTGGATACTTCAACACTCTTAGTTGCTGCAGTTTTGGTATTTCCACCTAAGCTAGATTCATCTTTCAACGTAACACTGAAATCTCTCAAGGTTCCATCTCTAAGCACACTTAACTTAACTTTATCGCCAGGGTTTAACCTTCCGATTTTCTCTTGTAAATCAGGTGAATCGTTAATTACTATACCATCAACCTTTTTAATTACATCACCAGCTTTAATACCTGCCGCGGCACCGCCACCACCTTCTACAACATCATTAACATATAAACCACTAACTTCTTTGCTGTTTATTTCAGCAGGATTATCTGCACTTAATGGAACGAAACTCACACCAATATAACCACGTTTAACGGAACCATATTTCATAAAGTCATCTACAACTTTACGAGCTAAATTCACCGGAATTGCGAAACCATAACCTTGGTTATAACCACTTTGAGATGCTATCGCAGAATTAATCCCAACCAATTCTCCATTAGCATTAACTAAGGCACCACCACTGTTACCAGGATTAATTGCTGCATCTGTCTGTATAAAAGATTCTATACTTGTATTTGCTGGGCGATCTGGTCTTTTACCAGTACGTTGATATTCGCGATATTCCTCTTCAGTAATTTCGCTACCTTCTTGCTCGCGACCAATGATACCAATGCTTCTGTTTTTAGCACTTACAATACCCGCAGTAACTGTTGTATTTAAATCCAATGGAAACCCAACTGCTAAAACCCATTCGCCAACTTGTACGTTATCAGAATTACCAAATTTAACAACTGGCAAACCTGTAGCGTTAACTTTTATTAAAGCCAAATCTGTATTCGGATCGCGACCGATAACCTTAGCTTCTACTTTGCGTCTGTCGGTTAAAATTACTTCAACCTTATCAGCATTTTCTACAACGTGGTTGTTGGTAACAATGTAACCATCCTGACTAATAATTACACCCGAGCCAGACGCTGCTCTAGGTTGGCGTTGCATTTGTCTGCCACCTCCGCCAAAGAAATCTTCCATCATATCCATCGGTGATGACCTTTGACTTTTTGATGAAGATGAATAAGTTGTTTTAATGTGAACCACCCCTGGTGCAACTGCTGCTGCAGCCTGAGTAAAATCTGCCGTACCTGCAGAAGATACTTTTAATGGATTATTTGCAAAGTATAAATTCTGTTTTTCAGAAATTGTACTGCCTGTTTGGTTACGCTCAAATAGTTTGTAACCTCCTATTGCAGCTGCTCCACCTACAAAAGCAGCCAATAAAGTAATTCCTAGTATTTTTTTCATGTGTTTGTATATTATTTTATGTGCTCAATAGCGATTTAAAATTTTAAATTGCTTAATAATAAAGTTTCAAGTTTGATTAATTATAAGACTTATTGCTAGCCATTTGTTTTGCTTATTATCAATCTCACTTACATTCTCATATGAAGGATTTCTTAAATTGTTATTTTGCAAAAACACCCTTCAATAATTTTCTTTCTTCAATTAATTCAAATTTAATACCATATAAACGATATTTGTATCTGCAAAGCACCTCATCCTCTGTTAAAAAATGTTAAATCAATTTTCGCAGGTTCAGGACTTAACTATCGCAACTCAAATATTGCATTAATAAATGAAGGTTTCATGAAAATTAATTTCTTAAAGTACCAAGGCGCAGGTAACGATTTTATATTGATAGATCATACTACAAGTCCATTAGAAAATATTGATAATGAACTAATTGAGCGGCTTTGTGACCGTAGATTTGGCGTTGGTGCCGACGGATTGATGTTTGTTACCAAACATGAAGATTACGATTTTGAAATGCACTATTTTAATGCAGATGGAAATTTGGGTAGCATGTGTGGCAATGGCGGAAGATGTATTGCTGCCTTTGCCAAACACTTAGGTATTGTAGATAAAGAAACTAACTTTTTGGCAGTTGATGGCCCACATTATGCCAGAATTTCAGAATCAGGAGATTGGGTAGATTTGCAAATGATTGATGTTGAAATCATAACGAATGATGGCGATGCTTTCGTTTTAAATACTGGCTCACCACATTATGTATCGCTACAAAATGATTTAAGCAATTTTGATGTGTTCTCAAACGGTAAAAGCATTAGATACAACGCTACCTATTCTGAGAAAGGAATTAATGTAAATTTCGCGGAAGATAAAGGCGACCATTTGTTTGTACGCACTTATGAGCGTGGTGTGGAAGATGAAACTTATGCTTGTGGTACCGGGGTAACAGCTGTGGCAATGGCAATGGCAAAGCATAAAAATCAAAGTGGACACATTAAAACTGATATAAAGGTATTGGGTGGTGATATCAAAATAGAATTTAACTACGACGGACATAAATTTACTAATGTTTTTTTATGTGGCCCTGCGAAATTGGTTTTTGAAGGGGAGATTGATACGCTGCAATAAATACGGCACTGATTCGATTCCTTTTTTAGTAGACGATACAACCATCAAGATGTTTACGAAGTACTTCCAATTGTGAGATGTAACTTTTCAAAATTGTAAAATAGAAATCCAATCTCTTTTTAATTTGTGTATTTTTAACACTAAGCTAGGCCAAAAAATGACTCGTTTACCAAACATTTATAAGCGTTTCATTCCCAATTTCACACTTTTTTAACATCTGTCGCAATTAATTTACACATCAAATATTAAACAATTTAAACAGATAAAATACTTTAAAACAGTATTTTAACGTATATTCAAGAACTGAAAAAATTAAAAATAAATCAATCGATTGATTAAATGACAGAAAATGGACAGATTTATTTTTTTTTAGGCTCTATTTTTGGAAACAAATCTCAACAATCGGAACACACTTTTAACTTCGATTTGTTAAACCTGGAAATTAAAATTTAACACATTACAGAAAATAGTCCATGAGAAAAGTAACAACTCTCTTTTTTAGCATAAGCATTGGTATGCTTTTAGCATCCTGCGGAAATGATGACGAAGCCAAAAAAGCTGCTGCGGCTGCCGCGGCTGGTCCACAAGCTTATCCCGTTTTTACTGTTAGCGCACAAACAACAGAACTAAACTCAGATTACCCTGCAACGATAGAAGGTATTCAAAATATTGATATCCGTCCAAAAGTTGATGGTTTTATTCAGAAAATACTGGTAGATGAAGGTTCGGTAGTTAAAAAGGGACAGTTGCTATTCACCATTATGGCTCCGCAATATGAACAAGAGGTAAGAACCGCGAGAGCCGCAATTAGCAGCGCAGAAGCTGATGTTAATGCAGCACAATTGCAGGTTAATAAAACAAGACCTTTGGTTGAAAAAGACATTATTAGCAAATACGACTTAGATGCAGCTCAATTAACACTTCAAAGCAGAAAAGCAGCATTAGCACAAGCAAAAGCGGCACTAGTAAATGCACAGGTAAATTTAGGTTATACTTCGATTACCAGCCCAGTTGATGGTGTGGTTGGAAGCATTCCTTTCAGAACGGGTAGTTTGGTAAGCAGTACAAGCACTGAACCATTAACTACAGTTTCAAATACATCAAAAGTTTACGCATACTTTTCTTTAAATGAGAAACAGCTTTTGGATTTCTCTAAAACATATAAAGGCAATACATTAACACAGCAAATGAAAAACATTCCTGCTGTTAGTTTAATACTTGCTGATGGAACGGTTTACGCACAAAATGGAAAAATCGAAGCGATAAACGGGCAAATAAATACCGCAACGGGCTCTGCAAGTTTACGTGCAACCTTTCCAAATCCAATTTCACTATTAAAATCTGGTGCAAGCGCATCTGTACGAATTCCTCAAAAAGTTGAAAACGCAATTCTTGTTCCTCAAAAATCAACGGTTGATTTACAAGGAAAGAAATTCGTTTATGTTGTAGGTGATTCTGCAAAAATTGTTAACACTGAAATAGAAATTATGGATTTAGCAAAAGACAAATTTTACGTGGTAACGAAAGGCTTAAAAGCTGGAGACAAGATTGTTTTAGAAGGTTTTCAGTCGTTAAAAGATGGTGTGAAAATCAAGCCTCAAGTTAAAAGTGCTGATTCTGTTTATGCCGATATCAAAAAATAACAAAGCAGTCGAGCAATCGTAATATTTGGTTAATCATTAATAATTATGTTTAAAAAATTTATAGAACGACCGGTACTTTCAACGGTTATATCCATCATCATCGTTATTCTCGGTGTTTTAGGTTTAGCCACGCTTCCGGTTTCGCAATATCCAGAAATTGCACCGCCAACGGTTCAGGTTTCTACATCATACCAGGGTGCAAATGCCGATGTGGTAATGAGTAGTGTGGTTGTACCGCTGGAAGAACAAATAAATGGTGTGGAAGACATGACTTACATGACTTCTACAGCCAGTAATGATGGTTCTGCAACAATCACAGTTAACTTTAAGCTAGGTACAAATCCTGATTTAGCAGCGGTAAATGTTCAAAACAGGGTTGCCAGAGCAACGAGTTTATTACCAGCTGAGGTTACTAAATCGGGTGTTATAACTGCCAAAAGACAAGCAAGTAATGTGTTAATTTTTGGTTTGTATAGTGATGACCCATCTTACGACCAGAAGTTTTTGCAGAATTATGCGAACATTAATATCATCCCACAAATTAAACGTATTAGCGGTGTTGGTGATGCAAGTGCTTTTGGTACTTTAGATTATACCATGCGTTTATGGCTTAAGCCAGATGTTATGGCAACCTATGGTTTGGTACCGAATGATGTTAATACAGCATTAGCAGACCAAAACGTTGAAGCAGCGCCAGGTCAGTTTGGAGAACAAGGCAACCAGGCATTTCAATACACCTTAAAATATACGGGTAGATTAAAAGATGAAGCGCAGTTTGGTAACATCATTATTAAAACTGCAGATAATGGACAAATCCTTCGTTTAAAAGATATTGCAAGGATAGAGTTAGGTGCACAAAGTTATGCCAGTTCAGTTAAATTTAATGGCAAACAAGCTTTAGGTATCGCTATCAATCAAACTGCTGGTTCGAATGCTAAAGAAGTAATTGAAAATTCGATTAAAACTTTAGATGAAGCCCAGAAATCATTTCCAAAAGGCGTTCATTATTCTACGTTGGTTAACGTGAATGATTTCTTGGATGCATCAATCGAGAAAGTAATTCACACGCTAATCGAAGCATTCATTTTGGTGTTTTTGGTTGTGTTTATCTTCTTACAGGATTTCCGTTCTACGTTAATTCCTGCAATTAGTGTTCCGGTGGCAATTATTGGTACGTTTTTCTTCCTCAGCCTATTTGGCTTTACCATAAACCTATTAACGTTATTCGCGTTAGTCCTCGCTATTGGTATCGTAGTGGATGATGCGATTGTGGTTGTAGAGGCTGTGCATGCGAAGCTTGATGAAGGCTACACCGATGCCAAAAAAGCAACTGTTGATGCGATGGATGATATTAGCGGTGCCATTATTTCCATCACTTTGGTTATGGCTGCGGTATTTATCCCGGTAAGTTTTATTCAGGGTTCATCAGGTGTATTTTATAAGCAGTTTGGTTTAACACTTGCTATTTCAATTATCCTTTCAGCAATTAATGCATTAACTTTAAGTCCGGCTTTATGTGCTTTGTTTTTAAAACCACATACAGAAGACCATGAAAAAAAGAAGAACTTTTTAAATCGTTTTTACGATGCTTTTAATACTTCTTTTGATGCAGTAACCAGAAAATACAAAAAATCGGTTGGTTTCTTATCTCACAAAAAATGGTTAGTGGGTTTAGGCATTGCATTCTTTGCCATTTTATTGGTTTGGACAATGAATACCACACCAAAAGGCTTTGTTCCGAATGAGGATTTAGGAACCATATATTCTGATATTTCGTTACCTGCGGGAACATCTCAAGAAGAAACGAACATTTTAATCGCACAAATTGATAGTATTGCCCACAAAATACCCGAAATAAAAAACACATTACGAGTTGTAGGCCGAAGTCTTATTAGCGGTACGGGCAGTTCTTATGGTATGGTAATTTCACGATTATCTCCATGGGATGAACGTAAACGCGATGTGAAAGCAATTATTGGTGAGCTTTTTGCAAAAACTGCCAACATTAAAGGGGCTAAAATCATTTTCTTCGCACCTCCAACCATTCAGGGTTTTGGTACAAGTGGTGGTTTTGAATTCCAGTTGCAAGACAAAACCGGTGGTGATATCAAGAAATTTAATGATATCGGCAACGGCTTTTTAGCCGCACTAAGCAAACGACCAGAAATTCAATACGCTTCAACTTCATTTAACCCAAATTTCCCTCAATATCAAATTGATGTTAATGTTGCTAAAGTAAAACAAGCCGGCTTAACCGTAGCTGATGTTTTAGGCGTAATGCAAGGTTATTATGGCGGTGTTTATGCATCAAACTTTAACAAATTTGGGAAACAATACCGTGTAATGTATCAAGCAGATGCAGAATATCGTGCAAACGAACAAACTTTAACCCGGATTTTTGTTAGAAATGGTGCCGGACAAATGGCTCCGGTTTCTGAATTTATCACCTTGACTAAGGTTTATGGTCCACAGGCGATATCTCGATTTAACTTATTTACCTCGATTGCCATTACAGGTAACCCTAATGCTGGTTTCAGTTCTGGTGATGCGCTAAAAGCAGTTCAGGAAGTTGCAGCGCAAAGTTTACCAGCTGGTTATGGATATGAATTTTCAGGTCTATCCCGCGAAGAGATAAGTGGTGGAAATCAAACTGTATTTATTTTCTTGCTTTGTATAATCTTCGTTTATTTCTTACTAGCTGCACAATACGAAAGTTATATTTTGCCATTGGCTGTACTATTCTCACTTCCGATCGGTTTAGCCGGAGTTTTTGTATTTGATAAAATATTTGGCATCGATAATAACATCTATACACAAATTACATTGATTATGCTTGTGGGTTTGCTCGCTAAAAACGCCATCTTAATCGTTGAGTATGCGGTGGATAGAAGAAAGAAAGGCATGAGCATTGTAAACGCCGCAATTGATGGAGCAACAGCACGTTTACGACCAATTCTAATGACATCCTTTGCCTTCATTTTAGGTTTACTTCCATTAATGCTATCATCAGGTGTTGGTGCATCAGGGAATAAATCAATTGGTACTGGTGCTGTTGGTGGTATGCTTATCGGTACTTTGTTTGGCGTGTTTGTAATCCCGGCGCTATTTATTGTATTCCAAAGTCTTCAAGAAAGAATTAGCAATAAATCGCCATTTGATGAAGGTATAGACAAGGAACAAACGCCAGAAGAATATGAATTAGCAACGGCTAATAATAAACATTAACTAAATCAAAACATGAAATTTCAATATAAGTATTCAATTTTTATTGGTTTTACCATACTTACTTTAAGTGCATGTGTTACTAAAAAATATGAACGCCCGCAGTTAAATAGTGATGGTTTATATAGAGATAATAACACAACGGATACAACTACCATGGCAAATTTGCAATGGAAAAGTTTGTTTTCTGATACTACTTTACAGTCCCTTATCCAACAGGGTATAAATCAAAATTTAGATTTAAAGCAAGCCATAGAGCGTATAAAAATTGCCGAAGCTACTTTAATTCAAAGTCGTGGTGCATTATTGCCAAGTTTACAGGCCGATGTAAACGTAACCGATAATAAAGCATCGGCTGCAGCGCAAAATTTTCCTGCCGGAATAAATATTAATCTCGAAACGCAAACCTACAAAGCACAATTAAGCACAAGTTGGGAAGCTGATATTTGGGGCAAGTTAAGTAGTGCAAAGCGTGGCGCTTATGCCGCATTACTACAAAGTGATGCCGCTAAAAGAGCTGTACAAACGCAATTGATTGCAACCATCGCCAATAGCTATTATTCATTATTGGCATTGGATAAACAATTGGCCATTACCGAGCAAACAATTAAAATTAGAATGCAAGATGTGGAAACAGTAAAAGCTTTAAAAGAAGGTGCTGTAGTTAATGGCGCTGCTGTTGTACAAAGCGAAGCTAATTTATACGCTGCGCAAGTTACTTTGCCCGATTTAAAAAGAAGTATTAAAGAAGCAGAAAATGCGCTTAGCATTGTTTTAGCAAGAGCGCCAGGATATATCAACAGAACAACTTTAGATCAACAATCGCCTTACACCAATTTACAAACCGGTGTTTCTGCCCAGCTTTTGCAAAATCGCCCTGATGTTATTGCTGCAGAATTTGGATTTAGATCGACCTTCGAAAACACAAACTCCGCTAAAGCCTATTTTTATCCGGCATTAACTTTAACCGCCTCAGGTGGATTATCAAGTTTGCAATTGAGAGATTTTTTTAGTCAATCCATCTTTTACAATTTAGTAGGTGGTTTAACGCAACCTATTTTTGCAAAAGGACAAAACAAGGCTCGTTTAAAAACTGCAGAAGCCAATCAACAAATTGCATTTTATACATTCCAACAAACGCTTTTAACTGGCGGACAAGAAGTTTCTAATGCGTTGTATGCTTATCAAACCGCAGCAGAAAAGGAAGAAACAAGAGCTAAACAAATTGCATCTTTAACTAAAGCGGTAGATTTTACTAAAGAACTATTGCGTTACAGTTCTGCAACAAATTATACTGATGTTTTAACGTCAGAACAAAGTTTACTAACTGCACAATTGAGTGGCATAAACGATAGATTACAAAAATTACAATCAGTAGTAGAATTGTACCGTGCTTTAGGTGGCGGTTGGAAATAAGGATTTTCAATTAACACAAACGAAATAACAAAGCCTATAAATCATAAATTTATAGGCTTTGTTTCGTTTTGGTATTCGTTATAGCTTCTTTTACTAAAAAATTAGTAAAAGTTTATAGGCTGAAAACTTCCACTTTTCGATGCTATTTTACCTAATTTTTTGATGTCACATTAAAATAGTGTAAGTTTAAAGTTTTTCGAGCGGGTAGCTTGCAAAAAATTTTAAATCAAACAATGTTACGCGTCGATAGCTCTAAAAACTGTAAAGTTGTTTACTCTTTGTGCAAGCATGAGTATTTGGGCTATTTAATTGAACCTCACGTAGTTCAACTTAATCCTCAAGGCGATTTCTCTTTTACTTATCAAAGAATTTTTACGCACACCGCCGAAGAATTTAATGCCTGTTTAAGCGAAACGGATTATAAACTAATTAAAATTTTAGATGATATTGAACAAGATTCACTCATCAAAAAACACTATAAAAAACTAATCAGACCAACAGAATTTTTTACAAAAGTTTTCGACGTAAAATTTTATGAAAGTGTTCGTCCGAAAATTGAAAAAAAACTAGCAGAAGCTTTAGAAATTTTAAAAGTTAAGGACGAGCTATATTTAATGGATAAAGATGGTTGGCCGGTAGAGCGGAAAATAGAACTTGCTTCTGAACCAGCATCTATCCTATTCCATTTTCGCAGAAACGAAACAGAAACCCGCTATTTCCCTACCATCAAGTATCAAAATTTGCGCATCGAATTTATGTTTAAAGAAGCGCAAATTATCAGCAATAAACCAGCCTGGCTGTTATTAAACGATGTTTTATACTTTTTCGACCAGGATATTGAAGGTAAAAAACTGCAACCATTTTTAGCCAAAAGATACATTGCTATTCCAAAATCAACAGAGGCAACTTATTTCGAAAAGTTTGTCGCTCCATTAATAGAAAAACACCACGTCTATGCTGAAGGTTTTGAAATTAAAACCGAACAATATGAAGCAATTCCGGTATTAAAGATTTTTTATGTTGATGGAGGCTTATCACAAATACAGCTTTATTTTAAGTATGGGGAGTACGTTTTCCCGTTAGAAAATGCGCATAAAGTTACCGTCCGATTGGAAAATAAAGACGACAATTACATTTTTCACCGTATAAAACGTTCAGCAGAATGGGAGAAAAAGCAATTAAATCTTTTGTTATCTCTCGGACTTAAAAAAGCGAGTGCTCTATTTAGTAACCTCGAAGTTTTAGCCGCAGAAGAAAATCCAAGCTATGCAGCAATAAATTGGGTTAATGAACACATTGAAATTTTGGAAGCTTCGGGTTTTGAAATCGAACAAGCCACTGGCCAGAAACGCTTTGTTTTTGGTGCCAGCAAAATTGATTTAGAAGTTAAAGAAAGTAATGATTGGTTTGATATTAATGCCGTGGTTTGGTTTGGAAATTATCAAATTCCATTTCTTTCTTTAAAACAACATATACTGCATAAACGCAGAGAATTTATGCTTCCAGATGGCGAGGTGGCCATCATTCCTGATAAATGGTTTACACAATACGGTAGTTTATTTAGTTTAGCAGAAGCCGGCAAAAACCTAAAACTGAAGAAACACCACATCGGCTTAATTAATGATTTAGCCGAAGATAGTTTAGCAAATGTGACTTTAGAGCGCAAGCTTCAACGCCTGAATGATTTTGAGGATATTGCCGATACACAAATGCCTGTTCATTTTAAAGGCAACTTACGCGATTATCAAAAAGCAGGTTATAATTGGTTTAGCTTTTTAAGAGAATATAACTTTGGTGGCTGCTTGGCAGATGATATGGGTTTGGGTAAAACCATTCAAACGCTGGCTATGTTGCAAAAAGTTAAAGAAGACGATCAACTTGCTGCTACCCAAACTACATCGTTAATTATAATGCCAACATCGTTAATTTATAACTGGTTAACGGAGGCAAAAAAGTTTACGCCAAAGCTTAAAATTTTAGCACACACAGGTACCAACAGGAATAAAGATGTGGCAAATTTTGCCAACTACGACATTGTTATCACAACTTATGGTGTTACCCGGGTAGATGTTGATGATTTAAAAAATTTCTATTTCAACTATGTTATTCTTGATGAAAGCCAGAACATAAAAAATCCTGCATCAAAATCTTTTAAAGCAGTTAGAAGCTTAAAATCAAGACACCGACTAATATTGAGTGGTACGCCGGTTGAAAATTCTGTAGGCGATTTATGGTCGCAACTTACATTCTTGAACCCGGGCTTATTAGGTACACAAGCGTTCTTTTACGAAGAATACGTACAAGCCATTGAGAAGAAAAAAGATGAGGATAAAGCTAGAAAACTTCAATCCATTATAAAACCCTTTGTACTTAGACGAACGAAAGAGCAGGTTGCAGCCGAATTACCGCCAAAAACAGAGCAGGTAATTTATTGCGACATGAGCGAAGACCAGGCGGCTTACTATGAGAAAACAAAGTCTGCCTATCGAAACGATCTACTTCAAAGCATGGATGATGGAACTTTTAAGCAAAAACAAGTTCAGTTATTACAGGGCTTAACGGCTTTACGCCAATTGGCCAACCATCCGGTGATGATTGATGGAAGTTACATGTCCGATTCAGGTAAATTCGAAAACGTAATTCATACACTAGATAACGTTTTAAAAGGCGGACATAAAGTGTTGGTATTTTCGCAATTTGTTAAGCACCTCGATATTTTCAAAAAGCATTTTGAAGCAGAACATATTCCTTTTGCGTATTTAGATGGTTCAACTAGAAATCGTGGTGAAATCGTTTCTGAGTTTCAGCAGAACGAAAATTTAAAGGTTTTTTTAATTTCGATAAAAGCAGGTGGTGTTGGTTTAAACCTTACACAAGCTGATTATGTTTTTATTTTAGATCCATGGTGGAATCCTGCAGTAGAGCAACAAGCGATTGACAGAACGCATCGCATAGGGCAGGATAAAAAGGTTTTTATTTA
Organism: Pedobacter jejuensis; assembly: GCF_003725795.1. Taxonomy (GTDB): domain Bacteria; phylum Bacteroidota; class Bacteroidia; order Sphingobacteriales; family Sphingobacteriaceae; genus Pedobacter; species Pedobacter jejuensis. Next base: position 138,703 of record NZ_RBEE01000001.1, on the reverse strand, counting down.
TAAGTTTATTGCCAAAGATACCGTTGAAGAAAAAATTCTTGCACTGCAGAATAGAAAAAAATCACTTGCAAATTCTTTAATCACCACAGAAGAAAGTTTCTTTAAATCCTTAAGTAAGGATGATATAAGAGATATTTTGAGGTAAGTTGGTGTGATGTAAATAATTTGTTATTTACATCGAAAAAAGTTTGCCACAGAAATTAAATATTTTTAGTAAAATGCTAAAAAGAGCTGCCACAGAAGCACAGATTTTTACAGAAATTAAATCCATTTAACACTCAAAATAAATTCCCACAGAAGCACAGATTTTCAAAGAATTATCTTTGTGAAGAGGCAATTTACACATAATGAAGTACTCCCTATTAAATCAATAACATCCAGGTTTGAAATTTAATAATAATATAAAAGGGTTATTTTGTAGTTCATTTCTATCTGAGGTTAATAGTTTGTTCAATTACGAACTCCGTGAAAATCTGTGCTTCTGTGGCAAAAAGAAATTAATATTTAGTATTTAAGAAAAGATTACTATTCCAGTGGCAAAACATTTCCCATCAATAACTTCAAAACTTTTTAATTAACGTAAAACTCATTTACTTTTAATCTGTTATACTATTAAATAAAGATTACTATCATGACAAACGAAGATTTAAACAACACAATACACAACGTAAAAGAAGCTTGGAAATATCCAGAGCTATATCAAAATGTTAGTCGCTCTGAACGTTGGCTTTCTGGCGCTGCAGGTACTTATCTATTGTATAAAGGCATAACAGGATTATTTTCGCATCCGGTAATTGGTTTAACTGGTGCAGCAATTGGTGCTGGCTTATTATATAGAGGAATTACTGGTTATTGTCCTGTTCGCGATTTATCTCAACAAGAGGAAGAAGGTTTAATACCAGACGAAGTTGTAGTAACAGAAACGTATGTGGTTGATGACCTTGCATAAAAATTGCTCACTATATTTTAGTTTACTAATAAATCGGTTAACTTTAAATGTTAATCTTTAATTATGAGCAAATACGCATTATTATTTATCCCGGCATTTTTTTCATTGCAGGCAATGGCACAGGATAAAAAAATCGATCCGGCAAAAGATCCAAAAACTACCGAAGTTTGGGCACCGATACCGAAAATTGTAACACCCGGAAACTTACCTCAAGAAGCACCTTCTGATGCTATTGTGTTATTTAATGGTAGAAATTTGGATGCTTGGCATTCTGTAAAAGACCCAACTAAACCGGCTGCATGGACAGTTGATGACGGTTTTTTTACGGTAAAAAAAGGGACTGGTAACATAGAAACTAATAAAAAGTTCACTGATTACCAGTTACACATGGAGTGGAAAATTCCAACAAATATCACTGGTGAAGGACAAGCACGTGGTAATAGTGGTGTATTTCTAGCATCAACTGGTGGTGGAGATGAAGGTTATGAAATCCAAATTATGGATTCCTACAACAATAAAACATACGTTAACGGGCAAACTGGTAGCGTTTACAAACAAGCAATACCATTAGCCAATGCCAATAAAAAACCAGGCGAGTGGCAATATTATGATATTATTTGGAATGCACCTCGTTTTAATGAAGATGGAACTTTATTAAAACCAGCAAGTGTTACTTTATTTCTAAATGGCGTTTTGCTGCAAAACGGACTTGTTTTAAAAGGTGAAACCAGATATATTGGAGCACCACAATATAAGAAATATGGTCCTGCTTCTATTAAATTACAAGATCACGGTGACCCAAGTCCGGCTATAAGTTTTAGAAATATTTGGGTTAGAGAATTATAATCTAATTTAAAACACAAAAAACCTGCAATGCTAAATATTGCAGGTTTTTTTACGCCTAATTTCTTAATCAGATTCTGCTTGAAGAATTTTCAAATAAGCTTCCCGGCTAATCATTTCAGCACCAAGACTTAATAAATGATCGTTAGAGATTTGGCAATCAATCAAATCTACGCCTGATTTACTTAAATAAATTAAAGCAACTTTAGATGCATTACTAACGTGGCTAAACATACTTTCGCCACAGAAAACACCATTTATTTTCAAGCCATATAAACCACCAACAAGTTTTTCATTAAGCCAAACTTCAACACTATGGGCAAAACCATTTTGGTGCAAATTTATATAAGCCTCTTGCATTTCGTTCGTAATCCAAGTTCCGTCTTGCCCCACTCGTGGCGTCGAAGCACAATTTTTTATCACCTCTGCAAAAGCTGTATTATTGGTAACAACGAGCATTCCAGAGTTGATTACCTTCCTCATGCTTTTGCTTATTTTAATTTTATCTGGATAAATTACACATCGCTGATGAGGCGCATACCAAAGAATTGGATCGCCTTCGCTGAACCAGGGAAATATCCCGTTAGAATATGCCAAAAGCAATCTTTCCAAGCTCAAATCTCCACCCACGGCAAGTAAACCATCTTCTTCTGCCAATGCAGGATTTGGAAAGCTGAGTTCATTATCAGGCAGTTGAAAAAACATCACCAAAAGTACTAATTGTAACAAAGATTAAACCACGGCGTTTAAAATAAGTCATACTACTAAAATCATCATTATGAGTGCTAACGATAATTTCTACAAAGTAAAACATCTTTACAACCGTGCTGGCTTTGGTATTTCTTATAACGATTTACATAAACTTAGTCGTAAAAACTTAAATAAAGTTGTTGATGGTTTATTTAAAGAACCTAAGCAAAACGATGAAATTACGCTTATAGATAGTGTTGCCTCTAAGCAACAATTATTGATGCAGGCAGGCTTGTATGCAAAGAAAGATTTAACGGATGAAGAAAAAAAGCAGCGTCAGGAAATTGTTAGCATGCAGAATGAGAAAAGCCGCGATTTAAATATCGCTTGGGTAGAAAAAATGATTAATACCGAGCATCCACTACTCGAAAAGATGACCTTGTTTTGGCATGGACATTTTGCTTGCAGAAGCAATAACCCAATGTTTGCACAACAACTCAACAACATTCAAAGAAACAATGCTTTAGGCAGTTTCAAAACTTTGTTGGTTGAAGTTTCAAAATCTCCGGCAATGCTGCAATATTTAAATAACCAGCAAAATAGAAAAGGGAAACCAAACGAAAATTTCGCTCGGGAGCTGATGGAATTGTTCACCTTAGGCCGAGGAAATTATTCGGAACAGGACATTAAAGAATCAGCCCGCTCATTTACCGGATGGATGTATGATAAAGATGGCTCATTTATTTTTCGACCAAATTTGCATGATGCGGGAACAAAAACGTTCTTTGGAAAAACAGGCAATTTTGATGGAGAAAATATTATTGATATCATTTTGGATAAGCCTGAAACTGCGGAATTTATATCGCGAAAGGTGTATAAATTTTTTGTAAACGATAACCCAAATGAAACGCATATTAAAGAACTAGCAAATCATTTTTTTAACTCAAAATACAATATTGCTGAGTTAATGAAAAAAATGTTTACATCCGATTGGTTTTATAGTCCCGAAAATATAGGTTCAAAAATTAAATCGCCAGCCGAGTTTTTAGTTGGTTTAAGCCGAGAATTTTATGTCACTTACAACAAGCCTCAAGTATTAATTCAGCTGCAAAGTAGTTTGGGTCAATATTTATTTAATCCGCCAAATGTAGCGGGTTGGCCGGGCGGACAAAGCTGGATTGATAGCTCTTCGTTAATGTTAAGAATGCGCATTCCATCTTTGGTTTTGAATGATGGCGAGATTGATTTTAGCGGAAAGGCAGACCCGGAAGATGAAGCTGTAATTGCACAAAGCAGAATAGCTACCGTTAATGCAAACACCAAAATTAAACCAAAATCTTATGTAGATGCAAAAGCAGACTGGCCTAAATTTTTAAGCACACTACCAAAGGGAATTAAGCCAGTTGAACTTGCCGAATTTTTACTTCAGCCAAAGCTAAATGAAAAAATAAAGGGTATGATTGGTGACAATAAAGGTTTAAAAAGCACATCGGTTGAGTTAACCAGTATGCCCGAATATCAACTTTGTTAGTTAATTATTAATATACCATTAGAAGGATAATTGGTTTTTAGACTAAATGTCCCTTCAATCAAATACATAAAAAGATGGATAGAAGAAGTTTTTTAAGAAATACAGGTTTTGTTGCGGCAGGTTCTTTATTTGTACCTGCTTTTATGAAACCGCTTGAAGCAATGGCGCTTGATGAATTAAGTTTGTACAAAAATCTAGTGGTTGTACAGCTTTCTGGCGGTAACGATGGTTTAAATACTGTTGTTCCTTATGGCAATGACATTTATTATCAAAAAAGAAAAGGCATTGCCATTAAGCCTGAGCAAATTATTAAGCTAAATGATATGCAAGGCTTAAATCCAAACATGGCGGCATTGCAAGAAATTCATGACCAAGGATGGATGACCGTTATAAATGATGTTGGCTATCCAAATCCAGATCGTTCTCATTTCCGCTCGATGGACATTTGGCAAACAGGTAGTGAAAGTAACCAGTTTTTATCCACAGGATGGATTGGCCGATACCTGGATAGCAACTGTCAAACCTGTAAATATCCATATACTGCAATTGAGGTAGATGATTCGCTCTCACTTGCGATGAAAGGACAAACTAAAAAAGGAATTGCGTTGAAAGACCCTGCAGCATTGTATCGCAATACAAATGATCCGTTTTTTAAAGCAATGCTTCAAAATGATAAAGAACATTTAGATGAGGATAATTTGGGTTATTTGTATAAAACCATGATTGAGACATCATCATCAGCAAACTATATTCAAAACACATCGAAGGTTTATCAAAATAAAGCCGTTTACCCACAATCTGGTTTTGCAAATCAACTGAAAACGGTTTCCAAATTCATTTCTTCAGGCTTAAAAACTAGAGTTTATTATGTTTCACTAAGTGGTTTTGATACACACGTAAATCAAATTCAGCAGCAAGGAAATTTACTGAAACAATATAGCGAAGGTATGGCTGCCTTTTTGAAAGACCTTAAAACAAATAATAAACTAGAAGATACTTTAGTGGTTACATTCTCAGAGTTTGGCAGGAGAGTTGAGCAAAATGCAAGCAATGGAACAGACCATGGAACCGCTAATAATATGTTCATTTTCGGAGGCAGATTAAAAAAACAAGGAATATTTAATGCAGCACCAAACCTTGGCGATTTAGATACCGGCGATTTGAAATATCAATTGGATTTTAGACAAGTTTATGGAACCATTTTAGATAAGTGGCTGGATGTAAATAATGCTGATATATTAAATAAAAAGTTTAATACTTTGGATTTTATTTAGGCTTCTAGTTTTTCCCGCAGATTGTCGTTGATAAAAACTTCAGATTTTCACAGAAGAATTGTGACGAGAATATCTGCGGGAAATGAGCACTGCTATTTTCTTTTTAGCAGGTATTTTGTGTAGCTTGAGTCCTTTCCATTTTGAACTTCTCTAGTCTGAAAAATTTCATATCCATAATTTTTCATTTTATTTGCACAATCCAGTAAAGAATTAAATTCAAGCTTTTTTCCGTTGTCATCTCGAATTAATGCATCATCCTCATATTCGATTTTCTGCCCATATTCTAAAATTATTCCTGTTTTTCGGCTAAAATATTGTCGGTCAGCAGAAATTTCTATGTATGGAGTAGTAATGTCAGTTAACTTAACTTTGTTAACATTTTGAGCTTTTGCGCTGGAAAAACCAATGCATGCGACCGCAGTCGTTAAGAGAAGTGTTTTTTTCATAATAAGGTTTCTTTTGTGTGTACCCTAAATTATAAAATAATATCCTTTGCTTATTGTATTGAAATGTAACAAAATCAACTTCAATCTATCTTAACCTAAAACGCATAATGAATTTTTTAGGTAACATCGTTTGGATTATTTTTGGAGGCATCTTTATTTTTTTTGAATACATAATAGGTGGTTTAATCCTTTGTCTTACCATAGTTGGTATTCCTTTTGGCATACAATGTTTTAAATTCGCAATCGTTGGTTTAGCACCTTTTGGTGTTAAAATATCCGATACATCATCAAACACAGGCTGTTTATCTACAATAATGAACATTATTTGGATTTGTTGCGGAGGCATTTGGATAGCATTAACTCACTTTCTCTTCGGGATTTTATTGTGCATCACAATTGTAGGCATTCCTTTCGGTCGCCAGCATTTTAAACTGATGAATTTAGCTTTTACGCCTTTCGGAAAGTCGATATCATAAATAAGTCGATTAAGTTTTACAAGCCATTTGCATAAAAGCTTTTACCACATTAGATAAAATCTTCTTTAATGATTGATGCGATTTCGCGATAGATTGTTACCATTACACCCAACCTGTAGAGAAATTCTACACTTTTATTCTGAAAGTATATTTATAAACATTTGATAACTAATGCATTAAAGTTTTAAATGCCTTTGGCATCATTATGAAACAATAGCAAATACAATTAGACATTAAATTTTAAAAAATCATACTATGAAAAAGTTCATTTTATCAGCTACATTCTTAGCGTTCGCAGGGTTCTCAGCAGTACAAGCAAGTGAAATTAACACAATTAAAAATCCTGCAATTGTTGCAGTTCAAGATAGCACAGTAAAAACACCAGTTAAATTAGAAGAATTGCCAGAGCCAGTTACAACGGCATTAAAATCTGATGCATACAAAGGCTGGACAGCAACTGAAGCATGGGCAGTGAAAGAAGGAACAAAAGAATATTATTTAATTAATGTCAAAAAAGAAGCAGAAACAGGTTCTGTGAAAATTGACAAAGATGGTAAGCCAGTTCAGTAATCTGTAAATTAACGCTTTCAATAACATAATCAACAAATCACAATCTTGGGGAATGTGATTGAACCAAAACTAAACAACCATCATGATATCAATATCAAATTTAATATCATGATGGGTTTAATTTCATCAATACAAAATAATTAGAAATGAAAAAATTGATTTTATCAGCTGCGTTTTTAGCCTTTGCCGGATTCTCAGCAGTACAAGCAAGTGAAGTAAATACAATTAAAAATGCTGCAATTACTGCAGTTCAAGATAGCGCTGTAAAAACGCCAGTTAAACTTGAAGAATTACCAGCTCCAGTTACAACTGCATTAAAATCTGACGCTTACAAAGGCTGGACAGCAAGCGAAGCTTGGTCAGTTAAAGAAGGTACAAAAGAATATTACCTAATCAATGTTAAAAAAGAAGCAGAAACAGGTTCTGTAAAAATCGACAAAGACGGTAAACCAGTTCAATAAATCCCAAAATTACATCTACCTTATAAGAATGGCCAGACTTTGTCTGGCTTTTCTTATTTTTGTTGTATGGCGAGAATCCTGATTTTAGAAGACGATACAACTTTTGCACAATTACTTGATGGTTTTTTAACAAAAAACCATCATGAGGTTACGCTTGTAACACACATTAAACAATCGCTAAAACTCATCGAAAATCAACAGTTTGATTTGTTATTGGTAGATTACCGCCTTCCAGATGGAATAGGCTTTGAATTGATTACACACTCCCGTAATCTAGGCCTTTCTACTCCAATCATCATCATGACAAGCTTTAACGATGTTCGAACAGCTGTAAAATCCATGCAAATGGGTGCGTTTGATTATATCACCAAGCCTGTTAATCCCGACGAACTTTTAATGGTTATAAATAATTCTTTAACCAAAAAAGATACTAATAACCTTAATACATCAGAAACAGATTCAGATTTTATAAAAGGAAAAAGTGCAACTTCTGATAGGCTATATGAACATATTGCATTGGTTGCACCTACGGATATGTCGGTAATCTTTCAGGGCGAAAGCGGCACAGGGAAAGAATTTGCTGCAAGAACCCTACATCAACAAAGCAAGCGGGCTGATAAACCCTTTATTGCAATTGATTGCGGTGCATTATCAAAAGATTTAGCTGCAAGTGAATTATTTGGACATGTTAAGGGTGCTTTTACTGGTGCCTTAAACGATAAAAAAGGGCAATTTGAGGCCGCAGATGGCGGCACTTTGTTTCTTGATGAAGTTGGTAATTTAAGCTACGAAGTTCAAATCAAGTTGCTCCGTGTTTTACAAGAAAGAGTTATTCAACCATTAGGCAGCACCAAACAAATATCTGTTGATGTAAGAATAATTACAGCCACAAATGATGATTTATTAAACAGCATTGCTGAAGGCGAGTTTAGAGAAGACCTATATCATCGTTTAAACGAATTTAAAATCCAGTTGCCAGCTTTACGAGATAGAGGAAATGATTTAGAATTATTTATTAACCACTTTATTGATTTATCGAACCGAAATTTAGGGAGAAATGTTAAAAGTATTGCTGCAGATGCAAAATCACTTCTGCTGAATTACGATTGGCCGGGTAACCTGCGTGAATTGAGCAATGTGATTAAGCGCATGGTTTTATTAACACCAGGTGATATTGCCCAGGTGAGTGCATTGCCCGATGAAATGATGATTTCTGTAAACCAACAAACTTTGCCTGGAAGTTCATCAGATTTAAAAGCTGTAAATGAACAGAACGAAAAAAACATCATTACAGAAACATTGATTAAAGTAAAACACAATAAATCTAAAGCTGCCAAAATGCTTAATATTGATAGAAAAACGCTTTATGCGAAGATGGAAAGATATGGAATTGATTAGTGAATTTGTGATTTCATTTAAGTATCAAGAGTTACTGTAGCTTGTTAAGCAACTTACTTACAATCGTTCTGCTTCAGGCTCCATTTCATCCAAAACAGAAATTAAACCATCCAACTTCTCCAGTTGAATATGTATTTCTTCAGCAATAGCATTATCTAAACCTTTTGCGGCGATGTCCAATTCTAATAATCTAAATGCTGTAGCTAAAGTTTTAGAACCCATTTGTGCAGTTCTGCCTGCAAGGCGATGCACAATTAAACGACACTTATCTTTGTTTTGATTTGCGAGTTGGATTTTTAATTCGGCAGCATCATCAATGCAATCTTGCTTAAATCTATTCAAAATTTTAGCTAACATTTGTTGGTCGCCAAAAGTCATTTTTTCAATAGAAGACAAATCAAACTCTGGCCGCTCTATTAATATTTTCTTTTTATCAAATATGGATAGCAAATCAACCGTTCTAAATGGTTTCATAATCAAACCATCAAAGCCTTCGCTCAACACCATTTCCCGCTCTTCGGGTAACACCTGTGCAGTAATGGCATAAAACTTAATATGAGCAGCGAGTTTTTTCTTTAAAATATGGCAGAGTTCTAAGCCCGTCATTTCAGGCAAACGCATATCTATCAGAACATATTTTAAGTCGGGTAAAGGCTCTTCTTGTAGAATGTCAGCAACCTGACTAAAACTTTTAAACGGAATGTTGTTTTTCTCGAAAATTAATCCGCACAATTCTAAAATCAGCTTATCATCATCAATTACCCAAACCGTACCAGGATTTGTAATTTCGTACTGCTCAAAATCTAACGCATCACTTATTATTTCATTCGTATATTCATATTTTAGATAAATATTAAAAGTAGTGCCTTTGCTCGGTTTACTCTTGACATAAATTCTGCCACCTTGATTTTCTATCAGCGATTTCACAATTGTTAAACCCAAACCTGTTCCGGTTTGGTTAATAATGTATTTTTCTGGCGACTCAATCTGTTCAAACTCATTAAATATTTTTGTGACGTCTGTTTCAGCAAAGCCAATACCAGTATCTTTTATCGTAAAATTAAAGTGTAAATCATCATCTTGTTTCTTGCAGGTAACGCCAAGCATAATCTCGCCCTTAAGGGTAAATTTAACTGCATTGCCCAGCAAGTTAAATAAAACCTGTTTCAACCTAAATGCATCTCCCTTTACAAATTCAATTGATCCTAAATCCAAATCAACAATTAGTTTAAGTGATTTCTGTTCTGCAAGCGGCCGCATGATAGAAATCACTTCATCTAAAACTTTTTTTATGCTGAAAACTTGATTGTTAAAGCTAAACTCGCCAGAGATAATTCTATTATAATCGAGCACTTCGTTAACAATTTGAAGCAAATGAATAGAGGATTGGTATATCGCATCTACATCTTTCTTGTTTGGATTATCTTGCTGTGAGATTAATTCGGCATAGCCTAAAATAGATTGTAAAGGTGTTCGTATTTCATGGCTCATGTTTGATAAAAAACGTTGTTTTGCCTTGCCATGATACTCCGCTTCATCTTTCGCCAATTCAAGTTCCTTCCGATATTTATTGCTTCTGGTAATGTCAGTCAATATCAAATACAACAAAACCACAGTAATTAAAAAAAAGGCTACTATAATGGTAGTAATCTGCGTTATTCCATCATTTACAACTTGTTTAGCCTGAATACCATTCAAATCCACCTGCGCAACAGCTTGTCCTTCAACTTCCCTTAAAATTTGCAGCATCTGGCTTGTCAAAGCATTACTCGCATTTGATAATTCTGCCTCACGTTTTAAAAATTTCTGACTTTTCTGACGTTGCTCTAGTTCAATGTTTTTTAAAGAACCAGTCATGCTTTTCATTACACTATCTTCGGCCCTGGCGTTTAAGGTATCTCGTTTAACCTTAAATTCTTCATTAATAATTTTATAAACATCAGATTTCTTTTTACCAAAAAGTTTGCTCAAAAAACCTCTCGATTTTTCTTCATCTTCTGGTGCAACTGTAGTGGTAGAAGTTGTAGTTTCAGTTGTTAAAACAGCGCTATCGGTTTGCATAGAACGGGTGGCAACCAATGCATTTAGCTTTTTAACTTCATTAGAAAATGATTTTGTATTTATTAAGGTTTCTCGTACCTGGAGATAAGATATAAATTGCTTATCGCGTTCTATGAGTAAGCCTCTTATTGATTTTATTCTAGAAAGCTGCAACGAATCATTGGCATAAAGCGCTTTCAAAGTATCTAAACTTGCTCTTAATTTTCGCGATTCTTTTAAAAAACTATTACTTCCTTGTTTACTGAAAGCTTCATCACGTTGCAATTGATCGAGCCTTGCTATTTTGTGTGATAAATCATTAACAATTCTAAGTCTATCGTTAGGTTCAGAAATTTCCTCAACCGTATTCAGCATTCTGGTAAACGCAAATTTGCTTATACCCCAAGCCAATAGTAATGCAAAACAGGCAAATAAGAACCCAATAATTACTTTACTTTTTATTGCCCTGAAGAACCTTTTCTGAATTACAGCTGCCATTAATAGAAGATGATTATATGCAATAACGACTTTTTCGCCGAAAAGACATGCATCTCAATATAGAACAAATAACATACCAAGCAGATTTTCTTACTTTGATATAAATCTAAATCAGAAATTCAAATGATTTAGATTTAACTCAGATACAGGTTTATATGAAACTAAATTCCATTTAGATAAAGAATTCGTCGGCATTTTCCTTAATTTTAGCCAAGTCATAGCTTTATGAATCGCATAGATCGCCTTTTCGGAATATTAACTTTATTGCAATCAAGGAAATATATTTCTGCAGAAAAAATTTCAGAAAGATTTAATATTAGCATTCGTACGGTTTACCGTGATGTTAAGGCTTTGCAGGAACAAGGAATACCAGTAGGCTTTGAACAGCCCAAAGGTTATTTTCTGGTGCAAGGATATTTTTTGCCACCGGTTTCTTTTAATATGGATGAGGCAAATGCATTGCTCCTGGTAGAAAGTTTGGTTAACGGTTTTGCAGATAATTCAATCCGAACGCATTATACTGCTGCCCTTACTAAAGTGAAGGCTGTTTTAAAAACCAGCCAGAAAGAGAAGCTGGAAAATATGAACCAGCACATTAGATTACAGATCCCAGAACGTTTAAGGTTCAACTATGAGTATCTATCGCTTATTCAAAATGCCATAACAGAGAAGAATATAATAGAACTGGAATATAAAAATGCCAAGGATGAAACCAGTAAAAGAGAGGTTGAACCAATTGGATTAATATTCTATGCCTTCAGCTGGCATTTGATTGCTTGGTGCCATTTTCGGAATCAATACCGCGATTTTAATTTAACCAGAATTGTTTTTCTTAGAAACCACGAAAAGCCCTTTATAAAAACCGAACACATGCCTTTGAGTAATTACATGAGCATGTTACCCGTTAATTTTTAAATTATAATTACTGCTTCTATTTTCACACTGCCATAGGGTTGTCAGTCTGCTGTATTTTCTTTGTTGAAACAAAATCTAAAACCATGAGTATAACCGACCTGCTATTAATGGAAATCAATACAATGGAAAAATCTAAACAACAAAACATGGACATTATCAAAGCATTATTAAAAGAATTCGAAGCAGAATTTAACACCACAAAAAAATTTATAGCACTTGTTCCTGCTGATAAGTTTGATTGGGCGCCGCATGAAAAAAGCATGAAAATGAAATCATTGGCAAGCCACATTGCAGAGTTACCAGAGTGGGTAAGTATGGCTTTCACAGCCGATGGTTTGGACTTCGCAACTGCTCCTTATGAAGAGAAGCACATTGAAAACAGTGATGATTTAATGAGGCTACTGGAAACCAGTTATCAAAGTGGAAAAGCTGAACTGGAAAAAGCGCAACCAAACGCTTTTGATGAACAATGGATTTTAAGAAATGGAGATCAGATTTTAGGAGATTTAACCAGATATGAAATGATGCGAATAGCTTTTAGCCAAACCATTCACCACAGAGCACAGTTAGGTGTTTACCTGAGGTTATTAAATATTCCCATTCCCGGTAGCTACGGACCAAGTGCTGACGACCAAAGTTTTTAATTTTTTTTAACTACAAAGAAAACCTAGAATATAGGTTTCGAAATTTGCCACAGAAACACGGAGGTTTAATAAAAGAAATTGGAAACTCTTTTTGTTCATCTGTGCTTCCGTGGCAATATATTTTAAATCCATTTAACCAAACGTCTTTGGTTAAATAAGCAATTATTTCCGTAAAATTGCAGCATGAATAATAACTCTGCAACTCGTTTAAATAAATTTATCAGCGAAAGCGGATTATGCTCCCGTCGCGAGGCAGATAGATTTATCGAGAAAGGTACAGTTTTTATAAATGGTAAGCGGGCCAAAATTGGCGACCAGGTTTTTCCAAAAGATAAAGTAATGGTTAACGGCCACAACATCGAACCAAAGGAAGAATCGAACTTTATTTTACTTGCTTTTAATAAACCTGTTGGCATAACCAGTACCACAGAATCAAATATTAAAGATAACATTGTTGATTATGTAAACCATAGTGAACGTATTTTTCCTATCGGGCGTTTAGATAAAGATTCTTCTGGCTTGATATTTTTAACCAACAATGGCGACATTGTAAACAAGATTTTAAGAGCCGGCAACAAACACGAAAAAGAATATTTGGTTACCGTTAATAAACCAATTACCGAAGATTTTATTTTCGAAATGGGTAATGGCGTGCCTATCTTAGGCGTTAATACGCGTAAATGTAAAGTTCGGCAGGTTGCTCCTTTTGTTTTTAACATCATTTTAATTCAGGGCTTAAATAGGCAAATTAGAAGAATGTGCGAACATTTTGGCTATGAAGTTACCAAGCTTGAACGTACCAGAATTATGAACATTAACCTGAAAGGCATCCCAACAGGAGAATTCAGGGAACTTACAGAAGAGGAAATGAATGGCATTATGAAAAGTGTCGAAAAATCATCTTCTGAAGCTGCTTCAAAGCCAAAAAACACCAAGAAAAAAACAAACTCCTGGGAAGAGATTCCGGAAACAAAGAACGATCAACCGAAAAAGCCATTTAAACCCGCTCAAAAATCAGCAGGAAAAAAAACGACTGGTTATTCTTCTGCCAAGCCAGCTAGTAAAAGTGGTTCATCCAATAGAAATACACGACCTCCAAAAGGTAAATCAGCAGGAAAATCTAGTAGCAGGCAAAGAGGAAGATAAACCAATAAATTGTAAATTTCTGACTTTCAATCGGTTGCTTTAAGCTAATATCTTTCAGCTTAAAAGCTTTTTAGTACCTTTGTATAAATTGTTTGGCAGCAAATAACGATAAATATGGAAGCATTAATTATATACCCCGAAACTAAAGAGCAAATGGCTGTTTTAAAAGCCGTTGCTAAAGCTTTGAAGGTTAAAACTGAAACAGAAAAAAGCCCTTATAATCCAGAATTTGTGAAGATGATTAAGATGGCTGAAAAAAGAGCGAATTTTAAAACTATTGATCCTAATGATGTATGGGGAAGTTTAGGGTTGAAATAGAAGAATTAGCAGAAACTCATCTCCGAAAACATTACAAATCAGGCAATATTGCTAGTATCAAGAAAATTGAAAAGATTCTTGCTGAACTTACAGAAACACCCTATCAAGGTGTTGGCAATCCTGAACTACTAAAACATGAGCTAACAGGCTTGTGGGCTAGGAGAATAAACCAGAAAGATAGAATGATTTATAAAGTTGAAGAAAACATTGTTACAGTTTTCATTATTGCAGCTATGGGTCATTACAGTGATAAATAAAATGTTAGAGAAAACAGCAAAAAAAACCGATATCCGCTCATTAGATTTGCAACAGTTGCAACAGCAATTGACGGCAATGAAGCAACCTGCTTTCAGAAGCAAGCAAATCTATCAATGGCTATGGGAGAAATCGGCAACCAGTTTTGATGAAATGAGCAATCTTTCTAAAGATTTACGCAAATCATTAGATGAAAATTTTGCCATTAATGCTGTTCAGGTAAATAATTCTCAATTTAGTAACGATCATACCATTAAAAACACTTTCCGCCTTGCAGATGGAAATATTGTTGAAGGTGTTTTAATTCCTTTGGAAGATCGAATGACAGCTTGCGTGAGTTCGCAGGTTGGCTGCAGTTTAACCTGTAAATTTTGTGCAACAGGTTATATGGATCGTAAGCGTAACTTAAATGCCGATGAAATTTACGACCAGGTTGTTTTAATTGATAAACAGGCCAAACAAAACTACAATAACCCGCTTACCAATATTGTGTATATGGGTATGGGCGAGCCACTTTTAAATTATGCAAATGTAATGAAGTCTATCGAACGCATAACCGCTCCAGATGGATTAAACATGAGTTATAAACGAATTACGGTTTCTACAGCTGGTATCGCAAAAATGATTAAAAAATTGGGTGATGATGGTGCAAAGTTCAATCTTGCCCTTTCGCTACATGCTGCTGATGATAAAAAGCGTAATGAAATTATGCCTATTAATGAAGCAAATACTTTAAAAGCATTAGCTGATGCATTGAAATATTATTTTGCCAAAACGAAAAATCCGGTTACTTACGAATACATTGTATTTAATCATTTCAATGATGAAATTTCTGATGCAATGGATTTAGCCAAGTTTTGTAAGCACATTCCATGCAAAGTAAATTTAATAGAATATAACCCTATTTCTTTTGCAGATTTCACCAACGCCGAAGGAGATAAAATTGATGCCTTTTCAAATTACCTTAAATCTCAGGGAATCAATACCAACATTCGCCGTAGTCGCGGTAAAGATATTGATGCCGCTTGTGGCCAATTGGCTGTGAAAGAGGAAGCTCAAGCATAAGTTTTTGCTATTTTTCCCCTATCATTTTGGCTCGTAATTTTGAATAACCTTCTAAAGGCATTATATTTATTTAGCAAAATTAGCTCGATAAAATATTGTTTATGATGGCAAGCGTTAGATCTTCATTCAAACATTGGGGTAATGATTTGATTGGATTATTATTCCCAAATTTTTGCAATGCCTGTGGAATTCCGCTTTTTCAAAACGAAAAAATTATCTGCACCAAATGTTTATACGATTTACCTTTCACCGATTACCACATTCATGCAGAAAATCGGGTTGCTAAACAACTTTGGGGAAGATTGCCCCTAAATGCGGCAATGGCAATGCTTTATTTTAGAAAAGGCGCCAAGGTTCAAAATTTAATACATAGCTTAAAATACAATAGTAAAACTGATGTTGGCATATTTTTAGGGAATATGCTTGGTGAAAGATTAAAAATAAGTCCTGTTTACAATGATATAGACTTAATTATTCCAGTTCCATTACATCATAAAAAACTACGTTTAAGAGGTTACAACCAAAGCAGTTATATTGCCGAAGGAATAGCAGAAAAAATGGATGTCTTATTTGATGAATCCGTACTAATTCGAGCCATTTCTACTGAAAGCCAGACTAAAAAAAGCAGGTATAGCCGTTATGAAAACATGAAAGCAGTATTTAAAACTAATAATGCCCAAAGCATTATCGGCAAACATATTTTATTGGTTGATGATGTGATTACTACTGGTGCTACGCTCGAAGCTTGTGCCAATGCACTTATTGAAAATGGTGCAAGCAAGGTTAGCATTGCTGCCTTGGCTTTCGCCGAATAATTTTCTCATATTTGATACATGCGGTCACTTTACTACAGCTTATTTACCATTATAATAATTTCTGCAGGTTGCCGTAAAGATGAGCGCATTTCTACAGATGTTAATACCAAACTAACTTTATCAAATACCACTCTTTTATTTGATACCATTTTTACTTCCATCGGTTCTACCACTAGAAAAATTAAAGTTGTAAATAAAAATAATGAGGCCCTTAATATTTCTGAAATCAAACTTTCAGGTGGAGCAGCTTCTCCTTTTGCTTTGAATATTAATGGACAAAATCTATCCGCAAAAAATAATTTGATTTTAAATGGCAAAGATTCGCTAAATATCTTTGTTAAAGTAACCATTAACCCGGATGCCAAAACCACACCTTTTTTGATTCAAGATTCGATAATCATTTCCTCAAATGGCAACCGACAAGCCGTTCAGCTTTTGGCTTATGGTCAAAATGCTGTCTTCATTAATAATGGAATTATAAA
This sequence comes from Pedobacter jejuensis, assembly GCF_003725795.1. Lineage (GTDB taxonomy): Bacteria > Bacteroidota > Bacteroidia > Sphingobacteriales > Sphingobacteriaceae > Pedobacter > Pedobacter jejuensis. The sequence continues at coordinate 121,887 of NZ_RBEE01000001.1, read as the reverse complement.
TACCAATACCACCTGGAATAAAAATCTGCCTTACATCATCAACGGTTCAGTTAATATTAAATCTGGTACAACATTAACCATCCAGCCTGGAGCAAAAATATATTTTCATAAGGATGCAGAAATGAATATTGATGGATTTTTAAATGCAAGTGGTAGCCATGCTGAACCAATTTTATTTTGTAGTGATAGATTAGAAACCATTTACAGCAATGAGCCCGGGCAATGGAAAGGCATTTACATCAGTAGAACTGGTGGTGGTATGATAAAGAACGCAACTATAAAAAATGCATCGGTAGGCATAACATCCGATTCACTTTCGGCAAATTCAAATCCCAAACTTTTGGTTAGCAATAGCATAATCAAAAACATGCAGGTGGCTGCGTATGTTGGCAATCACTCCGAATTCTTAGCTTTTAATAATTTATTTTATAATTGCGGCAACTACTTAATTTACGCTATTGGAGGTGGTAATTACAATTTTAAACAAAATACCTTTGTAGGCTTCAATCCCGATTTTCCACGAAAAACAGCAGCATTAACTTTTTCCGATTACTTAAATAATAAGGTATATAATAAGCTTCAAATAGAATTAACAAACAATATTATTTGGGGAAGTTTAAATAATGAATTAGATATTATGAAGAAAACTTCGGCCATCCTTCAGCTTAATATTTTTAACAACTTAATTAAAACAACCAATTTAACATATAACCTTAACGGAAACCTCATCAATACCGACCCTTTATTTGTTTCGCCTGGCTTAGAAAATTATAATGTTTTAGTTTCAAGTCCTGTAATTAAAAAAGGTTTAGATTTATCTAAAGACCCATATTTCAACTCCTATTTAAATCAAGATCTAAATAATAAACCAAGGTTTTTTCCCTCAACAATTGGTTGCTATGAAAATTAATTGTTTTTTTTATTTTATTCAAAACAATTAATAATTGAATGCGTTTATATATTCGAGAGCGTTAATTTAGATGGTAAGGGTCGATATTTCTTCAAAAGAATATCGGCCCTTTACTTTTCAACCAGGATTTTAGGATGAAAAGATTTTCAAGATTTGAAAAGTTAACTAAGCTTTGACAAATCTAATCAGCATCAGGGAAATAATTTGCCAAAGTTGTATCCAAAAAAAAAGCCTTACAAATAATTGCAAGGCTCTGTATAATTATTAAAAATTAGAATTATTTGTATAGTGGAAATGCACTTACCAAATTAATAACTTCTGCTTTAACAGCACTTAAATTCGCTTCGTCTTCTGGGTTAGTTAAAACCTGATCGATTAAATCAACGATTTTAGCCATTTCGGCTTCTTTTAAACCGCGTGTTGTAATTGCAGCCGTACCAACCCTAATTCCTGAAGTTACAAATGGCGATTTGTCATCAAACGGAACCATATTTTTATTAACCGTAATTTCTGCCTTTTCTAATGCGTTCTCTGCAACCTTACCGGTAATGTTTTTATTACGCAAATCAATCAGCATTAGGTGATTATCGGTACCGCCAGAAATGATACCATAACCTTTAGACATAAATGCCTTTGCCATTGCTTGAGCATTAGCAGCAACTTGTTTAATATAATCTCCATATTCGTCGCTCAATGCCTCACCAAAAGCAATGGCTTTAGCAGCAATAATATGCTCTAACGGACCGCCTTGTGTGCCTGGAAAAACAGCCATATCCAAAAGATTGCTCATCATGCGTGGCTCACCTTTAGGCGTTTTTAATCCCCAAGGATTTTCAAAATCTTGTCCCATCATAATCATACCACCACGCGGACCACGTAAGGTTTTATGTGTTGTAGTAGTTACAATATGGCAATGTGGAAGCGGGTTTGCTAACAATCCTTTTGCAATCAAACCTGCCGGGTGAGAAATATCAGCCAAAACCAATGCACCAATTTTATCAGCAACCGAACGGATGAAAGCATAATCCCATTCGCGAGAATAAGCAGAAGCACCGCAAATAATTAACTTCGGCTTTTCAGCAAGTGCAACTTCTTCTAATTTTTTGTAATCAATTAAACCTGTTTCTCTATCGACACCGTAAAAGAATGGCTGATACAATTTACCAGAAAAGTTTACCGGAGAACCATGCGTTAAATGTCCACCGTGAGAAAGGTCGAAACCCAAAATTTTATCTCCAGGCTGGATAACAGCAAGCATAACCGCAGCATTTGCTTGCGCACCTGAGTGAGGTTGTACATTTACCCATGCTGCACCAAATAATTGTTTAGCCCTATCAATAGCGATTTGCTCCACTACATCTACCACCTGGCAGCCACCATAATAGCGTTTTCCAGGTAAGCCTTCAGCATATTTATTGGTTAATACGGAGCCTGCAGCTTCCATAACCTGCTTGCTTACAAAGTTTTCTGATGCAATAAGCTCTAAACCATGCTCTTGGCGGTCTAATTCCTTATCAATAAGTTCAAAAATTTGGTTATCGCGTTTCATCCTTATATAGGTTTGTTATTTTTTGTGGCAAAAGTAAGAAAATTGAAGCTAATTAAGGCCCTATTAAGCTGTTGCTTTTACATTAAAGTTATTAAAGCCGCTTCCAATGGTTATCTCCACGATTTGTTGTTGAAGCATTTCTAAAATCGCTAAAAAATTGTAAACGAAATGCACTTTATTTTCGGAGTTTTTCATCACCAAAGCAAAATCAATCTGCTCATTAATGTTTAACAAATTAGCAATAAAATGCTTCTGCTGTTCGATAGTGTAAGGATATTGAATAACCGTATGCTTTACTTCCTGACTACGGACTTCATATTTCTGTATGGTTCTTTGATAAACCATCAATAGCTTGTATAAATCCAGCGATAACAATTCATCCTGATGGGTAGAAGATTCTGCGGCTAAAGACAAATCATATTCAATGTTTCCTCTCCGCTCTTGCTGCATTCTCGCTTCTTCAAAAACTTTAAGTTCTTCGGCAACAGACTTAAATTGTTTGTAGGCAATCAGTCGGGCAATTAAATCTTGTTCAGGATTTAGTTCATTCCCTGCATCATCTACCTCTATTCTTGGCAAAAGCATTTTCGATTTAATGCGCATTAAAGTTGCTGCAACCAAAATAAACTCGCTTGCAACCTCTACATTTAAGGCCAATAGCTGATGTATGTATGCCAGAAAATCATTTGTAATCTTCGAGATTTCAATATCCTGAATATTCAATTCATCACGCTCAATAAAAAAAAGCAACAAATCAAACGGACCTTCAAAAACCGGTAGTTTGATTTCAAAATTTTCTTCTTGCATCGTTATAGCAAACATAATAAAAAATGAATATCTGTTTTTGCAAATCTGACTGAAAGAAAAAATCATTTAGAACAGGAACGTTTTTAGGTTTGTAAACTTTTAGTTTTTTGGACAAATCTTGCGCTGCAAAAAAATATAACTGCGTGGATATCTTAATCCAGTTTAAAATTATTTTGGAAATGAAAATTCAGTGCTTTTGGCGGTTTGCAGTCCTGCTTTACATTCCAAGCCCAATGAAAAATTGGGGCTTTTCATTTCAATCAGGTTTACAAACAGAAGATTGTGCACCATGCAATCCATTAAAATGGAACATATCTTTTGCAATATAGCCCCGGTTGAAGCGAACACGTAGCAACAGCCATTTCAGCTGTTAGCGCAGTAAAGCGTAAAACGGGAGCAAATTTAGTTTCTTGCACAAGCCTTGCGCTACTAAAAATTATAACTGCATGGATATCTTAATCCAGTTTAAAATTATTTTGGAAATGAAAATTCAGTGCTTTTGGCGGTTTGCAGTCCTGCTTTACATTCCAAGCCCAATGAAAAATTGGGGCTTTTCATTTCAATCAGGTTTACAAACAGAAGATTGTGCACCATGCAATCCATTAAAATGGAACATATCTTTTGCAATATAGCCCCGGTTGCAGCGAACACGTAGCAACAGCTATTTCAGCTGTTAGCGTAGTAAAGCGAAAAACGGGAACAAATTTAGTTTCTTGCACCATCCTTGCGCTTCTGAATAAAATATAAACTTCAGTTAAGATTACTAACGATTCAAAATCCTACTTTGAGGTTGTTGTTATTACATTTTTTTTTAAAAATATTAGCACAAAATTGCCTTTCTTTGTATCTTGTTTCTTTTCCAAAATACCGAATGCAAGTAAAAGCTGGCCCCCTATTATCAAAAATAAACTATCCTGCTGATTTAAAGCAATTTAGTGAAGCTGACCTAGAGCAAATAAGCCAGGAATTGCGTCAATACATTATCGATGTGGTGAGTGTTAATGGCGGTCACTTCGGTGCAAGCTTAGGCGTTGTTGAGTTAACCGTGGCTTTACATTATGCCCTTAACACACCTTATGATAAATTGGTTTGGGATGTTGGCCATCAAGCTTACGGTCATAAAATTTTAACTGGTCGCCGCGAACTTTTCCATACAAACCGTATTTATAAAGGCATAAGCGGTTTCCCGAAGATAAGCGAGAGCGAATATGACACCTTTGGTGTTGGACACTCATCAACCTCTATATCTGCCGCTTTAGGCATGGCCGTAGCTTCGCAAATTAAAGGAGAAAAAGACAGGCAGCATGTCGCCGTAATTGGCGATGGCGCAATGACAGCGGGTTTGGCTTTTGAAGGTTTGAACCATGCGGGAATCGAAAACAGCAATGTTTTAGTTATTTTGAATGATAACTGTATGTCTATCGACCCAAATGTTGGGGCTTTAAAAGAATATTTAACAAACATTACAACCTCAAAATCTTACAATCGCTTTCGCGATGATATTTCAAACGTACTTGCCGGTCTTTCAAAACTTGGACCTAACGCACATAAGTATGTTAAAAAGATAGAAAAAAGCATAAAAGGAACGTTGCTAAAGCAAAGCAATTTGTTCGAATCTTTAAATTTCAGGTATTTCGGTCCTGTTGATGGCCACGACGTGAAGCGTTTGGCGGCAATAATTAAAGATTTAAAAGATATTCCGGGCCCTAAATTGCTGCATTGTGTTACCGTAAAAGGTAAAGGCTTTGCTTTAGCAGAGAAAGACCAAACCAAATGGCATGCACCAGGTTTATTTGATAAAATAACCGGTGAAATTAAAAAAAGTGTTCAGGATAAACCGCAGGCACCAAAATACCAGGATGTTTTTGGACACACTATGGTTGAGCTTGCTGAGGCCAATGATAAAATTGTAGGTATCACACCAGCAATGCCATCAGGTTCATCATTAAATATCATGATGAAAGCAATGCCAACCCGTGCTTTTGATGTGGGCATTGCAGAACAACATGCTGTAACGTTTTCTGCCGGATTAGCCGCACAAGGTTTAGTACCATTTTGTAACATCTACTCTAGCTTTATGCAAAGGGCTTACGATCAGGTAATTCATGATGTTGCAATCCAAAAATTAAACGTAGTTTTTTGTTTAGATAGGGCAGGTTTAGCTGGTGCTGATGGCGCAACGCATCACGGTGCTTATGATATTGCTTTTATGCGATGCATTCCGAATTTAGTGGTTTCATCACCAATGAATGAGGAAGAACTACGCAACCTAATGTTTACAGCTCAGCAAGAAAACGCAGGTCCTTTTGTTATTCGTTACCCTCGTGGAAACGGTGTTATGCCCGACTGGAAAAGGCCATTCAAAGCTTTAGAAATTGGAAAAGGCCGCAAAATTTGTGATGGCGAGGAAGTTGCGCTTTTGACCATTGGCCATGTTGGCAATTTCGCTGTTGAAGCAACAGCAGAACTCAATAGCGAAGGCATTTACCCGGCACATTACGATTTACGTTTTGTAAAACCTTTGGATGAGCAAATGCTTCACGAGGTTTGCTCAAAATATAAACATATTGTTACCGTTGAAGACGGAACCTTGCAAGGTGGCGTGGGCTCGGCAATTTTAGAATTTATGGCCGATAATGGCTATCATGCAAACGTAATTCGCTTAGGTATTCCCGATCAATTTATTGATCATGGAGAACAAGCAGAGCTTTGGGCAGAATGCGGTTATGATAAAGCATCGATAATTGAAGCCGTAAGAAAAGTAGCTATAAAGCGTACAACAAATACAATGGTAGGGTAATTTCAAAACCACAAATAATAAAAAACGCCATCTGATTCTATAAAATCAGATGGCGTTTTCTTTTCGCTAGTATGACTACTCTTTAAAAATCGGTATAAAGATTTCTGAATGAGCTTCTTAAGCCAAAGGTAATTAAGGCGGTATTATTGGTGGTTCCCAAAGCATTGCTTTCTTTTCTGTAAATCGCTCCCAATTCTAAACGTAAATTATACCTTGGATTGATGATGTATGCTGCCCTAGCTTCTGCGTAATATAAATCCGTTCGCAAACCTTGAGTTGTATAATTGCCGAGTTGTTTGGCTGGCTCTAAATAGTTAATAAATATATTCTTACCAAAATCCTGCCCGTTTAAATCTAAACCATATTTAGCATACATTAATTGCCCGGTAAAATCAAATCGTTTATAAGAATAATTTGCAATACCAACCAGTTCTCTAAAATTAGCACCAAACGGATGCGCCAATGGCTCACCTTGAGCAGCATAATTAACAATATTTGTTCTGCCGGTATAAGTGTATGGTTTTGCAGTATTGTATTCTAATAGGTAATTTAAGTTTTCCACCTTAAAAACATCTGCTCCACGTATGCCCAATTGCCAGCCATATTTATTTCTTGAACTTCCATTACTGGAAAAGAAATTTTTAGCTTCAAACTCATCTAAAGAAAATTGCCCATAAACAGTGATTTGCTTATGCAATTCGTACTTAGCAGTTAACCCAAGCAAAGAATTATCTGGAGAACCACTAGAAGCTTCTACCGGACGAAGAAATATTATTGGATTAGCATAACCCCAGTCGAAACCTCTTTCATTGCCTAAATCATCTGTTTCACCCCATATAATCGAATCAAAAAAACCAAGTGACAATCTATTGTTTACATTCCAATCCAGGTAATGAAACACACCTCCTTTTTTTCTATTTCCGGCTTCGTAAGATAGTTTTGGTGAGTTAGGATCTTGCATTGCTGCCCACATCGCCATGTATTGTACGTTGCCTAAATTTCCTGTTAATTTCAAGAAAGGATACGGAGCTGAATTATCAGATAATAACATCGAACGGTATCCATCTCCTATAAAATTTTTATCATAACCAACCGCAACATTTAAATACTTAATCGGCGTGTAAGAAATTAATGCAGTAACGTACGACCAATCTAAAGAAGTTTTCCCTGCGTTTGCACCATAATCTCTATTGTAGGCCTGCCCCGGAACAGCTTTTTTACTTGTGGCATAATTAGTATAATATTTTGCAAACTGACCTTGATTTTCAAACCCACTTGTATAAAAAGAGAATTTTTTACCAATTGTACCGCCAACTTGGTATCCTCTGGTGTTTAACCAGGTATTTTGCTTACCAGAAAAATCTTTACCAATTTGAAAATCTGGCAAAAAATCAGCATAAAATGTATATTCAGAGTTTTGATAATCAATTAAATGCTCATTAAAAATTTTTCTGGCAACCCACGATTGTCTGGAAGAATCTACACCAACACTTAAGAGTTGCTTACCATGCTCAACTAACAAACTATCATCAATAAAAAATGGCCTTAAACTACTATGAAAGCGGGTTTCTGGATTGTAAACTTCTCTATTTAGTTTTTGATAGAATTGATATGACTGAGGCTGATATTGCGATTGCGCCATTACCTGACCAACAGCACCCATAAAAAACAAAAAAGGTAAAAGTTTCTTCATTAACATAGTTTTTTTATTAAAATGATTTCGCAAAGGACGGAAAATAATTTGATTTGCCAGATGAATTGTTAATTTCTTATACAGAGTAGTATAGTATAATCTTACTAATGCGCCTTATTATGCCCAGCAAGAACCTGCCAAATGGTTAAAAAAGTGATTTTCAAATCAAGCAATAACGACCAATTTTCGAGATACCAAATATCTGCTTCAACCCTTTCTTCCATAGAACCATCTTCTTTAGTTTCTCCACGTAGTCCATTAACCTGTGCCCAACCGGTAATGCCTGGCAAAAGGAAGTGGCGCACCATAAATTGGTCTATCAAAGCAGAATATTCAGCGGTGTGCTGCAACATGTGTGGTCGCGGACCAACAACAGACATTTCTCCAAACAAAACGTTAAAAAACTGAGGCATTTCATCGATACTTTTTTTGCGCATAAATGCGCCAATTTTAGTAACCCTGCTATCAAAAGCACTTGCTTGCTTCGTATCTGCCTCGCCATTAACATACATGCTCCTAAACTTTAAGCAATAGAAAGAGTGGTTATCCTTACCTGATCTGAGTTGTTTAAAGAAAACAGGACCTTTGGATTCCATTTTAATTAGAATTGCCATAATAGGAACCAACCAGCTCATTACAAAAATGATGATTAAGGATGAAAATACAACATCAAAAATGCGCTTAACAACCTGGTTACTAAAAATTTCTAAAGGCTCTGTTCTTGGGCTTAGTACAGGTAAATGACCGTATAATTGCACCATTACGTTCTTTTTAAAATAATCTTTCACATCCGGTACAAGCTTAAAACGAATCATTGCCTTATCCGCCTGACGCATTAAAACATCTATCTTTTTTAATGCTCTATCTGGCAAGGCGCAATAAATTTCTTTAATATTGCTTTCTTTAACGTAATCGATACACTCATCAACGCTTCCAATAACATGGCTTTGAGCACGTTTTTCTGGCGCATCATCAAAAAAGCCAACAACTTTATAGCCCAGATGTGTATTTTTTTCCAAATGATTTTTTAAATCCAAGCCCAAAGGGCCGGCGCCAACAATTACTACCTTTTTATAGTTGATGAGTTTAGCCCGGCTAGAACGACGCAAAAGCAAGAAAACAACCTTCCCTGCTAAAAATAATGGCGCAAAAAGTAATCCAGTGTAAATTAATAATCGATAAGAAACACTAAAATCTTTAAGATAAACTACTAGGAGAAATATTATCGTTCCAAAAAGCAATAAACTCCATAAGGCTTGTTTGATGGTTGGAATAGCATCCTTAACAAACATATCTTGGTACAATTTTGTAATTTGGGTAACATTAAACCATACAAAATTAATAAGTAAAATATGAAGGAAATTGATACCACGACCATCGAACATACCGAAGGTGCCATTTGCCAGAACATAGCCGAAGTATCCAGCCATGTTAACTAGAAAAAGATCAATTAAAATACTTATTGTCTTAAAATAAGTACTATTACTTTCAATCATTAATTGTGTAAAATTTTGCCAAATATAGTCAGCTTGTTTACAATATGGATAATTTGCTTGTTAATGCCAGTATTTTTTTGGTAGTAAAAAGCCATTCAGCTCGCGTAGCACAAAAAACAAGCCAATAAGCCATGCGCTGTAAAAACTATTAAAAGGATAGATTGTATTTTATTTATTATAAATTTGCCAAACATCTGCCAGAAAGTTTTGAAGCAAGTTTTAACAAGTTTTATAAGTAGTTTAAGAGAAACTAAAATTGTTTCCAATTTTCTAAATCTGAGCAGCATTCAGATTTCTAATACCTTACTTATACTTTTAATGTATCCCATCATTACCCGAATCATAGGTATAACCGATTTGGGTTTGGTAATGTTAGCTAATACATTTTCCGGTCTTGCAGGCATCATCATAAATTACGGCACAAACCAATCGGGCATTAGAGATATCGCTACACACAGCCACGACAGAAAAGGTCTTAATAACGTATTGAACAATACCATTTGGATTCGTTTGTTAATTTTTGCCGCTTACATCATTTTTGTAGTTTGCTTGAAATGGGCTAATATTCGTTATTACACTTATATTATATTGTCTATTCCATTGGTATTTGCCGAAGTTTTAAATCCGCTTTTCTTCTTTTTAGGATTAGAAAAACTAAAGCTTTATAACATTGCTAATCTCATATCCAAAGTTGTTATCATTGCTTCGGTAGTTTTTTTTATAAAGGGCCCTGGAGATTCTGAATGGGTAAATTTTATTATGGGCATGGCAACAATGCTGGCTTATGGCATTTTGATGTTTTACGTTTTAATTAAATATAAATTATCATTCCGATTTCCTCAAAATACAGAGTTGAAAAAAATAACGGTAGATAATTTTTTCTTAACGATAAATAATATCTCCGTTCATTTGCAGCAATCTTTAATGATATTTTCGCTGGCTAAATGGGGCGACCCTTTATGGTTAGGTGCCTATTCTTTATGCGATAAAGTTATTGGTTCTTCGCGTTTGCTTTTAATATCAGTTTCGAATGCAATTTATCCAAAAGCAGCACAACTTTATAAAGAAAGTATTGGCGCTTGGAAAGCCTATAAAATTAAGATGAAGAAACTTGTAGCACTCATGTTCTTCGCTTTATCTTTGGGCTTGTTTATTATGCCGGGATTTGTAATACAGGTTTTATCAGGTGAACAAAACCAAACAGCTATAGATTTTTTGAGAATAATGGCATTTGTACCAACACTCGCTGCTTTAAATGTATTAAATGTATTAGATTTATTGCTTAAAAACGATACCCTATCTATATTTAGAATAGCACTTATTCTCCTTGCAATTTCTACATTTGTTGCATGGATTTTAGTAACCCAGGGTTTACAACATTGGTTTGGTATTTATGCCATAATTATTGAAGGAAGTGCGCTACTGATGTATGAATATGTAATCAAAAAATCATCATCTAAGTATGTCTAAAAAGGTAGCCATAATACTGCTCAATTGGAATACGCCAGATTATACAGCAAGTTGTATCTCATCGATAATGAAATATTGCACAGCTGATGATTATGATTTGATAATTGCAGACAATGGTTCTACTGATAATTCGCTAGCTATTTTAAAAGCAGCGTTTCCTCAACACATCTACATCGATAATAGAATAAATTTAGGCTTTGCCGGAGGAAATAACACCGCTTTAAAATATAGCATAGATAATGGATATGAATTTTCACTGCTTTTAAATAATGATACAGAAACAGAGGAAGATTTTTTAACTCCACTATTAAGCCATTTAGACAAAAATAAGAATGTTGTTGCGGTGCAACCTGCTATTTATTATCTAGGCAATAAAGAGCAGCTTTGGAATGGCGGTTCCTATTTCAACCCATATTTTGGCATAACGTATTCTAATAATAGCAAAGCCAGACAGCAATTAGATACCCCAGAAAAAGTAGATTGGTTAACCGGATGCTGCTTATTGGTTAGAAACGAAGCACTGAAAAAAATTGGCTTATTAAACGAAAAGTTTTTTCTTTACTATGAAGATGTAGAACTTTCGTTTCGATTAAAGGCAGAATGTGGTGAATTGTATTACATTCCTACAACAAAAATTTACCATGAGGCCGGTGTTTCCGGAAAATTTAAAAGTGCAAATCCTGAAGGTACATTAAGCCCAATAATACATTACTACCTTAGCAGAAACAAGATTTGGTTTTTGCGTAAGTATGCAAATCCATTTTTTGCTATATTAATTTTTTTAATCAACACGTTTTATTATGGAGCAGTTTTTTGCTACTTAATTATTCGGGGTAGAAATAAAAAAGTAATGTATTTGTACAAGGGAATAAAAGAAGGACTATTTACATCTAAAAGCATGATTTGGCCATGATGATGATATTCCCTATAATTTACATTTTTGCATTTGTACTTGCACTTTCAGATGTTGTAAATGGTAAGAAAGATGGTTTTTTAATATTCCTTATTTTTGGGTTATCGATATACACTACTGTATTATCTATAACCTTTATGCTTGGTTTTAAAAGCATGATTGTTTATCTCCAATCTTTCAAAGAAATTTTTATTGTACTGATACTTGGAATGAGTATTTGGAACTTAAAAACAAAAATTAAACTGCATAGTATTGATTACTTGATTATAGCTTTTTTTGGTTATACATTGTTATATGCAATTCTGCCTATCGGTGAGAAAGGGCTTCTAGATAGAATCATGGCTTTTAGAAGCTTATCGTTTTTTGTATTAGTTTATGCCTGCGGTAGATTGTACAAGCCAAAAGAAATTTATATCAGTAAGTATTTTCACTACATATTACTTCTATCTATCGCGGCAGCGCTGGTCATGTTAACCGAAATTGCCGCAGATAGGCATTTGCAAACCATCACTGGCTATGCAGACTATAATTTTTATTTATTCAACTTCGAACCAAGCGGAAACTATGGTTTAACATGGACCTTTGAATCTGAAGGCGGATACAAACGTTTTGCTAGTTTTTTCGCTAATCCATTAGAATTTGCATCAGCTACAATTATCGCCATTTCTGTACTTGCTGCACTTTACACAACTAATAAATACAAGTTAAAATTAGATACATTTGGCTACATTTCACTGGCAGCAACATTAACCTGTATTGTTTTTGCATTTTCTAGATCGGCATTTATAAGTTATTTCATTCTGCTTTATGCTTATTCATTGCTAACAAAAAGGGAATTTATAACCAATACCATCCACGCTGGCGCAGCCGTAGTTATCATCTATGTCATTTACTTGCTTACCAAAGAACAAGATCAGAATGATGGTATTCAAATGGTTATTATTAATACGCTTAATTTTAGTAACCCGTCTAGTGTTGGTCACCTGGTAGAATGGATACAGGGTGCTTTAGCGATCGCAGCAAATCCTTTAGGTTTAGGGCTCGGTTCATCAGGAAGAATTGGCGGCACCTTAGGCGAAAATATTGGTGGAGAAAATCAATTTATTATTGTAGGTGTACAAGCCGGTATCGTTGCTTTAATTCTATATTTAGTAATTTACATAGCATTTATAAAACAAGGCATTAAATGGTTTTATAGACTGGAGGGAAAAGAAAAGAAAATCTGCCTCGCAATACTGCTTATCAAGGTTGGTTTTATTGTGCCATCCTTAACATCAGAAATAGAATCTTCTTCTTATATCTCGTACGTCACCTGGTTTTTATCAGGTTTATTTGTTAGCCTTATTTCCACAAAAGTTGCAATACCTGCATCAATTGAAATTAAAAAAGCTAAAGATGACTAAGCCATTAAGAATAGGTATTGATATAAGGGATTTACAAATCGCTAGAACGGGTACAAAAACCTATCTGGAAGAACTATGTATAATATTTAAAAACTTAAAAGATGATAAGTATGAATTCTTCTTTTTCGATACCCTTATACCAATATATTCTGGAAATAATAAAATATTTAAGATGTTCGGCCATTTTAGATATCAATTCTGGAAACAAATTAGCCTTCCTGTAAAAGCAACTTTGAATCAAATTGATATTCTTTTTTGTACGGATAATGTTGTGCCTTATCTTCATTTTGGATACAAAACTGTACCGGTTTTTCATGATGCTTTCTTCTTCGAAACCCCGGAACATTTTAATAAACTATGGCTGAAACTTATAATAGGTACAGCAATTCCCGGCGCCAAACGCTCACCAATAGTTATCACGCCAAGTATTTTTGCCAGAGAGCAAATTCATAAATACACACAGATTCCAATTGAAAAGATGCCTGTTATTTACGAAGGGCCAAAATCTCTACACATTGTTGAAAAAAAAGAAAGCTTAGTAAAAGGAAAATACATTTTACATGTAGGAATCATGAATAAAAGAAAAAACATTCCTGCCTTAATTAAAGCATTCAAAAAGATTAAAGCAAATAACAATCCCGATTTAAGACTAGTTTTAGTTGGTAAAATTGAACGTAAACAATTCAGTGATGACTATAATGAAATTCACCGAACTGTTGAAGATTCTGGTTTTAAAAATGATATAATTTTTACTGGTTATTTAAGTGATGAAGACTTAGCAGGACTATATAGAAGTGCATTGATGTATGTATTCCCGTCTTTAAATGAAGGTTTTGGCATTCCTGTGCTAGAAGCATTCCAATATAAATTACCGGTGCTGGTTTCAAATAATACTAGCTTACCCGAAGTTGGTGGTAATGCCGTGTTAACCTTTAATCCATTTGATTTTAATGATATAGCTGAAAAAATACAAATGGTATTACAAGATGAAGGACTTCGAAAAGACCTTATCAATAAAGGCATTGAAAGATTAAAATATTTCTCCTGGGAAAAGGCGGCGCAATCCTTGCTATCAGAATTTGAAAAAATCCGTTAGTTTAATTTTATTAACTTTGACAATTCAATCAGAACCTTATGGGTTGCTGAGCATTTCACTATGATTAACATTACCTGTCCTATTTGTCTTGATAACAAAACAAACCTAAATCCGGTTATTTTTACAGTTAAAACAAATTCTGGAGATTTATACCAAATTAGGGAGTGTCAAAATTGTAAACACATCTATACGTATTTTGATCACGAGGTAGATATTGCCAGCTATTATGATGAGAAGGATTATGTTGTTAAAGACACTAAAGAAACTATTTTCTTTAAGATTCAAAAGTTAGAATACAATATCGTAATTGATAAAATTAAAAAGTATAATTCTTTACCTGCCACTTTGCTAGATTTTGGCTCTGGTAAAGGTCTTTTTTTACATTTCGCTAAAAATAAAGGGTACGATGTAAAAGGAATAGAAAGCTCTTTACCCAGGGCAAAATATGCTCAAAAGCATTTTGATTTAGATATTAATACTGATTATTATGCCAACGGTAACGTTTTTGGTAAAAAGTTCGATGTGTTAACCTTGTTTCATGTTTTAGAACACATACATCTGTCTGACAATCTTTTAGAAAACTTAATCAGTAATAATCTAAAAACTAACGGATTATTGGTAGTAGAAGTGCCGAATTTTAGCAGCTGGCAGTCTAAATGGGTAGGAAATAGATGGTTGCATTTAGATGTTCCCCGACACATAAGTCATTTTACACCCTTAAGTTTAAAAAACTTACTTTCAAAATCAGGTTGCGTGGTTCAAAGTGAATCTTATTTCTCTTTCCATCTGGGTATAGTCGGAATGGCACAAACTATTTTAAGTTGGTTTGGTTATAAGGGCTTTTTAATTGCTGATCTGAAGCGTAAAAAAACAATGTCATTAATGTTAGGATTAGCATTTACGCTACCTTTTGCTGTAATATTAGAATCTTTAGCAGCAACATTTAAAAAGGGCGGTGTAATACGTTATTATGCTGTTAATAAAGGTCTATCATGAACATTTTGCTTGCAAACTGGACTTGGTTCCCGAGTGGGGGTGATTGGACTTATATAGAAAATGTTTCAAAGCTTTATGAATCGAACGGACATCATGTGGTTCCATTTTCCATGCAGGATGACCGAAACTTTCCTTCTGCTTACCAAAAATACTTTATAAGTAACATAAATTATAAAGCATTAAATAATCAGAAAAAAATTAGCGCAGGGTTTAAAGTTTTATCTAAAAGCATCTATTCTAATGAGGCAAAGAAATATCTCAACAACTTGCTGGATGAAGTAGAAATCCATTTGGCGCATTTAAATCTAATACATCATTACATAACTCCAAGTATCTTAGAAGTTCTTAAGCAAAGAAATATCCCAATTATCTGGACTTTACATGACTATACTGCCATTTGCCCTCAAAGCACTTTCATAAGTAATGACAAAATTTGCGAAGCCTGTAAAGGAGGCAAATTCTATAACGCAATTTTAAAGAAGTGCAAAAAAAATAGCTTATTGCCAAGCTTGGCTGCAGCTACAGAAAACTACATCCATCGCATAAATGGATATTATAATTATGTAGATTTTTTTATATGCCCATCCATTTTCTCTTATCAGAAATATAAAGAATTCAACTTTTTTAAAGATAAACTTCATCATCTTTATCATAGCTATGAATTTATAGAGACGATAAACGCGTCTTCAAAGTTTAGTGATGAGAAGTTTGTGTTGTTTGTTGGTAGGTTAGAGAAAATAAAAGGTGTTCATACCCTGCTAAAAGCCATGCGAAATCATCCAAACATTAAGCTTAAAATTATTGGTGATGGAACGCAAGAAGAAGATCTAAAAACCTACACTTCGCAGAATGGAATGAATAATGTAGATTTTTTAGGTAAAAAAGATAAATTTGAGGTTTGGAATTATATTAAACAGTCTTCTTTTTTGGTTTGCCCTTCAGAATGGTATGAAGTTTTAGGGTTTACAATAGTTGAAGCCATGCTATTCGGAAAACCTGTAATAGGTGCTGACATTGGGGCTATACCAGAGACAGTTATTAACGATGAAACAGGACTGCTATTTAAAGTTGGAAATGACATTGACCTGGCCGCAAAAATAAGTTTGCTCTACAATAACGAACCATTAATTAATAAATTAGGTGAAAATGCAAAGAAACATGCAGGTAATTTATTTAATCCAAGAAAACATTTTGAAGGATTAAAAAAGTTAATACCGGCTTTGTAAATAAAAAACGAATGAAGATTGCAATTATAGGTTCAAGGGGTTATCCATATGTTTATGGAGGCTTCGAAACCTTCGTGAAGGAGTTAAGCGAAAGATTGGTTAAACAGGACGTAGAAGTTCATGTTTACTGCCAAAAAAACCTTTTTAAAGAAAAACCATTGCGAATAAATGGAATACACCTCCACTACATCCCAACGCTTCCCCAAAAATCATTAAATCAAATTGTACACTCCTTTCTCTCTATTATTCATGCCACATTTTTTAGCAAAGCTGATGTATTACTAGTGGTTAACCTTGCCGCAGGTCCAATGGGATGGATTCCAAAATTAACAGGCAAAAAGACAATGATAAATGTTGATGGTTTGGAATGGCTAAGACCTAAATGGAAAGGTTTGGGTGCTAAATATTTTTATTGGGCAGCAAAAGTGGCAACAAAGCTTTATGATAAAATTATAACTGATGCAGAAGGCATGAGGCAAGTTTACCTTAAAGAATTTGATAAAGATTCTACAGTAATTGCATACGGAGCACCCAAATTTGCAGAAGCCGAGCCTCATCTCATCGAACGTCTAAAATTAATACCCAACGATTATTATTTAATAGTTGGACGACTAATCCCTGATAATAATGCAGACCTAATTATTAAAGGTTTCCTAAAATCGAAATCGAACAAAAAGCTTATAATAGTGGGTGATGTACCCTATGCTGATAAATATGCAAGTGGTTTGAAAGCATTACAAAATGAACGTTTGATTTTTCCTGGATATGTTAAAGATCAAGCAGAACTGATGGCAATCTATCAAAATGCCTTTGCTTACATCCATGGACATAAATTTGGCGGTACAAACCCAGCAATGCTTAAGGCCATGTCTAATCACTGCGCTATTTTAGCATTAGATACCGTATTTAACAGAGAAATGCTTAACGATGGGGAATTTGGTATGTTTTTCACTGAAGATGAAGAATCTGTTGCACTTAGTATTGAAAATTTAGAACAAAATGCCTCCCATGTTGCTGATTTAAAAAATAGAGTAAGTGCTGGGCTTACTGAAAAGTATAACTGGGATAATATTACGCTTGCCTACAAGAAGGAAATGGAATATCTAATAAATTAAATCACAACACTCGCAATAATCAACTAAACCTGCGTTTAAATTAAGCAATAATGTAATTATCAGATTGTAATAATTTAAATACTTTATATTTGCGGTTATAAAAAAATAAAATACGATTCATGCGCTTTAAATATATCTTTTGTGCCTTGCTTTTTGGTTTTTCTTTACTGTTTACAAACCTGTCGGCACAAACCATTTCTACTGATAACCTCAGCAAGGTTAAAGTTGAACAACTATCTGATGCTCAAATATTAGAGATATCTAAAAGATTTGAAGCATCGGGCATTTCAGAAGCTGATGCAATTAAATTGTTGACTGCAAAGGGAATGGATCCCGCAGAAGTTGATAAATACAAAGAGCGCCTAGAGCAGGTAAAATCTGGCGGAAAAACAGCCAAAAACACAAACCCGGCGCCACAGGCTGCACAACCTAAAACACCATCCGTTAGAGATACAACCAGATTCTCAGATCCAAAACCTGTAAAAAAAAGTAGTCCAATTTATGGTTATGAATTTTTTAGCAATCCAAACCTTAAATTCGAACCTAATATTCGCATCGCCACACCTAAAAGTTATGTGTTAGGCCCTGATGATGAATTAACCATTATGCTAACCGGCTTAAACGAAAGCACGACAAATGCTAAAGTAAGTCCGGATGGAACCGTAAAAATTCCTTATGCTGGTTTAGTGTACGTTAATGGTTTAAGTATCGAACAGGCCACCTCACAAATCAGATCAAAAATGGTTAAGGCCTATCCGGCATTGGCATCAGGACAAACCAAACTAACTGTAAATTTAGGAACTGTTAGAAGCATCAGGGTAACCATAATTGGCGATGTTGCTACTCCCGGAACATATACTGTTTCTTCCTTATCTACATTATTTAACGCCTTATATCAAAGCGGCGGACCAACGTATCGTGGGTCATTAAGGAAAATAGAACTTATCAGAAATAATAAAGTAATACAGGTTGTTGATTTATATAATTTCTTGCAAAAAGGCATTCAAACAGATAATGTTAGTTTACGCGATCAGGATGTAATTAGAATTCCTGTGTACACCACTCGTGTTGCAATTGATGGTTCTGTTAAACGCCCAGGAATTTATGAATTGAAACCATCTGAAACGCTAAGCGATTTGGTTACCTACGCGGGCGGCTTTAGTGATTTAGCTTATAAAGCGATTGCAAAGGTTACACAAGTAGAGGAAAAAGAAAGAAGCGTAAAGGATATTCCTTCTGATATGTTCGACCGCTATACCCTTAAAAATGCCGATTCGGTTTATTTTGGTGCCATTTTAGAAAGGTTTGCCAATCGGGTGGTTATTGATGGTGCTGTTTACCGTCCAGGCACATTCGAATTAAATCAGGGTATTAGTCTGAAATCTTTAATCGCGAAAGCAGATGGATTAAGAGAGGATGCTGTGATGGGTAATGGTTACATCAAAAGAATAAAACCAGATTTAGAAAAGGAAATGATTTCTTTCAATTTGGGAAACATCATGTCTGGGAAAGATCAGGATATCAATCTGGTTCGTGAAGATTCCGTGTTTATCATGTCAACCAAAGATTTAAGAGATGAAAGTTCCATCAGCATTGGTGGATACGTTAGGGCACCAGGAACATTCCAATACAGAAAAGGTATGAGCGTGGCAGATGTGGTGAGTATGGCAAAAGGATTTCAGAATGATGCAGCTAATCATAGAATTGAAATCTCTAGATTGGTTAGAGATTTAACAGATACGCTATCAAATAAGTTGGTTACCATAATTACCCTAAATCTCGATTCTGCACTATCAACAGCAAGTGGTAATTTTCTACTAGAGCCGCTTGATTATATTTATGTGCCTCGTCTGGTTAATTATCGTTCGATTGGCAATGTTAAAATCCGTGGAGAAGTTTTATTTCCTGGCGATTATGCACAGCAGCGTAGAGACGAAACAGGGATGGAATTTATTAAACGTGCGGGCGGGATAACACCAATGGGTTCTTTAGAAAACACACAGGTGTACAGAAATGGATTAAGGGTTGATATGGACCTCACCGGAAACAGGAAAAAACAAGGTAAAGATGCAACAGTTTTAATGCCCGGTGATAGCCTTTTTATCCCCAAAAACGTTCCTTTCGTTGAAGTAACAGGTTCGGTTAATAATCCACAGCTATTAAGGTACGTAAATTCCAATTTTAAATATTATGTAGATGCCGCTGGTGGTATCACAGAAAGTGCGAGATTGAAAGGTGCTTATATCAAATACGCTAATGGCATTAATGCGCCTGTAAAAACATTCTTGTTTATAAAAAATTATCCAAAAGTTACAGCCGGAAGTCAGATTGTGGTGCCAGAAAAAACAGGCAAAAATAAACTGGGCTTTGCAGAGATAACAACAATTGCATCCGCGTTAACAGGCATCGTAAGTTTAATCGCCATCCTATTTAAATAATATGCAATCTGCAGAAGAGAAAACCAAATACATAGATAGAGAAGAAGAATTTTCTTTTACAAATATGATGGATTCCCGTAAGAAGGATTTTGCCTATCTATGGAATTATAAATTCAGGATTCTGATTATTGGTTTAATTGGTGGTGCAATGGGAATTGCCCTGGCTTACTTCTGGCCGGTGACGTATACAGCAAAACTAACTTTTGTAGTAGAAGAAGGCAAATCTGGTGGCGGAGGTGGTTTATTATCTTCATTGGCAGGGCAAATGGGTTTAGACATTGGCGGTTTAGCAGGAGGTACAAGTGGTGTTTTAGCTGGAGATAATGTTTTGCAATTATTAACCAGTCAGAAAATGGTTAAACAAACGCTTTTAACGCCTTTAGACAGCAATGGCAAATACACTCTTGCAGACAAATATGCAGATGCCTATAAACTTCGAGAAGACTGGAAAGATTTAAAAGACAACCCCAAAAGAGAAGCAATCATGTTTCCTGCTGATACAAAAAAATATTCCCGTTTGCAGGATAGTTTATTGCAGGAAATCATCACTAAGTTGACTGAAAAAGAACTTGCTGTAAGCAAACCTGATAAAAAACTTGGTTTTTTTGCGCTAACAACTACAATGAAAAACGAGCAGCTGGCGACTTTGGTTTGTAAAAGACTTATAGATGAGGCAACCCTTTTTTACACGCAAACCAAAACAAAAAGATTACGAATTAACGTAGATAGATTTCAAAGCCGTGCGGATAGTATTGGTAAATTATTGAATAGAAAAACCTATGCTGCAGCAGGCGCCAATGCAATAATGTTAGATGCCAATCCTGCTTATGCTACCATCGGAGTTGGTGCCGAATTGCAAGAACGCGATAAAAGAGTGCTGCAAACCATCTATTCAGAAATTATTAAAAACCTCGAAGTGAGCAGATCGATGTTGATGCAGGAAACACCTACATTTCAAATTGTAGATGAACCAGAAATGCCATTAAAGAAAAACAGAATGCGTTATGCTACAGGTATAGCCATTGGCGGATTATTGTTCGGTGCATTCTATTGTTTATTACTTTTAGTTCGTAGAAAAGCATAACGTCTTGCCGAATTTATTTCAGCATCTATTAACCTGAGAGCCCGATTCTTGAAATAAATAAATTTCTATTTTATCGCCCTATTGCTTGTACTACACGTTATGCTGAATTTATTTCAGCATCTTTCCTGCAAATAAGACCCTTAAATAAATTCAGGTGAGGTAAACTAAAAAAAGACAGCCTATTAATAATGTGAAGGAAAATTAATAAAGGAATTCAGGTTTACAATTAGCGAAACCATTGGTCAAAGATCTCTCTATCCCGCTGCGCTCCAATCGAGATGACGGGAATATAGGGCGTCATTTCGAGCGTAGCCGAGAAATCTTTGTAACTTGAGTCCGATTCTTGAAATAAATAAATTGCTGTTTTATCTCCGTATTGCTTTTACGACACGTCATGCTGAATTTATTTCAGCATCTTTCCTGCAAATAAGACCCTGAAATAAATTCAGGGTGACTTTAACTAAAAAAAACAGCCTATTAATAATGTGAAGGAAAATTAATAATCCAACTATAATCATCCTGAGCTTGTCAATGGACTTTTCTTTGAAAGATTTACTTAGGAATATATGGAATATTATCTTTCTTAATTCCTTAATGTTTTAACATGTTTCGCTGGAACATTAACTTTTTAGTTTTTATTGCCATCCTTGAGCTTGTCGATGGACTTTCTTGAGACCTTTACGTTCAGAAACACTTGGAATTAAACATTAAGAATAGTACTTACCTTTCTTAATGTTTAAAAATCTGTTTCGCAGTAACATTAACCTTTTAGTTTTTATTGCGAAGGACTTTTCTTTGAAAGATTTACATAGGAATATATGGAATATTACCTTTCTTAATTCCTTAATGTTTTAACATGTTTCGCAAGAACATTAACCTTTTGGTTTTCTTATTGTCATCCTGAGTTTGTCGGAGGACTTTAATAAAAGAATTAAATGAAGAACGATATAGAATTTAATTTTAAGAGTAGCACTTATCTCTCTAAATGCCTCAATGTCTAAATATAAATTAGAAATGAATATCGATGTTTAGCTTATCTAAGTACTATGCTCGTATTAAGTAAATCTAAACACCTGGTGTAGAGTTTTCCTATCATGTCATCCTGAGCTTGTCGAAGGATCTTAATAAAAGAGTTACTTAATAAAAGTATTAAATGAAGAACAATATAGAATTTAATTTTAAGAGTAATACTTATCTATCTTAATGCCTCAATGTTTAGAAATAACTGGTAATACCTATCGATGTTAACTTATCGAAGTACTACCCTCGTATTACATAAATTTGAACAAATAGTCTAGATTTTTTCTAACGTGTCACCCTAAGCTTGTTGAAGTATCCTCCTCAAAGATTGCATTAAGGGCTAGAGGGAATAAATTTACAACAAATTACTTATTTCTCTTATTGCCCTTAATGTTTTTTTAACCTAAATATCTAGATACAACTTAACGTTAATCTCAACCTTGACCTCGATCTCAACCTCACTTAAAACCTAAACGCTACGCCCAATTCGCCATGAAAATTAAATACATCGTTGTTTGGAATGTAATATTGCGTATCCGTAAGATCTTTTTGCCTCCATTGGTAATTAAGAGATTTAATACCCTGAAGCTTCGCATTAAAAAGTAAGTTTTTATAATTCCATTCACCTTGTGCCCCGAAAGCAAAGTCTACCCAACTTCTACTACCACCCTTTGCACTTCCAAAACCAGCTGAGTCATAAAAATCTCTGTTATGTTCGTAACGCTCAAAACTTAAGCCTAATTTCTTCATTCCCTTAATCCAACTCAAATCAATGGATTGAACATTACCACCCGTTCCACTTCCAGCACCTAAAACTTCTCCATTATTTGTGTAACCTTGACGTGCTTCCCCATGGTAATAAAAACTACCAGCACCCCTCAAAAGCAAACCATCTATCGTTTGAGACATTTGGGTTATTTCAGCATTAACCTGAATAAATTCATCCGTTTTCCCTTTTAAAGGAACCAATTTCCGTAAGCCAAAGATGTAAGCTCTTGAATGATCAGGCGAACCAATAAAATCCCTAAAATTAAAAGAATTATCATTTAATCCGTATTCAAAGTAAATTTCAGCGTGTGCTTTTGTAAATAGCCATCTGGCGTACAACGATGTCCTCTGATCTCTAGCCAAACCATCATCACCACCCCCATTATCTATGTTTGTTTTTTGAAAAGGAATAAAGAAAGGGATGTAGCTCGCAATACCGTCAAGGTCAGGTCCGTACGACATAAAAGTACGGGTAAAGCCCAAAAATAATCCTGGTATCCATTTAGGCTGATAGTTAACATTTAAGCCTGCAAGATACCTCCAGTCACTCCTTGGTTTAGAATATATATTGGTACCAGTTGATAGCGTTGTAATACTTAGAGGAGAGAAACCCGATTCTTCCAATCGTCCACCAATTATCTGAGCCTCAAAAGAACCAATATAAGTTTTTACAGGTCTTACGGTATTTAAGGTAACATGTTTAAAACCTGTTGCATTGTTACTCATCATCAAGCTATTCTTAACACCTGGTCCCCACCAAATATTCTCATTAGATAATCCTAAAGATGCTGGACCAACCGTTAAGCGTATGCTACTTTGCCCCCACGATAATTTTTGATAAGATGAGTTGCCAAAGCGTTCTGGCGCATCGATAAGGTTATAATTTCCACCATAATAGGCACTAAGTTCTGCATCGCTTCTATTATCTCCAAAACTCTCAAAAGACGAATTCTGAGCATACACAAACTCAGGTTTTAACTGTATACTCAAAGGACCAAATTTAGCGAAAAAGCCCCCAGATACTAAAGTTTGATAACCCTTCGCCGGAATCATCGCACCATCATTCCAGCCATAAGGATGATGAGAATTGAATTGTTGCTGCCACGAAAATGGCAATATTTGAAATACACCTTTGCCGTTGGCAAATTGAATCGGTCCTGAAGATTTTATCCACGAATCCGCTTCCAATGTTCCTTCCGGGTCGAAAATGTTGTCTGTTTTTAAAGCCTCGGCCGATAGTGGGCGCACACTATAAGAAATGGAAGAATCCAATTTCCCTAACAACTGAGCCCTTCGATAATAGTCTTCAATAAGTGGTGTGCCAACAGGAATCGTTTGCGCCGATAGATGTAAAGAGCAGCTGCCTATAATCGCGATAAATATAAGTTGATAAATGTATTTCATATTTTATGCTTAAAACCTATAAGTTATCCCTGCTTGAATTTGTAAATTGAATGCATCCTTTCCTGGCGTCATATAAGGCTGATCAGGATTTTGAAGTAAATACCATTGGTAATTTAAAGATTGGATGCCTTGAAGTTTAGCATTGAAAATAAAATTTTTGTAATCCCACTCCCCACTTGCCGCCAGACTTAAATCCGTCCAATGCCTTCTATAATCTCTCGAATCAACATAAGCATAATAATAAAAATCGTTGTTGTGTACGAAACGCTCTACCTGTAAACCCAAACGTTTCAAACCTTTTACCCAACTCACTTCTACAGATTGCAAATTGCCACCAGGACCAATTCCCGCACCTAAAACTTCTCCTCTATTGGTATATCCCTGCCTGATGTTTTTACTGGTGTACCAACTCTCTAAATTTAAAACTTTAGTCACATCGGTTTCTTGCATTTGAGTTACTTCTGCGCTTACCATTAAGCTTTCATTTTGTCTTCTACCAAAAGGAAACAATTTACGTACCCCAAAAATATAAGCCCTGGAAACATTTGCTTCCAATTGCAAATCTTTGCTATCGCCCGAGTAATTGTTCCTTCCGTATTCGAAATAAACCTCTGCCTTTTCTTCGGGCCACAGCCACCTCATAAAATAAGAATTTCTTTGATCTCTTTTATTAATGGCTTCTGCTGCCATACTTTGTTTCTTTGAGGAGAAGAAAGGAAAATAATCTCCAAAAGAATTCATGCTCGAACCATAGCTTTGAGAGCTTCTGGTTAAACCAATGAAAAAGCCTGGAATAATTTTAGGCTGATAAGTTAGTACCAAGCCCGCCAGGTATCTCCAGCCATTATATTTCGGAACAAATAAGGATTCTCCAAAATATTCCCGCTCTGGTTCCAAAACACCATAGCCCGAATTTTCCAATCTGCCTGCTATAATCTGTCCTTCGAAAGAACCTACCGGTGTAGAAATGGGCTTACGGGTATTTAAGGTTAAATGCTTAAAGCCGGGAGCAGTATTGCTCATCAAAAGCGAATTCCGCATGCCTGGTCCCCACCATAAATTTTCAGTGGACAATCCAAAAGACATAGCCTTGTAATTCACTCGGATACTGCTTTGACCCCAATACGCCTGCGTTATGCCATCATTTCCAAATCGGGCAGGCAAATCTATATTGTTATAAAAATCGTAATAACGGGCAGCAATTACATCATAATGATCTTTATCAAAAGTATCAAAATCACCATTAGCAGCCAAGACTATTTCTGGCCTGAATTGGATAGAAAGCCAACCATATTCTGCATAAATACCAGCACTGGCTACCGTTTGTAAGCCTTTCGCGGGTAGCATTGCGCCATCATTCCAACCGTATGGATGATGAGAATTTACCTGCATTTGTAAACTTAGTGGCAATAACTGCCATTTAAACTTTCCGTCTTTGGAGGTACCACGAATATCGGCATTTAAAAGGTTATATCTTTTCTCAGTTGAATCAGGATAAAACCCATCTTTTTGGTTAAACCCACTCAAAGGAATAAGTGGTCTAACAGTAAATGAAATCGATAAATCAAGTTCACCAGACAATTGCTTTCTGCGGTAGGCATCCTCTAAAGCCATCGTACCAACGGGGAGCGACTGACTTTTAGCAACGTAATTTAAAAATATCAGGAAAAGAGAGAAGAGTAAAATTATTTTTTTCATAAACTAATTGCTTTTACCCTAATGTTATCAACAGACCAGCTTTCATCACACTTTTTATCGGCCGTATTGGTTTGTACCAATTGATCTCTAAACTGCATCAATGCTGAAGATTTCGAATGCTCAATGGTTTTGGTAATTCGATATAAGGTAGTTCCACCAATCTTACCTTGCAAATTGCAAACGCCGGGTAAATTTGGATTTACAGCACCCGATTTTGGGTTGTGGTTGTAATTGGGGTAATCTTGAGGATAAGATTGTGGCGGACAAAAGTCAGCATTACAATCTTCATTAGAAAATGTGGTGTTAACATATAAGTTCCCATCAACAATAAACTTCCAAATATCTGGTCCGTCAATGCCTGTACCGGTCTTATTACCATCCCAACTATCGTGAATGTATAAATCAAAGGATACCTCAATCAACTTATGCTTTGGTAAATTATCCAATTGTAAATCAAAACCGCCTGAATTGTAGCGCCCGATAACATTAGAGCCGTTATAGGCTTCGATTACGCCAGATGTGATGTTACTGAGGTTTTTTGATTCAAAGTCGTTAAAATAAACTTCAGCTTCGTTTTCGACATTCTTTGAACAGGAAGAGAAAAGAGTTAGTAGCAGTAAAGAATAAATAAGTTTTTTCATAGTAAGAATTTAGATTCCGATTAAGCCCGGTGATCCAATTCTTCGAAAATTGAATTTTTGCTTTTAAATTCGGGAACCAATTTTTTCATGTTGATGACAACCTGCCTGTCGTTATTTGATTTGGCGGATAAAATAAGCCTGTTGATCTCTTCACCAATATCATTAAACACATATTCCCTCACTTTACCAATCATAATTTTTTGATGGTGGGTAGGCATGGTATTTTCGTTATCATTTAGCAATTCTTCGTATAATTTTTCTCCTGGTCTTAATCCAGAATACTCAATTTTTACATCAACATTAGGTTCCAAACCGGCAAGGCGAATCATTTTCTTGGCCAATTCTACAATCTTTACCGATTTCCCCATGTCAAAGATGAAAATTTCTCCACCTTTGCCCATACAGCCAGCTTCTAAAACCAATCGGCAAGCTTCGGGTATCGTCATAAAATAACGCGTAATTTCCGGGTGTGTAACGGTTACTGGTCCACCCTTTTCAATCTGTTGTTTAAACCTTGGTATTACCGAACCATTTGAACCCAAAACATTACCAAAACGAGTGGTAATAAATTTTGTAATGGGCTTTACTTCTAACTCATTGATATAACTTAATCCATTGCTGAAAATAAATTTATCCTGACTTAAAGAGTTATTTAAAGATTGGACATAAATTTCAGCAATACGTTTTGAAGCGCCCATCACATTGGTTGGATTTACGGCCTTATCGGTAGAAATCATGACGAATTTCTGTACGCCGTACTTAACCGATTTATCAGCGATAGTTTTGGTACCCAAAACATTCGCCTTAATGGCTTCCGCTGGGTTATCTTCCATTAATGGTACGTGCTTATAGGCAGCCGCATGATATACGTAATGTGGCTTGTACGTATCAAACAAAACATCCATACGCTGCTCATCCCTTACATCACCAATAAAAGCATGAAAATTTTTGCTTCTGTTATTCTCTTCTAATTCTAAGTACAATTCATGCAAAGCTGATTCGGCCTGGTCGCAGATTATAATTAAGCCAACATCAAATTTAGATAGCTGACGCACAATTTCACTACCAATAGAACCAGCGGCTCCGGTAATCAAAATTCGTTTTCTATCCAGCATCTTACCAATACCATCAATATCAATATCTATCGACTTACGGTTTAATAAATCTTCAATATTTAATTTTTGAATTTGTGCGGTTTGCAGTTTACCATTGGTCCAAACATCTGGTGGTGGAATATTCAAAATTTTGATGTCATTCTCCAGACACATATCTATCACGTAATCTTTCCGGTCTTCCGGAATGGTATAGGAGGCAAAAATGATTTCATCCAATTCGTGTTTTTGAATCAAATCTTTCAAATTTTTAGCATCCAGGATTTTTACACCATCGATGGTTTTACCCACTTTACGTTCATCATCATCAACAAAAGCTACAATATTTTTATTTACACTTCCATCATGGTCAAAAGTTCTTTTGGTTGCCAAACCCGCCTCACCGGCACCGTATATAATGACCTTCTTTTTATCTAATTTTAAATTTTTGATGTATAAAAAAAAGTATTTTATCAAAACCCTATAGGTAATTAGCAATAAAAAACTCGCTAAGCCATTGGTGATTAATACAGTATTTGGAACTAGAGATGACCTAAAAAAAGTTATTACGATTAAGTTTAGTACAAAGAATGTTCCGTTGGTAATGATTACCGAAAATAGAATCCTGAATGAATCTTGAGCACTTGTATACCTTATGATCCCCGCATAAGTTTTAATATTTAGAAATACTGCAATATTAATTACACCCAAAATCAACAGATTTCTGGCCATTTCCTGGATATCTACAGCGGTTAAATCGAGGTTATACCTTAAACTATAGGCCAATACCATCGAAAAGGTACAGATGATGATGTCCAGCAGGAATATGATCCAGCGAGGAACAATGTTAATTTGTGTAAACAAAATTCAATAGGCTTTATTTCATGTAAAGATAAATATAAAAATTATATCAATATATATATATTACTTTACTTTACAACTTACTTCAATTAGGATGCCAACATTAATCCAGCTATACCCTCTTGAGCATTTTAAAGGACATCATAAACCGTCATTGCAAGGCTTTGGCATGAGCGAGCCGTGGCAATCTATAACCTCAAACTTAAAACTTAGCCTTACCTTACTTAGATTTCCTTAAATGTCTTAGGTGGTTACATTAAACGTGTCATCCTGAGCTTGTCTAAGGACATCAAAAACCGTCATTGCGAGGCTTTGGCATGAGCGAGCCGTGGCAATCTATAACCTCACCCCCCGCCCTTTCCTTGAAGAGAGGGAGCTATGCGATATTACAAACTCCACAGACTTGTCATCCTGAGCTTGTCGAAGGACAGATCTGAACCTCAACCTCAGCCTTAGCCTCAAACTTAACCTCAACCTTACATAGATTTTCTTAAGTGTCTTAGGTGGTTAATTAAACGTGTCATCCTGAGCTTGTCGAAGGAAACATCTCAACCTTAACCTCAACCTCAACCTACACCCCCTATTAACCTCTTTTTCCCTTCCGTTCCAAACCGTACAATTAAAAACAGTACGGCAAATAGCAAGGCAAAACCAGCAGCTATGCCGTAAGAATCTTGTATAAAAGCAACTATCAACACATTTACGAGCAATTGAACTATAAAATACAAACCTGAAACCACCAAGTGCGACCACTTCCGCTCATTAGCCAAAAACTGATAAAAATGACTTCTGTGGGCTTCGAAAATGTTTTCCTTCCTCACTAAACGAAATGCAATCGTAACTACCGCATCCAAACCATAAACCAGCAACAACAAGATATAATTGAAATTCTGTGTTTTTAATATCAACTGCCCAATAAAAAAAACAATTAAGAAGGCAATGCTCACACTTCCTACATCACCAGCAAAGCACTTAGCCTTATGCCTGAAATTGAAGAAATTAAATACCAGTAAGGATAGTGCAATCACAATTAAAAATTCGGAAGAAGTAAAGCCAACAACATATTCATTTATGTACAATAAAGTACAAATGGCTAATAAGCTGTATGAACCTGTTATACCATTGATACCATCCATAAAATTATAGGCATTTATAGTGCCGATAACGAAGATTAACGCAACGGGAATCCAAAACCAATCCAATTCGAAAAGACCCCACTGGTAGAACATCAATAAAACCGAAATTAAATGAATGCTTAGTCTAACTTTATTGTTTAGCGTAAACACGTCATCTAAAAAACTAATGGCAGTAATTAAAACCAGGCCTAAAATAAACCATGGATATTGAAAGCCAAATACAAAAAAGAAAGATATCGCCGCTAAGCTAAATATTATACCTCCACCGCGTATGGTTACTGCAGTATGCGAACTTCTAGCGTTTGGTTTATCAATAATATTAAAATGATCTGCTATTTTAAAGTAGAGTAATTCTATAAGAAAAAAAAGGCCGAAAAAAAGTAGGTAATTAAGCGTCATCAATATTTTATAAATGTTGGTCCAAAGCTAAGAAATAATTTAAAAAGAAGACCTTGCAGAACCTTCAATGCAATATACACCGGGGCAATTCCGTAACGAAACCGACATGTCATCCTACTATTGAAAGTCTTTCCCGAAATTTGCAACCATTTCGTTTGCAACTTGCTTAATCTCTTGTTCGTCTGATTTTGGATAAATCAACAATACCTTCCCATCATCTACAATAATGAAATTTTCCATGCCTTTGATTACAGCGGCTTTACCTGGAGGCAACTGAATAAGACAATTATTAGTGTTTTTTAAGGTTATTATATCACAGTTAACAGAATTTTCATATCCATCTTTATTTGCAACTTCATGCAATGATGCCCAAGTGCCTAAGTCTGACCAGCCAATATCAGCAGGAATAGTATAGACATTATCTGCCTTTTCTAAAATAGCATAATCGATAGAAATATTAGGTGACTTTGGATAATTTTCATTGATGAAATTTTGTTCAGAATTGGTATTATAAATCGAAAGCCCTCCTTTAAATAATTCACTAATTAATGGTGCATGTAATTCAAAAGCATTAATAATAGATTTTGAAGACCAGATAAATATACCTGCATTCCAGAGATAGTCACCATTCCTGAGGTATTCATTTGCTTTATCTAAAGAAGGCTTCTCCATAAAAGCTTCAACTTTTTTAATATCGTTAGAAATTTGATATTCTGAATCCATGCGTTTATACTTGATATATCCATAGCCAGTATCTGGACGGCTCGGCTCAATTCCTAAGGTTAATAGGGCATCATTTTTTGAAGCGAAATTAAGGGCAAGATTTATTTTACCCAAAAACACATCTTCCTTAAGTATTAAATGATCAGATGGTGCAACAATTATATTCGCATTGGGATTCTGCTGATGTATCTTGTAACTGGCATAAGCTATGCATGGAGCAGTATTGTTTCTGCTTGGCTCTAAAAGAATGTTATTTTCCAAAAGTTCAGGAAGTTGTTCAGCAACCAAACCTGCATAACTCTCATTGGTTAAAATATAGATTTGCTCATTTGAGCAAATATTTAGAAATCTTTCATAAGTTAACTGAAGCAGAGATTTACCTAATCCTAAAATGTCTATAAATTGTTTAGGAAAGTGATTTCGGCTTTTCGGCCAAAAACGGGAGCCAACGCCGCCCGCCATTATTAAAACATATGTGTTATTAGTTCCAGTCATTGTACTTTATTTCTTCATAAACTCTTGAAATTCCATTTTTCAAATCAATGGATGCTTTCCAGCCCATAGCATTTAATTTTTGTACGTCCATTAATTTTCTTGGGATGCCGTCTGGTTTGGAATGGTCTGTAATTACATCACCCTCAAATTGAACAACGTCTTTTACCAAATGTGCAAGTTCCTTTATAGATATATCTTCTCCCACTCCTATATTAACAAATCCATCCTGTTCAAAGTTGTCCATTAAAAACACGCAGGCACTAGCCAAATCATCTGAATGTAGGAATTCTCTCTTTGGTATACCTGTACCCCAAATTGTAACTGTAGCATCTCCATTTTTCTTTGCTGTTATAAATTTTCTTAACATAGCAGGCAGTACATGGGAGTTATTTAAATCATAATTATCATTAGGTCCGTACAAATTCGTTGGCATAACTGAAATGAAATTGCATCCATATTGCGCACGATAAGCATCGCACATTTTAATACCTGCAATCTTTGCAATAGCATAAGGCTCATTAGTTGGCTCCAATTCTCCAGTCAAAAGGTATTCTTCTTTTAATGGCTGAGGTGCAAGTTTTGGATAAATACAAGATGAACCCAAAAACATCAACTTCGAGACCTTATTTAGATATGCGTGATGAATAACGTTATTTTGGATCATTAAATTTTCATACAGAAAATCAGCACGATAAGTATTGTTTGCTACAATCCCACCAACTTTGGCTGCTGCTAAAAAAAACATAATTAGCCTTTTCAACTCCAAAAAAATTAGCCACCGCAACGGTATCACTTAAATCTAATTCACTTGAAGTACGAATAATGATGTTGACAAAACCCTTGTCTTCCAAATTTCTTAAAATAGCAGAACCTACCATTCCACGGTGGCCTGCGATATGAATTTTATCTGTTTTATTCATTAAGGTGATTCTAAGAAATAAAGTTCAGTTTCTTTATATTTAAACGTGCTTCAACTGAAATATATAAAGCACTAATTTAAAGATTAAGCTGAAATACATCACACACCCATCCATGAATACTATATTTAATAAGTAATTCACTTTCTGTAGGTACGTATTCAGAATTGATAAAAGTATTCGGCATAACAGGATTTTCTCTGTCGATTAATAAAAAATTGTTTTCGTTATAAAAATCATAATTTACGATATCGCTATTTGTCGTAATTAATTTTTTTTGCGCACCCAATGTTTCTAAAGTTCGCATTGTTAAACCTACTTGATTAGGGTGATTTATATCTAAAATAATCTTCGACCGATGAACCAAATCTGCTGTTGTTTTATGGTTTAGCGGAATAAAAGAGATATCACTCAACTTAATCGATTTAAATTCCTTATCAGATAGCTTTTTAGCCCAAAACAATTTCTTGCTACTTAAATAGAAAAAAAGCTTAACATTTAATTCCGGAATTTTAGCAACTAATCTTTTTACAAAATTATACCTATCGCTATGGGCTGTTCCGGTAAATAGCAAATCGTATCTAAATGCAATTGATTGTTTTTTATATGCATCTATATAAAAAAGCGCTCTAAAGCTTAAATCATATTGCTGTGCATCGTTTTTATCAAAGCTTATTGCCCTATCTACTAATGGTAGCAATTCAAGCGCACCCTTGTTCTTAAACGAATCCCACATGTACAAAATAACTTTAGCATTTAAGTATTGAGTTTTAATTGATGTTAATATTGTTGGAGTTAATGTTTCAGGACTTATTATAAAAATGAAATCGAAATGTTTTTGTTTATCTGAAATTTGTTTTAAAACTGAATTGTAATAATTCTTGATTTTTCGTTTTAAAAAATTTTTATTTAATCTTATAATTGCCTTGGTAAAAAACGTATTTGATGGTCGTTCATCAATCCAAACTACACTTGCTCCAGCTACCTTTAAAGCATTTACGATTTCTATTTCGTAGTTAAAAAATTTGGGAGATAATAATAAAATGCTTTTCCCCTTTAAATTGTCCATCTTATTTATATAACCCTTTTGCTTTCATCTCCTCAATAGATTTTTCATATTTATCTTCCTGCACCTCTTGGGTATTTACCCATTTTGCAAATAGCGCTAGTCCTTGCGTAAAGTTTACTTTAGGTGAAAACCCTAATAATTTCTCAATTTTAGTTAAATCTGCATAATTATGACGTATATCACCAAGCCTATAATTACCGCTAACTTTAACGGGTACATGTATACCATAATTTGCAATTAACCCATTAGCAACTGTAATCACATCTGTAGGAACACCAGTACCAACATTAAAAATTTCATTATTTGCTTCTTCCTTTTCTATTCCTAAAATTGTAGCATCTACAACATCATCGATAAAAACGAAGTCGCGTGTTTCCCTTCCATCTTCGAAAATATTAATGCCATTGCCATTTTTTATTTGTGTCGAAAAAATTGATAATATACCAGTGTATGGATTTTTTAAGGATTGGCCCGGCCCATAAACATTTTGGTATCTAAACGCAACAGGCGAAACGCCAATAGTAGGGCAAACCGTCATAATCATTTGTTCTTGGTTTTGCTTTGTTATACCATAAACTGAAGATGGGTGAATTTTTGAATCTTCATCCGTAGCCACTAATCGCAATTCTGTTGAACCAGGTGATTTAACTTCAAAATCGCCATTATCCATATATTCGGCGGTACGATGTTTAGGATAGATGCTTTCACCTTTTTGATTAATATATTTCCCCTCGCCATAAATAGAACGTGAAGAGGCAATGATTACCTTTTTAACCTGATGGGTTGTATTTGCTAATAAATCCAACATAATAGCGGTGCCATTCACATTTACATCAACATATTTTTGTATTTCATACATTGATTGGCCAGTACCTGTTTCTGCAGCATAATGCACAATCACATCTTGGCCAGCAATTGCCATTTCCCAATCTTGTTTGGAAGTAACAGTACCCCGCAAAAACTTTACCTTATTATAGATACTTTGAAATAATGGGGATGTTGATTCTGCATTCTCGCCATGTATCTGGACAGATAAATTATCTAATACAGTTATATTATAACCCTTGCTAATTAATTTTAGCGCCAAATTGCTTCCTATAAACCCGGCTCCTCCGGTAATTAAAACATTTTTCATATTGTTACTATCTTATCCCATCTTTGGGTTTCAAAATTAAATTTTTTAATTGGTTTAGCAGGAGAACCAACAGCTATAACGTTGCTTGGTATATTCTTAGATACAACTGAATTAGCTCCAATTATACTTCCTGAGCCAATTGTCACACCAGGTAATACGGAGACAAACTCTCCGAGCCAGACATTATTTCCAATTATAACTTCTTTAGAGTGCATTTTTCTTTCCATTGGCGTTGTTAAAGGACTGCTATCAAATTTATTTCCAGCATAGCTACCATGTGAGCAATCAGATATATAAATTTTGCTAGCCATCAAAACATTATCTCCAATAGAAACTTTTTCCATTGCAGTAACGTGTACATAATCATTCATTTGAACATTCTTACCTATAGTCAAAACAGTTTCCTCATTAATAGGGTATGCCTCTATCCTACAACCTACGCCTGTAGTAAATCCATTATCAATTTTAATATACTTTTTCCCCCTTATATCAAATGGAAATCGTATGATCTTAGCATTACGAAATAATGCTTTAGTCCTTATAAGATTGATACCAAGTTTTATCAGTTGAAAAGAGGAATATCTCTTAAATAAATTACTCATTTTATTAATTATCTATTTAACAAATTATATAATGAATAAAATCTAACTTTTAATTTATGATACGTAGAATTTTGGCTTAACATTCCTCCTGTTGATGCATTAGACCCATGCCTTCTATATCTTATTAAAGGTTTATCTAATAACTCTACTTTATAATAATATTCTGAAATAATTGTTAACCAATAATCATAAGCACAAAGTTTTTGATTAGAAGGAAAGGGCAGCGCTTTATCAAGAATTTCACGTCTAAATGCAATGCATGCTCCAATATATCTCGTCTTTAAAAAGTTGTTCCAAAAACCCCTCTTTACTTTATATAATTCGAAATGAGATTGATTAATGACATTTAATTCCCCGTCAACAATTAAAGCATCATGCATTACTAGAGTTGCATTCTTTAATGCATCGACCATTTCGATTACTTTATTATTCATCCATACATCATCTTGGTCAGATATAAATAAAATATCTCCCGAAGATTTTGATATTGCATTTTCGAAATTCTTTGAGTAACCTCGTTCACCTTCATTGATAAAGATTTTAATTCTATCGTCATTAAAGCTTTCTATAATTTGAATGGTATCATCCGATGATTGATCATCAGAAATAATAATCTCATCGTCCTTTTTGATTTGCGAAGCTATTGAAATTAATTGCTCCTTGATATATTTACTACCATTAAACGTTGCTAAACAGACACTAATTTTCAAACATACCTCCTACCTTTATTCAACACTTCACTTATAAGTATTGATACTATTAAAACAATAACCCCATAAATTACTACATCATAAAAGACCTGCATAAAAAGAGGTACATCTGTGGCGGCTGTAATAATCATTGATGACAAAACAACATAAATAACTAAAATAAAATTGTTTGGATATGGACCCATTCTTCTTAAAAAACCAATTCTAATATAAGAAATTATATATCCAACACTAAAAGAATAAAAAGGTGCACCGTATTTTCCAAAATATATTAAGCCTTCCAAGGGATGTTGTGCATTTGGCCCGAAAGTACTTAATGCGTCTAGTGGTAAACCTATAGAATAGTTTATTATATATGCTCCAATAGCAAATTCGTAATCTGTCGCTCTAATCATTGCTAAGAATGGGTTCAAAATATGAGGAATATAATCTATTGCGGAATGATTAAAATCAGAATAGATATCGAACACATAAAAAAAATAAAATGCATCACCAGAAGCAACTAATCTAGTTATAACTGAATCCAAAGAGGACGTTTCTACTCCAGATAAAACGATTATAGTTAACATAAATGATAAAGCAATTATTAAAGAATATTTTGCCCATTTCGAGATAATCGCCTTATTAAAATTGGTTTTTAATTTATCAACAATCAAAATACCAAATGATTTATTTACTAAAGCAATAGCAAACAATAAATTCAACATTATTAAAAGTGAAGATTTTGAGCCCATGGTCACCATAATCATCACACATAGTAGTAAGCAGATTACATAAAAAGATTTCTGTTTAAATTTTAGTTTTATACTAGGATGAAACATTTTTATTAGTGGAATTGCCAAAACAAAATTCAATAATGCAAAATTTATCCTTTTGACAATCCCCCAGCCACCTGTGTAGAGTAAGATTTTAGCCTCACTTGGATTTGCTGAAAAAATAGGCAAACTTCCTTTAACTAAAAGCATTAAAAGATTTGATATAAGCATGATTAATAAGCATATTACCATAAATACATCAACGAGAAGTGCATAATTATAAGAAGAACCGATTGTATTGGCACGTTTTACCTCACTAAAATTTGGTAAGCCCCTTCTACCAC
Source organism: Pedobacter jejuensis (assembly GCF_003725795.1). Taxonomy (GTDB): domain Bacteria; phylum Bacteroidota; class Bacteroidia; order Sphingobacteriales; family Sphingobacteriaceae; genus Pedobacter; species Pedobacter jejuensis. Next base: position 85,123 of record NZ_RBEE01000001.1, on the reverse strand, counting down.
CTAATGCAATTCCCGCTATAAAAGCAATTATGCAGGACATAAAACTCAAAAAATATTCTAATTTAATAGAGTGTTCAAAAAAATATAAATAGATAACAAACGCTATTGAAACGCTGTTAAAAAAAATGAATATAAGTAATGGATCAAACCATAAAAATATTTGCTTCCTAAGTAAAATGAAATAAATAGCAAAAACTGCAAAAAAAAGAAAAGTCAGGGTAGTGAGATCAAAAGAGAATACAATATCCTGCATTATGCAATTTTAGTTAAAGAAAGAATAGTTTTTTTTGTAAAGATAAAAGTTTTATATTTCATATTCAATTTAATGGACCTCAAAAAAATCCATGTGTACAGGCCTAAAGCAACAGCACTATTTTTTTTGTAGTGTTTGGCGCCTTCTAAATAATAATCGAATCTAGTAACGGCGCTTTGCTTCGAAACAGCTTCTTCGCTTGATAGAGAGTGATGAAATGCGGTGTTTAATATAAAAATATCTTGAGTAAAAGCTAAGCAGCGTTTTAAAAAATCAAAATCGCTAAAGTCTAACTTAATTTTTTCGTTATAGCCTCCAACTTCTTTAAATAAAGATGTTGAAATTATTAATCCACTGTTAATTACGGCTAATCCTTTCAAAGGGACAACCCCATTAGGTTTATAATGTAACTCCTGACTAGAAAAAAGTACAAATTTTGATGGCGATATAAGTTTCTTACCATTAGTTATTAATGGGGAATATAGCGAAACCTTCACATTTTGCTGATTATTTAGGATTTTTAGAAATAAATCGAAAAAATCAATTGAAATGGTTGTATCTTGATCAAGAAGAATAATGTAGTCTTTCTCTAATACTGTAGCAATTTTAAAAGCCTCATTATAGGCTCTACCAACACCAGAATTAGTGTTATCTTCAATATATTTAATGTCTACCCTTTTATGAGCTTTACCATTATATGTCCAGTAATCAGGCGAATTATTGTAAACTACCAAAGTTAATTCATCCTCGAAATCTATCAGAGAATTCTTCAACGTTTTAAAGCTTTCAGAATTTTCTAAAGAACTCTTATATAGAACTATTACTGCTATTAATTTTTTTATTCCCATATATTTTTTGCACTTTATAGTAGACAGCTGCAATAGCACTCACCACTACTCCGTAATTATCACGAACAACCTGTAAAGATTCCTTAACAGCAATTTCTTCACTTACACCTCCCTCTAAGGCATAACCCCTAAAATTTTCATCTTTATGAAATTTATGCCCGGCTTTCATCAATCTTTGGTTAAAATCAAAATCTGCATATATTTTATAATTTAAAGAAAATGGAGGAGATGTATGGATACCTTTTTTTATAAGCAACGCCTGGTGATGAATGGTATTACCAAAATACGACCGCCAGCTAATCTCTGATTGAAAAATATGTTTTTCACCTAAATTTACATTTCCATAAATAATATCTATATCTCGATATTGATTCATATCTGGTAGCTGGATTATAGTATCTCCGGAACCAAGGTAAAGTATATAAGAATTTGAATCCGCCTTTGCCCATCCTTTGTTCATTGCATCGTAAATACCTTTGTCTTTTTCTGAAAGCCAATAAGTGATTTTAGATTCATTTTCTTGTATAATTTCCTGCGTGCCATCATTAGAGCCTCCATCTATAATAATGTATTCTAAATTATTATAGCCAATATTAGATACGCTATTTATTGTTTGCAACAGGCTATCTTTCCCATTGAAGACAACAGTTATGATGGTTATTTTAGGAAGTGTATCTATCATAAATTAGCTAGAATTAAATTTAATAAAACTCTAGATACTTGCACCAATTCCATATCTTAACTTATGTTAATTAAATAATGATATAAACTTCAAACCACTCTTCATGATTTCATCAGAATAGTTATTTTCCACGATATTTACACCCCGAAGAACTTCTTCCATTTTATCAGCAAGAGCTTGATCGCTATAAGGATCAAAGAACAGACAATTCTGATTTATTTGTTCTCTGTGCAAATTTATATCTGATAAAACAATAAAATGATTTATCGCTTTTGTATCCTCAACAACAGTGCTCCACCCTTCGAAAAGGGAAGGTTGGATTATAGATATCGAATGCTTCATAAGACATAATTGTTCATTTCTATCTATAAATCCCAAAAATGAAAATCTATCTTCAAGATTGTTGTCTTTAATAAATTGTTTAAGTTCAGGTACATGTTCGGGATGCCTAAAATCATGCTCTTTGCCTGTAAAAACAACGTGGAAGTCTTTTCTTTTCTGTGCAAGTAGTTTTACTGCTTTTAGAATTACAATATGATTTTTATGCCTCCAGAATTGGTTTGGAACAATAAAATAGGGCTTTTTTAATTTAAATTTTTCTAATACTACATCTATATTGATGTCCAAATATTTAGCGCCAAGAATACTAACAAATCTCAAAACCTTCTTTTCATTTTGATTATGTGGATAAAATTTCTCATAATCATCATAAGCATTTTGACTACTGAAAACTATAGGATACTTTCCCTTTACTAAACTGTTCTGAGCTTTAAATCTACTAGCCAAATCACCTTTCGAAAAAAATTGAGGCAGATAATGCTCCTGAAAATCAGGTATCCAATAGTAAAACCCAGTAACATTTGTTGTACTTATAAAATCAGACACAGGATAAAGATTTTTGACATCTTTGATAGGTATTTTTTTTTTAACTAAAAGTTTGCCCAATATCAATCTTCCTATCTTATTAATGATTCGTTCTCCAATATTAAATTCAAAAGAAAATTCAAGAAAATCGATAAATTTATATCCGATTTTTAAAATTTCAGTTCTATCAGTCCCTATATCGCAAACTACCAAAATTCTAGGTTGATCGTTCTCGCCCAAAAATTTTAAAGACTTTATTATATTCAATATGTAATAAGTTCCACCAATCCAGTTATCGTTGTACGAGTATATTAAAGTTATTTGTTTTTTTTCAACCATCTTACTGTATTTTCTAACCCTAACTCTATATTAACTTTTGGCTCAAAGCCGAAGCTTTTTAACATACTTATATCTGCTTTCCAATTCAAAGGGTCGCCAGGTTTAATTAAATTATTAAAAGAAATCTTTATATTCGGGTCAATAAACTCGCAAAAAGTTTGAGTCGCTTCTTTTATACTCGTCTCTTTACCAGTTGCAATGTTTATTGCTTCACCGTTAAAAAGTCCCCTCTTAACTATACAATCTATCGCATTTAATAGATCTTCTACGTATATGAAATCTCTGGTTTCTTCTCCAGAACCAAAAAGTTCTATCTGATTTGACCTTATAGCCTTTTGATATGTATCCCAAAACAGCTGCTTTTTTAAATGTTCTCCATAAACGGAAAAAAGCCTCAAATTAATTGTTTGAATATTATACAAATAGTAATATTCCTTGCATAATTGCTCAGCATAAAGTTTATGCCATCCATACGGCGATAAAGGTTTAAGAACATTAGATTCTACTATAGGTAACGTTGTTGGATTACCATAAACTGCAGCCGAAGACATATTAATAAACTTACATGTTGGATTATGCACCCTTATCGAATCTAATAGTTTTATAGTATTAGTAACATTGAGCTCGTAATCATAAACTGGCTTGTTAAGCGATATTGGTACACTTCCATTACCACTAGCATTAATGCAAACATCAAAATCATTTTCTTCAAAAATGGACTCAAAACTCGTATTTTGAAGTGCAAGCATAAAATATTTTTCTTCGGTACTACTGGATATGTCAGCGCCCCAAACTTCATTTGAAGTAGAGAAAAATTTAAAGAGGTGTGAACCAATGAATCCCTTAGAGCCTATAATTATTACTTTCATTTCTTTTTAAATTCTTGTGGAATATCTTTTATCTTTTTTGCTGGATTTCCACCTACTATAGTCCAAGGCAGAACGTCCTTTGTTACAACACTACCAGCACCAACGATGGCACCTTCACCAATTGTTACTCCTTTTAATATAACGCAATTCATTCCAATCCAGGCATCACTTTCAATTTTAATTGGCTTCGATGCAACAGTTGTCCAATTTTTTGTTGCAAGCAAATCAAAGTCATTCCGATAGTCACTTAATTGTTGTTCAATATCATTTCTTCTATCTAAATAATTAATTGAGTGAGAATTATGATCGCTAATGTAGCAATTCCAAGAAATAAAGACATTATCTCCAATCTCTATTTTATTTTTACACGTGATATTACTGGACCCAATCCAACAATTATTACCTATAATAAATTCGCTATCTTTATCATGAAAGCTTATTTGGCAATCAAGGATGGAATTATTGCCAATTTTTAAAAATTTTTTATTTGGTAATGCTCCATCACATGAGTGCATTTTAAAGCTTTTATAAAAATATGATTCTCCGAGATCAATAAATGGCCTTACTGATTCAATGTATGAATCGAATTTTTTTCTCCTTAAGAGGGAGATCATTTTAGAAATAAGAGTTCTAATCATCGGCTTTCTTTATTAAGGATTTTATAACCTTAGCCGGCACGCCTGCGACCAATGAAAAAGCGGGAACATCTTTTGTTACGACGCTTCCTGCAGCAACAATGGAACCCCTTCCAATATGCACCCCTTTTAAAATAATAGAATTAAAATTAATCCAAACATTATCCTCAATAACAATTGGTGAAGTTTGAACGGATCCCTTTTCTTTCGGGTGACCATATTTTAGCATTTTAAGATGAGCATGTGCACGGTCAAGATAATCTATTTCATGAGCTGAGGAATCAGCAATATTCACATTGTGGGATATTAAAACATTATTCCCAATTACAATACTTTCACCAGACATAATTTTAGTTTGTTCACCTACATAGACGTTTTCTCCAATATTAATCTGACCACCATAATTAAAAACGCCTAATTCTCCCCTAACATGGGTATTGCTACCTAAAACAATTTTACTTTGGTTGTTTGCAAGATTATTTACCTTTGCCTCAGAATAAAATGTAGCACCATTATTTATAACGCCACGATTGCAACTTTGAATGTTTTCAATATCATTTACTTTGTTAATTAGTAAATGAAATCTTGTTGCTCTAAATATATTTAAAATTATATTTTTTAACATCTTTGCCTATCTATTCCAAATGCCTGTTGCACTCAGGTTAACTATTTTTCTGTACTGTAAATAAGATATTAAGCTAGCTATACCTGTGACTATTATCGTTGCCATTGGTATGCCTATTATACCAAACTTGAAAACTTTAATAAAGGTAATTGCAAGAGGTATGTTAAGTATCATACTTGCCGTAGCAAAGTATAATTGAAGCTTCACTTTTCCTACTCCATTTAAAAAATTACTAAAAATACTTCCCCAAGTAATAATAATATAATACAAGCACATTATAATTGAAAGACTTAAAGGCACACCAATTGCATTATTGGTCCAAATACTATATAATTTTTCAGAAATTAACAGTTGTAAAATCAAAATGCAAACCAGAAAAGCCCAAAAAATGAACAATTTTTTCATTGTCTTTTTTATCCAATCCAAATCTTTTTCCGCGAATGCTTTGGTTGTCATGGACCAGAATGGAGTTAAGATAATAGTAAAAAAAATACTTCCTACACTGAAATATTTAAAAGCAATATTATATGTAGTTACATCGGAAGGTGTAAACAGTTGTGAAATGATGAAATTGTCTGAAGCATAAATTACTAACGCAGCAATCTGAATAATGAAGAAATTAAGCCCAATATTCAGAAGTCCCTTAGCATGCTCTAATCTTACATGAGAAAAGGAGGGCCTTAAATGTTTATAAGTTGTACTAAATAGAAATAGGCTGACGATAAGAAAAACAAAAACTGGTATAACTGAGTAAACTAAAGCTACGTACGCTAATGTACTAAAGTGATAAAATTTAAGTAGATAAAGACCAAAAAAAACCAAAATTTGTACTATTACATTGACCAAATCAGCAAGGGCAGACCTTTGCAGAGCTAATAAAACAGTAATAATCAATCTTAAAACAAATTGAACAAATAACAAACTGATTGCATACGTAACTGCCATTTTGAGGTCAGAAGCAGCTGAAGGGGGTGCATTAAATACTAATGTCCAGTTTACGAATGGGTTCACAATCAAAAAAACGATTAAAAGAACTCCGAATATCACAGCCAACGAGCCATATGTAGTGGAAACATAAATCTTTCCATCCTCATAATTTTTATCGGCTATAGATGTAGTCAGTTTATTTCTGAGTCCGTTCCCAAGCCCTAAATCAAAAAAAGAAAACCAACTTAGTATGGCTGTCAAAGTTAGCCAAATACCATATTGAGTAGTACTTAAAAAACTTAGAACCAGTGGAATTGTTAAGAAGTTAACTGCAATATTAATTGTTTTGATGAAAAACGAAAAAAAAACGTTTCTAAAAACTGTTTTAGTTTTTGTGTCGTTTAGTTTTAATAGTTGAGTTAATCTTTGCAATGTATATATTTTTTTTTAATTGATTTTTTTCTTTAATTATCAAATTGATTGAATTATTCTTGTAAATTAAAGGTTAATCCTTACTGAACTATTCTTACCCAAAAGCGCTAAGCCATTATACTTTTGTAGACCTTACGGATAGATAAATAAACTATACTCAAAAACCCAAACAATAGCCCCCCAAGAACTATACCTTTTGCTTTGCCAAATTTTTGTCTTTCAAGTGGGTATATAGGTTGATCTATCACTTGAATCAACGGTGTTTCTTTTAGTAAAGACATTTTTGTCAATTCTAAATTCTTAACCATTTCAGCTAAAATAGATTTGTTAGTTTCAGCAGAAAATTGAGCTCTCTGAGCTACAGGAACTCGCTGAATTTGTCTGGTTGGGTTTAAATTTGGGGTAGCATCAGTAACAGCCACGGCAGTGTAAATTGCACCATTCATAACTGAACGAACAGAATCTGTTTTATGCTGTAGAATTTTTACGTTTTGTAAATTTTTCTTTGTTTTTGTATTAATGTAAAACTCATTTACATTTTTAACTAATTCGTCGTTAAAGGCTTTGGCAAATATTTCGTCTTTAGCTTTAACATCGACCTGCAACGAATTCAATTTCTTATCTGGCTTAAAAACAGTTAAATAGTTTTTGTTTAGGTTAGTTACTATATCTCCAAGAATACTGTCTCTTAACCGATCCGGATTTGTTTTAGTGCCCGATAACTCACCAGCTTTAAATTGTAAATTAACTAATTTGGGAGTGTCCTTCCATGACTTTCGCAATTTATTAAAATCAATGTATCTATCTATCAATAATTGTTTTCTACCCTCAAAGTCTACCTCGGTCAAAAGAGTCTGTTCGAGCATTGTTCTTGATTTATAAAGACCCAAAATATTGTCTCCTTGAAAAACACCACCACCACTACCTAAATCCAAACCTGCCATTGAAGCTAAGCCTGCTAAGCCGCCCAAATTGCTACTACTTTTATCATCTTCCAAAACAAATGTAGTTGTCGCTATGTAAACTGGTTTTTTAAAATAAGCATATGTAAATCCTAAAATCCCTCCTAATAAACCAAAACAAATAATGAATAACCATTTAGATAAGAGGTATATACACCATTCAGAAGTTTTAAGAATAATTTGTTTCAACGAAATTTCTTCGCTCTGCACATATATATTTTGCTGACTTTCTGTTGTCATTTCTTACTTTTTTAGCTCTCCATTTTTGTCAACATGGAGATCAAATTAATTTTGATTATCTTAATAAGCTAACAATTATCGCCCCTAATGATGCCAATCCAGTACCAATTCCTATCCAGGCAGCCGCGTTAAGTCTTTCCCTATCCGCACGTTTAGGGACTAATATCTCTGCACCAGGTTTGATTTTTGGATAATTTTTAAATACTAGAAAACTTTTTGCACCTTCAACAGCTCCATTTGCATATTTGACATAAGCCCTACCTTTTAAAGCACTTGCTGTAAACCCACCAGCACCACTGATATACGATTTAAAACCTTTACCCTCTTTATATACAATATTATTTGGATTTAATACTTCACCACTCACTCTTACAGTTTGTAATTGTTTAGGTATTTTAATGATATCGCCATCTTCTAATAAAAGATCAAAACGTTTACCTGGTTCTTTTAATATTCTTGTTAAATCAATACCAACTAAATCTGATGAAATTACTTGCGGCTGCTTACTGAATGAGGTTGTATCAACTCCAGACTGCGTAGCTCTCTGAAGATTTAATATTCTATTTTGTTCCTCTTGTTTCCGCTCCTTATAAAATTCGTTTTCTAAGGAATCTTTTTGCGTTTGCATTAATATGGCATTTCTACCTGGCCGCTTCAATGATGCACCATCAGTATAACTCATTGCAGTTAAACCCCCGGCTCTTTTTACTAAATCAGATATACGTTCATTCTTACTTTTTATGGTATAGGTTCCAGGATATAAAACCTCTCCTTCAATTTTAACTTGTTTTTGTACCACATAACCTTCTTCGCTTCTTACCGAAACGATGTCGAATGGTTGAAGTTTGAAAATGGTATCGGTAACCAGTTTAAGATTGCGATCAATATTGATGGTAAATACATCAGCTGTACTGGCCGCTACCGATTGTACATTACTATTTCTTACTCTTCTCGAAATTTCAACACGATTTGGAGTAGCGCCTTCTTTAAAACCACCAGCCATCTGTATAGCATCCTCTATGCTCATGTTTTCTGCATAAGCAAATTGATTGGGTTCTCTAACCTCACCCTGTACCGTGATTTTATATTCTTCTCTTAAATCAAAAATGGAAGAAATGGTGATTTTGTCTTCTCTTCTTAAAGGAATATCAGCCTGGCTTCCACTCATAATGGCTGCCACATCAAAAGATTCTAGCCCGAGTGTATTGTCAGCATTTAATCTGCTGATGTAACCACGATTCATAAAGGCATCTTCTTTTAAACCGTCTGCCTTTTGGATCAATTGCTTTAGCGTCATGCCTTTTTCCAATTCGAAGTAGCCTGGTCTAAAAACCGCTCCATTAATTTCAACCCGGTTTTCAAATCGATCTAATATGGGCTCAATAAAAAATTTATCTCCATTTTTAGGGATGTAGGTGTTAAAATCAGCAGCGAAAATATCACTGATTTTTCTTTCCCTATCCGTATTCTGAAAAACCTTAACTGCCGATTGATAGGCGATATTAGAGAATCCACCCGCAAAGTTCAATACATTTTGAAAGGTTTCTCCTTTTATAGTTTCGAAAATTGCAGGGTTTTTAACTTCGCCCACAACCTCTACTCTATTCTCATAAACCGGAACATTAATAACATCCTGATCCTGCAAACGAACATTGCCCTTTTGCATGCCATTGATAATCAAATCATAGAAATCGACCGTAGCAACCACCCGGTTATTTCGAACCACCTGAATCTTACGATAAGAACCATTATCATTTGGTCCACCAGCAGCATAAAGCGCATTAAATACACTTGATAAAGAAGATAGTGTATAAGTGCCTGGTTTGGTAACCTGACCATTTAAAATAACTTTTATGCCACGAATATTCCCTAAGTTAATGGCAAGATTAGTTCTACCGTTGCGTAAACCTGGGTAGGTTGCACCCATTAAATTTTTAATTTTAGCACGAGCAGCCTCTATGCTTAATCCACCTACTTTAACCAGGCCAACATACTCAATGCGTATGGAGCCATCAGGACTAACTTTTAAATCATAGTTTGCTTCATTATCACCCGTGATGTCAATCAATAACTGATCATCTGGACCGATAATGTAACCTGCAGGCGTAGCCATTCTTAAATTAGGCTCGAAAGTGCTATTAGGATTTTTAAACAATTCAGAACCGAAAATTTTAGGTTTTAAATCATCAAAAGCCTTATCTATTAATTCCTGTCTTGTAGGTTGCATCGTACTGCTACTATCCGTAGCACCCACATATTGCCTTTCCGTTCGGTTTTGAGACGTTCCTCCGGTTGTTGGTTTATTTCCAGTCGCGGAAGAGCCATTTTTGCGGATGGTTTCAACTCTTTTACGCAACTTCATTACCTCATCTTGCTTCATCCCTTGTGCAGCAGCCATTTGCTCCAGTTGAGCATCACTGTATCCTAAAGATTCGGCTCTTTGCATGAGCGTTTTAATTTGTGCATCCGAAAGCTCATCTACTTTCTGATTGGCGTAATTATTTTGAGCCCTTATTGTTGTATTAATAAACAAACAGAAAAACAGTAAGGAAAGTAATAGAATTAATCTTTGCTTCATAGATATTTTATGGCAATAAACAACTAAGCTGTTGCAGTTATTCAAAATAATTTAAAGTTTTAAAACCACCTTTTTTTAGATATTCATCCTTTTTCATCAATTGAAGATCAGAAATCATCATATCTTTTACTAATGCAGCTAAATCATACTTCGGCTCCCAACCTAATTGCGTTTTTGATTTTTTAGGATCTCCTAACAATAAGTCAACTTCAGTAGGGCGGAAATATTTTGGATCAACCTTAATAACGGTTTGACCAATTTTTAATGTTTGGGTATTCAAACCTAAAGAATGTGCAATTTGCTCATCCACATCGATGATAACACCTTTTTCGTTGTCATCTTTACCAGAAAATTCAACCTCAATGCCAACCTCAGCAAAACTCATGCGAACGAAATCGCGTACAGTTGTGGTTACACCCGTTGCAATTACAAAATCTTCGGGTTTCTCTTGTTGCAAAATCAACCACATGGCTTCGATATAATCTTTTGCATGACCCCAATCGCGTTGAGCAGAAAGATTACCTAAGTATAGACAACTCTGCAAGCCTAAGGCAATTTTAGCTGTTGCTCTTGTAATTTTACGGGTTACGAAAGTTTCCCCTCTAAGCGGGCTTTCATGATTAAATAAAATACCATTACAGGCGAACATGCCATAAGCCTCACGGTAGTTTTTAGTTATCCAAAAGCCATATATTTTTGCCACACCATAAGGTGATCGTGGGTAAAATGGAGAATTTTCATCATAAAATCCATTTGCATTTTTATTTTCTGGTAAACCTCCATACAATTCTGAGGTGGATGCCTGATAAATTCTAGTCTTTTTTTCCATACCTAAAATCCTCACAGCTTCCAAAATCCTTAATGTACCAATACCATCTACGTTAGCAACATATTCTGGCGAATCAAAAGATACCATAACATGACTCATAGCCCCCAGATTGTAAATTTCATCAGGCTGGGTCTCTTGAATAATACGTATGAGGTTGGTTGAATCCGTCAAATCGCCATAATGTAGTTTGAAATGAACATCTTTCTCGTGCTGATCCTGATATAAATGATCAATCCTGTCCGTATTGAAAAGAGAACTCCTTCTCTTTATACCGTGAACAAAATAACCTTTCTTTAAAAGAAATTCTGCTAAATAAGCACCATCCTGGCCAGTAACACCGGTTATAAGAGCAACCTTCATAAATTTTTCATAGTTTTTAAGCCTGCAAACATACACATAAATTTTTGTGTAGGGAAAATCTGAAATGTGAAAGCTGTAAATATTTTTATTAAAATCCAATGTGAAACATTAATTTTCATAGGGAATTACCACAATAGATTAAATCTCAATACGAATTAGATAAACTGCTTTTTTTAGTTAACGTCACCCTGAATTTATTTCAGGGTCTTATATGCAGGAAAGATGTTGAAATATATTCAGCAAGACCAGCCGTATAAGCAATACGGCAATAAAACAGCAAAATTAAGGTTAAGAATCGAACTTAGGTTACGAAGATTTCTCAGCTACGCTCGAAATGAAGTCGTATATTCCCATCATCCCGATTGGAGCGAAGGGGAATATTAACGTCACCCTGAATTTATTTCAGGGTCTTATTTGCAGGAAAGATGTTCAAATCAATTCAGCAAGACGTGTCGTATAAACAATATGGCGATAAAACAGCCACACCATGGTCTGTGTCCTTACAAACCACGATGAGTTATATTATTTTTCCTTCAACTTATTAATAAGCTGTTTTTTTTACCGTCACCCTGAATTTATTTCAGAGTCTTATTTGCAGGAAAGATGCTGAAATAAATTCAGCAAGACGTGTCGTACAAGCAATAAGGCAATAAAAGAAAACGTATTAAGTTTAAGAGTCGAATTTAGGTTACAAAGATTTCTCGGCTACGCTCGAAATGACGCCGTATATTCCCCTCATCTCGATTGAATATAAAAGTCACCCTGAATTTATTTCAGGGTCTTATTTGGCTACGCTCGAATGACGCCATATATTACCGTCATCTCGATTGGAGCGCAGCGGAATAGAGAGATCTTTAACCAATAGTTTTTTTATTACAAAAATTTCTCAGCCATTTTCGGAATTACAATCCCAACTCTTCTGTGAATTCTGTGTTTCTGTGTCAATTTTATTTTTCCCTGAAAACGTTAGTCCAGTAATCCTTTTGATTTTTCAGCCCTGCTTTCCATTACAAGCCCAATGAAAAATTGGGGCTTTCCATTTCAATCACGTTTATTTAACAAAGGTAAGTTGCTTTTCGGGCATTGCCGTCATCTCGATTGGAGCACAGCGGAACAGAGAGATCTTTGACCAATGATTTTGCTAATTGTAAATCTGTGTTCCATTATCAATTTCTCTTCAATTATTAATAAGCTGCTTTTTTAGTTAACGTCACCCTGAATTTATTTCAGGGTCTTATTTGCAGGAAAGATGCTGAAATGAATTCAGCAAGACATGCCGTATAAGCAATACGGCAATAAAACAGCAAAGAATTAAGTTTAAGAATCGAATTCAGATTCACAGGGAATGACCTCCATAGATTAGAAGTCGATACGAATTAAATAAACTGCTCTTACAACCTTGCATCAACCAAAGCTCGAGGAATGAAAGATTTTGTATCAAAAATTATTGTACCTGCATTTTTGTAAATGCTGTAATCTATCTCCAGGAATAAATCATGAGCTACTGCTAATATTATTGCGTCGTATTCTGAAGATAATGCTTGAACAAGTTCAATATCGTATTCGCCCTTTACTTCATCGGCATTGGCCCAAGGGTCATACACATCCACGTCAATAGAAAATGATTGGAGTTCTTTGTAAATATCAACCACACGGGTATTGCGTACATCCGGGCAATTTTCTTTAAATGCAAAACCTAAAATTAAAACGCTGGCGTTCTTGATGGCTTTGTCTTGCGCTACCATCAATTTAATCACTTTATTGGCTACAAACATGCCCATATTGTCGTTTACCCTTCTTCCGGATAAAATCACTTCTGGCTTGTAACCCAAAGCTTCTGATTTGTGTGCCAGATAATATGGATCTACACCGATGCAATGACCGCCAACCAAACCTGGTTTGTAATTCAAGAAATTCCATTTTGTAGCTGCTGCAGCAAGAACGTCTGATGTATCTATACCCATTTTATCGAAAATCAAGGCAAGTTCGTTTACAAAGGAAATATTTACATCGCGTTGTGCATTTTCTATGGCTTTGGATGCTTCCGCAACTTTTATACTGGGAGCCAGGTAAGTACCAGCGGTTATGATGCTGGCATATAATTCGTTGATATGATTGGCAATTTCGGGCGTAGAACCTGATGTAACCTTTTTGATTTTTGTAAGTGTATTGATTTTATCACCCGGATTGATGCGCTCGGGAGAATAACCACAGAAAAAATCTTGATTATAGGTTAACCCAGAAATTTTTTCAAGTACTGGAACACAATCTTCTTCTGTACAACCAGGATAAACTGTTGATTCGTAAACGACTACATCATCCGTTTTCAGAACTATACCGAGCATCTTCGTTGCGGTAAGCAAAGGTTCTAAATCGGGTCGTTTTAAATGGTCGATTGGTGTCGGAACAGTTACAATGTAAGTGTTGCATAAGCTTATGTCTGCAAGACTGGAGCTAAACTTTAAACCCTTAGTAGAATTACTGCTCTTTAATACCGTATTAAGTTCGCTTAGATTTGCTTCCTTAGTTTCATCTATACCATTACTAAGTTCACTTATACGCTCATCATTGGTATCAAAACCAATAACCAGATATTTTTTAGCGAACTCAATAGCAAGCGGTAAGCCTACATAACCTAATCCTATAATAGCAATTTTCGGTATTCTCTCCATTTAAATTCTACAAGAAACAAAGATATACCTTTATATAAAAAATGGTTATTCTAAATTTTAATAATCAAATTTAATACCTATATAATCAAATCAATAACCAATTAACCTGAGTTTGATTATAAATTTTCCTTCACGTTATTAATAAGCTGCTTTTTTTTAACGTCACCCTGAATTTATTTCAGGGTCTTATTTCCAGGAAAGATGCTGCAATAAATTCAGCAAGACGTGCCGTATAAGCAAAACGGCAATAAAACAGCAAAATTTAAATTTAAGAATCGAATTCAGGTTACTAGATACAAAATATTATAAAACATTGGGTAACTAAAATCAATTTTGAAAAACATTAAGGCATTAAGATACTTTTTATTTATTGCCTTAATGGTTAAATATAAATCATGGAATAATCATGAAAACATTAAGGCATTAAGATGCATTTAACTTATTGCCTTAATGGTTAAATATAAATCCTGGAACAATTTTGAAAAACATCAAGGCATTATGATACTTTTTACTTATCGCCTTAATGGTTAAATATAAATCTTGGAACAATCATGAAAACATCAAGGCATTAAGATGCATTTAACTTATTGCCTTAATAGTTAATATAAATCTTGGAACAATCATGAAAACATCAAGGCATTAAGATGCATTTAACTTATTGCCTTAATAGTTAATATAAATCTTGGAACAATCTTGAAAAACATCAAGGCATTAAGATACTTTTTACTTATTGTCTTAGTGGTTAAATATAAATCTTGGAACAATCTTGAAAAACATCAAGGCATTAAGATACTTATTACCTTAATGGTTAAATATAAATCTTGGAACAATCTTGAAAAACATCAAGGCATTATGATACTTTTTACTTATCGCCTTAATGGTTAAATATAAATCTTGGAACAATCTTGAAAAACATCAAGGCATTATGATACTTTTTACTTATCGCCTTAATGGTTAAATATAAATCTTGGAACAATCATCAAAACATCAAGGCATTAAGATGCATTTAACTTATTGCCTTAATAGTTAATATAAATTTTGGAACAATCTTGAAAACACTAGACATTAAGATACTTTTTACTTATTGCCTTAATGGTTAAATATAAATCTTGGAACAATTTTGAAAAACATTATGCACTAAGATACTTTTTACTTATTGCCTTAATGGTTAAATATAAATTTTGGAACAATCTTGAAAACACTAGACATTAAGATACTTTTTACTTATTGCCTTAATGGTTAAATATAAATTTTGGAACAATCTTGAAAACACTAGACATTAAGATACTTTTTACTTATTGCCTTAATGGTTGAATATAAATCTTGGAACAACTATTTCTTAATGCCTTAATTGTTTAAATTAAAACTTTAATGATTAGAATCAAACCTAAATAATAAGGCATTAAGATACCTTTTACTTATTGCCCTAAATAAGCGATCGTGAACAACTATTCCTTATTGCCTTAATGGTTTAAAATAAATCCACGAAGGCATTAAATTATTATTCACTTTCTATAATGTCCTAATAGTAAAACCAACTTATCAATTACGGTATAAATAGCCCGATAAATGTCAATGCGATTAGGGCAATATGGCTAACTATTATTTTATTTGTTTCAGCAGATAACTTCCATAACCACTTTTTACCAATGGCGTAGCGATTGCTTTCAATTGTTCTGCATTGATAAAGCCCATGCGGTAAGCAATCTCTTCAATACAACCAATTTTTAATCCCTGGCGCTCTTCAATAATTTGCACAAACTGACCTGCCTGCATTAATGAAGTAAATGTACCCGTGTCTAACCAAGCGGTTCCGCGACTTAAAACGCCAACCTTTAACGTTCCTCTTTCTAAGTAAACCTTATTGATATCGGTAATTTCATATTCGCCACGTGGAGATGGCTTAATATTTTTAGCAATTTCAACAACCTCATTATCATAAAAATATAAACCCGGCACAGCATAGTCTGATTTTGGTTGTTCAGGCTTTTCTTCGATTGAAATCGCTTTCTTGTTGGCATCAAATTCTACCACACCATAACGCTCAGGGTCCGAAACCTGGTAAGCAAAAACAACACCACCTTCAGGGTTTGAACTGGCTTGTAATAATTTTGCCATTCCATCACCATGGAAGATATTATCACCTAAAACCAAAGCTACTTTGTCTTTTCCAATGAATTCTTCACCGATAACGAAAGCCTGAGCTAACCCATTTGGTTCGGCCTGTACCGCATAACTAAATTTACAACCCAATGAAGTTCCATCACCCAATAACTTCTCGAAATTTGGTAAATCATGCGGAGTAGAAATAATTAATATTTCTTTAATCCCGGCAAGCATTAAGGTAGAAAGCGGGTAATAAATCATTGGTTTATCGTAAACCGGCATCATCTGCTTACTACAAGCTAATGTTAATGGATGTAAACGGGTTCCGCTGCCACCAGCTAAAATTATACCTTTCATTAGATTTCAGATTTTAGATATTGGATTCCAGACATGAGCCGGTTTCCATCATCAATATGTTTTAATAGATTATTTATTGTTAATTTTTGATATGCATGCAACCAAACTAGTTCTCCAGTAGGGGATGTCTAGATTGAATTCATTTTTAATTTTTGATTTATCCATCACCGAAAATGCTGGCCTTTGAGCTTTTGTTGGATAAGCTGAACCCGGAATTGGATTTACCTTTACCGCTGTTTCGCTGATATCAAATATAGCTTTAGCGAAATCATACCACGATGTCACCCCTTCATTACTATAATGATAAACACCATAACTTTTTTTGCCTGATGCAATAATATCAAAAATAGCATTTGCCAAATCAATCGCATAAGTAGGCGTACCTACCTGATCTGCAATGATACCCAGTTCATCACGTTCAGCGCCAAGCTTCAACATGGTTTTAACAAAATTATTCGCATACTCAGAGTACAACCAACTGGTACGTAAAATAAAATGTTCATCTAAAATAGATGCAACCGCTTGTTCACCACCCAACTTTGTAACACCATAAACATTAATCGGCTTTGCTACATCATCTTCATTTAGCAATTTCACTTCCTTACCTTCAAAAACGAAATCAGTAGAAACATGAACCAATATCGCTTGATTAGCTTTACAAGCTGAAGCAAGATAGCCTGCTCCTGTTTCATTCACAGCTTTTGATAATTCTACCTCATCTTCAGCTTTATCTACGGCAGTATAAGCAGCGCAATTAATGACATAGGCTGGCTTTTCTCTTTCTAGCAACGCATTCAGCAACTCTGCTTCTAAGATATTCCCCTCATTTTCTGTTGGAAAAACGATATCTGAAATACCCCTTCGCTCTGCTACTGTTTTTAGGCATTGCCCCAACTGACCGCCAGCACCGATTATTAAAATTTTGCTCATATTATTTAAGCGATGCGAATGTGTTTAATACTAAATCTTTATCTGATATCGCAGCCTTTGAAGCAGGGATCATCCAGTCGACACCTAAATCGGCATCATTATACATGACACCAACCTCGGCTGATTTCTCATAGAAGTTATCACATTTGTAAAAAAACTCGGCAGTTTCACTTAAAACAGAAAACCCATGTAAAAAACCTCTTGGAACATATAACTGTAACCTATTTTCTGCACTCAATTTAACTGAAATGTGCTTACCATACGTTGGAGAACCAGGACGGATATCAACTGCAACATCCAATACTTCGCCTTTTAATACACGCACCAATTTAGCCTGGGCAAATTCTCCAGATTGAGCATGTAAACCTCTGATTACGCCATAAGATGAAAAAGATTGGTTGTCCTGAACGAAATTGCCAGATAAACCAGTTTTATCTTCAAAAGTTTTTTTATTAAAGCTTTCGAAGAAATATCCCCTTGAGTCTTCAAAAACTCTTGGTTTAATAATAACGCAATCCTTTAGGCCTGTTTCCTGAATATCCATTATTTATTATTGTATTGTTGATTGTAATAAGATTGGTAATTGCCTGAAGTAACATTGTTCAACCAGTCTTCATTTTGAAGATACCAGTCAACCGTTTTAGCCAAGCCCTCTTCAAATTGTAAACTCGGTACCCAATCCAATTGATTTTGTAACTTACTCGAATCAATTGCATAACGCAAATCATGTCCTGCTCTATCCGTTACGTAAGTGATGAGTTTAGCAGATTCCCCGGCTTCGCGACCTAATTTTTGATCCATGATGTTGCACAGAAGATTTATCAAATCGATATTTTTCCACTCATTATGTCCACCAATATTATAAGTGTCGCCGGTTTTAGAATTGTGAAAAATTACGTCTATCGCACGGGCATGGTCTTCAACCCATAACCAATCGCGAACATTTTCACCTTTTCCATAAACCGGAACAGGCTTATTATTTTTTATATTGTTTATAGCAAGGGGAATTAATTTCTCCGGGAAATGATGCGAACCATAATTGTTTGAGCAATTTGAAATTACACAATCCATTCCGTACGTATCATGATAAGCCCGAACAAAATGATCAGAGCTGGCCTTTGAAGCAGAATACGGACTGTGTGGATCGTAAGCAGTAGTTTCGGTAAACATGCCTTCCTCACCTAAAGCTCCATAAACTTCATCGGTACTTACATGGTAGAAACGTTTTTTATCATAGTCGCCTTTCCAAAATTCGCGGGCGGCATTTAATAAATTTACCGTACCAATTACGTTTGTAATCACAAACGCTGTTGGATCGAAAATAGATCTATCCACATGGCTTTCTGCTGCTAAATGAATTACGGCATCAAAGTTTTCTGCTTTGAACAATTCAAACATAGCAGTAGCATCTGTGATATCCTCCTTAACAAATCTGTAATTTGGTTTATTTTCGATATCCGTTAAATTTGCAAGGTTGCCTGCATAGGTTAACTTATCAAGATTTACAATTTCGTATTGAGGATAGTTTGTTACAAAACGGCGTACTACATGAGAGCCAATGAAGCCGGCACCACCGGTGATTAGGATTTTTTTCACTTTATAGATTTATAATCAAAGATAAATGATTTTCAATCCGCTAAAATAAGATAGTTATTACAAATAAACAATTTAAGTCTATGCTTATTAATTATTTAAATTTTTAAGTGGGTTGAATAACCTAATTCCTATGGATAGCAGAGTGCCACCACCCATCCGCCCTTTGGGCTCCTTCCCCCTTGAATGGAAAAGATAGCAGGGCACAGAAACTGGTCTAATCCCTAATTCGTCATTGCGAGGTTGGTTTTTCACCAACCGTGGCAATCTGTTTAATTAAGTCCTCAGCTCAGGCTTGCCTCTGCTCACCTCCGCCGCGAAGCTCCTTCTTTTTTTCTTGATATCTAAAAGAATCAAAACTGAGGGTAGCGAAAGCATGTCCGCCTTTAAGGCTTTAACAACAGGCATAACTGAAAGGATTGGAACTGATGTCGGCTATCCTCGCCGAAACTTCTATTGCTGCATCGCAAGCACCCGATGAAAAATCGGGCAGGACACGATGCCTTGTTCAGAAACATATTAGTGACACTACAAAAGTTTCAATGTGCCATCCTTCTATCAGTTCCTATGCCGCACAGTAAGGTGCAGAGCCAGTCGTTCAAATCTGTTATGCTTGTAGAAGCGGGTTCCCATACCAAAGTCGTCATTCTCGCGTATGCGGGAATCTTAATGCATAAGCTTTAACGTTTTCTCATCCATCAATCCCTATGGATAGATGAAGCGTAGATCAAGCGCAGATGAAGCGCAGACGCGTCGCTGTTAAGGGCCTTTAAAGGCGTGCTGAATATTTTAGATTAGAGCTACATTGCAGCTACGGATTCTTCCAACTCTTTATACCAGACCTCACCGTATTTTCGAATAAGTGGACCTTTTAAAAAACTATAAACAGGTACTTTTAATTCTCGTCCAAAAGTACATGCATCATGACAAATGTGCCACCTATCGTAATTTAGTACTTCAAATTCTGGATATTTGGTAACTCTAATTGGATATAAATGACAAGAAATTGGTTTCTGCCAATCTACAATCCCTTGTTCATAAGCTTTTTCTATAGCACATTTCGTAATGCCACCTTCAAAAAGTACATAAGCGCACTCTTTATTTCCATCTACACATGGTGTCGTTAAATCGCCATCTTCATCAACAACATAAACACCTTGCTCCTCAATTGCCTTAATGCCTTTTTCATTTAGAAGATGTTTAATCTTCGGATAAACCTCTTCCAGAATTGCCTTTTCATCATTATCTAATGGTGCACCTGAATCCCCTTCAACGCAACAGATTCCTTTGCACTTACTTAAATTACATACAAAGTTCTCTTTCAAAACATCTTCGTGCACCAGCACCTGTTCTACTTCTATCATCATTAGTCTTTTGCTAAAGCGTATTTTAAACCTGCTGCCGATGTCAGTTCCATAGTTACTGCACCAACCAATATTTCTACTTGCGCTTTTACCGGAACGCGATTTCCATCATCTGTAACCCAAAGATATAAGCGGCTATCCTTCTTAAAAATCCTTCCAGGCTTAATTGAAGGACTAAATTTTAAGCAACGAATATTACCAAGCTTATTTTTAACAGTTTCCTTACCTACATATTCAATTTCAAGAGCAGATATTTCATCCCCCAAAAAATAGTTTAATTTGAATTTATCCCCAACTTTAAGTTTTGAGATGTCTAAACTCCTGGCAAAATAATATGCAGAAACCAAATCGAATGTTTGCGTAGTTGGTGTAGAAAAAGTTCCCCTGTTGGATACAACTTTTTTACTATCCTGGTTAAAACGGGCTTTATCCTGCCTTCGGTAACTTGCCTCCCGGATGTTTTCCTGATAAAAGTATGGTAGTAAATCCGTTTTATCAATATATGAATCGTAATGATCCCTGATTTTATAAAACACATCAAACGTACCTGATGTCTGTGCATCAACCGTTAATTTGTAGGTTGGTTTATTATCAAATTTTAAATCAGAATTCTGGACTTTAATAGTAGCTTCGGCAGCAGTAATAAAGCCATACTTCAATCTGTACTTTAGTATTTCACCATCCTGAAACACGGCTTCCTTTTTTACAGGCAACTCTTGTGCGGATATAGATAGCGCAAAAAATGTATAAGAGATGATTAATAATAACCTTTTCATTTGCTTAAATGTGTTTCAGTTGTGTTATTTAGCCACATGATAAGGTTCTTTGCAGCTTATCAACAAGATATGCAAAAAGCAAACCAAAATTTAATCTTTTCTTTTATAAACCGGAACAGTAGAACACGGCTCGCCAAACATAATGCTTTTTACAACTGGCGTAAGCAGATTGGTAATTTCAACATAGGCCGCTACCGGAACTTCAATATCTCCGCATCCCTTAACAACAACACGTTCGTTAGCAAAGGATTCAGTGTTTATTTTAGACAGTGCCTTTGCAAACATCACTGCTTCTAGCGTATCTAAGCCACCGAAAACAACCTCATTAGCAAAAGGCTTTAATTTATTGGCTAAAAGCATATAGGCCCAAGTTGGTACAATCGCATCTGCCGAGCAAATAATAGCCACATTTTTACCTTCATATTGGCTCCAATCATGGCCTTTAATAAACTCCCGGAAATCTTTTTCCCTAAGCATTAAACCATGAAATAGATTATCCTTGATATCATACAATACCCTTTCACCCGGATGATAATAATCTTCCAGATTTAAAGTGATTAAACCACTATTGGCAACCTTGTTAACGAAGTTTTCCTGAATTTCCATGGCGATTAAATAAAAAAACCGTTCTGATTGAACATCAGAACGGTTGTAAAATTACGCAATTTCTAATTAATAGAATTTCACGCGATTGTCTTTTATCTTGGCATTATCTTGTAAAGCTTGGAAAGCTGCACCTAAAGAACGCTGACCTAAACTCAACAACATGGTTTCTTTTTGTTTAAACATATTTGCAATTGGAGCAGGATTAGAAAATCCATCAACTGAAAATACGTAAACACCACGCTCACCTTCTACAGGTGTAGAAACTTTTCCTGGCTGAGAACCGAATACAGAACCAACCAATTTGTTTTCTTGTGCAACACCAGGTATGATTGGGTTAGCAAAAACAATATTTTGAACCGGAAGCACTGAGCGACCAACTTTAGCAGCGATTTGAGCTAAGCCAACTTTGCCAGCGCCATCAAATTTAGCTTTTAGTAATTTTGCTTTAGCAGCATTAAGTACCATCGGTTGAATTTCCTTTTTAACAGCATCTAAAGGTAAAGCACCTTTTGGTCTGATATCGGTAACACGTGCTACTACATATCCATCACCCATGGTGTAAATTTCTGGAAGAACATCACCTTTATCAGCCGCATATGCATCCTGAATTAATTTACGTGGATTATCTAAACCAGGTGCAAAACCTTGGGTAGCGGTAATTTTATCTGCAACAGCCGTTTTTAAGTTTTTAGTTTGAGCAAATTTGGCGAAATCATTTCCCTTAACATCGTTTAAGAAATTGCTTGCTGCTTTGTAAGCAGATGCCTGAGTTTTGCTACTTGCTGCCAATGATTTTTCTACATAAGCTAGTTTTGCCACTTTTGATGAACCGATTTGCTTTTCGATTTTCATAATGTGAATACCAAACTGAGACTTAACTGTTTTCAAATCGCCAACACTTCCGTCAAATGCTGCATTTTCAAATTCTGGTACCATAGCACCACGAGCAAAAGCAGGCATAGAACCACCTTGATCTTTTGAACCATCAACACTATAGGTTTTTGCCAATTCTGCAAAACTTCCACCTTTATTGATTAAGCCTTTTAACGAATCTGCTAATTTTACAGCTTTATCTTCACCGCCAACTTTAGCTGGGTCTATTAAAATGTGACTCACTTTAACCGAATCTGGAGATAAACGAGTAGCAACTACTTTTATCACTTTGTAAGAATTACCAGATAATGCTGGCCCATAATAACTTCCTGCCGGTAAAGAAAATACAGCTGAATCTACTGCCGGATCTAATTTGCCTTTGGTGATATAAGTGAAAGGAACCTTTACATCCGAATTAATGGCTGCGAAAAGTGAATCATTTTTAGCCACTCTAAAATCTGCAGCTATTTTATCAACCTGCGCTTTTACCGCAGCAGAATCTGCTTTTGTTGGCTTAATGCTAAACGTTACATATTCAAATGAACGTGTTTCCTGAGGGTTATTGAAACGAGATTTATTAGCATCATAATATTCAGAATAATCTGCATCAGTTAATTTAACCGAAGCATCTGGAATTGATGTATAATCTAAATTTACATACTTAAAGTTAGCCAACTTGTTACGGTTTGTATATTCGTCAGTAGCTTCTAAAGATGTAACATAAACCGAGTTACGGATTAAGTTTGAATATTTTTGTTGTAATGTTTGATTTTTAACCTCTGTTTGCAACAGTGCAGATTGGTTTTGAGCTTGTGGATCTTTTGATTTTAAGAAGCTGTTTAACTGCATACGGTCTAACTGACCAGTTTGAGGATTAGTAAAGTATTGTTTAATCAGCGGACTTGGATTCTGACCAACTAATAAATCAACCAGTTCATCTTCTGAAACAGATAAACCTAATCTTTCATATTCTTTATTCAACAAAACGCTGGCTAATTCAGCATTCCAGGCCTGATCTACAGCCATCGATTGCATTTGAGCATTTGCACTGCCGCCATATTGTTGCTTAAACTGATTTAAATTTTGCTCTACTTTTGGTCCGAATTCATCAATACTGATGTCGTTACCATCAACCGAACCAACTGTTTTTTGGTTTTCGGCCCAAAAAGGCTTACCCACGTTAATTGCATCACCTACTAAAAATGCAACAATTGCAAAACCAATAGCAAAGACTAGTATATAGCCTGCACGGTTACGCAAAAATGTCATTAATCCCATATTGTACTTATATTATTTAGTTTTTTTTAAAGAGGGCGCAAGATACAAATTTGCCTCAAAAAAGAAAACACAAAATTTTATTTATCAACTGTTTAATTTTTAAGCAAATAGATAAGAAAAATTTTGGTTTTTCATGGCGCAATTTCGTCCTTTAATACGGCTTGCCCACTTGCTGTATTAATTTTATAGGTACTGAAATCTTGTGGTGCTTCAAAATCTACACCTTCTATGATATTACCATCCGTTGTTTGTACAGTAACTTTTTGTGTAGAATAGAAAAGTTTTTTTGCTTCATCCCAAATCAACTCTTCAGATGAAAAAGTATCGCCTTTGGCGTTCTTTACAATAACATTTTTTCTAAAGAAGGTTTTCTGCTCCTGGTCTCTTCTAATGGCATAATCGCAAATCAATGTTCCATCAATTAACCCAGGTTGGTTAACATTAAAGAAATCAATCTTAACCCCATTAATCATTTCCTGATACGTACTGCCGTTATCAGCCGTAACTTTATCCATAATTGGCGCATTACCCTTGGCTTTAACTCTTGCCGAATCGCTATAGATAATTTCTACGCCCAGCGTTCTATCTTTGTTTAAAGCTATTTTTTGATTGCTTACCGCATTTGCTTTTTTTAAGTCGTCATCTCCACAGGAAACCATAAATAATGATAACCCTAAAATCAAACAATAAAAAAATGCGTTGCGCATAATTAATCTACTCTATACCTACGGAACCACGTATCGTTCAATGTAAAGCCTAAGTGGAAGTTGATGAATTTCTCTTTTACTAAATTGTTGGTTGTTGTACCACGCTGACCAACTTCTGTAGTAAAGTTTATTTTATAAAATGATAGGCCATTGGCTGATGGAAGTGGGAAACCAAACCCTAAGGATGCACCCATCTGTTTAATATCCTGATTGCCAATTCTGATGTAAGTCTTATCGTAATTTACACCTAAACGGTAATCCACACGTTTAAAATAGCTGTTATATGAAGTAATATCGGGTGTAAACTGACCACCTAATGATGCGCCATAGCTGTTTTGTAAACCTTGATTAATATTGTTGATGCTAACATTAGACCATTTACTCATTCTAACATCAGCTCCAATTAACCATTTATCGGTTTGTTGTATGGCAATACCAAAGTTGTGCGATAAAGGTAATGTTAAATTAGATTTTGCACTTATTACCGAGCTCAAAGTATCCAATGCCGTGTTTTCATTACCGTTTTGATCTCTGGTATAAACCGTTGCAAAGTACGATTGACTTGAATTAACTTTACCTGAACTGCTACCCGAATAACCTAAAGTAACTAGGGTTTTAGGTGCGATGTTAAAGTTATACTGAATACCGTAGGAGTAATTTAAGCCCCCAACGCTATTTTTATTCTGCAGTTTAGAGTTCAATGCGCCTGCCTCTACATATTCGGTTGCACGAGTGGTAAGTAAGTTACCAAATATGTATTCAACATTTGCGCCAATGCTTAAGTGATCGCCGAAACGATAACCGTAACCCATGTAAGCTTTGGATAAACCACCCTCACCTTCATAAAGCTGATCGACCGACATGGTATCTATTTTAGTTGAGTTTTTATAACTATAACCCAAATCAGAATAAGGCAATACACCAAAACTCAATGCAGAGCGGCGACTAACCGGAACTGCAAATGCAATATGACTAAAGGTAGAATTGAAACTTGTTTCGCTTAAATCGTTGCGGGTTAGGTTTGTTAAACCGGCACTCATGCCAATATCTATAGTGGTTAACGTTACGCCAGAATAAGATGCAGGGTTTTGCATATTGATATAATTAAACCCATTAACTTTGTTTACCGCGGTAGAAATACCGCCCATTGCTCTTAACTGAGGCAGCAATGAGCCCTTAATGTTTCCAAGACCGTATCTGGAATATGGAGATGAAGTGGTAACCTGTGCCTGAGCACCCAAACCACACACTAAAACGAATATGGCGGCAATATAATTTATTCTTTTGTACATTCTAATCTGCAATAGCTTCATTTAAACCCTTTAATACCAAGTAAGGATCTTTTATTATTTGAGGCGCAAAGATGCTGTTTTGTAATTGCTTAAACAAAAAATTGGCATCACCGCCTGTTATAATAACCTTTAAGGCACTTTCTTTTATATTATTTAGAGCGATAAACCCTTCAATTTCATTTATTATACCCTGCAAAACCCCATTTTGTATAGCCGAATTGGTATCAATACCTTCAGGAATTTCATTTTCAGGATTCCAATTTACCAATGGTAAGCGACCTGTGAATTCATGTACAGCTTTAAACCTCATGGCTATTCCCGGACTAATGCTTCCTCCAAAGTATTCGCCTTTTGTGTTGAGCAAATCATAGGTGATACATGTTCCTGCATCAATAACTAAACTGGCACTTGCCGGAAATATTGCATTTGCACCCAATATTGCGGCCCATCGGTCTAATCCCAAGGTTGATGGCGTTTTGTATTTATTTTTTACCCCGTTTTTTGCAAACGTTGCCGTAAAACGATGGTAAGTTGTTTTGCTATTCAGTAGCGTTTCTAACAAGCCAATTTCCTCATCAACCGAGCTTATTACTGAATTTTTGATATCAAATTTTTCAATAAGCGATATTAAATCATCACTTGTAATCTTTTCTAAGCGATTAAAATGAATGAGTTCTTTGTTTTCGAAGACAGCGATTTTTGTTGATGTATTACCAATATCAATTGTTAAATTATTCATTTACATTAATAAAAACCGATTTACACATCTTCAAAATCTATTCTGAAAAGTTCTAAAACTTAACAAGCATGCCACAAAGCTATTAATCTTTAACAAGTTTCTTTACATCATTTTGTTAAAAAAGGTTAAACAAACAAAAAGTATTGAACAGAAATTATGAAGAGCAGGAACAAGGTTTCATAAAACCAACGCTTTTTCGCATTACTAAAATAATATGCCAACAAAACTGCTCCTGGCGGAACACACAATAAAAAATGCCAGGTTCTAAAATCAGGTTTTAAATAAAAACTTACAGCCGCGATAATGAACATGAAAAATAACATTTGAAATCCTTTCCTGGTACTGATAAAACTCCGAAAAAAGTTTTCGCGAAGCTGTAGCGATGCCAAAATGATAATTAATGCAACAGGTATCAAAACCAAATAATCGTTATAATTAATCTTAAATACGGATGGGAATTTGTTCCCCAATGGTTTCCATATTTGATAGAATGAACTTAAATTATCTTTCCAGTAGTAGAAAACAGCTAGGAAAAAAAATACAGTTAAAAATCCAATTAAACCTGCAATCCATTCACGCCAGTTGAAGGATCGAAATAACATCAAGGATAAGAAAATCATTATCAACATGGCCATAAAAGGAAAGTAAATCAAGGTTCCTATGGCAATGATCATCCCGATATCGAATACTGTTGTTATAGAATTTAAGCTTTTATTTAGTTTCAAAAACTTATCTATTAGCCAAATTAAGAGAAAATTACATAGCAAAGCCGGACTTAAAACCATAAATGGTAGAAATAAACTTGCACCAGTAATAAACATTAAAGCTGGCAAAAAACTTGGTTTAGATAAAAGGTTATGGTTATTAATTATCCTATTGAATATAAGTGCTTGGCTAAAAACCAGAACACTAGCAAAAAAAATATTGGTTGATGGAGAAAAGGCTTTATCTAAATCGATATTTATCATTAACCTGGCAAAAGGCTCTAGAAAGTCGAAATTTAACTGGGCCGGCATCTCATAAAAAATAACGATACGCATGAAAAACGTGTACGCCAGTAATAAAAGAAGGTTAATCGGATTTAATTTTCTGAACTGATTAATCATGCCATGCTAAAGAATAGGCAAAGTAAACATTTTATTTTGACTAAAAATATAGCAAGGTCTCAGGATAACTTATGATTATGATGTAAAGGACATCTAATCTGTGAGGACACAAACCGAGAAACGAAGGAAAAATCTGTGTATTTAGCGTATTCTGCGGGAAATTTTACTCCGTTAAAAACAACCTTGGTCTTTGTTAATCTAAGTTCGATTATTAATAAGATGCTTTTTTAGTTTACGTCACCCTGAATTTATTTCAGGGTCTTGTTTGCAGGCAAGAAGCCCAACTGTGGTCTGTGTCCTCACAGACCACTAGTACAAATAAATCTGTATAGCTATAAGTAACAGAAAAGGCAATAGATAAATTTCATTCTGTGGCGACACAAACCGAGGCAATGGGACCTAGGAACGAAAGAAAAATCCGCGTATTTAGCGTATTCTGCGGGAAATTTAAATCCGTTAAAAACAACCTTAGTCTTTGTTAACCCAACCGTGGTCTGTGTCCTCACAGACCACTAGTACAAATAAATCTATGTAACTATAAGTAACAGAGAAGGCAATTGATAGATTTCGTTCTGTGAGGACACAGACCGAGGGAAGGGAATTTATTTCAGGATCTTTTTTGAAGCCAAGAAGCTAAAATAAATTCAGCATGACATGTCGCACAAGCAATACGGAGACAAAACAGCAAATATTAAGTTTAAGAATCGAACTCAAGTTAAAAAGACACAAGAGTGGATGAAGCGACAAATAACATCACTTAAACCCTTGCGTATTTTTTTACCATATCATCTATGATTTTAGCCGTTTCATCAGGAAAATTAAAGGTATGCTCTTGAGGTTTTGCTACCCAGTCTTTTACAATCGGCAACCAATTTTTGGTGCTTCCCCAAATTACTGGCAGTCCAAATTTCTTTAATGCAAAGGCGTTACACTGTTGCTCAAACTGAAACCGCATTGGCGCCACCAAAAGCTTCTTACCTAAGTATAGTGCTTCCGCGGGGCCTTCAAAGCCACCTCCTGTAAACAAACCTTCACAGGTTGCAAGGCTTTTATTAAACTTTTCATTGTTAACAGGCTCAACAAAGACATTTTTTTCCTGGTAACTATCTTTACTATGCTTGGAGAAAACCTGCCAGTTTACATTGGGTATCTGAGTAAGTAACTTTACCAATCTTTTATCATCGACTGCGGGTAGATAAACCGTATAATGTCCAAGGTTTTTACTTTCCAATGCCCTTATTTCTGACCGGATAACTGGAGTATAAATAAAATCGTCGTACCTATCGAAATGGAAACCGATGTGATATTTGGTAGGTGCATAGTGACTAAGAATCACCTTACCCCAATCAATAGTACGTGGGCGAGGAACTTTTTTTGACTTAAATGCTGCCTGATGGCTTAAGGAAACGCAATCTACACCTTGCAGTTTGCAAGCCCAGGCACTTACCGGTTCAAAATCATTTACAATAAGATTGTAGTCTTTAAGGTTAAGCTGCATCATATCTTTCCTAAAGCGAAAAAGATTCATGCTCAGCCAGGTTTTAAAATGATCTACACCACCTTTTTTACCAAAAATAAAGCTAAAACCATGCAACTGGTACTTTACCGGCTGACTTAATTTTACATCGGCTTGCGTTCCACTAACTAAAATATCGAGTTCGCCGTATTTCTGCAGTAAGGGAATGATTTCTCTTGCCCTGCTAATGTGCCCATTTCCTGTGCCTTGTATTGCGTAAAGTATTTTCATTGTTATCTGCCGAATATCTTAAATTATCGGGCAATTTCATACTTTATATTTTGCAAAAGCAAATTTATATCCAACTTACTCTTTAAATCTTCTGCATCAGATAGTATTCCTTCATCTATTTCATCTTTCACAAAATCACGATGATCATATTTAAAAATATTCCAACCCTGCTCATTATATTCTAAAGCGGTTAAACTTTCTACCCAATCACCACTATTTAAATAGGTTACTTTTCCAGTATCTGTGGCTATTTCTCTTTTCTCTGCCTGATGGATATGCCCACAAATCACATATTCGTAGCCCTTTTCTATAGCTAGTTCGGCTGCAACCTGTTCGAAACTATTGATAAACTTAACTGCATCTTTAAAACGAGCCTTTATTTTTTTTGAGAAACTCATTTTTTCTCTGCCAAACGCATTAAGCACCCAATTAACAAAACTATTTATCAAAATTAAAGTATCGTAACCCACGGCGCCCATTTTGGCCAGCCATTTAGAATGTTGCATGGTAACATCAAAAACATCACCATGAAAAAACCAAGCCTTCTTACCATCAATTTCCATAATGAGTTTATTGCCCAAATGAAATGAACCCATTTCCATACCATCAAACTTCCTCAACATTTCATCGTGATTGCCAGTTAAATAATGTACCTCTACACCTTCTGAAACAAACTTCATCAACTTACGGATAACTTTCATGTGCGATTCTGGCCAATAGCTCTTGCTAAATTGCCAGATATCAATAATATCGCCATTTAAAATAAGTGTTTTAGGCTTAATCGTTTTTAAATATTTTAAAAGTTCTTTCGCATGGCAACCATAGGTGCCCAAATGTACATCGGATATCACGACTACTTCGACATTTCTTTTATCCATAAATAAGAATTTTAGGGGGAGGAAATTTTATTACCGCTTTAAAAAAGCAGTTTGAATGTAAGAAAGCTATTTTACCATTCCTCTTCCTCATCGAGTTTTACCTCAAAAGGGCTAAAGAAATAAAGTACAACGACTAAAAGACAAATCGCAAAGAATGATTCTAACATTACATCTGATTTTATATACAAATGTAAGTTACTGAATATCAAACAAATGTTATCATATTGTTAAATTTAATCATTTGATTGATAAGTATTTTGAAATGACATGAAATAAAAATACCCCCAAACTGTATTGCTTGAGGGTATTAATATTAAGCCATTAAATTATAATGGCATTTAAGCCTAAAAATATTTAATATTTATGCTTTAAGCGTTTTCTTTTTTTTGTTTTCTGTGTAGAAGCCAAATCCTAAACCAAGCACTAATAAAATTGAACCTGCCAATGATATTTTCTCGCCAGTATAATAAGAAGTTGGGTGAAAAATGAATTCAAGTTTATGATTACCAGCCTCCAATTGAGCGGCACGTAATACATAATCGGCCCTAAAATAAGGTTTTTCAACGCCATCGATATACATTTTCCAGCCTTTGTTGTAGTAAATTTCTGAAAATACTGCAATTACATCTTTTGCTGTAGAGTATTCGTAAGTCAGGTGATCGGGATTGTAGTTTGTCAATTTGATGAAACCTTCTTCTCCTGTGCCTAAAATTTTGCTGTTCATTAAGACTTTATAACTTTCATCAACAATAGCTTCTTTTTTTGCATCGAAACTGCTGATAGCTTTCATCTCTTCATCAGAATTTTTTACATATTGAACACTACCAACAAACCAGGCATTACCCGCGGCAGTTGGGTTACGCTGCATTTTATACGAGCCTGTTTTTTGATCTTGGCTGATGATGTATTTAGTATTCAACATATCCAATACATCTTGGTTGATGCTTTTTGTGAATTGATTTTGAATCAACTCATCGTAACGTTTTAGTTTAGCTGCGTGGTAACCACCAACAGTTTTATGAAATGTGGATGTACTCGCATCCTGAAATGTTGAAATCGACAAATCAAAAACCCTGAAATTGGGATCTTTATCTGCCGCTATAAACGTATCTACATCACGAGGCTGAAAATAATTCTCTAAAGTAGATTTAGTTTCAAAGTTTTTATTGTTTAAGTATCGTCTGTCAACCTGCCACATATCTACTAAAATTGCAAGACTTAATAAGCCGAATGCAAATTGCATATTCATTTTCTTTGTAATGAATGCCCATACAATTCCAAAGCCTATCAGCACGAAGAAGAAAGAACGAAAGGCATCAGCACGAGCGATAGAGATTCTATCCTCCACTAAACCATTTGCAATTTTTTGTGCAATTGATGCATTATTCTGTAAATATTGGGTTAAAGCCTGTACAATTTCTGCATGATTAGATGTTTTGAAACTAAAAAACAATGTTGGTATTAAAGCAACTATCAATGCAAAACCACCAACTATGCCAGCTGACCAGGTTAACTTTTTAACCAATTCTTTTTGGTCGATATTTCCTTCCTGCGCTTCTTTAACGGCTAACAATGCCAATACAGGAACAAGCAATCCAATTACAGCAAGGATTGATTCTACTGCTCTAAATTTATTGTATAATGGAAAGTAATCGAAAAATAAATCGCTAACCAACGGGAAGTTTTTACCTAACGATAATAAAATAAATAATATTGTTGTGGCTAAAATCCACCATTTCAATCGACTACGAACGATAAATAAACCAAAAACAAATAGAAAGCAAATTACAGCACCGAAATAATATCCTCCAGAAGTACTAGGTTTTTCACCCCAATATTCCTGCATATTTAATTGCTGACCTAAAGATTGAATGGCTTGTATAGTTTGTCCCTGGTCTCCATCAGTAATTTCAGCAACAGCCTTGTACATATTGCTTTCTGGCTTAACCAATTCATCAATACTTGTTTTGCCGCCATATAAACTTGGAATTAAAAAACTAAATGTTTCTCCAACGCCCTGGCTCCATCCATAAGCATATTCTTTAGACATGCCAGCACCTTTTTCTGCATTTGCAGAGTTTAGATTAGATTTTCCACGATTGGTCTCTTTAGCATATTCGGAGGTTGTCCACAATAAACTTGCATTTACCATTACAGATAGCAAAACAGCCACAGCCAAAAAGCCAATTGCTTTACCCAAAGCAGGGAGGGTTTTAGCTTTATATGATTGATAAACTTCGATTCCTACAAAAATTAATATTGCTAAAAATAAATAATAGGTCATTTGGATGTGGTTGGATCTAATTTCCAACGCTAAAAACAATGCAGTTAAGCTTGCACCGTACCAGTATTTACCTCTTAATGTTAATATTATTCCGGCAATGATGGGTGCAAAAAAACCTATAGCCAATGCCTTGTTGCTATGCCCAGTGGCAATTAACACAAAATTATATGACGTAAAAGCAAATGCGATGGCACCTGCCGCAGCCAGCCATGGGTTAACTTTTAAAACTATAAAAAGAAAATAGGCACCTAATAGAAGCAACATAACCGTACCAACAGGGTTTGGTAATGCCTTAGTAATTAATGCGATACCATAAGTTGCTCCGTTATATGCGTATTGTACCCAAATTTGATAGGAAGGCATTCCGCCAAACATTTGATTGGTCCAAAGTGGGCCTTTGCCATCCTTCGCCTTGTAATCCATTATTTCCTTTTGCATGGCTTTTGATTGGATAACATCGCTTTGTGCGGGCGCTTTACCCTGCAAAACAGGACTGAAGTAGGCAAAACAAATGACTACAAAAATTGCAATAATGGCTAAATGGGTGCCATTGTTTTTAAACCAGTTATTCATTAAGGTTTGTTTAAGTTTAAACGAACGTCAAAAATAAAAATTTAAAGGGTATATTAAAGGAATAAATTGAATGCCTTCACATTAAAAAATTATAAACCTGCAAATAGCGATTTAAATATTCCAAAAATGAATGCTTATTATGGATGAATTAACTTTCAATAATTTTTGAAAGTATAAAAATCAACTTACATTTGTATATGGAATTAGCTGAAGCAAAATTGAAATTTATTGAGGCTTGGGGAAAATTAGGCTCGGAATGGGGAATTAACAGAACCATGGCGCAGGTTCATGCCTTGCTGTTAATTTCTCCTGAAGCAATTACTACCGAAGATATTATGGAGCAGTTAAGTATTTCGAGAGGAAATACAAATATGACCGTTCGAGACTTGATTGGTTGGGGTTTGGTTGAAAAACAACATAAAGCAGGCGAACGGAAAGAATATTTTTTCGCAGATAAAGATGTTTGGAATATTGCTCGCCAAGTTGCTAAAGAACGTAAGAAGCGAGAATTAGAACCAGTTCTAAAAATATTATCAGAATTAACCTCTGTAACTGGCGATGATAAAGATCCTGAATTTAAAACCTTTCAGAAATCGATAGGAGACATTAATAGATTAGCTAAAAACATCGATAAAACCATGGAAGCTATGATGAAGGCAGAAGAAAATTGGTTTTTAAGCTCGATACTAAAAGTTTTTAAAGGTTAAAGTTTTCTGACATAAAATAACGAATAAGTTCAATCAAATTAATTTTACCTAATAACCTGCGTTCGATTATTAATTTTCCTTCGCAGTATTAATAAGCTGTTTTTTTAGTTTACGTCACCCTGAATTTATTTCAGGGTCTTTTTTTGAAGGAAAGATGCTGAAATAAATTCATCATGACGTGTCGTACAAGCAATAAGGCAATAAAATTGAAAACGTATTAAGGTTAAGAATCTTAGGTTAACAAAAAAAGTCTTGATTTTCATCAAGACTTTGGTTCTTTAACTTCTTCGTAATCTACAAAATCACCAAGTTTATCTGTTTTACCTTGGTCAGGTTTGGGTGGCATGTAATCAATAGAAATTGCACCCTCTGGTTTTCTTTTTGGTTGTTGTGGTTGCCCAGTTGCTTGCTGTTGCATTTTGCTAGCAAGATTGCTGAACAGCATTGGCAAAATCAATCGGATTAACATTCTGATAATCCAAAGCACTAATATTGCTATAAAAATGAACTTAACTAATCCCATCCTAAATTTAATCTTCTACAAATATAGACGTAGCTATAAATATTTTGTTACTTTTTAAACCTTTAATTGCATTTTGATTACAATTTGTTAATCTTCAACAATTTCGCAAACTCTTCCAACTTGTCCATCGTCAAGCCTTACTTTTATCCCTCTGGAGTGAAATGAAGATGAAGTTAATAAATCCTTAACAATACCATAGGTAACATTTCCGCTTCGCTGATCCTTTTTTAAGATAATTCCAACCTCTAAACCAGGGTAAATATCATTTCTATTTTGTCCGTCCATATTAAATTAAAATCCAGAATTATTTCCCAAACTTTTCGCTAAACATTTTTTCCAAAGCAAACATTTCATCACGCAGTTTTGCAGCTTGTAAGAAATCCATATCCTTTGCCGCCTTTTGCATTTCTTTTTTGGTGTTATCAATTGCTTTTTGCAACTCACCTTTACCCATGTATTGCACAATAGGATCTGCAGCAATGCTAATTTCTGCATTTTCAATATATGCTCTGGCTTTGTTGTCGCTTGCTTTCTGAGAGAAATCTAATACAGATGTTTGTTCTAATATTGCCTCACGAGATTTTCCAACGGTCATTGGGATAATACCATGCTCTAAATTATAGGCAATTTGAATATCTCTTCGTCGGTTGGTTTCAGAAATTGTTTTTTCCATGCTATCCGTAACTCCATCTGCGTACATAATTACCCTGCCCTTATCATTTCTTGCAGCACGTCCAATGGTTTGAATTAAAGATTTTTCTGACCGCAGGAAGCCTTCTTTATCTGCATCTAAAATAGCAACCAAGGTTACTTCAGGTAAATCTAAACCTTCCCGTAGTAGGTTAATACCGATTAACACATCAAATTCGCCTAAACGCAATCCGCGAAGAATTTCTACTCTTTCTAAAGTTTTAATTTCAGAGTGGATGTATCGGGTCTTGATGTTCAACCTATCCATATATTTCGTTAACTCTTCGGCCATGCGTTTGGTTAAAGTAGTTACCAAAATACGACCACCTTGTTTAATCGTAATGTCGATTTCGTCTAGCAAATCATCAACCTGATTAATTGCAGGTCTGATTTCAATTACCGGATCCAATAAACCAGTCGGGCGAATGACTTGCTCTACCACTACCCCTTCAGATTTTTCTAATTCATACTCTGCAGGTGTTGCGCTTACGTATATGGTTTGGGGTGCTAGTGCCTCAAATTCCGTAAAATTTAGTGGGCGGTTATCTAATGCGGCCGGTAAACGGAAACCATATTCAACTAATGATAATTTACGCGATCTATCGCCACCGTACATTGCCCTGATTTGGGGAACGGTAACGTGACTTTCATCAATAACCATTAGATAATCATCAGGAAAATAATCTAATAAACAGAAAGGCCGCATACCCGGACTACGACCATCGAAGAAACGGGAATAATTTTCTATACCTGAACAATATCCCAACTCTTTCATCATTTCGATATCGAAGTTTGTCCGCTCTTCCAATCGTTTCGCTTCTAGCAAATGTCTATCTCCAATAAGTTGGTTTTTACGAATTTCCAATTCTTCCTGAATGCCCCAAATGGATTGATTAAATCTATCTTTAGGTGTAACGAATAGATTTGCAGGATATATCGCCATATCTTCCAGCTTTTCAATGGTTTTACCGGAAACCGGGTCGATGGCAGAAAGTTCTTCGATATCATCTCCGAAAAAAGAAACCCTGTAAGCATGATCTAAATATGCAGGATAAATATCAACTGTATCACCTTTAACCCTAAAAGTTCCGCGTTTAAATTCGGTAGTTGTGCGGGCGTACATAATCTCTACAAGGCTGTGCAAAAATGAATTTCTGGAAATGCGTAAACCTACACCAAAACGAAATACCATTCGTGAAAAATCTTCTGGATTTCCCATACCATAAATACAGGAGATGGATGAAACCACAATCACATCTCTCCTACCACTCATTAATGCAGAGGTTGTGCGCAAACGCAGTTTTTCTATTTCCTCATTGATGCTTAGATCCTTTTCAATGTATGTATTGCTAGATGCGATAAAAGCTTCAGGCTGATAATAATCGTAATATGAAACAAAATAATTTACCGAGTTTTCTGGAAAGAAGTTTTTAAACTCACCATAAAGTTGAGCTGCTAATGTTTTATTATGACTTAAAATTAAAGTTGGCTTTTGAGTTTGCTCTATAACATTAGCAATTGTAAAAGTCTTTCCAGAACCAGTTACACCTAATAATGTTTGATAATTTTCGTTAGCATTTACACCATCTACCAGTTGTTTTATGGCTCCGGGCTGGTCTCCGGTTGGTTGATATGCGGATGTGATTTTGAATTTCATTGGTGTATCAAATATACGGTTTTAGCCGTAAAGACTAAACAGGCAAAAGTCAGGAAAGTTCATTACGATTTTGGTTTTAATTGATTGACAACGGTCAATAAAGGTGGCAAGATGAATCGCAGCAAGTTAGCTTTGATAACTTTTAAAAAGTTGTCAAAGCTGTTGTCTATCAATCGACGAAATCCGCGAAGCCAAAAAGCAAAGCCTCGCTGAGTTTCAACGAAGCTTTGCCATATAAATAAACAATAAAATCTGTTATTTACCCGCAGCCTTTTGCATTGGGTTTACACCAACAGATTGGCCGCGAACTGAAGATGCTGCTTTAGCTTTGAAAACCTTAAACTTACTTTCTTTTGCCTTACCGCCCCATGTATTATTTGAGGTATCGATATCAGCTGTTTCTCTTAACGGGTCAATCAAAATAGATTCTACTTCTTTATCCTTTACATAAAATTTTGAAGTTTTTAATTCATTATGTCTCCATACTTGTGCAGGAATTCTATCGATGTCTTTTGAGCCATCTTTGTAGATAAATTCAACAATAATTGGCATTACCAATCCTCCCTTATTGCTGAAATTTAATTCATAGAAAAACTTATTTTCATACTTCTGCTGGTCGGCTGCTGGTACAACATCCAAAGGAAAAGAACCAACAGTTTTTACGGCAGTCGTAGTATCTACAGATACCAAACCTCTATCATATTTATAATAGAAATCTTGTGCTGCAGGGGTTTTATCGGCATAGAAACTAATCTTTTTATCCTCACGGTTTCTGATTTTAGAAATATCCTGAAAAGCATTTACAGCTGGCTTATCTACCTTAATCATTCTAGATCTAGCTTCAGGGATTGTAGTTGGGAAATCTGCTTTCGCAAACTTCACTGTATCTAAAGCGATATCGCATGGCTCAGTTCCGTAAAACCAACCTCTCCAAAACCAATCTAAATCTTCACCGCTTGCGTCTTCCATCGTACGAAACAAATCGGCTGGTTGTGGATGTTTAAAAGCCCATCTTCTAGAATATTCTTTAAATGCATAATCGAAAAGTTCACGTCCCATAATGGTTTCACGAAGAATATTTAAACCTGTTGCAGGTTTCGAATACGCATTCGGACCAAAGCGAGCGATGTTTTCAGAGTTAGTCATAATTGGCTCCAACTCATCTTTGGGTAACTTCATGTAATCAACAATGGTATAAGCGGGGCCTTTTTTACTTGGAAAGGTATTATCCCAAAGCTCTTCGGTTAAATATTCAACGAAAGAATTTAAGCCTTCATCCATCCATGTCCACTGGCGTTCATCACTATTTACAATCATAGGGAAAAAGTTATGCCCAACTTCATGAATAATTACGCCAAGCATACCATTTTTAGTGCTTTCGCTGTAAGTTCCATCAGCATCGGCACGACCGTAATTGAAACAAATCATTGGATATTCCATTCCATTTGCAGCTTCTATACTTTGCGCAGCAGGGTATGGATAAGGAATTGTGTAATCAGAATAGGTTTTGATGGTATGCGCTACTGCACGAGTAGAAAATTTGCTGTATAAATTATAAGCTTCTTTTCCGTAGAAACTCATGCACATTACGGTATTATTATTCGCGGCAATTTTTTGAGGCATTGCATCCCAAATAAATTTACGAGAGGCTGTCCATGCAAAATCGCGAACATTATTTGCCTGGAAAACCCAGGTTTTAGTGCCAGTAGCTTTTTTACCTTCAGCGGTTTTAGCTTCAGCAAGCGTTTGTATTTCTACCGGTGCATTGGCAGTTTTTGCAGCATTGTATCTACTCAATTGTGCAGGATTTAATACCGCACTGTAGTTAATGCATTCTCCTGTCGAGCCCACCAAATGGTCGGCAGGCACCGTCATTTGTACTTTGAAATCGCCAAAAGTTAATGCGAACTCGCCTCTGCCAGTAAATTGGTGATTTTGCCAACCTTGAAAATCGCTGTAAACACATAAACGAGGATACCATTGCGCCATGGTAAACAAATAGTTTCCATCTGCAGGGAAAAATTCGTAACCACCACGACCACCAACAGACATTCTATCGGTAATTTTATAATTCCAATCGATATTAAAAACATACTTCTGCCCGGTTCGTAAAGCTACAGGCAAATCAATTCTCATCATCGTTTTATTAACCGTATAACTCAGTTTTTTACCAGTTGCATCGGTTAATTTTAAAACGTTTATACCAAAACCATTATTTGCGGTAGAACTTAAATTATCAATGCTTTGCGTTGTACCAACTGCAGGCATTTTTGTTGCATCCTGATAATTTGCACTTTTATCGGTACTATGCTCATTTTCATCAAGTTGTAGCCAAATATAAGTTAAAGGATCGGGCGAATTATTGGTGTAGGTTACGGTTTCGCTACCCGTTAACAAAAGGTTCTTTTCATCAAGCGTACACTTAATGTTGTAGTCTGCCCGCTGTTGCCAGTATTTTACACCTGGTGCGCCACTTGCTGTGCGCTGTCCATTTGGTGTAGGCAAAATGGTTCCTAACTGCTCAAATTTATTGCCATGGTTGCTTCCAGGGTTGTTTTGAATGTTTTGAGCCATTGCTAAGCTACCGGCAAAAGCCATTAAACCTGTTAATGTAAATAGTTTATTCATGTTATATTCTATTAAAAAGGGATTCTCTCTAAAGCCATTTTTAAAGCCAGGCTAAATACGGCTGCAGAAATAAATAATACCCAACTTGGGCGTTTAATTTCACTATAATTTAGAACTATAAATGTAGCAGCTAAAATTATAATAACTACAAAAATTTGTCCTGCTTCTAAACCGACATTAAAACCAAAAAGTCCCCAGCCAATATTTTGATCTTTGGCTAGCATTATTCTGATTGAGTTTGCGAAACCCATACCATGTATCAAACCGAAAATTAATGCCAAATAGTAATTTATTTTAATTGATTTTAAAGAAAAATCTTTAATAAACAAATTACTAAGAGCGGTAAATACGATTGTGCAAGGTATTAAAAACTCTACCCATTTGCTCTCAAAACGTATAACATCGGTAACGCTTAAAAATAAAGTTAACGAATGCCCAATTGTAAAAGCAGTTACCAAAATTAAAACTTGCTTTAAATTATGATAGCTATAAATGGCTACTAAAGCCAAAATGAACAATTGGTGATCTAAAGCATCGGCACTTATGATGTGTTCCCAACCTAATTTAAAATAAAAGATAAAATCTTGCAACGGCATTATAATAAATTAGCTTTGTGAGCGAAGCTTTAGTATTTTTGATTGCATAAAATTAAAGTTTTAATTATAAAAAAGGCAAAATCAATATAAATGCATTTCTTAAATACCAAATTTGTTACCTTATTTTTAGTTTTTGCACTTATTAGCAGTACAAAAAGATTGAAGCATCCACTACATGTAAGTACAACAGAAGTAAACGTTAATGCCAAAGATAAAACCCTAGAAATTAGTACCCGAGTGTTTAGTGATGATTTTGAATCCGTTTTGGCCAAAATATACAAGCAAAAAACGGATCTTTCCAAACCTGAGCTTAAAACGCAAATGGATAATTTAATTAAGAAATACTTGTTATCGCATTTACAGATTAAGACCAACGGCAAAGTTGTAGCGCTAAATTATATTGGCTTTGAGCAAGATCATGAAGCCACAAATATTTATTTAGAAGCAGAAAAAATTAATGCTCCTAAATCTATCGATGTAAGCAGTACGATTTTATACGACATGTTTGATGATCAAATGAGCATTGTTCATGTAGTAAATGGTGGTGTAAGAAAAAGCACAAAAATTTTATATCCTGATAAAACTTTTACAGCAAGTTTTTAATTACTTATTGTTAGAATGAAAGTAAACACACATAGCTGAAGAATTTTCAGAGGATGGTTAAATATGCAGACTAAATAATTATGATGACATTCGATTTAAGCAAGACTAAATCTATCGCCAATACTTTTATTGCCGAATTGCGTGATGAAACTATCCAAAAAGATTCTATGCGTTTTCGCAAAAACATGGAGCGACTGGGTGAGTTTTTTGCTTTTGAAATCAGTAAATCCCTCAAATTTATCAACAAAGAAGTAACAACTCCATTAGGAATTTCACAATGTGATATTTTGGAAACACAACCCGTATTGGCTACAATTTTACGTGCCGGTTTACCGCTACAGCAAGGCTTGCTAAACATTTTTGATAAGGCTGAGTGCTGCTTTATTTCTGCATATAGGAAGGTAAAAAAGAATGGCGATTTTATCATTCAAATGGATTACATCTCAACACCTGATTTAGATGGTAGAGTGCTTATAATGGCCGACCCAATGCTTGCCACCGGGCAAAGTATGGTAATGTGTTGTAAAGAATTGATGAATCGATATAATGTTGCAGAATTACATATTGTAGCAGCCATTGCCAGTGTAGAAGGTATTGCTCATGTTAAAGCCAACCTGCCAAAAGCTAAACTGTGGCTTGGTGCAATTGATGAGGAAATGACCAGCAAGGCTTACATTGTTCCTGGTTTGGGTGACGCAGGTGATTTAGCTTACGGTGAGAAAATTTAACGAAGGTTATTTTAACAGGATTTGCGGAATTTTAGAAAGACCAGGATTTATTCATCATAATTTAATATCCAACCCAAACATTTCAAAGTTTTTACAGTTCAATGTTTTAACAATTTAACAATTTTGAAAAACAAAAAACACATTTTCTTCGATTTAGACCATACCATTTGGGATTTTGACCGTAATGCAGAAGAAACTTTAAATGAGCTGTATCAGATTTATAATCTTCACGAATTGGGATTAAAATCTTGCGAAGAATTTATAAGCACCTATACCGAAAATAACCACCAGCTATGGGCGGATTATCATTTGGGAAAAATTACCAAAGATTTTTTAAGAGCAGAAAGGTTCAATAAAACTTTTCTTCAGTTAGGCGTTCAGCCAGATGCCGTTCCTAATCAGTTTGAAGATGATTATGTAAGCATTTCGCCAACTAAAACAAATTTGTTTGATGGAGCAGAAAACGTATTGACTTACTTAAAAGAGAAATATACACTTCACATCATATCCAATGGGTTTAAAGAAACTACGTTAACCAAAATGAATCTTTCTGGATTAAACCCTTATTTCAAAAATGTTATCATATCAGAAGATGTTGGTGCTAACAAACCTAATCCGGTTATTTTCGAACACGCTTTAAATAAAGCCAAAGCGGTTAAGGAAGAAAGTATAATGATTGGTGATAGTTTAGAAGCTGATGTTTATGGTGCGCTGAACTTTGGCATGGAAGCCATTTTTTTTAATCCAACCAAAAAAGAAAAACCTGCAGATGTTAACAAAGAAATTATTCATTTAAAGGAGTTACTATCTTTATTCTAAGCTTATCTGCTACCTTTATGTATGAATTCGAGCAAAGTTAAAATTTCATTTCACCATATTATTGATGCGTACAAGGCAAAACTTTCTTCGTACTCTGATGATGTTTTTCAAATAACGCCACCTATAAACGGCTGGAGTTATAGCGAAGTTTATGCTCATATCTTCGATGCAAGTTTACTTTCACTTTTAGCGCTAGAAAATGCTGCACAAGGAAAAGGAGAAAATCAACCAACACATTTTGCCGTAAAACTGATACTGTTTTTTGGTTCTTTCCCTCCGGCAAAAAAATACAAAGCACCAAAAAGATTGGCCGAAAGGGTAAAAAAAATAAGCAAAGCTGAAGCATTAGATTTTATTTTAGAATTCGAAAAAGCATTGGAATTAACCTATCCATTAATTGCGACAGCAAATTTGCATTCGAAGACAAAGCACCCAAGGTTAGGGTATTTAAATGCAAAACAATGGTTTCGATTTACTGAAATCCATTTAAAACATCATCTAAAGCAATTGATTCGCATAGAAAAAAGCTTCGGCTTGTAATTTCAAGAAATAAACTAATATTTCACATTTGGAAAATCTGTTCTGGCCTTATTAAACTGATTTTCCATATCAGTGGTCCAGCCAAAAGCAATTGTTGCCTGCCCTTTTAAATTTACACCCGCTGCACCACTCCAAAAATGCACAAATTCGCCAAAATTCATATCTCTTGAATAGTCTGTCCCATTGGAAGGAAAGTTTTCTGATAACAAAACAAAGAATTTATTTAGAGCAGCTGTACCGCCATTTTTTGAATATATTGGATAAAACCAGTTTTTAAACCACTGAGTATTTGCTTTAGGGAAGTTATCAACCGTAGCCATGCACTTATTGTACCAACGCTCTGCATCACTCGCCATACCCAGATTTTTATACACATCGTACTGATAAATTTCCATCCACTTACTATCGCCCCAAATTTTAAAGGCTGGCGAGTTGTGTTTTCCTTTGGAAGCAAATTCTACAATGTGGCCAACTTCATGAGTTACAATGTCTTTTTCATTTGCTGTAAATCCCTCCCATGCTTTGGGATCTACCAGACCAACATCAATCACATTTCTATTATCATGGCTGGCTTCAAAATAATTTGAAGGATGCCCTCCTCCATATTTGCCAGTATGAAAAATGGCATATAACTTTTTATTTGAACCAAAACTACCGTAAACAGTTTTGGTATATTGCCAAACTTTTGTTAAATAATCGTTGGGCCAGGTAACGGATTTATTTACATCCTTATCGTAGAAAACGATTAAATCATCATTAGAAAAAACGCTATTAAGTATTTGATTGTGCTCAAACCAGTGTTCCTGCCAGGTCTCGGAAATTTCAGGTTCTTTAACAGCATCACTATCTTTTTTACATGCTGTAAAAATTAATAGAAAGGAGAAAACGCAGGAGATAATTCTGAATTGTTTCATAACCTATTATATTAGTTTAATTATTAACGCTTTATTGCTTTAAATGTTTTCTTTACAGATTATATATAGGTTACAAAGCGACAAACAATTTTTCACATCTTTGCGATAATGAAATTACCCACCATAAAAGGTTTTGATGAGGAAGCATTTAACAAGTATTTAAAAAATACGGGTTGGTTGATGTTTGGAAAGATTATCAGCCTGGTGGTAAATCTTGCCATAACTACATACCTGGGGCCAATTTTATTTGGAAATTTAAGTTTCGGATTATCCTTGGTGGCTATATTAGCAGCCGTTGGCGGTTTAGGGCTCGATACATTTATCATCCGTGAAGTTATTCAGGAGCCTGGCAAAAGAGATGAGATATTAGGCACTTCTTTGTGGTTAAGAATAATTACGAATGGCTTGCTAATTCCCATTGCCATCGGAATTTATCTAATTAGTCATTCCTTATCCTCCAATCCCGGAGAATCACTTGTATTGTTAATCGCATTACTTTCCTTTGCCTCTTTTTTCAAGTCGTTTAATGTTATTGATTCTTATTTTCAATCTCAGGTTCAATCGAAATATGTTGTTCAGGTGCAGAACATTAGTTTAGTAGTTACCTCCATTTTCAAGATTTTAATAATAGCTTTCAGTTTGCCGTTAATTTATATCGTTGTGGCATATATACTGGATGCTGTTGTTTTAGCAATTGGATTAATTATCGCCTATCAAAAACGAGGCTTAAACATATTTAATTGGAGTTTTAATAAAACAAGAGCAAAATTATTATTAAAAAAATCCTCGCCACTTATACTTTCTGCTGTGATGGTTACGATTTATATGAAGATTGATGTGGTAATGTTGAAGAGTGTTGGAAGCAAGGCAGTAGGAATTTATAGTAGTGCGCAAAACTTAAGTGAGGCCTGGTATTTTATACCAACCGCAATAATAACATCTGTTTTTCCTGCTTTACTTAATGCCCGTAAAACTGATTT
Organism: Pedobacter jejuensis; assembly: GCF_003725795.1. GTDB lineage: Bacteria > Bacteroidota > Bacteroidia > Sphingobacteriales > Sphingobacteriaceae > Pedobacter > Pedobacter jejuensis. The sequence goes on along the minus strand of NZ_RBEE01000001.1, from coordinate 40,414 downwards.
AGTAAGGTATAAAAAACGCTTGGGGAATCTTTACGATTTATTAGTGTACATCAATATTCCTATAGCCTTGTTTATTAGTTTTTTTGCCGCTGATATTATTCACATTGCTTACAGTGGAAAATACGACGGTGCCGGAATAATGCTTTCAATCCATATCTGGTCGGGTATTTTTGTGTTTTTAGGAATGGCAAGTTCTCAATATCTTATTGCTGAAGGATATACTAAAATTTCTTTTTATAGAACAGCAGCTGGCGCTATTGTAAACATACTTTTAAACCTTTGGCTTATTCCCAAATACGCCGGAGTAGGAGCTTCATTAGCTACCCTAGTTGCCTGCTTCGTATCTACATTCTACCTTTTATTAATCCCGAAAACCCGCCACCAAGGTATTATGATGTTAAAATCGTTATTTTTGGTCACGGCATTTCAAAAAATATTTAAACATTGAGTACTCTAAAAGCATTAACAACATTAATTGCGAAGCCAAACAGGCTTAAAGCATTATTATCTTACGGACACAAAGGCTATTTAAACAGCATTGGCTGGTTTACTGCATTCGATAAAAAACAGGCGGTTGATGGAAAAGGCAATGCACTTCCGTGGGTAACCTATTCTTTCATCGATTTTATAAATTTTCGAATAGAAAAAACCCATCATATTTTCGAATATGGTTCAGGCAATTCTACTTTATTTTATGCAGAAAGAGCCGGTACAGTTACCGCTGTAGAGCATGACAAAGGTTGGTTTGATAAAGTTAAAAATAGCAGTCCGGCAAATGCTGAAATGATTTTCTGCCATTTGGAGCGAGATGGCGAGTATGCTAAAAAGGCAACTTTGCTAAATAAGAAATTCGACATTATTATTGTTGATGGTCGCGATAGAGTAAACTGTTGTAAATATAGTGTAGATGCTTTATCAGCAAATGGGGTAATGGTTTTGGATGATAGTGAACGCCGAACATACCACCAAGCAAGAATTTTCCTGCAAGAGAAAGGGTTTAAAGAAATCAGTTTCAGCGGAATTTCGCCAGGCTTGTTTTATGAAAAAGCAACATCGGTTTTTTACAAGGCGGACAACTGTTTAGGCATTTAAACTTCATATTTTGATTTATGATAAGCGAAGAAGTAAAAACTGCCTACGATAATTTTTACACCAATAGCGATGTAGCCTGGCGAATGCTTGGCGCAAAATACAAAGCCCAAAACATTGTTGATGTTTGCAAAGCGATTAAGCCGAAGAAGGTTTTAGAAGTTGGTGCTGGTGATGGAAGTATCCTTCATTTCCTAGACGAATGGAAGTTTGCACCCGAATTATATGCTTTGGAAATTGCACAAAGCGGCGTTGATATTATTAAAGACAGAAAATTATCATTACTAAAGGAAGCGCAAACATTTGATGGATATAAAATTCCATATGAAGATGACACCTTTGATTTAGTGATACTTGCACATGTTTTAGAACACGTAGAGCATGAAAGAATTTTACTTCGTGAACTAAAAAGGGTTGCAAAATACCTCGTTGTAGAAGTGCCAAAGGATTATCGTTTTGGTGTAGATTCGAGAATGAAACACTTTCTGGATTATGGGCATATTAACATGTACACCCCAACTTCACTTCGATTTTTACTGCAGAGCGAAGGCCTGGAAATTTTAGAGGATAAGGTTTCTATGACAACACCAGAAACTGTTAAATTTAATGAGTTTGTTAACAGAAAGGCACCAAAAACTTTTAGCAAAAATTTAAAAATTGAGTTAGAGTATCGTATTAAAAAGGCTTTAGGAAATTTTTTAGGGAGAAAAAAGAAGGAACAATTTGCTAATGCTTATACGGTTTTAACACAAAAATCGGATTCTAATCTGCATATATTTTAAATTCAACATACCATATAAGAAATGTAAGAAAATATAAGCTCATGTTTCATTAAGTCTCTATTCATAAAAACATCCATTTTAAGTTATTTTTCTAAATAGAATAATATGATATTGACCAGAGACTATTTAAAAAATTTAGTTTACAAAGTAAACGGAGCAGCTATTGAAGTTCATAAGGCCTTGGGGCCAGGCTTGCTAGAGTGTACGTATCATAAATGCATGATTCATGAGCTAAAATCGAGAAATATTAGTTTTAAATCTGAGATGACGATACCCATAAATTATAAAGGATTAGAGCTAGATGCAGAATTACGTTGTGATTTGTTGATTGAAGATACCTTGATTGTCGAGTTCAAGTCTGTGGAGCGAGTTCAGCCTATTCATGTTGCTCAATTATTAACTTACATGAAACTATTGAAACAGCCAATGGGATTAATGATAAATTTTAATTGCTTACACATTTTTAACGAGGGACAAAAAACTTATGTAAACGAGATTTACGAATCCATTTATTAATATTTTTGAATCCAACTTATATGAACCTTATATTCCTTAAATGGTAAAGATTTAAGTTGCAATACCTCACCCAATTAGAAAAAAAATATATTAAACTAGAAATTAGCGATTTCTTAAATGGCAAAAAACTAACATGCAAAACCTTGCTCCAATAGCACTATTTGTTTACAATCGTCCGAAACATACCGAACGAACGATTAAGTTTTTGCAACAGAATAATCTTGCAGCAGAAAGTAAATTGTTTATATTTTCTGATGGCGCAAAAACCAAGCAGGATGAGGAGAAAGTTGCAGAAGTTAGGGCTATTATTAATAAAATTGATGGCTTTAAATCGGTAAGAGTTATAGAACGTAAAACCAACTCTGGTTTAGCAAACTCGGTTATTGCTGGCGTTACCCAATTAATAAATGATTATGGAAAAGTAATTGTTTTCGAAGATGACTTAGTCACCTCTCCGCATACCTTAACCTATTTTAACGAAGGTTTAACTCGTTATGCAAACGAAGATAAAGTGATGCATATCGGTGCATATATGTATCCATTAAAACACGACGAACTTCCAGAAACATTTTTCTATCGAGCAGCAACAAGTTGGGGTTGGGCAACCTGGGCAAGGGCCTGGAAAAATTTTGAACCGGATATTGACACCTTGATAAAGCAATTTGATGGGAAGAAAAAATCAGCCTTTGCTATTGATAATACCATGAATTTTTGGAAACAGATGCAGGAATTCAAAAGCGGCAAAAATAATAGCTGGGCAATTCGTTGGTACGCTTCAATCTTTTTAAAAGGTGGTTTAACGTTAAATCCGTCCCAATCATTAGTTAACAATATCGGTCACGACGGAACAGGCGTTCATTCGGGCATTAATGATATTTATAATGTTATCATCAACCCTAAACCAATAACCGAATTTCCTGCTGTAATTGAAGAAAATCCAGCGGCTTATCAAACCATAAAAAACTTCTTGTCAAACCGTAAAGGAAATCTTTGGGAAAGAATAAAGCGATTTGTTAAGGAAAAGATGAATAAAAGTTAGGTACTATTTATGCAATTCTTACATTTTCTCCAAAAATAGTTGGACGATAGAGATATGGATTTTTAGAAATTTTCAATAAAATTGATTCTACCTTTAATTCAAATATATTTGCATGAGTTTCTCCCCATTTATCCAAAACTAATTTATAGCATGCAAGAAGAGTAAATTTTGCTCTTGAAGTATAAACTATTGTCACTTTAAAATACTAAAGATCTAACATTTGCTTTACTGTTGAGAATTTCGTCATCTTTTGCTTCTTTTCTCGAAAGTTCTATTTCGTTTATTATAGCAAGTGGAATTTCATTCTGCTCAACTTCAAAATTAATATTTTGCTCTTCCATAAAAGCTTTTAAAACTTCAAGCTGTTCTAAATTTTCAGGATGTACTACTATCGTTTCCATACTCGAATTTAATTTAAATAATCCAAAATTCCATTAGCGATAATTGATATTCTTTGTACTTTAGTTGCAAATCCCATCAGCATGAAATGGCTAACCATCCTACTTCTTTCATTTACTACACTAACAAATGCTCAAACTGCACCCAAACCTTATGGAGCTCTACCTTCCAAAAGGCAGCTTGCATGGCATGATATTGAAGTTTATGGATTAATACATTTCACGCCAACCACCTTCGAAAATAAAGAATGGGGATTCGGTGATGCTGACCCAAAAACATTTAACCCCACAGATTTTAATGCAGAACAAATAATAAAAGCAGCTAAAGCAGGTGGGCTGAAAGGCATTATTTTGGTTGCTAAACATCACGATGGTTTCGCACTTTGGCCGACTAAAACCACTGAATATAATATTTCTAAAAGCCCGTTCAGGGATGGAAAAGGTGATTTGGTAAAGGAAATTGAACAGGCAGTTAGAAAAAACGGATTAAGTTTTGGGGTTTACTGTTCTCCGTGGGATAGAAATAATGCTAATTATGGTACATCAAAATATTTAGCCATTTATCAGGCACAGCTTAAAGAGCTTTATAGCAATTACGGAAACCTTTTTATGAGCTGGCATGATGGCGCAAATGGCGGAGATGGGTATTATGGCGGTGCTAAAGAAAAACGCTCGATAGATAACACTACTTACTACGATTGGAATAACACATGGGGCATCACCAGAAAAATGCAGCCTATGGCGAATATTTTTAGTGATATTGGACTGGATATTCGTTGGGTTGGTAGTGAAGATGGAACCGCAGCAGAAACCAGTTGGGCAACTTTTACGCCCCTTCCCCCTGAAGGAAAAAATGTGGCTGTTCCAGGGCAAGCAAATTACCCTCAAAGTCCGATGGGTATAAGAAATGGTAAATATTGGATGCCTGCGGAATGCGATGTACCGCTAAGAAAAGGCTGGTTTTATCACCCTTCAGAAAAACCAAAAACACCTGAAACCTTGTTTGATTTGTATTTGCAAAGCGTTGGCCATGGCGCTGGTTTAGATTTAGGCTTAGCGCCCGATACCCGCGGACAATTGCATGAGGATGATGTAGCATCTTTAAAGGTATTCGGTGATATGGTTAAACATACCTTTGCAAATAATTTAGCTGTGAAAGCAACTGTAAAGGCTAATAATATTCGGGGTAACGCTTTTGGTGTTGCTAAACTTTTAGATAACAACAAGCAGACTTATTGGGCCACAGCAGATAATATCCACACAGCGAAACTAGAGTTTGACTTAAAAACTGATAAAACTTTCGACATCATCAGCCTGCAGGAATATATTCCTTTAGGACAAAGAATAGAGGAATTTAATATCGAGGTTTTCGAAAATTATGAGTGGAAGAAAATATACGATGGAACAAGTGTTGGCGCTAAGCGATTAATCAAATTGGATAAGCCAGTTACCACTTCAAAAATTAGATTAAACATTACAAAATCGCCGGTTTGTATTACGCTAAGCGAATTTGGGATTTATAAAAAGACACCGTAATTTACTTTCTTGCTTCTAAAATAATATATGGCGACAAGCTTTTGCTTTCGAAAGGAATAATCTTTGTAAAAACTTTTCCGCTAAGCCATACAAGTTTTTTGAATAAGCGAACACCTGTTGATTTTTGAGATTCATTTTCTAACCAAACACTAAACTTACCAAAATAACCAGCCTTCACTTCTTTTAAGCCAGCTTTTTCGCAAATTGACTTCAGCAGCTCAGGGTTCATGCTATCGATATTGTGTTTATCGTAATTTTCTTTATCGAAGTTTTTTTGAAACCATCCGTTAACAGCTTTGAAATTTGGCAAAGTAATGAACAAAGTTCCGCCTGGTTTTACGAAAGCAATGTGGCGATTAATTATATCTGCTGTATCATTAAAGTGTTCAATTAAACCACAACTCAAAACCAAGTCATATTGTTGTTCTGGCACATAATTAAACAAATCCGTTTCGACGATGTGAATGTCTTTTTCGGTTAAACCATTTTTATCAAGCAGCTCATTTACAACGGGCGGATGAACAAAATAATCCAAAAGTGTAACATCAATTTTGAAGTATTTTTTTAAGAAAACAGCATAATATCCAGGGAAACCGCCCAATTCAATCGCGTTTTTCACCTTGTTTTTATTGATAATATCTGCCAGCTGGCGATGAAAAACGTAATCGGATGGTAATTCAACAGCAAGTCCCTTTTTTCTTTCCCAATAATTTACCCAAAAAGCTCTGTCTGTTAATAAATTTGCCATGTGCTAAAATAATTCAACCCCAAAGAAACGGAAAAGAATAGGAAAATCGAAAGTTAAGATGGACGAATTGTTTTATTGCTGAATTGTTTCGGTTACATTTTACGCAACACAACAATCCAGCAATTTATCAATACCTTATTTCAAATCCTTCAAAATCTCCGCAACAGCTTTTTCTAACTGAGGATCCTTATCGGCGAGTCTATCTTCAAAAGTGTTTTTTACAAAGATATCTGGCTTAACACCTTCCTTTTCGATGTTTTTTCCATCCATGGTATAACAGCCCCACGATGGTAAACGGTAAGAAGAACCATCTACCAAACCTTTTGCAGAAGTGAAAATTATCCAGCGGTAAGTTTCAGTTCCAATGATTTTACCCAGTTTTAATTGTTTAAATCCCGCAGCTGTCATTTCTGCATCACTTAAAGACTGCTCATTAACCAACAAAACAATAGGCTTAACCGCCGGCCCGAAATTACTTTGCGGTGCCATTTTACCTCCGCGATATTTCCACTTCAAATATGGTTTTTGCGAAAGGAATTTCAAAACGGCATCATGGACATTTCCACCTGTATTGTAGCGCAAATCTAAAATAATAGCATCTTTATTTTCTTCCTGTTCAACCATATCCAATAAGAAACGTTCCAATTCGCCCGAGCCCATATTTTTCATGTAAGAATAGGCAATGCGGTTGTTTCCCCATTTATCTACATTGGTTTTATTTCTAGCAATCCACTCATCATAAAGATTGTTTTTTAATGTGCCAGAATTTTGAGGGTGGATGTTTACAAAGGTTTCTTTCCCTGCACGAGAAAAGGTTAAAGTCATTTCCTTATCTAAGGATGGCTTACTGAAATAGAAATCTATATCCATTTTATCATCTACTTGCGTTCCATTAACTGCAATTAATACATCTCCAGGCTTAACGTTCACTCCACTGTACGATGCATTACTTTTCGCAACCAACCTTTCAACTTTATAAGGATTTTCATTTTCAAACATAATTCCTGTTTGATTGGTAATATAGGTTAGGTTTTTGCGCTCTTCGGCACCAGAACTATTAAAGCCCATATGCGATGAATTTAATTCGCCCAGCATATCATTCAACAAAATCCTTACGTCGCTTCTGTTATTTACATAAGGCAGATAAGCGGCGTAACGGTTTTTCATTTTTTCCCAATCTACGCCGTGAAAATTTTCATCATAAAAATTTTCATCCAAGCCTACCCAGGTTTCGTAAAACATCTGATTAAACTCTGCATTTAAGTTTCTTGCAAACTTATAAGCGTGTTCAATTTTATCCAGTTTATTTCCATCAATATTATATTTGCTAATTGCACCACCTGCAAGTGTGAAGAATTTATCGCCTGACTGAACAATGCTATAACCTTCTCCTTCGCCAACTTTTTCAGTTCTATTCGCTTCGAATGGCTCGATAACGGTACGATAAATTCCAAATTTTCCACCCTCGTGATTTGAAGAATAAAATACATAGGTTTTATCACCCTTAGCAAAAACATCGGTACCGAACTGACTACCAAAAGCAGGGCTAACCAGTTCTACTCTATCCAAAATATTCTGCGTGTTAATCGTAATAATGCTTGCAGGTTTTGGCGTTGGTTTAGCGTCTGTTTTCTTTTTAGCTGTATCGGTAGTTTTTGTTGTTTTCTTATCGGTAACAGCGGGCTTTACATCTTTCGGCTCAGGAGCAGTTTCTTTAAACAAATCATCGAATTTATCTGAACGATAAGGCGCATCGTAATTATTTAGCGCCATTCGATAGATATGAACATTTTCACTCCCTGAAGGGTAAGCCGGCTCAGTTCTCGCACTCGTAAAATAAATATATTTTCCATCAGGCGACCAGGCAGCGTCGGTTTCAGTAACACCTGTATTGGTCAAATTAATTGTTTTATTGCCCTTTATGTTATGAACCAAAATATCCTGCTCGAAATTTCTGTAGGCTGTAAAAAGTACATATTCATCGTTTGGTGAAAAGCTTGGTGTAGAACTCTGAATTGCCCAAAACTCATCTGTCACCAGTGTTTTGCTTTCGAAAGTTTTCAAATCCAACAGCTTTAATTCGTTTCTTCCGCTTAAATAAACACCCATCGTTTTGGTTTTATTTAGCGTAATATCTCTATTGTTGGCTTTGTCTTTAGTAATCTGTTTAGGCGTTCCTTTTCCATCGCCTGTTATCGTAAACCAGTTTTGGAAACCATTCCAGGTTTGGCAAAACAAAATGGTTTTGTTATCGGCAAGCCATTTACATTGCATTGCCCGTTCGCCGCCATTGGTAATTTTACGGATAAATTTTCCATCAGCATCACTTACAAAAAGTTCTCCACGAGAAACAAAAGCCATTTTTTTACCGTCAGAGGCCACATCAAAAGCTGAAATATTTCCTTTTACATCATATTCCTGTGCCTTCGTTAAAACCTGATTGCGGGAAGTGCTGATGTTTACTTTCTCCGTTTTTTTCGTTGCCACATCGTAAGTAAACAGTTGATAATCCTTTTCGAAAACAATGGTTGTTCCATTTGCCGAAACAAAAGGACGTTTTATAGAAGTATCGAAATTAGTAAGAGCTGTTTTTTTCCCGCCTAAAAAAGTATAAAGATTGTATTCTTCATTTCCCTCATCCGAAACAAAAAACACATTTCCTTTTGAATCTACACTCGTCCAGAAATCTTTACCGATGTAATTCGTATATTGTTTATAAGCTTTGGTTTTTGGATTGTAAGATTGAATATCCGGATTATAAGCACCTTTGTAGTGCTTTCTATTTGCAAAACGGTAGCTTTCCCAGGTATCGCTGAAGAATAATTCCCCGTCCGGAGCTTCTGCAATATGGTGTGTGGTATTAAAATAGTTTTCGAACAATCGAACCGCTGTTCCGCCGCTCACAGCAACTTTATAACTAGAAAATGAATTAAATCTTCCGGATGTAAAATAGATGGTTTTCGAATCCCAACTCCAGTTATCAACTTCGTCCGATGCATCGTTAAATGTTAATTGCTTAATATCACCACCTGCCAAAGACATTAGGTAAACATCATAATTTCCGTACTGATTAGAAGAAAAAGCCATCCATTTGCCATCAGGAGATATTTTTGGATTAATTTCTTCACCTTGCATGGCTGTAATTCTTGAAGCTGAACCACCTTTAACAGCGACTTTCCAGATATCTCCATCGTAACTAAATACTATTGTTTGTGCATCAGGCGTTAAAGCAGGATATGCAGCAAAATAGGTTTGACCTTGAGCAAAGGAATGGAAAGGCAACAGAAATGCTATTGCCGCAAGCGATTTAAGTAGGGTTTTGATCATGATTTTGTTTGTTTGGCTTTGGTAAGTTGAAAATACACAACAGATTTTACATTCGTAAACAATAAAATGTATTTTTGAATTGATTTGAAGATAATACACCTAAATACGTACGATGGAAATGGAGGTGCAGGACGTGCCTGCTTACGCCTAAGCGATGCCCTAAAAGCAAGCGGAATTGATTCGAAAGTTTTGGTGTATTACAAGTTCGGTGACAACCTAAAGGTTGATACTTTCAGCAAATCGCCACTTCAAAAAGCACTAGCCGTTTACAATATTTTATCCGAGCGATATTATTCAAAATGGTTAAGCAAATCGGTAAAAACACCTTTCAGTTTGCAATGGTTTGGCCGTTCGATAAAAAACCATCCCGATGTAAAAAGTGCCGATGTAATTCATTTGCATTGGGTAAATCATGGTTTCCTTACTCCGAAATTTTTAGCAGAGCTTGATGAACTGGAAAAGCCAATCGTTTGGACTTTTCACGACAGTAATGCCTTTACAGGTGGCTGCCATGTGCGTTATGGCTGCGAAAACTTTCATCAGCAATGCGGCAATTGCCCGATTTTGAAATTAAGTGGTAAAGATGACATTTCGCATAAAACCTGGTTAAGGAAACAGAAAGCTTACACGGCATTAAATTTCCATATTGTTGCGCCAAGTAACTGGATGGCAGCATCGGTTAAATTTAGTAGTTTATTGGGTACTCGAAAAACGTCTGTAATCCCGAATACCATTGAAACCAACATTTTTAAGCCTTACGTTAAATCAGAAGCGAAGAAAATCCTAAAAATAAATCCAGAAAAATTTGTTTTGATGAGTGGTTTTATGCCGTCTAAAAATGACAAACATAAAGGAACACCTTATTTAATTGAAGCGCTGGAGATTTTATCAAGACGAAAAGGAATTGACAAAGAGAAAATAGAACTGGTAATTTTCGGGAACAAAGAAAACGCAGAAATGCCCGAATTTCCCTTCAAAACTACCTTTTTGGGTACTATAAATAAAGATGAACACCTGGCAAAATGTTATTCAGCTGCCGATGCTTTCATCACGCCGTCGCTCGAAGATAACTTGCCAAATACCGTTATGGAAAGTCTTGCTTGTGCTACGCCAGTTATTGCTTTTACTACTGGCGGCATTCCAGACATGGTTAAGCACCAAAAAAATGGTTACTTAGCAGAATACCAAAATGCTGCAGATTTGGCTAATGGAATAGAATGGCTTTATCACTACCCGAATAAAGAGGAAGTACAAAAAGCAGCACGGTTAGGCATTTTAACTGATTTTTCGGAAGAAGTTATTGCCGCAGAGCATATTCATTTGTATGAAACATTGATTGATTTGCAACCGAAGTAACATGGAATTATCCAAAAACTATATCGAAAATATCAAAGCACTAAAATCGGCAATTTTACAAAGTCGCTATAGGGCTGCATCTCTTGTTAACAAAGAACTTTTAACGCTTTACTTTGCAATAGGCAAATTTATCTCCCATAAAATCGAGGAAGAAAAATGGGGAGCAAAAGTTATCGAAATTCTCTCTGCCGATTTGCAAGTTGAATTACCCGGTTTAAGAGGTTTTTCAGCAACTAACATCAAGCGAATGCGTCTCTTTTTTGAAGCTTGGAAGGAACAAACTCAAATTAGACCAACACAGTCGGGCCAATTACAAACAATTGATTTAGAAGAGATTACATTTAGACCAACAGTGTCGGCCAAATTGGAGAAATCATTTTTTAGATTAAGCTTTTCGCATCATTTAGAAATTATACAGGGAACTCAGAAAATAGAGGAAAAGATATTTTATATTCAAAAAACAGCATCAGAAATTATCCTTTGTAAGGAAAAGAAAAATAAGATAGTCGAATTTTCTTTCAGAGATTTTAATAAGGCGATGGGTGTTTCTACATACAAAACAAGTGCTGTATTGCCCGCAGCATACAAAGGCGTATTACCTGATGTTGAAACGCTTAAAAAACTAATGGATTAATATGCCAAAGCTCTCGATAATTACAATCGTATATAATAACGTTCGCGATATTGAAAGAACGATAAATTCTGCAATCAATCAAACCTTTAAGGATATCGAATACTTGGTTATCGACGGTGCATCTAACGATGGAACTTTAGAGGTTATTCAAAAATATAAAAATCAGATTTCGAAAATAGTTTCGGAGCCTGATAAAGGAATATACGATGCCATGAATAAAGGGTTGGCTTTGGCTAAAGGCGATTATATTTTGTTTATGAATTCTGGTGATGAAATTTACGATGAACATACTGTCGAAGAGATTTTTGATTCATCTCCCGGTGCTGATATCTATTACGGCGAAACAGAAATGTACAACGATAATTGGGAGAGTTTAGGCAGAAGAAGACATGAAGCACCAGAATCTTTCGATTGGAAAAGTTTTAGGTATGGAATGAATGTTAGTCACCAAGCGATTTACATTAAGAAAAGCATTACCACTCCTTACGATTTGCAATATAAATACAGTTCGGATATCGATTGGATAATCAAAGCGGCTAAAAAATCATCAAATATTGTTAACGTTCATAGGTATGTTGCCAAATATTTAATTGGCGGAATGAGCAAAAAGAAACATCGCGAAAGCCTGAAAGAACGCTTTCAAATTTTTACAAAATATTATGGCTTAGTTCCAAATATTCTAAATCATATTGTAATTGCAGGCAATTTAGCTTTCTATTTTTTGCGGAATAGAAGAACAAATGATTAACATAAAATACTGATATCCTATGCTTTAAGCGTTTGTTGATAAGAAAATTGACAGTCACTTAAGAGCAAAATCGTAAGCATCAAATCTAAACTTCTAAAAACAATAATATCTTAATAATGTATTTAAATATATCACCTATTTAAAAATTAAGAATTATGGGACAATTAAGTAATCGCAACATAGCTGTACTTTCAGAAGATGGATTTGAAGAAGTAGAATTAACTGAGCCAGTAAAAAGATTAAAAGAAGAAGGTGCAACAGTACATATCATTTCTTCAAAAAGCGGAAAAATTAAAGCTTGGGATGAAGACCATTGGTCGATAGAAGTTGATGTAGATAAAACCATTACTGAAGCAAATGCTAGCGACTATGACGGTTTATTACTTCCTGGTGGCGTTATCAATCCTGATAAATTACGTGTTAATGAAGATGCCATCACATTTGTTAAAGCATTTTTTGAAGCTGGTAAACCGGTAGCGGCAATTTGCCATGGACCACAAACTTTAATAAGTGCTGGTGTTGTTGATGGAAGAAAATTAACCTCTGTAAAAAACATTGCACAGGATTTAATTAATGCTGGTGCCAATTGGACGGATGAAGAAGTTGTTGTAGATCAGGGTTTGGTTACCAGTCGTACACCAAAAGATTTACCTGCATTTAATGATAAAATTGTAGAAGAGTTTGCCGAAGGTGTGCATGATGGTCAGCATGCATAAATGTTTTGAGCGCTCTCCTAAATTACTCAAAGGCGGCTGGTTTATAAATAACCGGCCGTTTTTTTAAAGCTTAACCTGCCTAATAATATTTTTAATATTAAGTTCGATAATATCGGTCATGGTTTTACACCTCAAGTAATTCTGATCGTTAAAATAATCAGACATAGATTGCTTAAGCAAAGCGATATTTTCTGGCGTTGTTAAAGCTTCTTTGTTTGATACATCTCGTAAATCTGTTAAGCGATGGCGTTCACTCCTAACCCGATGCACTATTGATGAGCGTTCTTCCTGTCGATATTGAAGTACCGTTTTGTCCGTTAACTGCTCCATACTCATTTTCACATAAGGCAAATTCTCTTTAAAAAATTGCGGCAGATAAACCTTTAAGTTCCCTTCATAAAATTGCTGATCGAAATCTATCGCTCTAATTCTAAACTGGATATCATCAAAATCTGGCGTTATCTGAACAACAAAATTATAAGCTCGCATATCGCCCAAAAGCATAATTAAACAGCGCTCATTAAATTTCACAAACTCTTTTGCAATACGTGTTGGGTTAAATTCTGGTGTATATAACTGTCCTTTTGTAAAAACATCACCCGGAATGCCAGCAATGTGCTCTTCAACCAGAGTTTCTCCATCTACTAGATAATTAACTTGATTTGGAGATAAAATTTCTTCCAATTCTAAACCATAAATTCGAGATGCATCAGCCTTTTTAATATAGAAATAATCATAAACATCGTTCAATCGGTTTACAATTCTAATTCGAAAAGGATGAGTGTTTCCGAAAGTACAATATTCAATTTTATCAATGTATTTGTGTTCGACGATGCGAAGATTCCCAGAAGCCTTTAAATTGGCATAAATCTCCTTCAAGCCGTTATGCAACGTATCAATTAAATCCTGGGCATAAATTGGTCCCTCCCAAAGTGAATCTTTACCAAATTTATCCATCAATGGAAAAGCTTCGTTAAACTGCATTAAATCATTATAGGAGATTGGCAATTTTGCATCACGCTGATATAAACGCAAATACTTTTGCAGTGCAGGTGTAACCGGAAAAATCGGTTTTTTCTTTAGGATTTTTACATCTTCATTTTCCATTGGTCAACAATGTAGCATTTTAATAATTTAACCGCAAAGATTTTTAAGGGAAGCGCAAAGTAGGCAAAGCCGGATGCAACCTTATATTTACTCTGTATTCTTTGCAGTTAAAACTTTTTAATTCTGGATATTATTAAAAATTTCTACAGTCCAACCATAACCGGAAAAATCGTTTTTTTACTTTCGGATTTTTATGTCAAGATAGTATTTTATTCCTTTTACTACAAAGTTTGCTGAGAAACCTAAAAGCGAAATAATATTAAACCCTACTTAGTTGTTCTTAGGTGGTAAAAAACGAAAAAGCCCCGATTTACATCGAGGCTTTAGTAATATTATTAAGTCCCCTTCAGGGGATTTAGTTGTTAAGCGAATTGCTTTCCTTTAACTTTACGTTCTTGTTCTGTTAAGAAGATTTTACGTAAACGCATGCTTGCCGGTGTAACCTCGATGTATTCATCAGCCTGGATGTATTCCATAGCTTCTTCTAAAGAGAATTTAATAGCAGGTGCAATACGAGCATTATCATCAGTACCTGATGCACGCATGTTCGTTAACGCTTTCCCTTTAACAATATTTACGACCAAATCATTATCACGAATGTGCTCACCCATAATCTGACCTTCGTAAACATCAACTCCTGGATCAACAAAGAAACGACCTCTATCTTGTAACTTATCAATTGAATAAGCAGTAGTTTGACCTTTTTCCATTGAAACCAATACACCGTTAGAACGACCAGGAATTGTACCTTTCCAAGGCTCGTAAGCTTTGAAACGGTGTGCCATAATCGCCTCGCCAGCAGTAGCTGTTAAAACGTTGTTACGTAAACCAATAATACCACGAGATGGGATTTCGAATTCTAAGTGTTGTAAATCGCCTTTTGGCTCCATAATTAACAACTCACCTTTACGTTGAGTTACCAATTCGATTACTTTACCAGAAACTTCACCCGGTACATCAACAATTAAAGTCTCAATTGGCTCACATTTTTTACCGTCGATTTCTTTAACAATAACCTGTGGCTGACCAACCTGAATTTCGTAACCTTCGCGACGCATCGTTTCGATTAATACCGATAAATGGAGAATACCACGACCGTAAACCAACCATGAATCTGGAGATGCAGTTTCAACAACTTTTAACGCCAAATTTTTCTCAGTTTCTTTAATTAAACGTTCTTTAATACGTTGAGAGGTAACTAATTTACCTTCTTTACCGAAAAATGGAGAGTTGTTAATGGTAAACAACATATTCATCGTTGGCTCATCGATGCTGATAACAGGCAATTGCTCTGGTGCATCAAAATCAGAAATGGTATCACCAATATCGAAACCATCAATACCTACAACAGCACAAATATCGCCTGAACTTACTTCTGTAGTACGGATTTTTCCTAAACCTTCGAAAGTATAAAGTTCTTTTACTCTTGTTTTTACAACTCTACCATCGCGTTTAATTAACGTTACTGGTTGGTTTTCTTTAATTGTACCACGATGAACACGACCAATTGCAATACGACCTACGAAAGATGAATAATCTAACGAAGTAATTTGCATTTGTAAAGTACCATCATTAATTGGTGCAGGTGGAATGTTTGCTACAACAGCATCCAATAAAGCGAAAATATCAGTAGTTGGCACTTTCCAGTCTGTACTCATCCATCCTTGTTTCGATGAACCGTAAATAACCGGGAAATCCAATTGCTCTTCAGTTGCTTCAAGGTTAAAGAACAATTCGAAAATTTGTTCGTAAACCTCTTCCGGGCGACAGTTTTCTTTATCTACTTTGTTTACAACCACAATCGGTTTTAAACCAAGTGCCAAAGCTTTTTGCGTTACGAAACGTGTTTGAGGCATTGCACCTTCAAAAGCATCGCAAAGTAAAAGTACACCATCTGCCATTTTCAAAACACGCTCTACCTCACCGCCAAAATCCGCGTGACCAGGAGTGTCAATAATATTAATCTTTACATCTTTATACTGTACCGATACGTTTTTAGATACGATTGTGATACCACGTTCGCGTTCTAAATCGTTATTATCCAATATCAAATCTCCTGTTTGTTCGTTATCACGAAAAATAGAACAAGAATGTAAAATCTTATCAACCAATGTAGTTTTACCGTGGTCAACGTGTGCTATAATAGCTATATTTCTAATCTTTTGCATAAAATGCGCCTCAAATTTGGCGCAAAGATAGTGTTTAGAAATGGATTTTCAACTATATAGCTTGCTATTTAATGCTAAGATAATATTGTAATTATCTCATTTTTAATAAGAAAAGCAATTCCTGTAAAGTTTTGGCAAGGTTCAGTCCCGCTGCCAACTTTAGCCCGCGTAAAAACTCGGGGCTGCCGTTTCCATCGGGTTTAATTAGAAATGCTTGTGCAAGCAGCAGGATTTGTGATGCGCAAACCTTGCTTCACTAACAATGAAAGGATTCTGTTGCGCTTTTTATAAGCGAATAGAAGCGATAATACCAAACAGATTTAATTCAAAATATACATTGATTTATCAGGATCTGATTTTTTTAAAGTTACCGTAATAGCTAACGTCATAAAAGTCTGATAAATAAGCCCGGCAACACTAATGCCTCCCTCCTCTATTGTTACAACTGAAAATTTTTGTTGCAGAAAATAAGTTAACCATGAAGAAATCAAACCAAGCATTAAAATCATTAAAACTTGAATAAATTTTATAGTTATATCTTTAATAGTTAGTTTAACAACAGTTGTAACCATTAAAAATGTAATTAAACCAACATATATAAAGCTTAAATGTTCTAGTCCTAAATCCTCAAAGACCTGATAAAATATTGGACTTCCAAATATGAAAATCAAAAAGAAAAGCACAAGTATTATAGCACCGCTATATTTATATTTAAGATAAGCATAATTAGTGATAATAAGAGAGGTTGCAAATAGAATAGGGAAAAGAAATATGGCTAAAGGAAAAAAGAAAGCCAATGGCGCATTTAAAGAAGTTGCAACTCCTGACCATAAAATGGTTTCTTTCTGTCTTTGATTGACCCAACTTATCATTGCACTTTTTGCTTTAAACCTCAAATGCCCAGTTTAAAAATGCAGGCATTGCGTTTTCCCAGGTTGGCACATCATGTTTACCGCCAACTTTTTCGTAATAAAAAATATTTTCAGGTCGTTTATAGCCTTTCTTCATCAGTGATTTCACCACGTCGATGGTATCATCTATAGAATCAATAATCAAATTTTTATTACGATCTGCCTTTTCATCTTCCGTTCCTGTCATTAACCAGAATTTCATATCTGCTTTGGTAGAAGAGGTATCGATAAGCGAGTGCATAATCCTATCTGCATCTGTATATCCATCAGCCAAATCTTTTTTGCGCCACCAAAAAGCACCCGAAAAAACACCAATCGAATCGAACACTGACGGATTATTCCAGGCAATATCAAAGGCAGATAGGCCGCCTAATGAGAAACCACCGAAAGCGACTTTACCTGTGATTGGCATCGCTATTTTCTTTTTTACAAATGGCAAAAGTTCTTTTATAATAAAATCGCTGTAAAGATTAGCTTTGGCTCCGCGACCTTTAAAATCTGGTACGCCGGCAACGCCGTATTCCATTAATCGCTCTGCAGATGCTTTTATGGCAACCACAATTAACCTATGGTTTCTTTTATTATGATGTGCTTCTTCCAAAATTTTTTTAAAATCCATTTTGGCCACATCCTGCCCATCGTTAAGCAAAAGCAATTCTAATTTTTCATTACCTAAAATACCTTCTGGTACATAAATATCTATGTCAACATCACGCTTTAAAAAAGCAGAAGGAACTTTAAATGAAATGGAATTAACTTTAACTGATAATATTGTTGTGTACATAATATTCAAACTCACTAAAATTAGGCATAGCCATAATTGTTGCAAAGGTACAAATCATTATAAATTATCAATTAGCAGCCATCAATTTTTACATTACACATAATTTTGAAGTTTTTAGATTCATTTTATTAAATTTAATTTATACCTTAAAACATTCAATTTTATATATGGTTAAAGAAGAACATAAAAAGTGGTACAGCCCAAATTTAGGTACTGATATCGACATGCTCATCTTTGGTCACGGTGGTATCCCTATTCTACTGTTCCCAACGAGCATGGGTAGATATTTCGAAACGAAAGACTTCAAATTAATTGATTCTGTAGAAGGATTTATAAATGAAGGCCGAATTAAGATTTATTGTCCGGATGGTATTGATAAATTAAGCTGGTACAACAAAGGCATACATCCCGCAGATAGAGTTAAGAATCACATTTGGTACGATAAGTATCTTCTGGAGGAAGTTGCACCTTTAGCCAGACATGAAACCGGGCATAGCAAAATCATTACTGCAGGTTGCAGTTTTGGTGGTTACCATGCTGCCAATTTTGCATTCAGGCATCCGTGGTTGGTTAGCCACATGTTTAGCATGAGTGGCGCATTTGATATTAGTGGCCAGCTGGATGGGTTTTATAATGATGATGTTTATTTTAACAATCCTGTAGATTATTTGTTAAACAACAGCAACCCAGAGTTACACTACTTGAAAATAGTTTTAGGTACATCAGATAGAGACATTTGCCGCCCGGAAAACGAAAGACTTTCGCAAATTTTGGCTCAAAAAGGGATAAATCATTGGCTGGATGTAAGGCAAAATGCCGACCATGATTGGCCTATTTGGCGAGAAATGTTTCCGAATTATATTGCACAACTTTAAATAATAACCGTTTTTCGATTCACTTATTGAGATGAAAAACAAATCAAAACAACAAAATTTATGAAAAAAATAGGGATTTTATTTGGTCAGGAACGCTCATTTCCTGAAGCCGTAGTCGAGAGAATTAATCAGAAAGCAGAAAAAGGCATTACCGCCGAACCTGTTCAAATAGAAAAAATACTTCAAAATTCGCCTTTAGATTATGCCGTAATAATCGACCGCATTTCACAGGATGTTCCATTTTATCGTGCATCGTTAAAAAACGCAGCAATAACCGGAACTGCTGTTATCAATAACCCATTTTGGTGGAGTGCCGATGAAAAATTCTTTAATAACGCATTAGCTGAACAAATCGGTGTTCCGGTACCAAAAACGGCTTTAATTCCATCAAGACAACATCCAACAGGTACAACTGGCGAATCGTTTTCTAATTTAACAATGCCTTTAAACTGGGATGCCATTTTTGAATATACTGGTTTTCCTGCTTATATGAAACCTTATGATGGCGGCGGATGGAGAGATGTTTACAAACTTCATGATAAAGAAGATTTTTTTGATAAACATGCCGGAACCGACCAACTGGTAATGCTTTTACAAGAGGAAATTATTTTCGACGAGTATTTTAGATGTTACTGCATTGGCGGAAAACATGTTCGAATTATGCAGTATGAGCCTCGCAACCCACATCATTTGCGTTACGCTGTGGATGGAAAAAGTCCAGATCCAAAATTGCTAAAAACTGTTGAAGAGTATACTTTAAAACTTTGCCAATATTTAGGTTATGACTTTAATACAGTAGAATTTGCGGTGCGAGATGGTATTCCAATTGCCATCGATTTCTGTAATCCTGCTCCTGATGCTGACATTAAAAGCGTTGGACAAGAAAACTTTGATTGGGTAGTGGAAACAACAGCAAACTATGCCATTGAGAGAGCAAAAGCACAAAAACCTGGTCAAGATAACTTAACTTGGGGGGAATATATCAAAGCTTCAGTAGCGGGCAGACCGTTAATTGCAAAAGCAGAACCAAAGGTAAAGGCAGAGCCAAAAGTAAAAGCAGAGAAAGCGCCTGAAAAGCCAAAACCTGCTCCAGCTAAAAAAGCACCAAAAAAATAAAAGGGATTTCTAACCAAATATTACTAAAATGAATGAATTCACGCTTGGCATAGAGGAAGAATACATGGTAATTGATCCCGTTACCAGGGAACTTACCTCGCATGACCAAAAAATTGTAGAGGCCGCACAAAAAATACATAAAGACCAGGTGAAAGCAGAAATGCACCAGGCCGTTGTAGAAGTTGGAACCGGCATTTGCAAAACAACAGAAGAAGCTCGTAAAGAAATCTCTCAATTGAGATATACGGTTTCGCAACTTGCAGGAGAGCAAGGTTTAAGAATCGGCGCAGCCGGAACACACCCATTTTCACATTGGGAAAAACAGTTAATAACAGAACATCCCCGTTATAACGAAATTGTAAATGAGTTGCAGGAAGCAGCCCGTTCAAATTTAATTTTTGGTTTACATGTTCACGTTGGTTTTCAATCTCGCGAATTGGCCATTCATATCGCAAATCAAGTACGGTATTTCTTACCACATGTATTTGCATTGTCAACCAATTCTCCTTTTTGGGAATCAAGAAACACGGGTTACAAATCATTCAGAACCAAAATTTTCGATAAATTTCCACGTACAGGCATTCCTGATATTTTTAACAGTATCGAAGATTACGACAATTACGTAAAACTCTTAATCAAAACCAACTGCATGGATAATGCAAAGAAAATTTGGTGGGATATTCGCGTACATCCATTCTTTGATACGGTAGAATTTCGCATTTGCGATTGCCCGATGTTAATTGATGAAACCATGGCTTTTACAGCTTTATTCCAAGCTTTATGTGCCAAATTGTATAAACTTCGTTTGCAAAACATGGAATTTATCAGTTATTCAAGAGCCTTGATTAATGAAAATAAATGGCGTGCGGCTCGTTACGGAATTGATGGAAATTTAATCGATTTTGGTAAAGAGATGGAAGTGAATTGCCGAAACTTAGTCTTGGAATTATTAGATTTTGTAGATGATGTTGTAGATGATTTGGGCTGTAGAAATGATTTAAATTACGTCCATAAAATACTAGAACATGGCACAGGTGCAGATAGGCAGTTGGCAGTTTACGCACAAACTGGTAACTTTGAATCGGTAGTAGATTACATTACTACTCAAACACTTATAGGCGCTAAGTAATTTTACAATGGATAAAAGCAGTTTAAAGGTCGCCGTTATTGACATGAATAACGGCGCTCCAAATCAGGGTATGCGGGGAATTCAGGAAATTTTATCCCGGTTTGGCAAAGAGCATCATATTAACCTTTCTTTCGATATTTTTGATTTAAGGCAGAAGGGAGAAATTCCAGGACTTGAGTACGATGCTTACATTTCAAGTGGTGGTCCTGGTAGTCCAATTGCGAGTAAGGGCGAGCAATGGGAAAATGATTTTTTTAACCTTCTTAATGAAATAGAAGCTTTCAATCTTAATAATGAGGATCGGAAGAAATATGCTTTTCTCATTTGCCATTCATTCCAGCTGGCTTGCAGGAAATTTGAGTTGGGAAATGTAACCGAAAGGCGTTCTAATGCTTTTGGTATTTTCCCAATTACCTTAACTGCTGATGGTGAAAAAGAGCAAATTTTTGAAGGCATTACAAACCCGTTTTTTTCTGTAGATAGCAGAGATTGGCAGGTTATCGAACCCGATTTTGCAGCTTTTGAAGCCAAAGGCGCTAAGCTGTTGGCAATAGAAAAAGAACGCAAACATGTCGATTTAGAACGTTGCATGATGTCTATCCGGTTTACAGACGAAATTATAGGTACGCAATTCCATCCAGAAGCAGACCCCATTGGTATGAAAATGTATTTGCTGCAAGATGAAAAGAAGAAAGCGATTATAGATTTGCATGGAGAACAAAAATATTTAGACATGTTAAATAGTTTAGATGATCCAACTAGAATTGTACTAACTCAAAGCGTTATTCTTCCTAATTTCTTAAACAAAGCAATAGGAAATTTACAAGAAGCATAAGCCCGAATTCATAACGAAAATTGAACTATTGATGAGCAAGTTAGATTTATTTTAATTTGCTCATTTTTTATAAACCGAATATTATGATACCTGCTCAACGCCAAAAATACAACCAACAATTTACCACAGAAAAGTATAAAAACTTTATAAATGAATTAGAAAATGGCTTTAAAGAAATTCCATTTCGAGTTGCAGAAACACCTGTATTTGTACCTAAAGCTTTAAAAGAAAAATTAATTGCCGCCGGTGAAGAAATCATAAATCTGATAAAACAGGAAAACTTTAAAGCTATAACTCAAAAAGCAATCCCTGCAGATTGGAACGTACCAAATGAAAATAAGCAACCGCATTTTTTAACTTTTGATTTTGGAATTTGCAAAAACGAAGCTGGCGAGTTATCGCCAATGTTGATTGAAATGCAGGGATTTCCATCACTTTATGCTTTTCAAATACATTTAGCAAATACTTTTCGAAAATGTTTTGACATTGATAATTCTACAAACCATTTTTTAAATGGTTTTGATGAAGAAAAATACATCAAACTTTTTAAAGAAGTTATTATAGGTAATCATCAACCACATGAAGTTGCAATAATGGATGTTGATGCCCAGAACCAAAAAACTGCTATCGATTTCTTTGTAACCCAAAAAATGCTTGGCATTAAAATTCTCGCTTTAGAAGAAATCAAGAAAGTTGGTAAGCAATTGTTTTATGAAGAAGACGGTAAGCAAATTCAGTTGAAAAGAATTTATAACAGATTAATATTTGATGAAGTTGCAGATAATACCGAGATTTTTAAAAATAGTTTCGACCCTCGTGATGAATTGGAAATAGAATGGGTAACGCATCCAAATTGGTTTTACAGAATTAGCAAATACACCATGCCATTTCTTAAAAGCGAATTTGTACCAGAAACCAGATTTTTAAATGAGGTTACAGAGATTCCTGCTGATTTGGAAAATTATGTGCTAAAACCTTTATTTTCATTTGCAGGTATGGGTGTAATTATCGATGTAACGGAGGCAGACATAAATAAAATCTCTGACCCTGAAAATTGGATTTTACAAAGAAAAGTAAAGTATGAAGCCGTAGTTCAATCTCCTGATGGTGGCGTAAAGGTAGAAATCAGAATGATGTATTTATGGCCAGATGGTGGTGAACCGCAACTTTGCACCAATTTAGCCCGGTTAAGTAAAGGTAAAATGATTGGCGTAAGGTACAATGCCGATTTTGATTGGGTTGGTGGCACTGTTGGTTTTATGGAAGAATAATTGTTCTTCTAATAGAATAGCATTTTTAAGTACATAAATTATTGGATGACAAGCTTTTTATAGATTTTACATTTTGGCGGTCGTCATGCTGAATTTCTTTCAGCATCTTTTATGCTAAACCACCCAACTATTATGGTCTTGAAACAAGTTCAGGATGACGACCGTTCTTTATGGCGCCATTCAAACCTAATATTGTTATTAAATTATTTCTGCTTTTTCTATGAATTTTCGACTTCTTTGCAATCTCAAAATTTCGCAATCAACCTTTTTTACATTCAACTGAACTCAAAAGCGTAAAAGCAACTTATATTTGTTTTATGAATACGCAAACGATTTTAGTCTTTTTGCTTTTTGCAGTTGCATTAATTTATGTTGCCCGTTTAATTTATAAATCTTTACAGGTTAAGAAAGATGGCTGTGGCGGTAATTGTAAGTGTGGGGTTGATTTTTCTGACATCAAACCCATCAAAAAATAATACAGCTAATATGATCAATCAGTTTAAAAATTATTTCCAGGCTAAAATAGAAATAACTGATGAGCAGTTTGATAGTATTTCATCAACATTAAGAGTAAAAAAATTTGATAAAAACGAAATCTTGCAATACAAAGGCGATATGCTTAAATATGGCTTTTTTGTAGGTAAAGGTTTGCTTCGTTCTTATTCAATTGATGCAAAAGGTAAAGAGCATATTCTTCAGTTTGCCCCAGAAAATTGGTTTATCTCCGACAGAAATCAAATGCATGAAGAGCCATCAGATTTTTTTATCGAAGCAATAGAAGCTACTGAATGTGTTATCGTTCCAGATAATTTTATGAGTGAGGCATCGAGAAAGGTTCCATGCCTATTAGCATTAAACGTAACCATGCTTCATAATTCTATCCGCTTTATGCAAAAAAGAATCAATATGCTATTAAGTGCAACAGCAGAAGAACGGTATCTCGATTTCATAAAACTTTATCCAAGCCTTACCCTTCGCGTTCCGCAATGGATGATTGCATCTTACTTAGGCATAACTCCAGAATCATTAAGCCGAGTTAGAAAAGAATTGGCGAACAAACACTTCAGACCATAACCTGCTAGGATTTATTGGATTATAAGATTTTAAGATAAAACGAATAAGAAGATTTACCAATTATTACTTTAGAAAAGGTTTTAATTGTAAAACTGAATATCTAAAAGGAAAAATCGTTTACTAATCTTCCAATCTTATTAAACTTAATCATCAATTTTCATCCTAAAACCCCATAATCCCAGTAATCCTTGTTTCTTATCATACATCAATTCTATATTCCTATCTGTGCTATACATTTGTGTTGTTATTTTAAACACCTCAAAAACAAAAAGATATGGCAACTACAAAATGGACATTAGATCCAACCCACAGCGAATTACAATTTAAAGTTAAACACTTAATGATAACTACTGTGACCGGTAGCTTAAAAACTTTCACTGCAGATTTAACTTCTGAAGGTGATGAATTTGAAAACGGAGAAATTGCATTTAGCGGAGAAATTGCTTCTTTAGATACAGGAAACACCGATAGAGACAATCATTTAAAAAGCGCTGATTTTTTCGATGCAGAAAAATTTTCGACAATAGAATTTAAATCTTCATCAATTGAAAAAGACGGTAGTGATTACCTGGTAAAAGGCGATTTAACAATTAAAGGCGAAACAAAATCAGTAAAATTAACTGCTGAGTTTGGTGGTATTGCAACTGATCCATGGGGAAATACAAAAGCTGGCTTTACATTAAGCGGCAAAATTAATCGTTCTGATTTTGGCTTAACCTGGAATGCTGCCTTAGAAACTGGCGGGGTTATGGTGAGCGAAGAAGTACGCATTTTAGGCGAATTACAGTTCGTTAAACAAGCATAGAGTTTCGGGCATAGCTTATATGCCCAAAACCCCTTGCCTTAATTTTAAAAGGTAATGGAAACTAAACAAATCTCAAAAATACTACAAGCACCAGCACCACACATGGTTGGCGATGGTTTTAGAGTACACAATTTTTTCCCAAGCGGATATAAAATTGATATGAATCCGTTTTTTCTAATGGATTATGGCTCTAAAATAGAATTTTCTGCAAGGAAAGAGCCTCGTGGAGTTGATATTCATCCACATCGTGGTTTTGAAACCGTAACCATTGCTTATCATGGAGCTGTTGCTCACCATGATAGTGCCGGAAACAGCGGTATTATTTATCCTGGGGATGTACAATGGATGACAGCAGCAAGTGGCATTCTTCACAAAGAATATCACGAACAAGCTTATAGTTTAGATGGCGGTCCTTTTCAAATGATACAGCTTTGGGTTAATTTGCCTGCGGCTTATAAAATGAGCAAGCCGAAATATCAGGCAATAAAACAGGCTGATATGGCAAGCTTTAACTTACCAGAAAACGGTGGGCATATTGAAATAATCGCTGGAAACTATCAAAATATAACTGGGAATGCCAGCACATTTACCCGAATTGAACTATATAACGCTCGTTTAAATAAAGGCGGCAAAGCAAGTTTTACTTTTCCCGCAGCTTTTAATACAGGCTTTATGGTGGTAGAAGGAGCAATTAGGGTAAACGAAAAGGAGACTGCCGAAGTAAATAATTTTATCCATTTTGAAAACGAAGGAGAAGAAATTCACATTGAGGCTTTACAAAACAGCGTTATTTTGGTGCTAAGTGGAGAACCAATTAATGAGCCCATTGTACAATACGGACCATTTTTAATGAACACGCAAGAAGAAATCAATCAAGCAATGCGTGATTATAATGAAGGCAAATTTGGTTATTTAGAAGGATAGTTTTTCCAACAATAGAATTAATCGCCGATGTTTTAACAATCATCGGCTTTTTTGTGCTTCAGAATTTTTATAAATCGAAAAATCAGCTATAAATCTAAGTTAGATTTTTGATTTTCCCTCACATTATTACTAAGCTTACTTTTTTTGTTCACCTCACCCTGAATTTATTTCAGGTTCATTTTTGCAGGAAAGATGCTGAAATAAATTCAGCATGATGTGTCGTGCAAGCAATACGGCAATAAAACAGCAAAATATTAGGTTTAAGAATCGAACGCAGGTTATAAAATTGCATATCGAATCATTCATGCAATCTTCATATTGCATTGTCATATTTGTTTATAAATCAGAACAGAAAAATGTCCGGAAAACAAATATTTCAAACTGAGACTAAAAAAAGGTGGCATGCCTTTACATGGGTTAGTCGAACATTCTTTATCGTATTTGTAGGAGCAATAATATGCGTTGCGCTTACACTCTCATCCGTTCAATACCCAAGTCTTCCATACATTAATACCAATAGTCCTTTAACACAAAAGCAGTTACAAAAGCTTAAAAAATCTCAGCAATACAAAGATTTCACGATAGAGAAATCTAAACTTCAAAAAATTAAAACCGACAGGGCAAACAGAATTTTAGCTAAACACGGCGATAAAAAGCGCATAAATATGGCTTTCTATGTTAGTTGGGCTGGTACTGTTAGCAAATCATTACCCGATTTAAAAAGAAATATCGGTCATTTAGATATGGTTGCGACAGAATCATTTTTTTTAAATGGCGATTCGATAGTTGATAAGGCAGATACCGCAGCGTTACGGGTAATTCATGAAGGAAAAAAATCGGCTATTGCAGTGGTTTCTAATTTTAATAAAGATCACTGGGATGGTGCGGCAGTACAAAGGCTATTGAATGATATGCCAGCACAGCAAAAACTAATTTCTAATCTGATTAACATTACAGGAAAGTACGGATACAGAGGTATTAATATAGATTTCGAAGAACTTAATCTCGAGAACCGCGAAGACTTTAATAATTTCATGAAAAATCTATATGCTCAATTTCATGCGAAGAATTTAATCGTTTCGCAAGATATATCTCCAGAGAATGATGATTACAGTCCGGAAGTTTTACAGCATTACAATGACTATATCGTTTTAATGGCTTACGATCAGCATACAGAAGGCAGTAACGCAGGTGATGTTTCTCATCAAGAATGGGTTGAAGAGAAGCTTGATGATATTTGTAGTAAAATGGATGCAAATAAGGTAATTCTAGCCTTAGCTTGTTATGGCTACGATTGGCCTGAAAAAAGTATTGGAACGTCAATAACCTACGAAGCTGCAATTACCACTGCTGTAAATTATAAAAGCCGTATTAATTACGATTCTGCCTCTGCAAACTTAAATTTTAGCTATAAAGATGGGAGCGGCATAAATCATAAAGTATATTTTACTGATGCAGCAACTAACTTCAACTTAATTAGAAAAGCCGATGATTGGGATATTGCCGGCATTGCACTATGGCGCTTGGGTTCAGAAGATAAACGTTTATGGCAGTTTATTTCTGATGATTTGAGTTTAGCTGCTCTAAAGAAAAAACCAGTAGATTTTAGAAAAATATCACCGTTAAATATGGGTGGTATTGCCTATATCGGCGATGGAGAAATTCTGGATTTAATTTCTACACCAAATCCAGGCGCAGTACGATTTACATTAAATAAGGATAATTTCACTATTGCAAATCAGCAGTATATGAGATTGCCTACCCAATATGTTATCAAAAGATTTGGCGAAGCAGATAAAAAAATCGTTTTAACATTTGATGATGGTCCTGATCCGGTTTACACACCACAGGTATTAAGCATTCTTAAAAAAGAAAATGTACCTGGCTGTTTCTTTGTAGTTGGGATTATGGCCGAGAAAAATATGGAGTTATTAAGGCAAGAATATGATGGTGGATATGAAATCGGAAATCATACATTCTTTCATCCTGATATGTCTTCTATCGGACCAAGACGAGTAAAGTTTGAGTTAAATGCAACACGCCGTTTAATCGAAGCCGTTACAGGTCATAGTACCATTTTGTTTCGGGCGCCATTTAATGCTGATGCGGAGCCACAAAATACTTCAGAGATTTTGCCAGTGGCACAAAGCAGAAAAGAAAATTACATCAACATTGGTGAGCTTATAGACCCAGAAGATTGGGAGCCAGGCAAAACTGCAGACCAAATTTTTAATGACGTTGTTAAACAAAAAGATAATGGCAATATCCTTTTATTGCATGATGCAGGCGGAAATCGCGAAGCTACCGTTGCTGCCTTACCACGAATTATAAAATACTTTAAGCAACAAGGGTACACATTTACAACTGTTGGTAATTTGATGGGCAAAAAGAGATCAGAATTGATGCCTGCTGTAAATTCAAGTGCAAATAGTGGTTTTCTCGGTTCTGGCGATTACTTTTTTATTAACTTTTTTTACTATGGAAATATACTCTTAAACATTGTATTTAGTGTTGCAATTGTGTTGGCCATTTTGAGAACATTGTTTATTGCCTATTTAGCAATATCTCAACTCAAAAAAGCAAAGAAAAACGCCTACAAACTCATAAGCAATCCAACTGAAAAAGTTAGTATAATTATTCCTGCTTACAATGAGGAGGTTACGGCCTTACAAACCATCAATAGCTTATTGAAAACGACTTATCCAAATTTCGAATTAATTTTTGTGGATGATGGATCTAAAGATAAAACCTTTGATATTATTAATGAACATTTTGGCAACCATCCATTGGTTAAGGTTTTTAAAAAAGAGAATGGCGGAAAAGCATCGGCTTTAAATTTTGGTATTACTAAAGCAAGTGCAGAATTTATCATCTGTATTGATGCAGATACTCAACTTAAAACTGATGCCGTAACAGAACTGATGCGCTATTTTTACAGTTCAAAAATTGCTGCTGTTGCAGGAACCGTAAAAGTGGGCAATGCACATAACATTATAACAAAATGGCAATCAATTGAATACATCACCGCTCAAAACATGGATCGCCGTGCCTTCGATTTACTGAACACCATTACGGTTGTTCCGGGTGCTATTGGCGCATTCCGCAAACAGGTGGTTTTAGAAGTTGGTGCGTTTACCACAGATACACTTGCCGAAGATTGTGATTTAACAATGCGCATTTTAAGGGCCGGTTATGAAGTGAAAAACTGCGATGCTGCCATTGCTTATACAGAAGCTCCGGAAACCGTAAACATGCTTTTGAAACAACGATTTCGTTGGAGTTTTGGCGTTATGCAAAGCTTTTGGAAAAACAGAAAGACACTATTAAACAAAAAATACGGTTATTTCGGAATGGTTGGAATGCCGAATATTTTAATCTACCAAATCATATTGCCGCTATTTTCACCCCTGGCAGATTTATTTATGCTGATATCTTTAATCAGCGGATTATTTTCTCTAAGCGCCATTAACAATTTAACGCTAACAGGCTTTACAGGGATTTTAAGTTTACACAATGGCTTTGGGCAGGTATTATTTTATTACCTCATATTTATTTTTGTTGATATGATTTTTGCGGCAATTGCATTTAAAATGGAACATGAAAAATTTAAGAATCTATTGTACATATTTCCGCAACGTTTCTTTTGGAGGCAGCTAATGTATATCGTACTCTTTCGTTCTTTCCGCAAGGCGATAAAAGGTGAATTAGAAACCTGGGGTACACTGAAAAGAACAGGAAATGTAAAGGAAGCTATGAGTTAACAAAAAAGCCAGACTAAGAAAGTCTGGCTTTTAATTTTTTTTCAAAAACTATATCTTTTCAATTAAACACACCGCATAAGCAACAACACCTTCTTCTCTACCAACAAAACCCATTAATTCGTTTGTTGTAGCTTTGATAGAAATTTCTTCTGTAGAAATTCCAATTGCTGCAGCAATGTTTTCTTGCATAGCAGGAATATGTGGATTAATTTTTGGCGCTTCCAAACAAAGCATGGCATCTATGTTTCCTACTTGCCAACCCTTTTCAGTGAGTAACTTTACAGTTTCTTTAAGCAAAATTACACTGCTGATGCCTTTCCACCTATCATCAGTATTTTTAAAATGAAAACCTATATCCCGTAAGTTTGCGGCTCCTAAAAGTGCATCGCAAATGGCATGCAATAATACATCAGCGTCTGAATGACCAAAAGCACCTTTGTGATGTTCGAGCGTAACTCCGCCCACTACAAAAGGATGTTGATCTTTTAACTGATGGACATCAAACCCAAAACCTACCCTTATTTTCATAAAATTATCATTAAAATTATTGGCACGAAATTGCCAAAATAATTCTGAATAGATGGCTATCTTAAGCCTTTTTTCTCTCCAAAATTGAATAATAAACTAAACCGTAGCGTATTTGCCAGCGGACTTGTTTGCGCATTTGCAATCAAATATGCAAAATCAATATTAAATACATTGTATTTTAAACCTGTACCCAAGGTGAAATAACGGCTGTTTCCTTTCTGCGGACTCTGGTAATTATATCCACCACGAATGGCAAACTGTTGGTTGTACCAATATTCAAATCCGGTAGAGATGCCAACTTCCTTTAATTCCTCACTTAAGCCACCTGGTGCATCAGAAAATGAACCAAATATACCTGCCGGTACCGAACGATTTGGATCTTTACCACTTAGAATATTTCCACTTAAATCATAAATCGGTTGCGTAGGAACAAGTAATTTATTAAAATCTAAAGCAAATGTGAACGTATTAAAATCATCAATAGCCATTGTACCCGCACCACCTAATTTGAAATTAGTAGGTAAAAAATAATTTTCTCCACCATCAGAATAACTCATTTTAGTGCCAATATTCGAAATGTTCGCACCGGCAGAAAGTATGGTGTTTTTATCAAATAATGTAGTTGACGTTTTATACAAACCAGCAATATCAATTGAAACCGCATTGCCGCCACGAACTTGCCCGGCAGATGAAAACTGACCCGAAGCTAAATTGGAATAAATGTATCTTAAAGAACTTCCTAACGAAAACTCTTTACCAAATGAGCGAGCAAAAGTAAAATCAAGCGCCAATTCGTTGGGATTTGAAATCCCCAAATCTTGTTGATTAATATCAGTTAATTGAATCTGACCTAAAGAAAAATATCTTAATGATGCTCCGATTGTATTTCTATCATCCAACTTATAAAAACCACCAACATATGCAAGATTAATATCTGGAACCAAACTTTTTAACCAAGGGCTGTATGAAAGTGCAAAGCCGTACGGTTTATCAAGGAAAGCTAGTTTTGCCGGATTGATACTCGCAGAATTTATATCTCCGGGAACTGCCACGCCAGCATCGCCCATCGAACCTGCCCTAGCATCTGGCGTAATTAATAAAAAAGGAACAGCAGTTACAATATTATTAGATTCACTTCCATTGGTTTGAGTGCCAGAAATCGTAGCTTGAGCATTTGCTTTTCCAAATACTAGTGCAACAGAAAGTGCAGAAAAAGCAAGTTTACCAATGTACTTGAAATTCATCCTGATAGGTACGTGATTTAAGATTTTGCGTAAGTTAATATTTTTGAATAATATATTTATCAAACGAACAGGCAGTAAATATATTTTACAATAAACTTACGGATTTTTAAAATCATCCTAACTAAATCTGCAATTTTTATACATAAATCTTTCAGCTGGATATTCTAAAAAATGCATAGTTCTTTTTAATTAACAAGTTATTTAATTTATCAGAAATTGAATTATTAATTTTTCAGGTTACTGTTAATTTTTATCCCAAAGTTGAGGGAAAAAATTATGAGGCTTAAGTCGGAATTCTTGAAATTTCCCTTAGTAATTTTACCTTAAATTATTGACGATTCGATTTTCAAATCTAATGTCGAAATAATTGCCGCATATTAAGAAGTATAGATGATAGTGCCAATTATAATGAAAAATTCTTTTAACATGACTTTACCTTTTTGTAAAATTTATTTGGAATGATTTAATAGACAATAAATACACTAAAATTAGCACCCAACTTGTGCATATATCCATACCTATAACTATTTTAAGGCATACACAATACATTAATCATTAATCCGTTATGCTTAAAAAACATGAACCAAATTTTTATTAACACAATTATTACTAAATCATTAAAATTTCTGTAATTTTATCAGTTGAATAAGCCTTAGTTCATACTATATAGCATTTATGAAAAAACAACTACTATATTCTTTTTCTTGCCTTGCCCTTGCAGCTTTACTTTCCTCTTGTGGTGGAAACAAAAGTGGTGCATCTAGCAAAACAGGTATTCCTTATGCAGATAAGAATAATAAAACTTATGGCAGTTTTGCCGTAGCTAGCAACTACAAACGTGCACCAGGACCAGGTTTAATTCCTATCGAAGGTGGAGTTTTGGTTGTTGGAGGTAGCGCAATTGAGGTTGCAGGCGTTGAACCAAACATTTACAATTATAAAAGACAGGTTACAGTTCCTTCCTTTTATATGGATGAAACTGAGGTTTCTAATACCGATTGGTTAGAATATTTACATTGGATTAGAACCAGTTACCCAGAAGACCGCGAATTTTATTACAATGAATTACCCGATACTTTGGTTTGGCGCAGGGCTCTTTCATATAATGAACCTTACGTTGATAACTATTTAAGGCATCCGGCTTATAGAGATTATCCTGTAGTTGGTGTAAGCTGGGAGCAAGCATCTCGTTTTTGCGAATGGAGGACTTCTCAGGCTAACGAATACATTTTACGCCAGAAGGGAATTTTAACCGATTACAAAACTTTAGCTGCAGGCAATAATCCTGCTAGAGGAAATACAACTACAGGAACTACAACTGCTGCAAGACCTGATAAACCTTTCAACACGGATGCCTATTTAAATGGCCAATATGATGATAAAGGTAAAAACGCACCTAAAGATTATAACGCCAAAGCTGGAGCATCTATTGGTGCTGCAGGAGGAAGAGGTGGTAACGCAGTTCCAACTAGAAATGCGACTTTAGAGGATGGGGTAATTATGCAACCCTATCGTTTACCGACTGAAGCAGAATGGGAATATGCAGCTTTAGGATTAATTGGTAATACAGAATACGAAAACATTAATCAAAATAAAATTTATCCGTGGAACGGATTAGGTGTGAGTTCGGCAAGTAAAAAAACACGAGGTTTAATACAAGCTAACTTTAAAAGAGCACAAGGTGATTACATGGGTGTTGGTGGTTCTTTAAATGATAAAGGTGATTTAACTGTTCCTGTTATATCATATACTCCAAACGATTTTGGCT
Organism: Pedobacter jejuensis; assembly: GCF_003725795.1. GTDB lineage: Bacteria > Bacteroidota > Bacteroidia > Sphingobacteriales > Sphingobacteriaceae > Pedobacter > Pedobacter jejuensis. Next base: position 7,225 of record NZ_RBEE01000001.1, on the reverse strand, counting down.
TGTACAATATGGCTGGTAATGTTAACGAATGGGTAAATGATGTTTACCGTACCGGAACTTTTACTGATGCTGAAGCTTTTAACCCGTATCGTGGTAACCAGTTTCAAGATAAACAGCTTTCTGATGCTGCAAATGGAAAAATTGCTTTAGATAAATATGGCAAACCGATTAAAGAAAATGCCTATTCGGGTAAAAAATTAAGCTGGGCAGATAAACAAGCTTTAGCAAAAAGAGCCGATTCAATTTCTAAATCACCGGATCCTAAAGGTATGGTAACTTCGTACCAGGCAGATGAACGTGGATACCGTGACAGACAGAATAAGTTATTAAATGAAGAAGGTGTTTCTTTAGTTAATGATAAATCGAGAGTTTACAAAGGTGGTTCATGGAACGATATGGCTTATTGGTTAAATCCAGCTACTCGTAGATTCTTACAGCAAGACGATGCATCTGCCGAAGTTGGTTTCCGTTGCGCTATGACAATGCTAGGCGCTCCAGAGATTAGTACCGCTGGAAAACGAAACTTTAAACAGGCTAAAGCAAAACCTTTTAATCCAAAAAGATAAAATAAAAAATCCCGATTTCTATTCGGGATTTTTTTTTGTTCTTAAATCTATAATTTATGGTGTAGTTATTTTATCAATACATTATGCTATTGAGCTTTTAATAGCTACTTGAATTGGATTAAGATTTGATTTTTTTCTACCTTATCACCTTGCTTTACAGTAACCTTTTTTACAATACCATCCGTTGATGATTTTAGAATGTTTTCCATCTTCATGGCTTCTAAAATTAACAAGTTATCACCTTTCTTTATCTCTGAACCCTCTTCTACCATTACATTCAAAACCAATCCGGGCATAGGCGCTTTAATTTCAGCTACTTTATTTGATGCTAAATTATCAAGTCCCAATTGTTTTAATAGTTGATCAAACTTATCTTCTAAAGAAACAGCATAAATATTACCGTTGACTTTTATCTTACAGCTTTTTTCAGCCTTATTAATCTCGACTACTTCTGTATTGAAAGATTTATTTTGATAAATAACATTAGACAAATTATTGCCTAATGCACTAATATCAATATCTATTGGCTCGCCATTTAATAAGGTATTAGCACCAGTGGTATCTAAATCAAATAGAAATTTTTCATTAACCTTTACTTTGTACATAATTATTGAGTTAAAGCATACTGAACTAAATTAGCGCCCATTTTTAAAGCTTTTAAGCGTGTTTCTTGAGAATCTTCAGGATATGTCCCAAAATCTTCCCAACCATTGCCTAAATCACACTCGAATGTATAATAGCAAACAACTCTACCTTTATAAATTAATGCAAAACCTTGAGGTCGTTTGTTATCATGTTCATGTATTTTAGGCAATCCACTCGGAAATTTAAATTTCTGATTATATAAGACGTGATTAGCAGGCAATTCTACAAACTCCAGTTCAGGAAATACCTTTTTCATTTGGGGCCTTATAAATTTATCCAATCCGTAATTATCGTCAATATGCAGAAAGCCACCGCCAATTAAATATTGCCTCAAATTTTTAACCTCTTGCTCGCTAAAAACAACATTACCATGCCCGGTCATATATACAAACGGGAAATTGAAAATTTCTTTACTACCAACCTCTACAATACTTTCTTCGGGATAAAAATTTGTTTTAAGATTCGAATTACAGAAAGCAATCAGGTTTGGCAAAGCAGTTCTATCTGCATACCAATCTCCACCACCGTTATATTTCAATTTCGCCATTCGATAAGAAGGAGGAGCAAATGAAACGAGAATAAGGAAGAAGAAGCAAGAGATAAAGATAAAAGAGAATGAAAGTAACCGTTTTAACGACAATGAACTCAAATCCATAATTTTTAACTTACAACATTCAACTCTTCTCATTGCGGTTTAGGTAATTTATTTCAAAGCAGGCAGCGAGTGCCGCAGTTTCGGTTCTAAGCCGATTGTTACCTAAAGTTAAGGCTTTAAAGCCTTTTTTCAAAGCAAGATTAACCTCTTCGGGCGTAAAGTCGCCTTCCGGACCAATAAGAACTAAATATTTATGCTGAGGAACAATAAGCTCTGAAATGTATTTCTTTTCTTCGTTATCAATGCAATGCGCAATTAACATATCGCCATCAAAAGGAATCTTTAGAAATTCCTTAAATGAAATGGCTTCATTTAGCTTAGGATGATAAGCTTTGATAGATTGCTTCACAGCTGATGTTATGACCTTATTCAACCTATCTTCTTTCACAATTCTACGTTCAGAACGATGGGAAATGATTGGTGTAATCTCATCTATTCCTAGTTCCGTTGCCTTCTCTAAAAACCATTCTATGCGATCGATATTTTTGGTTGGTGCAACTGCAATATGGAGGTAATGATTCCTTTTATGGAATTCCCGCTCTACTTGTTTAATGAATAATATTACCTTTTTAGGATTGTCTGAAGTTATTTCAGCTGTATAAAAACCTCCTCTTCCATCAACCAGATTTACAATAGTACCTACAGGTAAGCGCAAAACTCTTACACAATGCTTGCTTTCTTCTTCATTAAGTGTGTAAGTATTTTGGGTTATATCTGGAGTATAAAAAATATGCATAGTTGAAATTAGTGATTATCAACCATATCTGATTTATTTATAACCAATTCTAATTTAATGGTTTCGATATTCTGTTCTGTTTTCTTCAGGATGGTAAATAAATATCCATAAGATTCGTTGCTTTCACCAACTTCAGGAATGCGTTCGAACACATGAGAAACTAAACCTCCTATGGTATCAAAATCTTCATCCTCTGGTAAATCATGTGGCAAATGCTCGTTAACATCATAAACCGTTGCAAAGGCATTTACTATAAATTCATTATCAGATATTTTTTCAACCAAAGGTTTCTCTTCATCATATTCATCCTGAATTTCGCCGACAAGTTCTTCTACGATATCTTCCAGGGTAACCATACCAGCTGTACCACCAAATTCATCTAAAACAATTGCAATTTGAATGCGGTTGCTTTGCAGCTCACTCATTAAATCGTTAATCTTTTTTGTTTCTGTAACGAAATATGGTTTACGAATAATGTCGTTTAAAGTCCAGTGTTGATTACCTGCCGCAACCAATGGTAAAATATCCTTGGCATGAATTATACCCACAATCTTATCCATTATTTCATCGTAAACAGGTAAACGAGAATAACCTTCTTTAATAATTGTGTCAATAACTTGTTCTTTTGGAGAAGTTAATTCAACACCGGAAATTTTGGTTCGTGGAACCATGATATTTTTAACAACACGCTCATTAAAATCAAAAACGTTTTTAATCAATTCGTGCTCATTGTTATCTAATGCACCGCTTTCCTTACCTTGATCCAGTAAATATTGAAGTTCTTCGGTACTGTGTAACGATTCATGACCTGCAGAGGTGTCGATACCAAAAGGTTTTAAAATGATTGCAGCAAGGTTGTTAAGTGTCCATATAAAAGGCCTAAAAACAACATAAAATACTTGAAGCGGAACAGCAATGAAAAGCGTAGTTGCTACTGGTCGTTGAATTGCAAATGATTTTGGCGCCAACTCTCCAAAAACAATATGCATAATGGTTATCACAGAAAATGCAACAACTGTAGATGCAGAATGTATAAAAGCTTCGCTAAAACCCCATTGCAAACTATCAAAAAGATTTTTGAAAATGGTATGCATAACGCCTTCACCAACCCAACCTAAACCAAGTGATGCAAGCGTTATACCTAGCTGTGTTGCGGCAAGATATCCATCCAAATTGTGGATAATACCTTTTGCCATTTTACCAACCCGACTGCCAGATTTGGCTTTAATTTCTATTTGTGATGCCCTAACTTTTACAATTGCAAACTCGGCAGCAACAAAAAATCCGTTAAGTAAAACTAAAAATAATGCGAAGATTAATCTCCATCCAATTGATGATGTATCTGGCTCTTGTAAAGCAACCAAAACTACGTTTGTTGGTAAGATTGTACTTAACTCTAAATTTAAAAACAAACAGACCGTGGGTAAATCCATTAAGCTAATTCTCTAAATGTTGTGTTATAAAGTTCTATGCTTTCTTTAATTACCTTATGCGCATAACGAACACCAAGTAAATGTTCGATGGTTACGTTTTTCTCTTCTAACGCTTTATAATCCTGAAAGAAACGAACAATTTCTTTCATTTGGTGTGGCGGTAATTCATCTAAATCATTAATGTAATTTACCGACATATCATGAGCAGCAACAGCGATGATTTTATCATCTTGCTCGCCATTATCAACCATGTGCATAACACCAACAACTTTAGCTTCTATCAAAGTCATTGGGAATACATCTACCGAACATAGGACTAATATGTCCAATGGATCTTTATCATCACAATATGTTTGTGGGATAAAACCATAGTTTGCTGGGTACATTACAGATGAAAAAAGAACCCTGTCTAATTTAATCAAACCAGATTCTTTATCTATTTCATATTTGGCTTTTGAGCCTTTTGGGATTTCAATAATTGCGTTTACAACTTCTGGAACGTTTTTTCCAGGAGATACGCTATGCCATGCGTGATGATCGTCTTTTGCCATTTTTAATTTAAATCTGTCTTTTCTTCGTCAGAGCTACCAACTTTACTTTTTACAAAGGTAATCAATAAAGGGATAGTTGTGATAAGTATAAATCCAATAATAATATATAATAAATAATCGTTTATTTCTTCTTTAAACTTTATGCCTAAAAAATAGCCTAATAAAGTTAATGAACAGGCCCATAAAACACCTCCTACAATGTTGTAAAAAGCAAATTTTTTAAAGTCCATTTTTACCACACCAGCAAAAATCGGTGCAAAAGTTCTAACTATGGGAACAAATCTTCCCATTATTAGCGCAAAAGCGCCCTGCTTATTGTAATAGGCCTCTGCAGAACGCAAATATTTTTTCTTAAAAAAGAAAGAATCCTTTCTGTGATACAGTGATGGACCTGTTTTGTGCCCAAACCAATAACCTACAAAGTTACCAACTACTGCCGCTATACTTAATGATATAATTAGAGTAATGATATTAACATCCAGTTGTTTATTGGCAACAAACATGCCTGCAAGAAACAATAAATAATCACCTGGGAGAAAGAAACCAAAAGCTAAACCCGTTTCTGCAAAAATCACAAACACAACAAGGTAAAAACCGCCCTCTCTCAATAATGTTTTGGGGTCAATTAAATGCTGTAGGCTATTCCAGAAATCCTGCATATTTCGATTATTCGTAAAACTACAAATAATTATTAAAGAACAAAGGTTTTATGTAATTATGGATATTTACAAATTAAATATTAATCGATTTATGGATGTAGCAGTTCTATAGAACATAAAAAACACTCGCTATTATTGCGAATAGAGCCAGATGATAATTACAATACGGGCATAACGCCAGTTTCATTGACTAATGCGTCATGAACACCTTGATCCGTCCATTTTCCATCTTTTAAACCCAACATTTCATCGCAATTCTTTATCGTTGACAGACGATTTGCAATAGTTAAATTTTTTTTTGTTGTTCAAATAAAGCTGACGTTTCTTGCGCTTGCTGACTTACTAGATCTGGTGAAGAATGTTAACATGTACTGACTAAATTGTATATGCTTTTAATCATGAGTAAACTTAACGGCAAACTGAAGTATTGTAAGTGATATGAATAGTCTTTTCATATAGAAATGATTGATAACCGAAGAAGCTGATAGTAGCCTCTTCGGTTAATCTTTATTCTTTTATTTACTAAATACTCTAATTAAAGTGATGTAACCTTTATAAACTTTCCAATTTGAGCCACTGGTGTCTTTTACACGCAACACATAATAATATGTTCCCTCATTAAGCCCTTCACCTGTCCAGTTGTTTTGGTAGTTCTTTTGTTTATAAACTTCGTTACCCCAACGGTTTACAATAATCAGGTCGTTCTCGGCAAACATTTCCAGTCCTCTGATTACGAAAGTATCATTATTACCATCGCCATTTGGAGTATAAAGGTTAGGAATGAAGAGGTCGTTAATTGTTGTTGGGACTTCTACATAAGGTTTATCCGGATTGGTTGGATCGATTGGATCTGTTACTATAGCTGTGTTCCTGATGCTGGTGGTACTTGCAGGTAAGTTAACTTTAACTGTTGCATTAAAACTTAAGATTAAGGTTCCATTTGCTGGTACAGTTAAATTATTCCAATTAATTATACTACCTGTTAATGTGCCTCCATTGTTGATATTGGTAATATTTTGTAATTGAATAGGTAGGTCATCACTTACTTTTACTCCTGTTTTTGCAGTGCCAAAACTGTTCGTTAAAGTAATGTTATAAGTTAGAACTTCGCCAGACTTAACACTTGCAGGATTACCAACAATTGTTTTAGTAGCTGTAATCTTGCCTTCCGTTGGTACCACAACTTCCGGTAACTCAGGATTGTTCGGATCAATTGGATCCACAACCGAAGCAACGTTTTTAATCTGTGTTGTGCCTGCCGGAAGTGTTGGTATAACCGTTGCCTGGAAGCTCAAGGTTAAGCTGCCGTTTGCAGGAACTGTCAAAGCAGACCAGTTAATTGTATTGCCGGTTAAGGTTCCGCCATTGCTAATTCCTGTGATATTGGTTAGGGTTGAAGGAACAGCGTCACTTACCGTTACACCTGTTTTTGCAGTGCCAAAGTTATTTGTTAAAGTAATATTATAAGTCAGTACATCATTTGGTTTTACGCTCGATGGATTACCAACAATTGTTTTCGTTGAAGTAATCTTCCCTTCTGTTGGTACCACAACTTCCGGTAACTCAGGGTTGTTCGGATCAATTGGATCCACAACCGAGGCAACGTTTTTAATCTGTGTTGTACCTGCCGGAAGTGTTGATATGACTGTGGCAGTGAAACTCAATACGAGTGTTCCATTTGCAGGAACCGTCAAAGCAGACCAGTTAATTGTATTGCCTGTTAAGGTTCCTCCATTGCTAATTGAGTTGATGTTTGTTAGCGTAGTTGGAACCGCGTCACTTACCGTTACGCCTGTTTTTGCAGTGCCAAAGTTATTTGTTAAGGTAATATTGTAAGTCAGTACATCATTCGGTTTTACGCTCGATGGGTTACCAACAATTGTTTTAGTAGCTGTAATCTTCCCTTCCGTTGGCACCTCTACTGATGGGTTTTGAGGGTTGTTCGGATCAATTGGATCTACAACCGAAGCAACGTTTTTA